>NZ_CP154874.1:5000-2405000 GCF_041729615.1 Pseudomonas alcaligenes | reverse complement strand
ACGTCGGCGGCACTCGCTACTGCGACTGGTACTTCGCCGACAACGCGGTGCTGATCGACACCGCCGGCCGCTACCTGACCCAGCCCGACGTGGCGGTCGACAGCCGCGCCTGGCACACCCTGCTGAGCCTGCTGCGCAAGCGCCGCGCGCGCCCGCTGAACGGCGTGCTGGCGAGCATTCCGGTGGATACCCTGCTGTACGCCAGCGAACTGGAGCTGGAGAACTTCGCCCGCCAGCTGCGCCAGCGCCTGCACGAACTGCACGCCGAACTGCGCGCCGAGGTGCCGGTGTACCTGGTGCTGAGCAAGGCCGACAAGGTCATCGGTTTCGACGAATTCTTCGACCAGCTGAGCCGCGAGGAAAGCGACCAGGTGCTCGGCGCCAGCTTCCGCAAGGGGCAGAACGCCACCGACGCCAGCGTGGTGCGCCAGGAGTTTGAGGAGCTGCTGCGCCGTCTCAACAGCCAGGTGATCATGCGCCTGCACCAGGAGCGCGACACCCAGCGCCGCGGCCGTATCCTCGACTTCCCGCACCAGCTCGGCCAGCTCGGCGAACGCCTCTGCCTGCTGGTGGAACTGGCCTTCAGCGGCAACCGCTACCAGCGCCCCAGCCACCTGCGCGGCTTCTACCTGACCAGCGCGCCGCAGCTGCAGGAGCTGCTCGACCCGAGCACCACCGGCATCGGTCGCAACCTCGGCCTGGCCGGCAGCAGCCTGCCGACCTACCGCAGCGGCCGCGCGCGCTTTATCCACCAGCTGCTCAGCCGAGTGATCTTCCCCGAGGCCGAACTGGCCGGCCTGGACGACAAGGAAGTACGCCGCATCGACTGGCGCCAGCGTGGCCTGTACGCCGGCGCCGCCGCCTGCCTGGTGCTGTTCGGCCTGCTCTGGGGCACCAGCTACTCGGCCAACCACGGCCGCCTGGAACAGCTGCGCGAGCTGGCCCTGCAGCTGACCCGCGAGGGCGAGGGCGTGAGCGCCCAGGACGAGGCCAAGCGCGTGCTGCCGCTGCTCGATGGCAGCCATGCCGCCACCCAGGTGTTCCCGACGCCGGGCGACGCCAGCCTGCTGGAGCGCGGCGGCCTGTACCAGGGCCCGGCCGTGCAGCCCGAGGTGCATGCCGCCTACCGTCGCAGCCTGGAGCAGGAACTGTTGCCGCGCGTGGCCAGCCAGCTGGAGGCGCAGATCCGCGCCAATCGCGACGACCGCGAGCTGCTGCTGGGCAGCCTACGCGCCTACCTGATGCTCAACCTCGAGGAGCGCCGCGACCCGGCCTTCCTGCAGGACTGGCTGGCCGCCGACTGGTCGCTGCGCTACGCCGGCGACGAGCCGACGCAGAAGGGCCTCAACGCGCACTTCCAGCGCCTGCTGAGCGAACCCTTTGCCGCCTACCCGCTTAACCAGACGCTGGTAGCCGAGGCGCGGCAGATCCTGCGCAGCGAGTCGCTGGCCGGCGTGGTCTACCGCATGCTCCGCGACCAGGCGCGCAGCCTGCCCGAGTACCGCATCGCCCAGGCCCTCGGCGCCCAGGCGCCGCTGATGCTGGGCAGCGACTACGCCATTCCCGGCCTGTACACGCAGAAGGGCTATCAACAGTTCTTCGTCGCCCAGGGCCTCGGCCTGGTGCGCGACATCCTCGAAGACAACTGGGTGTTGGGCGAAGGCAACCAGCTCAGCGACCAGGACCTCGGCCGCCTGATGGTGGAGCTGGAGCAGCTGTACTTCCGCGACTACGCCAACTACTGGGGCGAGGCCGTCGCCCAGCTGGGCCTGGAGCCGCTCGGCAACACCGCCCAGGGCATCACCACCCTCACCGCCCTGACCGCGGCCAACTCGCCGCTGCTGCAGGTGCTGGTGGAAGTGCGCGACAACACCCGCTTCGACCTGCCGGCCGCCGCCGATCAGGTCGACGACCTGGCCGCCCAGGCCAAGCTCGGCAAACAGGGCAAGCTGGCTGCGGCCGCCGCCGGCAAGGGCCTGGACGCCGTCGCCAAGAGCCTGCCGGACACCGCGCGCAAGGCCCTGCAACGGCGCTTCGAGCCGTTGCACCGGCTGCTCGACGACAACAGCGGCGCCGGCCCGGAACTGGCCGCCACCCTGCAGGCGCTGGATGCCCTGCAGCTGCAGCTGAGCGGTCTGGCCCATGCCAGCTCGCCGGAACAGGCTGCCTTCGAGATGGCCAAGGCGCGCATGCAGGGCCGCCCGGATGCGATCAACCAGGTCCGCGGCACCGCCGCGCGCCTGCCGCAACCGGTGGCCAACTGGCTGACTCTGCTGGCCGACGACAGCTGGCAACTGGTGCTGAACGACGCCTATGGCTACCTGAACAAGCGCTATCGCCACGAGCTGTACGGCTTCTACAAGGAGTCGCTGTTCAAGCGCTACCCGTTCAGCGCCAAGAGCGACAGCGACGTGGCCATCGCCGACTTCCGCGAGTTCTTCAAGGCCGATGGCGTGGCCGATGCCTTCGTCGACCGCTACCTCAAGGCTTTCGTCAGCGACAGCGAGGGCAAGTACCAGCTGCGCCGCCTGGACGGCCAGGGCCTGCCACTGTCGCCGGTGTTCCTGGCGCAGATGAACCGCACCCAGGTGATCCGCCGCAGCTTCTTCGCCGAAAACCCGGCCGAGCCGCTGGTGCTGTTCAAGCTGGAACCCTTCGCCCTGGACTACAGCGTCAACCGCGCCGACTTCCAGTTCGGCGGCCAGCAGCTGGAATACCGCCACGGCCCGATCATCGCCAGCGCCTTCCGCTGGCCGGCCGAGGGCGAGAACGAGCGCAGCAGCCTGGTGCTGGAGGAACAGGGCGGCCGCCGCGTCGGCATCGGCAAGGACAGTGGCCCCTGGGCGCTGTTCCGCCTGCTCGACCAGATGCAGGTCGAACAGCACAGCGGGCGTGACGTGCTGCTGCTCAAGGCCAACCTGAGCGGCCTGCAGGCCAAGTACCTGCTGCACAGCCAGCGCTCGCCGAACCCGTTCGACGCCAGCCTGCTGCGCCAGTTCAAGCTGCCGGCGACCCTCTGATGAAGGTCGCCCAACGCCTCTGGAGCAGTGCCGGGCGCACCGACACCGGCAAGGTGCGCGCGCGCAACGAGGACGCCTTCCTCGACCAGCCACAGCAGGGCCTGTGGGTGGTCGCCGACGGCATGGGCGGCCACCAGGCCGGCGACCTGGCCAGCCGGCTGATCGTCGAGAGCCTGGCCGAGCTGCCCGCCGGCCTGGATTTTGAGGACCGCCTGGACGCCCTGCGCGACTGCCTGCACCGCCTCAACCGCCACCTCAGCCTGGGCCTGACCCTGACCGGCGAGACCCCCGACCTGCTGGTCGGCAGTACCGTGGTGGCACTGCTCGCCGAGGGTAGCCGGGTGGCCTGCGTGTGGGCCGGCGACAGCCGCTGCTACCTGCTGCGCGGGCGCCAGCTGTTCCAGCTGAGCCGCGACCACTCGCTGCTGCAGCAACTGGTGGAGGAGCGCGGCATGAGCCCGGACGAAGCCGCGCGCCAACCCGGCGCCCATGCCCTGACCCGGGCCATCGGCGCCGCCGAGGAGCTGCAGCTGGACATCCTCGAACTGGAGAGCCTGCCCGGCGATGTGTTCCTGCTGTGCAGCGACGGTCTCTACCAAGACCTCGACCACGACCTGCTGACCGCCGCGCTGCTGCGCCCCAGTCCGCAGCTGGCGCTGCAACGCCTGTTCGAGCTGGCCCTGCTGGGGCCGGCGCGTGACAACCTGAGCGGCGTGGTGATCAACCGATGAACGCCGAAGCCAAGGTTGCCAGCGCCGACCTCACCGTCATGGCCGGGGCCACGACGGCGCGTGCCGCGCGCCCGCTGCCGCGCGATCTGCCAGGCATTCTCTGCGGCCGCTACCAGATCGAACGCCTGCTCGGCGTCGGCGGCATGGGTGCGGTGTACCGTGCCCGCGACCTGCTGCGCGAGCAGTTCGGCGAGCCGCAACCCTGGGTGGCGCTGAAGACCCTCAGCGAGGACTTCGCCGAGTACCCGGACGCCAGCGCCCTGCTCTACAGCGAGTTCGCCCTCACCGCACGGCTCAGCCACCGCAACCTGGTGCGCTTCTACAGCTTCGAAGTGGACCCGGCCTGCCAGCGCGCCTTCATCACCATGGAGCTGCTCAAGGGCAACACCCTCGACCATGTGCTGCACCAGTACCCCAGCGGCCTGCCCTGGAGCGAGACGCAGCGCCTCGCCGTCAGCCTGCTCGAGGCACTGCGCTACGCCCACGACCAGGGCGTGCTGCACGGCGACCTCAAGCCGAGCAACCTGATGCTCGGCGATGACGACATCCGCCTGTTCGACTTCGGCCTCGGCCAGGCCCGCGAAGGCTTCCTCAAGGGCCTGCCGCGCCTGGCGCGCAGCCGCTTCGCCGCCTGGACGCCACGCTACGCTGCCCCCGAAATGCTCGACGGCGCCACCCTGAACGCCGCCGCCGACGTCTACGCCGTGGCCTGCGTGATCTACGAACTGTGCAGCGGCCAGCATCCTTTCCGCCGGCAAAGTGCTAAACAGGCGCAGGCAATGGAACTGCCACTGACGGCCCCCGCGGACCTGCCCCGCGCACTGTGGCCGGCCCTGCGCGCCGCGCTGGAATTCGACCCGGCCAAGCGCAGCAGCCTGCCCGATCTGCTGCGTGCCTTCCGCGCCCAGCGCCCGAGCGCGTCGCTGCTGACCCGCCTGCTGCGCCGCCCGGCCTGATTGCGCCTATCGACAAGGACGACCCATGTTCAACCCCGCCAACCAGACCCACTTCAGCCTGACCCTCGACGGCCTCGAGCACGACCTGCAGGTCCTCGAATTCAGCGGCCGCGAGGCCCTCGACCAGCCCTACCGCTTCGAGGTCGAGCTGGTCAGCGAGCGTGCCGACCTGGACCTCGCCGAGCTGCTCGGCAAACCGGCCTTCCTCGCCTTCGCCCCGGATGGCAGCGGCATCCACGGCCTGGTCCACGATGCCGGCCAGGGCGAGTCGGGCAAGCGCCTGACCCGCTATCGACTGAGCCTGATGCCCAAGCTGGCCTGGCTCGGCTATCGCAGCAACCAGCGCATCTACCAGCACCTCACGGTGCCGCAGATCATCGCCCTGGTCCTGGAGGAACACGGCATCCTCGGCGGCGCCTACCGCTTCCAGCTCGGCCCGACCGTCTACCCCGAGCGCGACTACTGCGTGCAGTACGACGAGACGGACCTGCACTTCATCCAGCGCCTGTGCGAAGAGGAAGGCATCCACTACCACTTCGAGCATTCGGCCAAAGGGCACGTGCTGGTGTTCGGCGACGACCAGACCGGCTTCCCCAAGCTCGGCCAACCCACCGCCTATGTGCAGGACAGCGGCCTGGTGGCCAACGAGCCGGTGATCAAGCGCTTCGCCCTGCGCCTGGCCACCCGCACCAACCAGGTCAGCCGCCGCGACTACGACTTCGAGCAACCACGCCTGCTGCTGGAAACCGGCGCCAAGGCCGACTTCCAACCCAAGCTGGAAGATTACGACTACCCCGGCCGCTACACCGAGCGCACGCGCGGCAAACACCTGAGCCAACGCGCCCTGGAACGCCACCGCGCCGATTACCGACTGGCCGAGGGCGAGAGCGACCAACCGCGCCTGGTGACCGGCCACCTGCTGGAAATCTCCGACCACCCGCGCCGCGAATGGAACGACCTCTGGCTGCTGCAGGAAGTGCTTCACGAAGGCAAGCAGCCGCAGGTGCTGGAAGAGTCCGTCACCAACTTCCTCGGCGGCTCCCTTGGGGGAGGGGCCGGGGGTGAGGGTCCATCCGCCAACTCGGACACCTTCCACCAGGGCTACCGCAACCGCTTCAGCGCCACCCCCTGGGACATACTGCACCGCCCTGCCCTGCGCCACCCCAAGTCCAAGGTACTGGGCAGCCAGAGCGCCGTGGTCACCGGCCCCAAGGGTGAAGAAATCCACTGCGACCAATACGGCCGGGTCAAGGTGCAGTTCCACTGGGACCGCGAGGGCCAGGCCGACGAAACCACCAGCTGCTGGCTGCGCGTGAGTTCCAGCTGGGCCGGCGACCGCTACGGCGGCATCGCCATTCCGCGCATCGGCATGGAAGTGCTGGTCACCTTCCTCGAAGGCGACCCCGACCAGCCGCTGGTCACCGGCTGCCTTTACCACAAGGAACATGTGGTCCCGTACGACCTGCCGACGAACAAGACCCGCAGCGTGTTCAAGACCCTGAGCAGTCCGGGCGGTGGCGGCTACAACGAACTGCGCATCGAAGACCGCAAGGGCCAGGAGCAGATCTACATCCACGCCCAGAAGGACTGGGACGAGAACGTCGAGCACGACCAGAAGATCCGCATCGACAACGAGCGCCACGACACGGTGGAAGCCAACAGCTACACCGAGCTGAAAGCCGAGGAGCACCACACCACCCACGCCGAGCGCAAAGTGGAGGTGAAGGCCGAAGACCACCTGACCATCGCCCAGAACCAGCACATCAAACTCGGCACCGCCCAGCTGACCAAAGCCGGCCGCGAGATCCACCTCAAGGCCGGACAGAAGATGGTCATCGAGGCCGGCGTCGAACTCACCCTCAAGGCCGGCGGCAGCTTCATCAAACTCGACCCCAGCGGCATCACCCTGGTCGGCCCCCTGGCCAAACTCAACGCCGGCGGCGCGCCGGGCTCGGGTAGCGGGATCGCCATCAAGCAGCCGTTGCAGCCGGGGATGGCTGACAAAGATAAGGCGGGGAATTTGCTGGATCAGGCACAAGCAGGAGCCTTGCTCAACGAGTCGAAGAAGCGCAAGCGCATGCTCAGCTTCTCAGGTTGAACCAGGACGCTATACATCAAGGATTGAAACCCCATGAGCGACACGAACACGGTCAAGAACTGGAGCTATCCCTTCAAGACGGCTGGCGAATCCAGCAGGGAAATCACCGATCCCCAAGTGTATTTCGATGCACTCGCAAAGGCCGAAAATGGCTTCTATCCCATGGGCAAAAATGGCCTCTGGCATGGCGGCGTGCATTTCGATGACAACACCGCCACCCTGCTGGATCAGAGCTCCATACGCTGCATTGCCGATGGTGAAGTGATTGCCTACCGCATAGACGAACACTATCCGGTAAGCGAGTACACAAGCGAAATTCCCCTTATCAAGCGAGCACCATTCTCGACGGGATTCGTGCTGGTCAAACACCGGCTAGAACTCCCACCTGTGCCGACAGCTACAGCTACCACTTCGACCGATGGTCTGACGTTTTATAGCCTGTATATGCACCTGCTTGATTGGAAGGGTTATCAGACCTTCGGCGCTCCATTGCCGCCTCCCTTCTTGGCGGAAACGAGCTATCTCGTCAGTGACAGATGCAGTGATCCAGTCTTGGGATTACGTGTCCGGAAAGACCCTAAAGGTGGTGAAACCGAAGTGCTGGCGCTATTGCCAAAGGGGTGCAAAGTCACCCTCGGAGAAGCCGACACCAGCGACCCACGCTGGCGACAGTTGGCCAGCATCGTTGAGGGCACAGCCATCCCTCCCTTGCCGAACGGAACTATCGGCTGGGTATACGCCAGCGAATTGACCGATGGCTACGTTGCGGATAAGGCTAAAGACTCAGAGCCAGGATTAACCATCAGCCACCAAGGCTTAAACGTACGCAAGGAGGGAAAGCTAGCCGGTGCCATTCTTGGAGTGCTACCTCGGGGGGCGAAGGTAAAGCTGGGAGCTAAAAGCACGATTGACCCCAACTATTACAAGCTGCTGGAAGTTCTCGACTACAAAGGTGTGCCCGCGCTACCCAACGGACCCGACGGTAAACCACTTGGCTACGTTTACCTCTCCGAGCTGGATGTTGCTCTAGATGAGCCAAAAGCAAAAAACACGGTGTACCCACTACCAACGCCCTACTCAATCAAGGCTGGCGAACTGATAGGTCATATAGGGGCGTATCAGAACCATGATGATTCAAGCCCCGGCCCCCTACTACATCTGGAAGTATTCAGCTGCGAGGATGTACCTGCCTTTATCGCCAAGAGCCGAGAGTTGGCAAGCAGCCTGCCCACAGAACAGAAGACGCTACTGAAAATCCACCAAGGCGCCAGCAAGCTAATTCCTCACCGCGAAGACATCAGCTCCACCAACCCACCCAAGGTTACCGATGAGGGTGTCAAGATTGGCGTCGACCTGATCATCCCCATCAACGTACTGGAAAAGCTCCCCGTCGAACGCAAGATTAAAGTCAGCGAAACCGAACCAGAGAGCGAAACACCGCGGACTATTCAATGGTGGCGCTTAGATAACCTACTGGCAGATGCTGCGGGCAACCCCATAAGTGGCTGGCTGGCCGAGCAAGATCTCATCACCACACGCCACAGCCCTTGGGAATGGGAGGGTTTCGACTTCATCAGCGAAACCGTCAGCGTGGCCGACCAGTTTGCCTGCCAACTTGATGCGCAGCGTCTACTCAGCGAAGCAATGCAGGCAGACTATCAAGCGCAAATCAGCACCGCCGACCACGGCCCGGTCAAAACACGTCTGTATGACATCATCGACGGTACCGATGGCAGCACACGCGACAACAAGCTTACTACCACCGAAATTCGCGCCGCATTGGGTAAGCCTTGGCATGCTCAATCCGTCTCCCACCTCATTACCCATTACGAAAGCGAGTGGTTTTGGAAAGACGCCAAGTGGGATGAACTGGATAAATTGATGGACCACACGCCAACCGATCAGAACCTGAATTGGATACGGGAGAAAGAGCGTATTCAGAAGCTATCGTGGTGGGGGGAGATGGTTGGGAAATATGGAATCAGTACAGATGGAATGGCTTGGCATTTTCATCCATCGGGGCTAGTTGGCACCCTTATAAAGGGCAAGAAAATAAAAATAACCATTGCAATGCTAAAGAAAGTCTTCGAGGGATTAAGCAACACCGACGAATCTGATGATCTTCTTGGCGAAATATCTGATCAGATAAGCGAAAACGCCGAAAAATACAAATTGGACACAGATTTGAGACTAAGCCATTTCTTTGCACAAGTACGCCAAGAAATAGGATCAAAGTGTAGAACAGTAGAGGATTTCACTTACAGTCCAGAAGGTCTGAAAAACACCTTCAGATATTTCCGCCTACATCCGTCAGAAGCTGAAGATTATGGGTATGAGGGAAATAGCAAATTCGTAGCTCAAGAAAATCAAATCGCAATAGCCAATAGAGCATATTCTGGAAAATACCATAACGGCAATATTGAATCTGGAGATGGCTGGCGTTACAGAGGTAGAGGCCTAAAGCATCTAACCTTCAAAAGTAATTATTCTAGTTTTACAGAATACCATAACCGCTTTTGGGGGGAGGACGTCGACTTTGTCAACAGCCCTGATTTACTATATGAAAACCATAAATACACCGTTCGATCTGGCGTATATTTTTGGCTTTCTCACAACCTCTTTTCTGAGGCAGACAAAGGGGCAGCCGACTCAGTAGTAGACTCGATAACCAGAATAATAAATGAAGGCACGGATAGCTACGGATCGCGCAGAGGCCATTTTAAGAGGATTTTTGAAGATGAAAAAATATTCAAGGATATTTAAACTCCTAACAATTGCTCAGTTTGCTTTTATGGCAATGCAAGTTTCAGCGTCTGAAAAACTGGATCCGCGATACACAGGAGAGCTTCACCCCCCGATAATAATTTCCGAAAAAAACAAAAAAACAGTTATTTTATTTCTAAAAAACAACCTTAAGGATGAAATCAAAACCGCCCATGTAGCAAATGGCGAAATATATTACCTTCAAGTTCAACCAATTATTTCTGAGCTTAATTACGTCTGGAAAGTAGAAGGAGATCAAATTTCCTCTGTATTCTTTTACGAGTGGACATCTCCAGAAAGAGCTGGAAAATCAATGTATTTACTTACAAAAACCATGATCTCAAATAACCTATTCGAAGGAGCCTCATACTCAGTGACGGAATTCCCTATTCTCTTGGAGGGAGAAAAATTATCCTTGAATTTCTTCCCCGGTGATATCCAAGACTCTAAACTTCAAAATTGCCATGACGGAGTCAACCTTAAAGATAATACATCCATTATCTGCCCCTATAAAACCGCTCACAGCATAAAAAAATATCTTGAATCTCAAGACAAGCAATAATCAAATAGGCTAGTAAAAACGCAAAGCATCAGAACAAAAACAAAATTGGGGCATCTGTATCAATTTAAGATCCATGTTCCACCCCGCCAACCAACCCATTTCAACCTGCAGATCGACGACCTTGACCTCGATCTGCAGGATCTCGAATTCAGCGGCCGCGAGGCCCTCGACCAGCCCTGCCGCTTCGAGGTCGAACTGGTCAGCGAGCGTCCCGAGCTGTTCGGCACGCCGGCCTTTAGGAATGGAAACGAGACTCGGTAGATTGGGCAGATCTATTAACTCCCGCCTCTTTCATAAGTTTTAAATAGTTGCCAATCCGGCAAGAGTAAGCAATGGACATTACAGGTTTTATAAGAACTAGCGTACTGGTCCTCGCTGCCTCCACGGCACCCATTTGCCTAGCGGAAGACTTTTCCGAAAGCATCGAGATTCCGGATAGCCAATGGCGCGTCGATACCCAATGCTCAACTGTCAGCAAGGCAACGCAATGCATGATCTCTGTCAGCGATGGCACGCAGGAAGAAAAGGTGCTCGATTACCCCGCAGGCCCGTCATCGGCAACTTATGAGTCAGGTGTATTTCTGCTGACCTTCGGCTGCGGCACAGCCTGTTCGGCGACCTACGTCTACAAACTTGGCGGCTCACTGGGCGGCCCCTTCTCTCTGGTAGAGGCAGTCGATACTGAGCGGGAAGTGGTAATGAGCCTGGGCGATAGCTCAGTGCGTTTCTATCGAATGTTCGAGACAGGCGATAAACCACTGTACGAGATCACTCCCGAATATGGTGGCTACAGCCTGCTGGAAAGCATCGCGGATACGGGCATAGAAAATCACGTAATCCGCGTGACCTATCAGGGCAAGGCGGACCTGGAGATGCTGGAATACGAAGCCCCTCCACTTCCTTGATCTGCAAAGAAAAAAGCGGGCCATCGGCCCGCGCTTTCTCGTTTCGCTAACGGTTTATTCCACCGTCACCGACTTTGCCAAATTACGCGGTTGGTCCACGTCGGTGCCTTTGAGCACGGCCACGTAGTAGGACAGCAGCTGCAGCGGCACGGTGTAGAGGATCGGTGCCAGCACGTCGTGGATGTGCGGCATGTTGATCACCTGGGTACCTTCGCCATTGCCAAGACCGGCGGCTTCGTCAGCGAAAACGATCAGTTGGCCGCCACGGGCGCGGACTTCCTGCAGGTTGGACTTGAGCTTCTCCAGCAGCTCGTTGTTCGGTGCCACGGTGACCACCGGCATATCGGCGTCGACCAGCGCCAGCGGGCCGTGCTTGAGCTCGCCGGCCGGGTAGGCTTCGGCGTGGATGTAGGAGATTTCCTTGAGTTTGAGCGCACCTTCCATGGCCACCGGGTACTGAGCACCACGGCCGAGGAACAGGGTGTGGTGCTTCTCGGCGAACAGTTCAGCGACCTTCTCCACCGTCTTGTCCATGGCTAGGGCTTCGCCCAGGCGAGTCGGCAGGCGGCGCAATTCTTCCACCAGTTCGGCGGCGACGCCGGCCTGCAGGGTGCCGCGCACCTGGCCGAGGGCCAGGGTCAGCAGCAGCAGAGAGACCAGCTGGGTGGTGAAGGCCTTGGTCGAGGCGACGCCGATTTCCGGGCCGGCCTGGGTCAGCAGGCACAGGTCGGATTCACGCACCAGGGAGCTGGTGCCGACATTGCAGATGGTCAGGCTGGCCAGGTAGCCGGCCTGTTTCGCATTGCGCAGGGCGGCCAGGGTGTCGGCAGTCTCGCCGGACTGGGATATGGTGATGAACAGGCTGTCCGGCTGCACCGCCACCTGGCGGTAGCGGAACTCGCTGGCCACTTCGATCTGGCAGGGAATGCCGGTCAACGCCTCCAGCCAGTAACGGGCAACCATGCCGGCGTGGTAGCTGGTACCGCAGGCGACGATCTGGACGTTGCGCACCTTGGCGAACAGCTCGGCGGCCTGCGGGCCGAAGGCCTGGACCAGCACGTGGTCGCCGCCCAGGCGGCCTTCCAGAGTGCGCTGCACGACCCGGGGCTGCTCGTGGATTTCCTTGAGCATGAAGTGGCGGTACTCGCCCTTGTCGGCGGCCTCGGCGCCCTCGTGGTACTGCACCGACTCACGCTGCACCGCTTGGCCGGCGAGGTCCCAGATCTGCACGCTGTCGCGGCGGATCTCGGCAATATCGCCCTCCTCCAGGTACATGAAGCGGTCGGTCACTTGGCGCAGGGCGAGCTGGTCGGAGGCGAGGAAGTTCTCGCCCAAACCCAGGCCAATCACCAGCGGGCTGCCGCTGCGGGCAGCGAGGATGCGGTCCGGCTGGGCGGCACTGATCACCGCCAGGCCGTAGGCGCCATGCAGCTCGGGAATCGCGGCCTTGAGCGCGGCGGTGAGGTCGCCGAGCTGCTGCAGCTTGTGCTGCAACAGGTGGACGATGGTCTCGGTGTCGGTGTCGGAGGTGAAGACGTAGCCGAGGCCCTTGAGGCGCTCGCGCAGCTCCTCGTGGTTCTCGATGATGCCGTTGTGCACCACGGCCAATTCTTCACCGGAGAAATGTGGGTGGGCGTTGCGCTCGCTCGGCGCGCCGTGGGTGGCCCAGCGGGTGTGGGCGATGCCCAGGTGGCCGGTCAGCGGCTCAGCGGCCAGGGCCTGTTCCAGCTCGGCGACCTTGCCGACGCGGCGACGGCGCTGCAGTTCACCGGCCTGGGTGAAGACCGCCACACCGGCGCTGTCATAGCCGCGGTACTCCAGGCGCTTGAGGCCTTCAATCAGGATCGGGGTGATGTTGCGTTCGGCGACGGCGCCAACGATGCCACACATAGGGGTTCTCCTCAGGAAGCGGCGGCGAGGATCAGCTGGACCCCGCGCGCGCGTATCTGTTCGGCCACCTGGCTATCCAGGCGGTCGTCGGTGATCAGGGTATGGACGCTGCTCCAGGGCAGCTCCAGGTTGGGAATACGGCGGCCGACCTTGTCGCTCTCGACCATGACGATGACCTCGCGGGCCACCTCGGCCATGACCCGCGACAGCCCCAGCAGTTCGTTGAAGGTGGTGGTGCCACGCTCCAGGTCGATGCCGTCGGCGCCGATGAACAGCTGGTCGAAGTCGTAGGAGCGCAGGACCTGCTCGGCGACCTGGCCCTGGAAGGATTCCGAGTGCGGGTCCCAAGTGCCACCGGTCATCAGCAGCACCGGCTCGTGCTCGATGTCGCGCAGGGCGTTGGCCACGTTCAGCGAGTTGGTCATCACCACCAGGCCGGGCTGGCGGCCGAGCTGCGGGATCATCGCCGCCGTGGTGCTGCCGCTGTCGATGATGATGCGTGCGTGCTCACGGATCAGGCCGACCGCCGCGCGGGCAATGGCCTGCTTGTGGCGGGAGATGGGCTGGGCCGGCTCGCCGATCAGCTCCTGCGGCATGGGCACGGCACCGCCGTAGCGACGCAGCAGCAGGCCGTTCTTCTCCAGTTCGGCCAGGTCCTTTCGGATCGTAACTTCGGAGGTGGCGAAATGCTGTGCCAGGGCGTCCACGACCACCTCGCCCTGCTCGTTGAGCAAGGCGAGAATCGCGTGGCGACGCTGGGGCGTGTTGCGTTTCGACATTTAAGTTTCGATTCGAAAGATAAGTGCGCGAATCAAAACCTAACGAAAGCCTCAGGTCAAGTGCCAGATAGACGAAAGGCGGCCTGAGCCGCCTTTCTACACAACGGCAGGCCTGTTACTTCGGCGCCTTCTGCGGACGCTTCCAGCCTTCGATATTGCGCTGCTTGGCACGGCCCACTGCCAGGGCCGCCGCCGGTACGTCCTGGGTCACGGTGGAGCCGGCACCGGTGGTAGCGCCGTTGCCCAGGGTCACGGGGGCGACGATGGAGCTGTTGGAACCAATGAACACGTCTTCGCCCATTACCGTCTTGTGCTTGTTGGCACCGTCGTAGTTGCAGGTGATGGTGCCGGCGCCGATGTTGCTGCGTGCGCCGATCTCGGCGTCGCCCAGGTAGCTCAGGTGGCCGGCCTTGGCGCCCTCGCCCAGCACGGCGTTCTTCAGCTCGACGAAGTTGCCGACATGGGCCTTGGCGCCCAGCCTGGCGCCCGGACGCAGGCGAGCGAACGGGCCGCAATCGGCGCCCTCACCCAGCTCGGCGCCTTCCAGGTGGCTGTTGGCTTTGACGATGGCGCCGCGACGCAGGATGGAATCCTTGATCACACAGTTCGGGCCGATCTGCACGTCGTCCTCGATGACCACCTTGCCTTCGAGGATCACGTTGATGTCGATGGTCACGTCGCGGCCCACGGTCACTTCACCACGCACGTCGAAACGATGCGGGTCGAGCAGGGTCACGCCCTGGGCCATCAGCTGGCGGGCCATGCGCTGCTGGTAGTGGCGCTCGAGCTGCGCCAGCTGGATGCGGTCGTTGGCACCCAGCACTTCCATTTCGTCCTGGGCGGTCTCGGTGGCGACGACCAGGCCGTCGGCCACGGCCATGGCGATCACGTCGGTGAGGTAGTACTCGCCCTGGGCATTGCTGTTGGACAGGCGGCCCAGCCAGTCACCGAGGCGCTTGCCCGGTACGGCGAGGATGCCGGTGTTGCCTTCGCGGATGGCGCGCTGTGCTTCGCTGGCATCCTTGTGCTCGACGATCGCCTGCACCACGCCGGCTTCGTTGCGGATGATGCGGCCATAACCGGTGGGATCGGCCAGGTTGACGGTCAACAGGCCCAGCTGGTTGTCACCGGCCTGCTCCAGCAGGCGGGCCAGGGTCTCGACCCGGGTCAGCGGCACGTCGCCGTAGAGGATCAGCACCTTGTCCGCCGACAGCGCCGGCAGGGCCTGGGCCACGGCATGGCCGGTGCCGAGCTGCTCGGCCTGCAGTACGAAGTGGATATCGTCGGCCGCCAGGCGCTCGCGCACCAGCTCGGCACCATGGCCGATCACCACATGGATCTTGCGCGGCGCAAGCTGGCGGGCGGTATCGATGACGTGGCCAAGCATGGGCTTGCCGGCCACCGGGTGCAGGACCTTGGGCAGGGCCGAACGCATGCGGGTGCCCTGGCCGGCGGCGAGGATGACGATATCGAGGGACATGGCGGAATCCTGAACGGGTGCAGGCGGCCAGCCGCCCGCGGATTAAAACGGCAGAAAAGAAAAAGGGTAGCCAAGGCTACCCTTTTACTCGCTGACGCTGGAAGCCGGAGGACGAGCCTCAGTACTTCTTGCGCATCTGCTGGACGGTGCGCAGCTGGGCTGCC
The DNA here is from genome assembly GCF_041729615.1 of Pseudomonas alcaligenes. Taxonomy (NCBI): domain Bacteria; kingdom Pseudomonadati; phylum Pseudomonadota; class Gammaproteobacteria; order Pseudomonadales; family Pseudomonadaceae; genus Aquipseudomonas; species Aquipseudomonas alcaligenes. Next base: position 2,389,652 of record NZ_CP154874.1, on the reverse strand, counting down.
ACTTCGGCCAGGTGAGCGGCGGCGGAGCCGTAGTTGAACTCCGCACCCTTCTCGTTGAGCGCCTTCTCGGCGGCCTTGAGGGCCTCCTGAGCGGCCGCTTCGTCGATGTCGCTGGCACGAGTCACGGTGTCGGCCAGGACCTTCACCATGTTCGGCTGCACTTCGAGGAAGCCACCGGAGATGTAGAACACCTCGTGCTCGCCACCCTGCTTGACCAGGCGGATGGGGCCCGGCTTCAGATCAGTGATCAGCGGGGCGTGGCCCGGAGCGATACCCAGATCGCCCAGGTTGCCGTGCGCGATCACCATCTCGACCAGACCGGAGAAGATCTCCGCTTCGGCACTGACGATATCGCAATGGACAGTAATGGCCATACGCTTGCCTCACGAGCGCCCGTTGCCGGGCGCACAGGGGATTACAGTTTCTTGGCTTTCTCGATCGCTTCGTCGATGCTGCCAACCATGTAGAACGCCTGCTCCGGCAGGTGATCGTAGTCACCTTTCAGGATGCCGCTGAAACCAGCGATGGTGTCCTTCAGGGAAACGTACTTGCCCGGGGAGCCGGTGAAGACTTCGGCGACGAAGAACGGCTGGGACAGGAAGCGCTGGATCTTACGAGCACGGGCTACCAGTTGCTTGTCCGACTCGGACAGCTCGTCCATACCGAGGATCGCGATGATGTCCTTCAGTTCCTTGTAGCGCTGCAGTACGTACTGCACGCCACGCGCGGTCTCGTAGTGCTCCTGACCAACCACCAGCGGATCGAGCTGACGGGAGGTGGAGTCCAGCGGGTCCACGGCCGGGTAGATACCCAGGGAGGCGATGTCACGCGACAGTACGACGGTGGCGTCCAAGTGGGCGAAGGTGGTCGCCGGGCTCGGGTCGGTCAGGTCGTCCGCAGGTACGTAGACGGCCTGTACCGAGGTGATCGAGCCGTTCTTGGTGGAGGTAATACGCTCCTGCAGAACGCCCATCTCTTCGGCCAGGGTCGGCTGGTAACCCACTGCGGAAGGCATACGGCCCAGCAGTGCGGATACTTCGGTACCGGCGAGGGTGTAACGGTAGATGTTGTCGACGAACAGCAGAACGTCACGGCCTTCGTCACGGAACTTCTCGGCCATGGTCAGGCCGGTCAGCGCCACGCGCAGACGGTTGCCCGGCGGCTCGTTCATCTGGCCGTAAACCAGGGCCACTTTGTCGAGAACGTTGGAATCCTTCATCTCGTGGTAGAAGTCGTTACCCTCACGAGTACGCTCACCCACGCCGGCGAACACGGAGTAACCGCTGTGTTCCATGGCGATGTTACGGATCAGTTCCATCATGTTCACGGTCTTGCCGACACCGGCGCCACCGAACAGACCGACCTTACCGCCCTTGGCGAACGGGCAGACCAGGTCGATTACCTTGATACCGGTTTCCAGCAGCTCGTTGCCGCCAGCCTGCTCGGCATAGGATGGCGCAGCGCGGTGGATTTCCCACTGCTCTTCTTCGCCAATCGGGCCGGCTTCGTCGATCGGGTTGCCCAGCACGTCCATGATCCGGCCCAGGGTCGCTTTACCGACCGGTACGGAGATGGCCTTGCCGGTGCGGGTGACGTCCAGGCCACGCTTCAGACCTTCGGTCGAGCCCATGGCGATGGAACGCACCACGCCGTCGCCCAGCTGCTGCTGAACTTCGAGGGTGGTTTCGGCGCCAACTACTTTCAGCGCTTCATAAACGCTCGGCACTTGATCACGCGGGAATTCCACGTCGATAACGGCGCCGATGATTTGAACGATACGTCCGCTACTCATCTTTGGTTCCTCTGAATATTTGAACCGTTCTTAAACCGCGGCAGCGCCGCCGACGATTTCCGAAATTTCCTGGGTGATCGCTGCCTGACGAGCCTTGTTGTAAATCAGCTGCAGGTCCTTGATCAGATCGCCAGCGTTGTCGGTGGCGTTCTTCATCGCGATCATCCGTGCCGCTTGTTCAGCAGCAGCGTTCTCGACCACCGCCTGGTACACCTGCGACTCCACGTAACGCACCATCAGACCGTCGAGGATCTGCTTGGCGTCGGGTTCGTACAGGTAGTCCCAGTGGTGCTTGAGACCCTCATCCGGAGTCGCCACCAGCGGAACCAGCTGCTCCACTGTCGGCTTTTGCGTCATGGTATTGACGAACTTGTTCGAGACCACGGACAGACGATCGATGCGACCTTCCAGGTAGGCATCGAGCATCACCTTGACCGAACCGATCAGATCGTTGATCGACGGTTCTTCGCCCAGGTGGCTGATCGCAGCAACGACATTGCCACCAAAGTTGCGGAAGAATGCCGCACCCTTGCTGCCAATCACGCAGAGATCAACCTCCACGCCTTGCTCGCGATTGCTCGCCATGTCCTTGACCAGAGCCTTGAACAGGTTGGTATTCAGACCACCGCACAGACCACGGTCCGAACTCACCACCACGTAACCGACGCGCTTGACTTCACGCTCGATCATGAACGGGTGACGATATTCCGGGTTGGCGTTGGCCAGATGACCAATCACCTGGCGGATACGCTCCGCGTAGGGACGACTGGCAGCCATGCGCTGTTGAGCCCTGCGCATCTTGCTGGTCGCCACCTTTTCCATGGCGCTGGTGATCTTCTGCGTGCTTTTGATGCTCGCAATCTTGCTGCGAATCTCTTTTGCGCCTGCCATGTAACACCTATCAGGTTAGCAAGCGGGGACCTCGCGGCCCCCACTGCGGCTTACCAGGTTTGGGTGGCCTTGAACTTCTCGATGCCAGCCTTCAGCTGAGCGTCGATATCGTCATTGAAGTCGCCCTTCTCGTTGATCTTCGCCATCAGCGCGGCGTTCTCACGGTTGAAGAAGGCGATCAGGGCCTGCTCGAAGCTGATGATCTTGGCGACTTCGACGTCGGCCAGGAAACCACGCTCGGCGGCATACAGGCTCACCGCCATGTCGGCGATGGACATCGGCGCGTACTGCTTCTGCTTCATCAGCTCGGTAACGCGCTGACCGTGATCCAGCTGCTTGCGGGTGGCTTCGTCCAGGTCAGAGGCGAACTGGGCGAAGGCCGCCAGTTCACGGTACTGAGCCAGAGCGGTACGGATACCACCGGAGAGCTTCTTGATGATCTTGGTCTGAGCGGCACCACCCACGCGGGAAACCGAGATACCGGCGTTGACGGCCGGACGGATACCCGAGTTGAACATGGCCGATTCCAGGAAGATCTGACCGTCGGTGATGGAGATCACGTTGGTCGGAACGAACGCGGAAACGTCGCCAGCCTGGGTTTCGATGATCGGCAGAGCGGTCAGGGAACCGGTCTTGCCCTTCACGGCACCGTTGGTGAACTTCTCGACGTACTCTTCGGAAACACGGGAAGCGCGCTCCAGCAGACGGCTGTGGAGATAGAACACGTCGCCCGGGTAGGCTTCGCGGCCCGGCGGACGGCGCAGCAGCAGGGAGATCTGACGGTAGGCCACGGCCTGCTTGGACAGGTCGTCGTACACGATCAGGGCGTCTTCACCGCGGTCGCGGAAGTATTCGCCCATGGTGCAACCGGCGTACGGCGCGAGGAACTGCAGGGCAGCCGACTCGGACGCGGACGCGGCGACAACGATGGTGTTGGCCAGGGCGCCAGCTTCTTCCAGCTTGCGCACCACGTTGGCGATGGTCGATTGCTTCTGACCGATGGCCACGTAGACGCAGCGGATGCCGCTGTTCTTCTGGTTGATGATGGCGTCGACGGCCAGAGCGGTCTTACCGATCTGACGGTCACCGATGATCAGCTCGCGCTGGCCACGGCCGACCGGGATCATGGCATCGACCGACTTGTAACCGGTCTGTACAGGCTGGTCGACCGACTTACGCCAGATCACGCCCGGAGCGACTTTCTCGACGGCGTCGGTGGCTTGAGCATTGATCGGGCCTTTGCCGTCGATCGGGTTGCCCAGGGCATCGACCACGCGGCCCAGCAGTTCCGGACCAACCGGGACTTCCAGGATGCGGCCGGTGCACTTGGCGCTCATGCCTTCGGCCAGGGTGGTGTACGCACCCAGAACCACGGCACCGACGGAGTCCTGCTCCAGGTTCAGCGCCATACCGTAGACGCCGCCCGGGAACTCGATCATTTCGCCGTACATAACGTCGGCCAGACCGTAGATACGCACGATACCGTCGGAAACGGATACCACGGTACCTTCGTTGCGGGCTTGGGAAGAGACGTCGAGTTTCTCGATACGTCCCTTGATGATTTCACTAATTTCGGAAGGATTGAGTTGCTGCATTGCTCTGCTGCCCCTTCAAACTCAAGATTTCAACGCTTCGGCCAGCTTCGCGATTTTGCCGCGAACCGAGCCATCGATAACCAGGTCGCCTGCGCGGATAACCACACCGCCGATGAGGGCGGCGTCTTCCGTCACATGCAGACGCACTTCTCGGCTGAGCCGTGCGTTGAGAACCTTGGCGAGTTTGTCTTGCTGTTCTGTGCTCAATGCGAAGGCACTGGTCACTTCCACGTCCACCGACTTCTCCTGCTCGGCCTTGTACAGCTCGAACTGGGCGGCGATTTCCGGCAACAGGTCGAGACGACCGTTTTCGGAGACGACGGAAATGAAGTTGCGTGCCTGGGCGTCGAACTTGTCACCGCACACTTCGTTGAAAGCGGCGGCCTTTTCTGCGCTCGTCAAACGCGGGGCCTTGAGCACGCGCTGCATGGTGTCGTCCTGCGACACCGCTGCAGCGAGGCCCAGCATGGCCGACCATGCGGCCAGCTGCTGGTTGCCTTGGGCGTACTCGAAGGCAGCCTTAGCGTAAGGACGGGCCAGCGTGGTCAGTTCTGCCATGATCGCCCTCGCTTAGATTTCGGCTGCCAGTTTGTTAACCAGCTCCGCATGCGCGTTTTGATCGATGGTCGAGCCCAGGATCTTCTCGGCACCGGTAACGGCCAGGGCACCCACTTGGGCACGCAGGGCGTCTTTGACACCGTTGATTTCCTGCTCGATCTCGGCCTGAGCCTGAGCCTTCACGCGGTCAGCCTCGACACGAGCCTGATCACGGGCTTCGTCGACGATCTGGGTCGCGCGCTTTTTGGCTTGCTCGATGATTTCAGCAGCCTGGGTTTTGGCTTCGCGCAGTTGCTGGGCCACTTTCTCGTGGGCCAGTTCCAGATCGCGAGCCGCACGGTTGGCGGCGTCCAGACCATCGGCGATCTTCTTTTGGCGTTCGCGCAGAGCCGTGATGACCGGAGGCCACACGAACTTCATGCAGAACAGCACGAAAATGAAGAACGCAACGGCCTGGCCAATCAGGGTTGCATTAATGTTCACGCCAACACCTCGCTCGTTCGTTGTTCGTCACACCAATCACTCGAAAGCGAGTGATTAGCCGGCGATTTGACCAACGAAGGGGTTCGCGAAGGTGAAGAACAGGGCGATACCCACACCGATCATGGTCACGGCGTCCAGCAGACCGGCGACGATGAACATTTTCACCTGCAGCATCGGAACCATTTCCGGCTGACGAGCAGCGCCTTCCAGGAACTTGCCGCCCAGCAGACCGAAGCCAATGGCAGTACCCAGAGCGCCCAGACCGATCAGCAGGGCAACAGCAATCGCGGTGAGACCAACTACAGTTTCCATTTTTCCTCCCGACTTTTTATGTCGTATTGGTTTAGGGGTTTAAGTGAAGCGGTAAAGCGGTTTAGCGGTACCAGAGGCGCGCAAGGCGCCTCTTAGTGGTTGTCTTCGTGCGCCATCGACAGGTAGACGATGGTCAGCATCATGAAGATGAAGGCCTGCAGGGTGATGATCAGGATGTGGAACACGGCCCACGCCCAGTTCAGCGCCACGCCCAGGGTGCTCAGCAGGAACAGGCCGCTGCCGAACATCACGGCGATCAGGATGAAGATCAGCTCGCCGGCGTACATGTTGCCGAACAGACGCAGAGCCAGGGAAATCGGCTTGGCGATCAGGGTCACGAACTCGAGCAGGAAGTTGACCGGAATCAGCAGGATCTGCACGAAGATGTTGCTGCTGCTGAATGGGTGCAGGGTCAGCTCGCCGAGGAAGCCGCCAATGCCCTTGACCTTGATGCTGTAGAACACGATCAGGGCGAACACCGACAGGGCCATGCCCAGGGTGGCGTTCGGGTCGGTGGTCGGCACCACACGGAAGAACAGGTGCTCGTTGCCGGTGATGGTGGCGGCCAGGACCGGCAGGAAGTCGACCGGTACCAGGTCCATCAGGTTCATCAGGAAGATCCAGACGAAGATGGTCAGGGCCAGCGGAGCGATCAGGGCGTTACGGCCGTGGAAGGTGTCCTTCACGCTGCCGTCGACGAACTCGATCAGCACTTCGACGAAGTTCTGCAGGCCACCCGGCTGGTCGCTGGTGGCGCGCTTGGCGGCCATGCGGAACAGCAGGATGAATACCAGGCCAAGGAAAACGGACCAGCCGAGGGTATCGACGTGGAAGGCCCAGAAGCCCATTTCCTTTGCTTCTTGCGCGGTATGGGCGAAGCCCCAGTCACCGTTCGGCAGTTTCCCGAAGGTCAGGTTCTGCAGGTGGTGCTGGATATAGCCCGAAGCGGTTTGTTCTGCCATGTTTGCCTCAAACGCTCTAAGGTCTCGAAAGTCTTGTTCTCATCAGCAGCGGGGCGAACCAGCCGACGCTGAGCGCCAGCACGAAGACACCGAACAGCGCCGGCGCCTCCAGCGGTTTCACCACCACGAACGCCAGTGCAAACAGCACTGCCGTCAGAATCAGCTTGCCCGCCTCGCCGGCGTAGAACGACCGGACGATGCTCTGGGCGGCCCGCGCCCCGCTGAAGCGGAACGCCTTGTGGGCGAAATACAGGTTGGGGAGCCAGGCGATGAGCCCCCCACAGAGTCCCGAGTAGCCACTCACCGCGCCGCGCCAGCCGAACAGGGCGGCAGCGGCCAGCAGGATCACGGCCAGTTGGACCAGCAGCACCGGAAACACCGGCAGACGATGGAAGGGCAGGCGGTTCGGCGTGCGGGCGTCCATCTGTTGCTGTTCCTCTGGGTCGGCACGTTAAATCAACAACTTGGCATACTTTGTGCCGACAAAATGCGCGCAGAGTATAGGGGGGTTCCCCCCTGTTCAACTGGCCGGTAGTGAATTCCGACCGCCCGCTACACGGGCAACGATGAGCAATTGTTTCAGCGAATGTGGGCCAGAACGCCCTGCAGTTCGTCCAGCGAGTTGTAACGGATGACCAGCTGGCCCTTGCCCTTCTGACCATGCTTGATCTGCACCGGGGCCCCTAGCTTCTCGGCCAGGCGCTGCTCCAGGCGATTGATGTCCGGGTCGACCTTGGCCTTTTCGGCCGGCTTTTCCTTGGCGTTCAGCCACTGGCGCACCAGTGCCTCGGTTTGGCGCACGGTGAGGCCGCGTGCGACAACATGTCGCGCGCCTTCCACCTGCTGTTCCAGGGGCAGGCCGAGCAGGGCGCGGGCATGGCCCATCTCCAGGTCGCCATGGGACAGCAGGGTCTTGATCTCTTCCGGCAGGGCGATCAGGCGCAGCAGGTTGGTGATGGTCACCCGCGACTTGCCCACCGCGTCGGCGACCTGCTGCTGGGTCAGCTCGAACTCCTGCTGCAGGCGCTGCAGGGCCACGGCTTCCTCGATCGGGTTGAGGTCTTCGCGCTGGATGTTCTCGATCAGCGCCATGGCGATGGCGGCTTCGTCCGGCACTTCGCGGACCATGGCCGGGATCCTGTCCAGACCGGCCTGCTGGCTGGCGCGCCAGCGGCGTTCGCCGGCGATGATCTCGAAGCGGCCGCCACCGATGGGACGCACCACGATCGGCTGCATCACGCCCTGGGCCTTGATCGAGTTGGCCAGCTCCTCGAGGGCGGCCGGGTCCATGTCGCGGCGCGGCTGGTACTTGCCGCGCTGGATCAGGTCCAGCGGCAGGTGCTGCAACTCGCGGCTGTCGACCTTGACCGCTTCTTCTTCCAGGGTAGCGGCGGTGCTGCCGCCGAGCAGGGCGTCCAGTCCGCGGCCAAGTCCGCGTTTCTTGATGGCCATGGGATTCCTTTATGCGGTTGCGGTTTTCGCGGCGGCGCGCTGACGGCGCACCAGTTCGCCGGCCAGCGCCAGGTAGGCGATGGCGCCGCGCGATTGCTTGTCGTAGGCCAGCGCCGGCATGCCGAAGCTGGGCGCCTCGGCCAGGCGCACGTTGCGCGGGATGACCACGTCGTACAGCTGCTCGCCGAAATGCTCCTTGAGCTGGGCGCTGACGTCGTTGGTCAGGCTGATGCGCGGGTCATACATGGTGCGCAGCAGGCCCTCGATCTTCAGGCTCGGGTTGAGCAGCTGGCCGATGCGCTGGATGCTGTTCATCAGGTCGGTCAGGCCCTCCAGCGCGTAGTACTCGCACTGCATGGGGATGATCACGCCGTCGGCGGCGACCAGGGCGTTGACCGTGAGCATCGACAGCGCCGGCGGGCAGTCGATGAGGATGTAGTCGTAGTTCTCGCGGATCGGCGCCAGCGCATAGCGCAGGCGGCTCTCCTTCATCTTCATTTCCAGCAGGGCGACTTCGGCGGCGGTCAGGTCGCGGTTGGCCGGCAGCAACTGGTAGCCGCCGTGCTCGGAGAACTGCATGGCCTCGCCGACGGTGCTCTCGCCAATCAGCACGTCGTAGATGGAGTGCTCCAGGGCCTGCTTATCCACACCGCTGCCCATGGTGGCGTTGCCCTGTGGATCGAGGTCGATCAGCAGCACGCGGCGCTTGGTGGCGACCAGCGAGGCGGCCAGGTTGATGCAGGTGGTGGTCTTGCCGACCCCGCCTTTCTGATTGGCGATCGCGAATACCTTGGCCATCTGTGCTTCCCCCTAGACCGAGCGTCGCAGTATCAACAGGTGACGCTGGCCTTGGCAACCGGGAACCTTGAGCACGTCGCAGCTTTGCAGGCGGATGTCCGCCGGCAGTGCCTGCAGCTCGTCGTCCGGCTGCACGCCCTTCATCGCCAGCCAGTGGGTATCGCCATTGCCCAGATGACGGGTCCAGTCGGTGAAGTCCTGCAGCGAGCTGAAGGCGCGCGAGCAGATGCCGCTGAACGGGATCTGCGGACGGAACTCCTCGACCCGGCTGTGGATAACTTCCAGGTTGGCGAGCTTGAGCTCCAGCTTCACCTGGGTGAGGAAGCGGGTCTTCTTGCCGTTGGAGTCGAGCAGGGTGAAGCGCCGCTCGGGGAACAAGATGGCCAGCGGAATGCCGGGCATGCCGCCACCGCTGCCGACGTCCAACCAGTTGTCACCGTATCGGGCGACGAAGGGCACCACGCTGAGGCTGTCGAGCAGATGACGCGACACCATCTCGTCCGGGTTGCGCACCGCGGTCAGGTTGTAGGCCTTGTTCCACTTGATCAGCAGGGCCAGGTAGGCCAGCAGCTGTTCCTGCTGCAGGGGGCTGAGTGCCACGCCGAGCGTCTGCGCGCCCTGCGCGAGTTCATCGGCATGGCGTTGGGTGACCACGGACATCAGGCGCTGGCCTCCAGGGTCTGGCCGGCGTTGCGCTTCTTCAGATGGATCAGCAGCAGGGAGATGGCCGCCGGGGTCACGCCCGGGATGCGCCCGGCCTGGCCGAGCGTCTCGGGGCGGGTCTTGCCCAGCTTGCCCTGGATCTCCTTGGACAGACCGGAGATGCCGGCGTAGTCGATATCGGCCGGTAGCCTGATGTCCTCGCTGGCGCGCAGGCGGGCGATCTCTTCCTGCTGGCGGTCGATGTAGCCGGCGTACTTGGTCTTGATCTCCACCTGCTCGGCAACCTGGGCATCCACGGCCGGTGCTTCGGTCACTTCGGCCAGGCCGGCGTAGTCGATTTCCGGGCGGGCGAGCAGGTTGAGCAGGTTGTACTCATGGGCCAGCGGGGTACCGAAGCGCGCGGCGATGGCATCGCCCTGCGGGGTACCCGGGCGCACCCAGGTGCTCTTCAGGCGTTGTTCTTCCAGGGCGATGCCCTCGCGCTTGGCCTCGAAGGCGGCCCAGCGGGTGTCGTCGATCAGCCCCAGCTCGCGGCCTTTCTCGGTCAGGCGCAGGTCGGCGTTGTCCTCGCGCAGGATCAGCCGGTATTCGGCGCGCGAGGTGAACATGCGGTAGGGCTCCTGGGTGCCCAGGGTGATCAGGTCGTCGACCAGCACACCGATATAGGCCTCGTCGCGGCGCGGACACCAGCTGTCCTTGCCCTGGGCGCGCAGCGCGGCGTTTGCGCCGGCCAGCAGGCCCTGGGCGCCGGCTTCTTCGTAGCCGGTGGTGCCGTTGATCTGACCGGCGAAGAACAGCCCGCCGATGACCTTGGTCTCCAGGCTGTACTTGAGGTCGCGCGGATCGAAGTAGTCGTACTCGATGGCGTAGCCAGGACGCACGATATGGGCGTTCTCCATGCCGCGAATGGAACGCACGATCTCCAGCTGCACGTCGAACGGCAGCGAAGTGGAGATACCGTTTGGGTACAGCTCATGGGTGGTCAGGCCTTCCGGCTCGATGAACACCTGGTGGCTGTCCTTGTCGGCGAAGCGGTGGATCTTGTCTTCGATCGACGGGCAGTAGCGCGGGCCGATACCTTCGATCACGCCCGAGTACATCGGCGAGCGATCAAGGTTGCTGGCGATGATCTCGTGAGTGCGCGCGTTGGTGTGGGTCATCCAGCAGCTGATCTGGCGCGGATGCATGGCCTGATTGCCGAGGAAGGACATCACCGGGGTCGGGGTGTCGCCAGGCTGCTCGGTCATCACCGAGAAATCCACCGAGCGGCCATCGATACGCGGCGGGGTGCCAGTCTTCAGGCGGCCGACACGCAGCGGCAGCTCGCGCAGGCGTTTGGCCAGGGCGATCGAGGGCGGATCGCCGGCACGGCCGCCGGAGTAGTTCTGCAGGCCGATGTGGATAAGTCCGCCGAGGAAGGTGCCGGTGGTCAGTACAACGTTGTCGGCCATGAAGCGCAGGCCCATCTGGGTGACCACCCCCTTGACCTGGTCCTGCTCGACGATCAGGTCGTCCGCTGCCTGCTGGAATATCCACAGGTTCGCCTGGTTTTCCAGAATCTCGCGGATCGCCGCCTTGTACAGCACGCGGTCGGCCTGGGCACGGGTGGCGCGTACGGCCGGGCCCTTGCGGCTGTTGAGCACACGGAACTGGATGCCGCCCTTGTCGGTGGCCAGCGCCATGGCGCCGCCGAGGGCATCGATTTCCTTGACCAGGTGGCTCTTGCCGATGCCGCCGATGGCCGGGTTGCAGCTCATCTGGCCGAGGGTTTCCACGTTGTGGGTCAGCAGCAGGGTCTTCACGCCCATGCGTGCGGCTGCCAGCGCAGCCTCGGTGCCGGCATGGCCGCCGCCGATCACGATCACGTCAAAACGGGAAGGGAAGTCCACCACGCACCTCGTGCCTGTTGAAAAGGGGGATTGGAAAGGGGTGGCAAGTATAGGGAGTTGGTCCCCCCGAATGAAGCCTTCTGCACAAAAAATAGCCAGCATTCAGGCTTTCAGGAAAATAGAGAATAAAAGAGAGAAATCTTATAAAGCTTGGTTTTTATGTTTATGTATGGTGCAGTGCCTTTCTGTGGATAGATCGCTGTATCCCTGATTCAACAAGGCCTGCAGAGATGTATAAGGCTGTGCCATTCCTGGCCCTTTCCACTGGGCAAGCTGGATAATCCCTGTGGATTAAAGTACTGCTTATGCACAGGCGGGTTTTCCAAGGCCTTGTCACCAGGCTTATCGACCGGGTTCAGGCCGGGTTTTCCACAGGGCTCAGGTTGGTTATTTGCCGATGCAGAAGCTGGAGAAGATGCGTCCGAGCAGATCGTCCGAGCTGAAGGCTCCGGTGATTTCGCCCAGTGCCTGCTGGGCCTGGCGCAGATCCTCGGCCAGCAGTTCGCCGGCGCCCATCAGCGTCAACTGGTTGCGTCCATGCTCCAGGCTGGCCTGGGCCTGGCGCAGCGCCTCCAGGTGACGGCGGCGCGCGCTGAAGCCGCTCTCGGCGGTCTGCTCGAAGCCCATGCAGGCCTTCAGGTGCTCGCGCAACAGATCCAGGCCGTCGGCCGACTTGGCCGACAGGGCGATGGTGACATGGCCGTCGCTGCAGGTTTCCAGGGCGACGGCTTCGCCTGACAGGTCGGCCTTGTTGCGGATCAGGGTGACCCGAGCCGGGTCGGGTTTGCTGTCGAGAAACTCCGGCCACAGTGCGAAGGGATCGGCCGCCTCCGGCGCGGTAGAGTCGACCACCAGCAGCACCCGGTCGGCCTCGCCGATGGCCTTGAGCGCGCGCTCCACGCCAATGCGCTCCACCTGATCCTCGGTGTCGCGCAGGCCGGCGGTGTCCACCACGTGCAGCGGCATGCCATCGATGTGGATATGTTCGCGCAGCACGTCGCGGGTAGTACCGGCGATATCGGTGACGATGGCCGCCTCGCGCCCGGCCAGGGCATTGAGCAGGCTGGACTTGCCAGCGTTGGGGCGGCCGGCGATGACCACGTTCATACCGTCGCGCAGCAGGGCGCCCTGACCGGCCTCGCGCAACACGGTGGACAAGTACTCGCGCACCGCGTCGAGCTGGCTCAGCACATGGCCGTCGGCGAGGAAGTCGATCTCTTCCTCGGGGAAGTCGATCGCGGCCTCCACATAGATGCGCAGCTGGATCAGGCGCTCGGTCAGCTCGTGGACCCGCCGTGAAAACTCGCCCTGCAGCGAGCGCAGGGCATTGCGCGCGGCCTGGGTCGAGCTGGCCTCGATCAGGTCGGCGATGGCCTCGGCCTGGGCCAGGTCGAGCTTGTCGTTGAGGAAGGCGCGCTCGCTGAATTCTCCCGGGCGCGCCTGCCGCGCGCCGAGCTGCAGGCAGCGCTGCAGCAGCATGTCCAGCACCACCGGGCCGCCGTGCCCTTGCAGCTCCAGCACGTCTTCGCCAGTGAAGGAATGCGGGCCGGGAAAGAACAGCAGCAGGCCCTGGTCGATCACCTGGCCATCGTCGTCGTGCCAGGGGCCGTAGTGGGCGTGGCGCGGCTTGGGTTCCAGGCCGGACAGGCTGATGCCGATGGCGCGCGCACGTGGCCCGGACACGCGCACGATGCCGACGCCCCCGCGACCCTGGGCAGTGGCGACGGCGGCAATGGTTTCACGGGCGCTGGTCATGCTGGTGTTCTCGGCTGTGGATATCTGACAGATAGCAAAACGCCCCACGAGGGGGCGTCTTGTGCAGCTTAGCGGGTTCAGGCTTTTGCCGTAGCCGCCTCGATCTGCCGGGTAATGTACCACTGCTGGGCGATGGACAGGACGTTGTTGACCACCCAGTACAGCACCAGACCGGCGGGGAACCAGAGGAAGAAGAAGGTGAAGATGATCGGCATCAGCTTCATCACCTTGGCCTGCATGGGGTCCGGCGGGGTCGGGTTGAGGTGCTGCTGGATGAACATGGTGGCGCCCATGATGATCGGCAGCAGGAAGTAGGGGTCCTTGATCGACAGGTCGGTGATCCAGCCCAGCCACGGGGCCTGGCGCATCTCGACGCTTTCCAGCAGCACCCAGTAGAGCGCCAGGAACACCGGCATCTGCACCAGGATCGGCAGGCAGCCACCGAGCGGGTTGATCTTCTCCTTCTTGTACAGCTCCATCATCGCCTGGGACATCTTCTGCCGGTCGTCGCCGAACTGCTCCTTGAGGGCCTGCAGTTTGGGCGACACGGCACGCATGCGCGCCATCGACTTGTAGCTGGCGGCCGACAGCGGGAAGAACGCCAGCTTGATGATGATGGTGAGGACGATGATCGACCAGCCCCAGTTGCCGAGCAGGCTGTGGATATGTTCCAGCAGCCAGAAGATCGGCTGGGCGAGGAACCACAGGAAGCCGTAGTCGACGGTCAGTTCCAGGCCCGGGGACAGCTCGGCCAGCTTGTCCTGCATCTTCGGACCGGCATACAGGATGGCGCCGGTCTCGGCGCTGGCGCCGGCAGCGACACTCAACAGCGGGCCGGTGAAACCGATGATGTAGTTACCCTGGCTGTCCTTGCGGGTCTGCACGCTGTTGTTGTCGTCCTTGGCACCGACCCAGGCGGTGACGAAGTAGTGCTGCAACCAGGCAACCCAACCGCCCTGCACGGTTTCGCGCAGGTTCTTGTCGTCCATGTCGCTCATGGAGACTTTCTTGTAGGGCTCCTCGGCGGTCCACAGGGCCGCACCCAGGTAGGTGGCCGTGCCGGTGGCTGTGGTGGAGGACGGATCGGCGCTGTTGTCGCGCTTGAGCTGGGCGTAGAAGTTACCGCTCCAGGGCTGGCCGCTCTGGTTGTCGATCTTGTAGTCGACTTTCAGGTCGTACTGGCCGCGCTCGAAGCTGAAGCGCTTGACGTAGTTGACCCCGGCTTCGGCGTAAGTCAGCTCGACCACCAGCTGGTCCTGGCCCTCGGCCAGTTCATAGCTGCGCTGGGCGCTGCTCCACAGGGCGCGGCCGCTGGACTTGTCCGGGGCGTTGCTGCCGATCAGGCCGCTCTGCGCCAGGTAGGTGCGCTCGCCGCCGTTGTCGAACAGCTGGAAGGGCACGTCCGGACGATCCTGGCGGCGCGGGTAGGCCGGCAGGGTCAGCTGGACGATATCGCCGCCCTTGGGATCGATGGCCAGTTCCAGGACGTCGGTCTTCACGCGGATCAGCTCGTCGCTGACGGCGGCCGGGGCGGCCAGTTGCGGATTGGCTTCACCGTTGGCGGTCGGTACGTCATCGCCGCTGTTGCTGGCGCTGGGGCTGTCCGGCAGCGCGGCGGACTGGTTGCCGCCGACGGTGGCGCTGGCCGAAGCCGGGAGAGCGGCCTGGCCGTAGTCCTGGTTCCACTGCAGCACCATCAGGTAGGAGACGATGGCCAGGGCGACGAGCAGGATCGAGCGTTGGATGTCCATGGATTACTCGGTCATCGAAGGGGAAGAAGGAGGTGGAACCGGATCGTAGCCACCGGGATTCCACGGATGGCAGCGGCCCAGGCGACGCAGGCCGAGCCAGCCGCCACGCAGCACGCCATGGATCTCGATGGCTTGCTGGGTGTAACAGGAGCAGCTGGGATAGAAGCGACAGTGACTGGCCATCAAGGGGCTGATGGCGTAGCGGTAGAACTGGATCGGAAGGATGGCCAGTTTACGCATGGGGGCTGTCGCTTACCCCGGGAGGAGCGGCTGAGGGGCGTTGCTTGGCCAGGCGTCTCCAGAGTTTGCCGAACTGCTGTTGCAGTTCCGGATTGTCCAGATCGCCGAGGCCTTTGCGCGCCACCACGACAATGTCCAGTCCGGCCAGCAACTCCTGATTGAGCCGGAAGGAATCCCGGATCACGCGTTTCAGGCGATTACGCTGGACGGAGAGCTTGACGCTTTTCTTGCCGATCACCAGCCCCAGGCGGGGATGGTCGAGATCATTGGCGCGAGCGAGGAGCAGGACGTTCTTGCCTGGAGCCTTGCCGCTTGGTGAGTCGAAGACCGCCTTGAAGTGCCGGGGTG
This sequence comes from Pseudomonas alcaligenes, assembly GCF_041729615.1. Classification (NCBI taxonomy): domain Bacteria; kingdom Pseudomonadati; phylum Pseudomonadota; class Gammaproteobacteria; order Pseudomonadales; family Pseudomonadaceae; genus Aquipseudomonas; species Aquipseudomonas alcaligenes. Next base: position 2,374,163 of record NZ_CP154874.1, on the reverse strand, counting down.
TCAGCAGGCGCTTTTCCCGACCGAAGTCTCGACTCACCACCCGTTCCGTTTATCAGACGGTCAGGCGCTTGCGGCCCTTGGCGCGACGACGCGACAGGACGGCACGGCCGTTCTTGGTGGCCATGCGGGCGCGGAAACCGTGAACGCGAGCGCGCTTGAGGGTGCTGGGTTGGAAAGTACGTTTCATGATGCTTTACCTGGGTGGTCCACTACGGGCCGGAATGGCCCCCGTTTGAAAGAGACCGGCGATTCTAGAGAAACCGCGGCCTCAGGTCAATTTCCAACCAGGCCTGGAAGAAGGGATAGAAGATAAAAGGAAAGAAATTATTTAAAAGATCGTTCTAGTAACTCTTTCTAGTGGGGCTCCGCGCTGTGGAAAACCCGCTGCAGCCCTTGGTGTTCAGGTGCTCCAGCCCGGGAAAAGGTTGTCTGCAACCGGTGCGTCAGGTGTGCGGCAGCCGTGCATGAGGTGTGGAGAAAGGCCGTTGTTACCCACAGGGGCATTTTCCACGGCGGCGTCCCCAGGCTTTTCCACCGCCCTTGGGTTACCTTTATCCACAGCTTTGCGGTGACCTGGCGAGAAGCTTGGAAACACAAATAAATCCTTGATTTTGCTTGGTTGAAATCGATCAATCGTGTGGATAACTCGGGGGGGCAAGGCTACAATGCAGGCTGTTTTTTGCTTCGCCAACCGTAGCGATCCCAGGGGATTTCAGTGTCCGTAGAACTTTGGCAGCAGTGTGTGGAGCTGCTTCGCGACGAGTTGCCCGCCCAACAATTCAACACCTGGATCCGCCCCCTGCAGGTGGAGTCCGCCGGCGACGAGTTGCGCGTCTATGCGCCCAACCGTTTCGTCCTCGACTGGGTCAACGAGAAGTACATGGTGCGCCTGCTCGAGCTGCTGGCCGAGCGCGCCAATGGTCTGGCCCCGGCGCTGTCGCTGCTGATCGGCAGCAAGCGTCCCGCGGCACCGCGCATGGTTGCACCCGTGGCGCCTTCTTCTATTAATAGTGCCCCAGCGGCAGCCGTCGCTCCGGCGGCGGTCGCCGAGGATCTGCCCAGCGATCCGCTGGCCACGGTCGCGCCGCCCATCGCCGCCAGTCGCCCGGCCGAGCGCACCGTGCAGGTGGAAGGTGCGCTCAAGCACACCAGCTACCTGAACCGCACCTTTACCTTCGAGAACTTCGTCGAGGGCAAGTCCAACCAGATGGCCCGCGCCGCGGCCTGGCAGGTGGCGGACAACCTCAAGCATGGCTACAACCCGCTGTTCCTCTATGGCGGCGTCGGCCTGGGCAAGACCCACCTGATGCATGCGGTGGGCAACCACCTGCTGAAGAAGAACCCCAACGCCAAGGTGGTTTACCTGCATTCCGAGCGCTTCGTCGCCGACATGGTCAAGGCGCTGCAGCTCAACGCGATCAACGAGTTCAAGCGCTTCTACCGCTCGGTGGATGCGCTGCTGATCGACGACATCCAGTTCTTCGCCAAGAAGGAGCGTTCCCAGGAAGAGTTCTTCCACACCTTCAATGCGCTGCTCGAGGGCGGCCAGCAGGTGATCCTCACCAGCGACCGTTACCCGAAGGAGATCGAGGGCCTGGAAGAGCGTCTGAAATCGCGTTTCGGCTGGGGCCTGACGGTGGCGGTGGAGCCGCCGGAGTTGGAGACCCGCGTGGCCATCCTGATGAAGAAGGCCGAGCAGACCAAGGTCGACCTGCCGCACGATGCCGCCTTCTTCATCGCCCAGCGTATCCGCTCCAACGTGCGTGAACTGGAAGGCGCGCTGAAGCGGGTGATCGCCCACTCGCACTTCACCAACCAGCCGATCAGCATCGAGCTGATTCGTGAGTCGCTGAAGGACCTGTTGGCCCTGCAGGACAAGCTGGTCAGCGTCGACAATATTCAGCGCACGGTGGCCGAGTACTACAAGATCAAGATCGCCGATCTGCTCTCCAAGCGTCGCTCTCGTTCGGTGGCGCGGCCGCGCCAGGTGGCCATGGCCCTGTCCAAGGAACTGACCAACCACAGCCTGCCGGAAATCGGCGATGCTTTTGGCGGAAGAGACCACACCACAGTGCTGCACGCCTGTCGTAAGATTGCGGAATTGCGCGAAGCCGACGCGGATATCCGCGAGGACTACAAGAACCTGCTGCGCACCCTGACCACCTGATCGCAGCCCACAAGGCAAGGGACTAGACCATGCATTTCACCATTCAACGCGAAGCCCTGTTGAAACCCCTGCAACTGGTCGCCGGCGTCGTCGAACGCCGCCAGACCCTGCCGGTCCTGTCGAACGTGCTGCTGGTGGTCGAAGGCCAGCAGCTGTCGCTGACCGGTACCGACCTGGAAGTCGAGCTGGTTGGGCGCGTGACCCTGGAAGACAGTGCCGAGCCGGGTGAGATCACCGTACCGGCGCGTAAGCTGATGGATATCTGCAAGAGCCTGCCGAGCGATGCGCTGATCGACATCCGTGTCGACGAGCAGAAGCTGGTGGTCAAGGCCGGGCGCAGCCGCTTCACCCTGTCGACTCTGCCGGCCAATGACTTCCCCACCGTGGAAGAAGGCCCGGGCTCGCTGACCTTCAACCTGGTACAGAGCAAGCTGCGTCGCCTGATCGACCGCACCAGCTTCGCCATGGCCCAGCAGGACGTGCGCTACTACCTCAACGGCATGCTGATCGAGGTGCAGACCGGTGTGCTGCGCGCCGTCGCCACCGACGGCCACCGCCTGGCCATGTGCGCCATGGAAGCCGCCATCGAGCACACCGAGAAGCACCAGGTGATCGTGCCGCGCAAGGGCATCCTCGAGCTGGCCCGTCTGCTCACCGAGCAGGATGGTGAAGTCGCCATCGTGCTGGGTGCGAACCATATCCGCGCCACCACCGGTGAGTTCACCTTCACCTCCAAGCTGGTCGACGGCAAGTTCCCGGACTACGAGCGCGTCCTGCCACGCGGCGGTGACAAGCTGGTGATCGGTGATCGCCAGGCCCTGCGTGAAGCCTTCAGCCGTACCGCGATCCTGTCCAACGAGAAGTACCGCGGCATTCGCCTGCAGCTGGCCAGCGGTCTGCTGAAGATCCAGGCCAACAACCCGGAGCAGGAAGAAGCTGAAGAGGAAGTGGTGGTCGACTACAACGGCGGCTCGCTGGAGATCGGCTTCAACGTCAGCTATCTGCTCGACGTGCTGGGCGTGATGACCACCGAACAGGTACGCCTGATCCTTTCCGATGCCAACAGCAGCGCCCTGGTGCAGGAAGCCGGCAACGACGACTCCTCTTACGTCGTTATGCCGATGCGTCTGTAATATCCGCTGAATGTCCCTTTCCCGCGTCACTGTCACCGCGGTGCGAAACCTGCACCCGGTGACGCTCTCCCCCTCCCCCCGCATCAATATCCTTCACGGCGCCAACGGCAGCGGCAAGACCAGCCTGCTGGAAGCCATCCATTTGCTTGGCCTCGCTCGCTCGTTCCGCAGCAACAAATTGCAGCCGATGATCCAGTACGAGCAGCCGGCCTGTACCGTGTTCGGTCAGGTGCAACGTGAGGATGGCTTGCACAGCAACCTGGGTATTTCCCGTGACCGTCAGGGCGAGCTGCAGATCCGCATCGATGGGCAGAACGCGCGCAGCACCGCGCAGCTGGCCGAGATCCTGCCGTTACAGGTGATCAATCCGGACAGCTTCCGTCTGCTTGAAGGGGCACCCAAGGTCCGTCGGCAGTTCCTCGACTGGGGAGTGTTCCACGTGGAACCACGCTTCCTGCCGGCCTGGCAGCGCCTGCAGAAGGCCCTGCGGCAGCGGAACTCGTGGCTGCGGCATGGTACACTGGACGCCGCGTCGCAAGCGGCCTGGGACCGAGAACTGTGCCTGGCCAGCGACGAGCTGGACGGCTATCGGCGGGCCTATATCCAGGCCCTGAAACCGGTGTTCGAACAGGTGCTGGGCGAGCTGGTGGAGATCGAGGGGCTGACCCTCAGCTACTACCGCGGCTGGGACAAGGACAAATCGCTGGCCGAGGTACTGGCCGCTACCCTGCCCCGCGATCAGCAGCTCGGTCATACCCAGGCCGGTCCGCAGCGTGCCGACTTGCGCCTGCGGCTGGGGGTGAACAATGCCGCGGAGATTCTGTCCCGCGGTCAGCAGAAGCTGGTGGTGTGTGCCTTGCGCATCGCCCAGGGGTATCTGCTGAACCAGGCCAAACAAGGCCAATGCATCTATCTGGTGGACGACCTGCCGTCGGAGCTGGATGAGCGACACCGACAGGCCCTGTGCCGCCTGCTGGATGATTTGCAGTGCCAGGTGTTCATCACCTGTGTCGACCACGAATATTTGAAGGATGGCTGGCGCACGGACACGCCGGTCGCCATGTTCCACGTGGAACATGGAGTGATCACCGCATCGGGAGTGAACGCATGAGCGACGAGAACAACACGTACGACTCCTCGAGTATCAAGGTACTCAAAGGTCTGGATGCCGTACGCAAGCGCCCGGGCATGTACATCGGCGACACCGATGACGGCACCGGCCTGCACCACATGGTGTTCGAGGTGGTGGACAACTCCATCGACGAAGCGCTGGCCGGCTACTGCTCCGAGATCAGCATCACCATCCACCCCGACGAGTCCATCAGCGTGCGCGACAACGGTCGCGGCATCCCGGTGGACATGCACAAGGAAGAAGGCGTCTCCGCGGCCGAGGTCATCATGACCGTGCTGCACGCCGGCGGTAAGTTCGACGACAACAGCTACAAGGTCTCCGGCGGCCTGCACGGCGTGGGTGTCTCGGTGGTCAACGCGCTGTCCAAGGAACTGGTGCTGACCATCCGCCGCAGCGGCAAGATCTGGGAGCAGACCTACGTGCACGGCGTGCCGCAGGCACCGCTGGCCCCGGTCGGCGACAGCGAGGGCACCGGCACGCAGATCCACTTCAAGCCGTCCGAAGACACCTTCAAGAACATCCACTTCAGCTGGGACATCCTGGCCAAGCGCCTGCGCGAGCTGTCCTTCCTCAACTCCGGCGTCGGCATCCTGCTCAAGGACGAACGCAGCGGCAAGGAAGAGCTGTTCAAGTACGAGGGCGGCCTCAAGGCCTTCGTCGAGTACCTGAACACCAACAAGACCATCGTCAACCAGGTGTTCCACTTCAACGTGCAGCGCGAGGAAGACGGCGTCGGCGTGGAAGTGGCCCTGCAGTGGAACGACAGCTTCAACGAGAATATCCTCTGCTTCACCAACAACATTCCCCAGCGTGACGGTGGTACCCACCTGGCCGGCTTCCGCTCCGCCCTCACCCGCCACCTGAACAACTACATCGAGCAGGAAGGCCTGGCGAAGAAGTTCAAGATCGCCACCACCGGCGACGATGCCCGCGAAGGCCTGACCGCGATCATCTCGGTCAAGGTGCCGGATCCGAAGTTCAGCTCGCAGACCAAGGACAAGCTGGTCTCCTCCGAGGTGAAGACCGCAGTCGAGCAGGAGATGGGCAAGTACTTCGGCGACTTCCTGCTGGAGAACCCCAACGAGGCCAAGGCCGTGGTCGGCAAGATGATCGACGCCGCCCGTGCCCGCGAGGCCGCGCGCAAGGCACGCGAGATGACCCGCCGCAAGGGCGCGCTGGACATCGCCGGCCTGCCCGGCAAGCTGGCCGACTGCCAGGAGAAAGATCCGGCGCTGTCCGAACTCTACATCGTGGAGGGTGACTCCGCGGGCGGTTCCGCCAAGCAGGGCCGCAACCGCAAGACCCAGGCGATCCTGCCGCTCAAGGGCAAGATCCTCAACGTCGAGAAGGCACGCTTCGACAAGATGCTCTCCTCCCAGGAGGTCGGCACGCTGATCACCGCCCTCGGCTGTGGCATCGGCCGCGAGGAGTACAACATCGACAAGCTGCGCTACCACAACATCATCATCATGACCGATGCCGACGTTGACGGTTCGCACATCCGTACCCTGCTGCTGACCTTCTTCTTCCGCCAGCTGCCGGAGCTAATCGAGCGTGGCTACATCTATATCGCTCAGCCGCCGCTGTACAAGGTGAAAAAGGGCAAGCAGGAGCAGTACATCAAGGACGACGAGGCCATGGACGAGTACATGACTCAGTCGGCCCTGGAAGAAGCCAGCCTGCACGTCAACGAGAATGCCCCGGGCCTGTCCGGCGAGGCGCTGGAGCGGCTGGTCAACGACTACCGCGCGGTGATCAAGACCCTCGGCCGCCTGTCGCGCGTTTACCCGCAGGACATCACCGAGCACATGGTCTACCTGCCGCGCGTATCGGTCGAGCAGCTGGCCGACCAGGCTGCCATGCAAGCCTGGCTGGAAGCCTTCCAGGCGCGCCTGAAGGGCGCCGAGAAGTCCGGCCAGACCTACAGCGCCAGCCTGCGCGAGGATCGCGAGCGCCACCTGTGGCTGCCGGAGGTGGAAGTGCTGGCCCACGGCCTGTCCAGCTACATCACCTTCAACCGCGACTTCTTCGCCAGCAACGACTACAAGTCGGTCACCGCGCTGGGCGACCAGCTCAACAGCCTGCTGGAAGACGGTGCCTACGTGCAGCGTGGTGAGCGCAAGAAGGCTGTCAGCACCTTCAAGGAAGCCTTCGAGTGGCTGAAGACCGAGAGCACCAAGCGTCATAGCATCCAGCGCTACAAGGGTCTTGGCGAGATGAACCCGGAGCAGCTGTGGGAGACCACCATGGACCCGACCGTGCGCCGCATGCTCAAGGTGACCATCGAGGATGCCATCGCCGCCGACCAGATCTTCAACACCCTGATGGGCGATGCCGTGGAGCCGCGTCGCGACTTCATCGAGTCGAACGCCCTGGCGGTGTCGAATCTGGACTTCTGATCCAGTCGCTAGAAGAAACCCCGGCCCAAGCGCCGGGGTTTTTATTTCTGCTGCTATGGCGAAAGGCTTACACGCCGAAGCGGAATGGGCTTCTGCCCTCCCCGCCGGGTCCCGGCTAATCTACACACAGCTGCCGGGAACTGGATGTCCCGGGTCAAGGAAGACGGACCGCGCCAGGATGGCAGACGACAGGATGTCGGAAGGTCATAAAAAACCCGCCTCGGCGGGTTTTTTGTTGCCTGCGATTCCATGCAGGCGCTGCGCCAGCGCTGCCTCAAGATTCCGCGAGTCGGCTGTCGCCTCGAACGAGGCGACAGCCGAAGCGGATCAGGCCCACCAGTAGCGCACGAAGTGGAAGAAGATCGGTGCGGCGAAGCATACCGAGTCCATGCGGTCGAGCATGCCGCCGTGGCCCTCAATCATGTGGCCCCAGTCCTTCACCCCGCGGTCGCGCTTGATCGCCGACATCACCAGGCCACCGGCGAAGCCCAGCAGGTTGACGGTCAGCGCCATCAGCGCCGCCTGCCAGAAGCTGAACGGGGTGATCCAGAACAGCGAGGCACCGACCAGGCTGGCCAGGGCCACGCCGCCGACAAAGCCTTCCACGGTCTTGGAGGGCGATAGCTTGGGCGCGATCTTGTGCTTGCCGGCGAGCTTGCCGCAGACGTACTGCAGCACGTCCGAAAGCTGCACGACGATGATCAGCCAGGCGATCAGCAGCAGGTTGCGCCCTTCGTAGCCGGGAATATCCAGAGTCAGCAGCGCCGGCACGGCGGACACGCAGTACACCGCGATCATCAGCCCCCACTGCACTTCCGAGGCGCGCTCGAGGAAGCGCGTGGTATCGCCGCCCAGCGAGGCGAGGATCGGCAGCAGGAGGAACAGGTAGACCGGGATGAAGATGGCGAACAGGCCGTACCAGTCCAGGGCAATCAGCAGGTACTGCATCGGCAGCGCGAAGTAGAAGGCCGCCACCAGTGCCGGATAGTCGCTGCGCCGGGTCGGCGTCAGGGTTAGGAACTCGCGCAGGGCGTAGAACGACACGAAGTAGAACAGCAGGATCACGCCATTGTTGCCGAACAGGAAGGCGATGCCGATGACCAGCACCATGGCCCACCAGGCGTCGATCCGCGCGTTGAGGTTCTCGATTACCGCGTTGGGTACTTCACCGGCGCGCCGGCGCAGAACGCGGGCGATCAGGGTGGCGAGCAGCAGTACGGCACCGATGCCGGCGAACAGCAGGATTGTATTGCGATCCATCTCAGACTACCTCCGGGGCCAGTTCCAGCAGGGCATTGCGGGCGCGTTCGAGGAACGCTGCCTTGTCCTCCCCTTCCTGGCGTTCGAGCGGTGCGCCGAAGCTCAGGGTACACAGCAGCGGCAGTGGCAGCGCCCTGCCCTTGGGCATCACCCGGTTGAGGTTGGCGATCCACACCGGCACCAGTTCCACATCGGGTTTGGCCTGCGCCAGGTGGTACAGGCCGCTCTTGAACGGCAGCAGCTGCTCGTCGGTGAGGTTGCGCGTGCCTTCGGGGAAGATGATCAGCGAGTCATCCTGTTCCAGCGCATCGAGCATCGATTGCAGCGGGTTGGCGTTGGGGTCGCTGCGGTCGCGCTCGACCAGCACGCCGTTGAACACATCGCGGATCAGAAAGCGGCGCAGATCGCCCTTCATCCAGTAGTCGGAGCCGGCCACCGGGCGAGTACGCCGGCGCAGCTCCGGTGGCAGGGAGGCCCAGAGCAGCACGAAGTCGCCGTGGCTGCTGTGGTTGGCGAAATACAGCCTTTGTGTCGGCTGGGCCGTGCAGCCCAGCCAGAGGGCGCGGGCGCCGGTCAGCAGGCGAGCTGCCGAGGTGATGGCGAAGGCAGTGAGCGAAGCGAGCATGGATATGACTCCTTTATCCAGCCAGGGAAAGCCAGGGGGTGGCGAGAATGACGACCAGGGCCAGCAACAGCTGCGCCACCAGCCAGGCTGCCTGCAGGCGCAGCAGACGGAGCGCGGCGTGACTACGTTGCAGCCAGTCGCGAGGCGCAGCGTCGGTGGGTTGCAGGCCAAGGCTGTACAGCGCCTGGTCGAGGTCGGTGGTGTGCATGGCGAGACGAGCGGCATCGCCGGCCAGGCGGGCGAACAGTTCAGCGTCCAGTGCCACGCGGATGGCCCAGTACTTCTGTGCCAGGCCGAGCATCACCAGCAGGCCGCAGACCACAGCGCTGGCGGCGCTGGGTGGCGTACCGAGCAGAGGCGCCAGGCCATAGGCCAGGGCCAGCAGGGTCAGCGCGTTGGACAGCAGGTCCAGGCCGCGGCCGCGGCGCAGCAGGCCGGCGACCAGGGTGAGTTGCATCTCAGAGGCCATGGGCCATCTCCAGATTCGCCGAGGGTTGCAGCAGGCCCTGCAGCGCTTTGCGCTGGGCGTCGCCAAGGACAATCCGTGGCCGTGCGGCGCGGATCATCGCGATGGCCTGCTCGACGCTGTCGGCGCGGCCGCTATGCAGCAGCCAGGCGGCGACCAGGGTGGCGCTGCGCGAGTAGCCGAGGGCGCAGCAGACCAGCAGCGGACCCTGCTGGCGCAACTGTTCGATCAGCTCGGCGCCCTGACGGCAGGCTTCGCTATCCGGGGCGACCAGGTCGAGCAGCGTCAGGTTGCGATAGGTCTTGCCGGGCAGGCGCACCGGCAGCTCGGCGCTAAGGTCCAGCACGGCGGTGAAGGGCGCTGCTTCCTGCTCGGTCGGTACGCGTCCTAGCCATATGCCCTCCGCGACCTGATCCGGGTGTGGATGCTTGCGTGTCCACAGCCGCGAGTTGACCCAGGCTCCAAGCAGATAGGGCGCCAGTAGCCAGCTGCTGGCCGAACTCAGAGAGCCGTCTGTGTGCTTCTGGAAGCCGGCCGCGCCGAACAGCGCGTAATTCAGCGCTACCAGCAGCAGCGATGCGCAGGGCCACAGCAGCCACAGCCAGGCGCCGCCGAGATTGACCGCCAGGGCGGCACAGATCGAGCTGCCGAGCCCGTAGCGCAGGGCCAGGCGCCAGCGCTGTGGCTCGCGAGCCAGGCGCAGGTTGTGCAGCGGGCTGCGGTCCTCTATTGGCCAGAGCCAGACGCATAGCCAGCCGGCCAGGGCGCCGGTGGGGACATCGATGAAGTGATGCTGCCAGGTGGTCAGCACCGACAGGCCGATCAGCGCCATCCAGCCATGCAGCAAGCCACGCAGCAGCAGGCCGCGGGTATGCCGGGCGAACATCACCCAGATCACCACCAGCAGCGCGATGTGCAGCGAGGGCGCCTGGTTGAACGGCTTGTCGAAGCCCATCAGCACATCGAACATCCAGCCGAAGAAGCCGTCCAGCTCCGGACGCTCGAAAGTGAAGCGCAGCGGCCAGAGCAGGAAGCAGGCGACGCAGATGACCTGTGCCGTAAGCAGGCGCAGGGCGTGGCGGTCCATCTCCCGGCGCGTGGCCGGGAGCAGGAAGGACAGGCCGTAGAGCAGGTCGATCGACCAGTAGGGCACGATGCTCCAGGGCCACAGCGGCATCGCGCTTTCCCAGGCGAACACCAGGCTGCCGACATCCTCGCGCTGCGCGGTCAGCCAGTTGGCGAAGCCGTAGCTGGCGAAGAACAGCGGGCCGAGCAGCAACAGCCAGAGAACCCCGCGCTTCCACAATCCGGTTTCGCGGGCGGCCTGCATCAGGACACCCGCTGGGCCAGGGACACGCTGAAGATGCCCCATTCGTCGATGCGCTGTTCCAGCTTGCGGAAGCCGGCGGCCTCCACCAGCTGGTCCATTTCAGCCTGGCTGCGCCGGCGCATCACCCAGGCCTGGCCCTGGCGGTGGCTGGTCAGGGCGCGGGCGATCAGTTCCAGCTGTGGGTGCCAGGGCTGGCCGGTGTAGACCAGGTAGCCACCCTCCTCGACCGCTGCGGCCAGGCCGGCCAGCGAGTCGCCGATCATCTGGTTGCTGCCGAACAGCTCGTAGAGGCCGGAGACCACCGCCAGCGTCGGTTTCGGGTCGAGGGCAGCCAGGTCGGCCCGGTCGAAGGCATCGCCTTTGACGAAGCGGGCGATGTCACCGAGGCCCTTCTGCTCGATCAGCGCACTGCCGTCACGTACGTTGATGTCGCTGTAGTCGCGCAGCAGGATTGCGTCCGGCTTGTGCTCCAGTCCTTCGAGGGATTCGAGGATGTAGCGGCCGTGGCCGGCGGCGATGTCGACGATGCGCACCGCCTTGCCCGCTTCGCGCAGCCGGCCCATGGCCAGGCGCAGCAGTTCCTCGGCATGCAGCTTGCGCTGGCGGATGCCGCGCCAGCCGATGGAGTTCAGGTAGTTCGCATCGATCAGGCGGCCCAGCGCGGACTTGCCGGACGGCTGGTTGCGGTAGACGTAATCCAGGGTGCTGCCGGAATCGAAGCCGGTCTCGAAGCCCAGCTTCACCCCGTCGGACAGCCCGCTGCCGAGCTTGAGGCCGGCGCGGGTCGTGCGCCAGTACAGGTCGCCGAGGGAGTTCTTCGGCAATGGCGCGGCCAGGCTCTCGGCCTCGGCGCAGCTCCAGCCGCAACGGTCGGCATCCAGCAGCGAGGGACGCGCGGCCGGCTGCTGGAAACTTTCCAGGATGAAGCGTCGCGCACGGCTCAGGGCATGGGCGCGGTCACGCTCGCCGAGGGTGTCATGGAAGAAGCCGGGCAGGATGTGCTTCTCCTTGCGCAGGCTGCCCAGGCGCTCGAAGAACTGTTCCTGCGGTTTGCGGTGCACGACGAAGTCGGCGCCGGAGATCAGTAGCTGGGTCGGTACCTGGATCGCCTGGGCATCGGCGACCACGCGCTCGGCGGCATCGTAGAGGCCCAGCAGCATGTTGACCGAGATCGGCCGGGTGATCAGCGGATCGTTCTCGAACGAGGCGATGCGCTCGGGATCGTGGCTGAGAAAGCGCGCCTTGACGTAACTGTTGACGAAGAAGTTGCCGCGCCACTGGCGCAGCAGCTTCAGGCCCGGGCGGGCGAAGGGCACGTAGAGCTTGACCTTGAACGCCGGCGAGGCGAGCACCAGGCAGCGTACCTTGGGCGCGTAGTTGTGGGCCCAGGTGCTGATCAGCACGGCACCCACGCTTTGTGCCAGCACGGCCATATCCGTCTGCTGGATGCTATGTGCCGTAGTGATGTGATCGAGGAAGGTCTGCACATCGCGCACGCTGGTGGCGAAGCTCGGGCTGTCGCCGCGCGCGCCGGGTGACAGGCCATGGCCACGGGCATCCCAGGCGAAGAAGTCGTACTCGGGCAGGTCCAGCTCGGCGGGCAGGTGGGCCATGCGCCCGCCGTGCTCGTGGCCGCGGTGGAACATCACCACTGCCTTGCGCGGGCCAGCGCCGGGCTGAGTGGCGGGCCAGTGGCGATAGAGCAGCTCCACGCCATCGTGGGTGAGGAAGACAGCCGTCTTGCAGTCGCACATCGAAATATCCTTATTCCGATTGAGAGGTTTGTGCCACCTCGGCCAGGCCTTGGCGCACGCGGTTGACCAGAGTCGCCAGCAGCAACAGCAGGATCACGGCCAGCAGCCCGTTTATCCAGGACGACGGCAGCAGGCCGGACGCCACACCGGCACCCAGCACGCCGAAGCAGAAGGCGCGGTCGCTCTTGCCCATGGGGCCGTCGTAGCGGCGCGAGGCACCGACCATCGGGCCGAGCACGCCGGCGTATTCGCTGATCAGCGCCAGTATCACCACCAGCACCACCAGGGTCGGCGAAACGCCGGCGAGCAGGGCGAAGGGCAGGTACAGGGCGCTGTCGGCGATCACGTCGCACAGTTCGTTGAGGTAGGCGCCGAGTTTGGACTGCTGGCCGAATTCGCGGGCGAGCATGCCGTCCACGGCGTTCAGCGCCATGCGCAGCAGCATCCACAGCGGAATCAGGGCGAACAGCCAGGTGTGCTGTGGCAGCCAGGCCAGCAGCGCGCCGAGCAACACGGACACCGCGGCGGCGGCGAGGGTCACCTGGTTGGCGGTGACGCCCCGCGCATATAGGCGCTGCACACCGGGGCGCAGCAGGTTCTGGAAGCGGGGCTTGAGCTGGTAGATGGACGGCATGAAGCGAAATCCCTTTCCCGTTGCGTTCCGGCTAGCTTAACCGCTTTGCCGGGCTGGCGTTCCGCGCAGAACGTGCGGTGCTGCGCGAAAAACTTATACCCCGCTCGATGCCGTCCGTGGTCAAGCGAGAGAGTCTTTTAAATCAATTGGTTAGCAGTATTGATGGCACTCTGCCGGTATTTCCTGCACAGCTTATCCACAGGCGCGTCAGGCGATGCCCGACGCACTTTCGGAGACGACTTGAGGCGCCACGCCGCTGATCTGTTGCTGGGTCTGGGCCACCCAGGCGTAGGCGCGCTCATTGAGCTCGGCAATGGCGCGCGGGCCCTCGCCCTCGGCGTGCATGACCGGGCCTATGACCACCTGGATGGTGCCCGGGTACTTGGCCCAGCCGTGCTTGGGCCAGAACTCGCCGGCGTTGTGGGCGATCGGCAGTACCGGCAGGCCGGCGTTCACCGCCAGGGCGGCGCCGCCGCGGGAGAACTTGCCGATCTGCCCCGGTGGAATGCGCGTGCCCTCGGGGAAGATCAGCACCCAGGCGCCCTGCTTGATGCGCTCGTCGCCCTGCTTGGCCAGCTGCTTGAGGGCGGCCTTGGGGTTGCTGCGGTCGATGGCGATGGGCTTGAGCATGGCCATGGCCCAGCCGAAGAACGGCACATACAGCAGTTCGCGCTTGACCACCTGCGACAGCGGTTCGAACAGCGCGGAGAGGAAGAAGGTTTCCCAGGTGCTCTGGTGCTTGGCCAGGATCACGCAGGGTTGCTGCGGGATGTTTTCCAGGCCGCGGACTTCGTAGTGGATGCCCGCCACCACCTTGGCCAGCCAGGTGGCGCAGCGGCACCAGGCCTGGATCACCAGGCGGTAGCGCGCGCGGAACGGCAGGAAAGGCGCGATGAACACGCAGAGGATGCACCAGAAGAAGGAGCTGGAGGACAGCAGCAGGTAGAAGAAGAAGGTTCTGATGGCCTGCACTGTCGTCATGGGGGCTCGCGTTCTCTAGAGAAGAAGCTGATCGGCTATGGCCGCCAGATCATCGAATATCAGGGTTCCCGCTGGCAATGGCTTGGCCAGGGTGCGCTGGCCCTTGCCGGTCTTCACCAGCACGGGTTGGCAATGGACGGCCAGCGCCGCTTCCAGGTCACCGCTGCTATCGCCGACGAACCAGACGCCTGCCAGTTCCGTGCCGTAGTGCGCGGCGATCTGCTGCAGCATGCCGGGTTTGGGCTTGCGGCAGGTGCAGCCGTCGTCCGGGCCGTGCGGGCAATGTACGATCAGGCCGACTTCGCCGCCCTGCTCCGCTACCAGCTGGCGCAGGCGCGCATGCATGGACTCCAGCGTGGCCAGGTCGTAATAGCCACGGGCCAGACCCGACTGGTTGGTAGCCACGGCCACGGTCCAGCCGGCCCGGCTCAGACGGGCGATGGCATCGATCGAACCGGGGACGGGAATCCACTCGTCGAGCGACTTGATGTAGGCGTCGGAGTCTTCGTTGATGACGCCGTCGCGGTCGAGAATCAGCAGTTTCATGCAATGTCCCGGGTGACCGGGCGGCAGGGCCGCCCGGTGTGCCCGTCAGCCCAGCAGGGAGATATCGGCGACGCCGAGGAACAGGCCGCGCAGCTGGTTCAGCAGCGCCAGGCGGTTGGCCCGCACGGCGGCATCCTCGGCATTGACCATCACCGCGTCGAAGTACGCATCCACCGGCTCGCGCAGGCTGGCCAGCTGGGCCAGGGCCTCGCGGTAGCAGCGCGCGGCAGCCATCGGCGCCACGGCCTGGGCGGCGGCAGCCACGGCCTGGGCCAGGGTCTGCTCGGCGCCGGCTTCCAGCAGCTTGGCGTCCACCGCAGCCGGCAGCTGGCCTTCGGCCTTGGTCAGGATGTTCGACACGCGCTTGTTGGCGGCGGCAAGGGCCGCGGCCTCCGGCAGCTGACGGAAGGCCTGCACGGCCTGCACGCGCTGGTCGAAGTCCAGCGGCGCGGCCGGGCTGAGGGCGCGCACGGCCTGGTACACGGCCACGTCCACACCTTCGTCCTCGTAGCGCGCACGCAGGCGGTCGAAGATGAAGTCCAGCACCTGCTGGGCCAGGCCCTCGGCCTTGACCTTGTCGCCATACAGGCCGACGGCGAAGCCAACGGCCTCGACCAGGTCGAGGTCCAGCTGCTTCTCGATGAGGATGCGCAGCACGCCCAGTGCGGCGCGGCGCAGGGCGTAGGGGTCCTTGGAACCGGTCGGCAGCATGCCGATGCCGAAGATGCCGACCAGGGTGTCGAGCTTGTCGGCCACCGCCACGGCGGCACCGGTCAGGGTCTGCGGCAGTTCGGCGCCGGCGCCGCGCGGCATGTACTGCTCGTTCAGCGCCTGGGCCACGTCTTCCGGCTCGCCGTCATGCTTGGCGTAGTAGTAGCCGGCGATGCCCTGCATTTCCGGGAACTCGCCGACCATCTCGCTGGCCAGGTCGCACTTGGACAGGATGCCGGCGCGCGCGGCGCGGCTGGCGTCGCCGCCGATGCGCTCGGCGATGAAGGCGGCGAGTTTCGATACCCGTTCGGCCTTGTCGTACACGCTGCCGAGCTGGGCCTGGAACACCACGTTGGCCAGGCGCTGGTTGCGTTGCTCCAGTGGCTGGCGCTTGTCCTGCTTGAAGAAGAACTCGGCGTCGGTCAGGCGCGGGCGCACCACCTTCTCGTTGCCGGCGACGATCTGCGCCGGGTCCTTGCTCTCGATGTTGGCCACGGTGATGAAGCGCGGCAGC
Source organism: Pseudomonas alcaligenes (assembly GCF_041729615.1). Lineage (NCBI taxonomy): Bacteria > Pseudomonadati > Pseudomonadota > Gammaproteobacteria > Pseudomonadales > Pseudomonadaceae > Aquipseudomonas > Aquipseudomonas alcaligenes. The sequence continues at coordinate 2,358,511 of NZ_CP154874.1, read as the reverse complement.
AGCTTGCCGTTGCCGTCGACCAGGCAGAAATACTTCTGGTTGTCCTGCATGGTGGCGATCAGGGCTTCCTGGGGCACCTCGAGGAAGCGTTCCTCGAAGGAGCAGACCAGCGGCACCGGCCACTCGACCAGGGCGGTCACCTCATCCAGCAGCGCCGGCGGCACGATGGCAGTGCCGTTCTCGGCCTTGGCCAGTTCCTCGACGCGCTTGGCGATCTGCTCGCGGCGCTTGGCGAAGTCGGCGACCACGAAGGCGCCGCGCAGGTCGTGGGAGTAGCTGGCCGGGCTCTCGATCGCCACCTCGTAGTTGGCGTGGAAGCGGTGGCCACGGGACATGCGCCCGGCCTTCTGGGCGAGGATCTCGCAGTCGACCACGTGCTGGCCGAACAGCATGACCAGCCACTGGGTCGGACGGACGAACTCTTCCTTGCGCGCGGCCCAGCGCATGCGCTTGGGGATCGGCAGCTCATTCAGGGAGGCTTCGACTATGCCCGGCAGCAAGCTGACGGTGCTCTGCCCGGCGATGCTCTGGCTGAACTTCAGCTTCGGCCCGCTCTGGTCGATCTGGCTCAGCTCGACGCCGCACTTCTTGGCGAAGCCGAGGGCGGCCTGGGTCGGGTTGCCGTCCTTGTCGAAGGCGGCCTGCACGGGCGGGCCGTCGAGGTTGACGGTGCGGTCCGGCTGCTGGCTGGCCAGGGCCTCGACCAGCACGGCCAGGCGGCGCGGCGCGGCGTAGTAGCGGGCGCTCTGGTAGCCCAGGCCGGCGGCCTTGAGGCCCTTCTCGACGCCGGCCAGGAAGGCCTCGCCGAGGCTCTTCAGGGCCTTGGGTGGCAGCTCTTCGGTGCCCAGTTCGACCAGGAAATCATGTGCACTCATTCTGCAATCTCCAGCTTGGCCAGGACTTCGTCACGCAGTTCGGGGGTGGCCATCGGGAAGCCGAGCTTGGCGCGGGCCAGCAGGTAGCTCTGGGCGATGTTCCGCGCCAGGGTGCGCACACGCAGGATGTACTGCTGGCGTGCGGTCACCGAGATGGCGCGGCGGGCGTCGAGCAGGTTGAAGCTGTGCGAGGCCTTGATCACCATTTCGTAGGCCGGCAGCGGCAGCTGCAGCTCCATCAGGCGGTTGGCCTCGGACTCGTAGAAGTCGAACAGGTCGAACAGCTTGTCGACGTTGGCGTGCTCGAAGTTGAAGGTGGACTGCTCCACTTCGTTCTGGTGGAACACGTCGCCGTAGGTGACCTTGCCGAAGGGGCCGTCGGAGTAGACCAGGTCGTACACCGAGTCGACGCCCTGCAGGTACATGGCCAGGCGCTCGAGACCGTAGGTGATCTCGCCGGTGACCGGGTAGCACTCGACGCCACCGACCTGCTGGAAGTAGGTGAACTGGGTGACTTCCATGCCGTTCAGCCAGACTTCCCAGCCCAGGCCCCAGGCGCCGAGGGTCGGCGATTCCCAGTTGTCCTCGACGAAGCGGATGTCGTGCACCAGGGTGTCGACGCCGATGCGGCGCAGCGACTCCAGGTACAGGTCCTGGATGTTGTCCGGGTTCGGCTTGAGCACCACCTGGAACTGGTAGTAGTGCTGCAGGCGGTTGGGGTTCTCGCCGTAGCGGCCGTCGGCCGGGCGGCGCGAGGGCTGGACATAGGCGGCGTTCCAGGTCTCCGGACCGATGGCGCGCAGGAAGGTGGCGGTGTGGAAGGTACCAGCACCCATTTCCATGTCGTAGGGCTGCAGGATCACGCAGCCCTGCTCGGCCCAATAGCTCTGCAGGGCGAGGATCAGGCCTTGGAAGGTGCTCACGTCGGGCTTGTTCTGGCTCACGAATTTCACCGGTATCGAGGCGTTGGCGTAAAGCCGCGCAGTATACCCCAAGGGCGGCGGCCATGAGCCCCGCGCGGCGAGTGCCGTTCCCAGTCTGCTTGCTGTATTTACATACAGTATTATTCGGCTATAGTTCGGCTCGATCCCCCTCAGGTGCTACCGCCATGCCGCGCTGTTTCTGGTGCAACGACGACCCGCTGTACATCGCCTACCACGACGACGAATGGGGCGTGCCGCTGCGCGATGCCGAGCGCCTGTTCGAGCTGCTGCTGCTGGAAGGCTTCCAGGCCGGGCTGGCGTGGATCACCGTGCTGAAGAAGCGCGAGCGCTATCGCCAGGTGCTGTGGAACTTCGACGTGCAGCGCCTGGCGCAGATGAGCGATGCGGAGATCGAGGTGCTGATGCAGGACCCCGGCATCATCCGCAACCGCCTCAAGCTCAGGGCCGCGCGGCAGAACGCCCAGGCCTGGCTGCAGCTGGACGACCCGGTGGCGCTGCTCTGGTCCTTCGTCGGCGGCGCGCCGAGGATCAACCATTTCAGCGGCCGCCACGAGGTGCCGGCGGTGACGCCGGAGGCCGAGGCGATGAGCAAGGCCCTGAAGAAGCTGGGCTTCACCTTCGTCGGGCCGACCATCTGCTACGCCTACATGCAGGCGGCCGGCATGGTCATGGACCATACGACCGACTGCGACCGCTATCACGCACTGCGAGGCTGAACCCGGCGGTCACAGCCGTTACAATGCCGGCCTTCGCAGATTCGGGAGTGCTCAGTGGAGAAGCTCAAAGGCGCCCTGGTAGTGGGTTTTCTTCGCGTGTTCGCGCTGCTGCCCTGGCGCGCCGCGCAGGCGGTCGGCAGTGGCATCGGCTGGCTGATGTGGAAGCTGCCCAACCGCTCGCGCGAGGTAGTGCGCATCAACCTGGCCAAGTGCTTCCCGCAGCTGGACGAGGCCGAGCGCGAGCGCCTGGTGGGGCAGAGCCTCAGGGATATCGGCAGGACCCTGACCGAAAGCGCCTGCGCCTGGATCTGGCCGGCGCGCAAGTCGTTGCAGCTGATTCGCCAGGTCGATGGCAGCGAGGTGCTGCAGCGCGCGCTGGCATCCGGCAAAGGCGTGGTGCTGATCAGCAGCCACCTGGGCAACTGGGAACTGCTGCTGCAGTACGTCTGCTCGCTGTGCCAGCCGAGCATCCTGTACCGCCCGCCCAAGCTCAAGGCGGTCGACGAGCTGCTGATCCGCCAGCGCACCCAGCTGGGCAACGAGCTGGCGCCCTCGACCAAGGAAGGCATCCTCAGCCTGATCAAGCGCCTGCGCAAAGGCGGCGTGATCGGCATCGCCGCCGATCCCGAGCCAAGCCTGTCCAGCGGCGTGTTCGTGCCCTTCTTCGGCGTGCCGACCCTGACCAGCAAGTTCGTGCCTTCGCTGGTGCTGGGGCGCAAGGCCGAGGCCGTGTTCATGCATGCCCTGCGCCTGGACGATGGCAGCGGCTACCGGGTGGTCATCGAGGAAGCCCCCGAGGCGCTGTATGGCGAGGATATCGAGGCGGCCGTGGCGGCACTGAATGCCGGCATCGAGAAGCAGGTGCGGGTGGCGCCCAGCCAGTACATGTGGAGCATGAAGCGCTTCAAGAAGCGCCCACAGGGCGAGAAGAAGTGGTATTGATGCGCCAGGCGATAGCTATTACCGTCTGAACCATTCGCTGCAGATCAACGGGACTGGCATGGACAACAAGCGCGAGCACAAGCGTACCCCGCTCAAGGTCCAGCTGCGTATCGACCACCCGCTGCACGGCCAGATGCTGGTGACCACCCGCGACATTTCCGAGAGTGGCGTGTTCGTGGTGATCGATGATGCCCAGCGCCTGCTGCAGATCGGCGAGGTGTTCACCGGCCAGGTCCAGGGCCTGCCGATGGAGGCCCCGGTGGTGCAGCTGCGCGTGGTGCGCTTCGAGCCCAGCGGAGTGGCGCTGGTGTTCCAGCGCGACTGAGCCTCAGTCTTCCTGCTCTTGCTGGCTGGCGGCGGCCTTCTCCAGGCGCCGCAAGAACACCGTCATTTCCTTTTCCGTCTGCTTGTCGCCGCGCCTGCGCGCCACCTCCAGGCCGTTATGCCAGGCCTGGCGCGCCTCCTCCAGCATGCCCTGGCGCTGGCAGGCCTGGCCCAGCAGTTTCCACGCCGCCGAGTAGTTGGGGTCGAAGCCCAGGCACTTCTGCAGGTGCTCGGCGGCCCGCTCGGCATCGCCGCCGTCGAGGTAGGCCTTGCCCAGGCCGAAGCGCAGCAGGGCGTTGTCCACCCCGCGGGCCAGCAGTCTTTCCAGTGAGTCGGGCGTGGTCATGCGCGGGACCTCGGCGGCGGCATCAGAAGAAGGTCAGGCCGACCTGGAACAGGCGCTCCACGTCGCGGATGTACTTCTTGTCGACCAGGAACAGGATCACGTGGTCGCCGGACTCGATGATGGTGTCGTCGTGGGCGATCAGCACTTCCTCGTCGCGGATCACCGCGCCGATGGTGGTGCCCGGCGGCAGGGCGATGTCCTCGATCATGCGGCCGATCACCTTGCTCGACTTGGCATCGCCGTGGGCGATCGCCTCGATGGCCTCCGCCGCACCGCGGCGCAGGCTGTGCACGCTCTCGATATCGCCGCGGCGCACGTGGGTCAGCAGGGTGCCGATGGTGGCCAGCTGCGGGCTGATGGCGATGTCGATCTCGCCGCCCTGGACCAGGTCGACGTAGGCCGGGTTGTTGATGATGGTCATCACCTTGCGCGCGCCCAGGCGCTTGGCCAGCAGCGAGGACATGATGTTGGCCTCGTCGTCGTTGGTCAGGGCGAGGAAGATGTCGGCGTCGTTGATGTTCTCTTCCACCAGCAGGTCGCGGTCCGAGGCGCTGCCCTGCAGCACCACGGTGCTTTCCAGGTTCTCCGAGAGGTAGCGGCAGCGCGCCGGGTTCATCTCGATGATCTTCACCTGGTAGCGGCTCTCGATGGCCTCGGCCAGGCGCTCGCCGATATGCCCGCCACCGGCGATGACGATGCGCTTGTAGCTGTCTTCCAGGCGCCGCAGTTCGCTCATCACCGCGCGGATATGGGCCTTGGCGGCGATGAAGAACACCTCGTCGTCGGCTTCGATCACCGTGTCGCCCTGCGGCATGATCGGCCGGTTGCGCCTGAAGATGGCGGCCACGCGGGTGTCGACGTTGGGCATGTGCTCGCGCAGCTGGCGCAGCTGCTGGCCGACCAGCGGGCCGCCGTAGTAGGCCTTGACCGCCACCAGCTGGGCCTTGCCCTCGGCGAAGTCGATCACCTGCAGGGCGCCGGGGTACTCGATCAGGCGCTTGATGTAGTTGGTCACCACCTGTTCCGGGCTGATCAGCACGTCGACCGGGATGGCCTCGTTGTCGAACAGCGCCTCGCGAGTCAGGTAGGCCGACTCGCGCACCCGGGCGATCTTGGTCGGGGTGTGGAACAGGGTGTAGGCCACCTGGCAGGCGACCATGTTGACCTCGTCGCTGTTGGTCACCGCCACCAGCATGTCGGCGTCGTCGGCGCCGGCCTGGCGCAGCACGGTGGGGAAGGAGCCGCGGCCGACCACGGTACGGATGTCCAGGCGGTCGCCGAGGTCGCGCAGGCGGTCGGCATCGGTGTCGACCACGGTGATGTCGTTGGCCTCGCCGGCCAGGTGCTCCGCCAGGGTTCCGCCGACCTGGCCGGCGCCGAGAATGATGATTTTCATCGGGGTTCCTTCCTCAGCCGCGCGGTGCGGCGGCGATCTTGATCAGCTTGGCATAGTAGAAGCCGTCGTGGCCGTCGGCCTGCGGCAGCAGCTGGCGCCCATGGGCCTGCTTGAGGCCGAAGGTGCCAGGGATGTCCAGTTCGCGCGCGCCCGGCGTGCGTTGCAGGAAGGCGGCGATGTTGTCGCTGTTCTCCTGCGGCAGCACCGAGCAGGTGGCGTAGAGCAGCACGCCTCCGACCTCCAGGGTCGGCCACAGGGCATCGAGCAGCTCGCCCTGCAGCTGGGCCAGGGCGGCGATGTCGTCGGCCTGGCGGGTCAGCTTGATGTCCGGGTGGCGGCGGATCACCCCGGTGGCCGAGCAGGGGGCGTCGAGCAGGATGCGCTGGAACGGCTTGCCGTCCCACCAGACCTTGGTCGCACGGCCGTCGGCGGCGATCAGGGTGGCCTTGAGTTGCAGGCGCTCGAGGTTTTCCTGCACCCGCGCCAGGCGCGCCGGTTCCAGGTCCAGGGCGATGACTTCCTGCAGGCCCGGCTCGGCTTCGAGCAGGTGGCAGGTCTTGCCACCGGGGGCAGCGCAGGCGTCCAGCACGTGCTGGCCGGGTGCCAGGTCGAGCAGCTCGGCGGCCAGCTGGGCGGCCTCGTCCTGCACGCTGACGCGGCCTTCCGCGAAGCCCGGCAGGGCCTTCACGTCGCAGGGCTGCAGCAGGCGGATGCCGTCGCGGCTGAAGGTACAGGGCTCTGCTTCGATGCCGGCGCAACGCAGCTCGGCCAGATAGGCGTCGCGGCTGCCATGGCGGCGATTGACCCGCAGGATCAACGGCGGGTGCTGGTTGTTGGCGGCGCAGATCGCCTGCCAATGCTCGGGCCAGTCGGCCTTCAGGCGCTTCTGCAGCCAGCGCGGGTGCGCGGTGTGTAGCACCGGGTCGCGCTCCAGTTCGGCGAACAGCGCTTCATGGTCGCGCTGGGCGTTGCGCAGCACGGCGTTGAGCAGGCCCTTGAGCGAGGATTTCTTCAGCTTGTCGACGCAGGCCACCGTCTCGCCGATGGCGGCATGGGCGGGGATGCGGGTGTACAGCAGCTGGTACAGACCGACCAGCAGCAGCGCTTCGACGTCGCGGTCGGCGGCCTTGAACGGCTTCTGCAGCAGCTTGTCGGCGAGCAGCTGCAGGCGTGGCTGCCAGCGTGCAGTACCGAAGGCCAAGTCCTGGGCCAGGCCGCGGTCGCGCGGCTCGACCTTGTCCAGCAGCGGCGGCAGGCTGCTGCCCAGCGAGGCCTTGCCGTTTAGCACGGCGGCCAGGGCGCGGGCGGCGGCCAGGCGTGGGTTCATTGTCCCAGCACCAGGCCGGCGGCAAACTGCTCGCGGCGGCTGTTGTACAGGTCGGCGAAGGCCAGCGGCTTGCCGCCCGGCAGCTGCAGGCGGGTCAGGCGCAGGGCGCCTTCGCCGCAAGCCACGGTCAGGCCGCTCTTGTCGGCGGCGAGGATGCTGCCGGGCTGGCCGCTGCCCTCACCCAGTTGCGCGGCATGGACCTTGAGTGCATCACCATTCAGGGTGCTGTGGCAGAGCGGCCAGGGGTTGAAGGCGCGCACCAGACGCTCCAGCTCGACGGCCGGGCGGCTCCAGTCGAGGCGTGCCTCGTCCTTGTTCAGCTTGTGCGCGTAGGTGGCCAGGCTGTCGTCCTGTACTTCGCCGTGCAGTTCGCCGGCGGCCAGCTTGGCCACGGCCTCGACCACGGCGGCCGAGCCCAGCTGCGCCAGGCGGTCGTGCAGGCTGCCGCCGGTGTCTTCGGCGGTGATGGTGGTGCTGACCTTGAGCAGCATGGGGCCGGTGTCCAGGCCCGCCTCCATCTGCATCACGGTGACTCCGCTGCTGGCGTCGCCAGCCTGGATCGCGCGCTGGATCGGTGCGGCGCCGCGCCAGCGCGGCAGCAGCGAGGCATGGCTGTTGATGCAGCCCAGGCGCGGGGTATCCAGCACCACCTGCGGCAGGATCAGGCCGTAGGCCACCACCACCATCAGGTCCGCCTCGAGCGCGGCCAGCTCGGCCTGGGCGGCGGGGTCGCGCAGGGTCTGTGGCTGGTACACGGCGATGCCGTGCTGCAGGGCCAGCTGCTTGACCGGGCTGGGCGCAAGCTTCTGCCCGCGGCCGGCGGGGCGATCCGGCTGGGTATAGACGGCGACGATCTGCCGGCCCGCGTCGAGCAGGGCCTGCAGGTGCTGGGCGGCGAATTCCGGGGTGCCGGCGAAGACGATGCGCATGGATCACTCACTGCATGAAAAGAAAAAGGCTTGCCGCAGCAAGCCTTTGGGGTGGTCGGGATCAAGCCTGCTGGCGGTGCTGTTTTTCCAGCTTCTTCTTGATCCGGTCACGCTTGAGGCTGGACAGGTAGTCGACGAACAGCTTGCCGTTGAGGTGGTCGCACTCGTGCTGGATGCACACGGCGAGCAGGCCCTCGGCGATCAGCTCGTAGGGCGTGCCGTCGCGCTCCTGGGCCCTGATCCGCACCTTCTGCGGACGGTCTACATTTTCGTAGAAGCCGGGCACCGACAGGCAGCCTTCCTGGTACTGGTCCATCTGCTCGGTCAGCGACTCGAACTCGGGGTTGATGAACACCCGCGGCTCGGACTGGTCCTCGGACAGGTCCATCACCACCACGCGCTTGTGCACGTTGACCTGGGTGGCGGCCAGGCCGATACCGGGGGCGGCATACATGGTCTCGAACATGTCGTCGACCAGCTTGGAGAGGGCCGCGTCGAACACGGTCACCGGCTTGGCGATGGTGCGCAGGCGCGGATCGGGGAATTCGAGGATGTTGAGAATCGCCATGGCTGTTTGTGATGCACTTGTGGAATAAAGTAAAAAACCGCTGCTAAGATGATGAACAGCTTTGAAAAACGGCTCGGAAGCCGCGACTTCTGCGGCTTACAGGCGCCAGCCACATAATAAAGGGATTCACCGCATGAGGAAATCACTACTCGCCCTGTTGCTGGTCGCCGCGGGCGGTCTGGCGCAGACCGGCCTGGTCCAGGCAGCCGTCCAGCTCAAGGAAGGTCATCCCGACCGCTACACCGTGGTCAAGGGCGACACCCTTTGGGATATCTCCGGCAAGTTCCTCAGCCAACCCTGGAAGTGGCCTGAGCTGTGGCACGCCAACCCGCAGATCGAGAACCCCCACCTGATCTACCCGGGCGACACCCTGAGCCTGGTGTATATCGACGGCCAGCCGCGCCTGATGCTCAACCGCGGCGAATCGCGCGGCACCATCAAGCTGTCGCCGCAGGTGCGCAGCACGCCGATGGCCCAGGCCATTCCGACCATCCCGCTGGAGGCGATCAACAGCTTCCTGCTGAGCAACCGCATCGTCGACACCGCCGAGGACTTCAATGCCCGCCCCTACGTGGTGGCCGGCAACGCCGAGCGCGTGGTCAGCGGCGCCGGTGATCGCATCTACGCCCGTGGCAGCTTCGAGGATGGCCAGGCGGTCTACGGCATCTTCCGCCAGGGCAAGATCTACACCGACCCGGAGACCGATGAGTTTCTCGGCATCAACGCCGACGACATCGGCACCGGCGAGGTGGTGGCCGAGGAGGGTGACATCGCCACCCTCAGCCTGAGCCGCTCGACCCAGGAAGTGCGCCTGGGCGATCGCCTGTTCCCCACCGAGGAGCGCGCGGTCAACTCCACCTTCATGCCCAGCGAGCCGGCCACCGAGGTCGACGGTGTGATCCTCGACGTGCCGCGCGGGGTCAACCGTGTCGGCCAGTTCGATGTGGTGACCATCAACAAGGGCAAGATCGACGGCCTCAACGAAGGCAACGTGCTGGCCGTGTACAAGACCGGCGAGACCGTGCGCGACCGCGTCACCGGTGAGTCGGTGAAGATCCCGGACGAGCGCTCGGGCCTGCTGATGGTGTTCCGCACCTACGAGAAGCTCAGCTACGGCCTGGTCCTGTACGCCACCCGCGACCTGGCCCTGATGGACAAGGTGAAGAACCCGTAACACCCCGAACCCCCGCCCAGTGCGGGGGTTCTGCTTTATGCACCACGATCAGGGACGATCGCCATGCACAACCTTTCCCCCGCCGAACTGGAGGCGCGCCTGCGCCTGCACGGCCTGCCGGAGCTCGGCCCGCGGCGCTTCCGCCGCCTGCTGGAAGCCTTTGGCAGCGCCTCCGCCGCCCTCAGCGCGCCCGCCACCGCCTGGCGCGCGCTGGGCCTGCCCGGCAGCTGTGCCGAGCCCAGGCGCAGCGCAGACATCCGCGAGCAGGCCACGGCCGCCCTGCGCTGGCTGGAGCAGCCGGGCCAGACCCTGCTGATGTGGGACGATCCCGCCTACCCCGCCCTGCTGGCCGAGCTGAGCGATGCCCCGCCGCTGCTGTTCGTCGCCGGTGATGCGGCGTTGCTGGAGCGTCCGCAGCTGGCCATGGTCGGCAGTCGGCGCGCCTCGCGGTCGGGGCTGGATACCGCCCAGGCCTTTGCCCGCAGCCTGGCCGGTGGCGGCTTCGTGATCACCAGCGGCCTGGCCCTGGGTATCGACGGTGCCGCCCACCAGGGCGCGCTGGAAGCTGGCGGTGCAACGGTCGCGGTGCTCGGTACCGGCCTGCAGCGGCTCTACCCGCAGCGCCACGTCGGACTGGCCGGGCGCATTGCCGAGCAGGGTGGCGCGCTGGTTTCCGAACTGCCGCTGGACTGCCCGCCGCAGGCCAGCAACTTTCCCCGGCGTAACCGCATCATCAGCGGCCTGGCGCTCGGCGTGCTGGTGGTTGAGGCCAGCCCCTCCAGCGGCTCGCTGATCACCGCGCGCCTGGCCGCCGAGCAGGGCCGCGAGGTCTATGCGATTCCCGGCTCCATCCACCATCCTGGCGCCCGCGGCTGCCACCAGCTGATCCGCGAGGGCGCGACCCTGGTCGAGAGCGTCGAGGACATTCTCCAGGCCCTGCGCGGCTGGCAGCGTGTGACACCGCCTGCCGCAGCCGAGGCGGATGAAGCACATCCGCTGCTGCTGGAGTTGCGTGCGGCGCCGCAGACCAGCGAGGGTCTGGCCCAGGCCTGCGACCTGCCCATCGGCGAAGTGCTGGCCACGCTCACCGAGCTGGAGCTGCAGGGCCTGGTGGCCTGCGAGGCCGGGCGCTGGGTGCATCGTCCGCGCTGAGCTGGGTAAACTCGCGGCCAGACAGACGAGGCGGCGAACATGCACAGCAGTTGGCAGGTACAGCGGGTAGCGCGGGTGGTGCGCCAGGGCGGGGTGATCGCCTATCCCACCGAGGCGGTCTGGGGCCTGGGTTGCGATCCCTGGAACGAGCTCGCCGTCGAGCGCCTGCTGGCGCTCAAGGATCGCCCGGTGCACAAGGGCCTGATCCTGGTGGCGGACAGCATCCACCAGTTCGACTTCCTCCTCGCTGACCTGCCCGAGCGCTGGATCGACCGCCTGGCCAGCACCTGGCCGGGGCCCAATACCTGGCTGGTGCCGCACCAGGAGCGCCTGCCCGTGTGGATCACCGGCCAGCATGACAGCGTCGCCCTGCGCGTCAGCGCCCACCCCCTGGTGCGCGATCTCTGCGCCCTCACCGGGCCGCTGGTGTCGACCTCGGCCAACCCCGCCGGCCGTCCCTCGGCGCGCTCGCGCCTGCGCGTCGAGCAGTACTTCCATGGCCAGCTGGACGCGGTGCTCGGCGGCGCCCTCGGTGGCCGCAGGAATCCCAGCCTGATCCGCGACCTGCGTACGGGCGATGTGATCCGCCCGTCATAAGGCGGGTCAGGGCAGCAGAATGGTCGAGCCGGTGGTCTGCCGGCCGCTCAGTGCGTCGTGGGCCTGGGCCACTTCGGCCAGCGGGTAACGGCGGCCGATCTCGACCTGGATCGCGCCGCTGGCGACCAGGGCGAACAGCTCGTCGGCCATGGCCTGCAGACTCTCCGCGCTGTTGGCGTAGTGGCCGAGGGTCGGCCGGGTCACGTAGAGCGAGCCCTTCTGCGCCAGCACGCCGAGGTTGACCCCGGTGACCGCGCCCGAGGCGTTGCCGAAGCTGACCAGCAGGCCGCGCGGCGCCACGCAGTCCAGCGAGCGCTCCCAGGTGTCCTTGCCCACCGAGTCGTACACCACCGGGCACTTGGCCCCGTTGGTCAGTTCCAGCACGCGCTGCACCAGGTCCTCGCGGCTGTAGTCGATGGTCGCCCAGGCGCCGTTGGCCCGGGCCAGCGCTGCCTTCTCTGGCGACGACACGCTGCCGATCAGCCGCACCCCCAGCGCCCGTGCCCACTGGCAGGCGATCAGCCCGACGCCGCCGGCCGCGGCATGCCAGAGGATGGTCTGCCCGGCCTCGACCCGGTAGGTCTGGCGCAGCAGGTACTGCACGGTGAGGCCCTTGAGCATCAGCGCGGCGGCCTGCTCGAAGGAGATCGACTCCGGCAGCCGCACCAGGTGCTGCGCCGGCAGCACATGCAGCTCGGCGCAGGCGCCCAGCGGGCCGGTGGCATAGGCCACGCGGTCGCCGACCCACAGGTGGCTCACCGCGCTGCCGACCGCTTCCACCTCGCCGGCCGCCTCGGTGCCCAGCCCGGACGGCAGGCTCGGTGGAGCGTAGAGGCCGCTGCGGTAGTAGGTGTCGATGAAGTTCAGGCCGATGGCGCGGTTGCGCACGCGCACCTCGTGCGGGCCGGGCTCGCGGCTCGGCTGCTCGACCAGCTCGAGCACCTCGCTGCCGCCGTGGCGGGAAAACTGGATGCCTTTGGCCATCTGCTGCACTCCTCTGCAAAGGGCTCCATCCAAGCGCCGCGCCTGACCCCCGTCAAGCCCGGCGGAGGCGACGATGGTATGCTGGCGCCCTCTTCCGAACTGCCCGGACCCATTGCCGTGAGTGAACGTACCCAGGCCGTGAAGGCCTACCTGCTCGACCTGCAGGACCGCATCTGCGCCGCCCTCGAAGCCGAGGACGGTGGCGCCCGCTTCTTCGAGGACAGCTGGGAGCGCCCCGCCGGCGGTGGCGGCCGCACCCGGGTGATGGAGAACGGCGCGCTGATCGAGAAGGGCGGGGTCAACTTCTCCCACGTGTTCGGCGACAGCCTGCCGCCGTCGGCCAGCGCCCACCGCCCGGAACTGGCCGGGCGCGGCTTCGAGGCCATGGGCGTGTCCCTGGTGATCCACCCGGAGAACCCGCATGTGCCCACCTCCCACGCCAACGTGCGCTTCTTCAGCGCCGAGAAGGCCGGCGAGGAGCCGGTCTGGTGGTTCGGCGGCGGCTTCGACCTGACCCCCTACTACGCCGTCGAGGAAGACTGCGTGCACTGGCACCAGGTCGCCCGCGACGCCTGCGCCCCCTTCGGCGCCGAGGTCTATCCGAAGTTCAAGGAATGGTGCGACCGCTACTTCCACCTCAAGCACCGCGGCGAGCCGCGCGGCATCGGCGGGCTGTTCTTCGACGACCTGAACGCGTGGGACTTCGACACCAGCTTCGCCTTCCTGCGCGCGATCGGCGATGCCTATCTCCAGGCCTACCTGCCGATCGTGCAGCGGCGCAAGGCCACGCCCTTCACCGAGGCGCAGCGCGAGTTCCAGGCCTATCGTCGCGGCCGCTACGTCGAGTTCAACCTGGTGTTCGACCGCGGCACCCTGTTCGGCCTGCAGTCCGGCGGCCGTACCGAGTCGATCCTCATGTCGCTGCCGCCGCACGTGCGCTGGGGCTACGACTGGAAACCCGCGCCAGGCACCCCGGAAGCGCGCCTGACCGAGCATTTCCTGCAGGACCGCGACTGGCTCGCGGAGGCCGGCCTGTGACCGACCGTTACGGTGTATTCGGCAACCCCATCGGCCACAGCAAGTCGCCGCTGATCCACCGCCTGTTCGCCGCGCAGACCGGCCAGGACCTGTCCTATGAGGCCCTGCTGGCGCCGCTGGACGATTTTGCCGGCTATGCCCGCGCCTTCTTCGCCGAGGGCCGCGGCGGCAATGTCACCGTGCCGTTCAAGGAAGAGGCCTATCGCCTGGCCGATGAGCTGAGCGAGCGCGCCCGCCGCGCCGGCGCGGTGAACACCCTGATGAAACTGGATGACGGTCGTCTGCTCGGCGACAACACCGACGGCGCCGGCCTGGTCCGTGACCTCACGGTGAACGCCGGCCTCGACCTGGCGGGCCAGCGCATCCTCCTGCTCGGCGCCGGCGGCGCCGTGCGTGGCGTGTTGGCGCCGCTGCTGGCCGAGCGGCCGCAGAGCCTGACCATCGCCAACCGCACGGTGGCCAAGGCCGAGCAGCTGGCCCACGAGTTCGCCGACCTCGGCCCGGTGGCGGCGGCCGGCTTCGACTGGCTCAGCGAGCCGGTCGACCTGATCATCAACGGCACCTCGGCTTCGCTGGCCGGTGAGCTGCCGCCCATCGACCCGAGCCTGATCCAGCCCGGCCACACGGTGTGTTACGACATGATGTACGGCAAGGAGCCGACCGCGTTCAATCGCTGGGCCGCCGAACATGGCGCGGCGCGCTGCATCGACGGCCTGGGCATGCTGGTGGAGCAGGCCGCCGAGGCCTTCTGCGTCTGGCGCGGGGTGCGCCCGGACAGCGCGCCGGTGCTGGCCGAGCTGCGTCGCCAGCTGAGCTGACATGCCCTACCTGCTGATCGTCACGGCCCTCTGGGCCTTCTCCTTCAGCCTGATCGGCGAGTACCTGGCCGGCCGCGTCGACAGCGACTTCGCCGTGCTGGTGCGGGTGCTGATCGCCGCCCTGGTGTTCCTCCCCTTCACCCTCTGGCGCGGCTTGCCTCGGCGGATGCTGGCCGGCTTCTGGCTGGCCGGGGCGCTGCAGTTCGGCATTACCTACCTGTGCCTGTACCGCAGCTTCCAGGTGCTGACGGTGCCCGAGGTGCTGCTGTTCACCGTGCTCACGCCGATCTACGTGACCCTGCTCGACGACGCCCTGGCCCGCCGCTTCAGCCCCTGGGCACTGCTCGCCGCGCTGGTGGCCGTGGGCGGCGGGGTGATCATCCGCTTCGACCGCCTGGAAGGCGACTACCTGCTCGGCTTCATCCTGCTGCAGGTCGCCAACGCCACCTTCGCCGCCGGCCAGGTGCTGTGCCGCCGCCTGCTCCTGCACTACCAGCCGGCGCAGCCGCTGCACCGCTTCTTCGGCCATTTCTTCCTCGGCGCGCTGCTGCTGGTGCTGCCTTCCTTCCTGCTGTTCGGCGATGTGCAGAAGCTGCCGCAGACGGCCGTGCAGTGGGGCGTGCTGGTGTGGATGGGGCTGTTCGCCACGGCCCTGGGCCTGTACTGGTGGGTCAAGGGCAGTACGCGGGTGGATGCCGGCACCCTGGCGATCATGAACGAGCTGCATGTGCCGGCCGGCCTGCTGGTCAACCTGCTGATCTGGAACCGCGACTTCGACCTGCCGCGCCTGGCCGCCGGCGCCGCGGTCATCCTCCTGGCCATGGCCCTGCTGCGTATGGGCCGGCCCAGAGCCGGCGCGCTCGCCTGAGACGCGGCGCACACTTATACTGCCTTCATTTGCCGGCAGGGACCGCCAGGCTCATTGCAACCATGCGGACCCGATCAGTGAAAAAAGCCCTCTCCTTCGCCGGCCTGCTGCTGGCCTGCCTCGTCGGCGTCGCCCAGGCGACGCCGCAGACCCAGGAACTCGCCTCCGGCAGCGCCTTGCTGGTCGACCTCAAGACCAACCAGGTGCTCTACTCCAGCAACCCCGACCTGCAGGTGCCGATCGCCTCGGTGACCAAACTGATGACCGCCATGGTGGTGCTGGACGCCAAGCAGCCGCTGGACCAGCAGCTCAGCATCGTGATCAAGGACGTGCCCGAGATGCGCGGCGTCTATTCGCGCGTGCGCCTCGGCAGCCAGCTGAGCCGCCGCGACATGCTGCTGCTGACCCTGATGAGCTCGGAGAACCGCGCCGCCGCCAGCCTGGCGCACCACTACCCGGGTGGCGTGCCGGCCTTCGTCGCGGCGATGAATGCCAAGGCCCAGGCCTTGGGCATGACGCACACCCGCTACCGCGAGCCGACCGGCCTATCGGAGAAGAACGTCTCCACCGCCAACGACCTGGTCAAGCTGATCAAGGCCGCCGGCCAGTTCCCGCTGATCGGCCAGTTCAGCAGCACCCGCGAGCACGTCCAGCAGTTCGCCAAGCCGCGCTACAGCCTGGGCTTTCGCAACACCAACAGCCTGGTGCACAAGCCGAACTGGAGCATCCAGCTGACCAAGACCGGCTTCACCAATGCCGCCGGCCACTGCCTGGTGATGCGTACCCAGATGGCCGGCAAACCGGTGGCCTTCGTGGTGCTGGATGCCTTCGGCAAGTACACCCACATGGCCGACGCCAACCGCCTCAAGCGCTGGCTGGAGACCGGCCAGGTGACCAAGGTGGCGCCGGCAGCGCTGGCCTACAAGCAGCACAAGCAGGCCGAGCGCGCCCGCAGCATGCAGGCGGCGCAGTAAGGCCGCAGTCGTTCGCAGAACCCGGCCTCGGCCGGGTTTTTTCTGCGCGGGACTTGGTGCCCGGCCGGCTTCGATGGAAACTGCCGGCCTCACCGTGACAAGGAACCACGTCCGCCATGCGTACCCTCGCCCTGGCCGTCTGTGCCGGTCTGCTGCTGTTCATCCATGCCCGCTGGGGCTGGGTACCCATCCTCGACTCGGCCAACCTGGCCTTCCACGAGGCGGGCCACCCGCTGTTCGGCCTGGTCTCGTCGCGGCTGATGGTCTACGGCGGCACCCTCATGCAGCTGTTGCTGCCACTGGCGGCGGCCTGGCAGCTGCACCGCCAGCACCAGGTCGGCGGCAGCCACCTGTGCCTGATCTGGTTCGCCGAGAACCTGCTCAACGTGGCCCGCTACATGGCCGATGCACGTCGCCAGGAGCTGCCCCTGGTGGGCGGCGGCGACCACGACTGGACCTTCATCCTGGGCAGCTGGGGGCTGCTGTCCGCCGACACCACCCTGGCCGCGTGGCTGCGGGTGCTGGCCGTCGGCCTGATGGCCTGGGTGATCTGGCGCGACTGGCGGCTGGCGCGCGCGGCCCGCGGCTGAAGCCGCGAGCCCTGTGCGCCGGGCGGCTCAGAGGAACCAGCGATACTCCCGTGCGCTGATGTCGTGCATGAACTGCAGGTGATCCTGGCGCTTGTTCTCGCAGTAGACGAAGACGAACTCGCTGCCCAGTTTCTCCTTCACCACCTCATGCGACGCCATGGCCGCCACTGCGGTCAGCATGTCCTTGGGGAAGCCGATGCCGCTGCTGCGGTCCTGGTTGAGCGAGGGGATCGGCTCGCGGCCCTGCTCCAGGCCGTGTTCCATGCCGCTGAGGATGGCCGCCAGCACCAGGTAGGGGTTGGCGTCGGCGCCGGCCAGGCGGTGTTCGATGCGCAGGTTGCGGCCGTCCGACTCGGGGATGCGGATGCACGCGTCGCGGTCCTCGAAGCCCCAGCTGGCCTTGCTCGCCGAGTTGACCATGGCGCCGTAGCGGCGGAAGGCGTTGTGGTTGGCGGCGAAGATCGGCATGCAGTGCGGCAGCAGCTCCAGGCAGCCGGCCACGGCGTGGCGCAGCGGGCGCTGCTGATCAAGGTCGAGCAGGTTGTTGCCGCCCTCGTCGTAAAGGCTGACGTGCACGTGCATGCCGCTGCCCGGCGCGTCCAGGTAGGGCTTGCTCATGAAGCTGGCCCGGTAGCCATGTTTCATCGCCACGCCGCGGGTGCTGCGGCAGAACAGGGCGGCCTGGTCGGCGGCATGCAGGCCGTCGTCGCAGTGGGCGAAGTTGATCTCGAACTGGCCCGGACCGAGTTCGGCGGTGATCACGTTGGCGTCCACGCCCTGCTCCTGGGCGGCCTCGACCATCTCGTGCAGCACTTCGGAGAAGCGCGACAGGCGCTCGATATGCATGTTCGGCTGGTCGTCCTCGTCATCGGTCAGCGGGTCGCGCGGGAAGCGCGGCAGGCCGTCGTCGAGCTTGCGGTCGAACAGGTAGAACTCCAGCTCGAAGGCCACCACCGGGCGGATGCCCTTGGCCTGCAGGCGTTTCAGCACGCGGGCCAGCACCTCGCGCGGCTCGAACTCGATGGGCGCTTCGGTGCCGTCGGAGCTGATCAGCATCTGCCCCAGCGGCTGCTTCTCCCAGCGCACTAGTTTCAGAGTGCCGGGGATCAGGCGCCGCGGCGCATCCGGGTCGCCGTCGTTGAAGCAGTAGTCGCCGATCGGGTGCAGGCCGCCCTGGGCGCCGAGCAGCACGCAGTTCTGCGGCACCTTGAGCGGGCCGCCGGCGGCGACCTTCTCCAGCATGTCGAGGGGGTAGCGCTTGCCGTAGAAGTGCCCGGGGATGTCCAGGCAGATCAGTTCGACGTAGCGCACGTCGGGGTGGGCGGCGCGGAAGGCGCGCACTTCGCTGAGCAGGTCGGGGAATCTTGTTGTTGTCATGGCGATATCTGCGGGCGGGTCAGGTGAAGACCCAGAGCACTCTGGTTGGGGAATCGGTGAGGTTGGCGTAGCGGAACTGGGCGTGCGGCGGCAGCTGGAAGCTGTCGCGCGGGCCGAGGGTGACCGGTTCGGCGTCGTCGCCGTACCAGACGGTCAGCTCGCCTTCGAGGACGAAACCGCCCTGCTCGGAGCTGTCGTCGAGGTGGCCGTCGCCGCTGGTCGCGCCCGGTTCGAGGAAGCTCTCGAGCATGGCGAAGCCGCCGGACATGCCCGGCGAGGCCAGCACGTCGGTGATGCCGCCGGCGTAGTAGAGGGTGCGGCGCTCGTCCGGGCGGGTCACCCAGCGCACCGCGCGCGGCTTGCCGGGGTTGTAGAAGTAGGTGGTCGGCACGCCCAGCGCCTCGCTGATGGCGGTGAGGTCGGCCACGGTCGGGCGCGACAGGCCGCGCTCGACCTGGGACAGGAAGCCCACCGAGCGGCCGATGCGCTCGGCCAGCTCGCCCAGGGTGACGTTCTTGTGCTTGCGCAGGTCGCGCACCAGGATCGCCAGGCCTTCGATTTCGTCCTGCTTGTCCATGGGGATGTCCTTTTGGCGTAGCCCGGATGCAATCGGGGGAGAGTTGTCCCGGATTGCATCCGACGGGTTCAGATCACATCGCGCAGGCGATACCAGGCCTTGCCCACCGCCTCGATGGGCGCGGCCAGCAGGTCGCCGCCGGGGAAGCGCGGGTTGTCCAGGCCCTGATACAGGCCGAGCAGCTCGGCGTCGCCGAGAATCGCATCGCTGACCGCGCGGGCGGCGGCCAGGGTCGGCAGGATGCCGTGGCCGGAGAAGCCCTGCAGCCAGTACTTCTGGCCCTGACGGCCGACATCCGGGGTGCGGTGCAGGGTGCAGTCGATATGGCCGCCCCAGCCGTAGTCGATCTGCACCCCGCGCAGCTGCGGAAACACGCGCTCCAGGTAGGGCCGGGTGGCCGCCGGCACGTCCTTGGGGATGCCGCCCAGGTAGGTGCAGCCGCCGCCGAACAGCAGGCGGTTGTCCGGGGTGACGCGGAAGTAGTCGGGGACGAACTGGTTGTCGATGGCGCAGGTGCCGCGCGGGAACAGCGAGCGCGCCAGCTCCGGGTCGAGCGGCGCGGTGGCCACCTGGTAGGAGCCGACCGGCAGCAGTCGCCGTGCCAGTTCGCGGTCGAGGCCGTCGACATAGGCGTTGCAGGCCAGCACCAGGATGTCGCCGCGCACCTCGCCGTGCTCGCTGCGCACGCGGTAGCCGTTGTTGGTTTCCTGCCAGTCCAGCGCCTGGCTCTGCTCGAAGATCCGCCCGCCGGCCGCCTCGATGGCACTGGCCAGGCCCTGGGCCAGCTTCAGCGGATTGAGATGGGCGGCGCCGGCGTCATGCAGCGCGGCCAGGTAGCGCGGGCTGGCGATCCACTGCGGCAGATCCTTCTGGGGGATAAAACTGAGCTGGCGGTAGCCGTACTTCTGCTCGGCTTCCTCCAGGCTCTCCTGCAGCTGGCGCACGCGTCGAGGCAGCACCGCGGTGTACAGGGCGCCGGTGCGGTAGTCGATGTCGAAGCCGTGGCGGCCGGGCAGCTCGCGCATCTCCTCGGCGGCCCAGACCATGCTGTCCCACAGGCGCTTGGCGCGTTCCAGGCCCAGAGCCTTTTCCAGCGGCGGCATGTCGCAGGACCAGCCCGGCAGGGCTTGGCCGCCGTTGCGCCCGGAAGCGGCCCAGGCGATGCGGCTGGCCTCCAGCAGCACCACCTTCTTGCCGGCCAGGGCCAGGCGCAGGCCGGTGTGCAGGCCGCTGAAGCCGCCGCCGACGATGACCACGTCGCAGTCGAGCGCTTCCTGCAGGTGCGGGCGCAGGGGAATCTGGCCGTAGGTGGCGGCGTAGTAGGTGCCGATGTGCTGCGCGGACTGCTTGAACATGGGAGCCTCGTGAAATTTATTGTTCTGTATTTCATGAAAAAATACACAATAAAGTTCACAAGGCCAAGACCGCCCGGTCAGTATTTCGCCCAGTCGCGCCCGGCCAGGCATTCGCCGAGGTAGTCGAGGAAGCAGGTGATACGCGCCGCCAGCGCCGTGTTGCGGTAGTACACGGCATTGATCGGCTGGCGCCGGTCGACGCGCCAGTCGGCCAGCACCTCCACCAGCGTACCGCTAGCGCGGTCCTGCTCGGTCATGAAGTCGGACAGGCTGGCCAGGCCGGCGCCGGCCAGGGCCAGCTGACGCAGGGTTTCGCCGCTGGAGGCGCGCAGGGTCGGGGTGATCGGCAGGCCGTCGCCGAGGGCGTGGCGCAGCGGCCAGGTGTTGAGGTGTTCCAGCTGGGTGAAGCCGAGTAGGTCGTGGCCTTCCAGCTCGGCCGGGGTCTGCGGCATGCCGCGCGCGGCCAGGTAGGCGGGGCTGGCCAGCACGCGCACGGGGCTGCAGCCCAATGGCCGGGCGTGCAGGCTAGAGTCGCGCAGCGCGCCGATGCGGATGGCCAGGTCGGTGCGCTGCTCCAGCAGGTCGATGTTCTGCTCGTTGCTGGTCAGTTCCAGCTCGATCTGCGGGAAGCGCTGGCGGAAACCGGCCACCAGCGGAATCAGCACATGCAGCAGGAAGGGCGTGGCGGCATCCACGCGCAGGCGCCCGGCCGGCGCCTGGCGGCGCAGACTCATCTGTTCCTCGGCGTCCTCCACGGCGGCGAGGATGCGCCGCGCCTGGGCGAGGAAGGCCGAACCCTCTTCGGTCAGCTCCAGACGCCGGGTGGTGCGGCGCAGCAAGGTGACGCCGAGCTTGTCTTCCAGCCGGCTCAGCGCACGGCTGATGCCCGAGGCGGTCTGCCCCAGCTGCTCGGCGGCGGCGCTGATGGAGCCGGCCTCCACCACGTGGGTGAAGGCCTGCAGTTCGTCCAGGGTCGTTTTCATTGTTGCTGCTCGGGCAAGAATCGCGGGGTCATTGCCTGAGTCTGGCGCGCCAGCCGTGGCGCGGCAATCGATGCGTAGCCGAGTTGCGTGGATGCGACATGCGCGCCGGCCAGGCATGCGCCGAGCCCTGGTGGCGGCTATCCTGGCGGTTTTCATTGTCAGGGGCAGGCCATGCAGATTCGCAGCGACTTCGACAGCGGCAATATCCAGGTGCTGGACGCCAGCGACCCGAGCCGGGTGCGCCTGGCCATCCGCAAGGACTTCGCCAGCGAGCATTTCCAGTGGTTCCACTTCCTCGCCGAGGGCCTGACGCCGGGGCAGACGCACCGCTTCAGCCTGGAGAACGCACCGCAGTCCAGCTACAAGAACGCCTGGGCCGGCTACCAGGCGGTGGCCAGTTACGATGGCGAGGACTGGTTCCGCGTGCCGACCACCTATGACGAGGGCGGCTTGCACTTCCAGCTGACGGCCGAGCAGCCCAGCGCCCGCTTCGCCTACTTCGAGCCCTACAGCCGCGCGCGCCATGCCCGGCTGCTGGTGCGTGCGCTGGCGCTGCCCAATGTCGCCCTGGTCGCCTGCGGCAGCAGCCTGCAGGGCCGCGAGCTGCCGCTGCTGCAGGTGCGCGGTACGGCGGCGGCGCCGCGCAAGATCTGGCTGATTGCCCAGCAGCACCCGGGCGAGCATATGGCCGAATGGTTCATGGAGGGACTGATCGAGCGTCTGGAGCGCGACGACGAGGAGCTACGCGGCCTGCTGGCCCGGGCCGATCTGTACCTGGTGCCGCATATGAACCCGGATGGATCCTTCCTCGGCAACCTGCGCACCAACGCCGCCGGCCAGGACCTCAACCGCGCCTGGCAGGCGCCTTCGGCCGAGCGCAGCCCCGAGGTGCTGTTCGTCCAGCAGCAGATGGCGCGGATCGGCGTGGACTGTTTCCTGGATATCCACGGCGACGAGGAAATCCCCCATGTGTTCGCCGCCGGCTGCGAGGGCAACCCCGGCTTCAGCCCGCGCCTGGATGCGCTGGAGCAGGAGTTCCGCAAGCGCCTGAGCGACGCCGGCGAGTTCCAGACTCTGCACGGCTACCCGCGCGACGAACCGGGCCAGGCCAACCTGGCGCTGGCCTGCAACTGGGTGGGGCAGACCTACGACTGCCTGGCCTTCACCATCGAGATGCCGTTCAAGGACCACGACGACCATCCGCAGCCGCGCACCGGCTGGAACGGCGCGCGCTCCAAGGGCCTGGCCCGGGCGGTGCTGCGGGTGCTGGCGGGGCTGGTCGGCAAGCTGCGCTGAGGCATCGACGGGGCCGCCGGCAGCGTTCAGAGGTCGTTGCCGGGTTCCCAGCCGCTGTCGCGGGGGCGGCGATCCTCACCGCTGCGACGGTCCTGCTCGAAGCGGATGGTCTGCCGGCGCTCGCCGTTCTTGCGGCGCTCGCCCTTGCTCTTGTCGCGGGTATCGATCTGGAAATGGGCCTTGGGCCGCGGCGCCTTGGCGGGCTCCTGTGGCTCCAGGGAAAACTCCAGCGGGGGAAGATCGTCGGCTATGACAGGACTCCTGTGCCAGGCTCCCGGACGCGGGGATGCGGACGGCGGCCATCCCCCTTCACCCTAGTCAGTGCGGCGCCGGCCTGCCGGGTCGTTCGTCTTGCCCTTGCTCAGTGGCGCGCGCCGCGTACCCCTTCGGCCAGCTGGGCGCACAGGCTCAGCACGCCGTCGATGGCCTGGGCCGGCGATTCAGCCTTGGCGACCTGGTCGACCAGCGCCGAACCCACCACCACGCCATCGGCGCGGCGCGCCACGTCGGCGGCGTGCTCGGGGGTGCGGATGCCGAAACCGATGCACAGCGGCAGGTCGGTATGCCGGCGCAGGCGGGCGACGGCCTGCTCGACGTGGTCCATGGTGGCCGCGCCGGCACCGGTCACGCCGGCCACCGAGACGTAGTAGACGAAGCCCGAGCTGCCGTTGAGCACGGTGGGCAGGCGCTGGTCGTCGGTGGTCGGGGTGGTCAGGCGGATGAAGTCCAGACCGGCAGCCTGAGCCGGCTCGCACAGCTCGTCATTATGCTCCGGCGGCAGGTCGACGATGATCAGGCCGTCGACTCCGGCTTCCTTGGCGTCGGCGATGAAACGCTCGACGCCGTAGGCGAAGATCGGGTTGTAGTAGCCCATCAGCACCAGCGGCGTGCTGCTGTCGGTGGCGCGGAATTCGCGGACCATCTGCAGCGTCTTCGGCAGGTTCTGCTTGGCCGCCAGGGCGCGGATGTTGGCCAGCTGGATCGCCGGGCCATCGGCCATCGGGTCGGTGAAGGGCATGCCCAGCTCGATCACGTCGGCGCCGGCGGCCGGCAGGCCCTTGAGGATTTCCAGGCTGCTGGAGTAGTCCGGATCGCCGGCGGTGACGAAGGTCACCAGCGCCGCGCGGTTCTGTTGTTTCAGCTCGGCAAAGCGGCTCTGCAGGCGGCTCATGCGTGCTTCTCCTGTTCGCTCATGTGGTGCATCACGGTCTGCATGTCCTTGTCGCCGCGGCCGGACAGGTTGACCACCATCAGGTGCTCCTTGGGCAGCTTGGCCGCGCGCTTGAAGGCTTCGGCCAGGGCGTGGGCCGACTCCAGCGCAGGGATGATGCCTTCCAGGCGGCAGCACTGGTGGAAGGCCTGCAGCGCGTCGTCATCGGTGCAGGGCACGTATTCGACGCGCTTGATCTCGTGCAACCAGGCGTGTTCGGGGCCGACGCCTGGGTAGTCGAGACCGGCGGAGATCGAGTGGGCATCGGTGATCTGGCCGTCGGCGTCCTGCAGCAGGAAGGTGCGGTTGCCGTGCAGCACGCCCGGCGCGCCGCCGGCCATGCTGGCGGCATGCTTGCCGGTGTCGATGCCGTGGCCGGCCGCTTCGACGCCGACGATCTGCACGCTTTCGTCATCGAGGAAGGGGTGGAACAGGCCGATGGCGTTGGAGCCGCCACCGATGCAGGCGACCAGCGAATCGGGCAGGCGGCCTTCCTTCGCCAGGATCTGCTCACGCACTTCGTTGCCGATCACCGACTGGAAGTCGCGGACCATGGCCGGATACGGGTGCGGGCCGGCGGCGGTGCCGATCAGGTAGAAGGTGTTATGGACGTTGGTCACCCAGTCGCGCAGGGCTTCGTTCATCGCATCCTTGAGCGTGCCGGTGCCGGCGGTGACCGGAATCACCTCGGCGCCGAGCAGCTTCATGCGGAACACGTTGGCCTGCTGGCGGTCGATGTCGGTGGTGCCCATGTAGACCACGCACTGCATGCCGAAGCGCGCGGCCACGGTGGCGGTGGCCACACCGTGCATGCCGGCGCCGGTCTCGGCGATGATGCGTTTTTTGCCCATGCGCTTGGCCAGCAGGATCTGGCCGATGCAGTTGTTGATCTTGTGCGCGCCGGTGTGGTTCAGGTCTTCGCGCTTGAGGTAGATCTTCGCCCCGCCGAAGTGCTCGGTCAGGCGCTCGGCGAAGTACAGCGGGCTGGCCCGGCCGATGTAGTCGCGCTGGAAGTAGGCCAGCTCCTCGAGGAAGGCCGGGTCGGTCTTGGCCTTCTCGTATTCGGCCGCCAGCTGGTTGATCAGCGGCATCAGGGTTTCGGCGACGAACTGGCCGCCGAAGCGGCCGAACAGGCCCTTGGCGTCGGGACCGCTGCGGAATGAAGTCATGTCAGGCTCCTGGCGGGAGTGGGCTAAGCGGGTGATGGCGCCATTCTACCCCTGGCTGCTGCCCTGAAAAGCGATTAGATTGCGCTGACCTGTCAGAAAAACTCACCAATGCCATGAGCCGAGAACTGCCCCCGCTGAATGCCCTGCGCGCCTTCGAGGCCGCTGCCCGCCTGCAGAGCGTCAGTCAGGCCGCGGAAGAGCTGAGTGTCACCCACGGTGCCGTGAGTCGGCAGATTCGTGCACTGGAGGAACAGCTTGGTCTGGCTCTGTTCGTCAAGGATGGGCGCGGCGTAAAACTCACCGATGCCGGTGTGCGCCTGCGCGATGCCGCCTCCGATGCCTTCGAGCGCCTGCGCAGCGCCTGCGCCGAGCTGCGCCAGCGCCAGGACGACGCGCCCTTCGTGCTCGGCTGCCCCGGCAGCCTGCTGGCGCGCTGGTTCATCCCGCGTCTGGATCGCCTCAACCGCGAGCTGCCGGAGCTGCGCCTGCAGCTGTCGGCCAGCGAGGGCGAGCTGGACCCGCGTCGCCCCGGAGTGGAAGCCACCCTGTGCTTCGCCACGCCGCCCTGGCCGGCGGACATGCAGGTGTTCGAGCTGGCCGCCGAGCGCATCGGCCCGGTGCTGAGTCCACGCTATGCCCGCTTCGCTGAGCTGGCCGAGCGCCCCGCCGCCGCCCTGCTCGGCGAGCCGCTGCTGCACACCGCCTCGCGCCCGCAGGCCTGGCCGCAGTGGGCGCGCGCCCAGGGCCTGGACCCGGCGGCGCTGCGCCAGGGCCAGGGCTTCGAGCACCTGTATTACTTGCTGGAGGCAGCCGCCGCCGGCCTCGGCGTGGCCATCGCGCCGCAGCCGCTGGTGGCCGACGACCTGGCCGGCGGCCGGCTGGTCGCGCCCTGGGGCTTCGTCGAAAGCCCGGCGCACCTGGCGTTGTGGGTGCCGGGGCGCAGCCGCGACAACCGCGCCGAGCGCCTGGCGCAGTGGCTGGGGCGGGAGCTGGGCGGCTGAATCTCGACTAGCCTCAGACAGGAGTCCATCTGCCTGAGGAACAGCTCATGTCCGATCACCGCACCTACAAGAAGATCGAAGTCGTCGGTACCTCCAAGCTCAGCATCGAGGATGCCATCGCCAACGCCCTGGCCGAATGCGCCAAGAGCGTGCGCAACATGGACTGGTTCGAGGTGGTCGAGACCCGCGGCCATATCGTCGACGGCAAGGTGGCGCACTATCAGGTCGACCTCAAGGTCGGCTTCCGTATCAGCAACAGCTGAGCGGCGCACGGATTTTCCCGGCGTTCCCGGTTAGCCTGCAGCGGTGCGGGGCGGGGTGCCCCGCGCGCTCATCGACGAAGGAGTGTTGAACATGAAACGACTGATCCTGGGCCTGGCCCTGCTCCCCCTGGCCGGTTCCGTACTGGCCGCCGGCAAGCCCTGCGAGGAGCTCAAGGCGGAGATCGACGCCAAGCTCAAGGCCAAGGGCGTGGCTGTCTACAGCCTGGAAGTGGTCGACAAGGGCAGCGCCGGCGACAAGCAGGTGGTCGGCAGCTGCGAGGCCGGCAGCAAGGAGATCGTCTACCAGCGCGGCTGATCGCGGCGCGGCAGGCATCAGGCCGGAGCTCCGCGAGGGGCTCCGGCTTTTTCGTTCAGGGGGCGAGCTGTTCTTCCCAGTGCGGGTCGGCCTGCAGCCGCGCGGCGAGGAAGTCCAGCAGCGCACGCAGGGCCGGCAGCATCTGCCGCCGCGAACCGTACAGGGCGTGGATGCCCAGGGCTTCGGCACGGTACTGCGGCAGCAGCTGCACCAGGCGCCCGGCGCGCAGCAGCGGTGCCGCCGCATAGAGCGGCTGCAGGCTGATACCGGCGCCGGCCACGCTGGCTTCCAGCAGCACGGTGGACTCATTGGCGCTGATGTTGCCGCTGACCGGCACGCCGCTCGGTTCGCCATCACGCTCGAACTGCCACAGGCTGCGGCCGAAGTAGGCGTAGGTCAGGCAGTTGTGCCGGGCCAGCTCCGCCGGCGTCTGCGGCGTGCCGTGGCGCGCCAGGTAGGCCGGCGCGGCGCACAGCACCGAGTGGCAGGTGGCCAGGCGCCGGGCGATCAGGTTGGGGTCGAGCTGGTTGGTGATGCGCAGGGCCAGGTCGATGCGTTCCTCCACCAGGTTGACCGCCTGACTGCTCACCTGCAGGTCGACGGCCACCGCCGGATGCTGCTCGACGAAGGCGGCCACCGCCCGCGCCAGCCAGGCCTGGGCGAAGGACTGGCTGCTGGCGATGCGCAGGGTGCCGCCCAGCTGGCTGCTGACGCGCTGGCCGGCGCTCTGCAGTTCGTCGGCCAGGGCCAGCATGTCGCGGCAGCGCGGCAGCAGTTCCGCGCCCATGCCAGTCAGGCTCAGGCGGCGCGTGGTGCGGTGCAGCAGGCGGGCGCCGACCCAGTTTTCCAGTTCGCCCAGGTAGCGCGAGATCATCGCCCGTGACATCTCCAGGTGCTCGGCGGCGGCCGTCTGGCTACCGCGCTCGACCACTTCGACGAAGACCCGGGCGGCGGTGAGTCGGTCCATGATTCGCTCGATTCGTGCAATAGAGATGGCCAGGTTAGCCGGCTTTTTGCGCACTTTCGAGCAACTAAGATGCGCCTCGTCCCACTCCATTCCCGAGGTCCGCATGTCTCTTCGTTCCCTTCTTGGCGCTGCCCTGCTCGCCCTCACCGGCCTGGCCCAGGCCGCCCCCCTGCAGCTGCAGGTGTACAACCCCGGCGAGGCCGCGGTGTTCCCGGTCAGCTCGACCCTGATCAGCGGCGAGCACGAGGCCATCCTGGTCGATGCGCAGTTTTCCACCCGCGAGGCCGCCGAGCTGGTGCGCCTGGTCAAGGCCAGCGGCAAGCGCCTGACCACCATCTACATCAGCCACGGCGACCCGGACTTCTACTTCGGCCTGCAGAGCCTCAAGGAGGCCTTCCCCGAGGCCCGGGTGCTGGCCACCGCCGCTACTGTCGAACACATCCGCGCCACCCAGGCCGGCAAGCTGGCCTACTGGGGGCCGATCCTCAAGGACACGGCGCCGAGCCGGGTGATCCTGCCCGAGGTGCTGGCCGGCGACAGCCTGGTCCTCGAAGGCGAGAAGCTGCAGGTGATCGGCCTCGACCCCGAGCGCACCACCCTGTGGATTCCGTCGCTCAAGGCCGTGGTCGGCGGCGTGCTGGTGGATGCCGGCGAGCACGTGTGGACCGCCGATACCCAGACCGTGCAGGCGCGCCGCGACTGGCTGGCGATGCTCGAGCGCATCGAGGCGCTGCAGCCGGCAGTGATCGTGCCCGGCCACTACCTGGGCGACGTGCCGCACACCCTGGCGGCCCTGCGCTTCACCCGTGGCTACCTCAAGGCGCTGGAGCAGGAGCTGGGCCAGGCGCCGG
The DNA here is from genome assembly GCF_041729615.1 of Pseudomonas alcaligenes. Lineage (NCBI taxonomy): Bacteria > Pseudomonadati > Pseudomonadota > Gammaproteobacteria > Pseudomonadales > Pseudomonadaceae > Aquipseudomonas > Aquipseudomonas alcaligenes. The sequence continues at coordinate 2,330,584 of NZ_CP154874.1, read as the reverse complement.
ACGCCGCCGCGCTGATCGCCGCCATGCAGCGCCGCTACCCGGGCCTGCCGGGCGAATCCAGCCTGGAGCTGAGCGCCAAGGTGCTCAAGGGAGAAATGCAGTGGCCGTGATCCACTACTGGTACGACCCGCTGTGCGGCTGGTGCTATGGCGCCGCCCCGCTGCTGCAGGTGGCCGGCGCGATCCCCGGCCTGCATATCGCCCTGCATGGCGGCGGGCTGTTCAGCGGCGCGCAGCGCCAGCGTCTGAACGCACCGCTGCGCCAGCACATCCTGGCGCATGACCAGCGCATCGCCGCGCTGAGCGGCCAGCCGTTCGGCGCCGCCTACCGCGACGGCCTGCTGCAGGACGCCGAGACCTGGCTGGATTCCGACCCGCCGACCGCCGCCGTGCTGGCCGCCGAGGCTCTGGCCGGCCAGGGCCTGGCCATGCTGCACGTGCTGCAGCAGGCGCATTACCAGCAGGGGCGGCGCATTACCGAGCCGGCCGTGCTGGCCGAGCTGGCGCAGGAGCTGGGCCTGGCGGCGCAGGCGTTCCGCGCCGAATTGCAGCGCCACAGCGGCCCGGTGCTGGCCGAACACCTGGTGGCCAGCCGCCGCGCGCTGGCGCAGCTCGGCGGTGGCGGCTTCCCGACCCTGGCGCTGGAGCGCGACGGGCAGCTGCAGGTGCTGGACATCGGTGCCTACCTCGGGCGTCCCGAGGCCTGGCGCGAGTTCCTGCTGCGTGGCCTGGTCGAGGCGCCGCCGGCAACTGCCCAGGCGTTCTGCGCGGTCGACGGCAGCAGTGACTGCTGAGCGGCGGCTTGCCTTCGCCGGTCGTGCCCCCATATAGCAGGTTCGACCCGAGGAGGCGCCCATGAGCCAGCTGTCCCACACCCCCTTTGCCGTACTCGACCTGGCGCCCATGCGCGACGACGACATTGGCCCGGGCCCTGCCCTGCGCCGCTCGCTGGACCTGGCGCGGCATGTGGAGCAGCTCGGCTTCTCGCGCCTGTGGGTGGCCGAGCACCACAACATGGAAGGCATCGCCAGTTCCGCCACCGCTGTGTTGCTCGGCTACCTGGCGGCCAATACCACCACCCTGCGCCTGGGTTCCGGCGGGGTGATGCTGCCCAACCATGCGCCGCTGGTGGTGGCCGAGCAGTTCGGCACGCTTGCCGCGCTCTACCCCGGGCGCATCGAGCTGGGCCTCGGCCGTGCGCCGGGTGCCGATCAGGCCACCGCGCGCGCCCTGCGCCGTGACCGCCTGGGCAGCCCGGACGACTTCCCCGAGGACGTCGCCGAGCTGCAGGCCCTGCTTGGCCCGCGTCAGCCCGGGCAGCGGGTGATCGCCCTGCCCGGCATGGACAGCGGCATCCCCATCTGGCTGCTCGGCTCCAGCCTGTTCAGTGCCCAGCTGGCCGCCGAGCGCGGCCTGCCCTACGCCTTCGCCTCGCACTTCGCGCCGCGCTACCTGCACCAGGCGCTGCGCATCTACCGCGAGAACTTCCGGCCTTCGGCGGTGCTCGACAAACCCTACGCCATGATCGGCGTACCGCTGATCGCCGCGCCCAGCGACGAGGAGGCCGAGTTCCTCGCCACCAGCGCCTATCAGCGCGTGCTGGCGCTGATGCGTGGCGAGAGCCTGGTGCTGCGCCCGCCAGTGGAGAGCATGGCCGGCCGCTGGCAGCCGCACGAGCAGGCGGCGGTGGGTGATTTCCTCGGCCTGGCGGTGATCGGCGGCCCGCAGAAGGTGCGTGCGCGCCTGGAGGTGCTGCTGGAGCAGACCGGCGCCGACGAGCTGATCTTCACCTGCGACCTGTACCAGCCCGAGCACCGCCTGCGCAGTTTCGAGATAGCCGCCGGTCTGCGCTAGGCCAGCGCCGGTAGGGTAAGAGTCAGGCGGTGAGAGGCCCTCACCCCGGCCCTCTCCCAGGGGAGAGGGGGAAGCATGCCGTCAGCCGAAGGTGTTGCAGCGCAGCACCTTGGCCCGCGCCAGCACCTGACGGTCCGCGCCGTACAGCCAGCCCTGGGCCTTGTACTGCAGCGGCCGTGCCTCGATGCGGTAGCGCTGGCCGGCGGCGAAGCCGTCGTAAGCGAAGCGCAGGTGGCAGGTCATCTGCAGCGGTTCGCCGTTGAACTCGTCACCGCCGCCACCGCCGGCCACCTCGAACTGGAAGCGCACATCCAGCTGATGCGCACCGGGGGCGACCTGGAAGTAGCGGCCGTCGGGCCAGCGCTGGTCGTCCAGGCGATGCGCCATCAGGGTGTAGCCCGCCGTGGCGTAGAGATCGACCCAGGCCTTGCCCGCATCGGGCTGCGGCAGCGGGCTGGCGCAGGCGCTGAGGGTGAGCAGGGACAGCAGCAGGGGTGTACGCATGGTGCAATCCTCGGGGTGATGGTTGAGCATAACGCCGTTCAGACCTCGCCGCAGCGCCCCTCGCGTGCCCGCGCCAACGGACGATCCTGCGCGTCGCGCAGTTGCGCCCAGGGGCGAAAGCCGCGGTGGCCGGCCTCCAGCCGGTAGCGCTGGCCGGCGTTGAACTCGGCGTAGTCCAGTTCGAGCAGGCAGGTGCGTGGCAGCGCCTGCGCGCCACCGGTGTCGGTGGGCGCTACCTCGAAGCGCAGACGCATCTGCAGCGCATGACGCCCCGGAGGCACCTGAAAGTAGCGCGAATCCTCCAGCATCCGCTCATCCACCCGCACCGCCTGCAGGCCCTGCGCCAGGTCGATCCAGGCCTGAGCGGGGTCGTGCCAGGCCGGCAACAGGGCGCAGCCGCCGAGGACCAGGGACAGGGGGCTGAGCAGCAGTAGGCGCATGGCGGGCTTCCTTGGGGGAGCGGCAATGCACTAGGCTCGCGCAATGCCTATTGCCCTTCTCGACCGCCCTTTGCGGTGGCTGGTTCCCGTGCTGTGCGGCGTCCTGCTGAACGGTTGTGCCAGCCTCGACTACTACGCCCAGGTCAGCCGTGGCCAGCTCGACCTGCTCGCCGCGCGCCAGCCGGTGGCCGAGCTGCTCGCCGCGCCGCAGACCGACCCCGAACTCAAGCGGCGCCTGGCCCTGGCCCAGCAGGCACGGACCTTCGCCAGCGCCGAGCTGGGCCTGCCGGACAACCGCAGCTACCGCCTGTATGCCGACCTGCAGCGGCCCTATGTGGTGTGGAATGTGTTCGCCACCCCGGAGCTGTCGCTGCAGCCGCTGACCCACTGCTTCCCGATTGCCGGCTGCGTGGCCTACCGCGGCTACTACCAGCAGGGCCGCGCGCGGGGCGCCGCCGCCCTGCTGCAGGCCGAAGGCCTCGACACCTATGTGGCCGGCATCGAGGCCTACTCGACCCTGGGCTGGTTCGCCGACCCCATCCTCAACACCATGCTGCGCTGGGACGACCAGCGCCTGGCCGCGGTGATCTTCCACGAACTGGCCCACCAGCAGCTGTATGTGCAGGACGACACGGCGTTCAACGAGTCCTTCGCCAGCTTCGTCGAGCAGCAGGGCCTGCGCCAGTGGTGCGCCGCCCGTGGTCTGGCCGCCGACGATGCGCGGGAGGCGCGCATGCGCCGCCAGTTCACCGCGCTGATCCTGGCCAGCCGCGAGCGCCTGCAGGCGCTGTACGACGGGCCGCTGGACGATGCCGGCAAGCGTGCCGCCAAGGCCGCCGAGTTCGAGCGCCTGCGCGCCGAGTACCGCACCCTGCGCCACGCCCAGTGGGGTGGCGATGCGCGCTACGACGCCTGGATCAATGCCCCGCTGAACAACGCCCGGCTGCTGCCCTTCGGTCTCTATGACCAGTGGGTGCCGGCCTTCGCCGCGCTGTTCGAGCAGGCCGGCGGCGACTGGGCGGAGTTCTACCGGCGGGCCGAAGCGCTCGGCGAGCTGGAGCCTGGCCAGCGCGAGCGGGCGCTGCAGCAGCTTGGCCAGCAGCGCTAGGCGCTAGCCCTGGTCGTAGCCCTCGGCCAGGTACAGGTCCTTGAGTTTCACGTAGTTGGCCGCGCTGTAGGCGAAGAACGCGCGCTCCTGGTCGGTCAGGGCGCGGGCCTGCTTCACCGGGCTGCCGACGTACAGGTAGCCGCTCTGCAGCACCTTGCCCGGTGGCACCAGGGAGCCGGCGCCGATCACCACTTCGTCCTCGACCAGCGCGCCGTCCATCACGATGCTGCCCATGCCGACCAGGATGCGATTGCCCAGGGTGCAGCCGTGCAGGGTGACGTTGTGGCCGATGGTCACCTCGTCGCCGATCAGCAGCGGGTAGCCGTCCGGGTTGAACGGCCCGGCGTGGGTGATGTGCAGCACGCTGCCGTCCTGCACGCTGGTGCGCTTGCCGATCCTGATCCGGTGCATGTCGCCGCGCACCACGGCCATCGGCCACACCGAGGCGTCCTCGCCCAGCACCACGTCGCCGAGCACCACGGCCGAGGCGTCGACGAAGGCGCGCGGGCCTCGCTGTGGAGTGGTACCCCGGTAAGTTCGAATCGCCACGATAGTCTCCTTCAGGCTGCGGTTGTCGCAGATTGTAATTAACATGCCGGCCATCGAGGTTGTGAAAGGCCGCTGGCGGCCCCATAAACCTGTTCTGCATTCGCGTATCCAAAGGTGCCTCGCCGTGACCGCTGCCAATCCCCTGCTGCAAGACTTCGACCTGCCGCCCTACTCCCAGATCAAGCCCGAGCATGTCGAGCCGGCTATCGACAGCATCCTGGCCGATAGCCGCGCGGCCATCGCCAAGCTGCTCGAAACCCAGCGGGCCAACCCGAGCTGGGACGGCCTGGTGCTGGCGCTGGACGAACTCAACGCACGCCTGGGCCGCGCCTGGGGCCCGGTCAGCCACCTCAATGCGGTGTGCAACAACGCCGAGCTGCGCGCCGCCTACGAGGCCTGCCTGCCCAAGCTGTCCGAATACTGGACCGAGATGGGCCAGAACAAGCCGCTGTTCGAGGCCTACGACGCGCTGGCCAGGAGCCCGGCGGCCGCCGGTTTCGACGTCGCGCAGAAGACCATCCTCGACCACGCCCTGCGCGACTTCCGCCTGAGCGGCATCGACCTGCCGGCCGAGCAGCAGAAGCGCTACGGCGAGATCCAGATGAAGCTGTCCGAACTGGCTAGCCGCTTCTCCAACCAGCTGCTCGACGCCACCCAGGCCTGGACCAAGCACATCACCGACGAGTCTCTGCTTGCCGGCCTCACCGACTCGGCCAAGGCGCAGATGGCCCAGGCCGCCCAGGCCAAGGAGCTGGACGGCTGGCTGATCACCCTGGAATTCCCCAGCTATTACGCGGTGATGACCTACGCCGACCACCGCGCCCTGCGCGAGGAGGTCTACACCGCCTACTGCACCCGCGCCTCCGACCAGGGGCCGAATGCCGGCCAGCACGACAACGGCCCGGTGATGGCCGAGATCCTCGACCTGCGCCAGGAACTGGCGCGCCTGCTCGGCTTCGCCCACTACAGCGAGCTCTCCCTGGCCAGCAAGATGGCCGAGAGTACGGACCAAGTTCTGCACTTTCTGCGTGACCTGGCGGTGCGCAGCAAGCCGTTCGCCGAGCAGGACCTGGCCGAGCTCAGGGCCTTCGCCGCCGAACAGGGCGTGCAGGACCTGGCGAGCTGGGACGTCGGCTACTTCAGCGAGAAGCTGCGCCAGCAGCGCTACAGCATCTCCCAGGAGGAAGTGCGCGCCTGGTTCCCGATCGACAAGGTGCTGTCCGGCCTGTTCGCCATCGTGCAGAAGCTCTACGGCATCGAGATCAATGAGCTCAAGGAGTTCGACAGCTGGCACCCGGACGTGCGCCTGTTCGAGATCCGCGAGAACGGCGCGCATGTCGGCCGCTTCTTCTTCGACCTCTACGCCCGCGCCAACAAGCGCGGCGGCGCCTGGATGGACGGTGCCCGCGACAAGCGCCGCGCCGCCGATGGCAGCCTGGTCAGCCCGGTGGCCAACCTGGTGTGCAACTTCACCCCCGCCGTCGGCGGCAAGCCGGCGCTGCTGACCCACGACGAGGTCACCACCCTGTTCCACGAGTTCGGCCATGGCCTGCACCACCTGCTGACCCGCGTCGAGCATGCCGGTGCCTCGGGCATCAACGGCGTGGCCTGGGACGCGGTGGAGCTGCCCAGCCAGTTCATGGAGAACTGGTGCTGGGAGCCCGAGGGCCTGGCGCTGATCTCCGGCCATTACGAGACCGGTGAGCCGCTGCCGCAGGCGTTGCTGGACAAGATGCTGGCGGCGAAGAACTTCCAGTCCGGCCTGATGATGGTGCGCCAGCTGGAGTTCTCGCTGTTCGACTTCGAGCTGCACGCCACCCACGGCGACGGCCGCAGCGTGCTGCAGGTGCTCGAAGGCATCCGCGACGAGGTGGCGGTGGTGCGTCCGCCGGCCTTCAACCGCTTCGCCAACAGCTTCGCGCATATCTTCGCCGGCGGTTACGCGGCCGGTTACTACAGCTACAAGTGGGCCGAAGTGCTGTCCGCCGATGCTTTCTCCAAGTTCGAGGAAGAGGGCGTGCTCAATCCGGCTACCGGCCGCGCCTTCCGCGAGGCGATCCTGGCTCGTGGCGGCTCGCAGGAGCCGATGGTGCTGTTCGTCGACTTCCGCGGCCGCGAGCCGAGCATCGACGCCCTGCTGCGTCACCTCGGCCTGAGCCAGGAGGCGGCGTGATGAGCGAGCCGAAGAAGCGCTTCATCGCCGGCGCCGTGTGCCCGGCGTGCAGCGCCCAGGACACCATCAAGATGTGGGACGAGGACGGCACCCCGCACCGCGAGTGCGTGGCCTGCGGCTACGCCGAGACCCTCAACGCCCAGGGCCAGTCGGTGCCCAAGGAGCTCGGCACCCGGGTAAACCGGGCCGAGCCCAGGCCGGCGGCCAGCAAGGGCCAGCCGGTGCAGTTCTTCCCCAATCCCAAGCTGAAAAAATGATTGGGCGGCTGCCACGGCGGGCGGCCCATAAGAAGCCGGATGGATCTATATGGGTCATAGCTAGTACCCAGAAGTTGACCCAAATCGCCGCCCTTTGGTTTTTGATCGGCAATGTTCTGCGTGAAGATGTAAAGTGATGCACTTGTAATCTTTTTGCTGAGCCGACATGAAATCCGCACGAACCACCATTTCGCTGCCGCCAGAGCAGCTCGAACAGTTGCAGGCACTGGCTGATCGGCATGGCCTGTCGCTGGCATGGGTGATCCGCCAGGCTATCAATGAGTTCCTCGCTCGCGTCGACCAGCCTGCCGACTTCAACCCTCTCGCTACGCGCAAGGAGGGCTGATGTACACCGCCTACCAGCGCGCATATCTGGCCCAATGGTTGACGCTTGCGCGAGCCGAAGAGCAGAAGCTGACGCAGACTATTGCCGGTGCCAAAGTCGACATGAACCCGCACCAGGTCGACGCAGCGCTCTTCGCCCTGCATTCGCCTCTGTCGAAAGGGGTCCTGCTGGCGGACGAAGTGGGTCTCGGCAAAACCATCGAGGCCAGCCTGGTACTGGCACAGAAATGGGCAGAGCAGCGCCGCAAGCTCTTGCTCATCGTGCCGGCCACGCTGCGCAAGCAATGGAGCCAGGAACTGCAGGAGAAATTCGCCCTGCCCTCGATCATCCTCGAAGCCAAGAGTTTCAACGAAGCCAAGAAAGCAGGAGTCGTTAACCCCTTCGACAGAGATAGGGCCGGCGAACCTGCAATAGTCATCTGTTCCTACGAGTTCGCCGCCCGCAAGCAACAGGAGCTGGCGCTGACTCCATGGGATCTTGTGGTGCTCGACGAAGCCCATCGGCTGCGCAATATCTACAAGAATGATGGCGCTAAAACGGCAAAAGCGCTGAACGATGCCCTGATGGGCAGCCCCAAGGTTTTACTCTCCGCCACTCCTTTGCAAAACAGCCTGTTGGAGCTGTACGGCCTGGTATCGGTGATCGACCCGCACTTCTTTGGTGACCTGGTTTCGTTCAAGGCGCGGTACAGCAAGGCAAAGCTCGAAGATGTGGAACTGGAGCTGCTGCGCAAACGCCTGCAAAGCATCTGCAAACGCACTCTGCGCCGGCAGGTACAGGAAGAAGGTGGCATCAACTTTACCCGTCGCTACTCCATGACGGCGACCTATGACCCGCAGTCCGACGAAATTGATCTCTACGAGCGGGTGTCCAGCTACTTGCAGGACGATCAGGTGCTGGCCATCAAGCCGCAAGCCCGTCATCTGGTCACGCTGGTCATTCGCAAAATTCTTGCTTCGTCGTCGTACGCCATACGCGGCACCTTGCAGCGCATGGTCGAACGGCTGGAGAGCAAGCGGTCGCTGGTCGATGCCTTGAGTGATTACGAGGAGCTGGCCGACCTGGCCGACGCCACTGGCATCGACGATGACGACCTGATCGACCAGGCTGCCCTGCAGTCGGAAATCGACCAGCTGAAGGACTTCCTACGCCTGGCTGAAAGCATCACCAGCAACGCCAAAGGTAGCGCCTTGCTGGCGGTGCTGGGCAATGCGTTCGATTTCACCGAGCGCCTCGGCGGTCAACGCAAGGCGGTGATTTTCACTGAGTCGGCTCGCACTCAGGCCTGGCTGTTCGAGCAACTGTCCAACGCCGGCTATGCCGGGCAAGTCGTGCTGCTCAACGGCACCAACAACGATGCCGACTCCATCGCTACGCTGCAGGCCTGGCAGCAACGTCATGCGGGCTCGTCGCGCATTTCCGGTTCACGCACCGCCGACATGAAGGCCGCGCTGGTCGAGCGATTTCGTGAGCAGGCCAGCATCATGATCTGCACCGAAGCCGGCGCCGAAGGTATCAACCTGCAGTTCTGCTCGCTGCTGATCAACTACGACCTGCCCTGGAATCCGCAGCGCGTCGAGCAGCGTATTGGCCGCGTGCATCGTTACGGTCAAAAGCATGATGTCGTGGTGGTGAACTTCATCAATGGCGCCAATCGGGCCGATCAGCGCGTCTTTGAGCTGCTGAGCAAGAAGTTCAACCTATTCGAGGGCGTGTTCGGTGCCTCCGATGAAATTCTCGGTGCCATCGAGTCCGGCGTGGATATCGAACAGCGTATTCATGCCATCTACCAGCAATGCCGCAGCGACGAGGAGATCGAGCGCGAGTTCGATCAGCTGCAGGCGCAACTGCAAAGCCAGATCGAGAGCCGCAACCAGGATGCGCGCCGCTCGCTGTTCGAGCACTTCGACGTCGATGTCATCGAGCGCTTGAACATCCGCCGCGAGAAAACCGAACAGGCACTGGATGATTACCAGAAGTGTCTGCTCCTGTTGGCGCGCATGAGCCTGCCGCAAGCCCGCTTCGCCGACGATCACTTCGAGCTAGAGGGCATTCGCTACACGCCGGACTGGCAAGCTGCCGAGAACAGCGACAATGAGTTTCTGCAGCCCAATGATGGCCTGGGTCTGCGGCTCATCGAAGAGGCCCGCACGCCGATCGCCAACCCGGAGGCACAGGTCGCCTTCCACTATGTGCCCGCCGAAAATGGCCAGTACTCCAACCTGCTCGATCTGCTCGGGCAGAGCGGTGAGCTGACGCTGCACAGGCTAATCCTCAGCACGCCCAAGCAGGACTATGAGCACCTGCTACTGGCCGGTGTGACCGATAGCGGGCAAGTGTTGGACGAGCGCACCTGCGAGCGTCTATTGCGTCTGCAAGCTAGCGAGCTTGCCGGCAGCCCGACACTGCAACACAACCAGCGCCTGCAAGAACAGCTCGATACCTTGCGCGCAGCGTGCCTCAAGGCTGCCGAGGAGCGTAACGAACGCTTCTTCGAAGAAGAAACCGAGAAGCTTGAACGCTGGGCGGAAGACAAACGCATCGGTCTGGACATCCGCATCAAGCAACTCGACCAGGAGATCAAGGAAGCACGCAAGGCCGTGCGCCAACTTGAGACGTTGCAGGAAAAAATGAACGCCAAGAAGGCCTTGAAAAAGCTGGAGCGCGAGCGCGACGACCTGATGCTCGCTTACCACGAAGAGAAGAAGAAAATCGAAGCCGAAGAAGACCGCCTGCTGGAAGAAATCGAGCAGAACCTAGAGCTCAGCACGGAACAAGAACGGCTGTTCAGCCTGCGCTGGCGCCTGGAGGGCACCGCATGATCAACACCACGGAACTGGTACGCGAACTGATCTACCAGATTCGCCTGGGCGAAGATTCGGCCTATGAGTTCAAGGCCATCACCCTTGAGCGCAACAAAGTCACCAAGCCGCACAGTGACAGCATCGCCGACGAACTGGCGGCCTTCGCCAACACCAGCGGCGGCATCCTGGTGCTTGGCGTGAACGACAAAAACCGTGAAGTAGAGGGCATCACCCGTGATGACCTCGATACCGTCGAGCTGTGGCTAACCAACCTGGCCAGCCAGTTGATCGACCCGCCGCTGCCCATCGAAACGCGCCTGTTGGAAATCCCCAATCAGCAGGGCGAGGCCAAACCCGTTATCTGGGTGCGTGTACATAAAAGCCTGTTCGTTCACCGCAGCCCCGTCGGCTACAGCCATCGCGTTGGTTCGAGCAAGCGCGTCATGTCGGCAGAGCTGCTCGCCCGGCTGTTCCAACAACGTAGCATGGCGCGACTAATTCGCTTCGACGAGCAACTGGTGCCCGGCAGCAGCCGTGATGCCATCGATCCGGAACTGAAAGCGCGTTTTCTGCGCGGCGACCTGCCCGAACCTCTGCAACTGAAGAAGCTCTACCTGCTGCGCGAAGACGAAAACCACCAGCTCTGCCTAACCGTCACCGGCGTATTGCTGCTGACCCGCCGTCCGGCTGATTTTCTCTCTTCGGCCATCGTGCAATGCGTCGCTTACAGCGGCACCGAACGCAACGCCGAGTACCAGGTTGACGCCCAGGACTATGACGGCCCGGTAGACGAACAGATCCAGCAGGCCTTCAACTTCGTCAGACGCAATATGCGTGTGGAAGCGGTCAAACGTCCGGGTCGTATCGACATCCCGCAATACGACCTCGGTGCTGTCTACGAGGCCCTAGTCAATGCCGTGGCGCACCGCGACTACGCCATGCATGGCGCGCGGATTCGTGTGCATCTGTTCGCCGACCGCCTGGAAATCAGCACGCCGGGCGGGCTGCCCAACAGCCTGACCGTCGACAGCATGGATGCCAATAGCATCAGCCGTAACGAAACCCTGGTGAACCTGCTCAGCCGCTACTACCCGGCCGACCCGACCACCCGCCGGCAGAACATGATCGAACGCCGTGGCGAGGGCGTGCCCACCATCATGGCCGCCAGCGAGCGACTGTCGCTACGCCGCCCGGTCTACCAACAAACCGACCACACCGAACTGAAACTGACCATTTATGCCGCCAGCCGTGAACGCAACGGCTTGCTGGCGCACTTTGCCGAAGACGAAGAAAGTACTGATGACTGACAAGCCCAAACTCGAACTGACCTGGATCGGCAAGGACAAACGCCCGCGTCTCGAACCGCGCATCCTGATCGAGGACAAGAGTTTGTCCTACAAGGCCGAAGCGCCGGCCTCGATCCAGGGTGATCTTCTGGCTGACGCAACCCCCCAGGCCTTCCACGACAACCTGCTGATTCAGGGCGACAACCTGCTGGCGCTCAAGGCGCTGGAAGCCAAGTACGCGGGCAAGGTGAAGTGCGTTTATATAGATCCGCCTTTCAACACAGGGGAGGCGTTCGAAAATTACGATGATGGGGTTGAGCATTCTTTGTGGCTAACGCTGATGCGTGATCGCATTGAATATATTCATCGACTTCTTGCGCCAGAAGGAACTTTGGTTGTCCACATTGACGACAATGAGCTGGCTTATCTCATGGTTCTGCTTGACGAGATATTTGGCAGAAAGAACCGAGCTTCCATTGCTACGTTCAAGCAAGGCGCAGCGACTGGCCACAAATCAATCAACCCCGGCTTAGTAACAACAACAAACTACATACTCATTTATGCGAAGAACAAGGCGCATTGGGTGCCTAATAAAGTTTTCACTGCGCGCGCGAGAGATAGTCGTTACGCTCAATATATTGAAAATTATGAAGAGCCTTACTCTCAGTGGCGAAGGATTCCGCTAGCCCAAGCTTTTGCAAGCTCTATGGGAGCTCCCTCCAAGGACTTAAAGAAACAACTCGGCTCCGATTACGAAGAGCGTCTTTATGAATTTGTAGTGCAAAACTCTCACAGAGTAGTCCGTACTGCAAGGCCGGACTATAAGTCTGTCGGTGAGGCTGTAAGAGAAACAATTGATATCTCAAAAACAGACCCGGACAGGGTGTTCCTCTTAAGCCGTGATATCCACTCGGATATGTATTTCCAAAACGGGGAAAGATGGCTTTTCTACAAAGAGAAAATCAAGGTAATTGATGGACAAAGCGTTTCTGGAGAGCCGCTAACCAACCTTTGGGATGATTTACTATCAAACAACCTTCACAATGAAGGTGGAGTAACCTTTCCTAAAGGTAAAAAACCAGAAGCCTTGATTAAAAGAGTTTTAGAGCTATGCACTTTGCCGGGTGATATTGTTTTGGATTCGTTTGGAGGCTCCGGCACCACCGGCGCGGTGGCCCACAAAATGGGTCGGCGCTGGATCATGGTCGAGTTGGGCGAGCACTGCCATACCCATATCGTGCCGCGCCTGCGCAAGGTGATAGACGGCAGCGATCAGGGCGGCATCAGCAAGGCGGTCGGCTGGCAGGGTGGCGGTGGCTTCCGCTACCTGCGCCTGGCGCCGTCGTTGCTGAAGAAGGACGAATGGGGCAACTGGGTGATCAACCCGGCCTACAACGCCGAGATGCTGGCCGAGGCCATGTGCAAGCACATGGGCTTCGAATACGCGCCGAGCCAGGAGCACTTCTGGATGCACGGGCGCAGCAGCGAAAGCGACTTCATCTACGTCACCACCGGCAGCCTCAGCCATGACCAGTTGCTCCGCATCAGCGACGAGGTGGGCAGCGAGCGTACCCTGCTGATCTGCTGCAAGGCCTTTATGGCCGACGTGAACGCCTTTCCCAACCTGACCCTGAAGAAGATTCCACGTGCCATCCTGGGCAAGTGCGAGTGGGATCACGACGACTACAGCTTCAGCATCAACCTGATGGCCGAGCCGGACGAGCCGGAACTGGATGACGAATAAGGACATGACCCATGGCTGAGCCGATCGATGGCCAGAAAGTAGCCAACCAGATCACCGCGCGCCTGTCGCTGCGCAAACCGCAGCGCGAGTCGCTGAATATCCTGGCCGAGCTGCTCGAACAACTGAAGCTCGACAAGGAACCGGATCTGCAGCACTGGCTGCAACTGATCCGCCGCCAGCACCCGAGCATGACGGCCTTCGAGCGCGCTTTTCCGTCGCTGTGCTTCGCCCTGGCCACCGGCGTCGGCAAAACCCGCCTGATGGGCGCGATGATCGCCTGGCTGTTCATCACCCGGCGTAGCCGGCACTTTCTAATTCTGGCGCCGAATCTGACCATCTACGAGAAGCTGAAGAAGGATTTCACCCTAGGCGATCCTAAATACGTGTTCGCCGGTATCCCGGAAATGGCCGGCTCGCCGCCGGTGGTCATCACCGGCGATGACTATGAGGATGGCCGCGGCGTGCGCCTGGACTACGCGGTGCCGGAAACCATCACCGGCGACTTGTTCCATGGCGACGCCAACCTGCATATCAACATCTTCAACATCGCCAAGATCAGCGCCCGCGACAACAAGAAGGGCGCGGCCAAGTCTACCACCGCCAAGGTACGTCGCCTGCAGGAGTACCTGGGCGAATCGTACTTCCAGTACCTGGCCAACCTGCCCGATCTGGTGGTGCTGATGGACGAGGCGCACCGCTACTATGCCGATGCCGGCGCCAAGGCCATCGATGACCTCAAGCCGGTGCTCGGCCTGGAGCTGACCGCCACGCCGAAAACCACTGGAGCCAAGCCTCGGCCGTTCGGCAATGTGGTGTACCACTACCCGCTGTCCCAGGCGCTCAAGGATGGCTATGTGAAAATTCCGGCGGTCGGCACCCGCCGCGACTTCCAGCACACCCAGTACAGCCAGGCCGATTTGGAGGCCATCAAGCTGGAAGACGGCATCCATCACCATGAATTCGTCAAGGTGGAGCTGGAGAACTACGCGCGCAACCACAACGTCAAGGCGGTGAAGCCCTTCATGCTGGTGGTGGCGCAGGATACCGCCCATGCGGCGGCGATTCGTACCTACATTCAGTCGAACGATTTCTTCGGTGGTCGCTACAAGGATCGGGTCATCGAGGTGCATTCCAACCTGTCCGGCGAGGAGTCGGACGAATCGATGCAGCGCCTGCTGGCGGTGGAGCATGACGAAACCACCGAGATCGTCATTCACGTCAACAAGCTCAAGGAAGGCTGGGACGTCACCAACCTCTACACCATCGTGCCGCTACGTGCCTCGGCCTCGGAGATTCTCACCGAGCAAACCATCGGTCGTGGCCTACGCCTGCCCTATGGCAAACGCACCGGCGTGGTGGCGGTGGATCGCCTGTGCATCGTCGCCCATGACCGCTTCCAGGAGATTGTCGACCGTGCCAATCAGGACGACTCCCTGATCCACGAGAAGGTCTATATCGGCAATGACGCCGAGAGCGACGTACCCAGCGAAAAGCCGCAACAGGTGGAGTCGACCTCCGTAGGCATCGTGGTGGCAAGTGGTGACTCGGGCGCTACGGTGCCGGCCGCTGAAAGTCAGGGGCGCTATCAAGTAACGGTCAAGAGCGAACAGGAAGCGATCATTGCCAACATCGCCCTGGCTGCTGTCCAGGAGGAAGCACGCAAACTGGCCACTAGCAGCCAGCTCGAAGAGGTAGAGACTCAGCAACGCCTGGTGGCGCGCGTAAACAAAGTGCTAGAGGCGCAAATGCCAGCTCAGGCCCAGCTCGAAGGCATGGACACCACGCCCACCCATGCGCCATCGACGGTGGAGGAGCTGGTACGTCAGGTGACCACCAAGATCGCGCAACTGACCATCGACGTACCGCGCATTGCTGTTCTGCCCACCCGCGAAGTGAACTACCAATTCAAAGACTTCGATTTGCAGGGTCTGGAGAAGATTCGCTTCGAGCCGGTCAGCCAGGAAATGCGCCTGCACCACCTTGAGAACAACCAGAGCGCCACGATTCAGTGGAATCAGCAGGGCGGTCAGGAGGCTCGCCAGGAGGACTACCTGGTACGCCACCTGTTCGCCCGTGATGAGGTGGACTACGACCGCTACGCAGGCCTGCTCTACAAACTGGCCGGACAGATGTTGCAGCACTTGCGCAGCTATCTGCCGACGCCTGAAGCGGTCGATAACGTATTACTGTATTGGCAGAAACAACTGAGCGACTTCATCTGGGCGCAGATGCGCGAACACCTGGACATCACACCGACGGATTACCAAGGCAAGGTGACGCAGGGCTTCGATGTCCTCAAACCAGCGGCTTACAGCCTGCCGGCCGGTGAGTCTCCGCGAAACTTCCGCATGCCAATCAAGGACAAGCGCGCCGTGCGGCAGATGGTGTTCGAGGGCTTCCAGCGTTGCTGCTATCCCTATCAGAAATTCGACTCGGTCGATGGCGAGTGGCGTCTGGCGCAGGTACTGGAAGACGACGATCAGGTGCTCAAATGGATGAAACCGGCGCCTGGCCAGTTTCGCATCGAGTACCTGAATGGGCAGAACTACGAACCAGACTTCGTGGTGGAAACGCAGACCGATTACCTCATCATCGAGCCCAAGCGAGCGGATCAGATTGCCCTCAACGAAACCCTGGCCAAAGCCAGAGCGGCTGAACGCTGGTGCGGTTATGCCAACGAACATGCGCGGCAACATGGCCGCAAGCAGTGGGCATATCTGTTGGTACCGGATGACCAAATCACGTTGGGTATAAGTGTCGCGTGGCTAAAGGCGAACTTTGAGAGCAAGCCTTAACGGTAGTGGCATATACCGGCATGGAGTTCCCTCAATTCCAAGCTGAAGAAATGACCGGGCGTTATTTCTAGCGCTGTTCGCCTAAGGCTTAGGTTTTGCCGTCACGGAGGACAGGCCACAAGAGGTCGGGTGAACAAGTGGTACTGGTCAGGCGGGGACAAAACGAATACTGTTTTTATATACAGTATTTGTGAGCCTCCGCCATGTCCGTCTCCCTCCCGCCGCGCGGCCGCGGCACCGCTAGCAATCCGCATAACCGCTTTGCCCCGACCCGCAGCCAAGCCGAGGACGATGGCTGGTTTCAGGCCGAGACGCCGCCGTGCCGCGCCACCGAGGTGCGTGCCGAGCGGGCGAAGACGGTGATCACCCGCAACCAGTCGCCGGACGTCGGCTTCGACCGTTCGGTGAATCCCTACCGCGGCTGCGAGCATGGCTGCATCTACTGCTTCGCCCGGCCGACCCATGCCTACTGGGACCTGTCGCCGGGCATCGACTTCGAGACCCGGCTGATCGCCAAGACCAACCTGGCCGAACGCCTGGAACAGGAGCTGAGCAAGCCCGGCTATGTGCCGCAGCCGATTGCCCTGGGCATCAACACCGACGCCTACCAGCCGATCGAGCGCGAGCAGCGCCTGACCCGCCAGGCGCTGGAGATCCTGCTGCGCTACCGCCACCCGCTGCACCTGATCACCAAGAGTTCGCTGATCCTGCGCGACCTCGACCTGCTGCAGGAGCTGGCCGCGCGCAACCTGGTCAGCGTGGCGCTGAGCCTGACCACCCTGGACGACGAACTGAAGCGCATCATGGAGCCACGCACCGCCTCGCCCGGCGCGCGCCTGCGCACCCTGCGCGAGCTGCGCCAGGCCGGCGTGCCGGTCGCGGCGCTGGTGGCGCCGATCATCCCGATGATCAATGACATGGAGCTGGAGCGGATTCTCGAGGCGGCCCGCGACGCCGGCGCCAGCTCGGCCGGCTATGTGCTGCTGCGCCTGCCGCTGGAGATCGCCGAGCTGTTCGAGGAGTGGCTGCGCGCGCACTTTCCCGAGCGCGCCGAGCACGTCATGAGCCTGATCCGCCAGTCGCACGGCGGCAAGCACTATGACAGCCGCTTCGGCAGCCGCATGCGCGGCGAGGGCGCCTTCGCCGACCTGCTGGCGCAGCGCTTCGCCCTGGCGCGCAGGCGCCTGGGCCTGGAGCGCCGCGACTTCGCGCTGGATTGCAGCCAGTTCGCCCCGCCCGGTCGTCAGCTGGCCCTGTTGTGAGCGAATTGTGACTCGATGCTGCTGGCGGCTGTCCGCATGCCAGGTCGATAATCCGCGCCAGCGCAACGGTTCAGCACGAGGTAGACGCAATGCCCTACAAGCACAACGCCATTCCCCTGCAGGCGCGCACCGCGCCGGAAAGCGCCGACGAGGCGCTGAATGCCATCGTCGGCGGCTTCAAGCGCTTCCGTACCGAGGTGTTTCCGCAGCAGGAGGAACTGTTCAAGGCGCTGGCCAGCGCGCAGAACCCGCGGGCCATGTTCATCACCTGTGCCGACTCGCGCATCGTCCCCGAGCTGATCACCCAGAGCGCACCGGGCGACCTGTTCGTCACCCGCAACGTCGGCAACGTGGTGCCGCCGTACGGGCAGATGATGGGTGGCGTGTCCACCGCCATCGAATACGCGGTGCTGGCCCTGGGCGTGCAGCACATCATCGTCTGCGGCCATTCCGACTGCGGCGCGATGAAGGCGGTGCTCAACCCGCAGGGCCTGGAACGCATGCCCACGGTGAAGACCTGGCTGCGCCACAGCGAAGTGGCGCTGCGCGTGGTCGAGGAAAACTGTGGCTGCGATGGCCACGACACCCTGGGCATCCTCACCGAGGAGAACGTGGTGGCCCAGCTCAACCACCTGTCGACCCACCCCTCGGTAGCGGCCAAGCTGGCCAGCGGCCAGCTGTTCATCCATGGCTGGGTGTACGACATCGAGACCAGCGCGATCCGCGCCTACGACGCCGAGCGCGGCACCTTCCTGCCCCTGGATGGCGAGGTGGTGCCGATGGCCACACCCAGGGCGCGCTACCCGCAACCGTGAAGATACGGGGCCCGCAGATGCGGGCCTCGTTGCGTTCAGGCGCTGATCGGCAGGCCCAGCTCGACACCCAGCTGGCGCGACAGGCACGGCCAGTTCTGCCAGGCCGCCACCGTCTGCGGGCTGCTCAGGCGGGCGCGGTACTCCTGCACCGAGTCCTGCTGGAACACCTGCTCGTCGAGCAGCCCTTCCACCGCATGGTGTACGGCCTCGTCCAGCTGGTTGGCGAAGGGCTCGCCGATCAGCTGGTGGGCGATCACGTTGGCCACCGTGGTATCCAGCGGGATCAGTGGCTGGCCCAGATGGGCGATATAGCGATCGTTGACTTCCTCGACCAGGCGGTGGGCCAGGTAGGCCTCGTCGAGCAGGGCATCCAGGCCCTGGTGGCCTTCCAGGATGCTCGGCGGGCTGAGGAAGAACTGTTCGGCCAGTTTCAGCACCGGCTTCACCCGGGCTTCGATGCCGGCCTCGCGGGCCACCGCATGGGCGGCATCAAGCACGTCCGGCACCTGCTCGACATAGGCGGCGACGAAGCGTGCGAGTACGCCGCGGGCATCGCTGGCGGGCAGCTGGATGGTCGGGTGCAGGCGGTCGAGCTGGCTTTCCAGCTGACGCGCCAGGTCGCCGCTGCTGGTTTCGTGGGCAAGGGCACGCTGGATCTGTTCGCGCAGGGCGGGGGTATTCATGACGGCTCCGGAACGGGACATGAGGGTGGCAAACGAGAATTCACCTTAGCTGGCCGAGGGCAATGACTAAGATCGGATTGTCATAATTAATTCATGTTTATGCACCAGGGCTATATCGACCCGCTTGATCACGTCCGCCATCCCACGTCGCCCTAGGCCTGCGCGGTGTGCATGGAAATCGGGCGTTATTTTTCTGACTGCGTTGTGCTGGCGCGGTCGCTGGCTATACTCGAAATCGCAAGGCGTTACCTGATGGAACCGGACGGGCTGCGGCACGGAGAGGTTTCGACAGCGGTAGCCAGCAGTATCGGCATGGTCGATCCCTAGCCGCGGGCTTTAGCCGGCGGGATAACAAGAACAACGAGGGGAACCCGCAATGATGCGACATCCACGAGTCTGGATGGGCCTCCTGCTGTGGTTGGCATTCGGCTCGGCGCAGGCCGAGTGGGCAGTGAACATGCTGCCGGGTGTCACCGAGGTCAGCCGTTCAGTCTTCGACCTGCACATGATCATTTTCTGGATCTGCGTCGTGATCGGCGTGGTGGTATTCGGCGTGATGTTCTGGTCGATGCTGATCCACCGCCGTTCCACCGGCCAGAAGCCCGCCCACTTCCATGAAAGCACCACGGTGGAGATCCTCTGGACCGTCGTGCCCTTCGTCATCCTGGTGGTGATGGCGGTGCCGGCGACCAAGACGCTGATCGAGATCTACGACACTTCCGAGTCGGAGCTGGACATCCAGGTCACCGGCTACCAGTGGAAGTGGCACTACAAGTACCTGGGCCAGGACGTCGAGTTCTTCAGCAACCTGGCCACCCCGGCCGCGCAGATCAACAACCAGGCCGAGAAGGGCGAACACTACCTGCTGGAGGTTGACGAGCCGCTGGTGGTGCCGGTGGGTACCAAGGTGCGCTTCCTGATCACCGCCGCCGACGTGATCCACTCCTGGTGGGTACCGGCCCTGGCGGTGAAGAAGGACGCCATCCCCGGCTTCGTCAACGAATCCTGGACGCGCATCGAGGAGCCCGGCATCTACCGTGGCCAGTGCACCGAGCTGTGTGGCAAGGACCACGGCTTCATGCCGGTGGTGGTCGAGGCCAAGAGCAAGGAAGACTTCGCCAAGTGGCTGGCCGTGCGCAAGGAAGAGGCCGCCAAGGTCAAGGAGCTGACCAGCAAGGAATGGACCCGCGAGGAGCTGGTGGCGCGTGGCGAGAAAGCCTACCAGACCAGTTGCGCGGCCTGTCACCAGCCGAACGGCGAGGGGTTGCCGCCGATGTTCCCGGCGCTCAAGGGCTCGGCCATCGCCACCGGTCCGGCCCAGGGCCATATCGAGATCGTGGTCAACGGCAAGCCGGGCACCTCCATGGCCGCGTTCGGCAAGCAACTGTCGGAAGTCGATATCGCCGCCATCATCACCTACGAGCGCAACGCCTGGGGCAACGCCATGAACGACATGGTCACGCCCAAGGACATCCTCGCGTTCAAGCAGGCTCAGGAGTAAGGACATGAGTGCAGTGATCGATCCGGGCCACGCTGGCCACGGTCATGCCGGACATGACCATCACCATGGCCCGGCCAAGGGCCTGATGCGCTGGGTGCTGACCACCAACCACAAGGACATCGGCACCATGTACCTGTGGTTCAGCTTCGCCATGTTCCTGCTCGGCGGGTCCATGGCCATGGTGATCCGCGCCGAACTGTTCCAGCCCGGCCTGCAGATCGTGCAGCCGGAATTCTTCAACCAGATGACCACCATGCATGGCCTGATCATGGTGTTCGGCGCGGTGATGCCGGCCTTCGTCGGCCTGGCCAACTGGATGATCCCGCTGATGGTCGGCGCGCCGGACATGGCCCTGCCGCGGATGAACAACTTCAGCTTCTGGCTGCTGCCGGCGGCCTTCCTGCTGCTGGTCTCGACCCTGTTCAGCGAGGGGGGCGGGCCGAACTTCGGCTGGACCTTCTACGCGCCGCTGTCGACCACCTACGCGCCGGAGTCGGTGACCTTCTTCATCTTCGCCGTGCACCTGATGGGCATCAGCTCGATCATGGGCGCGATCAACGTGATCGCCACCATCCTCAACCTGCGCGCCCCCGGCATGACCCTGATGAAGATGCCGCTGTTCGTCTGGACCTGGCTGATCACCGCCTTCCTGCTGATCGCGGTGATGCCGGTGCTGGCTGGCTGCGTGACCATGATGCTGATGGACATCCACTTCGGCACCAGCTTCTTCAACGCGGCCGGCGGCGGCGACCCGGTGCTGTTCCAGCACGTGTTCTGGTTCTTCGGCCACCCCGAGGTGTACATCATGATCCTGCCGGCCTTCGGCGCCGTCAGCTCGATCATCCCGGCCTTCGCGCGCAAGCCGCTGTTCGGCTACACCTCGATGGTCTATGCCACCGCCTCGATCGCCTTCCTCTCGTTCATCGTCTGGGCCCACCACATGTTTACCGTCGGCATCCCGCTGACCGGCGAACTGTTCTTCATGTACGCCACCATGCTGATCGCCGTGCCCACCGGGGTGAAGGTGTTCAACTGGGTGACCACCATGTGGCAGGGCTCGATGACCTTCGAGACGCCGATGCTGTTCGCCGTGGCCTTCGTCATCCTGTTCACCATCGGCGGCTTCTCCGGCCTGATGCTGGCCATCGCCCCGGCGGACTTCCAGTACCACGACACCTACTTCGTGGTGGCGCACTTCCACTACGTGCTGGTGCCCGGGGCGATCTTCGGCATCTTCGCCTCGGCCTACTACTGGCTGCCCAAGTGGACCGGCCACATGTACGACGAGACCCTCGGCAAGCTGCACTTCTGGCTGAGCTTCATCGGCATGAACCTGGCGTTCTTCCCGATGCACTTCGTTGGCCTGGCCGGCATGCCGCGGCGCATCCCGGACTACAACCTGCAGTTCGCCGACTTCAACATGCTCTCGTCGATCGGCGCCTTCACCTTCGGTGCGACCCAGTTCCTCTTCCTGTTCATCGTCATCAAGTGCATCCGCAGCGGCAAGCCCGCTCCGGCCAAGCCCTGGGACGGCGCCGAGGGGCTGGAGTGGACGGTGCCCTCGCCGGCGCCCTACCACACCTTCAGCACGCCGCCGGAAGTGAAGTAGGAGCGCGCTCGTGAGTGCCGCCTCGGACAATCGGCGCCTGGTCGTCCGCCTGCTGCTGGTGGTGGCCGGCATGTTCGCCTTCGGCTTCGCCCTGGTGCCGATCTACGACGTGATGTGCCAGGCTTTCGGCATCAACGGCAAGACCGCCGGGGCCTACCAGGGCAGCCAGACGGTGGACGAGGCACGCCAGGTGCGCGTGCAGTTCCTCGCCACCAACGCCGCCGGCATGGTCTGGGAGTTCGGCCCCCAGGCCGACGAGCTGGTGGTCAATCCCGGGCAGCCGAGCGACATGCTGTTCGTCGCCTACAACCCGACGGACAAGCCGATGACCGCCCAGGCCATCCCCAGCGTGGCGCCTTCCAAGGCCGCGGCCTTCTTCCACAAGACCGAGTGCTTCTGCTTCACCCAGCAGGTGCTGCAGCCGGGCGAGCGCATCGAGATGCCGGTGCGCTTCATCGTCGACCGCGACCTGCCCGAGGACGTAAAGCACCTGACCCTGGCCTACACCCTGTTCGATATCACTGCGCGCAAACCGCCCGTCGCGCAGGCGACTCTTGCCCAGACAGCCCCTGACCGGGCGGCTCCATAAGGAGAACAAGAAATGTCGAGTCATGAGCACTACTACGTTCCCGCCCAGAGCAAGTGGCCGATCATCGCCACCCTGGGCATGCTGATCTCGGTCTACGGGGTCGGCACCTGGTTCAACGACATGAAGGCCGAGCGCGCCGAGTCCCACGGCCCGCTGATCTTCTTCGTCGGCGGCCTGCTGCTCGCCTGGATGCTGTTCGGCTGGTTCGGCAACGTGATCAAGGAGAGCCGCGGCGGCCTGTACAGCGCGCAGATGGACCGCTCGTTCCGTTGGGGCATGAGCTGGTTCATCTTCTCCGAGGTGATGTTCTTCGCCGCCTTCTTCGGCGCGCTGTTCTACATCCGCACCTTCGCCGGGCCCTGGCTGGGGGGCGAGGGCGACAAGGGCGTTAGCAACATGCTCTGGGAGGGCTTCGAGTACAGCTGGCCGCTGCTCAACAACCCCGACTCCAAGCTGTTCCCGCCGCCAACGGCGGTGATCGATCCCTGGCACCTGCCGCTGATCAACACCATCCTGCTGGTGTCCTCCAGCTTCACCGTGACCTTCGCCCACCACGCGCTGAAGAAGAACAAGCGCGGCCCGCTCAAGGCCTGGCTGGCGCTGACCATTCTGCTGGGTGTGGCCTTCCTGGTGCTGCAGGTCGAGGAATACATCGAGGCCTACACCGAACTGGGGCTGACCCTCGGCTCGGGCATCTACGGCGCCACCTTCTTCATGCTCACCGGCTTCCACGGCGCCCACGTGACCCTCGGTGCGATCATCCTCACGGTGATGCTGGTGCGCATCCTCAGGGGCCACTTCGATGGCGACAAGCACTTCGGCTTCGAGGCGGCCAGCTGGTACTGGCACTTCGTCGACGTGGTCTGGCTGGGGCTGTTTATCTTCGTCTACGTGCTCTAGGGGGATCACCAGGTCACGTGGCTGACCAGCTGGCCGCTGTAGAAGCCCCAGGCAATCAGCGCCACGGTCAGGGCGGTGAGGATCACGCGGACGCTCAGCGAATTGACCACTCGCGAGCCGTGGCCTTCGTCCTTGACCAGGAAGAACAGGCCACTGAACAGGCTGACCAGGGTGGCCAGCAGCAGGAGGATGATCGCGGCCTTGAGCATGCGTGACTCCGGGGGATGGGGGAAATGGTGTGCAGTTTCAGTATAGCCAGCGCTTCGCGGATCTTCGGGGGAAGGCCGTGAGCGGTTTTCGCCCGGGCTGGTTGCCCAGCATCGCGGTAGCATTGCTGCTGCCGCTGCTGCTCGGTCTCGGCCTGTGGCAGCTGACGCGGGCCGAGGAGAAGCGCGCCCTGCAGGAAGGCTTCGCCGCTCGCCAGCACGCGGCGCCCATCGACCTCAACGAACTGGAGCGGCGCGCCGACCTGGCCCATCTGCGGGTGCGCCTGTACGGCCAGTTCGACGAGCGCCACAGCCTGCTGCTGGACAATCGCCAGCGCGGCGGCAAGGTCGGCGTCGAGCTGCTGCAACCCTTCTACGATCAGGCCTCTGGCCTCTGGCTGCTGGTCAACCGCGGCTGGCTGCCCTGGCCGGACCGGCGTACGCCGCCGCAGTTCAGCACCCCCGAGCAACCGCTGGAGCTGCTGGCGCGGGTGCATGTGCCGGCCGGCGAGCCCTTCCAGCTGCAGGCCGACCCGGCCACTGGCGACTGGCCGCGCTTGGTCACTGCCGTCGAGCCGGAGCGCCTGTGGCAGCAGCTCGGGCGCGGCGGCCTGGGCTACGAGGTGCGCCTCGAACCCGGCCCTGCCGCCTACCAGGCCGAGTGGCCGCTGCTGGCCATGAGCCCGGACAAGCACACCGGCTACGCCGTGCAGTGGTTCGCCCTGGCCGCCGCCCTGCTCGGCCTCTACCTCTACCTCGGCATCCACAACTCCAGACAATCCGCGCGGGAGAAATCGAATGAGCCCAGCCATGAATCCGGCCCTTTCCACCCCTGAGGCGCCGCGCGCCCGCGGGCGCTGGCAGCTGATCCTGCTGCTGCTGGTGGCCATCGGCCCGATGATCCTCGCCACCGCCATGTACCAGTGGCGCTTCTGGGTGCCGGACAGCCGCAACTATCACGGCACCCTGATCGGCGACGGCAGCCAGCTGGCCGATATCGGCGTGCAGGGCGCCGCCCAGGCGCGCTGGCAACTGCTGGTCACTACCCCCGGCGACTGCGCCGAGGACTGTCGCCAGCTGGTCTACGCCGCCCGGCAGATCCATATCGGCCTCAATCGCGAGGCCTCCCGCGCCGTCCATGGCCTGGCCACGGGCCGCCCGCTGGCGGCCGACTATGAGCAGCAGCTGCAGCGCGAATACCCGCAGCTCGGCCGCTATGCGCTGAACAGCCTGAAGTACGACCAGGCTGTGCCGGCCGGCCAGGGTGCCCAGCTGTGGATAGTCGACCCGCACGGCAACCTGGTGCTGCGTTACGACGCCAAGAGCAAGGGCAAGGACATCCTCACCGACCTGCGCCTGCTGCTGAAGCTGTCGCAGATCGGTTAGCACCCCATGACGGCCCGCACAACAACAAGAGAGGCCCCGGATGAGTGAACGCAAGTCCCTGCCCGGCTACCGCCTGGCCCTGTTCGCCACCGCCCTGGCGGTGGTCGTGGTACTGCTTGGCGCCTATACCCGGCTGACCCACGCCGGTCTTGGCTGCCCGGACTGGCCGGGCTGCTACGGCTTCATCGGCGTGCCGATGAGCGAGCACAAGCAGAGCCTGGCCGAGGCGCGCTTCCCCGAGGCGCCGGTGGAGGTGGAGAAGGGCTGGAACGAGATGGTCCACCGCTACTTCGCCGGCAGCCTCGGCCTGGTCATCCTCGGCCTGGCCGTGCAGGCCCTGCGCCGCCGCGGCCTGGATGGCCAGCCGCTGAGGCTGCCGCTGCTGCTGCTCGGCGTGGTCATCGCCCAGGCCGCCTTCGGCATGTGGACGGTGACCCTCAAGCTGTGGCCGCAGGTGGTCACCGCCCACCTGCTCGGCGGCTTCGCCACCCTGTCGCTGCTGTTCCTCCTGTGCCTGCGCCTGTCCGCTGCGTTGCCGGCCCTGCCGGCGGTTTCGTTGCGCCTGCGGGCGCTGGCGGGCCTGGCCCTGCTCCTGGCGATCGCCCAGATCGCCCTGGGCGGCTGGGTCAGCTCCAACTACGCGGCGGTGGCCTGCGTCGACCTGCCAACCTGCCACGGCGAGTGGTGGCCGGCGATGGACTTCGCCAACGGCTTCCACCTGACCCAGCACATCGGCCCCAACTACCTCGGCGGCCAGCTCGACAGCGACGCGCGTACCGCCATCCACATGACCCACCGCCTGGGTGCGCTGGTGCTCAGCCTGGTCCTGCTGCTGCTGGCCTGGCGCCTGCGTGCCGCCGGCCTCGCTCGCCTGGCCGGCCTGCTGCTGCTGGCCCTGGCCGCGCAGGTCAGTCTGGGCGTGAGCAACGTGCTGCTGCACCTGCCGCTGGCCGTAGCAGTGGCGCACAACGGTGGCGGCGCCGCCCTGCTGCTGGTGCTGGTTCTGATCAACTACCGACTGCGTAGCGTCGCGAGCACCGCTCGCGAGGCAGACGCGGCGACCGTCGCCAGTGTCCTGGCGCCGGCCGGCAAATAAGAAGGAGAGATGTCATGGCTACAGTGCTGCGCGCCCACTCCGAATCCGCCAGCTGGCGCGACTACCTGGAGCTGACCAAGCCCAGGGTGGTGCTGCTGATGCTGATCACCTCGCTGGTCGGCATGTTCCTCGCGACCCGTGCCGGCGTACCCTGGACCGTGCTGGTCTTCGGCAACCTCGGCATCGGCCTGTGCGCCGGCGCGGCGGCGGCGGTCAACCACGTGGTCGACCGGCGCATCGACTCGATCATGGCCCGTACCCACAAGCGCCCGGTCACCGCCGGGCGCGTTTCGGTACCGGCGGCGCTGGGCTTCGCCCTGCTCCTGGCGGTGATCGGCCAGGGGCTGCTGCTGACCTTTACCAACGAGCTGACCGCCTGGCTGACCCTGGCCTCGCTGCTCGGCTACGCGGTGCTCTACACCGGCTTCCTCAAGCGCGCCACGCCGCAGAACATCGTCATCGGCGGCCTGGCCGGCGCCGCGCCGCCGCTGCTCGGCTGGGTCGCCGCCACCGGGCACCTGAGCGCCGAGCCGCTGCTGCTGGTGCTGATCATCTTCGCCTGGACGCCGCCGCACTTCTGGGCCCTGGCCATCCACCGCAAGGAGGAATATGCCAAGGCCGACATCCCCATGCTGCCGGTGACCCACGGCGAGCACTACACCAAGGTGCACATCCTGCTGTACACCGCCGTGATGCTGGCCGTGACCCTGCTGCCCTACGCCATCCACATGAGCGGACCGCTCTATCTCGCGGCTGCCTTGCTGCTCGGCGGGCGCTTCATGTTCTGGGCCTGGGTGCTGTACCGTGACAGCCGACCGCACGCGGCGATCAACACCTTCAAGTACAGTATCTGGTACCTGTTCCTGCTGTTCATCGCCCTGCTGGCCGACCATTACCTGCTGCTCAACCTGTAGCACTCGCCGAACCCAAGAGAGATTTCATGAGCCGTACGCAGAAGACCGTCATCGTCCTCGCCGCCTTCGTCGCCCTGGTGCTGGGCCTCACCGTCAACAAGGTGCTGAACAGCAAGGGCGACGGTACCGACAAGGTGGCGCTGCTCGATGCCGGCATCGTCCTGCTGCCGCAGAGCCGCAGCCTGCCTGAGCTGGCGCTGACCAATCAGGACGGCCAGGCGGTGCGGGTCGATCAGCTCAAGGACAAGTGGAGCCTGCTGTTCTTCGGCTACACCTTCTGCCCGGACATCTGCCCGGCGACCCTGGCGCAGCTGCGCCAGCTGCAGGGCATGCTGCCGGCCGCGGCTAAGGACCAGTTGCGCGTGGTGCTGGTGACGGTCGACCCGCAGCGCGATACCCCGGAGCAGCTGAAGAAGTACCTGAGCTTCTTCGACGCCGGCTTCCAGGGCCTGACCGGCGCCCAGGACGACATCCAGAAGCTGGCCAGCGCGGTGAGCATTCCCTACATCCCGGCCGATACCAGCCAGGAGAACTACACCGTCGACCACAGCGGCAATCTGGTCATCATCGGTCCGGATGGCAGCCAGCGTGGTTTCATCCGTGCGCCGCTGAACAACGACAAGCTGGCCGCGCAGTTGCCGCAGTTGCTGCTCAGCGATGGCTGAGGACAGCGCGCCAGGGAGGGCGCAGATGATCGATACCCGCTACTGTTCGCGCCTGGGAGCCGGCGCCGCCTTTTGCGGCGCCCTGCTGCTGACGCTGGGCACCTCGCTGCACCCGATGCAGGCAGCGCCCTGGGATGCTGCCGCGGCCTTTGCCGAATACGCCGCCGACCACCACTGGCTGGCCAGCCATCTGATCCAGCTGCTGGGCGTTTTGCTCGGGGTACTCGCCCTGCTGGCCCTGACCTGGCGCCTGCGCGCCGGCCAGTCCGGGGTCTGGGCGTTGTTCGGCGCGGCCTGTGCCCTGGCCAGCCTGGCCCTGGCTTTTGCCCTGCAAGCGGTGGATGGCGTGGCGCTGAAGTTGATGGTCGACCAGTGGGCGCACGCCGAGGAACCGCTCAGGAGCCAGCTGTTCGCCGCCACTTTTGGCGTGCGGCAGATCGAGGCGGGCCTGGCCGCGCTGTTCGGCCTGGGCTTCGCCATCAGCCTGCTGCTGTATGCGCCGGCGCTGTGGCTGAGCCGCCCGGCGCCACGTGGGCTGGCGCTCGGTGTGCTGCTGGCGGGTGGTGCCAATCTGCTGGCTGCGTTGCTGCAGGGCCACGATGGCTTCTCCGAACGGGCGATGAACTGGAGCATGCCCGCCTCGCTGCTAGCCCTGCTCTGGTTCTTCTGGCTAGCGGTCTGGCTCTGGCGCCAGTCGGAATGAAAAAAGCCCCCTCGATGAGCGGGCTTTTCGTTGGCAGCTGACGCGATCAGAACGCCGGAACCACGGCACCCTTGTACTTGTCGGCGATGAACTTCTTCACTTCCGGGGTGTGCAGGGCCTTAGCCAGCTTCTGCAGATTGGCGTTGTCCTTCTTCTCGGCGGTGGTCACCAGGATGTTGACGTAGGGCGAGTCGGCGCCTTCGATCACCAGGGCGTCCTTGGTCGGGTTGAGGCCGGCTTCCAGGGCGTAGTTGGTGTTGATCAGGGCCAGGTCGACCTGGGCCAGCACGCGCGGCAGGGTGGCCGCTTCCAGTTCACGCACCTTGATGCCCTTCGGGTTCTCGGCAATGTCCTTGACGGTGGCGGTGATGCCAGCGCCGTCCTTCAGCTTGATCACGCCGGCCTTCTGCAGCAGCAGCAGGGCGCGACCGCCGTTGGTGGCGTCGTTGGGGATCACCACCTGGGCACCTTCGCTCAGTTCGTCGAGCTTCTTGATCTTGCTCGAGTAGGCGCCGAAGGGCTCGACGTGCACGCCGGCGATGCTCACCAGTGCGGTGCCACGCGAGGCGTTGAACTCATCCAGGTACGGCTGGTGCTGGAAGAAGTTGGCGTCCAGGCGGCCTTCGGCGACCTGCACGTTGGGCTGTACGTAGTCGGTGAAGACCTTGATCTTCAGCTCGACGCCCTTTTTGGCCAGGGCCGGTTTGACGAATTCGAGCAGCTCCGCGTGCGGCACGGCGGTGGCCGCGACGCTGATCTCGCCAGCGTGTGCGGCGGCGGAGGTGAGGGCCGCAGCGGCGGCCAGGGCAGTCAGCAGTTTCTTCATGTTCAGCTCCTTGTGGGATATGGCGCGGGGTCCGATGGGTGGCCGGTCGCCCGCTGTTCTAGGTGTGGCGAAATCGTTTACTTGCGCGAGAAGTGGATGACCAGCCTGTCGCCGACCATCTGCAGCATCTGCACCAGGATCAGCAGGAGGATGACGGTCACTGCCATCACGTCCGGCTGGTAGCGCTGGTAGCCGTAGCGCACGGCCAGGTCACCGAGGCCGCCGCCGCCGATCAGACCACTCATCGCGGTGTAGGACACCAGAGTTATGGCAGTCACGGTGGTGGCCGCGATCAGCCCCGGCAGCGCTTCCGGCAGCAGGGCACGGAAGATGATCTGCAGGGTGCTGGCGCCCATCGCCTGGGTCGCCTCGATGATGCCGCGATCCACCTCTCTCAAGGCGGTCTCCACCAGGCGCGCGAAGAACGGCGTGGCGCCCACCACCAGCGGCGGGATGGCGCCGGCGACGCCCAGCGAGGTGCCGGTGATCAGCACGGTCAGCGGGATCATCAGGATCAGCAGGATCACGAACGGCACCGAGCGCAGCACGTTCACCACCAGCGACAGCACGGCATACAGCGCGCGCTGTTCGAACATCTGCCGCGGGCCGGTGAGGAACAGCAGCACGCCGAGCGGCAGGCCGAGCAGCACGGTGAACAGGGTGGCGCCGCCGAGCATGTTGAGGGTGTCGAGGCTGGCGTAGCCGATCTCCTGCCAGTCGACATTGGGCAGCCAGCGGGTCAGCAGGGACTCGATCATCGCAGCACCTCCAGATGCACGTCGGCGGCCTGGAAGCGCGCCAGCGCGGCGTCGATGTCGCCGCCGGTCAGGGCCAGGGTCAGCTGGCCGTAGGGGGTGTCCTTGATGCGGTCGATGCGCCCGGCGAGGATGCTGTAGTCCACCCCGGTCTCGCGCGCCACGGTGCCGAGCAGCGGCGCGTAGGTGGCCTCGCCCTGGAAGGTCAGGCGCAGGATCTTGCCGCTGACATGGGCGAAGTCGTCGCGCTGCTCGTTCTCGTCGACCTGCTCGTCCTCCTGGACGAAGCGCCGGGTGGTTGGGTGCTGCGGGTGGAGGAACACCTGCGCCACCGGGCCCTGCTCGACTATGACGCCGCCATCCATTACCGCCACCTGATCGCAGACGCGGCGGATCACATCCATCTCGTGGGTGATGAGGACGATGGTCAGGCCCAGCTCGCGGTTGATCTCGGCCAGCAGCTGCAGCACCTGCGCGGTGGTCTGCGGGTCCAGCGCGCTGGTAGCCTCGTCGCACAGCAGGATCTTCGGGTTGGTCGACAGTGCGCGGGCGATGCCGACGCGCTGCTTCTGGCCACCGGAGAGCTGCGCCGGGTACTTGTTGGCATGCTCGCTGAGGCCGACCCGGGCCAGCAGTTCGGCGACGCGCTGGGTGATCTGCTCGCGGCTCAGCTCGCCAGCCAGCTCCAGCGGCATAGCGACGTTGGCGGCGACGGTCTTCGACGACAGCAGGTTGAAGTGCTGGAAGATCATCCCGACCTGGCGGCGGAAGCGGCGCAGGCCGGTGGCGTCGAGGGCGGTGACGTCCTCGCCAGCGACCAGGATGCGGCCGGACGAGGGCTCCTCGAGGCGGTTGATCAGGCGCAGCAGGGTACTCTTGCCGGCGCCGGAATGGCCGATCAGGCCGAACACCTGACCCTGCTCGATGCGCAGGTCGGTGGACTGCAGGGCGGGAACGTCCCGCCCGGAGACCCGATAGGTCTTCTGGACGTGGTGGAACTCGATCACTGAGCGAACCTTGTGGGTACGTTGAAGGCTGTCTGCCGGCAGGCAGGTGGTGCCGGCGATTTCAGCAAGCGTAGGCGGTTGGCCGAAAGCCGGGCATTTTAGCCGCTTTGTTTATGCGGTCTTAGTCTTTATTGGCCTGAATTGCTATCAGAAAGGCATAAGCAAGCAGGGCGGGTACACCCGCCCTGCACTGTCCTGCCGCCGGAGGTCAGCCGTTGCTTTGCGGGCTGAGCACCAGGCGCGGCTCCTGATCCGGCTTGAGCACCGGCGAGAACTGCGGCGAGAAGCCCGGGTCGAGCTTCTTGATTCGCGCCGAGAGCAGCGCGGCGACGAAGGGATAGTCCTTGGCCTCGCGCACTTCCAGGCGTACCGCGCAGTCGAAGGCGACCACGTCGGCGGCGACCTGGTCGAGCAGGTCGCGCAGGCTGTCGCGGTCGTTGGCGTCGAGCATCGGCATGGGCACGCTGCTGCTGGCGGCGTTCGGGTCGATCAGGCGCGCACGCGGTGCGGCGGCGACGACGGGTTTGGGCTCCTCGACCTTGGCTACCACTGCCGGCGCGGGCTGGGCCTGGGCGGCGGCGGCCTGCTGGGCGGCCTCGCGCTCGGCGGCGGCTTTCTCCTCGGCCAGCTGTTGCTGGCGGGCGCGTTCGGCCTCTTTCCTGGCGATGGTCGCTTCGGCCTCGCGCAGGCGGCGTTCGACATCCTCGCGCCGCTCCTCGGGGGCTTTCGCCTCGGCAGGCTTGGCCACCGGCTGGGGCTTGGCTGCCGCGACCGGCGCCGCTGCCGGCTTGGTGCTGCCGCCTTCGGCGAAAACGGCCTGGTACTGCTGGCGGAATGCCGGAGAGGTGGCGGCCAGGTGGCGCTCGCCCTTGGCCAGGGTGGCGCCGGCGCCGGCCTTGTCGCCGGCCTGCAGTTGCTGGCGGCCCTGCTGCAGGTAGGCGCTGGCCAGCTCACGCTGGTACTGACCGATGCGCACATCGTTGCTCGCGGTGCGCTGGCGCAGGGCGTCCAGGCCGGCCTCGGCGGCCTGCAGCTCACCGCGGGCGATCTGCGCCGACACCTGGTTGAAGTCTTTCACCAGCTCGTCCACTGTCCGGTAGTCGGCGTGGACTTCGCCCAACAGCAGGCTCAGGGCGAGCGCTGAAAGATAACGGCGGCTTGACTTGTTCATTATATGACCCGCTGGTTCTGTTTCGTTTTGGGCTGGACAAAAAACGCCCAATCCTAGCGGGCCCGACGCGGCAGGGCAAAGCCTGCGAGGAAAATTGCTGCGGCTGATACCACGATAGAAGGCCCGGCTGGCGTGTCCTGGAACCAGGAAAGGCTCAAGCCTGCGGCTACCGCGAGCATGCCGAGCAAACTGGCGCCGATCGCCATCTGCTCCGGCGTGCGCGCATGGCGCTGGGCGGCGGCGGCCGGAATGATCAGCAGCGAGGTGATCAGCAGTACCCCGACTATCTTCATCGCCACGGCAATCACCACCGCGATCAGCAGCATCAGCGCCAGGCGCAGGGCAGCCACCGGCAGGCCCTCGACCCGTGCCAGCTCCTCGTGCACGGTGATCGCCAGCAGGCGTCGCCACAGCGGCAGCAGCAGGGCCATGACCAGCGCGGCGCCGCCGAGGATCCACAGCAGGTCCTCATGGCTGACGGCCAGCAGATCACCGAACAGGTAAGCCATCAGGTCGACACGTACCTCGTCCATAAAGCTCAGGACGACGAGCCCCAGTGACAGAGTGGTTGGCGCCAGGATGCCCAGCAGGGTGTCGGAGGCCAGCGGCTGGCGCTGCTGCAGGGTGACCAGCAGCACGGCCAGCAGCAGGCAGCCGACGGTCACCGCTAGGGTCGGGCTGAGGTCGAGCAGGAAGCCCAGGGCCACGCCGAGCAGCGCGGCGTGGGACAGGGTGTCGCCGAAATAGGCCATGCGCCGCCACACCACGAAGGAGCCGAGCGGGCCGGCCACCAGGGCCAGGGCCAGGCCGGCGAGCAGGGCGTTGAGCAGGAAATCGGGCATCAGTGCTTGCACCCCGGGCCGTGGGCATGGGCCGGACCGTGGATACGCAGGCCGGGTTCGGCGACCACCGTGCCATGCAGATCGTGGCTGTGGTCGTGGTGGTGGTGGTAGATGGCCAGGCTCTTGGCGTCCTGGCCGAACAGCTCGACGAAGGCCGGGTCGTTGCTGACCTGCTCCGGGTGGCCGGAGCAGCACACGTGGCGATTCAGGCAGACCACCTGGTCGGTGGCGCTCATCACCAGGTGCAGGTCATGCGACACCATCAGCACGCCGCAGCCATGGCGGTCGCGCAGCTGGCTGATCAGGCGGTACAGCTCGGCCTGGCCGGCGACGTCGACGCCCTGCACCGGCTCGTCGAGCACCAGCAGCTCGGGCTCGCGCAGCAGGGCGCGGGCCAGCAGCACGCGCTGCAGCTCGCCACCGGAAATGCTCTGCAACGGGCTGTCGATCACCTGGCTGGCGCCGACTTCGGCCAGCGCGGCGGCCGCCGCGCTGCGGTCGACACCCGGTACCAGGCGCAGGAAGCGCAGCACCGAGAGCGGCAGGGTCGGATCGACATGCAGCTTCTGCGGCATGTAGCCGATGCGCAGGCGCGGCTTGCGCTGCACGCTGCCGCGGTCCGGCTTGAGCAGGCCGAGCACGGTGCGCACCAGGGTGGTCTTGCCGGCGCCGTTGGGGCCGATCAGGGTGACGATTTCGCCGGCGCGCAGGCTCAGCTGTATGTCCTGCAGCACGTCCTGGCCGGCAAAGCCGACACTGACGCCGTCGAGGCGAATCAGCGCATCACTCATGCCGCCCCCTGGCAGCCGGCGCACAGGCCGACCACTTCCACCGTCTGGCTTTCCACGGCGAAGCCGACGGCGGCGGCGCCCGCGACTATGGATTGGCTGATGGCCGGCAGCTCCAGTTCGATGGCCGCGTGGCAGGCCTTGCAGATGAGGAACTGGCCCTGGTGCAGTTCGCCCGGGTGCACGCAGCCGATGAAGGCATTGAGCGAGGCGATGCGGTGCACCAGGCCGTTCTCCAGGAGGAAATCCAGCGCCCGGTAGACGGTGGGCGGCGCGGCGCGGCGGCCGTCTTCCTCGCTCAGCACGCCGAGGATGTCATAGGCGCCCAGCGGCTTGTGGCTGGCCCAGACCAGCTCCAGCACGCGCTTGCGCAGCGTGGTCAGGCGCGTGCCCTGCTTCGCGCACAGCGACTCGGCCTCGGCCAGGGCATCGGCCACGCAGCGCGAATGGTCGTGTGGCAGGCAGGCGAGCGGTGTGTTGCTGGTCAGGCGCTTGAACATGACGGGGACGTCCGGGTGAAGAGACGTTATTCTATTACCCTTTGCCCGCCGAGTGTTGTTCCGTGTCGCGCCTCCTCGTTCTGCTCCTGCTCAGTCTTACCGCCCTTTCTGCCCGCGCCGAAGTACGGGTGCTGACCAGCATCAAGCCGCTGCAACTGATCGCCGCGGCCGTGCAGGAGGGCGCCGGCAGCCCCGAAGTGCTGTTGCCGCCGGGCGCCTCGCCGCATCACTTCGCCCTGCGCCCGTCCGATGTGCGCCGGGTCGCGGACGTCGACCTGCTGTACTGGGTCGGCCCGGATCTGGAAGGTTTCCTGCCGCGCGTACTGGCGGGTCGCGACAAGCCCAGCGTGGCGGTGCAGGAGCTGCCGGGCATGACCCTGCGCCACTTTGGCCAGGCCGAGAGTGGCGAGGACGAGCATCACGACGCGCATGGCCACGGCGATCATGACCACGACCACCGCCCCGGCAGCCTGGACGCGCACCTCTGGCTGCTGCCGGCCAATGCGCGGGTGATCGCCGCCAGGATGGCCGCCGACCTGTCTGCGGCCGACCCGGCCAATGCCGCGCTGTACCAGGCCAACCTGCAGGCCTTCGAACAGCGCCTGGATGCACTGGATGGTCGGCTCAAGACGCGCCTGGCGCCGCTGGCCGGCAAGCCGTTCTTTGTCTTCCACCAGGCCTTCGACTATTTCGAGAGCGCCTACGGCCTGCAGCATGCCGGCGTGTTCACCGCCGCCAGCGAGTTGCAGCCCGGCGCCCGGCATGTCGCGGCGATGCGTGAGCGACTCAAGGCAGCCGGCGCAGCCTGCGTGTTCAGCGAGCCGCCGCTGCGTCCGCGCCTGGCCGAGACCCTCTCCGCCGGCCTGCCGGTGCGGCTGGCCGAGCTGGATGCCCTGGGCGTCGAGGCGCGCAGCTACGAGCAGTTGCTGGAGGAGCTGGCCGGGCAGCTGGCCGGCTGCCTGGAAAGCCTCTAGCCTGCGACCGCCTCAGAGGGCGAAGGGCAGCGCCAGACTGACCTGCTGACGTTGCGCCAGGCGGCGCTGGAACTCGCCGGGATCCTTGACCAGCACGTCGCGGCCCTGGAAGCGGCGGGCGGCGATCAGCCTGGACAGCCAGAAGCGCAGGCAGGCGATGCGCAGCATGGCCGGCCACAGCTCGGCCTCGGCGCGGGTGAAGGGCCGCAGTGCGGCATAGGCGCCGAGCAGCGCCTGGGCGCGTGGCAGATCGAGGCGCTGGTCGGCCAGCGAGCACCAGTCGTTGAGGGTGATCGCCAGGTCGTAGAGCATCGGCCCGGAGCAGGCGTTGTAGAAGTCGATCACCCCGGCCAGCTGGTTGCCGTCGAACAGCGCATTGTCGATGAACAGGTCGGCATGCAGGTTGGCGCGCGGCAGGGCGAGGATGCGCGCCTTCAGCTCGGCCACCTCGTGCAGGCTGTCGCGTAGCAGCGGCAGCTGCTCGTCGTGCAGCTCCAGGGCCAGCACCGGGCCTTCCTCCAGCATCCAGTCGAGGCCACGGTCGCTGCGGCGTTCCAGAATATGCTCGCGGGTGGCCAGGTGCAGGCGCGCCAGCCAGGTGCCGATTTCCGCGCAGTGGTGAGCGTTGGGCTGGTCGACATGCTTGCCGGCCAGGCGCGGCTGCAGCAGCGCCGGCTTACCGGCCAGTTCGCGCAGGGCCTCGCCGCTTTGCGTCGGCACCGCATAGGGCACCGGCAGGCCGGCCTGGTGCAGACGCTCCAGCAGTTCGACGAAGAATGGCATGTCGGCGCGCGGGCCGCGCTCCACCAGGGTGAGGACGAACTCGCCGCCCTCCAGGCTGATGAAGAAGTTGCTGTTCTCGCTGCCGGCGGCGATGCCCTGGAAGTCCTTCAGGCGGCCGAGCCCGTAGGGTTCGAGGAAGGCTTCCAGCTCGTGGCGTTCGAGGGGCGTGAAGACGGACATAGGCTTACCAGCTGAAGATTTCCCAGGCGGGAATCAGCATGTCCGGCTGGTCGGAGCGGATGAAGTTGCCCTCGCTGCCGTCGGCGCGCACCAGGAAATAGGGCTTGCCGTTCTTCGGCGTGACCTTGATGGCGTAGAGGAAGCCGTTCTGCCGGTACTCGGCGATGGTCTTGTCGCCGTCCTGGCGGATGGTCACGTCCGGGTCGCCGGTGACTTCTTCCTCGGCCAGGGCGAGCATCGGGCTGGCGGCCAGCAGGGCGGCCAGGGTCAGGCGGGTGAGCAGGCGCATGGTAACCTTGTCCCTTTCTTCAGGTTGATGCAGCCATTCTAGCGCTCGCACCCGGCAAAAGGTTGATCCCAAGCATGTCCAATGCCCCTCTCGTTCTGGTCGACGGTTCCTCCTACCTGTACCGCGCCTTCCACGCCCTGCCGCCACTGGCCAACTCCAAAGGCCTGCAGACCGGTGCGGTGAAGGGCGTGCTGAACATGCTCAAGAGCCTGCGCAAGCAGTACCCGGACAGCCCCTTCGCGGTGGTGTTCGACGCCAAGGGCCCGACCTTCCGCGACCAGATGTTCGAGCACTACAAGGCGCACCGCCCGCCGATGCCCGAGGAGCTGCGCGGCCAGGTCGAGCCGCTGCACGCCGCCGTGCGCGCCCTCGGCTACCCGCTGCTGTGCGTGGAGGGCGTGGAGGCCGACGACGTGATCGGCACCCTGGCCCGGCAGACCGCGGCGCTCGGCCGCGACGTGGTGATCTCCACCGGCGACAAGGACATGGCCCAGCTGGTCTGCCCGCACGTCACCCTGGTCAACACCATGACTGGCAGCGTCTACGACATCGAGGGCGTGCGCGAGAAGTTCGGCGTCGGCCCCGAGCTGATCATCGACTACCTGGCCCTGATGGGCGACAAGGTGGACAACATCCCCGGCGTGCCGGGTGTCGGCGAGAAGACCGCGCTGGGCCTGCTGGTGGGCGTCGGCGGCGGCCTCGAGGTGCTCTACGCCAACCTCGACAAGGTCCCCGAGCTGCCGATCCGCGGCGCCAAGACCCTGCCGGCCAAGCTCGCCGAGCACAAGGACATGGCTTTCCTCTCCTACCAGCTGGCGACCATCAAGACCGACGTCGAGCTGGACGTCGGCGTCGACGATCTGCACCCCGGCGAGCCGGACCGCGCCGCGCTGGTCACCCTGTATACCGAACTGGAGTTCAAGGGCTGGCTCGACGAGCTGCAGCGCCAGCAGCCCAAGGCCCGTCCGGCCACGGTGGCGGCGCCGACCGGTGGCCTGTTCGATGCGCCCGAGCCTACTGCCGTTGCCGAGCAGCCGGCCAGCGAATCGCGCTACGAGACGGTGCTGGAGCAGGCCCGCTTCGACGCCTGGCTGAAGAAGCTGGAAGCCGCCGAGCTGATCGCCTTCGACACCGAGACCACCAGCCTCGACCCGCAGCAGGCCCAGGTGGTCGGCGTGTCCTTCGCCGTCGAGGCCGGCGAGGCCGCCTATGTGCCGCTAGCCCACTCCTACATGGGCGTGCCGGCGCAGCTGGATCGCGACGCGGTGCTGCGCGCGCTCAAGCCGATCCTGGAAGACCCGGCCAAGGCCAAGGTCGGCCAGCACGCCAAGTACGACATGAACGTGCTGGCCCACGCGACCACACCGATCGAGGTGCAGGGCGTGGCCTTCGACACCATGCTGGAATCCTACGTGCTGGACTCCACGGCGACCCGCCACGACATGGACAGCCTGGCCATGAAGTACCTGGAGCACAGCACCATCCGCTTCGAGGACATCGCCGGCAAGGGCGCCAAGCAGCTGACCTTCGACCAGATCGCCCTGGAGCAGGCCGGCCCCTACGCGGCGGAAGACGCCGACGTGACCCTGCGCCTGCACCAGTGCCTGTGGGCCAAACTGCAGGCCACGCCGAGCCTGGCCAAGGTACTCAAGGACATCGAGATGCCGCTGGTGCCGGTGCTGGCGCGTATCGAGCGCAACGGCGCGCTGGTCGATGCCAAGCTGCTCGGCCAGCAGAGCCTGGAGCTAGGCGAGCGCCTGGTGGCGCTGGAGCGCCAGGCCTACGATCTGGCCGGCCAGGAGTTCAATCTCGGCTCGCCCAAGCAGCTCGGCGCCATCCTCTACGACAAGCTCGGCCTGCCGGTGCTGAGCAAGACCGCCACCGGCCAGCCGTCCACCGCCGAGAACGTGCTGGCCGAACTGGCCGAACAGGACCACGCCCTGCCCAAGCTGCTGATGGAGTACCGCAGCCTGAGCAAGCTGAAGAGCACCTACACCGACAAGCTGCCGGAGCAGATCAACCCGCGCACCGGGCGCATCCACACCAGCTACCACCAGGCGGTGGCGGCCACCGGCCGGCTGTCTTCGACCGACCCGAACCTGCAGAACATCCCGATCCGCACCGCCGAGGGCCGGCGTATCCGCCAGGCCTTCGTCGCGCCCAAGGGCTACAAGCTGATGTCGGCGGACTACTCGCAGATCGAGCTGCGCATCATGGCCCACCTGGCCAAGGACGAGGGCCTGCTGGACGCCTTCCGCCACGACCGCGACGTGCACCGCGCGACCGCCGCCGAGGTGTTCGGCGTGCCGCTGGAGCAGGTCAGCTCCGACCAGCGCCGCAGCGCCAAGGCGATCAACTTCGGCCTGATCTACGGCATGAGCGCCTTCGGCCTGGCCAAGCAGATCGGCGTCGACCGCAAGCAGGCGCAGGCCTATATCGACACCTACTTTGCCCGCTACCCCGGCGTGCTCGCCTACATGGAGCGCACCCGCGAGCAGGCCAGCCAGCAGGGCTATGTCGAGACCCTGTTCGGCCGCCGCCTGTACCTGCCGGACATCCATGCGAAGAATCCGGCGCTGCGCAAGGGCGCCGAGCGCACGGCGATCAACGCGCCGATGCAGGGCACCGCGGCGGACATCATGAAGCGCGCGATGATCGCCGTGGACCAATGGCTGCCGCAGTCCGGGCTGGACGCCAAAGTCATACTGCAGGTGCACGACGAACTGGTCCTGGAGATTCGCGAGGATCAGGTCGGGGCGCTCAGGGCCGGCCTGCTGCCGCTGATGAGCGGCGCCGCCGAGCTGGACGTGCCGCTGGTGGTCGAGGCCGGGGTGGGCGACAACTGGGACGAGGCGCACTGAGGGGTTGCGGCATAAGGTCGCAGGTCTGTGTTGGTCGCTACTAAAGACAGGCCTGCTTATCGCAATGCGATTTAAAAAAATCTGAACTATTCGTCGTGGCGGGAGGTCAGAGATCGTGAATGGCAACGAAGCCCTTCGATGCTCCTAGCTGTGTTTTAGTGTTGGCAGATCTCTGAACCCCGCCCTAGCGGTTCAGAATTGAACCCCGGTCTTCTCCCTCCCCATACGAAGCCCGGGGTTTTTTTTGCCTGGCGAAAACCCATCGGGCCGTGCAAGTGAGCGCAGCCATCGCTCCGGACAATGGCTTGCCCGCGCTTCAGCCTTCCTCGCCGGCCTCTCCTTCGCCTTCGATCAGTCCCAGCCAGTGCGCCAGCACCAGCTGGGCTTCTTCCACGCCCTGGCGCTTGGGCGCCGAGAACAGCTGGATGCTGGCGACCTCGTCGCCCCAGCTCTTGCGGATCTCCTGGCGCACCTTGAGCAGGGCGTTCTTCGCCGCGCCGAAGGCCAGCTTGTCGGCCTTGGTCAGCAGGATGTGCAGCGGCATGCCGCTGGCCTTGGCCCAGTCCAGCATCATGCAGTCGAACTCGGTCAGCGGATGGCGGATGTCCATCAGCAGGATCAGGCCGCACAGGCTCTCGCGGCTGCCCAGGTAGGCTTCCAGGTGCTTCTGCCAGTGCTGCTTGAGCGGAATCGGCACCTTGGCATAGCCGTATCCCGGCAGGTCGACCAGGCGGCGTTCGTCGTCCAGGCGGAAGAAGTTGAGCAGCTGGGTGCGCCCGGGGGTCTTCGAGGTACGCGCCAGGCTGGCATGGGTCAGGGTGTTCAGCGCGCTCGACTTGCCGGCGTTGGAGCGACCGGCGAAGGCCACTTCCAGGCCCTGGTCGTCCGGGCACTGCTCGACCTTGGCCGCGCTGATCATGAAGCTGGCCTGCTGACACAGGCCGAGAATGGGGTTCTTGGATGACATGGGGAGTCCGTATGGGCGGGGAGCCGGAACGCGTGGCGGCGCCAGGGGGCGCGGCATGCTGTCGCTTCCGTTTCAGCGACGCCAGTATATAATGCCGCAGATTTTGTGTGCGCTTTGTCCTTCTGCCGGGAACGCGACATAACCCGCTGCGCGACTAGACGCAGGCCGTTCCCTCCCTGATCGAGGTTTGGCTATGAAGAAAGTGCTGGTCGTCAGTGCAGCATTGCTGTGGTTGTCGGGTGCCGCGCAGGCGGCGCAGGATCCGGAAGCGGTTTATGCCAAGGCCTGTGCGGCCTGCCACAATGGTCAGTTGCCGATCGCGCCCAAGCGGGGCGACAAGGCGGCCTGGGAGCCACGACTGGCCAAGGGCATGGATGCGCTGGTACAGAGCGTCACCAACGGTTTGAATGCCATGCCACCCCGTGGCCTGTGCATGGATTGCAGTGCCGAGGACTACCAGGCCGTCATCAAGGTGATGAGCGAGTAGCCCCGTAAGAAAACCTTATTACCTCTAGCCGTTATTGGATTAGCTGATGAACAAAGTACTCGTGAGTCTGCTGTTGAGCCTGGGCGTCTCCGTGGCCGCGCAAGCCGCCAACCCTATCGTGGGTGATGCCGAAGCCGGCAAGGCCAAGGTTGCCGTCTGTGGCGCCTGCCATGGCGCCGATGGCAACAGTGCCGCGCCGAACTTCCCGAAACTGGCTGGCCAGGGTGAGAAATACCTGCTCAAGCAGTTGCATGACGTGAAGTCCGGCAAGCGGCAGATCGTCGAGATGACGGGCATGCTGACCAACCTCAGCGACCAGGACCTGGCCGACATCGCCGCCTACTTCGCCAGCCAGAAGATGAGCGTCGGTGCCGCCGATCCCAAGCTGGTCGAGCGCGGCGAAGCGCTGTTCCGCGGCGGCAAGCTGGCCGAAGGCATGCCGGCCTGCACCGGTTGCCATTCCCCGGATGGCGCCGGCCTGGCCGCTGCCAGCTTCCCGAAACTGGGTGGCCAGCATGCCCAGTACGTGGCCAAGCAGCTGACCGATTTCCGCGAAGGCAACCGTACCAACGACGGCGACGCCATGATCATGCGTGCCATCGCCGCCAAGCTGAGCAACAAGGACATCGAAGCGCTGTCCAGCTACGTGCAGGGCCTGCACTGACCGGGCGCTGACAGGCGCAAACAAAAGGGTGGCCATGGCCACCCTTTTTCGTTGGTGCTGCCGCTACAATGCCGGAACCCGTCGTGGCGCCGCCGGTCGAATCGAACCGCGCGCCCCGCGCGGCCCCCATCGCCAAGGAGTTCTGCATGCGTAACCTGATTCTCAGCGCCGCCTTCGCCACCTTCAGCCTGCTCGGCGTCAGTGCCCAGGCCGAAAGCATCGAGGCCGGCCGCCAGTATGTCGAGCTGAAGCAGCAGGTACCGGTATCGCAGCCCGACAAGATCGAAGTGGTCGAGCTGTTCTGGTACGGCTGCCCGCACTGCTACCAGTTCGAGCCGACCCTCAACCCCTGGGTCGAGAAGCTGCCGGCCGACGTCAACTTCGTGCGCGTG
Organism: Pseudomonas alcaligenes; assembly: GCF_041729615.1. Lineage (NCBI taxonomy): Bacteria > Pseudomonadati > Pseudomonadota > Gammaproteobacteria > Pseudomonadales > Pseudomonadaceae > Aquipseudomonas > Aquipseudomonas alcaligenes. The sequence continues at coordinate 2,288,910 of NZ_CP154874.1, read as the reverse complement.
CCGGCGCTGTTCGGCGGCATCTGGGACGTGCACGGCCAGCTGTTCATCACCCTGGAATCCATGGGCGTGGAGCAGCAAGTGCACGACGCCGTGTTCCGCGCCATCCACCAGGAGAAGCGCAAGCTGGCCGACCCGGAGGAAATGGCCGAGTTCCTCGCCGGTCAGGGCGTGGACAAGGACAAGTTCCTCAGCACCTTCAAATCCTTCGCGGTGAAGGGCCAGATGGCCAAGGCCAAGAAGCTGGCGATGTCCTACCAGATCACCGGCGTGCCGGTGCTGGTGGTCAACGGCAAGTACCGTTTCGACATCACCTCCTCCGGCGGTCCGCAGCAGGCCCTGCAGGTGGCCGACTTCCTGATCGACAAGGAGCGTGCCGCTTCCGGCAGCGCGACAGAGAAGGCGACGGTCGCCAACTGAGGCACCCGCCATGCTGCGCCGCTGGAGTTCCGGGCGAACCGCGGGCCTGCGCCAGGCGCAGGTCAACGGCCGCTGTGCGGACTCCGGCGGCCATGCCGAAGGCCGCCTGCGCCTGCTCAGCTTCAATATTCAGGTCGGCATCCGCACCGAACGCTACCACCACTACCTGACCCGCGGCTGGCAGCACCTGTTGCCGCATCCCGGGCGTGCCGGCAACCTGCAGCGCATCGGTGCGCTGCTCGGCGACTACGACCTGGTCGCCCTGCAGGAAGTCGACGGCGGCAGCCTGCGTTCCGGCTACGTCAACCAGGTCGAGCAGCTGGCCGAGCTGGGAGCCTTTCCCTACTGGTACCAGCAGCTCAACCGCAATCTCGGGCGCCTGGCGCAGCACAGCAACGGCGTGCTCAGCCGCCTGCAGCCGAGCCTGCTGGAGGACCATCCGTTGCCCGGCCCGCCCGGTCGAGGTGCCGTGCTGCTGCGCTTCGGCGAAGGCGCCGAGGCGCTGGCGGTGGTCAACATGCACCTGGCCCTCGGCGCCCGTACCCGCACCCGCCAACTCGCCTACATCCGCGAGCTGATCGGTGGCTATCGCCACGTGGTGCTGATGGGCGACATGAACACCCATGCCGTCGAGCTGCTGCAGCACTCGCCGCTGCGCGATCTCGGCCTGGTCGCGCCGCAGATCGACGCGACCTTCCCCAGCTGGCGGCCACAGCGCTGTCTAGACCACATCCTGCTGAGCTCCGAACTGGTGCTGGAGCGGGTCGCGGTGCTGAGCCAGCCGATCTCCGATCATCTGCCCGTGGCGGTGGAAATCCGCCTGCCGGGTGGCCTCAACCTGCCTATGCTGTAGTGGCTTTGCCACTGGATCGCCACCATGACCGATGAAGCCCAGCGCTGGAAAGCCAAGTACCTGCAGAGCCTGGAGCAGCAGGAGCTGCAGGAGCAGCGCTGGAACGAGCGCCTCGACCTGCTGCGCCGCGGCCTGGTGCGCAGCTCGCTGGCCGCCGAGGGCAGCGACAAGGCGGTCGACCAGTGCATGCAGGAGCTGCGCGAGCTCATCCGTGGCGAGCAGATGGACGCCGGCCTGTCCGCGCTGATTCCGCGCCTGGAAAAGGCCGTGCTGGACTCCGAGCAGCGCCGCCAGCAGCGCGTCGAGCAGAACATCGCCGGCCTCAACGGGCTGACCCAACAGCTGCTGGCCCTGGAGCCGCCGCGCGAGGTGCGCAAGGCGCTCAAGCAGTTCGCCAAGCGCATCGACGAGCGCGCCAGCCAGCCGCGCGAGCTGCCGGCCCTGCTGGCGGAGCTGAGCAGCCTGCAGGAGAAGGCCCTGGCCGTGCTGGGCAGCGAGCAGGCGGCGCGCCCCGGCCTGCTGCAACGCCTGTTCGGCAGCGGCCGCGACGAGGCGCCGGCCGCTGCCGAACAGGCGACCCTGGACCGCGCCGCGCTTGATGTGGACGAGGACGAGAGTCTTCCCCCGGCGCCAGTCGCCACGGCCGAGCCACCACCCCGGCCCGCCGCGGTCGCTGCCGAAGTCGCCCCGCCCGCGGCAGTCACCGCCCGCGTGGCGCCGGCTGCCGCGCCAGCCAGCCTGGACAGCCTGCCACTGGATGCGCGCATCCTGATCGGCGAGGGCAACCCCGAATTCTCCCTGCCCGAGCGCCCCGAGCCCGGCTACAGCGCGGTGGCGCCGCATGTGGCGGAGAGCCTGCTGGGACTGCTCGACGAGCTGGAGCTGCCACCCCATCACCAGCCCCAGGGCCAGGCCCTGCGCGAGCGGGTGCAGGGCGGGCTGAACTGGTACGAGCTGGTGCCGGTGCTGGACGACCTGGCCGTGCTGGTGCTGGCCGTCACCGACAGCGGCCAGCGCGAGTTCGCTGGCTACCTCAAGCAGCTCAACGAGCGCCTGGCCGCCTTCCTCGACACCCTCGGCCAGGCCCATGAGGGCTACAGCGAGTCGGTGGAGAGCGCGCGCAGCTTCAACCGCGAGCTGCGCGAGCAGGTCAGCGGCCTGCAGGCCAGCGTACAGGAGGCGGTCGACCTGGCCAGCCTCAAGCAGGCCCTGGAGCAGCGCCTGGACGGCCTGCTCGGCACGGTGGTCGAGCACCAGCGCCAGCGCGAGGGACGCGAGGAGGAAGTCGCCCGGCGCCTGCAGGCCCTGGCGCAGAAGGTCAGCGAGATGGAGCAGGAGGCCCAGGGCTTTCGCGAGCATATCGAGGAGCAGCGGCAGAAGGCCCTCACCGATCCGCTCACCGGCCTGGCCAACCGCGCCGGCTGGAGCGAGCGCCTGGAGCTGGAGGTGGCGCGCTGGAAGCGCTACGGCGGCGACCTGTTGCTGGCAGTGCTGGACATCGACCACTTCAAGCGGATCAACGACGGCTACGGCCACCTGGCCGGCGACAAGGTGCTGAAGATCATCGCCGGCGAGTTGGCCAGGCGCCTGCGCAAGACCGACTTTCTCGCCCGCTTCGGCGGCGAGGAGTTCGTCCTGCTGATTCCCAGCACGCCACCGGAGGGCGGACTGCAGCTGCTGGAGACGCTGCGCGACGCCATCGAGGCCTGCCCTTTCCACTTCCGCGGCGAGCCGGTGACCATCACCCTGTCCGCCGGGTTGACCGCCTTCGCCGCCGGTGAGAGCGCCGAGGTCGCGTTCGAGCGCGCCGACCAGGCGCTGTACCGGGCCAAGCGCGAGGGGCGCAACCGCATCGCACGGGCCTAGCGGCTAAGGCCGCCCAGTTGCGCCTGGCGACCTAGGCCGCGCTGGGCAGGTAGGGCTTCCAGTTGTCCGGGATGCGCTCCAGGCGTGGGTAGCCGAGGCTGTCCAGCTGCAGGTGCGGCAGCAGGAAGGGCGTATGTCGCAGGTGCTGTGGCACGCCGCGCAGCTCCGGCAGCCAGAGGCTGACATAGGTGGCGTCCGGATCGTACTGGCGGGCCTGGCGCAGGGCGTTGAACAGGCGCTGCTGGCGCGGGTCGTTGCCCACTCCGGCGAGGTAGGCCCAGTTGCCCCAGTTGCTGGCCGGGTCGTAGTCCAGCAGGTGCTCCTCGAACCAGGCGGCACCATGGCGCCAGTCCTGCTGCAGGTCGTTGACCAGGTAACTGGCCACCACCTGGCGGCCGCGGTTGGACATGAAGCCGGTGCTTGCCAGCTCGCGCATGCAGGCATCTACCAGCGGCATGCCGGTGCGCCCCTGGCACCAGCTGTCGAAGCGCTCGTCCAGTCGCAGGGGGCCGGCAGGCGAGGCCTTCAGGCCGCCGGCACGGAACAGGGCAGCGCCGTGGCGGACCAGGGTCCAGCGGAAGAAGTCGCGCCAGAGCAGTTCCAGCCACAGCGCCTGGGTTGATTCGTTGCGCCCGTACTGCGACTCGTGGCGGCGCAGCTCTGCTACCACGCGCCGCGCCGAGAGGCTGCCGTTGGCCAACCAGGCCGAGAGCTTGGACGAGTACTCGCTGCCGATCATGCCGTTGCGCGTCTCCTTGTAGCGGCGCACACCCTGGCTCAGCCACAGGTAGTCGCGCAGCCGCGCCTGCGCAGCCGGCTCACCGCCGGAGAAGGGGAAAGCGCTGTTGGGTACCACCAGCGGCTCGCCCAGGCCCAGCTGGGACAGGCTGGGCAGGCTGGTGAAGTAGGCGTGGGCGTTGTCCGGCAGGGCCGGCAGGCGCGCCGGTGCCGGGCGCGGCTGGAATACCGGCTGGCGCTGCTCGACCTGCTCGCGGAAGCGGCTGAATACCAGCGGCAGCTCCTGCACCGGGCAAGGCAGCTCCTCGATGCGCAGCAGGTGGTTGGCCGGCAGTTCGCGCAGGCTGGCGGCCCCCAGGCGGGCGCGCAGGGTGGCGAGCTGGGCGCGTTCTTCGGGGGCGATTTCCCCCAGCGTCAGTACCTCGTCGATGTCCAGCTGCTCGGCCAGGCGCGCCACCAGCTGCGCCGGATCGCCCTGCAGCACCAGCAGCCCGGAGCCGCGCTGGCGCAGCTCGCCATCCAGGGCCGCCAGGCTCTCCAGCAGGAAGCGCGCACGGTGCACGCCCAGGCGGCGGTTGCCGTAGGCGCAGGGGCGCAGCAGCGCCGGGTCGAAGACGTACAGCGGCAGCAGCCGGTCGGCGTCCAGGGCGGCCTGCACGGCCGGGTGATCGTCGAGACGCAGATCCTGTTTGAACCACAACAGCACTCGGCGCATGGCAAAGATCCTCGGGGTCAACCTGCACTTAAGAGTATGCCGCCCTGGCTGCAGCGGACGGCCGTTTGTCCTGTCGTCCGTCTCCGGGTGGCGAAACGCGATGCCGGGACGCCAGCGGCGGCGCCGGATAAACTGTAGGCATTCCCCAAGGAGCCTCGCATGGAAATCTTCGGCATCGCCGTCCTGGTGTTTCTGGTCACCGATCCCTTCGGCAACATCGCCATCTACCTCGCCGCTCTGAAGAACGTCGCCCCCGAGCGGCGCATGCGCGTGGCCCTGCGCGAGCTGCTGCTGGCCCTGGCGCTGCTGATGCTGTTCCTCAGCTTCGGCGACAAGATCCTCAGCGGCCTGGGCCTGTCGCGTGAGTCCACCGCCATTGCCGGCGGCATCATCCTCTTCGTCATCGCCATGCGCCTGATCTTCCCGCGTCCCGAGGGCGTGCTGGGCGACCTGCCGGACGGCGAGCCGCTGCTGGTGCCGCTGGCCACCCCGGCGGTGGCCGGACCCTCGGCGCTGGCCGTGCTGATGACCCTGCGCAGCACCCACGACGGCCCGCTGTGGGAGCTGTACCTGGCGGTCGGCCTGGCCTGGCTGGCCACCGCCAGCATCCTGCTGCAGGCCTCCTGGCTGCAGAAGTTCCTCGGCCAGCGCGGCCTCACCGCGGTGGAGCGGCTGACCGGCATGCTGCTGATCATGCTCAGCGTCGACATGCTGCTGGACAACCTGCAGAGCGTCTTCCACATCGCCCCCTGAGGCGGTTCGCGACACGGCTGCAGCGGGGTTACACTGCGCCTCCGATCCGCCGTGTCCCGAACCCATGAGATTCGCCGCCCTTCTCCTTTCCACCCTGTTGCTCGCCGGCTGCGCCGGCGGCCCGCGCATCGACGACAGCTTCAGCTCCCGCGGGCAGAGCAGCCGGGTGCAGTACATCGTGCTGCACTACACCTCCACCGACCTGCAACACTCCCTGGCCCTGCTCACCCAGGGCGAGGTCAGCGCCCACTACCTGATCGCCGACGGCTCGGCCAGGGTCTACCGCCTGGTCGACGAGAACCGCCGAGCCTGGCATGCCGGGGAAAGCGAGTGGCAGGGGCGGACCTGGCTGAACGCCAGCACCATCGGCATCGAGCTGGTCAACCAGGGCTATTACGACGGCCCCGCCGGGCGCTACTGGCAACCCTACGGCGAGGCGCAGATCCAGGCGCTGATCACCCTGCTGCAGGACCTGGTCAAGCGCCATGACCTGCCGATCGACAGCATCATCGGCCACAGCGACATCGCCCCGCAGCGCAAGGTCGACCCGGGCCCGCTGTTCCCCTGGCAGCGCCTGGCCGAAGCCGGGCTGATCCGCTGGCCGCAGGCCGCCGCGGTGGCCCGCGAGCGGGCCCGCTTCGCCACCGCCCTGCCGGATATCGCCTGGTTCCAGCGCCAGCTCGAGCAGCTCGGCTACCCGACGCCGCAGAGCGGCGAACTGGACCAGGCCACGCGCAACGTGCTGGCGGCATTCCAGATGAAGTACCGCCCGGCGCGCTACGACGGCGAGCCGGATGCCGAGAGCGCGGCCATTCTGCAGGTGCTCAACCAGTCGTCCTGAGTGGGCTATACCTGAGGGACCCCAGTCTGGAGTCCGGCCCATGTCGCCCCGGTTGCCGCGGCTGCGCCGCGCCCTGTTCCGCCCCTGGCCGGCGGCCCTGCTGGTCGGCCTGCTCGCCGCCCTGCTGTTTGGTGCGCTGGGGCTGTGGCTGGCCAACCGCCAGGCCCAGCAGGCCGAGAGCGAACGCCTGCAGGCCCAGGGCCAGCGCTTTCTGCAACGCATCGAGCAGGTCTTCGGCCAGCTCGGCGATGCCCTCGACGAACTGGAACAGCAGCCCCTGCGCGGCTGCGACCTGGCCATGGTGGAGACCCTGCGGCGGGTGGTGTTCCAGCACCGCTTCGTCTACGAGGCGGCCTTCATCGGTGGCGACCAGCGCTGCTCCTCCTCGCCGCGGCGCAGCTCCCTGGGCCCGGAGCGCCCGCCGGATATCGAAGGACGGCGGCAGCGCTACTGGCTGAACACCTCGACGCAACCCGATGACGACCTGGCCGCCCTGGTGGTGGGGCGCGGCTATTTCCGCCTGTCCACCTCCCGTGGCCACCTCGCCGACATGGTCGAGCTACCCGCCGGCGGCAGCCTGCTGATCGTGGCGCGGGCCAGTGACCGGGCCCTGCCGGTGCTGGGCGCGGCCCAGGACTGGCCACCAGCCGGCGGCTGGCCGGCGGACGAGCCCCTGCTGCTCAGCGCCCGCCAGCTGATCTATCGCATGCCCACGCGCAGCCCGGACTTCGATCTGGTGCTGTTCGCCGACCGCAGCGCCCTGCAGCAGCGCCTGCGCCAGGGGCTGCTGGGCTGGCTGCCGGTGGCGGTGCTGCTGGCCCTGCTGGCGGCCGTGCTGACCTTCTACCAGGTGCGCTATCGCCAGTCCCTCGGCGGCTCGCTGCCGGCCGCCCTGCGCCGCCGCGCGCTGCGCGTGCGCTACCAGCCGATCTTCGACCTGGCCAGCCGCCGCTGCGTCGGCGCCGAGGCCCTGGTGCGCTGGCGTCGCGCCGACGGCAAGCTGCTCGGCCCCGACCACTTCATCCCCATGGCCGAGAGCAGCGGGCAGATCCGCGAGATCACCGACTACGTGCTGGAGCAGGTGCTGACCCAGCTCGGCGATTTCCTGCGCGCGCACCCGGGCCTGTACGTGTCGATCAACCTGGCCGCCTGCGACGTCGCCGAGCCGCGCATCGGCGAGCTGGCCAGCCGCCTGCTGCTGCAATACCGGGTCGGCGCCGGGCAGATCGCCTTCGAGGTCACCGAGTCCGGCCTGGCCGACATCCAGGCGGCCAAGGGCGTGCTGGCGCAGCTGCGCGAGAACGGCCACCGGGTGCTGATCGACGACTTCGGCACCGGCTATTCCAGCCTGGCCTACCTGCAGGAGCTGCCGGCCGACGTGCTGAAGATCGACAAGTCGTTCGTCGATGCCCTCGGCCACGACGCCGCCAGCAGCGGGGTGGCGCCGCACATCATCCGCATGGCCCACGAGCTGAGCCTGAAGGTGGTGGCCGAGGGAATCGAGCACGAGGCCCAGGCCCTGTTCCTCGCCGAGCAGGGCGCCCACTGCGGGCAGGGCTGGCTGTTCGCCAAGCCGCTGACCGCCCGCCAGTTTCGCCACCTGGTGGAGCGTCAGCGGGGCGCCTGAGTCAACCCGGCGGCAGGCAGCCGATCAGCCGCGAATCGGCCAGGGCCGCCGTGCGGTGGACGGTGGCGGCGTGGTATTCGGGATCGGCGAGCATGCCGAGGAAGGCCGCCTTGGACGGATAGCGCACCAGCAGCAGCTCGTCCCACTGTTCGCCCGCGGGGGCGATCAGCGCCACCTGCGCGGCCGCCAGCAGCTCGACCCTGCCGCCCACGCCCTGCACCTTGGCCAGAGCCGTGCGGCTGTAGCGCCGATAGGCCTCGCGTCCGCTGCAGGGGGCGTGCTCGCTGTCGGCCGGGTAGTCGGCCGCCTCGCGATAGCGCAGCAGGTTGAGCATCAGGATCGGTGCATCGTCCGGCATCTGCTCGGCAAAGGCGGCCAACTGTTCGCGACTGGGGTTGAGGCTGGGCATGGCAGACTCCTGATCGGTTTGCTGCCCAGCCTCCGCTACCGGCGGGGTCGATCGCAAGCGCCATTCAGGGCGTGGATGGCGCCTCCCCCAGATCCCGCAGCCAGCGGCTGAGCAGGCGCGGCTCGTCGAACACCAGGCCCGCGGGCGTTTCCCGTACGCGCTGGATCATGTTGTCGCCGAACAGCTGCTTGCCCTGCACGAAGTGCTCGCCGGCGACCCGGTTGGGATTCTCCACCCGCTGGCCGAGGCGCTCGGCCAGCCACAGCCCGGCCTCGTGGTGGCTGATCCACTGCTCCTGGCGCAGCGACTCCAGCGCCGTCTCCGGCGCTTCGCGCGCCAGCACCATCACCGGCACCTCGGCGACCTGCGGCAGCAGGTCGTTGTGGCCCCAGCGCCCGCCTTCGCCCAGCAGCTGGCCGTGGTCGCCGGTGATCAGCAGGTAGCGCTCGCCCTGCAGCTGGTCGAAGCGGGCGATGACCTCGGCGAGCACGTCATCCAGGTAGCCGATGGCGTTGTCGTAGGCGTTGCGCTGGCGTTCCTCGCGCGGCAGCGCCGGGTCGACCGGCCAGCTCGGCAGCGGCTCGTTGTGCTGGTCGTAGTTCTCCTCATAAGGCAGGTGCGCGGTGCGCAGGTTGATCACCGCGAAATTGCGCTCGCCCCAGCGCTGCTCGCCGAGCAGGTCGACCAGGGCGTGGTCGTGGCGCTTGAGGAACAGCAGCGGGTGGTCCTCGCGGGTGATGCTGACGTCCAGGTGGCGGCTGCCCAGGTGGCTGAGCAGCTTGGATTCCTGGGCCGACAGCCAGTGGGTGCGGAAGCCGCTGGCGCGGGCCAGGGCGAACAGGTTGTGCGGCTGCTGGCGCAGCAGCTCGGGCTGGCCGGGTTCGCGGATCAGGTTGAGCAGCATCGGCAGGCTGACCGCCGTGGCCACCCCGGAGGCGATGCCCGGTCGCGCCAGCAGCGCACCCTCGGCGTGCAGGCGGCTGAGGGTCGGGGTGGTGTCGCGCGTGTGGCCGAACAGGCCGAGGCGGTCGGTGCGCAGCGAGTCGGCCACCACCACCCAGACGTGCTTGGCGCCGCTGGCCACCGGGGTGACCCGGTAGGGCACGAACGGCGCCCTGGGCAGCGCCTCGGCCGGGCGGAAGGCCAGGCGCACACCATAGAAGGCGAAGGCATTGAAGCTGTTGTGCAGGCCGCTGCGGGTCGGCCCTGGGAGGAAGGAGCTGTAGTCGCGGTAGGTGGCGCGCCAGGGCTTGGCCGCCAGCACCAGGACGATGATCAGCAGGGCCCAGCGACTCTGCGGCAGACGCAGGCGCCGCGGCAGCCACAGGTGCAGGGCCAGCAGCAGGCCGTAGGGCAGCAGCACCGTGGGCAGCACGTGCCAGTGGTCGGCGAAGCTGGCCCAGCCGGTCTCGCGCACCTCGGCAAAGTCGGCGAACAGGCTGACGATGTCCGGCGCCGCCAGCGGCTCGCCGAAGAACGACACATGGCTGAGCTGGATCAGCTGCATGCCGGCCAGCAGCACCAGCAGGCTCGCCACCAGGCGCGGCATGCCGCACAGCCACAGGCCCAGGGCGAACAGCCAGACCACCACCACGAAGCGCGCTTCGAGCTCGGCCTGGTTGGCGCTGGTGAAGAGTTGCTGGATGAAGTCGTCGGCCATCAGCAGGCCGGCGCTCAGGGTGCTCAGCAGGAGCAGGCGCGGCAGGGCGAGGGACCAGGGCAGGCGATGGGAGGACGTATCGGGAGCCAGGGCGGCAAGCGACATGGGGTACTACTCGATAGTGGCGGATCGCCAACAGAGTGCTCCACCTTGCGCCGGGTTCCCGCCCGGCTTGTTACCGGAGTTTGCCGCGCGGGCCCGCCGCCCGCGCGGCGCACCGGTCAGGGCTGGAAGGCGCGGGCGTCGCGGGCCCAGACGTCCAGCGCCGGCTTGAGGGTGTTCAGCGACAGCTGTTCGCTGTCGTTCTCCAGCTCCAGGCCGTGGCCCTTGCGTACCACCCGCACCATCGGCTGACTGGTGCGCGCGTCCAGCGCCTCCAGCTCGACGTAGATCTCGGTGTTCTTGTCGCGGGTGCCGGCGGCGGTGTTGGCGGCGGCCAGCACCAGGGCGATGGGGATCACCTCGTAGGGCTTGAGGCCTTCGGTGGAGACGCTGACCGCGGTGATCGCGCTGCGCAGCACCAGGCTGTCCGCATTGGGCTGGTCGACCACGGTCATGCGGCTCTGCAGCTCGCGGCGCATGGACTGGTGCAGGTAATTGGCGACCTGGTCGAGGGTGGCCTGGCTGACCTGGGCGCTGGGGGTCGGCGCGGGATAGAACACCGGCTTCTCGATGTAAACCGAGCCGTAGTTGCTCGCCTTGTAGTCCGGCGAAACCCAGCGCAGCACCGGCGCGCCGCTGGCCGAGGTGGCCGGCTGTAGCTGCGAGTAGTCGCCGAGGAAGCCGGAATACTGCGAGGGCTGGGTGGTCTTGCTGGCGCAGCCGGCCAGCAGCAGGCCGGCGGCGAGGCCGAGGGACAGCATCAGGGTGGATTTCATCCTTGCACTCCTAAGGGATTGATAAACGCTTTAACTCTAGACGCTTATCCCAGGCTGGCAGGTACGCCTTGCAGTTTGGTGAAGCGCCTGGCGCCGGCTATCATCGCCGCCATCGTTCGGGGGACTGACCATGCTCAACGGCCTGTGGCTGGGATTCTTCGTGGTGGCCGCGCTGGCCGCCACGCTGCGTTGGATCGGCGGCGACGTCACGGTATGGGCGGCCATGGTCGAGAGCCTGTTCGCCATGGCCAAGGTCTCGGTCGAGCTGATGGTGGTGCTGTTCGGCACCCTGACCCTGTGGCTGGGCTTTCTGCGCATCGCCGAGAAGGCCGGGCTGGTCGATCTGCTCGGCCGTGCCCTCGGCCCGCTGTTCGCCCGGCTGATGCCGGAGGTGCCGCGCGGCCACCCGGCGCTCGGCCTGATCACCCTCAACTTCGCCGCCAACGGCCTGGGCCTGGACAACGCCGCCACGCCCATCGGCCTCAGGGCGATGAAGGCGCTGCAGGAGCTCAACCCCAGTGCCACGGTGGCGAGCAACGCGCAGATCCTATTCCTGGTGCTCAACGCCTCGTCGCTGACCCTGCTGCCGGTGTCGATCTTCATGTACCGCGTGCAGCAGGGCGCCGAGGACCCGACCCTGGTGTTCCTGCCGATCCTGCTGGCCACCAGCGCCTCGACCCTGGCCGGCCTGCTGTCGGTGGCGCTGATGCAGCGCCTGCGCCTGTGGGACCCGGTGGTGCTGGCCTACCTGATTCCCGGCGCCTTGTTGCTGGGCGCTTTCATGGCGCTGCTGGCGGGCCTCAGCGCGGTGGCGCTGAAGGAGCTGTCGTCGCTGCTCGGCAACCTGACCCTGTTCGGCCTGATCTTCCTCTTCGTGCTGGTCGGCTGGCTGCGCAAGGTGCCGGTCTATGAAACCTTCGTCGACGGCGCCAAGGAAGGCTTCGACGTGGCCAAGAGCCTGCTGCCGTACCTGGTCGCCATGCTCTGCGCCATCGGCGTGCTGCGCGCCTCCGGCGCCCTCGACTTCGGCCTGGACGGTATCCGTACGCTGATCGAGTGGGCCGGCTGGGACACCCGCTTCGTCGACGCCCTGCCCACCGCGCTGGTCAAGCCGTTCTCCGGCAGCGCGGCGCGCGCCATGCTGATCGAGACCATGCAGACCCACGGCGTGGACAGCTTCCCGGCGCTGGTGGCGGCGACCATCCAGGGCAGCACCGAGACCACCTTCTACGTGCTGGCCGTGTACTTCGGCGCGGTCGGCATCCAGCGTGCCCGGCATGCGGTGGGCTGTGCGCTGGTGGCCGACCTGGCCGGGGTGCTGGCGGCCATCGGCGTGTGCTACTGGTTCTTCGGCTGAGCGGGACTCACCCGCTCTACTTCAAGCCCAGGCGCACGGCCAGGCGGTGCAGGTTGGCGCGGTCCAGGCCCAGTTCGCGGGCGGCGGCTGCCCAGTTGTCGGCATTGCGCCTGAGCGCCGCCTGGATCAGCTGGCGCTGGTAGGCCTCCAGCGCCGGGCGCAGCGGCTGCGCGGCGCTTTCCGCCACGGCTGGCGCCGGCGCCTGCTGGATCGGTGCGGCCGGCGCCAGGTCGAGGTCCTGGGCCTCCAGGCTGAGGATGCGCGGGCGCTGCGCCTGGCGCGCCAGGGCCTTGAGCGCGGCGCGGCCGAGCAGGTGCTCCAGCTCGCGCACGTTGCCCGGCCAGGTGTGCGCCAGCAGCGCCGCCTGGGCCTCCGGGCTCAGGCGCAGGCCGCGCAGGTGCAGGCGCGCGCGGTTCTGTTCGAGGAAGTGCCCGGCCAGCAGCAGCACGTCGCGGCCGCGCTCGCGCAGCGGCGGCACCAGCAGCGGGTAGACGCTCAGGCGGTGGTAGAGGTCGGCGCGGAAGCGCCCGGCGCGCACCTCCTCGGCCAGGTCGCGGTTGCTGGCGGCGAGGATGCGCACGTCCACCCGGTGCTCGCGGTCCGAGCCCAGGCGCTGCAGCTGGCCGCTCTGCAGCACGCGCAGCAGCTTGGCCTGCACCGCCAGGGGCAGCTCGCCGACCTCGTCGAGGAACAGGGTGCCGCCGTCGGCCAGCTCGAACTTGCCGCTGCGCTCGCCGCTGGCGCCGGTGAAGGCGCCGCGCACATGGCCGAACAGCTCGCTCTCCACCAGCTGGTCCGGCAGCGCCGCGCAGTTCAGGCTGATCAGCGGCCGGCCGGCGCGCAGCGAGCGGGCGTGGATGGCCTGCGCCACCAGCTCCTTGCCGACCCCGGTCTCGCCGCCGATCAGCACGGTCAGGTCGCTGCCGGCCACCGTGTCGATCTCCGCCTGCAGGCGCCTGTGCGCGGCGCTCTGGCCGATCAGCTCGGCGCGCCCGGCCTGGCCGGCCACCTCGCGGAAGCGTTCGGCCAGCTGCTGCTCGGCCGCCGCGCGCTGGGCCAGGCCGAGCAGGCGCTGGTTGGCCTTGACCGAGGCGGCGGCCAGGCGGGCGAAGGCCTCCAGGTTGTCCAGGTCGCTCTGCGCGAAGCTGCCGGGCTGCAGGCTGTCGAGGGTGATCAGGCCCCAGGGGCGGTCGTCGATGAACAGTGGGCAGCCCAGGCAGTCGTGCACTTCGAGGTGGCCGACGTGCTGCTCGACCAGGCCGTCGTAGGGGTCGGGCAGGCCGCTGTCGGCGGCGAAGCGGGTCGGCTCGCGGCGTGCCAGCAGGGCCTGGAAGCGCGGGTGCTCGGCCACCACGAAGCGCCGGCCGAGGGTGTCCGCGCTGAGGCCGTCGACCGCCAGCGGGATCAGCTGCTCGCCGTCCAGGCGCAGCAGGGCGGTGGCGTCGCTCGGGATCAGCGCGCGCAGGGCGGCCAGCAGGCGCCGGTAACGCTCCTCCTCGGCCAGCTCGCGGCTGAGATCGTCGACCAGCGGCAGCAGCGCCGACAGCAGCGGATGGGTTGTCATCAAGACTCCTGGTTGTTCATCGGACAACTTTCAATTCGCTGTCAAAACAACATGTACAGATATAACTAGCTGATTTTATTGAATAAAAAACATAGCACGAATCCTGAGATAAGCAGGAAAAACATCCCTGCGTGCAAAGGAGTCACCCCATGTTGTCACCCGAACAGATCGCCATCGTCAAGGCCACGGTTCCGCTGCTGGAGTCCGGCGGCGAGGCGCTGACCACCCACTTCTACCGCATCATGCTCGGCGAATACCCGCAGGTGCGTCCGCTGTTCAACCAGGCGCACCAGGCCAGCGGTGACCAGCCGCGTGCCCTGGCCAACGGCGTGCTGATGTATGCCAGGCATATCGACCGCCTGCAGGCGCTCGGTCCGCTGGTCGGGCAGATCGTCAACAAGCACGTGTCGCTGCAGATCCTCCCCGAGCACTACCCGATCGTCGGCAGCTCCCTGCTGCGGGCGATCCGCGAGGTGCTCGGCGCCGAGGTGGCCACCGATGCGGTGCTCGCCGCCTGGGGCGCCGCCTACGGCCAGCTGGCCGAGCTGCTGATTGGCGCCGAGGAGGAGGTGTACGCCGCCAATGCCCGTGCCCCGGGCGGCTGGCGCGGCGGCCGGCGGTTCCGCGTGGTGCGCCGGCAGGCGGAGAGCGAGGAGATCACCTCCTTCCATCTGCAGCCGAGCGACGGCGGCGCCCTGCTCGACTTCGCCCCCGGCCAGTACATCGGCCTGCGCCTGCTGCTGGACGGCGAGGAGCTGCGCCGCAACTACTCGCTGTCCGCCGCGGCGAACGGCCGCGAGTACCGCATCAGCGTCAAGCGCGAGCCCGGCGGGCGGGTCTCCAACCACCTGCACGACCAGGTGCACGCCGGCGACGAGCTGGAGCTGTTCGCCCCGGCCGGCGACTTCACCCTGGGGCACTCGCGCAAGCCGCTGGTGCTGATCAGCGCCGGGGTCGGCATCACCCCGCTGCTGACCATGCTGGAAGCGGCGCTGCCCGGCGGCCGGCCGATCCGCTTCATCCACTGCGCGCGGCATGCCGGGGTGCAGGCCTTCGCCGTGCACATCGATGCCCTGGCCGCGGCCCATCCGCAGCTGCAGCGTTTCTACTGCCTGGAGGAAGCGCGCGCGGGCGACGGCGCCGATGCCCACGGCCGCCTGAGCCGCGAGCTGCTGCAGCGCTGGCTGCCGGCCGAGCGCGACCTCGACGTCTACTTCCTCGGGCCCAAGCCGTTTATGGCCGCGCTCAAGCGCAACCTGCGCGAGCTGGGGGTGCCCGAGGCGCAGACACGCTACGAGTTCTTCGGCCCGGCGGCCGCCCTGGAGGACTGAGGCCGCTCGGCACTGCTGGCAAAACGCGACTATGTTTCTGGTAGGTATTGGCCGGAACCGGGTGACCTACCATGAACAACTGGACTATTCGGACAAGGCTGTTCGTCCTCATCGTCCTGATGCTGGCGGGCAGCCTGGTGATCGGCGCCGCCGGCCTCAGCGGCCTGCGCGGCGTGCTCGACGGCCTCAACAGCGTCTACCTGGATCGCGTGGTGCCGCTGCGCGATCTCAAGGTGATCGCCGATCTGTATGCGGTGAATATCGTCGACGCCAGCCACAAGGCGCGCGACGGCGGCCTTGCGCCGGCCGAGGCGGCGAACCAGGTGGAGCAGGCGGAAGGCCGCATCCAGCAGGTCTGGCAGGCCTACCTGGCCACCAGCCTGATCGACGACGAGAAGCGCCTGATCGCCCAGATCGAACCGCTGATGCAGACCGCCCGCGAACCGCTGCAGCGGCTCAAGGCGATATTGCGTGGCGGCGACCGGCAGGCCCTGGCGAGCTTCACCGCCGGCGAGCTGTACCCGGTTATCGACCCGCTGTCGGCGAAGTTCTCCGAGCTGATCGAGGTCCAGCTGCACGAGTCCGAGCGCCAGTACCAGGCCGGTCTGGCCCTGTACCAGCGCAACTTCGCCCTGGTCTCCGGGCTGCTGGCGGTGCTGCTGCTCGGCGGCGGCCTGCAGGCCTGGCTGATGAGCCGCGGCATCAACCTGCGCCTGTCCGAACTGCGCGAGGTGGTGGCGCGCAACGCCGCCGGCGACCTCAGCCAGCCGGTGCAGTGCAGCGGCCGCGACGAGATCAGTGAAGTGCAGGCCTCCTTCAAGCAGATGCAGGAGAACCTGCGCGACACCCTGCAGGGCATCCAGGGCGCCGCCACCCAGCTGGCTTCGGCGGCCGAGGAGCTGCATGCGGTGACCGACGATGCGGCGCGCGGCATCACCCGGCAGAACGACGAGATCGAGATGGCCGCCACCGCGGTGACCGAGATGTCGGCGGCGGTCGACGAAGTGGCGCGCAACGCCAACCACACCTCGGACTCCTCGCGCGAGGCGGAACAGACCGCCGAGGCCGGGCGTCAGCAGGTCAGCACCACGCGCGGCACCATCGAGCAGCTCAGCCAGCGCCTGCAGATCACCTCGACCACCATCGCCCGCCTGGCCGAGGAGGCCATCGCCATCGGCCGGGTGCTGGAGGTGATTCGCACCATCGCCGAGCAGACCAACCTGCTGGCACTCAACGCCGCTATCGAGGCGGCGCGCGCCGGCGACCAGGGCCGTGGCTTCGCCGTGGTGGCCGACGAGGTACGCGCCCTGGCGCAGCGCACGCAGAGCTCGACCCAGGAGATCGAGCGGATGATCAGCGCGATCCAGAGCGCCAGCCGCGAGTCGGTGGAGGCCATGGGCCAGAGCAGCGAGTACGCCAGCCGCAGCAGCGCGCTGGCCAGCGAGGCGGACAGTGCCCTGCAGCTGATCGCCCAGCGGGTCAGCCAGATCAACGAGATGAACCTGGTGATCGCCAGCGCCGCCGAGGAGCAGGCGCAGGTGGCCCGCGAAGTGGACCGCAACCTGGTGGCCATCCGCGACATCGCCGCGCAGAACGCCACCGGCGCGCACGAGACTTCGGTGGCCAGCGATCAGCTGGCGCGCCTGGCCACCGACCTCAACGGCATGGTGCAGCGCTTCCGCCTGTAGTCAGGGCTTGGCGGGCTTCTCGGCCTCCGGCGCGCGCTCGGCGAGCAGGCCCTTGCCCCAGTCGACGAAGGGGTCGTCGTAGTCGTGGGCCTCGAGCAGCGCCAGCTTGGGCGCGATGAAGTCCTCGAAGGCCGTGGCCGAAGCGAAGTGGTGGCGGCCGCTGAATACCGTGAAGAACATCTTCTCGCCGATGCTGACGGCGAACATGTTGCCGACCGGTTCGCCTGCGCTGCGCAGCAATATCAGCTCGGCATGGCTGCCGAGCTCACGGCTCAGCGCCAGCGTCTCCTGGGTCACATCCCCGTCGGCGTTGCTGATGCCGATACCCGCACCCTGGATGGCGGCGAAGCTGCTCACGACCGCATCGGTCGCATTGGGCATCAGCGACACCCCGCTGTGCAGAAAGAATCCCGGTGACTGCCGGTAGTCGTAGCTGATGTCGACGCGCCTGGTCAGGTAGTTGGTTTCTCGGCGCAGGCGTGCCTGGCCGGGAGCTTCCGGCTCGCCGAAGTCGGCGGCGGTCAGCAGCAGTGCGCGCTCCCGGGCATCCGGCTGCGTGCGGCTGTCGCAGCCTGCCAGCAGCAGCGCGGCGAGCAGGCAGGTGAGGGCTCTGAGCATGATGCGTTCCTTGCGAGTTGCCAGGTCGGCAGCTTGCCCGACGGCGCGCCCGCCGGCTAGTCGACGACCGTGAAGCGCAGCACGCCGATCTGCTGGCCGGCCTCGGTGACCACCTGCACCTGCCAGGCGCCGGCGGCCTGCGCCGGGAAGTTGCGCTTGTGGCTCCAGGCGCGGTAGCCGGCCTGGCGTCCGCCGTGGATGTCCAGGGCGATGCGGTCGACCTCGCGGCCCTGGTGGCGCCACACGTGGTAGATGCGCTCGTTCAGCCCGCGCGGCGCGCTGATCGCGGTGAAGGCGTAGAGCCCGGCGTCGCGCAGCTGGGCGCTGGCGACCCGCTCCAGGCTCTGCCCGGGGTTGCGCGCCTGCAGCTGCGCGGTGACCGCCACCTGGCTCAGCCACAGGGTCGCCGGCGGCACCCAGGGCCGTGCCAGCCAGGCGCCCAGGCCCAGCGCCAGGAGCAGGCTGGCGAGCAGCGGCCAGCGCCACCAGCGCTGAATGCGCAGGCTGCTGCCGAGGCTGGGCAGGGCCACCACCAGGGCCACGCCGAGGGCCAGGCGGTAGCTCTCGGCGGTGGTCAGGTGGACGATCAGCGGCAGCGCCACCAGCAGCACGGCGAACAGCGCCAGGGTGTGGAAGCTCAGGTACAGCCAGCGCCGCGCGGCCAGCCACCTGTAGTAGAGGGGGTCGATGATGGCCAGCAGGGCGGCCGCGCCGAGCAGGCCGGTGAACAGCGCCTGGCCGCTGTTCCAGGCGGTGGTGACGAAGAAGAACGGCAGGGCGAAGAACAGGCTTTCCTGGTGGATCAGCTGGGTCAGGTAGCGCAGCAGCAGCGGCGGCACCTCGATGCCCAGCCAGCGTGCCGCGCCGCGCGTCAGCAGGCCCTCGAGCAGCAGCCAGGCCCAGCTCAGCAGCATCAGCACGGCGATCACCTTGCCCACGCCTTCCTGGCGGTCGACCAGCAGGAAGCTGGCCACGCCGGAGCAGAAGCCGAAGGCGGCGATCAGGCCGGGGTAGCGCTGCAACAGGGCGAGCAGGCGCAGCAGGTGCGGTTTCCAGTGCGGCATCGAGGCTGGAGCGGGGTCGTTGCGGGGCGCGCATCATCGCATGACGCCCGGGCGGGCGTCAGTGCCGGGTCGGCTGCTCCGCCGGCGGGGGCTCCGCGGAGCCCTGCGGCGCCACCCCGGGGGCGCCTTCGTGGGCCTCCAGCTGGGCGTAGGCGCTGCTGCAGAACAGCGAGTTGAGGCGCTTCATGTCGGCGATCAGCTCCAGGTGCAGGGCGCTGGTCTCGATGCTCTGCACCACCTGCTGGGCCAGGCGGTCGACATGGGCGTGGGCCAGGCGGCGTTCCTCCTGGCGGAAGCGCTGCTTTTCCTCCAGCAGGCGGCGGGCGTTGTCGCGGTTGCCGTTGAGGAACACGTTGAGGCCCAGGCGCAGGTTGGCGGCCAGCAGGCCGTGCAGGGTGGTCAGCTCGGCCAGGCCCTCGGCGGAAAAGTGGTGGCGGGTGCGCTTGTGGCTGTCCAGCTTGCCGGCCATCTGCTCAATCAGGTCGCCGGCGTGCTCCAGGTTCACCGCCAGCTCGATGATCTCGGCCCAGCGCCGGCTGTCGTGGACGGCCAGGTAGTCGCGCGGCATCTGCGCCAGGTACAGCTTGACCGCGCCGTACAGCGCGTCGACGTCGTCGTCCAGGCGGCGCAGCTGCTGGCCGGCCTCGGCGGAGCCGTCGCGCAGCACCTCCAGCAGGTGGGCCAGCATCTGCTCCACCAGGTCACCGATGCGCAGGGTCTCGCGCACCGCGTTGGCCAGCGCCAGGCTCGGCGTGTCGAGGGCGGCGCGGTCGAGGTGGCGCGGCCGGGCCACCCCGTCGTCGCGCGCGCGCTCCGGCAGCAGCAGGCTGCACAGCCTGGCCATCGGCCCCACCGTGGGCAACAGCAGCAGGCAGCGCAGGCTGTTGTAGACCAGGTGGAAGGCGATCACCAGGGTCGCCGCCGACCATTCCAGGCGTCCCATCCAGTCCACCAGCGGCTGCACCAGGGGCAGCACCAGGAGCAGGCCGAGCAGCTTGTACAGCAGGCTGCCGAGGGCCACCCGGCGCCCGGCGGCGGACTGCATGCTGCTGCTCAGCAGGGCCAGCACGCCGCTGCCGATATTGGCGCCGATGACCAGGCCGATGGCCACCGGCAGGCCGATCACACCGCTGCCGGCCAGGGTCGCGGTGAGCAGCACGGCGGCCAGGCTGGAGTAGGTGAGGATGGCGAACAGCGCGCCGACCAGGGCATCGAGCAGCAGGTCGCCGGTCAGCGAGGCGAACAACGCCTCGAAGCCGTGCGACTCGGCGATCGGCCGCGCCGCCTCGACGATCAGCTGCAGGGCCAGCAGGAGCAGGCCGAGGCCGATCGCCACGCGGCCGATCTGCCCGGCGCGGCGCTGCTTGCGCGAGAGGAACAGGACCACCCCGGCGAGAATCAGCAGCGGTGACAGCCAGGCCAGGTCGAGGGTCAGCACCCGCGCCATCAGCGCCGTGCCGACGTCGGCGCCGAGCATGATGGCCAGCGCCGGCGGCAGCGCCATCAGGCCCTGGGCGACGAAGGAGGTGACCAGCAGGGCAGTGGCGTTGCTGCTCTGCACCAGGGCGGTGACGCCGATGCCGGCGGCGAACGCCTGCGGCCGCTTGGCCACGCTGTGGCTGAGGATGCGCCGCAGCTGCGAGCCGTACACGCGCAGGATGCCGGTACGCACGATGTGGGTGCCCCACACCAGCAGGGCGATGGCAGACAGCAGGTTGAGCAGGGTCAGCATGGCGCAGCCTCGTCGGGCACGCTCGTTGTCGTGGGCGCCGCCCGGCGCCCCTGCTGTTCAGCTTGGCCGCAGTTCGCCGCGCGCGCCAGCTCAGGTCTGCCGGCCCAGCGCGCGGAACTGCTCGGCCAGCAGTTGCAGGCGCTCGGCCAGGCTGGCGACGTGCTCGGCGCTGTGGCGGCTGCGCCCACTGGCGGCGACGCTGCTGGTGCCGGCCTGGCGGATGCCGTCGAGGTTGCGCTGGATGTCCTCGCCGACCGCGCTCTGCTCCTCCACGGCGGTGGCGATCTGCAGGTTCATGCCGCTGATCGCCTCGACCTGGCGGTTGATGCCGTGCAGCGCGTCGGCCGCCTGCATGGCATTGCTGACGCTGTCGCGGGCCTGCGCCTGGCTGCGCTGCATGGCCGCCACCGCCGCCGTGGTGCCCTGCTGCAGGCGCTCGATGAGGGCCTGGATCTGCGCGGTGGACTGCTGGGTGCGGGTGGCCAGGCCGCGCACCTCGTCGGCCACCACGGCGAAGCCGCGCCCGGCCTCGCCGGCGCGCGCCGCCTCGATGGCGGCGTTGAGCGCCAGCAGGTTGGTCTGCTCGGCGATGCCGTGGATCACCTCGATCACCTGGTCGATCTCCTGGCTGTGCGCCTGCAGCTGGCTGATCACCCGGTTGCCCTGCTCCACCTCGGCGGCCAGCGCGGCGATCTGCCGGCGCGTCTGCTCGACCTGCTGCAGGCCGCTGTCGGTGGCCTGGTTGGCCTCGGCGGCGGCGCTGGCGCTGAGCTGGGCGTGGCGCGCCACCTCCTGCACGCTGGCGGCCAGCTGGTCGACGGCGCTGGCCACCTGCTCGGTCTCGGCCTGCTGCTGCAGGCTGGCGCCCTGGCTGCAGTCCACCGCCGCGGCCAGCTCGCCGGCGTCCTCGCTGAGCTGGCGCGCCGAGTCGGCGATGCGCCCGACCACTGCGCCGGCCTCGGCCTCCAGGCTGCGCAGGGCGAAGGCGATCTGCCCCAGGGCATCGTTGCGCCCGCAGTACACCCACTGGCTCAGCGGGTTGTCGGCGATCCCGCGGGCCTGGCGCGCCAGGGTCGCCAGCGGGCGCAGCTGCCAGCCGAGCAGGGCCGCCAGCAGGCCGCCGCCGACCGCGCCGCCGAGCAGCGCCGGCAGCCCGGGCAGCACACCGGCCAGGCCCAGGCCGAGCCCGGCCAGCAGCGGCAGGCCGGCGCCCAGCAGCATCAGCCGCGGCACCAGCTCCAGGCGCGGCCGGCGCAGCACTCGCGGGGTCTGCCCCGCGGCCAACGCGGCGTACAGCGGCGCGGCCCGCGCCACCAGCTCGGGGGCGGCGCGGCTGCGCACCGACTGGTACTCCACCACCGCGCCGCCGCGCACCACCGGGGTGGCGAAGGCGCTGACCCAGTAGTGGTCGCCGTTCTTGCAGCGGTTCTTCACCAGGCCCATCCACGAGCGCCCGGCCTTGAGCGTGCGCCACAGGTCGGCGAAGGCCGCCGGCGGCATGTCCGGATGGCGCACCAGGTTGTGGTTGCGGCCGAGCAGCTCGGCCTCGGTGAAGCCGCTGATGGCGACGAAGTCCGGGTTGACGTAGGTCACCGCGCCCTTGAGGTCGGTGGTGGAAAGGATGTTGGCGCTGGCGGGCACCGCCACCTCGCGCTGGCTCACCGGCAGGTTGATCTTCATGCGCGGGTCTCCCGTTTGCTGTGTGGCTCGGCGCCCTCGGCGAGCAGGCACCAGAGGCCCTCGAAGCAGTCCTCGCCGCGGAACAGGCGTTGCAGCTCGGCGGCCGGGCGCGGCCGGCTGAACCAGTAGCCCTGGGCCAGCTGGCAGCCCTCGGCGCGCAGGATGTCGAGCTGCGCGGCCTGCTCCACACCCTCGGCCACCACTTCCAGGCCCAGGCTGCGGCCGAGGCCGATGATGGCGCGGCCGATGGCCCAGGACTCGGCGTCGGCATCGCCGATGAAGCTCTTGTCGACCTTGAGGATGTGCAGCGGGAAGCGCTTGAGGTAGCCCAGCGCCGAGTAGCCGGTGCCGAAGTCGTCCAGCGCCAGGCGCACACCCAGGCTGCCCAGCTCGCGCAGGGCGATCAGGGTGGCGGTGCAGTCCTGCATCAGCTGGCTCTCGGTGATCTCCAGCACCAGGCTGGCCGGCGCCAGGCCGCTGTCCATGAGGATGTCGGTGAGGCGGGCGACGAAGTCCTCCTGC
Source organism: Pseudomonas alcaligenes (assembly GCF_041729615.1). Lineage (NCBI taxonomy): Bacteria > Pseudomonadati > Pseudomonadota > Gammaproteobacteria > Pseudomonadales > Pseudomonadaceae > Aquipseudomonas > Aquipseudomonas alcaligenes. The sequence continues at coordinate 2,266,597 of NZ_CP154874.1, read as the reverse complement.
TGCAGCTGGCGGCTGGACAGGTTGACCGCGCAGCGCAGCTGGCCCTGCCCGGCCAGCTGCCAGGCGCGCACCTGGCGGCAGGCCTGGCGCAGCACCCAGTCGCCGACACGGAGGATCTCGCCGGATTCCTCCAGCGAGGCGATGAACTCCTGCGGCGCGATCAGCCGGCCGGCATGCCGCCAGCGCAGCAGCGCCTCGACCCCGACCAGGCGCGGTGTGCCCTGGTCGAAGCGGCAGATCGGCTGGTAGTGCAGGGCGAATTCGTCGTGCGCCAGGGCCTGGCCCAGCGCGCTCTCCAGCTCCAGCTGGCGCCGCGCGGCGGCCTGCAGCTCCTGGCTGTAGCGGGCGTACTGCGCCTTGCCGGCCTGCTTGGCACGGTACAGCGCCAGGTCCGCGGCCTGCAGCGCCTGCTCGGCGGCGGTGTGCGCCGGCAGCGCGGCGATGCCGATGCTGGCGCTGACTACCAGGGTCTGCTCGCCCAGGTGCAGCGGCTGGTGCAGGGCGTCGAGCATGCGCTGGGCGACCGGCTCGGCATCGCCGCCGCAGGCCAGGTCGGTGAGCAGCACGACGAACTCGTCGCCGCCGAAGCGCGCCAGGTGGTCGCCGGGGCGCAGGCACTGCTGCAGGCGCCGGCCGACCTCCACCAGCACGCGGTCGCCGGCCTGGTGGCCGAGGCTGTCGTTGATCAGCTTGAAGCGGTCGAGGTCGATGAACAGCAACGCCGCCTCGCGCGCACCGGCCTTGCCGAGCTGCTGCAGGGCCTGCTGCAGCAGCTCGTCCAGGCGCAGGCGGTTGGCCAGGCCGGTCAGCGGATCGTGGCGGGCGGCGTGGCGCAGCTGCTGCTCCACCGCCTTGCGCGCGCTGATGTCGCTCTGCGAGCCGGCCATGCGCCGCTGGCCCTCGTGGTCGCGCTCGGCCACGCCGCGGGTCAGCACCCAGAGGTAGCCGCCGTCCTGGCGGCGCAGGCGGTATTCGTGGTGCAGCTGCGCGGTGCTGCCGGCCAGGTGGGCGTCGATGGCCTGGCGCAGGCCCGGCAGGTCGTCCGGGTGGACCCGCGAGAGCCAGGCCGCGCTGCCCTCGCCGAGGCCGTCGCGGCTGAGGCCGAGCATGCCGGCCCAGCGTTCGGAGACGTACAGCCGGTCGTGTTCCAGGTGCCAGTCCCACAGGCCGTCGTGGGCGCCGCGCAGGGCGCGGGCGAAGCGTGCCTCGCTGTCCTCCAGGGCCTGGCGCTGGGCGGCGCCGTAGGTGTCGATGGCCAGGGTCATGTCGAAGAACACCGCCTTGAGCAGGCTGGCGAACAGGGCCTGCTGCGGCTGTTCGGCGAACAGCGCGTGGCTCATCTGCTCCAGGTACAGGCGGTAGGCGGCCAGGTACCACTTGGGCTCGACGCCGGCGCGCTGGTGGATCAGGCCGATGTGCAGGCGCCCGGTCAGGTAGTCGCGGTCGTAGGGGCCGCGCCACAGGCGCTGGTAGTAGTCCAGCTGGCGGTGCTTGAGGCGCGCCACCACCTGCTCGGCGCCGAGCAGGCCGGCCGGGCCGGGGAAGGCGCCGAGATGCTGGTAGAGGCGCTCGACGAACAGCTGGTGCGCCGGCTCCATGGCCGATGCCGCCCGGTTCAGGCGCGCGCCGTCGGCCGGCTGCCAGTCGAGCAGGCGGCAGCGCTCGTCGACTTCCTCGCGGTCCAGGCCGATGCGGCGCATCAGCTGGCGCAGTAGTTGCGCTGAATCCATGACCTCACCTTTCGCGTTGTTGTTTTTCTGCGGGCACAAAAAAAGCGCCGCACGGCGCATTCGGTTGAACGCGACGTCGCGGCGCTTCGTCTTGCAGGCCCCTTCGTCCTGCCCGGCAAAGCCGGTTCCCGCCTGTGGCGGAACCTCGATCTGTGCCGTTTCTACCTTATTCGGTGGGCGCTGACAATTCGACCAGCAGTTGCTCCAGGCGCCGGCGCAGCTGGCCCAGCTCGCGCGAGCGGAAGGCGTGGCGGGTACGTTCCAGGGTGGCGACGGCTTCCGCCAGGGCGGCCTGCACCTCGCCGGCGGGGCCCAGCGGGGCGTCGTCCAGCCAGCGGCACAGTGGCGCCTGGCTGCACTGGTGGGGGTCTTCGATCACCTCGCAGTCACCGAACAGGCGGCGCAGGTGCGCGGCCAGTTGCGGGTCGCTGCAGGCGATGCGCGCGGTCGGACAGGGCATGGCGGTGGGTGATGTGGTCCAGGGAGTGCGCACCATAGCCGCTGCTGGCGAAAGGCCATTGATCGGGGTCAACGGCGCGGTGGTCAGCCGTCGCGCAGCACCTTGCGCTCGCTGTCGTCGGCGCCGAAGCCGCGTTCCAGCTTGAAGCGCAGGCTCAGGTCGGTGCGCGAGTCGGCGAACTTGAGCGCCTCGGCCAGGCCGATGCGTTTGCCTTCGACCAGGGCGAACAGGTGCTGGTCGAAGGTCTGCAGGCCCTGCTCGGCCGCGCGCGCGGTGGCCTCGCGCAGCTGCTCCAGTTCGTCGCGCTGGATCAGGTCGCGGATATAGGGCGTGCCGAGCATCAGCTCCACCGCCGCCACGCGCTTCTGCGCCAGGCCCGGCACCAGGCGCTGGCCGACCACCGCCAGGAGGTTGTGCGCGAGGTCGGCCAGCACCTGCTTGCGCGCGCCGTCGGGGAAGAAGCGCACGATGCGCTCGATAGCGTGGCTGCTGCTGGTGGCGTGCAGGGTGGCCAGGCACAGGTGGCCGGTCTCGGCGTAGTGCAGGGCGTGCTGCATGGTCGCGGCGTCGCGGATCTCGCCGAGCATGATCACGTCCGGCGCCTCGCGCAGCACGTGGCGCAGGGCCTCCTCGAAACTATGGGTGTCGAGGCCGACCTCGCGCTGGTCGACGATGGACAGCTGGTGGCTGTGGAGGAACTCGATGGGGTCCTCGATGCACAGGATATGGCCGCCCTTGTGGCGGTTGCGGAAGTCGATCATCGCCGCCAGCGTGGTCGACTTGCCGGAGCCGGCGGCGCCGACCACCAGGATCAGGCCGCGGTCCTGCATGGCCAGTTTCTCCAGCATCTTCGGCAGGCCGAGGTGCTCGAAGTCGGGAATCTCGCTCTTGATCAGGCGTACCACCATGGCCACTTCGCCGCGCTGGTAGTACAGGTTGGCGCGAAAGCGCCCCTGATTGTTCATGCTCACCGCCAGGTCCAGCTCCAGGTCGCGCTCGAACTCGGCGATCTGCTTCTGGCTGAGCAGCTGGTAGGCCATCTGCTTGACCTCGCCGGGACCCAGCACGCGCGCGTCGAGGGCCTGGCTGAGCCCTTCGACCTTGGCGTGGGCCGGCGCGCCGACGCTGAGGAACAGGTCGGAGGCCTGCAGCTCACGCATGCGCTGCAGGTAGTCGAAGACATCCAGGCTGGGCTCGGGCATGAGCGGGCTCCGCATCGGTTGGCCGGGCAAGGATAGCCCCGGCTGCCCCGGCTCCGCGACCCTGCTAACCTAGCGGCCATTGTCTGGAAGCCCGCCCATGCTCAGCCTGTACCACGCCCCCGACCTGGAAACCCTCGGCTTGCTGGCCTGCCGCCTGCTCGCCCAGCCGCAGGCGGACGTGCTGGCGCCGGCGCGGGTGGTGGTGCCGAGCCAGGGCATCGGCCGCTGGCTGACCCTGCAGCTGGCGCGCGAGCAGGGCATCGCCATGCACCTGGAGGTGCAGCTGCCGTCCAGCTTCGTCTGGGCCCTGGCGCGCCAGGTGCTCGGCGCCCTGCCGGAGCAGTCGGCGTTCAACCCGCAGGCGATGACCTGGCGCCTCTACGACTGGCTGTGCGAGCCGGCCAACCTGGCCCGCGCCGAGCGCCTGCAGCGCTACCTGCAAGGCGCTGATGAGCGCCGCCGCCTGGCCCTGGCGGCGAAGATCGCCGACGTGTTCGACCAGTACCTGCTCTACCGCGACGACTGGCTGGCCGCCTGGGAGCGCGGCGAGCTGTGCAACCTGGGCCCGGACGAGGCCTGGCAGGCGCTGCTCTGGGCCGAGCTGACCAAGGACGGCCACCCGCACCGCGCGCGCCTGCTTGGCGAGCTGCTGGCGCGCCTGCATGGCGATGCCGTCATCGAGGGGCTGCCCGAACGCCTGCTGGTATTCGGCATCAGCTCGCTGCCGCCGCACCACCTGCGCGTGCTGGAAGGGCTGGCGCGGCACACCGACGTGGTGATCTGCGCCCTCAATCCGTGCCGCGAGGCCTGGGGCGAGATCCGCGACGTGCGCGAGCTGGCCCACTCCGAGGTCAGCCCGGATGACTGGTACCTGGACGTCGGCCACCCGCTGTTGGCCAGCCTGGGTAAGCAGGGCCGCGACTTCTTCGACAGCCTGCTCGGCCAGATTGCCGAGGAACACGGCATCTACCCGCAGGACGCCGAGCTGGCCGACGACAGCCTGCTGCATGCGCTGCAGAACGACATCCTGCGCCTGCGCACCCGCCCCCCCGATGAGCGCCTGGCGCTGCGCGCCGACGACCGCTCGCTGGAGCTGCACATCGCCCACTCGCCGCTGCGCGAGGTGGAGATCCTGCATGACCAGCTGCTGGCGCGCTTTGCCGCCGACCCGCGCCTGAGCCCCGACCAGGTGGTGGTGCTGACCCCGGATATCGAGCGCTACGCGCCCTTTATCGAAGCCGTCTTCGCTCGCCGCGAAGGCTCGCCTTATGTGCCCTACAGCCTGGCCGACCGCAGCCTGCGCGCCGAGACGCCGCTGATCGAGGCCTTCCTCGGCCTGCTCAGCCTGCCGGAAAGCCGTTTCGCCGCCGAGGAAATCCTCGCCTGGCTGGAACAGCCGGCCATCGCCCGCCGCGCCGGCATCGAGCCCGAGGACCTGCCGCTGCTGCGCGAATGGTTGCGCCAGGCCGGTGTGCGCTGGGGCCGCGACGGCCAGCACCGCGCCGCACTCGATCTGCCGGCCGACGATGCCTTCACCTGGCGCCAGGGCCTGGATCGGCTGCTGCTCGGTTTCGCCGCGCCGCCTCAGCTGGCCGGCGATGGCCTGCCGCTGCTCGGTGACAGCTGGCCGCTGGACGCCCTGGAAGGCGCGCGCGCGCAGTTGCTCGGGCGCCTGTGTGCCTTTGTCGAACTGCTCGCCGGCCTGGCCGAGCGCCTGCAACGCGCGCGCCCGCTGGCCGACTGGGCACTGGAGCTGCAGGGGCTGGTCGATGCGCTGTTCGACGAGCGCGAGGCGGGAGATACCTTATTGCTGCTTAGCCAGGCCTGCGCGGCGCTGGGCCGCCAGGCCACGGACGCCGGCATCACCCGCCCGGTGGAACTGGCGCTGGTGCGCCAGCAGCTCGGCGCCGCGCTGGAAAGCGGCAGCGGCGCCTCGGGCTTCCTCACCGGCGCGGTGACCTTCTGCACCATGGTGCCGATGCGCAGCCTGCCATTCCGCCTGGTCTGCCTGCTCGGCCTGGACGATGGTGCCCTGCCCCGGCGCACCCCGGCCGCCGGCTTCGACCTGATTGCCAAGCGCCCGCGCCGTGGCGACCGCGCGCGGCGCCTGGACGACCGCTACCTGTTTCTGGAAACCCTGCTCAGCGCCCGCGATGGCCTGTACCTCAGCTATGTCGGCCGCGACCCGCGCGACAACGCCGAGCTGCCGCCCTCGGTGCTGGTCAGCGAGCTGCTGGAGGCGGTCGATCTGACTGCGACCCAGGGTGAGTACAAGGCCAGCGCGCGCATCACCGTCGAGCACCCGCTGCAGCCCTTCGCCCCCGGCAACTTCGAGCGCAGCGGCCCGCGCCAGGGCTTCGCCGGCGCCTGGTTCCGAGCCGCCCAGCGTCTGGCCGAAGCCCCGGCCGAGGCTCCGGCCTTTATCCAGCGCCTGCCGGAGGCCAATGACGATTGGCTGACCCTCGAGCCCAGCCAGCTGCTCTATTGCTTCAAGCACCCGGCGCGCTTCCTCCTCGAACAACGCCTGGGCCTGCGCCTGGCCGATGCCGAGGAAGGCATCGCCGCCGACGAACCCTTCAGCCTGGAGCGTTCGGCCTACCTCGGCCTGCGCCAGCTGGCGCTGCAGGCGGTGGAGCGCGGCTGGAGCGAGGAGCAGGAGCGCCGCGTGGCCCGCGCCGCCGGCTGGTTGCCGCCCGGCGAGCTGGGCCATGCCCTGTGGGGCAAGCAGCGCGGCCCGGTGCGTGCCTTCGCCCCGCGGCTGTTCGAGGCGCGCCCGGAAGAGAGCCCGGAGCCGCTGCTGGTGGATATCCAGCTGGCCGGCGTGCGCCTGCACGGCTGGCTCGACGGGGTGACCTCCAGCGGCCTGTTCGACTGGCGCCTGCGCGCGCCGGACTCGCGCGACCTGCCCGGCTTCTGGCTGCGCCACCTGCTGCTCAACATCGCCGCCACTCCGGACATCGCCCGCGAGAGCCTGCTGGTGTCGCCGGCCGGCGACTGGCAGCTCGGTCCGCTGGACAACCCCTCAGCACTGCTCGAGCCCTGGCTGGCCGCCTACCGCGAGGCGCTGTGCGAGCCGCTGCCCTTCATCACCCGCAGCAGCTATGACTTTGCCAAGGCGCTGGTCACGCCCAGCGCCAAGAGCCGCAAGGAACCCATCGCCGCCGCCCGCGACAAGGCCCAGGCCGCCTGGCTCGGCGCCGAGTTCAGCCCGCTGGCCGGCGAAGTCTTCGACCCCTGGTATGCCCTGGCCTTCCGCGAGCGCGAGCCGCTCGGCGAGCGCTTCGAGCAACTGGCCGAGCAACTGCTGGGCCCGGCGCTGCAGGCCCTGGCTGGCGGCGAGGAGGACGGCGAATGAACGACCTCAATCTGCACGACTCGCCGTTCACTGGCCGCTCGCTGATCGAGGCCAGCGCCGGTACCGGCAAGACCTGGACCCTGACCGCGCTGTACGCGCGCCTGCTGCTGGAGCGCGAGCTGTCGGTCGGGCAGATCCTGGTGGTCACCTACACCACCGCGGCGACGGCCGAGCTGCGCGAGCGTATCCGCGCCCGTCTGGCCGAATTGCTGGCGCTCTACGAGGGTGGCGAGAGCGATGACGGTTTCCTTGTCGAGCTGCACCGCCGCCATCCCGGCGAAGCGGCACGGCGGCGCCTGCTGCTGGCCGTGCATGGCTTCGACGAGGCGGCCATCTTCACCATTCACGGCTTCTGCCAGCGCGCCCTGCAGGACTCTGCCTTCGAGGCCGGTGGCGACTTCGACGCTGAGCTGACCCAGGACGACCGCGAAGTGCTCGACGCCCTGCTCGGCGACGCCTGGCGCCATGTGCTGGCCGGCGCCGACCCGGCCTGGGCGCGCTACCTGGCCAAGCAGAAAGTCACCCCCGCGACTTTGCGCCAGGCCCTGCGCAGCCACCTGGGCAAGCCCTATCTACAAGTAGAACCGCGCGTCGAGCCACGCGAGCGCGTGGGCGAGGCCGAGCTGCAGGCCGCCAGCGCCGCCTGGCAGGCCGCCGCCGAGCTGTGGCGCGCCGAGGGTTACGCCTGGGTCGAGGTGCTGCGCGAGCACGGCGGCCTCAGCCAGAGCACGCACAAGGCGGCCAAGCTGCCGCTGTGGTCGGCCGAGCTGGACGCCTATTTCGCCGACCCGGCGGCGCTGTTCGAGGCGCCGGACGGCCTGGCCAAGCTGGGCGCCGCCGCCCTGCTCAAGGCCACCAAGAAGAATTTCGAGGCGCCGCACAGCGCGCTGGCCGAGGCCCTGGATGTCCTTGGCGCGGCGCTGGAAAGCGCCCTGCCGGCCGGCAAGCAGAAGCTGATCGCCCTGCAGGTCGAGCTGCTCGACCGCCTCAACGTTGAGCTGCCGCAGCGCAAGGCGGCCCAGCGCCTGCTGGCCTTCGACGACCTGCTCAACAACCTCGACCAGGCGCTGCACAGCGCGGCTGGCGACGATCTGGCCGCGCGCCTGCGCGAGCAGTACCCGCTGGCGCTGATCGACGAGTTCCAGGACACCGACCCGATCCAGTACGCCATCTTCGACCGGGTCTACCGCGATGGCGGTGACCTGTGTTTCGTAGGCGACCCCAAGCAGGCCATTTATGCCTTCCGCGGCGCAGACCTGGCCACCTACCTGCAGGCTCGCGACGCAGCCGAGCGGCAGTACGACCTGCCCTTCAACTACCGCTCCACCCCCGCGCTGATCAAGGCGCTGAACCAACTGTTCGCCCGCCCGCAGCCCTTCGCCGAGGAAGGGCTGAGCTACCCGCCGGTCAGCGCCGGCCAGAAGGCGCGCGCCACGCTGGTGCTGCCCGAGCAGGACGGCGCCGCGCCGCTGGGCCTGGTCTGGCTCGGTGACGAGGGGCTGAACAAGGCGCGTGCCGGCGAGCTGGCGGCGCTGGATACGGCGCGGCGGATCGCCGCGCTGCTCGCCGCCAGCGCGCAGGATAAGGCCTATTTCGAAGACGATGGCGGCAGAAAGCCGCTGAAAGGTGGCGATATCGCCGTGCTGGTCAGCAACCACCGCGAGGCCGCCAGTGTTGCCGCCGAGCTGGCCGCGCGCGGCGTGCCCAGCGTGCGCCGTGGCCGTGACAGCGTGTGGCATAGCGAAGAAGCCGCCGAGCTGGCGGCGGTGCTGGCCGCCTATGCCGAGCCCGGCCGCGAGGGTGTGCTGCGCTATGCCCTGGCCACCCGCCTGCTAGGTCGCGACGCGGCGCAGATTGCCCGTTGCCAGGAAGTCGAGCAGGAATGGGACCGCGAGCGCGCCGCCGCCGAGCAGTACCACCAGCTGTGGCAGCAGCAGGGCTTCATGCGCGTGTTCAGGGCCTGGCTGGACCAGGAGCGGGTGGCCGAGCGCCTGTTGGCCGGCATCGACGGCGAGCGGCGGCTGACCAACCTGCTGCACCTGGGCGAGTTGCTGCAGGCCGAGAGCCTGCAGCGGCCGGGGCTGGAGCCGCTGCTGGCCTGGTTCGCCGCCCAGCGCGGCAGCGAAGGCGCCGGCGAGGATGCCCTGCTGCGCCTGGAAAGCGATGCCGAGCGGGTGCAGATCGTCACCATCCACACCTCCAAGGGCCTGGAATACCCGCTGGTGTTCTGCCCCTTCCTGTGGGACGGCCGCTTGCTCGGCCAGCACACCGATAGTGCGCGCTGCCACGACGAGCAGGGTCAGCCGTTGCTCGATCTGGGCAGTGATCGCTTGGGCGAACACTTGCAGGCGGCACGGCGCGAAAGCTTCGCCGAGAAGCTGCGCCTGACCTATGTGGCTCTCACGCGAGCTGAGCATCGCCTATGGCTGCACTGGGGGGCGGTCGCGTTGCCCAAGCCGAATCAGAAGACCGGCAAGCTGCCCGACGAGGGCCTGCACAGCAGCGCCCTGGCCTGGCTGCTGCACGGCCGCGAGCTGCCCGGCGAGGATGCCCTGGGCGAGCTGGCCACTTATCTGGCGGGCCAGGAAGGCCCGGACCTGGCCGCCGAACTGGACGAGCTGGCCGGCAGCAGCGCCGGCCTGATCGCCCGCCTCGCCCCGCTCACCGAGGAAGCCCAGGCCGCCGGCACGGGCCGCGCCGAGCCGCCCCAGGACCAGCAGCTGTTCGAGCGCAGCCTTCATAGCGCCTGGCGCATCGGCAGCTTCTCGGGCCTGGCCGCCGGTATGCACATGGAAGCGCCGGACCACGACGCCCTGGCCCTGGTCGATGCCAGCGAGCCGGGCGCCGGCTTCTTCGCCTTCCCGCGTGGCGCCCGCGCCGGTACCTGCCTGCACGCCATCCTCGAAGACTGGATGCGCGGCAAGGGCAGCCTGGAGCAACTGGTACCGCCCGCTCTGCAGGAACATGGCATCGACGCCGAGTTGTGGGGCGCGATCGCCATTGCCCAGCTGCAGGCGGTGCTGGACACCGACCTGGATGGCCAGGGCTTGCGTCTTTCAACGTTGCAGGCCAATCAGCGGCTGCCCGAGCTGGGCTTCACCTTTCCGGTCGAACGGCTCAATGTAGAGCGCCTGCGCGCGCTGCTGGCCGACCCGGCCTTTGGCCTGCCCGAGTCCATGCGCCAGGCCGCCGAGCGCCTGCAGTTCGACGAGCTGAAGGGCTACCTGAAGGGCTTTATCGACCTGACCTTCGAGCACGCCGGGCGCTGGTACATCCTCGACTACAAGTCCAACTGGCTCGGCCCGACGGCCGCGCACTACGGCGCCGAGCGCCTGGAGCAGGCCATCGCCGCCGAGCACTACCACCTGCAATACCTGATCTACCTGGTGGCGCTGCGGCGTTTCCTGCGCACGCGCCTGGCCGATTTCAGAGACGCGCAGCTGGGCGGCGCCTGGTACCTGTTCCTGCGCGGCATGCCGGCGGCCGGGGTGTATTTCGCCCGCCCCGCCGACAGCCTGCTGGATGCGCTGGATAAACTGTTCACGGAGGCGAAGTGATGCGCTCAGGCAGTAGCCCGGATGTAATCCGGGGGCCGGCCTTCCCGGATTGCATCCGGGCTACGTCTGCCATGGAGGCGTCGAGCGAGTACCCCCACGCGCCCTGGCTGAGGGAGTCTGCCCGATGAGCCTAGGCAAGCTGCCCCTCGGCCCGCTGGAACGCGCCCTGCTGGCGAGCCTGCAGCGCCTGCAGCCGCAGGCCGAGCCCGCCGTGCTGGCCTGCGCCGCCCTGTGCAGCGAGGCCCTGGCCGCCGGTGACGTGTGCCTGCCGCTGGCGCGGGTGGCCGGCCGCCGGCCCTGGGCGGAGCACGACTTCACCCTGCCACCGCTGGCCGAGCTGCGGCCGCTGCTGGAAGCCTCCGCGCTGGTCGGCGCACCCGGCCGCTTTGCCCCGCTGATCCTCGACGGCGAGCGCCTGTACCTGGCGCGCTACCAGGCCTACGAGCAGCGCCTGGCCGAGCGCCTGCTGGCGCTGTCCGCCGAGCGCCCGGCAGTGGACGAGGCGCTGCTGAGCGAGAGCCTGGCGCGCCTGTTTGCCTTCAACCAACAGCAACCGGACTGGCAGCGCCTGGCAGCGGCCCAGGCGGTGCGGCGGCGCCTGGCGGTGATCTCCGGCGGCCCCGGCACCGGCAAGACCACCACGGTGGTGCGTCTGCTCGCGGCACTTCTCGAACAGCCCGGCGGCGAGCGACTGGCCATCGGCCTGGCCGCCCCGACCGGCAAGGCGGCGGCACGCATGGCCGAGGCCATCCGCAACGCCAAGGCCGATCTGCCGCTGGCCGATCACCTCAAGGCGCTATTGCCAGAGGAGGCGCGCACCCTGCACCGCCTGCTCGGCAGCCGCGGCGACAGCCCCACTGTGCGTCACGACGCGGCGCGGCCGCTGGCGCTGGACGTGCTGGTGGTGGACGAGGCGTCGATGGTCGACCTGGCGCTGATGGCCAAGCTGGTCGACGCCCTGCCGCCGCAGGCGCGGTTGATCCTGCTCGGCGACAAGGACCAGCTGGCCGCCGTGGAGGCCGGCGCGGTATTCGCCGAGCTGTGCGAGGGGCGCGGCTTCGATGCCGAAGCTGCCGCCGAGTTGCAACGTATCACCGGGCAGACGGTGCCGGTCGAAACGCCGCGCTCGGCCCTGGGCGACGCCGTGGTGCTGCTCACCCACAGCCACCGCTTCGCCGGCGACAGCGGCATCGGCGAGCTGGCGCGGCGCATCAATGGCGGCGATGCCGCCGGCACCCTCAACCTGCTGCGTGAAGGTCGCGCCGACCTGGCCTGGCAGGCCGAGCCCAGCCAGGCCGTGCTGCTGGAGCGTCTGGAACAGGGCTATGCGCCCTACCTCAAGGCCGCGCGCCGCGGCGATCCGGTCGAAGCCTTCGCCGCCTTCAACGCCTTCCGCGCGCTGACCGCACAGCGCGAAGGCCCCTGGGGCGTCGGCGGTCTCAACGAGGCCCTGGAGGCACGGATCAAGCGCCGTTACTCGCTGGCCGAGCGTGAACGCTGGTACCCCGGCCGCGCGGTGATGGTGCGGCAGAACGACTATGCGCTGGGCCTGTTCAACGGCGATGTCGGCCTGTGCCTGGCCGGTGAGCATGGTCTTAGGGTGTATTTTGAGGGCGAGGACGGCTACCGCGCCTTCGCCCCGGCGCGCCTGCCCAGTCACGACAGCGCCTTCGCCATGACCGTGCACAAGAGCCAGGGCTCGGAGTTCAGTGAAGTGCTGCTGGCCCTGCCGGAAAGCCCCAGCCCGCTGCTGACCCGCGCGCTGTTCTACACCGGCATCACCCGCGCCAAGCACAAGGTGGAAATCTGGGGCCTGCCGGCGCGCCTTGCCGAGGCGGTGAACACCAGGGCCGAGCGCGCGGCGGGGCTGGCACAGCGCTTGGGTGTAACTCCGACGGATGTGGCACAGCCCGAGGTTGCCCCAGATGCGACAGAGCTCGGCCAGATGGCCCTATTTTGAGGGATCGATGAAGTACGTCTTTCTGACGATCTGGTGGCTGTTTCTTCTGCTGGTCGGTCCTCTCGTCGTGCTGATGGCATGGGACCGGCCCGGCGATTGGCGCAGCTACCTGTCTCTCGGCGTGGTAGTGCATCTCCTGCTGTGCACCTGGCACCTGATACGCGAGGGTTACCGATCGCCGGCGCTGCTGGGTGAGCGCAATACCGGCTTCTGGCTGTGCCTGCTGCTGTTGCCGTTGAGCCTGATGCCCCTGCATGCCGCCTACCAGACTTGGTCGCGCGGCTTCTATGTTGCTGGCGAGAGCAGTGGTCGTTCGCGCTGGATCGGCAAACTGCTGGAGCTATTGCAGGATCTGGTCGGCCACTGGGGGCCGATAGCGGTAATGCTGAGCGTTGGGCTCGGCTGTAGCCTGTTCCTGCTCTGGGCGCTGCCGCGGCTACGCCGCTGAGCCTTTCCGTTGCGCAAAAAACGCGGCGAGGTTGCATCCGGACCGGCGCTCGCGAAGAATGCGCCAAGCCCTGCCGGCTCTGGCGCCGGCACACGACGGATCGTTCACACAGCAAGGAGTTGCCATGCTCGCCCGCCTCGCCAATGTCTTCAAAGGCATCCTTTCCCTGTTCATCAAGGACCTAGAGCGGAAGAACCCGGAGGCCCTGCTGGAGCTGGAGCAGGAAAACCTGCGTAAGCAGATCGCCAATTTCAACCAGGGCCTGGCCGCCCATGCCGGCCTGGCCGAGCGCCTGATGAGCCAGGTGCGCAAGCAGGAGGCCGAGGAGCGCGAGCTGCATGCTCGCACCACCGCCCACCTGCGCGCCGGCAACAAGTCGGCCGCCGCGCAGAATGCCCTGCGCCTGCAGAGCCTGGCTCGCGAGCTGGAAGAGAATCGCCGCCAGTTGGCCCAGGCCGAAGAGACCTACCAGAACCTGACCAAGGCCCGTGAAGTGGCGGTCAACGCCGCGCGCGCTAAGATCGAGGCGCTCAAGGGGGCGATCAACGACATGCGCATGAAGAGTGCGATGGCCGAGATGAACGAGATGGCCGCCGGCATGGTCAGCAGCATCGGCGGCTCCGGTGATACCCTCAATCGCCTGCACGAGATGGTCGAGGAAGAGCGCACCAAGGCCGCCGGTCGCGCGCGCATGGCCCGCGACTCGATGGACATGAGCGAGGTGAACCTCAAGGAAGCCGAGATGGATGCCCTGGCCGACCAGGCCCTGGCCGAGTTCGCTGCCAAGGAGGGCATTGCCCTGCCCGGTGGCGAAACCGCCGCGGCGCCCGAGACTAACCGCAGCATGGGCGGCAACCCGCAGTCGGAAAGCCAGTAAGTCATGGCCGCGGTCCAATCCCCGCAGGCGCCCACCTGGCTGGCGGAGCTGCGCCTGGCTTACGAGAGTAGCGCCCATGGCCAGTTCGTGCTGTACGGCAATGTCGCCGACCGCTTTCCGCTGGAGGGGCAGCTGGTCAGCCTCACCCGCTACCTCGACGCGCAGCTCCTGGCTGGCTTCGATGTGGTCTTTCTCTACGACCCCGGAAATGGCCTGAGCCTGCTGCGTGGTGGTGAACGCTTGGCCGAATGGCCGGCGGCGGCGCAGATGCAGCCCTGGCCACACGAGCCACGAGCGGCAGTGGAGCTGATCAGCCGCTACCTGCGCTATCGCGCCAACCTGCGTGCGCTGGGACGCGGTGACAGCCAGCACGTGGCGGTGATCCTGCGCGGCGCCGACCTGGTACTACCGGCCGGCCAACCCGGTGACTTCGCCACCGCGAGCCTGGCCAGCCTGGTACGCGACTGGGCCGCCGAGCCACCATTCAGTGACATGGCCTTCGCCAGCCTGCTGCTGGCCGACAATCTCAACGACCTCCATCCGCTGGTGGCCAACAACCCGCGTATCGACCGTATCCAGGTACCACTGCCGGATGCCGACAGCCTGAGCCAGTGCCTGGCGCAGCTGCGCGTCGATCACCCCAGGGCTTTCTCCTCGCAGGACGATGGCGCCGAGCAGGCGCTGGCCGGAGTCAGCCTCAGTGCCCTGGCCAGCCTGGTCAAGCGCCGCGCCCACGAGGGCAGGGTGCTTGGCGCGCGCGATTGGGCCGAGGCCAAGAAGGAACTGGTGGAGGCTGATAGCGCCGGGCTGGTGGAGTTCATCGAGTCCGCCCGTACCCTCGACGACTACCACGCCCAGAAGGCGCTGAAGACCTGGCTGCGCCAGGACATGGCACTGTGGCAAGCCGCCGACCTGCGCGCGCTGCCCAAGGGCTACATCTTTTGCGGGCCGGTGGGTACCGGCAAGACCTACCTGGTCGAATGCCTGGCCGGAGAGGCCGGTGTGCCGGTGGTCAAGCTGAAGAACTTCCGTGATCGCTGGGTCGGTTCCAGCGAGGGCAACCTGGAGAAGATCTTCCGCCTGATTCGCGGCCTCGGCCGTTGCATCGTATTCATCGACGAGGCCGACCAGACTCTTGGCAAGCGCGATGGCGGCAGCGGCGACAGCGGCCTGTCCGGGCGCCTGTACTCGATGATCGCCCAGGAGATGGGCAGCGCCGACAACCGCGGCAAGGTCATCTGGATTCTGGCTTCCTCGCGCCCCGACCTGATCGAGGTGGATCTCAAGCGTCCCGGCCGAGTCGACGTGAAGATCCCCCTGCTGCCGACCACCAGTGTGGCGGAGAGTGCGGCGTTGCTGCGCGCCCTGCTGGGGCGCTTCGATCTGTCGCTGGAACAGGCGCAGCTGGAGCAGCAGGCGCTGCCGCTACTGCTCACGCCGGGTGCGGCCGAGGCCCTGGCAGTCAAGGTCTATCGCCGTGTGCGCACCGCCCAACTGCCTGCTCTGGAGGCGCTGCAACAGTGCCTGCAGGGCTACCAGCCGCCGGTGCCGGAACAGGTGCTGCGGCAGCAGATGATGCTCGCCATCCGCGAGGCCACCGATATGGCTTTCGTTCCCGAGGCCCTGCGCTCGCTCGCTCAGGAGGCTATCGAACCATGAGTCTGGGGCGTTATCTGTGGGCCGCCTTCACGGCCCGTCCGCTGGGCATGCCGTTGCCGCCGAACTGGTTCGGTCTGGCCGCCTTCGGTCTGCTTGGCTTCTTCGTCAGCCCCGGCTTCTGGGTGCTCGGCGCCGGCCTGGAGCTGGCTTACCTGGGCCTACTCGCCGGCAGCAAGCGCTTCCGTACCGCGGTGGATGTTGCCGAGGTACGCATCGACCCGGCCGAGCAGCGCTACGAGGCGACCCTGGCCCTGCTTGGCGAGACCCAGCGGCAACGCCAGCAGCGTATTGAGGCGCGCGCCCGCGAGGTGCTGCAGCTGTTGGCGCGCTCGCCAGTGATGGCGGCCCATGCCGACAGTCTTGAGCAGCTGGTGTGGCTCAACCTGCGCCTGCTGGTGGCCGGCCAGGCACTCAGCGTGGTGGTGGATACCGCCGCCGCGGACAGTGCCGAGCTGCAGAAACAGGAAGATCAGATCGACCAGCGTCTGGCCACCACCGGCCTGGGTGGGGAACTGCGGCGCAGCCTGGAGCAGCAGAAACAGGTGATCGATGCCCGCCAGGCGGCCCATGCCGAGGGCGTGCGACGCAAGGAGCATGTGGACGCCGAGTTGCAGCGCATCGACCAGCAGATCGCTCTGATCCGCGAGCAGACCCTGCTGGCTACCGACGAGGAGCAGATCGGCATGGCGCTCAATGCACTCACCTCTTCATTCAACGAGGCCAGCCGCTGGCTCAACGACCAGCGCGACCTGCTCGGCGTCCTCGAGCTCAACGACCAGCAGCGGCTGCCCAGCTACGTCTTGCAGGGGCAGGGCCGCAAGCCCGAGACGCTGACCGACAGACACTGATTCATCGACAGGGAGACAAGTCATGCACCCGATTCACCATCGCCGCCGACAGCGCGGCAATGCCGCCGGCAAACTGCTGACTGTGCTGCTGGTACTGGGCCTGCTCGGCCTGGGCGGCTGGCTGGTCAGCAAGGACATGCTCGAGAAAGGCGGAAGCAGTCCTCTGGCCGGATTGCCGGCGAGTATCGGCGGGGGCGCCGATGTACCGCAGCCGGCCGAGCCGGTCACCGGTACGCCGGTGCTGCAGTCCGCCGCGCCCTACGAGATGAAAGACAATATCGTCGACATCGACATCAGCGAATACGCCGGTTACGGCGGCCTGATCGTTGCCAACGGCGGTATGGCGCCGAACCCCAACTCGATCTTCGCCAAGCAGTACGGTTTTCAGGTGCGCCTGAACAAGGGTGAGAGCGAGGAGTGGTCGGCGCTGAACAATGGCCAGCTGGCTGCGGTGGCGACCACTGCCGATGTGCTGGCGGTGCTCGGCCGCCAGTTCGAGGTGACGGTGCCGGCGCAGATCGCCTTCTCGCGTGGCGCCGACCAGGTCGTGGTGGACAGTGACATCGCCAGCATCAACCAGCTCAAGGGCAAGGTGCTGGGCGCCAGCCAGTTCAACGAGAGCGAGTTCTTCATTCGTTATCTGGCCTCGGAGGCCGGTGTGCCGGTCAGGGTGCTGCGCGACCCGGACAGCCGTCCGGCGTCCAACGAACTGGGTCTGGTGTTCTACGAGGATGCCTTCGTCGCCTGTGACGCCTACGCCGCCGAACTGGATGGCGAGGGCCGCCTCAATGGTTGTGTGGGCTGGTCGCCGCGTACCGACGAGGTGGTGGCCGAGTCCGCCGGCGCGGCGAAGATGCTGGTGTCCAACCGCAACCTGCTGGTGGTCGCCGACATCCTGGTGGTCAACAAGGGCTTCGCCACGGCCCATCCTGACAAGGTCAAGGGCCTGGTCCACGGCCTGCTGCAAGGCAACCACCTGCTGCGCGAGGATCCGCAGGCCCACGCCGGCGTGGTCGCCCAGGCGTTTGGCTGGACCCAGCAGGAGACCCTCGACGAGCTGAGCAAGGTGCACCTGAGTAACCTGCCGGAAAACCTGGCGTTCTTTGACGGCAGCATTGACTCTGCCGGCTCCTTCCAGGGCATCTTCCAGTCCTCGGTGCTGGCCTATGGTGCGTTGATCAAGAACCCCGCCGACCCGGCGCGCTTCGCCAGCCTGCAGCACCTCAAGGCGCTGGAGACAGACGGTCAGTTCAAGGGGCAGAGCATTTCCATTGCGCCGATCCGCACCAGCGGCAGGGTCGCGCTGGAGGGTGATGCCCTGCTGAGCAAGGACATCCGCTTCTTCTTCGAGGCCAATTCGGCCGAGCTGGACAAGGACGCCAAGGCCAACCAGGACTATCTGGACACCATCAAGAAGTTCCTCCAGGTCAGCCCCGGTTCCATCGTCCTGCTGCGTGGCCACGTGGACAACGCCATGGTGCCCGACTTCGAGCGCCAGGGTGGTCCGGCCCTGGTCAAGAGTATGGCGCTGAAGGCCATGGAACTGTCGCGCCAGCGCACGCAGGCGGTCAAGGATGCCTTGCTGGCACGCCATCCCGGCATCTCCGAGGAGCGCATCGAACTGGTTGGCCGCGGCTGGGAAGAGCCGGTTGGCCAGGACAGCGAACAGAACCGTCGCGTCGAGGTGCAGTGGTTCACCCTGGAGTGATTTGTCAGGCAATAAAAAACGGGGCCATTCGGCCCCGTTCTGCTTGCTGCGCGGTGGCTTACTGCCCCGGAATGTCCTTGCGCAGCTTGACTGGCTCTTCCTTGCGCCCGCGCGCGATGCGCATGCGGATGTTCAGCGCCTCCACGGCCAGGGAGAAGGCCATGGCGAAGTAGACGTAGCCCTTCGGCACGTGGACTTCGAAGGCTTCGGCGATCAGCACGGTGCCGACCACCACCAGGAAGGCCAGGGCCAGCATCTTCAGCGACGGGTGCTTGTCGATGAAGTCGCTGATGGTGCCGGCGGCCAGCATCATCACCAGCACGGCGACGATGATCGCGGCGACCATCACCGGTACGTGATCGACCATGCCGACGGCAGTGATCACCGAGTCCAGGCTGAACACGATGTCGATGATGGCGATCTGGATGATGGTGCCGATGAAGTTGCGCGCGGCGGTGTTGCCCGGCGTCTGCTCGGCTTCATCCTCGCCTTCCAGGCTATGGAACATCTCGGTGCTGCTCTTCCACAGCAGGAACAGGCCGCCGAAGAACAGGATCAGGTCGCGCCCGGAGATGCCCTGGCCGAACAGGTGGAACAGGTTGTTGGTCAGCTGCATGATCCAGGTGATCGACAGCAGCAGGGCGATGCGGGTGACCATCGCCAGGGCCAGGCCGAAGAAGCGGGTGCGTGCCTGCAGGTGCGGCGGCATGCGCCCGACCAGGATGGCGATCATGATGATGTTGTCGATGCCGAGGACGATCTCCAGGGCAGTCAGGGTCAGAAAGGCAACCCAGATCTCAGGGTTGGTCAGCCATTCCATAGTGGTTCCTTGCGTGTCGAGGGTTCGGTTCGGCGGGTGCCGGCGATGGCGCGCGATTCTAGCCGTCTTTGCGGGAAAATGCCGTTACTTGCCGGGGTCATCCGCCGAACAGCGGGAACACGCCGAGCAGCAGTGCCGCCAGCAGTATGGCCAGGCAGATCAGCACCGCCCACTTGAGGGTGAAGCGCTGGTGATCGCCGAACTCGACCTTGGCCAAACCCACCAGCAGGTAGGTGGAGGGCACCAGCGGGCTGAGCAGGTGCACCGGCTGCCCGACGATCGAGGCGCGGGCCATTTCCACCGGGCTGATGCCGTAATGGCTGGCCGCTTCGGCAAGAACCGGCAACACGCCGTAATAAAAAGCATCGTTGGACATGAAGAAGGTGAAGGGCAGGCTGGCCAGCGCGGTGATCACCGCCAGGTGCGGGCCCAGCTCTTCCGGAATGATCGCCAGCAGGCTCCTGGACATGGCCTCGACCATGCCGGTGCCGGACAGGATGCCGGTGAAGATGCCGGCGGCGAAGATCAGCCCGACCACCGCTAGGACGTTGCCGGCGTGCGCGGCGACGCGCTCCTTCTGCTGCTGCAGGCAGGGGTAGTTGATGATCATGGCGATACTGAAGGCGATCATGAACAGCACCGGCAGCGGCAGCAGGCCGCCGATCAGCGCCGCCATCAGGGCGGCGGTCAGCGCGCCATTGACCCATAGCAGCCTGGGCCGGCGCGCCTCGGGGTACTGCGACACGCTGATCGCGGCGTGATTCTCCTGGTCGTCGGGCAGGTGCAGCACGCCGAGGCGCGCGCGCTCGCGCTTGCCATACAGCCAGGCGATGCCGAACAGGGCGATGCAGCCGACCAGCATGGCCGGGATCATCGGCACGAAGATGTCCGACGGGTCGACCTGCAAGGCGCTGGCGGCGCGCGCGGTGGGGCCGCCCCAGGGCGTCATGTTCATGATGCCGCCGGCAAGGATGATCAGCCCGGCCATGATCAGCGGGCTCATGCCCAGACGGCTGTACAGCGGCAGCATGGCGGCGACGCAGATCATGTAGGTGGTGGCGCCGTCGCCATCGAGGGAAACGATCAGCGCCAGCGCCGCGGTACCCATGGACACCTTCAGCGGGTCGCCCTTGACCAGGCGCAGGATGGCGCGCACCGCCGGGTCGAACAGGCCGGAGTCGATCATCAGGGCGAAGTAGAGGATGGCGAACATCAGCATCACCCCGGTCGGGGCGAGCTTGCCGATGCCCTCGAGCATCATCGGCCCGATGCCGGCGGCGAAGCCGCCGAGCAGGGCGAAGGCGATGGGCACGAGGATCAGGGCGATCAGGGCGGACAGGCGCTTGCTCATGATCAGGTACATGAAGGTCATGACCATGGCGAAGCCGAGGAAGGTCAGCATCAGGCAGTCTCCGGACGGGCATGGCCGGCGCTGGCGCGGCGAGCGCGGGGCCCATCTTGTTGTTGTCGGAACGCCGGTCCGGGGCCGGCGGCCGTCGGATGCTAGGGGCTCAAGCTTTCAGCGGGCTTTCGCCGGGCGTCCGCTCAGCCCGTCAGCAGGGCCAGCACGACGAACAGGCTGGCGCCGGAGAGCAGGGTCTGCAGGGTGATCAGTCCGGCCATCAGCTGGCCGTCGCCGCCCAGCTGGCGGGTCAGCACATAAGCGGTGGGCGCCGTGGGCAGGGCGAAGAACAGCACCAGCAGCGCGCTTTCCAGCGCCGGCAGGTGCAGCAGGCGGGCCACCAGCCAGGCCAGCGCCGGCATGGCCAGCAGGCGCAGGGCGCAGTTCCAGGCCAGGGCGGCCTGTTCCCCGCGCAGCTCCTGCGGGCGCAGCGCCGCGCCGACGCAGAGCAGGCCCAGCGGCAGGCTGGCGGCGGCCAGCAGGCCGAGCAGGCGGTCGCTGCCGCCGGGCAGGCCGAGGCCGGCCAGGTTGATCGCCACGCCGCCCAGGCAGGCGAGGATCAGCGGGTTCTTCAGCACCGGCAGCAGCAGGCTGCGCGCACTGACGCCGCGCTCGGCGGTCAGCGACCAGACCGACAGCAGGTTCACCGCCGGCACCAGCAGCGCCAGCAGCAACGCCGCCAGCACCAGGCCGGCCTGGCCGTACAGGCTGCCGACCACGGCCAGGCCCAGGTAGGTGTTGAAGCGCAGGATGCCCTGGGTGAGGGCGCCGAAGCGTGCCGCCGGCCAGCCGCGCAGGCGGCGCACCAGCAGCAGGCCGAGCCAGGCGCCGCCGAGGCCGAGCAGCACGGCCAGGGCCAGGCGCGGCAGCGCCGGGTTGTCCAGCGGCGCGCTGGCCAGGCTGCTCAGCAGCAGGGCGGGGAACAGGATGAAGTAGTTGAGCCGTTCGGCGGCCGGCCAGAAGGCCTCGCCGGGGAAGTTCCAGCGGCGCAGGGCAAGGCCGCCCAGGATCAGGGCGAACAGGGGCCAGAGGGTCTGCAGCAGGGCGGTCACGGCAACTTCCACGGCGGGCGAGCCGCCATCTTGGGCAAAACCACGGCGGCGCGCTAGCGTCTCTGGGGTCGCTGCTGCAACGGGGGAAGGCCCATGACCGATATCCACGAGGGTGGCTGCCACTGCGGCCGGCTGCGCTATCGCATCAGCGCGCCGCTGCGCGACATCGCCCACTGCCACTGTGCGATCTGTCGGCGCACCACCGGTGGCATCGTCACCACCTGGCTGACGGTGCCGCTGGCGCGCTTCCAGTGGTTGCGCGGCAGCGCCGCCGCCTACGCCTCCTCGGCCAGCTGCCTGCGCCATTTCTGCGCGCACTGCGGTTGCCACCTGGCGCTGTTCACCAGGCTCAGTCCGGACAGCCTGGACATTACGGTGGCCAGCCTGGACCAGCCGGAGCTGGCGCCGGCCGACCGGCATATCTGGGTCAGGAGTCGCCTGCCCTGGATGCAGCTGGACCCGCAACTGCCGGAGGAGGACGAGGAGCGCCTCTAGGCCGGGCGTGCCTCGCTCAGGGCAGGAGCAGGCCGCCGCCGGCCTTGTGCAGCTCGCGCAGGTGCTGGCCGAGCCGCATCAGGTTGGCCTCGCCGGCCTCGATCTCGGCCAGCAGCGAGGGCTCCAGCAGGCCGCGCACTTCCTGGTCGAGGTCGTCGCTGAGCTGGCGTAGGCGCACCTGGCGCTCGCCACTCTGTGCTTCCAGACGCTGCCACTCGCCGGCCTGCGGCAGGCCGTAGCCGGCGTCCAGCAGCTCGGCCGGGCGGCTGAGAAAGCCGCTGCCGGCGAGGATCGCCTTGAGGGTGGCGTCGGCCCTGGCGAAGCGCGCGTCGCGCGGGTCGTCGCGGGCGCTCAGGTAGCGCTGCTTGAGCTGTTCCTGGGCCAGCAGCAGCTGGCGCCGCAGCGCCGCCTGTTCGAGCAGCAGCAGGGCGGCTCCGGCGCGCAGGTCGGCCTCGGCGAACCAGGGCCGGCGCGCCTCGGCCGGCAGCGCCAGCCAGTCCTCCACCTGCTGCTGCGGTACCGGCAGGCGCTGGCGCAGGATCTCGAACATGGCCTGGTAGCGCTCGCGGAAGGAGTCGAAGCGATAGCCCAGGCGCAGCGCCTCGCGCGGGTCGTCCAGCACGCTGCGGTCGGCCAGGCCGCGGGCCTCCAGGAGGTCGAGCAGGCCGTTGGGCATGATGCTGTCGAGCGCCTGCAGTTCGTCGCGGTCGCTGCCGCTGCGCAGCAGCTTGAGGGTCTCCACCGCGCAGTTGTTGGACAGGAACCAGTAGTCGCCGTCGTAGCTCCAGTGCTGTTCGACGGCGCGGGTGACCAGGCGCTCGATCTCCTCGCGCGACAGGCGCAGCGGCACCGAGGCCAGGCCGCGCAGCTCGACCTTGGTGTATTCCTCGATCACCTGGGCCAGCGGCAGGATGAACAGGCGCGAGGGATAGGCGCCGGTCAGGCCGTCCCAGCTGGACAGCTGCACGTCGCCGACGAAGGCGCGGTAGGACAGCACCAGGTGCTGGTCCAGGTCCAGCCGGCAGGCCGGGCCGCGCGGCCGTCCCGGTGCGCACACCACCAGGCGCAGCATGCTGTGGCCCCAGCGGCTGGCCCACTGCTGGTTGGGCTCGGCCAGCAGGTAGTCGACCTGGTAGACCCGCTGCGGGTCGAGCCGGCCCAGCGGCTGGCGGGCGAAGTCGCGGCCGGCATTCAGGTAGGCCTGTTCGGCCGGGCAGCGCGCCTGCTGTGCCGGTTGCCAGCCGAAGTGCTCGCGGAAGTAGCGCTGCAGGCTCGGGCGCCGGCAGGCGTAGCTGGGGTCGAGGAGGAAGTACTCCAGGTTCACCGCGACGAATTCGCGCGGGTTGCTCAGCTCGTAGAGGTCGGGGCTGCGCGCCGTCTGGCCGTTGTCCTGTTCGCGCGCACCGCGCTGGCCGACCCGTTGCGGCCAGCCGGCCAGGTCGAGCAGGCGCGGGTCGTCGCTGAGGCTGAAGCGTCGCTCGCTCTGCCCGCGGCACTCGTCGCGCAGGCCGACCGGTCCCAGGCTGCGTTCGGCCTGGCGGCAGCGCCATTGCAGCGTGCGCGCGGCCTGGGGCCATAGGCGCGAGCGGTCGTAGAGATGGGTCAGTTCGTGCAGCAGGGTGGCCAGCAGTTCGCGGCGCAGGCTGCCGTGGCTGCGGCCGTTGTCGGCATCGGCGCGGGCCGGGTCGAGCAGCAGTGGCAGCAGGCGGGCGTTGAGGCTGAGCAGGTCGAGGCGGTTGAGGCGGCCATAGGCCGCCGGCGGCAGGTCGTCGGACCAGCGCACCTCGACTTCACCATCCAGCCGCGCGATGAAGCTCGGCGGCAGGTGGGCCATGGCCTGTTCCAGTAGTTCGGTGCTGGCCTGGCGCTCCTGGGCGCTGAGGCCCTCGGCGTTCAGCCGCAGGCGCAGTTCGGCCTGCGCGCTGGCAGCGGCCAGCAGCAGGAGCGCGGCCAGCCAGCGCGCGGCGCGCGACCTCACAGGGCGAGTATGGCTTCGGCCAGTTGCTGGTCGGACGCCGTGCGGGCCTCGGGCAGCTGTTCGCGCAGGGTGGCGAAGGCCGCCTCCAGTTGCGCGCCACGCACCTCGCCGGCACTGGCGACGAAGCTGGCGGCATCGTCGCGGGCGGCCAGCACCACCTTCATGTCGCGCACCGAGGTGGTGGTGTCGGAAGTGAAGTCGAGGCTGCGGTCCAGCGCGCGCACCAGGATATTGCTGGTGGCCACCAGGGTCTGTGCCTGGGCGCCGGCGGCAAGGCAGAGGCTGGTGGCGAGCAGGAAGGAAGACAGTTTGCGCATGGCGGCTCCGGGTAAATCGGGGATCGCTCTATTGGACGAGAATCGTCTACTCAGCTCAAGCCCGGTGTTGGATTCAGGGTGTGGAGTCACATGATGGCCCTGGTTTTGTCGGTGTTTGGATGGGATTGGTCGGGAAAAGATCCCGAAATAGGAGCGTTTCTAATGCATCGCTTGTTGGAATGCATAGTCACCCGTACACTCCGCGGCGATGCAGTAGCACAACAATAAGCCGGTTCAGCAACGTCAGCGCCGAGCCACGCATCTCTCATCCAAGCCGCTTGTGCTCAGTACAGGCTATTTAGCTGCCCCATGATCATTCTCATCAGCTCCAAGATCGGTCATCAGAATATTCAAGCCTCTCTTGGCAAGCCGGAATACAGCTACTTCTTCTTGATGAAAGACTTCCTGCCTGCGTTGGAGCGCATCGGGAAAGTTATCCAAACGCAGAATCGTGATGAGATTGAAGCCCTTCACAGCCGCTATCTGGCAGAGGGCGAACAGGTCATATTCATCAGCGTGAGCCCGCCGCATCAGACCCCTCTGGGGTTGGCCTGCCCCACAGTCACCCTGTTTGCCTGGGAATTCGATAGCCTGCCCAACTTGGCTTGGGATGATGACCCGCACAATGACTGGGGCTATGTTTTTTCGCGCCTTCAGGGCGCCATCTGCACCAGCCGCGAAACCGCCCGGCTGGTGGTAGAGAACAGCGTAGAAGGCTTCCCGGTCATTGCGTTGCCTGCTCCGGTGTGGGACCGCTATGCCCATCTGGGGCCTGCAGAAGGTTGGGGATTCAGGTCGGAGCCGCGTCATTTCGATTTCTCTGGCATCACCATAGATAGCCCGTTGTTGGGTCTCTCTGCTGATGGACTGGTCCATAAGGCTGATGATGTGCCTGTGGCGGGTATGGCTGAGGGTATGCCCGCAGCTGGAATGCCGAAGGTTAGGTCGCGCATAAGTATGGCCAGAGCTGTGCGTCTGAGCCTGAGCCTATTGCGGGGCTGGCTGAGGGAGATGGGGCTGGCCGGCACGGCCAAGCGCAAGCCGCAGAAGGTCATGGTATCCGGGGTGGTTTACTGCACGGTGTTGAATCCCGCCGACGGCCGCAAGAACTGGGTAGATATTGTCACGGCCTTCTGCTGGGCCTTTCGCGACCGGGAAGACGCCACACTGATCGTCAAGATGACCCACCATGATCTGGAGTACTACCGGGTGGTGCTGCTGACCCTGCTGTCGCGCCTGGCCCCTTTCAAATGCCGCGTGCTGGTACTTCACGGTTTTCTCGAGGATCGGCAGTACCAGCAGCTGATCGAGGCCAGTACCTACTATGTCAATGCTTCCACCGGAGAGGGGCTGTGCCTGCCCCTGATGGAGTTCCTGGCCAGTGGCAGGCCGGCACTGGCCCCCGCGCACACCGCGATGGCGGATTACCTGAGCCCGGACTCTTCGCTCATCCTGCGGACCTGCCTGGAGCCGGCTTGTTGGCCGCATGACCCCACCGGCATGCTCTACACCCGCAAGCATCGTCTGGACTGGCAATCTCTCATGGAGGCATTTCGTGAGAGTTATGACTTGGTCAAGAGTCAGCCCGAGCGCTACCAGGACATGTCTCGCAAGGCTCGTGAGCAGATGGCCGACTTCGCCTCCGTCGAGCGGGTTGGCTTGCCGCTGGAAGCTTTCCTGCGCAGTGCCCTGGACCATCACGCGAGGGTGCGTCAGGGAGTTGAACAATGAAGTTTCTCGTTTACTCGGAAGTAACTTCCGCGACCATCGCCAGCAGTCTGGGCCTGCCGGACTACAGCTACTACTTCGTGTTGCGTGATTTTCTGCCTGTATTGCGTCAGCTCGGCGAAGTTGTCGTCATCGAGCGGCCGCAAGTAGAGGTGGATGAACACTATGCGATGTCTCTGGAGCGGGGAGAGCGCTGTCTCTTTCTTTCCTTCACTCCGCCGCACAAGGTTGTACTGGGGCTGCGCTGCCCTACACTCCCGGTATTCGCTTGGGAGTTCGACTCCATTCCTTCCGAGCACTGGCTGGATGAGGTCAATCAGAACTGGGCTCATGTGCTGCAACAGTGTGGAGGAGCCATCACGCACTCGGCTCTTACGGTTCGTGCTGTTCGGCAAGTGCTCGGTGATGACTTCCCCATAGTCTCTATACCCTCTCCGGTATGGGATCGCTATGCCGAGTTGCGTGCAGGTGCGGCTGTGCCAACCTGCCATAGGATTCGTGTGGGCTCGGGTATCGTACTGGATACTCAGGATGTCAACCTCGAACCATTCATGCCTGGGCTCGATGCCGTGGCCGCTGCGGTGGCGAACGCTCGTGGAGTGGCCCGCAGCGAGAAGTCTGATACGGGTGCCAATAAGCCTGGAACTGGATCTTCCGAGGGGCGCCTGGCCATATCCCGGCGTTATCTGGCGGCCTGGTATCAGCAGGTTGTGAGAGGCTTGTTGCCCTGGTTGCCGGAGTACCGCCTGCCGTCAGTCGATACAGCGACCGAGACGCAGGCTGAGCATATGGAACCGGCCAACCATGTCCAGCCTCGTGGTCTCTCGGTGGAGGATGAGCAATCCGGGGCGCCCGAGTGGACGCCGCAACCTTGCGAGTTCGAGCTGAGGGGGGCCGTGTTCACGGCATTGTTCAACCCATACGACGGCCGCAAGAACTGGATCGACATGCTAACGGCCTTCTGTGCCGCTTTCCGGGACAATCCAGAGGCCACCCTCGTCTTCAAGCTCGGGCATCACGACTATCGGGCGGCGCTCAATAGCATGCTCATGTGTATTGCACGCCTGCCCAGGTTCAGATGCCGTGTCTTGGTCGTGCATGGTTTCCTGGAAAAGGCCGAATTCGATCGTCTTATCGAGGCCAGCACCTTTGTCGTCAATGCCTCGCATGGTGAGGGCCAGTGTCTGCCACTGATGGAACTGATGTCCTGTGGCAAGCCGGCCATAGCGCCGCGAAACTCGGCGATGCTCGACTACATCGATGAGGATGTCGCGTTCGTCGTGCACAGCTGGCTGGACGCCACCGCCTGGCCCCATGATCCTCGCCTGGCTTATCGTACTTGCCGGCACCAGCTCGACTGGTCCTCGCTGGTTGTGCAATACCAGACGGCACTCCATTGCTACAGAGAAGAGCCCGAGCGCTATCGGCGCATGTCGAGAGCTGCCATCGAACGCATGCAGGAGCATTGCTCGCAAGCCTCCGCGAAGATCCGTCTGCAGCAATTCCTCAATCTTCTGGAGCCCGTGTGTTCATGAATCAATTCGAGCTTTTCCGCCGCCTGGCTGGTTTGCAGAGCGACCCGCGGGATGACGAGGCGATCTGGGCCGAGTTCAGACAGGCACCGGGTTTCGTCGACTCGCGTAACTGCGGCCTGATCGATGCGGTGCAGAGCGGCTGGTACCAGAGCCAGAGCGATGAGTTGTTCAAGGGCTTTCCCGTCAGTGCCGAAGACACCGTGCTGGATGTCGGCTGTGGTGCCGGAGGGGCAACCCTGTTCTGCGCCAACCGCGGGGCTGCCGTGACCTTCACCGATGTCGTCGCGGATAAGATCGAGTCGCTTCGCCAGCGCGTGGCGCGTACGCCGGCGCGCCACGCAGAAGGTCTGGTCGTCGACAGTACCCAGCTTCCCCTGGCGGATGCTTGCATGAGTCGGGTCATTTGCATGGAGGTGCTTGAGCATGTTGCGGACCCCCAGACATTCCTGCTCGAACTGGCGCGGGTAGGCCGGTCCGGGGCTCTTTATCTGTTGGCAGTGCCGGACCCGGTGGGTGAGCGTATGCAGCAGAGCTTCGCCCCTGATTACTACTTCCGCGAGCCGAACCATATCCATGTTTTCGAGCGCGAGCAGTTCGCCGGTCTGGTTGAAGGCGCTGGCCTGGAAATAGTCGAAAGAGCCTCCTTCGGCTTCTTCTGGACCATGTGGATGTTCATCTACTGGGTACTGGCCAAGAATGCTGGTGTCGAGCTGGATGGAGCATCGCACGATATTGTTCAGCCTCCCTACCCGCCGCTTCTCAACGACTGGGCCAGGCTCTGGAACAACCTGATTCAGATGCCCGAAGCCGCTCCCATGAAGCAGGCTCTCGACCAGTTGCTGCCCAAGAGCCAAGTCATCATTGCCCGCAAGCCCTGAGTCCATGCACGCCAATAACCGGATCAGCGATATCGAAGTGTTGAGTGCAGTGGCGGTGCTGTTCGTGATCTTTCAGCACCTGCGCAACCTCTTTCCATGGCCGATGCCTGTACTCAATGAGTTGTACCAGAGCGTGGGCGGCAGGTTCGGCGTCGATCTGTTCTTCGCCGTGTCCGGCTTCGTGATTGCCCGGGATCTCATCCCGCGACTACGGGAGGTGAGCGGCTGGGCGGAGCAGCGCAGGATCATGGGGGCCTTCTGGCTGCGGCGCATCTGGCGCCTGTGGCCTGCCGCCTGGCTCTGGCTTGGGCTGATTCTGCTGGCGGTGCTATTCCTGAATGAAAGTGGCGCCTTTGGCACCCTGGCTGCGAACCTCCAGGCCACCATTGCCGGTGTCTTCAATTTTGCCAATATCCGCTTTGCGGAGACCTTCATGCGCAGCGAGTACGGCGCCAGTTTCGTCTACTGGAGCCTGTCGCTGGAGGAGCAGTTCTATTTGCTCTTCCCACTGCTGATTCTGCTCTTGCGCCAGCACCTGGCCTGGTTTTTCCTCATCATCGCGCTCCTGCAGATCATCACGCCCCGGCAGTCGCATCCTTACCTGATGATGTTCAGAACCGATGCCCTGGCACTCGGCGTCTTGCTGGCGATGTGGAGTCAGCGGGCTTCTTGGCGGCTCGCTGCGATATCCCTGGAGTGGCTTGGGCGGCGAGCATGTCAGATGGTGCTGGTTGCCGGCGTCATTTGCATGGCGCTGCTCAGTACACCCGGTTCCATGCGTTATGGCATCGGGCTTATTGCCCTGATCTCCGCCGGCCTGGTGCTGATCGCCGCCCATGATCGCGATCTGCTGCTTGCACCTGGCAGATTGAAATCTGTCCTGGTCTGGTGTGGCGAGCGCTCCTATGCGCTTTACCTCATACATGTCCCGGCATTCTTCCTGACGCGGGAGATTTTCTTCCGCATCGATCCTCTACAGCCATTTTCTGCCCAGCGGGTGATTGCCTACCTGCTCTGCTCGTTGCTGATTATCTTGGTCACGACCGAGCTCAATTACCGCTTGGTCGAGGCGCCACTGAGGCGTTTTGGTGCAAGGTTCTCGGAGCGACTCCTTTATCCCATCAAAAAAGTGAGCAGCGAGGGCAGCGCGCATACGCTGCCGATCGACACTCGCCAACCCGGATAGGCCACACCATGCTGGAAACACTAAGACGTTTGCTCTCCCGTGCCTCCTTGCCACAGCCTGCCAGCGCTCTTCAGGAAACTCCGCCCGCTGCACCCGAGCGCACCGAGGCTTACCTCAGCGGCTGGTTTCGACGTGATAGCGGTGAGCTCTTCGAAGGGTTTCCCGTAGGCGCCGAGGATACCGTTCTGGATATCGGTTGTGGGGATGGTCCTTTTGCCCGCTTCTGTGCCGAACGTGGAGCCGAGGTCATCTTCGCTGACATTGATCCGGCCAAGGTCGCTGCAGTAGAGGCCTTGCTGCAGAACTCCCCGGCGCGCGCTGTGACGCCGCTGGTGACGAACGCGGACCCGATTCCGCTGCCGGATGCCCGTGCCAACAAGATCGTGGCCATGGAGGTTCTGGAGCATGTGGCGGATCCCACCCTGTTCATGCGCGAGCTGGTGCGGGTCGCTCAGCCAGGGGCGCAGTTCCTGCTGACCGTGCCTGCACCGCTTGGTGAAAGCGTGCAGCAGAAGCTGGCGCCGGCGTCCTACTTTGAACACCCTAATCACATTCGTGTCTTTTCCGCCGAGGCCTTCGAGCAGTTGGTCGTGGAGGCAGGGCTGATCGTTGAGCGCAAAACCAGTTATGGCTTCTACTGGAGCGTCTGGTGGTGCCTGTTCTGGGCTTGCAAACAGGAGCTTTCACCGCCCTGGCATCCGTTGCTGGAGAGCTGGAATCAGACCTGGAATCAGCTGCTGGCCCTTCCGGATGGGCCGCGGATCAAGGCGGCTCTCGACCAGACCATGCCCAAGAGCCAGGCGATCATCGCGCGCAAACCATTGTAGGGGGCTCGGGCCATGCAAACCCATGTAGCGGGAAATCATTATGCTTAATCGCTTGAAGCGCCTGGTGTCACGCCAATCCCCCTCCATTCAGAGCACCCTGCCGCCGGCGCTATCCTCCGTGCCGGGAGCCCAGATGATCGGCCTCAGGGACATGGTCCTGAGCGGCTGGATGAATCAGGACAGTGGTGAGCTGATGACCGGTTTTCCGGTCGGCGCTGGCGACGTTCTGCTCGATATCGGTTGCGGCGAAGGCGGCTATGCGCTGTTTGGTGCCAGGCGTGGGGCCTCTATCATCCTGGCCGATCTGGATGCCCCCAAGCTCGAGGTCGCCCGTCAGCGTCTGGAGAAGGCGGGTGCGCAGCAGGTCAGGGCGCTGGTGACCGATGCCGATCCCATTCCGTTGCCTGATGCCAGTGTCAGTCGTGTCGTGGCTATGGAGGTGCTCGAGCATGTCGAGGACCCTGAGCGCTTCATCGCCGAGCTGGTTCGCGTTGCCAAGCCCGGTGCGCTGTTGCTGCTGACCGTGCCCGATGAGCTGAACGAAGGTGTTCAGCAGCAGGTGGCTCCGCCTATCTACTTCGAGCACCCCAATCACATCCGAATTTTCAAGCGTGGCGAGCTGGCCCGCTTGGCGATCGGCGCCGGTCTCAGCATTGAGCATGAAACCCAGTACGGCTTTTACCATGCCATATGGTGGTCTTTCTTCTGGGCCTGCGAGAATCAGTCGCTGACTCCGCCTTGGCATCCACTGCTCGAGCAGTGGGCTAACACTTGGGCAACCTTGCTGAGCCTGCCGGATGGGTTGCGCATCAAGCAGGCACTGGACGAGACCTTGCCGAAAAGCCAGGTTTTGGTCGCACGCAAGCCCTGAGCGGACCTCATTGAGTCAGGACTATCGGTTATGAAAAGACTCCTTGCCACCGGGTTGAGTGGTTTCGTCGGCCGCCATTTGTCGCATTGCCTGAATTCGGGCGATACCGGCTGGCAGCTGATCGCACCGCAGCCCCATGATCTTTTGGAGCCCGCGACCCTGGACTGCTGGTTGGCTGAGGATTGTCCTGATGCAGTCATTCATCTGGCAGGGCAGGCTCTCGTGCCGGAGGCCTTCCGCGACCCGCAGCGTACCCTGCAGGTCAATGTGCTAGGTACTCTGAATCTGCTGCAGGCCCTGAAAAGGCGTGGCTTTTCCGGTGCGTTTCTGTATGTCAGCAGTGGAGACGTCTATGGCCAGGTCGCTGAGCAGGTGCTTCCTATCACCGAAGAATGCGTGGCCCATCCGCGAAATCCTTATGCAGTGAGTAAGCTGTCTGGCGAGCTGTTGTGCGAGCAATGGAGTTATTGCGAGAGCTGGCGCATCATGGCTGCCCGGCCATTCAACCACATCGGGCCTGGACAAGCGGCTGGCTTTGTCGTGCCCGGGGTCGCTCGGCAACTGGCGGAAATCAGAATTGGCTTGCGGGAAGCTGTGCTGAACGTCGGCGATATCGATGTGACTCGAGACTTTCTTGACGTTCAGGATGTGATTTCCGCGTACTTGGCGATGCTCGAGCATGGTCGCAGTGGTCAGATATATAACGTCTGTTCCGGTGTGGAGCGCTCGGTGCGCGGAATGATCGAGTTGATGGTCGAGATGAGCGGATTGCAGGTGGAGATTCGTCAGGACCCAACCAGCTTCCGCAAGGCCGAGCAGCGTCGTGTCGTGGGTTGTGCCAACAAGCTGAATAAAGAGACTGGATGGAAACCCGGCATTTCAATCACGGAAACCCTGCAGAGCGTAATGTCTGACTGGGAAGCTAGAGTAGTAGAAAAATGACAAAAACTGCTTTGATCACGGGAGTAACAGGCCAGGATGGCGCCTATCTGGCAAAACTACTACTCGACAAGGGGTACGCGGTTCATGGTCTCGTAGCGCGCAGGAGCAGTGATACTCGCTGGCGCCTGCGAGAGCTGGGAATCGAGGGGCAGATCCAGTATCACGAAGGTGACCTTGCCGACGGCACCTCCACTCAGCGTGCACTCATCAAGAGCAGGCCGCAGGAGGTCTACAACCTAGGTGCGCAGAGCTTCGTTGGTAGTTCCTGGGATCAACCCATTACCACTGGTGTAGTCGATGGCCTGGGAGTGACTCATCTGCTGGAGGCTATCCGCCAGTGCAGCCCGGAAACTCGCTTCTATCAGGCTTCGACGAGTGAGATGTTCGGTCTGATCCAGGCTGAACGCCAAGACGAGAACACTCCGTTCTACCCACGGAGCCCTTATGGGGTGGCCAAGCTTTATGGCCACTGGATCACCGTCAACTATCGGGAAAGCTTCGGCCTCCACGCATCGAGCGGCATTCTGTTCAACCACGAGTCTCCCCTGCGCGGCATCGAATTTGTGACTCGCAAGGTCACCGATGCGGTTGCCCGCATCAAGCTTGGCAAGCAGAAAGAGTTGCGCCTTGGCAATATCGACGCCAAGCGCGACTGGGGCTTTGCCGGTGATTATGTAGAAGCCATGTGGCTGATGTTGCAGCAGGACCGGGCGGATGATTATGTCGTCGCTACTGGAGTCACCACCACGGTGCGTGACATGTGCAAGCTGGCTTTCGAACATGCTGGATTGAACTACGAAGACCATGTAGTCATCGATCCGTCCTTCTTCCGCCCCGCCGAGGTGGACATTCTTCTGGGCAATCCGGCGAAGGCTGAGCGTCAGTTGGGTTGGAAACCAAAAACCAGTTTGAGCGAGCTGATCGGGATGATGGTGGATGCCGATCTGCACCGTGTCGGCCGGGAGTAAGTCCATGAGCGTCGTTATCCCCGTCATCATGTCTGGCGGGGCGGGTACCCGCTTATGGCCGGTTTCTCGGGAGGGCCACCCCAAGCCGTTCATGCGTCTTCCCGATGGCCAATCGTTGCTGGGTAAGACCTACCGGCGAGCCGCAGCGCTGATCCCGCAGGGGGGGATGATCCTCACGGTCACCAACCGGGAGTACTATTTCGCCAGCAAGGATCACTTCAGCGAGAGTCGCTTACCCCATCACCGAGCACACTTTCTTCTTGAGCCGGAAGGGCGAAATACCGCTCCAGCCATTGCCTCCGCGGCTTGTGTTCTGGCCCGGGAGTACGGCGAGGACGCGATCATGGTGGTCATGGCGGCAGACCATCTGATCGAGGACCTGGTCTCATTCAAACAGGCTACCGAACACGCGATTCTATTGGCCGAGCAGGGGTATCTGGTGACGTACGGTGTCCGCCCCACTGCGCCAGAAACTGGCTTTGGTTACATCGAGTCGGGAGAAAGCCTCGATACCGAGGGAGGCTGCAAGGTGGCTCGCTTCATCGAAAAGCCTGGCCAGGCTGCTGCCGAAGACTATCTGCGTAGCGGGCGCTTCTTGTGGAATTCGGGAATGTTCTGCTTTCGGGTTGGCAGCATTCTGCGCGAAATAGCCGAGCACCAGTCGGAGATCGTGCCACTCGTGACCGAATGCATCGACAACAGCCCGACTCACGACAGTGCCGGTGTGCGCATGCAGGAGCTGCATGGTGGTCTGTTTGCTCAACTGCCAGACATCTCCATCGACTATGCAGTGATGGAGCGTTCGAGCTCCGTGGCCGTGGTTCCGGCTTGCTTTGACTGGAGCGATATCGGCTCTTGGAGTGCCTTGTCGCGTTTGATACCTGAAGACAACGAGCGTAATCGTGTACTGGGGGAAGCGATACTGGTCGATACCCGCAACACCTTCGTGCTGGGCGAGAGTCGTCTGGTGGCAACCGTGGGCGTTGATGATCTGATCGTTGTGGACACGGCTGACGCTGTGCTGGTCGCTCGTGCGGATCGGGCCCAGGAGGTGCGCCGGGTCGCCCAGCAGCTGAAGCTGCAGAACCATGAGGCCTACCGCCTACATCGAACCGTGGCTCGTCCTTGGGGCAGCTATACCGTTCTGGAGGAGGGGCCGCAGTTCAAGATCAAACGCATCGTGGTCAAGCCAGGTGCCTCGCTCTCCCTACAGATGCACCATCACCGCAGTGAGCATTGGATTGTCGTGAGGGGGATGGCCAAGGTCATCAATGGTGGCGATGAGCCGCGTCTGATCAACACCAACGAATCCACTTTCATTCCAGCCGGGCACAGGCATCGCCTGGAAAATCCGGGAGTCATTGATCTGGTCATGATCGAGGTGCAGAGCGGCGAGTATCTGGGTGAGGACGACATTGTGCGTTTCGATGACCGGTACGGCAGGGCCGGCCGCTGATGTCGCTGCCATCCATTCGAGCTGTCTGGCAGTTCCGTGGCTTCATCCTGAGTAGCGTGAAAAGGGAGTTTCAGGCGCGCTACCAGAACTCGTTGCTCGGCGCGCTGTGGACCTTCATCAACCCGCTCGCGATGATTCTGGTCTATACGCTGGTTTTCTCCCAGTTGATGAAGGCTCGCCTACCAGGGGTCGACAGCGGCCTGGCCTATGGCATCTATCTGTGCGCCGGCATTCTTACATGGGGCTTCTTTGCAGAGGTGATCGGCAAGGGGCAGGCGATATTTCTGGAGAATGCTCGCCTGTTGAAGAAACTGAGCTTTCCCCGGATCTGCCTGCCTATTGTGGTGTTGTTCAATGCATCGGTGAACTTTGCGATCATTTGGGGCCTGTTCATCAGCTTTCTGTTATTGAGTGGCAACTTTCCCGGATGGGTCATTCTGGGCATTGTTCCGGTGCTGGTCATACAGATGTTGTTCGCACTCGGTCTGGGAATATGCCTGGGTGTGGTCAATGTCTTTTTCCGCGATGTAGGCCACCTGACGGGGGTCATCTTGCAGTTCTGGTTCTGGTTCACCCCCATCGTATACCCGCTCTCGGTTCTGCCTGATCAACTGCAGGCGCTCGTTCGACTCAACCCAATGGCACAACTGATCGGGGCGTATCAGGGTGTGTTCATTCATCAACAGTGGCCGGCCTGGCAAAGCCTCTGGCCCAGCGCACTATTGGCGCTCCTGCTCTGTGCAATGGCGCTCGCGCTTTTTCGCAAGCGTGCTGGCGAGATGGTGGACGAACTCTGATGGGCGATATACGCATCGAGGGACTGGGCAAGGCCTATAAGCAGTACGACTCCCAGTGGGGGCGCCTATGGGAATGGCTGGTGCCTTTTGCCAAGCCAAGACATAGGCTCAAGTGGGTTTTGCGCGATATCACCTTCGCGATCAAGCCGGGTGAGGCTGTCGGTGTGATCGGCATCAATGGAGCTGGCAAAAGCACATTGCTGAAAATGATCACCGGCACTTCCCAGCCCACCTGTGGCAGCATCCAGCTCACCGGCAGGGTGGCTGCCCTGCTGGAGTTGGGCATGGGCTTCCATCCAGACTTCAGCGGCCGTCAGAATGTCTTCATGGCAGGACAGTTGCTCGGCATGACCTCGGCCGAGATTGCCGAGCTGATGCCCGAGATAGAGGCATTTGCGGAAATTGGCGACTATATCGACAGGCCGGTTCGCATCTACTCGAGTGGCATGCAGATGCGTCTGGCCTTCAGCGTTGCTACCGCTCGCCGCCCGGACGTTTTGATAGTGGATGAGGCGTTGTCGGTTGGTGATGCCTATTTCCAGCACAAAAGCATGGATCGCATTCGCCAGTTCCAGAAGGCTGGAACCACATTACTGATCGTTTCGCACAGCCGGGATGCCATCCAGTCCATATGTGACAGAGCGATTCTTCTTGATCATGGCCGATTGGCGCTGCAGGGGCCGCCGGAAGAGGTGATGGACTTTTATAGTGCGATGCTCGCGGAACGCGAGCACAACACTATCCGGCAGGAGCGTCTAGCCAACGGCAAGCTCAGAACCATATCCGGAACCGGCGAAGCCGAGCTGGTGGATATCAGTCTGCTCAATGCGGACGGACGGCGTGTCGAGCTGGTGGAGATCGGCTCGGGCGTGACTCTTGAGCTACGTGTCGCCGTCAGGGCGGATATACCGCGGCTGGTTCTGGGTTTCCTCATCAAGGACCGCTTAGGGCAGGCGCTCTATGGCATCAATACGCACCGAATGGGTCAGGCCCTGGAGGATCTGTGTGCTGGCGAGGAAGTAGTTTATCGCTTTGCCTTTCCGGCCAATCTGGGTAAAGGCAACTACTCGATAGCCACCAGCCTCTCCCGTTTCGACTCCCATCTGGATGCCAACTACGAGTGGCGTGATTTTGCGGCGATTTTCCACGTGGTTAATTCGCGTAAGCCCGACTTCGTTGGCTGCGTGTCGCTGGATGCGTCACTGATGATTGAGCGCAGGAAAACGGCGCTGGTCGACAAGGATTGATACATGCGTTTTTTGGTCGAGTGTACCTACGTCTACGAGCACCCCAAGGACAATTCCGGCATCCAGCGTGTCGTGCGCAATGTCATCAACCACCTGGGTCGGGTCGATGCTGGCGTCGAGTGCATACCGGTGATGATGCATGCCGGTCAGCTGTATCGGGTTATCAGTCTTACGCCCCTGCGGGCGGATCTGCGTGGCGGGTTGAGAAAGGCCTTGATCGTCAAGCTGGAGCATGCTTTGGCTCGCTTCTGGTGGTGGCATTCCCGCTTTGAGCGGCTTTGGCCGCTCAGCGAGGAGGGGCTTGCCAGACGACTCTGGCGGTTGTTCGGGCGCATGCTGGCGTTAACGCTGTTTGTGCCGATCAAGATCGCCCGTTATTTCTGTCCCTCCACGGCCCCCGCGCCCGAACGGGCCATCCCTTTCGAGGCGCAGGCTGGCGATCAACTTCTGATGCTTGACTCTTCGTGGCATGCCGATTTCTTTCCCCTGGCTGAGGGGCTGAAGGCGAAGGGTGTTGGCATCATTTCGGTGATCTATGACCTGATTCCCCTGACACATCCTCAGTTCTGCGACGAGGGTCTGGTGAAGGTTTTCGACCGCTGGTTCGATTGGGTAGCGAAGACTGCTGATGGCTTCATGGCCATCTCGCAGACGATCAGCCGGCAGGTTGCCGAAGAGTTGGAACGCAGGTTGGGGCCCCGGGAGGCCAGGCAGCGGTGGCATGGCCATTTCTACCTCGGCGCCGACCTCGACCTGGCGCGAGACCGCGCCGTGCGGGAGCACTCACTGGCATCGCTGTTTCAGGGCGATGGGCCGGTCTATTTGATGGTCAGCACCATCGAACCACGCAAAAACCATCAGTATTTGCTGGATGCCTTTGAGTTGCTCTGGGAACAGGGCAGCCCGGCCCGTTTATGCATCATCGGCAAAGTTGGCTGGAAATGTCAGGATCTGATCAGGCGGATCCAAAGGCATCCTGAGTGGAAAAAGCGACTCTTCATGTTCAATCAGGCGGATGACAGTAGCCTGGAATATGCCTATGCGAATTCTACGGCCCTGGTATTCCCCTCTCACGTCGAGGGCTTTGGCTTGCCTCTGGTGGAGGCGATGCAGCGTGGTCTTCCTGTAATGGCGAGTGACATCCCGGTATTCAGGGAGGTTGGGGGGGATTTCATGGCTTATTTTGACCTGCAGGCCCCCTCCAGCTTGGCTGAGCTGATCCTGGAATTTGAGAAGAGTAAGGCGTTCCCGGCGCGGCGATCGATAAGTGAGTGGTCGTGGATTGACTGGCTCGAGTCCAGTCGACAGCTAATACGGGGTAGCCTGGCCGGTGTGTCGGGGAGCGGAGTTGAGGCCGGCGATACGGGCCCTGTATAGCGCCGACAGCTGGTGGTATGCACCTTCTCATTGGCAACGACGGCAATTGCCGATGCCAGTTGCGAGCTGAAGAGCAGGCGCGCTAGCGGTCAATCTATATGGTTCAGGCGAACTCTTTCCAGAAGTCCGCTTTTTTGTCGCAGTACTTCAGAAACTGCTGAATATCCTCGCGCAGAGTATTCACCACCAACTCCCTGGTTGGGCTATCCCATTCCAGTGACTTGGTGAATGGGCGGCGGAGACCAATGCGGCTGAACAGTCGATTTTGAGTCGGCACGCTTAACCTGGCCAGCTTGTAGCCAGTAAAACGGTTGGTGCGCAGAAATCGGAGCAGGCGGGTGTCGTAAAGCTTTTCGTCCCTGGAGTTGAGTTGAGCACCTGCAGAAGGGTTCTGGTAGTGGGCATCAACCCCCAGGAATGAATAGCAGCGCGACAATTCTTGCTGTGGTGCTTTTTGCAGATCCTCGAGAAATATCACCAGAATCTGTTCGTCGCTGAAGTGTTTCCGGAAAGACTGCAGGCGTGTCCAGTAGCGCGAGTCCGCGAGTAATGCTGGAAGACCCGCGATGGCATTGGCGATGCCAAAGGGGGCGTTCACCGCATAGTGGGGGCCGCTGTGGTGGAATTCTCGGTAACTCGACTCGATCCGCTTCAGTGGGTTGCGCACACAGAAGATCAGTTTCATCTGTGGATTTTCTTTGGCTAGCCGCTGGCTGACCAGATCGCCAAACTCTTCGGTCGAATACATCTGCGAGCCTTCGCCGAGCAGTTGGCCCTGCTGCGCATCGCGGAACAAGCCCTCATAGGCCGGGCGATGCTCGATTACATCCGGGCGGTTGAAATGGTGTGGCTCTTTCATCGAAGGGATAAAGATCTGCGGATGTTCGCCCAGGAGGTAGCAGAGCGTCGTGGTGCCGCATTTATTGATTCCGGGGACCAGGAAGTCGATCTTCATCGAGTAGCCATACCTTGCAGTTGTGCTGCGCCGGCAGCAGGTTTCTGTTGTAGTGGATTTGCCGGCGGATTCTGACATGGAGCATGTCCATATAGAACCAGGTGAGTCAGGGCGATTTAGTTGGCTGTACCGGTTCTAGGGACGGTGTCATTCCCTGTTTCATCATGGAGCTGAAACCGCGCCGCGCCAGGCGGTAGCGTTCGATCTGGGCCTGCAGGCGCGCTAGCAGTATCGAGACGGCAATGCTACCGAGGATGGTAGACAGCACATACAGAAAGCCATCCTTGGCCAGGGTCAGCCCAAGGAGCTTTTCGCAGCAGAAGAATACGAGGAAGTGGCTGATGAAGATCGGATAGGCCAGACGCCCAAGGAGCTCGTCCAGGCGAGGTAGCCACTTCCCGGTATTTCTTGCATGCAAGGCGAATGCAAGCAATGGCATGGCTAAGGTCGCGCCAATCAGCAGCTCCAATACATAGGGGTTGGCATAAAGTCCAAGGGCCGGTGCTATCGCCAGCAACATCGTTAGATAGAGCCCCAGATATATTTGCAGGACACGGCGGAAGAATGCGTCTTCACGCCTGCCGTAGGCCAGTCCGGCTAAGAAAAACACTAACACGCCGAAAATGAAACGATAGCCGAAGTTGTTGCTGTTGAATGAGCCTGTGGCATGGAACAG
Source organism: Pseudomonas alcaligenes (assembly GCF_041729615.1). Classification (NCBI taxonomy): domain Bacteria; kingdom Pseudomonadati; phylum Pseudomonadota; class Gammaproteobacteria; order Pseudomonadales; family Pseudomonadaceae; genus Aquipseudomonas; species Aquipseudomonas alcaligenes. The sequence goes on along the minus strand of NZ_CP154874.1, from coordinate 2,227,286 downwards.
CGCGGCAATCTGTATCGTTAAGGCTATCGCGAAGATCCATGCGATGGCTTGGTGCCGGAGTGCCAATTGAATCGCCCCGGATTCCCTAGACACTTTCCAGGCTCAGTAAATGTCGCTTCTCAAACTCTACCGGTGACAGCTGGTTGTTGAAACCATGCCGGCGTTTTGGGTTGTAGAACATCTCGATGTAATCGAACACATCAGCGCGAGCATCCTGCCTGGTGCTGTAGATCTTTCGCCTGATCCGCTCCCGCTTCAGCAGCTGGAAAAAGCTTTCCGCTACCGCGTTGTCATAGCAGTTGCCACGTCGACTCATGCTGCCAAGCAAGTTGTTGGCTTTCAGGAAACTCTGCCAGTCGCCGCTACTGAACTGGCTCCCCTGATCTGAGTGAATCATCACCTCCTGCTTTGGCTTGCGTCGCCAAACCGCCATCAGCAAGGCATCAATAGCTAGGTCGCTGGTCATCTGCGGCTTCATTGACCAACCGATTACCTGCCGCGAAAACAGGTCTAGTACCACCGCCAAATACAACCAGCCCTCATAAGTGCGGATGTAGGTGATGTCCGTGACCCAGACCCTGTTGGGTTCGGTGACATTGAATCGGCGCTCCAGATGATTCGGTGAGGCCACTGGAGGCTTGCCACCATAACGGCCCGGTCGACGCCGGTACCCTGTCTGCGAGCGCAGTCCTTCCAGGCGCATCAGTCGAGCAACGCGATGCTTGCCGCACGCCTCTCCAAGCTCACGCAGGTCGTCATGAATTTTGCGGTAGCCGTACACACCACCGCTCTCTAGCCACGAGTGCTTGATCAGACCAAGCAGACGTTGATCATCCTTGGCTCGTGCTGACTTCGGTTCAGCCAGCCAGGCGTAGTAACCGCTGGCATGTACTTTCAGAGTCAGGCACAGACGACGAACCGAATAGTCTGCGGATAGCTGATTGATGAAGGCGTACTTCAGCCGCACTCCTTGGCAAAGTACGCGGCGGCCTTTTTTAGGATGTCTCGCTCTTCGGTCACGCGCTTGAGTTCAGCACGCAGACGACGTAGCTCAGCTTGCTGGTCGTCCTCTTGCGCTCGCTGCTCTTGGGGCTTGCTGTAGCGCTTTACCCAGGCATACAGGCTGTGCGTCGACATGCCCAGACGAGCAGCTACCTCAGCAACCGGAAGACCTCGCTCGGTCACCTGCTTGACTGCTTCGATTTTGAATTCTTCGGGATAACGCGGGTTGCTCATGACACCTCCTAATGGGTCGTATTATGAGGCACGGAGGTGTCTACGAAACTAGGGTCGATTCAAATATCAGTGGCAGTAGCAGGTAGAAGTGGAACTCACTGGATAGTGACCATGCCGGCGGCACTATAGGGTGCGGTAGTAGGGCCTTGATGCTGAGTGGCTCGAAAACATAGTTGGCGGGCAGCAGAGCGAGGTTCAGGAACACCTTCAGGGGAGTGGCCGCCTGCTGAAGGAACATGGTGTGTTGCGCGGGGCCAAGCCAGTGGATCAGCAGGAAAGTCAGTAAGACCACCACGCAATATTGCGGCATCAGCTTGAGTAGGCGATCCACATAGAAGTCGCGGATCGGGCTCTGGCTGTGTTGCTGGAATCGCAGGTAACTGCGCCCCATCAGATAGCCACTGATGAAATAGAACAGGATCACCGCGCTGACTCCCGGATTCAGCGGCATGCCAAGGCCAGGAATATGCGACAGCAGAACCAGCAAGGCGAGGGCGAAGCGGAAGATGCCGAGCATTGGTGTAGGAAACCGAATAGAAGCGGACCGGCAGTGTGACCAAAAAAGTACAAGGCGTTAAGTACACAGGCATGGTTTGCGTGTGTCTTCTACAGTTCCCGACTCTCTAGCGCCCTTGGCTCTTCTCTCTGTCCATGGGGATGCTGCCACTATTCCAGATGGCAGCCGCCCAGGTGCTACAGCGCTTGAATATCTAGCGAATGCTTGGTTCCACACATCCAGGCTGATGGTCGAGTAGGTAAGTTCAAGTCAGCGCCGTTGCGGCGCCGGCTGCTGCTGGGTGATGCAGTGGATATTGCCGCCACCGAGGAGAATTTCCCGGCCCGGCACCATCACCACGCGGTGCTCGGGGAACACGCGCTGGAGGATGGCGCGGGCTTCCTCGTCCTTGGCGTCGTCGAAGCTCGGCGCGACGATGCCGCCGTTGACGATCAGGAAGTTGACGTAGGAGCCGGCCAGGCGCACCGCGGGGCTGCGCTCCTGGCTGCCTTCGGCGGCGTCGACGCCGGCGCATTCTTCCGCGGTGGCGTGGATCGGCCCGGGGATCGGCATCTTGTGCACCACAAGCGCGCGGCCCTTGGCGTCGCGGGCCGTCTCCAGCACCCGCATGGCCGCCTGGCAGCGTGGGTAGTTGGGGTCGTTGGTATCGTCGGTCCAGGCCAGCAGCACCTCGCCGGGGCGCACGTAGCAGCAGAAGTTGTCGACGTGGCCGTCGGTCTCGTCGTTGTACAGGCCGTCCGGCAGCCAGATCACGGTATCGATGGCCAGGTGCTCGCGCAGCACCGCCTCGATCTGCTCGCGGCTCAGGTGCGGATTGCGGTTCTTGTTGAGCAGGCATTCCTCGGTGGTGATCAGGGTGCCCTCGCCGTCGACGTGGATGGAGCCGCCCTCCAGCACGAAGCCTTCGGTGCGGTAGCGCTCGCAGCGTTCGATCTCGAGGATCTTGCTGGCCACCTGGTCGTCGCGCTGCCAGGGCCAGTACAGGCCGCCGTCGAAGCCGCCCCAGGCGTTGAAGGTCCAGTCCACGCCGCGCACAGCGCCGGCGGCGTCGATCACGAAGGTCGGCCCGGTGTCGCGCACCCAGGCGTCGTCGGTGCTGATTTCCACCAGGCGGATGTTGCTGGCGTCGAGACGCGCGCGGGCGTTCTCGTACTGGCCGGCGGAGACGCACACGGTCACCGGCTCGAATTGCGCGATGGCCTTGGCCACGGCGGTGAAGGCGGCCTGCGCCGGCTTGCCGCCGAGGCGCCAGTTGTCCGGGCGCTCGGGCCAGACCATCCAGGTCTGGCTGTGCGGTTCCCATTCGGCGGGCATGCGGAAGCCGTCGGCGCGCGGAGTGCTGTGGAGTGTGGTCATGGCAATGGTCCGTGGGTAACGCGCCGGCCGCTTGCGGCCTTGCGCCGGTGGTTGTGGGGAGTCATCCGGGCTCATCTGACACTAGCAGAGCGCCGGGGGGATTCCTGGCTGCAGGAGCGGATGTCGAATTTATAGCCGATAAAAATCGACTTTGGAAGTCGCTTATAGTCTTTGATAGCTATTTGTTGGGCTATTTGCTGACAAATATCGATTTTATGGCGGCTGTTGCGGCGCTCTTCCGCCGGGCGCCTGCGCTGCCGCTGTGCGGCGCTCAGGCGAGTGGCTGCTCGCGCCTGGGCAGGGCGGGCGGCAGGTACAGGGCCAGGTAGGCGTCGAACACGCGCATGCCTTCCTCGGCCAGGCGTGGGGTGATGGTGCCGTGCAGTTGCACCGAGCGCGCGTAGACCCGGTCGCCCAGTTCCATGGCCAGGGCGAACACGTCGATGTCGCTCGGCAGCTGTGGCAGCGGGAAGTGGCGATCGAACAGGGCCTGCATCAGGCGCCCCAGCTCCAGGTCGTGCTGGCGGTCGGCCTGGGTCACCTCGGACAGCCCGTGCTGGGCCAGGATCAGCTGGCGCGCCGCACTGTCGCTGGCGTAGATGGCCAGCATGCGCTGCTCGACGATGCGCGACAGGTCGCGCCAGTCGCGCAGCGCGGCATGCGCCACCGGTTGCAGCAGGCAGTCGCGGAAGGCAGCGTGGATGTCGGCGGTCAGCGCCTCCAGCAGGGCCGGCACGCTGGCGAAGAAGTGATAGACCGACGAGGGCGGAATGCCGGCGCGCTCGGCCACGGCATAGATGGTCAGGCCGGCGAAGCCCTGGCTGCTGAGCAGTTCGCGCGCGGCGGCGAGGATCTGCTCGATGCGCGCCTGGCTGCTGGCGCGGGGTTTGCGGGGGCTGGCGGGGCGGGGCATGCCGGTCTCCTGTCCGGGGGAGGCGCTATTGGACGCCAGACGAACCGGGGAGGCAAGCCGCGCCGCCGCGGCTCCCGCATCCACGCCGCACTGGGGTAGACTGGCCCGTCCGCCCCTCAGCCAAGAACGCCCGCAATGCTCGAACAGTACGTGAAGATGATGCTCACCTCGCGCGTCTATGACGTCGCGGTGGAAACCCCGCTGCAACCGGCCCGCCAGCTCACCGAGCGGCTGGGCAACCAGATTCTGCTCAAGCGCGAGGATCTGCAGCCGGTGTACTCGTTCAAGATTCGCGGCGCCTACAACAAGCTGGCCCAGCTCAGCCCCGAGGAGCTGGAGCGCGGCGTGGTCACCGCCTCCGCCGGCAACCACGCCCAGGGCCTGGCCCTGGCCGCCAAGCACCTGGGGGTGAAGGCCACCATCGTCATGCCGCGTACCACGCCGGAGCTGAAGGTGCAGGGCGTGCGCTCGCGCGGCGGCAAGGTGGTGCTGCACGGCGACGCCTTCCCCGAGGCCCTGGCGTACTCGCTCAAGCTGGTGGAAGAGAAGGGCTACAGCTACATCCACCCCTACGACGACCCGCTGGTGATCGCCGGGCAGGGCACCGTGGCCATGGAGATCCTGCGCCAGCAGCCGGGCCAGCTGGATGCGGTGTTCGTGCCGGTCGGCGGCGGCGGGCTGATCGCCGGCATCGCCGCCTACGTCAAATACCTGCGCCCGGACATCCGCGTGATCGGCGTCGAGCCGGACGACTCCAACTGCCTGCAGGCGGCCATGGCCGCGGGCCAGCGCGTGGTGTTGCCGCAGGTCGGGCTGTTCGCCGACGGCGTGGCGGTGGCGCAGATCGGCCAGCACACGTTCGACATCTGCAAGGATTACGTCGACGAGGTGATCGCCGTCAGCACCGACGAGATCTGCGCGGCGATCAAGGACATCTACGACGATACCCGCTCGATCACCGAGCCGGCCGGCGCCCTGGCCGTGGCCGGGATCAAGAAGTACGTGGAGCGCGAGGGCGTGCAGGGCCAGGTGCTGGTCGGCATCGATTCCGGCGCCAACATCAACTTCGACCGCCTGCGTCACGTGGCCGAGCGCGCCGAGCTGGGCGAGAAGCGCGAGGCGATCATCGCCGTGACCATCCCCGAGCGTCCGGGCAGCTTCAAGGCCTTCTGCGAGGCGATCGGCAAGCGCCAGATCACCGAGTTCAACTACCGCTATCACACTGACCGCGAGGCGCACATCTTCGTCGGCGTGCAGACCCACCCGGAGCACGATCCGCGCGCGGCGCTGGTGGAGAACCTGCGCAGCCAGGGCTTCCCGGTGCTCGACCTGACCGACAACGAACTGGCCAAGCTGCATATCCGCCACACCGTGGGCGGCCATGCGGCGGCGGTGGCGGACGAGGTGGTGTTCCGCTTCGAGTTCCCCGAGCGGCCGGGTGCACTGTTCAACTTCCTCAATCGCCTGGGCGGGCGCTGGAACATCACCATGTTCCACTACCGCAACCACGGTGCCGCCGATGGTCGCGTGCTGGCTGCCCTGCAGGTGCCGGCGGACGAGCGCGAGCAGATTCCGGCGGCCTTCGACGCCATCGGCTATCCCTATTGGGACGAGACCGACAATCCCGCCTACAAGCTTTTCCTCGGCTAACGGAGCCCGTGATGGAACACTACCCGCTGCTGAAATATGCCCACCTGATCCCCGCCGTGCTGCTGTTGGCCGGGCTGATCGCGCATGCCTTCATGCTGTGGAAGGCCCATCGCGCGGGCGATGCCGGCGTGCTGGCGCGCAAGCTGCGCGTCACCCGCCTGTACAGCCTGCCGGCGCTGGGTCTGCTGGCCGTTTCGCTGCCGATCAGCGGCTGGTGGCTGGTGCATATCGTCGGCCTGCCCCTGGGCGCCAGCTGGCTGCTGTACAGCGCCGTGCTGTTTGCCGTGCTGATGGTCATTGGCCTGCTGCTGCACGGCCGCCTCGGCGCCTGGCAGGCGGCCCTCGCCACGGGCAACGTACCGGTCAAGCTGCTGCGCTTCGTGCTCGCCTACGGGGTCGCCCTGCTGGTGCTGCTGCTGGCGATCTTCGCCCTGATGGGGGCCAAGCCGGCCTGATGTCCCGATCGTCTCGCGAGCAGCCGCGATGAGCCTCTACCTGCTGCTCAAGACCCTGCATGTGCTGTCCGCCGCCCTGCTGTTCGGCACCGGGCTGGGCTCGGCCTACTACGCCCTGCGCGCCTGGCGCAGCGGCCAGTTGCAGGTGATCGCCACCACCTTCCGCCACCTGGTCATGGCCGACTGGCTGTTCATCGCCACCACGGCCGTGTTCCAGCCGCTCTCCGGCCTGGCCCTGGCCAGACTCGCCGGCTGGCCGCTGAACCAGAGCTGGCTGCTGTGGAGCGCCGGGCTGTTCGTGCTGGCCGGGCTGTGCTGGCTGCCGGTGCTGTGGCTGCAGATGCGCGTGCGCGACATGGCCGCCGAGGCGCTGCGGGGCGGCGGCGTGCTGCCGGCGCGCGCCCACCGCTACATGCGCATCTGGTTCGTGCTGGGCTGGCCGGCCTTCCTGGCCTTCATCGCCATCTTCTGGCTGATGGTGGCCAAGCCGCTCTGATCAGTCGCGCAGGCTGAGCACCGGCCAGCCGCGCTCGTTGGCGATGGCGCGCAGGGTGTCGTCCGGATCGACCGCCACCGGCCTGGTCACCGCCTCCAGCAGCGGCAGGTCGTTGCGCGAGTCGCTGTAGAAGTAGGCACCGTCCAGGCTCAGGCCGGTCTCGGCGAGCCACTGGTTCATCCGCGTCACCTTGCCCTCCTGGTAGCAGGGCACGCCGGCGACCCGGCCGGTGTAGCTGCCGTTGTCCATGCCGCACTCGGTGGCGATCAGCGTCTCGACGCCCAGGCGCGCGGCGATCGGCGCGGTGATGAAGCGGTTGGTGGCGGTGATGATCACCAGCTTGTCGCCGGCCGCGCGGTGCTCCTGCAGCAGCGCCTCGCCCTTGGCCAGGATGATCGGCTCGATCACGTCACGCATGAACTCGGCCTGCCAGCGCGCCAGCTCGGCGGCCTCGGTGCGGGCGAGGATGGCCTGGGTGAAGCTCTGGTAGGCCACCACGTCCAGCTTGCCGGCGCAGTAGTCGGCGTAGAAGGCGTCGTTGCGCGCGCGATAGGCGGCGGCGTCGACGCGGCCGGTGGCGCAGAGGAATTCGCCCCAGCTGTGGTCGCTGTCGCCGGCCAGCAGGGTGTTGTCGAGGTCGAAGAGGGCAAGGCGCACGTCGGATTACCTGGTTCGCGGTGGTCACGGAGGGGGCGCCAGAATAGCCGCTTTCGCCGCCCCTGCCCATGCCAGGGGCCCGCGTTTGCTGCGCCCGCGGGCTTTGTGGAACAATGCCGGCACATGCGTTTTGAAGGTGGTGTGCCGTGATCGATTCCGATGGTTTTCGCCCTAATGTCGGCATCATCCTGACCAATGATGTCGGTCAGGTGCTCTGGGCTCGGCGGATCAACCAGGACGCCTGGCAGTTTCCCCAGGGCGGCATCAATCCCAGCGAGTCGGCCGAGCAGGCCCTGTACCGCGAGCTGAATGAAGAAGTCGGCCTGGAGCAGCAGGATGTGAAGATTCTCGCCTGCACCCGCGGCTGGTTGCGTTATCGTCTGCCGCAGCGCCTGGTGCGCACGCACAGCCAGCCGCTGTGCATCGGGCAGAAGCAGAAATGGTTCCTGCTGCGCCTGACCAGCGACGAGAGCCGGGTGCGCATGGACCTGACCGGCAAGCCGGAGTTCGATGGCTGGCGCTGGGTGAGTTACTGGTACCCGCTGAATCAGGTGGTCACGTTCAAGCGCGAGGTCTACCGCCGCGCGCTCAAGGAATTAGCCCCGCGCCTGCTGGCGCGCGACTGACGGAGTTCGAGTGCGAGCCATGCTCAACACCCTGCGCAAGATCGTCCAGGAAGTAAACGCCGCCAAGGACCTCAAGGCGGCGCTGACGATCATCGTGCAGCGGGTGAAGGAGGCCATGGGCAGCCAGGTCTGCTCGGTCTACCTGCTCGACCCGGACAGCAACCGCTTCGTGCTGATGGCCACCGACGGCCTCAACAAGCGCTCCATCGGCAAGGTCAGCATGGCGCCCAACGAGGGCCTGGTCGGCCTGGTCGGCACCCGCGAGGAGCCGCTCAACCTCGAGCACGCCTCCGAGCACCCGCGCTACATGTACTTCCCCGAGACCGGCGAGGAGCGTTATGCCTCCTTCCTTGGCGCGCCGATCATCCACCACCGTCGGGTGATGGGCGTGCTGGTGGTGCAGCAGAAGGAGCGTCGCCAGTTCGACGAGGGCGAGGAAGCCTTCCTGGTCACCATGAGCGCCCAGCTCGCCGGAGTGATCGCCCACGCCGAGGCCACCGGTTCGATCCGCGGCCTGGGCAAGCAGGGTAAGGGTATCCAGGAGGCGCGCTTCGTCGGCGTGCCCGGCTCGCCCGGCGCGGCCGTGGGCACCGCCGTGGTGGTGCTGCCGCCGGCCGACCTCAATGTGGTGCCGGACAAGGCCGTCGACGATATCCAGGCCGAGCTGGCGTTGTTCGGCAAGGCCCTGGAGTGGGTCCGCGAGGACATGCAGGAGCTGTCCGAGAAGCTCGCCAGCCAGCTGCGCAAGGAGGAACTGGCGCTGTTCGAGGTCTACCGCATGATGCTCGACGACGCGGCGCTCGGCGGCGAGGTGCGCAAGGTCATCCAGACCGGCCAGTGGGCCCAGGGCGCCCTGCGCCAGGTGGTCACCGAGCACGTGTCGCGCTTCGAGCTGATGGACGACGCCTACCTGCGCGAGCGCGCCAGCGACGTGCGCGACCTCGGCCGGCGCCTGCTCGCCTACCTGCAGGAAGAGCGCAAGCAGAACCTGGTCTACCCGGACAACAGCATCCTGGTCAGCGAGGAGCTGTCGCCGGCCATGCTCGGCCAGGTGCCGGAAGGCAAGCTGGTCGGCCTGGTCTCGGTCACCGGCTCAGGCAACTCGCACGTCGCCATCCTCGCCCGGGCCATGGGTATCCCCACGGTCATGGGGGTGGTCGATCTGCCCTATTCCAAGGTCGACGGCATCGAGCTGATCGTCGACGGCTACCACGGCGAGGTCTTCACCAACCCCAGCGAGCTGCTGCGCAAGCAGTACGCCGAGGTGGTCGAGGAGGAGCGCCAGCTGGCCCAGGGCCTCGACGCCCTGCGCGAACTGCCGTGCGAGACCCTGGACGGCCAGCGCCTGCCGCTGTGGGTCAACACCGGTCTGCTGGCCGACGTGAAGCGCGCCCAGGAGCGCGGCGCCGAGGGTGTCGGCCTGTACCGCACCGAAGTGCCGTTCATGAACGGCGAGCGCTTTCCCAGCGAGAAGGAGCAGCTGGCCACCTACCGCGAGCAGCTGGCCGCCTTCCATCCGCTGCCGGTGACCATGCGCACCCTGGACATCGGTGGTGACAAGGCGCTGAGCTACTTCCCGATCAAGGAAGAGAACCCCTTCCTCGGCTGGCGCGGTATCCGCATCACCCTCGACCACCCGGAGATCTTCCTGGTCCAGGTGCGCGCCATGCTCAAGGCCAGCGAAGGCCTGAACAACCTGCGCATCCTCCTGCCGATGATCTCCGGCATACAGGAGATGGAGGAGGCGCTGCACCTGATCCACCGCGCCTGGGGCGAGGTGCGCGACGAGGGCGTGGACATCCCCATGCCGCCGGTGGGCGTGATGATCGAGATTCCCGCCGCCGTCTACCAGATCCGCGAGCTGTCGCGCCAGGTCGACTTCATCTCGGTTGGCTCGAATGACCTGACGCAATATCTATTGGCGGTGGATCGCAACAACCCGCGGGTCGCCGACCTCTACGACTTCCTCCACCCGGCCGTGCTGCACGCGCTCAAGCTGGTGGTCGACGGCGCCCATGCCGAAGGCAAGCCGGTGAGCATCTGCGGCGAGATGGCCGGCGACCCGGCTGCGGCCGTGCTGCTGCTGGCCATGGGCTTCGACAGCCTGTCAATGAACGCCACCAACCTGCCCAAGGTGAAGTGGCTGCTGCGCCAGATCAGCTCGAGCAAGGCGCGCGAGCTGCTCGGCCAGCTGATGACCATCGACAGCCCGCAGGTCATCCACAGCACCCTGCACCTGGCTCTGCGTAACCTGGGGCTGGGGCGGGTGATCAATCCGGCGGCGACCATCCAGAGTTGAGGATCGCTGGAAATGAAAAAACCCGCCAATTGGCGGGTTTTTTCGCAAGGGCCGGATCAATTACTTGATCTTGGCTTCCTTGTAGGTCACGTGCTTACGGACGACCGGATCGTATTTCTTGATCTCGATCTTGTCCGGAGTGGTGCGCTTGTTCTTGTCAGTGGTGTAGAAGTGGCCGGTACCGGCGCTGGACACCAAACGGATCAGTTCACGCATGATTAGCTCCTTAAACCTTTTCGCCGCGAGCGCGCAGCTCGGACAGCACTACGTCGATGCCGCGCTTGTCGATGATGCGCATGCCCTTGGCGGAAACACGCAGACGCACGAAGCGCTTCTCGGACTCGACCCAGAAGCGATGATGCTGCAGGTTCGGCAGGAAACGACGACGGGTTTTGTTGTTAGCGTGGGAAACGTTGTTCCCGGTTACCGGACCCTTACCGGTAACTTGACAGACTCTCGACATGCCTCAGCCCTCTAAACCACATGCCCAACCCGGCATGGGTTGGCCGCTTGAACTCAATAGTCATTTGGCGCTCAGCGCCGCGTTTCTCGGGGTCTTACCGGTGTTTTGCGTTGCCGCAGGACCGGGCCCCTAGAAAAGAGCGCTGCTTTATACCAGAACAGCAGGTCGCTCGCAAGGATTGCCAGGGCCGGGTTGCGCCGCTGCCGGCCAGGAGCGGCGCAGCCTCGCAGCGGCGGGGGCATGACCGCTCGTCGCCGGAATTCGTTGTCGCTCTCGCGCCCATGGTCTAGGGTTGGGTTCTTGTCGATCGGAGGAACCGCGATGCGTCTTGCCGCCCTGCCCCTGCTGCTCGCGCCCCTGCTGAGCCAGGCCGCCGTGCTCAGCGTCTGTACCGAAGCCAGTCCGGATGGTTTCGACGTGGTGCAGTACAATTCGCTGACCACCACCAACGCCTCGGCCGATGTGCTGATGAACCGCCTGGTCGACTACGACGCCGCGGCCGGCCAGCTGGTGCCCAGCCTGGCCGAGCGCTGGGAGGTCTCCGCCGACGGCCTGAGCTGGACCTTCCAGCTGCGCCCGGGAGTGAAGTTCCAGCGCACCGAATGGTTCACGCCGAGCCGTGAACTGAATGCCGACGACGTGCTGTTCAGCTTCCAGCGCATGCTCGACCCGGCCCATCCCTGGCACCAGGTCGCCGCCAGCGGCTATCCGCATGCCCAGTCCATGCAATGGCCGGCACTGATCGAGCGCATCGAGGCGCCGACGCCGCTGAGCGTGCGCTTCGTGCTCAAGCGCCCGGACGCCACCTTCCTCGCCACCCTGAGCATGGGCTTCGCCTCCATCTACTCGGCGGAATATGCCGACAAGCTGCTGGCCGCCGGTACACCGGAGCAACTCAACAGCCAGCCGGTTGGCACCGGCCCCTTCGTGCTCAAGCGCTTCCAGAAGGATGCGGTGATCCGCTACACGGCCAACCCCGACTATTTCGCCGGCAAGCCGGCCATCGACGGCCTGGTGTTCGCCATCACCCCCGACGCCAATGTGCGTCTGCAGAAGCTCAAGCGCGGCGAATGCCAGATTGCCCTGTCGCCCAAGCCGCTGGACGTGCAGGCGGCGCGTCAGGAGCCGAAGCTGAAAGTGAGCGAGACACCGGCCTTCATGACCGCCTTCGTCGCCCTCAACAGCCAGCACCCGCCGCTGGACAAGCTGCAGGTGCGCCAGGCGATCAACCTGGCCTTCGACAAGGCCAGCTACCTCCAGGCCGTGTTCGAGGGCAGCGCCACCCCGGCCAGCGGCCCCTACCCGCCGAACACCTGGAGCCATGCCAAGGACCTGCCCGGCTATGCCCACGATCCGGCTAAGGCCCGCGCGCTGCTGGCCGAAGCCGGCCTGGCGGAAGGCTTCAAGACCACCATCTGGACCCGCCCGTCGGGCAGCCTGCTCAACCCCAACCCGACCCTCGGTGCCCAGCTGCTGCAGGCCGACCTGGCCAAGGTCGGCATCCAGGCCGAAATCCGCGTGATCGAATGGGGCGAGCTGATCCGCCGGGCCAAGGCCGGCGAGCACGACCTGCTGTTCATGGGCTGGGCCGGCGACAACGGCGACCCGGACAACTTCCTGACGCCGCAATTCGCCTGCGCCTCGGTGCAGTCCGGGCTGAACTTCGCGCGCTACTGCGACCCGCAGCTGGACCAGCTGATCAGCGAAGGCAAGGCAGCCAGCGCTCAGGAGCAGCGCAGCGCCCTGTACCAGCAGGCGCAAACGCTGATCCAGCAACAGGCACTGTGGCTGCCGCTGGCGCATCCCACCGCCTTTGCCCTGCACAGCGATAGGGTCAGCGGCTACCAAGTCAGCCCGTTCGGCCGCCAGGACTTTGCCAGGGTTCGGCTGGACTAGACCCAGCCATACTCGGCCATCGACAACGGCTCGCCGTCGCCGACGATGAAGTGATCGAGCACACGCACCTCGATCAGGCCGAGCGCCTCCTTGAGTCGCTCGGTCAGCTGGCGATCGGCCTGGCTGGGCTCGGCCACCCCTGACGGATGGTTGTGCACCAGGATGGCCGCCGCCGCGTTGTGCGCCAGCGCGCGCTTGACCACCTGCCGCGGGTAGACGCTGGCGCCGTCGATGGAGCCGAAGAACAGCGCTTCGAAGCAGATCACCCGGTGCTTGGCATCGAGGAACAGGCAGCCAAACACCTCGTGCGGCTCGTGGCGCAGGCGCGCCTTGAGGTAGTCGCGCACCGCCTGCGGACTTTCCAGCGCAGAATCCCGGCGCAGACGCTCGGCCAGATGACGGCGGCCCATCTCCAGCACCGCCTGCAGTTGGGCGAACTTGGCCGGGCCGAGGCCCAGGCGTTGGCTGAAGGAACCCAGGTCGGCCTCCAGCAGCGCGCGCAGGCTTCCGAAATCGGCCAGCAGGTGGCGCGCCAGGTCCACCGCGCTCTGCCCGGCCACGCCGGTGCGCAGGAAGATCGCCAGCAGCTCGGCGTCGCTCAGCGCCGCCGCCCCCAGCTCCAGCAGTTTCTCCCGCGGGCGCTCCGCCGCGGGCCAGTCGCGTATGCTCATGACATCTCCCTGTCCGTCGGCCCGCTGTTCCGGCGCAGGCCCTGTGCTATCTTAGCCCGGCTTTTTTGGCGCGGTGACCGGCCTGGGGAGGTGTCGCCGCCGCGCTGCTATCCACACCACATTATTAAAGGCAGGCCTATGCAGCGGCTGTATCGGAAACGCATCGTCCTGGGCGTCGGCGGCGGCATCGCCGCCTACAAGAGCGCGGAGCTGGTCCGTCGCCTGCGCGACCAGGGCGCCGAGGTGCGGGTGGTGATGACCCGCGGCGGCCGCGAGTTCATCACCCCGCTGACCCTGCAGGCGCTGTCCGGCCATCCGGTGCACCTCGACCTGCTCGACCCGGCCGCCGAAGCCGCCATGGGCCATATCGAGCTGGCCAAGTGGGCCGACCTGGTGCTGATCGCCCCGGCCACCGCCGACATCATGGCGCGCCTGGCCCAGGGTGTGGCCGACGATCTGCTGACCACCCTGGTGCTGGCCACCGACGCCCAGGTCGCCCTGGCCCCGGCGATGAACCAGGCCATGTGGCGCGACCCCGCTACCCAGGCCAACGCCGAACTCCTCGTCCAGCGCGGCCTGCACCTGTTCGGTCCGGCCGCCGGCAGCCAGGCCTGCGGCGACGTCGGCCCCGGGCGCATGCTGGAGGCCGAGGCGCTGGCCCAGCGCGCCGCCGATTGCTTCCAGTGGCAGGCGCTAACCGGCAAGCACGTGCTGATCACCGCCGGGCCGACCCAGGAAAACATCGACCCGGTGCGCTACATCACCAATCACAGCTCCGGCAAGATGGGCTTCGCCCTGGCCGAAGCGGCCGTGGAGGCCGGCGCCAGGGTGACCCTGGTGACCGGCCCGGTGCACCTGCCGACACCCGACCGGGTCAAGCGCATCGACGTGGTCAGCGCCCGCGACATGCTCGCCGCCTGCGAGGCCGCCATGCCCTGTGACCTGTTCATTGCCTCCGCCGCCGTCGCCGACTACCGCCCGGAAGTGGTGGCCACCCAGAAGATGAAGAAGGACCCCAGCAGCGGCGAGGGCCTGCTCCTGCAGCTGGTGCGCAATCCGGACATCCTCGCCACTATCGCCGGCCGCGCAGATCGTCCCTTCAGCGTGGGCTTTGCCGCAGAAACCGAGAACCTGCTCGACTATGCTGCGCGCAAGCTGAAGGACAAGAACCTCGACCTGATCGTCGCCAACGACGTGGCCAACCCGACCATCGGTTTCAACAGCGAAGAGAACGCCATCACCGTGATCGATCGCGAGTTGCAGGCCAGCGCCTTCGCCCAGACCAGCAAGAGCAAGATCGCCCGCCAACTGGTGGCCTTCATTGCCGAGCGCCTGAACCGCGCCTGATTCATTCGTCTACGGAACCCGTCATGCACGCTCTGCAAGCCAAGATTCTCGACCCGCGCCTGGGCAGCGACTTCCCCTTGCCGCAGTATGCCACTCCCGGCTCCGCCGGCCTCGACCTGCGCGCCATGCTCAAGGAGGACAGCGTCCTCGAGCCGGGCCAGACGCTGTTGATCCCCACCGGTCTATCCATTTATATCTGTGATCCCGGCCTGGCTGCGCTGATCCTGCCGCGCTCGGGGCTCGGCCATAAGCACGGCATCGTGCTCGGCAACCTGGTCGGTCTGATCGACTCGGACTACCAGGGCGAGTTGATGGTTTCCTGCTGGAACCGCGGGCAGACGCCCTTCACCATCGCCGTCGGCGAGCGCATCGCCCAGCTGGTGCTGGTGCCGGTGGTGCAGGCGCATTTCGAGCTGGTCGAGGAGTTCGACGCCAGCCAGCGCGGAGCCGGTGGCTTCGGGCATTCGGGTAGCCACTGAATCAGGGCATGAACCGCCAGGGAGACGCTGCGTGAAACTGTTCAAACGTACCGCCAAGGATTCCGACCAGCCGATTTCCGTCGCCCCGGCCAAGCCCGCGCGCTCCGCTAACGACGCGCAGGCGCTGCTGCCGGGGGCCATCGCCGTGCTGGGCGGCCTGCTGCTGGCCGCCGCCCTGATCGGCTTCAATCTCAGCGGTAGCGCCCAGCAGCAGCGCCAGCAGCTGATCGAGGCCTGGGGCGCCGGCCAGGCCGGCGCCTTGCAGCAGGCCCAGCGCCAGTTGCACGCCGACACCCAGGCGGCCGCGGCCAATCCGGCCCTGCTCGCCGCCCTGCAGAGTGGCGATCGCAACCTGATCGGCGCCGCCGAACGCAGCCTGCTGCACTGGCAGGGGGTGGTTGATGCGCATCTCAACCTGCCGGGGCGCGCGGCCCTGGATGTGGGGCGCAGCGGGCCGATGAACTTCGCCGCGCTGGACATGATCCGGCGCCTGGAAAATGGCCAGACGCCTGCCGTGGAGGCCTACAAGATCGCCGAGCGCTGGCTGGTCTACAGCGTCGCGCCCCTGCGCAGCCCGGGCAGCGAGACGCTGCAGGGCACCCTGCTGCTGGTGGTCGAGCTCGACCGCCTGCTGGCTGCCCTGCCGGTGCTGCCCGCCGATGCCGGCCAGGTGCAGCTGCTCCAGCAGTTCGCCAGCGGCGCCGCGCAGCCCCTGCTGCAGCGCGGCACGCCGGCGGCAGACGGTGAGCCGCAGCAGTTCGAGGTCGACAACCCCAACTGGCAGCTGACGCTGCTACCCGGTCCGGCGCTGCAGGGTATGCCGCTGGCTCCCATGATCCTCGGCATCGCCGCCCTGCTGTGCCTGGTCGGCGCCCTGCTCGGCCTGGTGCTGACCCGCAACCATCTGCTCGCTCGCCTGCGTGGTGATGTGCAGCAGCTCGCCGGCATGTTGCAGGAACTGGCGGCCGGCAAGTCGGTCAAGTCCTTCAGCCTGCATTTCGCCGCGCTCGACGGCCTGGCGCAGAGCCTGGCGCGCCTGCCGCGGCCACGCCAGGAAACGCCGGTCGCGGTGGCGCCGGCAGCGGCGCGCAGTGCGCAACCGGCCGACCCGGTGTTCCAGGCCACCGATATCCTGGACATCGACATTCTCGACGAGGACCAGGATCTCCTGGGCCTCGACCAACCCGCCGTAATGGAAAGTACCGTGCAGAACCCGCCCAAACTCCCCGCCAGCATCTTCCGCGCCTATGACATCCGTGGCGTGGTCGGTGACACCCTCACCCCCGAAGCCGCCTACTGGATCGGCCGCGCCATCGGCTCGCAGAGCCTGGCCCAGGGTGAGCCGAACGTGGCCGTCGGCCGCGACGGTCGCCTGTCCGGCCCGCAGCTGGTGCAGCAGCTGATCCAGGGGCTGTTGGACTGCGGCTGCCAGGTCACCGACATCGGCATGGTGCCGACCCCGGTGCTGTACTTCGCCACCCACGTGCTGGAAGGCAAGTCCGGGGTGATGCTGACCGGCAGCCATAACCCGCCGGACTACAACGGCTTCAAGATCGTCATCGCCGGCGATACCCAGGCCAACGAGCAGATCCAGGCGCTCAAGGCGCGCATCGACAACAACGACCTGGTCAGCGGCGTCGGCAGTGTCGAGCAGATCGACATCCTTGACCGCTACTTCGCCCAGATCCGCGACGATATCGCCATGGCCAAGCCGATGCGGGTGGTGGTCGACTGCGGCAACGGCGTCGCCGGGGTCATCGCCCCGCGTCTGATCGAGGCCCTGGGCTGCAGTGTGATCCCGCTGTACTGCGAGGTGGACGGCACCTTCCCCAACCACCATCCGGATCCGGGCAAGCCGGAGAACCTGGAAGACCTGATCGCCCGGGTGAAGGCCGAGGGCGCCGACCTGGGCCTGGCCTTCGACGGCGACGGCGATCGCGTCGGCGTGGTGACCAACAAGGGCACCATCGTCTATCCGGACCGCCTGATGATGCTGTTCGCCAAGGACGTGGTATCGCGCAACCCGGGCGCCGACATCATCTACGACGTCAAGTGCACCCGCCGCCTGGGTGCGCTGATCAGCGGCTACGGCGGCCGCCCGGTGATGTGGAAGACCGGCCATTCGCTGATCAAGAAGAAGATGAAGGAGACCGGCGCCCTGCTCGCCGGCGAGATGAGCGGCCACGTGTTCTTCAAGGAGCGCTGGTTCGGTTTCGACGACGGCATCTACAGCGCCGCGCGCCTGCTGGAAATCCTCAGCCAGGACCGCCGCGACGCCGAGCAGGTGTTCGCCGCCTTCCCGCTGGACATTTCCACGCCGGAAATCAACGTCACCGTCACCGACGAGAACAAGTTCCGCCTGATCGACCGCCTGCAGCGCGACGGCGTGTGGGGCGAGGCCAACCTGACCACCCTGGACGGCGTGCGCGTCGACTACCCCAAGGGCTGGGGCCTGGTGCGCGCCTCCAACACCACGCCGGTGCTGGTGCTGCGCTTCGAGGCGGAGAGCGAGGAGGAGCTCTATCGCATCAAGGAAGTGTTCCGCGCCCAGCTGTACAACGTCGCCCCTGACCTCAACCTGCCGTTCTGATCTGCCCCGGAGTTCGTTTCGCCATGACCCTCAACCGTGATGCCGCCACTCAAGTCGCCAAGGTCCTGTCCGAAGCGCTGCCCTATATCCGTCGCTTCGTCGGCAAGACCCTGGTGATCAAGTACGGCGGCAACGCCATGGAGAGCGACGAGCTGAAGGAAGGCTTCGCCCGCGACATCGTGCTGATGAAGGCGGTCGGCATCAACCCGGTGGTGGTGCATGGCGGCGGCCCGCAGATCGGCGATCTGCTCAAGAGGCTCAGCATTGAAAGCCACTTTATCGATGGCATGCGCGTCACCGACGCGCAGACCATGGACGTGGTGGAGATGGTCCTCGGCGGCCAGGTCAACAAGGACATCGTCAACCTGATCAACCGCCACGGCGGCAGCGCCATCGGCCTGACCGGCAAGGACGCGGAGCTGATCCGCGCCAAGAAGCTCACCGTGACCCGCCAGACCCCGGAGATGACCCAGCCGGAGATCATCGACATCGGTCATGTCGGCGAGGTGGTCGGGGTCAATACCGAGCTGCTCAACATGCTGGTCAAGGGCGACTTCATCCCGGTGATCGCGCCGATCGGCGTCGGTGCCAGCGGGGAGTCGTACAACATCAACGCCGATCTGGTGGCCGGCAAGGTGGCCGAGGCGCTGAAGGCGGAGAAGCTGATGCTGCTGACCAACATCGCCGGCCTGATGGACAAGCAGGGTGAGGTGTTGACCGGCCTGACCACCGAGCAGGTGGATGCGCTGATCGCCGACGGCACCATCTACGGCGGCATGCTGCCGAAGATCCGCTGTGCCCTGGAGGCGGTGCAGGGTGGCGTGACCAGCGCGCACATCATCGATGGCCGAGTGCCCAACGCGGTGCTGCTGGAAATCTTCACCGACAGCGGCGTCGGCACCCTGATCACCAATCGCAAGCGCCATCACTGATGGCGCAGCGCTGCGGGGTCACTCGCCGCGCAGCTTGACCAGGCGTGCGCGGTCGGCGGCGAAGGTCGCCTCGGCGGCCGTACGGTTGTCGCGATAGCGCTGGATGTCCTTCTCCACCCCGGCCTGCTCGGCCTTGATGTTGTCGATCTGCACCAG
Source organism: Pseudomonas alcaligenes (assembly GCF_041729615.1). NCBI lineage: Bacteria > Pseudomonadati > Pseudomonadota > Gammaproteobacteria > Pseudomonadales > Pseudomonadaceae > Aquipseudomonas > Aquipseudomonas alcaligenes. The sequence continues at coordinate 2,208,547 of NZ_CP154874.1, read as the reverse complement.
CAGGTGCTCCGGCACCTCGCGGCCGGCGCGTTCGAACTCGGCGGCCTTGGCCTGCAGGTTGGCCTGCTGGGTGCGCAGCGAGTGCAGGTTGCTCTGCGCCACGCTGATCAGGCCGTCCAGCTCGGCCAGCTTGCGGTCGCGGGCGCGGTCGACGTCCTTCGGCTCCGAGTAGATGCGCAGCAGCTGGGCGTCGGAGCTGGCCCTGGCCTTCTCCTCGGCCAGGCGCTGGCGTTCTTCCAGGCTGGGCGCCGGTGCCACCTCGCGCAGTATCCTGCCCTTGTCGTCGAGCACCTGGTAGCCCCTGGAGATATGTTCCGGGGGTACGCCCTGGCGGCTCAGCACCACCTGCCCCTTGTCGTCCTGGTAGCGGTAGTACTCGACGGCTGTGCCACTGCCGGCGGCCTGGGCGACTTGGATGGCCGAGGTCATGGCCAGGATTGCGAGTGCGACCGTTGTGCGCATGGACGTTCCCTTGTTTGGTTCAGATACCGTACTGCGCGCGGTAGGCCTCCACCGCCGGCAGGTGTTTCTTCAGTTCGGCATCGCCGGCCAGATAATCCAGCACCTGCTCCAGCGACACAATACTGACCACCGGCATGCCGTAGTCGCGTTCCACTTCCTGGATCGCCGACAGCTCGCCCTGGCCGCGCTCCTGGCGGTTCAGCGCGATCAGTACGCCGGCCGCCTGGGCGCCCTGGGCCTGGATGATCTGCATGACCTCGCGGATCGCGGTGCCGGCGGTGATCACGTCGTCGACTATCATCACCCGCCCGGCCAGCGGCGCGCCGACCAGGGTGCCGCCCTCGCCATGGTCCTTGGCTTCCTTGCGGTTGAAGCACCAGGGCAGGTCACGTTCGTGCTGCTCGGCCAGGGCCACGGCGGTGGCTGCCGCCAGCGGAATGCCCTTGTAGGCCGGGCCGAACAGCACATCGAAGTCGATGCCGGAGTCGACCAGCGCCGAGGCGTAGAAACGTCCCAGCTTGGCCAGCGCCAGGCCGCTGTTGAAAAGGCCGGCATTGAAGAAGTAGGGGCTGGTGCGCCCGGACTTGAGGGTGAACTCACCGAAGCGCAGCACGCCGCGCTCGATGGCAAAACGAATGAATTCGCGTTGGTACGCCTGCATGAAAAGCCCCGCACGGCACGGATTTATGGGGTTCGGGCCCCATGAATTTAGCTAATGGGAATGAGCTCGGGTATCATACATGCTGGTGTTTTTGGGGGCCATTTATGCGGATCATCAGCGTGAACGTGAATGGTATTCAGGCCGCGGTCGAGCGAGGTTTGCTCAGCTGGCTGCAGGCCCAGAATGCCGACGTGATCTGCCTGCAGGATACAAGAGTCTCCTCCTTCGAACTGGACGATCCGGCCTACCAGCTGGATGGCTACTTTCTCTATGCGGCGGATGCCGAGGTGCCGGCCCAGGGTGGCGTGGCGCTTTACTCGCGCCTGCAGCCCAAGGCGGTGATCCACGGCCTCGGCTTCGAGATGGCCGACCGTTACGGGCGCTACCTGCAGGCCGACTTCGACAAGGTGAGCATCGCCACCCTGTTGCTGCCGTCCGGCCAGGGCGGTGACGAGAGCCTGAACCACAAGTTCAAGTTCATCGACGACTTCACCGGCTACCTGGACAAGCAGCGTCGCAAGCGCCGCGAGTACATCTACTGCGGTTCGCTGTACGTGGCGCACCAGAAGCTGGACGTGAAGAACTGGCGCGACTGCCAGCAGCTACCGGGCTTCCTGGCGCCCGAGCGCGCCTGGCTGGATGAGGTGGTCGGCAACATGGGCTATGTCGACGCCCTGCGCGAGGTCAGCCGCGAAGGCGACCAGTACAGCTGGTGGCCGGACAGCGAGCAGGCGGAGATGCTCAACCTCGGCTGGCGCTTCGACTACCAGCTACTCACGCCCGGCCTGCGCCGCGTGGTGCGCAACGCCAAGCTGCCGCGCCAGCCGCGCTTCTCCCAGCACGCGCCGCTGATCGTCGACTACGACTGGCTGCTCAGCGTCTGATCAGGGCCTGGCCTGCTTCTCGAACACGTAGAACAGGTTGGGCTCGCTGACCAGGTACAGGCGGCCCTGGTCGTCCATCGCCACGCCCTCCGCCTGTGGCACGCTCCTCTCCAGACCATGCTGGCCGCGCAGCAGCGACAGGCTGCTGATCGGCCGGCCATCGGCATTGATCTCCAGCACCAGGCGCGACTCGTCGGACAGCGCCAGCAAGTGACCGCTGCCCTCGTCGTACTGCAGGCTGGACAGGTCGCGCACGAACAGCCGGGCGTCGCGTTCGCGGTCATCCACCACGTGCACGGCGAAGGGCTTGTCCGGGTTGGTATGGGGGAAGCCGTGGATCTCGTAGATGCTCACCGGGTCGCGCTCCTTGGCGGCGAACAGGCGCTGGCCCGCGGCGTCGTAGGCCAGGCCCTCGAAGCCCTTGTTGCCGTTCAGGCCGATGCCGAGTGACAGCTGCTCCGACTCGGCGGCGTCGACGAACTCGGTGTCCTCGTCCAGGTGCACGCGGAACAGGCGCTGCTGGCGCTCGTCGGTGATCACGTAGAGGTCGCGGCTGATGTATTCGATGGCCTCCGGGTCGCCGAAACCGACCAGGGGCACCCGGCGCACTATCCTGCCGTCCAGCGACAGCTCGACGATCTGCGGGTTCTTGTTGGTCACGGTGAACAGGGTGCGCCGCTCCGGGTCGTAGGTCAGCGCCGAGACATCGGCGCTCAGCCCTTCGATCGGCCGGGCCTGGACGCTGGCGCGGTAGTCCGGCAGCCAGATCGACCGGTCGCGCCACTCGGCGGCATGGCGCCATTCTTGCACTGCGAACCAGCCACGTTCGGGCAGGCGCCACTGCTGGGCAACCGCCAGCAGGGCCAGGAGGACGAGCACTGCCAGGGTCGGCAGCAGGACACGAGCTTGGGTCAGGCGGCGCATGAAGAGGTTTCCGATTCGGGGGATGCTGCAGCAAAACATCTGCAGCTGAATTCAAGCTTAAGAATGCCGAGTCGGGCCGCCGGACGAGTTACCGAATACCACCGCAACGGAAACGGCAGTCATGTCAGTGTTACCGGAAGAGCGCGTAATGACCACCTTGCACACCGTGGCCCTGGCCGTGCAGGGGCTGCAACGCATGGGTGTAGCGGTCGAGCGGGTGCTGGAGGGCAGCGGCATCCACGGCGAGGATCTGCAGACCCCGACCCGCCTGGTCAGCCACGCCCAGGAGCTGCGCGTGCTGTCCAACGCCCTGGCCGCCAGCGCCGACCCGGCCCTCGGCCTGTTGCTGGGCAAGCGCATGCATGTCTCGGCCTACGGCATGCTCGGTTACACCCTGCTGGCCAGCCGCAACCTCGGCGAGGCGCTGCGCCTGGCCATCGCCCACCCGGCGCTGCTCGGCACCTATTTCCAGCTCGACCTGCAGGTGCGCGGCGACGAGGTGCGCCTGAGCGCCAGCGGCTACCGCTACGACCCGGCCCTCACCCTGTTCAACACCGAACTGTGCCTGGCCTCGCTGCTCACCGTGGTGCAGGACCTGCTCGGCGAGTCGGTGCGCCCGCGCCGCCTGCTGCTGGCCTATCCGGCGCCGGCGCATGCCGCCAGCTACGGCGAGAGGCTCGGCTGCCCGGTGGAGTTCGACGCCGGCTGCAACGCCCTGTGCTTCAACCCGGCGCTGCTCGAGCGGCCGCTGCCGCTGGCCGACCCGGTCAGCCACCAGCACGGCCTGCAGCAGTGCATGCAGCTGGAGGCGCAGCTGCACAGCCGCCACGACCTGCGTGACCTGATCCGTCAGCAGCTGGCCGGCGACCTGCTCGAATGTTCCAGCCTGGAGCGCGTCGCCACCCGCCTGCACCGATCCGAGCGCACCCTGCGCCGCCACCTGCAGCAGCTCAACACCAGCTTCCAGCACCTGCTCGACGAGGTGCGCTACGACAGGGCGCGCCAGCTGCTGCTCAACACCGACAAGCCGATCTACCTGATCGCCGAAGAGCTCGGCTACAGCGAGACGGCCAGCTTCCGCCACGCCTTCCAGCGCTGGAGCGGCCTGGCGCCCAGCGAACTGCGCCGCTGATTGACCGGGGACAAGGGCTGGCCGCGGCGCCGGCCCTAGACTCGCGCGCATTCCAAGTGCTGCGCGGAGTGCTCTCCATGATCCACGATGTCGCCATCATCGGCGCCGGCCCGGCCGGCCTGTGCCTGGCCCGCGCCCTGTCCGGGCAGGGGCTGTCGGTCGTCCTGCTGGAGCGCCAGGCCGAGACCGCGCTGGCCGAACCGGTCTTCGATGGCCGCGAGATCGCCCTGACCCAGGCCTCGCAGGCGCTATTGGAGAAGCTCGGCCTGTGGCAGCGCCTGCCGGCCGAGGAGGTCGCCGTGCTGCGCGACGCCCAGGTGTTCAACGGCCCCTCGCTGTTCGCCCTGAAAATCGAGGCTGGCCAGGCCGGCGCCGAACGCCTCGGCCAGCTGGTGGCCAACCGCGCGATCCGCCGTGCCGCCTACGACGCGGTCGCCGAGTGCACCGACGTGCAGCTGCGCTGCGAGGTCGCGGTGCGTGCCATCCGCCAGCGCGAGCGGGACGTGGAGCTGGACCTGGCCGATGGCGAGCGGCTGCGCACCCGGCTGCTGGTCGCCGCCGACAGCCGCTTCTCCGAGACCCGCCGCCAGCTGGGCATCGGCGCGCGGCTCAAGGACTTCGGCAAGACCATGCTGGTGTGCCGCATGGACCATGAGAAACCGCACCGGCAGACGGCCTGGGAGTGGTTCGGCTACGGCCAGACCCTGGCCCTGCTGCCGCTCAACGGCGAGCAGTCGTCCGTGGTGCTGACCCTGCCGCCGCGCGAGATCGAACGCCTGCGTGCGCTGGACGAGTCGGCCTTCGCCGGCGAGATGGAGCGCCGTTTCGAGCGCCGCCTGGGCGCCATGTGCCTGGCCAGCGAGCGCCACGCCTACCCCCTGGTCGGCGCCTATGCCGAGAGGCTGGTCGGCCCGTGCTGCGCGCTGATCGGCGATGCCGCCGTCGGCATGCACCCGGTCACCGCCCATGGCTTCAACTTCGGCCTGGGCAGCGTGCAGCGGCTCAGTGCGGCCGTGCTGGGCGCCAGGGCCCGCAGTGACGACATAGCCGCCCCGGCGCTGCTGTCGCGCTACGAGCGCCAGCAGCGCCTGGCCACCTGGCCGCTGTACCAGGCCACCAACCTGCTGGTGGATGTCTACACCGATGACCGCCTGCCGGCGAGGCTGCTGCGTGGGGCCGGCTTGCGCGTGGCGCAGGGCCTGTTGCCGCTGCGCAAGGGGATTGCCCGGCACCTGACGGCGCGGGCCTGAGCCCGAGGCCTATCGGGGAAGGCCGGGTGCCGGGCTGCGGCGGGGTCGCCTGCCGAGCAAGATGGCCACATCTATCCCCTTTTGTCCGTAACTATCGTTCTGTCGCAAGCGCCGCGCTGCCTAGAATCGATGCCAGGGCCCTGGTCCTCGATTTCTATTAATTGCCAATAAAAACAATTGGTTATACCTGAGTTGTGGATGGCGGGACGATCTCGGCTCTGCAGTGCGCAGCCACCAGGCCGGGGCCCAGTCCCGCCGGGAAAGGGCTTTCCGCCCCGCACGTCCACGGATCCACATGCCTTCGGAGAGCCGCCCATGCTGACGATCTACAGCGACGACCATCACCTGCACCACGGCAAGTTCGAGCTGATCGACGGCCAGCTCACGCCCTGCTTCGAGAAACCCAGCCGCGCCGACATGGTGCTGGCGCGGGCGCAGAAGGTGAAGCTGGGCGAGGTGGCGGCGCCGCGCGAGTTCGGCCTGGCACCGATCCTGCGGGTGCACGACGAGGGCTTCGTGCATTTTCTCAGGGATGCCTGGGCCGAATGGCAGGCCATGGGGCGCGACTACGACATGCTGCCGTTCACCTGGCCCAACCGCCGCCTGCGCCAGACCATTCCGGACAGCATCGACGGCAAGTTCGGCTACTACAGCTTCGACGCCGGCGTGCCGATCACCGCCGGCACCTGGCAGGCGGTGAGCAGCTCGGTGAACGTCGCGCTGACCGGCCAGGCCGAGCTGGCCAAGGGCGCGCGCGGGGTGTTCGCGTTGTGCCGGCCGCCGGGTCACCACGCGGCCGCCGACTACATGGGCGGCTACTGCTACTTCAACAACGCGGCCATCGCCGCCCAGGCCATGCTCGACCAGGGCGCCAGCCGGGTGGCCATCCTCGACGTGGACTACCACCACGGCAACGGCATCCAGGACATCTTCTACGACCGCGCCGACGTGCTGTTCACCTCGATCCATGGCGACCCGCGCTTCGAGTACCCGTTCTTCCTCGGCTACGCCGACGAGAAGGGCGAGGGCGTCGGCCGCGGCTTCAACTTCAACTATCCGCTGGCCGCCGGCAGCGACTGGTCCGCCTGGGGCCTGGCGCTGGCCGCTGCCTGCCGGCAGATCGCCGCCTATGCGCCGGATGCGCTGATCGTGTCGCTGGGTGTGGATACCTTCAAGGAAGACCCGATCTCGCAGTTCAAGCTGGACAGCCCGGACTACCTGCGCATGGGCGAGGTCATAGGCGCACTGGGCCTGCAGACCCTGTTCGTGATGGAGGGCGGCTACGCGGTGGAGGAGATCGGCATCAACGCCATCAACGTGCTGCAGGGCTTCGACAGCGTGCTGCGCTGAGCATCAGCCGCGCGGGGCGCCCTCGTCCTTGCGGAACACGTAGAACAGGTTCGGCTCGCTGACCATGTAGATGGTGCCGTCCTCGTCCATGGCCACGCCTTCGGCGCGCGGGATGCGGCTTTCCAGGCCGCTCTGGCCGCCGAGCAGGCTGATGAAGCTGACCGGCTCGCCGCGTTCGTCCAGCTCCAGCAGCAGGCGCGACTGGGCGGACAGGGCGAGGATATGGCCGGTGCGCGGGTCCACGCTGAGGGCCGACAGGTTGCGCATGCCCAGGCCGTAGCTGGGCAGGGGGCGCAGCTCCTGCTCGAGCAGGCGCTGGCCATCGCTGCCGAGGCTGAACATGGCGGTGGGCTCGCGCTCCTTGCCCAGCAGCAGGCGCTGCTGCGCCGGGTCCCAGGCGATGCCCTCGAAGCCCTTGTTACCAGCGTCGGGGAAGCCCAGGTCGAACGGCTTGGCGTCGGCCAGGTCGAGTTCGCGGGTCAGCGGATCCAGCTCGAAGATCGACAGGTTGCGCTGGCGCTCGTCGGTCAGGGCGATCATGCCGTTCTCCAGCACCGCCACGCCCTCCGGATTGGCGAAGCCCTTGAGGGCGATGCGCCGCAGCACCTCGCCGGTGCGGCTCAGCTCGACCAGCATGGGCAGCTTGCCGGTGACGGTGAACAGGGTGCCGGTGAGCGGGCTGTAGGCCAGGTCGGAGGCCTCGTCGTCCTCCAGGCCGGCCAGCGGCTTGCCCTCGATGCTGGCGCTGTAGCCGGGCAGCCAGATGCTGGCGGCACGCTCGGCGGCGGGCATCTGCTGCTCCTTGAGCCACAGCAGGGTGCGGTCGTCCCAGTGCAGGTAGCGCACCAGGGCGATCAGCGCGGCGAAGAGCATGACCAGCGCCAGGCTCAGCTGGCGGCGGCGGAAAAGCGGGGACAGGGCGAGAGGCATCGGTGACTGCTCGAAGGAACCGAACCCGTGTGACTACCCGCAGCCCTGAAAGTTCGCTGGGCGGCGGGAAATCTCTCAGAGCACCCGGCTGCTGAAGCGCGACAGCCCGACCAGTTCGATGTCCAGCTGCTCACCGCTGGTCAGCGGGCCGACCCCGGCCGGGGTGCCGGTGGAGACCACGTCGCCCGGTTGCAGGCTGAAGTGGCCGGCGATGTGCTGGATCAGCGGGATGATCGGGTTGAGCATGTCGCGGCTGTTGCCGTCCTGGCGCAGCTGGCCGTCGATGCTCAGGCGGATGCCGATGTCGCGCACGTCCTCCACCGCGTCGGCGGCGACGAAGGGGGCCAGTACATAGGCGCCGTCGAAGCTCTTGGCCAGCTCCCAGGGCAGGCCCTTCTCCTTCAGCCTGGCCTGCACGTCGCGCAGGGTCAGGTCCAGGGCCGGGGCGAAGCCGGAGATGGCGTCGCGCACTTCCTCTTCGCTCGGCTGCTTCGACAGCGGCTTGCCGATCAGCACGGCGATCTCCGCCTCGAAGTGCACGGCACCGCGCTCCTGCGGGATGGCGAAGCTCTCGTCCAGCGCCACGGTGCAGCTGCCGGGCTTGATGAACAGCAGCGGCTCGCTGGGGATCGGGTTGTTCAGCTCGGCGGCGTGCTCGGCATAGTTGCGCCCGACGCAGACCACCTTGCCCAGCGGGAAGTGGATAGGGGTGCCGTCGATGTACTGGTGCTGGTAGCTCATGCTCATGCCTCGTAGGGCGGGTGAAACCCGCAAGCTGTCCTGGCGGGTTTCACCCGCCCTACGGATTCAGACGGGGAAAATTTTCCCAGGATTCATGATGCCGTTCGGGTCGAACACCGCCTTGATCGCCTTCATGTAGCCGATCTCCGCTTCCGAGCGGCTGTAGTGCAGGTAGTCGCGCTTGGTCATGCCCACGCCGTGCTCGGCGGAGATGGAGCCGTTGTACTTCTGTACGGTCTCGAACACCCACTGGTTGACGATCGCGCACTTGGCGAAGAACTCGTCCTTGGACAGGTTCTCCGGCTTGAGGATATTCAGGTGCAGGTTGCCGTCGCCGATATGGCCGAACCAGATCACCTCGAAGTCTGGGTAGTTCTCCCCGACAATGCGGTCGATGTCGTGCAGGAAGGCCGGCACCTGGCCGACGGTGACCGAGATGTCGTTCTTGTACGGGGTCCAGTGGCTGATGGTCTCGGAGATGTACTCGCGCAGCTTCCACAGGTTCTCCAGCTGCTGCTGGCTCTGGCTCATCACGCCGTCCAGCACCCAGCCCTGCTCGACGCAGTGCTCGAAGGTCTCCAGGGCCTGGTTGGCCACTTCCTCGGTGGTCGCCTCGAACTCCAGCAGGGCGTAGAACGGGCAGTCGGTGTCGAAGGCCGGCGGCACGTCGCCGCGGGCCAGGATCTTGGCCAGCGCCTTGTCGGAGAAGAACTCGAAGGCGGTCAGGTCCAGCTTGCCCTGGAAGGCGTGCAGCACCGGCATGATCGAGTCGAAGTCCGGGGTGCCGAGGACCATCGCGGTGAGATTCTTCGGCGCGCGCTCCAGGCGCATGGTGGCTTCCACGACGAAGCCCAGGGTGCCTTCGGCGCCGATGAACAGCTGGCGCATGTCGTAGCCGGTGGCGTTCTTGATCAGGTCGCGGTTCAGCTCCAGCAGCTCGCCGGTGCCGGTGACCACCTTGAGGCCGGCCACCCAGTTGCGGGTCATGCCGTAGCGGATCACCTTGATGCCGCCGGCATTGGTGCCGATGTTGCCGCCCAGCTGGCTGGAGCCGGAGGAGGCGAAGTCCACCGGGTAGTACAGGCCCTTGTCCTCGGCGAACAGCTGCAGCTGCTTGGTCACCACGCCCGGCTGGCACACCACGGTGCGGTCGTACTCGTTGAAGGCGAGGATCTGGTTCATGTAGTCGAACGCCACCACCACCTCGCCGTTGGCCGCCACGGCGGCGGCGGACAGGCCGGTGCGGCCGCCGGAGGGCACCAGGGCGACCTTGTGGGCGTTGGCCCAGCGCACGATGGCCTGCACCTGCTCGATGGTCTTGGGGAAGACGATGGCGGACGGCGCCGGGGCGAAGTGCTTGGTCCAATCCTTGCCGTAGGCGTTGAGGGAATCGGCATCGGTCAGCACCTTGCCGGGCTCCACCAGGGTCTTCAGCTCGTCGATCAGGGCAGGATTGGTCATCTGGGAACTCTCAAACGATTCATGGTCACCCTGAGAACGCTTCATCGGTCAGGGGTGGGCGTTTCGCGGGGCTCGTATGCTAGCATACGCACCCCGCCAATCGTGCCCCCGAGCCGATCCGCGGGCCCGGCCGCGGCCGCTTTCCTGACACTTTTTGTGGGACCACAGGTACTCCGATGAGCAAGACCTCTCTCGACAAGAGCAAGATCAAGTTCCTTCTGCTGGAAGGCGTGCACCAGAACGCCGTCGACACCCTGAAGGCCGCTGGCTACACCAACATCGAGTACCTCAAGGGCGCGCTGTCCGGCGACGAGCTGAAAGAGAAGATCGCCGATGCCCACTTCGTCGGCATCCGCTCGCGCACCCAGCTGACCGCCGAGGTCTTCGACTGCGCCAAGAAGCTGGTCGCCGTCGGCTGCTTCTGCATCGGTACCAACCAGGTCGACCTGGACGCCGCCCGCGAGCGCGGCATCGCCGTGTTCAACGCGCCCTATTCCAACACCCGCTCGGTGGCCGAGCTGGTGCTGGCCGAGGCCATCCTGCTGCTGCGCGGCATCCCCGAGAAGAACGCCTCCTGCCACCGCGGCGGCTGGATCAAGTCGGCGGCCAACTCCTTCGAGATCCGCGGCAAGAAGCTCGGCATCGTCGGCTACGGCTCGATCGGCACCCAGCTCTCGGTGCTGGCCGAGGCCCTGGGCATGCAGGTGTTCTTCTACGACACCGTGACCAAGCTGCCGCTGGGCAACGCCACCCAGATCGGCAACCTGCACGAGCTGCTGGGCCTGTGCGACATCGTGTCGCTGCACGTACCGGAGCTGCCGTCCACCCAGTGGATGATCGGCGAGAAGGAAATTCGCGCCATGAAGAAGGGCGGCATCCTGATCAACGCCGCCCGCGGCACCGTGGTCGAGCTGGACCACCTGGCCCAGGCGATCAAGGACGAGCACCTGATCGGCGCCGCCATCGACGTGTTCCCGGTCGAGCCCAAGTCCAACGACGAAGAGTTCGAGAGCCCGCTGCGCGGCCTGGATCGCGTGATCCTGACCCCGCACATCGGCGGCTCCACCGCCGAGGCGCAGGCCAACATCGGCCTGGAAGTGGCCGAGAAGCTGGTCAAGTACAGCGACAACGGTACTTCGGTGTCCTCCGTGAACTTCCCGGAAGTCGCCCTGCCGGCGCACCCGGGCAAGCACCGCCTGCTGCACATCCACCAGAACGTGCCGGGCGTGATGAGCGAGATCAACAAGGTGTTCGCCGACAACGGCATCAACATCTCCGGCCAGTTCCTGCAGACCAACGACAAGGTCGGCTACGTGGTGATCGACGTCGACGCCGAGTACTCCGACCTGGCGCTGGAGAAGCTGCAGCACGTCACCGGCACCATCCGCAGCCGCGTGCTGTTCTAAAAACAGCCCGCAGCGCTACTGCGCGACACGCTGTAGCGCTGTTTGGGGATGAATCGAAAGGGAGGCCTCGGCCTCCCTTTTGCGTTTCAGCCCCGGCGCGCCTGCCACTGTGCCGGGGTGCAGCCCCACCAGCGACGGAACGCGCGGTAGAAGGGCGACAGCTCGGCGAAGCCGCAGGCCCTGGCCACCTCGCGGATGCCGCGGCCCTCGCCCAGCAGGGTCAGCGAACGCTGCCGGCGCAACTCCTCGAGCAGCGGGCGAAAGCCCGTGCCACGCGCCAGCAGGCCGCGCTGCAGGGCCGCCGGCGTGCTGCCCAGCGCCTGTGCGCAAGCGGCCAGATCGCAGCGTCCGCTGCCCAGCTGGCCGGCCTGCCAGTAGCGCACCCGGTTGACCAGCGAGTTGCCGGCCAGCTCGGTCAGCTGCTCGTCGGCGTGCCGGCGCAGCACGGCGAAGATCGCCGGTGCGGCATTGCGCGACGGCCTGTCGAGGAGCGCCGCCGGGAACTCCAGGGCATCGTGCTCGGCGTCGAAGCACGGGGTCAGGCCGAACAGCCGGCGATGCTCGTGCAGCCGCCGCGGCGCGCTGTGGCGCAGGCTCAGGCCGAGCAGTGGCACCGGCTGGCCGCACAGCTGCGCCAGGTGCTTGCCGAACAGCACCGCCAGGCACTCCATCTGCTGGCGCAGCGAGCCGTGCCCCAGGTAGTTGAGGTCGATGATCAGCCGCGCGCGCTCGCCCTGCACCTGCAGCGCCGCGGCGAAACCGCCGGAAATGATGTGCTGGTAGCGCACGAACACCTGCAGCGCCTCGCGCAGGTCGCGGCTGGCCAGCTGCAGGTAACTGACCACATCCAGCGGCCGTGGCTGCATGCGCTCGCCCAGATGCAGGCCGATGTCGGGGTCGCCGGTCAGCCGCGGCAGCGCCTGCCAGAACGGCGGCGCCAGGTCGTGGGGCTCGCGCGCCGCGCTGCTCGGCGGGCCCAGCGGGATGTCGCGGAAGGCGCGCCGGTAGATCTCCCCCGGCTCGAAGCCGAGCGCATCCAGCGCCTCGTACAGCAGCAGGCGCAGGGTGGCGGAGTGGGTCAGCGGCAGGTCGGCGGATGAGGTCATGGTGACCAGATATTTGCCGCTGGCGGTTTTTCGGTCAATGCGACGGCCGCCTCGGCTGCGCACAATCGACGCCATAACGACAAGGAACTCCCCGATGAAACGCAGCCTCACCCTGCTCGCCGTGGCGCTCGCCACCCTCACTGGCGCCGGCGCCTGGTACCTGGCCGGCAAGCAGCCGCAACGCGATGGCCAGCTGGCCCTCGCCGGCCTCGCCGCCCCGGTCTCGGTGCGCTACGACGAGCGTGGCGTGCCGCACATCCGCGCGCAGAACGAGGCCGACCTGTACCGCGCCCTCGGCTATGTGCAGGCACAGGACCGCCTGTTCCAGATGGAGATGCTGCGGCGCCTGGCCAACGGCGAGCTGGCCGAGGTGCTGGGTGACAAGCTGCTGCCCAGCGACCGCCTGTTCCGTACCCTGCGCCTGGCCGAGCATGCGCGCCAGTACGTGCAGCGGGCCGAGCGCAGTGGACCGGCCTGGCAGGCCCTGGAGGCCTACCTGGACGGCATCAACCAGTACCAGGCCAGCCATCCGCGGCCGCTGGAGTTCGACCTGCTGGGCATCCCCCCGCGCGACTTCCGCGTCGAGGACACCCTGGCCGTGGCCGGCTACATGGCCTACAGCTTCGCCGCCGCGTTCCGCACCGAGCCGGTGCTGACCCGGGTGCGCGACCAGCTGGGCGCCGAGTACCTCGGGATATTCGATCTCGACTGGCAGCCGCAGGGAGTGATCGCCCCGGCGCTGGCCGCCGGCGACTGGCAGGACCTCGGCGCACTGGCCCGGGTCAGCCACGAGGCGTTTCGCCAGGCCGGCCTGCCGCAGTTCGAGGGCAGCAACGCCTGGGCCGTGGCCGGCAGCCGCACCGCCAGCGGCAAGCCGCTGCTGGCCGGCGACCCGCATATCCGCTTCGCCGTGCCGGCGGTGTGGTACGAGGCGCAGCTGAGCGCTCCGGGCTTCGACCTGTATGGCCACTTCCAGGCGCTCAACCCGACCGCCTCGCTGGGCTTCAACCGCGACTTCGCCTGGAGCATCACCATGTTCCAGAACGACGACCTCGACCTGATCGCCGAGAAGCTCAACCCGGACAACCCCGAGCAGGTCTGGTACCGGGGGCGCTGGGTCGAGCTGCAGCGCAGCGAGGAGGTGATCAGGGTCAAGGGCGGCGCCGACGTGCGCCTGAGCCTGCGCCGCTCGCCGCACGGGCCGATCGTCAACGACGCGCTGGCGCCGGCCGCCGGGCAGACGCCGATCGCCCTGTGGTGGGCCTTTCTGGAGACCGACAACCCGATCCTCGAGGCCTTCTACCAGCTGGGCCGTGCCGACACCCTGGACAAGGCCCGCGCCGCCGCGGCGAAGATCCACGCCCCCGGCCTCAACGTGGTGTGGGCCAACGCCGCCGGCGACATCGGCTGGTGGGCCGCGGCCAAGCTGCCGCAGCGCCCGGCCGGGGTCAATCCGAGCTTCATCCTCGACGGCGCCAGCGGCGAAGCCGACAAGCCCGGCTTCCACCCCTTCACCGCCAACCCGCAGGAAGAGAATCCGCCGCGCGGCTACATCCTCTCGGCCAACCACCAGCCGCGCAACGCCCTGGAGGTACCCGGCTACTACAACCTGGCCGACCGTGCCCGGCGCCTGGACGAGCGCCTGCGCGACCCGGCGGTGAAGTGGGACCTGGCCAACAGCCAGGCACTGCAGCTGGACAGCGGTACCGGCTACGGCCCGCGCCTGCTGGCGCCGCTGCTGGCGGACCTGCGTGGCGCCGCGCGCGATGCCGGCGAGCGCGAGCTGGTCGAGCGGCTGGCCGCCTGGGACGGCGACCACCGCCTCGACTCGGTGGCCGCCAGCCTGTTCAACCAGTTCCTCTATGAACTGGCCCGTGGCGCCCTGCACGACGAGCTGGGCGACGACTTCTTCGCCAGCCTGCTCTACACCCGCGTGCTCGACAGCGCCCTGCCGCGCCTGGCCGCCGATGCCGATTCGCCCTGGTGGGATGTGCGCGCCACCGAGGCCCGCGAGGGCCGTGCCGAGGTGGTGGCGAATGCCTGGCAGGGCACCCTGGAGCACCTGCGCCAGCAGCTGGGCGACGACAGCTCGGCCTGGCTCTGGGGCAAGGCGCACCAGCTGACCCACGGACATCCACTGGGCCAGCAGAAGCCGCTGGATCGCCTGTTCAACGTCGGCCCCTTCGCCGCGCCGGGTGGCCACGAGACGCCCAACAACCTCTCGCACCGGGTCGGCCCGGCGCCCTGGGACGTGGTCTACGGCCCCTCGACCCGGCGCCTGATCGACCTGGCCGACGCCGGCAGGAGCCTGGGCATCAACCCGGTGGGGCAGAGCGGGGTGCTCTTCGACGAGCACTACGCCGACCAGGCCGAGGCCTACATGCGTGGTGACTACGTGCCGATGCGCCTGGCCGAGGCCGACGTGGCGGCGAACACGCGCAGCGAGCTGCTGCTGGTGCCCGCTACTGCACGGTGACGGTGATTCGCTCGGAGATCACCGGCGGCTGCAGCGGCACGTGGTTCTTGTCGCCGACCAGCAGCTGCAGGCTGTGGGTACCCGGTGGCAGGGTCAGCTCGGTCTCGGTCTGGCCCTTGCCGAAATGCAGCACCTGCTCGCTGGCGGGCAGCGGCTGATCCATCGCCGGCGCCTCGGCGAGGTCCACCAGCAGGTGGTGGTGGCCGGTGCCGGGCAGGTCGACCCCGGCCGGTGCCACGCCCATGCCGGCGAGGCCGAACTTGACGCTGAAGGTCCGCGCCACGGTGGCGCCGTCGGCCGGTTCGATGAAGTACACCCGCGCCCCCTCCGGGGCCGGGCTGCGCGGTATCTCGGCGCTGGCGAGCAGCGGCAGGCCGGCCAGCAAGCCGGCCAGGGCGAGTGTGCGAAAAGTCTGGGACATGATGCGCTCCTGCTGAAGTGACTCGATAACGACCACGGCAGGCGCGCGCGGTTCAGTCGCCGCCACGCTCCAGGCGCGCCAGCTCGGCGGCGGCCGCGGTCAGCTCGGACTCGTTGAACACCTTCACCCCATGGCGCCTGAGCAGGGCGGCGGTGACGCCCTCGCCGGCGACCAGGGTGCCGCTGAAACTGCCGTCGTAGTTCTGCGTATTGCCGCAGGACGGACTGCGCGCCTTGAGCACGGCGACCCGCAGGCCATGCTGGCGCACCAGCTGCAGGGCGATCCCGGCGCCGGCGACGAAGGCGGCGGTGACGTCCTCGCCGTCGTCGGTCAGCACCGGCCGTGCGCCGTCCAGCACCTGGCCGCCCTGGCCGCCAGGAATCTCCGCCGGCGCGCGCGGGGTCGGCAGGCCGCCGGCCACCTCCGGGCACAGGGGCACGATGCGGCCCTCGTCCTGCCAGCGCTGCAGCAGGTCATAGGGGCCGTGGGCGCCGCCGTCGTAGCGCACCCGGTGGCCGAGCAGGCAGCGGCTGACCAGCAGTTTCTCCATCATGCAGTCCTCCCGGGGACGTTAGCGGCGGCGGAACCAGCCGGTCAGCGACAGGCGTTCGCGGCTCGCCGGCAGCACCTCGTGGGGCAGCTCGGCGGACATGAACAGCACCAGGGTGCCGGCCGTCGGCAGCACGTCCAGTTCGCCGCCGCCCTCTGGGTAGAGGCGCAGGGCGCCGCCCTGCTCGGGTTGCCAGTCGGCGTTGAGGTAGAACACCGCCGACAGCGTGCGCCGGTCGTCGTCGCGGAAGCGGTCCAGGTGCTTCTGGTAGAAGGCGCCGGGCGGATACAGGGCGAAGTGGCTCTCGTAGTCCTCCAGGCCGAGGAAGAAGGCGCGGTTGAGCGCCTGGCGCAGCGCGTCCATGGTCGCCAGGTACTGGTCGCAGGCCTCGGCCTGGCCCGCCTCCAGCCACTGGATATGGTCGCCGCGCACGCCTTCGCGTACCGCCAGGCCCTGGCCGCGGCCGGTGCCGGCCGGGTTCAGCGCGCCTTCGCGGGCGCGCCTGCGGCACTCCTCGGCCAGTTCGTGGGTCAGAGTGGCAGGCAGGAAAGCGTCCTGCCGCGACCAGCCGCGGCTGGCCAGGTCCTCGATGATCTGCGGCAAAAGCCGCTGCAGTTGTTCGTTGGGCATGCCGGGATTCTACCAGCCTGGCCCGCGCGCCCCTAGAATAGCGGCCTCAGACAGGAGTCCCCGATGCGTGTCCTCTTTGCTTGCCTCATGCTGCTGTGCAGCTTCGCCTTCGCCGCCGACGAGCATGCCCGGCTCTACCAGAGCGCCGGCTGGCCGCAGCAGCGCGCGCATTTCACCGATGCGCTGAAGGCCGCCCAGCAGCGCTACCAGGGCAGCCTGCCGCCGGCCGTGTACCAGGCTCTGGTGGACAACAGCAACCGCCGCTTCGAGCCGGCGGCCATGGAGCAGCGCGCCCAGGCCGCGCTGCGCATGCAGCTGGCCGATCCGCGTCCGGCCGTGCAGTTCTTCGAGTCGCCGCTGGGGCGGCGCATCGTCGCCGCGGAGACCCGCGCCACCGCCCGCGACCAGCTGATCGCCCATGCCAACGGCCTGCCGCGGGTGGAGGCCGATGCCACCCGGCGCCTGCTGATCCGCCACCTGGCCCAGGCCCTGCCGGCCACCGCCGCCGGTGCCGAGGTCAGCCTGGCCCTGGCCGGGGTCGCCGCCGACAGCCTCAGCTCGATGGTGCCCGGCCTGTTCGGCGGCGAGCAGGCGCAGATGCTGGTGCAGAGCCAGCGCGAGCGTCTGCAGCAGCAGATCGAGGCGGATATCGACAACACCCTGCTGCACGTCTACCGCGAGCTGTCCGACCCGGAGCTGGAGGAGTTCGTCGGCTTCGCCCAGTCCGCCGCCGGCAAGGCCTACTACCAGGCGGCGCTGGCCGCCCTGCGCGCCGGCCTGGCGGCGGACGAGAGCGCCGCCGACCTGCAGCCGGCGCAGCAGGGCATCTGAGCCGGGCGAGCTAGCGCAGGCGCTCGCTGAGGAAGGCGAAGTACTGGCGGCGCAGCGCCTCGCGCTCGTTCACCAGGTGGTGGCGGGCGCCGGGCAGGCGCAGGATCTCCGGGCGGTCGAACTTGTCCTGCAGCACCTGCAGGTTGTGCCGCCAGTCCACCGTCATGTCGTCCTCGCCCTGCACCACCAGTGGCTGCTGCACGCTGCGCGGCGCCTTTTCGATGCGCGGTATCCACCTCGCCAGGGCGCCGACCCAGGCGGTGGGCAGGGTGCGCGGCTGCAGCGGGTCGCGGTGCTGCAGGAAGTCGAGGAACTCGGCGTCGGTGGAGTTCTCCGAGAAGCGCCGCGGAATCTCCGTCTTGAACGGCCCGAGCAGGTGGTAGCTGAGCTTCGACAGGCCCCAGGCGCGCGGGCGCACCAGTGGCGCCAGGAGGATGGTGGCGCCCGGTTCCGGGCGCGGCTCGCCGAGCAGCAGGTAGTCGAGCAGGATGGCGCCGCCGGTGCTCTGCCCGCACAGGTGCCAGGGTTGCGGCAGGTCGAGGCTGGCGGCCTCGGCGAACAGCGCCTGCAGGGTCTGCTGGTAGGTGGCGAAGTCGTCGATGCTGGCGCGGGCGCCGGCGGACAGGCCGTGGCCCGGCAGGTCGCAGGTCAGCACGGCGAGGTTCAGCCCCAGCGCCCAGTCGATCACATGGCGATACAGGCCCGTGTGGTCGTAGTAGCCGTGCAGCAGGATCAGGGTCGCCTGCGGCTGCGGCGGCAGCCACAGCTGGGCGACCAGCTCCAGGCCGGCGCAGTGGAAGCGCCCCAGGCGGCGCTGCACAGCACCGTGCTGCGGCAGGTCCAGGCCGTAGTAGCGCTGGTAGGCCTGCGCCTCGGCAGGCAACGTGGCGGCCGCGACCAAGGGTCGCAGGGCGGCGCGCAGGCGCTCGGGCTGGAAGGGCTCGGGCAGGGTCTGGGGCGGGGCGGTCATGGGCTTTCGCGGTTCCCGGGGTGATGGCCGATATTCAGCTGTCGGGCGCGGCGTGGCAAGCTAGCGGCCTTTCCCAGGTGCCCGCCGACCATGTCTCCCCGCCGCAAGACCCTGCTCGCCAGCCTCGTCGCCATCCTCTGGCTGGGCGCCATGCTGGCCGCCTTCTGGTGGTTCCAGGCCCGCTACATCCGCCCCTTCGAGGCGCGCACCGAACTGTTCTCCGGTGCCCAGCTGCACCTGCCGGCCGAGCTGGCCGGGCCGGGGCCGATCCGCCTGGTGCACTTCTGGGACCCGGGCTGCCCGTGCAATGTCGGCAACCAGCAGCACCTCGGCGAGCTGCTGCAGGCCTACGCGCCGCGCGGCGTGCAGTTCTACGCGGTGCAGAAGGCCGGCAGCCAGGGGCGCCTGCCGGACAACCTGCAGGGCCTGCAGGCGCTGCAGGAACTGCCCGGCAGCGCGGACCTGCCGGCCAGCCCGGCGGTGGCGATCTGGGACCAGCAGGGCCAGCTCGCCTACTTCGGCCCCTACAGCGAGGGCGCCCTGTGCACTTCGAGCAACAGCTTCATCGAGCCGATCCTCGAGGCCCTGGTGGCCGGGCGCAGGGTCAGGGCCGACAGCAACCTGGCGGTGGGCTGTTTCTGCGACTGGCGCGAGCAGGGTTAGCCCGGCAGGCGGATCGATACCTCGCCGGCCGGCACGCCGCGATTATCGAAGCGCCGCTCCACCAGCTGCACGCCACCGTCGGCGCCCAGCAGTAGGGCAGTGCTGGCGCAGGTGCCATAGCCCGGCCCGACGATGAACATCGACGACAACAGCAGCTCCCAGTCCAGGCCGATACCGGTGTCCGGCAGCAACTCCCGCGGCGGGCGCCGTTCGTCGCGCAGCAAGTCCAGCAGGCGCTGTGGATGCGGGTCGGCGAGGCTGCCGGCGAGATGGGCGGTGGCGCGCAGGACCTTGGGCCAGGGCGTGTCCAGCTGGGCGTTGGACAGACCATAGAGGCCGGGCGCCAGGCGGCGCGCACAGCCCTCTTCCGAGTTGAAGAAGAACAGCTGGCGACGGTCGCCGAGCAGCAGGTTGAAGCCGCTGTAATCGCCCAGGCGCGGGCGCAGCCCGGCGAGGAAGGCCTCGGCATCCAGCGCGCCGCGCAGGAACTCCACCGGCAATTCGCCACGCGAGCGCGGCCCCTTGGCCTGGCGCGGGTCGCGGATGTTGGTCAGGGCGGCGAAGCGGCCGTCGCGGCTCACTCCCAGCCAGGTGCCGCCGGCCTGCAGGTCGCGCCCGGCATACAGCCCGGGGGCGTCCGCCCACTCGCCCAGCGGCAGGCTGGCACGCTCGTAGAACTCGTCACGGTTGGCCGCCAGCACCAGCGGGAGCGGGTGATCGGGGCGCCAGGCGAAAGCGATCAGGCACATGATGCGACTCCGGCACTCGGGCCCCCACTCTACGGAAATATCGCCGCGTCTGGCCATGCCCGGAGAGGCTCCGCTACCATGCCTGCCTGATCCGGGGGGGTTCATGGAATTTCTGCTCTATCTGCTGCTGGGCGCAGCGGCCGGCGTGCTGGCCGGGCTGTTCGGTGTCGGCGGCGGCATCATCATAGTGCCGGTACTGGTGCTGAGCTTCACCGCCCAGGGCATCGACCCGGCCGTGCTGACCCACCTGGCCGTGGGCACCTCGCTGGCCACCATCGTCTTCACCTCGATCAACTCGGTGCTGGAGCACCAGCGCAAGGGCGCGGTGCTGTGGCCGATCTTCGCCTGGATGGCCCTCGGCATCCTGCTCGGCGCCGGCCTCGGCTCGCTGACGGCGGCGGCGATCAACGGCCCGCTGTTGCAGAAGATCATCGGTGTGTTCGCCATCGTCATCGCCATCCAGATGGGCCTGGAGCTGAAACCCAAGGCCGGTCGCGCGGTCCCAGGCAGGCTGGGGTTGACCGCCGCCGGCGGGGTGATCGGCTGGGCCTCGGCGATCTTCGGCATCGGCGGCGGCTCGCTGACCGTGCCCTTCCTGACCTGGCGCAGCGTGCCCATGCAGCAGGCGGTGGCCACCTCCGCCGCCTGTGGCCTGCCGATCGCCGCCGCCAGCGCCCTGAGCTTCATGGTCATCGGCTGGGGCGAGCCGCAGTTGCCGCCGTGGAGTGTCGGCTTCGTCTACCTGCCGGCCATGGCCGGCATCGCCATCACCAGCATGTTCTTCGCCCGCTTCGGCGCGCGCCTGGCGCACAAGCTGTCGCCACGCCTGCTCAAGCGCCTGTTCGCCCTGCTGCTGCTCTGCGTGGGCGTGAATTTCCTGATCTAAGGAGTTTTGAATGCTGCCTTACCCGCAGATAGACCCGGTGGCGCTGGATCTCGGCGTCATCAAGATCCACTGGTACGGCCTGATGTACCTGGTCGGCATCGGTGGTGCCTGGCTGCTGGCCAGCCGCCGGCTGCAGGACTTCGACCCGACCTGGAGCAAGGAGAAGCTCTCCGACCTGGTGTTCTGGGTGGCCATGGGCGTGATCCTCGGCGGTCGCCTGGGCTACGTGCTGTTCTACGACCTGGCGGCCTACGTCGCCGAGCCGCTGAAGATCCTGCGGGTGTGGGAAGGCGGCATGTCCTTCCACGGCGGCCTGATCGGCGTGATGCTGGCCACCTGGCTGTTCGGCCGGCGCAATGACAAGAGCTTCTTCCAGCTGATGGACTTCATTGCCCCCCTGGTGCCGATCGGCCTGGGCGCCGGACGCATCGGCAACTTCATCAACGCCGAGCTGTGGGGCAAGGCCACCGACCTGCCCTGGGCCATGGTCTTCCCCACCGACCCGCAGCAGCTGGCCCGCCACCCCTCGCAGCTGTACCAGTTCGCCCTGGAAGGCGTGGCCCTGTTCCTCATCCTCTGGCTGTACTCGCGCAAGCCGCGCCCGACCATGGCAGTGTCCGGCCTGTTCGCCGCCTGCTACGGGGTGTTCCGCTTCATCGTCGAGTTCGTCCGCGTGCCGGATGCCCAGCTCGGCTACCTGGCGTGGAACTGGCTGACCATGGGCCAGGTGCTGTGCCTGCCGATGATCCTCGGCGGTATCGGCCTGATGGTCTGGGCGTATCGTCGGGCCAAGGCCTGACTCGCCGGCGATTTGGGTAAACTGCGCGTTTTTTCCGGGTGCCTGGCCAGGCACCCGCGACCTTCCCGGCGGAGCTGAGATGAAACAGTACCTCGACCTGATGCGCCTGGTGCGCGAGACCGGCACCTTCAAGAGCGACCGCACCGGCACCGGCACCTACTCGGTGTTCGGCCACCAGATGCGCTTCAACCTGGCCGACGGCTTCCCCCTGGTGACCACCAAGAAGTGCCACCTGAAATCCATCATCCACGAGCTGCTGTGGTTCCTCCAGGGCGACACCAACATCAAGTACCTGAAGGACAACGGCGTGCGCATCTGGGACGAGTGGGCCGACGAGAACGGCGACCTCGGCCCGGTCTACGGCTACCAGTGGCGCAGCTGGCCGGCGCCGAACGGCGAGTCGATCGACCAGATCAGCAAGCTGATCGAGATGATCCGGAAGAACCCGGACTCGCGCCGCCTGATCGTCTCTGCCTGGAACCCGGCGCTGGTCGACCAGATGGCCCTGCCGCCGTGCCACGCCCTGTTCCAGTTCTACGTCGCCGAGGGCCGCCTGAGCTGCCAGCTGTACCAGCGCTCGGCCGACATCTTCCTTTTATGCCCCCAGCAGGATTCCGCACAGTACGTGATGGTTGCGTAAAAAAATTTACCTTCACGGTCAGTTTATTGTGATCTACGATATCTGCACTGTTTGCACAATGCGTGCTGGGGGTAAATTCGATGAAGGTAGTTGCTGCGAGAAGGGTGGTTCTGGATCTGAGTGAGTCCTTGCTGAATGAGGATGGGGCTCAGGTATCAGGTCTTGTGAATGTCACAGGTGGGGCGGTCTTTGATGATGATGAGCGCTTGCTGCCGCTGTGCTCAGGGTTCCTGACTCAGCATGCCAAGGAAGAATCGCTTTCGATCACATCGGTGGATACCTATGGCAAGAACCTGGGTTATGCCCACCAATACCTGAAAGCCCGCCGTGAATTCGCCACAGCCCGCTCAGACGAAGCCTTTCTTGAGGTCAGCAGGAGCTTGCTGGCCGAGTACATTTCCCACCTAATTGAGAACGAAGAGCTCTCGACGAAGACGGTGCGTAATCGAGATGCCACCCTGCTGTCCTTCTACGACTCCTATCTCTGCGTTCCGACCGTTCGTGGGCCAGTTTTGCGTGAGGATAACCCTTACGAGAAAGGGCTAATCTCGCCCAGCCCCAAGAAGAACCTGGTCATTCCTTGCAGTCTCTTGGAGCTTGAAACACTCATTACCAGTAGTGACTGTGAGCGTGAGCGCTGTGTGCTTCAGTTTATTTTTGACGCAGGGATTAGGCGCTCAGAGCTGCCTAGGGTCACGCTAGCAGCAGTGAAGAAAGCCCTGGACGCTCAGCGGTATGAGTACATCTCCAGCGGTGATGCACCTCCGCTTCAGATTGACTATTGCTCGCTAGAAATCGCAGGCAGTAAGGGCCGTTCAAACCAGGTGAAGCCACGTCGCACCCTCGTCAGTCGCGCCACCTTGCAGCGAGTTCAGCGGTATCACGCCTCTGTTCTCTACAGAAAACACGCTCGCAAATTCAAAAACGACGAGAGCACGCCAGCATTCCTAAATGCCCATGGCGATACCTACACGGCGAACTCTGTCAGCAAGCTACTTGAGCGTTTGAGTGCTAGGGCAATCAAGGCCTGCAAGCTGAAGAAGCCCATCTCTCCACACAAGCTCAGACATGGCTATGCCTATGCCATTTTGAATAGCCCTGACCTCGGGGAGGACTTTGCGGAGCGCCTTTTCATCGCACAGACATCAATGGGCCATGCAGACATCTCGACGACCCAGGTCTACACCATGGTTCCAATCGACATCTACAACCGCATCAACGGATCCATTGAAGACACCAGAACCAAGGCTCAGAACATGCAGGCGCTATCAGATGCGACTCGCTTGAAGATTGGTCTGGGAGATAGCAAGTAATGACAGCGCATGAGCAGGTATTGATTGGCCACTCGACTTTGGCTGAGATCGAGAAGCGATTGGCTGCATGGGCAGCAACAGTCAGTGGCAATCGAAAAGCCCTTTTGGATATCCCACTTCAGTACACCGATAAAACCACGATCTCTCGTCGATTCATTTCAGAGGCAACTGGTCTTCCTGAAGAGCAATTGCGTATCGCACTGCGTGATCACAGGCATCTCCTGGCTGACCTTGAACTTGAGATGCACCAGGAAGGGATCATCGTTCAGGGCTACAACATTCTCGATAGCGAGCAGAGCCGATTGGTGCTGCGCTGGTATGAGCACCTCACGGATGAGGAAAAGTTACAGGTCGAGCTTCGCGGTGGCCTAGTGATGCATATCGGCTATCTCGATCAGATGGAGGCATTCAAAAAGAGCCCACTCCGCTATCCCCTATACAAAATCAAGCGCGCAGAAATCGCCGAGGATGTCATCCGGCGCCGTGAGCTTGTTGACGCGATTCAACAGAACGAGATTGCCCAGCGTGTCGAGGCATGGGCGAACAAAGCCCTCGCTTCAAGGCAGGCACTATTAGATGTGGAACTGGGTATTAAAGAGCCGCTCGCCATTGCTCCGTCTTACCTTGCGAAAGAGGTGGGTGCAGGCATTGACCGCATTCAAACTAATGAGTGGTTGATGAAAGTCATACAGGGCATGCAGCGGGAGAACATCATCCTGCCTGGGTACAGCCCTCTGGAGTGTGAGGCGCGCAGGAAGTTACTGCGCTGGTACGAAAACCTCAGCGATGAGCAGAAGCTTGGAGTTGAGGTTTGGAATGGCCAAGTGAAGATGAAGGGATACCTGGATCTGGTGCCTGAGCTGGTTCCTGGCCACAAACTCTTACCGCTCTACAACGAGACTCGCGGGGAAATTGCAAGCGACGTAATCCGTCGTCGTGAAGATCACCAGCGCATGCTTGATCTGATTCCTCAGGGGCTAGATCCAGTCACTGAAAGCCGACTGCAACAGTGGTCTGACGAGGTCATTCAAAGCCGTACGGCATTGCTAGACGTTGAGCTGGGGAGTGGCAAGGATCCAAACATCTCGACCTCTTACCTGTATGAGCAGATCGGCATTGAGCTCGATGCGGGCCTAGAGCACCCTGCATTACAAGGCGTCATCGACGCCATGGTTAGCGAAAAGATTATCGTGCCTGGGTATGGTTCCACGGAGTGCAACCTCCGGCGAATCGCATTGCGTTGGTTCGAGCGACTGGATGACCGGGAAAAGGCGCAGACCCGCTTATTTAATGGACAAGTGGCTCATGAGGGCACGTTAGATCAGATCGATGGTATCGAGCTTAATCATCGGCATTATGAGCTGTTGGGCGTCACGCGAACTGAGCTTGGCCTAGAAGTTTTAAGGCTCCAGGAGTATTACCCGCCTGAAGACAACTCGATCTCATCCCAGGTGCAGAAGCAGCTACACCAATGGGCTGTATCCGTCATCGGCAGCCGCGAGAAATTGCTCGAAGTCGAACTGGCTCAGAAAAAGCATCTGGCAGTTTCAGCTACCTACCTGAGTAACCTCATAGGAGTGGGTGTACACGCAGTTTACGGCCTCAATGAGATGCCCGTGGTGCTTCAGGCCATGATTGCTGAAGGCATCATCGTGGAGGGCTACAACGTCGGAGATTGCGACAAACGCCGTAGGCTTCTGCGCTGGTATGAAGGTCTTGATGATCAGCAAAAGCTCATCGTTGAGACCCATGGAGATCAGGTTAAGCATCTTGGCTATATCGACCAAATTCCAGAGCTTGCGAACATCAATCCTTCCCCCCTGTTCAACCTGACGCGCGCAGAGATCGGGAAGGACGTTTTAAGACGTCGTGCGGAGGTAGCAGCTTCTCCGGCCAGAATGAGCACCGAAGAAATTAAGCGTCGAGTGGATGAGTGGCGCAAAGATGTCCTGAGCAGCCGTCAAAAGCTACTGAACGTCCAGCTTAACGCCAGCGGCCCCCTTGCTGTGTCAGTGCCATACCTCTCCGCGCAACTAGGCGTCAGTAAGTCGGTACTGAACAATTACAACGACATGCCCGAAGTGATCGAAGCCATGACGCGCGAAAGGATCATCTTGCCGGGCTACATGTCATCCGAGTGCGATAAGCGCCGAAAGCTTCTCCGCTGGTATGAAGGGCTCTCAGACCAAGAGAAATTCGCCATCCCTCTGTTTGGCAACAAAGTCAAAAAGAAAGGCTATCTGGATCAAATTCCTGGAGTCCGGGAGTTACTCACCAGCTCTATGCACAAACTGATCAATCTGACTCTCGATGAGATCAGTGAAGACCTGGTGCGGCTAGGTGTGGGAGCCAGCGATTACAAAACTGTTGAGGAGCGTGAGCTGGAGAAGGCTCAGACACCTAAAGAGGAAACGGTCAGCTACAAAAAACACTTCTTTGCGTTGCGCGCGGTATCAGTCGGATCAGTGGCTGATTTGGCACAGTCAGCAGATATTCCGTTCACTCCAGTGATGCATTTATTCGCCGCTGCCAGCATGCAGAGTCATAGTGCGTCCGGCCAGTCCAATTATTACGATGCCTGTAAGTGCTTTATCCAGTGTCTTGTTGGTGGTGGGCACAACCCAGGTGATTCGGTGCTGACGATGCTCGGTGAGCACACACTGACTCGGTTCAGAAAATACCTGCAAAGCCTGCTACAGGATGCACAAATCTCCACGGCAGTGGCCAATACGCACATGAGCGCAGCTCGAAAGATGCTGGAGCGTGCGACGGAGATTAAAGACCTGGGGCTGCACAGCTTTTATCCTGCACTTGGCTTCGAGGTAGCGCGTGAAACCGATCTTTACAGCCCTTATTCACCTGGTGAGCGCAGCCGAATTTCTGAGGCCATACAGGCTGCGATTGCCCATACCCATGCTTTGGCCCAACCCTATGTCTGCACCGGGATTGGTCAGGATCCCTACGACGAGCATGGCAAGGTCAAAGTAGGTATCGCGACGCTCGAAACCGCGCGGTGGATTTTCGAGAACAAGCTGGGCTGTGTGCCCATCAACTTCGCCAACCTTGACGTGAATGACAAGTACCACAAGTACTTTAGGAATGTCCTTAACACCTCCAGCTTGTCGATTTATGAAATCTACGAAAGTTGGGGTGTTCTTTATGACCGCTCTTCAAAAGTACTTGCGCCATACATTGCAAGGCTTGCGCAAGTAACAGGCCTAAACGCTGACTCCATTGCGACGCTTCAGTTAGATGACTTTGTTCCTGTGCACCCACTCAGCCAGAGGCCCTGCCTGCGGTATTGGAAAGAAAGGTCGACAGGTGAGAAAGAATACAATCTAGATATTTTCAAAGCCGAGATTTCATGGCTGACTAATAGTCAGGCCAAAGAAATTAAGAAAATTATTGACGATGTGGTGCTTATAACGTCTGAGTTCAGGGCTGATGCAGATCCGAGTATTCAGGACGACCTGTTTATATATAAGTCTTCCTCAAGAGCAACTTGGGGGGCGATCAAGTCGCTGTCCCAGCAGTCATCTATTTTGAATATTTCCCTTAAAAGCTTTGCTGAAAAAAGTAAGCTGCTTACCGATTCTGGGGAGCCACTATCCCTTTCTCCGTCGCGGTTCAGGCCTAGCTTCGTCAGCGAACTGGTTGAGCAAGGTGTCTCTGTTCGTGAAATTCAAATGCTGCTTGGTCACGAGAATATTGAAACAACCCTCAAGTACTTGGATCGATTGGACTTAAATCGGGTTGCACGGGAGAAGCTGGATGTTGCGCTTAGAGAAATTCATTCTGAAACCATTACAGATAAGCCAGTAACCGCAGTTCCTGATATTAACAACGGCAACGACGATAATATTATCTTCAAGACGCCGCTTGGTGGGTGTAAGAATATTTTCAATCCGCCAGATTTCATAAAGAAACTGCGCAACTATATTCCTGGTAAACCATGCTCGCTTTACAATAAGTGCTTGGCTTGCGAGAACAACATGATTACTAAGTCGGACTTGCCCATGTTGTTTGCCATGCGCAGGGATTACTTGCATATACTGCACACTAATCGGGTGGCGGATACACCCTACGGCTATGTGGTTCTTGAAAATCTAAATCTGCTTGAAAATATTTTGGATTCGGAAATTTCGGATTTTCCGAAAGAAGAGCTTGAAGAGGCTGAACGCCTGTCTGAATACGTTGATACTAATATTGCTATTGAAGGGGTTGGGCAATGAGTGAAAAATATATCAACCAGCTAGCCCAATTCCGCACCTGGCGTACTGACTTCCTGCCGATTCTTGAGTCGGCAGTAGAAGGCCTGGCAACCACAAGTGGTGCAGTAGAAAACGCTCTAGAGGCTTGGGGTTATTATCAATCCCTGATGTTAATGCCAGTATCTAAATTGTCGAAATTTGGCGACGCTGTATGGGATTTTAATGCGGACGATCCGCATGCGGCGAGAAACGTGAAGGGCGCAAAGCTAAAAATAGACTTTACCAAATACACAAATCTCAATGCCACGGCAATCTTAGAGGTCAAAGCTGCACTTAATTTTTACTTGCTGGCTCCAGCGGCAGTTGCGGGTGATACTCCGCGAAGTAAAAAAACAGTTAAGTACAACACTGCCATTGCAAATTTTGAGAGTGGTCTAAGGTTTGTTGATCGTATGTACGCTTGTGCCATTGAAGAGTACAAATCGGCTTTCATTTCATCGACTTGTTTTAGTATCTCTCAGCTCGATGATGATATATATAGAAAAGCGGCAGAGACATTTGAGCATAAATACAGTAATGGGCTGTCTCGATTCTTTAGTATTTTGCGATCCCCTTTTTTGAGAGATTCTATATTTGGTAATCCTCTGAGCAATAAAAAGCTCGAATCCTTACCGTGGAAACTGGAGGATATAGAGGAAGATGAAGATGGCGACGAAGTAAATCTGGCCGAACCAGATGATGAGACAAATCATCTGCCCAATGACGTTTTCGAGTCAATTTCGAATTACGCATCCTTGCAAGTGGTAGATTTTCTAGATGCGCTGAGCTTGCCAGTCCAAGACGCTAATTCTCTTAAGAGACGAAATGTTAAAGGCTTCAGAATGGGCGATCAGTATGGGCTTACCCCTAGACTGATGGAGCTATATACCGTCCTGCGTTTGGGCGCAAAGGGGTATGACTATCCGGCAGTCATGCAGCTTCTCGGTGCTGTTCCTGATGGCGTAAGTATTGGCGATAAGCTTGTTACACGAGATGCCATCGAGAAGCTGGCAGGTGGGTTGATACATAATGATTTTAGAAAATACTTAAATCTGGTGAATTACAGCTGCTGTTACCTGGTTGCGCAGTATACCGGTATGCGCCCCTCTGAGTTGAGTGAGCTCATGGTGGACAGCTGCTTGATTCAGGAGGGGAAGTATTGGCTGCTAGAGTCCAGAGTAATCAAGCATCAGCAAGCAGATCGAAAATTATTCGATGACAAGTGGATTGCCATTCCCATCATCAGGGATGCTATTGAAGCGGCCCGAGTGATTGCGCGTTACAAACAAAGCCCGTATCTGTTTTCTAGTGTGGATACGATAGCGCCAGATAGTACTTGTATGGCATTGCACTCAGGCGGGATTAAACACCAGTTGCAGAAGCTGTTTTCTGCCGTGCTTACTCAGCAGCAGTATGAGAGTTTAGAGTTCAGTCCATACACCCTACGACACACGCTTGCATTTCAAATGTATCGGATTGACCTTGGTCTACCCTTCATTTCCCACCAGCTCAAACATTTTGGGGAGATCGTGGGTGGATACGCAGGGAAGGGTGTAAGTAAGGTTACATTAGGTTACGGCGGCATTGGCGACATTATCGCGAAAGGTGGTCGTCACGTTAAAAACCCACTCCGTAGGGAGGCAGAAATTGAAGCCGTCAAGAATTTTTATGACCCTGACGGCGGCTATGCCGGAGTTAATGCGTCTGCGCATAAAGCCCGCAACCAGCAATTCTTTAAAGGTTATATGGCCGCTGGCTACACAAAAGATCAAATTATCGCCGTCATGGCAGATCAAGGTATGGCCATAGTTAACGTCGGGTTAGGCTTTTGCTATGGCAATAAAACCGAGGACTTTGATGATGTTCTGCCTTGCGCAGGGGGGCTTCGTTGCAATCCCAATCAGTGCTCAAACTCTGTTGTAGGCGATGTTCATGCCCCCAAGTGGCGTGAGGTTTATTACCAGAATAAAGCGCTACTTGATGAACCGCTGTATGCAGATCGTCGTGATCAAATTGAAGAGATAATGAAAGAAGCTGCTGGCGTCCTCAAATACCTGGGGCAGGAGATAGAAGATTGAAGCAGCAAGCATTTGAGAGTCGAAACAAAGAAGACTTCGATCAGAACACAGAGGCATTAATTAAGGCTCTACAGATCATTGCGTCCGATAAGAGGCTCAAGGCAACCATCAGTGAGCTAAGTCGAGTTTCGGGTATCCATAGAAATACTATTCGTAATAGGCGCTGGCCATCTGAGCGACTGGAGGCAATAAAGGAACAGCGGAAGCTCGAAGAACTAAGAATTAAACTTAAGAAAGAGAAACGACAAGACCCGGTTTCTGTGTTGGCGGAAAAACTAGAAAAAAGTCGTCTTGAAGTAGTATACTGGTTTAATCAACGAAACGAGCTAGAGCAAACTGCTCGTGCATTAGAAGTTAGAAGTGGAAATCTAGAAAAGAATCGGGATTTTTATCTTAAGCAGTCCGAGGCAGGTCAGCTTG
Organism: Pseudomonas alcaligenes; assembly: GCF_041729615.1. Lineage (NCBI taxonomy): Bacteria > Pseudomonadati > Pseudomonadota > Gammaproteobacteria > Pseudomonadales > Pseudomonadaceae > Aquipseudomonas > Aquipseudomonas alcaligenes. The sequence continues at coordinate 2,178,564 of NZ_CP154874.1, read as the reverse complement.
AAATTAAAAAACTGAAGCTCGAAATCGAGAAGCTCAAGGAAGTCATCTCGGTTCTTGAATCTGAGCGCTGAGGGCTCTATATGAAAGCTTATCAAGATTTACTGTCGGACGTTCTCAATAATGGCGTCCAGAAAGGCGACCGTACCGGCACCGGTACTCTGAGTGTGTTTGGTCGTCAGTTTCGTCATAACTTGGAAGATGGTTTTCCACTTCTCACCACAAAGAAAGTGCACTTTAAGGGCATCGTCAATGAACTGCTGTGGTTCTTGAAGGGTGATACCAATACCAAGTGGCTGAAAGAGAACGGCGTTACCATCTGGGATGAGTGGGCGACCGAGGACGGTGACCTGGGCCCAATCTATGGCAAGCAGTGGACGGCCTGGCCGACGAAGGATGGCAAGACGGTCAACCAGATTGACTACGTCGTCGATACCCTTAAGAACAATCCAAACAGCCGTCGAATCCTGTTCCATGGTTGGAACGTTGAATACCTTCCTGACGAGAAGGTCAGCGCCCAGGAGAACGTGAAGAACGGCAAGATGGCTCTTCCCCCGTGCCACCTGCTGTACCAGTTCTACGTCGCCAACAACAAGCTGTCGGCTCACCTGCTGATTCGGTCGTCAGATCTGTTCTTGGGCTGGCCCTATAACTGCGCATCCCTATCAGTCCTGACTCATATGCTCGCCCAGCAATGCGACCTTGGTCTGGGTGAGATCGTGATCACCATGAGCGATGCGCACATCTACCTGAACCACCTTGAGCAGGTGAAGCTCCAGCTCACTCGTGATCCCAAGCCTCTGCCGAAGCTGAAGATCAAGCGTAAGCCCGAGAGCATCTACGATTACTCGTTTGAGGACTTCGAGCTGGAAGGGTACGAGCCGCATCCGCACATCGCGGCACCGGTTTCGATCTGATAGCAGCGACTGTTGCTTGCGCATGGAGCCATCTAGTGCGTGGCTCCTGGACGGGCTTAGTTGTCAGGTGCCTGGATGTCTGCAAGGAACAAAGGAATCCGGACAACCTTGAAAGCTGGCACTCGCAGATCCAGCTCCAGGGCTCGGGAAAAGTGGGTGACGTAGGTAGCGCTGTCAAAACCTACAGGAGCAACCTCAGAGGTTTGCATCCATGAGGTCACCCGCTTGAGCGCTGAACAGAAGACTGGGAGCACATCTACGTACACTTGGTTAGGGGGGTATCCTTCCCGCTTCGCGTGATCTGCGATCTGCTCGAAGGAAAGGTCATCACTCCAAAGCTTGCGCAATGTGTCTGGCTTTCGAATGGAGCTGTGGGATAGTCGCTGGTAGAAGTCTTGCAAGGGCAAGGGATACCGCGAAGTCAGCTCATATTGTCGCTCATATCCACCTATTAGATAGGTGGCCCCCGCCTTTCCTGACACTCCTCCCTCCAAGATCATCATCCGATTCCAACTGGTAAACAGCGTGTGATCGCGATGGTGCAGGGCATTACGTAATACGATCATCAGTGACGTATCAGCGTGGTTGAAATAGTCAAAGCCTGGAAGGTTCTTCGTGAGGTCGTACAGTCGATGGAATGACTCCAGCTTTGCCTCGAAGGCCCGATCAAGGTTGGCAATGGCCTCTTCCTGATCGGTCTGCATCAGGAAGTGAAATCGCACGCTCGACTCTGCGTAAAGGCGCATCGTGTTCGAAAGGGCTTCCCAGGCGTATTGGGTCGGTGACATCTGGTTATCTCGGTTATTGGTTGGGGTGATATGACTTATTTCAGGCTGAGTCTGCCCTTCGCGGGGTGTATGCTGATTTACTCTTGCTATGTCAAATCTTGCGCAATCAAATTGAAATCGGGGATATAGTAAACCAAGTCCCCGCATATTTTGATTGGCGATTCATTTAGTTGTCTTTAATGTGAGTTAACTGATTGTTAAGGTAAGCTTTGAGATTTTCGGATCTTGCTTTAGTATGTCTCTCAACGACTGCGCCAGTCATCTAATCATTTGGCTTGGGATGTATAGATTATTTATGGTAGTCCACGGTGGCGTAGTTAGATATTCAATCAATCATGCTGTGATTTTGTGGTAGTATAAAGATAAAGTTTTGTTCGGGGGTGTTATGTATATACGTAAGCTCAAAATCAATAATTTGCGCCGATTAAGAGATGTGCCCTTGAGTTTCACGTTACCAGACGGAAGCCCTCGGATGTGGACTGTTCTTATCGGTGAAAATGGATCTGGCAAAACTAGTATCCTACAGGCTATTGCTTTAGCTGCTGCGGGTGGCTTAAGAGTGAACGACTTGGCTGGGAGCTCATTTGCTCACTTGGTTGATCGCAGGCAAAAAGATGATTTAAAAATCGAAGCTGAGTTTGAGTTCACTCCGTCTTCTTGCTCCAATCACAAAGCGCATCCTAGTATAGAGAAGAGTAAGCTTGGCGAAAATTTAAAACTGATTTCTGAAGTCAAGTTGAAGCCCAAAGAAACCTCCATAATAGCTAAAGCGCGCTATGGCTATGAAGATGACTTTCCCGACTCTGATAATAACCCTCTGACAATTGCACGCTCCAAAGAGCTTCCTCACTGGTTTGTAATTGGGTATGGTGTTCAGAGGTTCCTTCCTGAGTCTGGTCGTGTTCCGGACTTGGCTAGGCCCTCAGTTGATAGAATGAAGCCGCTTTTTGACTCATCTTACCCACTTACAAGCACCAGTTTTTTAAGCTATTTTGGACAGAAGAAGAAGGCGTTGGCTTATTCAAAGATATTGAAAAGCGCTATTATCAATACCGATGTTCTTCCTAATGACATAAACGATTTGGAGATGCGTGGTCAAGGTGGGGTGAGTAAAGCCTCCGATTTGCTTGAGAGAAACCGCTTTCACCAGAAAATGGGCAAAGATATCGTGCAGATTCCAGGCATGGCTCTTGCTCATGGATATCAATCCACCATCGCGTGGATTGCAGATCTTGTGGGGCATATTTTATTAGAAGCAGAAAGTGCCAATATGAACCCGGAAGAGTTTGAAGGTTTGGTTTTGATTGATGAAATTGACCTCTATCTTCATCCAAAATGGCAGGCGCGATTAATACCAGCGTTACGAACTACGTTTCCAAAATTGCAATTTATCGCTACTACCCACAGTCCAGTTGCTTTGGCAGCCCTTTCACCCAGTGAAATAATTAGAGTTCAATCTGATCCCAGAACCGGAGACGTCCGACAGGTAACCCCTGATTCAGAAACTGGCATATGGGATGAGATTGACAAACCTCAGGACTTATATACTCAGCCGGATCCTCGGCTGATGACTGGCACAGAGCTATTCAATGAATATTTTGGCCTAGATAGGCTGACTCTTAATGTCCATGGCGAAGAAATTAGAAACTATTCAGCGCTAGCCAGCAATCCTGCTAGGAATGAATATCAGCAGGCCAAAATGCAGCAGCTTAAGGCGATCTTGTTGGCTAATAATATTCATGACTTGGTCGAGCCGGTGCCAAGACAGGATGTGGATGACTAAAGTTTGTTAAGGGTTAGCAAACATGATTCGACTCTATCTAGGAAAAGAGCCTGCGGATGTTTCCAATAATCGAGGGATATATCTTCCGCTTGCCATTAACGCCTTCAATAATCACGGCCCAGGCTCTAAGCAGCTCACAGACGCCCTCAAAGATGGCTATCAGATCGCTCGTCCATTTCTCTATAAACTCCAACACAGAAAATGCGCATTTTGCGAAATGGTTGTGGATGATATCAATAGCCCAGTAGAACACTTCAGGCCCAAAGGGGCGGCAACGAATAAAAAGAAGACGCGCTGGTATAAAATGCCCAGCCACTATTGGTGGATGGCCTGGACATGGGAGAATCTGTTTTTTTCTTGCAATCGCTGCAATTATAAGGGGTGCAAAGGAAATAAGTTTCCGATACGCACAGGCACTCAGCGCATTCAAACTCCAGCGACTCCATGCCCAGCTGCCATACCTGCTGTTCATTATGACTGTTCCACTGAGTCGGCATTGCTAGTCAATCCCCGCGAAGACAACCCATTTGATCATCTTCAGTGGGCTCTAGTTGACCGAGCAGCACATCCTAGAAATTGGAAGTGGACGATTATCGGTCAAGATGAAAAAGGCGATATGACAATCGAAGTTTTCAAATTAGAGCAGCGAATTGATCTGGTTAATAGCCATCTTCAAGTCGTGAGGGAGGCGCGGGAAAATATAGAAAATTACTTAGCACTTGGCAGTATTCAAGACGCAGTAGGCGCTTGGGATAGGGCTGTTTCTAATTATATTTATGATCCCTCTCAACCTTTTCGAAATGCTGTGTGGTGGGCTCTGAATGACATATATTCGCCGTCTGAAAAAATTATGTACGGTTTCACCCCGCCTCCCATTCCTGTGTTATGGGGCTAAAGTTTTCTTGCGATGAATAACCGTATCGGCTTACATGGGCGGTGTGAAGTGGGCGGTGACGTAGGAGGGCTATCTCGCTGGCTACTGCGCACTTCCGGTCTGGAAACTGCTGACCTTGATGCTGAGTAACGTAGCTCGGGAAGCAGCTACAAGCTCTACCCCTGAGTCTCTGAACCGAGCTGCGCCTCTTTCTGGCATGGCGTTGCCAGGCGATCACAAACGGTAGGTATCGATGAAAGTGAAATCTGATGGCACCCATATGCACGATCTGATTGGGCCATCAGCTAGCGTTCTAGCCCCCATTTTTTCTAATTCCGAGGTCGATTCAGTATTAGCCGCTACTCAGGGGTTGTCCGAACGCTTCGGTGCTCAGTTGGCTATGGCTTCCATTGAGCCACTGGGCGGCAGCCTGTCACCAGTTATCGCAGCAGTGAATGCATCTGTCGCACAGGCACTAAAGCCCTCTATTGCTATGCAATCTGTGATGGAGCGCATCCGCCCATTTACAGAAATTCAGGCTAGGCTCTTGCCGATCAGTACCTTTGGCGCTGACTTTCGCGGGCGGTTAGCTGGATTGGCTCAGGCTGGCCAGATCGCAAAACAGCTGGCTTCAGTGAACCCCCTCCTCAGCACCTCCGCACTGACTGAGACAAAGTCGCTTAGAGGGATACTGGCTGTTATAGAGCCCTTGAGGGGGCTATCGCTGCCAGCAGCTGAACTTGCAGCAATAGCTACTGCCAATTCGTTCAAGAATTACCCGAGGATGGCGGAGCTGGTCTCATTGGGCTCTCCGCTGTTGAAGGCCGCGAGATTCACAGAGTTTGAAGAGATCGATTGGGAGTCTCCTGCATCTAGCCAGCTCCTTTCGACAATTGCAGCGGCGGCTGAAACGCTAAAAGAAGCACCTGTGTCAGCTCCGCCCCTGACCGACCTGCCTGATGCCAGCAATGACGGTGATGGCGGGCTCACCTCCACGCCCCAGCAGCTTCAAGGGGAACTGGCTGACGCTGTTTCGACGGGAGACCTGTCAAAACTAAGCCCTGCGGCGAAGGCGTATTTCAAATGGTTTTGCTGGTTTCTAGGCCTGCTTGCCACCTACCTTGCAGCCCAAAACGCCGTTCGCGAAGAACTTTGCTTTCTACAGCCCAAGATATTGCCTGGCATGACAGCGGGGCAGATGGGCAAGACAGTGCGCAGGGCAATGTGCACAGCCGCTTTCATACCAGACGGTGACTTCCGCTTTCTTCGGGGTGAGAACGTTCGGTTTAGAGCGGGGCCCAGCACCAAGGCAGCAATACTTCCTTTTCACCTGGTCGATGGGCAGGTGCTCGAAGTGCTCGACGCCAGTAACCCAGACTGGCTGCTTGTTACTGTCGTTGCTGGGGGGGCAGAGGGTTGGGTTTCAAGAAAGTACACGCGGGTATTCACTCTGAATTAATATGCCTACATAGAGGGGGTGCCTAACCCTCAGATCTAAACCCCGGACTTAATGGCACACGCTGACCGGGTAGACGCCTTTAATCTTTCATCAGGAATCAGCATGTCGATCATCGCCGAATATAAAGCATTAGAAGCCCAGATCGCCGAGCAAACAGCTCGTCTTGAAGTGCTCAAAAACGACGAAAAACTGAAAAAAGAAATTGAGTTTGAAAACAAACTCCGCGCCTTGCTCGCCGAGTACAACTACTCGCTGCGCAACGTAATCGCGCTGCTTGATCCGAGCGCTGGTAAGACAGCTGTAGCCCCGGCAAAAGGCGCACGCCGCGAGCGCGCCGTGAAGATCTACAAAAACCCGAACACAGGTGAAGTGGTCGAAACCAAAGGTGGTAACCACAAGGTTTTGAAAGCCTGGAAAGCTGAATACGGTGCCGATGTCGTGGATGCCTGGCTGCAATAAACTCGTTTCGAGTTGATCAGAGGGTCGCTAACGCGGCCCTTTTCTTTTGGACGGGATATGACGCGGGAACAAGAAAGGATTATGTGGTCAGCAGTGCTGGCGGCATACGGTGCACAGAGGCTGGAGCAAATGATCTGTGGTCACCTGGATGCATTACTGAGTCAGGTTCTTATTGGCGAGCTACCTGGCCTTGTAAGTGTGGAAGGCTTGGCTCAGCTCGCAGGCGTTCTGTTCGCAAACATTGAATCCGGTGAGCGGCCATTACTCGGCGCTCACCGCACCATGAATCGGATTCACTTTTGTGTGTTGCGACAGATCAAAAAGCGACTGTCATTTCTCCTCTTGGCCGACCTTCCATTTCATCTTGTCCCATCAGATTTGCGCAAGCTCAGGGCTCAGATTGATTTTGGAGTTTAAGTCCATGGGAGAATCTACTGGCCCCAGCCGTTAGGACGCCATCAAGCTTGCGCTGCACAAGGGAAATCCATGGGCGGTATGGCTCCTGCCGACGACTATTCTCGCTTGTGACGGTCGCACGGCTTATCTTGACGCTGACTGGGTTAGTTGCCAGCTGGAGGTTGACTGCGCTTGAGCTTCAGCACAGGCCGTGCGGCAATATCGCTCTTTGCTTCGGATTGTGATTCAGGCTTGTTTATTGCGATTTCAGGGGTAGCCTGGGTGTGCTTGCTATCAACCTCTTGCGAGGCCTTCTCCGTAGCATGATCTTCGGCTTTATTTTGCTCAGCAGCGGGCACATCCTTTGCCTTGCTGGCTTCTGCTCGCCAGTTTTGCCAATCAATCAATGTTGCCGGTAAACGGTCGTGCCCTTTGATCCAGGTGCAAAGATCGGGGTCAATCCACTTGATGACCTCCGTGATGTCTCTGTGCAATTCGAAAAGTGGCTGCCAGAGTAATGGTTCATGATGAAAGCAGCGGTTGCGAAGATCTCGTGCCTTGTTCAGGCGACTGCGAATAAGGTCGGGTTTCGTACTTTTTGGACTAAAGTGAAATACGCGCATCAAGGGTTTGGATATAGCCGGAAACGCACCTCGGTTAAACAAGGTTGTCCAGAACCCAAAACTTAACTCTGCGACAATGTCATCCGGGGTCACTTTCACTCCGCGCTTTTTCAGCGTTGAGTGGGCTTCATTAACTTTGGTGTAGCTCCCCTGAAGATCGGCATTTCCCGTGTTATTAAGCTCTTCGTACCAGTCGTCTCGCTTGTACTCACGAGCCATTTCCCGCTGAATCCCGTTACGCAGCCCGACCTCAAGCACATGGAAGACTGAAACTAGCGACTCAGCGAGGCGCATGTTATGCACGTATGCCTGTGCAGCCAGGTCTTGTTTGCCCTGGTATCCCTTGAGGTAGCGGTTCATTCTTGGAGTGGAGAGCTTCGCCTCCAGGGTTTGCCATACCATCTACCGCCACGCTCCATAAACTAGATTTGCTTGCATGCGCGGATGGTACATCGCGGTATGGTCGCGTCAAAGGCAAAATGGCATCGCGACATCTATGACGGTCATGGCCCGCGTGTCATCCATGGTTCAAATCCCGTTTTGGGTATTGAGACGGCTCGCTCGACCGTGCTAAGTTGAAATTGCAGCCCTAGGAACCTCCACTCCCGTGCGACACGAAGCGGTGACGAGACTAGGTTAAATGATGGCCCCGCTCTGCGGGGCCTCGTCATTTCTAGCGCTCAGATCTCCCGCAGGAGGGCACCAAAGCACTACGAACGTGTGACCATGCTGGCTTCAGCTAAGGGACTGATTCAATCCCCCACTTGGGCTTCAGATCCCAACATGGGAATTGACTACGCTAGGGCGTTTCGCTATTATCTTTTTGCAGCCCTAGGAACCTCCACTCCCGCGCTACACGAAGCGGTGACGAGACTAGGTTATGTGATGGCCCCGCTCTGCGGGGCCTCCTTGTTTCTGGCTACTTAGTTTACCCCCCCTTCAGGCCGTTAAGTGGCCACCTCAGCTAGACTCTGGGTTTACCAAGGTAGGCCTATTGGCTTGCAATCGCTTGGACGCAATCAAGCTTGCGGTGCACAAGCGACACCAGAGAAAAGATGCCTAACGCGTCTTCTTCAGACATGGGCCATTTGGTTTCGTCATGCGCTAGATCGCCGAGCAAAAAAGCGCCTTGGAGCTCTCAAAGGCGACGAAAAGATCAAGCGCGAAATCGAGTTTGAAACCAAACTGCGTGGACTCTTGACTGAATACAGTTACTCGCTGAGAGTCGTACGTTAGATACCGAAAATATGTTCCCTTTCATATGGGCTAAATTTAAAGCCCTTGTAGGCTTTTGGCCAATCTGTCGGGGAATATATTGATAGGCCTCGCAGGTAACTAAACTCAGGCGAAAAGAAATAAACAGTGGTTTCTTTTGATGTTGCCCATCCGTAAAAATAACGCCAAAAGCCAAGTCGCTCTCGTAAAACCCTAGCAATATGTGGCTTATAGCTACTGCCAACCCACCAAGTCATTTCATTTATATTTCTGGCTTCTACTGCTCGATACCTTACCTGCCACTCTTCTGGCTTCCGGGATTCGCTGTATGCAGTGAACTCGACATCTAAGCCTTGTGAAGGTATTGATGTGGTCGGTAGGTTGTTATCTTGCGGCAATGGAATAATAAAAGAGGCATCAGGGAAACCTATTCTATCGTCAGTCGCCAGAAAATTAGCTCGATAAATCGATAACGAATAGCTGTTATCTGAATTGGTCTCATGAACTACATCGTCAGCGAGCATTGCGCCCTTGTGCCTGATGAATTTTTCGGGAATCATCTCCCGATTGCTTTGCTTGGGATACCGTATAGAAAGGGTAACTTTTTTCTCAGGCTGCATGGAGGTATTCAGTACTGAACTCTCTACCGGTAACAGAGCCCGAATTTCCCGCGAGTTGGGCGGCGCAGTAAAGAAAATGTAGGTCGGTTCGTCCCTCTCCAGCTTTTCACTATGCAGATACAATGAAAGACCTCCAAAGATCTTCCCGTCTAGGTAAGACATGATCCATGGCTGAGAGTAATTTATTGCCGCTAATATAAAGGCAACAATTGAAGACGCGATTAGCCAAGGCTTTTTAATTTTAGCTCTAAGGCTGTGAAATCGACTTTTAGATTGATCGCGATGCGGTCTTGAGACTTTGTTAGATCTCTTTTTTCTTCTCTTGCTCATATTTTCTCGGCTTGCTTATTAATCTTTTTCTGATGTGCTTGTAATGGCCACATTGAAAGCCAAGTTTTGAATCGCGCATAGAGCAACATCTGTTCAATTTTTTGATTTAACAAAATCACACATGACAAAGCATCTGATATGTCGATGCCCCTATATGACAACTGAAAATTAAACTAAATCTCTGCCCCAAAAGATTCACCATCTACACTGATCCGCTCATCCAATGACAAATTGTTCTGCCGGCATGAACTCGTACTGAATAATTGCCTGTGCCCATGGATCACCTTTTTGGGCTGCCTTTTGGATGGATAAGGGAGTAGTGACGAGCCACTTTCCAATTTTCGACTTGGTTAGTGGTTTAGCCATTTTTGCGTGGCATGCAGCAAGAAAAGGCTCCATCTTTTCCATGATATGCGGCGACAGCTGTGAGATATCCGACGAGGGATAGCGGGCAGTTGGGCTATACATCAGCCCTTTTGGTAATGGGTAACTCGTACTCCAAAACACCACGGGCATCTCGCAAGCCTGAAAGCTGGACTCTACTGGCAAGTAGTAAGTACCCAGGTCGATGATGGAACCGTCTAGCTCGATCCAGTAGTGGGAGTGCTCGCCAGAGTCAGACGCGTACCCCTGGATCGAAGCTATGGATTTATCTCGCGATACAACAAAAGCTCCAAAATTTCCGCCTACGATTACAGGGCTGTAACCCCGAGCCTGGAGCAGCTGGTGTACACCAAACGACGCGTACATACAGCGTTTGTAGTAGTCATCGGGAAACGTGCTTCTCAGGCACCTGTCTACTACGCAGAGAACGCGCTCAACAATCGTAGTCCCAGTCAAAACAAGCCCCTCCTTGGAGCGCGGCAACTCAGCCTAGGTAGTTGTCCGGTATGTGTCTATCTGGTGGGAATGGACAAAGCCTATATAGCCATCTTGTCTCTCGGCACACTAGCGCAGAGAGACAAGATGCCGCAGATTGGCCCGCCCTTACGAGCGGAGCTAAGGTTCAGAACGGATACTTTTTAGATAAGACGGGGTAATTTTTCCCGATCCACCCCTTAACTTTCTGGCGACCCTGTACATCGGAAGGCAGATGCTCATGGAGCATCCACTCGCAAACCTGGAGGGTGCGTAGGGCAAGCTCACCTCCCTCGGCGGATTTCAGTGAATTCAGTAGATGGAGGACTTCGTACCCCTCCTTCCGACTGAAACGATCTGCATCCTCTTTGGTCTTGTTGGGATCATCTCCGGGTACGGCCTTCCAGCTGTAGTCGCTGTACTTGAGATCACCCTTAGCAATTTTTGCCATGTTACGCATCCTTTCTGAGTGTTGGAGATAGGATCTATGGTGACTAAGTGCCATCATTTCAAGGCCCGGTGTGCACATCAGTTGGGGGCGGCTGCGGTTTTTACCGCACCTACGATGCTGGTTTCATCAACCGTCCACCATGATTGGGCCGTACATCCCCGTGTAGATCAGCGCTTCCCAGATCTTCTTCATTTTCTGTCCGGTGTCCTGGCTCACGAACAGCGACGAACGACTGCCGTAAGGCTTTCCGAGGAAGTAACCGCGCATGGTTTCCCACGTCTCCCCGACCTCTGATGTGTGCCAACGAGGTAGCTCTTTTTCGAGCAGCAAAGGCATGGCCAGCGAGATGGGAATCATGTGGTCGATCAAATCCTTGTGCCATTGGCATCGCACTAAAATGGCCGTGGTATCGGGGTGGTAAAACTTCACATCCAACCGCTCTGCGGTAATGAATGCGGCATTGCTGCGAGGAAGAGCCTTGACGGAATCGATCACTGCTTGCCCATTGTTATAGGGGCATGTGATGAAGCCATGGGCGAAGTGCTTCGTGTGGTCTAAGCCGTCATAGCCGCAACCGCGACCAGGCCGGGTTGCAGCTTCGCGCCCCTCATAGTTACTGACCAGGGGGTGCCAGGATGGGTATGCATCCACCACTGGCCCAAGCTCTTCGACGATGTCACGAAGCGCATCCTTGGCGCGCCGTCTCTCTACGTCATTCGCGTACATGGACGGAGGCACCAGATAGCGCTCTGCGTCTTCGTAATTGCGTTCTGCTGATTCGTCCGCTCGGAATGCCATTGCTCACCCCATTGCTATCTATTGGTTGAAGTCATGATTATCCATGTCTACGCATAAGGCAACGATATTGTGCGCGAAAGCTTGATTTCATGTTTTGGGTGCGTTGAAATGGCTCTGCGATGGGGCCGGTCTCCGGCAACGGCGACCCCATGCCTGAACGCCAACTCACCAAGGAAGAGACATGACCGCTACGCTGCTTCGCGACATCATCATTCGCGACCTAGGCCAAGAGGCCTACGCGGACTACGCAAGCTATCAGGAGAGTGACCTGGAGCTGATTGCTGAAACGGCAACGCGAACCCTCGCCTCGATTCCCCGTGCGGCGGGCCACTGCGTAATGATCAGTGCGGGCTTCGTTGCAGCTCTGCGGGCCAGTGAGGTGCCTGCTGTAGTCATCCTGGGTGACCTCTTGATCGACGGAAAGCATGTTTTCCGCTGCTACGACAATCTGCCCCGCCCAACGCATGATGATGAGATCGTCGACGCTACCTGGGATGGGCACGCCTGGGTGATGATCGGAGAAAGCATCTGCGATCTGTCGATCTTCCGGACTGCCTACGAGCTCGCGCAGCCGAATCGGCTCAGCGACTACATCCTGAGGTACTTCGGTGCCGGAAAAGGTGCTTTCATGTGCTACCCCCACCAGCTACCGCCTGGGATGGAATTTGTTCCCAAATTCGCCCTCACGGATGACCAGATTTATGGGCTTCTGGGGGGGTTGTCCCATCAGGCACGTGCACTACAGCAACAATAGCAACTGGCTTACCAAGGAGGGTGCTGTGAAGGACTACTTAACCGAAATTTTGTATGTGATCGCGCTTTCGAAGCGAACCCAAGTGGCCCTCATTCTGGGCGTCGTTTTCTTTGTGGGCATCAGCTTGGTGGGCGAGTTCTATGTGTCCCGGCTTCACTTCTCTGGCCCGCTCGCTGGGCTGGAGCAAGCCGTCATTCCGAAGCTGATGAAACGCTACGACAAGGTCGCACTCATTGCGCTGATTTCGTTCTGGGCCCTTGCGTTCAAGTTCTACCATCGCGACAAGCGCCGCTTTTTTTAGCTATGAGCCCCCTGGTGTGCTGAAGCTCTGCCCCTTTATTGAACCAAGTGCTAAAAGATGTCCTCTATGAAACCGTGGGTCGCTGCACGGCGGCCTCATGGCGGGGGAGTTACGAAACCAGGGGCGATTCACCCGAGCGTTAATTTTTTGCAAAAAATGCAGCAGTGCTTCAGCGTAGGCGTTTGGAATTTCAAGCTTGATTGAACACATATCTATCCCTCAATGCCAAACACGCCATCAACCACAAGCAGGAACAGTAACTGCTTGAACTAGCCCTCTACTGCTCATTCCCACCGTAGCATATGGTGGAGTAGTTTAATCAAGTTTCTTGTACTGACTGCTCATCCATTTGAGTAACGACTGTTGAAGATCAGAAACTCCGATACCAGTGGCATCGAAGTTTCTGAGGTTTAGCCACTAGCTCAAACACCTAGACGAACAGCAATACGGAAATTTGGTGTCAATTTGGCAGGTGGATAGTTTCTGCGGCTAACTAGAAGCCAAGGTCACGTATAAGTTTTTCAGCGTTCTTTGGTCGTAGGTAACGGGCGCCTATGCGTGTTTTGAAAGTGAAAAACGCCATTATTAGGAACGCCACTAGGGCGAAAGGGGTAAGGCCAGCGGACTCAAGTACGTTGTCTAATATCAGGATTAATAGAAAAAATGCCGCAATAAATAGCATTATTCCGTGTATCTGGATATGGTGGCGCCAGACTCGCTTAGCATCGTCAAGTGAAAATATTGACCTTCCATTTGACTTCATTGCAAGCAGTGTATTTCTTTTGCCGTGATAGTGAAAATAGAACTCACCTTTCACGCCGGCATGAAAAAAGGCGCCAACTACTGATGGTACAGTTACGGACTTTAATTGTTCAATTTTCCCGTCATCGTGAATCATTGTGACATGCACATATTCATTACCCATGTAGTTCGTAATATTGGCTCCTGTAGATTGCATCTGCCCTTTAATTACTCGCCCATTCTTCATTTCGGCTCCTTAGCCTTTTAATTCATAACTTTCCAGTTAACGAAAGTCGCTACATGTCTTAATGGATGCTGCTTCAATCTGACGTGCCAGCGAGAAAATTGACCTGGTTTAGCAAGGCTCTGTCCAACCAAAGCTGGAGGTAACGACCGAAGCAGCGTGCCTTCGTGATTAATCTTCAGGCGAGGCAGGTAGATCCCTTGCAGTGGCTAGATTACAGCCAATACTACCGATACGGTAGTATTTGAGATGCGTTAACACCGGACGATCTCGTTCTTTGCCGACACCAAAGAACGTCATGTCCACTCTGTCGAAGAGACTCAAAGAAGCGCGACTGCGAGCGGGGCTGTCCCAGGAACAGCTCGGCCTGCGTATCGGCCTGGAGCCAGCCTCCGCCAGTACCCGGATGAATCGCTACGAGCTGGGCAAGCGTGCCCCCGACTTGGAGCTAGTCGAGAGGATCGCGCAGACGCTTGGCCTGCCGGCAGCCTACTTCTATGCCGTTCAGGACGAGGAGGCTGAACTACTACGGCAGTTCAGTGCGCTGAGTACCAAAGGTAGGAAGCGAGTGATGGATGTCATCGCGGAGGAGTCTTGATTTCAAGCTCCTCGATGACTCTACGTTCACTACTTGGTGTTGCAGAACACGCTCTAATTGAGGATGAGCAAATCTATGCGCAGCAGTGGCTCTGCTATCCATCCGGCTTTGCCGTCGTGCTTTTCGCGCTTCAGGTGATTGACCAGGTAAACCGAGGGGTAGAGGCACATGCGCTTGCCGTGCGTGATGATGGCTGATTCGGCCAGCGCGGTGGCCAGGTACGTCTTGTCGGTGCTCTGCTTGCCAATCAGCACCACGTTTTTGTGCGGTGCCGGGGCTTCGGCCACCGCTCGCTTGACTCTAACAGTCAAATTTATCAAGCTAGCTTGGCGCCATGACGGAGGCGTGCTGCCCTAGGTAAAGCCCCAGCACCGTTATTTGTTTACACCCCCCTCGATAACCATCTTCATCGTCAACGAACTACTAGGGCACAACGTTGATTTGTTGAGGATTGGTCATGCCAAAGCTCCCCGATACTCCGGCTATCAAGCTCGTTAAATCAGACGCCAAACTTTTGCTGCGCGATCTAAAAGTAAAATCACGGCGCGCATGGGACTGCTTACAAGACAGCGGTGTAACGTACAAAGGAGAACCCACTCTAACCCTATGCCAACGAGTGGTGGCTCAAGGATACGGTTACGATAAATTTGAAGACATCCAGAAGAGCGAGGAACTGACGGCACGATACATCGCCCGCTGCACCTCTCGGGGCTATTGGTCTGAGCCTTTTGCTGGAGGATTCAGGCGTAGCCGTCACGAACGCCAGCTTGACGCCCTTTTAGAATGCTTTCGGGATCAGGTGCCTCTGGCTCAGGCAGCCGCGCGAAGAAATATCGACTTTAGTGGCTTCCACTTTAGTGATCTGTTGCTCAATAACTTGTATCTGAGACTTGGCAAATTGACGCTACCGGACTTCAGCAATCTTGTTGCTCCGGGAGCCTTAATTCACTCGCTGTGGTTATTGGATGTAACTAAATTTAAGGCAGTAGACTTCCGCAATGTGAAAATCTACTCGGTGACGGTAGATCCCATTGCGCGCCCAGGTGCTAACTGTTTCAAAGCCGACTTCTCTCATGCAGATCTTCGCGGCGCTGACTTACGAGGTTGCTATTTCCGAAGTTCCTTGTTCCATGGAGCACTCTTGGAAGGGACAGACCTCAGAAACGCTAACACATACGATTGTTCATTTACCGAGGCGAAAGGGGCTTATCACGCGGGCAATGTTTCCAGTGAGGAGTGGGCGGTTGTATAGCTGCTGCTGAATCAAGGGGTATTGCACGCCGTTTATTCGGCGTGCACTCCAAACATTGTCGAATTGCTTACGAACCTAGTGCCCTCGATAGTCTGACCGGACAAGCAGATCTGCTGAAATACTAGCCACAATGTCTCATCGCTCACCCCGCCTCGCGGCCCACAAGCCGAAGTGGCGATGACGGAACTTTGAGCAGAAACCGGTCAGTAACTAGGCTGCTGGTCAGCC
The DNA here is from genome assembly GCF_041729615.1 of Pseudomonas alcaligenes. Lineage (NCBI taxonomy): Bacteria > Pseudomonadati > Pseudomonadota > Gammaproteobacteria > Pseudomonadales > Pseudomonadaceae > Aquipseudomonas > Aquipseudomonas alcaligenes. Next base: position 2,162,878 of record NZ_CP154874.1, on the reverse strand, counting down.
CTGAGTCCCCCAGGATTCGCCGCCAGGTCGAATAATCCAGTAGATCGATAGCGCGCTGAACGAGAGCTGGAGATTCCATTGGGATCAGCTCGTCGAAATCCTCCTCCTTCGTGAAGCCCTTCCTACTCAGGTGGGTGAAACCTGATTTCGCTTGCTCGGCTGTTAAAAGATCGAGGCTGCGCGCTCGGTAGATCAACGCCTTGAAGCTGACCTTCCAGCGAAGCTTCAACTCCTTGAGCGCAGACCAGTTGAGATAGCGGCCTCGCATTGCCGGAAACTCAGCAGCAAAGCTAGCGCGAGGCATTAAGAATGCGCTGGCGAACTGGTTCGCCTGCTCTTCAGTAAGACGACAGCCGGTCTCTATTCCCTGATGCATGACAAGATGTCCCAACTCATGAGCCAGATCGAAACGCTGTCTTCCAGGGCTCACTTTAGCGGTACTACGAACGATCAGTGGCCGCTTGTTGTAGAGCGAAAAAGCATCAATCTTCTCATCAGCAGCATTCAAATCAACAACAAGAACGCCAATCTTCTCGGCCAGCTTTGTCACGCTAGAAATAGGCCCAAGACCTAAGCCCTGCTCGCGCCGAAACTTCTCGGCGACCTGCTCGATCTTGCGAGGGTCATCAATCGCACCATCGAATGCCTTGAAGTCTACAGCCGGAAAGGCGATCTCCTTATCGAGCTCGTCTACCAGCAACTCGAACATCTCAACTTGGGCGGCAATGGTCTTCTTCAGAGTCTGAGTCGAAGATCTCAGGCTTCGGAAATGGCACTGCTCCAGCTCAACGGAGCTACGCCTAGGCGTGAAGAAAAAGTGCTCCTGTACACCCAGGATTTCACTCAACACTTTGAGCTGTTGTGGGGAGGGAATTGCGTTCACTTCGAGCTTGTGCGCGTACTGTCTTGTGACGTCCAGCTTTTCGCCAATGTCAGCCAGCGACAGTCCGGTCGCGCATCTTGCGAGCCGGAGTTTGTCGGGCGAAAACTCATCGCCTAGGGGCAAAAAACCTGTGCTGTTACTCATCTTTCACGTCAGTGTCATCTAGTTTGCCTTGCTCGGCATCTTTGTTGCGCCGTTGAGGGAGTGGTTCCGAGATTTCCACTTCAAGCGGCAGTTCAAGCGTACGAACCGAGTCCAGCGGTACGTAATCGTGAACCCATTCGCATACAACGTTCAGGTTCGAATCAAAACCCATAATTGTCGCTCTGAGCTTTATCCCATCCGGGTTCAAATCGCTGTCGATGTAGAGGCGCCAAGTGAGGTTCCGGTCACTTGCCAATCCGAGAAGACTCGCTTGGTAACGCTCGACCCCATTCTGCGCAAGCCGGTGAGACTTTTTTCTCTCATGTGGGTCATCCATTACAACCTGGATCAAGACCCCGTTGATGCTAGGAGTAAAGTCCATGGTCTTATTCGTGAGCTGGAACCACGGGATATCTTTATCCCTCCCCATGCGAATAAATCGCCCGTGGACACGTCCGTATGGCAGAGTCCCCTTAGTCCAGTTGGTATCGTCATCCGTTGACGCTGCGTCAATTGCCATGTAGGCAGCCTCTAACGCCTCGTTGCACACAACACTGACGTACTCGGCATCAAGCCTAGGTTCTAGCTCGCTCGGATGAACGATTTCAAGCATAGATTTATCTCCATGAAGCGTGCAGATTCGGAATAGTGTCAGCCAAGATTTTTGTGCAAATATCCTTTTTTGTCAACTTGAGGTTTTCGTAGGTCATCCTCCACCCCATGGAGCGTCTCGGTCGATTTACCTTGATTAGGCTTGCGGTCATTGCAAAGCGGATGAGTTCTACCGAGCTACAGACGTGACAGGGATACCGAGGGTGCCTCACAACGGGCCTTGTTCAAGTCGGTTCAACATCATTCTGGCTGTCACTAGTGCCACGTGAAGTCTGAAAGTTGAATGGGCTTCATCCGAGAGACCTTTGTGCGATCCGTCCGAGTGCAGCATCTTGAGTAAGCCATTGAGCATGCCTTTGCCGTCCTGATTCCATTCAGAACGGGGTTCGGATAGGAACTCGCGTTTCGCTAATGCCTGGAAGGCGTTGTTCAAGCCTTGGCTGGCCACTAGATCGTTCGGATCGACCTTCCCCGCAATTTCGAGAAAGAGACTCTCCATGAACGTTCTGATTTGGGCGTTGGCCGCAGCCCAGTCGCCTCTGGTATGTGCATCGATAGCCTGATCCAAATGGCCTTGGCTTCTGGCAAAACCATACTGCTTCAGCACCTGATGAACCTGATCATCGCCAGCAGGTAGATCCACAACCTCTGGCAGGCCCCGGCGCAACCAGGGTGGCGAGCCAGCCCCGCATTCACCCTCATCCCAGGACACGTCAAACCCATCCAGTGCCAGGCACCGCTCAAAGTCCTTTTGCTCTTGGTAACTATCCGGAGATGGGCTCATCAGCCGAACGGCTTCGCGGATCAACGTCTCGCCAATGGTCATCTGACCTTCGCGAGTCGAGATGAGTTGGCTAGCTCGTTCAATCAGCGCCTCGTTGAAGATGTACCGCTTCTTGGCTACCGACTGCTTATCGCCATGGGGAACACACTGAGACAGTTCGAGGCGCTGCACCATCAGGTCAAACTTGGCGCTCGTGCCTGCTCGCTCAATAAATTCTGAGGCTGCTAGCAGGGTTCGGCGAGTGAAGTGCATTTGGTCAGACATGGCGTACTCCAGTGCCGAGGTCAGGCAAGGGCTATAAGGTAGGCTCTGGGGCCGGAGATGGCGATGGCTTGCGAACGGTACGAACCACCATCACCGTGCCGCGCATCTCCACATCGAACAGCTCCGAGGTGCGGATCAGATCGCCCAGTTTTTGGTAGCCGTAGTTCACAACTGAGAACGAGCTGTTGTTGTGTATGTAGTCCGACACCCTACTCAGTAGCGACCAACCATCATCACCAGCGGTCTGGTCTGCGGCATTGCGAAGCAGTCGAACAAGGGATGTGTCGCAGCGCAGCTCATTGCGGGTTTTCTTCTTCGGCTGCTCATCAGTAGACGCCTTCTCGTCGTCGGGGACGCGAACCAGGTTCTCCACGTAGATAAACGAGGTGCATGCATGCACGAATGCAGACGGTGTCTTCTTCTCGCCAAAGCCATACACCGGGAAACCACTTTCTTGCAGGCGTAGAGCCAGTGGAGTGAAGTCGCTATCGCTGGTCATCAGGGCAAAGGCGTCGATATTTTTGCTGTAGAGCAGATCCATCGCATCGATGATCATCGCCGCGTCAGTAGCGTTCTTTCCCTTGGTGTAGGCGAACTGCTGCATGGGGCGAATGGCGAACGGATGCAGTCGCTCCACCCACCCAGATAGCCCATCGCTCTTCCAGTCTCCGTGGGCATGTCGTACGTTCACCATGCCGTACTTGGCGAGCTCTTCCAGCACACCCTCAATTGAGTTATGACTGACGTTGTCGCAGTCGATCAGTAGAGCAATTCGCTTCTGTTGCATGAGGACATCCTTGTTCGTGAATGCAGGGCACGTGCATCGATAGTAAAAGGAAATGGAATGAACGGACAAATGTCGAACTTTGTTGCCCCTGACGATTACAAGCAGCGTTTCGAACAGTTGCTCGATAATGAGCATGACCTCTCGCTTGCCGTTGCCTTCTGGGGCGAGGGTGCTGTGAAGCTCATATCAAGCCGGCCAAGCAAAAACTTCCGCATCCTGTGCAACCTTATGTCTGGCGGGACAAATCCCTACGTCATTCGAGAGCTATGTGAGCTTGCCGAAAGTAGTGGTGGCCGCATTCAGATACGCCAATGCGACCGACTTCATGCCAAGGTCGTGGTTGGGGAGCGTCAGGCGCTAATCGGTTCAGCGAACGTATCTGATAATGGCCTCGGTCTTGGCGACCAAGGTTCAGCGCACTGGTTGGAAGCTGGTGTACTCACGTCGGAGGAATCGGTCGTTGGCGGCGCTCGTAATTGGTTCGATCAGCTTTGGAAGTCGGATGGCGTGCGGGGGATCATCGATGCCGACATCACGGCAGCTATCAAGATTTGGACGCAAAACCGTCGTGGCTGGGAGCTTCCCGGTAACCCGCAGGATGAGTTCAATCTGCGTAGCTTTTCAGCTGGTGATCTTGAGGGTCTACCTGCCTATGTCTTGCTTTATCGAGGGCGGGTAGGCCCAGAGGCAACTGAGGCAAGTGACAACTTTGAAGCGAAGCAGCAAGAGAGCTCTGGCACCTTGGACTGGTGGCCTTTCGAGTCCTGGCCGATCAACCTAAGCGACGAGAAGGAGGTGGATCATCTGGCCATTTACTACGTCACGAATGGCCGCGTAATCGTCGATGGTGTCTGTCGCATGATCGGCTCGCGCCTACCGTTCGAGTATGAGAACGAGTCTGATGGGCCAGGCCATATCGACATGGCTTTGGCTCAGGAGACTCTGCTCAATCGGCCTTTTGGAGCAGTTGGGAGAAAATTAATGGCTCAGCAGTTGCAGCCTTACGGGCGAGCGATTTGGAACGCGGCAAGTCGTAGTACTCAGGGCAACCCGTATGTACGCCGTATCCATATCTCCGAGCTCGCACGAGTTCTTCACGAGCAAAGCACCAGCTGAGAATCGGGGTTCCAAAGGGGCATAATTCACTTTGGCTTAGATCAGGGAAGCGTTTCCGATGTCGAAGAAAGCAAGAATCACGCGTGCCTACTGCGTCCAACTGGGTGAAGTACTCTCCATTACTGAAGCCAGGCGAGAGTTTTTTTCGCTCCCAGAGCCTCGTCGTCGCTTTGAATTCTTATGTTCGAACGCGTCGTGCCGCGACTTGCCGGTTAAGCCTGAGATCACTGCCGTCAACTACGACAAGCACCCAAATGACACCTACCGCGCCGCCCATTATCGGGCGAACGATAATTTCAGCCACGCCCCGGATTGTGAGTGGATGATTGATGAGGAGGCTAAAGAGGTCGATGGCAAGCTGCCAGGTGAAACAGCGGAAGATGCTCTGCGTCGTCGAGCTAAGCGCAAGCTGCATGACTACATCGACACCTTTGACCCCAACCCACAACAGGCTACAGACCACACCTCAACTGGTAGTACTGCGCAGGGCGGCGATGCCACAAACGGACACCGTCGTACGGGTGTAGACCGAGGAGATAACCTCTCAGGAAGCAACCGTACTAGTAATCTTGAGCGGCTAGTCGAGTGCTACCGGCAGGCTCGAAAGGAGCTTTCGGATGAAGAATTCAAGGCCTTGACACTGCAAGTGCAAGGCTTAGGGAAGATGCCTCTATCCACGTATTTCAAGCGCATTACCTACGGCAAATTGGGTGCGTCCAATCGTGTTTTATACGGTGGTGCGGGTCTGATAGAGCGCTACCTCGGCGGCGGGTTTAGGTTCAGGTTTATCGACAAGAACGACGGAAAGCCTGTCTTTCTTCATGTGCTCAGCGAGCAGATGAAAAACTACCGTTTTAGGAACTACCTCGATGGGCTCCTACGTGTAGAGGGGGCGAGCTATTTCAGTGTCTTTACCTTGGGAGAGCTTGCCCTTTCAGACACCCAGAAAAGCATCAAGCTGACAGTCAGTGATTTGAAGCAACTCGTAGTGATACCAGGCTTTACGCAGCCCTCTAAAGCCAATGCCGAGTCGGCTCCTGCTCCGGAAGTCTGAGGATCCAGAGCGACACCTAGGTGTTATATCCAATGTCGCAGCCGAATGAGCCCCACCTCACTCGACTGCGACAAGTACGTTCCTACTTCTGTACCTGTTCGACCTCAGCTGGAGGTTGGTTAGGAGCAACGAGTTGCCAGCAGTAGAGGTCTAAGATTCACCTGACATCTCAAGCAATTGAGATAGTACGCGAGGCGCTCAGACTGAGATCCAAGCATGACGCCCGGCCAGGCGTGATTCGCAATAACAGCTCTAATCCTGTAGAATCATCTCGGTTTAGGTTTCTAAAGCCTCTCGATAAGACCTTATGCTTACCCTGCAAAACATGATTTGGCTGCCTACGCCGCCATAGCGCTTCGCCCCCCGCATCACTTGTAACTGCTTGCTCTGCCAGCGGTTGCACTCTGCTGTGCCTTCGGTTTCAACACCCGCCACAGCGCCCCAACATCCGACAATTTGACCTCGTATCGATCAGCTGCACATGGCTTGCGTCATGCTGTGCTGCGCGATCCATTGCCTTGGGAATTCTGATGCTCCACTCGTTAAAACAAACCTGGTTATCCAACATCCGTGGCGACATCCTCGCCGGTCTTGTGGTCGCACTGGCCCTAATTCCTGAAGCCATCGCCTTCTCGATCATTGCTGGCGTCGACCCCAAGGTTGGCCTGTACGCATCCTTCTGTATCGCCGTGGTGATCGCCTTTGTCGGTGGCCGCCCCGGAATGATCTCGGCAGCAACCGGGGCCATGGCACTGCTGATGGTGACCCTGGTCAAGAACCACGGTCTTGAATATCTGCTGGCCGCCACACTGCTATGTGGCGTGTTACAGATCGCAGCTGGCTACCTGAAGCTCGGTTCACTGATGCGCTTCGTCTCGCGCTCGGTGGTGACCGGCTTCGTCAATGCCCTAGCGATTCTGATCTTTATGGCTCAGCTGCCCGAGCTGACCAATGTCACCTGGCACGTCTACGCCATGACAGCCGCAGGCCTCGGCATCATCTATCTGTTCCCCTATGTCCCCAAGATCGGCAAGCTCATCCCATCGCCGCTGGTGTGCATCATCGTGCTGACCGCCGTCGCCATGTCGGTTGGGCTGGATATCCGCACGGTTGGTGATATGGGAGAGCTGCCGGATACGCTACCGATCTTCCTGTGGCCGGACGTGCCGCTGACATTCGAGACGCTGGCGATCATCTTCCCGTACTCCGCCGCGCTGGCCGTGGTTGGCCTGCTGGAGTCGATGATGACCGCGACCATTGTCGACGACTTGACCGATACCCCCAGCGACAAGAACCGCGAGTGCAAGGGCCAGGGCGTGGCCAACATTGCTTCGGGTCTGATTGGCGGTATGGCCGGCTGCGCGATGATTGGTCAGTCGATCATCAACGTGAAATCCGGCGGTCGTTCTCGCCTGTCCTCCCTGGCCGCAGGCGTATTCCTACTGCTGATGGTGGTGTTCCTCGGCGACTGGCTGAAGCAGATCCCGATGGCTGCGCTGGTGGCAGTGATGATCATGGTGTCCATCGGCACGTTCAGTTGGGATTCGCTGCGCAACCTGAAGAAGCATCCGTTGTCGACCAACATTGTCATGGTCGTCACCGTGGTGGTCGTGGTGGCCACCCACAACCTGGCCTTCGGCGTGTTGGCCGGCGTGCTACTGGCCGCGATGTTCTTCGCCAACAAGGTTGGCCATTACATGGCGATCAGTTCTTCGCTGGACGAAGCCGGCGAGCATCGTAGCTATAACGTCACCGGTCAGGTGTTCTTCAGCTCGGCTGACAAGTTCGTCGCAGCCTTCGACTTCAAGGAAGCCCTGAACAAGGTAACCATCGACCTGAATCGTGCACACTTCTGGGATATCACCGCCGTTGCAGCTCTGGACAAGGTAGTCATTAAGTTCCGCCGTGAAGGTACTGAAGTCGAAGTGCTGGGCCTAAACGAGGCCAGCGCCACTATCGTGGATCGCTTTGGTGTTCACGATAAACCCGACGCCATTGATCAACTCATGGGCCACTAAGAAGGAGAACGACAATGACCCACGTAATTGCCTGTATCGACGGTTCCGCCTCGGCCCCAGCCGTTTGCGACTACGCAGCCTGGGCCAGCCTGAGCCTGGAAGCCCCATTGACCTTCCTGCATGTGCTGGATCAGCGCCAGTACCCGGTTGCAGCGGATTTGAGTGGCAACATCGGCCTTGGCAGCCGCGAGCACCTGCTCGACGAGCTTGCCCTGCTGGATGAACAGCGCGGTAAATTGGCTCTTGAACAAGGGCGAATCATGCTTGCAGCCGCGAAAGAACGGGCCGTGAATAATGGTGTGCGCGCACCTGAATCCAAGCAGCGACATGGCGATTTGCTGGAGAGCTTGCAAGAGCTGCAAAGCGAAACGCGCTTGCTGGTTATCGGTCGCCAGGGCGAGTCTAGCGGTGGCCTGAGTCAGCATGTCGGAAGCCAACTGGAAAGCGTGATTCGTATCATGCACCGGCCAATCCTCGTCACCCCGGCCAACTTCCAAAAGCCGCAGAGCGCGATGTTGGCCTTCGATGGCAGCGCAACCACCCGCAAGGGTGTGGAAATGCTGGCGAGCAGTCCGCTACTGAAGGGGCTCCCGATTCACCTGGTCATGGTTGGGCCCGTGAGCGACGAAGCGTCCGCGCAGCTGGACTGGGCGCAGAAAGTGTTGCTCAACGCCGGATTCACTGTTCGTGCCGAGACCCTGAACGGCGAGATAGAGCCTACCTTGCACGCCTATCAGAAAGAGCATGGTATCGATCTGCTGGTCATGGGGGCCTACGGTCATTCGCGCATTCGTCAGTTTCTAGTCGGTAGCACCACGACCAGCATGCTGCGCACAACCACCAGTCCGCTCTTGCTGCTGCGCTGACGGCCATGGCCGACGCCCTGAATCTTGCGCACTCAAGGCCCTGCTCGAACAGCGGGCTGCCGAGCTGAACCGACTGCTGGAAGACGCTGAGTCTCTCCCGCAGTCGGTAGAGCTGGATCAAAGCAAGGTAGGGCGTCTGTCGAGGATGGATGCACTCCAGCAGCAAGCAATGAACGATGCCATCCGCAGTCGGGCACAGCATGAACGTGTCCGCCTCCAACTGGCCCTCAAGCGCTGGCACGAGGGCGACTATGGCTGGTGTAACCAATGCGGCGAGTTGATCGCCTCGGGCCGTCTGGAGTTCGATCCGGCCACGACGTTGTGTATCACCTGTGCCAGCCGCGCTGAGTCGGGGTGAAACCATCACGACTGGTGACGGCTGTCCCAATTAACGAGGCTTCTAATGTATTTGATGGCTAAAAACTTGCTGGGCAGCACACGGAGAAAAAGTGTGTGGATGTGGGCGCTGCTATGCCTTGTGTTGCTCGCCGTATTTCAAATCCGTACACACCACCTTGATGATCGTTTGTACTTCTGGATAAAGACCTACTGGCACACTGACGATTGGCAGGAGCGCTCTGTGTGGCTGCCTGGCTATCGGGTTGAGCTGGATGCTAAGGCGGTTCCCGGTGTGGACAACAACCTTTCGGGGCTGACCTTCGATCCTGACCTAAACCTGCTGTGGGCGGTTACCAATGGCCCGAACGAGCTGCTGGCCCTCAGCCGTGACGGTGACGTGGAGCGCCGTTACAGCCTGGATGGCTTCCACGACGTGGAAGCGGTGTCCTATGCCGGCAACGGTCAACTGGTCATTGCCGAAGAGCGGCGGCAGAGCCTGGTTATCGTGGATGTCCCCATCGACGAAGACGGTAAGCTTTCTCCTGATCGACCATTGAGCCGAGACCAGTATCCAGCGCTGACCCTGGCGCTTGGCAAGGAAGACAACAAAGGCCTGGAGGGGCTCGCCTACGACCTGAAAGGCGACCGCCTGTTTGTGACCAAGGAGCGCGACCCTCGCCAATTGTTGGAGGTGAGCGGTCTTCGTTCCAGCCTGGCAGGGGAGCTTTCCCTGCATGTCCGCGACCTATCTAGTCTGGTGAAAGACAAGGTGTTTGCCACTGACCTATCTTCGGTTGTCTTCGACCAACAGAGCGGTCATCTGATTTTACTGAGTGATGAGTCGAAACTGCTGATTGAAATGACCGATGAGGGCAAGGTGGTGAGTTTCCGCTCCTTGGCGAGGGGGGTTGCTGGTTTGCTGAAAGGCATACCACAAGCTGAAGGCGTAACCATCGACAATGCAGGGTATTTGTACGTGGTCAGCGAGCCGAACCTGTTCTATCGCTTTAGCCGCAAGACAGATTGACCAGCCATTAAGCTGCTTTCACGTGTACTTATTGAGCGCGTCGACCCTTGGCGCTGCTCACAAGCCATTCGCAGCTCCGGGGCTCTCGGTCACACAGAAAAACTGCATTCGGCGTACTTTACCGAACTAGCTGACTTGCAGTGTCCAACATCAAAACGGAGATAGCGCTCGGCTTTGTTGGTGGGTGCTGGCCGGTGCGGGATTGATCGTGGTCGGGCTCCTGGTTATCGCCAAAGGCCCTGACCAGTGCCCCTAAGCCTTATGCTGCTGAAAGGCAGCAGCCAGCGTCAGCTGTGCACGGGCCTCAATGATCTCGATCAGCTCCAAGTGCTTTGGGATCTATTGCTTGAGCCAGCCACTGGGAACGAAGTAATGATCGAGGTGAATCTACCATCGAGGACACGATTCGGCAGGAGAAGCCGTTTCCGCAGGCATGACTTGGGCAGCGTGTCTGCTACATCTACGATGAACCCGTTTATCCAGGCGACTGAAAAGCGTTACAGCCTCAAGAGCGATTGCTGCAAGTAGCCCAGTTGCCGGCGTGACAGAGATTTCAACTGTACGCCAAAAAGAAAGCCGCCCGAAGGCGGCAGCGAACAGCAGATGAATACCCTTTTTGAGCACTCGACTTATTGGTTCTGGTTACTTCTTCAGCGATTGCAGGTAGTCCTTCAGGGTCGCCTCGTCAGCAGATTTGACGGTCATGCCCTCCGGGCCTGTGCCGATGTCGGTGAACTGCTTGGCCGGCTCCCCAGTTTTCTTGAACTCTTCCAGCTCCTTGGAGCCTTCGCGGAATACCCACAGGCGACCATCTTCGATCTCAGTGACAAAGCCAGGCTTGTCGTACTGGCTGGCGAAGGTGGCGCTGGCAAACAGGCTGGTCAACAGCATTGCAGTCAAAGTTAGTTTTTTCATCGCAAGGTTCCTGCTGGGGTTGAGGTGCGACAGAGCCTAAAGCCCTTTAGATGACGAAAAAGTTACAAGATGCGGATATGCGAGTAACCAGATGTTTCACGGCTAGACGGGCGCATGTTTCGATCTGCCTGTTAGCACCTACCGCAGATTTGACCAATTTCAGCCCCATGAATGTGTGGTTTACCTCATAGTCTCCGGTGTTGCTTTACTGAATATTCGATAAAACGTATATTCGCTAAACCATATTCAGTTCGAGACTTGGCAATGGCTTACAAGACCCGCGTGTTGTTCGTTTGTGTGGCTAACGCAGCTCGCTCGCAGCTGGCTGAAGCGCTGCTGCGACACACTGACTCGGAACGCTTCGAGGCATTCAGCGCCGGCACCGAGCCCGGCGAAGTCGATCCGCGCACCCTGGATGCACTTGAGCATCTGGGCGTGAACACCGATGGACTGCATAGCAAGTCCATCGATGAGTTTGCCGGCGAGCGTTTCGAATACGTCATCACACTGTGCGATAAATCGTCGCTGGAGTGTCATGCCCTTCCCGGCGCAGGCGAGGTACTGGCCTGGAACTTTGAAGACCCGGTGACCAGCACCAAGCCTGACGCATTCCGCCACACCCTTCACGAGATACACGAGCGCATCAAGATGTTCGTGCTGGTGAAAACCAAACGTTGAGACCTCCCATGGCTGACCATCTGACCCCGACCACCGTATTCAAATGCCTGGCTGACGACACTCGCGTTCGCCTGATGCTGCTTATCACCCGCGAGGAAGAGCTGTGTGTCTGTGAGCTGACCTGTGCGCTTGATGAAAGTCAGCCGAAGGTTTCCCGCCATCTGGCGCAACTGCGCAACTGCGGTCTGCTGGAAGATCGCCGGCAAGGTCAGTGGGTGTATTACCGCCTGCATCCCAGCTTGCCGGATTGGGTGATTGCCGTTCTGAAAACCACTCTGGATGCCAATCAGCATTGGCTCAGCCCGGATGCCAAACGCCTCGATGTGATGGGCGACCGCCCGCAGCGCCTTGCCGCCTGCTGCTGAGCCGTGCTCAGCCTTAACGAGATAGCCTGATGAAGATTTTGTTTCTATGCACTGCCAACAGCTGCCGCAGCATTCTTTGCGAGGCTGTGTTCAATCACTTGGCACCACCAGGAGTGCAAGCCTACAGCGCCGGTAGTCAGCCGAAAGGTATCGTGCATCCACTGAGCCTGAAAACGCTGAAAAGCGCCGGCATCTCGACCGCAGGGCTCTTCAGCAAATCCAGCGATGTTCACGAGGGCCTAGCCCCTGACTTCGTGATCACGGTCTGCGACAAGGCTGCTGGCGAAGCCTGCCCGGTGTTTTTCGGCCCCTCAACCAAGGCTCACTGGGGACTGGCTGATCCGTCGGAATACCAGGGCAGTGACGACGAGATCGAGGCCGCTTTTGCCGCCACCCTGGATCAGATCAGAACCCGTATTGAAGCCTTCCTGGCTTTACCGCTCAAGCAGATGGATGCCGAGCAACTCAAGGCTGAGTTGGCCTTGATTGGCACGCTTTGACCCTGGAGACATGACGATGAGCAAAAGCCGACTGTCATTTTTGGATCGTTACCTGACGCTCTGGATATTTCTCGCCATGGCGATTGGTGTCAGCCTGGGCAGCCTGTTCGAAGGCCTGCCGGTCTGGCTCAACAGTCTGTCGATAGGTTCGACCAATATCCCGATTGCCATTGGCCTGATCGTGATGATGTACCCACCGCTGGCCAAGGTCAGGTACGAAGAGCTGCCTGAGGTATTCAAGGACAAGCGCATTCTCGCGCTGTCGCTGATCCAGAACTGGGTGATCGGCCCGGTACTGATGTTTGCGCTGGCCGTGATCTTCCTGCGTGATCAACCGGAGTACATGACCGGCCTGATTCTGATCGGTCTGGCTCGCTGCATCGCCATGGTACTGGTTTGGAATCAGATCGCAGGCGGTAACAACCAGTACGTCGCCGGTCTGGTTGCGTTCAACAGCATCTTCCAGATCCTGTTCTTCAGCGTATATGCCTGGATATTTCTGGGCCTGCTGCCACCCTTATTCGGCCTACAGGGCAGCGTGATCGATGTGAGCTTTGTCAGCATCGCCGAGTCCGTGCTGATCTACCTCGGCATTCCGTTCCTGGCGGGCTTCCTGACGCGCAAGATCCTGATCAGCCGCAAAGGCGAGGAGTGGTTCAACCAGCGTTTTATCCCGCGTATCAGCCCGCTAACACTGGTGGCGCTGCTGCTGACTATCGTAGCGATGTTCAGCCTCAAGGGCGACATGGTGCTGCAACTGCCGTTGGATGTGTTGCGTATCGCCATCCCGCTGACCATCTACTTCGTGGTGATGTTCTTCATCAGCTTCTGGATGGGCAAGCTGCTGGAGGCTGATTACCCACGCACGACCGCGCTGGCCTTTACTGCCGCCAGCAACAACTTTGAACTCGCCATTGCTGTAGCCATTGCTACCTTCGGCCTGGCTTCGCCAGTGGCTTTTGCCACGGTGATCGGCCCGTTAGTTGAAGTGCCAGTGCTGATCGCCTTGGTCGGCGTAGCCCTTTGGCTTAAACGCCGCTGGTTCGACCAGCCTCGCGCAGCAGTGGCTCAGGAGTAAACATATGTCCGAGGAACACATCCCCAATCTCGATGCCGAACTGGTCGACTTGCCCACCCTCGATAAGCTCGGCAGTCCGCTTACGATCACACACAAACCGCGCATCCTGCTGCTCTACGGATCAACCCGCGAACGCTCGTTCAGTCGCTTGCTGACCGAGGAAGCGGCGCGCCTGCTGGAGCACTTCGGTGCCGAAACGCGGATATTCAATCCGTCTGGCCTGCCACTGCCGGACGATGCTCCAGACAGCCATCCCAAGGTGCAGGAACTGCGCGAGTTGATGCAGTGGTCGGAAGGCCAGGTCTGGTGCTCGCCCGAACGACACGGCTCGATGACCGGAGTGTTCAAGACGCAGATCGACTGGGTTCCGCTGGCCATGGGGGCGGTACGCCCGACCCAAGGCAAGACCCTGGCGGTGATGCAAGTCTGCGGTGGTTCGCAGTCCTTCAACGTGGTCAACCAGCTACGTGTGCTAGGTCGCTGGATGCGCATGTTCACCATCCCCAACCAGTCGTCCGTACCGAAGGCCTACCTGGAGTTCGATGCAGCAGGTCGGATGAAACCATCGGCTTTCTATGACCGCGTAGTGGACGTAATGGAAGAGCTGGTGAAGTTCACTCTGCTGCTGCGTGAGCGCTCCGACTACCTGGTTGACCGCTATTCCGAGCGCAAGGAATCGGCGGAAGAACTCTCCAAACGCGTTAATCAACGTTCCATCTGAAGGATTTTTGATCGTGCAACAACATCCGTATTCCGTGCTGAACTCCGAGCAGATCAAGGGCCAACTGATCTTCACGCCGTGCCCTGGCACCAAGGACACATCAGTCGCTGAGGCGCTGGACACTCTCAAAGAGGCAGGTGCTTCAGCCTTGCTGACCCTGATGCCCACCGAAGAGCTGACCCAGAACGAAGTCGAGAATCTGCCTGGGCAGTGTCAGCAGCGCGACATCGAGTGGTTCCACCTGCCAGTGGAGGACGACCAGGCCCCCGGCGAGCCGTTCCAGGCGGCGTGGGACGCCAATCGCGAGCGGATCAAGCAACTGCTCACTGAAGGCAAGAACATCGCCATTCACTGCAAAGGCGGTTCGGGTCGTACCGGCCTGATTACCGCACAGCTGCTGATCGAGTGCGGCGTCCCATTCCGCGCGGCGGTCAGTGAGGTGCAGGCGCTGCGCCCCCGTGCAATTCAGCATCCGGCGCATATCAACTACATCAGCCAGTTCGACAACGCCAAGTCGTAATTGCCCGCAGCTAGCCCCTAGAGAACAACAGCATGAGCATCAAAGTAGGTATCAACGGTTTCGGTCGTATCGGTCGTCTCGCCTTGCGTGCAGCCTGGAGCTGGCCAGAGTTCGAGTTCGTGCAGATCAATGACCCGGCAGGTGACGCTGCGACTCACGCCCACCTGATCAACTTCGATTCGGTGCATGGCCGCTGGAACAACGAAGCCAGCTCCGAGGGTGATCATGTCGTGATCGGTGGCAAGCGCATCAAGGTCACCGCCAACAAGGCGATTGCCGACACCGATTGGTCGGGCTGCGATCTGGTGATCGAAGCGAGTGGCAAGATGAAGACCGTCGCCGTGCTTCAGGCCTACCTGGATCAGGGCGTGAAGCGGGTGGTGGTGTGCGCGCCGGTCAAGGAGAAAGGCGCGCTGAACGTGGTCATGGGCGTCAACCAGCACCTGTTTGACCCCGCGCAGCACCGCATCGTTACCGCTGCGTCCTGCACCACAAACTGCCTGGCTCCAGTGGTCAAGGTGATCCATGAGAACCTGGGCATTCGCCACGGCTCGATCACCACCATTCACGACCTGACCAACACCCAGAGCATCCTCGACCAGCCGCACAAGGATCTGCGCCGCGCCCGTGCCTCGGGCATGAGCCTGATCCCGACCACCACGGGTTCGGCCACCGCGATTGCCGAGATCTTCCCCGAGCTGCGCGGCAAGCTGAACGGCCATGCTGTGCGCGTGCCGCTGGCCAACGCTTCGCTCACCGATTGCGTGTTCGAAGTCGAGCGTGCCACTTCGGTGGATGAGGTCAATACACTGCTCAAAGCTGCCGCCGATGGCCCGCTGAAAAACATCCTCGGTTATGAAGTGCGTCCCTTGGTCTCCATCGATTACCGCACCGACCCGCGTTCCTCGATCATCGATGCGCTGTCGACCATGGTGGTGAATGACACCCAGGTGAAGATCTACGCCTGGTACGACAACGAGTGGGGATATGCCAACCGTGCTGTCGAGTTGGCCAAACTGGTCGGTTTGGCCGTTTAACAGGGAGCAATCATGAAGGCGTTGTCAGCTCTTTCCCCGGAAGTGCGCCAGTACCTGCTGGTCACCGGCAATTACTGGGCCTTTACCCTCACCGATGGCGCGTTGCGCATGTTGGTGGTGCTGCACTTCCACACGCTGGGCTACACGCCGCTGCAAATCGCTGCGCTCTTCCTGTTCTATGAGATCTTCGGCGTTATCACAAACCTGGTCGGCGGCTACCTCGGTGCACGCCTGGGCCTGAATCGCACCATGAACATTGGTTTAGGCCTCCAGGTGGCGGCCTTGCTGATGCTCACGGTGCCCGCCGCCTGGCTGACCATCCCCTGGGTGATGGGCGCGCAGGCCATGTCGGGTATCGCCAAAGACCTCAACAAGATGAGCGCCAAGAGTTCGATCAAGCTGTTGGTGCCTGACAACCAGCAGGGCACGCTCTACAAGTGGGTAGCGATCCTCACCGGCTCAAAGAACGCACTGAAAGGGGGGGCTTCTTCCTCGGTGGGGCGTTGCTGGCATTGATGGGGTTCACGGGCGCAGTGCTGGCGATGGTCGTAGTGCTTGCCTTGATCTGGGTAGCCAGCCTTCTCCTGCTGAAGAAAGACCTGGGCAAGGCCAAAGCCAAACCCAAGTTTCGCGACATCCTCTCCAAGAGCCGGGCGATTAACATCCTTTCGGCGGCACGGTTGTTTCTGTTTGGTGCTCGCGATGTTTGGTTCGTGGTGGCCTTGCCGGTCTACCTGAGCACGGTGTTTGGCTGGGACTTCTGGCTGGTGGGCGGCTTCCTGGCGGCCTGGGTCATTGGCTACGGCATCGTGCAGTCGTTCGCCCCGAACATCACTGGAAAAAAACGTGGTCACGTCCCTGATGGGCGAGCTGCCTTTGTTTGGGCGGCGCTGCTGGCTGGACTGCCTGCGGCGATTGCTCTCGGGCTTTCGGCGGGCTGGTCGCCTCAGGTTGTGCTGCTGGGTGGGCTGATGGTGTTTGGCGCGCTGTTTGCGGTGAATTCATCGTTACACAGCTACCTGATCGTGTCCTACGCCAAGGAAGATGGGGTATCGCTGGACGTGGGTTTCTACTACATGTCCAACGCCTTGGGCCGCTTGCTCGGCACAGTGTTGTCGGGCTGGATTTATCAGAGTTATGGGCTGGAGGCTTGCTTGTGGGTATCCACAGCATTCGTTCTATTGGCCGCTCTGATCTCTATCGCGTTGCCCAGGCACGCAGATGCGGTATAAGCCCGTCAACATGACGGGAAGTACCTTCTCATGCTGTATGTGGGGAGAGGCGTCTGCGGAAGCCGTCACGCAAGGCTCTCCTGCGCGCTCACTGGTGTATACGAGAGTAGGCTGCAATTCTATTCAGGTACTTTGAGCGCCGAGAAAGGCATCAATCTCGCTGACCGTGCTTCGAGCTGTACGAGTGACGCCGATCAGTGTGGCTGAAGCTGCGCCTGTCCATTCGCCATAGCCAACCAGCCAAAGCCTGGGCTCTTGAGTCGAATGAGTGCCGGATACGTCAACACGACCCTCCGTGTTAAGTACGCTCAGAGTAGACAAGTGCTCTAAGGCGGGCCTGAAACCGGTACACCAGATCACCGCGTCCACGGCAGACTCTGAACCACCAGCCCAGATCACTCCGTTGCGAGTGAAACGCTCGAAAGGGCGCACAGACTTCAGAGCACCGCGCTCGCGAGCTTCAACAACGGGCGGCACCATCACAATGTCGCCGAGACCACCGACCGGCTGATCAATGGTGCGGCCTTCCAGTTGTGCTTTCCAGCGCTCTGTCGCGCGCTCGAACAATACCTTTCCATCTACATCGTCCGGCAAGAACAGCGGCTCAACAGGCGTCACCCAGGTCGTGTCTGCGACCTTGGACACTTCGGCAAATATCTGAGCACCGGAGTTACCGCCACCTACCACCAATACTCTCTTGCCGGCGAACGGTTGGGCTTCGACATAGTGAGCGGAGTGCAGTTGCTGGCCTGCGAATAGCTCTGCATCCGGGTAGCTTGGGATGAAAGGATTACCCCAGGTTCCAGTTGCACTGACTACTGTCTTCGCATCCCAATGTTCGTCGCCAGACCATACCCGTAAACCTGACTCTATGCGCTCGACAGAGGTGACGCGAACAGGCCGCAGAAACGGGAATTGGTAGCGCTGTTCGTACTGGTTGAGGTAGTCGATTACATGGTTGCGACTGGGATAGCCATCCTGAACAGGCGGCATCATCCAACCAGGGATTGAACTCCAAGTGGCCGGCGAGAACAGGCGCAGCGAGTTCCAGCCATGCCGCCACGCGCCGCCAGATTCCTCTTCCGCATCGAGGAGCACGAATGAGCATTTGGTTCGACGCAGAAAGTAGGCCACCGCCAAGGCAGACTGCCCACCCCCGATGATGACGACATCTAGTTTGGGCGATTGCGCGATATCCATGCTTCGGGCCTTCCATCAATGCAGAGTAGGAAGTATATCGGCACAGCCCCAAGCTCAAATGATTTGGCTCAAGAGTGGATGTGAGTCGCTCCTAGTTTCGTAGATGCGTGTGGGCCGACTTTGGGCCGATTGCAACCCGCCACCAGCGTCCACTTTTGGCCGGAAGCACCACACCTCCAGCGGCACCCAGCGGCTAAAAGCGAATATCTGAAGCTGCGCACAATTCGCCATTCCCTATACCTGTTTGACCTTCCGTATCTACCGAGCGCTGCGCTATGCCAAAGCTACATCTAGTGCTGGGTTAGCCTGGCCGACTTAGCGGTGTTTGTCGCAGCGATAGATACCCGCAATGGCCTTCGGCTACCATTCGGAAAGCTTTGAGGCAGGCTGTTTGGGAATATCACGTGTAAGGGATCACGATGTCGACTTCAACGATTTTCAGAGAGTTCTTAGGCAATCTGCGCATCACTAACCACGTCACCATTGAAGACCGATATACAGAGATAACCCGGTCTCTGAATAAGTATTTCCGGGATTTGGATTCAACAGGCAACAACCTTCAGGTTGGCTCTTATGGGCGCTGGACAGCTATAGAAGGCGTTTCAGACCTGGACATGCTCTACATCATGCCCGACAGCGCATGGGAGACCTACAACAAGGATGGTGGGCAGTCTGAGCTGTTGTCAGACGCCCGCGATGCAATTCTAAAGCGCTATCCCACCACCAAGATCACCGTGGATCGCCTGGTGGTATGTGTCACGTTCCAGAATTTCAACGTTGAGGTTCAGCCCGTCTTCAGGCAGGGCGACGGCAGCTTCGTATATCCCGACACCTATAAGGGTGGCGCTTGGAAAATCACCAAGCCCAAGGAGGAAATCGAGGCTACCAAGACGGTTGATGATGACCAAAATGGGAACCTGCGGCGACTGTGCAAAATGCTTCGTGCATGGAAGAACAAGCACGGCATTGGTATCGGCGGTCTGCTGATCGATACCCTGGCGCATAAATTCCTCACGTCGACTGATGCTTATGCCAATGCAAGCTTCGGCTCATACGACTGCATGGTTAGGGATTTCTTCGAGTACGCCAAAAACCTTCCCCAGCAAGACCGGTATGCAGCCCTGGGGAGCCGTCAGCATGTGAAGGTCAAACAGAAATTCCAAAAGCCTGCTAAGCGTGCTTATGAGCTGTGCGTAAAAGCCATCGAGGCGCAGGGCAAGGAATATGAGGGCGATCGCTGGAAGAAGGTTTTCGGGCGCAGTTTTCCGTCGACCCGTACAACCATGCGCGGTGCCATGGAGTCTTTGGGCTCTGCCTATAGCTTCAGGAATACGGAGCAGTTCATTGAGGATCTGTACCCAGTCGATATTCGCTATCCGTTAGCAGTCGACTGTGATGTTGAGCAGGACGGCTTCAGGGAGCGTCTGCTCAGTGAGCTGATCCAGCTTGGCTTGCCCTTGCGTGCACGTAAGACGCTTAAATTCAGAATCACTCATAACGGGGTTTTGCCACCTTACACGGTGAAGTGGAAGGTGCTGAATACCGGAGAGGAAGCTGAAAAGCGTGACTGCATTCGTGGCAGCATTACCAGCGACTCAGGGCGCGAGTCTATTCAAGAGTCGACGAGCTTCAAGGGCGAGCACATGGTGGAGTGCTATATCATCAAGGATGGGGTGGTTGTTGCCCGCAGCCCAATTCAAGTACCGATTAGCGAGAACATATGAGCCAGGCCTCACTGCTCAAGAATATTGCCGAGACAGGCTACAACGTGGGATTTGGTGGCCGTAAGCATTGGGCCACCTATGACATCGTGGAAAAAGTCCCAGGCTTTATTGGTTTCTTGGGAACAGCCGTGGGCATTTTTGCCCTGGTATACGACTCGCTGTCTGCGAAGAATATATCCGCCACCATGGCTGTGATCGGCATTATTGGCATCTATATCTCTGTATATGACTCCAAAAAGTCAGAATATGAAAAGTCTGCTGTAGAGCTCACTAAGATATATAACGGACTGAGAGACCTCTATCGAAAGGTGCAGTCGCTTCCGGCTGATTCGGACTTTACTGCATACCAGGGCGAGCTTTCTGGCTTAGAGGCGCGCTACTATAATGCGTCTATTAGTAAGCAAATTCTTTTCAGCGACTGGTATGCGCATTACAAGTTCTTTTGGCAATACCAGATTGATTGGGTCAATGAGCAGAAGAACTTCTCTTTAGTCAGGGATAAGGTTCCATTGACTGCATGGCTGGCTCTGGCGGCGTTACTGATGTTTTCCGGTGCGTTTTTTGTATCGCGCATCGATACCATTAAGGCTTGCCTGGGGATAGTGTAACCGTCGAGCAGGTTTCGGATTCCTCAGGCTTCTGCTTGTCGCTCCGGTGAGTGAATTTTAATTGGTGGCACAGCAGGAGTAGGGGAAATGACTATGGATGTATTGCTGCATGATGTGCTCCGCAAGATTCATTCGGGAGTGAAGTCATTCGAGCCAGATAGTTCCTCATCCGACGATATCAAAGACTTCCAGAGTCTTGCCAAGACAATAGTTCATGCCCACGCTCTAGGCTACATAGAACAGATGATATCCAGAAAGGAGCACTATTCTGGTAATGGGTATTATGCCGTCATACTTGTGAGAGGAGGGCTCACCTACAAGGGCGAGCAACTTTTACAGCAGTTCTCAGGTCAGCCCACGCCGTTAGATGAGTCTCTAGCTGACCTGTTCGAGAGAGTTCCAAGCCATAGCATTCGAGAGAAGTGGGACAAAGCTCTCCATCGACGAATTACAGACCCAAGCGGTGCTATTACTGCTGCAAGAGCCCTGCTTGAGTCGACGCTGAAGTGGATAATTGAGCAGCGCGGCGGGAAACCGACTGATAGTAACAAAGCGCTTTTCAGCAAGGCCATTGATACTCTTGGGTTAGAGGTAAAAGGAAAGCCCATTGAAAAAACTATTGAGGGTTTGAGCTCGATCATCTGGGGTATAGGTGATATGAGAAACAAGCAGGGTGATGCACATGGAGCAGCATCGGATGCCATCCCTCCGACAAAATATGAAGCTGGATTGTGCGTAAACCTGGCCGGAGCAGTGGCTTTGTACCTTCTGGAAGAATTCGAAGCCGGTGCGTGATCCTTGTTCATAGGCCGAAGGTTGGTCAGGAAGAGAGATTAGTGTAGTAGGCGTAGGGGTAAGTGAAGTTTGGCTTGCCCAGAAGGCTTGAACTGCATCAGCGAATACCAGCCATATGTGCACTCAAACGTCACGATAACGTAGAAGCTGCTGCTTGTGGTGTGAAGTACCCAGAAGCCCCCTTCGCAGTAAAGATGTATTACATCTGATGTTCGAGTTTTAGCTCCCTCCCTGAAACGCTTTCGTTAGCCTTGGTGGCCAGAAACGCAACCTATGCCAGATCTGGTGCAGATGTATATGTTTATTAGGTATCCGGTTACAGGCCATGAACATTGAGCGCTCTGCGCTTTTATAAGGTGTATCTTAGTTCGTCGCGATAATTCAGTGATTGGTATCAAAAAATACGCCCAATAGCTTCTAGGGTCGCTCTTTTCCTCACACCATTACCAATGAGTATGTAAGCAGTATTTAGAGTCTTAAATATGAAGCCGTCTTCGAATTTATGGAGGAAACTTGTACGCACGAAGTCGCCGACATCCCATCGGCGACTGCTATCGTAGATCACGGTATCTGCGTAGATAACTGCGGGCTTTCGATTTGTGTTGGTTAGCTCAGAGAGCTGGACTGGGGTCACTTCTAAATCAATCCACCGCCAGTTCGACACGATGCAGTATTCGGCATATGGGTAGCGCTCACGGACAATCCTTACAGCTTCATCCTGACTGACCTTGGCTCCTGGCATCGGCAGTCCAGCACTAAAGAGCAAAGCGGTTATTTCGTTTAACTTTTCCATCGATTAGCCTCCGTAATAGCGACGCGATGGAGATTCAGCGGCGTAGAGCACTACATCTGAACCCATTTGTACCTGGCTGGCCATGAGCTTGGAGGGGCCACCAAATTGATAGCAACCAAACCTTGTGTGGACGAGGTGAAATAGCTCGCCGCGCTTGGTTCGCTCCTCGATGAGCTTTAGGACATCCGCTACGGCAATACCTTTATTGTCGGGAAAGTCGCAGCTCACGACCGCTTGAAAGCTACGGATGTACAGTCCTTCACCTGGTTCTTCTAGCGTTCGTTTGATGATCTCGGGGTCATTAGTAGCGATGGTATTTACAACGCCATCAGTTTCCTTGCTCGCAAGCGTGATACTCATCCAGCGCTCGCTACCTTTTTTGTTAAGGCACCAGAGGCCCGCGCTTTCGGACTTGAATTCAAAGTCTATATGTCCTGCCTGGGCAGCCATCATGTTTCTCCGCTTCAAATATCTCTTCAGTTGCTATTTCGTCTGGCAGGAAGATCGGAATCATTTGCGCTTGGAACTGAGGTTTCAGGCCCTGTAGGCCAGGGCTTTCGCTTGATGCCATCACGCCTGCTCCTATGCGGCGATGATTTCAAATGGAATTTATTGACGGGATTTGCTGATATGCTCATGCGACATTTAATTTATCGTAGGCGATAAAGAGGTGTCGCGTCAAAGCTGGTCTGATGCTCAATTTTTGGGCTCAAACAAAATGCGGTACGAAGCGGTGTTGGGGCAGGTGCTGCGTGACGTTAGGTTGCAGGCCGGTCTTACGCTCACGGATTGCAGTGAGGCGCTGAGCGTTGCGAACCTGAGTCAGGTTGAAAACGGCCTGGCAGTCATAAAGATCGAGTCCTTGGTTGGTCTCTGTGAAGTGCTCGGCGTTGCTCCAAGCGACGTGTTTTTAATTGTCGAGGCGCGCCGTTCTGGTCTGAGCGTTGATGAGCAGATCGCTGTAAGTGCTGCAAGGCTTGGAAGGCTGTTGGGTACAGGTCGCCTTGGTGGGGGTGCACAGGATGACGTTGTGCGCGATATGCAAAGGCAGAAAGCGAACAGCGCTCGTGCCGCTGTAATGCGGATGCAGCGTGAGGGGCTGCACAAGGAAGAGGTTGCTCGCAGGCTGGGGGTGACAATCAGGACGGTTCAGCGGCACTGGCCTAAGGGTGAAGAGTAATGTCCTCTTCGGAGCTGCTTTGTCTTGGCGCTGTCTTGGTTGAGGGAGCAGGTGGTATCGGGGTCGTAGTCAGCAGCTAACAATTGCCTGGAAACCTGAAAGGATGTGCTTGGCGGTTGATAGCTGGGGTTTTGGGGCTGATTGGCGGGTCGGCGAGCAAAATATTGAAAAAAGATCTTGCATAGTGTATGTGCATGTTCCATAATGCACACATAGATTCTTTCCGTGAAGGCATTCGATCTTCACGTAATGTGCAGCTGGGTGGGGTGGTAAATCCGCTCGGCGTGCCGTTCAACATCGCCAGCTACGCCCTGCTGACCATGATGATCGCCCAGGTCTGCGACCTCGAACCGGGCGATTTCGTCTGGACCGGCGGTGACTGCCACCTGTACGCCAACCACCTCGAGCAGGCCGACCTGCAGCTGACCCGCGAGCCGCTGCCGCTGCCGACCATGAAGCTCAACCCCGCAGTGAAGGACCTGTTTGCCTTCCGTTTCGAGGACTTCGAGCTGCAGAACTACCAGGCCCACCCGCACATTCCCGCGCCGGTGGCGGTGTAACGGTCTAGCCGCCCAGCTCGGCCGCCAGGGCTTCCACTTGCGCGCGCCGCTCGCTCTGCTCCAGGCGTGCGCCGGGGTTGAGCGAGGACCACTCGGGGTGGGCGCGGGCCCTGTGCAGCGCCTGTGGCAGTGGCGCCTGGCGCCAGGCCTGGTCCTGCGGCGTGTCCAGGCGGATCGCCGTGGTCGCCGCGTGGCCGCGCTGCGCCAGGGCTGCCAGCAGCTGGCGCTGGCGCAGGGCGAGCAGGCGCAGCACCTGGTCGTCCACCGTCAGTTCGCGTTGCCCCCTGAGCTTGCCGAGCAGGCGCCCGCCATAGTTGCGCGCGGTCTGCAGGCCGCCGCCGGCCAGGGCGCCGAGCAGCGCGGCGGCGCCCAGGGTGATGCCACCCACCAGCAGGTCGATGCCCACGCCGGTGGCGGCGCCGGCCGCCATCCCGCCACCGACTTTCACCCCCAGCTGGCGCAGGGTTTCCGGGTTGAACAGATCGTCGCCCCAGCGTCCGTCCGTCAGCGGCAGCTCGCCGGTGCGGGCGTCGTCCGCGCGGAAGGCATACAGGCGTAGCAGGGCCTCGACGCACTGCTGCTCGCGCTGGCGCACCGCCTGGTGCAGGGCGGCGATCTCGCCCCGCTCGATCGGCGCCTGGCCGGCCACACTGCGGCGGCCGGCGGCGCAATCGAGCAGCAGCTCGGCGATCAGCCGTGCGCCGGCCTGGCGACGGGCCTCGGCCTGCGCCTCATGGTCGGCGATCAGGCGCTCCAGCTGCGGCCGCGCCGATTCGATCAGCAGGGCCAGGCTCTCGTACAGGCGACGCTCGCCGTCCAGCGGCGGCGCCACCGTGTCGAACGCTACACGCGCGTGCAGGCCCAGGCGAGCCAGGGCCGCGCGCCACTCGTCCTCGCGCTGGCTGGCGGCGTGGGTGAAGTTGAGCACCGGCAGCAGCGGCTTGCCGCAACCGGCCAGCACCGCCAGCTCGTCCTTGTACTTGGCCAGCACCGGCTCGCGGGCGTCGATCACGTACAGGCCGGCGTCGCTGGCCAGCAGCTGGCGCAGCACCTTGGCCTCCTGCTCGAAGCGCTGGCGGGCCTCGGCGCCATCGAGGAAGCGGGCGATGCGTGCCGGGCCATCCAGCCGCTCACCGGGGCGATCCAGGCGCTCCAGGTGCTCGAGCAGGGCGATGGCGTCCTCCAGGCCGGGGGTGTCGTACAGCTCCAGCAGCGCCTCGCCATGCACCGACAGGCGCGCGCCCTCGACGTGGCGGGTGGTGCTGGGGCGGTGCGAGACCTCGCCGAAACCGACGTCGCGCAGCAGGGTGCGCAGCAGCGAGGTCTTGCCGACATTGGTGTGGCCGACCACGGCGAGTTTCAGCGGCCTGGTCATCGGCGGCCCTCTTCCTCGATCCATCTCCCGCCAGCGGGGTAGGGGTGACTCCAGCTGGTCACAGAATGCACGGACTGCCCCCTCTCCCATTGATGGGAGAGGGCTGGGGAGAGGGTGCCATCAGTCATGGCCGCGCTCCAGCCAGGCCAGCGGCGCCGCGTCGGAGAAGGCCAGGCCGAGGCGCTGCAGGGCCTCGTGCCAGTCGCCCAGGCGCTGGCTGTCCAGCGCCTCGCCGGGCGCCGGCGGCAGCAGCCAGATGCGCGTGTCTCCCGCCGTGCGCGACAGCTCGCCGAGCAGCGCCAGGGTGCCGCGGTCCGGCGAGCGGCGCGGGTCGACGGCCACCGCCAGGCGCGCCGGCGGGAAGCGGCCGAGCTGGTCGAGCAGGTGCTGGCGCTGCTCGCGGCTGTCCAGCACGCCGGCATCGGCCACCGCAGCGGGCAGCGGCGGCGGCCAGGGCCGGCGGTCGTCCAGCTCCACTGCCACCAGCAGGGCGCCGGCGCTGGCCTGCAGGTTGGCGCCGGCGCGGCTCTCGGGCAGGGCGGCGGGTGCCACGTCGATCACCCCGAGGCGCTCGGCGGGCGGCTGCAGGCGCTCGGCCAGCAGGCGATAGGCGGGGTCGTTCAGCTCCAGCGTCAGGCGGGCCTGGCCCCGCTGCCAGCGCCACAGACACAGCAGCAGAAGCAGGGCGCGCGGCAGCAGGCCGAACACCAGCAGCACGCCGAGCAGCCAGCCGGCCCAAGCATGGCGGGCGGCCTCGTCGGCCAGCGCGGCCTCGCCGCTGGCGCGGATGGTCTCCACGTCCGGCAGGGGGAAGCCGAGCAGGGCGGGCAGGCCGCCGAGCAGGTGGGTGAGGGCGACGAAGGTGTCGGCCGAGAGCAGGGTGGTCTCCCAGACGAAGCCATAGCGGCGGGTGCTCAGCAGCAGGAGCAGCATCACCAGGGCGGCGCCCAGCGCCAGCAGCCACAGGCCGTGCACCAGTGCGCCGAGCAGCCAGCGGTTGAGCCGTCGGCGCTGCAGCAGCAGGACCAGCGCCGGGCCGAGCTGGGCGGCCGCGGCGTCGCGCGCCAGCTTCTCGCTGAGCCACAGCCACAGGCGGCCGAGGGCGGCCTGGTGCTCGCCGGCCAGCAGCAGGCCGAGCAGCCAGGCGAGCAGGGTGGCGAGGTGCAGGCCGAGCAGGCTGCCCAGGGCCCAGAACAGGTTGACCGGGCTGCTATCGCCCAAGGCGGCGAAGGCCAGGCCGACGCCGCCGGCCAGGGCCAGCAGGGCCAGCGCCAGCAGGGCCAGGCGCGCGCCCTGCAGCCAGTGCCGCAGCGCGCCGGTCTGGCCGTCGCGCGCGGCGAGGCACAGGGCGCGGGCCTCGATGCGCGCCGCCAGGTCGCCGCCGGTCTGGCGCGCCAGGCGGTTGGCCTCGGCGTCTTCCAGCGGGCCGGCATGTTCCTCGCGCAGGCGGATGGTCTCGCACAGCCAGAGGCGTTGCAGGCGCGAGCGGGGAGGCAGGGGGCTGTCTGTCACGCGGCATTCCGTTTGCGGGTCGAGGTCCAAGCATAACCGCTGCGCTGCGCCCCGGGGGAAGCCCGGGTTGTGATGCCGCTGCGCCTGCGACTAGGCTGCAGGCATAACAACGAGAGGAGCGCGGCCATGAAGCTGCCCCACATGGACTGGGTCAACCGTGACTCGCCCTACCTGCGCCAGCACCGCGAGGGCTTCCGCCTGCTGCGCTTCGACGATGAGCTGGAGAGTGCCTATGGGCGCTATCACCTCGGGATTTTCCTGGTGCGCATGCGCCGTGCCCTGCTGGTGGCCATCCTGCTCTTTCTCGCCTTCGCCGTGCTCGACTCGATCAGCCTGCCGGACTCGGTGCGCAACAAGATCCTCGCCATCCGCCTGTTCCTGATCGCACCCACGCTGGTACTGACCTGGCTGGCCACCTTCCGGCGCTCGCTGCACGGCCATCTGCAGCTGATCGGCGGCGTCTGCGCGCTGGTCTGCGGCCTGGGTGTGGACGCCATCATCTGGGTCGCCCGGGCCCATGACTATCCGCTGCCCTACGAGGGCATCATCCTGGTCACGGTGTTCTTCTACTTCCTCACCGGCCTGCGCTTCGCCGCCGCTGCCCTGTGCGGCTGGCTGACCTTTCTCGGCTACCTGCTGGTGGAGCTGGCCAGCGGCCTGCCCGCCGAGGCGCTGCTGTACAACCTGTTCTTCCTCGCCACCGCCAACGTGATCGGCTCGGTGGGCGCCTATTTCCTCGAGTACGCCACCCGCCAGAATTTCCTCGCCCAGGGCCTGCTGCAGGACCTGGCCGAGCGCGACTCTCTGACCGGCCTGCTCAACCGCCGCGCCTTCGGCGAGCGCGCCGAGGCCAGCTGGCGCCAGGCCCTGCGCGAGCGCCAGCCGATCGCCGTGGCGATGCTGGATGTGGACTACTTCAAGCGCTACAACGACCACTACGGCCACAGCGCCGGTGACGAGGCCCTGCGTGCCGTGGCCCGGGTGATCGGCCAGCAGGCCCGGCGCCCGCTGGACATCACCGGGCGCTACGGCGGCGAGGAGTTCGTCGGCCTCTGGTACGGGGTGGCGGAGGCCGAGGTGCTGGCGCTGCTGGAAGGCCTGCGCGCGGAAGTGCAGCGCCTCGGCCTGGCCCACGCCAAGTCCGAGGTGGCGCCGGTGGTGACCATCAGCCTGGGTGTCGCCTGGTTGGTGCCGCAGCCGCACCAGAGCCTGGCCGACGCCCTGCGCCTAGCCGACGTGGCGCTGTACCTGGCCAAGGAGCAGGGGCGCAACCGGGTGGTCGGCAAGCGCCCGGGCAGTAGTCAGGTGGCCTGAGCCGGCGCCAGTCGGTATCCTCGCGCCCATGAAAACGACTCTGCCCCTCTGCCTGATCGCCGCCCTCGCCGACAACCGCGTGATCGGCCGCGACAACCAACTGCCCTGGCACCTGCCGGCGGACCTCAAGCACTTCAAGGCCAAGACCCTCGGCAAGCCGATCATCATGGGCCGCAAGACCTGGGACTCGCTCGGCCGGCCGCTGCCGGGCCGCCTCAACCTGGTGGTCAGCCGCCAGGCCGGGCTGGCGCTGGAAGGCGCCGAGGTGTTCCCCGACCTGGATGCAGCCATCGCCCGCGCCGATGCCTGGGCCCGCGAGCAGGGCGTGGACGAGCTGATGCTGATCGGCGGCGCCCAGCTCTACGAGCAGGGCCTGGCCCTGGCCGAGCGCCTGTACCTGACCCGCGTGGCCCTGCAGCCTGAAGGCGATGCCTGGTTCCCGGCCTTCGCCGAGGGCGACTGGCAGTGCGCCGAGCGCGAGGAGCACGCGGCCGCCGAGGGCAGCCCGGCCTATCGCTTCGAGACCTGGCAGCGCCGCTAGGTTTTTCTGCACGGGCATTGATCGAGGTCGCCTGCGCTCGCCGGTGACGTCCTATGCTTTCGCCTTCTTCCGCCAGGTTTCTGCCCATGACTGACAACACCGCCGGGCCCGCGCAGACGGAAACGGTCGCCGCCCTCTTCGTCCGCCACCCGCTGTGGGAGGATGCCCTGGCCCTGCTGTTCGGCACCGCCCTGGTGGCCCTGGGCATCGCCTTCTACAGCCACGCCGGACTGCTCACCGGCGGCACCGTGGGCATCGCCTTCCTGGCCAAGTACCTGGCCGGCTGGCCGTTCGGCCTGGTGTTCTGCCTGGTCAACCTGCCGTTCTACCTGCTCGGCATCTGGCGCCTGGGCTGGGGCTTCACCCTGCGCACCGGCTGCGCCGTGCTGCTGGTCTCCCTGCTGGCCGAGCTGACCCCGGGCTGGGTCGCCTTCAGCCACCTCAACGTGCTGTACGCGGCGCTGTTCGGCGGCGCGGCCATGGGCCTGGGGCTACTGATGCTGTTCCGCCACAAGGCCAGCCTGGGCGGGGTGAACATCCTCGCGCTGTTCCTCCAGGAGCGCTTCGGCCTGCGCGCCGGCGCGGTGCAGATGGGCATCGATGCGATCATCGTGCTGGGCGCGATCTTCGTGGTGACGCCGGACAAGGTGGCTCTGTCGGTGCTCGGTGCGGTGATGCTCAACCTGGTGCTGGCGCTCAATCACCGCAGTGACCGCTACGTCGGGGTCAGCTGAAGCGCCACAAGCTCGGCGCGCACGGCGCCGTCTTCGATATGCAGCAGGGCGACACTGACTGGTAGTTTGAAGCGCCGCGGCCCGGCGCTGCCGGGGTTGACCCACAGGCGCCCGTCGCGCTCCTCGATCAGCGGCTGGTGCGAATGGCCGGTGACCACCACGCGCACGGACTCGGGCAGGCGCGCCGGCACATCAGTGCCCTGGTGCACCAGGTGGATGTCGATGCCGCCCAGCTGCAGTTCGACCCGCTCGGGCAGTTCCCTGGCCCAGTCCAGTCCCTCGTCGTTATTGCCGCGCACCGCCGTCAGCGGGGCGATCCGGCGCAGGGCGTCGAGAATCTCCGGTCGGCCGATATCGCCGGCATGCAGCAGATGGTCGCAGCCGGCCAGCGCCGCCAGTGCCTC
This sequence comes from Pseudomonas alcaligenes, assembly GCF_041729615.1. Taxonomy (NCBI): domain Bacteria; kingdom Pseudomonadati; phylum Pseudomonadota; class Gammaproteobacteria; order Pseudomonadales; family Pseudomonadaceae; genus Aquipseudomonas; species Aquipseudomonas alcaligenes. The sequence goes on along the minus strand of NZ_CP154874.1, from coordinate 2,133,198 downwards.
GGGACGTAACAGCCCATGGGTATCGCTGATCAGGCCGATCTTCATGCTGTGCTCCGAGAACTCCGCGTGTTTCACCCGCCCTACAAAGCATAAGCCCGGCGCGGGGCCGGGCTTATATGGGGGGTGCTGCGTGCCTTACTGATCGAGCAGCGCCTTGTCGCGCACCGCGCCCTTGTCGGCGCTGGTGGCCAGCAGGGCGTAGGCTTTCAGTGCGGTGGACACCTTGCGCGCACGCGGGGCGACCGGCTTCCAGCCCTTCTTGTCCTGCTCGACGCGGCGCGCGGCCAGTTCTTCATCCGACACCAGCAGGTTGATGCTGCGGTTGGGGATGTCGATCAGCACCTTGTCGCCGTCCTTGACCAGGCCGATGGCGCCGCCGGCGGCGGCTTCCGGCGAGGCGTGGCCGATGGACAGGCCCGAGGTACCGCCGGAGAAGCGGCCGTCGGTGAGCAGGGCGCAGACCTTGCCCAGGCCCTTGGACTTCAGGTAGCTGGTCGGGTAGAGCATTTCCTGCATGCCCGGGCCGCCTTTCGGGCCTTCGTAGCGGATGATCACGATGTCGCCAGCCTTCACTTCGTCGGCGAGGATACCCTTCACGGCGCTGTCCTGGCTCTCGAAGATCTTCGCCGTGCCTTCGAACACGTGGATTGATTCGTCGACGCCGGCGGTCTTCACCACGCAGCCGTCGAGGGCGATGTTGCCGTACAGCACGGCCAGGCCGCCTTCCTGCGAGTAGGCGTGCTCAACCGAGCGGATGCAGCCATTCTGGCGGTCGTCGTCCAGGGTCTCCCAGCGGGTGCTCTGGCTGAAGGCGACCTGGGTCGGGATGCCGGCTGGGCCGGCCTTGAAGAAGGTGTGGACCTTCTCGTCCAGGGTCTGGGTGATGTCCCACTGGGCGATGGCGTCAGCCATGCTCGGGCTATGCACGGTCGGCACGTCGGTGTGCAGCAGGCCGCCACGGGCAAGCTCGCCGAGGATGGAGAAGATGCCGCCGGCGCGGTGGACGTCTTCCATATGGTACTTCTGGATGTTCGGCGCCACCTTGCACAGTTGCGGCACCTTGCGCGACAGCCGGTCGATGTCGCGCAGGTCGAAGGCCAGCTCGGCCTCCTGGGCGGCGGCCAGCAGGTGCAGGATGGTGTTGGTCGAGCCGCCCATGGCGATGTCCAGGGTCATGGCGTTCTCGAACGCCTTGAAGCTGGCGACGTTGCGCGGCAGCACCGACTCGTCGCCCTCGCCGTAGTAGCGCTGGCACAGCTCGACGACCAGGCGGCCGGCGCGCAGGAACAGCTGCTCGCGATCGCTGTGGGTGGCCAGGGTCGAACCGTTGCCCGGCAGCGACAGGCCCAGGGCCTCGGTCAGGCAGTTCATCGAGTTGGCGGTGAACATGCCGGAGCAGCTGCCGCAGGTCGGGCAGGCGCTGCGCTCGTACTCGGCGACCTTCTCGTCGGAGCAGGAGTCATCGGCGGCCACCACCATGGCGTCGACCAGGTCCAGGCCGTGGTTGGCCAGCTTGGTCTTGCCGGCTTCCATCGGCCCGCCGGAGACGAACACCACCGGGATGTTCAGGCGCAGGGCGGCCATCAGCATGCCGGGGGTGATCTTGTCGCAGTTGGAGATGCAGACGATGGCGTCGGCGCAGTGGGCGTTGACCATGTATTCCACCGAGTCGGCGATGATCTCGCGGCTCGGCAGGGAATACAGCATGCCGTCGTGGCCCATGGCGATGCCGTCGTCCACGGCGATGGTGTTGAATTCCTTGGCCACGCCGCCGGCTTTCTCGATCTCGCGGGCGACCAGCTGGCCCAGGTCCTTCAGGTGCACGTGGCCGGGCACGAACTGGGTGAAGGAGTTGGCGATGGCGATGATCGGTTTCTTGAAGTCTTCGTCCTTCATCCCGGTGGCGCGCCACAGGGCGCGGGCGCCGGCCATGTTGCGGCCGTGGGTGGAGGTTTTCGAGCGGTAATCGGGCATGACGCGGTTCCTGCGGCTAATCAGGTGATGTTCGTATGGTGAGCGTCGACTGGACCGGATGCAAACGGCAGGTGACCGAGCGTTCGGATGGGGCCGCAGGACGAGACGGGGTCGCCGTTCGTTCGGCCCGGGCTCACGGGCCCGCCGGGGGATGGTGGCGAGGAATGGCCCGATTCTACGCCGCCCGCGGCCGCCGGGGAAAGGTTGGCGGACCGCAGGCGGTCGGCACTCAGCTGTTGGGCAGCAGGCGCGCGGTCAGGCTCTTGATGTAGCGGGTTTCCGGGATTGCCGGGTGCACCGGGTGGTCCGGGCCCTGGCCGCCGCGTTCCAGCAGCTGGATGTTGCGGTCGAGGTGGCGGGCGCTGGTCAGCAGGATGTTCTGCAGGTCGTCCTCGGGCAGGTGCATGGAGCAGCTGGCGCTGACCAGGATGCCGTCCTTGTTGAGCAGGCGCATGGCCTGTTCGTTGAGGCGGCGGTAGGCGGCCTCGCCGTTCTTGAGATCTTTTTTCCGCTTGATAAAGGCGGGCGGGTCGGCGACCACCACGTCGAAGCGCTCCTCGGCGGCCTTCAGTTCCTTCAGCGCCTCGAACACATCGCCCTCGATGCAGGTGACCTTCTCGGCCACGCCGTTGAGGGTGGCGTTGCGCTCCACGCCGTCCAGGGCCAGGGCCGAGCCGTCGACGCAGAACACTTCGCTGGCGCCGAAGGCGGCGGCCTGCACGCCCCAGCCGCCGACGTAGCTGAACAGGTCGAGCACGCGCTTGCCCTTGACGTAGGGGGCCAGGCGCGCGCGGTTCATGCGGTGGTCGTAGAACCAGCCGGTCTTCTGCCCGCCCTGCACCGGCGCCTCGAACTTCACGCCGTTCTCTTCCAGCGCCACCCACTCCGGCACCAGGCCGAAGGCGGTCTCGACGTAGCGGGTGAGACCCTCGGCATCGCGCGCGGCGGAGTCGTTCTTGAACAGGATGCCGCGCGGCTTGAGGACCTGCACCAGGGCCTCGATCACCGCGTCCTTGGCGCGCTCCATGGCGGCCGAGGCCAGCTGCACCACCAGGTGGTCGCCGAAGCGGTCCACCACCAGGCCTGGCAGCAGGTCGGAGTCGCCGTAGACCAGGCGGTAGTGCGGGGTGTCGAACAGGCGCTCGCGCAGGCTCAGGGCCACGTTCAGGCGGTGCACCAGCAGCGACTTGTCCAGCACGTGCTTGACGTCGCGCGACAGCAGGCGGGCGCAGATCAGGTTGTTCGGGCTCATCGCGACGATGCCCAGGGCCTTGCCGCCGGCGGCTTCGAGCACGGCCTGGTCGCCGGGCTGGAACAGGTTCAGGGGCGTGGCGGCCACATCGATCTCGTTGCTGTAGACCCACAGGTGGCCCGCGCGCAGGCGGCGATCGGCATTGGCTTTGAGGCGCAGGCTGGGCAGGGACATGGGGCTACTCCGCGAAAAAAGAGCGGAATTATAGCCGTTTCGCCCGGCTCACGGCGTTTACAAAACTTGGCTGTGGCGTCGGGAAAGCTTTGGCTAAACTATGGCGAATTTCTCACTTCAGTTCCTCGCCATGGCCCACGAACTCTCCGCCGAACAGATCCAGCAGGTGCTGCAGGGCATCAGCGTGCCGCCGCAGCCGCAAATCATGGTGGATCTGCAGATGGAGCAGTTCCTGCCCAACCCGGACCTGAAGACCATCGCCAAGCTGATCAGCCAGGACCCGGGCCTGTCAGGCGCGTTGCTGAAGATCGTCAACTCGCCGCACTTCGGCCTGTCCAACCGCATCGCCTCGATCCAGCAGGCGGTCAACCTGCTCGGCTGCAACACGGTGATCAACCTGATCAACGCCCAGTCGATCAAGGGCGAGCTGACCGACGAGGCCATCGTCACCCTCAACCGTTTCTGGGACACCGCCCAGGACGTGGCCATGACCTGCCTGACCCTGGCCAAGCGCATCGGCTACCAGTCGCCGGACGAGGCCTACACCCTGGGGCTGTTCCACAACTGCGGCATCCCGCTGATGCTCAAGCGCTTCCCCAACTACATGACGGTGCTCGAGGAGGCCTACTACAACGCCGGCAGCGAGCGCCGCGTGGTGGATACCGAAAACCGCCTGCTCAACACCAACCACGCGGTGGTGGGCTACTTCACCGCCAAGTCGTGGAACCTGCCGCTGCACCTGTGCGAGGCCATCGCCAACCACCACAACGCGCTGTCCTTCTTCGAGGAGGATGTCGCCCGCGACGCCCAGCTGAAGACGCTGATGGCCATCCTCAAGATGGCCGAGCACATCTGCTCCAGCTACAAGGTGCTGGGCAACCAGGAGCGCGACCACGAGTGGGAGTGCATCCAGACCCTGGTGCTGGAGTACGTGGGGCTGTCCGAATACGACTTCGAGAACCTCAAGGAGTCGATCCGCGAGCTGGGCCCGGGCTGATTCCCCGTTCGCCGCCTTCCCGCTAGGATGGCGGCTGCCCCGCAGTACCCGAGCCCGTCATGCCCGAACTACCCGAAGTCGAAACCACCCGCCGCGGCATCGCCCCCCATCTCGTCGGCCAGCGCGTCACCCGCGTGGTGGTGCGCGAGCGCCGGCTGCGCTGGCCGATCCCCGAGGACCTCGACGTGCGCCTGTCCGGCCAGCGCATCGAGTGCGTCGAGCGGCGCGCCAAGTACCTGCTGATCCAGGCCGAGAGCGGCACCCTGATCGGCCACCTGGGCATGTCCGGCAACCTGCGCCTGGTGCCGGTGGGCACCCCGGCGGGCAAGCACGAGCATGTCGATATCGAGCTGGAGTCGGGCCTGGCGTTGCGCTACACCGACCCGCGGCGCTTCGGTGCGCTGCTGTGGAGCAGTGACCCGCTGCATCACGAGCTGCTGGCCAAGTTGGGGCCGGAGCCGCTGACCGCCGCCTTCGACGGCGAGCGCCTGTTCCAGCAGTCGCGCGGGCGCAGCATGGCGGTCAAGCCCTTCATCATGGACAACGCGGTGGTGGTCGGCGTCGGCAACATCTACGCGACCGAGGCCCTGTTCGCCGCCGGCATCGACCCGCGCCGCGAGGCCGGCTCCATCTCGCGGGCGCGCTATGTGAGATTGGCCGAGGAGATCAAGCGCATCCTCGCCTATGCCATCGAGCGCGGCGGCACCACCCTGCGCGACTTCATCGGCGGCGACGGCCAGCCCGGCTACTTCCAGCAGGAGCTGTTCGCCTATGGCCGTGGCGGGGAGTTCTGCAAGGTTTGCGGCACGACCCTGCGCGAGGTGAAACTGGGCCAGCGCGCCAGCGTGTACTGCCCGAAATGCCAGCGCTAACGCTTCACCCAGAATAAGAACAAGCAGTAGGAACCAGGATGTACGGCAATTACCTGCCGCCCAACCCGCTCGCCGAGTGGGTCGGGCGCACCGCGCTGAAGCTCATGGGCTGGCGCATCGAGGGCGAGCTGCCACGGCTCGAAAAGTTCGTCGCCATCGGCGCCCACCACACCTCCAACTGGGACTTCGTGATCTTCATCGCCCTGAAGTTCGTGCTGCGCCTGAACGCGCGCTGGTTCGGCAAGCACAGCATCTTCCGCTGGCCCTTCGGCGGCCTGCTGCGCAGCTGGGGTGGCATCCCGATCCAGCGCCACCTCAGCCTGAACATGGTGGAACAGGCGATCCAGAGCTTCCGCGATAACCGCGAGTTCATCCTGGTGCTGTCACCGGAGGGCACGCGCAAGAAGGTCGAGCGCTGGAAGATGGGCTTCTACCACATCGCCCTAGGCGCCGGCGTGCCGATCGTGCCGGGGGCGCTGGACTTCGCCAATCGCCGCGTGGTGATCGGGGCACCGTTCCAGCCGAGCGGCGATGCCGAGGCCGATCTCGAGGCGCTGCTGGCGTTCTTCCGCCCCTATGTGCCGAAGAAGCCGGAGAATGCCTTCCACGGCGATTGACGGCGTTCACGCTGACAATTGCCAGAGCGCTGTTATAGTTAGCTGCAACGCTCTGCCATAACTACACAAATGAAGGACCGCGCCATGAACCTGTTTCGCACCACCGCCGCTGTCTTGGCTCTGACCACTGGCCTGCTGGCACTGCCGGCGCAGGCGGAGGTGGTACAGCAGAACACCAGCGGCGACCCCACCTATACCCTGGAAGCGCCGCCCGCCTACGCCATGGTTGGCGACCTGCTGATCGCCCGCCCGCTGCTGATCGCCGGCACCATCATCGGCGCCGGCCTGTTCGTGGTCAGCCTGCCGTTCACCGCGGCCGGCGGCAATGTCGGCGAAGCCGGCAAGGCTCTGGTAGTGGAGCCGGGCATGGCCGCCTTCGTGCGCTGCCTGGGCTGCACCGAGAGCGGCTACAGGAAGGACTGATCCTTCACCCCGCAACGAAGAAGCCGGTCGCATGACCGGCTTCTTTGTTTGGGCTGCCATCAGGTGTCGCGCCTCGGCCGCACTCAGCTGCCGGTCTTGATCTTGCTCCAGACGCGCGTGCGCACCCGCTCGATCTTCTGCGGCAGCGGCTTGAGCACGTAGAGGTTCTGCTGCACCGCGGGCGGCGGGGTCAGGTCGACATCGTCGCGGATGGCCGCGCTCACCAGTGGCATGGCGTCCTTGTTCGGGTTCGGGTAGCCGAGGAAGTCGCTGATCGGCGCCACCACCTTCGGCTCCAGCAGGTGGTTGAGGAAGGCGTGGGCCTCCTCGACGTTCTGGGCGCTGGCCGGGATGGCGAAGGAGTCGTACCACAGCGGCGCGCCTTCCTTCGGCAGCTTCCATTTCACCACCACGCCGTTGCCGGCTTCCTTGGCCCGGTTGGCGAACTGGTAGAAGCTGCCGGAGTAGCCGATGGCCACGCAGATGTCGCCGTTGGCGATGTCGGTCATGTACTTGGCCGAGTGGAAGTAGGTGACGTAGGGGCGGATCTGCATCATCAGCTCGGCGGCCTTGTCGTAGTCGGCCGGGTTGGTGCTGTTGGGGTCCAGGCCCAGGTAGTCGAGGGCGATCGGCAGGATGTCGGTCGGCGTGTCGAGCATGGCCACGCCGCAGGCCTTGAGCTTCTCCATGTTCTCCGGCTTGAACACCAGGTCCCAGCTGTCCAGCGGGGCATTCTCGCCGAGCGCCGCGCGCACCTTGTCCGGGTTGTAACCGAGCAGCACGGTGCCGTACATGTAGGGCACGGCGTACTGGTTGCCCGGGTCGTTGGTGGCCATCAGCTGCAGCAGGTTGGGGTCCAGGTGCTGCCAGTTGGGCAGCTTGGACTTGTCCAGCTTCTGGAATACGCCGGCCTTGATCTGCACGTCGAGGAAGGTATTGGACGGCACCACCAGGTCGTAGCCGGAATTGCCGGCGAGCAGCTTGGCCTCCAGCGCCTCGTTGGTGTCGAACACGTCCCAGGTCAGCTTGATGCCGCTGCTCTTGGCGAAGTCCTTGGGCACCGACGGCAGCATGTAGTCGGCCCAGTTGTACACGCGCAGCTCGCGCACCGGCGCTTCGGCGGCGCTGGCGTGCAGGGTGGCGGCGCACAGCGAGGCGCCGAGCAGCAGCGGGATGGTCTTGTGCATGGTGGTTGTCTCCCCTGGTTGTGTCGGGCTCAGGCGCCCTGGAAGCCTTCGAGTACGTTGACGGCGTTGATGCCGATTTCGGCGACCGCGTAGCCGCCCTCCATGACGAACAGGGTCGGCTTGCCCAGCGCGGCGATGCGTTCGCCCATGCGCAGGTAGTCCGGGCTGTCGAGCTTGAAGCTGGAGATCGGGTCGGCCTGGTAGGTGTCGACGCCGAGGGACACCAGCAGCACGTCCGGGTCATGGGCGGCGATGCGCTTGCAGGCCGTCTCCAGGGCGGCGCCCCAGGTATCCCAGGCGCTGCCGGCGGCCAGTGGCAAATTGAGGTTGCAGCCCTCGCCACGGCCGGCGCCGGTCTCGTCGGCGTAGCCGAGGAAGTGCGGGTACTCGAAGCTCGGGCTGCCGTGGATATTGGCCACCAGCACGTCGTCGCGCTCGTAGAAGATCGACTGGGTGCCGTTGCCGTGATGGTAGTCGACGTCGAGGATGGCCACCCGCGCGGCGCCCTGGTCGAGGCAGGCCTGGGCGGCGATGGCCACGTTGTTCAGGTAGCAGTAGCCGCCCATCACGTCGGCGCTGGCGTGGTGGCCCGGCGGCCGGCACAGGGCGAAGACGCCGTGGGCGCCGGCGGCGATCTCGCGCTGCGCGCTCAGGGCGACCTGGGCGGAGCTGTAGGCCGCCTGCCAGGTGCCGGCGGTGATCGGCGCGAAGCAATCGAAGCTGTGGAAGCCGTACTGGCCGTACAGGTCGTCCGGGCGCCTGGCACGCAGGTGGCGAGCCGGGAACACGCCGGGCAGGAAGTCCGCCGTGTTGCCCTGGGCGGCCCAGCCGGCCCAGGCCTTCTGCAGGAACTCCAGGTAGTCGGCGCTGTGGATGCGCACGATCGGCGCCAGGCCGAAGTCCTGCGGCGCCAGCACTTCGCCGAGCCTGCGCTCGCGTACCCGGGCCAGCACGTGGTCGGCGCGCGCCGGCATCTCGAAGCAGGGCCTGTATTCGCCGCCGACCATCTCGCCACTGGCATGGTGCAGGCGGTGGTCGTCGCTGTAGAAGGTCAGCATCTGGTTGTTCTCCGCGATGGGCTGCACGCATTGTTGGCACCCCGTGCGGGCCGGGAGAACGATAACGCCGGCCAACAAAGGGATAATTGCGGCCATTATCGCCAGTGGCAGGCGCCGGGCGGGTCGCCCGCGCTGTGATGGCGAGCCCGCCGCGGACGTCTAGTTCGGCACCCGCGAACGCAAGAGGTGGAGCATGCAGGCGCTGTTGAACGAGATTCTGGACCAGGTCCGCCCCCTGCTGGGCCGCGGCAAGGTGGCCGACTACATCCCGGCCCTGGCCGAGGTGCCGGCCGCGCGCCTGGGCATCGCCGTCTACGGCGTGGACGGCAGCCTGTACACCGCCGGCGATGCCGCCGAGCCCTTCTCGATCCAGAGCATCTCCAAGGTGTTCAGCCTGGTGCAGGCCATCCAGCACTCCGGCGAGGACATCTGGCAGCGCCTCGGCCACGAGCCCTCGGGCCAGCCGTTCAACTCGCTGGTGCAGCTGGAGTTCGAGCGCGGCCGGCCGCGCAACCCCTTCATCAACGCCGGCGCCCTGGTGATCTGCGACATCAACCAGTCGCGCTTCGCCGCCCCGGCGCTGTCGCTGCGCGACCTGGTGCGGCGCCTGTCGGGCAACCCGCTGGTGGTGTCGGACGCCAAGGTCGCCGAGTCGGAGTACCAGCACCGCGCGCGCAACGCCGCCGCGGCCTACCTGATGCAGGCCTTCGGTAACTTCCACAACGAGGTCGAGGAGGTGCTGCGCAGCTACTTCCACCACTGCGCCCTGGCCATGAGCTGCGTGGACCTGGCGCGCGCCTTCGGTTTCCTGGCCAACCAGGGCTTCTGCCGGCACGGCGGTGGCCAGGTGCTGACGCCGCGCCAGACCCAGCAGGTCAACGCCATCATGGCCACCAGCGGGCTGTACGACGAGGCCGGCAACTTCGCCTATCGGGTCGGCCTGCCGGGCAAGAGCGGCGTCGGTGGCGGCATAGTCGCGGTGGTGCCGGGGCGCTTCACTGTCTGCGTGTGGTCGCCGGAGCTGAACGCCGCCGGCAACTCGCTGGCCGGCATGGCGGCGCTGGAGCTGCTCAGCGAGCGCATCGGCTGGTCGGTGTTCTCGCCGCTGGCGGGCTAGCCGGCCATCTCGCCGCACAGGTCGAGGGCGAACAGGCGCTCCACCTCGGCCGCCGGCAGGCCGGCACCGAGCAGGCCGAACAGCTTGCCCAGGGCCGCCTCGCGGCCCATGCCGCCGCCGCTGACCAGGCCGACGCCGGCCAGGGCGCTGCCGGCGGCATACACGCCGAACTCGACATGCCCCTGCGGGCACTGGCTGATCGCCGCCAGCACCACGCCGCGGGCGCGCGCCTCGCGCAGGGTAGCGAGGATCTGCGCATCGTCCGCCGGGCCGGTGCCGCTGCCGTAGCACTCCAGCAGCAGGGCCTCGACGCCGCTGTCGAGCACGGCGCGCAGCTGCGCGGCGCTTAGGCCGGGGAACAGCGGCTGCACGGCCAGGGCCACCGCGCGGCGCGGCTGGCGGTAGTGCAGGGCGGCGGGCAGGCTGGGCAGGTGCGCGGCATGCCGCGGCCGGCCGTGGTCGGCGAAGGCGTCGAAGGCCTCGCTCTTGCACTTGCTGGCGCGCGCGCCGTGCAGCAGCTGGCCGGCGAAGTACAGGTGCACCCCCGGCGCCACGCCGCTGGCGAGCAGGCCCAGGGCGCCGAACAGGTTGGGCCAGGCATCGCCGCCGGGCACCCCCGCCGGCTGCATGGAGCCGGTCAGCAGCACCGGCACCTCGATGCCCAGCAGCAGGAAGCTCAGCGCCGCGGCGCTGTAGGCCAGGGTGTCGGTGCCGTGCAGCAGCAGCACGGCATCGACGCCGTCCTCGTCCACCGCGCGGACGATGGCGTCGCGCATCGCCAGCCAGTGCTGCTGGCGCATGTTGGCGCTGTCGATCGGCGGGCTGAGCTCGGCGAAGCGCCAGGCCGGCGCCGGCCGTTCGGGGTGGGCGGCCTGCTCGGCGCGCAGGCGCGCCTCGAAGCCGGAGGCCGGCGCCAGGCCGGACTCGCTCATCTGCATGCCGATGGTGCCGCCGGTGTAGAGCACCAGCAGGTTCTGCGAAGAAGTCATGATCAATCCAACAACTGACGGTACTGGATGAAGCCGGAACGGCTGGCGATGCGCTCGTAGAGCAGGCGCGCCTGGGCGTTGTGCTCCTGGGTCAGCCAGTGCACGCGGCTGGCGCCGGCCTGGCGGGCCTGCGCGTAGACATGCTCGATCAGCGCGCGGCCGAGGCCGCCGCCACGCACGCCTTCGGCGACGAACAGGTCCTGCAGGTAGCAGTAGTCGCCGACCGTCCAGCAGGAGCGGTGGAAGATCCAGTGCACCAGGCCGATCGCCTCGCCGTCGCGCCAGGCCAGCGCGGCGTGCATCGGCTCGGCCGGGTCGAGGAAGCGCTGCCAGGTGACGGCGCTGGTCGCGGCCGGGATCTCGGCCTGGTAGAAGCGCTGGTAGGCCTGCCACAGCGGTAGCCAGGCGGCCTGGTCGGCGGCGCCGACGGGGCGGATCTGCACGGTCATCTGCGGCTCCTTGCGCGCGTTTTTCGCCCGAGTGTAACGGCGAAACGGCGCCGGCTGGGCAAGAAAAAGGGGGCCGTGGCCCCCTTCCCTGTACGGCTGTGGATCAGCGCTGGTGCACGCTGTGGCCGATCTCGGCGCGCTCGCTGGTGCCGCGTTCGGCCTGGCTCGCGGCATTCCAGACGCTCGGATCGAGGTCCAGGTCGGCGAAGGCCTTGGCGCTGAGCACCGGCTCTTCGACGCCGGCCTCGATCTGCGCGTCGTAGTCACGCATCAGGCGCAGGCCGACCTTGAACAGCAGCGCCAGGGCCACCAGGTTGACCAGCGCCAGCAGACCCATGGTCACGTCGGCGAAGGCGAACACGGTGGACAGGTCCTGCATCGAACCCCACAGCACCAGGGCGATCACCAGCACGCGGTAGGCGATCAGCAGCGGGCGCTTGCTGCTGAAGAAGCCCAGGGCGTTCTCGCCCAGGTAGTAGTTGTACACCAGGGTGGTGAAGACGAAGAGCAGCAACGCCAGGCTGACGAAGATACGGCCCCACTCGCCGACGACGGCGGCCATGGCGGTCTGGGTGAGGATCACCCCGCCCACCTCGGCGCCCGGCTGGTACACGCCGGACAGCAGGATGATCAGCGCGGTGCTGGTGCAGATCAGCAGGGTGTCGATGAACACGCTGAGCGACTGCACGATGCCCTGGGCGGCGGGGTGCTTGACCTCGGCCACGGCGGCGACGTTCGGTGCGCTACCCAGGCCCGCCTCGTTGGAGAACAGGCCGCGCTTGACGCCCATGACGATGGCCGCGCCGATGCCGCCGGCGAAGGCCGGCTCCAGGCCGAAGGCGCTCTTGACGATCAGCATCAGGGTGGCCGGAACGGCTTCGATGTTGAGGCCGATCACTACCAGCGCCATGACGATGTAGGAGGTCGCCATGATCGGTACCAATACGTCGGCGGTGCTGGCGATGCGCTTGATGCCGCCGAAGATGATCAGGCCGATCACCACCACCAGGGCGAGGCCGCTGACGTGGGTGGGCAGGCCGAAGGTGTCGTGCAGCGAGCTGGCCACGGTGTAGGCCTGCAGGGCGTTGAAGCCGAAGCCGAAGGTCACCAGCAGCAGGATCGAGAACACGATCGCCAGCCAGCGCAGACCGAGGCCGTGCTGGATGTAGAAGGCCGGGCCGCCGCGGTAGCCGCCATCGGCTTCGCGACGTTTGAACAGCTGGGCCAGCGAGCATTCGAAGAAGCTGGTGGACATGCCCAGCAGGGCGACCAGCCACATCCAGAACACCGCACCCGGGCCGCCCAGGGTGATGGCCACGGCCACGCCGGCGATGTTGCCGGCACCGACACGGCCGGCCACCGACAGCATCAGGGCCTGGAACGAGCTGAGCTGGCCGGGCTTACGCTGGAAGGCCTGGCCGAAGATACGGAACATGCTGCCGAAGTAACGCAGCTGAACGAAACGCGAGGCGATGGTGAAGTAAAGGCCGAGACCGACCAGGGCGACGATGAGGACCTTGCTCCAGAGCAGGTCGTTCAGGAGATCGAGCATGATGGGTTGTCTCTCTTGTAGTTATGCGTGCGCACGCCGGGACAGTCCGCGGCCGGCGCATGGTCTTCCGCAGAGCGCGCGCAGGCAATTTCGCGGGTTGCGGCGATGTGGCGCGAGTTGATGCTAGAATCGCGCCGCTCGCATCATCAGGTCCGCCGCCATGTCCGAACACCTCGGTGCCAACCTCAAGCTGCTGTGCAGCCACTACCGCTCGATCGCCGAGGTTTGCCGGAAGCTGGCGATCAATCGCGCCCAGTTCAACAAGTACCTCGGCGGCCAGAGCCGCCCGACGGCCTACAACCTCAAGCGCATCTGCGACTTCTTCGGCGTCGAGGACTACGAGCTGGGCCTGCCGCCCGAGCAGTTCGCCCGCCTGATCGGCGCGCGCGGCGCCGAGCCCGGCCGCGCGGCGGCCAGGGACCCGCTGCTGGCGCTGTTCAATCCGCTGCGCGAGCACGCCAGCGACCTGCGCCGCTACTGCGGCTACTACTTCGAATATTCCAACTGCATGTCGGTGCCGGGCTACGTGCTGCTGTCGCTGGTGCAGCTGTGGGAGGAGGACGGCGACTTCCTGTTCGAGCGCCAGGAGCGCCAGGAGCGCGCGCGCGCCGGCGAGGCCGAGGACTGGGTGCGCTGTCGCTACCTGGGCGCCGCCTTCTACCTGCAGGATCGCCTGTTCCTGCTCGACTACGAGTCGCTGACCCTCAACGAGATGAGCCAGACCATCCTCATCCCCAGCTTCAAGAGCCGCATCACCCGCCTCAACGGCCTGAAGACCGGAGTCTCCAGCGGCGACCGGCGCACCCCGGCCTGCACCCGCGTGGTGTGGGAATACCTGGGGCCGGAGATCAACCGGGTCAATGCCTTCCGCCAGGTGGCGCTGTACCGCCCGGACGATCCGCGCATCGACCCCGACATCCGCGCGCGGCTGGCCGGCCCGGCGCCGGGCAGCGGCCTGTTCGAACTGGAATAGCGGGCAAAAAAAGACCCGCCGGAGGGCGGGTCGAGAGGAAGACGCCTGGCCTGGTGAGCCTCAGGCGTTTCGATGTCGCCCCGGGCGGCAGAGCGTGGCCCGGGAACAGCGATAAAACAGGGGGCGACCGGGGTCGTCCCCAAGGGCAGAGAGGCGCGGGGTGCCTCTCGGTCGATGAATCAGCCCTGCAGCGGCACCAGGCGCGGCGCGATCATGTTCTCCGGGCGCAGGATGTCGGCCAGGGTGGCCTCGTCCAGCAGCTGCTCCTCGCGCACCAGCTCCAGCACGCCGCGGCCGGTGTCGAGCGCGGTCTTGGCGATGCGGGTGGCGTTCTCGTAGCCGATGTAGGGGTTGAGCGCGGTGACCAGGCCGATGGAGTTCTCCATCAGTTCGCGGCAGCGCTGCTCGTTGGCGCTGATGCCGTCGATGCACAGCTCGCGCAGCATGTCCATGGCGCGGGTCAGCAGGCGGATCGAGTCGAAGATCTTGTAGGCGATCAGCGGCTCCATGACGTTCAGCTGCAGCTGGCCACCCTCGGCGGCGAGGGTCAGGGCCAGGTCGTTGCCGATCACCTCGAAGGCCACCTGGTTGACCGCTTCCGGGATCACCGGGTTGACCTTGCCCGGCATGATCGAGCTGCCCGGTTGGCGCGGCGGCAGGTTGATCTCGTTGATGCCGGTGCGCGGGCCGCTGGAGAGCAGGCGCAGGTCGTTGCAGATCTTCGACAGCTTGACCGCGGTGCGCTTGAGCATGCCGGAGAACAGGACGAAGGCGCCCATGTCGCTGGTGGCCTCGATCAGGTCGGCCGCCGGCACCACCGGGTGGCCGCTGACGATGGCCAGGCGCTCGACGGCGAGCTTCTGGTACTTCGGATCGGCGTTGATGCCGGTGCCGATGGCGGTGCCGCCCAGGTTCACTTCGGTGAGCAGGGCCGGGGCCAGGCGCTTGAGGTGTTGCAGGTCCTCGCCCAGGGTGGTGGCGAAGGCGCGGAATTCCTGGCCCAGGGTCATGGGCACGGCGTCCTGCAGCTGGGTGCGGCCCATCTTCAGCACGTGGCCGAACTCCAGGCCCTTGGCGGCCAGGGACTGGATCAGCTTGTCCAGCGCGTTGAGCAGGCTGTCGTGGCCGAGCAGCAGGCCGACGCGGATGGCGGTCGGGTAGGCGTCGTTGGTCGACTGCGCCATGTTCACGTCGTTGTTCGGGTGCAGGTGCTTGTACTCGCCTTTCTCAAAGCCCATGGCCTCCAGCGCAATATTCGCGATGACCTCATTCGCGTTCATATTGGTCGAGGTGCCGGCGCCGCCCTGGATCATGTCGACCACGAACTGGTCGTGGAACTCGCCCTGGATGATGCGCGCGCAGGCGGTGCTGATCGCCGTGTGCTTGGCGGCGGACAGGTGGCCCAGCTCGCGGTTGGCGTCGGCGGCGGCCTGCTTGACCATGGCCAGGGCGATCACCAGTTTCGGGTAGTGCGACAGCGGAACACCGGACAGTCGAAAATTCTGCACGGCGCGCAGGGTCTGGATGCCGTAGTAGGCGTCGGCGGGGACTTCCAGGGTGCCGAGCAGGTCTTTTTCGATGCGGGTGGATGCAGCAGCGGACATGATGGGTTTTTTCTCTGGGAATACGGCCTGACGCCGCGATGCCCAATAGGCTAGGCTTCAACCCGTCTGTCGGCCAATGCTGTTAAACGCTATGGTATGCAGAATCGGCATAATGTCGCGGTGACTCGGGGTCGATGTCGCGCGTGCATAATTTCAAACGTGATTTGCTCAAGAAATAGGCGATGAATCTGGAAACCAAATGGCTGGAGGACTTCGTCGCCCTGGCCGCCACCCGCAGCTTTTCCCAGGCCGCGGAGAAGCGTTTCGTCACCCAGCCGGCCTTCAGCCGGCGCATCCGCAGCCTGGAAGCGGCGCTGGGGCTGACCCTGGTCAACCGCACCCGCACGCCGGTGGAGCTGACCGAGTCCGGCCAGCTGTTCCTGGTCACCGCGCGCAGCATGGTCGAGCAGCTCGGCGAAGTGGTGCGCCACCTGCACCACCTGGAGGGCCAGCAGGGCGAGGTGCTGCAGATCGCCGCCGCGCACTCGCTGACCCTGGGCTTCTTCCCGGAGTGGATCGCCCGCCTGCGCCGCGAGGGCCTGCCGCTGTCCACCCGCCTGGTGGCGACCAACGTCGGCGAGGCGGTGCACTCGCTGCGCGAGGGCAGCTGCGACCTGATCCTCGCCTACTACGACCCGGACGCGGCCATGCAGCTGGCCCCGGACATCTTCCCCTCGCTGCACCTGGGCACCACGGCCATGCTGCCGGTGTGCGCGGTGGGCGAAGACGGCTCGCCGCTGTTCGACCTCGACGGCGGCCACAGCGTGCCGCTGCTGGCCTACAGCGCCGGCGCCTTCCTCGGTCGCTCGGTGAACCAGCTGCTGCGCCAGCGCGCGCTGCGCTCGACCACGGTATACGAGACGGCCATGGCCGACAGTCTCAAGACCATGGCCCTGCAGGGCCTGGGGGTGGCCTGGGTGCCGCGCCTGTCGGTGACCATGGAGCTGGCCCGCGGCGAGCTGGCGGTGTGCGGCGGCGAGCACTGGCAGGTGCCGCTGGAGATCCGCCTGTATCGCTGCGTGCTGTCGCGCAAGGCGGCGGTGCGCCTGCTCTGGCGCAAGCTGGAAGGCGGCGTGGGGCGCGCTCAGTAGCTCAGGGCGTTGTCCAGCGTGGGGCCCGAGACGTAGCGTGCGACGATGCGGCGCAGGCTGCCGTCGGCGCGCATCTCCGCCACGATGCCGGCCATCCGGCGGTAGTCCTGCTCGGAAAAATGCGCCTTGCTCAGCACCAGGCAGAGCGGTTGCGGCGCTTCGTCCAGCGCCCAGTCCCGGACCGTGACGCGCGATTGCAGGGCCAGCTCGGCCAGTTCCTTCTCGTAGAAGAGCTGCTGGGAAAAGATCACGTCGACGCGGTTGCCCGCCTGCAGCATGAGGAAGAGATTGTGGGCGGTTGCCACTTCGGTCACCCGGCCGCTGCGCATCAGCTGCGCGACGATCGGATCGTAGGTCGGGCCGTGGCGGAAGCCGCGCACCACCGCCAGCTGGGCGTCCTGCATCTGCAGCAGCTGCTGCGCATCGCGGATGCGCGGGTTGATCACCAGCGCCATGTTCTTTTGCGCGATGTAGGGGATGAAGTAGGCGAATTGCCGGCGCTCGGCGGTTTCCATCCCGGACACGGTCATCGCCAGGCTGCCCCGGGCAAGGTCCTTCCAGATGCGCGCCCGTGGCCGTTCCACGTAGGTGAAGCGGTAGCCGCCGCGGCGTGCGAGCTCATCGACCACGTCGCGGTCGATGCCGGCGCCCTGCGAATAGAGGAAGCCGGCCTCGTAGAAGGCCACGTCCAGGGGCAGGTCGACTGCTGCTGCCGCGCTGCTCTGCGGCAGTGCCGGGCACAGCACGATGAGCAGCAGGCAGGCAACGCGACGGATGCGCCTCGTTTCCATGGCGGGTCTCGAACGGGGATGCACCCTGCAGTGTGGCACGCCGGCGCAAGCTTGCCAGGGGGATCAGCCGCCGTCGCGGAAGCGGCTCCACACCTCGTCGCGGGTGGCCTTGAGCTTGTCCGGCAGCGGCACCGTGGCGAACAGGCGGCGCTTGGTGTCACGGTCCGGATAGAGGCCGGGCTGGTCGCGCAGGGCCGGGTCGAGGAACTCGCGGGCATCGGCGTTGGCGCTGGGATAAAGCACCTCGCTGGTGATCCTGGCCGCCACCTCGGGCTGCAGCAGGTAGTCGATGAAGCGGTGCGCTAGGTCGGCGCGGCGGGCGCTGGCCGGAATCACCAGGTTGTCGATGAACAGGGTCGAGCCCTCTTCCGGCACGACGAACTGCACCGGCTGGCCGGCGTCGATGGCGCCCAGGGCGTCGCCGACCCAGGCCATGGCCAGGCACAGCTGGCCCTGGTTGAGGTCGTCTATGTAGCGCTCGCTGTCCACATAGCGCAGGTTCGGGCGCAGGCCCTGGAGCAGCTCGCCAGCCTTGCGAATGCGCCCGGGCGAGCTGTTGGCGAAGCTGCGGCCCTGGTAGTTGAGCAGGCCGTAGAGCATCTCGTCCGGGGCATCCAGCACGCTGATGCCGCAGGCAGCCAGCTTGGCGCTCTGTGCGGGGTCGAACAGCAGGCTCCAGCTGTGCGGCAGCGGCCCGCCGAAGGCGGCCTCGGCCTGCGGGGTGTTGATCGCCAGGCCGACCGCACCCCACAGGTAGGGCACGGCGTAGCGGTTCTGCGGATCGACCGCGGCCAGCTTGCTCAGCAGTTGCTTGTCCAGGTGCTTGCGTCCGGGCAGGCGGGCCAGGTCCAGCGGCTGCAGCTTGCCGGCGGCGATCAGTGCCGGCAGCTCGTCATGCGAGGGCACCGCGACGTCGATGCTCTCGCCGCTGGCCAGGGCCTGGTCGAGTTCCTCGTCGGTGCTGAAGGTGTGGTATTCGACGGCGATGCCGGTGGCCTTGGTGAAGTCCTCCAGCACCTGCGGGGCGATGTAGTCGTTCCAGTTGTAGACCCGGATGCTGTCGGCGGCGACCGCCAGTCCCGGGCCGAGGGCCAGTAGCAGCGGAGCAAGAACGCGAAACATGACGACCTCCTTGGCGAATCATGGGCATGGCTACGCCATCGCGCGCACCGGCGGTGGCGGCCTGGCAGAGCGTGGGCGGCAGATAAAACAACGCCGGCACTGCGGCCGGCGTCGGGTCTTGCGTCAAACGGTATGCAGGTACCAGTTGTACTCGAGGTCGGAGATGGTGGTCTCGAACTCCTCCAGCTCGGCTTCCTTGCAGGCGACGAAGATGTCGATGTAGTCCGGGCTGATGTACTTGTTCAGCACCTCGCTGTCGTCCAGCTCGCGCAGGGCGTCGCGCAGGTTGTTCGGCAGGCTCTGCTCCAGCTGCTCGTAGGAGTTGCCCTCGATCGGCTCGCCCGGCTCGACCTGGTTGGTCAGGCCGTGATGGATGCCGGCGAGGATGGCCGACATCATCAGGTAGGGGTTGGCGTCGGCGCCGGCCACGCGGTGCTCGATGCGCACGGCATCGGGGCTGCCGGTCGGCACGCGGACGGCGACGGTGCGGTTGTCCAGGCCCCAGCTCGGCGCGTTGGGCACGTAGAACTGGGCGCCGAAGCGGCGGTAGGAGTTGACGTTGGGGCAGAGGAAGGCCATCGACGCCGGCATGGTCTCCAGGACACCGCCGATCGCGTGGCGCAGAGCGGCGTTCTCCAGGGGATCATCGGAGGTGAAGATGTTCTTGCCGGTGGTCTTGTCGAGCAGCGAGATGTGCACGTGCAGGCCGTTACCCGCCTGGCCCGGGTAGGGCTTGGCCATGAAGGTGGTGTCCATCTCATGGTCGTAGGCGATGTTCTTGATCAGGCGCTTGAGCAGCAGCGCGTGGTCACAGGCCTTGATGGCGTCCTCGACGTGGTGCAGGTTCACCTCGAACTGCGCCGGGGCGCTTTCCTTGACGATGGCATCGGCGGGGATGCCCTGCTCCTTGGCGGCTTCCAGCATGTCCTGCAGGCAGTCGACGTACTCGTCGAGGTCGTCGATCAGGTACACCTGGGTCGACTGCGGGCGCTTGCCCGACATCGGCGAGCGCGGCGGCTGCGGACGGCCGTTCACGTTCTCCTGGTCGATCAGGTAGAACTCCAGTTCGAAGGCGGCGCAGATGCGCAGGTTCATCTCGTCGAACTTGGCCACGATCTGCCGCAGCACCTCGCGCGGGTCGGCGAAGAACGGCGTGCCGTCGAGCTCGTGCATGGTCATCAGCAGCTGCGCGGTCGGGCGCTTCTGCCACGGCTCGTTGCACAGGGTATTGGGAATCGGGAAGCAGATGCGGTCGGCGTCGCCGATGTCCAGGCCGAGGCCGGTGCTTTCGACGGTGGAGCCGTTGATATCGAGGGCGAACAGCGAAGCGGGCAGGTTGATGCCCTTTTCATACACCTTGTGCAGGCTGTTTCTTTCGATGCGCTTGCCGCGCACCACCCCATTCATATCTGCAATAAGAAGGTCAACGAACTGGACCTCAGGATGTTCCTTAAGGAACGCGTTCGCTTCGTTGAGCTGAACGGCACGCGGGGGTACCGACATGATGCAACACCTTTATTGTTAAAAATTTCAATCATGCAATTGCACAGCTGTGAGTCAATCTCAAACACCCAGGGCTGTCAATAGCGGCCCATTCTGCCCTGAAACGGGGCCTGATGGCCAGTTTTGGGGCATTCCAGGGTTTTTCGACCCGCTGGTCAGCCCTGTGCGGCCTGGCGCTCAGCGGGCTGTGTTCAATTTTTTACAGCCCTATTGTGTAAAAAATTGAACAAGGCTAATCTCGGCCTCACCTAACAACAGCAATAAAACAGGTGTCCCATGTCGCGCCTGCCGTTGATCGGCGTCACCGCCTGCACCAAGCAGGTGGGCCTGCATCCCAACCATATCGTCGGCGACAAGTATGTCCGCGCCGTCGCGGTAGGGGCACAAGGCCTGCCTCTGGTGATTCCCGCCCTGGGCGAGCTGATCGATCAACCCACCCTGCTGGCCAGTCTCGACGGCCTGCTGTTCACCGGCTCGCCGTCCAACGTCGAGCCTCATCATTATAGTGGCCCGGCCAGCGCGCCCGGCACTCAGCACGATGCCGCCCGCGATGCCACCACGCTGCCGCTGATCCGCCAGGCGATAGACGCCGGCGTGCCGGTGCTGGGCATCTGCCGCGGCTTCCAGGAAATCAACGTGGCCTTCGGCGGCAGCCTGCACCAGCGCGTGCAGGAAGTGGCCGGGATGATGGACCACCGCGAGCCGGCCGATCAGCCGGTCGAAGTGCAATATGCCCCCCGTCACACCGTGCGTGTGCAAGCGGGCGGGGTGCTCGCCGGTCTCGGCTTGCCGGACGAGTTTTCAGTCAATTCCATTCATGGCCAGGGCGTTCAGCGTCTGGCGCCGGGCCTTCGCGTAGAAGCACTGGCGCCTGACGGGTTGATCGAAGCCTTCTCCGTCGAAGGTGCGCCAAGCTTTGCCCTCGGGGTGCAGTGGCACCCGGAGTGGCAGGTGCGATCCAACCCGAATTATCTCGCCATCTTCCAGGCCTTTGGTGAGGCATGCAGGAAGAGGGCGGGGCAACGCTGAGTAGGTGAGCAACCGGTCGGCGCAACTAGGAAGTTTCGCTAGGCTTTTACCGGTCCGCAGTAGCCGCTCTACAACCCTGAGGTCTTTATGACTAGCAAGCTCGACCAGCTCACCAGCTGGCTGAAAGAACGCAAAATCACCGAAGTTGAATGCCTGATCAGCGATCTTACCGGCATTGCCCGTGGCAAGATTTCGCCGACCAACAAGTTCCTCGACGAGAAGGGCATGCGCCTCCCCGAGAGTGTGCTGCTGCAGACCGTGACCGGCGACTACGTCGAGGACGACATCTATTACGAGCTGCTCGACGAGGCGGACATCGACATGTTCTGCCGCCCCGACGAGAACGCCGTGTTCCTCGTGCCCTGGGCCATCGAGCCGACCGCGATGGTGATCCACGACACCTTCGACAAGCAGGGCAACCCGATCGAGCTGTCGCCGCGCAACGTGCTCAAGAAGGTGCTCAAGCTCTACGCCGACAAGGGCTGGAAGCCGATCGTCGCGCCGGAGATGGAGTTCTACCTGACCAAGCGCAACAGCGACCCGGACTTCCCGCTGGTGGCGCCGATGGGCCGCTCCGGCCGCCCGGAAGTCGGCCGCCAGTCCTTCTCCATCGACGCGGCCAACGAATTCGACCCGCTGTTCGAGGACGTCTACGACTGGTGCGAGCTGCAGGACCTGGACCTCGACACGCTGATCCACGAGGACGGCCCGGCGCAGATGGAGATCAACTTCCGTCATGGCGACGCGCTGCACCTGGCCGACCAGATCACCGTGTTCAAGCGCACCATGCGCGAGGCCGCGCTCAAACATGACGTGGCGGCCACCTTCATGGCCAAGCCGATCACCGACCAGCCGGGCAGCGCCATGCACATTCACCAGAGCGTGGTGGACATCAAGACCGGCAAGAACCTGTTCTCCAATGCCGACGGCACCATGAGCGAACTGTTCATGCACCACATCGGCGGCCTGCAGAAGTACATCCCCGAGGTGCTGCCGCTGTTCGCGCCGAACGTCAACTCGTTCCGCCGCTTCCTGCCGGACACCTCGGCGCCGGTGAACGTCGAGTGGGGCGAGGAGAACCGCACCGTCGGCCTGCGCGTGCCGGAAGCCAGCCCGCAGAACCGCCGCGTGGAAAACCGCCTGGCCGGTGCCGATGCCAACCCCTACCTGGTGCTGGCCGCCTCGCTGCTGTGCGGCTACATCGGTATGGTCGAGGGCCTCAAGCCCAGCGCGCCGGTCAAGGGCCGCGGCTACGAGCGGCGCAACCTGCGCCTGCCGGTGACCATCGAGAGCGCGCTGGAGCGCATGGAAGCCTGCAAGGACGCGGAGAAATACCTGGGCGAGAAGTTCGTGCGTGGCTATGTCGCGGTCAAGCGCGCCGAGCACGAGAACTTCAAGCGGGTGATCAGCTCCTGGGAGCGCGAGTTCCTGCTGCTGTCGGTGTGACTGGGGGCGGGCGCGGCCAGCCGCGCCCGCTGCCACGGATTTCATCGGGGCGCCGCCGGCGACCCGCGTAATAAAAGGTGTTGTTATGACCAATGTGACCAACCCGAAAACCCGCGAATGGCAGGCCATGAGCCGTGAGCACCATCTCGCGCCGTTCAGCGACTACCAGCAGCTGCACGAGAAGGGCCCGCGCATCATCACCAAGGCGGACGGCGTCTACCTGTGGGACAGTGAAGGCCACAAGATCCTCGACGGCATGGCCGGCCTGTGGTGCGTGGCCGTCGGCTACGGCCGCGAGGAGCTGGTCGAGGCGGCCGCCGCGCAGATGCGCGAGCTGCCGTTCTACAACACCTTCTTCCAGACCGCCCACCCGCCGGCCCTGGAGCTGGCCAAGGCGATCGCCGAGGTGGCCCCGCAGGGCATGAACCACGTGTTCTTCACCGGCTCCGGCTCGGAAGGCAACGACACCATGCTGCGCATGGTCCGCCACTACTGGGCGTGCAAGGGCCAGCCGAACAAGAAGGTGATCATCAGCCGCCACAACGGCTACCACGGCTCCACCGTGGCCGGCGCCAGCCTGGGTGGCATGAAGTACATGCACGAGCAGGGCGACCTGCCGATCCCGGGCATCGTGCACATCCCGCAGCCGTACTGGTTCGGCGAGGGCGGCGACATGAGCCCCGAGGAATTCGGCGTGTGGGCCGCCGACCAGCTGGAGAAGAAGATTCTCGAAGTGGGCGAGGACAAGGTCGCCGCCTTCATCGCCGAGCCGATCCAGGGCGCCGGTGGCGTGATCATTCCGCCGGAAACCTACTGGCCGCGCATCCGCGAGATCCTCGCCAAGTACGACATTCTGTTCGTGGCCGACGAAGTCATCTGTGGCTTCGGCCGTACCGGCGAGTGGTTCGGTAGCGACTTCTACGGTAACAAGCCGGACCTGATGACCATCGCCAAGGGCCTGACCTCGGGCTACGTGCCCATGGGCGGCCTGATCGTCAGTGACAAGGTGTTTCAGGTGATCAACGCCGGTGGCGACTTCAACCACGGCTTCACCTACTCCGGGCACCCGGTGGCGGCCGCCGTCGGCCTGGCCAACCTGCGCATCCTCAAGGACGAGAAGATTCTCGAGAAGGTCCGCGAGGAAACGGCACCGTATTTGCAGAAGCGTCTGCGAGAGCTGGCGGATCATCCGCTGGTGGGCGAAGTCCGCGGCGTGGGCATGCTCGGCGCCATCGAACTGGCGAAGAACAAGCAGACCCGCGAACGTTTCCCGAGCGAGCTGGGCGTGGGCATGATCTGCCGCGGCCACTGCTTCGCGAACGGACTGATCATGCGCGCCGTGGGCGACACCATGATCATCGCGCCGCCGCTGGTGATCAGCAAAACCGAGATCGACGAACTGGTGGACAAGGCGCGCAAGTGCCTCGATCTGACCGCCCGCGCGGTGCTGGTGTAAGGCTTGAGCCTTGGGCTCGACCTTGCCAGACTGCACGAGCGTTGGCCAGGCTCACCGGAGGGTGCGTCGCTAAGGCGACGCAGCCCCGGATACTTCAAATGACAATGGAGCTAACCCGCATGATCAAGACCTTCGGTAAAACCCTGCTTGCCGTGACCCTGGCAGGCGCCGTGGCCGGCGTAGCGCAGGCCGACGAAAAGGTACTGCACGTTTACAACTGGTCGGACTACATCGCCCCGGAAACCCTGGACAAGTTCACCAAGGAAACCGGCATCAAGGTCATCTACGACGTCTTCGACAGCAACGAAGTGCTGGAAGCCAAACTGCTCGCGGGCAGCTCCGGTTACGACATCGTCGTGCCGTCCAACCCCTTCCTGGCCAAGCAGATCAAGGCCGGCGTATTCCAGAAGCTGGACCGCGCCAAGCTGCCGAACTGGAAGAACCTCGACACCAACCTGCTCAAGGCCCTGGAGCCGAGCGATCCGGGCAACCAGTATTCCATCCCCTACATGTGGGGCACCATCGGCATCGGCTACAACGTCGACAAGGTCAAGGCCGTGCTGGGCGAGAACGCCCCGGTCGACTCCTGGGATCTGGTGTTCAAGCCGGAGAACATGGCCAAGCTGAAGGAGTGCGGCGTGTCCTTCCTCGACTCGCCGACCGAGATCCTGCCGGCCGCCCTCAACTACCTGGGCTTCAGCCCCACCAGCGAGAAGCCGGATGAGCTGAAGAAGGCCGAGGAACTGTTCCTCTCCATCCGCAAGGACACCGCCTACTTCCACAGCTCGAAGTACATCGGCGACCTGGCCAACGGCAACATCTGCGTGGCCATCGGCTACTCGGGTGACCTGTACCAGTCCAAGTCGCGCGCCGAAGAAGCCAAGAATGGCGTGAACATCCTCTACAGCATCCCGAAAGAAGGTGCCGGCAGCTTCTTCGACATGCTCGCCGTACCGGCCGATGCGAAGAACGTCGAGGGCGCCCATGCCTTCCTGAACTTCCTGATGAAGCCGGAAATCATGGCCGAGATCACCAACTTCGTGCAGTTCCCCAACGGCAACGCGGCGGCCACCCCGCTGGTTGACGAGGCCATCCGCAACGACCCGGGCATCTACCCGGACGCCGCCACCATGGCCAAGATCTACACCTTCCCGGATCTGCCGGCCAAGGTGCAGCGCACCATGACTCGCAGCTGGACCACCATCAAGTCCGGCAAGTAACCGACAACAGCGACACCCTCCGGCGGGTGCTCCCGCCGGAGCCCCGCCAGGAGGCCCCATGACTCTCTTCGTCTACCGTTACACACGAGCCCCACACAGCTCCGTGCGCGGGCGGCTGGGCGATCGGCATGGGTGTCAGGGATAGGCAGACGATTCACCAGCAACCCCAGGTCGCGTAGATGGCCTGCAAGATCAACAAGAAAGAGGACTGACGTGTGCGAACTTCCTTCCGCAAGACCCTGACCGCCGTGGCGGTGACCCTGGGCATGGCCGGCGCCGTTCAGGCAGCTCCCACCGTGCACATCTACAACTGGAGCGACTACATCGGCGAGACCACCCTCGACGACTTCGAGCAGGCCAGCGGCATCAAGCCGGTCTACGACGTGTTCGACTCCAACGAGACCCTGGAAGGCAAACTGCTGGCGGGCCGCTCCGGCTACGACCTGGTGGTGCCGTCCAACCACTTCCTCGGCAAGCAGATCAAGGCCGGTGCCTTCCAGAAGCTTGACCGTGCCCTGCTGCCCAACTGGCAGAACCTCGACCCGGTGCTGCTCAAGCAGCTGGAAACCAACGACCCGGGCAACCAGTATTCCGTCCCCTACCTGTGGGGCACCAACGGCATCGGCTACAACGTCGAGAAGATCAAGGCTGTGCTGGGCGTCGACACGATCGACTCCTGGGCCACCGTCTTCGAGCCGGACAACATGAAGAAGCTCAGCGCCTGCGGCGTGGCCTTCCTCGACTCGGCCGACGAGATGATCCCGGCCGTGCTCAAGTACCTGGGCAAGGACCCCAACAGCACCAGCCCGGACGACTACAAGCTGGCGGAAGACAAGCTGATGGCCGTGCGTCCGTACGTGACCTACTTCCACTCCTCCAAGTACATCGGCGACCTGGCCAACGGCGACATCTGCGTCGCGGTCGGCTTCTCCGGCGACATCATCCAGGCTGCCGACCGCGCCGACGAGGCCGGCAAGGGCGTGCAGATCGCCTACGCGATTCCCAAGGAAGGCGCCAACCTGTGGTTCGACATGATGGCCATCCCGGCCGACGCGAAGAACGTCAAGGAAGCCCACGCCTTCATCAACTACCTGCTCGAGCCGGCGGTGATCGCCAAGGTCAGTGACTACGTCGGCTACGCCAACCCCAACCCCAAGGCCGGCGAGCTGATGGACCCGGAAGTGCGCAACGACGAGTCCGTTTACCCCCCGCAGGCGGTGCTGGATAATCTGTTCATCTCCGCCGAATTGCCGCCGAAAGTGCAGCGCCAGATGACCCGCAGTTGGACCAAGATCAAGTCGGGTAAGTGAGTCTATTGCCCGGCCCCTGCGGCCGGGCGCCTTATGTTCCGGGAGTTTTGAAATGGCTGTTGCCTCCAGCGCCTACAAGAAAGCCCTAGAGGGCAACCAGCAACCCAAAGAGGTGCTGGTCAAGATCGACCGCGTGACCAAGAAGTTCGACGAAACCATCGCCGTCGATGACGTCTCGCTGACCATCAACAAGGGCGAGATCTTCGCCCTGCTCGGCGGCTCCGGCTCCGGCAAGTCGACCCTGCTGCGCATGCTCGCCGGCTTCGAGCGCCCCACCTCCGGGCGCATTCTGCTCGACGGCGTGGACATCACCGACATGCCGCCCTACGAGCGGCCGATCAACATGATGTTCCAGTCCTACGCGCTGTTCCCGCACATGACCGTGGCGCAGAACATCGCCTTCGGCCTCAAGCAGGACAAGCTGCCGCAGGCCGAGATCGACGAGCGCGTGGCCGAGATGCTCAAGCTGGTGCACATGACCCAGTACGCCAAGCGCAAGCCGCACCAGCTGTCCGGTGGCCAGCGCCAGCGCGTGGCCCTGGCTCGCTCCCTGGCCAAGCGCCCCAAGCTGCTGCTGCTCGACGAACCCATGGGTGCTCTGGACAAGAAGCTGCGTTCGCAGATGCAGCTTGAGCTTGTCGAGATCATCGAGCGGGTCGGCGTGACCTGCGTGATGGTGACCCACGACCAGGAAGAGGCCATGACCATGGCCCAGCGCATCGCCATCATGCACCTCGGCTGGATCGCCCAGACCGGCAGCCCGATCGACATCTACGAGACCCCGGCCAGCCGCCTGGTCTGCGAGTTCATCGGCAGCGTCAACCTGTTCGATGGCCAGATCACCACCGACGAGGCCGACCACGCCATCATCAGCTGCCCGCAGCTGGACAAGCCGATCTACATCGGCCACGGCGTCACCACCCGCGCCGAGAACAAGTCGGTCAGCTACGCCCTGCGCCCGGAGAAGCTGCTGATGGCCACCGCCCTGCCGGCGGACCACGAGCACCCCAACTACAACTGGTGCAACGGCACCGTGCACGACATCGCCTACCTCGGCGGCCACTCGGTGTACTACGTCAAGCTGAGCTCCGGGCAGATCGTGCAGTGCTTCATCGCCAACGCCGAGCGCCGCGGCAAGCGCCCGACCTGGGACGACGCCGTGGTGGTGTACTGGGAAGACGACAGCGGCGTGGTACTGCAATCATGAGAATCGGCAAACTGAAGCGCTACCTGCCCACCGGGCGGCATGCCGTGATCGGTGTGCCCTTCTTCTGGCTGTTCCTGTTCTTCCTGCTGCCGTTCTTCATCGTCCTGAAGATCAGCTTCGCCGAAGCCGACGTGGCCATTCCGCCCTACACGGACATCTACAGCTGGGCCGACAACCAGCTGCAGATCGTGCTCAACCTGGGCAACTACCTCTTCCTCCTGGAAGACGAGCTGTACCTGGCCGCCTACCTCGGCTCGCTGAAGATGGCCTTCGTCAGCACCGTCCTCTGCCTGCTGATCGGCTATCCGATGGCCTATGCCATCGCCCGTGCCAGCAAGGAAGCGCAGACCGCGCTGCTGCTGCTGATCATGATGCCGACCTGGACCGCGATCCTGATCCGCGTCTATGCCTGGATGGGCATCCTCAGCAACAACGGCCTGCTCAACGGCTTCCTGCAAATGATCGGGGTGATCGACGAGCCGCTGCAGATCCTCAACACCAACCTGGCGGTCTACATCGGCATCGTCTACTCGTACCTGCCGTTCATGATCCTGCCGCTCTACGCCAACCTGGTGAAGCACGATCCCAGCCTGCTGGAAGCCGCTTCCGACCTGGGTTCGAGCAACTTCAACAACTTCTGGAAGATCACCGTGCCGCTGTCGAAGAACGGCATCATCGCCGGCTCCATGCTGGTATTCATCCCGGTGGTCGGCGAGTTCGTGATTCCCGAGCTGCTCGGCGGTCCGGAAACCCTGATGATCGGCAAGGTGCTGTGGCAGGAGTTCTTCAACAACCGCGACTGGCCGGTGGCGTCCGCCCTGGCGGTGGTGATGCTGGCGATCCTGATCGTACCGATCATCCTGTTCAACCGTAACCAGGCTAAGGAAATGGAGGGCAGAGCATGAGTGTTATGAAATTGTCGTGCCGCACCCTCGGTTCAACCGGCTCTCAATCCCCAAGCCGGGCTAAGAAAATGGAGGGCCGCGCATGAAACGCTGGAGCTTCTCCACAGTGATGCTGTGGGTCGGACTGCTGTTCATCTACCTGCCCATGCTGATCATGGTCATCTACTCCTTCAACGCCTCCAAGCTGGTCACGGTGTGGGGCGGCTGGTCGCTCAAGTGGTACGCCGGCCTGCTCGACAACAGCCAGCTGATGGGTTCGGTGATGCGCTCCCTGGAGATCGCCCTGTACACGGCGGTCGCCGCAGTGGCGCTGGGCACCCTGGCCGCCTTCGTGCTGACCCGGGTGACCCGCTTCAAGGGCCGCACCCTGTTCGGTGGCCTGGTCACCGCACCGCTGGTGATGCCGGAAGTGATCACTGGTCTGTCGCTGCTGCTGCTGTTCGTGGCCATGGCCCAGCTGATCGGCTGGCCGGCCGAGCGCGGCATCCTGACCATCTGGATCGCCCACACCACGTTCTGCTCGGCCTACGTGGCGGTGGTGGTGTCGGCGCGCCTGCGCGAGCTGGACCTGTCGATCGAGGAAGCGGCCATGGACCTCGGCGCCAGGCCGTGGAAGGTGTTCTTCCTGATCACCATCCCGATGATCGCGCCGTCCCTGGCGGCCGGCGGCATGATGTCCTTCGCCCTGTCGCTGGACGACCTGGTGCTGGCCAGCTTCGTCTCCGGCCCGGGCTCGACCACCCTGCCGATGGAAGTGTTCTCCGCCGTGCGCCTGGGCGTGAAGCCGGAGATCAACGCGGTGGCCAGCCTGATCCTGCTGACCGTGTCGATCTTCACCTTCTTCGCCTGGTACTTCGCCCGCCGTGCCGAGGAGCGCCGCAAGCGCGCCATCCAGCAGGCCATGGAGTCGATGGCCGAGGAAGTCACCAGCAACAACTGGAAGCCGGCCCAGGCGGCCTGATTCCGGAGCGGTAAAGAACAAAGGCCACCTGCGGGTGGCCTTTGTCGTTTGCGCGGATGGGAAAGCGCCGGGATGCGCCTCAGGCCGGGTTCATGGCCCACTGCTGCAGGCGCTGCAGGCTCTCGCGGTAGGGGTGCAGGCCCTTCCACAGCAGGACGATGGAGCTGCACACCGCCAGGGCGGTGACGATCAGCAGGGAATAGCGCAGGGCGTTGTCGTCGGCGAACACGAAGTCGGTCACCAGGGCCACGGCGGTCGGGCCCAGGCCCAGGCCGATCAGGGTGATGACGAACAGGTAGATGGCCGAGGCCTGGCCGCGCATCGAGTTGGGCATGATCTCCTGGATCGCCGCGGGCGCCACGCCGAACGGCATGCTCAGGAAGAACACCGCCGGCGCCAGCAGCACGCAGGCCCAGAGGGCATCGCCCATCAGCGGGAAGGCCACGACGAGGGGCAGGGCGCCCACGGCGGCGTAGAGGCCGACGCGCATGTTGGCGTCGTCGCGCCCGCGCTTGGCCAGCCAGTCCGCCAGGCGTCCGCCGAAGACGATGCCGAGGCAGCCGAACACGGCGACGATGCCGCCGTAGACGATGCCGACCTGGCCGGCATCCCAGCCGTAGGTGCGGATGAAGAAGGTGGGGATCCAGGCGGCGCTGCCGTAGCCGGCCAGCGACAGCCCGGCGAAGCCCAGGTTGTGGCACAGCACGGTGCGGCGGTTGCTGCGGATGTAGCGGCCGACGTCCGCCAGCGGCACCGCCACCCCGGCGCCCACGCCGCGCCGGACCGGCTCGCGCACCGCCAGCATGACCAGGCTGAACAGCACCCCGGCGCCGCCGAGGATGAGGAAGATCAGCTGCCACGGCCGCACCTCGCCCAGCAGCGGCAGCTGCAGGTCGCCCTGGGCCGAGGCGAACTGGATGACCAGGCCGCCGAGCAGGAAGGCGATGCCCGAGCCCAGATACACGCCCATGCCGTACACCGCCATGGCGGTGGCGCGGCGCTGCGGCGGGAAACTGTCGGCGATCAGCGAATAGGCCGCCGGCGACAGCGCCGCCTCGCCGACGCCGACGCCGACCCGGCAGATGAGGAACTGCCAGTACAGCTTGGCCATGCCGCAGGCGGCGGTGGCCGCGCTCCAGAACAGCACGCCAAGGGCGATCAGGCCGCGCCGGCTGCGGGTGTCGGCCAGGCGCCCGAGGGGGATGCCGCATACCGTGTAGAACAGGGCGAAGGACAGCCCCATCAGCAGGCTCATCTGCGTGTCGCTGATGACCAGGTCGCGGCGGATCGGCCCCACCAGCAGGTTGAGAATCTGCCGATCGATGAACGACAGCACGTAGGCGACCATCAGGATGGTCACGGTGGTCCAGGCGGAAAGACTGGAGGGATAGCCATTATTGTTGTTGGACATCGGCAAGGCTCCTCGACCTCAGGGGTGCGCAGGTCAGAGTAGTCCCGGGGGGCGGCCGCTTAATATCGCCTGGAAGTGTTATCAGCCGGGTGAATCAGGGTGATGCCCGCTGGCTGATGGCCGGGGCGGGCGCCCCGGCACCCCCTCAGCGGCCCTGGCGCAGGCGTTCGGCGGCGTGGCGCAGCAGCGCCGCGCTGGCTTCCCAGCCCAGGCAGGCGTCGGTGATCGACTGGCCGTAGCGCAGCGGTTGCTGCAGCGGCTGGCAGCCGTCCTGCAGGTGGCTTTCCAGCATCACGGCGCGCAGGCTGAGGTCGCCGGCCAGGCGCTGGTCGAGCACCGCCTCCAGCACCTGGGGCTGGCGGGCCGGGTCCTTGCCGCTGTTGGCGTGGCTGCAGTCGACCATGATCCGCGCGTCCAGGCCGCGCCGCTGCAGGGTGGCGCGGGCCGCGGCCACGGCATCGCTCTGGTAGTTCGGCCCGCCGTTGCCGCCGCGCAGCACCAGGTGGCTGTGCGGGTTGCCGCGGGTCTGCAGCAGCGCGGTGCGGCCCTGCTCGTCCATGCCGAAGTGGCGATGGGCGCGCGCCGCCGCCTGCATGGCGTCGCAGGCGATGGCCAGGCTGCCGTCGGTGCCGTTCTTGAAGCCCACCGGCAGGTCCAGGCCGCTGACCAGTTCGCGGTGGACCTGCGACTCGCTGGTGCGCGCGCCGATCGCCGCCCAGCCCAGCAGGTCGTCGAGGTAGCCGGCGGCCAGCGGCTGCAGCAGTTCGCTGGCCAGCGGCAGGCCGAGTTCGAGCAGTTGCAGCAGCAGGCCGCGCGCCAGCGCCAGGCCCGCCGCCAGGTCGCCGCTGCCGTCCAGGTGCGGGTCGTACAGCAGGCCCTTCCAGCCCACCGTGGTGCGCGGCTTCTCGACGTAGGCGCGCATCACCAGCAGCAGCTGGTCGTCGACTTCGGCCTGCAGCGCGGCCAGGCGCCGGCCGTAGTCGAGGGCGGACTCGGGGTCGTGCAGCGAGCAGGGGCCGATCACCACCAGCAGGCGCGGATCGCTGCCGTCGAGGCAGGCGCGAATGTGCTGGCGCTGCTGCTGCACGCGCCGGGCGAGGTGGGCGCTGAGTGGCCATTGCTGGCGCAGTTGCGCCGGGTTGGGCAGGGGCTCGGCGTGGCGAGCGGAAGCGGGGAGCGAAGCGAGGGGGAGCGGTGCGTTCATGGCTGGTCTTTCCTCGGCCGGGCGGCGTTGCCGCCACGGCCCTAGCGATGTGTTCGGGAGCGTTCTGGGTGCTGTTGCAGGAAGCGGGTAAATCGCCAGTGGGAAGTGCGGTAATACGGGTTCATGCTGTGCTCCTCGTGAAAAAACAAAACCCCCGGTCGGGTGGCCGACCGGGGGTTCTGCGAACTGTCTGGTGGCGACCCGGAAGTTGGGGCGCCTGTGGGGGTAATCAGGCGCGCCCGTGGCTAAACCAGTACCCAAAGCAATAGTCGCCGGCAGCCGCGCGCACCACGAGGCGCGGAGCGCTGCGGGAGACGGTGGGCTGCTGGGACGGGGAACGGGACATGCTGACTCCTGAAGGATGGCCTCAAGCTACCCGGCCGGCGCGCCGCGCGCAAGCCTGGCCGGTATCGCGGGCAGCGGCGGCGCTCGCCTCAGACCACGCCAGCGGCGCGCAGGCTGGCGATCTGCGCGGCGTCGAGGCCGAGCAGGCGCTGCAGGATGGCGTCCGAATGCTCGCCCAGCAGCGGCGGCGCCAGGCGGTAGTCCACCGGGGTGGCGGACAGGCGCAGCGGGCTGGCCACCTGGGGTGTGCTGCTGCCCAGGCCGTTGGCCAGGTCCAGGCGCAGGCCGCGGGCCTGCACCTGCGGGTCGGCGAATACCTGGGCCAGGTCGTTGATCGGCCCGCAGGGCACGCCGGCCTCCTCGAGCAGCGTGACCCATTCGACGGTGGTCTTGAACACTGTGGCCTGGCGCAGCAGCGGAATCAGCTCGGCGCGGTGGGCGACCCGTGCCTTGTTGGTGGAAAAGCGCGGGTCGTCGGCCAAAGCCGGAAGGCCGGCGACCTCGCAAAACTTGCGAAACTGCCCGTCGTTGCCCACGGCGAGGATGAAGTCGCCGTCGGCGCTGGGGAAGTCCTGGTAGGGCACGATGTTCGGGTGGGCGTTGCCCAGGCGCTTGGGTGCGGCGCCGGTGGCCAGGTAGTTCATCGCCTGGTTGGCCAGGCAGGCCACTTGCACGTCGAGCAGGGCAACGTCGATGTACTGGCCCTGCCCGGTCTGTTCGCGGGCGTTCAGCGCGGCCAGCACGCCGACCGTGGCGTACAGCCCGGTGAGGATGTCGGTGAGGGCGACGCCGACCTTCATGGGGCCGGCGCCGTCCTCGCCATCGGGCTTGCCGGTCAGGCTCATCAGCCCGCCGAGCCCCTGGATCATGAAGTCATAGCCTGCCCGCTTGGCATAGGGCCCGTTCTGCCCGAAGCCGGTGATGGAGCAGTAGATCAGTCGCGGGTTGACCGCTTTCAGCGTTTCGTAGTCGAGGCCGTAGGCCGCCAGGCCGCCGACCTTGAAGTTCTCCAGCAGCACGTCGCACTGCGCCGCCAGCTCGCGCACCAGGTGCTGGCCCTCGGCCTGGGTGAAGTCCAGGGTCAGCGACTGCTTGTTGCGGTTGGCGCACTGGAAGTAGGCCGCCTCGCGGCTGTCGTTGCCTGCGGCATCCTTGATGTAGGGCGGGCCCCAGTGGCGGGTGTCGTCGCCCGTGCCCGGCCGCTCGACCTTGATCACCTCGGCGCCGAGGTCGGCGAGGATCTGCCCGGCCCAGGGGCCGGCGAGCACGCGCGACAGGTCGAGAACACGGATATGGGAAAGTGCACCGGACATGGGAACCTCATGGACAAGTTCCCTCTCCCGGTGGGAGAGGGAAAAGAGCGCCTGCGCAGCGTTTAGAAGAACGCCTGCAGGCCGGTCTGGGCGCGACCGAGAATCAGCGCGTGGACGTCGTGAGTGCCCTCGTAGGTGTTGACCACCTCCAGGTTGACCAGGTGGCGGGCCACGCCGAACTCGTCGCTGATGCCGTTGCCGCCCATCATGTCGCGGGCCATGCGCGCGATATCCAGCGCCTTGCCGCAGCTGTTGCGCTTCATGATCGAAGTGATCTCCACCGCCGCGGTGCCTTCGTCCTTCATCCGGCCCAGGCGCAGGCAGCCCTGCAGGGCCAGGGTGATCTCGGTCTGCATGTCGGCCAGCTTCTTCTGGATCAGCTGGGTCTGCGCCAGCGGGCGGCCGAACTGGGTGCGGTCGAGGCAGTACTGGCGCGCGGTGTGCCAGCAGAACTCGGCGGCGCCCAGGGCGCCCCAGCTGATGCCGTAGCGGGCAGAGTTGAGGCAGGTGAACGGGCCTTTCAGGCCGCGCACGTCGGGGAAGGCGTTCTCCTCGGGGCAGAACACGTTGTCCATGACGATTTCGCCGGTGATCGAGGCGCGCAGGCCGACCTTGCCGTGGATCGCCGGGGCGGACAGGCCTTGCCAGCCTTTTTCCAGGACGAAGCCGCGGATCTCGCCGGCGTCGTCCTTGGCCCAGACCACGAACACGTCGGCGATCGGGCTGTTGGTGATCCACATCTTGCTGCCGGTCAGGCGGTAGCCGCCGTCGACCTTCTTGGCGCGGGTGACCATGCTGCCCGGGTCGGAGCCGTGGTTCGGCTCGGTCAGGCCGAAGCAGCCGATGTATTCGCCGCTGGCCAGCTTGGGCAGGTACTTCTGCTTGGTGGCTTCGTTGCCGAACTCGAAGATCGGCACCATCACCAGCGAGGACTGCACGCTCATCATCGAGCGGTAGCCGGAGTCCACGCGCTCCACTTCGCGGGCGATCAGGCCGTAGCACACGTAGTTCAGGCCGCTGCCGCCGTAGGCCTCGGGGATGGTGGCGCCGAGCAGGCCGGTGTCGCCCATCTCGCGGAAGATCGCCGGGTCGGTCTTTTCATGGCGGAAGGCTTCCAGCACGCGCGGGGCCAGCTTGTCGGCGGCGAACTGCTGGGCGCTGTCGCGCACCATGCGCTCTTCCTCGGTCAGCTGCTGGTCCAGCAGCAGCGGGTCGATCCAGTTGAAGCTTGCCTTGGCGGCCATGGCGAAATCCTCGATACGGTGACAGGACAGACCGGCACGCAGCCGGGCGATGGACAGAGACTAGGCCTGCATGTGGTCCTGAGCAAACGAGGATTTCGCACGCTGTTGTGCGAATAACTCACTCCGAGATAGCCTGAGTGGGCATTTTTCTCCCTGCCGAGTGAGGTCATGGCATAGATGCGTCGCAAGATCCCCAGCACCGCGGCCCTGGTGGCCTTCGAGTCGGCCGCGCGCCACCAGAGTTTCACCCGTGCCGCCGACGAGCTGGCGCTGACCCAGAGCGCGGTGTGCCGGCAGATCGCCGGGCTGGAGGAGTTCCTCGGCATCGAGCTGTTCCGCCGCTCGCGCCGCGGCGTCAAGCTGACCGAGGCCGGTCTGGCCTACAGCCGCAAGGTGGCGGCGCAGCTGGATGCGGTGGAGCGCGACACCCTGGCCGCCATGGGCCGCCAGGGCGCGGTGGCAATCGAGCTGGCGGTGGTGCCGACTTTCGCCACCCAGTGGCTGGTGCCCCGGCTCAAGGCGTTCCAGCAGCTGCACCCGGAAGTGACGGTGCACCTGACCAATCGCACCCGACCCTTCCTGTTCGCCGACACCAGCTTCGACGCCGCCATCTACTTCGGCGATGGCGAGTGGTCCGGCACCGAGGCGCACTACCTGATGCCCGAGGAGCCGCTGCCGGTGTGCAGCCCCGAGCTGCTGGGCGAGCGCGCCCAGTTCGCCGCCGCCGAGCTGGCCGGCCTGCCATTGTTGCAGCAGAGCACCCGGCCCTATGCCTGGCGCCAGTGGTTCGCCGCCCAGGGCCTGAGCGTGCCGCACGACCTTGGCGGGCCGCGCTACGAACTGTTTTCCATGCTGGCCCAGGCCGCCGCCCACGGCATGGGCGTGGCGCTGATCCCGCCCTTCCTGATCCAGCGCGAGCTGGCCGACGGCCGCCTGGTACCGGCGCACCCGGCGGCGCTGCACAGCAGCGACAGGGCCTATTACCTGATGATTCCCGAGCGCAAGGCCGAGTCCGCTGCCCTGCGCGCCTTTCGCGACTGGCTGCTGCAGGTGGCGCGCGAGTACCGCGGCGCGCCGGCCTGAGGGCGGGCAGAAAAAAGCCGGGCAGGGCCCGGCTTCTGGGTAGCACTGGCGTGGCTTATGGCGAGCCGGCCATCTGGCCGAGGGCCATCCACTGGTCGGTCAGGTTGCGGGTATGGCGATCCACGGTAGTCGGTGCGAAGGCACGACCGGAGGCGCTGGCCAGGGCATTGCTGCCGCTGTTCATGTCCTGCAGCGCGGCGCGCAGGAACTTCCAGCGGGTCTTCAGCTTGGCCACGGCGCTGTTGGCCTTGCCGTCCAGCTTGGCCAGCTCCTCGTCGATCTGCGGCACCAGCTGGCGTTCGTCCTGGCCGATGTAGTTGTCGGTCTGCTCGCGGGCGATCTCGAAGGTGCCGACGTAGGAGCGGCTGAGGTACTGCACGCCGAGGTATTCGACCTTGGCCGGCAGTTCGCCAGCCGGGTCGGCATCAGGCACGGCCCGCGCCACGGTCAGCAGTTCGCGCAGGGCCTTGGCCAGGTCCTGGGGATATTCCCAGGGCATGTTGTCTTCGTTGGGGCCAAAGGAAACACCCAGGCGTAACTGGGTAACAAGCTTGGTGGTCAATCCGGGAATTTCCGAGCTGGCGCTCATGGCATTCTGGGCGGCGCTCTCCAGATCGGCGATATCCTTGTCCAGGCGCTGCTGGTGCTCTTCCTGGAAGCCTTCGCCGCGCAGCAGCAGCAGGCTGCTGGTGGCTCGGCTGGCATAGACCTGGACCTGTTCGGCGGCCGTCATGGCGGCCGCCTGGGCGACGGCGGAGAAACTCGCCAGAACCCCAAACACGATGGAAAAGTACAGTCGAATCAAAGGACTACGATTCATCCCCGGTCGCTCCTTATTATTCTTGTCAGCGTGAGCCTGCTGGCTGTCAGCGCAGTGGCAACAGCCTACTGCGCTTGTCATAGCAAAGGATGAGCCAAAAGAGTGATTTGCATCGCAATTCTGGCGTCGCGGAGCCGTCGCGGCTCCGCCTGTGCTACCGGCCTCAGAAGGCAGGCTGGCGCTGCCAGACCTTGGGCCGGAAATAGAGCGTCTCGCCACGGGTCAGCCCGCTCAGGCTGTCGTGATCCTTGACCACCTCGGCCTCGATCAGCTCGTCCTGGCCCTCGACCTTGAGCGTCACCCGGGTGATGGCGCCGAGCGGGCGGATGTCGCGCACCTGCGCCGCGCGGTGCTCGTCGATGGCCAGGCGCGACAGCGACACCTCGTGCGGGCGGAACAGCAGGTGCTGGTCGTCGCCCAGGTGCAGACGGTTGGCGTCGCCGAGGAAGTGGTAGACGAAATCGCTGGCCGGCTGCTCATAGACCTCGGCCGGCGAGCCGATCTGCTCGATGCTGCCCTTGTTCATCACCACGATGCGGTCGGCCACTTCCATGGCTTCTTCCTGGTCGTGGGTGACGAACACGCTGGTCAGGTGCACTTCCTCGTGCAGGCGCGCCAGCCAGCGGCGCAGTTCCTTGCGCACCTTGGCGTCGAGGGCGCCGAAGGGTTCGTCGAGCAGCAGCACCTTGGGCTTCACCGCCAGGGCGCGGGCCAGGGCGATGCGCTGGCGCTGGCCGCCGGACAGCTGCTCCGGGTAGCGGTCGGCCAGCCAGTCGAGCTGCACCATGCCGAGCAGCTCGTGCACCCGTTCGGCGATATCCGCCTCGCTCGGGCGCTCGCCCTTGGGCTTCATGCGCAGGCCGAAGGCGACGTTGTCGAACACCGTCATGTGGCGGAACAGCGCGTAGTGCTGGAACACGAAGCCGACGTTGCGATCACGCACGTCGTGGTTGGACACGTCCTCGCCGTGGAACTGGATGCTGCCGGCATCCGGCGTCTCCAGGCCGGCGATGATGCGCAGCAGGCTGGTCTTGCCGCAGCCGGAGGGACCGAGCAGGGCCACCAGCTCGCCGCTGTGGATATCCAGGTTGATGTCGTTGAGCGCGCGGAAGGCGCCGAAGGTCTTGCTGACGTTACGGATTTCGATGGACATGGCTTATTCCTCCGCGTCGCTGTGACGTAGGCGGGACAGACGGGATTCGCTCCACTGCTTGAGCAGCAGGATGATCAGCGCCAGGGCCAGCAGCAGGCTGGCGACGCTGAAGGCGGCGACATGGTTGTATTCGTTGTAGAGAATCTCGACGTGCAGCGGCAGGGTGTTGGTGTAGCCGCGGATATGCCCGGACACCACCGATACCGCGCCGAACTCGCCCATGGCCCGCGCGGCGCACAGCACCACGCCGTAGATCAGGCCCCATTTGATGTTGGGCAGGGTCACGTGCCAGAACATCTGCCAGCCGCTGGCGCCGAGCAGGCGCGCGGCTTCTTCCTCCTGGGTGCCCTGTTCCTGCATCAGCGGGATCAGCTCGCGGGCGACGAAGGGCACGGTGACGAAGATGGTGGCCAGGACGATGCCGGGCAGGGCGAAGATGATCTGGATGTCGCGCTCCTGCAGCCACTCCCCGAAAAAGCCCTGGGCGCCGAACAGCAGCACGTAGATCAGGCCGGCGATCACCGGCGAGACGGAGAACGGCAGGTCGATCAGGGTCACCAGCAGGCTCTTGCCGCGGAACTCGTACTTGCTCACGCACCAGGCGGCGGCCACGCCGAACACCAGGTTGAGCGGCACGGCGATGCCCACGGCGAGCAGGGTCAGCTGCAGCGCGGCAATCGCGTCCGGCTCCAGCAGGGCGCTAAAGAAGGTGCCGAAGCCGAGCTTGAGCGCCTCGCTGAGCACCACGAACAGCGGCAGCAGGAGGAACAGGGCGAAGACCAGCCAGGCGCCGGCGATCAGCGCGCGGCGCCCGAGCGGGCTGCCGCGGCGCCGGTCGTTGGCCAGGGTGGAGGACGACAGAACGGTGCTACTCATGGCGGCCTCCTTACGGGCGTTCGATACGGCGCTGCAGCAGGTTGATCAGCAGCAGCAGGATGAAGGACACCACCAGCATCAGCACGCCGATCGCGGTGGCGCCGGTGTAGTCGTACTGGTCGAGCTTGACCATGATCAGCAGCGGCAGGATCTCGGTCTTCATCGGCATGTTGCCGGCGATGAAGATCACCGAGCCGTACTCGCCGACGCCACGGGCGAAGGCCAGGGCGAAGCCGGTCAGCCAGGCCGGCAGCAGGGCCGGCAGCAGCACATGGCGGAACACCTGGAAGGGCCGGGCGCCCAGGCAGGCGGCGGCCTCCTCGACCTCGCGCGGAATGTCCGCGAGCACCGGTTGCAGGGTGCGCACCACGAAGGGCAGGGTGACGAAGGTCAGCGCCAGGGTGATGCCCAGCGGGGTGTAGGCGATCTTGAAGCCCAGGTCGGTGGCGAACTGGCCGACCAGGCCGGCCGGGGCGTACAGCGCGGTGAGGGCGATGCCGGCGACGGCGGTGGGCAGGGCGAAGGGCAGGTCGATCATCGCGTCGATGATCTTGCGCCCGGGGAAGCTGTAGCGCACCAGCACCCAGGCCAGCAGGGTACCGATCACGCCATTGAGCAGGGCGGCGGCGCAGGCGGTGGCGAAGCTCAGCTTGAGGGCGGCCAGCACCCGCGGTGCGCTGATGATGGCCCAGAATTCGGCCCAACTGAGTTGGGCGGCGTGCACGAACATGGCACCCAGGGGAATCAGCACCAACAGGCTGAGGTACACCAGGGTGTAGCCCAGCGTCAGCCCGAAGCCGGGTATGACGGGGGAAATGCGGCGTGACATTGCGATGTCCCTTGTACTTGGGGTGGGCGGGGCGGGCTGCCGCGC
Organism: Pseudomonas alcaligenes; assembly: GCF_041729615.1. Classification (NCBI taxonomy): domain Bacteria; kingdom Pseudomonadati; phylum Pseudomonadota; class Gammaproteobacteria; order Pseudomonadales; family Pseudomonadaceae; genus Aquipseudomonas; species Aquipseudomonas alcaligenes. The sequence continues at coordinate 2,093,596 of NZ_CP154874.1, read as the reverse complement.
GGGTGAGCCCGCCCTGCGGGGTGGTCCTTACTGGGCCTGGTAGATCTGGTCGAAGATGCCGCCATCGTTGAAGAACTTCGGCTGGGCGGATTTCCAGCCGCCGAAGTCCTGGTCGATGGTCACCAGCTTCAGCTGCGGGAACTGCTGGGCGAACTCCGCGGCCACCTTGGCGTCACGCGGGCGGTAGAAGTTCTTCGCGGCGATGCGCTGGCCTTCCTCGCTGTACAGGTACTGCAGGTAGGCGGTGGCGACTTCGCGGGTGCCCTTCCGGTCGACGTTCTTGTCGACCACGGCCACCGGCGGCTCGGCGAGGATGGACAGGCTCGGCGCGACGATTTCGAACTGGTCGCCGCCCTGTTCCTTCAGGGCCAGGAAGGCCTCGTTCTCCCAGGCCAGCAGCACGTCGCCGATCTGGTTGTTGACGAAGGTGATGGTCGAGCCACGGGCGCCGGTGTCCAGCACCGGGACGTTCTTGTACAGCTTCTCGACGAACTCCTGGGCCTTGGCCTCGCTGCCGTACTTCTGCTGGGCGTAGGCCCAGGCGGCGAGGAAGTTCCAGCGCGCGCCGCCGGAGGTCTTCGGGTTGGGGGTGATCACTTCCACGCCCGGCTTGACCAGGTCGTCCCAGTCCTTGATGCCTTCCGGGTTGCCCTTGCGCACCAGGAACACGATGGTCGAGGTGTAGGGGGTGCTGGATTGCGGCAGACGCTCCTGCCAGTTTTCCGGGATCAGCTTGCCCAGCTTGTGCAGCTCGTCGATGTCGCCGGCCAGGGCCAGGGTCACCACGTCGGCGCGCAGGCCGTCGATCACCGCGCGGGCCTGCTTGCCCGAGCCACCGTGGGACTGCTGGATCTTCACCGCTTCCTTGCCCTGGGCGGTCCAGTGCTTGTTGAAGGCGGCGTTGAACTCCTGATAGAGCTCGCGGGTCGGGTCGTAGGAGACGTTGAGGATCTCGCTGGCCGCGAGGGCCTGGCTGGAGAACAGGGCGGCGGCCAGGCTGGCCAGGGCGAAACGGCGGATGGACATGGAACTGCTCCTGAGAAGGCGTATGGGCTTGGCTTTATTGGGCTTGGGCGCTGCAGGGGTGTGCTCGCGGCCGGAAGAAAGTGGCGATACGCCCTCCGGTGGTCCGGTCGGGTGGTCCTGGAATCAGGCGGGCTTGTTGGCCTGGGGTTGCAGGCGGAATTTTTCCTTGCGCTCGATCTGCACCACCTGGCCGTTGTGCACGGTGATTTCCACCGCGCCAAAACGCAGGTTGTGCAGGGCGGCCTGGATTTCACGCAGGATGCTGGCTTCGTCCTGACCTTCGAGGCTTCTCAGCGTGACGCTCATGATCTGCTCCTTGGGATGGGGCCCGGCGTGGGCGTGGAGCGGATACTAGGGGGATATCGTTTAGACTTAAAAAGAATGTTTAACGATTTATATATTCTTTAATCGAATATATGGTCGATTCGGGCGCGTTCACCTCTACGCAGGCTCCCCGGCGATACCACCAGCACGCGCCGAGGTTCCCGCTTCCTGACTGCATGGATGGATTTTCTGCCGCCCGTCACAAGCCCCGCATCCGCCCATCGCCAGCCTTGCCGCGGGCGCATAGGCTGTAGCCATGGCAGTCGAGAGGTGGTCCGGGATGACCGACGATCAAGCTCCCAGCGAAGTGGAAACCCTGACTCTGGCCCTGCTGCACAGCCGTGGCGAGGTCGAGCGCCTGCGCGAGCGCGAGCAGCTGGTGAGCAGCCTGCTGGCCAGCGTCAACGCGGTGCTCTGGGCCTTCGACTGGGAGCAGCGCCGGGTGATCTACGTCAGCCCGGCCTACGAGCAGATCTTCGGCCGCAGCGCCGCGCTGCTGCTGGCCGACTACGGCGAGTGGCTCAACAGCATCTACCCCGACGACATGGAATACGCCGCGCAGAGCCTGCAGTCGGTGCACCAGCTGGGCGCGGTGGAGCAGCGCGAGTACCGCATCATCCGTGGTGACGGCGAGGTGCGCTGGCTCAGCGACAAGTGCTTCATCAGCCCGCCCAACCTGTTCGGCGGCCAGTCGCTGATCGTCGGCATCGCCGAGGACATCACCGAGAAGAAGGCCCTGCAGAGCGAGTTGCAGCGCCTGGCCACCAGCGACGTGCTGACCGGCGCGAGCAACCGCCGGCACTTCTTCGAGCGCGCCGCCGAGCTGTTCGGCGAAGCCCGCGCCAACGGCCGCCCGCTGGCCTTCCTGCTGCTCGACATCGACAACTTCAAGCAGATCAACGACAGCCACGGCCACCAGATGGGCGACCGCGTGCTGCAGCGCGTGGCCCATTGCGGCGCCTATGTGCTGCGCCGCGACGACCTGTTCGGGCGCATCGGCGGCGAGGAGTTCGCCGCCCTGTTCCCCGGCTGCGACAGCCAGCAGGCACGCCTGGTGGCCGAGCGCCTGCAGCGTGAAGTGCAGCGCCTGCAGTTCCCGGCGGGCGAGAGCAGTTTCGGGGTGACCGTCAGCCAGGGGCTCACCGAGCTGCGCGTGGGCGACCAGCTGGACGACCTCTATGCCCGCGCGGACCTGGCCATGTACCAGGCCAAGCGCCAGGGCAAGGACTGCATCGTGCTCGGATGAGTTAAATGGAATAAGCAAATAAATTCTTATTCCTTAACATGTGGTTTATCCCTGCCTAGACTGGCCCGAAATGCACCCGAGGAGGCAGTCCATGGCCAGCCAGAGCATCCACTACCTGATCCTGCCGGGCTGGCAGGGTTCGCCCGCCGAGCATTGGCAGAGCCACTGGCAGCGCAGCCTGCCGAGCGCCAGCCGGGTCGAGCAGGCGGACTGGGACCACCCCGACCCGCAGCGCTGGGTTGCCGCCCTGGGGCGCGAAGTGGCGGCCGCCCGCGGCCCGCTGATTCTGGTGGCGCACAGCCTCGGCTGCGTCACCCTGGCGCGCTGGGCCGCGCAGGCGCCAGTGGCCTCGCTGCGCAAGGTGCGCGGCGCCCTGCTGGTGGCGCCGGCCGATGTCGAGCGCGCCAACTGCCCCGAAGCCCTGCGCGGCTTCGCGCCGATCTCCCGCGACCTGTTGCCCTTCCCCAGCCTGCTGGTGGGCTCGGACAACGACCACGCCGCCAGTGCCCAGCGTGCCCTGCAGATGGCCCGCGACTGGGGCAGCCAGGCCGCCATCCTGCCGGGTGCCGGGCATATCAACGTGAAGTCCGGCCACCAGCGCTGGGAGCAGGGCTTCGCCTACCTGTACCGCCTGCAGCGGCAGATCGAACAGCTGGAGCGCCTGCGCGCATGAGCCGGCGAATGCGCACGCCGCGCTGCCACGTCCACCCCATTCCCACCTGAGCCGGCGCTGCGCGCGGCTCACCGCGAGCAGAGACTGCCCCATGAGTCGCCCCGAATACCCGCAGCACGCCCTGCTGACCTTCACCGAAAGCGAAAAAAGCCCGCTGAGCATCCGCGCCAAGGCGCTGGTGTTCGTCGACCCGCGCTCGCGCCAGCTGCGCGACCAGGCCAACCGCCTGGCCAGCAGCGGTCTGGCCGTGCTCATACGAGGCGAAACCGGCACCGGCAAGGAGCTATTGGCCCGGCATATCCACCGCGAGAGCGAACGCGGCGGGCTGTTCGTCGCCGTCAACTGCGCGGCCATCAGCCCGCGCTGGGGTCAGGCCGAGCTGTTCGGCCATGTCGCCGGGGCCTATGCCGGTGGCCCCGGCAGCCGCGCCGGCTGGTTCGGCTCGGCCAGTGGCGGAACCCTCTACCTGGACGAGATCGGCGACCTGCCCCTGGCGCTGCAGGCCCAGTTGCTGCAAGCCCTGGAGACGCGCGAGGTGCAGCGGCTCGGCAGCCAGCAGGCCACCCCGGTGGACGTGCGCCTGGTCGCCGCCAGCAGCATCGACCTGGCCCGGGCGGTGGCCGCCGGCACCTTCGACGAGCGCCTGTTCCACTATCTCGACGAGGGCCGCCTCGATCTGCCGGCGCTGCGCGAGCGCCCCGGCGACATCCTGCCGCTGGCCGAGTACTTCCTCGGCATCCATGCCCAGCGCCTGGGCCTGGCCATCCCGCAGATCGGCCCGGCCGCCCAGGCGGCACTGGAGGCCCATGCCTGGTACGGCAACACCCGCGAACTGGAGAACAGCATCCACTTCGCCCTGCTGGTGTGCGGTGGTGCGGAGATACTGCCGCAGCACCTCGATCTGCCTGGCGCTGCATCGCTGCCGCTGATCGAGCGGCAACTGGGGCTGCTGACGCCGCAGGAGCGGGCGGAACTGTCGCGCCGCCTGGGGGCCTAGGCCACGCCCGTGGGCGCAAAAAAACGGGAGCCGCCCTGCCCGGACGGCCCCCGTGCAAAACGCGGATTCAGGAATACAGCGAAGGTGTCGGGACCACGCCGCGGGTCAGCCACTGGCCGATGTCGCGCACCTTGTAGTCCAGCGGGTCATGCAGGCTGTGCACCCGCACGTTGCGCCAGAAACGGTCGAAGCCGTAGCGCGAGGCGCTGGCGCGCGCGCCCATGGCCTCGAACACCTGGCTGCTGATCTCCAGCGCCGCGCGGGCCGAGGCGACCCGCGCCTCGGCGATCAGCAGCGCCAGCTCGCCGCGTTCGGCCGCGCCCAGTGCCGGCTTATCCCAGGCCCGCTGCAGGCGCTCGGCGGCGTTCTCGGCGAGCAGCAGGGCACCACGGTAGAGCAGCCAGAGTTCGCCGAAGCGTTTCTGGATGAACGGATCTTCCGTCGCCGTCTCGACTCCCGCGCCGAGCCAGGGCCGCGCCTGCTCGCGCACGTAGCGCAGGGCACCGTCCAGGGCGGCCTGGGCGTTGCCCAGGTAGAGCTGGGTGAGGATCAGCTGCGACACGCACACCCGCAGGCTGCTGCGCGGGCTCTGGCCGCCGGAGAGCAGCAGCTCGTCGTGGTCGACGAAGACATTCTCGAACTGCACCGTGCCGCTGTCGGTCTGGCGCTGGCCGAAGGCATCCCAGTCGTCGTTGATCGCCAGGCCCTCGCGCTGCGCCGGCAGCACCAGGAACACCCGCTCCGTGGCGCTGCCAGCGCGCGGCGCGCTGACCACCAGTGCGTCGGCACCGAGGGCGCCGGAGCAGAACGACTTGCGCCCGTTCAGCTCGAAGTGTTCCTCGCGCGCCTGCAGCTGCAGGCCGAGGTCGCGGCCATTGCTGGCGTTGCCCCAGAACCAGCGCTCGCGCGCCGCGCGGGTCAGCCAGTGGCGCTGCTGCTCGGCGCTGCCGTGCAGCAGGACGGTGGCCACCTGCAGGTGGTTGAAGGCGAACAGGTGGGCCAGCGAACTGTCGGCGGCGGCCAGGTGGCGGACGATGCGGTAGATCTCCGGCCAGGGCCGCTCCGCGCCATCGAAACGCTGCGGGATGGCCAGGTTCAGCAGGCCGCTGTCGCGGATCAGCTCGCGCTCGGCACGCGCATGGCCGCCACGGCGGTCGCGTTCCACCGCGCTCTCGGCCAGCTTGCGCGCCAGGCGCTCGACCTTGACGGTGAGGTTGCCGAAGTCGGCGGGGAACAGCCGCGCATCCAGCAGCGGCTCGGCCTGCGGGTGCAGATGGCGGGCTTCACTGGACATCTTCGGCCTCCGGCTGCCAGGTGGCCACGGCGCGGGTGTCGACGGCCCTGGGCAGCAGGCCCTCGGCGAAGAAGGCATCGGCGATCTTCTGTTGCTCGCCCAGACCGTCCGGCTCCACCGGGCGCACCTGGTAGCTGCGCCGGCCGTTGGCCTGCTCGACGATGGCCGGGTCGAGGTTGCCCCACAGCGGACCGAGAATCCGCGCCGCCTCGGCCGGGTTGGCGCGCAGCCAGTCGCCGGCCTTGGCCAGCTCGTGGTAGACGGTCTGCAGCACCTCGGGGTGTTCGGCGGCGAAGCGGCTGCTGGTCAGGTAGTAGCGCTGGTAGCTGGCCAGGCCCTGGCTGCCCTCCAGGGTGCGGGTCGGCAGCTGGCGCTGGGCGGCGCTGAGGAAGGGTTCCCAGATCACCCAGGCGTCGACCTTGCCGTTCTCGAAGGCGGCGCGGCCGTCGGCCGGGGTCAGGTAGGCCGGCTGGATGTCGCTGAACTTCAGGTTGGCCTTGGCCAGGGCGGCGATCAGCAGGTAATGGGCACCGGCGGCCTTGGTCACCGCCACTTTCTTGCCCTTGAGGTCGGCCAGGTTGCGCAGCGGCGAGCCGTCGCGCACCAGGATCGCCTGGGCAGCCGGCGACGGCGTTTCGCGGGCGAAGTAGGCCAGTTGCGCGCCGGCGGCCTGGGCGAACACCGGCACGGTGTCGGCGACATCGGCGGACAGGTCGATATTGCCGACGTTGAGCGCCTCGAGCAGCGGCTGGCCGCTGGCGAACTCGTGCCAGCTGACGCGGATGTCCTGGTCGGCCAGGGCTTGTTCCAGGGTGCCCTGGCTCTTCAGCAGGCTGATCAGGGTGGAGGATTTCTGGTAGCCGATGCGCAGCTGGGTTTCGGCCTGGGCGGGCAGGGCGGCGAGCAGGCCGAGGCTCAGGCCAAGGCCGAGCAGGCTGCGGCGGGAGAAGGGAAAGCGGGGCATGACGGACCTCGTGGTGGGGTGTCCCGGCCAGGCGAGGCGGCGGAACACGGGAAACTTCGGGTGAAGGCAGGAAGTCCGGTGGTCCGGTATCAATAAAGCTAAGCGATCTAAAAAGCAGCTCTCAAATACTTTTTGGGCATTAGCTTATGCGCAACGCTTGATGTGTCAGTTATTCTTTTTGGTTTTATAAAAGTGAAAAACAATTCTTTTTAGGGATTAAGAAAATCCCCTAGATTGGCCGCCAAGCCGCCAGCGGACCACCGCACCGAGCCCGATCAATCAGGGGCTCCCCGCCAACTCGAGCCCCAGCACTAGACCAAGAACAGCATCTGGAGCATCGAGCATGAACAAGTCCACCCTGGCCCTGGCCGTCGCCCTCGGCGTGATCGCCCAGCAGGCGTCCGCCGCCGGTTTCATCGAAGACAGCAAGGCCACCCTCGGCCTGCGCAATTTCTACATCAACCAGGACACCCGCAACGCGGACGCCAACACCCAGGAAGAATGGGGCCAGGGCTTCCAGTTCAACTACAGCTCCGGCTACACCGAAGGCACCGTCGGCTTCGGCGTCGACGCCCTCGGCCTGCTCGGCGTGAAGCTGGATTCCGGCAAGGGCCGCCACGGCAACCCGGATTCCAGCAAGTACGGCGGTACGGTGTTCCCCACCGACGAGAACGGCCGCGCGGTGGACGATTTCAGCAGCCTGGGCCTGACCGGCAAGGTGCGCATCTCCAAGACCGAGGCACGTATCGGCACCCTGCAGCCCAAGCTGCCGGTGGTCACCTTCAACGACGGTCGCCTGCTGCCGCAGACCTTCGAGGGCGGCCAGATCACCTCCGCCGAGATCGACAACCTGACCCTGATCGGTGGCCAGCTGGAACACGCCAAGGGGCGCAATTCGAGCAACACCGAGGGGCTCTCCATCGGCGGCGCCAACAATGCCCAGAGCGGCCAGTTCAGCAACAAGTTCTACTACGCCGGCGCCGACTACAAGATCAGCAAGGACCTGCTGGCGCAGTACTACTACGGCAACCTGGAAGACTTCTACCAGCAGCACTTCCTCGGCCTGACCCACACCTGGGCCATCGGCCCCGGCGCGCTGAAGTCCGACCTGCGCTACTTCCACAGCGACTCCGATGGCGCCAACGGCAGTGCCAGCGGCCGTGCCGATGGCTACGTCAGCACCGGCTACTACGGCAACGGCGTGACCAAGGGCGAGGTCGACAACGACACCTGGAGCGCCCTGTTCACCTACAGCCTCGGCGGCCATGCGTTGAGCGCCGGCTACCAGCAGGTCGAAGGCGACAGCAACTTCCCCTTCCTCAACCAGGGTGACGGCGCCACCGCCTATCTGATTACCGACCGCCAGATCGGCAAGTTCCTCTCCGCCGGCGAGCGCACCTGGCTGGCCGAGTACGCCTACGACTTCAGCAAGGTCGGCGTGCCGGGCCTGAAGGCCACCATCACCTACCTGTCCGGTGACAACATCGATTCGGCCACCGGCGAACAGAAGGAATGGGAGCGCGACTTCCGCCTCGACTACGTGCTGCAGGAGGGCGCGCTCAAGGGCCTCGGCGTCTCCTGGCGCAACGCCACCCTGCGCGGCAATACCAGCGCGGCGGACCAGGACGAGAACCGCCTGATCCTCAGCTACAGCCTGCCGATCCTCTGACCGGCCAGGCCTCACCTTTCTCCTGACCCGGCCGCCATCGGCCGGGAAGGTCTCACCCAGAGTCCAGGGAGATTCCCCATGAAAAGCTTCAAACCCCGTCATCTGCTCGCCGCGCTGCTGGCCGCCACCCTGCCGCTGGGCACGCAGGCCGCCGCGCCCAAGGAAGTCCGTCTCGACTACGCCTACTACGCGCCGACCAGCCTGGTACTGAAGGACCAGGGCATTTTGGAAAAACGCCTGGCCGCCGATGGCATCGCCGTGAAGTGGGTGTTCAGCCAGGGCAGCAACCGTTCCCTCGAATACCTCAATGGCGGCAGCATCGACTTCGCCTCCACCGCCGGCCTGGCCGCCGTGCTCAGCCGTGCCAACGGCAGCCCGGTGAAGACCGTGTACATCGCCAGCCGTCCGGAATGGACCGCCCTGGCCGTGCCCAAGGACTCGTCGATCAAGAGCCTGGCCGACCTCAAGGGCAAGAAGATCGCCGCCACCAAGGGCACCGATCCCTACCTGTTCCTCCTGCGCAGCCTGAACACGGCCGGCCTGGGCAAGGGCGACGTGGAGATCGTCCACCTGCAGCACCCGGACGGCCGCGTGGCCCTGGAGCGCGGCGACGTGGACGCCTGGTCCGGCCTCGATCCGCACCTGGCCGCCAGCCAGCTGCAGGCCGGCTCGCGCCTGCTCTATCGCAATGTCGAGTTCAACAGCTACGGCGTGCTCAACGTCAGCGACAGCTTCCTCAAGGAGCAGCCGCAGCTGATCGGCAAGGTCATCGCCGCCTACGAAGAGGCGCGCCAGTGGACCCTCGCCCATCCGCAACAGACCGCCGAACTGCTGGCCAGGGAAGCCAAGCTGCCGCTGGAAGTGGCCAAGCTGCAACTGTCGCGTACCGACTTCAGCAACCCGCAGCCGGGTGCCGAGCACGTCGCCGCGCTGAAGGCCGCCGCACCGATCCTGCTCGACGAGCAGTTGGTGCGCCCGGGTACCGACGTGGCCGCGGTGGTCGACCAGCTGATCAGCCCGCAACTGGCCGCCGGCGTGATCGGCCAGCCGCTGGCCAAGACGGAGTAGTGAGCCATGCCCGCGAGTAGCCTGCTCGGCGTGCGCGTCGGCAGCGAGGCCGCGCCGATCGTCCGGCGCCCATGGCTGGACCACTGGCGCGGACTGGCGCTGCCGCTGGCGTTGCTGGTGCTGCTGGAGGCACTGGTGCGCCTGGACTGGATACCGGAACACCAGCTGCCGGCGCCCAGCCAGGTCGGCCAGACCCTCTGGTGGCTGGCCGCCGGCGGTGAGCTGTGGGGGCATATCGGCGTCAGCCTGGCGCGGGTTGCCGCCGGCTTCGCCATCGGCGCGGCGCTGGCCGTGCTGATCGGTGCCTGGGTCGGCCTCAGCCGGCGCGCCGAGAGCTACCTGGAGCCGACCTTCCAGGCCCTGCGCGCCATCCCCAGCCTGGCCTGGGTGCCCTTGCTGCTGCTGTGGCTGGGCATCGACGAGACGCCCAAGGTGGTGCTGATCGCCCTCGGCGCCTTCTTCCCGGTCTACCTGGCCTTGCTCGCCGGCATCCGCAATGTCGACCGCAAGCTGGTCGAGGTGGGCCGCCTGCATCGCCTGTCCGGCGTCGAGCTGACCCGGCGCATCCTCCTGCCGGCGGCGCTGCCGAGCCTGTTCACCGGCCTGCGCGGGGCGCTCAGCCTGAGCTGGATGTTCCTCGTTGCCGCCGAACTGATCGCCGCCACCCAGGGCCTTGGCTACCTGCTCAGCGATGGCCGCGAGACTTCGCGACCGGACCTGGTGATCGCCGCCATCCTCCTGCTGGCCGTGCTCGGCAAGCTCAGCGACGGCCTGCTCAAACGGCTGGAGACCCGCGCGCTGCACTGGCGCGACAGCTTCGTCGGCGGGGAGGGCTGAGATGAGCGCATTGCTGGAGCTACGTGGCATCCGCAAGGCCTTCGCCGGCCAGCGCGTGCTGGACGATATCGACCTGAGCCTGGCACCGGGCGAAATCGTCAGCCTGCTTGGCCCCAGTGGCTGCGGCAAGAGCACCCTGCTGCGCATCGCCGCCGGTCTCGACCAGGATTTCACCGGCGGCCTGGCGCATAACCCGTTGCTGGATTTCGGTGGTGGCACGGGTATCGGCGTGGTGTTTCAGGAGCCACGCCTGATGCCCTGGCTGAACGTGGCGCAGAACGTCGGCTTCGCCGCCGGTCGTGGCGCAGACGCCGAGTGGATCGAGCAACTGCTGGAGGATGTCGGCCTGGCCGGCCAGGGCGGCAAGCTGCCCAAGCAGCTCTCCGGCGGCATGGCCCAGCGCGTGGCCATCGCCCGCGGCCTGTACCAGCGCCCGCAGGTGCTGTTGCTGGACGAGCCGTTCAGCGCGGTGGACGCCTTCACCCGCATGAAGCTGCAGGACCTGGTGGTGGGCCTGGCCGATCGCTACGGCATCGCCCTGCTGCTGGTCACCCACGATCTCGACGAGGCCTTCTATCTCAGCGACCGCGTGCTGATCCTCGGCGGCAGCCCCAGCCGTATCCAGCGCGAGCTGGCGGTGCCGCTGCCCCACCCGCGCGACCGTCGCTCGGCCGAGCTGGCCTACCTGCGTGGCGAGGCGCTGACCGAGCTGACGCTGTAAGCGAACCTCAAGGTGGAAGCATTTCCGGGCACCATGGCCCGGTTTTTTTAGCTGCGCTGCAGCGACGAGGCGGCCAGACCCAACCCCAGGGCCACGAGCACGCCGCCGATGGCGCGCTCGATCAGGTGCCGGCTGCGGGCAACGAAGCCGCGCGCCGCCTCCGAGGACAGGCCGTAGGCCACCAGGGCGAACCAGAACAGGTGCGCGACGGCCATGAACAGGCCGTAGCCGAGCTGGGTCAGGGTGGCGGTGTCCGGGCTGATCACCTGGGTGAACAGGGCGACCACGAACAGCGTGGTCTTGGGGTTCAGCGCGTTGGTCAGGAAGCCCACGCGCAGCGCCTGCCAGTCGCTCAGCTGCGGCGCGGCGACCACCTGCTGCGGATCAAGCTTGCGGCTGCGCAGCATGCCGATGCCGAGCCAGATCAGGTAGGCGGCGCCGGCGAACTTGACCAGGTTGAACAGCAGGATCGACTGCGAGATCAGCAGGCCGATGCCGAGCATCGAGTAGGTCACGTGCACCAGCACGCCGAGGCTGATGCCCAGCGCCGTGAGCAGGCCGGCGCGGCGCGAGAGGAACATGCTGTTGCGGCTGACCATGGCGAAGTCGGCGCCGGGGCTGATCACGGCGAGCAGGGTGATGGTGATGACCGAGACGAGTTCGAGCATGGCGCAATCCGCGTTCCTGAAAGGGCGGTCAGGATGGCGGCTCCGCTGGTGCCCTGCAAGCGCCGCCTCAGCCGGGCGACGAAGCGGCCAGCTGGCGCAGATACGCGGCACTGCTCTCGTCGGCCGGGAAGAAGGTTTCCAGCGCCAGCTCGGCCAGGGTCACGTCGTTGGGCGTGCCGAACACCGTGGTGGTGCTGATCAGGCTGAGCACGCCGTGCTCGGTGCGGAACTGCAACGGCATCAGCACGCTCGCAGGCGTTGGCTCGGCCTTCTCGGCCGGCGCGGGATAGCTCAGCAGCTCCTCCTGCAGCGCCACCAGCTGCGGGTCGCCGCTGATGTCGATGTCGTGCTGCAGGCGCATCAGCAGGTAGGCGCGCCACTGCGCCAGGTTGAGGATGCGTGGCGCCAGGCCGTCCGGGTGCAGGGAAATGCGCAGCACGTTGAGCGGCGGGCCGAGCAGCTCGGCCGGCACGCCGGCGAGGAAGGGCGCCACCGCGGCGTTGGCCGCCAGCAGGTTCCACTGGCGGTCGATGGTCAGCGCCGGGTAGGGCTCGTGGGCCTTGAGCAGCTGCTCGATGGCGGCGCGGGCGGCGGCCAGGGCCGGGTCGTCCAGCGTGTGCTGGCTGTACAGCGGCGCGTAGCCGGCGGCGCTGAGCAGGCGGTTGCGCTCGCGCAGCGGAATTTCCAGCTGCTCGGCCAGGTGCAGCAGCATCTCGCGGCTGGGCAAGGCGCGGCCGGTCTCGACGAAGCTCAGGTGGCGGGTGGAGATGTCCGCCTCGCAGGCCAGGTCGAGCTGGCTCAGGCGGCGACGCTGGCGCCACTGGCGCAACAGGGCGCCGACGGGGTGATTGGCTGTGTTCATGGGTTCGGACGATAGCCCAGGGGCGTTATCGCGGCCATTACCTGGCAGGTAATCGACGTGTCGCCCGCCTCGGGAGAACCATATGCCCAGGCGCCAGTCCGGCGCCGCCATCTGGAGGATTCGCCATGCATACCCTGAACGCTTCCCCCCTGCTGCGCCGCGCCCTGTTCGCCGATGGCCTGCTCGGCCTGGCCACCGGCTCCCTGCTGGTGCTGGCCAGCGCCTGGCTGGCCGAGCTGCTGGCGCTGCCGCGTGAGCTACTGCTCGGCAGCGGCCTGGCCCTGTTGCCGCTCGGGCTGTTCCTGCTGTGGCTGAGCAGCGGCGAGACGGTCAACCGCCTGCTGGTGTGGGCCGTGCTGGCCGTCAACGCGCTGTGGGTGGTGGACAGCCTGCTGTTGCTGATCGCCGGCTGGATCGCGCCCAACCTGCTCGGCCACATCTTCGTCATCGGCCAGGCGCTGCTGGTGCTGCTGTTCATCGAGCTGGAGCTGATGGGCCTGAAACGCTCCGAGCTGCTGGCGGCATGATGGGCGCAAACAGGAAGCCCGGCATTTGCCGGGCTTCCTGGTGTCACTGCGCGGTGTAGATCTGGTCGAACACGCCGCCATCGTTGAAGTGGGTCTTCTGGATGCTCGGCCAGTCACCGAAGGTCTGGTTCACGTTGAAGAAGGTGACCTTGGGGAAGCGGTCGGCGAACTCGGCGAGGATCTTCTCGTTGCGCGGGCGCAGGTAGTTGTTGGCGGCGATGCGCTGGCCCTGCTCCGACCATAGGTACTTCAGGTAGGCCTCGGCCTCGGCGCGGGTGCCCTTCTTGTCCACCACCTTGTCGACCACCGCCACCGGCGGCTCGGCTTCGGCGGAAACTGTCGGATAGACCACTTCGAAGCTGCCGCGGCCGAACTCGCGGGCGATCATCTCGGCCTCGTTCTCGAAGGTCACCAGCACGTCGCCGATCTGGTTCTGGATGAAGGTGGTGGTGGCGGCGCGGCCGCCGGTATCCAGCACCGGCGCCTGCTTGAACAGCTTGCCGACGAAGTCGCGGGCCTTGCCCTCGTCACCGCCGTTCTGCAGCACGTAGCCCCAGGCGGAGAGGTAGGTGTAGCGACCGTTGCCCGAGGTCTTGGGGTTGGGAACCACCACCTGCACGCCGTCCTTGAGCAGGTCCGGCCAATCCTGCAGGGCCTTGGGGTTGCCCTTGCGCACGATGAACACGGTGGCGGAGGTGAAGGGCGCGCTGTTGTCCGGCAGACGCGCGGCCCAGTCCCGCGGTACCAGGCCGCCGTGGTCGGCGAGGGCGTTGATGTCGGTGGCCATGTTCATGGTGATCACATCGGCGGCCAGGCCGTCGATCACCGCCCGCGCCTGCTTGCTCGAACCGCCGTGGGACATCTGGATCTGCAGCGGCTGGCCGCCTTCGGCCTGCCAGTGCTTCTGGAAGGCGGCGTTGTAGTCCTTGTAGAAGTCGCGCATCACGTCGTAGGAGACGTTGAGCAGGGTCGCCGCCTGGGCGGAAGTGGCCAGGGCGAAGCCGGCGGCCAGCAGGGAAAGGGGCAGTAGGCGTTTCATCGGACGTCCTTGGATTCGGATAACGCCGCCGACTATAGAAGCGGATTTTTATTCTTTGAAAGAATAATTGATTAGATGCTTATGCCTTTTTATCGTGGATCGCATATCTCTTTATGGAATAAATAAATCGTTATTTATTCTTTTTATTCCATTTCGTTCCTGAGCAATAGTGAGCCTCACGCAACGAACCGCCAAGGAGCAACACCATGAGCATCCGTCTGGGCGATATCGCCCCCGATTTCGAGCAGGACTCCAGCGAAGGCCGCATCCGTTTCCACGACTGGCTGGGCGACAGCTGGGGCGTGCTGTTCTCCCACCCGGCCGATTTCACTCCGGTGTGCACCACCGAGCTGGGTTTCACCGCCAAGCTGAAGGACGACTTCGCCCAGCGCGGGGTCAAGGTCATCGCCCTCTCCGTGGACCCGGTGGACTCGCACCTGAAGTGGATCGACGACATCAACGAGACGCAGAACACCCGCGTCAACTTCCCCATCATCGCCGACGCCGACCGCAAGGTCTCCGGCCTGTACGACCTGATCCACCCCAATGCCAACGACACCCTGACCGTACGTTCGCTGTTCATCATCGATCCGCACAAGAAGGTGCGCCTGATCATCACCTACCCGGCCAGCACCGGGCGCAACTTCCACGAGATCCTGCGCGTCATCGATTCGCTGCAGCTGACCGACCAGCACAAGGTCGCCACCCCGGCCAACTGGCAGGACGGCGACGAGGTGGTGATCGTGCCGTCGCTGAAGGACGAGGCGGAAATCGCCCAGCGCTTCCCCAGGGGCTATCGCGCGGTGAAGCCTTACCTGCGCCTGACCCCGCAGCCGAACCGCTGAGGAACTGACATGCACGTGGTTCTGTTATCCGGCAGCCCCTCGGCGCGCTCGCGCACCGAGCTGCTGCTGGAGTACGCCCGCCAGCACCTGCAAGGTCACGGCCTGGAAGTCAGCCTGCTGCGCGTGCGTGATTTCCCGGCCGAGGCCCTGCTGCACGCCGACTTCACCAGCCCCGCCGTGCAGCAGCTGCAGGCGGCGGTGGCCAGCGCCGACGGCCTGATGGTGGCGACGCCGGTATACAAGGCGTCGTTCACCGGTGCGCTGAAGGTGCTGCTCGACCTGCTGCCGGAACGCGCCCTGGCGCACAAGGCGGTGCTGCCGCTGGCCAGTGGCGGCAGCCCGGCCCACCTGCTGGCCGTGGACTATGCGCTGAAGCCGGTGCTGGCCGCACTCAAGGCCCAGGAAATGCTCCCCGGTGTGTTCGCCGTGGACAAGCAGATCGCCTACGCGGAAGGGGACCTCCCCGCGCGCATCGACGACGAGCTGCGCGAGCGTCTCGACGAGTCGCTGGACCAGCTGCTCGCCGCCCTGGCGCGCCGGCCCCGGCCGATCGACCCGCAGCTGTTGAGCGACCGGCTGGTGAACGCCCGCTGGAGTATCTGAACCGACGCGGCAATGGCCGCGCCATGCAACGCCCCGCCTTACTCGCCCGCCAACGGGCCAGCAGGTGCCAACCAAGACAACCTACTGCAAAGGAGCCGCGCCATGCGCACCCTCACTTTGCGTCGGAGCCTGGTCGCCCTGTTTGCCGCGGCCATTTCCTTCGGCGCCATCACTCAAGCTCAGGCCGAGACCCTGCGAATCGGCTATCAGAAGTACGGCACCCTGGTGCTGCTCAAGGCCAAGGGCTCGCTGGAGAAGCGCCTGGCCGAGCAGGGCATCGAGGTGCAGTGGACCGAATTCCCCGGTGGCCCGCAGCTGCTCGAGGGGCTGAACGTCGGCTCGATCGACTTCGGCACCACCGGCGAGGCGCCGCCGATCTTCGCCCAGGCCGCCGGTGCCGACCTGCTGTACGTCGCCCATGAGCCGCCGGCGCCGACCAGCGAGGCGATTCTGGTGCCCAAGGACTCGTCGCTGAAGTCGGTGAGCGAGCTGAAGGGCAAGAAGATCGCCCTGAACAAGGGCTCCAACGTGCATTACCTGCTGGTGCGCGCTCTGGAAGACGCCGGCCTGAAGTACAGCGACATCCAGCCCGTTTACCTGCCGCCGGCCGATGCGCGCGCCGCCTTCGAGCGCGGCAGCGTCGATGCCTGGGTGATCTGGGACCCCTTCCAGGCCGCCGCCGAGCATCAGCTGCAGGCGCGCACCCTGCGCAACGGCGAAGGCCTGGTGGCCAACCACCAGTTCTACCTGGCCGCCAGGCCCTACGCCGAGAAGCACCCGGAAGTGGTCAGCGTGCTGGTCGAGGAAATCCGTGGCATTGGCGAGTGGACCCGCGCCAACAGCGCCGAGGCGACTGCCCAGGTGGCGCCGCTGCTGGGCCTGGCCCCGGAAATCACCCGCACAGCGGTGGAGCGCCAGGCCTACGGTGCTCAGCCCATCACCCCGGCTGTGGTCGAGGCGCAGCAGCAGATCGCCGACACCTTCAGCGACCTCAAGCTGATTCCCAAGCGCCTGAGCATCAAGGACGTGATCTGGACTCCTCCGGCCTCGGCCAAGGTGGCGCAGCAGTAACGGCCAACCCTATTCCCCAGCCCCTGACTGTGGCACCGGCTCTTCCCTCTCCCGCTGGCGGGAGAGGGTGGCCGGCAGGGCCGGGAGAGGGGGCAGACAGCACAACGAATTCGACTAGCCCGGATTCCATCCGGGCCCTGCATGAGCAAGGAGACCACTCCATGAGCCTGAATATTTTCTGGTTCCTCCCTACCCACGGCGACGGCAAGTACCTCGGCACCGCCGAAGGCGCGCGTGCCGTCGACCACGGCTACCTCACCCAGATCGCCCAGGCCGCCGACCGCCTCGGCTTCGGCGGCGTACTGATCCCCACCGGGCGCTCCTGCGAGGACTCCTGGCTGGTGGCCGCCTCGCTGATCTCGGTGACGCAGAACCTGAAGTTCCTGGTCGCCCTGCGCCCGGGGATCATTTCGCCCACCGTGGCCGCGCGCCAGGCGGCGACGCTGGACCGCCTGTCGGGCGGCCGCGCGCTGTTCAACCTGGTCACCGGCGGCGACCCGGACGAGTTGGCCGGCGACGGCCTGCACCTGTCCCACGAGGAGCGCTACGAGGCCTCCGTCGAATTCACCCGCATCTGGCGCCGGGTCCTGGAGGGCGAGACGGTCGACTACGCCGGCAAGCACCTGCAGGTGAAGGGCGCCAAGCTGCTCTACCCGCCGATCCAGCAGCCGCGTCCGCCGCTGTATTTCGGCGGCTCCTCCGAAGCCGCGCAAGACCTGGCCGCCGAGCAGGTCGAGCTGTACCTGACCTGGGGCGAGCCGCCGGCCGCGGTGGCCGAGAAGATCGCCGCCGTGCGCGAGAAAGCCGCTGCCCAGGGCCGCGAGGTGCGCTTCGGCATCCGCCTGCACGTTATCGTGCGCGAGACCAACGAGGAAGCCTGGGCCGCCGCCGATCGCCTGATCAGCCATCTGGACCAGGACACCATCGACCGTGCCCAGGCGTCCCTGGCGCGCTTCGACTCGGTTGGCCAGCAGCGCATGGCTGCCTTGCACGGCGGCAAGAAGGACAAGCTGGAAGTCAGCCCCAACCTCTGGGCCGGCGTCGGCCTGGTGCGTGGCGGCGCCGGCACCGCCCTGGTCGGCGACGGTCCGACCGTGGCCGCGCGGGTCAAGGAATACGCCGCGCTGGGCATCGACACCTTCATCTTCTCCGGCTATCCGCACCTGGAAGAGTCGTACCGGGTCGCCGAGCTACTGTTCCCGCACCTGGATATCGCCCAGCCGGAACGCCCGGCGTCGCGCGGCTACGTCAGCCCGTTCGGCGAAATGATCTCCAGCGACATTCTGCCCAAGGCGGCTGCGGCCAGTTGAAACGAACGCCCTCTCCCCCGTCCCCTCTCCCGTAAACGGGCGAGGGGAGAGTACCGCTGAATCTGCCGGCCACTGTGTAGACCGGCGGCGCAGCTCTGCTCCCTCTCCCATTCATGGGAGAGGGCTGGGGAGAGGGGAGTGGGCAAACCACAGAAGCCGTAGCCCGGATGCAATCCGGGGCTCTGTGCGCCGGGCTTCCCGGATTGCATCCGGGCTACGGCGAGGTGTGGACAAGGATTCTTCGAGGTAAACGATGAGCAACACAATCCTCAACAAACTGGCCCTGCGCCTGGCGCCCTGGGCCCTGCCCGTGGCCCTGCTGGCGATCTGGCAGGGCGCGGTGGTGGCCGGCTGGCTGTCCACCCGCATCCTGCCGGCGCCGAGCGCGGTCATCGGGGCCGGCTGGGCGCTGCTGGAAAGCGGCGAGATCTGGACCCACCTGGCCATCAGCGGCCAGCGCGCCGCCATCGGCTTCGCCATCGGCGGCGGCCTGGGGCTGCTGCTCGGCTTTATCACCGGCCTGTCCAACTGGGGCGAGCGCTTCCTCGACAGCTCGGTGCAGATGATCCGCAACGTGCCGCACCTGGCGCTGATCCCGCTGGTGATCCTGTGGTTCGGCATCGACGAGGCGGCGAAGATCTTCCTGGTCGCCCTCGGCACCCTGTTCCCCATCTACCTCAATACCTACCACGGCATCCGCAACGTCGACCCGGCGCTGGTGGAAATGGCGCGCAGCTATGGCCTGAAAGGCTTCGCCCTGTTCTGGCAGGTGATCCTGCCCGGCGCCCTGCCGTCGATCCTGGTCGGCGTGCGCTTCGCCCTCGGCTTCATGTGGCTCACGTTGATCGTCGCCGAGACCATTTCCGCCAGCGCCGGCATCGGCTACCTGGCGATGAACGCCCGCGAATTCCTGCAGACCGACGTGGTGGTACTGGCCATCCTGCTCTACGCGGTGCTGGGCAAGCTGGCCGATCTGGCCGCCCGTCTGCTTGAGCGTACCTGGCTGCGCTGGCACCCGGCCTACCAGGCCAAGGCAGGTGCGCGATGACCGCCCTGCACAGCATCCGCCAGGGCATTCCCCTCGCGGTGGAAGGTATCCGCAAGGCGTTCGGCGAGCGCGAGGTGCTGCAGGGCATCGACCTGCACATCCCGGCCGGGCAGTTCGTCGCCGTGGTCGGTCGCAGCGGTTGCGGCAAGAGCACCCTGCTGCGCCTGCTGGCCGGCCTCGATCAGCCCGGCGCCGGCCAGTTGCTGGCGGGCAACGGCCCGCTGGCCGCCGCCCGCGAGGATACCCGGCTGATGTTCCAGGACGCGCGCCTGCTGCCGTGGAAACGGGTGATCGACAACGTCGGCCTGGGCCTGTCCGGTGACTGGCAGCCCAGGGCCCGTGAGGCGCTGGCCGCCGTCGGCCTGGCCGACCGAGCGCAGGAATGGCCGGCGGCCCTGTCCGGTGGGCAGAAGCAACGCGTGGCGCTGGCCCGCGCGCTGATCCACCAGCCGCGCCTGCTGCTGCTCGACGAGCCGCTGGGCGCACTGGACGCCCTGACCCGCATCGAGATGCAGCAGCTGATCGAGCGCCTGTGGCAGCAGCATGGTTTCACCGTGCTGCTGGTGACCCATGACGTGGCCGAGGCGGTGGCGGTGGCCGACCGGGTGATCCTGATCGAGGAGGGTCGCATCGGCCTGGACCTGGCCGTCGACCTGCCGCGCCCGCGCCCGCGCGGCTCGGCGCGCCTGGCCGCGCTGGAAGCCGAGGTACTGGAACGCGTGCTGGCGCTGCCGGCCACGCCAGCGCCGCCCGAACCCGTTTCGCCACTGCCGACGCAACTGCGCTGGGCGCTGTAGTCGGCCAACGAGCAGCAAGCCCGCAGCCCGGAGGTTATCCGGGAGCGGTGCCAACCATCACCCGGAGTGCATCCGGGCTACCTGAGACCCGAAAGGAGCAACAGCATGACCATCAAAGCCATCAACGTACGCAACCAGTTCAAGGGCACCATCAAGGAAATCGTGATCGGCGACGTGCTGTCGGAGATCGACGTGCAGACCGCCGCCGGTATCGTCACCTCGGTGATCACCACCCGCTCCGTGCGTGAGCTGGAGCTGCGGGTGGGCAGCGAGGTGATCGCCTTCGTCAAATCCACCGAGGTGTCGATCGCCAAGCTCTGAGGCTGGCGCCCGTCAGGCGTGCGCCGACACCGCCAGCAGCTGCTCGGCCGGCTGCGGGCGGCCGAACCAGTAGCCCTGGCCCAGGTTGCAGCCGATCTCGCGCAGGTAGGCGGCCTGCTCGGCGGTCTCGATGCCCTCGGCCAGCACGCGCAGGCCCAGGCTCTGGCCGAGGGTGACCACGGCGCGGG
This sequence comes from Pseudomonas alcaligenes, assembly GCF_041729615.1. Lineage (NCBI taxonomy): Bacteria > Pseudomonadati > Pseudomonadota > Gammaproteobacteria > Pseudomonadales > Pseudomonadaceae > Aquipseudomonas > Aquipseudomonas alcaligenes. The sequence continues at coordinate 2,073,498 of NZ_CP154874.1, read as the reverse complement.
CGATGGCGGCGTCCTCGCCATCCTGTGGCAGGCCGCTGACGAAGCTCTGGTCGAGCTTGAGCTTGTGCACCGGCAGGCGCTTGAGGCGGGCCAGCGAGGAGTAGCCGGTGCCGAAGTCGTCGATGGCCAAGCGCACGCCCAGACCTTGCAGATGGCTGAGCAGCTCCTGGGCGCGCTCGGGGTTGTCCATCACCGCGCTCTCGGTCACCTCCAGTTCCAGGCGCGCCGGCGCCAGGCCCGTCTCGCGCAGCACACGCTCGACCCGGCGATCCAGTTCGCCGCGACTGAACAGGCGGCTGGAGACGTTGACCGCGACGAACTGCAGTGCGCTGCCCTCGGCCAGCCAGCGCACCATCTGCGCGCAGGCCTGCTCCAGCACCCAGGCGTCGATGGCACCGATCAGGCCGCTGTCCTCGGCGATCGGGATGAACTCGCCCGGCGGCACCAGGCCGCGCTCGGGGTGCTGCCAGCGCACCAGGGCCTCGACGCCGAGCATCGCGCCGTCGTCCAGGCGGTGGATCGGCTGGTAATACACGCGCAGCTGCTCCTGCTCCAGGGCCTGGCGCAGTTCGGCCTCCAGCTTGATGCGCTGGCGTGCCTGGGCGGTCATCTCCTGGCTGTAGAAGCTGAAGGTCTGGCGCCCGCTGCTCTTGGCGCGGAACAGGGCGGAGTCGGCATTGCGCAACAGCTGTTCGACGCTGTCGCCATCGCCGGGGAACAGGCTGATGCCGATGCTGGCGCCGACGAACAGGGTCTCACCGCCGATGCTGAACGGCTGGCCCAGGCAGTCGAGCAGGCGCTGCGCCAGCAGCGAGGCCTGTTCGGCCTGGGCGCAGTCGCCACTGAGCAGGCCGAACTCGTCGCCGCCCAGACGAGCCAGGGTGACGCCAGGGCCAAAGGCATTGTTCAGTCGTTCGCCGATCAGCTTGAGCAGCTGGTCGCCGGTGTTGTGGCCGAGGCTCTCGTTGACGATCTTGAAGTTGTCCAGGTCGACCAGCAGCAGCGCGCCCCGGTGACCATCCTGGCGCGCGCGCTGCAAGGCCTGATCGATGCGCTCGCTGAACAGCAGACGGTTGGGCAGGGTGGTCAACGGGTCATGGTGGGCCAGGTAGTCCAGCTCCTGCTGCGAGTGCTTGATCGCGCTGATGTCGGAAAACACCGCGACGTAGTGGCTGAGGTTGCCGTTCTCGTCGTGGATGCTGCGGATGCACTGCCAGATGGGGAACACGTCGCCGCCCTTGCGCCGGTTCCAGATTTCCCCGCTCCAGGCGCCGCGCTGCTCCAGGGCGTGCCACAGGCTGCGGTAGAAGTCCGGGTCATGGTGGCCGGACTTGAACATGTTCGGCGACTTGCCCAGCACTTCGTCGCTGGAATAGCCGGTGATACGGCTGAAGGCCGGGTTGACGTGGACGATCTTCAGCTCGCGGTCGGTGACCAGCACGCCTTCCAGGGTGCTGTCGAACACCACGGCGGCCTGGCGCAGGCTCTCCTCGTCGGCGCGGCGCTGGGTGATGTCGCTGGAGGTGCCGATGAAGCGGCTCGGCTCGCCGTCCTCGCCCAGCAGCAGCTGGCCGCGGGCATACAGCCAGCGGTAGTCGCCGCTGCGGTGGCGCAGGCGGAAGATGCCCTCGTAGTAGGGCGGGCGCTCTTCGACCAGGGCGCGCAGGCGCTCCTCGGCCAGGTGGCGGTCTTCCGGGTGCAGGCGCGACAGCCAGGCCTCGCGGTCGGCGCCGAACTCCTCGGGGCTGTAGCCGAGCATCTCGCAGTAGCGTCGCGAGTAGAACACCCGGTCGCTCTGCATGTCCCAGTCCCACATGCCCTCCTGGGCCGAGTCGAGGGCCAGGGCCAGGCGTTCCTCGCTGCCTTTCAGCGCCGCGCGTGCGAGGTGTTGCTCGCGCCAGTGCTGGGCCAGCGCGCAGTACAGGGCCAGGCCGCTGACCAGCACGAAGAGGAAGCCCTTGAGCGACTGATAATGGGCCAGCGCGTCGCGATCCAGCCCCAGCCACAGCAGCAGGGCGTCGCTGAACAGAATCCACAGGGATGCAATGGACAAATAGAGCAGGGTCAGCTGCAGCGGGTTGCGCCGAAAGATCATCAGGTAGGGCCAGCCATGGCATCGGGAGTGTGCACTGCCGCACATTATAGATAAGACGGCATCCAGTGCATTCTCGTCTAACGACGCACTGGCATTCTCCATCATCTTGGGGATAATGCCGGAGAGACTGAGTTTACAGTCGTTCTCTTCCCCGCGAGGCTACACCCTACATGTGGTACAACGGTTTACTCGACCTGTCGCCCTGGCAACTGGTGGCGGTCACCCTGGTGCTGACCCATATCACCATCGTCAGCGTCACCGTCTACCTGCACCGCTACTCCGCGCATCGCGCGCTGGAGCTGCACCCGGCACTCAAGCACTTCTTCCGCTTCTGGCTGTGGCTGACCACCGGCCAGAACACCCGCGAGTGGACCGCCATCCACCGCAAGCACCACGCCAAGTGCGAAACCGTCGATGACCCGCACAGCCCGGTGATCAAGGGCCTGAGCACCGTGCTGCGCAAGGGCGCCGAGCTGTACCAGGAAGAGGCGCGCAACGAAGAAACCCTGCGCATCTACGGCAAGAACTGCCCGGATGACTGGATCGAGCGCAATGTCTACAGCCGCTACCCGATCGGCGGCGTGACCCTGATGGCGATCATCGACCTGGCCCTGTTCGGCGTGCTCGGCATGACCGTATGGGCGATCCAGATGATGTGGATCCCGGTGTGGGCGGCGGGCGTGATCAACGGTCTCGGCCATGCCATCGGCTACCGCAACTTCGAGTGCCGCGACGCCGCCACCAACCTGGTGCCCTGGGGCATCCTGATCGGCGGCGAGGAGCTGCACAACAACCACCACACCTACCCGAACAGCGCCAAGCTGTCGGTGAAGAAGTGGGAGTTCGACCTGGGCTGGGCCTGGATTCAGCTGTTCAGCTTCCTTGGCATGGCCAAGGTGCAGCGCGTGGCACCGATTGCCCACCGCGTCGAGGGCAAGCGCAGCCTGGACATGGACACCGCCATGGCCATCCTCAACAACCGCTTCCAGATCATGGCGCAGTACCGCAAGCTGGTGATCAAGCCGCTGGTGCAGCAGGAGCTGGCCAAGGCCGATGCCTCGGCCCGCCACCTGTTCCGCCGCGCCAAGCGCCTGCTGTCGCGCGAGACCAGCCTGCTCGACGAGCGCCACCAGGCGCGCATCGCCGCCATGCTGGAGCAGAGCCAGGCGCTCAAGGTGATCTACGAGAAGCGCATCGCCTTGCAGCAGATCTGGGTCAAGACCAGCAGCAACGGCCACGACATGCTCGAAGCGATCAAGCAGTGGGTGCACGAGGCCGAGGCCAGCGGCATCCAGTCGCTGCGTGACTTCGCCGAGCAGCTCAAGACCTACTCGCTGCGTCCGGCCACGGCCTGAGTCGCCGTGCTGTGAAAAAGCCCGCCACCTGGCGGGCTTTTTCATGATCGCCGTTCGCGCTATGCGCTAGACGCAAAAAATATTGAACCGCCGGCCTGCCGGGCTACGACTGAGGGTTGTCATCCACCCGGCAGGAGAGCCCGGTCATGCAACGTACCCTCACCCCCCTGTTCCTCGGCCTGCTCCTGGCAGGTGCCGCCCAGGCCGACGATACCTACGCCCCCGACAACGTCACCCCCAGCACCCTGCTGTCCGGCATCAAGAAGATCGAGGTCAAGCAGACCGGCGCCGTACCGGCCATCCGCGTGCAGTCCGACGGCACCAGCTACACCACGGTGGTGCCCGGTCAGCAGGTGGTCTGGCAGGCCAGCAGCCATGTCGAGTGCCGTGGCGTGCGCAAGATCGACCGGCTGATCTGGTGGCTCAACGACAACACCCAGGTCGGCCCGCGCAGCTATTTCGCGGCGCACAAGCGGGTGGTCGAGAAGGAGCTGATCGGCAGCAAGTCCAAGCACAACTCGCACAGCGACAGTGGCAGCCTGAGCGTGCCGGTGGGCGCCAAACTGGCCAACGCGGCCAAGCAGGCCTGCAACGCCTACCTCAAGGCCGAGCAGGGCAAGGGCCGCGACCTCAAGCAGATCCTGGCCCAGGACAAGCGCCTGCCGGCGACCGACAAGCCGCTGCTGGCCGGGGTGGTGTTCCTCCAGTGCAACGGCCTGGAGGACAAGGCCGCGCATGCCTGGCAGCACGTCAAGGTCGAGACGATCTGCGAGGGTTACGACTTCCCGGCGGTCGCACCCAAGCCGCAGGGCATGGACCTGGCCGCTGCCTTCGCCCTGGAGGCGCCCAAGGTCAAGGTCGAGCCGACGCCCTATAGCGGCAGCTGCCCGGTCACCCTCAAGGCCGAGGGCACGCTCAAGGGCAATCAGGGGCAGAAGCAGGTGCAGTACCGCTGGGCGCACAACGGCGGTTTAGGCCCGGTCTACACCACCACCCTCAATACCAGCGGCTGGCGCAGTGTTAGCACCCAGCTCAAGGACATCGGCAAGGCCGGCGGGGGCAACCTCAAGCTGGCCCAGCCCAAGCCGCAGGCGCAGCAAGGCGGCCTGCCGCTCAAGGCGCACGCCGACAACGTGCACAGTGGCCAGGTCGAGCTGCGCGTGCTGCCGGTCGGCGAGCAGGACTGGAGCAAGGCCAAGCGCGCCAGCGCCGCCTACAAGGTGACCTGCAAGGAAGCGCCGAAGCCGGCCCCGGATCAGCTGAGCGCCCCGCAACCCAGGCCGGCGCAGATCGACCTGTCCTACGCGCCCGGGCTCACCATCGGCAGCACCACCGGCCAGTGGGGTGGCAGCCTTCAGGTCGACGCCAGCCAGGCGGGTCGGCAACGCGAGGGGCGCTGCGAGCTGCGCCTGGTCTACGATGTGATGAACCTGGGCAAGGCCGCGGCCGGCGCCTTCGTCAGCCGTGTGCGCGAGGACCAGCAGCTGCTGCACCACGCGGCCATTGCCGGGTTGGGCGGTAGCGCGCAACACCGGGTGTCCGGCCTGATCTACCTGGACAACGGCACGCACCTGCTGAATCTGTCGGTCGATGACCAGCAGCAGGTTGGGGAAAGCAACGAGAGCAATAACAAAGCACGGGTCACGGTAGAAGTGCGCAACTGTGGCCAAACCCAACCCGGCCGGGCGCCGCTGCGCGCTCCGGTCCTGCCCCAGTGAGCCACGCCGGCCGCCCGCCAGGCGTGGGCGGCCGCTGGTGCGAACGTCAGGAACAGGCCATGAAACTCCTGCACCTTAGCCGTCACTGCTGTGCGCTGCTGCTGGCCGGGCTGGTCGGCCCGGCGGTGGCCGCGGAGACGCTGACTCTCGAACCCGGGCAGACCCAGCTGAGCTTCAGCGTGCCGGGGCTGGAAAGCGTCGGCGCGGGCGACCAGCTGGCCGTCGAGCTGGACGGCTATGACGTCACCGCCCTGGTCAGCCGCAGCGACGCGGCGTTTCTCCTCGACCTCAGCGGCCCGCTGGGCGAGGGCAGCCACCCGTTGCTGGTGATGGTGTTCCACGCCGATGGCAACGTCGCCACTCTGCTGGAGGCCGAGGTGCAGGTTGGCGCCGCACCGCTGCCGGAGGACGGTGCTGAACCGCAAGGCGAGGTGGCCGCCGCGGACGAGCTGGTCGGGCCGCTGCCCGCCGACGAAGGCGAGGCTGCCCAGGTCGCGCCGCCGCCAGCGCATCGCTACACCCTCTACGGCCTGCTCAGCAACAGCTACCGGGTCGACGAGAAGGAGGCGGCCAGCTACCCGGACACCCCGCGCTACGCCAGCAACGGCGGCCTCAGCTATCGCGGCGAAGGCGGTGGAGGTGACTGGCAGTGGCAGGCCGAGGTCGATGCGCTGTACGACAGCCTCAGCGAGAACAACCCCACCGGCAACGAGTGGGAGCTGCCCAACTACCGCTTGGCCGCCATGCGCGGCAGTGGCCTGCAGCGCCAGGGCGTGGCCCTGGGCAACTACGGCGTGCTGCGCGAGGACCTGCTGTTCAGCGCCTACCAGCGTCGCGGCGCCGTGGTCACCTTGGGCGATGCGCTGGAGGGGCCGTTGCAGCTGGATGTGTTCGGCCTGCAGAGCGAGCCGCTGACCGACTACAACCGCCGCCTCGGTTTCCCGCAGAGTGGCCGCGAGCGCAGCAGCGGCGGCCTGCTGACCTTCACCCCGCTGCAGGACGACCCGCAGCTGCTGCAGCTGAGCGCCGCCTATATCAACGGCGAGACCACCGACAGCGGCACCGCCTGGCTGTCGCCCGACCAGCAGACCCGCTACGGTGGTGACAGCTGGAACCTGGCGGTGGATTCGCGCCTGGGCGAGAACAGCCTGTGGCTGCACGCCGACTACGCCTGGTCGAGCTTCGACAGCGACGGCCTGGGCCGTGGCGAGAGTGCCGAGGACGACACCTCGCACGACCTGCAGGCACAGTTCAGCTCCGGCCAGTGGTTCCCCGCCGGGCCCTTCGACCAGTGGAACCTGACCCTGCAGCGGCGCGAGGTGGGCCTGGATTTCTTCACCCTGGGCAACCTGTCGCTGCCCGGCGACCTGCGCCTGGACCGCCTCAACTGGCAGGGCTACCTGGGCAACCTGCAGGTCGATGCCGAGCTGGCGCGCGAGACCAACAACCTCGACGACCAGGACCAGGTGGCCGACCAGATCGCCGACCGTCGCGTGCTCAACCTCTACTACTACCCGACGGTGGATGGCGAGGCACTGCCCTGGCGCCTGCTCGGCCTGCCCTCGCTGAACGCCGGCTACAGCGACACCCGCCGCCGCCAGGACGAGGAGGATGCGCAGCGGGTCGGCTTCGACCTGGACGACCGCACCCGCGAGTCGCTGTTCGGCGCCAGCTTCTACCACGCGCGCTGGAACTGGTCGGTGCAGCACACCGTGCAGGGCACCGATGACCGTTCGCAGGCGGTCGAGCAGAACGGCTACCTGATCTACGAGCCGCCGTCGGACCAGCGCAACCGCTTCACCACCCTGCAGGTCGGCTACATGCCGCTGGACTCGCTGAGCCTGTCCACCAGCTGGCAGTGGAACAAGCTGCAGGAAACCGACGACGACAACGTCTATCGCGGCATCAGCCGTGGCCTGGACCTGGCCTGGCAGATCGTCCCCGAGCGCTGGCGCCTGAATGCCTCCTACTACCGCGGCCGCGACACCAGCCACCTGGGCGACACCGACTTCCTCGGCGACAGCGTGCTGCAGCAGAGCGCCCATCTGCAGCTGACCTGGACCGTGGCCCAGCCCGACGGGCTGAGCCCGGGGCTGGACTGGTTCCTCAAGGGCAGTTACGCGCAGCAGGACAGTCGCCTCTACGACCAGGCGCAGGAGGACTGGCAGCTGCTGCTGGGCTTCGACCTGCGCTGGGATACCCACAACTATTGATGGCAGTCCCGCGCCTGGCGCGGGCGGAAGGTGAACCATGAAAGCTCTCCCTCGACTCCTCCTGGCCCTGCTGCTGCCCTGGCTGCCACTGGCCGCCGAGGCCGTGTTGCTGGGCGCCAGCGCGCAACCGGCGCAGCGCCAGCTGCTGGCCAACCAGGACAACAACTGGGCGATGAACTGGACCGTCACCAGCGATTCGGCGCACTTCGGTGGCGCCGCCTCGCCCGTCGCGCGCATCGTCAACCCCTCCGGTGGCGCCACCCTGGCCACGGTCGGCGGTACGCTCAGCCAGGGCGGCACGGGGCCCTTCCTGTTCGGCGAGTTCATCGCCGTGCCCCAGGCCACGGTGCAGGCCTGGCAGGCCAATGGCCTGCGCCGGGTGCTGCTGGTGCGCGACTTCTCGCCCGTGTCTGGTGGTGGCACCGTTCGCGCCCAGCAGGTGCTGATCCTGCCGGCGGTATCCGGTGCGTTGCGCGCGGTGCAGATCCAGCCGGCGCAGCGCCAGCTGCTGGCCAGCCAGAACAACCCGCTGGCGCTGGCCTGGCAGGTGGTGGCCAGCCAGGGCTACAGCGCCGGGGTCAGCTCTACCCAGGCGCGGGTGATCGACCCGGCCAGTGGCAGTGTGCTGACGACGCTCGGCGGGCGTCTTGCCGCCGAGGGCGGCGGCCCCTTCCTGCTGCGCGAGGAGCTGGAGCTGCCGGCGGCCACCGTGCAGGGCTGGTATGAACGCGGCCTGCGCCGGCTGCTCCTGCAGCGCGAGTTCATCGGTGGCAGCTCGCGCCTGCGCGGCCAGGTCACCCTCAACCTGGCCGCCAGCGGCCTGCGCGCGCCGCGCGAGAACCAGAGCGGCGAGCTGCTGGTACAGCGCCTGAGCCTGAGCTTCAGCGACAACCAGCGGGTCAAGGTGGTGCCGGCCGATACCGACCTGCTGGCCAAGGTGTTGCTGGCCTACAGCGGCAACGGCCTGCTGGAAGGCCGCTGGCAGGTGGCCGAGCCGGGCAGCACCGAGGGCAAGCCGGTGTACCGCACCCTGACCCTGGTGCGCAGCTACCTGCGCAACGCCCAGCAGAGCAGCCTCAACAGCCCGCCGCTGCCCACCGACAAGGCCGGCAAGTACCGCGTGCGCTTCTGCGTGACCAACCGCGAGCTGATCCCGGCCGATGCCCTGGTGGTGGATGCAGGCTGCCCGCTGGACGGCCTGACAGTGGAAACGGTGTACGAGGTGCTCGGCACCGGCGAGCTGCGCCGCGGCCCGCTGATCGAGGCCGGCCCGCGCGAGGGCGCGGTCGACGCCGCCAGCCAGTTCCACTGGCAGCCGGTGGCCGGTGCGGTGGTCTACCAGCTGCAGCTGTTCGCCGCCGACGGCCCGCGCGGTGACGACGGCGCGGTACTCGGCGAGTCGCCCAGCTTCGTCGCCGGCATGCTGCTGCCGGCCAGCGTGAACCGCAGCGCACTCTCGCCGCTGCTGCGCAGCAAGCTGCAGCCGGGGCATTACTATCTGTGGCGGGTCACCGCCCACGACCAGGGCGGCGCGATGATCGGCCGCAGCCAGGAATGGAGGGTGCGCTACCAGCCATGAGCACCGATACCGACGAGCAACTGCTGCAACGCATCGCCGGCGGCGACCAGCGCGCGCTGCGGCAGTTCTATGAGCGCTTCCACGGTGTGGTCTACCAGTTCTCCCTGCGCACGCTGCACAACGGCGCGGACGCCGCCGAGGTGCTCAACGAGGTGATGCTGGAGGTGTGGCGGCGTGCCGCGACCTTCGCCGGGCAGTCGCAGGTGCGCACCTGGCTGCTGTCGATCACCCGCTACAAGTCGATCGACCTGCTGCGGCGCAAGCGCCCGAGCGAGCTGCTCGACGAGGCATCTTTGGAGGACGAGGCAAGCGGCGAGGCCTGTCCGGCCAGCCTGGCCATCGAGCTGGGCCAGCAGGGCGCGCAGGTGCGCCAGTGCCTCGACCGCCTCAAGGACGGCCATCGCCAGGTGGTCTACCTGACCTTCTTCGAGGAGCTGTCCTACCCGCAGATCGCCGAGATCATGGCCATCCCCCACGGCACGGTGAAGACCCGCATGCTGCATGCCAAGCAGCAGTTGCTGCAGTGCCTGCGCCGCCTGCTGGGAGGCGCCTAGCCATGAACAGAATGAACCCTCGGGCCGCCGCGCACGACTCAGTGGCACAGACCGCGGAGGTGAAGCATGAACACTGAACTCGATGATCGGGCGCTGCTGGAGCTGCTGCCCTGGTACCTCAACGGCACTTTGGAAGGCGCCGAACTGGCCGCCGTCGAGGCCCTGCTGCTGCGCTCGGCCGAGGCTCGCGAGGAGCTGGAGGTACTGCGTCGTCTGGCCGCCGCCGTGCGCGAGCAGGAGCAGGCGCACGAGGCGCCGCCCTTCGAACTGGGCTGGGCACGGCTGCAGCGCAGCTTGCAGCAGGAGGTGCGGCCGGCGCCGCGGCGCGACTGGTGGAAGCCGGGGCTGGCCGCCGCGGCCGCGCTGGTGGTCGCCCTGCAGCTGGGCATCCTGATGCGTCCGGCGCAGGTCGACAGCGACTGGCAGCTGCAGAGTGGCGGCAGCGAGCAGGTGCTCAGCGGCGGCTACCGGGTACAGTTGCGCTTCGTCGAGCATGCCCAGTGGCAGCAGATCCGTGCCCTGCTGCTGGAGCTGGACGCGGTGCTGGTCGACGGCCCCTCGGCGCTGGGCGTGGTGCAGGTGCATGTGCCGGCGGACAAGCGCTTCCGCGATGGTCAGGCCCTGCTGCAGTGGCTGCAGCAGCAGGCCGTGGTGCAGCACGCCGCGCTGCTGGCACGGGAGCAGCCGTGAGGCGCTGGGCGCTGCTGCTGGTGTTGCTCCTGAGCCTGCCGTTGCAGGCCGCCAGCGACCCCACTGGCGCCGCGCCCCCTTCCAGTAGCGTGCCGGTGCCGGGTGGCCCTGCGCCCAGTCCGGCGCCGAGCGCGCCTGCACCGGCTCCGGCTGCCGTGCCGGCACCTGCTCCTGCCGCGCCCTTACCCGGCGTGACGCCGGCACCCGGTCCGCCGCCGCCCCTACAGCCACCGCGGCGCAGCGGCAGCCTGCTCGACCAGCCACCGCTGCAGGCCGCGCCGGTGCAGTGGCGCGGCGTGGCACCGCCGCCTGCGGACGATCTGCCGCCGCTGCGCGAGTGGCTGGTGTTCGCCGCCGACCAGGCCGAGGCCGAGCGACAGCGCCTGGCGCTGCAGCCCTTCGGCCTGCGCATCCTGCGACGTCAGCAGCTGCCCAGCCTGGACCTGGTGCTCAGCGTGTTCCGCCTGCCGGCGGAGGCCGATGTGCTGCAGCTGGAGCGCGAGCTGCGGGCGCGCTTCCCGGACTGGCAGCAGGAGCTCAATCAGCGCTACCGGCCGCTGGCACAACCGGATGCGGCCGAGCTGCAGCTACGCAACTGGGGCCAGCGCGCCATGGGCCGTGGTCAGCCGGCGTCGGTCGAGTGCGGACGCGGTCTGCAGTTGGCGATGCTCGACGGTCCGGTGAACACCACGCTGGCCGAGTTCGCCGGCGCCGATCTGCACTACCAGAGCCTGCCACCGGCGCAGTACGCCGCCCGCAGCGCCGAGGCGCAGCGCCATGGCACGGCGGTGGCGGCCCTGCTGGTCGGTCGCGGGCAGGTCGCCGGGCTGTTGCCTGGCGCGCGCCTGCAGGCCCTGGGCGTGTTCGGCGAGGACCGCGAGGCCGGTCTGCACACCCGCAGCGACTGGGTGATTCTCGCCCTGGAGCGGGTCGCCGCCCTGCAGCCGCCACCACGGGCGGTCAACCTGAGTTTCGGTGGTTCGCGCAGCCAGCTGCTGGAGGGGCTGTTCGAACGCCTGGGCGAGCGTCTGCACTTCGTCGCCGCCGCCGGCAACGATGGCCAGGCCGGGGTGCGCTATCCGGCCGCCTATCCAGAGGTATTGGCGGTGGGCGCGGTGGATGCACGCCTGCGCCGCCTGCGCCAGTCCAACTTCGGCCGCCACCTGGCGCTGGTGGCGCCCGGCGAGGACATCTGGACCCTGGATGGCACGGGGCAGGGCTTCTTTGCCAGCGGTACTTCCTTCGCCGCGCCCTTCGTCAGCGCTGCTCTGGCCTTGGCCGCCTCGCCCGAGGCGCTGCTGGCCCAGGCCCGTGACCTTGGCATCGCCGGTCGCGACGAACAGTACGGCGCCGGTCTGGCGCGCCTGCCCGGCTGTCGCTGAGCCACGCAGGACGCGGGCTGCAGGCTTTACTCAAGGCACCTGGAAAATATTTTGAACCGCCGACAGGGGAGTCGACGACAGAGGGGCGTAAGGCAATTTCTCACGCCCCCCACGAGGAGCAACTCCATGAAAGCGCTCAACTCCGGCTTCACCCTCAGCAACCTCGGCCTGGCCCTGCTGCTGGCCAGCGGCGCCGCCCTGGCCGTCGACGACAACCCGGCTGCCACCGCCACCGTCAAGGCCGCGCCCAATGCCGGCCAGCCGCACACCCTGCAGGTCAAGCTGAACAACAAGGGTGAGTGGGCGGTGGTGCCCAGCAGCACGGTGAAGCTGCGCATCCAGTACACCCATCAGTGGAAGATGCAGCCGAACAAGCCCTGGGCACGCATCTATATCGGTGAGGCGAAGATTGCCAAGGGCAGCGAGAACTACTTCGACAAGTCGCAGATGTTCGACCTCGGTGCCGCCCAGGTGCTGGCCGCCAGCGGCTATCTGAATGCCAACCTGCCGTTTGCCCTGCTGGTCGACGACGGCATTCCCGGCGCCGACATCGCCACCTACTGCAGCTTCGAGAAACACAACCGTCTGAAGCAGGGCAAGACCCTCAACCAGGTGCTGCGCCAGGGCTTCAACGTCAAGCTCGACGTGCCCTTGCGGATGGCTGGCTACTATCAGCTGGGCGGCGGGCCCAATACCTCGCGGCCGCCGAGCAACCACCAGTACAGCCTGTGGGACAAGACTGCGCCGGTGACCATCCAGTGCCTGGGCAACCCGGCCATTGCCGACCAGGTCGACCCGCCCAAGGGCCCGCAGGGCCTGGCCGCCGGCTTCCAGGTCACCGAGGTGCAGCTGGAAGCGCAGCCGGCCAAGCTCAAGGGCGTATGCCCGGCCGAGATCAGCCTCAAGGCCACGGTCAAGGGCGTCGGTGGCGGGCCGATCAAGTACTGGCTGGAGGAAGTCGGCGGCAAGGGCGCGGCCATGCAGATGAGCAGTAATCTGCCCGGCAAGGTCGGCGAGGCGAGCCTGCGGGTGATCAACCAGAAGGTGGTGCTCAAGCCCGAGGCCGGTCCCGTGCAGCAGGGCATCGGTGGCTTCCAGGCCAACACCCAGGGCCAGGGTACCCTGGTCAAGCGCAGCTACCGCTTCAACGTGCTGGCGCCGAACAAGCAGCAGTCCGGCGTGGTGAATGTGGAAGTGCTGTGCACCAGCACCCTCAATGTGGATGTCGGCGGTCAGGGCAACAAGCTGCAGGTGCAGCCGAACATGCCGGACCCGCATCCGCAACCGACCCCGGGCAACCTGCGCGCCCCGCAACCCCAGCCGCCCAAGCCGGAACTGCAACTGCGCGCCCCACAGCCGCAGCCCGAGCCGCCCAAGCCGAGTCTGCAGATCAAGGCCGCCGAGCCGCAGCCACCCAAGCCGCAGCTGCAATTGCAAAGTCAGTGAGCCGAAAACAAAAAAGCCCCGGGGCGAATGCCTCGGGGCTTTTTTCTGTCTGGCGCATCCGGCGGGATTCGAACCCACGACCCCTGCCTTCGGAGGGCAGTACTCTATCCAGCTGAGCTACGGATGCGTTGCGGGGCGCAATCATACGCATCCGCTTCGCGGGCGTCCATGCGGGCTGTCGGTCAGAGCTCCTGCATGGCGAAGTCGGCCTTGCTCACGCCGCAGTCGGGGCACAGCCAGTCGTCGGGTACCTCGGCCCAGGGCGTGCCGGCGGGAATGCCATCGTCTGGCCAGCCCGTGGCTTCGTCGTAGATCAGGCCGCAGATGATGCAGATCCAGGTCTTCATGCTGGCACCTGCTGCCCGAGCGGGCGCAGGCCGCTGTCGAAGTTGGCCAGCGAGGGAAAGCGCAGCGGTTCGATACTTTCCAGTCGCAGCAGGTAGTCGCGGTACTGATCGAGGATCACGCCACGCGCCTCGGGGCTAATATAGGGCACGTGGTAGGCGGCGAACGGCGGCAACACGCGCATGCCGACATAGGCCAGGGTGCCACGCTGCAGCGGACGCAGCATGGGCTCCCAGTCGCCGTGCACGGCATCTTCGTCCTCGAACATGTGCTGCTGGCCGCCGAGGCTGAAGCTGAGCAGCGCACGCTTGCCGGCCAGGCCGCCACGGTCGTAGAAGCGCAGGCCACCGTAGCAGGTGCCGGAGACCAGCACGCGGTCGATCCAGCCCTTGAGCATGGCCGGCAGCGAACACCAGAACAGCGGGAAGTTGAGGATCAGCAGGTCCGCCCACAGCAGCTTGTCCAGCTCGGCGGCGATATCGGGCGCGAGGGCGCCGGTCTTGACCGTCTCGCGCTGCTCCAGGGCGTAGACCAGGTAATCGGGATTGCTGCGCACGGTGAAGTCGGCGGCCGAGGCCACCGGGTTCCAGCCCATGGCGTAGAGGTCGGAGACCTGCACCTGGTGGCCGGCGCCCTGCAGGGTGGCTACGGCCAGGTCCTTCATGGCGCTGCAGAAGGACTGCGGCTCGGGGTGGGCGTGGATGATCAGGGTGTTCATGGGCAATTCCGGGAGCGGCAATAGGAGAGCAACCCTCTCCCTGGCCCTCTCCCATGAATGGGAGAGGGGACTAAAAGCAGGGCTCAGGCGACCTGTTGGGTCGTGGCGCTGGTCGGCTTCTCTTGCGCCTGCCAGCGGTTGGCGCGGGCGAAGGTGCCGAAGTCGTTGAAGCGCACGCCCATCTCGCGCATCACACGGTGCGCCACCGGCGCGGTCAGCTGGCGGATGTAGAAGGGCTCCTTGACCACGAAATGGTGGATGCCGTGGGTGCTGCCGAAATTGAAGCAGAACGCCTGCAGCGGCCACAGCCACCAGGGGTTGAGCACCTGGGTCTGCTGGATCACGTTGCCCGCCTCGACGTCGCCGTAGTAGTGCATGTTGGAGCTGACGAAGTGCAGGCAGAAGGTGCGCAGCACGTTGGGGCCGATTAGCACCACCACGGCGAAGGTCACGCCATCCATCACCGCCAGGCTGGTGGCCGACCAGGCGATCGGCGCGCCAGCGACGGAGGCCACGAAGTCGATCAGGTGGAAGCCGAGGAACACATACCAGGTGCCCCAGTTGAGCAGGCCCAGTGGCGCGTAGCCGACCAGGGTGCGCGTAGCGATCATCTTGCGATGGGCCCAAGTCCTGGCGCGCAGGAAGCGGATCAGCGAAGACATGACGTTGTCGCCGACCATCAGCAGGCGGGCGACGCCCCAGGGCTCGCCGTTGGTGATGGCGCGCTCCTCGATGTCGGTCTCGGTGCCGGACACCTTGTGGTGATTCAGGTGCAGGTGGCGGCGGATCCACGGGTTGATGGTGCTCGGCCGCGCCAACCAGACCAGCGCCATCATCAGGTTGTGCGGCAGGCGCTGCTTGCGGAAGTACATGGAGTGGATCAGGTCGTGCTCCAGCTCGTGGGTCAGCGAGGCGAAGAAGGCGTTGGCCAGCAGGCAGGCCCACCAGGCGATGGCGCTCTCGGCATACAGCCAGGCGCTGCCGAGCATGCCGGCTAGGGCGAAGGCCAGGATGCCGGCGCCGAGGGCGTCCTGGTGCTGCAGGATCGGGTAGCGTCGGCGCAGCTCGTCGCCATGGGCCATCACCACGGCGCGGATATGCGCCGAGCGTTGTTGATGGGTTGCAGGAGTCGGGGTCATGCACGCATCCTCTTGTTCGATGCCCTGCCAGGCACCGCGGACTGTTGTTGGATTCGACCAGGCTAGAGTGCCCCCGTCGGCACCACCCCGCCTGACCGACAACGCCAACCTGTTGACCGAGAATGCCAAGCTGCATGACTGAAGCCTCCACCCTGGCCAGCTGGACCCGCGCCCTGCGCCGCCAGCTCGATGCCCTCGGCCTGGACAGCACCGCCCTGTGCCAGGCCGCCGGCCTCGACCCGGCGCTGATGGACGACCCCAACGCGCGCTATCCGCTGCACGCCACCACCCGCCTGTGGCAGCTGGCGGTCGACGCCAGCGGCGACCCGACTCTGGGCCTGCACACCTCCCGTCACGTCGCGCCGACCACCTTCCACGCCCTGGGGCTGGCGGTGATGGCCAGCGGCAGCCTGCGCGAAGTGTTCGAGCGCATCGTGCGCTACCACCAGGTGGTCAGCGACGCCCTGGTGCTGGAGCTGCGCGAGGCGGGCGAGGTCTGCGAACTGCATTTCCGCCTGCCGCCGGGGGCGCCGGCGCCGGCATCCGAGGCCATCGACGCCTTCGCCGCGATCTATGTGCGCACCTGCCGCAACCGCCTGGGTCGCGACTATGCACCGCTGGCCGTGTACCTGCGCCGGCCGCCGCCGGCCGACGCGCGGCCCTGGCAGGCCGTGTTTCGCGCGCCGGTGCACTTCGCCGCCGCCGAGGACATGCTGTGCTTCGCCCGTGCCGACCTCGACCAACCGCTCGCCGACGGCAACCCGGAGCTGGCCGCCCACAACGAGGCGGTGCTGCGTAAACGCCTGGAGGCGCTGCAGCCGGACACCGTGGCGCGCCGCCTGCGCCGTGCCCTGGAGCAGTGCCTGCCGAATGGCGAGCCTGCAGCGGAAACCCTGGCCCACGGCCTGCACCTGAGCCTGCGCAGCCTGCAGCGCCACCTCAGCGAGGAGGGCAGCAGCTACGAGCAGGTACTGGCCGACACCCGCCGCGACCTGGCCCTGCAGCACCTGGCCGAGGCCGACTGCGCCATCGGCGAAGTGGCCTACCTGCTCGGCTTCGCCGACAGCAGCAGCTTCAGCCGCGCCTTCAAGCGCTGGACCGGGCAGAGCCCCAGCCAGTACCGCGACTCGCTGCGCGGCTGAGCTGTAGCGTGTGGCGAACGGCACTACAGGCCGTTGTGACATGGGCGTTCTTTATATCGAACACGTGGGGCGGCCGGCAGCGCTGCCCGCGGCGACCCTGCAATCCAACTCCGGCCATGGCTGCCGCAAGGTTGACGGGGAAATATCGGGGAGCGGCGTGGCCCTCATACTTTTTGGTTATTTTGTTGGTTTTATCGAACAAGGCTCTTGCCCTTTGTCGACGCTGGCCCTAGGATTCGTTTGACATTTCAAACGCCCGCCCGCCTCTTGGCGGGCTACCTTTATGCCCTTACTGCCTTGCCTCCGTGGTGGCGCGTACAGGAGAACGCCATGCAACTGAAAGACGCCCAGCTGTTCCGCCAACAGGCCTTCATCGACGGCCAGTGGCTGGACGCCGACAGCGGCCAGACCATCGCCGTGAACAACCCGGCCACGGGCGAGATCCTCGGCAGCGTGCCGAAGATGGGTCGCGCCGAGACCCGTCGCGCCATCGAAGCCGCCGAGCGCGCCCTGCCGGCCTGGCGTGCGCTGACCGCCAAGGAGCGTGCAGGCAAGCTGCGCAAGTGGTTCGAGCTGATCATGGCCAGCCAGGACGACCTGGGCCGCCTGATGACCCTGGAGCAGGGCAAGCCGCTGGCCGAGGCCAAGGGCGAGATCGCCTATGCCGCCTCCTTCATCGAGTGGTTCGCCGAGGAAGCCAAGCGCATCTATGGCGACACCATCCCCGGCCATCAGCCGGACAAGCGCATCATCGTGATCAAGCAGCCGATCGGCGTGACCGCGGCCATCACCCCGTGGAACTTCCCGGCGGCGATGATCACCCGTAAGGCCGGCCCGGCCCTGGCCGCCGGCTGCACCATGGTGCTCAAGCCGGCCTCGCAGACCCCGTATTCCGCCCTGGCCCTGGCCGAACTGGCGCAGCGTGCCGGCATCCCGGCCGGTGTGTTCAGCGTGGTCACCGGCAGCGCCGGCGAAGTCGGCGGCGAGCTGACCAGCAACCCGATCGTGCGCAAGCTGACCTTCACCGGCTCCACCGAAATCGGTCGCCAGCTGATGGCCGAATGCGCCCACGACATCAAGAAGGTGTCCCTGGAGCTGGGCGGCAACGCGCCGTTCATCGTCTTCGACGACGCCGACCTGGATGCCGCCGTGGAAGGCGCGCTGATCTCCAAGTACCGCAACAACGGCCAGACCTGCGTCTGTGCCAACCGCCTGTATGTGCAGGACGGCGTGTACGACGCCTTCGTCGACAAGCTGAAGGCCGCCGTGGCCAAGCTGAAGATCGGCAACGGCCTGGAAGAGGGCACCACCACCGGCCCGCTGATCGACAGCAAGGCCGTGGCCAAGGTCGAGGAGCACATCGCCGACGCCCTGGGCAAAGGCGCCAAGCTGGCCTTCGGCGGCAAGCCGCACGCCCTGGGCGGCAGCTTCTTCGAGCCGACCATCCTGGTCGACGTGCCGAACAACGCCGCCGTGGCCAAGGAAGAGACCTTCGGCCCGCTGGCCCCGGTGTTCCGCTTCAAGGACGAGGCCGAGGTGATCCGCCTGGCCAACGATACCGAGTTCGGCCTGGCCTCCTACTTCTACGCCCGCGACCTGGGCCGCGTGTTCCGCGTGGCCGAGGCCCTGGAGTACGGCATGGTCGGCATCAATACCGGCCTGATCTCCACCGAGGTGGCGCCGTTCGGCGGCGTGAAAGCCTCCGGCCTGGGTCGCGAAGGCTCCAAGTACGGCATCGAGGACTACCTCGAAATCAAATACATGTGCCTCGGCGGCGTATAAGCCGCCCGGGTAACGAATCCGTGGGTGTCGGGTGACAGGCAGGAGTCGTGGTCACCCGGCGTCGGCGTTTCCGGTGGTGGCACCGGCTAACCCAGCCGACGGCCAGCGAGTAGACCGCAGTTCGATCATCGTTAGCTGCAGCGTCGCCCGCCCCGTCATCATCCTTGGAACGAGCCGCCAGAAGCGGCTTATGAGGACCACAATGAGCAAGAACGAATCCCTCCTGCAACGTCGCCAGGCCGCCGTGGCCCGTGGCGTCAGCCAGATCCACCCGATCGTCGCCGAGCGCGCCGAGAACGCCACCGTGTGGGACGTCGACGGCCGCGAGTACATCGACTTCGCCGGCGGTATCGCCGTGCTGAACACCGGCCACCTGCACCCAAAAGTGATCGCCGCCGTGCAGGAACAGCTGACCAAGCTGACCCATACCTGCTTCCAGGTGCTGGCCTACGAGCCCTACATCGCCCTGTGTGAAGAGATCGCCAAGCGCGTACCGGGCGACTTCGCCAAGAAGACCCTGCTGGTCACCTCCGGCTCCGAAGCCGTCGAGAACGCCGTGAAGATCGCCCGTGCCGCCACCGGCCGCGCCGGCGTGATCGCCTTCACCGGCGCCTACCACGGCCGCACCATGATGACCCTGAGCCTGACCGGCAAAGTGGTTCCCTATTCCGCCGGCATGGGCCTGATGCCGGGCGGCGTGTTCCGCGCCCTGGCACCCTGCCCGCTGCACGGCATCAGCGAAGACGAGTCGATCGCCAGCATCGAGCGCATCTTCAAGAACGACGCACAGCCGCAGGACATCGCCGCCATCATCATCGAGCCGGTGCAGGGCGAGGGTGGCTTCTACGTCAACTCCAAGCCGTTCATGCAGCGCCTGCGCGCCCTGTGCGACCAGCACGGCATTCTGCTGATCGCCGACGAAGTGCAGACCGGCGCCGGCCGTACCGGCACCTTCTTCGCCACCGAGCAGCTGGGCATCGTGCCGGACCTGACCACCTTCGCCAAATCGGTCGGCGGCGGCTTCCCGATCTCCGGCGTGTGCGGCAAGGCCGAGATCATGGACAGCATCGCCCCGGGCGGCCTGGGCGGCACCTATGCCGGCAGCCCGATCGCCTGCGCCGCGGCCCTGGCCGTGATGAAGGTGTTCGACGAAGAGAAGCTGCTGGAGCGTTCGCAGGCCGTTGGCGAGAAGCTCAAGGCTGGCCTGAATGCCATCGCCGCCAAGCACAAGGTGATCGGCGACGTGCGCGGCCTGGGTTCGATGGTCGCCATCGAGCTGTTCGAGGGTGGCGATCACAACAAGCCGGCCGCCGAGCTGGTTGGCAAGATCGTTGCCCGTGCGCGCGAGAAGGGCCTGATCCTGCTGTCTTGCGGCACCTACTACAACGTCATCCGCTTCCTGATGCCGGTCACCATCCCGGATGCCCAGCTGGAAAAAGGCATCGCCATCGTCGCCGAGTGCTTCGACGAACTGGCCTAAGCGTCATGGCTCCCGCGCAGCGGGAGCCTCGATCCTGCGTGTCGCCCCTGCCGGGGCGATGCCCGATTCGCCTGTGGCTCACCAGGCCAGGCGTCTCCCTCATGACCCGCCCTTCGGCGGGTCTTTTTTTGTCTGCCGCTTGCTGTAGCCCGGATGCCATCCGGGAAGCAGGCAACACCGCCCCCGGATTGCATCCGGGCTACACCGGCGCTCAGGCATGCAGCGCCTCGCGGGCTGGGACGGGGGTGAGGAAAGATCTCACCCCGCCTGCAGCGCTTCGCGCACGAAGTCCAGGCGGTCCTGGCCGAAGAACAGCTCGTTGCCGACGAACATGCTCGGCGCACCGAACACGCCGCGCTTGATCGCCTCGTCGGTGTTGGCCTTGAGCGCGTCCTTGATCGCCTGCTCGGCGATCAGCCCCAGCAGCTGCTGAGGATCGAAGCCGCCGGCGGCCAGCACCTCGGCCAGCACGGCCGGGTCACCGAGGTTGCGCGCCTGCACCCACATGGCCTCGAAGATCAGCTGGAGGAAGGCCTCGAAACGCTCCGGCAGGCGCTGCTGCACGGCCACCGCGGCACGCATCAGCGGCAGGGTGTTGATCGGGAAGTGCGGGTTGAACTGCAGCGGCACCTGGTAGCGCCGGGCATAGCGCGCCAGGTCCTGCAGCATGAAGCGGCCCTTGGCCGGGATGGTCACCGGCGAGGCATTGCCGGTGGCCTGGAACACCCCGCCGAGCAGCATCGGCTTGTAAACCAGGGTCGCGCCTTCCTCGGCGCAAAGCCTGGGCAGCTGGGTCCAGGCCAGGTAGGTGGTGGGGCTGCCGAAATCGAAGTAGAACTCGACGGTCTTGCTCATGGAGTGTCTCTCTATTGTGCTTGTTGTTATCGGCCTGGAGTCGGGCTGAGCGAGTGGCCGTTACCAGCGCTCCATCCAGGGCCGCAGATCCAGCTCGAAGGTCCAGGCATCGCGCGGCTGGGTATGCAGGAACCAGTAGTTGTCGGCGATATGCTCCGGGTCGAGGATGCCGTCCTGCTCCTTGCGCGCGTAGATATCGGGGAAAGTGTCGCGGATGAAGGCGGTGTCGATGGCGCCGTCCACCACCACATGGGCGACGTGGATGTTCCGCGGCCCCAGCTCGCGCGCCATGCTCTGCGCCAGGGCGCGCACGCCGTGCTTGGCGCCGGCGAAGGCGGCGAAGTTGGCCGCGCCGCGCAGGCCTGCGGTGGCGCCGGTGAAGAGGATGGTGCCGCGCCCGCGGGTGACCATGCGCCGCGCCACCGCCTGAGCGGTGAGGAAGGCCGAGAAGCAGGCCATCTCCCAGATCTTGAAGTACTTGCGCGCGGTTTCCTCGAGGATGCTGCACGGCACGTTGGCGCCGATGTTGAAGACGAAGGCCTCGATCGGGCCGATGTCGCGCTCGATGCCCTCGACCAGCGCGGCGACCTCCTCTTCCTTGCGTGCGTCGGAGGCGAAGCCATGGGCCTCGCCGCCGCCGGCGCGGATCTCGTCGACCAGCGGCTGCAGCTTGTCGGCGCTGCGCCGGGTCACGCAGGCGACATAGCCCTCGCGGGCGAAGCGCTTGGCGATGGCGCCGCCGGTGGCGTCGCCCGCGCCGATCACCAGGACCACTTTCTTGTCGCTCATGCCGCTCACCTCTTTTGATAAACGATCGTTTAGTTAACGGACGTTATGCTAAGCTTTCGACATCCGTCAAGCAGGAGTTCCATCATGCGCTATTCCGCCGAGCACAAGGCCCAGACCCGCGACAAGCTGCTGGCCAGCAGCGGCGCACTGGCCAAGCGCGGCGGTTTTTCCGCGACCGGGGTGGACGGCCTGATGAAGGCCATCGGCCTGACCGGGGGTGCCTTCTACGGGCATTTCTCCTCCAAGGACGAGCTGTTCGCCGCGATCGTCGAACGCGAGCTGAGCCACAGCCTGAAGCGGCTTGGTGATGGCGAGGCCGGCCGCGAGCGGCTGCAGCGCTGCCTTTCCAGCTACCTGAGCATGGCGCATGTCGAGCAGCCGGACAGCGGTTGCGCCATCCCCACCCTGGGTGCGGAGATCGCCCGGGCCGACCTCGCCGTGCGTGCGCGTGCCGAGCACTGGCTGGTGCGCCTGCAACAGACCTGGGGCGAGGTCCTGGAGGACCCGCAGCTGGCCTGGGCCATCCTCGCCCAGTGCGTCGGAGCCCTGGTGGTGGCGCGCATGCTGGCCACGTCGCAGTGCCAGGAAGAGGTGCTGACCGCGAGCCGGGCATTGATCGGCGCCAGCCTGGCTGCGGCGAAATGACACCGTGCGCGGGCCGCGACGACGCGTTTAGATAGTCTGACCCAACGGCCAGCATTTCGTCGGCCGGCACTGGTCTGGACACTTGCGGCAGGTAGAATGCGCGCCGCAAGCATGACGCCATTATTTCGCCATCATTGAGGTCCCCATGTCCGCCCCGGCTGCAGTACCGGAAGTTCTCATAGCCGAAGCCGACCCCTGGACTGCCGATCTGCTCACCCAGCTGGTGCTGGATATTCGCAGCGATGCCCGGGTGCAGCATTGCAGCGATGGCGAGGCGGCGCTGGCGCGCTGCCGCCGGCGCCTGCCCGACCTGATCATCGCCGATGGCGAGCTGCCGGGGCTGGATGGCATCGAGCTGCTGCGCCAGGTGCGCCGCCACCCGCGCACGCCGGCCATGCCCTACATCCTGATCAGCAACCGCGTCGACGCCGGCAGCGTGCGCGCCGTGCTGCCGCTGGCGCCGGCGGCCTACCTGGCCAAGCCGTTCAATGCCGAACACCTGCGCCAGCGCCTGGCCGGCCTGCTTCCGGCCGCCAGCAACGACGGTGCCGCTGTCGCCGCACCGCTGCTGGTGGATGACCTCGAGCAGTACCTCGACGGCGTGCGCGAGGAAGGCCAGGGCGCTCCGCTGCTGGCCGACGTGCGCGGCGCGGTGGCCAACAGCCTGCAAGCCAGCGAGACCGACCTGGGCCAGCTGGCCCGCGAGTTCTCCCGCGACCCGCAGATCACCGCGCGCCTGATCGCCGCCGCCAACAGCGCCGCCGAGCAGCGCGGCGGCATCTGCCAGACCCTGGCCCAGGCCCTGCAGCGCCTGGGCGTGGCGCGTGCCCTCAATCTGGTGCTGGGACTGGCGCTGCAGCGCAGCGCGCGCCTACAGGACCCGCGCCTGGCCGAACTGGCCGGCGTGGTCGGCGAGCGCGCCCAGCGCAGCGCCGAGCTGGCCCACTGGCTGGCGGCGCAGCTGCGCCTGGACCATGAGCTGTGCTACACCGCCGGCCTGCTGCACAACATCGGCGAGCTGGCCCTGCTGCGCTGCCTGCAGGACTGGCAGGACGCCGGTGGCGCCCTGGGCAACGAGCAGATCGAGCAGGCGCTGCGCCAGCGCGCCGCCGGCTTCGGCTCGGCGCTGCGCATCCGCTGGCGCCTGCCGTTCGGCCTGCGCGAGCTGATCGCCGCCTTCTACGGCCTGGGGGCCGGGGTCTTCTCGCGCGAGGCGCTGGTGCTCAACCTGTGCGGCCAGCTGCTCGGCCTGCCGGCCAGCCGCAGTGTCGGCGAACTGGCCGAGAGCCGCCCGGCGCGCATGCTCGGCCTGCGCCCGGAATTCCTCCTGCGCATACCGCAGCCGCTGCTGGCCGCCGGCTGAGGCGCGCTCAGGCGACCCCGGCGGCCTGGCGCAGGAGCTCCACGTCGACTATCTCGATCTCGCCGTAGGTCAGGCGCAGGGCGCCGCGCGCCTGCAGCTCCTTGAGGATCTGGTTGGTGGTCTGCCGCGACAGGCCGAGCATCAGCGCCAGCTGCTCCTGGGCCAGGTGTAGCACCCGGCGCGGGCCGGTCTCGCCGTAGCCCTCGGCCATCATCAGCAGGCGCCTGGCCAGGCGTGGCGCGGCTGGCAGCAGGCTCATCTCCTCCAGGGCGATGAACGCCAGGCGCAGCTTCTGGCTCATCAGCAGGGCGAAGTCGCGCCAGTGGCCCGGTTCGCGGGCCAGCAGGGCGAGCAGCGCCGCCTGCGGCACCTGCAGCAGCAGGGTTGGGCCCTCGGCATAGGCGTCGTGGGTGCGCGGCTGGCCGTCGAACAGGGAGATCTCGCCGAACCAGTAGGGCGGCTCGACCAGGGTCAGCAGCGCCTCCTTGCCGTCGCGGCCGACCGCGCCGACCCGCATCATGCCCTCCAGCACCGCGTACAGGCCGCAGGGCGGGTCGCCGCGGCGGAACAGGCGCTGCCCCGGCTCCAGGCGCAGCAGGCGCGCCTCGCCCAGCAGGGTGCCGCGCAGCGCCGGCGACAGGTGGCTGAACCACTGGCCGTGTTCCAGCAGGGGTCGATAGTGGGATGGGCTCTCGCTCATGGGCTTTGTCGCCTAGCTGACAGTCGTGCACCGGGGGCTGGCGTGATGATGCCACCAAGCCTGCCTTGCTGAGGAACTCCGATAATGAAAACCCTCGTCGACCATCTCGGCCAGTACGCCGAATACCACCGCGACCGGCGCAACATCTTCAGCCACTTCATCGGCATTCCGATGATAGTGGTGGCCGTGGCCGTGCTGCTGTCGCGCCCGGGCTGGGAGGTTGCTGGCCTGTGGGCCTCGCCGGCGCTGCTCACGGCGCTGGCCGCCGGGATCTTCTACCTGCGCCTGGACCTGCGCTTCGGCCTGGTCATGGCGCTGCTGCTGGCCCTCAGCCTGTGGGCCGGCGTCAGCCTGGCGCAGCAGGGCACCCTGGTCTGGCTGGGCGCGGGCCTCGGCCTGTTCGTGGTCGGCTGGATCATCCAGTTCATCGGCCACTACTACGAGGGGCGCAAGCCGGCCTTCGTCGACGACCTGATGGGCCTGGTGGTCGGCCCGCTGTTCGTGGTCGCCGAGCTGGGCTTCCTGCTCGGCCTGCGCGCGGAAGTGGAAGCGGCTGTCGAAAAGCGTGCCGGCCCCACCTGCATCCGCCCGCACAAGTCTCTCGCCTCCTGACCCCCGCGGCCGCGCCCCAGGCGGCCGCTGCGCCGGCGCGCAGCGTAGTCCTCGCGCGCCGGCTACTACAAAGCGTCGCCTCCGCGACATTTTCTGCCGCGCGCCTAGGCCGCTCCCGCCCATTCGGATAAATCGACGAACGGCCATTCACGCCCCGAATGCCGCTCTGCGCCGCGATCCCCGTGAAATGGCCCGGCATCCCAGCAACAACGGGACTTTCCGGGATGGATAAGGAACTACAGGTCACGGTGTGACTTGTAGTTACCAATCAGTACCGCTTCAGAATTTCTTGAAGGCCCAGGCAATCGCCTGCAAAATGCCGCGCCCGCCCCCTTCCGGTGCGGCTTTGTGCTGATCCCCTTTTGCCCGCGTGCCAGCGTAGCGCGCAGGTTCACCTAAAAGATCACGCAGGAGATTTGAAGTGCACATCGGTGTTCCTCTCGAGACCCACGCCGGGGAGACGCGGGTTGCCGCGACGCCCGAAACCGTCAAGAAGCTGGTTGGCCAGGGCCACCAGGTGACCGTTCAGGCCGGTGCCGGCGTCAGCGCCAGCATCCCGGACAGCGCCTATGAAGCCGCCGGCGCGACCATCGGCAACGATGCCGCCGCCTTCGGTGCCGACCTGGTGCTGAAAGTGGTCGCCCCGACCGAAGCCGAACTGGCCCACATGAAGTCCGGCGCCGTGCTGGTCGGCATGCTCAACCCGTTCTGCAACGACACCATCGCGCGCATGAATGCCCGCGGCATCACCGCCTTCGCTCTGGAGGCCGCGCCGCGTACCTCCCGCGCGCAGAGCCTGGACGTGCTGAGTTCGCAGGCCAACATCGCCGGCTACAAGGCCGTGATGCTCGCCGCCAACCACTACCCGCGCTTCATGCCCATGCTGATGACCGCCGCCGGCACCGTGAAGGCCGCCCGCGTGCTGATCCTCGGCGCCGGCGTGGCCGGCCTGCAGGCCATCGCCACGGCCAAGCGCCTGGGTGCGGTGATCGAGGCCTCGGACGTGCGTCCGGCGGTGAAGGAGCAGATCGAGTCGCTCGGCGCCAAGTTCGTCGACGTGCCGTTCGAGACCGATGAAGAGCGCGAGTGCGCCCAGGGTGTCGGCGGTTACGCCCGCCCGATGCCGCAGTCGTGGATGGAGCGCCAGGCCAAGGCGGTGCACGAGCGCGCCAAGCAGGCCGATATCGTCATCACCACTGCGCTGATTCCGGGTCGCAAGGCACCGACCTTGCTGCACGAAGCCACCGTCGCCGAGATGAAGCCGGGCTCCGTGGTCATCGACCTGGCCGCTGCCCAGGGTGGCAACTGCCCGCTGACCGAGGCCGATCAGGTCGTGGTCAAGCATGGCGTGACCATCGTCGGCCACACCAACCTGGCCGCCATGGTGCCGGCGGATGCCTCCGCCCTGTACGCCCGCAACCTGCTGGACTTCCTCAAGCTCGTGATCGACAAGGAAGCCCAGTTCCAGCTCAACCTCGAAGACGACATCGTCGCTGCCTGCCTGATGTGCAAGGGCGGTGAAGTCGTGCGCAAGAACGGTTAAGGAGTCGCGAGATGGAACTGATCTCCCCCAGCATCTACAACCTGATCATCTTCGTGCTGGCCATCTACGTGGGCTACCACGTGGTGTGGAACGTCACACCGGCCCTGCACACCCCGCTGATGGCGGTGACCAACGCCATTTCCGCGATCGTCATCGTCGGCGCCATGCTGGCCGCCGCCCTGACCGTGACCCCGCTGGGCAAGGCCATGGGCACCCTGGCCGTGGCCCTGGCCGCGGTCAACGTGTTCGGTGGCTTCCTGGTCACCCGCCGCATGCTGGAAATGTTCAAGAAGAAGGCGCCCAAGGCCAAGGCGGAGGGCAAATAAGATGAGCATGAACCTGATCACCCTGCTGTACCTGGTCGCTTCCGTCTGTTTCATTCAGGCGCTGAAGGGCCTCTCCCACCCGACCACCTCGCGCCAGGGCAACGCCTTCGGCATGGTCGGCATGGCCATCGCCGTGGTCACCACCATCTTCCTGGTGTTCAAGCTCGGCGCCGAGATGGCCGAGGGTGGCGCTGCCAAGGGCCTCGCCTACGTGCTGGTCGGCCTGCTGGTCGGCGGCACCGCCGGCTCGATCATGGCCAAGCGCGTCGAGATGACCAAGATGCCGGAACTGGTCGCCTTCATGCACAGTATGATCGGCCTGGCCGCCGTGTTTATCGCCATCGCCGCCGTGGTCGAACCGCAGTCGCTGGGCATCGTCCATGCACTGGGCGACGCCATCCCGGCCGGCAACCGCCTGGAGCTGTTCCTCGGCGCGGCCATCGGTGCCATCACCTTCTCCGGTTCGGTGATCGCCTTCGGCAAGCTGTCGGGCAAGTACAAGTTCCGCCTGTTCCAGGGCGCCCCGGTGGTGTTCAAGGGCCAGCACATGGTCAACCTGGTCATCGGCCTGGCGATCCTGGCCCTGGGCCTGTACTTCACCTTCACCGGCAACATCACCGCCTTCGCCATCCTGGTGGCGCTGGCCTTCGTCATCGGCGTGCTGATCATCATCCCGATCGGCGGTGCCGACATGCCGGTGGTGGTGTCCATGCTGAACTCCTACTCGGGCTGGGCGGCCGCCGGTATCGGCTTCTCGCTGAACAACTCGATGCTGATCGTGGCCGGTTCGCTGGTGGGCTCCTCGGGTGCCATCCTCTCGTACATCATGTGCAAGGCGATGAACCGCTCGTTCTTCAACGTCATCCTCGGCGGCTTCGGCGCCGATGCCGATGCCGGCGGCCCGGCCGGTGCCCAGCAGGAGCGCAACGTGAAGTCGGGTTCCTCCGACGACGCCGCCTTCCTGCTGACCAACGCCGACACCGTGGTCATCGTCCCCGGCTACGGCCTGGCCGTGGCCCGTGCCCAGCACGCGCTGATGGAGCTGGCCGAGAAGCTGACCCACCGCGGCGTGACCGTGAAGTACGCGATCCACCCGGTGGCCGGTCGTATGCCGGGCCACATGAACGTCCTGCTGGCCGAGGCCGAGGTGCCCTACGAGCAGGTGTTCGAGATGGAAGACATCAACTCCGAGTTCGGTCAGACCGACGTGGTGCTGGTGCTCGGCGCCAACGACGTGGTCAACCCGGCGGCGAAGAACGATCCGAAGTCGCCGATCGCCGGCATGCCGATCCTCGAGGCCTACAAGGCCAAGACCATCATCGTCAACAAGCGCTCCATGGCCAGCGGCTACGCCGGCCTGGACAACGAACTGTTCTACATGGACAAGACCATGATGGTGTTCGGCGATGCCAAGAAGGTCATCGAGGATATGGTGAAGGCGGTCGAGTAAGGCGCTTTCTCCAAGCCAATAAAAAACCCGGCCTTGTGCCGGGTTTTTTATTACCAGAGCGCGGCGCGGCCGACACCGCGCGGGTCGCTGGCCGCTTCCACCTGGCCGCTGCCCTTGCGCCACAGCAGCACCTGCTGGTTGCCGTAGCGGCGCTCCACCGGCTTGAGGCGGTGGCCGCGCATTTCCAGGCTGTGCAGCTGGCTGGCGCTGAAGGCGCCGGGCTCGTACTCGACCACGTCCGGCAGGTACTGCTGGTGGTAGCGCGGCGTGGCCGGCCACTGGGCCACCGGCTTGCCGTCCAGGTAGTCGAGCACGGCCAGCAGCACCATGCTGGGGATGCGGCTGCCGCCCGGGGTGCCGAAGCTGGCCAGCTCCGCTTCGCTCTCGATGAAGGTCGGGCTCATCGACGACAGCGGCCGCTTGCCCCCGGCGATGGCGTTGGCGTGGCTGCCGGCCAGGCCGTAGACATTGCTGCCCTGTGGGTCGGCGGCGAAGTCGTCCATCTCGTTGTTGAGCAGCACGCCGGTGCCGGGCACGGTGAAGGCGGCGCCGAACGGCAGGTTGATCGACAGGGTGGCGCTCACCGCGTTGCCCTCGCGGTCGAGCACGGTGAAGTGGGTGGTGTGGTCGCCCTCGCGCCAGGCCAATGCCGGCGGCAGGCTGCTGCTGGCGCTGGCCTGGTCCACCTGTACGCTCTGCACCAAGTGGCTCAGGTAGCTGGGCGCGAGCAGCTGCGACAGCGGGTTGTCCACCTGGTCCGGGTCGCCGAGCAGGCCGCGGTCGCGGTAGGCGCGGCGCAATACCTCGATCACGTAGTGGCTGCGCTGCAGGGGGCCGGCCTCGCGCCAGGGCAGCAGCTGCAGCATGCCCAGGCTCTGCGCCAGGGCCACGCCGCCGGCGGAGGGCGGCGGTGCGCTGATCAGCTCGCGGCCATCCTGCAGCGGGTAGCGCAGCGGCAGGCGCTCGACCACCCGGTAGTCGCGCAGGTCGCTTGCCGTCCAGATCCCGCCGGCGGCCTGCACGCCCTGCAGCAGGCGCCTGGCCGTCTCGCCCTGGTAAAAGCCGGCATGGCCCGCCTCGGCCAGGCGCTCGAGGGTGCGCGCCAGTTCCGGCTGGCGCAGCAGGCCGTGCAGGGGCGGGATGCGGCCCTGGTCGAGAAACAGGCGCGCGGTTTCCGCATCGGCCTGCATGGCGGTGTGGCGCCACTCGGCGCGCTCGCGATAGACCCGGTCGATGCCCACGCCGTCGCGGGCCAGGCGGATGGCCGGGGTCAGCGAGTCGTGCAGCGGCAGCTTGCCGTAGCGCTCGCCCAGGTGCGCCAGGGCGGCGGGCAGGCCGGGGATGGCGGCGGCCAGCGCGCCGTTCAGCGACAGCTCGCGCTGCACCGTGCCGCCGCGCCGGTAGAGGTCGGGGCCGGCGGCCAGCGGCGCGCGTTCGCGGGCATCGATGAAGCGGTAGGTCGGCTGCTCGCCGGCCTGGCGCAGCAGGAAGAAGCCGCCGCCACCGAGGCCGGAACCATAGGGCTCGGCCACCGCCAGGGCGGCGCTGATGGCCACGGCGGCATCGAAGGCGTTGCCGCCGTGGGCCAGGGTTTCCAGGCCGGCGACGGTGGCGGCCGGGTGGGCGGTGGCGACGGCGGCCTGTTCGGGCCGACTTGGCGCGGCCTGGGCGGCTAGCGCGCAGGCCAGCAGCAGGGCGCTGAGGAAAAGCTTGGCGGGCATGGGGATGATCCGTGCGGGACAGGCTAGGGGCTGTTCTCGTTTCGCTCACGGCCGCGACGGAGCCAGTTTTTGCGCGGAGCTAGGCACGAGACGCGAAGTTTGGTCGTCCAAATGAGCCGTCGAGTAACGACGTTCCGCGCAAAAACTGGCCCGTCCCTGCGGGTTGCGCGCAAAATCGTGCCATGCGGCGTTGCGGGACTTGGCAAGGGATCACCATTACCAGCGTCCCGCGCCTAGCCTGGCGCGATTTTGCGCAGCAACGCGGTTCGCGAACGAAACGAGAACAGCCCCTATAGCCTAGCGAAGATCGCCCGTCAGCGGATGCCGATCAGGCCTTGCCGGTGATGATCAGGTACTTCTGCATCAGCTCGTCCTTGCTCTCGACATGGTTCTCGTCGAGCGGAATGCAGTCCACCGGGCAGACCTGCTGGCACTGCGGCTCGTCGTAGTGGCCGACGCATTCGGTGCACAGGTTGGGGTCGATCACGTAGATCTCTTCCCCCTGGGAGATGGCGCCGTTCGGGCACTCGGGCTCGCAGACGTCGCAGTTGATGCAGTCGTCGGTGATCTTCAGGGACATCGGGTAACTCCTGCCAGGCCGCGGGGCATGGCACTTTCAGGCATTCGATGGGCGAATTGTGCCGGATCGAGTGCCTGCGCGCCATGCACAGGCGACTGCCGCCTCAGCCTTTGAAGCGTTCGGCCAGGGCTTCGGCCACCGCCGGGTGGACGAACTTGGTGATATCGCCGCCCAGCGCGGCGATCTCGCGCACCAGGGTGGAGGAGATGAAGGAGTACTTCTCCGACGGGGTGAGGAACATGCTTTCCACGTCCGGTGCCAGCTGGCGGTTCATGTTGGCCAGCTGGAACTCGTACTCGAAGTCCGATACCGCGCGCAGGCCGCGCAGCAGGATGTTGGCGTTCTGCTCCTTGACGAAGTGCGCCAGCAGGGTGGAGAAGCCCACCACCTCGACGTTCGGCAGGTGCGCGGTGACTTCGCGGGCCAGGGCTACGCGCTGCTCCAGGGGGAACAGCGGGTTCTTCTTGGGGCTGGCGGCCACGGCGATGATGACGTGATCGAACAGCCGCGAGGCGCGCTCCACCAGGTCGCCATGGCCCTTGGTGATGGGGTCGAAGGTACCCGGGTACAACACTCGATTCATCGCGAAGTCCTGCTCGGAGCGGTTGGAGTGCGCGGATGGTAGCGCAGCGTTTCCCCCCGGGAAAACCCTTAGGGGTTGCGCAGGTGCAGGGGCAGGGCCAGCAGCAGGCAGGCCAGGGCCACCCAGTCGGCCACCACCACGCGCTGCAGGGCCTCGTTGTAGAGCGGCGCGCTCCAGGCCAGGAGAAGGAAGCTGAGCACGCTGACCAGCCCGCCGAACAGCGCCAGGCCGCGCAGCCCGGGGCGCAGGGCGGCGGCCACCAGCAGGGTGCCGAGCAGGCCGAACAGCACGGCGCGGTGGCGCATCAGGATCTGCAGGTTGGGTTCGTCCAGGGCCAGCCCGTACAGCGCGTTGAGCCGCTCGCCGCCGAGCACGCCGGCCAGCGGCAGCAGGTGGATGAGGCCGGCGACCAGCAGCAGGGCGGCGATCAGCTTGCTCATGGTCTAGGCCCGCAGGCGCTCGGCCAGCAGGGTCGAGAGCTTGGCGGTGAGGCCGTAGATCGACAGCTGCGGGTTGGCGCCGATGCTGGTGGGGAACAGCGAGCCGTCGTGGATCGACAGGTTCTCCAGCTGGTGGTGGCGGCCCAGGCTGTCGGTGACCGCGTTCTTGGCGTCCTCGCCCATGGCGCAGCCGCCCATCACGTGGGCGCTGCCCAGGCGGGTCTGGAACAGGCGCAGGTCGAGGCGATCGATCAAGGCCTTGGCCTCGCCCAGGCTCTTCGCGTAGTCGGCCGCGGCGTGCAGCGGCAGCACGGCTCTGGCGCCGGCGGCGAACTGGATCTCGGCCATGCTGTGGAAGGCGCGGCGGATGCCGTCCCAGGTGTAGTCGGTCATGCGGTAGTCGAGCACCGGCGTACCGTCGCCGCGCAGCTCCACCCTGCCCTCGGCGCTGTCCGGGTGGAAGCCGTCACGCATCAGCGCCAGCATCACGTTGGTGTGCGGCAGCTGCTCCATGCGCAGGGCGTTGTCGACGCCGAAGCGGCCCAGCAGGGTGGCCGCCAGGGCCGGCTGCAGCGGCGGTACTTCGAGCTTGTAGGACATGCGCCCGGTGGCGCCGTCGTCCCACTGAAAGTGGTCGGAGTAGACCGACTGCGGTGCGCCGTAGAAGGGGTTGATGACCTGCTCGAACTGCGCCGCGGAGAAGTTCACTAGGTGCAGGAAGGTGCGCTTGCCGACCCGCTGGTGCGGGTCCGGCGCCTGCGAGCGCAGCAGCAGCGCCGGGCTGTTGATGCCGCCGCCGGCCAGTACGTAGTGGCGCGCCTTGACCATGATGCGGCGGCCGTTGGGCGCCACCGCGCGCGCGTCCATGCCCAGGCATTCCAGGCCGCTGACGCGGCTGCCGTCGTGGATCAGGCGTTCGGCGCGCGCCAGGTAGAGCAGGGCGCCGCCCTGGTCGAGGGCTGCCGGGATGGTGGTGACCAGCATCGACTGCTTGGCATTGGTCGGGCAGCCCATGCCGCAGTAACCCAGGTTCCAGCAGCCGCGCACGTTGCGCGGGATGATCTTCCAGGCGTAGCCGAGCTTGTCGCAGCCGGCGCTGATCACCGCGTTGTTGGGGTTCGGCGGGATGGCCCAGGGCGCCACGCCCAGGCGCTGCTCCATCTTCTCGAACCAGGGCGCCAGCTCCGCGGCGCTGTGGCCCTTTACGCCATGCGCCTCGGCCCAGTGCTGCAGGGTCGGCTCCGGGGTACGGAAGCTGGACGTCCAGTTGACCAGGGTGGTGCCGCCCACGGCACGGCCTTGCATGATGGTGATGGCGCCGTCCTTGCTCAGGCGGCCGATGCCTTCCTGGTACAGCTGCGGGTAGGCCTCGGCCTCCTGCATCTTGAAGTCCGTGCTGGTCTTCAGCGGGCCTTCCTCGATCAGCAGCACCCTGAGCCCGGCGGCGCTGAGGATCTCCGCGGTGGTGCCACCGCCGGCACCGCTGCCGATGATGGCGACGTCGGCCTCCAGCAGCAGGTCCTTGTCCAGGCGCGAGCCGTCGTAGGTGGTCCAGCCGCGGGCCAGGCCGTCGCGGAAGATATCGGGTACAGGCATGTTCAGGCTCTTTTCTTGTAGTTCTGTAAGGGGCGTAGCGGGCTGTCAGAACTGCGGCGGGCCGGGATAGCCGCAATGGGCCCAGGCCTGCGGCCGGGCGTACCAGGCCATCAGCACCAGCTGCAGCAGCGAGGCATGGCCCATGCGCAGCAGGTCCAGCGAGCTGTGTTCCCAGCGTGCCAGGAAGCGCCGCACCTCTTCCGCGTCGGCGTGCTCCCAACCGCCCCAGACGCCGGTCAGCGGGCCGCGGGTGATGGCCATGGCCTGCACGTCGAACAGCTGGCGGGTCAGCTTGAGCAGCTCCGGCGACAGGTACTGCAGGTTGTGGTCGATGCCCAGCAGGGTGGCGTCCACCGCCTCCGCTATGCTGCCCTCGGCCACCGCGCCGTCGAGCAGCACCGGGATCAGCGCGCGCAGGAACGGCAGGTCGCTCTCGCGCAGCAGCGCGAAGCCGCGCGCCAGGGTCTCGCTGGAGCAGCCGCTGAGGCTGGCGGTGACGCCGGCGGTGGCGAGGAAGGCGCCGCCGAGCAGGCCGACCTTGAGCAGGCCGCGGCGCGACAGCTGCGGCGCGGCGTTGGCGATATCGTTCATCGGCAGCCCTCAGCGAATGAACAGCTTCTGGATCAGCTTCTGGATCGCCGTGCCGTAGGGCGGGTAGATCAGCCGCGCGGCGTTGAAGCGCTGCTTGATCAGCACGCCCTTGGCCTTGCTGAAAGTGAGGAAGCCCTCGTGGCCGTGGTAGTGGCCCATGCCGGAGGGGCCGACGCCGCCGAACGGCATGTCGTCCTGGGCCACGTGCAGCAGGGTGTCGTTGAGGCACACGCCGCCGGAGTGGGTCTCGTGCAGCACGCGCTGCTGCTCGCCCCTGTCGTAGCCGAAGTAGTACAGGGCCAGCGGCCGCGGACGGTCGTTGATGTAGGCGAAGGCCTCGTCCAGGCGCTGGTAGGGCACGATCGGCAGCAGCGGGCCGAAGATTTCTTCCTGCATCAGCTTCATCTCGTCCGACACGTTCAGCACCAGGCTGTGCGCCAGGCGGCGGCCCTGGTCGCCGGGGAACAGCGGCACCAGCTGCGCGCCCTTGGCCTCGGCGTCGGCGATGTAGCCCTTGAGACGGCCGAGCTGGCGCTCGTTGATGATGGCCGTGTAGTCCGGGTTGTTCTCCAGCTTGGGGTAGAAGCGCTGCACGGCGGCGCGATAGGCGGCGACGAAGCCCTCCACGCGGTCCTGCGGCACCAGCACATAGTCGGGGGCCACGCAGGTCTGCCCGGCGTTCATGGTCTTGCCGAAGGCGATGCGCTCGGCGGCGTCTGCCAGCGGCACGTCGGCGGAGACGATGGCCGGCGACTTGCCGCCCAGCTCCAGGGTCACCGGCACCAGGTTCTCGGCGGCGGCGCGCATCACATGCTTGCCGATGCTGGTGGCGCCGGTGAACAGCAGGTGATCGAACGGCAGTTTGGAGAAGGCCATGCCGACCTCGGCCTCGCCCAACACCACGGCGACCATGTTCTCGGGGAAGATGCGCGCCAGCAGCTCCTTGACCAGCTGCGAGGTGGCCGGGGTAGATTCGCTCATCTTGATCATCACCCGGTTGCCGGCGGCCAGGGCGCCGATCAGCGGGCCGAAGGCCAGGTACAGCGGGTAGTTCCACGGCACGATCACGCCGACCACGCCGAGCGGCTGGTACACCACCTTGGCCGCGGCCGGCTGGAAGGCCAGGCCGACGCTGCGCCGCGATGGCTTCATCCACTTGCCCAGGCGTTTGCTGGCGTAGTCGATGCCGTGCAGGCTGGGCATGATCTCGGCGAGCAGGGTTTCCTCGGCGGCGCGGTTGCTGAAATCGCGGGAGACTGCGTCGATCAGCGCCTGCTGCTCGCCGAGGATCAGCTCGCGCAGGGCCTTGAGCCAGGCGCGGCGCTGCTCGGCCGAGGGCATCGGGTTGGTCCGGTAGGCGGCGCGCTGGGCGGCCAGCAGCGGCTCCAGGGCGTCTATCTGCTGTTGGTTTTGTTGGAGATAGGCAACGTCGGCGACCATGGTGGCGTCCTCACGGGGAGCGGCGGAATGGAGTGGAATGATTTTTAGAGTAATTACTCTAAACTGTCAATCGAGGCCTGTGCCGGTCGTCAGATCGGGCGTGTGCCTGTATTTTTGTCCCTTTACCGCGTGAGCCGAACCATGGCCCCGAAGAACAAGACCCGCGAGCGCATCATCGAAGCCAGCCTGGAGCTGTTCAACGCCCAGGGTGAGCGCAGCGTCACCACCAACCATATCGCCGCGCACCTGGGCATGTCGCCGGGCAACCTGTACTACCACTTCCGCAACAAGCAGGCGATCATCGCCGAGCTGTTCGCCCAGTACGAAGACCGCGTCGACGCCTTCCTGCGCCTGCCCGAGGGACGGGCGCTGACGGTGGCGGACAAGACCTTCTACCTGCAGGCCCTGCTCGCGGCCATGTGGCACTACCGCTTCCTGCACCGCGACCTGGAGCACCTGCTGGAGACCGACGAGCAGCTGGCCGAGCGCTACCGCGCCTTCGCCCACCGCTGCCTGCAGGCCGCCGGCGAGATCTACCGCGGCTTCGTCGCCGCCGGCATCCTGGCCATGGACGAGCAGCAGATCGAGGCGCTGGTGCTCAACAGCTGGATCATCCTCACTTCCTGGGTGCGCTTCCTCTGCACCGTGCGCAGCAACCCCGGCGACCTCAGCGAGGAGCTGATGCGCCGTGGCGTGTACCAGATCCTCGCCCTGGAAAGCGGCTACGTCACCGACTCGGCACGCGCGGCGGTACAGGCCCTGCTGCAGGAACTGCACGTACCCATGCCGGCGGTGCTGCTCGGCTGAGTACGCACATGCGTGACGTCTCCGGAATAGTTGAGTAGGGCGTCAGAAAAAGCCTCGCGCCAGCGCCGCTGTGCTAGATTTCCGACACAGTCGCGGCGGTTTTCCGCCGCCCTTGTCGATCTACGAGTTGCTGCCATGCCGACCCCTACGCCCCGAGTTGCCGTCCTGGGCGCCGCCCACTCGCGTTTCCACGGCCTGGAGCCGGACCGTTTCGCCGACCTGGCCGCTCTCCTTGCGGTGCCCGCCTACGATGTGCTGCTGCTCGACCTGCCGGGCGCCAGCGCCGGCCAGCTGCTGCGCAACCTGCGCATGGAACAGGCCTACCGCTTCGCCCTGATCTACTGCTGCCAGGACCAGGATGCCTGGTGCGAGGCCCTCGGCGACGGCCGCCCGCCGGCCGATCTGGGCGCCATCACGCCACTGTGGCGGCTGTGGCGCGAGCGCTTCGGCCTGTTCAACCGCGGCGTCGCCCCGGAGCGCTTCGACGCCCGCGTGCTGGCCTGGCTGTGGCTGCGCTCGCGCGGCGACGTGCATGCGCTGCGCGACGCCAGCGTGGCCCAGCACTACCGCTACCCGCTGCTGGAGGCCCTCGGCGACGGCGAGACGGTCAACGACTTCGCCTGGCTGCAGCTGATGCTGCAGCAGGGCTGGCTGGAGGAGGGCGCGCTGATCGACCGCGTGCGCCTGTGCACCGACTGCGGCTCCGGGCGCCTCAACTACGTCGACGTGTGCCCCGAGTGCCAGGCCCTGGACATCTCCCGCCAGCCCTCGCTGCACTGCTTCACCTGCGGCCATGTCGGCCCCCAGGAACACTTCCTCAAGGATGGCCTGCTGCTCTGTCCGAACTGCCTGAGCCGCCTGCGCCACATCGGCAGCGACTACGACCGGCCGCTGGAGAACTACCGCTGCCGCAGCTGCCAGGCGTTCTTCGTCGATGCCAGCGTCGAGGCGCGCTGCCTGGACTGTGGCCAGGCCCATGCGCCGGACAAGTTGCGCGTGCGCGAGGTGCGCCACTTCCGCCTGGCCGAGGCCGGCCGCCTGCGCTGCCGCCAGGGCTTCAACAGCAGCCCGGTGGAGAACGACCAGTTCGGCCGCCTTGATCTGCTCTCGCACCGCAGCTTCTACGAGCTGCTCAACTGGCAGCTGCAACTGGTGCGGCGGCACAAGAAGCCGCCCTTCGCCCTGCTCGGCGTGCGCTTCGTCAACCTGCTGGAGACCCTCGACCGCCTCGGCGAGATGCGCGGCCATGCCCTGATCGACGGCCTGGTCGAGCGCCTGCAGGAGGCCGTGCGCGAAACCGACCGCTGCTGCCGACTGAACGAGGAGGTGCTCTGGCTGCTGATGCCGCACACCGACGCGGCCGGCCTGGAGGTGGTCAAGAAGCGTCTGGCCAAGGGCGCCGAGCGCCTGGGCGAGAGTGGCGAGACGCGCATCGAGGTGCGCCAGCTCGGTTTCGTCGCCCCGGATGAACTGCTCGACCAGGAGGACGCCGCGCTGCTGCTGGCCCGCCTGGGCGGCCAGCTGGGCTGACCCATGGACGCCGTGCTCCTGCAGTGGCAGCTGCTGCTCACCGAGCTGGGCAAGGCCGACGGCGGCATCCGCCTGCTGGTGAGCCTGCTGCCGGCCTTCCTGCTGCTGGAGGTGCCGCTCAACCTGCTGGTGCTGCTCGGCGTGCTGCGCTGGTTCCTGCGCAAGCCCTTCGAGCTGCCACCGGACAACGGCTACCGGCCGCGGGTGTCCTGCGTGATCACCTGCTACAGCGAAGGGCGCGACGTGCAGAGCACCCTGAGCAGCCTGTGCGAGCAGACCTACCAGGGCGAGATCGAGATGATCCCGGTGGTCGATGGCGCCGCGGTGAACCAGACCACCATGCAGGCGGTGCGCGATTTCCGCGTCGACCGCCAGCTCTACCCGCGCCGCCTGCTGCGGCCGATCGCCAAGTGGCAGCGCGGCGGCCGGGTGTCCTCGCTGAATGCCGGCCTGGCCCACTGCACCGGCGAGATCGTCATGGCCCTGGACGGCGACACCTCGTTCGACAACGACATGGTGGTCAATATCGTCCGCCATTTCGCCGACCCCGACGTGCCGGCCGTGGCCGGCAGCCTGCGCGTGCGCAACTGGAAGGCCTCGCTGACCACCGCCATGCAGGCCCTGGAGTACCTGCTGTCGATCCACATGGCGAAGATCGGCCTGAGCGAGTGGAACCTGGTGAACAACGTCTCCGGCGCCTTCGGTGCCTTCCGCCGCAGCTTCCTGGACAAGGTCGGCGGCTGGGACACCCACACCGCCGAGGACCTCGACATCACCCTGCGCATCAAGAACTACTTCGGCCGCCAGCCCCTGCGCATCCCTTTCGAGCCCACCGCCATCGGCCACACCGACGCGCCGACCACCTTCCGCCAGTTCCTCATGCAGCGCCTGCGCTGGGACGGCGACCTGTACTTCCTGTACATCCGCAAGCACCGCCACAGCTTCAACCCGCGCCTGCTCGGCTGGCCCAACTTCCTCATGACCCTGGTCAGCGGCTTCTTCTTCCAGCTGGTGCTGCCCTTCATCATCTTCGGCTACCTGGTGGTCGGCCTGTTCGTCCTGCCGCTGCCGCACTACCTGGCCCTGGCCGGGCTGATCTACCTGGTCTACCTGGGCGTGACCCTGCTGATGTACCTGGCCATGCTGGCGATGGTCTCCGAGCGGCCGCGCCAGGACCTGCGCCTGCTGCCCATCGTGTTCCTGTTCCCCCTGTTCATGCTGGTGATGCGCTGCTGGAGCGCCGTGGCCATGCTCAACGAGGCCCTGCGCCGCGGCCACGAGGAATCCAGCATGGCGCCCTGGTGGGTGCTGAAGAAGGCCAAGAGGTTCTGAGATGCTGCGTACCCTTTCCCTGATCGGCCTGCTGCTGGCTGCCAGCCTGGCGCGCGGCGAGACGCTGGCGCTGGGCGAACTGCTGGCCGGCCTCGATGACAGCGCCCTGGCGCGGGCCGGGCGCGCCGAGCTGGACGCCCTCGACGCACTCAAGCGCCAGCGCGAGGCCGAGGCCGGCTGGCAGTGGTTCGCCTCCGCCGGCACCGGGCACTACCGCGAGCTGGTCACCGAGGACCTGCGCGACGACTACTACGGCCGCGACCTGGCCCTGGGCCTGCGCCATCCGCTGCTCGGCAGCCTGCACCGGCAGCTGCGCGCGGTCGAGGCGGTCGAACTGGAGCAGCAGCGCCAACGCGCCCGCAACCTGCTGGCGCGCGCCGAGCAGCGCCTGGCGCTGCGTAGCGCCTATGCCGACTGGTGGCGCGCCGAACAGGAGCAGCGCTGGTGCGCCACCCTGCTGCCGGTCGCGCGGGCGGCCCGCGAACGCCTGCAGCGGCGCAGTCAGGAAGGCTGGCTGCTGGCCTCCGAGGCGCGCCAGCAGCAGGGCCAGTGGCAGGGCCTGGAGCGGCGCTGCCAGCAGGCCGCGGCGCTGCTCGAGGAAACCCGCGCCGCCGTGGCCGGCCTGGCCGGGCGCGCGCTCGACGAGCGCCAGCGCCCCACGGCCGAGGCCCTGGCGAGCCGGGTGCTGCCGCTGAGCAGCTGGCAGCGCGCCCTGGACGGCCACCCGCGCCTGCGCGAGCGTCAGGACGAGCTGCGCCAGGCCGAGCGCGAGCGCCAGTCGCCCTGGTACGCCGGGGTCGACTCCAGCCTCAGCCTGGCGCAGAGCTACGAGGACCGCAGCGGCGCGGCCAAGCCGGGCGACGGCCTGGTGGCCAGCCTCAGCCTGTCCGCACCGCTCGATCCGCTCGGCTACGGCCGCGATCGCGCCCGCGAGCGCGAGGCCCGGCATCAAGCCGCGCAGGCGCGCCTGGAGGCCGAGCGCGAACAGCTGCTGCTCGGCCTCGGCCAGGCCCTGCGCGAGCAACGCAGCGCCATCCAGGCGCTGGCCAGCGCCCGCGAGGAGCTGGCGGTGGCCGAGCAGGCCATGCGCGAGCAGCGCCTGCGCCGCGACGCCGAACTGGAGCGCGGCGTGCAGGGCGAACTGGCCGCCGAGCTGGAGCAGCAGGCCGCCGGCCTGCGCCTGATCGCCGCCTGGCATGCGGCCTGGCTGCGCGAGGCGGCGCTGCGCCTGTTCGTCGAGGACGACGGTGGCTTGGCCGAACTGCTGGGCGTGACCCGCGAATACTGGAGCCTGGCCAGCACCGCCGGCGACTGGCGCCAGGGCACCTATGTCTGGGACAGCCGCCGCCTGTTGCAGGCCGGCAGCCGCCGCGCCGAGTTGCGCGACCTGCGCCGGGCCGGCATGCAGCGTATCTACCTGGGCCTTTCCGCCGCCCAGGTGGCGGACATCCCGCTGCTGCGCCAGCGCCTCCAGGGCAGCCTCGACGAGGCCCATGCCCAGGGCCTGGAAGTGGCCCTGCTGCTGGGCGATCCGGCCTGGCTGGAACCGGCCGGGCGCCAGGGTCTGCTCGACCTGCTCGGCCAGCTGCAGGGCCTGCCGTTCGATGCCCTGCACCTCGACCTCGAGGTCGAGCAGCTGGGCTGGCCGGTGCCGGACAGCCGCCTGCAGGATTGGCTCGACACCCTGGCCGCGGTGGCCAGCCTCAATCCCTGGCCACTGGAGCTGTCCAGCCACCACCGCTGGTTCGCCGCGCCACAGGCGGGGCAGACCTGCGTGCCCTGCGCCCTGCCACAGCGCGGCGTGCAGCAGGTCAGCCTGATGATCTATACGCGCAACGCCGAACGCAGCGCCGAGCTGGCCGAGCAGATCGCCCAGCGCTGGCCGGCCCTGCGCTTCCGCCTGGCGCAGAGCGTCGAGCCGCAGCTGTCGGCCGAAGAGAGCTGGGCCGGCGTGCCGGCGCGCCAGCTGCAGCAACAGGTCGAGCGCTGGCGCGTGCGCTTGCAGCCGGTGGGAGTCACCGGCATCGACTGGCAGGATTGGACCCACTACCCGCATTGAGCCCTTCATGAAGATCCGTTTCAGCAGCCCGAAAGAACAGCAGCCGACCCGCGAGCAGGGCCTCAAGGTGCTCTACGCACCGGGCAAGCGCCTGGCCTTCAAGCTGCGCTGGTACCTGATCCTGCTGGCCGTCACCAGTCCGCTGCTGTGGCTGGTCGGGCGCGCCCTGCTGAGCGTCTGGCTGATCGAGGCGCCGGCCCAGCTGCTGTTGCCCGCCAGCGAGCTGCGTGCCCGCGAGCCCGGCCAGGTGCGGCAGATCCTGGTGCGCCCCGGCGAACGGGTGGCGGCCGGGCAGCCGCTGCTGGAACTGGACAACCCCGAGTGGCGCGCGCGCCTGGCCCTGCTGGCCGAGCCGGCACAGCCCGTGGCCGCCGCCACGGCGCAGCAGAGCGCCCTGCTGCAGCGCGAGCGCGACACCCTGCTGCGCCTGCAGGACAGCGCGGCGCAGCGCCTGGCGCAGTTGCAGGCCCTGCGTGCCGCCGGTGCGGCGACCCGCGGCGAGGAACAGGCCGCGCGCGACGAACTCGACCGCCGACGCCTCGACCTGCTGCAGTTCGACCAGCGCCTGGCCGTGCAGGCCCCGCAGGATGGCGCCCTGCAGCAGCGCGAGCTGGAACGCGCCTGGCTGCTGGCACGGCTGCAGGGCCTGAGCCTGCGCGCGGTGGAGGCGGGCGTGGTCAGCGAGGTGCTGGTGGCCGAGGGCGAGAACGTCGGCCCCGGTACCCTGCTGCTGCGCCAGCAGCGCCCGGACGCCGTCCAGCTGTGGGTCTACCTCGATCCGCGCCACGCCGAGTATGCGCTGCCCGGCCAGCGCCTGAGCCTGCTGCTGCCCGACGGCAACCGGCTGCCGGCCGAGGTGGTACGCCAGGTGGAGGACAGCATCGCGGTGCCGGCCGAGCTGCAGCCGGCGTTCAGCGCGCCGAGCCGCCACCTGCGCCTGCAGGCGCGCATCCTCGGCGAGCTGCCGCCGCGCTGGCGTGTCGATCGCCTCGGCCTGGTCGCGCGTTTCCCGCACCGCTGGGGCTGGCTCGACGCCTGGGCCGATTAGCGCCCGTCGGCGAGCCAGGCGGGGATGCGCCGCTCCAGGTAGAACTCCGGCTGGCGCAGCGAGCCGCCGATAAAGCCGACGTGCCCGCCCTGCTGGTGCAGCTCCAGGCGGGTGCTGGTCGACAGCTCGTGGGCCGGTGGCACGCTGTGGGCGAAGACGAAGGGGTCGTCGCTGGACTGGATGATCAGGGTGCGGGTGCGGATGCGCTCCAGGTAGAAGCGGCTGGAGGCGCGCCGGTAGTAGTCGTCGGCGTCGGCATAGCCGTGCAGCGGCGCGGTGAAGCGGCCGTCGAAGTCCCAGAAAGTGCGCATGCCCTGCAGCGGGCCGAGCTGCTGCAGCGCCGCCAGGCGCTCGTGGTGGCCCTCGGCGCTGAAGCGCTGCTGCTTGTCGCGCACGTAGGCGACCAGCTGGCGCATGAAATGCGCCTGGTAGACCTTGGAGAAGCCGCGGTCGATGCGCTCGGCGCAGTG
This sequence comes from Pseudomonas alcaligenes, assembly GCF_041729615.1. Lineage (NCBI taxonomy): Bacteria > Pseudomonadati > Pseudomonadota > Gammaproteobacteria > Pseudomonadales > Pseudomonadaceae > Aquipseudomonas > Aquipseudomonas alcaligenes. The sequence continues at coordinate 2,031,380 of NZ_CP154874.1, read as the reverse complement.
GTCCAGGCGAAACGGCACCGACACCGCCACCGCCGCCTGCAGGCCGGAATCCTCGCCCGACTCGCCGAGGTACTTGAGCAGCACGTTGCCGCCCAGCGAGTAGCCCACCGCGTACAGCGGCGCCAGTGGCCGCTGCGCCTGCAGGTGGCGCACCACGCTGACCACGTCCTCGCTGACCCCGGAGTGGTAGCCGCGCGGCAGCAGGTTGGGCTCGCCGGAGCAGCCACGCCAGTTCAGCGCCACGCTGGCCCAGCCGCGCGCGGCCAGCTGCTGTTGCAGGCCGAGCACGTAGTGCGAGGCGGACGAGCCGGTCAGCCCGTGCAGCACCAGGACCAGCGGCGCCTCGGCTTCGTGCGGGCCGTGCCAGTCGAGGTCGAGGAAGTCGCCGTCGTCCAGCCACAGGCGCTCGCGCTGGCGCTGCAGGCGCGGCGGGGTGCGGCACAGGGCGCCGAACAGGGTCTGCAGGTGCGGGCCGGGTAGCCACCAGGCGGGTTGGAAGTCGTCGTGCATGGAGGTTGCAGTCGTGCCGAAAGTCTCAGGCTAGGGCCTGCGCCGGCAAAGCGGAAGCACCATTGGCCGGACGAATGCCCGCTCAGCGGCGCTGGCCGAGCCAAAGACGACGCAGGCTGTAGATCAGCACTAGCAGGGCAATCGCCCGCTGCGTCGCCAGGCCCAGGGTCAGGCCCGCCGAGGGTTCCTGGATGCGCCGGGACAGGCTCAGGCCGATTTCCTGCTCGGCCAGCAGCAGGGCCAGCGCCAGCGGGGCCAAGAGCAGGTAGAGCAGGTTGTCGTAGATGAAGTCGCGCAGCGGCGAGGGGCGGCGGGCCATCTCAGCCGCGCTGCCACAGCGAGTAGTAGACCTGCCCGGCCTGCTTCTCGCGGTGCAGGCGCCAGTTGCCCGGCAGGCCCAGGGCCGAGGGCGCGGCCTCGCTCTCGCAGTAGATCCAGGCCCGCGGGGCTAGCCAGCCGCGCTCCTCCAGCAGGGTGCAGGCCGGGGCCAGCAGGTTCTGGTGGAAGGGCGGGTCGAGGAACACCAGGTCGAAGGGGGTCGCCACCTGGCTTTCCAGGTAGCGCAGGGCGTCGACCTGCTGCACCTGGCCGGCCGTGCACCCCAGGCTGCTCAGGTGGCCGCGCAGGGCCGCCACCGACTGCGGGTTGAGGTCCAGGCCGAGGGCGCTGGCGGCGCCGCGCGACAGCGACTCCAGCAGCATGGCGCCGCTGCCGGCGAAGCAGTCGAGCACGCGGGCGCCCTCGACATAGGGCATCAGCCAGTTGAATACCGTCTCGCGCACCCGGTCCGGGGTCGGGCGCAGGCCCGGGCCCTCGGGGAAGGCGAAGCGCCGCGAGCGCCATTGCCCGGCGATGATGCGCAGCTGGCCGCTGCCGCCGTGCTTGGGGGTGGGGCTGGGCTTGCGCATCAGTGCTCCGGCGGGCCGGCGGGGCGCTCGGCCGGTTTGGCGGTGGGCGGCGGCAGCGGCTGCTGCGCGACCGTGGGGCCGGCGGTGACGATCACCAGCTTGTTCACGTCCAGGTGTCTGGCCATGGCCGCCCTGACCTGCTCGACGCCGAGGGCCTGGGTCTCGGCCATGAAATCGTCCAGGTAGGTCAGCGGCAGGTCGTAGAAGCCCATGGCGCCGAGCTGGCCGACGATGTCGGCGTTGCTCGCGGTGGTCAGCGGGAAGCTGCCGAGCATCTCGCGCTTGGCGTCGTCCAGTTCCTTTTGGCTCGGGCCCTGGGCGATGAACTCGCGCAGGATGTCCTGCACCAGCTGCAGGGTGCCCTGGCTCAGCTCGGCGCGGGTCTGCAGGTTGATCATGAACGGGCCGCGCGCTTGCATGGCGCTGAAGCCGGAGTACACGCCGTAGGTCAGTCCGCGTTTCTCGCGCACCTCCTCCATCAGGCGGGTGCCGAAGCCGCCGCCGCCGAGGATCTGGTTGCCCAGCATCAGCGCGGCATAGTCCGGTGCGCGGCGGTCGATGCCGAGCTGGGCCAGCAGCAGGTGGGTCTGTTTGGACGGGAACTCGATATGGCTGGGGCCGGCCGCGGGCTCCTCGGGCTGGGCGATGCGCGGCAGCGCCGGGCCCTTGGGCAGGGCGGCGGAGACCTGCGCGGCGATGGCTTCGGCCTCGGCGCGCGAGAGGTCGCCGACCAGGGCGATCACCGCATTGCCGGCGGCGTAGGCCCTGGCATGGAAGGCGCGCAGCTGGGTGCTGCCGATTGCCGGGATGGAGCGCTCGGTGCCTTCGCTGGGGTGGGCGTAGGGATGGTCGTCGTAGAGCCGCTCGAACAGCTGCAGCGAGGCCAGCTTGCCGGGGTTCTGCTTCTGGTACTCGAAGCCGGCCAGCAGCTGGTTCTTGATCCGCGCCAGCGAGTCCTCGGGGAAGGTCGGCTGGCCGACCACCTGTGCGAACAGCTGCAGCGCCGGCTCGCGCTGGGCCGGCGCGCTGAGGCTGCGCAGGCTGGCGATGGCCATGTCGCGGTAGGCGCCGTTGCCGAACTGGGCGCCCAGGTTCTCGAAGCCCTCGGCGATGGCGCTGACGTCCTTGCCGGCCACGCCCTCGTTGAGCATGGCGTTGGTCAGGGTGGCCAGGCCGGGCGCGCCGCCATCCTGGCTGCTGCCGGCGGCGAAGGTCAGGCGCAGGTCGAACATCGGCAGCTGGCGCGCCTCGACGAACAGCACCTTGGCGCCCTCGGCGGTCTGCCACTGCTGGATCTCCAGGGTGCGCCTGCTCGGCGCCTGGCCGTTGAGGGCGGCCAGGGATTGCAGCTGGGCCGCGGGCTCGGTGGCGGGCGCCGGCGCCTGGGCGCTGCGGCTGGCGATCAGAGCGAGCAGGCCGATCAGCAGGACCAGGCCGAGGCCGAGCAGGCCGTAACGCAGGCCGTTGCGCTCGTTCATGGCTGTACTCCTTGTTGGGCTTGCTCGGGCAGGATATGCGCGACCGCCAGGCGCGAGCGGGTGAAGTAGGTGCGCGCGGCCTGCTGGATATCGGCCGGGGTCACGGCCTCCAGGGCGGCGAGATCCTGGTCCATCAGGGTCCAGGACAGGCCGACGGTCTCCAGCGAGCCGATGGTGGTGGCCTGGCTGGTGATCGAGTCGCGCTCGTAGACCAGCGCGGCGATCACCTGGGCGCGCACCCGCGCCAGCTCCTCGGCGCTGGGCGGGTTCTGTTTGAGGTCCTCCAGCTGGCGCCACAGGCCGGCCTCGGCCTGCTCCAGGGTCACGCCCTTCTGCACGTTGGGGGTGGCGGAGAGCAGGAACAGGCTGTCGCCACGCTGGAAGGCGTCGTAGCCGGCCGAGGCGCCGGACACCAGTTCCTCGCCGCGCTCCAGGCGCGCCGGCAGGCGCGCGCTGTAGCCGCCGTCGAGCAGCGCGGCGATCAGGCGCAGGGCATGCACCTGGCGGGCCTCCTTGGCGGTGGCCAGGCCGGGCACGTTGAAGCCCATCAGCAGGCTCGGCAGCTGGGTCTTGAGGTGCAGGGTGAGGCGTCGCTCGCCGGGCTCGGCCAGCTCGCGCGGCGCCTTGGCCGGCGGCACGTCGCGGCGCGGGATGGCGCCGAAGTACTGCTGGGCCAGGCCCTGCACCTCGTCGCGGGTGACGTCGCCGACCACCACCAGGGTGGCGTTGTTCGGCGCGTACCAGGCCTGGTACCAGTGGCGCAGTTCCTCGACGGTCATGCGTTCGAGGTCGGCCATCCAGCCGATGGTCGGGGTGTGGTAGCCGCTGGCCGGGTAGGCCAGGGCCTTGAAGCGTTCGTAGGCCAGCGAGGTCGGCTTGTCGTCGGTGCGCAGGCGGCGCTCCTCCTTGATCACCTCGATCTCGCGGGCGAACTCGTCGGCCGGCAGGCGCAGGCTGGCCAGGCGGTCGGCCTCCAGCTCGAAGGCCACGGCCAGGCGGTCGCGCGACAGCACCTGGTAGTAGGCGGTGTAGTCGTCGCTGGTGAAGGCGTTTTCCTCGGCGCCGAGTTCGCGCAGGATGCGCGAGGCCTCGCCGGGACCGAGCTTGCGGCTGCCCTTGAACATCATGTGCTCGAGGGCATGGGACAGGCCGGTCTGGCCGGGCGTCTCGTAGCTGGAGCCGACCTTGTACCAGAGCTGGGAGACCACCACGGGGGCGCGGTGGTCCTCGCGGACGATGACCTTGAGGCCGTTGTCCAGCTGGAATTCATGGGTGGCCTGGGGTTCGGCGGCGATGGCCGCCAGGGGCAGGCAAAGCAGATTCAGAGCCGCGCCGAGGACACGGCGGACAGTGACATTCATGGATGATCAGTCCTGTTTGGTAGCCCGGGCGACGAGTCCACCCGTTGGCGATGGGGCGTCAGGATACCCCATCCGGGCCACGAGGCCGCGATGCGCATCGCAGCCTCCGGTGCGGGCGCTACTCGATGGCGGGCGGGTTGATGGCGCTGATGCCGGCCTCCAGCTCCTGCAGCAGGCCGGCGATCTGCAGGGCGCTCATGCTGAACGGGTCGAAGCGGTCGCTGCAGGAATACTTGAGGAACAGCTCGCGATTGGCCTGCTTGGCGCCGGCCCAGCCCATGCTCCAGCCGGCATAGCGGCGGGCGCTGATCTCGGCGTAGTCGAGCACGGTGAGGTCCTTGTGGCGCTGATCGTGAGCCAGGCTGTTGTACAGCTCGTTCACCGCGGCCCGTGGTCCCTCGAGTACCTGCAGGAAGGTGTCCGCATTGCAGCAGAGGATGCCTGTCAGGCCGCGACGGGGGTTGTTGCGTTGCGAAACTTCGAGAATTTCGCGGATCAGCTGTGAAGAGACGCCATTCAGTGCGCGGCTGGCATAGGTAAGGCGAACGAGCATATCTACAACCTCGCAGTGTTCGGGGGCGGTACGGTGGTCCATGATGCTTGAGTTGTACAATTTTCTTGTACAAAAATCACGACTGCATTTTTCCTGTACTGGTTTTCTCGCCTCAGTCATCCCGCCCACCGCCTTGCGCCGGCATTCTCGGCGTCGCCGCCCGGGCGACTCAGCTAACGCTGCGCGGGGCGCGCCTAAAGTGATAAAGTCGCCTGCCCAGATTCGTGTCGTGCCAGCTCCGCTTCGTTCCGGTACAGCTGTCGGCCTGCAGCGAAAGGTTGCGCCAGGCACGGTGACCCAGAGTGAGCCCGGCAAGGCTCATGGCTAGCTATTTCGGGGCGGGCCTCAGGCCGGCCTCCTTTGAGATGACTCATGTTCGGTTCCCAAGACGACAAGCCCTCGCCCGAACAACCCGGCGAGAAGAAATCCCTGTTCGGCTGGCTGCGCAAGAAGCCGCAGGACAGCGCGGCAGCGCCCGAGCAGGCCCCGCCTGCGCCCGTGGCAGAGGCGGCCGCTGCCCCTGCGGAGCCGGTTGCCGCGCCTGTGCCTGCGGCGCTCGAAGTCGCCCCCGCTGAGGTGCCTGCGGCGCCGGCCGTGGCCGAACCCGCAGCGGTGGTGCCGCCCGTCGCACCCGCGCCAGCCGCCATCGAGCCTGCCGCCAGTGCCCAGGCGCCCGCCGCGGCGGATGAGGCGGCGCGCCCGGCCTTCTCGCGCTTTCGCCTCAACGTCGGCAGCGAAGTCACCCACCCGGTTCATGAGCAGCCCGCGCAGCCCGAGCCGCAGCCCGAGCCGCAGCCCGAGCCGGTGGCCGCGCCGCAGGTCGAGCAGAGCAAGCCCGGCGACAACCAGGGCGGCTGGTTCGCCCGCCTCAAGCAGGGCCTGTCGAAGACCAGCGCCAGCCTGGGCGAGGGCATGGCCAGCCTGTTCCTCGGCAAGAAGGCGATCGACGACGACCTGCTCGAGGAACTGGAGACCCGCCTGCTCACCGCCGACGTCGGCGTCGAGGCCACCGGCGCCATCATCGGCAGCCTGACCAAGCGCGTGGCGCGCAAGGAGCTGGCCGACAGCGGCGCGCTGTACAAGGCCCTGCAGGAAGAGCTGGGCGCCCTGCTCAAGCCGGTTGAGCAGCCGCTGCTGATCAATGCCGAGAAGCAGCCCTACGTGATCCTGGTGGTCGGCGTGAACGGCGTCGGCAAGACCACCACCATCGGCAAGCTGGCCAAGAAGCTGCAGGGCGAGGGCAAGAAGGTCATGCTCGCCGCCGGCGACACCTTCCGCGCCGCTGCCGTCGAGCAGTTGCAGGTGTGGGGCGAGCGCAACCAGATCGCGGTGATCGCCCAGCACACTGGCGCCGACTCCGCCTCGGTGATCTTCGACGCGGTGCAGGCCGCCAAGGCGCGCGGCATCGACGTGCTGATCGCCGACACGGCCGGGCGCCTGCACACCAAGGACAACCTGATGGAGGAGCTGAAGAAGGTCCGTCGGGTCATCGGCAAGCTGGACGAGAGCGCGCCGCACGAGGTGCTGCTGGTGCTGGACGCCGGCACCGGGCAGAACGCGATCAACCAGACCAAGCAGTTCAACCAGGCCGTGGCCCTCAGCGGCCTGGCCCTGACCAAGCTGGACGGCACCGCCAAGGGCGGGGTGATCTTCGCCCTGGCCAAGCAGTTCGGCCTGCCGATCCGCTACATCGGCGTCGGCGAAGGCATCGACGATCTGCGCACCTTCGTCGCCGAGGATTTCGTCCAGGCACTCTTTGCAGAGAAGGAACAGGGATGATTCGATTCGAGCAGGTCGGCAAGCGGTATCCCAATGGCCATGTCGGGTTGCACGAACTGAGTTTCCGCGTGCGCCGCGGCGAGTTCCTCTTCGTCACCGGCCACTCCGGCGCCGGCAAGTCGACCCTGCTGCGCCTGTTGCTGGCGATGGAGCGGCCGAGCAGCGGCAAGCTGCTGCTGGCCGGCCAGGACCTGGCGCAGATCACCAATGCGCAGATTCCCTTCCTGCGCCGGCAGATCGGCGTGGTGTTCCAGAACCACCAGCTGCTGTTCGACCGCTCGGTGTTCGACAACGTCGCCCTGCCGCTGCAGATCCTCGGCCTGTCCAAGCCGGACATCGCCAAGCGGGTCGGCGCGGCACTGGAGCGCGTGTCGCTGTCCGACAAGGCCGAGCAGTTCCCGGCCGACCTGTCTACCGGCCAGCAGCAGCGCGTCGGCATCGCCCGCGCGGTGGTGCACCGCCCGGCCCTGCTGCTGGCGGACGAACCCACCGGCAACCTCGACCCGCGCCTGGCCGCGGAGATCATGGGGGTGTTCGAGGACATCAACCGCCTCGGCACCACGGTCCTGATCGCCAGCCACGACCTGGCCCTGATCGCCCGCATGCGCCACCGCATGCTGACCTTGCAACGCGGCCGACTGATCGGCGACGGGGAGGCCGGCTGATGAGCGACAACCAGCGCAATATCAAGGCCGCCGAACGGGTCGGCGCCGTACAGAGCAAGGCCGACAAGCCGATCAAGGAAGGCCCGGGCTTCTCCGCCCTGTTCGCCGCCTGGGTCGAGAGCCACCGCGCCAGCCTGGTCGACAGCCTTGGCCGCCTGGTGCGCCAGCCGATCGGCAGCTTCTTCACCTGCCTGGTGATGGCCGTGGCGCTGTCGCTGCCGATGGGCCTGGCCCTGCTGCTGGACAACGTCGAGCGCCTCGGCGGCTCCTGGCAGAAGGCCGCACAGATTTCCCTCTACCTGCAGGTGGAGGCCGGTGACGACGCCGGTCTGCAGCTGCGTGACGAGATCGCCGCCATGGCCGACGTGGCCGAGGCCGAGTTCATCGGCCGCGAGGCCGGCCTGGCGGCGTTCGAGCAGCAGTCCGGGCTCGGCCAGGCGCTGCGCGAGCTGCCGGAGAACCCGCTGCCCGCGGTGGTGGTGGTGACACCCAAGGAGATCGACAAGGCCGCCCTCGAGGCCCTGCGCCAGCGCCTGGCCGAGCTGCCCGGGGTCGACCAGGCGCAGCTCGACCTGCAGTGGGTGGAGCGCCTGACCGCCATCCTCGGCCTGGGCGACCGCTTCGTCTTCGGCCTGACCCTGCTGCTGGTGCTGGCCCTGTTGCTGGTGATCGGCAACACCATCCGCCTGCACATCGAGAACCGCCGCAGCGAGATCGAGGTGATCAAGCTGGTCGGCGGCACCGACGGCTACGTGCGTCGCCCCTTCCTCTATATGGGCGCGCTCTACGGTTTCGGCGCCGGCCTGCTGGCCTGGGGCCTGCTGGCCTTCGGCCTGGACTGGCTGAACGATGCGGTGGTGCGCCTGGCCGGCCTGTACGGCAGCGATTTCGCCCTGGGCGGGGTTCCGGTCGCCGATGGTCTGTCGCTGCTGTTGGGCGCGCTGTTCCTCGGCTATATTGGCGCCTGGCTGGCGGTGGCGCGGCACCTGAGCGAGCTCGCGCCACGCTAGCAATTCGTTGATTCTGATCAATTTCTGAACAACTGTAAGGGAACTTTTCCACAGGTTCCCCGCTCAGAATCGGCAGTGCTAGACTGCACCCGCCTTGTAATACCGGAGGTTTCTGATGACCACTGCCCTGCAACCTGTCCATGCCCTAGTCCCAGGCGCCAACCTGGAGGCCTACGTGCATGCGGTGAACAGCATCCCGCTGCTGACCGCCGAGCAGGAGCGCGAGCTGGCCGAGAGTCTCTACTACGAGCAGGACCTGGAAGCCGCGCGCCAGATGGTGCTGGCCCACCTGCGCTTCGTCGTGCACATCGCCCGCAGCTATGCCGGCTATGGCCTGTCCCAGGCCGACCTGATCCAGGAAGGCAACGTCGGCCTGATGAAGGCGGTCAAGCGCTTCAACCCGGAAATGGGTGTGCGCCTGGTGTCCTTCGCCGTGCACTGGATCAAGGCCGAGATCCACGAGTTCATCCTGCGCAACTGGCGTATCGTCAAGGTCGCCACCACCAAGGCGCAGCGCAAGCTGTTCTTCAACCTGCGCAGCCAGAAGAAGCGTCTGGCCTGGCTGAGCAACGACGAAGTGCATGCCGTGGCCGAGAGCCTGGGCGTGGAGCCGCGCGAAGTGCGCGAGATGGAGAGCCGTCTGTCCGGCCAGGACATGGCCTTCGATCCGGCCGCCGAGGATGACGACGAGAGTGCTTTCAAGTCGCCGGCCCACTACCTGGAAGACCACCGCTACGACCCGGCGCGCCAGCTCGAGGACGCCGACTGGAGCGACAGCTCCAGCGCCAGCCTGCACGAGGCCCTGGAGAGCCTGGACGAGCGCAGCCGCGACATCCTCTACCAGCGCTGGCTGGCCGAGGAGAAGGCCACCCTGCACGACCTGGCCGCCAAGTACAACGTCTCCGCCGAGCGCATCCGCCAGCTGGAGAAGAACGCCATGAATAAGCTCAAGGGCTCGATCCAGGCGTAAGCACCACCACCCCGAGAAGCCGCACCCTGGTGCGGCTTTTTTCTGCCCGGAGTATTGCCTTGAGCCGCCGTCCCCCCGCCCTGCTGTTCACCATAGTGGCCCTGGCCAGCTGTCTGCTCGGCTACTGGCTGCTGACCCCGCGCGCGGACAGGAGCGAGCCCCTGGCGTGGATGCAGCAGTGGGATGCCGAAGTGTTCCAGCCCCTGCTGGCGGAGCGCCTGAGCGTCGCCCAGCTCGGCCGGCAGCTGTCCGCTACCGAACTGTGGTTGCAGCCGGGGCCGCGCCTGCTGCTGCGTGGCGAGCTGGACGGCTGGCAGGTGGAGGGCGAGCTGGCGCTGAGCGAGGCGCAGCGTGCCAGCCTGGTCGAGGCCAGTGGCATCGGTGCGGATGAGGCGGAGCAGCCGCAGTCCGCGCAGTTGCTGGAACGGCTGGCCGATCGGCCCATCGCGGCTGTCGACCTGCGGCCCCGCCAGGCCGTGCCGGCCGCGCGCCTGAGCGCCAGCCTGGGCGCGCCGCGCCTGCGCCTGCAGTTGCAGGATGGCGAGGCCTGGGTCTACCCGCAGCAGGGGCTGACCGCCCACCTGCAGGACGACCTGGTGCTGGCGTTGCGCGCGGTGCCCAAGCGCCTGTTGCAGCACTGACGCCTGCGGCCCCCGTGGCTGGCGCGTGGCGACTGGCGGACAGGTCGGCGCCGCGGCAGGATCGGGCTTCCACCCGCGGGAGTCCGACATGACCAGCCACCCCTGCCGCCTCTATGCCCTGGCCATTGCCCTCGGCCTGCTCTACCTGCTGTTGCTGCCGCTCAAGCCCTATCCGCTGGGCTGGCTGCTCAAGCCGCTGCCCATGCTGATCTTTGCCGTGCTGGCCTGGCGCGCCTTTCCGGGGGCGGCCGGGCGCTGGCTGGCGCTGGGCTACCTGGGCGCGGCGGCAGGGGATTTCTTCCTCGACTTCGGCGAGCGCGACGGCCTGTTCCTCCAGGCCCTGCTGGCCTTCCTGCTCAACCAGCTGGCCTTCAGCGTGGCCTTCGTCCTGCTGGGCCGCGGCCGACCGCTGTGGCGCTGGCGCGGCCTGCCGGTGCTGCTCTACGCGCTGGCGATGGCGGCCTGGATGCTGCCGGTGGCCGGTGCCCTGCAGGTGCCGGTGGCGATCTACCTGGGTTGCCTGCTGGCCATGGCCCTGCTGGCCGGCCGCCTGGAGCCGCGCCCCGGGCCGCTGTGGCTGGGCGCCATGCTGTTCGTGGTGGCGGATTCGCTGATCGGGCTGAACAAGTTCGTCCAGCCCTTCCCGCATGCGGTCGAGGTGATAGTGAGCTGCTACTTCAGCGGCCAGGCGCTGATCGCCTGGGGCCTGCTCAGGGCTTCGGCAGCCAGTCCGGCCACCACTGCGCCAGCGGCAGTGGCGCGGACAGCTGGTTGAGGTAGTGGCTGCCACCGAGCTGCTGGCTCTGCCGGCGGATCCAGTTGGCCCGGCGCTGCACGCGCGGGCCCGGGCGGCTGGCGCTCCAGGCGCGTGGGTTGGGCAGCACGGCGGCCAGCAGGCTGGCCTGCTGGCGCGACAGGTAGGGCGCGCCGACCCCGAAGTGATGGCGCGCGGCGGTCTCTGCGCCGAACACGCCGTCGCCCCATTCCACGCTGTTGAGGTATACCTCGAGGATGCGCTGCTTCGGCCAGAGCAGCTCGATCAACCCGGTGAACCAGGCCTCCAGCGCCTTGCGCGGCCAGCTGCGGCCGGACCAGAGGAACAGGTTCTTGGCCACCTGCTGGCTGATGGTGCTGGCGCCGCGCAGGTTGCCGCCACCCGCATTGTGCGCCAGGGCCTGGCGAATGGCGGCGACGTCGAAGCCCCAGTGCTCGGCGAACTTCTGGTCCTCGGCGGCGATCACCGCGATCTTCAGGTCATCCGGCAGCTCGCGCCAGGGGCGCCAGCTGCGTTGCAGGTCGATCGGCTCGCCATCGATCCAGGACTGCACCTTGCGCTCGACCATCAGCGCCGTGCCAGGCGGGTCGATCCAGCGCAGCGCCAGTACCAGCAGGGCGCTGGCGGCGGCGAACCACAGCAGCAGTTTGGTCAGGCGACGGAGCAGGGTGCGCAGCATGGCTTGGCCCGGTAGGAAGAGCGGGCCATTATAGCGGCCGCATCGACGCAGTTCGGAAATCCATCATGTTGCGAGTCTTTCTCCTGCTGGCGGCCCTGGCCGGCTTCACCGGCGTGGCGCTGGGCGCCTTCGCCGCCCATGGCTTGAAAGGGCAGCTCAGTGCCGAGTATCTGGCGGTGTTTCAGACCGGCGTGCACTACCAGCTGATCCACGCCCTGGCCCTGTTCGGCGTGGCGCTGCTGGCCGAGCGCCTGCCCGGAGGCCTGGTCAAGGCCGCCGGCACGCTGTTCGCCGTCGGCATCCTGTTGTTCTCCGGCAGCCTCTATGCCCTGACCCTGAGCGGCCTGGGCAAGCTCGGCATGATCACCCCGCTGGGCGGGGTGTGCTTCCTCGCTGGCTGGCTGTGCCTGGGCCTGGTAGCGCTGCGGGGCGGGCGGGCCTGACCGATGGTACGCGCGTACCTTGGTCGATCCGGTCGATCGGGCTAGAATGCCGACCCTTTCATGATCTGACCGCCCAGCCATGCACATCCAGTTGAACGGCCAACCCTTCGAGCTGCCCGACGGCGCCACCGTCGCCGACCTGCTCGTGCGCCTGGACGCTGCGGGCAAGCGGGTGGCGGTCGAGCTCAACCTGGACATAGTGCCGCGCAGCCAGCACGGCGCCACCGTCCTGCACGACGGCGACCAGCTGGAAGTCGTCCACGCCATCGGCGGCGGCTAGTCGCCCGAGGAACTGCCATGAGCGCCATCATCGACAAGCCCTTCACCCTCGCCGGCCGCACCTACGAGTCGCGCCTGCTGGTGGGCACCGGCAAGTACAAGGACCTCGAAGAGACCCGCCTGGCCATCGAGGCCTCGGGTGCCGAGATCGTCACCGTGGCGGTGCGCCGGACCAACATCGGGCAGAACCCGGGCGAGCCGAACCTGCTCGACGTGATCTCGCCGGACAAGTACACCATCCTGCCCAACACCGCCGGCTGCTACACCGCCGAGGAAGCGGTGCGCACCTGCCGCCTGGCGCGCGAGCTGCTCGATGGCCACAAGCTGGTCAAGCTGGAAGTGCTGGCCGACCAGAAGACCCTGTTCCCCAACGTGATCGAGACCCTCAAGGCCGCCGAAGTGCTGGTCAAGGAAGGCTTCGACGTGATGGTGTACACCAGCGACGACCCCATCATCGCCCGCCAGCTGGCCGCCATGGGCTGCATCGCGGTGATGCCGCTGGCCGGCCTGATCGGCACCGGCCTAGGGATCTGCAATCCCTACAACCTGCGCATCATCCTCGAAGAGGCGAGCGTGCCGGTGCTGGTCGATGCCGGCGTGGGCACCGCTTCCGACGCCACCATCGCCATGGAGCTGGGCTGCGAGGCGGTGCTGATGAACAGTGCCATCGCCCACGCCCAGGACCCGATCCTGATGGGCGCGGCGATGAAGCACGCGATCATCGCCGGACGCATGGCCTACCTGGCCGGGCGCATGCCGAAGAAACTCTATGCGAGCGCCTCGTCGCCGCTGGATGGCCTGATCAAGTAAGCAAGAGAATTCCATGAGCGACGACATTCAGCAGGCCGGCGAAGGCGCGGTCCAGCGGCCCCTGCGCACCATCAAGAGCTTCGTCATGCGCGCCGGGCGCATGACCGAGGGCCAGCAGCGCGGCCTGGAGCAGGGCTGGCCGAAGTTCGGCCTGGAGCTGGCCGACGGCCTGCGCGACTTCGACCAGGTATTCGGCCGCAGCGCGCCGCGCACCTTCGAGATCGGCTTCGGCATGGGCCACGCCACCCTGGAGATGGCCGCTGCCGCGCCGGAACAGGACTTCATCGGCGTGGAAGTGCACAAGCCGGGCGTCGGTGCCCTGCTCAACGGTATGCTCACGCAGAACCTGTCGAACATTCGCGTGTACAGCTGCGACGCCCTGGAAGTGCTGCGCGACTGCGTCGCCGATGCCAGCCTGGATCGCGTCCTGCTGTTCTTCCCCGACCCCTGGCACAAGGCCCGCCACCACAAGCGCCGCATCGTCCAGCCGGCCTTCGCCGAGCTGGTGCGCAGCAAGCTGAAGATCGGCGGAGTGCTGCACATGGCCACCGATTGGCAGCCATACGCGGAACATATGTTGGAAGTCATGTCCGCGGCGCCCGGCTACCATAATCTGGCCGGCGCCGCCGGCTACGTGGAGCGCCCCAGCGAGCGCCCGGTGACCAAGTTCGAGAAGCGCGGCGAGCGCCTCGGCCACGGCGTCTGGGACCTCAAGTTCCAGCGCGATCAATAGCTCATGCAGGGCCTCGCAGGGAGCGGGGCCGACACGACCGGGACCACTCGGCGCCAGGATGGCAGACCTCACCCAACGGCAATCGACGAGCGCGGCCTACACTGGTCGTACGAATAAGAACAGCGGCGTCTGCGTACGCCGCGAGGAGAACGCTGTGCTGAGAACCATTGCAGTCCTGTCTTTGGCTGCCGCTGTCACCCTGCCGGCGCATGCCCGGGTCGACGCGGCCCAGGCCGCGCGCCTGGGACAAGATCTGACGCCGCTGGGCGGCGAGCGCGCCGGCAATGCCGCCGGCACCATTCCGCCCTGGGAAGGTGGCCTGGCCACCCCGCCGGCCAACTACCAGCCGGGTATGCACCACCCCGACCCCTACGTCGCCGACCAGGAGCTGTACCGCGTCAGCCAGGCCAACATGGCGCAGTACAAGGCCCTGCTGAGCCCGGGTTACCAGCGCATGCTGGAGCTGCACCCGGACTATTACCTGCGCGTGCTGCCGACCCGGCGCAGCGCCGCCTCGCCGCAGCGCATCTATGACGCCACCCGCTACAACGCCACCAACGCCAGCCTGATTGCCGGCGGCAACGGCATCGAGGGCACCGCGGCCGGCATCCCCTTCCCGATTCCGCAGAGCGGCCAGGAAGCGATCTGGAACCACATCACCCGCTACCGCGGCGAGCAGACCCGCATGGTGACCAACCATGCGGCGGTGCTGCAGGGCGGCGACTACGTACTGGTCAAGCGCGAGCGCGACATCCTGTTCATCTACGGTCGCGAGGGCATGACCCCGGCCGATCTGGACAACACCCTGTTCTTCTATAAGTACGTGGTCACCGCGCCGAGCAAGCTGGCCGGCTCCGCCCTGGTGGTGCAGGAAACCCTCGACCAGGTGCTGGCGATCCGCAAGGCCTGGCGCTTCAGCCGTGGCGAGCGCCGCGTGCGCCGCCTGCCGATGCTGGCCTACGAGGCCATGCAGCCGGACACCAACGGCATGGCCACCGCCGACGTGGTGGACGCCTACAACGGTGCGCCGGACCGTTACGAGTGGACCCTGGTGGGCAAGCAGGAAATGCTGATGCCATACAACAGCTATGCGGTGCACCAGAAGGGCATTCCCTACGAGCAGATCCTGCAGAAGAAGCACGTCAATCCCGAGCTGCTGCGCCACGAGCTGCATCGCGTCTGGGTGGTCGATGCCAACCTGCGCAAGGGCCACAGCCACCCCTATGGCAAGCGTCGCTTCTACATCGACGAGGACAGCTGGCAGATTCTCGCCGTCGACCTCTATGACCGCGACGGCCAGCTGATCGGCCTGCAGGAAGCGCATCCGATCAGCTACTACGAGGTGCCGATGTTCCTCAGCACCCTGGAGACCATCTACGACTTCAAGGGCAATCGCTACTTCGTCGACGGCCTGGACAACAACGAGCCGATGTACGACTTCAACGTGCAGCTGAAGAAGAGCGACTTCACCGCCGCCGCCCTGCGCCGCGAAGGTATCTGATTCGGCTGTTTCAGCGCCTCGCAAAACACAAGGCCCGCATCATGCGGGCCTTGTTGTTTCAGTGGTGCTTCTTGTGCCACTTGTGCTTCTTGTGGCCGAGGGCGCGGCCGGGGTGCCCGTCGTGGTCGTGGTAGTAATAACCGCCATCCCGGTAGCGACGCCCGTCATGGTCGTCGTCATCGCCGCCGTAGGCGTTGCCCAGGGCACCACCGGCGCCGCCGCCGACCGCCGCACCGATCACGCCGCCGGTGCTGCCGCCGATCTTGCTGCCGATCACCTGGCCACCGGCCGCGCCGATGCCGCCGCCGATGGCCGCCTCGGTGCGGCTGCCCTTGTCGGCGCCCACCGCGCTGCCGGCCGCGCCGCCGACACCGGCACCGATGGTGGCGCCGGTGCTGCCGCCGATCTGCTCGCCGACCACGGTGCCCAGGGCGCCGCCCAGGGCGCCGCCGACGCCGGCCGAGGTGTTGCCGGCCAGAGCGCTGCCGCTGGCCAGGCCGAGGGTGAGCAGGAGCAGGGAGGAATACTTCATTTAACGATGGCTCTCCGTTGGTGGATGGCGCACATGCTGCCAGTGCCGCTTCGCCGGGCAAGCATGAGATCGTCAGGCTGCGAGAGGGTTCACGACTTGCGCAAAAACTGGCGCAGCCGACGAACCGCGCGGGGTGGCGATGGTCGGCGATCAGGCCGGGGCGGCCAGTTGTGCGCTGAGTTGGCGGTAGTCCTCGACGGCGGCGAATTCCTCGGTGTCCTTGTCCGGCGCGCGGCTGTCCGGCTGGCGCACCGCCAGCAGATGGGCGACGCCGTAGCGCCCGGCGCTGCGCAGGATCGGCAGGCTGTCGTCGATGAACAGGCTGCGGGCCGGTTCGAAGGGGCAGTCCTGCTGCAGGGCGAACCAGAACTGCTGGTCCTCCTTGGGGAAGCCATAGTCGTGGGAGCTGATCAGGCGGTCGAAGTAGGGCGCCAGCTCGACCCGTTCCAGCTTCAGCGACAGCGAGTCGCGGTGCGCATTGGTGATCAGCACCACGCGCTTGCCGGCGGCGCGCAGGGTCTGGAGGAAGACATCGGCATCCGGGCGCAGGGCGATCAGGTGCGCCACCTCGCGCTTGAGCTCGCGTACCGAGAGGTTCAGCTCGCGGCTCCAGAAATCCGTGCAGTACCAGGTCAGCTTGCCGGCGTGTTCGCGGAACAGCGGCAGCAGCTCGGCCTCGGCGGCCGCGCGGCTGATCCCGTGCAGCTCGGCGTAGCGCTGCGGCAGGTGCTGCAGCCAGAAATGGTTGTCGAAATGCAGGTCGAGCAGGGTGCCGTCCATGTCGAGCAGGACGGTATCGATTTCGCTCCAGGGCAGCTGAGGCATGGCAAAGTCCGGAAACAGACGCAGTGGAAGAATCCCGCGCGGGGAGCGGGGTATGATAGCGGTTCGAATCAAGGAGCGAATGATGCGCGAGAAACCCCAGGTGCTGGCCCGCGAGATTGTCGCCAGCAGCCGCCTGTTCCGCGTCGAAGAGCTGCAGCTGCGCTTCTCCAACGGCGTGGAGCGCACCTACGAGCGCCTGGTGGGCAAGGGCTCCGGCTACGGCGCGGTGATGGTGGTGGCGCTGCTCGACGCCGAGCACGCGGTGCTGGTCGAGGAATACTGCGGCGGCACCGACGACTATCAGCTGTCGCTGCCCAAGGGCCTGGTCGAGCCTGGCGAGGACGTGCTGGTGGCGGCCAATCGCGAACTCAAGGAAGAGGCCGGCTTCGGCGCCGAGCGCCTGGAGCTGATCACCGAGCTGAGCCTGTCGCCCGGCTACATGAGCCAGAAGATCCAGGTGGTGCTGGCCCGCGACCTGTACGAGGAGCGCCTGCCCGGCGACGAGCCCGAGCCGCTGCGGGTCGACAAGGTCAACCTGCACGACCTCAGCACCCTGATCCAGCACCCGCAGTTTTCCGAGGGGCGCGCCCTGGCCGCCCTCTATCTGGTCCGTGACCTGCTGACCCAACGTGGAGAATTCCAGTGAGCCATCCCTATCTGCCGGCGGTCATCGCCCTGGTACAACGTGCCGGCCAGGCTACCTTGCCGTTCTGGCGCAACGACGTGGCCGTCAGCGAGAAGTCCGACGCCTCGCCGGTCACCGCCGCCGACCTGGCCGCCCACGACATCCTCGCCGCCGGCCTGCGCGAGCTGGCTCCCGAGGTGCCGGTGCTGTCCGAGGAGGACGCCGGCATCGCCCTGGCCGAGCGCGCCGAGTGGCAGCGCTGGTGGCTGGTCGACCCACTCGACGGCACCAAGGAGTTCATCTCCGGCAGCGAGGAGTTCACCGTCAACGTCGCCCTGATCGAGCGCGGCCGCGTGGTGTTCGGCGTGGTCGGCATCCCGGCCAGTGGCCGCTGCTACTTCGGCGGCGCCGGCCTGGGTGCCTGGCGCCAGGACGCGGGCGGCGAGCCAGAGGCCATTGCCGTGCGCCTGGCACCGGCCGAAGCCTTCACCCTGGTGGCCAGCCGGCGCCACTCCAGCCCGGCTCAGGAGCGCCTGCTGGAGGGCCTGTCCGAGCGTTTCGGCGACCTGCAGCTGGCCAGCGTTGGCAGCTCGCTGAAGTTCTGCCTGCTGGCCGAGGGCAACGCCGACTGTTATCCGCGCCTGGCGCCCACCTCGCAGTGGGATACCGCGGCGGCCCAGGGTGTGCTGGAAGGCGCCGGTGGCGAAGTGCTGGATCTCAAGGGCGAGGCGCTGACCTACGAGGCGCGCGAGAGCTACCTCAACCCGTCCTTCCTCGGCCTGCCGCAGGCGGCCGCGTGGCGCGCCGAGCTGATCCAGCTGGCGCGCGCCCTGGACTGACGGCCGGGGCGGCAGATGAGCGACGCGCGCGCCCACCTGGAGCGGCTGCTGCACCAGGACATCCCGCTGACTCGGGCCATGGGCCTCGGCGTGCTGGGCTGGCAGGATGGCGAGTTGCGCCTGAGCCTGCCGCTGGCGGCCAACCTCAATCACAAGAGCAGCATGTTCGGCGGCAGCCTGTACTGCGCCGCGGTGCTGGCCGGCTGGGGCTGGCTGCATTTGAGCCTGCGCGAGGCGGGCATAGTCGACGGCCACATCGTCATCCAGCAGGGCCAGATCGACTACAGTGAGCCGGTGCTCGGCGATGCCGTGGCGCTATGCGCCGCGCCGCCGGCAGCCGAGTGGGAGCGGTTCCTCGCCCTGTACCGGCGCCGCGGCCTGGCGCGCATCGGGTTGCACTGTCGCATCCTTGGCGGCGCCACCGAGGCGGTGCGCTTCAGCGGGCAATACGTGCTGCACCGCTGAGTCCGTTCACGAGCAGCCCGGATGGCAGCCGGGCTGCCTCGACCTCCTACAGCATGTCGGCGTAGCGCTCGTCTTTGCGGTAGACCAGCGGCTGGCTGAAGCCGGGGATGCGTACCTGTTGCGCATCGATCTGCAGCTCGCGATCGTCGATCAGGCCCTGGCCGAAGTGATAGAGGATGTCGAACTGGCCGCGCAGGGCCTGCTGGTCGTAGCGTGCGGCGGCGGCACGGGTTGCCTCGCGCCTGGCCTGCCAGGCGGCGAAGGCGGCCTCGCCGTGGCGCTTGCGCAGCATGCGCTCGGCCACCTGCGGCGCCAGCAGTACGCCGGTGGCGTTGTTGCCGCCGAAGCCCTTGGAGTTGAGGAAGCACACTTCCATGTTTTCCACCCGGCGGTCGCGGGTGTCCAGGCTCAGGTGCTGGCGGTGCACGTCGTCGGCCACCTTGTCGATAGTCTTCAGGCCCGGCAGCAGGCCGTGGTGGAAGGTGCCGAGGGCGGCGATCAACTGGTCGCCGCTGGCCGGTGCCAGGGAGTGGCCGACGAAGGCCTTGACCGCGGTCACCGGCCAGGCCTCGATGCCGAAGGCCTCGGCTATGCGGTCCAGCAGCTCGGATTCGGTGACCCGGTTGGCCGGGGTGCTGGAGCCGTGGGCGTGCACGAAGCTGCGCGTGCGCACGGCGTCGATTCCGACCAGCTGCGCGGCGCTGGCCACGGCCTTGGCCAGGGTCAGGTAGTTGCCCGGGCCGGGGGCGGAAATGGATTTCTTGAAGCCGTCGGCGTTGATGAACACATCCGGCACCGCACCGTGGATATCGGCACCCAGTTCCAGGGCCAGGGCGTCATCCATCAGTACGATGAACTGCGCCGACTCGGACAGGGTGAAGCCGCAGTTGTCGCCGAACGGCCGGCTGGCGCGGCGGAAGTCCACCTCGTCGCGGCCCTCGATCTTGCGCAGGCCCTCCTCGGTGGCCAGGGCGCCCATGGCGCCGTAGCCGTCGATGAACTCCTGGGTGACCGGCGCCTCGCTGTTGCCCACCAGCACCACGCGGGCCTGGCCACTGGCGATCTGCTCGATGCCTTTCTGCAGGTTGTAGAGGAAGGTGGCGCAGGCACCGGTGACGCTACCGGTGGTGCCGACGCTGCCCAGTACGTAGGCGTTGATGAAGTCTGCCGGCATGGTGTTTAGGCCCAGCGGGCACTGCTTGGCGGTGACCCGGCCGCCCCTGAGGCGCGACTGCAGCATGCCGCCGAAGCCGTTTTCGTCCATCTGGCTCATGCCGCTACCGGCGAACACGGCGATCTGGTCCGGCGCCACATGGTCCTGGATGGTGCGCCAGTCCAGGCCGGTGGAGCGCAGCGCGTCGGTGGCGCCGACCACGGTCATCTGCAGGCCGCGCGGATGGAAGTGCGAGTGGTACAGCTCGCCCGGGTCGAAGCCTGTGGGCAACTGGCCGGCGGCCTTCACCGGCAGGGCGCGGTAACTGTCGACCTTGAACTCGCAGCTCTCCAGCAGGGTGACGCGCACCTGCTGCTCGTCCAGCTCCTCGACCTGCCAGCTGGCCGGCAGCGGCTCGGGCAGGTGCTTGCGCTGGGTGGTGAACTGCGCGCCGCTGACGGCGAGGTTCTTCTGCCAGTGGGCGGCGTCCACGTCTAGGTGGCGCTTCTCGATGCGCCGCACCAGCGTGCCGGCGAGAATCTCGGCGCCATGCCGCGCCTCGATCTCGGCGGGGGTCAGGGGCTGGCCGTCGGCGCTCTGGAACTGGCCTTCGACCACCTGCACCAGTTTCATCATCACGGCCAGGCCGGCCAGGGTCTCCTGACGCGTGGCGGCGTCCAGCGACTCCTGGACGATACGGCGGAAACCGTGGTGGAACGAGCTCCTGCCCGCGGCGTTGTAACCGCCGAAGCCGACAATGACGGGTAATCGAGACATCACGCAGAACTCCTGGGGTCGTTCCGGGCCGGACAGGCGGGGCGCGCGGCTGCCTTGGCAGCGGCAATGGCGATCCAGCCAGCGGGAATTTCCGGATGGCGACTCAAAATGAATCGGAATGTCTGGGTGACGCAGGGCGTGACCGAAAGGTCACGTGCGTGACCCTTCGGTTGCGTGTCGGGCGCGGGCGCCGGGGCCCGCGCCGATCAGCGGTAGCTCAGGCCCGGCTCGGCCGTGCTGATGCGGGTTCCGGAAGTGCCCTGGACGATGGCCTCGATGTTGGCTAGCGAGCCGATCACCGCGACCTTGCCGGTATTGCGGGCAAACTCGCAGGCGGCCTGGACCTTGGGGCCCATGGAGCCGGCGGCGAAGCCGAGGCGCTCCAGTTCGTCCGGGTGGGCCTGGGCGATGGCCTTCTGGCTCGGCTTGCCCCAGTCGATGTAGGCCGCGTCGACGTCGGTGGCGATCACCAGCAGGTCGCTGTTGAGCTGCTCGGCCAGCAGCGCCGAGCACAGGTCCTTGTCGATCACCGCCTCGACGCCGCGCAGCTTCTTGCCATCGTACATGGTCGGGATACCGCCGCCGCCGGCGCAGATCACCACGCTGCCCTTCTCCAGCAGCCACTTGATCGGGCGGATCTCGAAGATGCGCTGCGGCCTTGGGCTGGCCACTACGCGGCGGAACTTGTCGCCGTCCGGGGCGATGCTCCAGCCCTTCTCCTTGGCCAGACGCTCGGCTTCCTCCTTGCTGTAGACCGGGCCGATCGGCTTGGTCGGCTTGCGGAAGGCCGGGTCGCCACTGTCCACCTCGACCTGGGTGAGGATGGTGGCGAAGGGCACCTCGAACGGCAGCAGGTTGCCCAGCTCCTGTTCGATCATGTAGCCGATCATGCCTTCGGTTTCGGCGCCGAGCACGTCCAGCGGGTAGGGGTTGGCCGCGTCGTAGGCCGCGCCCTGCAGGGCCAGCAGGCCGACCTGCGGACCGTTGCCGTGGGCGATCACCAGTTCGTTGCCCGGCGCCACCTTGGCGATCTGCTCGCAGGCGATCCGCACGTTCTCGCGCTGATTCTCCGCGGTCATGGCTTCGCCGCGGCGTAGCAGGGCGTTGCCGCCCAGGGCGATGACGAGTCGCATGGTGCTTCTCCTTGCTCAGTCGTGCGGGCCGCAAGCCGGCCCGCCTCGGCGGTTAGATGTCGGCCAGGGTCGAGACCAGGATCGCCTTGATGGTGTGCATGCGGTTTTCCGCCTGCTCGAAGGCGATGTTGTAGGGCGACTCGAACACGTCTTCGGTAACTTCGATGCCGTTCTTCAGGTTCGGGTACTGCTCGGCGATCTGCTTGCCGACCTTGGTCTCGCTGTTGTGGAAGGCCGGCAGGCAGTGCATGAACTTGGCCCGCGGGTTGCCGGTGGCCTTCATGATGTCCATGTTGACCTGGTAGGGCAGCAGCTCCTTGATGCGCTCGCCCCAGGCCTCGACCGGCTCGCCCATGGACACCCAGACGTCGGTGTGGACGAAGTCGACGCCCTTGACCGCGGCCTTGGCGTCCTCGGTGAGGGTGATGCGCGCGCCACTTTCTTCGGCGAACTTCTTGCACGCGGCTACGTGCTCGTCGCTCGGCCACAGGGCCTTGGGCGCGGCAATGCGCACGTCCATGCCGAGTTTGGCGCCGATCAGCAGCAGCGAGTTGCCCATGTTGTTGCGCGCGTCGCCCAGGTAGGCGTAGCTGATCTCGTGCAGCGGCTTGTCGCTGTGCTCGCGCATGGTCAGCACGTCGGCGAGCATCTGGGTCGGGTGGTATTCGTCGGTCAGGCCGTTGAACACCGGCACTCCGGCATAGCTGGCCAGCTCCTCGACAATTTCCTGCTTGAAGCCGCGGTACTCGATGGCGTCGTACATGCGCCCGAGCACGCGGGCGGTGTCCTTCATCGATTCCTTGTGGCCGATCTGCGAGGAGCCCGGATCGATGTAGGTGACGTTGGCGCCCTGGTCGTAGGCGGCCACCTCGAAGGCGCAGCGGGTACGGGTGGAAGTCTTCTCGAAGATCAGCGCGATGTTCTTGCGCTTGAGGTGCTGCTGCTCGGTGCCGGTGTACTTGGCGCGCTTGAGGTCGCGGGAGAGGTCGAGCAGGTAGCGCAGCTCGCGCGTGCTGTGGTGCATCAGGCTGAGCAGGTTACGGTTGTGCATGTTGAAAGCCATGATTCTTTCTCCTCGTGGGCAGCTGGAAACGGCGCCCGGCGGCGGATGGCCGCCGGGGCTGGCTTGATCAGTAGTCGATCGGGTCGCGGATGATCGGGCAGGTCATGCAGTGGCCGCCGCCGCGACCGCGGCCCAGCTCGCTGGCGCTGATGGTGATGACCTCGACGCCGGCCTTGCGCAGCAGGGTGTTGGTGTAGGTGTTGCGGTCGTAGCCGACTACCACGCCGGGCTCCAGGCAGACCACGTTGTTGCCGTCGTCCCATTGCTCGCGCTCGGCCTCGAAGCTGTCGCCGCCGGTTTCCACCACGCGCAGCTTCTTCAGGTTGAGTGAGGCGGCGACCACGTCGATGAACGACTTGTTCTCGCGGCGCACATCGATGCCGCCGGGGCGGCTCTCGTCCGGGCGGATCACGAAGGGCACGATGGAGTAGGCCACTTCCGGGAAGACGGTGACCAGGTCGCGGTCGCAGAAGCTGAACACGGTGTCCAGGTGCATGGCGGCACGCGACTTGCCGAGGCCGGCGACCACCACCTGCTGCGCCGCGCCCTTGGCGAACAGGGCCTGGGCCACCTGGCCGATGGCCTGGTGCGAGGTGCGCTCGCCCATGCCGATCAGTACGGTGCCGTTGCCGATCGGCATCACGTCGCCGCCCTCCAGGGTGGCGGCGCCATGGTCCTTGTCCGGGTCGCCGTACCAGATCTCGAACTGTTCGTTGGCAAAGTCCGGATGGAACTTGTATATGGCGCTGGTGAGCAGGGTTTCCTGGCGCCGCGCCGGCCAGTACATGGGGTTGAGGGTGACGCCGCCGTAGATCCAGCAGGTGGTGTCACGGGTGAACTGGGTGTTGGGTAGCGGCGGGAAGACGAAGCTGGACTCGCCGAGGTAGGCGTTGAACATCTTTGCCGCCTCGGAATCCTTGTGCTTGGCCAGGTCGGCACCGGACACGCCCCCGATCAGGTATTCGGCGATCCGGCGTGGCTCCAGGCCTTCGATGAAGGAGCGCACCTCGTGCTGCAGGCCGAGGCCGACGCTGTTCGGCGTGATCTTGCGGTCGAGGATCCACTTCAGGGCCTCGGGATTCCGCACGGTTTCCTCCAGCAGGTTGTGCATCTCCACCACCTCGACGCCGCGTTCGCGCATCTTGGTCATGAAGTCGAAGTGGTCGCGCTTGGCCTGCGACACCCAGATCACGTCGTCGAACAGCAGTTCGTCGCAGTTGTTCGGGGTCAGGCGCAGGTGCGCCAGGCCCGGCGAGCAGACCATCACCTTGTGCAGCTTGCCGGCTTCGGAATGAACGCCGAGGGCTTTCTTGGACATGTCGAACTCCTTCTCGCTAGAGACTCAGGAAACCGTCGTACAGCCCGTAGGCGGCGATGGCGGCACCGATCAGCACGACGCCGAAGATGATCTTCTCGACGCCGGTGAAGATGGGCTGGCCCAGCTCACGCTTGGCCTTGGCGAACAGGATGGCGCCGGGCGCATAGAGCAGGGCGGAGAGCAGCAGGTACTGGACGCCGGCGGCATACACCAGCCAAACCGCGTAGAGGGTCGAGACCAGGGCGATGAACAGGTCCTTGCTGCGCTCGCCCGCGGCGCTCTCGTAGGTCTCGCCGCGGTAGGCCAGCAGCAGCGCGTAGGCGCTGGACCAGAAGTAGGGCACCAGGATCATCGAGGTGGCCAGGTACAGCAGGCTGAGGTAGGTGGAGGCGTTGAACAGGGTGATGACCAGGAACAGCTGGATCAGCCCGTTGGACAGCCACAGCGCGTTGGCCGGAACGTGGTTGACGTTCTCCTTGCGCAGGAACTCCGGCATGGTGTGGTCGCGGGCGCTGGCGAAGAGGATCTCGGCGCACAGCAGGGTCCAGGACAGCAGGGCCCCGGCCAGCGAGACGATCAGGCCGATGGAAATCAGCTGGGCGCCCCAGGGGCCGACCACCTGTTCCAGCACCCCGGCCATCGAGGGGTTCTTCAGCCCCGACAGCTCGGCCTGGGCCATGATGCCCTGGCTCAGCACGTTGACCAGCACCAGCAGCAGGAGCACGCCGACGAAGCCGATCACCGTGGCCTTGCCCACGTCGCTGCGCTTCTCGGCGCGGGCGGAGAAGATGCTGGCGCCTTCGATGCCGATGAACACCCAGACGGTGACCAGCATCATGTTGCGCACCTGGTCCATCACGCTGCCCAGCTCGGTGTTGCCCGCGCCCCAGAAGTCGCTGGTGAACACGTCCAGCTTGAAGGCGATGGCGGCGATCACGATGAACAGCACCAGCGGTACCATCTTGGCGATGGTGGTGACGGTGTTGATGAAGGCGGCCTCCTTGATTCCGCGCAGCACCAAAAAGTGCAGCAGCCAGAGCAGTACCGAGGCGCAGATCACCGCCGGCAGGGTGTTGCCCTCGCCGAACACCGGGAAGAAGTAACCGAGGGTGGAGAACAGCAGCACCATGTAGCTGACGTTGCCGATCCAGGCGCTGATCCAGTAGCCCCAGGCCGAGGAGAAGCCCATGTAGTCGCCGAAACCGGCCTTGGCGTAGGCGTAGACCCCGCCGTCGAGCTCGGGCTTGCGGTTGGCCAGGGTCTGGAACACGAAGGCCAGGGTCAGCATGCCGACCCCGGTGATCAGCCAGCCGATCAGGGTCGCGCCGGCACCGGCACTGGCGGCAATGTTCTGTGGCAGCGAGAAGATGCCGCCGCCGACCATCGAACCCACCACCAGCGCGATCAGCGCCCCCAACTTGAGTTTCTGTGCAGAAGCGGACATCGGATACCTCCGTCAATGGAGAGAAATCATGTCGTCATTGGGCGCGCCGGCGCCGGTGCGGGTATTGATCCCGATCAAGGGCGATAGCTACCGGTCTGAATGGTGATGCTGAAAAGGCAATCAGGCGCGGTAGTTGCTGTGAGAACCTCCAGAACGGCGCCGTCGTCCTGCGCGTCGAAGGTTCCGGCGCGTGAACTTCAAGCTAGTGGAAGTTCTAGCGGCTGCAAGTTGCAGAAATAAGGCGGGGAAATTGGTGGCGGATTGCCTTTTATCAATTGGCAATTAACAGCCGATTTTCTTATTTCGAAAGCGGCTATAAGCGGACTTCATCCGGCCTGCTGCAGCGGCAACGCGTCGTCGAGCCGAGACATGTCGACCGCAGAGGCGCCGCGTGCGAATTGGTAACGAGCCTGCAGCGGCCGCGTGCAGGGCCTAGTCCTCGCCGCCGAACTCCAGGCCATGCTTGCGCAGCCTGTCGTGCAGGGTCTTGCGCGGCAGGCCGAGGGCCTCGGCCAGGCTGCGCAACGAGCCGTGCCCCTTGGCCATTTCGGCGGCGATCAGGGCCTTCTCGTAGGCCTCCACGCGCTCGCCCAGGCTCTCGCCGACCAGGTTGGCGGGCGTCTCGCTGCCCGGCAGGTCGAGGCCCAGCTCCAGGCCCATGGCGAAGCGTTCGGCGGCGTTCTGCAGCTCGCGCACATTGCCCGGCCAGGCGTGGCTCAGCAGCTGGGCGCGCTGCCCCGGTTGCAGCTGGCGCGCTGGCAGGCCGTGGCGCTGGGCGGCGGCCTCGGCGTGGTGCTGGAACAGCAGCAGGATGTCCTCGCCGCGCTCGCGCAGTGGCGGGATGCGCAGCGGCGCCACGTTCAGCCGGTAGTACAGGTCGGCGCGGAAGCGGCCCTGGTCGGCGGCCACCCGCAGGTCTTCCTTGGTCGCGGCGATCACGCGGATGTCCAGCGGGATCAGCTGGTTGCCGCCGAGGCGCTCGACCACCCGCTCCTGCAGCAGGCGCAGCAGCTTGACCTGCACGTCCGGGCTCATGCTCTCGATCTCGTCGAGGAACAGGGTGCCGCCGTTGGCGAACTCGAACTTGCCGATGCGCCGCTTGGCCGCGCCGGTGAAGGCGCCGGCCTCGTGGCCGAACAGCTCGCTCTCCACCACCGATTCGGCCAGGGCGCCGGCGTTGATCGCCACGAAGGGCCCTTTCTTGCGCGCCGACAGCTCGTGCAGGGCGCGCGCCACCACCTCCTTGCCGGCGCCGGTCTCGCCGAGGATCAGCACGTCGGTGTGGATCGCCGCCAGCGCGCCGACCTGCTCGCGCAGGCGCTGCATCGGCGCCGACTGGCCGAGCAGGCGGGCGCCCAGCTCGTTGCGGTCGGCCAGGGCCAGGCGCAGGCTGCGGTTGTCCAGCACCAGGCGGCGCAGCTCCAGGGCGCGGCGCACGCTGTCGAGTAGCGCCTCGCTGGCGAAGGGTTTCTCCAGGAAATCGTAGGCACCGGCGCGCATCGCCTGCACCGCCAGCGGCACGTCGCCGTGACCGGTGATCAGCAGCACCGGCAGCTCGGCGTCGCGCTCGTGCAGCTGCTGCAGCAGCTGCAGGCCGTCGATGCCGGGCATGCGGATGTCGCTGACCACCACACCCGGCCAGTCGGGCGCCAGGCGCTCGGCCAGGCCGCGGGCGTCGGCCAGGGCCTGCACGCGCAGGCCGGCGAGGTCGAGGGTCTGCGCCAGTGCCTGGCGCAGGTGCTCGTCGTCGTCGATCAGCAGGACCTGGGTGCGGGCGTCGATGGCCGTCATGAAAACTCCTCGGGCGGTTGCAGGTTGGCACCAGGGGTGCTGTTGCGCAGTCGCAGGGTGATCAGCGCGCCGCCGTCCGGGTGGTTGGCCAGCAGCAGCTCGCCGCCCAGGGCGCGCATCAGGGTCTCGCAGATGGCCAGGCCGAGGCCGAGGCCCTGGGTACGTGTCTTGGTGGTGAAGAACGGCTCGCGGGCATGTTGCAGCGCCTGTGCGGTGAAGCCCGGACCATTGTCGCGCAACTGTAGATCGACGCCCTCGGCGGTGACTTCGGCACTGATCCAGATACGTCTTGGCGGCGCCTTCTCGCTCAGGGCATCGAGGGCGTTGGCCAGCAGGTTGCCGAGCACCTGGCGCAGGCGCGTCTCGCCAGCCTGCACCCACAGGGTGGCGTCCGGCAGGTCGCGGACCAGTTCCACTTCCAGGGCGCGGCGGCGTTTGGCCAGCAGGGCCAGGGCGTCGTCGATGGCGGGCTGCAGGGCCACGCTTTCCGGGGCGTGGCGGTCGCGTCGGGCGAAGGCGCGCAGGTGGGCGATGATCGAGGCCATGCGTCCGGTCAGCTCGCTGATCTGCTTGAGATTGCCGCGGGCGTCGTCGAGACGCTGGTGGTCGAGCAGCACGTCGGCGTTGTCGGCATAGCTGCGGATCGCCGCCAGCGGCTGGTTGAGCTCGTGGCTGATGCTCGCGCTCATGGTGCCGAGGGCCGAGAGCTTGCCGGCCTGGACCAGCTCGTCCTGGGTGCGCACCAGTTCCTGCTGGGCCTGCTCGCGCTCCAGTACCTCGTCCTTCAGGCGGTTGTTCAGCGCCTCCAGCTCGCGGGTGCGTTCCAGCACGCGGATTTCCAGCTCGCGCTTGGCCCTGGCGTCCAGGGCGATGCGCTCGATGTAGTGGCGGCGGCGCTGCAGCAGCAGGCCGAGCAGGGCCAGCAGGGCCAGCAGGCTGGCGCCGCCGATTGCCAGCACGGTCTGCACCGGGCGTTCCACCTGGCTGCGCGGGGCGAGGATGCTCACCGTCCAGCCGGTCTCGGCCAGCTCGCGGCTCTGTGTCAGCCAGGCGTTGTCGTCCAGCTGCAGGGGCTGCGGCTGGCGGGTCGGGTAGGGCTGGTCGGCGGCGATCCGCGCCAGCTCCTCCATGCTCAGCGGGCGGCTGGCGCGGAAGCGCCACGCGGGGTTGGAGGTGAGGATCACCACGCCCTTGTCGTCGGTCACCAGCAGCTGTTCCGGGGTGCGTCCCCAGAGGCGCTCGGTGTAGTCGAGGTCGACCTTGAGCACCAGTACGCCGAGCTTGCGCGCGCCGTCGCGGATGCCGGCGGCGAAGTAGTAGCCGCGCTTGCCGGAGGTGGTGCCGAGGCCGAAGAAGCGCCCCAGGCGGCCCTCGCTCGCCGCCTGGTAATAGGGGCGGAAGGTGAAGTTGCGGCCGATGAAGCTGTCCGCCTGGTCGTGGTTGGAGGCGGCGCGGGTCAGGCCCTGGGCGTCCATCAGGTAGATCACGTCGGCGCCGGTCTGCTCGCGCACCCGCTTGAGCAGGGCGTTGGCCTTCGCCAGGGCCTGCGGATTATGCGGTTCGAGCAGCATGCCGCGCAGGTCTGGCAGGTCGCCGAGGATCGGCGGCAGCACCTCGTAGCGGCGCAGGGTGCCGAGCAGGTTGGCGACGTAGAGATCGAGGGTCTGGCGATTCTGCTCGATCAGCTCGTCGCGGTAGTAACGCTCGGCCAGCTGTTGCAGCGGCCATAGCAGGGGTGCCAGCAGCAGGGCCAGCAGGGCCAGGCTGCGCCAGCGGGGACGGTGAAGGTGGGCTTGGGTCATGCTGCAGGGCACCGGGAACTCGGGAGCATTATGCACTGCAGCAGCTGGCGCGGGGTCAGAGACCGTCCTTCTCCAGGTGGTCGAGATTGATCGGGTCGCCTGGCTTGATGCCCAGCTTGTCGCGGATGTCGGCGAACATCGCATCGTATTCCTGGTGCGCGCGCATGATCGGGCTGGCGTTGGCCGGCAGCCCATGCTTCACCACCTTCTTGGCGATCAGGGTGGCGAAGTTGAAGGCGGTGTCGCGGTGCATGTCGAACTCCTCGCTGAACTCGCGCCCGGCGATCTGCCCGCTGACCCGGAAGTGCATCATGGCGCCTTCGGCGGGGTCATGCCGGGCCTCGTAGAACACGTCGATGCTGAATTCCGGCGCGCCCGGGGCGCCATGGGTGTTGCTGCGGTGCAGATGGCCCGGCTCGAACATGCCTGTCTCCTCAAGGATTGGATTCATCTCATGTGCAACCCTAGTGACCTATGCTCAAAGCGCAAGCGTGCAAGAGCAGGGTTTGACCCCGGTCAATTGCCGGGCCCCATGCTGGGAAAAGCTGCCTTTCAGTTTCAGGGACATCAGGAGTGGGGGACGGGACGTGCTGGACTACATTGCGCTGGTAATACTGATTTTCGTCGGTGTCGTGCTGTTCTACGGGGTGATCGCCATTCACGACATCCCCTACGAGATCGCCGTGCATCGCAAGCATCCGCAGCAGGATGCCATCCATGTGGCGGGCTGGGTCAGCCTGTTCACCCTGCATGCGATCTGGCCCTTCCTATGGATCTGGGCGACCCTCTACCGCGAGGACCGCGGCTGGGGCTTCGGCGCCGGGGCGGCGCCGGCCGACCCTCGCCTCGACCAGCTGGCCCAGCAGCTGAGCGAACTGCAGGCGCGCCTGGATGCGCTGCAGGCTCCGCCGCCAGCGCCAGCGGAGCCCGTGGCCACCGTACCCGCCGAACCGACGCCGAAGCCGGAGGCCTGACATGGACCTGTTGCTGATCCTCACCTACACCGCCATCTGCGTCGCCATCTTCAAGATCTTCAAGATTCCGCTGAACAAGTGGACGGTGCCCACCGCCGTGCTCGGCGGGGTGGTCATCATCGGCACGCTGATCTTCCTGATGAACTACAACCACCCCTACTCCGAGGTGGCGCGCAGCTACTTCGTCAGCACGCCGATAGTGCCGGCGGTCAGCGGCCAGGTGATCGAGGTGCCGGTCAAGGGTCACCAGATGCTGGAGAAGGGTGATGTGCTGTTCCGCATCGACCCGACCCCCTTCGACAACCGGGTCAAGTCGCTCAAGGCCCAGCTGGTGTCGGCCAGGGCCGACCTGGCGCGGGCCAGCGAGCTGGCCCGGCGCAACGTCGGCAACCGGCGCGATGTGGATATCACCTCGGCCCGCGTGGCGGACCTGCAGGCGCAACTCAACATCGCCCAGTTCGAGCTGGACAACACGGTGGTGCGGGCGCCGTCGCGCGGCTATGTCTCCCAGGTATCGCTGCGCCCCGGCATCTATGCGGTGAAGATGCCGCTGCGCCCGGCGATGATCTTCATTCCCCAGGAGAGTTATACCTACGTAGCCTGGATGCGGCAGAACAGCCAGCTGCGCCTGAGCCTGGGCGACGAGGCGGAGATCGCCTTCGACGGCATCCCCGGCGAGGTGTTCCAGGCCAAGGTGACGATGGTCACGCCGGTGATCGCCGAGGGCCAGGTGCAACCCAGCGGCAACCTGGTCGGCTTCACCGGCTCGCCGCCACCCGGCCGGGTACCGGTGGTGCTGGAGGTGACCGACCCGGACTTCGCCGCCTACCGCGACCTGATGCCGGGCGGCGCCTACGGCCAGGCCGCGCTCTACTCGGAGCATTTCCACCATGTCGCCATCATGCGCAAGATCCTCCTGCGCATGGCCGCCTGGATGAACTACATCTTCCCCTTCCACTAGTTCTCGCGGGCAACTCAAGAGGCCTCCTGCGGGAGGCCTTTCTTATGGGGCCGCGGCGGCTGGTACCGGGGTGGCCCGGCTCCGGGCGTTGTCCATGGCCAGGTCTGGCGCGGGTTAGTCGTAGGCATAGCGCCCCCTGCTGGACACCCGTGCTCGGTTCCGCACCGCCGTACGCCCCGGTGCGGCTAACCCTCCCTGCGATTCTGGTTTTTCGCAGACAAAAAAAGAGGCCTCCCGCAGGAGGCCTCTTTCAAGCAAACCGCCGGGGCGGTTCGAACCGGATCAGACGCTGTAGTACAGGTCGTATTCCAGCGGGTGCACGAAGGTGCGCACCTTGATCTCTTCCTCGGACTTCAGCTCGATGTAGGCATCGATGAAGTCGTCGGAGAACACGCCGCCCTTGGTCAGGAAGGCGCGGCCCTTGTCCAGCTCTTCCAGGGCTTCTTTCAGGCTGCCGCAAACCTGCGGGATTTCCTTGGCCTCTTCCGGCGGCAGGTCATACAGGTTCTTGTCGGCGGCATCGCCCGGGTGGATCTTGTTCTGGATGCCGTCGAGGCCGGCCATCAGCAGCGCGGCGAAGCACAGGTACGGGTTGGCAGCCGGGTCCGGGAAGCGCGCCTCGATGCGGCGGGCTTTCGGGCTGGAAACGTACGGGATACGGATCGAGGCGGAACGGTTGCGGGCCGAGTAGGCCAGCATCACCGGGGCTTCGAAGCCCGGGACCAGACGCTTGTAGGAGTTGGTCGACGGGTTGGTGAAGCCGTTCAGGGCCTTGCCGTGCTTGATGATGCCGCCGATGAAGTACAGGGCGGTGTCGGACAGGCCAGCATAGCCTTCGCCAGCGAAGGTGTTCTTGCCATCTTTGGAGATGGACATGTGCACGTGCATGCCCGAGCCGTTGTCGCCGTACAGCGGCTTCGGCATGAAGGTCACGGTCTTGCCGTAGGCATCGGCGACGTTGTGCACGCAGTACTTCAGGGTCTGAACTTCGTCAGCCTTGGCGACCAGGGTGTTGAACTTCACGCCGATCTCGTTCTGGCCGGCGGTCGCCACTTCGTGGTGGTGGACTTCCACGACCAGGCCCATTTCTTCCAGGGCGTTGCACATGGCAGTACGGATTTCGTGGTCGTGGTCGACCGGCGGAACCGGGAAGTAGCCGCCCTTGACGCCCGGACGGTGGCCCTTGTTGCCGGACTCGATGTCGGCGTCGGTGTTCCAGGAAGCCTGCTCGGAGAAGATCTTGAACATCGAGCCGGAGATGTCGGACTTGAACTTCACTTCGTCGAAGATGAAGAACTCCGGCTCCGGGCCGACGAATACGGTGTCACCGATACCGGTGGACTTCAGGTATTCCTCGGCGCGCTTGGCGATGGCGCGCGGGTCGCGGTCGTAGCCCTGCATGGTGGACGGCTCGATCACGTCGCAGACCAGGATCAGGGTCGGCTCTTCGGTGAACGGGTCCAGCACGGCGGTGCTGTCGTCCGGCAGCAGGATCATGTCGGAGGCTTCGATGCCTTTCCAGCCGGCGATGGAGGAGCCGTCGAACATCTTGCCCGCTTCGAAGAACTCTTCGTCCAGAGCGTCGCGAGCCGGCATGGTCACGTGCTGTTGCTTGCCTTTGGTATCGGTGAAGCGCAGGTCAACCCACTTCACGTCGTGTTCTTTAATCAGTTGAAGCGACTTCGACATGGTGTCCTCCAGGTGGAAGGAAGCTGGCTGGGCCGGCCTCCGGAATAGGTGCAAAGCCGGGCGGGATAGTCCGCCAGACCAGGCTGCCTCACAAGGGAGCAAATTGCATGCCAGTGCCCCGGAATGGGCTGGAGCCCTGAAACCCAGGGGGTGCGCGGTCTGTGGCGATTTTTTGAGCAGTTTTATGCACCAAGATGGATCGCAATAAATACAAAGAGCACTATTTTGGTGCCTAATCGCCCGTGAAGTTGTTTTTGGTCAAAGCTTGAACAATTTCCGCTATAATCCGCGCCCCTGTTTTTCGGCATCCCGCCCGGCACCCGCTATTCCATGAAACTGATCGTCAAACCCTTCGCGGAAATCACCATCAAGAGCCGGCCGGTGCGCAAGCAGTTCATCCGCCAGCTGGCGAAGAACATCCGCACGGTGCTGCGTGACCTGGACCCCGAGCTGGAGGTGCAGGGCGAATGGGACAACCTCGACCTGATCAGCCGGGTGAGCGAGCGCAAGGTGCAGCTGGAGATGTTCGAGCGCCTGCGCTGCACGCCGGGCATTGCGCACTTCCTCGAAGTGCACGAATACCCCTATGTCGACTTCGACGACACCTTCGAGAAGTGCCGCGCGCATTTTGGTGCACAGATCGCCGGCAAGGTCTTCGCCGTGCGCTGCAAGCGTGCCGGCAATACCCATGATTTTTCCTCGGTGGACCTGGCGACCCACGTCGGCAGCCGTCTGCGCCGCGAGTGCGGAGCCGCCGGCATCGACCTGAAGAAGCCCGAGGTCGAGGCGCGCTTCGAGGTGCGTTACGACCGCCTGCTGATCATCCATGCCCAGCACCAGGGGCTCGGCGGCTACCCGCTGGGCTCGATCGAGCAGACCCTGGTGCTGATGAGCGGCGGCTTCGACTCCACGGTCGCCGCCTACCAGATGATGCGCCGCGGCCTGCTCACCCACTTCTGCTTCTTCAACCTCGGCGGTCGCGCCCACGAGCTGGGCGTGATGGAAGTGGCGCATCACCTGTGGCAGAAGTTCGGCAGCTCGCACCGCGTGCTGTTCATCAGCGTGCCGTTCGAGGAAGTGGTCGGCGAGATCCTGTCCAAGGTCGACAACAGCCAGATGGGCGTGGTGCTCAAGCGCATGATGCTGCGCGCCGCCAGCCGCATCGCCGAGGACCTGTACATCGATGCGCTGGTGACCGGCGAGGCGATCAGCCAGGTGTCCAGCCAGACCCTACCGAACCTCTCGGTGATCGATGCGGTCACCGATACCCTGGTGCTGCGCCCGCTGATCGCCGCGCACAAGCAGGACATCATCGATACCGCCGTGCGCATCGGCACCGCCGAGTTCGCCAAGAACATGCCCGAGTACTGCGGGGTGATCTCGGTCAACCCGACGACCAAGGCCAAGCCCTACCGCATCGAGCACGAGGAGGCGCAGTTCGACATGGCCATCCTCGAGCGTGCCCTGGAGCGCGCGCGCCGGGTCACGGTGGACCGGGTGATCGACGAGCTGGGCGAGGATCTGCAGGTCGAGGAAGTGGCCGAGGCGCTGGCCGGGCAGATCGTCCTCGACATCCGCCACCCGGATGCCGCCGAGGACGAGCCGCTGCAGCTCGAGGGTGTGGAGGTGCAGACCATGCCGTTCTACGCGCTGAACAACAAGTTCAAGGAACTGGATGAGAACCGCCAGTACCTGCTGTATTGCGACAAAGGCGTCATGAGCCGCCTGCATGCCCATCATCTGCTCAGCGAGGGGCATGCCAATGTTCGCGTCTATCGCCCGCATTAAAAGGGCCGGCCTGCTCGGTGGCAGCATCCGCCACCGCCCTCCCGACCAGCGTCGCGGTGCGTAATCCCGAGTTCACAACGGCCAGGCACACTGCCGGGCCACAGCTTTCAGAATCTTCAATCGAGACGACATCGTGATCGAAAAACTGCGCAACATCGCCATCATCGCCCACGTCGACCATGGCAAGACCACCCTGGTGGACAAGCTCCTCAAGCTCTCCGGCACCCTCGACCGCAAAGAAGCGGAGAACGAGCGCGTGATGGACTCCAACGACCAGGAAAAGGAACGCGGCATCACCATCCTGGCGAAGAACACCGCCATCAAGTGGAACGGCTACAACATCAACATCGTCGATACCCCCGGCCACGCCGACTTCGGCGGTGAGGTCGAGCGCGTGATGTCGATGGTCGACTCCGTGCTGCTGGTGGTCGACGCCCAGGACGGCCCCATGCCGCAGACCCGTTTCGTGACCCAGAAGGCTTTCAAGGCCGGCCTGCGTCCGATCGTCGTGGTCAACAAGATCGACCGTCCGGGCGCGCGTCCGGACTGGGTCATCGACCAGATCTTCGACCTGTTCGACAACCTCGGCGCCACCGACGAGCAGCTGGACTTCCCGATCGTCTACGCCAGCGCCCTGAACGGCATCGCCGGCCTCGACCACGAGAAGATGGACGACAACATGGATGCCCTGTTCCAGGCCATCGTCGACCACGTGCCGGCCCCGCAGGTCGACACCGAAGGCCCGTTCCAGATGCAGATC
Source organism: Pseudomonas alcaligenes (assembly GCF_041729615.1). Lineage (NCBI taxonomy): Bacteria > Pseudomonadati > Pseudomonadota > Gammaproteobacteria > Pseudomonadales > Pseudomonadaceae > Aquipseudomonas > Aquipseudomonas alcaligenes. The sequence continues at coordinate 1,996,346 of NZ_CP154874.1, read as the reverse complement.
TCGCAGCTGGACTACAACAGCTTCCTCGGCGTGATCGGCATCGGCCGCATCGTGCGTGGCCGCATCAAGTCCAACACCCCGGTGGTGGCCATCAGCGACGACGGCACCAAGCGCAACGGCCGCGTGCTGAAGATCATGGGCCACCACGGCCTGCAGCGCGTGGAAGTGGCGGAAGCCGAGGCCGGCGACATCGTCTGCGTGTCCGGCATGGAAGAGCTGTTCATCTCCGACACCCTGTGCGACCCGGCCTGCGTCGAGGCCCGCCCGCCGCTGACCGTCGACCAGCCGACCGTGAGCATGACCTTCCAGGTCAACGACTCGCCGTTCGCCGGCAAGGAAGGCAAGTTCGTCACCAGCCGCAACATCAAGGACCGTCTGGAAAAGGAACTGCTGCACAACGTCGCGCTGCGCGTCGAGCCGGGCGATTCCGCCGAGAAGTTCAAGGTCTCCGGCCGTGGCGAGCTGCACCTGTCGGTACTGATCGAAACCATGCGCCGTGAAGGCTTCGAGCTGGCCGTGGGTCGCCCGGAAGTGGTGATCATCGAGAAGGACGGCGTCAAGCAGGAGCCCTACGAGAACGTCACCATCGACATCGAGGAGCAGCACCAGGGCCCGGTGATGGAGCAGATGGGCATGCGCAAGGGCGACATGACCAACATGATCCCCGACGGCAAGGGCCGTATCCGCCTGGAATACATCATCCCGGCGCGCGGCCTGATCGGCTTCCGTAACGCCTTCCTGACCATGACCTCGGGCACCGGCATCCTCACCTCGACCTTCGACCACTACGGTCCGGTCAAGGCCGGCGACGTCGCCCACCGCCAGAACGGCGTGCTGGTCTCCATGGCCACCGGCACCGCGCTGACCTACTCCCTGGAAACCCTGCAGGACCGCGGCAAGCTGTTCCTGTCCCCGGGCGACGAAGTCTACGAAGGCCAGCTGGCCGGCATCCACAGCCGCGACAACGACCTGGTGATCAACCCGACCAAGGCCAAGAAGCTCGACAACATGCGCGCTTCCGGCAAGGACGAGACCATCCAGCTGACCCCGGCGCTGAAGTTCACCCTGGAGCAGGCGCTGGAGTTCATCGACGAGGACGAACTGGTCGAGGTGACCCCGAAGTCCATCCGTCTGCGCAAGAAACTGCTCAACGAGAACGACCGCAAGCGCTACGAGCGCAGCAAGGTCTAACCCGGCGCAACTTCTGCGTTACGAGCAGAACCCCGCCAGAGTGATCTGGCGGGGTTTTTTATTGGCCGGATGTATGAGAAGACGGTGCCTCTTTTCCAGGCAGTCAAGCTTGGCCGGAGGTGACTGTCTGGTGGCAGGGGCTGCTAGCGGTTACTGACGCATTGATTCAGCTTGGCGCGAGCTGCCAAGCCATCGGTCCAGTCGATATCTGCAACGGCACGCCCGCCCATCTCGACGATGAAATGCTCGACATCCAGCATCGTGTTCAGCGCAGCTTCAATGTTCGGCACTGTCAGGCCGATCGCGCCGAACGGAATACCCGGTACCGAAAAATTCAACGCGTTCACCGACTGCGCCTGATACTTCGACTGCTTAAGAGTCACCGCCACGGTTTGTGTGTTCGATGGCCTGGGAATGTCCGCGCTCCAGAAGATCAGCATGCCACCCCGGTAGGCTTTTCCGGGCCCGACAATGCTGACCGCGCCACCCTCTTTGCTCCACATGGCAGTGCAATTGTCCCCGGGGGCCGAATCCTTCTTACCCTGAAAGATTTTCCATTCACCCTGCTTGTAGCGCTGGTAGTCCGGATCCGCTTCCAGCCTCTGTAGTTTTGCTTCGGCTTCCAGCATTTTCTTCTGAATTTCCTCGTTTCTGGCCGTCTGCTTGTCGATGGCGATGCCAATGGCGTCGTAGCTGGGCGGGCCGGGGTCGGCAAAAATATTGCAGCCGTCACATCTGTAGCCCGCGTACCCACCGCCAGTGCCTCCACCGCCAGCGCTGTCAGCCCCGCCACCGGTTTGCACGCACAGAGGAACAGCGGCAATTCCATGCGAGCCACCGCCAACGCCGATCTGCTGTTCGCCAGGCCCGGGACCACCCGGGCACGGGTAGTTCGCCCATGCGGGTTGCGCGATCAAAGCAACCGCTACCAATACAAAGAACACAGGAAATTTCATCGGGATTCCATTCATGTTGAGGGCTGTTGCAGGGGCTGAGTCAAAGGGTAGAACCTAACCCCGGGTACACAAAATTCTGCATACCCTCGCCAGTGCGTGCCCCTGAGTCGTCACTGCCCCGGTCCGCTCCTGAGGATTTCGCCCTTCTTCGCGCAGCTGGGTGGGTTGATGGCGCCGAAAGTGGCCAGGTTGCCGCCATTGATGATGCAGTTGAACTCGCTGCCATTGTCGGCCCGCAGCTCGGCGTAGGTATTGGTCCCGCTGGTGCGCCGTGCCAGCAGTTCGAGTTGGCTCGGAGAGTAGCCGAGCACCCCCGCCGTTTCCGCGACGACTCTCTCATCGCTCAGCGAGTTGGTCTTTTCGGCGATTGCCGCGCAGCCGGCGATCCATTGTGCGGCGGCCAGCAGGGCGAGCAGGCGGGTGGCGCGGAAAAGCTTGTTCATGACAGTCCCTCGTTTGTCGTTGCGCATGTGAAGATAATGATTCCGACTTCCCGGCCGGGCCGGGTGGAGGGACTCTAAGTAGGCGGCGAGAGGCTGGCCAAGCGGTTTTCGGCCAAGCGCTATCGGCATTGCCGCCAGTGACGGAGATTTCTGCCAATGGCGGTTTTTCATCGACCGGCGGCTCGGCCACACAGGCTCTGCGGATGGGCACGGAGGCAGCATGAGGGAAACGAAAGGCTTCGACGGGCTGGTGCGGGCGACCCTGCAGCTCAGTCTCATCTACTGGACGTGCATGTTCGTCGCCGACAGCATTCTGGGTTACTTCATCAATATCGATCCGTTGCAGTCGGCGCCGCTGAAGTTCGTGCTGTTCGGCGCCGGTGCGCTGATGACCTTCGGCATGTCGCTGCTGCTGTTTCGCCTGAGGGGGCTCGAATTCCCCAGCAAGGCCATTCTCAGCTTCCTGATGACGGCGGCGCTGGCGCCCCTGTTCGTCGCCATCGACTTCCTCAACTACCTGATCTGCGAGTACCCCGAGCCGGTCAGCTTCGATCCGGTGTACTCCGGCTACATGCTGATCGAGGGCGCCTCGATGCTGTTCGGCTGGTCCTGCCTGTTCATCGCCCTGCTCTACTGCTTCGAGGTTCGCGATCGCGAGCGGCGCCTGGCAGCCGTGCGCGAGGAGGCCCTGGCGGCGCAGATGCAGGCGCTGCGCTACCAGGTCAATCCGCACTTCCTGTTCAACACGCTCAACTCGATTGCCGGTCTGATCGAGGAGGGCGCCGCCACCCGCGCCGAGCGCATGCTGATGTCGCTTTCCAATTTCATGCGGACCACCCTGTCGCTCGATCCCATGCACGATGTCCCGCTGGGCGACGAGCTGGGCTTGCAGGAGGAGTACCTGGCGATCGAGCGCGAGCGCTTCTCCGACCGCATGAGCTTTCGCGTCGAGCTGGCCGAGGAGGCGCGCGATGCCCTGGTGCCCAGCCTGATCCTGCAGCCGCTGATCGAGAACGCGATCAAGCACGGCGTGGGCGTGGCGACCGGTCCGGTGGATATCACGCTGCGGGCCGCGCGCGAGGGTGAAAGGCTGCACATCAGCGTGGAGAACAGCATGGCCGCAGAGGCGGCGCCGGCGGGGCGCCGGCCGGGCATGGGGGTCGGTTTGCGCAACGTGGCGGAGCGCCTGCGCCTGCGCTTCCAGGACAATGGCCGGTTCTCTTCCGGCCCGGTGGGCGCGGATCGCTACCTCGCGGTCATCGATCTGCCGTGGCGCTGCGCATGAGCGCCCTGAGCATTCTCGTCGCCGACGACGAGCCGCTGGCCCGGCGCCGGCTGATCCGCCTGCTGCGCAAGCTCGACTGGGTCGGTCGCATCGACGAGGCCGCGGATGTCGGCGAGACCCTGCGCCTGGCCAGGGACGGCGCCCCGGACATCCTGCTGCTCGATATCCAGATGCCGGGTGGCAGCGGTTTCGATGTGCTGCAGCAGCTCGCCGGCGAATTGCCGGCGCTCGTCTTCGTCACGGCCTTCGACCACCATGCCCTGCGCGCCTTCGAGGTCAACGCCGTCGACTACCTGACCAAGCCCCTCGATGCCGAGCGTTTCGCCCTGGCCATGGCGCGCGCCCGTACGGCCGCGCTTTCGCGTGGCCAGGCGGATCGTCTCGCCGAGCTGCAGGAGGTGATCGCCTCGCTCAAGCAGGCCCTGGGTGCCCAGGCCCGACCGCCAGGGGAGTTCTGGGTCAAGGTGCGTGGCGAACACCGGCGTATCCTGCAGGACGACATCATCCGCCTGCAGGCCGAGCGCGACTATGTGCGCATCCACCTGGCCGACGCCAACTACCTGTTCCACGAGACCCTGACCGCGCTGGAGCAGCGTCTGGCCCCGGATGCGTTCATCCGCATCCACCGCAGCACCATAGTGCGCCGCGGTGCCGTCGTGCGCCTCCGCCCCGCGCCCTTCGCCGCCTGGGTCGCCGTGCTGGCCGACGGCACCGAGTGCCGCGTGGGGCGGACCTACAGCGCCGCCCTGCGGGCCCTGCTCGGCCGGCAGTGAGCGCCGCAGAGGGGGCGGCCCGGTGCCGGTGACGCCTTTTCGCATCCCGATGGCGCATTGCCTTCTATCGTTTAGCTCATGAAGTCGGTGAGTCTTCCGATATGTAACGAACAGTCTCGAAGTGGCGAAGTGCATGGCTCGGCAATTGCTAGTCCAGGTGCTCCGCAGTTTCGTCCGATTCAGGAGTTCGACGATGAATGCGTTGTTGCTGCCCGGTGTGAATGCACTCGAGAGGTTCAGTTTCGCCCGCAAGTTCCAGCTGCTGGCGCTGTTGTTCATCCTGCCGCTGGCTTACGCCGCCTGGTCGATCGGGGATAACTACCTGAGCAAGCTGCGGGTGGTCGACGACGAGCATTCCGGGGTGCTGCAGCTGCAGGCGCTGGACCGGGTCGAGCTGGTGCTGGTGCGTCAGCGCAACCTGACCGCGCGCTGGAAGGCCACCGAACGCAATCGCGAGGCCACGGCCGAGACCCAGGCGGCTATCGCCCGCCTGCAGCAGAGCGAGGCGGAGCTGGACCAGGCCCTGGACCAGTTGCGCCAGACGCTCGCCGAGGAGGGCGCCGGCGAGCAGGTGCTGGCCAGCCTGCAGGCCCTGCAGGCGCAGCGCGACGGCCTGCGCGCCCAGGCCCTGGGCAGCATCGGCTGGTGGCCGGACGCCTACGAGCGCTTCACCCGCGCCCTGCAGCAGCTCAATACCCTGCGCGAGCAGGTGGCGACCGAGAGCGGGCTGATCCTCGATCCCTGGCTGGAGACCTACCTGCTGATGCAGGTCGGCACCCAGGGCGCGCCGCGCCTGCAGCAGCAGCTCGGGGTGCTGGCCAGCGTCGGCCAGGGCGCCGTGGCGGCCGGCCAGTTCAGCCTGCAGAGCCGCCTGCAGCTGCGCGAGATCCGCGCCGCCACCGGCGAGTCGCGGCAGCAGCTGGGCAAGCTCGGCGAACGCCTGCAGGGCGAGCTGCCGAAGTCGCTGGCGGCCTGGAACCAGGTCTATGCCCAGAGCCTGGCCGGGCTGGACGACTGGCTCGCCGAGCTGGACCAGAACATGTACGGCGACGGCGGCATCCAGCTCGACGTGGCCGGCTTCGAGCAGGGCATGGACAGCGCCCAGGGGCATGTCGAGGCGCTGCAGCGCGCCACCCTGGAGGCGCTCGACGCGCGCCTCGGCCAGTACCGCGACAAGGCCTTGCGCGCGCTGATCATCACCCTCGGCGCCTTCGGCGTGCTGGTGCTGCTGGCGCTCTACGCCCTGGTCTGCCTGCAGGCGTCGATCCGCGGCAGCAGCTGGCGCATCACCTCGCTGGCGCAGTCGCTGCGCGATGGCGACCTGCGCCGCCATGTCACCGTGCACGGCCGGGACGAGCTGGCGCTGATCGGCGCTGCGCTGAACGATGCGGTGGCCCAGCTGCGCGGCTCGTTGCAGGGGGTCAACCGCGAGAGCGCCGAGCTGGACGACACCGTGCAGGTGCTCGGCGCCGAGGCGCGCCGTGCCCTCGGCGCGGTGGAGCAGCAACAGCTGCAGGTCAGCCAGATCGCCGCCGCCGCCACGCAGATGGCGGCCACCGCGCAGAGCGTGGCGGAGAACTGCGAGATGGCGGCGCAGGACGCCAGCCAGACCCGCCACATCGCCGAGCAGAGCAACCAGCGCAGCCAGCAGACCACCGCCAGCATGCGCCAGCTCACCGCACGCCTGGGCGACACCGCCGCCGCGCTGGCCGAACTGCGCGAGCAGGCCCAGCAGATCGACCGGGTGGTGGACGTGATCAAGGGCATCGCCGAGCAGACCAACCTGCTGGCGCTGAATGCCGCCATCGAGGCCGCGCGGGCCGGCGAGCAGGGCCGCGGCTTCGCCGTGGTGGCCGACGAGGTGCGCTCGCTGTCGCAGCGCACCCAGGACTCCACCCGCGAGATCAGCGCCACGGTCGAGGCCCTGCAGCGCGTGGTGCTGCAGTCGGTGGAACTGATGCAGAGCGCCTGCAGCCAGGCCGAGGTGGACGCCGGCGCGGTCACCGAGCTGGGCGACCACCTGGGCGAGATCGCCGGCGCCGTGCAGCGGGTCAGCGACATGCTGACCCAGATCGCCGCCGCCGTGGAGCAGCAGGCCGCCACCGCCGAGGAGGTCAGCGGCAATATCCAGCAGGTCGACCAGGCCGCCGCCGCCCTGCTGGAGGGCGCGCAGACCGTGCATGGCGTGGCCGACCGCCTCAGCGCCGGCAGCCGCAGCCTGGCGCAGAACACCGCGCATTTCCAGCTGGAGTAGCGCGCCTTAAGGAAGCCTTCAGCTTCGCCTGGGCACCATCGGCGGATGGGCCGGAATTCCTCCGGCCACCGATTCGACGGGGTATGGTGCATGGCGACGACGGCGCAGGGCAGGCGCGGTGGCGGTTTCGACTGGGCCGGGCTGGGCTGGATGTTCCTGTTCTTCTGGTACTTCTCCGGGGTGACCCAGCTGCTGATCCAGCTGACCGGCACTGCCGGCTTCGCCGGGTTCCGCCAGGCCTTCCTGCTCAGCGCTTTGTGGCTGGTGCCGCTGCTGCTGTTCCCGGCGCGGGCGCGGCTGCTGGCGGCGCTGCTCGGCGTGCCGCTGTGGCTGTGCTCGCTGGCCGGCTTCGGCTACTTCCTGATCTACGGCCAGGAGTTCTCGCAGAGCGTCATCTTCATCCTCTTCGAGTCCAACGTCAGCGAGGGCAGCGAGTACCTGGCACAGTACTTCTCCTGGTGGATGCTGCCGGCCTTCCTCGCCTACGGCCTGGGGGCCTGGCTGCTGTGGCGCAGGGTCCGTCCCGTGTACCTGCCGCGCCCGCTGGCGGCGCTGGCCGCGGCCTTCTTCCTGTTCGTCTCGCTCGGCTACCCGGCGCTGCGCCAGTTCGGCAAGCACGCGGACGCGGCGGTGGCGCTGGAGAACTTCGAGGAGCGCATCGAGCCGGCCACACCCTGGCAGCTGCTGGTCGGCTACCGCCAGTACCGCGCCCAGCTGGCCAACATGCAGGCGCTGCTGGAAGGGCGCGAGCGCATCGCGCCGCTGACCGACCTGCGCGATGCCCATGCCGGCCACCCGGCGACCCTGGTGCTGGTGATCGGCGAGTCGACCAACCGCCAGCGCATGAGCCTGTACGGCTATGGCCGCCAGACCACCCCGGAGCTGGACAAGCTGCGCGACCAGCTGCAGGTGTTCAGCGGCGCGGTTACCCCGCGGCCCTACACCATCGAGGCGCTGCAGCAGGTGCTGACCTTCGCCGACCAGCAGCACCCGGATGCCTACCTGAACACCCCGTCGCTGGTCAGCGTGATGAAGCAGGCCGGCTACAGGACCTACTGGATCACCAACCAGCAGACCATCACCAAGCGCAACACCATGCTCACCACCTTCTCCAGGCAGGCGGACGAGCAGTTCTACCTGAACAACAACCGCGAGCAGAACGCCCGCCAGTACGATGGCGACGTGCTCGAACCCTTCGCCAGGGTGCTGGCCGACCCGGCACCGCGCAAGTTCATCGTGGTCCACCTGCTCGGCACCCACATGAGCTACCAGTACCGCTACCCGCCGGAGTTCGCGCGCTTCACCGACCGCACGGGCGTGCCGGCGCACGTCACCGCGCACCAGCTGCCGACCTACAACGCCTACGACAACGCGGTGCTGTACAACGACTTCGTGGTCTCCAGCCTGATCAAGCGCTTCGCCGCCAGCGACCCCAATGGCTTCCTGCTGTACCTGGCCGACCACGGCGAGGCGGTGTTCGATGCGCCCAGGCCGCAGGTGCTGGGGCGCAACGAGGCGGCGCCGACCGGGCCGATGTACACCATCCCCTTCCTCCTGTGGACGGCGCCGAAGTGGCCGGCGCGCGACTTCGGCCAGGCCCTGGCGCGGCCGTTCAGCAGCTCCGGCCTGGTGCACACCTGGGCGGACCTGGCCGGCCTCGACTTCGCCGAGCATGACCGCAGTCGCAGCCTGGTCAGCGCCGAGTTCAAGGCGCGCCCGCTGCTGGTCGGCGACCCGCGCCAGCCGCAGAACCTGATCGACTTCAGCCTGATCCGGCCGCAGCCGGCGCCACGCGACATGGCGCAGAACTGAGGGCAGAAAAAGCCCGGCACGGGGCCGGGCTCGGGGTTGCGGGAGGCGCTTCGACCTAGCTCATGCCGATCCAGTTGGGCAGGGCCAGGGAGATCCAGGGCACGTAGGTGACCAGCAGCAGGAAGGCCAGCAGGATCATCAGCCAGGGCAGGGCCGCGCGGATGGTGGCGGTCAGCGGCATGCCGGTCACCGCCGAGGTGACGAACAGGTTGAGCCCCACCGGTGGCGTGACCAGGCCGATCTCCAGGTTGACCACCATGATGATGCCCAGGTGGATCGGGTCGATGCCCAGCTCCATGGCGATGGGGAAGAGGATCGGCGCCAGGATCAGGATGATCGCCGAGGGCTCCATGAAGGCGCCGGCGATCAGCAGCACGATGTTCACCACCAGCAGGAAGGTGATCGGCGTCAGGCCGGCCTCCAGCACCCAGGCGGTGATCTGCTGCGGCAGCTGCTCGGTGGTCAGCACGTGGGCGAACAGCATGGCGTTGGCGATGATGAACATCAGCATGATCGACAGCTTGGCCGACTCCAGCAGGACCTTGGGCACCTCGCGCACGCGCATGTCCCTGTACACGAACAGGGCGATGAAGGCCGAGTAGATCGCCGCCACGGCGGCCGCCTCGGTGGGGGTGAACATGCCGGAGTAGATGCCGCCGAGGATGATCACCATCAGCAGCAGGCCCCAGATCGCCTTGCGTGCGGCGCCCAGCCACTCGCGGAAGGTCGCCCGCGGCAGCGCCGGCAGGTTCTTCTTCACCGCGACAATGTAGATCGCCACCATCAGCGTCAGGCCGAGCAGCACGCCCGGCACCACGCCGGCCATGAACAGCTTGCCCACCGAGGTCTCGGTGGCGGCGGCGTACACCACCATGACGATCGACGGCGGGATCAGGATGCCGAGGGTGCCGGCATTGCACACGATGCCGGCGCCGAACGCCTGTGGATAGCCGGAGCGCACCATGCCGGCGATGGCGATGGAGCCGACCGCCGCCACCGTGGCCGGCGAGGAGCCGGACAGCGCGGCGAACAGCATGCAGGCCAGCACCGCGGCGATCGCCAGGCCGCCACGGATATGGCCGACGCAGGCGTTGGCGAAGTCGATCAGGCGGCGCGCCACGCCGCCGGTGGTCATGAAGGCCCCGGCCAGGAGGAAGAACGGAATGGCCAGCAGGGTGTAGTGCTCGCTGGTCTCGAACAGCTTGATCGCCAGCGAGCGCACCGAGTCGGGGCTGAACAGGATGATGGTCAGCGAGCCGGCCAGGCCGAGGGAGATGGCGATCGGCACGCCGATAAACATCAGCAGGAACAGCAGCAGGAAGAGGAACAGGACGGTCATGGCTTGTGTTCCTCGTGCTCGGTCAGCTTGATCGCCTCGGCCGCCTCGTCGGCCAGGCCCAGGCCGGTCTGCCGGCCGCGCAGGATGCGCACCAGGATCTCGGCGAAGCGGATGAATACCAGGGCGAAGCCGAGCGGCACGATCAGGCCGATGTGCCACTGCATGATGCCGTAGTGGCCCAGGTCCTCGGCGCCGATGGCGGCCTTGAACAGGGTCTGGATCCACTCGAAGCTGGCCACGCTGAGCAGCCCGGCATAGCCCAGGCAGCACAGACAGGCGATCACCCCGATGACCCGCTGGACATGCCTGGGCGCCAGCTTGACCAGGGCGTCCACGCCGATATGGCCGGCGGTGCGCACGCCATAGGACAGGCCGAAGAAGATCAGCCAGGCGAACAGTGCCTTGGTCAGCGAGTTGCTCCAGGTCATGGCCTGGGCCGCGGCGAGAATGCCGTCGCCGATGGCGAACAGCGTGTCGCTGGCCGCCGGCCAGCGGTCGGCCAGGTTGTAGAACAGGGTGTAGAGGTTGTTGAGGATGACGTAGACGAAGGTCACCAGCGTCATGGCCCCCAGCAGGAAGGCGATGAAGCCTTCCTCGAAGTGGTCCCAGACGCGCCGCAGGGCGTTCATGGATGGCATCTCCCGATGGCGGAGTCGACGGAGCGCCGCCGCCGTGCGGGCGGCGGCGCGGTGCGGATCAAGGAGCCTGGTTGGCGGCCTGCGCGGCCTTGATCAGGTCGGCGCCGATCTCGCCCTCGAACTTCTGCCACACCGGCTGCATGGCCTCGCGCCAGGCGTTGCGCTGCTCCGGGGTGAGCTCGATGATCTCGGTGGTCTTGGCCTCGAGGATGCGCTGCTTGTCGCCCTGGTTGAGGGCGTCGGCCTGCTTGTTCACCTCGACGGTGACCTCGGCCATGATCTTGCTCAGCTCGCCGCGCACGTCTTCCGGCAGGCCGTCCCAGAACTGGGTGTTGGTGATCACCATGTAGTCCAGCAGGCCATGGTTGGACTCGGTGATGTACTTCTGCACCTCATGCATCTTCTGGCTGTAGATGTTCGAGTAGGGGTTCTCGGCGCCGTTCACCACGCCGGTCTGCAGGCCCTGGTAGACCTCGGCGAAGCTCATCTTGCGCGGGTTGGCGCGCACCGCCTTGAACTGTTCCTCGAGCACGGCGGAGGCCTGCACGCGGAACTTCTGGCCGCGGGCGTCCTTCGGCTCGCGCAGCGGCTTGTTGGCCGACAGCTGCTTGAGGCCGTTGTGCCAGTAGGCCAGGCCGGTGATGCCCTTGGACTCCATGGAGGTCAGCAGCTGCTGGCCTTCGGCGCTCTGCTGGAAGCGGTCCACCGCGGCCATGTCGTCGAACAGGAAGGGCAGGTCGAACACCTGCAGCTGCTTGGTGTACTGCTCGAACTTGGCCAGCGACGGGGCGATCATCTGCACGTCGCCGAGCAGCAGCGCCTCCATTTCCTTGCCGTCGCCGAACAGCGAGGAGTTCGGGTAGACCTCGACCTTGACCTTGCCGGCCAGGCGCTCCTCGGCGAGCTGCTTGAACAGCAGGGCGCCCTGGCCTTTCGGCGTGCTGTCGGCGACCACGTGGGAGAACTTGATGATGATCGGCTCGGCGGCCTGGGCCAGGCCGGCGATGCCGAAGGACAGGGCGCAGGCGAGCGCCATGGCAGTCTGCTTGAACATGCGGAGTGATCCTTTGTTGTGATTGTTAGGACGAAAGGCGCGCGGTCCAGATCCTCTATCACTCTAGTCGGAGCTGGACATTGCGCTGTCGGGGTAGGGCATTAGCAACCCGGATGCCAGCCGTCGCCTCGGCTGCAGGGCCCGATTTTCGGGCCTCCGGGAGAAATGCGTGGCGAGATTTCGCCAGATGCGGGGGTTTGCCTGGCGGAATTCCGCCAGCGGGCCTTACTGCTTGGGGCGCCAGGCGCAGTAGCCCGGGCGCGGGCCGATGCGCGGATGGTTGCGGCAGGTGTCCGGGCGCTTGTCGTAGATGGTGCACAGGCGCGTCTTGCGGTCCAGGTACATGCAGTCGCCGTTGCTCATGCGGGTCAGGGTGAAGATGCCGGACTTCTGGTTGAAGCGCTCGATCAGCCCTTCCTTCTGCAGGCGCTTGGCAATGTTCTTCGGCGGTTCGCCGCGCTCGAACTCGTCGACCACGCCGATGCGGATCAGGTCGAGGATGCGCACCTCCACCGGCAGGGTGCAGCAGGTGGAATGGCAGCTGGTGCACATGTCCTTGTTGTACTTGCTCCAGGTTTCCAGGCGGTCGATTTCGGCGGCGGCGATCAGTTGCGGTTTCATCTTCGGGCTCGGTTGCGCGGGGCGCAGGAATCAGGCGCGCGATGATAGCCGCCAAGCCGTCTTTGTGAACCCTTTCCCGCTCGGTGGCCGTGTAAGCATTGGCTTACAGGGTGTGCTGACGATCGCTGCTATCAACCTGCCATCGGCCAGATTAAATTGCCGCTCAAGGACTTAGCGCAGGAAGCGCACCGCCAACAACAGGGACATGAGGGATTGTTCGCCAGGACGGCGCACCGATCACGGATGTCAGGACCAGTCTGCAGAACCTCGCGCAAGCGGGGTTTTCTTTTTCCGGCCCCGCCCTTTTTCGCCTAGCGCATGGCCAGCCGAGCGATGGTTGACCCAGATCAGCGCCCGGGCTGGAGGCTGGCCTAGAGTGAAAGCTCTTCCAGCCTTGCAGAGGGCAATGCGATGAACACCAAGACTCTTCTCCCTGGCCTGCTGGCGCTGAGCCTGGCAGGCGTTGCCTGGGCCGCCACGGATGTCGGCAGCGAACAGCAGTGGCAGCAGCACATGAGCCAGATGCGCGAGCTGCATCAGAGCTGGATGGCCGGCAAGTCGCCGGAGGAGCGGCACAAGCTGATGCTGGAGCACCGCCAGGCCATGGGCGGCGGCATGCAGATGATGGGCGGCTGTCCGATGCATGGCGGCATGCAGATGGGCATGGGCAAGGGCGCCGGCATGATGATGCCGCTGGACACGCCGGAGCAGGTGGACCAGCACATCCAGCACATGGAGCAGATGCTCGAACAGCTGAAGGCTCACCGCGAGATGCTGAGCAAGCCCTGAGCGGTGCGCTAGCGCCGCAGCAGCGGCCAGCTGCCGAGCACGGCCGGCAGGCCCAGGCCGAGCCAGGCCAGGGCGTCCCAGCCGCCGTCGCCGAGCAGGGCGGCGAACAGGCCGGCGGCGCCGAGCACGGCCAGCAGCACGGGGGTGGCGAAGGTCGACTGCCTCATGCCGCCACCTCGTCGCGCAGCGCCTGGCGTGGTGCACGGCGGCGCACCCACCAGAGGTACAGGCCGCTGCCGAGGACGATGATGGTCAGCACATCCAGCAGCGCCCAGAGGATCTGCATCGGCCGGCCACCGTAGTCGCCGAAGTGCAGCGGCTGCGACATGGCCAGGGCGTCCATGTACCAGGGGCGGTCGCCGACGGCGGTGACGGCGAGGCTGCGCGCGTCGATCAGCACCGGGGTCCACAGGTGCGAGGTCAGGTGCGTGTTGCCGACCATGAACACCGCGTAGTGGTGCGCGCTGGAGAAGCGCGTGCCGGGGAAGGCGATGAAGTCTGGACGCATGCCCGGCGCGGCCTCTCCGGCAATCCGTAGCAGCTCGTCGGCCGGCGCTCGCTCGGTGAGCGGCGGGGCGTCGCGGTAGGGCTCGACCATGGCCGCCAGGGTGTCGTTGCGCCAGGCTTCGATCAGCAGGTCGGCGCAGGCGCTGATCACCCCGGTGACGCCCACGGTCAGTGCCCAGGTCAGGGTGACGATGCCGATCAGGTTGTGCAGGTCGAGCCAGCGCAGGCGGGTGGACTTGTCCCGGCGCACCTCGGCGAACTTCAGCTTGCGCATGAAGGGCGCGTAGAGCACCACGCCGGAGACCATCGCCACCACGAAGAGGATGCCCATGAAGGCCAGCAGCAGCTTACCCGGCAGGCCGGCGAACAGATCCACGTGCAGGCGCAGCATCAGCATCATGAAGCCACCGTTGGCCGCCGGCATCTCGACTGCTTCACCCGTGCGGGCGTCGAGCATGAAGGTGTGCGAGGAATTCGGCTCGGTGCCGGCCGTGGCGGCCATGATGGTCACCACGCCGTTGGGCTCGTCCTCTTCCCAGCCCAGGTACTGCACCACTTCGCCGGGGCGGTGGCGCTCGGCGGCCTCGACCAGCTGCTGCAGCGACAGGCGCGGGCTGTCCGCCGGCAGCTCGCGCAGCTGCGGCGCCTCGCCCAGCAGGTGCTCGATCTCGTGGTGGAAGATCAGCGGCAGGCCGGTCAGTGCCAGCAGCAGGAGGAACAGGGTGCAGATCAGGCTGGTCCAGGTGTGCACGAAGGACCAGCGACGCAGGGTGGTGGAGCGCATGGGCGGATGGGTTTCGGCTGCAGGAAGCCGACATTCTAGTGACGATGAGGTCAGGATGGAATCAAGAATGATTTACCAATGATATCGATGCGCTCTATCAAAGCGAGGGCGCCAGCTGCCGGCGCCGGCGTGCCAGGCACTGGCACTGCAGCTCGGCCAGGCTGTCCAGGTCCTGGCGGCGGGCCTTGCTGAACAGGATCAGGGCCAGTTCGGCGGTGGCCAGGGCATCGGCACTGGCGTGGTGGCGCTCGCTGGCCTGGAGCTGGAACAGGGCCAGCCAGTCGTCCAGCCCGGCGCGCTGGCGCGGGCCTTGCGGGCAGAGCAGCGGGGCCAGCTCGGCGACATCGACGAAGGGGTGCTGCAGGCGATAGCCCAGGCTCTCGCGCAGGGAGCGCTGCAGCATGTGCTGGTCGAAGGCGGCATGGAAAGCCAGCAGCGGGCTGTCGCCGACGAAGGCCATGAATTCCAGCAGTGCTTCGGCCGGATCGCGCCCGGCGGCGATGGCGCTGGGCGCGATGCCGTGGATCAGGGTGCTGGCGCTGGCCTGGTGGCCGGGACGGTGCAGGGTGCATTCGAATTGCTGGCGCAGGTCGATGGCGCCGTCTTCGATCACCACCGCGCCGATGGCCAGCAGCTGGTCGCGCTGCAGGTTGAGGCCGCTGGTTTCCAGGTCCACCACCACCAGGCGCTGCTGCGCCAGCGGGCGGTCGTCCAGCGGGCGCGGCGCCGGCAGCTGGTCGCAGCGCGGGTCGCAGGCGGGACGCAGCCAGTCGAGCAGCTTCTTCTTCATAGCTGGTACCTCAGCGCCAGGCTGGCCTGCAGGCGCTGGGCCTGGCGGAAGGATTCGCGCAGGATGCGTCGGTCCAGCTGGTTGAGGCTGTCCGGATCGAGGCGGTTGGAGAAGGGCAGGCCCTGGCTGGCCTGCTGCTGGTGCAGCTGCAGGCGGGTCTGCTGGATGAAGTGGTAGGCCTCTTCGAAGGCGGCGCCGTCCTGCGCGTCGATCACGCCCAGGCGCACCAGCTCGGCGAAGCGGCGCAGGGTGTTGCTGTCGCCGATGCCATGGGCCAGGGCCAGCAGGCGGGCGCCGTCGACGAAGGGGGTGAGGCCCTCCACCTTGAGGTCGAGGGTGTCCTTCTCGGCGCCCTTGCGTGCCACCACGAAGTCGCGGAAGCGTCCCAGCGGCGGGCGGTGCTGCAGGGCGTTGGCCGCCAGCAGGTGCTGGAAGATGCTGTTGCCTTCGATGTCTGCGAACAGCTGCTCGCGCAGCTGCGCGCAGCCCTCCTCGGCGCCCCAGACCACGCGCAGGTCGAAGTAGATGCTCGAGCCCAGCAGGTTCTCCGGGGTGGCCTCGCGGACGAAGCCGGCGAAGCGCCGCGCCCATTCGCGCTGCGACAGGCACAGCGCCGGGTTGCCGGCCATGATCTGGCCGGGGCAGAGGCTGAAGCCGCACTCTGCCAGCAGCTGGTTGATCCGCCGCGCGCGCGGCAGCAGCAGCTGGCGGATGCGCTCGGCCTCCGCGGGGCTGTCGGCGTCGAACAGGATGCCGTTGTCCTGGTCGGTGTGCAGGGTCTGCTCGCGGCGCCCCTCGCTGCCGAAGCACAGCCAGCTGAAGGGCACGCCGGGGTCGCCCAGCTCCTCCAGCACCAGCTCGATCACCCGGCACACGGTATGGTCGTTGAGCAGGGTGATCAGCTGGGTGATCTGCGTGGAGCTGGCGCCGTGGGCCAGCATGCGCTCGACCAGCAGGCGGATGTCGCTGCGCAGCGCCACCAGGGTCTCGATGCGCCCGGCGTGACGGATGGTGCGCGCCAGGTGCACCAGGTCGACGCGCTGCAGGGAGAACAGATCGCGCTCGGAAACCACGCCGACCAGGCGCTCGTGCTCCACCAGGCAGACGTGGGCGATGTGCCGCTCGGTCATCGCCAGGGCGGCGTCGAAGGCGCTGGCGCTGGGCGGCAGGTGGAAGGGGCGCTGGGTCATCAGCGCGGCGATCGGCTGCTCCAGCGACTCGCCGGCGGCCACCACGCGGCGCAGGTCGCGCAGGGTGAAGATGCCCAGCGGGCGCTGCGCCGCATCGACTATGACGATGCTGCCGACATGCTGCTCGTGCATGCGCCTGACCGCCTCGCGCAGCGCCAGGTCGGCGGCGCAGGCCACCGGCTGCTGCATGGCCAGCTCGTGCAGCGGGGTGTCCAGCGAGTACTGCGCGCCGAGGTTCTCCGCCGCGCGCAGCTGCACCTGCTGGTTGACCTGGTCGAGCAGGCTGGACACGCCACGCAGGGCGAAGTCGCGAAATGGCGCGGACTGGGCGAACAGGCGGACGAAGGCGTCCTTGGGCAGCAGCAGGCAGAAGGTGTCCTCGCCGGCCAGGTGCTCGGTACGGGTGGCGCGTTCGCCGAGCAGGGCGGCCAGGGGGAAGCACTCGCCGCTGGCGATCTCGAAGGTGGTCTCGCTGCCGCGCTTGGCCGAGTGCGGGCGCTCACCCACCACCAGGCCCTGCTTGACGATGAAGAAGTGCTGCACCGGGCCGTCGCCGGGCTTGAGGATGCTCTCGCCGGCGGCGTAGAAACGCAGCTGGCAATGCTCCACCAGGAACGCCAGGTGAGCGCTCTCCATCTGGTTGAACGGCGGGTGCTTGCGCAGGAACTCCATGGTGCCATGGATGTTCTGCAGCACGGCCGTCTTGCCCGCGGCGGTGGTCGACATGGGTGGGGTTCCGCTGCTCGAGTTCTTCCATCTTAGCCACGTACCTGCCACGGGCCATTGGACCTAGGTCGCAGGCCGTCGATAATGGCGCCCACCCTTGGCCCAGGAGTCCCGCATGTCCGCCGCCCTCTGCTCCCTGCTAGGCATCCGCCATCCCATCATCCAGGCACCCATGGTCGGGGTCTCCACCCCGGCGCTGGCCGCCGCGGTGTCCGCGGCCGGCGGCCTCGGCTCGCTGGGCCTGGGCGCCAGCAGCCCGGCGCAGGCCCGCGAGCTGATCGCGCAGACCCGCGCGCTGACCAGCCTGCCGGTCAACTACAACCTGTTCTGCCATGCCCCGGCGCGGGCCGACGCGGCGCGCGAGGCGGCCTGGTGCGAGCGCCTGCGCCCGCTGTTCGCCGAGTTCGGCGCAGCGCCGCCGGCGGCGCTGCGCGAGATCTACCCGAGCTTCCTGGCCGACCCGGCCATGCTCGAGCTGTTGCTGGAACAGCGCCCGGCGGTGCTCAGCTTCCACTTCGGCCTGCCGCCGCAGGCCTGGATCGAGCGCCTCAAGGGCGCCGGCATGCGCCTGCTGGCCTGTGTCACCAGCCCGGCCGAGGCGAAACTGGCCGAGGCGGCCGGGGTCGACGCGCTGGTGGCCCAGGGCATCGAGGCCGGCGGCCATCGCGGCGTGTTCGATCCGCAGCAGGGCGATGCCGGCCTCGGCACCCTGGCGCTGGTCCGTCTGCTGGTGCGGCAGAGCCGCCTGCCGGTGATCGCCGCCGGCGGCATCATGGACGGCGCCGGCATCCGCGCTGCCCTGGCCCTGGGCGCGGCCGGCGTGCAGCTGGGCACCGCCTTCGTGCTGTGCCCGGAATCCGCCGCCAACGCCGCCTACCGCGCGGCATTGAAGGGGGAGAGGGCGTCCCGTACCGAGATCACCGCCAATATCTCCGGGCGCCCGGCGCGCGGCCTGCCCAACCGCCTGTACGGCGAGTTTGGCGCGGCCCTGCCGGACTACCCGATTGCCTACGACGCGGCCAAGGCCCTGCATGCCGCGGCCAGTGCCCAGGGCTGCCACGACTTCGCCGCGCACTGGGCCGGCCAGGGCGCGCCGCTGGCCCGCGAGCTGCCGGCGGCCGAGCTGTTGGCGGCGCTGGTGGCGGAAGCCGGCGATTTTTCCGCGCCGCGCTAGGCCGATCTGCCGGCGCCGCCTAGACTCTGCAGACAACAATAAGGAGTCCTTGATGCGCGCTGCGATTTTGCTCGGCCTGTTGCTGAGCGCGGCCACGCACGCTGCCGATCCGCTGCAGGAGGCCATGGCCGAGCTGCAGCCCAGTTCCCTGAGCCTCACCGAGCAACGCGCCGAGCTGGCCTGGTTCGCCGCGGCCGGGCAGCCGTTCGCCGGCGTGCAGGTGCGGGTGATCGCCGAGCGCATCCCCACCCACTGGTACGAGGCCACGGTGCTGGCGCCGCTGTTCAGCCGCCTCACCGGCATCCGCGTGATCCATGAGATCAGCGGCGAGGACGACGTGGTCAACAAGCTGCGCACCCAGCAGCAGACCGGCCTGCCGCTGTACGACGCCTACGTCAGCGACAGCGACCTGCTCGGCCAGCATTTCCGCGACGACCAGGTGCTGGTGCTGTCCGACTTCATGGCCGGCGAGGGCGCCGGTGTGACCTCGCCGACCCTGCAGCTGGACGACTTCATCGGCCTGCCCTTCGTCACCGCTCCCGACGGCAAGCTGTACCAGCTGCCCGACCAGCAGTTCGCCAACCTCTACTGGTACCGCCAGGACTGGTTCGCCCGCCCCGAGCTGCGCCAGGCCTTTCGCCAGCGCTACGGCTACGAGCTGGACGTGCCGCAGAACTGGACGGCCTACGAGGACATCGCCGCCTTCTTCACCGAGCAGGTCGGCGCGATCGACGGCCAGCGCGTCTACGGCCACATGGACTACGGCGGCTTCGACCCCTCGCTGGGCTGGCGCCTGTCCGACGCCTGGCTGGGCATGGCCGGGGTGGCCGACCCGGGGTTGCCCAACGGCCTGCCGGTGGACGACTGGGGCATCCGCGTCGAAGGCTGTCGCCCGGCCGGCGCCAGCGTCGCCCGTGGTGGTGCGCTGGACAGCCCGGCGGCGGTCTACGCCGTGCAGCAATACGTCGACTGGCTGCAGCGCTACGCCCCGCCGGAGGCGCAGCGGATGAGCTTCAACCAGGCCGGCAACGTCGCCGCCCAGGGCCAGGTGGCCCAGCAGATCTTCTGGTACACCGCCTTCACCGCCGACTACACCAAACCGGGCAGCCCGGTGGTGGACGCCGAGGGCCGACCGAAGTGGCGGGTCGCCCCGTCGCCACGCGGCGCCTACTGGCAGGACGGCATGAAGTCCGGCTACCAGGATGTCGGCGCCTGGACCCTGCTCAAGGCCACGCCGCTGCGCCAGCGCCAGGCCGCCTGGCTGTACGCGCAGTTCGTCACCTCGCGCAGCGTGTCGCTGCGCAAGACCCTGGTCGGGCTGACGCCGATCCGCCGCTCCGACCTCGATTCGCCCGCCCTGCTGGCCGCGGCGCCGCGCCTGGGCGGGCTGGTGGAGTTCTACCGCAGCCCGGCGGCGCGCCGCTGGACCCCCACCGGCGCCAACGTGCCGGACTACAGCGGCATGGCCAGCCTGTGGTGGCGCCAGCTGCACCCGGCGGTGGCCGGGCGCCTCAGCGCCAGCCAGGCCCTGGGCAACCTGGCGGCGGAATTCGACCGCCACCTGGAGCAGGTCGGCCGGCGCCAGCGCCACCCCTGCGCGCCGCAGCTCAATCCGCCGCGCGGCGCCCAGCACTGGCTGGCACAGCCGGGCGCGCCCTGGCCGCAGCTGGACAACGAGCGGCCGCCGGGGCGCACCCTGCCGTACCGGGAGGCGCTGCATGCGTGGGATTAGCCTGCTGTGGCTGGCCCTGCTCGGCATGCCGGTGGCGGCCGCCGAGCTGCAGCTGTTCGCCTGGGAGCGCGCGCCGCTGATGCAGCAGCGCCAGGATGGCGGCGCCAGCGGGTTGGTGGCCGAGCTGACCGACGAGCTGTTCCGCCGCGCCGGCATCGCCTACCGCCTCGATTTCCTGCCGTTGCAGCGGGCCCTGCTGCGGGTCCAGCAGCAGGAACGCAGCTGCGTGCTATTGGTGGAGCGCCAGCAGGAGCGTGAACCGCGCTATGCCTGGGTCGGCCCGCTGCTGGTGTCGCGCCTGGGGCTGTATGCCAAGGCCGACGATGACCTGCGCCTGAGCAGCCTGGAACAGGCCCGCGGCCTGCGCATCCTCAGCCACCAGGGCTCGGGTGCCGGCGAGTACCTGGAAGGGGTGGGCCTGCAGGTGATCTATTCGAACAAGGAGTCGCTCAACCTGAGCATGCTGCAGCGCAGCCGCGCGCGCCTGTGGGCGACCAGCGCGGCGGTGGTCGCCGCCGTCGAGGGCGGTCCGGCGCCGCGCGAGGTGCTGCCCTTCCTCACCCTGATGGAGGACATCGCCTGCCATCCCGAGGTGGACGCCGCGCAGCTGCAGCGCCTGCGCGAGGTGCTGTTGCAGATGTACCGCGACGGTTGGGTGCAGGGGCTGTACCAGCGGCATGGCCTGACCCTGGAGTGACTGGCAGGGCAGCCATTCGACTGCGCCCTTGGGTATGCTGGTCGGCCATGCTTATTGAGGAGGTTCGTGATGGCGCGCTACACCGCCGAAATTCTCTGGTCGCGCGACGGCCAGGACTTTCTCGACAACCAGTACAGTCGGGGTCACCTGTGGCGTTTCGATGGCGGTGTGACGGTACCTGGCTCATCCTCGCCGCACGTGGTGCCCCTGCCGCAGTCACGCGAGGACGCGGTGGACCCGGAAGAGGCTTTCGTCGCCGCGCTGTCCAGCTGCCACATGCTGTGGTTCCTGTCCCTGGCGGCGCGTGATGGCTGGCGGGTGGACAGCTACCACGACCTGGCCGAGGGGCGCATGGGCAGAAACGCCGAAGGGCGGATGGCGATGACCCGCGTCACCCTGCGCCCGGCGGTGAGCTTCGCCGGTGCCGCGCCGGGCCGCGAGCAGCTGGATGCCCTGCACCACGAGGCGCACGAGGAGTGCTTCATCGCCAACTCGGTCCGGACCGAGGTGCTCTGCGAGCCGGTTTACCCGGACTGAGCCCGCGCGCGCCCGACCGGGTCGGGCAGCCGGCCGATGCAGTCGTGTCTTCAGCCAGAGGGCGTCATGGCTGCATCGAGCTGCGGATCGAGCAGCAGCTGGCGGAAGCGCTCCGCGCCCGGCGACAGGCTGTGGCCGGCGCGGCTGACGATGCCGTAGGCCGAATGCGCGGTCAGCCGCTCGCCGGGCAGCTGCAGCACGGCCAGGCGGCCGGCGGCCAAGTCGGCGGCCACCACGTCCCAGGGCGCCATGCTCAGCACGCTGCTGTGCGCGACCAGCTCCTTGAGCACCATGAAGTTGTCGCACTCGATGCTCAGCGGCTGTTCGCGGCCGCTCATCCGGCGCAGCTCCGCGGCCACCTGGGCCGGTAGTTGGGTGCCGGCCAGCGGGTAGTCGAGCAGGTCTTCCACGCGCAGCGGCTGGCGCCGCAGCAGCGGGTGGTCAGGGTTGCAGAACAGCACGCCGGGGTGACTGGGTAGTGGCTCGATGCGCAGGCGCGCATCGCCTTCGAGCTCGCGGCTGTCGGCGACGAAGATCTCGATCTGGTCATCCAGCAGGCGCTGGTGCAGTTGCTGCCAGTTGTCGATCAGCAGTTGCAGGCGCACCCCCGGATGGCGCTCGGCGAACACGCCCAGGGCCCTGGGCACCAGGCGCGCGGCGGGGTAGGGGCCGGCCCCCAGGCGCAGCTCGCCGCTGGCCAGGTTGCCCAGCTGGCCCACCGCATTGCTCAGCGCCTGGCTGCCGGCCAGCAGGCGACGGGCATGCTCCAGCACCAGCCGGCCGTGGGCGGTGAGGCTGATGCCGCGACTGTGACGGTCGACCAGCACGCAGCCGAGGCTGGCTTCCAGTGCCTGGATGCTGCGGCTCAGCGCCGGCTGGCTGAGGTGCACGGCTTCGGCGGCGCGGGCGAAGTGACCGTGCTCGGCGAGGGCGACGAAGTGGCGGAGCTGGCGTAGATCGTTCATGCGTGCAATGCATTTAAGTGTAGATTGGAATGCATTGGAATTATTAGCAGGGCTCGGCCAGTCTGCACAGCACGACAATAACTGCAATGAGCCGTGCCCATGACCCTGTTCCCCTGCCGACTCGGCGGCCTGCTGCTGGCCGCCGTCCTGCCGTTTTCCGCCCTGGCGCAACTGCCCGACGAGCGCATCGAGCCGAGCATCCACCCGGAGCTGAAGCAGCACACCGCGCACTTCACCCAGAAACTGTACAAGGTGGCCGACAACGTCTGGTCGGCGGTCGGCTGGCAGCTCGGCAACGTGGTGGCGATCGACGCACCCGAGGGGCTGATCATCGTCGACACCGGCGAGTCGGTCAGCGAGTCGCGCAAGATCATGGACGAGCTGCGCAAGGTCAGCAGCAAGCCGGTCAAGGCGGTGGTCTACACCCACTTCCACCCGGATCACATCAACGGTGTGCAGGCCTTCGTCAGCCCCGAGCAGGTGGCCAGCGGCGAGGTGCAGATCTACGCCCACGAGAGCCTGCTGGCCAACGTGGTGGCGCAGGGCGCGCTGGTCGGGCCGATTCTCGGCGTGCGCTCGGCCTACAGTTTCGGCACCTTCCTCGAGCCCGCCGACAATCGTGACATGAACGCCGGCATAGGGCCGCTGGCCAAGGCCGAGCCGTCCACCTTCATCGCCCCCACCATCACCTTCAAGGAGCGTCTGGACACCCACATCGCCGGGCTGCCGGTGCAATTGCTCCACGCGCCCAGCGAGGCGCCGGACGAGATCGTCCTGTACCTGCCGGACAACCGCGTGCTGATCAGTGCCGAGGTCGACCAGGGGCCGACTCTGCCGAACATCCACACCCTGCGCGGTACCAAGTTCCGCGACCCGGTGCTCTGGGTGGCCAGCCTCGACCTGCTGCGCTCGCTGCAGGCCGAGCACATGGTGCCGCTGCACGGCCGCCCGGTGAGCGGCGCGGCGCAGGTGGAGGAAGTGCTGCGCATGACCCGCGATGGCATCGCCTACATCCACGACCAGACGGTGCGCTGGATGAACAAGGGCCTGACCCCGGACGAGCTGGTGGAGAAGGTCAAGCTGCCGCCGCACCTGGCCGGCTACACGCCCTACCTGCGCGAGTACTACGGCACCGTCAAGCACAGCGTGCGGCAGATCTACAACGGCTACCTGGGCTGGTTCCAGGGCGACCCGGTGGACCTCGACCCGCTCCCGCCGCGCGAAAAAGCGCAGCGCCTGATCACCCTGATGGGGGGCCGCGAGAAGGTGCTGCTGGCGGCCGGCGAGGCCTACCTCAAGGGCGACTACCAGTGGGCTGCCGAACTGGCCGGCTATGCCATCCGCATCGATCGCGAGGATGAGCTGGCGCGCGACATCAAGGCGCGCAGCCTGCGCAAGCTGGGCTATGCCAGCATGAACATCAACTGGCGCAACTGGTACCTGAGCAGCGCCATGGAGCTGGAGGGGCGCTTCGATGGCGACGACGTGCGCGAGCAGGCCCTGGTGTTGCGCGGGGTGCTGCTGTCGCCGGAGATGGCGAGGAACTTCACCCCGCAGATATTCCTCAACAACTGGATCACCCGCGTCGATCCGGACAAGGCCGGCGAGGTGCAGCTGACCCTCGGCTTCGACTTTCCCGACATCGGCGAGCAGTGGGCGCTGGAGGTACGCCGCGGCGTGGCCCAGCTGCACCGCGGCATTCCCGCGGGAACCACGCTCAGGCTGAGCATGGACAAGGTGTTCATGGAGCGCCTGCTGACCGGTGACAGCGGCCTGCTCAAGGGCGTGCTGCTGGGGGATGTCGAGGTCGAGGGTAGTCTGCTGGATCTGAAGACCTTTCTTGCCTGCTTCGACTTTGCCGATGAACCCTTCGGGCTGACCCTGCGCTGACCGGGCTACGATCAGGCATGGGCGCGTGCTAAGTTGTCCGTCAGTGACAGCGTGCTCCCATGCCACCGTAGTAGGCCATGAACAATCACAGCCCGACCTTTCCCGCCGATGCACTCGATCTGCTCCTGGACGCGGTCTGCATGGTCGATGGCAGGGGCCGCTTCGTTTTCGTCAGCGCAGCCTGCGAGCGCATCTTCGGCTATCGGCCGGAAGAAATGATCGGCAGGCGCATGCTCGACTTCGTCGCACCCGCCGATGTCGAGCGCACCCTGGCCACGGCAAAGGCGGTGATGGCGGGGCAGGCGCAGGCGCATTTCGAGAATCGCTACGTGCACAAGGATGGTCGCCTGGTCGACATCATGTGGTCGGCGCGCTGGTCGGAAGCCGATCAGCTGCGCATCGGCGTGGCCCGCGACATCAGTGCACGCAAGCAGGCGGAAGCCTTGCAGGCCGCCATCTACCGTGTTTCCGAGGCGGCGCACACGGCCCGGGACCTGCCGGCACTGTTCTGCCAGATTCACCAGATCGTCGACCAGCTGCTGCCTGCGACAGAGTTTTGTGTGGCCCTGTACGACCCCCATGGCGACCGGCTGGAGTTCCCTTACCATGTCGACAGTCGAGCCAGCCCAGCTGCTGCTCTGAGCCCGCCGGTGGAGCTTTGCCGCGAGCTGCTCAGCACCGGCCAGCCCGTATTGCTGGCAACCGAGGCCGGGCAGAGCTGGTTGGGCGCGCCCTTGCTCGCTGAAGCCGGGGTGATCGGTGCCCTGGTGTTGCGCAGCCCCTGTGGCCAGGCTCGCTACAGTGAGAGCAGTCGAGAACTGTTGCGTTTCGTCTCGACCCAGGTGGCGACGGCGATCGAGCGCAAACGTCTGTATGAGCGTCTGCAGCGCATGGCACGCCACGACGAGCTGACCGGGCTGCTCAATCGCGCATTCCTGCATGACCGCATCGAGAGCGCGCTGGCCCGCGCCCGCCGCAGTGGCGGCAGGTTCAGCCTGGTG
Source organism: Pseudomonas alcaligenes (assembly GCF_041729615.1). Classification (NCBI taxonomy): domain Bacteria; kingdom Pseudomonadati; phylum Pseudomonadota; class Gammaproteobacteria; order Pseudomonadales; family Pseudomonadaceae; genus Aquipseudomonas; species Aquipseudomonas alcaligenes. The sequence goes on along the minus strand of NZ_CP154874.1, from coordinate 1,971,198 downwards.
TTCCTCGATCTGGACAAGTTCAAGCAGGTCAATGACAACTACGGTCATACCGTCGGCGACCGCCTGCTGCAGGAGGTTGCGCGCCGCCTGCTGCAGTGCGTGCGCGAGGCCGACTCGGTGGCCCGCATCGGCGGCGATGAGTTCGTGCTACTGCTGGAGGATGTCGAACATCTGGCAAGTGTCGAGCGGGTCACCGCCAAGCTGCGCCAGGAGCTGGGGCGCGGACTGTGCATCGACGGCCACCCGCTGCGCATCATCCCCAGCATCGGCCTGGCGCACTACCCCGAAGATGGTGATCGGCTGGAGACCCTGCTCAAGCATGCCGATGCCGCGATGTATCGCGAGAAACGTGCTGGACAGGCGTTCGAGCTTGGCGAGTGAGCGGGTCTGGCGGTCGGGGAATACGGGGGCTGCTGCTCGGAACTCCATCTGTCAGGGGGATCGGAGGCTGGCTGCCTGCCGGTTTTACCGCGCAGCTGGAAGAGTCAGCGCCCGCCCCTCAGCCCACGCCCCCGTCATGCCCTGCCTCTGGCCAGGGCGAGTGGCGGGGCAGAAGCCATCACCAGGCACTTGTCGTGCTGCAGCGCGGGTTACCTGGCTGAAATCGCTTCTTGCGCAGCATCCGGTAGGCACCGTCGCAGGGTGTTTCGCCTATCGTCAGGGTTTGTAGACGAAGCCTTCACCTCTTTCCAGGCGATAGCCATAGACGCCATCGGGGAAGTGCTCGATGAGGTAGAGGTGGTGCTTGTTGCCTGGGTTCCAGTAGCGATATAGCGGAGTGGAGTTGGGCACCTTGGCCGTGTAGACGTTGGCTGCGGTGCCGGCATAGTCATAGCCGGCCTTTTTCTGCCCTGCATCATCGCGACTGATGGTGTAGAGACTGTCCGCCGTGGCCTTGTTGTAGTAACGGTGCAGTGGTGCAGTACCGAACACGGCCCTGTCGGGCACCTTGGCCGCAATGAGCTCGTAACTGTAGCCGTAGGCAGCCATGCCCTTGTCATTGCGACTGGTGACGTACAGCCGGTCGCCGGTCTTGGCATTGGCGTAGCGATGCAGGGCTATGGCATTCGGTGCTGCCGTATTGAGTATCTTCCATAGATTGCCGGAGCCGCTGCCGCAGCTCGAACTGCTTGAGGTGGCACCCACCTGCCAGCCGGTGGGCAGTACCGAGCCGCTGCAGACATTCATCTGGCTCTGTCCAGCCGTGCTCTGGACCTCATATATGATGCGTTTGTTGCCGCTGGCCTGACCGCAGTCGCCCGACCCCGAGTAACTGGTCTGGCGGGTGATTACCCAGCCTGAGGGCAGGCCGCTCTGCAGGCAGGAGTTGAGTTTGATCTGGCCATGGCTGTTGCTGATCTGCCAGATGTTCTTGGGTGTGCCGCTGGTGCTACCGCAGATGCCGGAGCCGGTGTAGCTGCGCAACCTTGAGTTGACCCAGCCGCCGGGGATGTTGTTGACGCAGGTTTCCAGCACGGTTTCGCCAGCCAGCCTGGTGAAAGTGTAGAGATTGCCTCTGTTGCAGGAGCTGGAGCGTTCCTGGATCCTGGTGATCACATAGCCGGCCTGGCTTGCCGCGCTGCAGGAGGTATGGCTGCTGGCGGCCTGTAGCTGAGGCGAGACAAGGGTCGCCAGCATAGCCAGGGTGCCGATGAGTCCTTTCATACAGGTTCCTTGTTCAGTCTATTTGGCAAGGCATGTCGTCGATGGCATGCCCGGCGCTTGATGCACCGGGAGCGTCCATCGCGATCAGACGATCAGGCTGGTGCTGTCCAGGCTGGCCACGCCCAGTAGCTGTATCTCGAATTCGGCATCGGCGTCGGCATCCAGGCTGCCGTAGAGAATCCCTTCGCTGAAGCGTAGCTGTGCCGCGGCACTGCCGTCGATGAAGGCAGCGTCGTTGATAAAGGTAAAGGCTTCATTTGTCCCGGTCGTGCCTGCGTCGGCGTCCAGCCCTGAGAGGTCGATCAGGTCGCCTTCGGCGAACTTGAAGTCCTTGATCACGTCGCGTAGCGAGCCCAGTCCCAGTTCGTTGAGCGCATTGAAGACAAAACGGTCGAGGCCGCTGCCCCCGGTCAACTGGTCGGTGCCGCTGCCGCCAACCAGTACATCATTGCCGCTAGCACCATTGAGTTGGTCATTGCCGCCACTGCCGCGCAGGGTGTTGGCCAGGCTGTTGCCGGTGAGGCGGTCGTTGTAGTTGCTGCCCGTGAGGTGCTCGAAATTGAGCACGGTGTCGCTGCCGGAGCCGCCTGTTGCCTGAGCCGTGGTCAGTCCGAGACTGATGGTAATGCCGGCGCTGGCGCTGGCATAGGACAGCGTATCCTCGCCAGCGCCACCGTCGAGACGGTTGTTGCCGCTGCCTGCATATATCGTGTTGTTCAGCGCGTTGCCGGTGCCGTTCGCGCTACCGGTGGCCTGGATGCGCAGGTTTTCCAGATTGGCACCCAGGGTATACGCGGACAGAGAGCTGTTGACGGTGTCATTGCCTCCCTGGGAGAGGTTGGCGTTGGTTTCGCTGACCACGTCACCGGCATTGTCGACATAGTAGGTATCGTTACCATCACCGCCGATCATGTTGTCGGCGCCACCCCGACCATTGAGGATGTCGTTGCCGGAGTCACCGCTGAGCCTGTTATTGCCGCTATTACCGGTCAGCTTGTCGTCGTAGAGACTGCCGTTGAGGTTCTCGAAGTTGCGCAGAGTGTCGCTGCCAGAGCCGCCGGTGACCTGAGCGCCGGTCAGGTTCAGGTCGATAGCCACCCCCTGTCCCGCATGCCGATAGGACACCGTATCGATACCGCTGCCACCATCCAGAACATTGTTCCCGATGCCGGCATAGACGATGTTGTTCAGAGTATTGCCAGTGCCGTTAGCGTTACCGCTGGCCAGTATTCGCAGATTCTCTAGGTTGGCGCCGAGGGTGTAGGCGGTCAGCTGGCTGAGGACAGTGTCATTGCCGCCCACTGTGCGGTCTGCGTTCGTTTCGCTGACGACATCGCCGCTGTTGTCGACATGATAGGTATCGTTGCCATCGCCGCCGACCAGTTGATCCGCACCGGCGCCGCCGTCGAGGGTGTCGTTGCCTGCGTCGCCAGTAAGCTTGTTGTTGCCAGAATTGCCAGTCAGCACGTCATCGTAGAGGCTGCCGCTCAGGTTCTCGAAGTTGAGCGCAGTGTCGTTACCCGAGCCCCCGGTGGACTGCGCAACGGTCAGCCCCAGATTGAAAGAGACGCCTTGTTCGGCATAACGGTAGGAAAGGGTGTCTGCGCCCGCACCGCCATCCAGAACATTGTTTCCAATGCCGGCATAGATGATGTTGCTAAGCGCATTCCCCGCGCCGTTAGCGTTACCGCTGGCGAGGATGCGCAAATTTTCCAGGTTGGCGCCCAGATTGTAGTCGGAGAGGAAACTGAAGACGGTGTCACTGCCGCCGGTGGACAGGTTGGCGTTGGTTTCGCTGACGACATCGCCGAGGTTGTCGACATAATAGGTGTCGCCACCGTCGCCACCGATCATGTTGTCCGCACCGCCGCGGCCATTGAGTATGTCGTTGCCGGCATCGCCGCTCAGTCTGTTGTCGGCGTTATCGCCGGTCAGCTTGTCGGCGTACTTGCTGCCATTGATATTCTCGAAATTGCGCAGAGTATCGCTGCCAGAACCGCCGGTAGCCTGTGCGCTAGTAAGCCCGAGGTCAACGGTTATGCCCTGGGTTGCATAGTAGTAAGAAAGCGTGTCTGTGCCCGTACTTCCATCCAGTACGTTATTTCCGGTACCCGCATAAATGAAATTGTTCAGGCCATTACCGGTACCGTTGGCGTTGCCGCTGGCAAGGATGCGCAAATTTTCCAGGTTGGCGCCGAGGGTGTAGGCGGACAGGGCACTGTATACGACATCATTGCCCCCCGAGGCGCGGTCGGCATTGGTTTCGCTGATGACGTCGTTGGCATTGTCGACATGATAGGTGTCGTTGCCATTGCCGCCGCTCATCTGGTCTGCGCCACCACCACCGTTGAGCACATTGTTGAGCTCGTTGCCGGTGAGCCTGTCGTTGTACTTGGAGCCAGTGGCGTTTTCGATCTGGGCACCGTAAGCAATGGCCAGGCAGTTGTTGTTGTAGCTGCTGCCGTTCCAGAACACCTTGCCGATATTGCTGAAGCTGCCCGCGTTGAGGTTGATGTTCACCGCGCTGGCCTGGTTGCTGCCATCGATGGTGTCCGTGCCGCCGGCGTCCCAGATGGTCTCGAATACGCTGCTGTTGGCATCCCACTTGTAGGTGTTGTTGCCGGTCTGCCAGCTCATGTTGGCGCCATACAGATACTGGATGGCCGCAATGTCCAGCAACATTGGCCCGGTCGGTTCGAAATAGTAGGGATCGTTGTAGCTCATCACGGTATAGCGCACGTCGTCATACTGGGTGCCTGCCAGTGAGACATTGCTTACGGCGCTGGTTTCGAAGGGGTGCTTGAGCCCCAGGGCATGGCCGATTTCGTGAACCAGGACGTGATAGTCGAAGTCGCCCGGCTTGGGATTGGCCCCCGAGCTGGGGCCTAGCCAGACATCACCTGCCTCTGGCGTCGAGCCTGGCAGGTAGGCCCAGGCGGCGTAGTTCGGATCCATCCCGGCATAGCCGCCGAAACGCATGGTGCCGACCAAGGTGCTGGTTTCATTCACTTTGTTGAAGGTGATGTTGGCAACAGCACTCCACTCTGCCAGAGCCGCAATGGTTGCGCTCTGCTGGCCCGAGGTCAGAACGAAGGCGTTCAGATACTCGTAGTCACCGTAGTTGTAGGCGAATTGAGCAGTGGGGCCCAGGAAGCTGTAGCTGAGCGTGGTGCCACTACCGGTCATGCCTCCCCATTTGGTGCCGTGGATCAGGCTGTCGATTTGGGTGTTGCCTGATAGACCGACAGCGGAGAAAGGGGTCGAACCGGTAGGGCTGGGCATGAATCACCATCCTGGCAATTGAGTGGGTGCTGGGGGATTGCGATAATTTATGCAGTTGGCCTCGGCTCCTCAAGAGCCGTAGGGCGGGGCATGGAACATGCCTGCTCCGCTGCACCTACGCAAAAGCCGCGCATTGCGCGGCTTTGAAGGTGGTGGGCCCACACGGACTCGAACCGTGGACCAAAGGATTATGAGGCGGTAAAAAGCACGTTTCTGGTCGTTTCCCAGCGTCTCCCGAAAAAAGCCGATTTAGCGCGTTATCCTAAATTCAAGGGGTTAGGTGTTTCCCCTTGGTTCTGGGTATGGCCGGTCATGCCCTAAGAAACGGTACGCAAAACGGTACGCAGAAATGGCAGAGGCATCGGGCAAGGCGAGTAGTAGGAAATTTCTGACAGATGTGGAGCTGAAGGCGCTTAAGCCTGGTCAGACTGCCACCGATTCACTGCCAGGCCGAGGTAGTGGATCAATCCTGTTCGAGTGCCGTGCTTCAGGAGCTGTTGAAGGGTACTACCGCCGCCGCGATGGCGGGGGCCAGAAGATCAAGCTAGGAGTCTTCAAGAAAACACCCAAGAGCCCCGGTCTCTCACTTACTGAACTTCGCGAGCAAGCGGTACGTTACGCAAAGATCGCGGCAGAGCATGGTGATATCAAGGCTTACCTAGCCAGATGTGCTGCCGAGGAAGAGGTCGAGCAAGTCGAACGCCAGCGCCAGCTGCATGAGCAGCAGCGACTTGCTGCAATAGAGGCTTCAAAAGGCACTTTGTCTGAATTGTTTCGGGATTACATCGAAGACCGTCGCCGTGATGGTGTTTCAGCTGCGCAGATCAAGGAGTTTGAGCGTGTGCTGTCTAAGGATCTGGAAGGCGAGAAAGTTGTAGCCGTGAGCAAGGAAGGCCAAGAGGAACGGCTCGACATCATGAATATGAAGGCCAAGGATGTCAGGCCGGAGCATGTGAATCTTCTGCTGAAACCAATCTGGGACAGAGGAGCTAGGCGTCAGGCGGGCAAGGTTCGTTCGTTTCTCGTGGCTGCTTTCAATTTTGGTCTAAAAGCTGAGCATCATATCGACCGAAGCAGTACTAAAAGCTACGGACTTCAGATGAATCCGGCGGATCCAGTGACTGTCCCGAACACGTCAAAACCTGGTGAGCGCGCTCTCACTGATAAGGAACTTAAACAATTCTGGTACACCATCACCAAGGTCGATTCGGTTGGTGCGATTATGGCGCGCGTCTTTCACTTTGCTTTTGCTACTGCAGGGCAGCGTCCCCTCCAGTTTATCCGTGAGCCTTGGACCAGCTACAACCTTCAAAAGAAGTACTTGAAGATCATCGATAGCAAAGGGCGTGGTAGTAAAAAGCGTGCTCACTTCGTTCCCTTAAGCAGCAGGGCCTTGCAGGTACTTGAACAGGTTCGTGCCCTGCAGTCACCAGGGGCCGTATACCCTTGGAGTGTTGGTGGACAAAAGCCGATTCACGCGTCCAGTTTGTCTCATGCTGTGAGCGAGTGGCTCGCTACTGACCACGCCAAAATGAACGGCCAGCCCATCCCAAAATTTAGCCCACGTGATATTCGGCGCACATGCACGCAGTTCATGCAGCGTAACGGCATCAAGGATTTCGATAGTGACGCGTTGCAGTCACACGGGCAAACAGGTGTTGTCGTTACGCACTATCGCAATAACCCTGAAGCGAAATTGCCCCAGATGCGTCCGACCATGGAGACTTTCGATGCTGCGCTGAGTCGTCTGCTCGATAGCTCTGATGAGGATGAGCATCAAGCAGAACAGCTAGATTTGTTCGAAATTGGATAAGTTTCAGAAAAGTCAAGTATTTTGTTGCGCGACCTGGGTTGCTGTGGAAATATACAGGTGTGAGGTTATCCGGAGCCTCTAGGTTTGCTGCTGTGATGTTGTCTACTTGATGCGCAGCGGAATTGGAAAAGTAGAACTAATGCCTTGAAGGCACGATCCGGCAGAGCAGTCAGCTATGAGGAACGCATTACCACCGCAGTGCCCACATGAATCCATCAGCCTCTCTTTCTGGGAGGTGGGATATGTCTGAGATGATCCTTTTGGACTTCAATGCGGTTAGCCGCAAAGTCGGATTGAGTCGTAAAACTATCTACTGCCGTATCCGAGAGGGTGCCTTCCCGAGACAGGTGAAGATAGGTCGAGCAAGCCGCTGGCTTCAGCACGAAGTCGACGACTGGATAACCAGCGCCGCTGCAGCGAGATAGCAAAGAGGCCGGTCAAGTGACCGGCATTTTTTTGCCTGAAATGACCATAGGACTTTTGATCCTATGGTCGCTTCTGCAGTGCTGGCGGGAGGAAAATTGTGTCTACCGTTTGAGCCAGAATCAGTATCAAAGACTGGTCACTACCTGCATCGTTCTGCATAGATCTAGCTCATGCCTATTCGGGCGTTGCCTGATTTGAGCGCTGGGTATCAAGGAGTATCAAGTGTTTCGTAGACCCATTCACGATGAGGTTATGGGCTTGGCCTCGCGCCTTGCGGATAAATGCCATCCGCAAGTGGTGCAGAAGCATGCAGATGAGTTGGCTCGGTACGCGCGGCTGACGTCGGCATGCGACGCCCTAGAGTCCTTTCTCGGGTGCCGCCCCAGAATGGATGACGATGCTTTTGATGTGCTTTCCGCGCGCCGCTCACAGGTGGCGGACCTTATCGCCCATGCGAACTTGCATGCCTATGAGCAGGAAGCGCCTGAAGGGCTTTACTTGGCAATACCGTTCTTTTCACGTTGCTCGGATAAGCAGCCGGTCTGGTTGCTGAATCGCACCGATCAGTCTGTCACCTACCTCCGTAGGCAGTTGTATGCATACGCCAGCACGGACGATGGTATTGATGAATACCAAACCGCTGGCAATGCCTTTGCCGATGGTATTGCAGCCTCCTCAATGATCGAGCCAGGTGGCAGGCTTCAGATTGACGATTACTCCATGAGTTTTGATGGCGACTTCGTTAGCAATCGTCGAGTTATTCTGCTGATTGATGGCGTACGCAGTGAGTGGTTTACCAGTATCTCGAAGCTGGGTGGTTACCTTTGGGATGAAGCGCTGCATGGGTTGCATGCGTTGAAGAAGGTGAAGGAGCTCTGAGTGTATGTCTGGGGCTGTGGACTATAGGATTTTCAGTCCTATGATCGTCTCTGCAGTGCCACGGTTGAAAAAGCGCGGTCTCCAGTATCTAGACCGCGCTCACGCTTAATCGTCAGAACTGTTCAGCGGAAAGTCCATAGAGGGATGAGCTACCCGCTCGAATGCAGGCTTCCAGTCCTAAGTTTGTGGCAATAGGCGGCTGAAAAAGAAATCGGCGACTGCCAGCTTGGCCCCATAGAGACAGTCGTCTTCGGTGCGGCGAGTGCTTACGGAAAACGCCATTCGTGCGCAGACATAGGCGTAAGCCACATACCCGAATATATGCAGGTGCTCCACCGGTGCAGAGCCAACTTCATTAGGGGTCATGTGCGCTTGGCTGCACAGCCATCCGCTAGGAGGGAGAGAGCCGAGGAAGCTCGATGTGAAAGCCTGTGAGGCCCTCTACCGAAGTGCACCAGATGCGGCCTTTGTGGGCCTCGATGATGGAGCGGGTGATGGCAAGGCCGAGGCCTGCATTGCTCGGGCCTCCCTCGCGCCGGGCGGGATCGACCCGGTAAAAGCGGTCGAAGAGCTTCTCCAAGTGCTCTGGAGCGATTGTGCCGCCTGGGTTTTCGATGCTTAGACTGGTTGTGTCCGCTGTCTGGCGGATCCGCAGCGAAATCGTCTTCCCCTCAGGCGTATAGCGCAGGGCATTGGACAGCAGGTTGGAGATCGCACGATCAAGCATCAGCCGATCACCACGCACTCGGCCTGTACCCGTTACAGAAAGTCGGATGTCACGCTCTTCGGCCAGCAGGCGGTAGTACTCGGTCAGCTTGGCGGCAACGTCCGCCAGCTCGATGTCGCTCTGTTCCGGGACGATCAGGCCGTTATCGGCCTTGGCCAGAAACAGCATGTCGTCGATCATTCGGGACATGCGCTTCAAGTCATCCAGATTGGCGTACAGGTTTTCCTCGTAGGCCTCATTATTTCGCTTCTGACTCAGCACGACCTCGGTGTGAGTCATCAGGTTACTGAGAGGGGTTCGTAGCTCGTGGGCAATGTCAGCCGAGAAATTGGAGAGCCGGACGAAGGAGTCTTCCAGCCGGTCCAGCATCGCGTTGAAGGACAGAACCAGTTGCTGAAGCTCCTGTGGCACCTGTCCCAGGGGGATGCGCTCCTGTAGCGATCGGGCGGAGATCGAGGTGGCGACCTGCGTGACTTGGCGCAGCGGGCTGAGGCCGCTTCGCGCGACTGCCCAGCCCAGCGCGGCACTGACCAGGGCGCTGAGCGTCAGGCCAATCCAGAACCAGCGTTGCAGCGTGTCGAGAAAGTGTGCGTGACTGGTGACGTCGAGAGCGAGTATCGCGGTGAGTGGTTGGGGTTGCCCGTGAACCGGGATCTCGGCGGTCACACCTTGGTATTTGTGCTCGCCGTCTTGCCAGTTCCACATTCTGGCATTTGCGGCTCGTCTGAACCTGTCGGGAATCTCGACTGCCGCGGGAGCGGAAAAAAGCACGGCACCATCGCTGGCGAGAATGGTCGCCGTCAGATCCTGATGGGCTCCCAGTAAGGCCCGCAGTTGCGGCAACTCGGCGGCAAGGCTTGCTCCATTGCCGGCATTGCTGAGGATGTACCGGGTTGATTCGAGTTTCTCGCCCAGCGTCTGCTGATCGAGCATCTTGAAGTGGTGTTGGCTGAGCATGTTGAAACCCAGTCCCGCTGCGGCCAGGACTGCAATCACCACGGACATGAACATCAGGCTCATGCGCGCGGTCAGCGAAAGATGGGTGATCCTCACTCCGGCGCATCCATCATGTAGCCCATGCCGCGAGCGGTATGGATCAGCTTGAGCTCGAAGTCGTCGTCAATCTTGGCGCGCAGCCGGCGTACGGCAACCTCGATGACATTGGTGTCGCTGTCGAAGTTCATGTCCCATACCTGAGAGGCAATCATCGACTTGGGCAAGATCTCGCCACGCCGCCGCAGCAGCAGCTCCAACAATGAGAACTCCTTCGCGGTCAGATCGATGCGCTTCCCGCCACGGATAGCGCGGCGCCTCATCAGGTCGACTTCCAGGTCGGCGATTTTCATGGTGGTCGGGGTGGGCGAGCCATTGCCTCTGCGCAGCAGCGTTCTGACCCGGGCCAGTAGCTCCGAGAAAGCAAAGGGCTTGATCAGGTAGTCGTCCGCGCCAAGCTCCAGGCCTTTGACGCGATCCTCCACACCGTCACGTGCGGTCAGGAATAACACCGGAACATCCTTGCCTGCTGCTCGCACCATGCGCAGTACTTGCCAGCCGTCCAGGCCCGGCATCATCACGTCCAGGATCAGCAGGTCATAAGCCTCGCTCAATGCGTGCTGGAGTGCATCTGTGCCGGTCATGACCCGGTCGACGGTGAACCCAGCCTCGGTAAGCCCTTGCTGCAGGTAGGCCCCAGTTTTGGGCTCGTCTTCGGCTACCAGTAGTTTCATGCGCGCGGATCCTGATGTGACATGACCCGAGTGTGCAGGCAAACAGGGTGACCAACCAGAAGCTTACGAAAATGTAATCCTGGCTTCAGGTCGCCGACAGGCTCACTTGTCTAGGGTGCAGGCATGGATACTGGCTTGCGTGCTCCGCCCCGAACTGGCGCTGCCCGCCACTGCCTTCTGAAGGAGACTGCTCCCATGGAAACCGCTGAGGTATTAGCGTGTGCGGTATTTCGTGGCCAAGGCACTATCCCCACTTTCAGGCCTTTCGTGATTGCTCCTTTGGCCTGGCGGCGCCGTGTCGGTGTCGCGCTTTATCTCAGTCAATGTGACCGTGCGCCGGACTCTATTGATGAGCGTCAACTCTGCCTGGCTTGAGCCACCTATGCTGATCCCAATACCGTCGAATCGAGGCTATTGTCATGGACCACTCTCATCACCCTGGTACCACTGAACCACCCTTCTGGAGGAGCCGGTTCGGTATCGTGCTGATCATGTTGGCTGTCATCGGCGTCTTCTACGTGGCGCGAGAGCATTACGGCTATCTTTCGCAGGCCTTGCCATACCTGATCCTGCTGTTGTGCCCGCTGATGCATCTGTTTGGCCACAATCACGGTGGCCACTCCCATTCCGGCAGCTCTGCCGCTTCCAAGGACGACAATAGGACATAGCCCGTATGCACAGCCCCTCCAGCCAGCACGATCAGGATCATGCCAATCACTCGCACGGGCACTCGGACAGTCATCACGATCCGGTATGTGGGATGGAGGTCAAGCCCGACAGCCCTTATCGGTTGAGTTTTGAGGGGCAGAACTATCGTTTCTGCAGTGGCAAGTGCCTGGAGAAATTCCAGGCCAGTCCCCATCAATACATGAGCCACCAGGCGCATGCAGGGCATAACCAGCCTGCCGCTGCGCCGCAGCCAGCGGCTCCAGCGAGTCAGGGCGCCGAATACACCTGTCCGATGCACCCGCAGATCCGCCAGCCGACTCCAGGGAATTGTCCGATCTGCGGGATGACGTTGGAACCTGTCATCCCAGAGCTGGAAGAGGAAGAAAATCCGGAGCTGAAAGACTTCTCGCGGCGATTCTGGTGGACCCTGCCGTTGACCGTCATCGTCACGGTACTGGCGATGGCTGGCCACTCCTTGCAGTTGTTCCATGGTACGACCCAGAACTGGGTTGAGCTGGTTCTGGCGACGCCGGTGACGCTATGGGGCGGCTGGGTATTCTTTACCCGCGGCATCGACTCCATTCGTCACCGTAGCCCCAACATGTGGACCCTGATTGGTTTGGGAACGGCAGCTGCCTATCTCTACAGTGTGTTCGCTACCTTGGTACCGCAATGGTTTCCGGCAGCCTTCGTCCAGGATGGCCGCATCGGCGTCTATTTCGAGGCTGCTGCGGTGATTATCTCGCTCACGCTTTTGGGGCAGATGCTCGAACTCAAGGCTCGCTCGCAGACTTCTGCTGCTATCAAATCGCTGCTGGGGCTGGCCCCGAAGACAGCGCGGCGCATCCTGCCCGACGGCCAGGAGGAAGATATTCCTCTCACCCACGTCCATCAGGGCGACCACCTGCGTGTACGTCCGGGTGAGAAAGTCCCAGTGGATGGCACGGTGCTGGAGGGCGAGAGCGCGGTCGACGAGTCGATGCTCACCGGCGAGCCGCTACCCGTGACCAAGCGGGCAGGCGACTCCCTTATAGGCGCCACCCTGAATACCCATGGCAGCCTGGTGATGGAGGCGCAGAAGGTCGGCGCCGAAACCATGCTGTCGCAGATCGTGCAGATGGTGGCCAAAGCCCAGCGCTCCAAGGCGCCCATGCAGCGCATGGCCGATGCCGTGGCGGGATATTTCGTGATTGGGGTGATCCTGATCGCGATCCTGACCTTCTTCGGCTGGGGGCTATTCGGGCCGGAGTCAGGCTGGGTATTCGGCCTGATCAATGCCGTGGCGGTGTTGATCATCGCCTGCCCCTGCGCCCTGGGGCTGGCGACGCCGATGTCGGTCATGGTCGCGACGGGCAAGGCGGCCAGCAGCGGTGTGCTGTTCCGTGATGCCAGCGCTATCGAGAACCTCTGCAAGATCGACACGCTCATTGTCGACAAAACCGGAACGCTGACCGAAGGACGCCCGGTATTCCATAGTGCGGAAGGCACCGGTGCCTATGACCCCCGCGAGGTGCTGCGCCTGGCCGCTAGCCTCGACCAGGGCAGCGAGCACCCGCTGGCTCACGCCATCGTCGATCATGCCCGCAGCGTAGGGCTCGCCTTGGCGAAGCCGGAAACCTTCGAGTCTGGCTCTGGTATTGGTGTGAGAGGGCTGGTCGATGGTCATCAATTGCAGCTAGGCAACACGGCCTTGATGGCTGATGCTGGCGTCGACATTACCCCGTTGCACAATCGTGCCGAGCAGCTGCGCCTAGAGGGCATCAGCATTATCTATCTGGCAATTGATAGCAGCCTGGCAGGTCTTCTAGCCGTTTCCGATCCAATCAAGCCAACCTCCCAACAGGCGGTTTCCAGACTGCAAAGCGAGGATGTGAAAGTCATCATGGCCACCGGCGATGGCCTGACGACGGCAAAAGCCGTCGCCAGGCAGCTGGGGATCGAAGAAGTACATGGGGAGGTCAAACCGCAGGACAAGGAGAAGCTGGTCGCCGATCTGCAGGGCTATGGTCGACGTGTTGCCATGGCCGGTGACGGGATCAACGATGCGCCGGCCCTGGCCCGGTCAGACGTGGGTATTGCCATGGGGACGGGCACCGACGTGGCCATGAACAGCGCTCAGGTGACCCTCGTCAAGGGCGACCTGATGGGCATCCTGCGAGCACGCACCCTGTCGGTGGCCACGGTGAAGAACATGCGGCAGAACCTGGCGTTTGCGTTCCTCTACAACGCGATGGGAATCCCTTTGGCGGCTGGGCTGCTGTACCCGCTGACGGGGCACTTGCTGTCACCGTTGATTGCCGCCCTGGCGATGAGCGTTAGCTCTGCGTCGGTAGTCTTCAATGCGCTGCGCCTCCGGCAGACACGGATAGATTAGCCACACCTGTTATTGGCTGGAAACCTTATGGGGTTCGTTTCACTGACCTGTCCGGCGCTGATTTTCATGCTTCGTTCACAGGTGCTTGACCTTGCCAAGGTGGCAAGGTTGATGCTGAGGGTACGGCAACGGGTGCCGTTCCTGAGATGAGGTGATCTATGGTCGTTTTGAAGGTGACGGGAATGGGCTGTGGCAGCTGTGTGGGCAAGATCACGAGAGCTATCCAGTCCCTGGATCAGCATGCACGAGTCGAAATTGACCGAGCCAGTGGTATAGTTTCGGTCGACACCGGTGAAAGCGCGGCAGTCATTCGCGATCTGGTGCAGAAGCTCGGCTTTGGGGCTGCGATTGGCGCCTAGGGCGCTGTCGGTACCCATAATTGGCTTAATGGAGTGGGCCACTGCTTTGCAGTGGCCCTCATGCCTCGGCTTTAAATCGAACCAACAGCCCATCACTCACCCACTGTCGCAACCAGATTGCAGCCTGCATTGGTGCCTGTTCGGCATGGCGTGCGAGCAGCGACTCACAGAGTCCGGCAAAGGGCTCACCGCCTGCGAACAGCCTCAGCGCCATCGCTTCATCAGGTTCCAGACTGCGGTACCTAGATAGCAGATCATGACGCCAGATCAGGCAGCTGCAATCGATAGCCAGGCGGGTGATCTCCGGGAGCGGCTTCCCGTCCTTGGCTGCTTTCCACAGCGCCAGCGTGTTGTAGCGCAGCTCCAGCCAGTTGGCAGAGGGTACCAGCGTTGCCGTAAGGGCGACCCAGTCTTCGGCCGAGAAGCGGTTCATGCCTTCTGCCGAGAGCGCGTCGGCGTCCTCGGCATCGAATGCCAGGGTAAAGGCCCATTCCAGCGTGGCGAGCTCGCGCAGTGGCGATAGCTGCGGTTCCGCGACGTAGCCGGCGATGAACTCGGGAAGCTTCTCGCCCAGCCAGCGAAGGCTGTAGTGCTGCGGCGGCCAGGTGGCCAGATAGGCCAACGCAAGTTGCTCGAACGACTCCGCTCCCAGCCATTGCTGCAGCGCCGGGAAGTCCTCGCGCAATACCGCCAGCAGGCGCGCGCGGTAGGCGTTGTGGTAGATCCTCAGGCCGTCGGCTGCGCCTAGCGCGGTACTGCCTTGAAGCTGCGCCAACAGCTCGGCCGGAGGGCTATCGGATTCGCCTGCAAGGTAGGCTTGCAGGGCATCCTGCAGTGCGTTCAGCTGCATGATTCAGCCCTGTTCAGCGCGTCATCGGCAAGCGCGCGCGCCTGCTTCAGTTCGGCCAAAAGCTCGTCGAGGGACGGGAAGTGGTCGTCCCGCTCGATTAGGGTTGCGGTCGCGCCGAGCTGGCCCAGTGTCTTGCCGTAGAGTGCCCAGACCGTATCAGCGATGGGCGCGTCATGGGTGTCGATGAGGTACTGTCCGTAGTCGCTGTGTCCGGCCAGGTGAATCTGGCGGATCCGCTCATGCGGCAGCTCCATGATGAATTGCCAGGGATCGAATCCCTGATTGCGCGAGCTGACATAGACGTTGTTTACATCGAGCAGCAGCTCGCAGCCGGTCAGCTGGCACAGCTCTGCAAGGAACTGTGACTCGCTCATGCAGGAGGTTTTCCACTGCAGGTAGGCGGAGACGTTTTCCAGCACCAGGGGGCGCTCCAGGATGTCCTGCACCGTGCGCACCCTGGCGGCGACATGCTGCAGGCTTTCCTCGGTGAACGGCAGGGGCAGCAGGTCATGCAGCTGATGGGCATTGCCACGGCTCCAGCACAGGTGATCGGAAATCCAATGGGGCTGGATCCGATCCGCCAGCTTCCTGAGCTGCCGCAAGTAGTCGATGTCCAGGGTGTGAGAGCCGCCGATCGACAGGGAAACTCCATGCATCACCAGGGGGTAGTGCTCTTTGATCGCGTCGAGAAAGTAGAGGGCCTTGCCGCCCTCTACCATGTAGTTCTCGGAAATGATCTCGAACCAGTCGACCGCGGGTCGCTGCTCCAGGATCTGCTGGTAATACTCGCTGCGTAGGCCAAGACCAAACCCCAGCGTATTGCGCATGCTCATTCACGGCTCCAGTAAGGGGAGTGGCAGGCACTCCCCGGGGCGGTATCACTCGCTGGTCTTGCCACCGGCTTCATCACATTTGGCCTGGGTCATCAGCTTGAAGCCCTGGCCTTTGCACTCGCCTTGGCCTTTGCAGGAGTTCTTGGCGGTCATGCAGTCGTTCTGTCCCTTGCAGGCGTTGACGCCGAAGCACTGTACTTCTGCCGCCTTGGCATCTTGCGCCGCCTGTGCCGGCAGGGTGGTGAAGAGGCTGGCGGCAACCAGGGCCAGTGCGGCGCCGGTGGCGGCGTTGGATTTTGTCGACATGGTGGTTATCTCTCTTGGTGGTGTCGGATCAGGTCGGGTATGCCTTTCCACAAAGCTTGCAAGGCAGAGGAAGGACACTGGTTAGACACTACCGAGCAGGCGGGAGGCTCGACAAGAAAGAAATGCCTACCTGACAGAACTGTAATGTGCGGTTCAGGCTTCTGACAGGGCGCTCTGGCTAAGGTGACATCGAGCCTGATGCTCGGCCTCGGTTATCCAGAGGCTTACCCGAACCCACGAGGAATCCAAAATGAAATCGATCAAGGCGCTGTTCGTAGTAGCCGCTCTCAGTGTTTCCAGCCTTGCCATGGCCGAAGGCGGCGCCGAGCGTACATTTGCTCGCATGGAGCAGGCCCGGCAGACATCCATGGAAGCCAATCAGCTCGCTCAGCAACAAAAAGGCGAGGCCCCGGTCACCGGCGAGCAGAGCAAGCAGCTCAAGCACGCCAACTGCTGAGCCAAGCTGACAGAAATGTAATCACCCTGAGGGGGGAGATGTGGCAGTTTCATACTGCTCGCGGCAGCAGTGACTGGTGCGCTGTCCGCAGAGGGCAGCGCCCACTGAAACTGAAGTCGCCAATATCATCAACGCCGGTCCTGATAGTTCCGGCTTATTTGACTGGACACAACGGCATGCACAGCAAAACCACTAGGCGAACCTTCGTCAAAGGCCTGGCCGCCACCGGTATCCTGGGCGGGTTGGGGCTGTGGCGCACGCCGGTCTGGGCGGTGAACAGCCCCGGCCAGCCCAACGTACTGACTGGTAACGAATTCGACCTATTCATCGGTGAAACCCCGGTGAACATCACCGGCGCAGCGCGCACGGCCATGACCATCAACGGCTCGCTCCCTGGGCCGATTCTTCGTTGGCGCGAAGGCGATACCGTCACATTGCGCGTGCGCAACCGCCTCAAGGAGGACACCTCCATCCATTGGCACGGCATCATCCTGCCGGCGAACATGGATGGTGTTCCTGGCCTGAGCTTCCATGGCATCGCCCCTGACGGCATGTATGAGTACAAGTTCAAGGTCAACCAGAACGGTACCTACTGGTATCACAGTCACTCGGGGCTGCAGGAGCAGGTCGGCGTATACGGCGCGCTGGTCATCGATGCCAAGGAGCCCGAGCCCTTCAGTTACGACCGTGATTACGTCGTGTTGCTGAGCGACTGGACGGATGAAAATCCAACGCGGGTACTGGCCAAGCTCAAGAAACAGTCGGACTACTACAACCAGCACAAACGCACCGTTGGTGACTTCATCGATGACGTAAGCGAGATGGGTTGGTCCGCCGCCGTAGCCGATCGCAAGATGTGGGCCGAGATGAAGATGAGCCCGACGGATCTCGCTGACGTCAGTGGCTACACCTACACCTACCTGATGAATGGCCAGGCACCCAATGGCAACTGGACCGGCATATTCAAACCAGGCGAAAAGATCCGCCTGCGCTTCATCAACGCCTCGGCGATGACCTATTTCGATGTGCGCATCCCGGGCCTGAAGATGACTGTGGTTGCGGCCGATGGTCTGCACGTCAAACCGGTCAGCGTCGACGAGTTCCGTATCGCCGTGGCCGAGACCTACGACGTGATCGTCGAACCAGACAGCGAACAGGCGTATACCGTGTTTGCACAATCCATGGATCGCACTGGCTATGCGCGCGGCACCCTTGCTGTACAGGAGGGGTTGAGTGCACCAGTACCCAGCCCCGACCCGCGTCCGCTGATTGCCATGGGCGACATGGGTATGGATCACGGCAGCATGGGCGGTATGGATCACGGGAACATGGCCGGGATGGATCAGGGCAATATGGCGGGAATGGATCATGGCAGCATGCAGGGTGGCATGGCTGGTATGGATCACAGCCAGATGGCCGGAATGGATCATTCAAACATGGCTGGCATGGCTGGCATGGCTGGCAACATGCAGGCACACCCGGCCTCAGAGACCAACAATCCTTTGGTCGACATGCAGACCATGACGCCGACGCACAAGCTGGACGACCCAGGTATCGGCCTGCGTGATAACGGCCGGCGCGTGCTGACGTACTCTGACCTGCGCAGCACCTTCCCTGATCCGGACGGGCGTGAGCCAAGTCGCACCATCGAGCTGCACCTCACCGGGCATATGGAGAAATTCTCCTGGTCCTTCGATGGAATCAAGTTCTCTGACGCCGAGCCTCTGCGCCTCAAGTACGGCGAGCGTGTTCGCATCACGCTGGTCAACGACACCATGATGACTCATCCGATCCATCTTCATGGCATGTGGAGCGACCTGGAGGATGCGAACGGCAATTTCCTGGTGCGTAAACACACCATCGACATGCCGCCAGGTTCCAAGCGCAGCTATCGAGTGACTGCCGATGCGTTGGGTCGTTGGGCCTATCACTGCCACCTGTTGCTCCACATGGAAATGGGCATGTTCCGTGAAGTTCGTGTGGATGAGTAAAGGAGATTTCTGATGAGCACTTTTATGAAGCGAAATGCCCTGGCTGGCAGCGCAGTCATGTTCAGCCTATTGGCTGCCCTGCACGCACCGGTTTCGTTGGCAGGTGAGGGGCACAGTGAGCACGAACAACATGCTGCCGAGTCGGCTGTACCCAAGACCGCCAGTGGCAATCACGCAGATCAGTCGAAGGATAAGGCGGCTGGCCAGCATATGGATCATGGCGCCATGGATCACGGAGACATGAAGCATGACGGCATGAATCACGAAAACATGATGGATAAGCATGGCGGCACCGAAGCCGAAGCAGGTTCGAACCATGACCACTAGGTTTTCACGTCCATCTCTCTTGGCGCTGGCTGTGTCGCTGAGTGCGTTCAGCGGCGGCGTTACTTTGGCTGCGGAAGAAATGGATCATTCGGCAATGGGGCACGGCACCATGTCGATGGACCATAGCCAGATGAGCCACGGCGCTACCAAAGCGCCGATGGAGGGCATGGATCACAGCAAGATGGACCATGGTGCCATGCAGGGTGCTTCGGGCAGCATGGATCATAGCCAGATGGGCCACGGCCAGAGCCAAGAGAAGGCCCAGGCTATGGATCACAGCAAGATGGGGCATGGCGCCATGCAAGGACAGATGGAGGGCATGGATCATTCAAAGATGAACCATGGCTCCGCTGAAGCCCCGAGAACCACCAGCCGTACGCCGATTCCCGTTCTGACGGATGCTGATCGCCAAGCGGCTTTCCCGCCATTACCTGGCCACAAGGTTCACGACAGCGCCATCAACAGTTTTTTCCTGCTCGATCAGCTCGAATACCAGGACGCAGATGAGGGCAGCACCCTGGCCTGGGATGCGTCGGGCTGGGTAGGCGGTGATATCAACCGGGTCTGGTTCCGCTCCGAAGGCGAGCGTACCAACGGCGTTACCGAGGACGCTGAATTACAGCTGCTGTACGGCCGCTCGATCGGCCCTTGGTGGGATGTCGTCGCGGGCGTTCGCCAGGACTTTAAACCGGAGTCGCCGCAGACTTGGGCTGCCTTCGGTATCCAGGGCATGGCGCTTTACGCCTTTGAGGCCGAAGCCACGGCCTTCGTCGGCGAGAATGGCCAAACTGCTGCCCGACTGGAGGGCGAGTACGACATTCTGCTGACCAACCGGCTGATTCTCCAGCCAACTGCCGAAATGAACTTCTACGGCAAGAACGATCCTGAGCGAGGTGTGGGGTCTGGGTTGGCAAATACCGAGCTCGGCTTGCGTCTGCGTTACGAGATTGTCAGACAGTTTGCTCCCTATGTCGGGGTTTCCTGGAGCCGCTCCTATGGCAACACGGCAGACATGGTGCGCGACGAGGGCGGTGATGTAGACGAGGCGCGTTTTGTCGCCGGTATCCGGATGTGGTTTTGAGAACCTGACATGAAAAGAACAATTAAAACTTTGGTGGCGGCCGGCGTGGTCGGTAGCACAGCTGTCCTGGCCGGCGCCTACTTTGGCGTGGTCAACGTGGGGGCCGATGACCCCCATTTTCCTGCAGTGCATGCGTTTCTCACGATGGCCCGTGACCGCTCTATCGAAGTCCGTTCGCAGGACATCGAGGTTCCCAACCTGGATGATCAAGCTCTTATTCGCGCCGGTGCGGGCAACTACAACTCCATGTGTATCGGCTGTCATTTGGCGCCAGGTGTGGCGGAGACCGAGCTAAGCCAATCGCTTTATCCTGCGCCTCCCAACCTCGCCAAGATCGGTGTCGATGGCAATCCGTCAGCAGCGTTCTGGGTGATCAAGCATGGCATCAAGGCAACGGGTATGCCTGCGTGGGGCAAGAGCATGGGCGATGAGTACATCTGGGGCATGGTTGCCTTCCTTGACCAATTGCCGACGATGGATGCCAAGCAATACCAAGCACTCGTCGCATCCAGTGGCGGCCATCAGCATGGTGGTGGGGAAACGCAAATGCACAATCATGAAGGTCAGCACGGCGACAACAAGCCTGGCCATCATGGCAATAGCGGCGGTGGCGAAGACCATCATGGAACAGGTGATGCCGGAGAGCCTGGCCATCACGATGCCGCGGCTACAGATAGCGAGGGTGGCTCCGCACCTGAGGCAGGTCACCATTCGGACATGAGTAGCGATGATCACCATGCCGGGGATGAGGCCGCCCCAAGCGGCGGAGACCATCATTCCGAGCAAACTCCGAATGCCTCGCCTAAGACCCACACCCACGCCGATGGCAAAGAGCACGTGCATGAAAGCTAAATATCTGGCCTTGCTGGCCGCTCTCTCCGTCACATCTGCAGTTCAAGCCGCTGATGCCCTGACGATTGATGTCCATCGTGATGCCAATTGCGGATGTTGCAAGAAGTGGATCTCACACCTCGAAGCGAATGGCTTCAAAGTCGTCGACCATGTCGAAAGCAACATGACGGCAGTGAAGCAAAGTCTGGGCGTTGCGCCGCGGTTGGCGTCTTGCCACACCGCAGTGATTGACGGCAAGTTCGTCGAAGGTCATGTGCCGGCGGCTCAGGTCATCGAGCTCACCAAGCGCGATGATCTCGTGGGCATCGCTGTTCCTGGGATGCCGGCGGGCTCCCCCGGCATGGAAGTCGATGGCGTACAGCATGCCTACCAGGTCATTGGCTTGACCAAGACGGGGTCTGATCAGGTCGTTGCAGAATATCCCGCTCAGTAGTACTGCCTGCCAGCACGGCCGCTTGTGTGTAGTGGCCGACTCTTTTTCATACGCCCTTTAACCTAAGTAAAAAGGCGCCCGAGGGCGCCAAGGGCTGTCTCCAAACCAAAGGAGCACTACGAGGGGACAGCAGGACCAAGGCGCAAGCGGGCAATCAACCCGCCCGCTTGCCAGGGTTAGAGAACTTCCAGCGGGTACTCGACAATCAGGCGGAACTCATCCAGATCCGACTCGAAGTCGGTGGCGCGAGTCGTGGCTTGTCGAATGCGAAAGGACATGTCCTTCAACGACCCAGACTGCACAACGTACTTGGCCTCGATGTCCCGCTCCCAGCGCTTCTGGTTGGTCAACGGATCGCCGTTGTCATCACGGCGCATATAGACTTCGTTGGCGTTGCTGTAGTCGGCATCCCAGCCCTGGGCATATCGAGTCATGAAGCTCAACCCAGGCACACCGAAAGGCTCCATATCCAGGTCATAGCGCACTTGCCATGACTTCTCCTTGGGCGAGTTGAAGTCGCTGTACTGGATGGAGTTGTCGAGGTAGATGGAGTCCGATTGGCGCAAGTAGTCGAAGTCATCATTGCCGTTGTTGCGCTGGAGACCCACCAGCACGGTGTGAGCGCCGAACTGGATGCCGACCTTGCCGCTCCAGATCTTGTTATCGAAGCTCCCGAGGAGCTGCTTCCCTTCATCGACCGCCTTGTAGTAGTTCAGCCCGCCGATCAAGGCGACATCGTCCGCAAGCGGGTAGCTCAGCGTGGTGCCCGCGTAATATTGATTCCAGGCATCCTTGAGCCGGCTGGTGTAGAGACTGAAGCCCACATTGTCGTTAAGCGTGTAATCACCGCCGAAATAGGCGATCCATGGCGAGTCGACTTCGCCCGCGTAGAAGGTAGCGAAGCCGTCGCGCATACTGCTGGTATTGGGTTGGCTCATCGAGTGGAGGCGACCGCCTTGAAGCGACAATCCTTCCACGCTGCTGTTGACCACGGTGACACCTCGGAAGCTCTCCGGTAACAGCCGCGCATCACCGTATTGGACGACCGGGCTGACAGGAAAGACGTCGCCTGCCTTGATCTCGGTATCCATGAACCGAGCTTTCACCGCGCCCCCCAGTTTGGAGTAGTTGTCCTCCGCCTGCCCGAGGCTGTTGTAAGGCATCACATCGACTGAGCCGCCGGCCCCGGAACGGCCGTCGCCGGTGTCAAGTTTGAGTCCTAGCATGGCAAAGGCATCGACACCAAAACCTACGGTGCCCTCGGTAAAGCCAGACTCGAATCGGCCTATCACGCCATGCGCCCACTCCTCCGAATAGCCATTACCCGAGCTGCTGGACCTGGCCTTTACGGAAATCGCGGTTGAAGTAGAGGTTTCGATTGAGGATGGTCAGGCTGCTGCCTTCGATAAATCCCTCGCCTTTCTCGCCGGCGGCCATTGCAGCCTGCCCGGTACTGATGCTCAGAGTGAGCAGAGAAAGTCCTAACAGGGTTCTGTTATTCATAAATGCTCCTGATGTTATTGGCAGTTGTCATTGTGTGGTCGCATATATGTGCCAAGCGCACCGGGCATAACCAGGCGCGCCTTGGCCATATTTCCACATGCCAAATAACGTCAGGGTGACTTGAAAATTACTTTTCAGTCAGCGCGATGTCATTTATTAGTTTTGGTTCCGGCAACCTGTTCCGGCTGCACGGTATTCAAGAATATTCAGATCGCCGTTGGAGTCCTCGTAGGTCATCTGGGCCGGCATCACATTGCAGCTAGAGTCCGTCGGGGTAGTGGCCACGACCCTGGCGATATCGAGCTTCATGCCGTAGCGGTAATGAATGACTTCAGGCGGATTCTTTCCGTTAGCGGCAGCATATTCTTGCATGGCCTGCTCATTGGCCTGAATCATCCGACCATAAATACGATCAGCACCGCCTTCTGCCAGGGCGGTAGAGGAAACAACCATAACGGCAAGTGCTGCAATAACTTTGAGGCTTTTCATGTTTAATCACTCCTTCAAGGTGGTGATTAAAATATATCCGCTCGACCTGTCATAAAAATGAAGTCAAAGTTACATCGGCGTAATGCTTCCTGCCGCGTTACCCGGGCGAGTCAGCTTGGCGCGTGGCTTGCCCGGGTTTGTAAAGCTATAGCTCCTGCGGTGCGCGAACCTTCTGTGTACGCTGCCTTCGCATCAGCCAGTAGGCGGCCGGCAAAACCAGCATGGACATCAGCGGCGCGGTAATCATGCCGCCGACCATGGGCGCGGCGATGCGCTTCATCACCTCGGAACCGGCACCACCGCCCCAGAGGATCGGCAGCAGGCCGGCGATGATCACGGCCACCGTCATCACCTTAGGCCGCACGCGCAGCACTGCACCTTCACGAATTGCCTCCAGTAGGGCCGGATCACCGCTGCGCCCGGAATCTATACGTGCATGCCAGGCATTCTTCAGGTACAGCAGCATGATTACCCCGAACTCTGCCGAGACGCCGGCCAGGGCAATGAAGCCCACGCCGGTGGCGACCGAGAGGTTGAAGCCGAACCAGTAGAGCAGCCAGATGCCGCCCGATAGGGCGAAGGGCAGGGTTGCCATGATCAGTAGGGCCTCACCGAAGCGGCTGAAGGTCAGGTAAAGCAGCACGAAGATAATCAACAGAGTCGCCGGCACCACCCAGGCCAGCCGCGCATTGGCGCGCTCGAGGAATTCGAACTGACCGGAGTAGGAGACGGTCATGCCGGCGTCGAGTTGTACCCGCTCGGCGACGCGTTGCTGCAACTCGCGCACGGTCGATGCCAGGTCGCGCCCACGTACATCGACATACACCCAACCGGACAGACGCCCGTTCTCGCTGCGCAGCATTGGTGGCCCTTCGGTCAGACTAACCTGGGCGACGGTGCCCAAGGTGATCTGCTGGCCGGCTTGCGTGAGGATCGGCATACGCCGTAGTGCCTGCGGACTATCTCGCCACTCCTTGGGATAGCGCAGGTTGATCGGGAAGCGGGCCAGTCCTTCAACCGTCTCACCAATATTGCTGCCGCCGATGGCGCCCGATACCACCGCCTGCACATCGGCGATGCTCAGGCCATAGCGCGCCGCGGCCAGTCGATCGATCTGGATGTCCACGTAACGGCCGCCAGTAAGGCGTTCTGCCAAGGCCGAACTCACCCCAGGCACCTCTTTGGCCACGGCCTCGATATCGCGCGTTATGCGCTCGATGTCGACCAAGGAGGTTCCGGACACTTTCACCCCAATGGGGCTCTTGATCCCCGTCGCCAGCATGTCGATGCGGTTGCGGATGGGCGGCACCCAGATATTGGACAGCCCCGGAACTTTTACCGCGCGATCCAGTTCCTCGATCAGCTTTTCGGGTGTCATCCCCGCGCGCCATTGATCGCGTGGTTTGAACTGCACCGTGGTCTCGAACATTTCCAGCGGTGCTGGATCGGTGGCGGTCTCTGCTCGCCCGGCCTTGCCGAATACCCGTGCCACTTCGGGCACCGTGAGGATCATCCGGTTGGTTTGCTGCAGCAGCTGGGTGGCCTTGCTGGCCGGCAAGCCGGGCAGGGCTGATGGCATGTACAACAAGTCGCCCTCGTCCATCGGCGGCAGAAACTCTCCTCCGAGTCTGCTGAGGGGCCAGAGACTGGACAAAAACACTAGCAAGGCCAGCGCTAGGGTCACCTTAGGCCAAGCCAGCACCCACTCCAGCACCGGCCGGTATGCACCGATCAGCCAACGATTCAAGGGGTTCTGTTGTTCGCTGGGGATATGCCCACGAATCCAGTAGCCCATCAGCACCGGTACCAAGGTGATCGAGAGGCCAGCAGCGGCAGCCATGGCATAGGTCTTGGTGAATGCCAGCGGGCCAAACAGGCGACCCTCCTGGGCCTCCAGGGTGAAGACCGGGAGGAAAGACAGGGTGATGATCAAAAGGCTGAAGAACAGCGCCGGCCCGACCTCGGCCGCAGCTTCGCCGATCACCCGCCAGTGCGCCTCGCCCTGAAGCGGTTCACCGGGGTGTCGAGCCTTCCAGGCCTCGATGTGCTTGTGCGCGTTCTCGATCATCACCACGGCGGCATCGACCATGGCGCCGATGGCGATTGCGATCCCGCCCAGCGACATGATGTTGGCATTGACGCCCTGGTAGCGCATGACGATGAAGGCCATCAGGATGCCCAGGGGCAGGGTGATGATCGCGACCAGCGACGAGCGCAGGTGCCAGAGGAAGATCAGGCAAACCAGGGCCACCACCGCGAACTCTTCCAGCAGCTTGTAGCTGAGGTTATCGATGGCGCGGTCGATCAATTGCGAACGGTCATAGGTGGTGACCACCTCGACGCCGGCCGGCAAGCTGCCCTTCAGGCTGTCCAGCTTGGTCTTCACCGCGGCGATGGCATCGCGGGCATTCTTTCCGGAGCGCAAGATGACCACGCCGCCTACCACTTCACCCTGGCCATCCAGCTCGGCAATGCCACGACGCATCTCTGGCCCCAGCTGAATGGTGGCCACCTGACCCAGCAGCACCGGAACTCCGCTGGCCGAAGCCCGCAGCGGCACATTGCGGAAATCCGCCAGGCTCTCTAGATAGCCTGAAGCCCGCACCATGTACTCGCGCTCTGCCAGCTCCAGGATGGCGCCGCCGGTTTCCTGATTGGCGCTCTTCAGCGCCGCTTCGACCTCCTGCTGAGTTACCCCATAAGCCACCAGCTTCTGCGGATCGAGCAGCACTTGGTATTGCTTGACCATGCCGCCGAGGGTGGCCACTTCGGCTACGTTGGGCAGGCTCTTGAGTTCGTACTTGAGGAACCAGTCCTGCAGTGCCCGCAGCTGGGCAAGATCATGCTGGCCGCTGCGGTCGACCAAGGCGTACTGGTAGATCCAGCCCACGCCGGTGGCATCCGGCCCAAGGGTGGTGGTAACACCCTCGGGCAGGCGTTCCTGCGCCTGGTTGAGGTACTCCAGCACCCGCGAGCGCGCCCAGTAGAGGTCGGTGTCGTCCTCGAACAGCACGTAGACGAAGGAGTCGCCGAAGAACGAGTAGCCGCGCACCGTCTTCGCCCCCGGTACCGAGAGCATGGTTGTGGCCAGTGGGTAGGTCACCTGGTTCTCGACGATCTGCGGTGCCTGTCCGGGAAAGCTGGTTCTGATGATGACCTGGGTGTCAGATAGGTCCGGCAGTGCATCCAACGGCGTGTTGCGCAGCGACCAGAGGCCCAGGGCGGTGATGAACAGGGTGGCCAGCAGTACCAGGAAGCGGTTGCCGATCGACCAATGGATCAGGCGCGCGATCATGGCTGGTCTCCTTCCTTGCGGAGCTGCTCGATCAGCAGGCCGGAGTTTGTCTGACGTGCGGCGATGCGTACGTGATCTCCTGGCTTAAGTCCCACAGCTACTTCGGAGCTGACCAGAGGAAAAGCCATGGTCATACCGGGCATATTCAGGCTCTCGAAGGGGCCATGCTCCAGGGTGACTTGTTTCCCGTCCAGTGCGCGAATAACGCCGTGAGACACATGCAGCCCCTCCGTGCTGTCCTGTTCTGCATTGCCGGCCAGGATGCCCTGCAGGCTGGCTTCCGAATCGATGAGGAACTGGCCGGAGGTAACGACCGCCTGACCTTCCTCAAGACCGGAAAACACCTCCAGACGCCCATCGGCCTCGCGGCCCAAGGTGATTTCCTGGGGGCGGTAGCGTCCGTCGCCTTCGGCCAGCATCACCAATGCACGCTTGCCGGTGCGAATCACGGCTTCACTCGGCACAAGAAGCGTGGATTGTTCGACGGCACTGTTCAGGCGTACGGCGGCGAACATGCCGGGGCGCAACTTACCGGCAGGGTTGGGTAGCTCGCTGCGTACCGTGAGCGTGCGCGTTTGCGGATCGGCACTCGGCAGCAAGGCTATGACGCGGCCCAGCAGCGGTCGATCAGGAAAGGCCGTCAGGTTGGCGCGGATCTCGTCCCCGACCTGGATACTTCCGGCCATGGCCTCGGGTATCGCCGCATCGAGCCAGACACTGGATAGCCCGTTAATCAACGCCAGATCCTGCCCGGCTTCGACGGTCATCCCGGCGCGTACCTGCAAGGCTTGGAGCTCGCCGCTGATAGGTGTGGTGAGGGTTTGCACCGCCCGTGGTTTGCCGCTGTGGCGGACCTGCTCGATCAACGTTTGAGGCATGCCAAGCAGGCGCAGGCGCTCTTGGGCCGCACTTATCAAGCGAGTGTCAGCGGTACGCAGTACCGCCAGGAACTCCAACTGCGCGGCGGACCATTCGGGAATCAGCAGGTCGACCAGGGGGGCTCCGGCAGGCAGCACATCGCCCGGGGCGCGACCGTAAACCCGCTCGACGAATCCGCCGGCGCGGGCCTGGAGGTTCGCCACTTCTCGCTGGTTATAGGCCAGGGAACCCACCGCCTCGATATCCGAGGGCAGTACACCTCGGATCACCATCGAGGTTCGCATTCCGAGGTTCTGCACGGCTTGAGCGGGGATGCTCAGGACAGACGGATCCTGCTCGGATCCTGCGTATTTAGGGACAAGTTCCATATCCATGAAAGGTGACTTGCCCGGCTTATCGAAGCGCTGCTCAGGCTGCATCGGGTCGTACCAATAGAGCACCTTGCGCTCGTCCGTCGGTGCGGAGCTAGGCAGGATCTCGTGTTTGGCTTGCCGCTGGGCCAGCCAGTAGCCACCGCCCGCCGCGCCAATGCCCACGGCCAGCAAGGCGACCGCAAAACCAAATGCCGATATCTTCATTTCAGTCCCTCCACATAGGCGTAGTACAGGCTTGCGGAGAGCTGGCTCAGCTTGCGCTGCTGTTCAATCTGCCGTAGCTGAGCCTCGATCAGGTCGCGCTGGGCGGTGAGGACGGATGTCAGCTGGCTGTTGCCGGCCTGGTAAGCGGCAAGTTCGAGATCGGCACGTTTGCTTGCAAGCGGGATCAAGGTTTTTTCGGTGCGTGACAAGGTCCTGCGCAGTTGCTCAAGCTCGGCAATACCGCCTTCCAGCTCAGCCTGATGGGCGCGCAGTAATGCTTCCTGCTCGGCTTCCATCTGCGACACGCTTTGTTGTCTGGCGTTGATCTTGGGCCCCTGACGTGTGCCTACGAACAACGGCAGGTCGAACGTGAATTGCACCATCACCATATCGCCGAACTGGTTGTCGCGATTGTTGTAGGCAAACTCAACACCCCAGTCGGGGGTCTTCTCGGCGATGGCCTCGTTCAGCTCGGCGCTAGCCTCGCCGACTCGGGCGGAGGCAGCGCGCAACTCAGGGTGTGAGGCAATGCGTTGCTGCAGGTGCGGTGCCACCAGGTTCAGATTGGGAACATCTCCTTGCAAAGGCTGGTCAGCCTCGTTGCCTATCCAGCGGCGCAGCTTGGCACGAGCTACTGCCACATCGCGATTCAGTTCATCTCGCCGATCTTGTAACGCCAAAGCTTCCTGGTCGGCCTGCAACAGCTCGCCAGGCTGAGCACTACCGCCGGCAATCAGCGATTGCACGGTCGAGCGGAGCATCTCGATCTGACGGTCCAGTTGATCGAAGAGGCCAACACTGCGTTCGGCGTAGTACACGTCCAGCCAGCTCACTGCCGTCTGGCGCTTGATTTCCAACTGCATGGCACGCTGCTCGGCCTCGGCCCGCGTCATGGAGGCTTCGGCCAGTTGGCGACGGGCCAGACGCTTGTCGCCGTTTGGTACCTCCTGCATGAGTCCAATGCGGCGCATGGTCATGGAGTCACGATTAAGTGTGTAACGGTCAGGGCCTTCGATCGGCAGGTTGTCGAAGCCTATAATCAGCTTGGGATCGGGCAAGGCGTCTGCGGGCCCTACAGCCTGCTGTGCCGATGCCACCTGCGCCTGGCGCGCGAGGTTCTCAGGGGCACTCTGTTCGGCCAGAGCTTGGGCTCGTTCGAAGGTTAGGGGCTGTGCCTGCGCGGCAAGCCAGGGAGCTGCCCAGAATGCGGCAGCCAACACGCCGAGATAGCCACGGCGTGGAAAAAGGAAAGCGGACATGCTTTCGCCTCCAATGCGATTGATCGAGGTCGCAGCTACGAAACGTGGTCGCGACGATGCGCCTGACTGTAAGGCGCGGGATGATCACGGCATTAGACGAAACGAGGAGGGCGCCAGAGTCCTGCGGGCTCTCGCTTAATCACCGACTGGGTCAGCAATATCTCGGGGCGTGAGGGGAGAGGGGATATGCTCTTGATCACGGTGGTCTGGAGAAGTCCTCCGGTCTTGCATTCCTGGCCGGATTTGCAGGGGGACTTATTGGCCACCCCATCAGACGTGTCCATTTGCTCGCAGCACGGAGCATCGACCATTGCATGGCCCTGATGATCGGCGCTCTGCATCGGGCAAGGTTGTGCCGGCATGCTGAAAGCCACACCGCCGAAGGTCGGCAGCACGAGGCTAACAATCAGTACCAGAACCAATCCAATTCGACGCACGATGATTCACCGAACAAGGCGATAGTGCGACGATAGCAAATTGCTCCGAAGCAGGAGTGCTTCTTTCGACCACTGCAGCACTTCGTTGATCTCGATCAAATTAGAGGATCTGCAAGGCTTCCTCTGTGGACAGGCAGTCCTGTTCGCTACGAAGCATAGTCGTGGTTTCAATGACAGAGCGACAGGCAGAAGAGCATGGCGCGAAAAAAGCCGAGGGAGTGTCAGGTGATTGCAACGCAGGGTGTCCGCTGGCATGGCAAGGCCTGGGTCTCTCCAGGGTTTGGAGTATTTTCGGGGCAGGCCGGTCATCATGATTGGCACTGCCACATGGCTCACCAGATCACCATCGGAATAACCAATGACTTGACCGTGACCACCCCCGACAGCAGTGTCACGGCCCGAGCTATCTGTATCCAGGCAGGCGTAACTCACCGAATCGAAGCGGTGGAGGTTATTTCGATTTACCTTGACGCCTTGTCTGAGGAAACACAGGTGTTCAATGCCGCTACGAACATCTTGCCTATCGATGCACAAAACATTTCGACTCTGCAAAGACTGTTGGCAACTCCCGATATCTCAGCACAACAAATGCGAGGAGCGGTTCGCCAATTTCTTAATCTCACCGATCTGCCGATAATCGATCCACGGCTGCAGCTTGTCCTTAAAGCCTTGAGCAAACCCGCTAATGGCAGGCAAGAGTTGGCCGATCTGATCCACCTTTCGCCGACTCGCTTTTCTCATTGGTTTGTTGAACAGACCGGGTTGCCATTGCGCAGTTATCGTAAGTGGCTTCGTCTGGTCGCTGCGCTGCAACACATTACGGAAGGCCGAAGTTTGACCGTGGCTGCTCATACAGCAGGATTCTCGGATGCGGCGCACTTTTCTCGAACCTTCCGCAGCTTATTTGGCCTCGATCCGTCTTCGGCCTTGAGCCAGGTAAGTCTTAGCAGCTGAGATCAGCTTTTTCGTTCAAGCCAGCAGCGCAGAAGCAGCTTAACGTTATGGTCATCAAGGGGGGCGCACGATGACCAATTGCCTCAGGTTCATGATTCGCTGGTTCAGCTATCCAGTTATTTTTGGTGGTACGGCGGGTTGGATGATCTGGATGCTTTACAAAGGCTTGCCATATTGGCCCGGCACAGCCCTCATTGCCGTAGTCGGAATTATTCCGGTCGCCATCTTGGAGTGCCTGCAGCCATTCCGGAAGAGCTGGCTTGCCGGCCACCAAGACACACTGACCGACCTGCTTCACATGATCGTAAATCTGTCTGTCATCCAGTTCACCGCCGCGATCCTGGCTCGGCTGGGCGATTGGGTGAACGCCAGTGCCCCAAATGCGGTAGTGCGTTGCTAGTGCGCACAGTGAAAAGCGGCCCCAAGGCCGGCCAGCAGTTCTGGGGCTGCAGCGCCTTCCCCAAATGCCGAACCATACAGCCCCTTAACTGATTCATGCGATGGAGTCCGCACGATGCCTCTGCAAAACCGAATGAACCCGATGGGGCAGTTGCATGGCGTAAAGGCCAGAGGCCTGCTGATGGGGAATCGTGGTCAGTTGCACAATGCGGCACGCGAGATCGTGCGCCCCTGGAAACTGAACCGCTGGATCACCTGCGCTTTGGAGTATCAGGGCATCAAGCGTGAGTTGATGGCGTCCAACAGCTACACCGAACTATTCTTTCTTGATGAGCCTACCAGCTATGCCGCTGGGCACCGCCCCTGTGGTGACTGTCGCAAGGATCGCTACAAAGCCTTCAAGGCCGCCTGGGCCAAAACCTTTCCGGATCAGGATCGGTCTGCCGCCGGGATCGACAAGGTTCTGCAGGCCGCTCGCATGAACGCCGATAACAGCCAGCGTACCTGGCAAGCGAGTCTGGCAGGCCTTCCGGAGGGCACGATGGTTGAGCATGAAGGTCAGCCGGTATTGCTCTGGCGCGGACGTCAGTGGTGCTGGGGTTTCGACGGCTACAGCCCGCTTCCTCAGCCTATGACTAGCGATGTGGTGACCGTGCTGACTCCAGTGTCAATCGTGGCGCTATTCAAAAATGGCCTGGGTCCAGAGTTGCTGGTGCATCCCTCTGCTGAGGTGGAGTGCTAGGGATGAGAAACTGCTTTCGTGAGTCGATTCCGGAAATCCGAGATACCTCACGCTATCTGGATGCAGCCGTTTCTGCGCATCTCACGGGCCATCGGGAGCTGGCGTCGGCTCTGTTCAAACTGGCTGATTGCGACACGAACAGAGCCTGGCTGGAGTCCATCTGGGGTGCCAAGAGCGCTTATGTGAAGCTGACGCCTCTGCTTGATCAGCCGCTTGATCCTGCCCTGCGAGTGCAGTCGCGCATGCCGAGCAAAACGCAGATGGCTGAGCTGCATGCGCGCGATGGCTATCACTGCCGCTATTGCGGTATACCCGTGATCCGCCCCGAGGTTCGCAAGAAGGCGTGCCTGCTGTACCCCGAGCAGGTTACCTGGGGCTCCGCCAATGTTTCACAGCACGCGGGTTTCCAAACCCTCTGGGCGCAGTATGACCACGTGCTGCCCCATGCCTACGGCGGCACCAATGATCTGGATAACCTGGTGGTGAGTTGCGCGGCCTGCAATTTCGGCAAGATGTCTTACCGGCTGGAAGAGCTGGGTTTGGCTGATCCGCGTGAACGACCTCCTGTGCAGTCGCAATGGGATGGCCTTGAACGCCTGCTTAGCGCCTGAGCCAATCTAGCTTTGGGATATTGCCTATAGCTTTGGGTGTTGGCGATTAACTTTCCAGTTGATCCGTTCGGCAAGGATCTAGCTAGCGCCCAAGTCGCTAAAGCAGTGCGCGGTAGCGCACTGCTCAGGTCACTTATCCGTGTTCCAAAATAGGAGCAGACAAAGGCTGCTATGTCCCTCGTGGGTCGCTTTGGAAAGGCAGTGTGGTTATTCGCCTCGCGAGGTGCGATGGCACCTCGATTCGTCCCACCACCCGCCCACGGCCAAAAACTGCAGGCTGCTTCGGTTGGCGAACTTTTGACAAGTCAGCGTCCTGAGCAGGTCTGATATGCAATTTTTGACCAGCCCCAGATCGACGGTTCCCATAGACGCTGATGGATTCTATGGATTGGTGCCCCATCATGTAAGCGATGGCCTCATCGCTCTCGCCGGAGGCTTTTAGGGTTGAGCCCAGTTGGTGGCGGAAGCTTTTCAG
Organism: Pseudomonas alcaligenes; assembly: GCF_041729615.1. NCBI lineage: Bacteria > Pseudomonadati > Pseudomonadota > Gammaproteobacteria > Pseudomonadales > Pseudomonadaceae > Aquipseudomonas > Aquipseudomonas alcaligenes. The sequence continues at coordinate 1,938,526 of NZ_CP154874.1, read as the reverse complement.
GGTTGGGTGAATCGACCCTAGTTTCGTAGACACCTCCGTGCCTCATAATACGACCCATTAGGAGGTGTCATGAGCAACCCGCGTTATCCCGAAGAATTCAAAATCGAAGCAGTCAAGCAGGTGACCGAGCGAGGTCTTCCGGTTGCTGAGGTAGCTGCTCGTCTGGGCATGTCGACGCACAGCCTGTATGCCTGGGTAAAGCGCTACAGCAAGCCCCAAGAGCAGCGAGCGCAAGAGGACGACCAGCAAGCTGAGCTACGTCGTCTGCGTGCTGAACTCAAGCGCGTGACCGAAGAGCGAGACATCCTAAAAAAGGCCGCCGCGTACTTTGCCAAGGAGTGCGGCTGAAGTACGCCTTCATCAATCAGCTATCCGCAGACTATTCGGTTCGTCGTCTGTGCCTGACTCTGAAAGTACATGCCAGCGGTTACTACGCCTGGCTGGCTGAACCGAAGTCAGCACGAGCCAAGGATGATCAACGTCTGCTTGGTCTGATCAAGCACTCGTGGCTAGAGAGCGGTGGTGTGTACGGCTACCGCAAAATTCATGACGACCTGCGTGAGCTTGGAGAGGCGTGCGGCAAGCATCGCGTTGCTCGACTGATGCGCCTGGAAGGACTGCGCTCGCAGACAGGGTACCGGCGTCGACCGGGCCGTTATGGTGGCAAGCCTCCAGTGGCCTCACCGAATCATCTGGAGCGCCGATTCAATGTCACCGAACCCAACAGGGTCTGGGTCACGGACATCACCTACATCCGCACTTATGAGGGCTGGTTGTATTTGGCGGTGGTACTAGACCTGTTTTCGCGGCAGGTAATCGGTTGGTCAATGAAGCCGCAGATGACCAGCGACCTAGCTATTGATGCCTTGCTGATGGCGGTTTGGCGACGCAAGCCAAAGCAGGAGGTGATGATTCACTCAGATCAGGGGAGCCAGTTCAGTAGCGGCGACTGGCAGAGTTTCCTGAAAGCCAACAACTTGCTTGGCAGCATGAGTCGACGTGGCAACTGCTATGACAACGCGGTAGCGGAAAGCTTTTTCCAGCTGCTGAAGCGGGAGCGGATCAGGCGAAAGATCTACAGCACCAGGCAGGATGCTCGCGCTGATGTGTTCGATTACATCGAGATGTTCTACAACCCAAAACGCCGGCATGGTTTCAACAACCAGCTGTCACCGGTAGAGTTTGAGAAGCGACATTTACTGAGCCTGGAAAGTGTCTAGGGAATCCGGGGCGATTCAGTGTGTTGCTGCGGGAGAGTGCGACAGCTCAAGTGAGTCGCAAACGAGGTGCGGCAATACTCACTGCGTGTCGCGCTTCCGGCAATACGCAGCTCCTTTCTCCGGCCTGAACACCTAATCCCGTACCCGTTTGGGCGGTAGCACAAGCCCATTGGCGTGCTGCCTGGGTGTCGAGCTGCGAGCTAAAGCGCTCGTTTCGTTCCGTCGCAGCAAAAAAGAAACGGTACGCAAAACGGTACGCAAATTTTTTATCGAGCCCATAAACGAAAAAAGGCCAGCACGGTGGCTGACCTAAGTCGTTGTTTTATATGGTGGGCCCACACGGACTCGAACCGTGGACCAAAGGATTATGAGTCCTCTGCTCTAACCGACTGAGCTATAGGCCCTCAGAAGGAGCGGCGGATTATACCGACGCCTTTTCCGTGCTGCCAATCGCCAGCGGCCCGAGGAAATTATTGGCGAAGGCCTCGGCGTCGAGGGGGCGACTGACCACGTAGCCCTGGATCTGCTCGCAACCTTCGCTGGTGAGGAAGATTTCCTGGGCCTTGGTCTCCACGCCCTCGGCGATCACCGTCATCTGCAGGCTGCGCCCGAGGGCGATGATGGCGCGGGTGATGGCGGCATCGTCCGAGTCGCCGGGCAGGCCGCGGACGAAGGATTTATCGATCTTCAGGATGTCCAGCGGCAGGCGCTTGAGGTAGCTGAGCGAGGAGTAGCCGGTGCCGAAGTCGTCGATGGCCAGCTGCAGGCCCAGCTCCTTGAGCTCGTGGAGGATCACCAGCGCCTCTTCGGCCTGGGTCATGATGAAGCTTTCGGTGATCTCCAGTTGCAGCTTGTCGGCGTTCAGGCCGAAGTCGCTGAGGGTGCCGGCGATGCGCTCGGTTAGCTGGGCCTGGCGCAGCTGGCTGCCGGACAGGTTGACCGACAGCGGGCCGAAGGGGGCGTGGCTGTCCTGCCAGGCACGCATCTGCCGGCAGGCTTCCTGCAGGACCCAGTCGCCGAGCTGGAGGATCATGCCGTTGTCCTCGGCCAGGGGGATGAAGCGGTCCGGCGGGATATCGCCGAACACCGGGTGGCTCCAGCGGATCAGCGCCTCGGCGCCGACCAGCGTGCCAGTGCTCAGGCACAGCTTGGGCTGGTAGTGCAGGCTCAATTCATCGCGTTCGATGGCCCGGCGCAGTTCAAGTTCCAGGGTCATGCGCTCGGTGGCCTGGAAGGTCAGGCTGCGGGTGTAGAACTCGACGCGATTGCGGCCTTTGGCCTTGGAGCTGTACATGGCCGCGTCGGCGTTCTTGACCAGGGTGGCGACATCGTTGCCGTCCTCGGGGAACAGGCTGATGCCGATGCTGGCGCTGATGAAGAACTCGTGTCCGTCGGCCTGGAACGGTGGAGTGAAGCAGGCCAGCAGCTTGGTCGCGACGCGTTCGGCGTCGCGTGGCTGGTGCAGACCGGGCAACAGCACGATGAATTCGTCGCCACCCAGGCGGGCCACGGTGTCGATGTCACGCAATTGTTCACGCAGGCGCTGGGCGATGCACTTGAGCAGCTGGTCGCCGACCGGATGGCCGAGGCTGTCGTTGATGTGTTTGAAGCGGTCGAGGTCGAGGAACAGTACGGCGCCGCGCTGGTGGTCGGTGCGCACATCGTTGAGTGCCTGCTCCAGGCGGCTCTCGAACAGCATGCGGTTGGGCAGGCCGGTCAGCGGGTCATGGTGGGCCTGGTAGTCGAGGCGGTCCTGGGCGTGCTTGAGCGAGCTGATGTCGGCGAACACGCCAACGAAGTGGGTGGTCTGCCCGCTTTGGTCGCGGACGGCGCTGATGGTCAGCCATTCCGGATACAGCTCGCCGTTCTTGCGCCTGTTCCAGATCTCGCCCTGCCAGTGGCCTTCGGCTGCCAGCTGGTGCCACATGGCGGCGTAGAAGGCGCTGTCGTGCTTGCCCGACGCCAGCAGGCGCGGGTTCTGGCCGAGGGCCTCGGTCTCGCTGTAGCCGGTGATGTCGCTGAAGGCACGGTTGACTGCGGTGATGCGCTGCTCCAGGTCGGTGATCATCACGCCCTCGGCGGTGCTCTCGAACACCGTGGCCGCCTGGTGCAGGCGCTCCTGCATCTGTTCGCGCTCGGTAATGTCGCGGGCGATGGTCAGCATGCAGGGCTCGTCGTCGATCAGGATCGGTTGCACGGTCAGGTCGCCGAGACGGCGCTGGCCGTCGCGGGTGTTGATCCAGGCGCGGAAGTCGTGCAGCGCGCCGTGCTCGCTCACATGCTCGATCATCTGCTGGCGATCATGCGGATCGGCCCACAGGCCGATCTCCAGGGTGCTGCGGCCAGCTACCTGGTCGATGGCGTAGCCGGTGATGCGGGAGAAACCGAGGTTGGTCTCGAGGATCACGCCGTCGCGCAGTCGAGTGATCAGCAGGCCGTCTGGCGAGGCATGGAAGGCCTTGGCGAACTTCTCCTGGGAGACTTTCAGTTGCTGCTGCATTTGCTTCAGTTCGCTGATATCGCGTACCGCCACCACCAGTGCCGGCTGCTCGTCGAGGACGATGTGCCGGGCCGAGATCAGGCCGGTAAAGCGCTCGCCATTGCGTCGCCGGAAGGGCATCTCGAAATTGTTCAGCACCTCTCGCTGCAGGCGATCGAGCAGCTGCGGGCCGATGCCCTGTTCACCCCAGATATCCAGTTCGGTAGCGGTCTTGCCCACGGCCTCGGCGGCACTGATGCCGAGCTGCTGCTCGAAGGTTCGGTTGACGGTCAGCAGCACACCATCCTGGCGGCGGGCGATGACCAGGATGTCCGGGCAGTTGTGGAACACCGAGGCGAACTTTTCCTCGGAGAGGCGCTGCGCCTGTTCGGCCTGCTTGGCGGCGCTGATGTCGATCATCAGGCCGCGCAGCAGCAGCGGCCCGTCGCTGTGCACCAGGGTGACGATGTCGCGAATCCAGACGACTCGGCCATCGGCGGTCAGCATCCGGTAGTCCAGGCTATGGTCGCGACCGGCCTGGGTTTCCGTCAGGCAGTAGCTCTGTGCCCGCTCGGCATCTTCCGGGTGTAGGGTGCGTTGCCAGAAGCCTGGTTGCAGCCAGTCGGCCTGAGGGTAGCCAAGCAACCTCTCGGCATGCGGGGAGACATAGGTGAAGCAGTAGTCGGACAGGCGCATCTGCCAGGCGATCGCGTTGAGGCTCTCGACCAGGCCGCGATAATGCTGCTCGCTGTGGCGCAGCTGTTCTTCCAGGGCCTTGCGATTGAGCATTTCCTGGCGCAGGCGGCGATTGCCGCGCAGCACCACGGCCAGCACGATCAGCGCCAGCAGCAGGGCGGGGCCGCCATACAGCAGGATCTGCCGCCACAGCTGGCGGCGATCGAGCACGCCGCCGACCCAGGGCTCCTGCAGGGCGGTGACTTCCGCCGGGCTGAGGTCGGCGAACAGCTTGTCGAGGATACCGATCAGCATGGCCTGGTTCTTCGGCGCGGCCATGGCCAGCTGGTAGCGGTAGGGAGTCTCGCCGCTCACCGCCAGGCCCTCCAGCTTGAGCTGGCGCAGGCTCCAGACGCTGGAGGCGAGGTCGCCGACCATGGCGTCGGCCTGGCCAGTGGCCAGTGCCTGCAGGGCTGCGCCGACGCTGGGCAGGGGCAGCAGGTTGAGGTCGGGGTGGCGGCTGCGCAGCAGTTCGTGCGGCGCGTAATCCTGGACCACCGCGATCTTCAGGCCGTATAGGTCGGTCAGGCGGCGTGGTTGCGGACCGCGACTGTGGGCGAGGATGACGATGGGGAAATCCAGGTAGGGGCGGGTGAAGATCAGGTCGCGCTGGCGCTCGGGGGTCGACATCACCCCGGGCAGCAGGTCCAGCTGGCCGCTCCTGGCGCTGTGCAGCACCTCGCTCCAGCTCTTCGGTTCGACGGGCTGCATGCGCAAGCCCAGGCGTTCTTCGATCAGGCGCACGTAGCCGGCGCTGAGGCCGTCGTACTGGCCCTCGGCATTGCGGAACTCGAAGGGAGGCCAGGAGGTGTCGATGCCCAGGCGGATCTCCGGGCGAGTGGCCAGCCAGGCCTGCTCCTCCTGGCTGAGCTCAAGCGCAGCCACGGGCCATGCACAGCACGCCAGACACGACAGGAGAATGGCCAGCAGACGCGACATGCGGCAGTTCCGGAGAGCGCTAGAGGTTTTTCCAGTGTAGTCGGCGCGCATGCAAAAACCCCGGCCTGTGCCGGGGTTTTTGTCATCACTCGTCGAGGAAAGAGCGCAGATGCTCGCTGCGGGTCGGGTGACGCAGCTTGCGCAGCGCCTTGGCCTCGATCTGGCGGATACGCTCGCGGGTGACATCGAACTGCTTGCCGACTTCCTCGAGGGTATGGTCGGTGTTCATGTCGATGCCGAAGCGCATGCGCAGCACCTTGGCCTCGCGGGCGGTGAGTCCGGCCAGGACCTCGCGCGTGGCTTCCTTGAGGCTTTCCACGGTAGCCACCTCGATCGGCGACTGCATGGTGGAGTCCTCGATGAAGTCGCCCAGGTGCGAATCTTCGTCGTCGCCGATCGGCGTCTCCATGGAGATCGGCTCCTTGGCGATCTTCAGCACCTTGCGGATCTTGTCCTCGGGCATCTCCATGCGCTCGCCCAGCTCTTCCGGGGTCGGCTCGCGGCCCATTTCCTGGAGCATCTGGCGGGAGATGCGGTTGAGCTTGTTGATCGTCTCGATCATGTGCACCGGGATGCGGATGGTGCGCGCCTGGTCGGCGATCGAGCGGGTGATCGCCTGGCGGATCCACCAGGTGGCGTAGGTCGAGAACTTGTAGCCGCGGCGGTATTCGAACTTGTCCACCGCCTTCATCAGGCCGATGTTGCCTTCCTGGATCAGGTCGAGGAACTGCAGGCCGCGGTTGGTGTATTTCTTGGCGATGGAGATCACCAGGCGCAGGTTGGCCTCGACCATTTCCTTCTTGGCGCGGCGGGCCTTGGCCTCGCCGATGGACATGCGGCGGTTGATGTCCTTGATCTCGGCGATCACCAGGCCGGCGTCGGCCTCGATGGCGGCCATCTTCTCCTGGCAGCGCTGGATGTCGCCCAGCAGGTTGCCGATCGCCTCGGCGTACTTGGCCTTGCCCTTGGCCAGGCCGGCGGCCCAGTCCTGGGCCACTTCGTTGCCCGGGAACAGGCGCAGGAAGTCGGCGCGCGGCATGCGCGCGTCACGCACGCACAGCTGCATGATGGCGCGTTCCTGGGCGCGGACCTGCTCCAGCGAGCCGCGCACGCGCTCGACCAGGGCGTCGAACTGCTTGGGCACCAGCTTGATCGGCATGAACAGCTCGGCCAGGGCCAGCTGCTCCTTCTCCGCCTGCTTGCTGCCGCGGCCATGCTTCTTCAGGGCCTTGCGGGTCTTCTCCAGCTGCTCGGCGACGGCGCCGAAGCGACGGGCCGCCTCTTCCGGATCCGGGCCGCCATCGCCCTCGTCGTCGGAATCGCTGTCGCCTTCCTCGTCCTCTTCCTCGTCATCCTTGGCCTCGGCGGCGGCTTCCTTCAGCTCGGGCTCGACTTCCTCGGCCGGCAGGTTGCCGTCGTCCGGATCGATGTAGCCGCTGAGCACGTCGGACAGGCGACCGCCCTCACTGGTGACGCGCTGGTATTCGGCGAGGATGCTGTCGACGGTGCCGGGGAAGTGGGCGATGGCGCCCATGACTTCGCGGATGCCTTCCTCGATGCGCTTGGCGATCTCGATCTCGCCTTCGCGGGTCAGCAGCTCGACGGTGCCCATTTCGCGCATGTACATGCGCACCGGGTCGGTGGTGCGGCCGATGTCGGTCTCGACCGCGGCCAGGGCGGCGGCGGCTTCCTCGGCGGCGGCTTCGTCGGTATCGGCTTCGGCCAGTAACAGGGCATCCGCATCCGGAGCGCTCTCGAATACGTTGATCCCCATGTCGTTGATCATGCGGATGATGTCTTCCACCTGTTCCGGATCGGAAATATCCTCCGGCAGGTGGTCGTTGACCTCCGCGTAAGTCAGGTAACCCTGCTCACGACCACGGCTGATCAACTCTTTCAAACGAGACTGCTGTTGCGCTTTTCCGGACATAGCACCCTATCCATTGAAGGTCTTGGCGGGCTGAAAAATAAGCTGACTATTATAGCCGAGCATTGACCTCACGCGCCAGCTGAGGTCGGGGAGACGGGGGATGCGCCGCGGCTGAGCAGGTCGCGCAGCTGCTCTTTTTCCTCTGCGCTCAACTCGCTTTGACGGGCCTTGCGCAGCAGTTGTTCCAGACTGCGCTCGCGCTGACGGCCTACAAGGCTAGTTATAGTGTCGAAAAACTGTTGTTCAAGGTTGTCGGCGGAAATCAGCCACTCCTTCTCCGCCAGGGCGCGCAGCAGGCGGCCCTGTTCGGTGCCATGCCAGCGCGCGATCAGTTGCAGCGAGCGCAGCTTGGGGCTCTTCTGCAGGGTGCCGACCAGGGCCACCAGCAGCTGGGCATAGGTGTCGTCTTCGGCGGCGAAATGGCTGACATCCTCGACCTTCTGCGCCAATTGCGGGTGGTGCAGCAGGGTGCGCAAGGCGGTCAGGGTCGGCGACTCGACGTGCACCGGCTTGCGCGGTGGGGCGTTGTCGCGCCCGCCTTTCTTCCAGTCGCCGCCCTTTTTCCACTCGCCATCCTTCTTCCAGGATTTGCCCTCGCCTTTCTGCCAGGGCTTCTTGTTCTCGTAGGCCTCGGCCGGTGGCTCAATGTAGCTGGCGTAGTCGGCGATGTCGCCGTAGTCGGGCTGGGCGTCGTAGTAGTGGCCGTGATCTGCTGCCGGCTCATGGCTGGCGGCTGCACCCGGTGGAGTGCTCTGCGCGACCTGCTGCAGCATCTCGCCGGACAGGCCGGTGATTTCGGAGAGGCGCTGGCGCATCAGGGCGCGCAGGTGGTTGCCGGGGATCTTTTCGATCAGTGGCGCGGCCAGGGTGACCAGGTGCGCCTTGCCTTCCAGCGAGCGCGGATCGGCTTCTTCGGAGAGCTGCTGGAAAAAGTAGTCGGCCAGCGGCTGGGCGTGTTGGTTGATGCGCGCGCGGAAGGCATCGGTGCCCTCGCTGCGCACCAGGGTGTCCGGGTCCTCACCCTCGGGCAGGAACAGGAAGCGCGCACGGCGACCGTCCTGCAGGTTGGGCAGGGTCGCCTCCAGGGCGCGCCAGGCCGCCTTGCGTCCGGCGGCGTCGCCGTCGAAGCAGAACAGTACGCTGGGCACCAGGCGGAACAGGCGCTTGAGGTGCTCCTCGCTGGTTGCCGTGCCAAGCGTCGCCACCGCGTTGCGCAGGCCCTGCTGGGCCAGGGCAATGACGTCCATGTAGCCCTCGACCACCATGATCTCGTCGAGGTCGCGGTTGTTCTTGCGCGCCTCGTACAGGCCGTAGAGCTCCTGGCCCTTGTGGAACACCGGGGTCTCCGGGGAGTTCAGGTACTTCGGCTTGTCGTCGCCGAGCACGCGGCCGCCGAAGGCGATGACGCGGCCGCGGCTGTCGCGGATGGGGAACATCACGCGGTCACGGAAGCGGTCGTAAATGCGGCCGTTCTCGGCGTTCTCGATCAGCAGGCCGGCGTCGATCATGGCCTTCTGCTGCAGCTTGTCGCCGGCCAGGTGCTTGTGCAGGTTGTCCCAGCCCGGCGGGGCGAAGCCCAGGCCGAAGTCGCGGGCGATCTCGCCGGTCAGGCCGCGGCCCTTGAGGTAGTCCACGGCCGACTTGCGCGTCGGGTGGCTCTTCAGGGCCTGGCGATAGTAGTCGGCGGCGGCCGTCAGCAGCGGATAGAGCGGCGAGTCGGTGGGCTGGCGCGGGGTGCGGCCGCGGCCGCTGTCCTCGCGCGGGATGTCCATGCCGGCGCGCTTGGCCAGTTCCTCGACGGCCTGGGGGAAGTCCAGGCTGTCGTGGTCCATGACGAAGCCGAGGGCATTGCCGCCGGCGCCGCAGCCGAAGCAGTAGTAGAACTGCTTGTCCGGGCTGACGCTGAAGGAGGGGGTCTTCTCCTTGTGGAAGGGGCAGCAGGCCGTGTAGTTCTTGCCGGCCTTCTTCAGCTGGATGCGCGAACTCACCACCTCGACAATGTCGGTGCGGTTGAGCAGATCATCGATGAAGGACTGCGGGATCAGACCGGCCATGGCTCGTCAGCGTGGGTTGCCGAAGGCGGCAGCATAAACGAAAAAACTCCGTTCAACGCCGACTGGCGAAGCGGAGTCCAGAAATGCAAAGCCCGGCCGGAGCCGGGCGTTGCGGAAGCCTTTGGCGGCGCGACTGATAACTCAGTACAGGCGCTCGCGGCGGCGCTGCTCGCGCTGCACTTTCTTGGCGTGACGCTTGACCGCGGCGGCGGCCTTGCGCTTGCGCTCGGTGGTGGGCTTCTCGTAGAACTCGCGGCTGCGGACTTCGGCCAGGACGCCGGCTTTCTCGCAGGAGCGCTTGAAACGACGCAGAGCTACGTCGAAGGGTTCGTTCTCTTTAACTTTGACGGCTGGCATCCAGGTCGTACCTTCACTGTTTTACCGAATGGACGACGCGATCCGGCAAGGGCACGGGAATACGTCGGTTTTCAAGGGCTGCGGATATTAACGCCTCGCGCTGCGGAATGCAAAGCCTCTGATCGAAAAGCGCTGGCCCGGCCCAGGGGCGCCGATTATCATGCGCGCCTCCGAATTTCTCCTGATCAAAGGCGCAAACCCATGCTGGTGCTGGGCTTGGAAACTTCCTGCGATGAAACCGGCGTTGCCCTCTACGACAGCCAGCGCGGCCTGCTGGCCGACGCCCTGTTCAGCCAGATCGACCTGCATCGCGTCTACGGCGGCGTGGTGCCGGAGCTGGCCTCGCGTGACCACGTCAAGCGCATGCTGCCGCTGATCCGCCAGGTCATGGGCGAGGCCGGCGTGGACGCCGCACAGATCGAGGCCATTGCCTACACCTCGGGTCCGGGGCTGGTCGGTGCCCTGCTGGTCGGCGCGGCGTGCGCCCAGGCGCTGGCCTTCGCCTGGAACATTCCGGCGGTCGGCGTGCACCATATGGAGGGCCACCTGCTGGCGCCCATGCTGGAAGAGGCGCCGCCGGCCTTCCCGTTCGTCGCCCTGCTGGTTTCCGGCGGGCACACCCAGCTGGTGCGGGTCGATGGCATCGGGCGCTACCAGATGCTCGGCGAGTCGGTGGACGATGCCGCCGGCGAGGCCTTCGACAAGACCGCCAAGCTGATGGGGCTGAGCTATCCGGGCGGCCCGGAAATCGCCCGCCTGGCCGCTGCCGGCACGCCGGGGCGCTTCACCTTCCCGCGGCCGATGACCGACCGCCCCGGCCTGGACTTCAGCTTCAGCGGCCTCAAGACTTTCACCCTGAATACCTGGCAGCAGTGCCGCGAGGCCGGTGATGCCAGCGAGCAGACCCGTGCCGATATCGCCCTGGCCTTCCAGGAGGCGGTGGTCGATACCCTGACCATCAAGTGCAAGCGCGCGCTCAAGCAGACCGGCCTGAACAGCCTGGTGATCGCCGGCGGGGTGAGTGCCAACCAGGCCCTGCGCCAGTCCCTGGAGCAGATGCTGGGCGGCCTCAAGGGCAAGGTGTTCTACGCCCGTCCGCGTTTCTGCACCGACAACGGCGCGATGATCGCCTATGCCGGCTGCCAGCGCCTGCTGGCCGGGCAGCACGAGGGGCCCGCGATTGCGGTGCAGGCGCGCTGGCCGATGGAGCAGCTGCCGGCCATATGAGCCGGGCTCATGGGCGCGACTCAGAAGTGTCGTTCGCGTCCGGCCAGGAGGTCGCGTAGATTGCCGCGATGGCGCCAGACGATCAGCCCGGTCAGCACGCACATCGGCAGCAGGGCGCCCGGCTGCTGCCAGGCCAGCAGGGGCAGGGTCAGCGGTGTGGCGATCAACGAGGCCAGTGAGCTGGTGCGAGTGAGGAAGAAGGTCAGCGCCCAGGCGGCGAGGGCCAGCAGGGCGGCCGGTGGATAGAGACCGAGCAGCATGCCGGCGGCGGTGGCCACGCCCTTGCCGCCCCTGAAGCGGAAGTACAGCGGGTAGAGGTGGCCGATCACGGCGGCCAGGCCGATCCAGGCCTGCTGCTGCACGGTGAGGTCGAGCAGGCCGGCGATCAGTACCGGCAGCAGGCCCTTGGCCAGGTCGCCGAGCAGGGTCAGCACGGCCAGTTTCCTGCCGGCCACCCGCAGCATGTTGGTGGCGCCGGGGTTGCCCGAGCCGCTGGCGCGCGGATCCGGTGCGCCGCTCAGGCGGCTGAGCAGGATGGCGAAGGACAGCGAGCCGAGCAGGTAGGCGAGCAGTGCCAGCAGCCAGAACATGGTATCCATTCCGGGGCGAGTGAGCCCCGATTCTAGCGGCGGGACGCGGGTCTTGTCGTGCAGCGGAGACGAGGTTTGGACAAGGTTTTCATCGAAGGTCTGGAAGTCGACACCCTGATCGGCGCCTACGACTGGGAGCGTGGCATTCGCCAGTGCCTGCGCCTGGACCTGACGTTCGCCTGGGATATCCGCCCGGCCGCCGCTGCTGACGACCTGAGCAAGGCGCTCGACTACGCCGCGGTGAACCAGCAGGTGCAGGCCTTCGCCGCCGCCGCCCGTTTCGAGCTGGTGGAGACTTTCGCCGAGCGCCTGGCCGAACAGTTGCTGGCGCAGTTCGGCATGCCCTGGCTGCGCCTCAGGGTGACCAAGCCCGGCGCCAATGCCCAGGCCCGCGCGGTGGGCGTGGAAATCGAGCGTAGTCGAGCATGACCGTCATCTTCCTCGGCCTGGGCAGCAACACCGAGCGCGAGTCGCGCCTGGTCGCCGGCCTCGATGCCCTGGCCGGCTTCCTCCACGACCTGCGTTGCTCGCCGGTGTTCGAGAGCCGCCCGGTGGGGATCAGGAGCGGCAACTTCTACAACCTGGTGGTCAGCGCGCGCACCGATCTGTCGCTGGCCGAGCTGGATCGTCGACTCAAGTTCATCGAGGCCGACAACGGCCGCTACGCCCCCGAGCGCAAGGGGCTGCCGCTGGATATCGACGTGCTGCTGTATGGCGACCTGGCCGGCAGTTTCGATGGCCTGGAGCTGCCGCGCGCGGAAATCCTCAGGAACGCCTTTGTGCTCTGGCCGCTGGCGCTGCTGGCGCCCGATGCGCTGCATCCGCTGGCCGGCAAACCCTTCGCCGAGCTGTGGCGCGAGGCGCGGATCGACCAGCAGCTGTGGCCGGTACCCTTCACCTGGCGCGGCGCCGAGCTGACGCCGGCCGCGCTGATCCAGGCCAATCCAGCGCCTCTGTAGCCCGGATTGCCCCCGGGCTATGCGGGCTGAGCGTTTGCCTTGTAGGTCTTGAGTGCCTTCAGTCGCTCGCCCTTGAGCGCCTCGCCCAGCTCCGCGCCCTTCAGGCCGCGCGCCACCAGCGGCTGCACCGCCACCGCGCGGGCGGCCTGCATGGCGCCGCGCAGGTAGGCCGACTGCGGGTAGTCGCGCTCTTCCAGGCCGAGGCGTCCACGGGCGTCCATCTCGCAGGCGGCGAGAAAATCCTCGAAGCGCTGTGGCCGGCGGTACACGTCGAAGCTCTGCAGCAACTCCAGCAGGGTGCTGGCGCGCAGCTCGAGGGCGCGATGGCCGTGGGTGTGGTACTCGCCGACCAGCAGCGCCAGTTCGGCGCAGTCGCGCGGCGCCTTGCAGCGCCGGTTCACCGCTTCGATCAGCCTGAGCCCGCGGGTTTCGTGGGCGATATGCCGCGGCCATTCCTCCGTCGGCGTGCGGCCCTTGCCCAGGTCATGCAGCAGGCAGGCCCAGCGCACGCTCAGCGGCTGCTCGTGGAGGGCGCACTGCTGCAGCACCATCAGGCAGTGCAGGCCGGTGTCCACTTCCGGATGGTGCGCCTCGGGCTGCGGCACGCCGAACAGGGCATCGAGCTCCGGCAGCAGCTCGGCCAGGGCGCCGCAGTCGCGCAGCACCTGGATGAACACGTCCGGACGCGGCTCCATCAGGGCGCGCGAGATTTCCTTCCAGCTGCGCTCGGCGGTCAGCGCCTGCAGCTCGCCGGACTCGGCCAGCTGGCGCATCAGTTCCAGGGTCTCGTCGGCGACGCGGAAGCCCAGCGGCGCGTAACGGGCGGCGAAGCGCGCCACCCGCAGCACCCGCAGCGGATCCTCGGCGAAGGCCGGGGAGACATGGCGCAGCACGCGGTCCTGCAGGTCGCGCTGGCCACCATAGGGATCGGTGATGCGGCCCTGGTCATCCTCGGCCATGGCGTTGATGGTCAGGTCGCGGCGGATCAGGTCCTCTTCCAGGGTGACGTCCGGGCTGGCGTGGAAGGTGAAGCCGCCGTAACCCTTGCCCGACTTGCGCTCGGTGCGGGCCAGGGCGTACTCCTCGCCCGTCTGCGGATGGAGGAAGACCGGGAAGTCGCTGCCCACCGGGCGGAAGCCACGGGCCTGCATGGCCTCGGCGCTGGCGCCCACCACCACCCAGTCGGTGTCGACGACCGGGCGGCCGAGCAGGCGGTCGCGCACGGCGCCGCCAACCTTGTAGATCTGCATGTCGATTCCTCCGTTGCGGCGGAGGATAAGCGAAAAAGCGCCGCGGGGCTCAGATCGGCGGAATCACCAGGTCCAGGCGCGGGTATTCGTTGTCGCCGTCCTGCTCGCCTCGGGGCGGCACGTGCTGCACGCCGACGATCTGGTCGCCGCGCATGCTCTCCAGGTGGATGTCGAAGCCCCACAGGCGGTGCAGGTGCTTGAGCACCTCGGCGGTGGACTCGCCCAGCGGTTTGCGCTCGTGCTGGAAGTGGCGCAGGGTCAGCGAGCGGTCGCCGCGGCGATCGACGCTCCAGATCTGCACGTTGGGCTCGCGGTTGCCCAGGTTGTACTGCGCCGCCAGGGTCTCGCGGATCTGCCGGTAGCCGGGCTCGTCGTGGATGGCCGGGATCAGCAGGTCGTCCTGCTGGTCGTCGTCGAGCACGCTGAACAGCTTGAGGTCACGGATCACCTTGGGCGAGAGGAACTGCAGGATGAAGCTCTCGTCCTTGAAGTTGGCCATGGCGAACTTGAGGGTGCTCAGCCAGTCGCTGCCGGCGATGTCCGGGAACCAGCGCTTGTCCTCCTCGGTGGGGTGCTCGCACATGCGGCGCAGGTCGCTGTAGATGGCGAAGCCCAGGGTGTAGGGGTTGATGCCGCTGTAGTAGGGGCTGTCGAAGCCGGGCTGGTAGATCACGCTGGTGTGCGACTGCAGGAACTCCATCATGAAGCCTTCGGTGACCAGGCCCTCGTCGTACAGGTCGTTCATCAGGGTGTAGTGCCAGAAGGTCGCCCAGCCCTCGTTCATCACCTGGGTCTGGCGTTGCGGGTAGAAGTACTGGGCGATCTTGCGCACGATGCGGATCACCTCGCGCTGCCAGGGTTCCAGCAGCGGCGCGTGCTTCTCGAGGAAGTACAGGATGTTCTCCTGCGGTTCGGCCGGCCAGCGCTTGCTGTCCTGCTCGTGGCCCTTGCTGGCGCTCTTGGGGATGGTGCGCCAGAGGTCGTTGATCTGCTTCTGCAGGTGCTCCTCGCGCTCCTTCTGGCGGCGCCGTTCCTCCTCGGCGGAGATCGGGTAGGGGCGCTTGTAGCGGTCCACGCCGTAGTTCATCAGGGCATGGCAGGAGTCGAGCAGGTCCTCCACCGCGTCGATGCCGTGGCGCTCCTCGCACTGCATGATGTACTGCTTGGCGAACACCAGGTAGTCGATGATCGAGCTGGCGTCGGTCCAGGTGCGAAACAGGTAGTTGCCCTTGAAGAAACTGTTGTGGCCGTAGCAGGCGTGGGCGATCACCAGGGCCTGCATGCACATGGTGTTCTCTTCCATCAGGTAGGCGATGCAGGGGTCGGAGTTGATCACGATCTCGTAGGCCAGGCCCATCTGCCCGCGCGAGTAGCCCTTCTCGGTGGCCAGGAAGTGCTTGCCATAGGACCAGTGGTGGTAGCCCAGCGGCATGCCGACCGAGGCGTAGGCGTCCATCATCTGCTCGGCGGTGATCACCTCGATCTGGTTGGGGTAGGTGTCCAGCGCGTAGCGCTCGGCGATGCGGGCGATTTCACGGTCGTACTGGCGGATCAGCTCGAAGGTCCACTCCGAGCCGGTGGAGATCGGTTGGCGTCTTTTCTCGGCTGCGCTCATGGTGCTGCCCTCAGGTGACCAGGCGGCGCTGGAACAGCTCGCGGAACACCGGGTAGATGTCCGCGGCGGAGACCAGCTGCTGCTGGGCGAAGGATTTGGCGAAGGATTCGCCGACCTGCTCGTACTCGTACCACAGCGCCTGGTGCTCGCGCGGGGTGATCTCGACGTAGGTGAAGTACTGCACGAACGGCATGATCTGGTTGATCAGGATGTCGCGGCACACTGGCGAGTCGTCGTTCCAGTTGTCGCCGTCCGAGGCCTGGGCGCCGTAGATGTTCCACTCGTTGGTCGGGTAGCGCGCGGCCATGATCTCCTGCATCAGCTTGAGCGCGCTGGAGACTATGGTGCCGCCGGTCTCGCGGGAGTAGAAGAATTCCTCCTCGTCCACTTCCTTGGCACTGGTGTGGTGACGGATGAACACCACCTCGATGCGCTCGTAGTTCCGCTTCAGGAAGAGGTAGAGAAGGATAAAAAAGCGCTTGGCGATGTCCTTGGTGGCCTGGGTCATGGAGCCGGAGACGTCCATCAGGCAGAACATCACGGCCTTGGAGCTGGGATTGGGCTGCTTGACCAGCAGGTTGTACTTGAGGTCGAAGGTGTCGAGGAAGGGGATGCGGTTGATACGCACGCTGAGCCGTTCGATCTCCGCCTCCAGCGCCTGGATGTCGCCCAGGTTGTCCGGTTCCTCGCGCTTGAGCCGCTCCAGCTCAGCCTTGGCCTCGCGCAGCTTGCTGCGGCTGGAGCCGGACAGGGCGATGCGCCGGGCGTGCGCCGAGCGCAGGGTGCGGACGATGTTGATGCGCGAGGGGTTGCCCTCGTTGCTGATGCCGGCGCGCACCGTCTTGAAGGTGTCGGTGCCGGTCAGGTGGCGCTTGACCAGGTTGGGCAGCTCCAGGTCCTCGAACATGAAGTCGAGGAATTCCTCCTGGGTGATCTGGAAGACGAACTCGTCCATGCCCTCGCCGGAGTTGCTCGCCTTGCCCGGCCCGCGCCCGCCACCGCCGCCCTGGGGGCGCTGCACATGGTCGCCGGCGTTGAATTCCTTGTTGCCCGGGTGCACGGTGGTCTGCCGGCCGCCACGGCCGTGGTGCAGCACCGGCTCGTCGATGTCGCGGCCGGGAATGCTGATCTGCTCGCCGTGCTCCATGTCGGTGATGGAGCGCCGGCTGACGGCCTCCTCCACGGCCTTCTTGATGTGTTCACGGTAACGCCGCAGGAAGCGCTGGCGGTTCACCGTGCTCTTGTTCTTGCCGTTCAGACGCCGGTCGATGACGTAGCTCATGAATGCTCCTCAGGGCCTGGCCCGCACGGCAGAGCCGGCACGGGCAGGTCCGAACGCGACGGCGACCGGCACCGCGGCCATGCCGCGGCGCCGATGGCAGACTACTGCGACTTGCGAACCCGCAGATACCATTCCGACAGCAGGCGTACCTGCTTCTCGGTGTAGCCGCGCTCGACCATGCGTTTGACGAAGTCGTTGTGCTTCTGCTGGTCCTCCTTGCTGGCCTTGGCGTTGAAGCTGATGACCGGCAGCAGGTCCTCGGTGTTGGAGAACATCTTCTTCTCGATCACCACGCGCAGCTTCTCGTAGCTGAGCCAGGTGGGGTTCTTGCCGTTGTTGTTGGCGCGGGCGCGCAGCACGAAGTTGACGATCTCGTTGCGGAAGTCCTTCGGGTTGCTGATGCCGGCCGGCTTCTCGATCTTCTCCAGCTCCTCGTTGAGGGCCACGCGGTTGAGGATCTCGCCGGTCTCCGGGTCGCGGTACTCCTGATCCTGGATCCAGAAGTCGGCGTACAGCACGTAGCGGTCGAAGATGTTCTGCCCGTACTCGCTGTAGGACTCCAGGTAGGCGGTCTGGATCTCCTTGCCGATGAACTCGATGTAGCGCGGCGCCAGGTACTCCTTGATGTAGCGCAGGTAGCGCTCGCGGGTTTCGGCGGGGAACTGCTCCTGCTCGATCTGCTGCTCCAGCACATACAGCAAGTGCACCGGGTTGGCGGCGATCTCGTGCGGGTCGAAGTTGAACACCTTGGAGAGGATCTTGAAGGCGAAGCGCGTCGACAGCCCGGCCATGCCCTCGTCCACCCCGGCGGCGTCGCGGTACTCCTGGATCGACTTGGCCTTGGGATCGGTGTCCTTGAGGTTCTCGCCGTCGTAGACGCGCATCTTCGAGTAGATGTTGGAGTTCTCCGGCTCCTTCAGGCGGCTCAGCACGGAGAACTGGGCGAGCATCTTCAGGGTGTCCGGGGCGCAGTGGGCGCTGGCCAGCGAGCTGTGGGTGAGCAGCTTGTCGTAGATCTTGATCTCGTCGGTGACGCGCAGGCAGTAGGGCACCTTGACGATGTAGATGCGGTCGATGAAGGCCTCGTTGTTCTTGTTGTTGCGGAAGCTGTGCCACTCCGACTCGTTGGAGTGGGCCAGGATGATGCCGCTGTAGGGCAGCCCGCCGAGGCCCTCGGTGCTGTTGTAGTTACCCTCCTGGGTGGCGGTCAGCAGCGGGTGCAGCACCTTGATCGGTGCCTTGAACATCTCGACGAACTCCATCAGGCCCTGGTTGGCTCGGCACAGCGCGCCCGAGTAGCTGTAGGCGTCGGCGTCGTTCTGCGGGAATTCCTCGAGCTTGCGGATATCCACCTTGCCGACCAGGGCGGAGATGTCCTGGTTGTTCTCGTCGCCCGGCTCGGTCTTGGCGATGGCGATCTGGTTGAGGATCGAGGGGTGCAGCTTGACCACGCGGAACTTGCTGATGTCGCCGCCGAACTCGTTGAGGCGCTTGGTGGCCCAGGGCGACATGATCGAGCGCAGGTAGCGCTGCGGGATGCCGTATTCCTCCTCGAGGATCTTGCCGTCCTCGTCGGCGTTGAACAGGCCGAGCGGCGACTCGAACACCGGCGAACCCTTGATGGCGTAGAAGGGGATGTGCTCCATCAGCGACTTCAGCTTCTCCGCCAGCGACGACTTGCCGCCGCCCACCGGGCCGAGCAGGTAGAGGATCTGCTTCTTCTCCTCGAGGCCCTGGGCGGCGTGGCGGAAGTAGGAGACGATCTGGTCGATGCACTCTTCCATGCCGTGGAAGTCGGCGAAGGCCGGGTAGCGGCGGATCACCTTGTTGGAGAAGATCCGCGACAACCGCGGATCGACCGAGGTGTCCAGCAGCTCGGGCGCGCCGATGGCCATCAGCATGCGTTCTGCCGCGGTGGCATAGGCGCTGCGGTCCGTCTTGCACAGCTCCAGATATTCCTGCAGGGAATATTCTTCCTGCCGAGTCGCTTCGAATCTTTGCTGGAAGTGGCTGAATATACTCATGACTGCACCTCGCTCGCTTGCGTGGAGCCGGCGCGGGTCATTCGGGCGGGTGCACGGGGCTTCGGCTGGTCAGCCGCGGGAAATCCCCCAGAACACCTCAAAGACGCTACCGATGGCCCGGAACCGGTGTGCCGGCTCTCCCTTTCTGGATGGCCTCGTCCTAAGAGTAGTTCGGTTTCGCCGGCGTCAAGGATGGCGAAAGGGTGACAAAGCATTGCCGTTCGTCGGCAGGCTTCGGCTGGCGCGGCTTTGCGCCGCGCAAAAAATTATTCGTGCTCGCCTTGGGCGACTTCGCCGGGGAACAGATTGCGCCACAGCTCGAAACCGCCATCCAGGCTGTACACCTCGGCGAAGCCCTGGTGCGCCAGGTAGGCGGCGGCGCTCTGGCTGGAGTTGCCGTGGTAGCAGGTGACGATCAGCGGCTGGTCGAAGTCGGCGGCGGCAATAAAAGCGGCCAGGCTGTGGTTGTCCAGGTGCTGGGAGCCGCGGATATGGCCGCTGGCGAAGCTCTGCGGGTCGCGGATGTCGACCACCACGGCGCCCTGCTCGCGCAGGGCCTGGGCCTGTTCCGGGGGAATGCGTTTGAATTCGCTCATCGGGCGATCTCCTTGCAGTCGCAGCGCAAGCGCTCGCGGCTGTCGATGTTCATCAGGGTCATGGCGCCGCCCCACACGCAGCCGCTGTCGAGGGCGAACAGGCCGGGCTCGTCGCACTGGCCTTCCAGCGCCGCCCAGTGGCCGAAGATGATCTTCTGCCCGCGGGTGCGCCGGTGCGGCCAGGCGAACCAGGGGGCGTAGCCGGGGGGGGCGGTGTCCACGCCTTCCTTGCTCTTCAGGTCGAGGGTGCCGTCCTCGGTGCAGAAGCGCATGCGCGTGAAGTAGTTGGTGATCACCCGCAGGCGGGTGATGCCGTGCAGGTCGCCGTCCCACTTGGCCGGCTCGTTGCCGTACATGCCGTCGAGGAACAGCGGCAGGCGGGCGTCGTCGCGCAGCACTTCCTCGACCTCGGCGGCGCGCTTGAGCGCCTTCTTCAGCGTCCACTGCGGCGCGATACCGGCGTGCACCAGGGCGATGTCGCGCTGCTCGTCGTAGTGCATCAGCTTCTGCTGGCGCAGCCACTCGAGCAGGTCGTGGCGGTCCGGCGCGTCGAGGATCTCCTGCAGGGTATCGTTCTTCTTCAGGCGCTCGACGTTGTGCGCCGCGGCCAGCAGGTGCAGGTCATGGTTGCCGAGCACGCAGACCAGCGAATCGCGCATGGCGAACAGGAAGCGCAGGGTCTCCAGCGACTGCGGGCCGCGGTTGACCAGGTCGCCGACCAGCCACAGCTTGTCCCGGGCCGGGTCGAAGGCGACCTGCTCGAGCAGGCATCGCAGCGGCTGCAGGCAGCCCTGCAGGTCGCCTACCGCATAGGTCGCCATCAGTGCAGGGCCCCCGGTACGGCCAGGCGGAACGGTGCGATGGGGGCCTCGAAGCGCTTGCCGTCGTCGGCGACCATTTGGTAGCTGCCATGCATGTTGCCGACCTGGGTCGCCATCACCGTGCCGCTGCTGTAGGTGTGGCTCTCGCCGGGCTGCAGGTGCGGCTGCTGGCCGACCACGCCGGCGCCGCGCACTTCTTGCACGCGGCCGTCGCCGTCGGTGATGATCCAGTGGCGGGTCAGCAGCTTGGCCGCCTGGGTGCCGCTGTTGCGGATGGTCACGGTGTAGGCGAAGGCGTAGCGGTTCTGCTCCGGAGTGGACTGCTCCGGCAGGTAGCGGGTCTCGACGCTGACGTCGATCTGGTAGGGCGATGCGGCCATCTGGGTGAACTCGGCAGGCTGGATAGGCAGTTTAGTCCGCTTGCGCGGTGCTCTGGCGTGCGGCCAGCTGGTCGGCCAGGCACACGAAGGCGGCCAGGTCGAGCTGCTCCGGGCGCAAGCCGCCATCCACCCCGGCGGCTTCGATGGCTTCGGCCGGCAGCAGCTGCTTGAGCGTATTGCGCAGGGTCTTGCGGCGCATGTTGAAGGCCTCGCGTACCACGCGCTCGAGCAGGCGATGATCCTTGGCCGGGTGCGGCAGCACTTCGTGCGGTACCAGGCGAACGATGGCCGAGTCGACCTTGGGCGGCGGGTTGAAGGCGCCCGGGCCGACGTTGAACAGGTGCTCCACCCGGCAGTGGTACTGGACCATGATCGACAGGCGGCCCCAGTCGCCACCACCCGGCTCGGCGGCCAGGCGCTCCACCACCTCTTTCTGCAGCATGAAGTGCATGTCGCGGATCAGCGGCGCGTTGTCCAGCAGGTGGAAGATCAGCGGGGTGGAGATGTTGTACGGCAGGTTGCCGACCACCCGCAGGCTGTGTGGCGCGGCCTGCAGGCGGGCGAAGTCGAACTTCAGGGCGTCGCCCTGGTTGAGCCGGAAGTGTGGGTTGGCGCCGAACTTGGCCTGCAGGATGGGGATCAGGTCGAGGTCCAGCTCGATCACGTCGAGTTGCGCACCGCTGCCCAGCAGGCCCTCGGTCAGCGCGCCCTGGCCCGGGCCGATCTCCAGCAGGCGCTCGCCCTCCCTGGCGTGGATGGCGCGCAGGATGCGGTGGATGACGCCGGCATCGTGCAGGAAGTTCTGGCCGAAGCGCTTGCGCGCGCGGTGTTGGTATTCGGACATGGGTACGGCTCCAAGCTTCAAGCCACAAGCTCAAAGCGCAATGCAAAGAGCGCCAGTTTAGCAGCCCAGCGCGTGGGCTCTAAGCGTCTAAGCGCGAGCGAACTGGAGAAAAACCAGGCGCAGCCGATCGTCAGCTGCGTGCGGCGGCCATCTGGTAGGCGGTCTCCAGGGCCACTCGCAGGCTGCCGGTATCCACCCGTCCGCTGCCGGCCAGGTCCAGGGCGGTACCGTGGTCGACCGAGGTGCGGATGATCGGCAGGCCCAGGGTGACGTTGACCGCCGCGCCGAAGCCCTTGTACTTCAGCACCGGCAGGCCCTGGTCGTGGTACATGGCCAGCACCGCGTCGCACTGTTCGAGGTGCTTGGGGGTGAACAGGGTGTCGGCCGGCAGCGGGCCGATCAGCTCCAGGCCCTCGCCGCGCAGGCGCTCCAGGGTCGGTTCGATCACCTCGATTTCCTCGCGGCCCAGGTGGCCGCCTTCGCCGGCGTGCGGGTTGAGGCCGCAGACCAGGATGCGCGGCTGGTCGATGCCGAACTTCTCCACCAGGTCGGCGTGCAGGATGCGGGTGACCCGTGCCAGGCGCTCGGCAGTGATGGCGGCGGCGACGTCCTTGAGCGGCAGGTGGGTGGTCACCAGGGCCACGCGCAGGCCGCGGGTGGCCAGCATCATCACCACCTGCTCGGTTGCGGTCAGCTCGGCGAGGAATTCGGTATGGCCGGAGAAGGGGATGCCGGCCTCGTTGATCACGCCCTTGTGTACCGGCGCGGTGATCATCCCGGCGAAGGTGCCGTCGAGGCAGCCCTGGCCGGCGCGGGTCAGGGTCTGCAGCACATAGGCAGCGTTGTGGGCATCCAGCTGGCCCGCTACGACGGGTGCCTGCAGCGGCGTGTCCCAGACATACAGGCTGCCGGCCGGGGCCGGAACACCCGGCCAGTTACCGGGGCCGACCTCACGCAGTTCGATGTCCAGGTCCAGCCGGGCGGCGCGCTCGGCCAGCAGCTCGCGGCTGGCCACTGCCACCAGCGCCTCGGGCTGCGCCTCGCGGGCCAGCAGCAGGCACAGGTCGGGGCCGATGCCGGCGGGCTCGCCGGGGGTCAGGGCAAACAGGCGGGAAGTGGTCATGGTCGGCCTCGTTGGGAATGCTGGAGGTGGCAGGCATATCTTACGCCCAAGAAAAAGCCCGGCGCTGCCGGGCTCCTTCGCATCGATCGGGCTGTTACAGCTTGATCTCGACGTAGGCCTCGTCGCGGATCTGGCGCAGCCAGGCCTGCAGTTCCTCGTCGTACTTGCGGTTGCGCAGGACATTCATCGCCTGCTGCTCGCGGTACTGCTCGCTGCTGTCGGTGGCGCGGCGGCCCAGTACTTCCAGGACGTGCCAGCCGTAGGGGCTCTTGAACGGCTGCGACAGCTGGCCGCTCGGCGTCTTGGCCATCATCTCGCGGAATTCCGGTACCAGGCTGTTGGGGTCGATCCAGTTGAGGTCGCCGCCGTTGAGCGCGGAGCCCGGGTCTTCGGAGAAGCTCTTGGCCAGGGTGGCGAAGTCCTCGCCGGCGACGATGCGCTCGTACAGGCGCTCCACCAGGCGACGGGTCTCCTCTTCGCTGCGCACCTCGTTGGGCTTGATCAGGATGTGGCGCACGTGCACTTCGTCACGCACCAGGGTGTCGCCGCCGCGCTTCTCCAGCAGCTTGACGATCATGAAGCCGGACGGGGTGCGCACCGGCTCGGTGATGTCGCCGACCGACAGGGTGCGGATCAGCTCGGCAAACGCCGGCGGCAGCTGGGCGGCCTTGCGCCAGCCGATCTCGCCGCCCTCCAGGGCGTTCTCGCTGGCCGAACTGGACATGGCGGTCTGGGCGAAGTCGGCGCCACCACGCAGGCTGTCATAGACCTGCGAGGTTTTCTGCGCCGCGGCACGGATCTCGTCCGGCGAGGCCGCTTCCGGGACCGGGATCAGGATGTTGGCCAGGCGGAACTCTTCCGACAGCTGCATCTGGCCGAGATCCGAGGCGAGGAAGTTCTGCACCTCCTGGTCGGTGACCTGGATACGCTCGCCGACGCGGCGCTGGCGCACGCGGCTGATCACCATCTCGCGGCGGATCTGTTCGCGGGCGTCGTCGTAGGACAGGCCGTCGCGGGCCAGGGCCGCGCGGAACTGTTCCAGGGTCAGGCGATTGCGCTGGGCAATGCTGGCCATGGCCTGGTTCAGTTCCTCGTCGGTGATGCGGATGCCGGAGCGGTCGCCGATCTGCAGCTGCAGGTTCTCGACGATCAGGCGCTCGAGGACCTGCTGCTGCAGCACGTCCTGCGGCGGCAGCTGGCCGCCACGCTTGCCGATGGTCTGCTCGACCTCTCGCAGGCGCTGGTCGAGCTGGCTGTACATGATCACGTCGTTGTCGACGATGGCGACCACGCGATCGATGGACTGGAACTGCGCCTGGGCGGCGGAGGCGAGGAAAACTGCGCCCAGCAGGAGCGGGCGCAGGCAATCAGAAAGCTTGTTCTTCACGTTCACGGTAACCTTGAATGCCTTGCTCGAGGAAACCCTCGGTCTTGCCGCCCAGCACATTGCCGAGCCCCTTGAGGACGATCTGCAGGAAGATGCCGCGATCCGGCTCCTCGTTGACGTCCGGGTTGAGACTGGTTTCGTCGTAGTCGATCCAGTAGCGGTTGATCAGGCGCAGCTTCCAGCAGCAGCTGTCGTACTCGAAGCCGCCGAAGGCTTCCAGTGTGCGGTCGCGGGCATAGTCGCGCTGCCAGCGTGCGATCAGGTTCCACTGCGGCACCATCGGCCAGATCACCGAGAAGTCGTGCTGCTGGATCTTGTAGTAATCCTTGATGTAGTTCGGGTTGCCCGGGGTGCCGAAGTCAGGATTGAACGTCCAGTTGCCGCTGGCCTGGTCGTAGCGCACGGTATCGTTGCGGTAGCGATAGCCGGCGTTGATCACCTTGTTCGGATTGTCTTCCGGCTGGTAGTGGAACATCAGGCTGCCGGAACGGGTGCGGTGTGCTTCGCCGTCCCAGTTGAAGTCCGAGCTCAGGCGCCAGTCGCGGTTGAAGCGGTACAGGTACTCCAGCGCATAGGGCGAGAAGTCGGCGGTGGCATCGTCGCGGGTACGGTAGTCGATGCCCGGCAGCTGGACCTTGCGGTCCTCGAAGTAGATGGCCTGGCCGAGGCTGACGCGCTGGCGCTCGAAGCCGTTGTCCTCGATCCAGCGGCTGGTCACGCCGAGGGACAGCTTGTTCTCGTCGCCGATGCGGTCACGCCCGCTGAAGCGGTTGTCGCGGAACAGGGCCGCGTAGTTGAAGCGGTATTCGCCGGTGTCGAAAACCGGGATCTCGTCCTGATCCTCGTCCGGCACGTACAGGTAGTAGGCGCGCGGCTCCAGGGTCTGGCGGAAGTTGGTGCCGAACAGCTGGGTGTTGCGATCGAAGTACAGGCCGCTGTCGATGCTGGCGATCGGCACGCTGCGGTCCGGCGAGTCCTCGAAGTCACCGCCGACCTGGGCCTTGCCGATCGAGTCCAGCTCCAGGTCGTACTGGGTGTAGGCGTACTTCAGGCTCGGTTTGACGAAGCCCCAGGTGCTTTCCAGCGGCAGGCTGATGCCCGGCTCCAGGTGCACGCGCTCGCCCGTGGAGCGGGCCAGGCCGCGCACGTTGTTGTCGTACCAGGGCTGGGCGTTGCCGTCCTCGTCGATGAAGTTGCCGCTGCGCAGGTCGCGGTCGAAGCGCACGTACTCGGTGCCGTAGAAGAAGTTCAGGCCGCCCGGCTGGAACGGCAGCTTGCCATCCAGGGTCAGCTGCGGCAGACGCTCGTAGGGCGTGATATCGATCACGCTGGTCTGCGCGTAGGCGTGGGCATTGAGCCGGGCGACGAAGCTGTCGCCGCGATAGGTCAGGGTGCCGCGCTGGTTGAGGAAGTCCGGTGTTGCCAGGTTTTCCAGGTCACTGGAGAGGTCCTGGAAGTAGTAGGGGTCGCTGATGTCGGTGTAGTCCACCTCGGCCAGCAGGCGTTCGTCCAGACCGCCTCTGTGCTGCCAGTTGTACATCCAGCGCTGGTCTTCGTAGTCGGACTGCAGCTCGCGCTCGTCTTCCTTGTCGTCCAGGTAGGCGGCGCCGACCTGGCCCTCGCTGCCCTTGGTCAGGTAGCGGAACTCGCCCTCCATCAGCAGGCCGCGCTTGGCCATGTAGGTCGGGTAGAGGGTGGCGTCGTAGTTGGGCGCCAGGTTGAAATAGTAGGGCGTCGACAGCGAGAAGCCGGTGTCGCTCGAGGTGCTGATGCCCGGTGCGAGGAAGCCGGACTGGCGGCGATCATCGATCGGGAAGTAGATGTAGGGGGTGTAGAACACCGGAATGTCCTTCACCCGCAGGGTCACGTTGGTCGCGGTGCCAAAGCCGGTGGCCGGGTTCAGCTTGACGTTGTTGCCCTTCAGGTGCCAGGCATTGCTGCCCGGCTCGCAACGGGTGTAGGTGCCGTCCTTGAGGCGGACGATCGAACTTTCTTCGCGCTTGGCATACAGCGCGCTGCCACGGGCATGACCCTTGTGGATCACGTACTCGGCGTTCTCTACCTTGGCTTCGCCGTTGTCCAGTTGGATCTCGGCGCGGTCGCCGACCACCAGCATGCCGTTGTCGCGGATGCGCACGTTGCCCTTCAGCTCGCCGCGGTTCTCGGCCTGGTGCAGGGTGGCCTCGTCGGCCTCGACCTGCATGCTCGACTGGCGCAGGACCACGTCACCGGCCAGGGTGGCCGCTTCCTTTTCCTGTTCGTAGCGCGAGGCCTTGGCCGAGACGAACATCGGCGCCTCGTCCATCGGCGTGTCGTCGCTCATGCCCGGGCGCAGCGGCTCGACATAGGCGCCCTCGCAATAGGGGCCGACTTCCGCCAGCTGGGCGGCGGTCAGCTGCTCACGCGGGACCCAGTCCAGGTGGCTGTAGTCGGCGCTGCGGCTCTGCAGCGCGCGGCCGCCGCTCTCGGTGACCAGCACCGGCTGTTCGCCCTGAGGCTGGCCATTGCCCTGCGCGGCAGAGCCTGCCGGAGCGGCGCTGACCGCCGTAGCGCTGTGCTGCGGACGTGGCAGTTGCACTGCAGTATTGGTTTTCGGCGAGCAGGCCCAGCCTCCAGTGGCGGAGGCACTGCAGTCATACTGCTCGGCAGCGACGGCGAAGGGCGAGGCCAGGGGTTGCAGGGCCAGCAGGCCGCCGGTCACCAGCAACGGAAATTTTTTACGGAACAGGGGGAGATTTACTGCCATCTTGTTTTTCCGGGCTTCCTGCGCGCCTTCGACCCGCGGGGGCCGCACGCCTCTCGATGGGCTGAAAAAGATGCTGGATAATAAAGCATGACCCGCGCAACGGCTAGCGCCGTCGGAGACCCCTGTAATGCCTGATCAAGATGTACGTCTCCAGCTCCTGCAGAGCTGGCTGGAAGACTGTTTGCCTGCCCTTTTCCTGCAGCAGGGCTGGGGCGAAGTGCCTGCCGCCAGCCTTACCCCGGCCAGTAGCGACGCCAGTTTCCGCCGCTATTTCCGCTGGCAGGCCGAGGGCCGCAGCCTGATCCTGATGGATGCGCCGCCGCCGCAGGAGGACTGCCGCCCCTTCGTGCGCATCGCCGCCATGCTGGCGGAGACCGGTGTGCATGTGCCGCGCATCCTGGCTCAGGATCTAGAGCGTGGCTTCCTGCTGCTGGACGACCTGGGCCGGCAGACCTGGCTCGAAGTGCTGACGGCGGACAACGCCGACGCCCTGTTCGAGCAGGCGCTGCAGGCCCTGGTCGCCTTCCAGCGCATGCCGGGTGCCGAGGCGCTGCCGCCCTACGACGATGCCCTGCTGCGCCGCGAGCTGCAGCTGTTCCCCGACTGGTACCTGCAGCGTCACCTCGGCGTCGATTTGAACGATGTGCAGCAGGCGCAGTGGCAGCGGGTGTGCGACCTGCTGGTGGGCAGTGCCCTGGCCCAGCCGCGGGTGTTCGTGCATCGCGACTACATGCCGCGCAACCTGATGCTGAGCGAGCCCAATCCGGGCATCCTCGATTTTCAGGACGCCGTGCACGGTCCCATCAGCTACGACGTCACCAGCCTGTTCAAGGACGCCTTCCTCAGCTGGCCCGAGGAGCGTGTGCAGGTCTGGCTGCAGCGCTACTGGCAGCTGGCGCGTGAGGCCGGCCTGGCGGTGCCGGCCGAGTTCGCCGAGTTCCAGCGCATGAGCGACCTGATGGGCGTGCAGCGCCACCTCAAGGTGATCGGTATCTTCGCGCGCATCTGCCACCGCGACGGCAAGCCCAAGTACCTCGCCGACGTGCCGCGCTTCTTCGCTTATATAGAAGCGGTGCTGGCGCGCCGGCCCGAGCTGGCCGTACTCGGCGAGCTGCTGGCCAGCCTGCCGCAGCGCGAGGCGCAGCCGGCATGAAGGCGATGATTCTGGCGGCAGGCAAGGGCGAGCGCCTGCGCCCCCTGACCCTGCACACGCCCAAGCCGCTGGTGCGGGCCGCCGGCACGCCGCTGATCGAGTTCCACCTGCGCGCCCTGGCCGCTGCCGGCTTCGACGAGCTGGTGATCAACCACGCCTGGCTCGGCCAGCAGATCGAGGATTACCTGGGCGACGGCAGCCGCTTCGGCCTGCGTATCGCCTACTCGGCCGAGGGTGAGCCGCTGGAGACCGGCGGCGGAATCTTCAAGGCCCTGCCGCTGCTCGGTGACGAACCTTTCCTGGTGGTCAATGGCGATATCTGGACCGACTACGACTTCGCCGCCCTGCGCCGCCCGCTCGAGGGCCTGGCGCATCTGGTGCTGGTCAGCAACCCGGCCCACCACCAGACCGGCGATTTCCGCCTGCACGAGGGGCGGGTCAGCGATGCTGTCGCCGGTGAACCTGCGCTCACCTACAGCGGTATCGCCGTGCTGCATCCGCGCCTGTTCGCCGGCTGCCAGCCGGGCGCCTTCAAGCTGGCGCCACTGCTGCGCGCGGCCATGGTCGACGGCCAGGTGAGTGGCGAGCACTTCCGTGGGCGCTGGGTCGATGTCGGTACCCACGAGCGTCTGGCGGAAGTCGAGCACTTGCTGATGGCGGGCGCCTGAGATGCTCTGGCCGGCGACCCTGCTCGGTGCCGCCGCGGGACTGGCATTGGCCAGCATCCCCGGCGCGCTGCTCGGCGGCCTGCTCGGCCAGGTGCTGGATCGGCGCCTGCGCCTGCAATCGCTCGACCACCTGCGCGAATTGCTCGGGCGCAAGCCGGCGGCGCTGGATGACGAGGACCTGCTGTTCATGCTGGTCGGTCGCCTGGCCAAGAGTGACGGGCGGGTGCTCGACAGCCATATCCAGGCCGCACGCAACGAGATGCAGCGCCTCGGCCTGGACGAGCCCGCGCGGCGACGCGCCATGCAGGCCTTCAATCGCGGCAAGCAGATCGAGGACAGTGAACTGCGCGCGCCGCTACGTGCTCTGCATCATCGCCCCGAGCGCAGCGAGGCGCTGCTGCGTACCTGCTGGCGCATGGCCTGGGCCGACGGTCGGGTGAGTGAGGCCGAAGCCCGGCTGATCCGCCAGTGGGGGCTGTGGCTGGGCTGGCGGCGCGAGGCGCTGGCGGCCTTGGCCAGCGAGTACGAGCCGGCGCGTCAGGTGCCAGAGGTGAAAACCAGTGATTACCAGGCGGCGCTGCGCCTGCTCGGTGTGCAGGCGGACAGCGAGCCAGCGGTGATCAAGCGTGCCTACCGGCGCCTGCTCAGCCGTCATCACCCGGACAAGCTGGCCGGCTCCGGCGCGACCCCGGCGCAGCTGCGCGCCGCCACTGACAAGACCCGCGAGCTGCAGGTCGCCTACGAGCTGGTGCGCCAGCGCCGCGGTTTCCGCTAGCGGGCGTAGCCCTGTCTACTGCTTCTCCAGCCAGCCGCGCACGCGGCGGAACAGTTGTTCCTGCTCGGCTTCCAGGTTGCCCGGCAGGGCCTTCAGGGCGACCTGGGTGTAGCCCTCGTGGGCCAGGCGCTTGCTGGCCTGCAGGCGACGCACCGCGTTGCCGCGGTCGGCGGCCAGATCCTTGTAGAAGAAGTCGCCGGTGGCCAGCTTGAGGCCGGGAATCAGCTCCTCCAGCGGTGGCGTCTGCCCGGTCGGCAGTTGCGGCGCCACCACCACCAGCTGTTTGATCGCCGCGGGCTGGCGCTCCTTGAGGTAGAGCGCGGCCCAGTAGGCGCCGCTGCCGTGGCCGAGCAGCACGATGCGCTGGGCGTCCTGCTGCTCGGCGAAGGCGATGCCGGCCTGGATGCGGGCGAACACCCGCTCGGCCGGGTCGACCGCTGCCGCTGGTGGCACGGGTTCGGCGGGTGCCGCCGCAGCCTCAGCCTCCTCGGGCGGGGGCTGCTCGCTATCCTGCGTCGGGGCCTGGGCGCTGTCTGCGGCGGGTGCCGTAGCGGTGTCCACGGTCACCGCTTGCGCTGTGCGCGGCAGCACGGCCTCCGGCAATGGCGCGCCCTGGCTGTCCGGCAGGCTCAGGCTCAGGCTGCTCCAGCCGATGTCCGGCAGCTTGAGGCGCAGCGGCTTGATCGTGCGCGGCCAGTCGGCGCTCTCGTCGGCCCCCGGCAACAGGATCATGATGCCCTTGGCCTCGGGGGCGTTGGCCGGTTTCCACAGGGCAAGGAACTGCTCCGCGCCTGCCTCCAGCATCTGCTGTTCGTCCCTGGGCAGCTGGCGCTCGAGTGCCTCGGCGCTGTCCTGGCTGCGTTCCTCCAGGGGGACGCGCGGCGCGGGCTCAGCCGCGGCGGCTTCGCCCGCTGGCTCGGTGGCGGGCGGCGGCGTTTCCTCGGCGTGCGCAGGCAGGGCAAGGGTCAGGCACAGGGTCAGGAGTGTCGGCAGGACTGGACGGCGCATCTCAGCACTTCACATGGGGGATGGTTTCAGCAGCCTAAGCGCTTCGTCGCGCTTTGTCAGGTAAGGTAGGGAAGGGCTTGATAGATGTGGATGGATGCCGTGCGCCTGCTTCGAGTGCTTTGTTGGCTGTTGCTGCTGTGCCCGCTGGCGGGCCAGGCGGCTGAGCTGGACGCTGCCCAGCGCGCCTGGCTGGCCGAGCATCCGCGGCTGCGCGCCGGGGTGGTGCTGCAGGCACCCTATGCCGAATACCAGCGGCGCCAGCAGCAGCTGGGCGGGCTCAATGTGGAACTGACCGAGACCCTGGCCAGGTCGCTCGGCGTGGCGCTGAGCTGGCGCAGCTTCGACACCCAGGCCGCGCTGGAACAGGCCCTGCGCGAGGGACGCATCGACTTCGCCCCGGGCCAGACGCAGACTCCCGCCGGCCTGCGCCTGTGGCATTACAGCGACCCCTACCTGCGCATTCCCCATCTGCTGGTGGGCGAGCGCCTGGGCGAGGTGAGCGTGGAGCTGGAGCGCCTGGGCGAGCGTGAGCCGATCGCCGTGCGCGTGCCCAGCGCGGTGGCCGACTACCTGCGCGGCAACTACTTCAACCTCCACCTGCAGCCGCAGCCCTCGGCGCGCCAGGCTCTGCAGGCGGTTATCGAACAGCGTGCGCGCTACGCGGTGGTGGACCAGGCGCAGCTCAGCCGCCTGAGCCAGGAGAGCGACTACTCGCGCCTGGCGATCATCGCCGACGTCGGCCTGCCCCAGTTGTTGCGCTTCGGCATCCGCCGCGACTGGCCGGAGCTGGGCGCCATCCTCGACGCCGGCCTGCGCCAGCTGCCGGCCGAGCAGCTGGAGCAGTTGCAGCAGCGCTGGCTGACGGCGAAGAAGCCGGGGCTCGGCGAGTCGCCGCTGTTCTGGCGCAACCTGAGCATCCTGCTCGGCCTGCTGCTGGCGTTCTGCATCCTCCTCCTCAGCGTGCTGCGGCGGCAGCGCGGGCGCCTGGAGAAGCGCCTGCTGGAGGCGCGGCAGACCCTGGCCCAGCGCGAGGTGGCCGAGGAGGCGCTGCGCCTGGCGCAGTTCTCCCTCGACCACAGCACCGTGGGCATCCTCTGGGTCAACTGGGACAGCCGGGTGCGCTACGCCAACCAGGCGGTGGCCGAAATGCTCGGCTACCTGCCAGCGGCCATGGTCGACCGGCCGCTGCAGGAGTTCGAGCCGGGCCTGGGCATGGATCGCTGGCTCAACCTGTGGAAGCGCGTGCGCCAGCACGAGGAGGGTGCGCTGAGCTTCGAGAGCAACTGCCGGCGTGCCGACGGCAGCTGGATGCCGGCCGACGTGAGCCTGGGGTTCCTGCGCTTTCGCGAGGCCGAGTACCTGGTGGTCTACCTCACCGATGTCACCGAGCGGCGCCGTGCCCGCGCCGCCCTGGAAGAGAGCGAGGCGCGCCTCAAGGGCATTGCCGGCAACGTGCCCGGCCTGGTGTTCCGCCTGGAGCGCCCGCGCCCGGGGGCGCTGGTGGACTTCGCCTTCATCAGCGAGGGCAGCGAGCAGCTGGTCGGCTACCCGCCGGCGACCATCATGGCGGCCGACTTCGGCATCCGCAGCCTGGTCCACCCGGAGGATCGCGCCGCCTACCACGCCACCCAGGACGCGGCCATCGAGGCGGCCAGCGACTGGCAGTGGCAGGGCCGCATCCTCACCCGCGACGGCCGCGTGCGCTGGGCCGACATCAAGGCCAGTGCCCGCCAGCTGAGCGATGAGCATGTGGTGTGGGACGGCGTGGTGTGGGACATAAGCGACAACAAGGCCATCGAGCTGGAACTGGCCGAGTCGCGCGCCCAGCTGCGCGAGCTGTCGGCGCACCTGGAGAGCGTGCGCGAGGAGGAGAAGGCGCGCATCGCCCGCGAGGTGCACGACGAGCTGGGCCAGATGCTGACCGTGCTCAAGCTGGAGACCTCCATGTGCGAGCTGGCCTACGCCGGCCTCGACCCCGGCCTGCAGGCGCGCCTGGACAGCATGAAGAAGCTGATCGCCAACCTGTTCCAGCTGGTGCGCGACGTGGCCACCGCGCTGCGCCCGCCGATCCTCGACGCCGGCATCGCCTCGGCCATCGAATGGCAGGCGCGGCGCTTCGAGGCACGCAGCGGCATTCCCTGCCTGGTGCAGGTGCCCGAGCAGTTGCCCAGGTTGGCCGACGCCAAGGCCATCGGCCTGTTCCGCGTGCTGCAGGAGGCGCTGACCAACGTGTTGCGCCACGCCCAGGCGCACACGGTGGAAATCGCCCTGGAGGTGCAGGGCGGCGAGCTGTGCCTGCGCGTCAGTGACGATGGTCGGGGTTTCGATGCGCAGGCGCAGCGCGCACAATCCTTCGGCCTGGTCGGCATGCGCGAGCGCGTGCTGATGCTCGGCGGCAGCCTGGCGCTGGACAGCGTCCCGGGCGAGGGCACCACGCTGGTGGTGCGGGTGGCACTGGATGAAGAGGTGGCAGCGTGATTCGAGTACTGGTGGCCGAGGACCACACCATCGTCCGCGAGGGCATCAAGCAGCTGATCGGCCTGGCCAAGGACCTGACGGTGGCTGGCGAGGCCTGCAATGGCGAGCAGCTGCTGGAAACCCTGCGCCATACCCCCTGCGAGGTGGTGCTGCTGGATATCTCCATGCCCGGGGTCAACGGCCTGGAAGCCATCCCGCGGATTCGCGCACTGAGCAACCCGCCGGCGGTGCTGGTGCTGTCCATGCACGACGAGGCGCAGATGGCCGCCCGCGCCCTGAAGATCGGCGCGGCCGGCTACGCCACCAAGGACAGCGACCCGGCGCTGCTGCTCACCGCCATCCGCAAGGTCGCCAGCGGTGGCCGCTACATCGATCCGGAGCTGGCCGACCGCATGGTCTTCGAGGTCGGCCTGACCGACTCGCGACCGCCCCATGCGCTGCTCTCCGAGCGCGAGTTCTCGGTGTTCGAGCGCCTGGTGCGCGGCGAGGGTGTCAACGAGATCGCCCAGCATCTGTCGGTCAGCAGCAAGACTGTCAGCACCCACAAGGCGCGCCTGATGCAGAAGCTCAACCTGCACTCGGTGGCCGACCTGGTGAAGTACGCGGTCGAGCACAAGCTGCTCTGAGACAGGCTCCGCACAACCTTCCCTTTACATCCTGGTCGCTTCGTGGCTGATTGGTCACCTTTCGCGCGACCGCTCTGGCGTGCGCTTTTGCCCAGGTCATGGGTATCGATGCAATGGGGGAGAAGATGTACAAGAAGTACCTGGCCGGCGGTCTGCTGGCGGCCGCGCTGCCGGCCCACGCCGACTACGTGACGGTGATTTCCTTCGGCGGGGCCAACAAGGAGGCGCAGCGCGCCGCCTTCTACGAACCCTTCAAGCAGGCCAGCGGGACCAGCGTGGTGCACGGTTCCTACAATGGCGACCTGGCCAAGCTGCGCAAGATGGTGCAGCTCAGCCACGTGTCCTGGGACGTGGTCGAGGTGGAGGCGCCCGAGCTGGCGCGCGGTTGCGAGGAAGGCCTGTTCGAGCGCTTCGACGCCAGCCTGCTCGGCGATGCCGCCGATTTCCTGCCCGGTGCCGTGCAGCCCTGCGGCGTCGGTATCTTCGTCTGGTCCACGGTGCTGGCCTACAACGGCAGCAAGCTCAAGGCCGCGCCGCAGAGCTGGGCCGATTTCTGGGATACCCAGCGCTTCCCCGGCAAGCGCGCCCTGCGCTGGGGCGCCAAGTACAACCTGGAGTTCGCCCTGATGGCCGACGGCGTGCCGGCTAAGGACGTGTACCGGGTGCTGGCCAGTGCCGAGGGCCAGGATCGTGCCTTCCGCAAACTCGATCAGATCAAACCGCAGTTGCACTGGTGGAAGACCGGCGTGGAGCCGATCCGTCTGCTCGGTGATGGCCGCGTGGTGATGAGCTCGGCCTACAACGGCCGGGTCGCCGCCGCCCAGAGCGAGCAGCCGCAGCTGGCGCTGAGCTGGAACGGCGGCATCTACGACTTCGACTACTGGGCCCTGCCCAAGGGCATTGCCAAGGCCGAGCAGGCGCGCCGCTTCGTCGCCTTCGCCAGCCAGGTGGAGCCGCAGCGCCGCTTCGCCGAGAAGATCGCCTACGGCCCGGTCAACCGCCAGGCCATCGCCGCGCTGGACCCCAGCGTCAGCGCCAACCTGCCCACCGCCCCGGCCAACCTGGCAGGCGGCGTGGGCATGGATGCCGCCTTCTGGGCGGCCAACGGCGCCGCCCTGGAGGAGCGCTTCGCTCGCTGGGCTAAACGCTGATCCAGTCTCGGGCGTTGTAGGGCGATCCCTACAACGCCTCCTCCGCAAGCCTTATAGCAATCTCTCATACCGCCCGATTTGCGCCGGCCGCCTGGCTTTCTAGTCTTAGTGCACGGCAACAAGAACAAAGGTGTGGTGATGGCCGAGAATGTTTCCAGCGACGTGCTCGTCAGCTTCAAGGGCGTGCAGAAGAGCTACGACGGCGAAAGCCTGATCGTCAAAGACCTCAATCTGGACATCCGCAAGGGCGAGTTCCTCACCCTGCTCGGGCCGTCCGGCTCCGGCAAGACCACCAGCCTGATGATGCTGGCCGGCTTCGAGACGCCCACCGCCGGCGAGATCCTCCTGGCCGGGCGCGCCATCAACAACGTGCCGCCGCACAAGCGCGACATCGGCATGGTGTTCCAGAACTACGCGCTGTTCCCGCACATGACGGTGGCCGAGAACCTGGCCTTCCCGCTGACCGTGCGCGGCATGAACAAGACCGACGTCACCGAGCGGGTCAAGCGCGCGCTGTCCATGGTGCAGCTCGACAACTTCCGCCATCGCTACCCGGCGCAGCTCTCCGGTGGCCAGCAGCAGCGCGTGGCGCTGGCCCGGGCCCTGGTGTTCGAGCCGCAGCTGGTGCTGATGGACGAGCCGCTCGGCGCGCTGGACAAGCAGCTGCGCGAGCACATGCAGATGGAGATCAAGCACATCCACCAGCGCCTGGGCGTGACCGTGGTCTACGTGACCCACGACCAGGGCGAGGCGCTGACCATGTCCGACCGGGTGGCGGTGTTCCACCAGGGCGAGATCCAGCAGATCGCCCCGCCGCGCGACCTCTACGAGGCGCCGAGCAACACCTTCGTCGCCCAGTTCATCGGTGAGAACAACCGCCTGGCCGGCGAGCTGGTAAGCCGCGATGGCGAGCGCTGCACCGTGCGCACCGCGCGCGGCGAGCAGGTGCAGGCGCTGGCGGTGAAGGTCGGCGCGCCGGGCGAGCCGGTCAGCCTGTCGATCCGCCCCGAGCGGGTGCGCATCAACGGCGCCAGCGAGAGCTGCGCCAACCGTTTCAGCGGCCGGGTGGCCGAATTCATCTACCTGGGCGACCACGTGCGCATCCGCATGGAGGTCTGCGGCAACCCCAACTTCTTCGTCAAACAGCCGATCGCCGAACTCGATCCCGCCCTGGGCGTGGGCGACGTGGTGCCGCTCGGCTGGCATGTGGAGCACGTAAGGGCGCTAGACCCTCTGATCGTCGAGTGACGGCGCCAGGCATTACCAACCCTGCACAGTGGAGAAAACAACAATGAGCAACATCCGCAGCATCTTCCGCCACAGCGCCTTGGTCCTCGGCCTGCTCGGCGCAGCCCAGGCGATGGCCGCCGACCTGACGGTGATCTCCTTCGGTGGCGCCAACAAGGACGCCCAGACCAAGGCCTTCTACCAGCCGTGGGAAGCGGCCGGCAAAGGCAAGATCATCGCCGGCGAGTACAACGGCGAGATGGCCAAGGTCAAGGCCATGGTCGACACCAACAGCGTGTCCTGGCACCTGGTCGAGGTGGAGTCGCCGGAGCTGTCCCGCGGCTGCGACGAGGGCCTGTTCGAGGAGCTCGACCCGGCCCTGTTCGGCAATCCCGACGACTTCATCGAAGGTGCCATCCAGCCGTGCGGCGTGGGCTTCTTCGTCTGGTCCACGGTGCTCGCCTACAACGCCGACAAGCTCTCCGCCGCCCCGGCCAGCTGGGCCGATTTCTGGGACGTGGCCAAGTTCCCGGGCAAGCGCGGCCTGCGCAAGGGTGCCAAGTACACCCTGGAGTTCGCCCTGATGGCCGACGGCGTGGCGCCGAAGGACGTCTACAGCGTGCTCGCCACCCAGGAAGGCCAGGACCGCGCGTTCAAGAAGCTCGACGAGATCAAGCCGCACATCCAGTGGTGGGAAGCCGGCGCCCAGCCGCCGCAGTTCCTCGCCTCCGGCGACGTGGTCATGAGCTCCGCCTACAACGGCCGCATCGCCGCCGTGCAGAAGGAGAGCAACCTCAAGGTGGTGTGGAACGGCGGCATCTACGACTTCGACTCCTGGGCCATCCCGAAGGGCGCCAAGGATGCCGACGCCGCCAAGGCCTTCGCCGCCTTCAGCGTGCAGCCCGAGCAGCAGAAGGTCTACTCCTCGAACATCGCCTACGGCCCGGCCAACAAGAAGGCCGTCGAGCTGCTCGACCCGGCGCTGCTGAAGGACATGCCGACCACTCCGGAGAACATCGCCAATCAGGTGGCCATGAACGTGACCTTCTGGGCCGACTACGGCGAGCAGCTGGAGCAGCGCTTCAACGCCTGGGCGGCGAAGTAAGCATCCCGTGCAGTGCCCCTTCCTGGTGAAGGGGAGTTGGTTGGAGGGGCGCTCCCCCGTCCCTCCGAACCCTCGCCCGCGGTTGGGCGAGGGCGCTTTGTCCCGGTGTCTCTGGAGCCCGCGATGGCCACTACCGTTTCCCTCACCGAATTCGCCGGCCTGACGCTGAAGCAGAAGCTGGCCCGCGCCGAGCGCATCAACCGGCTCAAGGCCCAGGGCCTGATCCTGCCGCTGCTGGTGTTCCTCTTCGTGGTGTTCCTGCTGCCGATCGGCATCCTGCTCTACAAGAGCGTGGAGAACCCCGAGGTGGTCGAGGCCCTGCCGCGCACCGTCGAGTCCATCGCCAGCTGGGATGGCCGCGGCCTGCCGGAGGAACCGGTGTACCGGGCCCTGGCCCTGGACCTGGCCGAGGCGCGCAAGAACCAGACCATCGGCGACCTGTCCAAGCGCCTTAACATGGAACTGGCCGGCTACCGCAGCCTGATGGCCAAGACTGGTCGCGCGCTGCCGTTCAAGCAGGAACCCGCCTCCTACAAGGACGCCCTGGAGAACCTCGACGAGCGCTGGGGCGACCCGGCCTACTGGCAGGTGATCCGCCGCAACAGCAGTGCCTTCACGGCCTATTACCTGCTGGCCGCCCTCGACCACCGGATCGACGATCTCGGCGAGCTGGCGTCCGCCACCCCGGACCAGGCCATCTACCTGGATATCTTCGTGCGCACCTTCTGGATGGGCCTGGTGATCACCGCCCTGTGCCTGGTGCTGGCCTATCCGCTGGCCTACCTGCTGGCCAACCTGCCGACCCGCACCAGCAACCTGTTGATGATCCTGGTGCTGCTGCCGTTCTGGACCTCGATCCTGGTGCGCGTGGCGGCCTGGATCGTGCTGCTGCAGTCCGGTGGCCTGATCAACAGCGCGCTGATCGCCATGGGCATCATCGACCAGCCGCTGCAGCTGGTGTTCAACCGCACCGGCGTGTACGTGGCGATGGTGCACATCATGCTGCCGTTCATGATCCTGCCGATCTTCAGCGTGATGAAGGGCATCTCGCCCTCCTACATGCGTGCCGCCATCTCGCTCGGCTGCCACCCCTTCGCCAGCTTCTGGCGGGTGTACTTCCCGCAGACCCTGGCCGGCGTCGGCGCCGGCTGCCTGCTGGTGTTCATCCTGTCCATCGGCTACTACATCACCCCGGCGCTGCTGGGCAGCCCGAACGACCAGATGATCAGCTACTTCGTCGCCTTCTACACCAACACCACCATCAACTGGGGCATGGCCACCGCCCTCGGCGGCCTGCTGTTGCTGGCCACCATGCTGCTCTACGTGGTGTACAGCTGGCTGGTGGGCGCCAGTCGCCTGCGTCTTGGATAAAAGGCCTGCGCAGCAGGCCAACTGATGACCCTCGCCCCGTCGGGGAGAGGGTGCCCGCAGGGCGGGAGAGGGGCGATGCCCCGCTAGAGATTGATTGGAGAATGCAGATGCTGAGTCCCTACAAGTCCCCCGTCGAGCGCGCCTGGTTCTGGACCCATCGCAGCCTGTGCGCGCTGGTGCTGCTGTTCCTGATCCTGCCGGTGCTGGTGATCATCCCGCTGTCGTTCAACTCCGGCAGCTTCCTGGTCTATCCGCTGCAGGGCTTCTCCCTGCGCTGGTATGCCGACTTCTTCAGCTCCGCCGAGTGGATGCGCTCGCTGACCAACAGCATGATCGTGGCGCCGGCCGCCACCCTGCTGGCCATGGTCTTCGGCACCCTGGCGGCGATCGGCCTGACCCGCGGCGAGTTTCGCGGCAAGGCGCTGGTGATGAGCCTGCTGATCTCGCCGATGGTCGCCCCGGTGGTCATCGTCGGCGTCGCCAGCTACCTGTTCTTCGCCCCGCTGGGCCTGGGCAACAGCTACACCTCGCTGATCCTGGTGCACGCCGTGCTCGGCGTGCCCTTCGTGATCATCACGGTGTCCGCGACCTTGCAGGGCTTCAACTACAACCTGGTGCGCGCCGCCAACAGCCTGGGTGCCTCGCCGCTGCTGGCATTCCGCAAGGTGACCCTGCCGCTGATCGCCCCCGGGGTGATTTCCGGCGCGCTGTTCGCCTTCGCCACCTCGTTCGACGAGGTGGTGGTGACCCTGTTCCTCGCCGGCCCGGAGCAGGCCACCCTGCCGCGGCAGATGTTCAGCGGCATCCGCGAGAACCTGTCGCCGACCATCGCCGCCGCCGCCACCCTGCTGATCGGCTTCTCCATCGTCATGCTGCTGACCCTGGAGTGGCTGCGCGGGCGCAGCGAGAAGCTGCGCACCTCGATGCCGGAGTGACCCGCTCCGCCCGGCCGCTGCGGTGGACTGACGCATGACCACCGCCGCAGCCGGCGACTCAGGCTACAATCGCGCCACCGTGATCCAGCCCTGAGGCCGCCATGCAATCCTTCGCCATCGCCCCGTCGATCCTCTCCGCCGATTTCGCCCGCCTGGGCGAGGAAGTCGACAAGGTCCTCGCCGCCGGCGCCGACATCGTCCACTTCGACGTGATGGACAACCACTACGTGCCCAACCTGACCATCGGCCCGATGGTCTGCGCGGCGCTGCGCAAGTACGGCATCAGCGCGCCGATCGACGCGCACCTGATGGTCAAGCCGGTCGACCGCATCATCGGCGACTTCATCGAGGCCGGCGCCAGCTA
The DNA here is from genome assembly GCF_041729615.1 of Pseudomonas alcaligenes. Classification (NCBI taxonomy): domain Bacteria; kingdom Pseudomonadati; phylum Pseudomonadota; class Gammaproteobacteria; order Pseudomonadales; family Pseudomonadaceae; genus Aquipseudomonas; species Aquipseudomonas alcaligenes. The sequence continues at coordinate 1,899,107 of NZ_CP154874.1, read as the reverse complement.
CATCACCTTCCACCCGGAAGCCTCCGAACACATCGACCGTTCCCTGCAGCTGATCCGCGACGGCGGCTGCAAGGCCGGCCTGGTGTTCAACCCGGCCACCCCGCTGGACTGCCTGAAGTACGTGATGGACAAGGTCGACATTATCCTGCTGATGAGCGTCAACCCCGGCTTCGGCGGGCAGAAGTTCATCCCCGGCACCCTCGACAAGCTGCGCGAGGCCCGCGCGCTGATCGACGCCTCCGGCTACGCCATCCGCCTGGAGATCGACGGCGGGGTCAACGTGAAGAACATCCGCGAGATCGCCGCGGCGGGCGCCGACACCTTCGTCGCCGGCTCGGCCATCTTCAACCAGCCGGACTACAAGGCGGTGATCGACGCCATGCGCGCCGAGCTGGCCCAGGTTCGCGCGTGATCCTCGAGCTGTTCCGCGGCGAGCTGCCGCGCCTGGTGATGTTCGACCTGGATGGCACCCTGGTGGACTCGGTGCCGGACCTGGCCGCCGCCGTCGACCGCATGCTGGCGCAGCTCGGCCGCGAACCTGCCGGCGTCGAGCGAGTGCGCCACTGGGTCGGCAATGGCGCGCGGGTGCTGGTGCGCCGGGCCCTGGCCGGCGGCCTCGAGCACGGCGCGGTCAGTGATGCCGACACCGAGCGCGCGCTGGAGCTGTTCAGCGAGGCCTATGCTGGCAGTCATGCGCTGAGCCGGGTCTACCCCGGCGTGGTCAGCACCCTGGACTGGCTGCGCGGCGCCGCCGTGGAACTGGCGCTGATCACCAACAAGCCCGAGCGTTTCGTCGCCCCGCTGCTGGACGAGATGGGCCTGGGTGGCTATTTCCGCTGGATCATCGGTGGTGACACCCTGCCGCAGCAGAAGCCCGATCCGGCCGCGCTGCTGCACGTGCTGCACCTGGCCGGCGTGGCACCGGAGCAGGCGCTGTTCGTCGGCGACTCGCGCAACGATGTGCTGGCCGCCCACGCGGCTGGCGTGCCTTGCGTGGCCTTGTCCTATGGCTACAACCACGGCCGGCCGATCGCCGAGGAGAACCCGGCGCGGGTGCTCGACGATCTGCGCCAGCTGCTGCCCGGTTGCGCGCAGGAGGGCGCTGGGGTAATGTCCCCGAACCCTTCCGAATACCCGCCGCACGAGACAGCATCGTGGTAGTTGCCCGCAAACACTGGATGAAAGTCATCAAGGCCCTGGCCCGCTGGCGCTGGCGCGCCTGACTTCTCCTGGCCGGCTGGTTCCGGCGCGTTTGCCCGACTCCCGTTCACCCTCATTGACGAGGCTGCTGTTTATGAACCGCGAAGAATTCCTGCGTTTGGCCGCCGACGGCTACAACCGCATTCCGTTGGCCTTCGAGACCCTGGCCGACTTCGACACCCCGCTGTCGATCTACCTCAAGCTGGCCGACACCCCCAACTCCTACCTGCTGGAGTCCGTGCAGGGCGGCGAGAAGTGGGGCCGCTACTCGATCATCGGCCTGCCGGCGCGCACCGTGCTGCGCGTGCATGGCCACCAGGTAACGGTGAGCGTTGATGGCCAGGTGGTCGAACAGCTCGACAGCGAAGACCCGCTGGCCTTCGTCGAGCAGTTCAAGGCTCGCTATAACGTCCCCACCATCCCCGGACTGCCGCGCTTCAACGGCGGCCTGGTCGGCTACTTCGGCTACGACAGCGTGCGCTACGTGGAGAAGAAGCTGGCCCGGTGCCCGAACCCCGATCCGCTGGGCACCCCGGATATCCTGCTGATGGTCTCCGACGCGGTCGTGGTGTTCGACAACCTCGCCGGCAAGATGCACGCCATCGTCCTCGCCGACCCCAGCCAGGCCGACGCCTACGAACGGGGCCAGGCGCAGCTGCGTGAACTGCTGAACAAGCTGCGCCAGCCGATCACCCCGCGCCTGGGGGTGGACCTGAGCAAGCCGGCGGGCAAGGAGCCGGACTTCGTCTCCAGCTTCAAGCGCGACGACTACGAGGCGGCGGTCGGCGCCATCAAGGAATACATCCTGGCCGGCGACTGCATGCAGGTGGTGATCTCCCAGCGCATGTCGATCCCGTTCCAGGCCGCGCCGATCGACCTGTATCGCGCGCTGCGCTGCATCAACCCGACGCCCTACATGTACTTCTTCAACTTCGGCGACTTCCACGTGGTCGGCTCGTCGCCGGAAGTGCTGGTGCGGGTCGAGGACAACCTGGTCACCGTGCGCCCGATCGCCGGCACCCGCCCGCGCGGCGCCACCGAGGAAGCGGACCTGGACCTGGAAAAGGACCTGCTGTCCGACGCCAAGGAGATCGCCGAGCACCTGATGCTGATCGACCTGGGCCGCAACGATGTCGGCCGCGTCTCCAGCACCGGCTCGGTGAAGGTCACCGAGCAGATGGTCATCGAGCGCTACTCCAACGTCATGCACATCGTCTCCAACGTCACCGGCCATTTGAAGGAAGGCCTGTCGGCCATGGACGCGCTGCGCGCCATTCTGCCGGCCGGCACCCTGTCCGGTGCGCCCAAGGTGCGCGCGATGGAGATCATCGACGAGCTGGAGCCGGTCAAGCGTGGTGTCTACGGCGGCGCCGTGGGTTACCTGGCGTGGAACGGCAACATGGATACCGCCATCGCCATTCGCACCGCGGTGATCAAGAACGGTGAGCTGCACGTGCAGGCCGGCGCCGGTATCGTCGCCGACTCGCAGCCGGCCCTGGAGTGGGAAGAAACCCTGAACAAGCGCCGCGCCATGTTCCGCGCGGTCAGCCTCGCCGAACAGTCCGTAGAGTAAGGGGCCCCGCCATGCTGCTGATGATCGACAACTACGACTCCTTTACCTACAACGTGGTGCAGTACCTGGGCGAGCTGGGTGCCGATGTCCACGTGATCCGCAACGACGAACTGAGCATCGCCGAGATCGAGGCTTTGCAGCCCGAGCGCATCGTAGTCTCGCCCGGCCCGTGCACGCCGACCGAGGCGGGGGTGTCCATCGAGGCCATCCTGCATTTCGCCGGCAAGCTGCCGATCCTCGGCGTGTGTCTGGGCCACCAGAGCATCGGCCAGGCCTTCGGCGGCGACGTGGTGCGCGCGCGCCAGGTGATGCACGGCAAGACCAGCCCGGTGTTCCACGAGGACAAGGGCGTGTTCGCCGGCCTCAACAAGCCGCTGACCGTGACCCGCTACCATTCCCTGGTGGTCAAGCGCGAAACGCTGCCGGAGTGCCTGGAGATCACCGCCTGGACCCAGCATGCCGATGGTTCGGTGGACGAGATCATGGGCCTGCGGCACAAGACCCTGAACATCGAGGGCGTGCAGTTCCACCCGGAATCCATCCTCACCGAGCAGGGCCACGAACTGTTCGCCAACTTCCTCAAACAGCAAGGCGGAGTGCGCTGATGGACATCAAGGAAGCCCTCAATCGGGTGGTCAACCAGCTGGACCTGTCCACCGCCGAGATGCAGGACGTGATGCGCCTGATCATGACCGGCCAGTGTACCGATGCGCAGATCGGCGCCTTCCTCATGGGCATGCGCATGAAGAGCGAGACCATCGATGAGATCGTCGGGGCCGCCACCGTGATGCGCGAGCTGGCCTCGCCGGTGAGCATCGACGCCGAGCGCCTGGTCGACACCTGCGGCACCGGTGGCGATGGCATGAACGTGTTCAACGTCTCCACCGCCGCCGCCTTCGTGGTCGCCGCGGCCGGTGGTCGCGTGGCCAAGCATGGCAACCGTGCGGTCTCCGGCAAGAGCGGCAGCGCCGACCTGCTGGAGGCCGCCGGGGTCTACCTGAATCTCAAACCCGAGCAGGTCGCGCGCTGCGTGGAAAGTGTTGGAGTGGGCTTTATGTTCGCCCCGGCCCATCACGGCGCCATGAAGCATGCCATCGGCCCGCGTCGCGAGCTGGGCCTGCGCACCCTGTTCAACATGCTCGGCCCGATGACCAACCCGGCCGGGGTCAAGCACCAGGTGATCGGCGTGTTCAGCCAGGCGCTGTGCCGGCCGATGGCCGAGGTGCTGCAGCGCCTGGGTAGCCAGCACGTGCTGGTGGTGCATGCCAGCGACGGCCTAGACGAGATCAGCCTGGCCGCACCGACCCATGTCGCCGAACTCAAGGGCGGCGTGGTCAGCGAGTACCGCATCCAGCCGGAAGACTTCGGCATTCGCAGCCAGACCCTGATCGGCCTGACCGTCGAGGGCGCGCAGGACTCGCTGGCGCTGATCCGCGACGCGCTGGGCAAGCGCAAGACCGACAACGGCCAGAAGGCCGCCGACATGATCGTGCTCAACGCCGGCGCGGCCCTGTATGCCGCCGACATCGCCACCAGCCTCAAGGAAGGCGTGCAGCTGGCGCAGGACGCCCTGCACACCGGCCTGGCCTGGGAGAAGCTGGACGAGCTGGTGTCCTTTACCGCCGTGTTCCGCGTGGAGAACGAAGGATGAGCATTCCAACCGTGCTGGAGAAGATCCTCGCCCGCAAGGCCGAGGAAGTCGCCGAGCGCCGCGCCCGTGCCAGCCTGGCCGAGGTCGAGGCGCTGGCCCGCGCCGCCGATGCCCCGCGCGGCTTCGCCCGTGCCCTGCAGGAGCGGGTGGCACGCAAGCAGGCGGCGGTGATCGCCGAGATCAAGAAGGCTTCGCCGAGCAAGGGCGTGCTGCGCGAGGATTTCGTGCCCGCCGAGATCGCCAGGAGCTACGAGGCCGGTGGCGCGGCCTGCCTGTCGGTGCTGACCGACATCGACTTCTTCCAGGGCGCCGACCAGTACCTGCGCGAGGCCCGCGCGGCCTGCAGCCTGCCGGTGATCCGCAAGGACTTCATGATCGACCCGTATCAGATCGTCGAAGCCCGTGCCCTGGGCGCCGACTGCGTGCTGCTGATCGTTGCGGCGCTGGACGACGTGCGCATGGCCGAACTGGCAGCCACCGCGAAGGATGTCGGCCTCGATGTGCTGGTAGAGGTGCACGACGGCGCCGAGCTGGAACGTGCTCTGAACACCCTGGACACGCCGCTGGTGGGCATCAACAACCGTAACCTGCACACCTTCGAGGTGAGCCTGGAAACCACCCTGGACCTGCTGCCACGCATTCCGCGCGAGCGCGTGGTGATCACCGAGAGCGGCATCCTCAGCCGTGCCGATGTCGAGCTGATGGAGATCAACGAGGTGCATGCTTTCCTGGTTGGCGAGGCCTTCATGCGTGCCGAGGAGCCGGGGATCGAGCTCAAGCGCCTGTTCTTCCCGGATGGCAAGCGCGTGGTGCTGGGCGCCGATCCGGACTGAACCGATCCGGACACGAAAAAGCCCGCCGATTGGCGGGCTTTTTTCTAGCCGGTATCCGTCAACGGGTGCCGAAGACCACCATGGTCTTGCCTTTGACGTGCACCAGGCCCTGTTCCTCCAGGGACTTGAGCACGCGGCCGACCATCTCGCGGGAGCAGCCGACGATGCGGCCGATTTCCTGGCGGGTGATCTTGATCTGCATGCCGTCCGGGTGGGTCATGGCGTCCGGCTGCTTGCACAGGTCGAGCAGGGTGCGGGCCACGCGGCCGGTGACATCGAGGAAGGCCAGGTCGCCGACCTTGCGCGTGGTGTTGCGCAGGCGGTCGGCCATCTGGCTGCCCAGAGCGTAGAGAATCTCCGGGTCCTGCTGGGTCAGCTCGCGGAACTTGGCGTAGCTCAGCTCCGCCACCTCGCACTCGGTCTTGGCGCGCACCCAGGCGCTGCGCTCCTTCTCGGTGCCTTCCTTCTCGAACAGGCCCATTTCGCCGAAGAAGTCGCCGGCGTTGAGGTAGGCGATGATCATTTCGCGGCCGTCGTCGTCCTCGATGAGGATGGTGACCGAGCCCTTGATGATGAAGAACAGGGTCTCGCAACGGTCCCCTGCATAGATGATGGTGCTCTTGGCGGTGTAGCGGCGGCGGTGACAGTGCGCGAGCAGCTTGTCGATGTTCTTGATCTTAGGTGTAAGGGTAATAGCGACCATGCCCGAGTCCCGAAAAGTGAGTAAGCCTTTGTCCAGCAGGCGAATTTCTTATTAGTTATCCGAACAAGTGTGCCAGTTATCCGCCGCCAGCTTAACAGACACTCGGGGTGCGGCAACGCGAATTTGCGACGCAGTCAACACTGACCGTGGCCCATTGCCGCGAAATGGCGTGTCAGGGCCGTGCTGGGGCGCTGTGTTAAGCTAGCGACCTTTTTCGGGCAGTGGAGTCCTGGCGATGAAAGCACGCATTCAATGGGCCGGCGAGGCCATGTTCCTCGGTGAATCCGGCAGCGGCCACGTGGTGGTGATGGACGGCCCGCCCGAGGCCGGTGGTCGCAACCTCGGCGTGCGCCCGATGGAAATGGTGCTGATCGGTCTGGGCGGCTGCAGCAACTTCGACGTGGTTAGCATCCTGAAGAAGGCGCGCCAGCCGGTGGAGAGCTGCGAAGCCTTCCTCGAGGCCGAGCGCGCCGACGAAGATCCCAAGGTGTTCACCAAGATCCACCTGCACTTCGTGGTCAAGGGCCGTGGCCTCAAGGAGGTGCAGGTCAAGCGCGCCGTCGAGCTGTCGGCGGAGAAGTACTGCTCGGCCTCGATCATGCTCGGCCGGGCCGGTGTCGAGATCACCCACGACTACGAGATCGTCGAACTGGGCTGACCCGCGTTCGTCATCTCGGGCGCGCATGCTCTGGCGGAGCCGGTCCCGGCTCTGCATAATGCGCGCCTTTTCGCGGGCACCCGCCCGCAACCCCAAACCACAATCGCCATCGCGAAGAGGTGTTAACCGTCCTACGCAGCTGAGTCGTTCCCAGCTGACGGGCATGCTCGATCACGCGGCAGGGCCGCATCCACATAGAGAGTTCCAAACGGTGAAAAGCAAACTCAAGCTCCACGGGTTCAACAACCTGACGAAGACCTTGAGCTTCAACATCTATGACATCTGCTACGCGGAAACCCCGGAAGACCAGCAGGCCTACGTGCAGTACATCGACGAAGAGTACGATGCCGAGCGCCTGACGCAGATCCTCACCGATGTTGTCGACATCATCGGCGCCAATATCCTGAACATCGCCCGTCAGGACTACGACCCGCAAGGCGCCAGCGTGACCATCCTGATCTCCGAGCAGCCGGTGGAGCCCACCGCCAGCCAGATCGAGGAATCCCCGGGGCCGCTGCCGGAGACCATCCTGGCGCACCTGGACAAGAGTCACATCACCGTGCACACCTACCCGGAGATCCATCCGGTCGAGGGCATCGCGACTTTCCGCGTGGACATCGACGTGTCGACCTGTGGCGTGATCTCGCCGCTGAAGGCGCTCAACTACCTGATCCACCAGTTCGACTCGGACATCGTCACCGTCGACTACCGCGTGCGTGGCTTCACCCGCGACGTGGAAGGCAAGAAGCACTTCATCGACCACGAGATCAACTCGATCCAGAACTATCTCTCCGACGACACCCTCGACGCTTATCAGATGATGGACGTCAACGTGTACCAGGAGAACCTGTTCCACACCAAGATGCTGCTCAAGCAGTTCTACCTGGACAACTACCTGTTCGGCGACGCCACCCGCAACCTCACCGCCGAGCAGCGCAAGCAGGTGGAAGAGCGGGTGCGTCACGAGATGCTGGAGATCTTCTACGCGCGCAACATGCCGCGCTGAGTTTCCCGCCAGAAAAAAGCCCGCCGATTGGCGGGCTTTTTCATGGTTGCCGGCTCAGATCCGGTAGGTGCTCTTGGTCATCACCTTGGACAGCAGACTCATGCCCAGCTTGACCGGTGCCGGGAAGCGCAGGCCGCCGGCCTCCAGGGCGCTGGTGGCATGCTGCTGCTCGTCCTCGCGCATCTGCTCGAGGATGGCGCGGGTCTTGGCGTCGTCCGCCGGGATCTGCTCCAGGTGCTCGTCCAGGTGCTTGACCACCTGATCCTCGGTGGCGGCGACGAAGCCCAGGCTGACCCGGTCGCTGATCAGCCCGGCGACCGCGCCGACGCCGAAGGAAAGGCCGTAGAACAGCGGGTTGAGCAGGCTCGGCTGGCTGCCCAGCTCGCGGATGCGCTGCTCGCACCAGGCCAGGTGATCGATCTCCTCGTCGGCGGCATGCTCCATGGCCTGGCGCACTTCCGGCAGCCGGGCGGTCAGCGCCTGGCCCTGGTACAGCGCCTGGGCGCAGACTTCACCGGTGTGGTTGATGCGCATCAGCCCGGCGACGTGGCGGGCCTCGTCGTCGCTCAGCTCCGACTCGTTCTGCAGGATGGCCGGCGAGGGGCGCGCCGGGGCGCCGCTGAACGGCAGCAGGGTGCGCATGGCGGCATCGGCCTGGATCAGCAGGCGGTCGACGGGGGAAAACTGGCGTTCGTTGCTCATGGCCACCTCCACGGAAAGCATGCCGGCAGTTTACCCGAAGCCCGGCGGACAAATCCGCCCGGCGACAAGAGGCCGCACCGTCAGCCCGGCGGCCAGTGCAGCTGGCGCTGGCCGAGCACGTGCATATGGATGTGATGCACGGTCTGCCCGCCCAGCTCGTTGCAGTTCATCACCAGGCGGAAGCCTTCTGCACATCCCTCCTGCATGGCCAGGCGCTGGGCGGTGTAGAGAATGTGCCCGGCCAGTGCCCGGTCATCTTCGGTGAGCTGGTCGGGGCGGGCGATGTGGCGCTTGGGGATCACCAGGAAATGCACTGGCGCCTGCGGGCCGATGTCGTGGAAGGCCAGCACCTGGTCATCCTCGTAGAGCTTGCGGGCCGGTATCGCGCCGGCGACTATGCGACAGAACAGGCAGTCCATGCGCTTTCCTCCGAAGGCGGTGGGTATGCTGCGAGTTTAGGGTCTGTTGCCGTTTCGCCGCGACCGCGACGGAGCCAGTTTTTGTGCGGAGCTAGGCGCGAGACGCGAAGTTTGGCCATCCAAATGAGCCGTCGAGTAACGATGATCCGCACAAAAACTGGCCCGGCCCTCCGGGTTGCGCGGAAAATCGCGCCATGCGTCGTTGCGGAACTTGGCAAGGGATCACCATTCCCTGCGTCCCGCGCCTAGCCTGGCGCGATTTTTCGCGGCAACGCGGCTTGCGCCGAAACGGCAACAGACCCTAATGCTGCACAAGGAGAGGCTGTGAAGAACGACGTACACGATCTGGGGCTGGTGCTGGAGTCCCGCGTCAAGCTGGTGGTGATCGAGTCCTGGGACGAGCCGCGGGTGCTGGAGACCCTCACCTCGCTGGCGATCAAGCGCGGCCTCGGCATCTACACCTGGGCGGTGACCGAGGGCCTGCAGCGCCTGGGCTTCGGCGGCGAGCCGGTGGGCGAGCTGGACAGCCGCGAGCCGGAGCAGGCGCTGCGCCTGATCAAGGCCGACCCGACGCCCAATCTCTACGTGATGTGCGACCTGCACCCGTTCCTGGTCGACAACCCCAAGCTGGTGCGCCTGCTCAAGGAAATCGCCATGAGCGAGGTGGCGCACAAGCCGACCCTGGTGCTGGTGTCGCATGCCCTCAAGCTGCCGGTCGAGGTGCAGCGCTACGCCGCGCGCTTCAGCCTGGCGCTGCCGACCGAGGAGGAGCTGCTGACCATCGTCCGCGACGAGGCCACGCGCTGGAGCGAGCGCAACCGCGGTGCGCGGGTGCGCACCGACAACCGCACCCTGCAGCAGGTGGTGAAGAACCTGCGCGGCATGAGCCACGCCGAGGCGCGGGCGCTGGCGCGCAACCTGATCTGCGACGACGGCGCCATCACCCAGGAAGACCTGCCGGAACTGAACAAGGCCAAGTTCCAGCTGCTCGACCTGGAGGGCGTGCTGAGCTTCGAGCATGACACCGCGCGCTTCGCCGAGGTCGGCGGCCTGGTCAACCTGAAGCGCTGGCTGGGCGAGCGCCAGGAGATCTTCGCCAGCGGCAAGGGCACCGACATGCCGCGCGGCGTGCTGCTGGTCGGCGTGCAGGGCGGTGGCAAGAGCCTGGCGGCCAAGGCGGTGGCCGGTCTCTGGGGCCTGCCGCTGCTGCGCCTGGACTTCGCCAGCCTGTACAACAAGTTCTTCGGCGAGACCGAGCGCAACCTGCGCGAGGCGCTGAAGATGGCCGAGCAGATGGCGCCCTGCGTGCTGTGGATGGACGAGATTGAGAAGGGCCTGGCCACCGGCAGCAACGACGACGGCGTCAGCCAGCGTGTGCTCGGTACCCTGCTGACCTGGATGGCCGAGCGCAAGGCGCCGGTGTTCATGGTCGCCACCGCCAACGCCATCGACCGCCTGCCGCCGGAACTGGTGCGCAAGGGCCGCTTCGACGAGCTGTTCTTCGTCGACCTGCCGGATGCCGAGGTGCGCGCGGAGATCTTCGCCATCCACCTGCGCCGTCGCGAGCTGGACCCGGCCCAGTTCGATCTGGCGGCGCTGGCGGCGGCCTGCGAGGGCTTCTCCGGCGCGGAGATCGAGCAGGTGGTGGTCAGCGCCCTGTATTCCGCCCAGGCCCGCCAGCAGGCGGTGGACCAGGCATTGCTGCTGAGCAACATCCAGGGCACGGCGCCGCTGTCGGTGGTGATGGCCGAGCGCCTCACGGCGCTGCGCGCCTGGGCCGCCGGGCGCACGGTGGACGCCGGCTAGGTCTCCTCGGCGCCCGCGCGTGGCAGCAGCGGGCGCACCATGTGCATGGCGATGCGCCGTACCAGTGCGCGCGGGGTCAGGCGCAGCAGCTGCGGCAGCAGGCGGTGGCGCCAGCCGGGGATGATGATGGCGCGGTTGCGCTGCAGGCCCTGCACGGTGATCTGCGCGATCCGCTCCGGGCTCTCCAGCAGCTGGCGGCGCTGCAGGCCCTCGCTGCGCAGGCGGGCACGGCGGAAGAAGGCGGTGGCTACCGGCCCCGGGCAGAGCACCGAGACCTTCACGCCGAAGGGCGCCAGCTCGCTGCGCAGCGCCTCGGAGAGGTGCAGCACATAGGCCTTGCTGGCGAAGTAGTTGCTCATCAGCGGCCCCGGCTGGAAGGCGGCCAGCGAGGCGACGTTGAGAATCTGCCCACCGCCGCGGCGCTTCATGTCCGCACCCAGGGCGTGGCACAGGCGGGCCAGCGCCAGCATGTTGAGCTCGATCAGGTCCTGTTCGTGGCCCCAGTCCTGCTCGACGAACAGCCCGGCGCTGCCGATCCCGGCGTTGTTCACCAGCAGGTCGATGTGGCGCTCGCCCTGTTCCAGCTCCTGGATCAGGCCGGTGAGCTGCAGCGGCTCGGTCAGGTCGCAGACGCGCAGCAGCGCCTCGATGCCGAAGCGCTGGCTCAGCTCGCAGGCGATGCTCTCCAGCGCATCGCGCTGGCGCGCCACCAGGATCAGGTTGTGCCCGCGCCGGGCCAGCGCTTCGGCCAGGGCCAGGCCGAGGCCGCTGGAGGCGCCGGTGATCAGGGTGTAGGCGCTCACGTCTTACTCCCCTGCTGAGGGTTTATTGAAAGCGCCGTATCTATTTAGCCTGCTGGGCGCAAGTTTTGTTTCATGTGGCCAGCACATCCTGCTTAGTCCTTAAGCACCAAAGTTCCGGCAATCATGTCATGCAGTGCCTGCTTCTTCTCAGTGAATGCAGCCATGATGTAGCCAATACACAAGATGATTGCAGAAAGTATTTTTGCCCAATAGCGGGCATTAGCCCTGCCGAAACCAATTCTATTGCCATTCAAGTCAGTAGCCCGCAATCCAAGCATCTTCTTCCCTGGGGTGGCTTGCCATCTAGAGGATTCAAAGATGGTGAAATACAGCCAACTTACAATCCAGCCGAACACATTTCCCATGCTTTCACTTATCGACTCGATCTGCTGTGCGGGGCTTCCAGCCATTGATGCGCCAAATGCGAAGGCAAGAGGGAGTACCAGAATGATCGCGGCAATAGTGCTCAATATCGTATCTATCAACAGGGCTAGCGCTCTATACCAAAAGCCTGCATAGATTTGTGCCGACATTGTTGGGTGGAGCGATGACTCAGGAGTGCGGTATGGCGATTGTGTTGGGCTGTCGAGCGTTGTCTGTGCCTGACGTGCTTGGTACTTCTCGATGATGATGCCGCAGGCCGCGCACTCGGGCGCCTTGGCCTGCTCGTGGCCGCACTTGGGGCAGCTCATTCTGGCGTCGGCGGCAGCCTCTGCCGGGCGGTGATCATCGGTGTCCACCAGGCTGAGACCAGCGCCGATGTCGCGTTCCTTGCGCACCAGGGCGCCGGCCTGCTGCAGGGCGGCCAGGTACTTGTCGGCTTCGGCCTCGGCCAGGTCGCGCTTGAGCGCCACCGGCGAGCCGCTGAACAGTGCATCGATCTTGCTCTGGTCGCTCTTGAACAGGCGGGCCAGGTTGTTCTTCACCGTATCCAGCGCCATTTCCGGCATCAGCTGGCCGTCGAAGACGATCTTGTAGCGGGCTTCGGTCATGCGTGCATCCCTGTCTGCTGTATTGAAGTGCCAGAGCCTAGGGGCTTTGCCGTGGGTGAACAAGCGAACGCCTGCGCAAAATGCCGCTCAGCGCGGCCAGCGCTGGGCCAGCTGCAGACCGCGGCTCTGGGCGGCGCGGTATTCGGCATCCAGGCGGGCCACCAGTTCGGCCACCGAAGGCAGGTCGTCGATGCCGCCGACGCCCTGGCCGGCCGACCACACGGTCTTCCAGGCCTTGGCCTCGTCGCTGATCGGTTTGAGCTTCTCGCCGTAGTTGACGTCACCCTTGTCCTGCAGGCGCCCCAGGTCGTAGCCGGCCTTTTCCAGGCTCTGCCGCATGAAGCTGGCCGGCACGCCGGACACCGCCGGGGTGTGGATGATGTCGGCGGCGCGGGCGCCGAGGATCATCTGCTTGTAGTCGGCGTCGGCTGCGCTCTCGCGGGTGGCGATGAAGCGCGTGCCCATGTAGGCCAGGTCGGCGCCGAGCAGCTGGGCGGCGAGGATTTCGTGGCCGTGGTTGAGGCAGCCGGACAACAACAGGGTCTTGTCGAAGAACTGGCGGATCTCGGCGATCAGGGCGAACGGGCTCCAGGTGCCGGCATGCCCACCGGCACCGGCGGCCACCGCGATCAAACCATCCACGCCGGCCTCGGCGGCCTTCTCCGCATGGCGGCGGGTAGTCACGTCGTGGAACACCAGGCCGCCATAGCCGTGTACCGCATCCACCACTTCCTTGACCGCGCCCAGGCTGGTGATCACCACCGGCACCCGGTGTTCGACGCAGATGGCCAGGTCGGCCTGCAGGCGCGGGTTGCTGCCGTGCACGATGAGGTTGACCGCATAGGGCGCCGAGTCTGCCGCAAGGCCGGCCTCGATCTCCTCCAGCCAGGCTTTGAAGCCGCTGCTCTCGCGCTGGTTCAGCGCCGGGAAGCTGCCGAGCACGCCGCTGTGGCAGCAGGCCAGCACCAGCTGCGGGTTGGACACCAGGAACATCGGCGCGGCGACCACCGGCAGGCGCAGGCGTTGGTCGAGCAGGGCGGGCAGGGACATGGGGCTTTCCTCTTGTTATCAGAAGGGTTTGACCACCACCAGGATCACGATGCCCAGCAGGAACAGCACCGGCACTTCGTTGAACCAGCGGTAGAACAGATGGCCGCGGACGTTCTCGCCGCGTGCGAAGCGCCGGAGCTGGGCGCCGCAGACATGGTGGTAGCCGACCAGCAGAACCACCAGCAGCAGCTTGGCATGCAGCCAGCCCATCTGCAGCCAGGCCGGGTTGAGGTAGAGCAGCCAGGCGCCAAGGACCAGGGTGGCAACCATCGAGGGGTTCATGATGCCGCGGTACAGCTTGCGCTCCATGATGCAGAAGCGCTCGCGACTGGGCTGGTCCTCGGCCATGGCGTGGTAGACGAACAGGCGCGGCAGGTAGAACAGGCCGGCGAACCAGCAGACGATGGCGATGATGTGTAGGGCCTTGACCCAGAGATAGAGCATGGACGTCATCCGGCGGCAGATTTGCCGTCGATAGTAGAGAAAGCCATGCCCGTGCGTCACCCATGAGGTTGGCCGTCGCGGCCCGTGGCCTTATCATCGGCAGCCTTTCTCAACGGTCGCGTAGCGGGGGTGTGCAATGGTCAAGGTCGGAATCGTCGGCGGCACGGGTTACACCGGGGTGGAGCTGCTGCGCCTGCTGGCCCAGCACCCGCAGGCCGAAGTGGCGGTGATCACCTCGCGCTCCGAGGCCGGGGTCAAGGTCGCCGACATGTACCCCAACCTGCGCGGCCACTACGACAACCTGGCCTTCAGCGTGCCGGACGTGGCCACCCTGGGCGCCTGCGACGTGGTGTTCTTCGCCACCCCGCACGGTGTTGCCCATGCCCTAGCCGGCGAGCTGCTGGCGGCCGGCACCCGGGTCATCGACCTGTCCGCCGACTTCCGCCTGCAGGACGCCGAGGAGTGGGCCAAGTGGTACGGCCAGCCGCATGGCGCGCCACAGCTGCTCCCCGAGGCCGTCTACGGCTTGCCGGAAGTCAACCGCGAGGCGATCAAGGGCGCGCGCCTGATCGCCGTGCCGGGTTGCTACCCGACGGCCACCCAGCTTGGCCTGATTCCGCTGCTGGAGGCCGGCCTGGCCGACCCGAGCCGCCTGATCGCCAACTGCGCCTCCGGCGTCAGCGGTGCCGGGCGTGGCGCCAAGGTTGGGTCGCTGCTGTGCGAGGCCAGCGAGAGCATGATGGCCTATTCGGTCAAGGGCCACCGCCACCTGCCGGAGATCAGCCAGGGTCTGCGCCGCGCCGCCAAGGGCCCGGTCGGCCTGACCTTCGTGCCGCACCTGGCGCCGATGATCCGCGGTATCCATGCCACCTTGTACGCCACCGTCGCCGATCGCGGCGTCGACCTGCAGGCGCTGTTCGAGCAGCGCTACGCGGGCGAGCCCTTCGTCGACGTGATGCCCGCCGGCAGCCATCCGGAGACCCGCAGCGTGCGTGGTGCCAACGTCTGCCGCATCGCCGTGCACCGTCCGCAGGGCGGCGAGTTGGTGGTGGTGCTGTCGGTCATCGACAACCTGGTCAAGGGTGCGTCCGGCCAGGCCGTGCAGAATATGAACATCCTCTTCGGCCTGGACGAGCGCCTGGGCCTGGCCCACGCCGCGCTGCTGCCCTGATCGCGGTGGCGCCTGCGGTGGCTTGAATTCGCCGCAGGTACTCCTATCTAAAGCGGTAGGGGCTAGTGCCTCTGTCGTCGCGCAATAATTGACCGATTTGCTCGGGTAAGCGGATAATCGCCGCCCGTGTGGTACGTAACATGGCGCCTGGCGCCGGGAGAGCAGCAAGATGAGCGTCGAGACCTTCACTCCAACCCCCCTGATCTTCACCCAGGGTGCGGCGAACAAGGTGAAGAGCCTGGTCGATGAGGAAGGCAATCCGCGCCTGAAACTACGGGTGTTCGTCACCGGTGGTGGCTGCTCGGGCTTCCAGTACGGCTTCACCTTCGACGAGGACGTGGCCGACGACGACACCATAGTCGAGCGCGAGGGTGTCAGCCTGGTGGTCGACCCGATGAGTTTCCAGTACCTGGCCGGGGCCGAGGTGGACTACCAGGAAGGCCTGGAAGGTTCGCGCTTCGTGATCAACAACCCCAACGCCACCACCACCTGCGGTTGCGGTTCGTCCTTCTCGATCTGAGCCCGCTGTCCTGCAAGAAGCCGCGCATCTGCGCGGCTTTTTCGTTTCCGTATGGCGCGCTTCAGGCCGGATAGATGGCGCCCAGCACCCGTGGGCCACGGGCGCCGCTGACGCTGGGGCGATTGGCCGGGATGCGTTCCAGGCAGCAATGCGCCAGCCAGGCGAAGGCCATGGCCTCGACCCAGTCCGGCGGCACGCCGCGCACGGCGGTGCTGGCCACCTGGCAGTTCGGCAGTAGTTCCTTCAGGCGCTGCATCAGCGCGCCGTTGTGCGCGCCGCCGCCGCACACCAGCAGCTCGCTGGTGCCGTTCTGGGCCTGCCGCAGCGACTCGACGATGCTGCGTGCGGTCAGCTCCAGCAGGGTGCGCTGCACAACGGCCGGTTCCAGGCCGGGAAGCGCGGCGAGATGGGCTTCCAGCCAGGGCAGGTTGAACAGTTCGCGGCCGGTGCTCTTCGGGCCCCGGCCGGCGAAGTAGGGATCGCCTAGCAGCCGTTCCAGCAGTGCCTGGTTCGGCGTGCCGCTGGCGGCCCAGGCGCCATCGCGGTCGAACGACTCGCCGCGCACCTTGCCAATCCAGGCGTCCAGCAGCACGTTACCCGGGCCGCAGTCGAAGCCGCGTACCGGCTGGCCGGGGTCGATCAGGCTGAGGTTACTGAAGCCACCGACATTGAGCACCGCGCAAGGCGCGCCGCGGTTGTCGAACAGCGCCTCGTGGAAAGCCGGGACCAGCGGTGCGCCCTGGCCACCGGCGGCGACATCGCGGCGGCGGAAGTCGGCGACCACCTCGATGCCGGTCAGCTCGGCCAGCAGCGCCGGATTGCCGATCTGCACGGTGAAGCCGCGGGCTGGCTCGTGGCGCACGGTCTGGCCGTGGCTGCCGATGGCGCGGATATCGCCCGGGCTCAGCTGCTCGCGTCGCAGCAGCTCATGGATGCCGGCGGCCGCCAGTTCGACCCAGCGCTGCTCGGCGATGGCGGCGCGCGCCAGCTCGTCCGGGCCGGGTGCGCACAGGGCTAGTAGCTCGGCGCGCAGGGCGTCGGGCATGGGCAGGTAGTGATGGGCGAGCAGGGTGGGGCGGGTGTCTTGCTGGATCAGGGCGATGTCCAGCCCGTCGAGGCTGGTACCGGACATCACCCCCAGGTAGCGCGGCATCTCAGGGCTGCTTGTTGGCGGCCAGCAGGGTGGCCCTTTCCTGGTCCATGCGCGCCATCAGCGGCTTGCTCAGCTGCAGGAAGCGCTGCTTCTCGTTGCGCGCGATGGGGTCGGCCATCGGCAGCTTCTGGCTGAGCGGGTCGACGTGGCGGCCATTGACCTGGAACTCGTAGTGCAGGTGCGGCCCGGTGGACAGGCCGGTAGTACCGATGTAGCCGATGATCTGCCCCTGCTTGACGTTGGCGCCGGTACGCACGCCTTTGGCGAAGCCCTGCATGTGCGCATAGAGGGTGCGGTAGCTGTTGCCGTGCTGGATGACCACGGTGTTGCCGTAGCCACCCTTGCGTCCGGCCAGCTGTACGCGGCCATCACCGGCGGCCTTGATCGGCGTGCCGCGTGGCGCGGCGTAGTCGACGCCCTTGTGCGCGCGGATCTTGTTCAGGATCGGGTGGCGTCGGCCCATGGAGAATTTCGAGCTGATGCGGGCGAAGTCCACCGGGGTGCGGATGAACGCCTTGCGCATGCTCATGCCGTCGGCGTTGTAGTAGCTGGAGACGCCCTGCTTGTTGGTGTAGCGCACGGCGGTGTAGGTCTTGCCGCGGTTGGTGAAGCGAGCGGAAAGGATGTTGCCACTGCCGACCTGCTTGTTGCCCACCACCTTCTCTTCATAGATCAGTTCGAATTCGTCGCCCTCGCGGATGTCCATGGCGAAGTCGATGTCGTAACCGAAGATATTGGCCAGATCCATGGTCAGGCTGTGCGACAGGCCGGCGCGTTTGGCCGAGAGGAACAGCGAGCTGTTGATCACGCCGTGGGCGTAGGTGGTGCGCACATCCGGCTTGACCAGTTCGCGCTTGAAGGAGAAGCCCTTGTCGCTACGCGCGAGGGAGATGCTCTCGAGGTCGTTCAGCTTGCTGCTCAGGCGCTCCAGGCGGCCATCGCTGGTCAGCTTGAAGTCCAGAACCTGGCCGACGTGCAGGCGGCCGAAGCGCTTGGCTTCCTTGCTGCTGCCAAGGGCTTCATGCAGGGCGTTGGCATCCAGGCCGACTCGTGCGAACACGGTCGACAGGGTGTCGCCATTGGCGACGGTAACGCTTTTCTGCAGTGGGTCTTGGGGCTGAGAAAACTGGCTGTCTTCGTTCTTTTTGTTCGCGTCTTGTCCGGCGCTGTTCTGAGTGCTGGCGAGGCGGCTGAAGGGCGCATCGCCTCTATCCCCGGCTGCGGAACCTGGTCGGAGGTCGTCCTTTTCCTGCACCAGCTGTTCGGCGCCGTTGTCCAGTTCCAGGCTCAGGTAGGTCTTCTTCGCCTCGACTTCGCGGGATGGGAACACCAGCAAGGCCAGGCTAAGCAGCGCCGCTACACCGCTGGCGGCCAGCAGGTGGCTCCTCGGGTAGGGCGGCGGGGCTTTGGGTACGGAATGCGTCATGGCTCAGGGTGTTTCTTGGAAGAATGCATTAACTGATTAAAATATAATCAAAATTCTCTATAGGCAACCCTGAATGCAGGTTATCGGCCCAATGGCTCGAGCCGGTCGCAAGGCTTGTAATTGGTCAATGATCTTGTATGGTTGGCTCCCTTTTGGTTTGCGAGTGGCAACGAGTCCTGTCATGAAGTCGGTAGAAGAGCAGCTGGCGCTGATCAAGCGTGGTGCGGAAGAGGTCCTGGTCGAGTCCGAGTTGGTAGAGAAGCTCAAGCGCGGCCAGCCGCTGCGCATCAAGGCCGGTTTCGATCCGACCGCCCCCGACCTGCACCTCGGCCATACCGTGCTTATTAATAAGCTGCGCCAGTTTCAGGAGCTCGGCCATCAGGTCATCTTCCTGATCGGTGATTTCACCGGGATGATCGGTGACCCCAGCGGCAAGAGCGCGACTCGTCCGCCGCTGACCCGCGAGCAGGTGCTGGACAACGCCGAGACCTACAAGGCTCAGGTATTCAAGATCCTCGATCCGGCCAAGACCGAAGTAGCCTTCAACTCGACCTGGATGGATCAGCTGAGCCCGGCGGATTTCATTCGCCTGGCTTCCCAGTACACCGTGGCGCGCATGCTCGAGCGCGATGATTTCCAGAAGCGCTATGAAGGCAACCAACCGATTGCCATCCACGAGTTCCTTTACCCGCTGGTGCAGGGATATGACTCGGTGGCCCTGCGTGCCGACGTCGAGCTCGGTGGCACCGACCAGAAGTTCAACCTGCTCATGGGGCGTGAGCTGCAGCGTGCCTATGGTCAGTCCTCGCAGTGCATCGTCACCATGCCGCTGCTGGAAGGGCTGGATGGCGTGAAGAAGATGTCGAAGTCGCTGGGTAACTATGTGGGTATCCAGGAGGCTCCGGGCGTCATGTACAGCAAGCTGGTCTCCATGCCCGATGCGCTGATGTGGCGTTACTTCGAGCTGTTGAGCTTCCGTTCCATGGAGGAGATCGAGCAGTTCAAGGCGGATGTCGACAAGGGCGCCAATCCGCGCGATATCAAGATCAAGCTGGCCGAAGAGATAGTCGCGCGCTTCCATGGCGAGGAGGCTGCTGCCAATGCGCACCGTTCCGCAGGCAATCGCCTGAAGGATGGCGAGCTGCCGGACGACCTGCCGGAGGTCGAGCTGCTTTCTATAGAGGATATGCCGATCTCTTCCGTCCTTAATAAGGCTGGCTTGGTGAAGAATGCCGCCGCCGCACGCGATCTGCTGAGCGCAGGTAGCGTCAAGGTGGATGGCCAGGTGGTTGATCGTGGCTTCACGTTCAAGCTGGGCGCGAGCCACGTGTGCCAGGCCGGCAAGAAGGCCTTCGCGCGCATCTCCTTGAAGGCAGAGTGAAAATCTTTGCAGAAAGGAGTTGACGGTTAAATTTGGTCCCCTATAATGCGCACCACTTCCGGCGCAGTCCCCTCAGAAAACTCCTTGAAAATCAAAGAGTTGGATGAAAAAAGAGGTTGACCGGATGGCGGATTCGAGTAGAATGCGCCGGGCTGACAGGGTGGTGGTTGAGTCCTGTTGGTGCTTCGGTCGAATGGATCGGAAGCGGTTGAAAGAGGTGGTTGACAGCGGTTTTGAGCGCTGTAGAATGCGCCTCCCGCTGACGAGAAGAAGTTTGGCTCTTAAGCGCAAGCGGTTGAGAAGAAACGAAAAATTCTTCAAAAACAGCTTGACAGATTGAAAGGCTGCTGTAGAATGCGCGGCCTCGGTTGAGACGAAAGACTTGATCGAAACGCTCTTTAACAACTGAATCAAGCAATTCGTGTGGGTGCTTGTGGAGTAAGACTGATAGTCGCCTGATTATCAGCAACACAAGTAACACTCGTGAATTCGAGAGTTTATTTGCGATTGCTGGGCCAAGTTTAGGGTTTTCTCAAAGCCCAAGCAGTATTGAACTGAAGAGTTTGATCATGGCTCAGATTGAACGCTGGCGGCAGGCCTAACACATGCAAGTCGAGCGGATGAGTGGAGCTTGCTCCATGATTCAGCGGCGGACGGGTGAGTAATGCCTAGGAATCTGCCTGGTAGTGGGGGACAACGTTTCGAAAGGAACGCTAATACCGCATACGTCCTACGGGAGAAAGCAGGGGACCTTCGGGCCTTGCGCTATCAGATGAGCCTAGGTCGGATTAGCTAGTAGGTGAGGTAAAGGCTCACCTAGGCGACGATCCGTAACTGGTCTGAGAGGATGATCAGTCACACTGGAACTGAGACACGGTCCAGACTCCTACGGGAGGCAGCAGTGGGGAATATTGGACAATGGGCGAAAGCCTGATCCAGCCATGCCGCGTGTGTGAAGAAGGTCTTCGGATTGTAAAGCACTTTAAGTTGGGAGGAAGGGCAGTAAGTTAATACCTTGCTGTTTTGACGTTACCAACAGAATAAGCACCGGCTAACTTCGTGCCAGCAGCCGCGGTAATACGAAGGGTGCAAGCGTTAATCGGAATTACTGGGCGTAAAGCGCGCGTAGGTGGTTCAGCAAGTTGGAGGTGAAATCCCCGGGCTCAACCTGGGAACTGCCTCCAAAACTACTGAGCTAGAGTACGGTAGAGGGTAGTGGAATTTCCTGTGTAGCGGTGAAATGCGTAGATATAGGAAGGAACACCAGTGGCGAAGGCGACTACCTGGACTGATACTGACACTGAGGTGCGAAAGCGTGGGGAGCAAACAGGATTAGATACCCTGGTAGTCCACGCCGTAAACGATGTCGACTAGCCGTTGGGATCCTTGAGATCTTAGTGGCGCAGCTAACGCATTAAGTCGACCGCCTGGGGAGTACGGCCGCAAGGTTAAAACTCAAATGAATTGACGGGGGCCCGCACAAGCGGTGGAGCATGTGGTTTAATTCGAAGCAACGCGAAGAACCTTACCTGGCCTTGACATGCTGAGAACTTTCCAGAGATGGATTGGTGCCTTCGGGAACTCAGACACAGGTGCTGCATGGCTGTCGTCAGCTCGTGTCGTGAGATGTTGGGTTAAGTCCC
The DNA here is from genome assembly GCF_041729615.1 of Pseudomonas alcaligenes. Taxonomy (NCBI): domain Bacteria; kingdom Pseudomonadati; phylum Pseudomonadota; class Gammaproteobacteria; order Pseudomonadales; family Pseudomonadaceae; genus Aquipseudomonas; species Aquipseudomonas alcaligenes. Next base: position 1,877,973 of record NZ_CP154874.1, on the reverse strand, counting down.
GTAACGAGCGCAACCCTTGTCCTTAGTTACCAGCACCTCGGGTGGGCACTCTAAGGAGACTGCCGGTGACAAACCGGAGGAAGGTGGGGATGACGTCAAGTCATCATGGCCCTTACGGCCAGGGCTACACACGTGCTACAATGGTCGGTACAAAGGGTTGCCAAGCCGCGAGGTGGAGCTAATCCCATAAAACCGATCGTAGTCCGGATCGCAGTCTGCAACTCGACTGCGTGAAGTCGGAATCGCTAGTAATCGTGAATCAGAATGTCACGGTGAATACGTTCCCGGGCCTTGTACACACCGCCCGTCACACCATGGGAGTGGGTTGCTCCAGAAGTAGCTAGTCTAACCGCAAGGGGGACGGTTACCACGGAGTGATTCATGACTGGGGTGAAGTCGTAACAAGGTAGCCGTAGGGGAACCTGCGGCTGGATCACCTCCTTAATCGAAGACTTCAGCTTCTTCATAAGTTCCCACACGAATTGCTTGATTCACTTGCGAAAAGCGATTGGGTTGAGACCCGAGAGTGACGATTGGGTCTGTAGCTCAGTTGGTTAGAGCGCACCCCTGATAAGGGTGAGGTCGGCAGTTCGAATCTGCCCAGACCCACCAATTGTCGGGATGGCCAGTGTCTAAACGGGGCCATAGCTCAGCTGGGAGAGCGCCTGCTTTGCACGCAGGAGGTCAGGAGTTCGATCCTCCTTGGCTCCACCATCAACTCAAGATCGCTGAAAGCTCAGAACTGAGCATCTGCCAAGACTGGTTGAGATGTTGAGTTCTGGACTTTGCGCCAGAACTGTTCTTTAAAAATTTGGGTATGTGATAGAAGTGACTAACAATGTGTTTCACTGCACATTGTTAATCAAGGCAAAATTTGCGAGTTCAAGCGCGAATTTTCGGCGAATGTCGTCTTCACGTTACGAATCTATAACCAGATTGCTTGGGGTTATATGGTCAAGTGAAGAAGCGCATACGGTGGATGCCTTGGCAGTCAGAGGCGATGAAAGACGTGGTAGCCTGCGATAAGCTTCGGGGAGTCGGCAAACAGACTTTGATCCGGAGATCTCTGAATGGGGGAACCCACCCAGCATAAGCTGGGTATCATGCACTGAATACATAGGTGTATGAGGCGAACCAGGGGAACTGAAACATCTAAGTACCCTGAGGAAAAGAAATCAACCGAGATTCCCTTAGTAGTGGCGAGCGAACGGGGATTAGCCCTTAAGCTTCTTTGATTTTAGCGGAACGCTCTGGAAAGTGCGGCCATAGTGGGTGATAGCCCTGTACGCGAAAAGGTCTTAGAAGTGAAATCGAGTAGGACGGCGCACGTGAAACGTTGTCTGAATATGGGGGGACCATCCTCCAAGGCTAAATACTACTGACTGACCGATAGTGAACCAGTACCGTGAGGGAAAGGCGAAAAGAACCCCGGAGAGGGGAGTGAAATAGAACCTGAAACCGTATGCGTACAAGCAGTGGGAGCCTACTTTGTTAGGTGACTGCGTACCTTTTGTATAATGGGTCAGCGACTTATATTCAGTGGCGAGCTTAACCGAATAGGGGAGGCGTAGCGAAAGCGAGTCTTAATAGGGCGTTTAGTCGCTGGGTATAGACCCGAAACCGGGCGATCTATCCATGGGCAGGTTGAAGGTTAGGTAACACTGACTGGAGGACCGAACCGACTACCGTTGAAAAGTTAGCGGATGACCTGTGGATCGGAGTGAAAGGCTAATCAAGCTCGGAGATAGCTGGTTCTCCTCGAAAGCTATTTAGGTAGCGCCTCACGTATCACTCCAGGGGGTAGAGCACTGTTTCGGCTAGGGGGTCATCCCGACTTACCAAACCGATGCAAACTCCGAATACCTGGAAGTGCCGAGCGTGGGAGACACACGGCGGGTGCTAACGTCCGTCGTGAAAAGGGAAACAACCCAGACCGTCAGCTAAGGTCCCAAAGTTATGGTTAAGTGGGAAACGATGTGGGAAGGCTTAGACAGCTAGGAGGTTGGCTTAGAAGCAGCCACCCTTTAAAGAAAGCGTAATAGCTCACTAGTCGAGTCGGCCTGCGCGGAAGATGTAACGGGGCTCAAACCATACACCGAAGCTACGGGTATCACGTAAGTGATGCGGTAGAGGAGCGTTCTGTAAGCCTGTGAAGGTGAGTTGAGAAGCTTGCTGGAGGTATCAGAAGTGCGAATGCTGACATGAGTAACGACAATGCGAGTGAAAAACTCGCACGCCGAAAGACCAAGGTTTCCTGCGCAACGTTAATCGACGCAGGGTTAGTCGGCCCCTAAGGCGAGGCAGAAATGCGTAGTCGATGGGAAACGGGTTAATATTCCCGTACTTCTAGTTACTGCGATGGGGGGACGGAGAAGGCTAGGCCAGCACGGCGTTGGTTGTCCGTGTTTAAGGTGGTAGGCAGAGATCTTAGGTAAATCCGGGGTCTTAATGCCGAGAACTGATGACGAGCGTTCTTTTAGAATGCGAAGTGGTTGATGCCATGCTTCCAGGAAAAGCCTCTAAGCTTCAGGTAACTAGGAACCGTACCCCAAACCGACACAGGTGGTCGGGTAGAGAATACCAAGGCGCTTGAGAGAACTCGGGTGAAGGAACTAGGCAAAATGGCACCGTAACTTCGGGAGAAGGTGCGCCGGTGAGGGTGAAGTATTTACTACGTAAGCCCATGCCGGTCGAAGATACCAGGCCGCTGCGACTGTTTATTAAAAACACAGCACTCTGCAAACACGAAAGTGGACGTATAGGGTGTGACGCCTGCCCGGTGCCGGAAGGTTAATTGATGGGGTTAGCGCAAGCGAAGCTCTTGATCGAAGCCCCGGTAAACGGCGGCCGTAACTATAACGGTCCTAAGGTAGCGAAATTCCTTGTCGGGTAAGTTCCGACCTGCACGAATGGCGTAACGATGGCGGCGCTGTCTCCACCCGAGACTCAGTGAAATTGAAATCGCTGTGAAGATGCAGTGTATCCGCGGCTAGACGGAAAGACCCCGTGAACCTTTACTGTAGCTTTGCACTGGACTTTGAGCCTGCTTGTGTAGGATAGGTGGGAGGCTTTGAAGCGTGGACGCCAGTTCGCGTGGAGCCATCCTTGAAATACCACCCTGGCATGCTTGAGGTTCTAACTCTGGTCCGTCATCCGGATCGAGGACAGTGTATGGTGGGCAGTTTGACTGGGGCGGTCTCCTCCCAAAGAGTAACGGAGGAGTACGAAGGTGCGCTCAGACCGGTCGGAAATCGGTCGCAGAGTATAAAGGCAAAAGCGCGCTTGACTGCGAGACAGACACGTCGAGCAGGTACGAAAGTAGGTCTTAGTGATCCGGTGGTTCTGTATGGAAGGGCCATCGCTCAACGGATAAAAGGTACTCCGGGGATAACAGGCTGATACCGCCCAAGAGTTCATATCGACGGCGGTGTTTGGCACCTCGATGTCGGCTCATCACATCCTGGGGCTGAAGCCGGTCCCAAGGGTATGGCTGTTCGCCATTTAAAGTGGTACGCGAGCTGGGTTTAGAACGTCGTGAGACAGTTCGGTCCCTATCTGCCGTGGACGTTTGAGATTTGAGAGGGGCTGACCTTAGTACGAGAGGACCGGGTTGGACGAACCTCTGGTGTTCCGGTTGTCACGCCAGTGGCACTGCCGGGTAGCTACGTTCGGAAAAGATAACCGCTGAAAGCATCTAAGCGGGAAACTTGCCTCAAGATGAGATCTCACTGGAGCCTTGAGCTCCCTAAAGGGCCGTCGAAGACTACGACGTTGATAGGTTGGGTGTGTAAGCGCTGTGAGGCGTTGAGCTAACCAATACTAATTGCCCGTGAGGCTTGACCATATAACACCCAAACAATCTGTAGATTGTCGGTGATGGTGAAGTCGACAAACGAACCGAAAGTTCGCTAAGAACCGCAAAGCCAAGATCACATACCCAATTCGCTGTGGCGGCTTAACACCGACACAGCAACCGAATTGCTTGACGACCATAGAGCGTTGGAACCACCTGATCCCATCCCGAACTCAGTAGTGAAACGACGCATCGCCGATGGTAGTGTGGGGTTTCCCCATGTGAGAGTAGGTCATCGTCAAGCTCCTATCCCCAAACCCCCATCCGCGAAAGCGGGTGGGGGTTTGGCCTTTCTGGGCGAAAAACTTTCCAGGGCTGCTGTCTCGGCAGTCCGAGGGCAAAGTGCGCAGGCCGCATGCGTGAATCGCGCGCATTAAAAAGCCACCGCACCGGTGGCTTTTGTCTCTGTGGCAAGTCGGCGCGGCTCTTGTGCTCTGCGCGGGGTCACATTTCTAGGCATTTCCGGGCCGCATCGTTATGATGCCTGCCTCTTTGCCTGGGCGTTATTTTGATGCGCGAAGTGCTGCAACTGCTGCGAGATGGCGAGTTTCATTCCGGTGAGGCCCTGGGGGCTTTGCTGGGGGTGAGTCGTGCGGCTGTATGGAAGCGCCTGGAGCATCTCGAGGCCGAGCTCGGTCTGGTAATTCACCGGGTGCGTGGTCGGGGCTATCGCCTTGCGTCGCCGCTGTCTCTTCTGGATCGGGAGGCGATTGTCTCCGCCTCCCGCGATGCCGGTTGGAATGCCTTGGTCTTTGATAGTCTCGACTCGACCAATGCCGAAGTGCTGCGCCGTCTGGCGGCGGGAGAGGCGGCGCCCTTGCTGGTCCTGGCGGAGCGACAGGAGAGTGGTCGTGGTCGCCGCGGTCGGGCCTGGGTGAGTCCTTATGCCGAGAATCTCTATTACAGCCTTGGTCTGCGTCTGGAGGGTGGGGTCTTTTCTCTCGACGGCCTCAGCCTCTCCGTGGGTCTTGCGGTGTTGCGTAGCCTGCATGAGTTTGGGGTGACCGATGCCGGGCTCAAGTGGCCCAATGATCTGCTGGTGGCGGGGCGCAAGATAGCCGGCGTGCTGCTGGAGCTTTCGGGCGACCCTGCCGGTGCTTGTCAGGTGGTGATAGGCATTGGCGTGAACGTGAATATGCTGCCAGGCCCCGGCGTCGCTATCGACCAGCCTTGGACGTCGCTGCGTGAGCGCTGTGGCCGCCTGGTCGGGCGTACCGAATTGGCCCTGGCGTTGGGGCAGTGGTTGCGGCATTACCTGGGGCGGCATGAGCGCGGGGGATTCGCGGCGTTGCGCGAGGAATGGGAGTCCTGCCACCTCTGGCAGGGGAGAGAAGTCAGCTTGTTAGCTGGCCCGCAATGCATCGATGGTGTCGTTCTGGGGGTGGATCACCAGGGGGCATTGCGCCTGGATGTGGCGGGACGGGAGCGGCAGTTCAGTGGTGGCGAGCTTAGCCTGAGGTTGCGTGATGATTCTTGAGCTGGACTGCGGGAATAGTCTGATCAAATGGCGATTGCTGGGTCGTGATCCGGTCGGCGGTGTGGTCGGCTCCGACGATGAGCTGCTGCGAGCGCTGCGTGCTATGGCCGGGCTCGTTCTCGAAGGCTGTCGGTTGGTCAGTGTACGCAGCGATGCGGAAACCTCCGCGCTGGTCGCGGCACTGACTGCCGAGTTCGGCTGTCGAGTACTGTGCGCGCAGCCGGCGCAAGTGTTGGCCGGGGTGCGCAATGGCTATGACGAGTATGCGCGGCTGGGGTTGGACCGCTGGCTGGCTGTGGTAGGCGCCTACCAGTTGGCTCGGGGGGCTTGCCTGGTCCTGGATCTCGGTACCGCGGTGACTTCCGATTTCGTCGCGGCTGACGGCGAGCACCTGGGGGGCTTCATCTGCCCGGGGCTGCCGCTGATGCGCAACCAGCTGCGTACCCATACCCGGCGCATTCGTTATGACGATGCTGCGGCCATGCAGGCCTTGCAGAGCCTGGTACCGGGGCGTTCGACGGTGGAGGCTGTCGAGCGTGGATGCGCCCTGATGCTGCGCGGCTTTGTCCTGACGCAGGTCGAGATCGCTCGAGAGCGCTGGGGTGATGAGTTCAGTATCTACCTGACCGGGGGGGACGCCGGGCTCGTTTGCGAGGTGCTGCCGCAGGCCAGGCTGGTGTCTGACCTGGTGTTTGTGGGGCTGGCGCAGGCCTGTCCATTGTCTGGAGACTGAGCATGCGCTGGTTCTTTCTGCTTCTACTGGTTCTCAACCTCTTCTATTACGTCTGGCATCAGCAGCAGGCGCCGCTGAGGGTGAAGGAGGTCGAGCCCATGCTGCTGTATCAGGGCGGGCAGCAGGGGTTGCGTCTGCTCGATGCCGCGGATCGTGCCAAGGTTCGTCCCGAGGCTCCGCAGCCTTCGCTGGTGGCGCAGGGGGAGACCTGTCTGTATCTCGGCAGTTTCCAGCAGGAGGATGGCGCACGGCAGGTGGAGCAGCGTCTGATGGCGCTGGATATTCAGGCGCAGGTGCGTGCTGTCGATGCGGCGGCCGGGCTGGATTACTGGGTCTACCTGGCTCCCCTGGCATCACGGCAGGCGTCGCTGCGTCAGCTCAAGGAGCTGCAGGCGCGCAAGATCGACAGCTACATCATCACCCAGGGGGATCTGGCCAATGGCATTTCTCTGGGTATCTTTCCGCGCAGTGATTCGGCGGCGAGTGTCATGCAGCGTTTGCGCGATGCGGGCTATGAGCCGCTCCTGCGCGAGTTGCCGCGAGCGCAGCGCAGTTTCTGGGTGCGCATCGCCCCCGAGAGCAGGCGCCTGGCGGATGATGCGCTGCCGCAGCTCGCCTCGGACTTCAAGGAGCTGCAGCATCAAATAATGCCATGCGAAAACGTTGCAACTGCCCAATAGTTTGCATAGAATGGCGCCCGCTTTGCGGGGGTGGATTCGCAGAGTTGCTGTCAGACATTGCTAACCTCAAGTTTTTATTGAGAAATTGCTTGACAGTAGGGTGGCATGAGAAGAGAATGCCGCCTCCATTTGGAGGGGTTCCCGAGCGGCCAAAGGGATCAGACTGTAAATCTGACGTCATAGACTTCGAAGGTTCGAATCCTTCCCCCTCCACCAGATTAAAGCGTGAGCTGCAGGCTCCGCGGGCATAGTTCAGTGGTAGAACCTCAGCCTTCCAAGCTGATGATGCGGGTTCGATTCCCGCTGCCCGCTCCAAGTTTGTTGTTCGTGCAAAGTGTTTCGCTCATGTAGCTCAGCTGGTAGAGCACACCCTTGGTAAGGGTGAGGTCAGCGGTTCAAATCCGCTCATGAGCTCCACTTCAACAAAGGCAGATATGCAGATATCTGCCTTTGTTTTAATGGCAGTGTCAGTTCTCAATTCCTTGTTCGGAGACGAGTCAGATGGCTAAGGAAAAATTCGAGCGTAACAAACCGCACGTCAACGTTGGCACCATCGGTCACGTTGACCACGGTAAAACCACTCTGACCGCTGCTCTGACCCGCGTCTGCTCCGAAGTGTTCGGTTCGGCCAAGGTCGAGTTCGACAAGATCGACTCGGCTCCGGAAGAGAAGGCTCGTGGTATCACCATCAACACTGCTCACGTTGAGTACGACTCGGCTGTGCGTCACTACGCGCACGTTGACTGCCCGGGCCACGCCGACTACGTGAAGAACATGATCACCGGTGCTGCCCAGATGGACGGCGCGATCCTGGTGTGCTCGGCTGCCGACGGCCCCATGCCGCAGACCCGCGAGCACATCCTGCTGTCCCGTCAGGTAGGTGTTCCCTACATCGTCGTGTTCCTGAACAAGGCCGACATGGTTGACGATGCCGAGCTGCTGGAACTGGTCGAGATGGAAGTTCGCGACCTGCTGAGCACCTATGACTTCCCGGGTGATGACACCCCGATCGTCATCGGTTCCGCTCTGATGGCTCTGAACGGTCAGGACGACAACGAGATGGGTACCACCGCTGTCAAGAAGCTGGTCGAGACCCTGGACTCCTACATTCCGGAGCCGGTTCGTGCCATCGACATGCCGTTCCTGATGCCGATCGAAGACGTGTTCTCGATCTCCGGTCGCGGCACCGTGGTTACCGGTCGTGTCGAGCGCGGTATCGTCAAGGTTCAGGAGGAGATCGAGATCGTCGGTCTGCGTCCGACCACCAAGACCACCTGCACCGGCGTGGAAATGTTCCGCAAGCTGCTCGACGAAGGTCGTGCCGGCGAGAACTGCGGCGTGCTGCTGCGCGGCACCAAGCGTGATGAAGTCGAGCGTGGCCAGGTTCTGGCCAAGCCGGGCACCATCAAGCCGCACACCAAGTTCGAAGCCGAAGTGTACGTGCTGTCCAAGGAAGAAGGTGGTCGTCACACCCCGTTCTTCAAGGGCTACCGTCCGCAGTTCTACTTCCGTACCACCGACGTGACCGGTTCGTGCGAACTGCCGGAAGGCGTTGAGATGGTAATGCCGGGCGACAACATCAAGATGGTTGTCACCCTGATCAAGCCGATCGCCATGGACGACGGCCTGCGTTTCGCGATTCGCGAAGGCGGCCGTACCGTTGGCGCCGGCGTGGTTGCCAAGGTCATCGAGTAATCGGTTGATCTGACTCGGTAAGGCCGGCATAATGGTCGGCCTTACTTCGATTTAGGCCAGTAGCTCAATTGGCAGAGCGGCGGTCTCCAAAACCGCAGGTTGGGGGTTCGATTCCCTCCTGGCCTGCCAGATTCCTGGTTAGAAGTGGATCTGGCGTTTCTTTCAACAGGGTTTTCTCATGAATGCCAAAGCTGAAGCTCAAAACTCCCGCTTTGATGTGCTGAAGTGGTTCGCTGCAGCTGCTCTGGTCGTCGCAGGTGTTGTCGGCAATCAGTATTTCTCGGCTGAACCGCTTCTGTATCGCGTGCTGGCTTTGCTGGCGCTGGCCGTTGTGGTCGGCTTCGTCGCGCTGCAGACTGCGAAAGGTCAGGCGTTCTTTGCTCTGGCAAAAGAAGCGCGCATCGAGATCCGCAAGGTGGTCTGGCCGACGCGCCAGGAAACCACCCAGACCACGCTGATCGTGGTCGCCGTGGTGCTGGTGATGTCGCTGGTCCTGTGGGGCCTGGACAGCCTGCTGGGCTGGCTTGTTTCGTTGATTGTCGGTTAAGGGTGTCCCGTGGCTAAGCGTTGGTACGTCGTGCATGCTTACTCGGGTTACGAGAAGCATGTCATGCGCTCGTTGATCGAGCGCGTCAAGCTGGCTGGCATGGAAGGCGAGTTCGGCGAGATTCTGGTCCCCACCGAAGAAGTGGTGGAGATGCGTAACGGCCAGAAACGCAAGAGCGAGCGCAAGTTCTTCCCTGGCTATGTGCTGGTGCAGATGGAAATGAACGAGGCGACCTGGCACCTGATCAAGGATACGCCGCGCGTCATGGGCTTCATCGGTGGTACCGCCGACAAGCCGGCGCCGATCACCGAGAAAGAGGCTGACGCCATCCTGCGCCGGGTTGCCGACAGTGGCGACAAGCCGAAGCCGAAGACCCTGTTCGAGCCGGGCGAAACCGTCCGCGTCATCGACGGTCCGTTTGCCGACTTCAATGGCGTCGTCGAAGAAGTTAACTACGAGAAGAGCCGGATCCAAGTGGCCGTGCTCATTTTCGGTCGCTCCACGCCGGTGGAGCTGGAGTTCAGTCAGGTCGAGAAGGCATAACTGGACAATGCATCCCGTACCCCGCAGCCATAGGCTGCGGGGTTTTGTCGTCACTGGGATAAATGCGTACTAACCGGGGAGCCTCGCCGAGGCGTCTGACCCGATATTGGAGTAGCTCATGGCTAAGAAGATTCAGGCTTACATCAAGCTGCAAGTGAAGGCCGGCCAGGCCAACCCGTCGCCGCCCGTCGGTCCCGCTCTGGGTCAGCACGGCGTGAACATCATGGAATTCTGCAAGGCGTTCAACGCCAAGACCCAGGGCATGGAGCCTGGTCTGCCGACTCCTGTGATCATCACCGTTTACAGCGACCGCAGCTTCACCTTTGAAACCAAAAGCACCCCGGCTTCGGTGCTGCTGAAGAAGGCTGCCGGCCTGACCAGTGGTTCCGCTCGTCCGAACACCGTCAAAGTGGGCACCGTTACCCGTGCTCAGCTGGAAGAGATCGCCAAGGCCAAGCAGGCCGATCTGACCGCAGCTGACCTGGATGCGGCCGTGCGTACCATCGCCGGCTCCGCGCGTAGCATGGGCCTCAACGTGGAGGGTGTGTAATGGCTAAGCTGACCAAGCGCCAGAAGGCTATCGCCGAGAAAGTCGAAGCCGGCAAGGCATACAACTTCGAAGAGGCCGCCAAGCTGCTGGCCGAGCTGTCCACCGTCAAGTTCACCGAGTCCTTCGACATCGCCGTGAACCTGGGTGTGGATCCGCGTAAATCCGACCAGGTCGTGCGTGGCGCCACCGTGCTGCCGAACGGCACTGGCAAGACCGTCCGCGTTGCCGTGTTCACCCAGGGGCCGGGCGCCGAAGCCGCTCTGGCCGCCGGTGCCGACAAGGTCGGTATGGACGACCTGGCCGCCGAGATGAAGGCTGGCGATCTGAACTACGACGTGGTCATCGCTTCCCCGGACGCCATGCGTGTCGTCGGCCAGCTGGGCCAGGTTCTCGGTCCGCGTGGCCTGATGCCGAACCCGAAGGTCGGTACCGTGACTCCGGACGTGGCTACTGCCGTGAAGAACGCCAAGGCCGGTCAGGTACGTTTCCGTACCGACAAGAACGGCATCATCCACACCTCCGTCGGCAAGGTCGGCTTCGACGCCGCCGCGCTGAAGCAGAACGTGGAAGCCCTGCTGACCGACCTGAAGCGCCTGAAGCCGTCGACCTCCAAAGGTATCTACGTCAAGCGCGTGACCCTGAGCACCACCATGGGTCCGGGTCTGGTGATCGATCAGGCTTCTCTGGAAGCATAAGTGACAAGGCCGGCGGATTCGTCCGCCGGCCCGCAAGATTGGGGTCCCTGCCTGGCGGGGGCTATCCAAGACCGTAGGCGGCGCAAGCCTTAAACCAGGACGTTCTCAAGCCTACGCAGATGGTGCTCCCGATTCTACCGAATCAGACACCAAAACGACGTCAGCCCTAGGGCCGACGAAACGGTAACATCCAGGAGTAAACCCGTGGCAATTAAACTCGAAGACAAGAAGGCCATCGTCGCTGAAGTCAACGAGGCTGCCAAAGCCGGTCTGTCCGCTGTCGTGGCTGATGCCCGTGGCGTGACCGTCGGCGCAATGACCGGACTCCGTAAAGAGGCCCGCGAAGCTGGCGTATACGTGCGTGTCGTGCGTAACACCCTGCTCAAGCGCGCCGTTGAAGGCACTCAGTTCGACGTGCTCAGCGACGTGTTCAAAGGCCCGACCCTCATCGCTTTCTCCAACGAGCATCCGGGCGCTGCCGCCCGTATCTTCAAGGAGTTCGCCAAGGGTCAGGACAAGTTCGAGATCAAGGCAGCTGCGTTCGAGGGTCAATTCCTCGCAGCCAATCAGATCGACGTACTGGCAACTCTGCCGACCTACAACGAAGCCGTTGCCCAGCTGATGAGCGTGATTCAGGGCGCCACCAGCAAGCTGGCTCGTACTCTGGCGGCTATTCGCGACCAGAAAGAAGGCGCTGCCGCCTGATTCAGGCGCGACGTCCCTTTCCCGTTAATTTGTTTAATTCGATGGCCGCGAAGGCTGTCACCCCAATACAGGAATTAGAGTCATGGCTCTGACCAACGAAGACATCATCAACGCCGTATCCGAAATGTCCGTCATGCAGATCGTTGAACTGATCAAGGCGATGGAAGAGAAGTTCGGCGTAACCGCCGCTGCCGCCGTTGCCGCTGGCCCGGCTGTTGCTGCTGCCGCTGCTGAAGAGCAGACCGAGTTCAACGTCGTTCTGGCCGAAGCCGGCGACAAGAAAGTGAACGTGATCAAGGTCGTTCGCGAACTGACCGGTCTGGGTCTGAAAGAAGCCAAAGAGAAAGTCGACACCGCTCCTCAGGTCGTTGCCGAAGGCCTGACCAAGGAAGCTGCCGAAGACGCCAAGAAGAAGCTGGAAGAAGCTGGCGCCAAAGTCGAGCTCAAGTAAGCGACGACCTTGCGTCTACAGCCCGAGCTTTGAGCGAAAGGCTGATGGCTGGTGGCAAATGCCACCGGCCTTTTTCCGTTATGGGCAGCTGGCCGAAAAGCCGCTGCCCATGGCGTGAAAACCCCGCCCGAGGGCGGCGCAAACCGAGGGGTTTGCACGATTTTCTGGTTGTTGCCGTCGGCAGCGACCAAACAAGCAGGTGACCAAGCTGGGGAACGCTGATGGCTTACTCATACACTGAGAAAAAACGTATCCGCAAGGACTTTAGCAAGTTGCCGGACGTGATGGATGTGCCTTATCTCCTGGCCATCCAGCTGGATTCGTATCGCGAATTCCTGCAGCAAGGAGTGAGCAAGGAGCAGTTCCGCGACGTTGGCCTGCATGCGGCCTTCAAGTCCGTATTCCCGATCATCAGCTACTCCGGCAACGCCGCTCTGGAGTACGTCGGCTACCGCCTGGGCGAGCCCGCGTTCGACGTCAAAGAGTGCGTGCTGCGTGGCGTGACCTTCGCCGTGCCGCTGCGCGTTAAAGTCCGTCTGATCATTTTCGACAAAGAATCGTCGAACAAGGCGATCAAGGACATCAAAGAGCAAGAAGTGTACATGGGCGAAATTCCGCTCATGACCGAGAACGGTACCTTCATCATCAACGGTACCGAGCGTGTGATCGTTTCCCAGCTGCACCGCTCCCCGGGTGTGTTCTTCGACCACGACCGTGGCAAGACCCACAGCTCCGGCAAGCTGCTTTACTCCGCGCGCATCATCCCCTACCGCGGCTCCTGGCTGGACTTCGAGTTCGACCCGAAAGACTGCGTGTTCGTCCGTATCGACCGTCGCCGCAAGCTGCCGGCCTCCGTCCTGCTGCGCGCCCTGGGCTACAGCACCGAGGAAGTGCTGGACACCTTCTATGCCACCAACGTGTTCCACGTGAAGGGCGAGAACCTCAGCCTGGAACTGGTGCCGTCGCGTCTGCGTGGCGAGATCGCCGCGTTCGACATCAAGGACGAGAAAGGCAAGGTCATCGTTGAGCAGGGCCGCCGTATCACCGCGCGCCACATCAACCAGATCGACAAGGCCGGCATCAAGGAGCTGGAAGTTCCGCTCGACTACGTGCTGGGTCGCACCACCGCCAAGGCCATCGTCCATCCGGCCACCGGCGAGATCGTTGCCGAGTGCAACACCGAGCTGACCGTCGACCTGCTGGCCAAGATCGTCAAGGCCCAGGTGGTCCGCATCGAGACCCTGTACACCAACGACATCGACTGCGGTCCGTTCATCTCCGACACCCTGAAGATCGATTCCACCGGCAACCAGCTGGAAGCCCTGGTCGAGATCTACCGCATGATGCGTCCGGGCGAGCCGCCGACCAAGGATGCCGCCGAGACCCTGTTCAACAACCTGTTCTTCAGCGCCGAGCGTTACGACCTGTCCGCCGTCGGCCGCATGAAGTTCAACCGTCGTATCGGTCGTACCGAGATCGAAGGCTCCGGCGTGCTGTCCAAAGAGGACATCGTCGACGTGCTGAAGACCCTGGTCGACATCCGTAACGGCAAGGGCATCGTCGACGACATCGACCACCTGGGTAACCGTCGCGTACGTTGCGTCGGCGAGATGGCCGAGAACCAGTTCCGCGTCGGTCTGGTCCGCGTCGAGCGTGCCGTCAAAGAGCGTCTGTCGATGGCCGAGAGCGAAGGCCTGATGCCGCAGGACCTGATCAACGCCAAGCCGGTTGCGGCGGCGGTGAAGGAGTTCTTCGGTTCCAGCCAGCTCTCGCAGTTCATGGACCAGAACAACCCGCTCTCCGAGATCACCCACAAGCGCCGCGTCTCCGCACTCGGCCCAGGCGGTCTGACCCGCGAGCGCGCCGGCTTCGAAGTCCGCGACGTACACCCGACCCACTACGGTCGCGTGTGCCCGATCGAGACCCCTGAAGGTCCGAACATCGGCCTGATCAACTCGCTGGCCGCCTATGCCCGCACCAACCAGTACGGCTTCCTGGAAAGCCCGTACCGCGTGGTGAAGGACACCCAGGTCACCGACGAGATCGTGTTCCTGTCCGCCATCGAAGAGGCCGATCACGTGATCGCCCAGGCTTCGGCGACCATGAACGCCAAGGGCCAGCTGGTCGACGAGCTGGTGAACGTACGTCACCTCAACGAGTTCACCGTCAAGGCGCCGGAAGACGTGACCCTGATGGACGTGTCGCCGAAGCAGGTCGTCTCCGTCGCTGCCTCGCTGATTCCGTTCCTCGAGCACGACGACGCCAACCGTGCACTCATGGGTTCGAACATGCAGCGTCAGGCCGTGCCGACCCTGCGTGCCGACAAGCCCCTGGTCGGTACCGGCATGGAGCGCAACGTCGCCCGTGACTCCGGCGTCTGCGTCGTGGCCCGTCGTGGCGGCGTGATCGACTCGGTCGACGCCAGCCGTATCGTGGTGCGTGTGGCCGATGACGAAGTCGAAACTGGCGAAGCCGGCGTCGACATCTACAACCTGACCAAGTACACCCGCTCCAACCAGAACACCTGCATCAACCAGCGTCCGCTGGTGAGCAAGGGTGACGTGGTTTCGCGCGGTGACATCATGGCCGACGGCCCGTCCACCGACATGGGTGAACTGGCGCTGGGCCAGAACATGCGCGTGGCGTTCATGCCGTGGAACGGCTTCAACTTCGAAGACTCCATCTGCCTGTCCGAGCGCGTGGTCCAGGAAGACCGCTTCACCACCATCCACATCCAGGAACTGACCTGTGTGGCGCGTGACACCAAGCTCGGCCCAGAGGAAATCACCGCGGACATCCCGAACGTCGGTGAGGCCGCGCTGAACAAGCTGGACGAGGCCGGTATCGTCTACGTCGGCGCCGAAGTCATGGCCGGCGACATCCTGGTCGGCAAGGTCACCCCGAAGGGCGAGACCCAGCTGACTCCGGAAGAGAAGCTGCTGCGTGCGATCTTCGGTGAGAAGGCGTCCGACGTGAAGGACACCTCCCTGCGCGTGCCGACCGGCACCAAGGGCACCGTCATCGACGTGCAGGTGTTCACCCGTGACGGCGTGGAGCGCGACAGCCGCGCCCTGGCCATCGAGAAGCAGCAGCTCGACGAGATCCGCAAGGACCTCAACGAGGAGTTCCGCATCGTCGAAGGCGCCACCTTCGAGCGTCTGCGTTCCGCCCTGGTCGGTGCCAAGGCTGAAGGCGGCGCCGGCCTGAAGAAGGGTGCCGTGATCACCGACGAGTACCTGGACGGTCTGGAGCGCGGCCAGTGGTTCAAACTGCGCATGGCCGACGACGCTCTCAACGAGCAGCTGGAAAAGGCCCAGGCCTATATCAGCGACCGTCGCCAGATGCTCGACGACAAGTTCGAAGACAAGAAGCGCAAGCTGCAGCAGGGCGACGACCTGGCGCCGGGCGTACTGAAGATCGTCAAGGTCTACCTGGCCATCAAGCGCCGCATCCAGCCGGGCGACAAGATGGCCGGCCGTCACGGTAACAAGGGTGTGGTCTCGGTGATCATGCCGGTCGAAGACATGCCGCACGACGCCAACGGTACTCCGGTCGACATCGTCCTGAACCCGCTGGGCGTACCTTCGCGTATGAACGTCGGGCAGATCCTCGAAACCCACCTGGGCCTGGCGGCCAAGGGCCTGGGCGAGAAGATCAACCGCATGCTCGAAGAGCAGCGCAAGATCGCCGAGCTGCGCAAGTTCCTCAACGAGATCTACAACGAGATCGGTGGCCGTCAGGAAAACCTCGACGAGTTCTCCGACGCCGAGATTCTCGAGCTGGCGAAGAACCTGAAAGGCGGCGTGCCGATGGCTACCGCCGTGTTCGACGGTGCCAAGGAAACCGAGATCAAGGCCATGCTGAAGCTGGCCGATCTGCCGGAAAGCGGCCAGATGCGCCTGTTCGACGGTCGTACCGGTAACCAGTTCGAGCGTCCGACCACCGTCGGCTACATGTACATGCTCAAGCTGAACCACCTGGTCGACGACAAGATGCACGCCCGTTCCACCGGTTCCTACAGCCTGGTTACCCAGCAGCCGCTGGGTGGTAAGGCGCAGTTCGGTGGTCAGCGCTTCGGTGAGATGGAGGTCTGGGCGCTGGAAGCCTACGGCGCCGCCTACACCCTGCAGGAAATGCTGACCGTGAAGTCGGACGACGTGAACGGCCGGACCAAGATGTACAAGAACATCGTGGACGGCGATCACCGCATGGAGGCCGGCATGCCCGAGTCCTTCAACGTGCTGATCAAAGAGATCCGCTCGCTCGGTATCGACATCGAACTGGAAACCGAATAACACGCCTTGCTGCGGCCGCATCGCCGGCCGCAGCAAGTCTGTGAGGAGGAAAGGCCTTGAAAGACTTGCTGAATCTGTTGAAAAACCAGGGTCAAATCGAAGAGTTCGATGCCATCCGTATTGGCCTGGCCTCGCCCGAGATGATCCGCTCCTGGTCCTTCGGTGAAGTGAAGAAGCCGGAGACCATCAACTACCGTACCTTCAAGCCGGAGCGCGATGGCCTGTTCTGCGCCAAGATCTTCGGCCCGGTGAAGGACTACGAGTGCCTGTGCGGTAAGTACAAGCGCCTCAAGCACCGCGGCGTGATCTGCGAGAAGTGCGGCGTGGAAGTGGCCCTGGCCAAGGTCCGTCGTGAGCGCATGGCGCACATCGAACTGGCCTCGCCGGTCGCCCACATCTGGTTCCTGAAGTCGCTGCCGTCCCGTATCGGCCTGCTGCTGGACATGACCCTGCGTGACATCGAGCGCGTGCTCTATTTCGAGAGCTACGTGGTGATCGACCCGGGCATGACCACCCTGGAGAAGGGCCAGCTGCTGAACGACGAGCAGTACTTCGAAGCCCTCGAAGAGTTCGGTGACGACTTCGACGCGCGCATGGGCGCCGAGGCCGTGCGCGAGCTGCTCAATGCCATCGACCTGGATCACGAGATCGGCCGCCTGCGCGAGGAAATCCCGCAGACCAACTCCGAGACCAAGATCAAGAAGCTGTCCAAGCGCCTGAAGCTGATGGAAGCCTTCAAGGACTCCGGCAACCACCCGGAGTGGATGGTCCTGACCGTTCTGCCGGTACTGCCGCCGGACCTGCGTCCGCTGGTTCCTCTGGATGGCGGCCGCTTCGCGACTTCCGATCTGAACGATCTGTACCGTCGCGTGATCAACCGTAACAACCGCCTGAAGCGCCTGCTCGACCTGGCTGCGCCGGACATCATCGTGCGCAACGAAAAGCGCATGCTGCAGGAAGCGGTCGACGCCCTGCTGGACAACGGCCGTCGCGGTCGCGCCATCACCGGCTCGAACAAGCGTCCGCTGAAGTCGCTGGCCGACATGATCAAAGGTAAGCAAGGTCGCTTCCGTCAGAACCTGCTCGGTAAGCGCGTGGACTACTCCGGTCGTTCCGTGATCACCGTGGGCCCGACCCTGCGTCTGCACCAGTGCGGTCTGCCGAAGAAGATGGCCCTCGAGCTGTTCAAGCCGTTCATTTTCGGCAAGCTCGAAGCCCGCGGCATGGCCACCACCATCAAGGCGGCCAAGAAGATGGTCGAGCGCGAACTGCCCGAGGTCTGGGACGTTCTCGCCGAAGTCATCCGCGAACATCCCGTGCTGCTCAACCGCGCACCGACCCTGCACCGTCTGGGCATCCAGGCGTTCGAACCGGTACTGATCGAAGGTAAAGCCATCCAGCTGCACCCGCTGGTCTGCGCCGCGTACAACGCCGACTTCGACGGTGACCAGATGGCCGTGCACGTCCCGCTGACCCTCGAGGCCCAGCTGGAAGCCCGCGCGCTGATGATGTCGACCAACAACGTGCTGTCGCCCGCCAACGGCGAGCCGATCATCGTGCCGTCGCAGGACGTGGTTCTGGGTCTGTACTACATGACCCGTGAAGCCGTTAACGCCAAGGGCGAAGGTCGCGTGTTCGCCGACCTGCAGGAAGTCGACCGTGTGTTCCGCGCCGGCGAGGCCTCGCTGCACGCCAAGGTCAAGGTGCGCATCAACGAGACCGTCAAGCAGAAGGACGGCAGCCTGGTCAAGAACACCCGCATCGTCGACACCACCGTCGGCCGTGCCCTGCTGTTCCAGATCGTCCCGGCCGGCCTGTCCTATGACGTGGTCAACCAGTCGATGAAGAAGAAGGCGATCTCCAAGCTGATCAACCAGTGCTACCGCACCGTGGGTCTGAAGGACACCGTGATCTTCGCCGACCAGCTGATGTACACCGGTTTCGCCTACTCGACCATCTCCGGTGTGTCGATCGGCGTGAACGACTTCGTCATCCCGGACGAGAAGGCGCGTATCATCGACGCCGCCACCGAGGAAGTGAAGGAAATCGAATCGCAGTACGCCTCCGGCCTGGTAACCCAGGGCGAGAAGTACAACAAGGTGATCGACCTCTGGTCCAAGGCCAACGACGAAGTGTCCAAGGCGATGATGGCCAACCTCTCGAAAGAGAAGGTCATCGACCGCGAGGGCAAGGAAGTCGAGCAGGAGTCCTTCAACTCCATGTACATGATGGCGGACTCCGGTGCGCGTGGTAGCGCCGCCCAGATCCGTCAGCTGGCCGGTATGCGTGGCCTGATGGCCAAGCCGGACGGCTCCATCATCGAGACCCCGATCACCGCGAACTTCCGTGAAGGCCTGAACGTACTGCAGTACTTCATCTCCACTCACGGTGCGCGTAAAGGTCTGGCGGATACCGCACTGAAGACCGCGAACTCCGGTTACCTGACCCGTCGTCTGGTCGACGTGGCCCAGGACCTGGTGGTGACCGAAGTCGACTGCGGCACCGAACACGGTCTGCTGATGACTCCGCACATCGAAGGCGGCGACGTGGTCGAGCCGCTCGGTGAGCGCGTCCTCGGCCGCGTGATCGCCAAGGACGTGCCGAAGCCGGGCAGCGACGAGATCATCGTCCCGGCCGGCACCCTGGTCGACGAGAAGTGGGTCGAGTTCATCGAGCGCAACAGCATCGACGAAGTGGTCGTGCGTTCGCCGATCACCTGCGAAACCCGCTACGGCATCTGTGCCAAGTGCTACGGTCGCGATCTGGCCCGTGGTCACCAGGTCAACATCGGTGAAGCGGTCGGCGTCATCGCCGCCCAGTCCATCGGTGAGCCGGGTACCCAGCTGACCATGCGTACCTTCCACATCGGTGGTGCGGCTTCGCGTACCTCGGCTGCCGACAACGTCCAGGTGAAGAACGGTGGCGCGATCCGCCTGCACAACCTGAAGCACGTCGAGCGCGCCGACGGCAACCTGGTGGCCGTGTCGCGTTCCGGCGAGCTGGCCGTGGCCGACGAGTTCGGTCGCGAGCGCGAGCGCTACAAGCTGCCGTACGGCGCCGTGATCTCGGTGAAGGAGGGCGACAAGGTCGAAGCTGGCGCCATCGTCGCCAAGTGGGACCCGCACACCCACCCGATCGTGACCGAAATGAAGGGTACCGTGACCTTCGTCGGCATGGAGGAGGGCATCACCATCAAGCGCCAGACCGACGAACTGACCGGTCTGACCAACATCGAAGTCCTCGATCCGAAGGATCGTCCGGCTGCTGGCAAGGACATCCGTCCGGCGATCAAGATGGTCGACGCCAATGGCAAGGAACTGCTGCTGCCGGGTACCGACGTTCCTGCCCAGTACTTCCTGCCGGCCAACGCCCTGGTCGGTGTGGCCGACGGTGCGCAGATCGGTGTCGGTGACGTCATCGCGCGTATCCCGCAGGAAACCTCGAAGACCCGCGACATCACCGGTGGTCTGCCGCGCGTGGCCGACCTGTTCGAAGCTCGTCGTCCGAAGGAGCCGTCGATCCTGGCGGAAATCAGCGGCACCATTAGCTTCGGCAAGGAGACCAAGGGCAAGCGCCGTCTGGTCATCACTCCGACCGATGGCAGCGATCCGTACGAGGAGCTGATTCCGAAGTGGCGCCACCTGAACGTGTTCGAGGGTGAGCAGGTCAACAAGGGCGAAGTGATCTCCGACGGCCCGAGCAACCCGCACGACATCCTGCGCCTGCTGGGTGTCAGCGCGCTGGCCAAGTACATCGTCAACGAGATTCAGGACGTGTACCGCCTGCAGGGCGTGAAGATCAACGACAAGCACATCGAGACCATCCTGCGTCAGATGCTGCGCAAGGTCGAGATCACCGAGTCCGGCGACTCCAGCTTCATCAAGGGCGACCAGATGGAGCTGACCCAGGTGTTGGAGGAGAACGAGCAGCTGGCGAGCGAAGACAAGTTTATCGCCAAGTTCGAGCGCGTCCTGCTGGGTATCACCAAGGCCTCGCTGTCCACCGAGTCGTTCATCTCCGCGGCTTCCTTCCAGGAAACCACCCGCGTGCTGACCGAAGCGGCCGTGACCGGCAAGCGCGACTACCTGCGCGGCCTGAAGGAGAACGTCGTGGTGGGTCGTCTGATCCCGGCCGGTACCGGTCTGGCCTACCACAGCGAGCGCAAGCGCAAGCGTGACGCCGACAAGCCGCAGCGCGTGAGCGCCAGCGAAGTGGAAGCGGCGCTGACCGAGGCGCTGAACTCCAGCGGCAGCTGATAAGGCAAGCCCCGGTCGAGCGATCGTCCGGGGCTTCGTCTTGACTGGGGCGGTGAGTCTCTTTAGACTCATGCACCCCTAAATTTGGCAGGGCGCTTGGCTCTGCCATTTTGCTTTAGGGCAATAGCGTCGAAAGACAACAGTGGAGCTTATAGATGGCAACTATCAACCAGCTGGTACGCCAGCCGCGCAAGCGTCTCGTCGAGAAGAGCGACGTGCCTGCGCTGCAGAACTGCCCGCAGCGTCGTGGCGTGTGCACTCGCGTGTACACCACCACGCCGAAGAAACCGAACTCCGCACTGCGTAAAGTGTGCCGTGTTCGTCTGACCAACGGTTTCGAAGTCACCTCCTACATCGGCGGTGAAGGTCACAACCTGCAGGAGCACAGCGTAGTGCTGATCCGCGGCGGTCGTGTAAAAGACCTCCCGGGTGTGCGTTACCACACCGTGCGCGGCTCGCTGGACACCACCGGTGTCAAAGACCGTAAGCAGGGTCGTTCCAAGTACGGTACCAAGCGTCCGAAGTAATTCGGTGCACCCTTTTTCTTTTTATTGAGTCGATAAGAGTAAGGTCGGGCGTAATCAACTGGTTATGGTCCCGGGCTAACCTGAAGACCGTTTGAGGGCTTATCATGCCAAGACGTCGTGTAGCAGCTAAGCGTGAGATTCTGGACGATCCGAAATACGGAAGCCTGATTCTCGCCAAATTCATGAACCACGTGATGGAAAGCGGCAAGAAGGCCGTTGCCGAGCGCATCGTTTATGGTGCTCTGGATACCGTCAAGACCCGCAAGAACACCGACCCCCTGGAAGTCTTCGAGAAAGCTCTCGACGCCATCGCTCCGCTGGTCGAAGTCAAGTCCCGCCGTGTAGGCGGTGCTACCTACCAGGTTCCGGTCGAAGTTCGTCCGTCCCGCCGTAATGCGCTGGCCATGCGCTGGCTGGTGGAAAGTGCGCGCAAGCGTGGTGAGAAGTCCATGGCTCTGCGCCTGGCTGGTGAGCTGCTGGACGCCTTCGAAGGCAAAGGCGCCGCCGTCAAGAAGCGTGAAGACGTGCACCGCATGGCCGAAGCCAACAAAGCGTTCTCGCACTACCGCTTCTAATCACGGCATCCATTCTTTTGCGAGGGCTTTATGGCTCGTACCACACCAATTAACCGCTACCGGAACATCGGTATCTGCGCCCACGTTGACGCGGGCAAGACCACCACGACCGAGCGGATCCTGTTCTACACAGGTCTCAGCCACAAGATGGGTGAGGTGCACGACGGCGCTGCTACCACCGACTGGATGGTGCAGGAGCAGGAGCGCGGTATCACCATCACTTCCGCGGCGATCACCACCTTCTGGGAAGGTTCGCGCGGTCAGTACGACAAGTACCGTGTAAACGTCATCGACACCCCCGGCCACGTAGACTTCACCATCGAAGTCGAGCGCTCCCTGCGCGTACTGGACGGTGCTGTCGTGGTGTTCTGCGGCACCTCCGGCGTTGAGCCGCAGTCCGAAACCGTATGGCGTCAGGCCAACAAGTACGGCGTTCCGCGTATCGTCTACGTGAACAAGATGGACCGCGCCGGCGCCAACTTCCTGCGCGTCGTCGGTCAGATCAAGAACCGTCTGGGTCACACCCCGGTTCCGGTTCAGCTGGCCATCGGTGCCGAGGATGACTTCCAGGGTCAAGTCGACCTGCTGAAGATGAAGGCCATCTACTGGAACGAAGACGACAAAGGCACCAGCTACCGCGAGGAAGAGATTCCGGCCGAGCTGGTCGACCTGGCCAACGAGTGGCGCTCCAACATGGTCGAGGCTGCGGCCGAAGCCAACGAGGAGCTGATGAACAAGTACCTCGAAGAGGGTGACCTGTCCATCGAGGAGATCAAGGCCGGTCTGCGTCAGCGCACCATTGCCTGCGAAATCGTTCCGGCCGTCTGCGGCTCCTCGTTCAAGAACAAGGGCGTGCCCCTGGTTCTCGACGCGGTGATCGACTTCCTGCCGGCCCCGACCGAGATCCCGGCGATCCAGGGTATCCATCCGGATCACATCGACGACGGCGACGAAGCTCCGAAAGACGAGCGTCATGCCGACGACAATGCGCCGTTCTCCGCGCTGGCGTTCAAGATCGCGACCGACCCCTTCGTCGGTACCCTGACCTTCGTTCGCGTCTACTCGGGCGTTCTGGAGTCTGGCCAGTCGGTCATCAACTCCGTGAAAGGCAAGAAAGAGCGCGTTGGTCGTATGGTGCAGATGCACGCCAACCAGCGTGACGAGATCAAGGAAGTGCGCGCGGGCGACATCGCCGCCCTGATCGGCATGAAGGACGTCACCACCGGTGACACCCTGTGCGATCCGGAAAAGCCGATCGTTCTCGAGCGCATGGACTTCCCGGAGCCGGTTATCCACGTAGCCGTCGAGCCGAAGACCAAGGCTGACCAGGAGAAGATGGGTATTGCACTGGGCAAGCTGGCCCAGGAAGACCCGTCGTTCCGCGTCAAGACCGACGAAGAGTCCGGCCAGACCATCATCGGTGGTATGGGTGAGCTGCACCTGGACATCATCGTCGACCGCATGAAGCGCGAGTTCGGCGTTGAGGCCAACATCGGCAAGCCGCAGGTGGCCTACCGCGAAACCATCTCCAAGGACAATGTCGAGATCGAAGGCAAGTTCGTTCGTCAGTCCGGTGGTCGTGGTCAGTTCGGTCACTGCTGGATCCGCTTCTCGTCCGCCGATGTCGACGACAAGGGCAACATCACCGAAGGTCTGGTGTTCGCCAACGAAGTCGTGGGCGGTGTGGTTCCGAAGGAATACATCCCGGCGATCCAGAAGGGTATCGAAGAGCAGATGAAGAACGGCGTTGTCGCCGGCTACCCGCTCATCGGCCTGAAGGCAACCGTGTTCGATGGCTCGTACCACGACGTCGACTCCAACGAGATGGCGTTCAAGATCGCGGCCTCCATGGCGACCAAGCAGCTGGCCCAGAAGGGTGGCGGTAAGGTGCTTGAGCCGATCATGAAGGTCGAAGTGGTGACCCCCGAGGACTACATGGGTGACGTGATGGGTGACCTGAACCGTCGTCGTGGTCTGATTCTGGGTATGGAAGATTCGGTTTCCGGTAAGGTAATCCGTGCCGAAGTTCCGCTGGGCGAGATGTTCGGTTATGCGACCGACGTTCGTTCCATGTCTCAGGGTCGTGCCAGCTACTCCATGGAATTCTCCAAGTACGCCGAAGCTCCGTCGAACATCGTCGAAGCGCTGGTTAAAAAACAAGGCTAATCCCGCCCTTTAAGTAAGAGGTTTACTGTCGTGGCTAAGGAAAAATTCGAACGTAACAAACCGCACGTCAACGTTGGCACCATCGGTCACGTTGACCACGGTAAAACCACTCTGACCGCTGCTCTGACTCGCGTCTGCTCCGAAGTGTTCGGTTCGGCCAAGGTCGAGTTCGACAAGATCGACTCGGCTCCGGAAGAGAAGGCTCGTGGTATCACCATCAACACCGCTCACGTTGAGTACGACTCGGCCGTGCGTCACTACGCGCACGTTGACTGCCCGGGCCACGCCGACTACGTGAAGAACATGATCACCGGTGCTGCCCAGATGGACGGCGCGATCCTGGTGTGTTCGGCTGCCGACGGCCCCATGCCGCAGACCCGCGAGCACATCCTGCTGTCCCGTCAGGTAGGTGTTCCCTACATCGTCGTGTTCCTGAACAAGGCCGACATGGTTGACGACGCCGAGCTGCTGGAACTGGTCGAGATGGAAGTTCGCGACCTGCTGAGCACCTATGACTTCCCGGGTGATGACACCCCGATCGTCATCGGTTCCGCTCTGATGGCTCTGAACGGCCAGGACGACAACGAGATGGGTACCACCGCTGTCAAGAAGCTGGTCGAGACCCTGGACTCCTACATTCCGGAGCCGGTTCGTGCCATCGATATGCCGTTCCTGATGCCGATCGAAGACGTGTTCTCGATCTCCGGTCGCGGCACCGTGGTTACCGGTCGTGTCGAGCGCGGTATCGTCAAGGTTCAGGAAGAGATCGAGATCGTCGGTCTGCGTCCGACCACCAAGACCACCTGCACCGGCGTGGAAATGTTCCGCAAGCTGCTCGACGAAGGTCGTGCCGGCGAGAACTGCGGCGTGCTGCTGCGCGGCACCAAGCGTGATGAAGTCGAGCGTGGCCAGGTTCTGGCCAAGCCGGGCACCATCAAGCCGCACACCAAGTTCGAAGCCGAAGTGTACGTGCTGTCCAAAGAAGAAGGCGGTCGTCACACCCCGTTCTTCAAGGGCTACCGTCCGCAGTTCTACTTCCGTACCACCGACGTGACCGGTTCGTGCGAACTGCCGGAAGGCGTTGAGATGGTAATGCCGGGCGACAACATCAAGATGGTTGTTACCCTGATCAAGCCGATCGCTATGGACGACGGCCTGCGTTTCGCGATTCGCGAAGGCGGCCGTACCGTTGGCGCCGGCGTGGTTGCCAAGGTCATCGAGTAATCGACGACTGCTGGAGAAAGGGGCCCTTCGGGGCCCTTTTCTTTTGATTGGTTAAAAGTTGACACCCCCCGGGGGCATCCGTACAATCACGCCTCCTTTTAACGGGCGTAGTCCGTCCGTTGGGGAAAGCAGAGATAGAGTCTGAGGTCAAAATGCAGAACCAACAAATCCGTATTCGGTTGAAGGCTTTTGACCATCGCCTGATCGATCAATCCACCCAGGAAATCGTGGAAACCGCGAAACGTACTGGTGCTCAGGTGCGTGGTCCTATTCCTCTGCCTACTCGCAAAGAGCGGTACACCGTTCTGATCTCTCCGCACGTCAACAAAGACGCGCGTGATCAGTACGAAATTCGTACCCACAAGCGTGTGCTGGACATCGTCCAGCCGACGGATAAAACCGTCGACGCGCTGATGAAGCTCGACCTTGCGGCAGGCGTGGAAGTGCAGATCAGCCTCGGCTAAAACCTGGCGGTTTTAGTCGTGTAACGCTCTGAAATGGGCGGCCATAGCGGGTGAAAGCCCCGTACACTCATGAGGTTTACAACATGACTATTGGTGTAGTCGGTCGTAAGTGCGGCATGACCCGCATTTTCACCGAAGAAGGTGTCTCCATTCCGGTCACGGTCATCGAGATCGAGCCGAATCGCGTCACCCAGTTCAAATCCGAAGAAAGCGATGGCTACCGCGCTGTGCAGGTAACCGTGGGCGAGCGTCGTGCTTCCCGCGTTACCAAGGCTCAGGCCGGTCACTTCGCCAAAGCTAATGTCGCTGCTGGTCGTGGCGTCTGGGAATTCCGCCTGGAAGAAGGCGAGTACCAGGCTGGCGATCAGATCACTGCCGAACTGTTCCAAGCTGGCCAGCTGGTAGACGTTACCGGCGAGTCCAAGGGTAAAGGCTATGCCGGTACCATCAAGCGCTGGAACTTCCGCGGTCAGGACAATACCCACGGTAACTCCGTTTCCCACCGCGCTCCGGGCTCCATCGGCCAGTGCCAGACTCCTGGTCGTGTATTCAAGGGCAAGAAAATGTCCGGTCATCTTGGCGCCGAGCGCGTGACCGTACAGTCCCTGGAAGTGGTCCGTGTCGACGCCGAGCGTAACCTGCTGCTGGTCAAGGGTGCCGTTCCGGGCGCTACCGGTGGCGACGTGCTGGTGCGTCCGGCTGTCAAAGCTCGCGGTTAATAGGGGAACTGAGATGCAACTGAATGTAAATGGCGCTCAGGCTATCGAAGTCAGCGAGCGCACTTTCGGCGGCGAGTTCAACGAGACTCTGGTGCACCAGGCTGTCGTCGCCTACATGGCTGGCGGTCGTCAGGGCTCCCGTGCTCAGAAGACCCGCGCTGAAGTCACCGGTGGTGGCAAGAAGCCGTGGCGTCAAAAGGGCACTGGTCGTGCTCGTTCCGGCTCCAGCGTTGGCCCGATCTGGCGTGGCGGTGGCGTGACCTTCGCGGCCAAGCCGCAGGATCACAGCCAGAAGCTGAACAAGAAGATGTACCGCGCTGCTCTGCGCTCCATCCTCTCCGAGCTGGTACGTCTGGATCGCCTGGTCGTGGTTGAAGACTTCGCCGTCGAAGCTCCGAAGACCAAGGCTCTGCTGGGCAAGCTGAACGGCATGGGTCTGAACGACGTGCTGATCGTCACCGAGGCCGTCGACCAGAATCTGTACCTGGCTGCGCGCAACCTGCCGCACGTTGATGTTCGCGACGTTCAAGGCACCGATCCGGTCAGCCTGATCGCCTTCGACAAAGTGCTGGTAACCGTGTCGGCCGTGAAGAAATTCGAGGAGCTGCTGGCATGAACCAGGAACGCGTATTCAAAGTGCTGGTTGGCCCGCACATCTCCGAGAAGGCCTCCGTGCTGGCAGATGGCAAGAGCCAATTCGTTTTCAAGGTTGCCGTTGATGCAACCAAGCTGGAAATCAAGAAGGCCGTCGAAAGCCTGTTCAGCGTGAAAGTGGACGAGGTCCGCACTGTCAATGTACAGGGCAAGACCAAGCGTACCGCTCGCGGTCTGGGCAAGCGCAACGACTGGAAGAAGGCGTATGTCTCCCTCCAGGCTGGCCAAGATCTCGATTTCACCAGCAGTGCTGAGTAAGGTAGGGGCGCATCATGGCAATCGTTAAATGCAAACCGACTTCCGCTGGCCGCCGTTTCGTGGTCAAAGTGGTCAATCAGGAGCTGCACAAAGGCGCTCCTTATGCTCCGCTGCTCGAGAAGAAGTCGAAAACTGGCGGCCGTAACAACAACGGTCGTATCACCACTCGCCACATCGGCGGTGGCCACAAGCAGCACTACCGTCTGGTCGATTTCCGCCGCAACAAGGATGGCATTCCTGCCGTCGTTGAGCGCGTGGAATACGATCCGAACCGTACCGCCCACATCGCTCTGCTGAAATACGCCGACGGTGAGCGTCGCTACATCATCGCGCCGAAAGGCGTGAGCGCTGGCGACCAACTGGTATCCGGTGCCGCTGCTCCGATCAAGGCCGGTAACAGCCTGCCGCTGCGCAACATCCCCGTTGGTTCGACCGTTCACGCGATCGAGCTGAAGCCGGGTAAAGGCGCTCAGCTGGTTCGCTCCGCTGGTGCTTCCGCCCAGCTGGTAGCTCGTGAAGGTGCCTACGTCACCCTGCGTCTGCGCTCCGGCGAGATGCGCAAGGTTCTCTCCGAGTGCCGTGCAACCCTGGGTGAAGTGTCCAACTCCGAGCACAGCCTGCGTTCCCTGGGTAAAGCCGGTGCCAAGCGTTGGCGTGGCGTTCGCCCGACCGTTCGTGGTGTTGCCATGAACCCGGTCGACCACCCGCATGGTGGTGGTGAGGGTCGTACTTCTGGTGGTCGTCACCCGGTTTCGCCGTGGGGCTTCCCGACCAAGGGTGCGAAGACCCGTGCGAACAAGCGTACCGACAACATGATCGTTCGCCGCCGTAAGTAATTAGAGGGATACGACAGTGCCGCGTTCTCTGAAAAAAGGTCCTTTTATCGATCTTCACCTACTGAAGAAGATCGAAGTGGCGGTGGAAAAGAACGATCGCAAGCCGGTTAAAACCTGGTCGCGTCGCTCCATCATTCTGCCGCAGATGGTCGGTCTGACCATCGCTGTGCATAACGGTCGTCAGCATGTCCCGGTCCTCGTGAACGAAGACATGGTCGGCCACAAACTCGGCGAGTTCGCTGGTACCCGCACCTATCGTGGGCACGCTGCGGACAAGAAAGCCAAGCGTTAAGGGGTAAGGAAAGATGGAAGTAGCCGCTAAGCTGTCGGGCGCTCGAATCTCCGCCCAGAAAGCCCGCTTGGTCGCCGACCAGATCCGCGGGAAGAAGGTGGGCGAAGCGCTCAACCTGCTGGCTTTCAGCTCGAAGAAAGCCGCCGAGATCATGAAGAAAGTGCTGGAGTCGGCCGTTGCCAACGCCGAGCACAACGAAGGCGCAGACGTTGATGACCTGAAGGTCAGCACCGTTTTCGTCAACGAGGGGCGTTCGCTTAAGCGCATCATGCCGCGTGCCAAAGGCCGTGCTGATCGCATCGTCAAGCGGTCTTGCCATATCACTGTCAAGGTTGCGGACAAGTAACGGAGTCGATCAGATGGGTCAGAAAGTACATCCCGTTGGCATCCGCCTGGGAATCGTCAAGGAGCACACCTCCGTCTGGTACGCAGACAAGCGTCAATACGCTGATTATCTGCTGGCCGACCTTCAGGTTCGTGAGTACCTCCAGGACAAACTAAAAAGCGCGTCCGTAAGCCGCATCGACATCGCTCGCCCGGCTCAAACCGCACGCATCACCATCCACACCGCTCGTCCCGGCATCGTGATCGGCAAGAAAGGTGAAGATGTTGAGAAGCTGCGTCAGGACCTGACCAAGCAAATGGGTGTGCCGGTGCACATCAACATCGAAGAGATCCGCAAGCCGGAGCTCGACGGTATGCTGGTAGCTCAGAGCGTTGCTCAGCAGCTGGAGCGCCGCGTCATGTTCCGTCGCGCCATGAAGCGCGCCGTGCAGAACGCCATGCGCATTGGTGCCAAGGGCATCAAGATCCAGGTGAGCGGTCGTCTCGGCGGCGCGGAAATCGCCCGTACCGAGTGGTATCGCGAAGGTCGTGTGCCCCTGCACACCCTGCGTGCCGACATCGACTACGCCACCTACGAAGCGCACACCACCTACGGTGTGATCGGTGTGAAGGTTTGGATCTTCAAGGGTGAGGTCATTGGTGGCCGCACTGAAGAGCTGAAGCCGCAAGCGCCCGCTCCTCGTAAAAAAGCTGCTAAGTAAGGAGTACGCAAAATGCTGCAACCCAAGCGTACAAAATTCCGCAAGCAGATGACCGGCCACAACCGTGGTCTGGCTCATCGCGGTAGCAAGGTCAGCTTCGGCGAATTCGCCCTGAAAGCTGTTTCCCGTGGTCGCCTGACTGCCCGTCAGATCGAGGCAGCCCGTCGCGCCCTGACCCGTCACGTGAAGCGTGGCGGCAAGATCTGGATCCGCGTGTTCCCGGACAAGCCGGTTACCAAAAAGCCCCTCGAAGTTCGTATGGGTAAAGGTAAGGGTGGCGTGGAGTACTGGGTAGCCCAGATCCAGCCGGGCAAGGTGCTGTACGAGATCGAAGGTGTTCCGGAAGAGCTGGCGCGTGAGGCTTTCGCCCTGGCTGCTGCAAAGCTGCCCCTCGCCACCTCCTTTGTTAAGCGGACGGTGATGTGATGAAAGCGAAAGAACTCCGTGAAAAATCGGTTCAGCAGCTGAACGAGCAACTGCTCGGCCTGCTGCGCGACCAGTTCAATCTGCGCATGCAGAAGGCGACTGGTCAGTTGGGGCAGTCTCACCTGCTCTCGCAAGTGAAG
Organism: Pseudomonas alcaligenes; assembly: GCF_041729615.1. NCBI lineage: Bacteria > Pseudomonadati > Pseudomonadota > Gammaproteobacteria > Pseudomonadales > Pseudomonadaceae > Aquipseudomonas > Aquipseudomonas alcaligenes. Next base: position 1,848,166 of record NZ_CP154874.1, on the reverse strand, counting down.
CGCGACATCGCTCGCGTGAAAACTGTGCTCAACCAGCAGGCAGGTAAGTGATCATGGCTGAAGCAGAGAAAATCGTCCGTACGCTGACTGGCCGTGTCGTCAGCGACAAAATGGACAAGACCATCACCGTCCTGATCGAGCGCCGCGTCAAGCACCCGATCTACGGTAAATACGTGAAGCGTTCGACCAAGCTGCACGCTCACGACGAGAACAACCAGTGCAAGATCGGCGACAAGGTCACCATCCGTGAGACCCGTCCGCTGGCCAAGACCAAGTCCTGGGCGCTGGTGGAAATCGTCGAACGTGCCGTGGAAGTCTAAGGACTAAGGGTCGGAGAAAGATATGATTCAGACTCAATCCATGCTCGACGTCGCTGACAACAGCGGTGCTCGTCGCGTTATGTGCATCAAGGTCTTGGGTGGTTCGCACCGTCGTTATGCCGGTATCGGCGACATCATCAAGGTCACCGTGAAGGAAGCGATTCCGCGCGGCAAGGTGAAGAAAGGCCAGGTGATGACCGCTGTCGTGGTCCGCACCCGTCACGGCGTACGTCGTGCCGACGGCTCGATCATCCGCTTCGACGGCAACGCCGCTGTTCTGCTGAACAACAAGCAAGAGCCGATCGGCACCCGTATCTTCGGGCCGGTGACTCGTGAACTGCGTTCCGAGAAGTTCATGAAGATCGTCTCGCTCGCCCCCGAAGTGCTGTAAGGAGAAGCCGTCATGCAAAAGATTCGTCGTGACGACGAGATCATCGTCATCGCCGGCAAAGACAAGGGCAAGCGCGGCAAGGTGCTGAAAGTGCTGGCTGACGATCGTCTGATCGTCGGCGGCATCAACCTCGTCAAGCGTCATACCAAGCCGAACCCGATGATCGGTGTTCAGGGCGGTATCGTCGAGAAAGAGGCGCCCCTGCACGTTTCCAACGTCGCCATCTTCAACAGCGAAACCAACAAGGCTGACCGCGTTGGTTTCAAGGTCGAAGACGGCAAGAAAATTCGTGTCTTCAAGTCCACCCAAAAGCCGGTTGGCGCTTGAGAATCATAGGTAAAACACCATGGCACGACTGAAAGAGATTTACCGGAAAGAAATCGCGCCCAAGCTGAAGGAAGAACTGCAGCTGGCCAACGTGATGGAAGTTCCGCGCGTTACCAAAATCACCCTGAACATGGGTCTTGGCGAAGCGATCGGTGACAAGAAGATCATCGAAAACGCTGTTGCCGACCTGGAAAAGATCACCGGTCAAAAGCCCGTCGTGACCTTCGCCCGCAAGTCCATTGCCGGCTTCAAGGTTCGTGAAGGTTGGCCGATCGGTGTCAAGGTGACCCTGCGTCGCGATCGCATGTACGAATTCCTGGATCGCCTGCTCTCCATCTCCCTGCCGCGCGTGCGTGACTTCCGCGGCCTGAATGCCAAGTCCTTCGATGGTCGTGGCAACTACAGCATGGGCGTGAAAGAGCAGATCATCTTCCCGGAAATCGATTACGACAAGATCGATGCTCTGCGCGGCCTGGACATCACCCTGACCACCACCGCCCGTACGGACGATGAAGGTCGCGCCCTGCTGCGCGCCTTCAACTTCCCGTTCCGCAACTGATTGGAGTAGGACATGGCCAAGAAGAGCATGAAGAACCGCGAGCTGAAGCGTCAGCTGACGGTTGCTAAGTTCGCTAAGAAGCGCGCTGAGCTCAAAGCTGTGATCGCCAACCCGAACTCCACTCCGGAGCAGCGTTGGGAAGCCCAGATCGCCCTGCAAAAGCAACCGCGTGACGCCAGCGCCAGCCGCCTGCGTAACCGTTGCCGCATCACCGGCCGTCCGCACGGCGTGTACCGCAAGTTCGGCCTCGGCCGTAACAAGCTGCGCGAAGCTGCGATGCGCGGTGATGTACCGGGTCTGGTGAAAGCCAGCTGGTAAGAAAAGCGAAGCCGGCCTAGCGCCGGCTTTGTTTTTAACGATCAAGCCCCTTTGGGGCTTGATTCATTTTTGATCGATCTCTATAATGTCCGGCTCTCCTGAGCCTGGCATTTCTGGGCTCGAGGATGGTTCCAGCCGCAAGGCTGTTCTTTTTGTATCAGGAGCATCTAGCCCATGAGTATGCAGGACCCGTTAGCGGACATGCTAACTCGTATCCGTAATGCCCAGATGGCTGAAAAGTCGGTAGTAAGCATGCCGTCTTCCAAGCTGAAGGTGGCAGTAGCCAAAGTTCTCAAGGACGAAGGCTACATCGCGGGATACCAGGTCAGCAGCGACGCCAAGCCGCAGCTGTCCATCGAGCTGAAGTACTTCGAAGGCCGTCCGGTCATCGAGGAAGTCAAGCGCGTCAGCCGTCCTGGCCTGCGCCAGTACAAGCCTGTCGACCAGCTGCCGAAAGTTCGCGGCGGTCTGGGCGTTTCCATCGTCTCCACCAACAAAGGTGTGATGACTGATCGCGCTGCACGCGCTGCCGGTGTCGGCGGTGAAGTGCTCTGCACCGTGTTCTAAGGGGGGATAAGCATGTCTCGCGTTGCTAAGAACCCCGTCAAGCTGCCGGCAGGCGTCGAGGTCAAACTCGCTGGCCAGCAGCTCTCGGTCAAGGGCGCCAAGGGCACCCTGGAGCTGAATGTGCACCCGTCCGTGGAAGTCATCCAGGACTCCGGTGAGCTGCGTTTTGCCGCCCGCAATGGCGATCTGCAGAACAAGGCCATGGCCGGTACCACCCGTGCACTGGTCAACAACATGGTCATTGGCGTGAGCCAAGGCTTCGAGCGCAAGCTGCAGCTGGTCGGTGTGGGCTACAAGGCCCAGGCCAAAGGCCAGGTGCTGAATCTCGCGCTGGGCTTCTCCCATCCGATCGACTACGAACTGCCGCAGGGCATTACCGCCGAAACCCCCAGCCAGACCGATATCCTGATCAAGGGCATCGACAAGCAGCTGGTCGGTCAGGTGGCTGCGGAGATCCGCGACTTCCGTCGTCCTGAGCCGTACAAGGGCAAGGGTGTGCGTTACGCCGATGAAGTCGTACGTCGCAAAGAAGCTAAGAAGAAGTAGGGCATAGCAAATGAGCGTAAAGAAAGAAACTCGTCTGCGTCGCGCTCGCAAGGCACGCCTGAAAATGCGCGAGCTGGAAACCGTACGCCTTTGCGTGTACCGCTCTTCCCAGCACATCTACGCCCAGGTCATTTCGGCCGACGGCGCCAAGGTTCTGGCCAGCGCCTCGACCCTGGACAAAGAACTGCGTGACGGTGCCACCGGCAACGTCGACGCGGCCAAGAAAGTCGGCCTGCTGGTTGCCGAGCGCGCGAAAGCCGCTGGCGTTACCCAGGTAGCGTTCGACCGTTCTGGCTTCAAGTACCACGGCCGCGTGAAAGCGCTGGCTGATGCTGCTCGTGAAGGCGGGCTGGAGTTCTAAGTTATGGCAAATCACGAGCAAAAGCGCGATCGCGACAATCGCGGTGACGACGCCCAGGGCGAAGGCTACATCGAGAAGCTGGTCCAGGTTAACCGCGTTGCCAAGACCGTTAAGGGTGGCCGTATCTTCACCTTCACCGCGTTGACCGTGGTGGGTGATGGTAAGGGCCGCGTCGGTTTCGGTCGCGGCAAGTCCCGCGAAGTGCCGGCCGCCATCCAGAAGGCGATGGAAGCTGCGCGTCGCAACATGATCCAGGTCGACCTGAACGGCACCACCCTACAATACCCGATGAAGTCCGTGCATGGCGCTTCCCGCGTCTTCATGCAGCCGGCTTCCGAAGGTACCGGCATCATCGCCGGCGGCGCCATGCGTGCCGTGCTGGAAGTGGCTGGCGTGCAGAACGTTCTGGCCAAGTGCTACGGCTCTACCAACCCGGTGAACGTGGTGTACGCCACCTTCAAGGGTCTGAAAGCCATGCAGTCGCCGGAATCCGTGGCTGCCAAGCGTGGTAAGAGCGTCGAGGAGATTCTCTGATCATGGCTACCGTCAAAGTCACTCTGGTCAAGAGCACCAATGGCCGTCTGGCCAACCACAAAGCTTGCGTCAAGGGCCTGGGCCTGCGTCGCATCGGTCACACCGTCGAAGTTCAGGACACTCCTGAAAACCGCGGCATGATCAACAAGGCTTACTACCTGCTGAAGGTGGAGGGTTAATCATGCAACTGAACGATCTGCGTTCCGCGCCGGGTGCCCGTCGCGAAAAGCACCGTCCGGGCCGTGGTATCGGTAGCGGTCTGGGCAAGACCGGTGGCCGTGGCCACAAGGGTCAGACCTCCCGTACCGGTGGCTCCATCGCCCCGGGCTTCGAGGGTGGTCAGCAGCCGCTGCACCGCCGTCTGCCGAAGTTCGGCTTCGTTTCCCTGAAGGCCATGGATCGCGCTGAAGTGCGCACTTCCGAGCTGGCCAAGGTGGAAGGCGACGTCGTAACCCTGCAGTCGCTGAAGGATGCCAACGTGATCAACCAGAACGTACAGCGTGTGAAAGTCATGCTGTCCGGCGAGGTTACTCGTGCGGTCACCCTGAAAGGTATCGCCGCCACCAAGGGTGCGCGCGCGGCTATCGAAGCAGCTGGCGGTAAGTTCGAGGACTAAATGGCTAAGCAAGGTGCTCTCTCCGCGCTCAGCAATGGCGGGTTGTCCGAGCTCTGGGCTCGACTGCGTTTCCTGTTCCTGGCGATCATCGTCTATCGGATCGGTGCGCACATTCCGGTGCCCGGAATCAACCCTGACCGGCTGGCCGACCTGTTTCGGCAGAACGAGGGGACCATTCTTAGCCTGTTCAACATGTTTTCCGGCGGCGCGCTGGAGCGGATGAGCATCTTTGCACTGGGGATCATGCCGTACATCTCGGCCTCGATCATCATGCAGCTGATGACCGCTGTCAGCCCGCAGCTGGAGCAGTTGAAGAAGGAAGGGGAAGCTGGCCGTCGCAAGATCAGCCAGTACACCCGCTACGGCACCCTGGTGCTGGCCGTGATTCAGGCAATCGGCATGTCCGTTGGTCTGGCGGGTCAGGGCGTGGCTTTCTCGGCTGATTTCGGCTTCCACTTCGTGGCGGTGACGACCTTCGTGGCCGGCGCCATGTTCATGATGTGGCTGGGCGAGCAGATCACCGAGCGGGGTGTCGGCAACGGTATTTCGATGCTGATCTTTGCTGGCATCGTGGCCGGTCTGCCGTCGGCAATCGGGCAGTCTTTCGAGTCTGCACGCCAGGGCGATATCAACATCTTCGCCCTGATTGCCATCGGTCTGCTGGCGGTAGCGATCATCGGTTTCGTGGTGTTCATCGAGCGTGGTCAGCGTCGCATTGCGGTGCACTACGCCAAGCGTCAGCAGGGCCGCAAGGTTTTCGCTGCGCAGACCAGCCACCTGCCGCTGAAGGTGAACATGGCGGGCGTGATCCCGGCCATCTTCGCCAGCAGCCTGCTGCTGTTCCCGGCTTCGCTGGGTACCTGGTTTGGTCAGTCCGAAGGTCTGGGCTGGCTGCAGGATATTTCGCAGGCGATCGCTCCCGGACAGCCGTTGAACATTCTGCTGTTTAGTGCAGGGATCATCTTCTTCTGCTTCTTCTACACGGCGCTGATGTTCAACCCGAAAGACGTAGCGGAAAACCTGAAGAAGTCCGGTGCCTTTATTCCGGGCATCCGTCCGGGCGAGCAATCCGCGCGCTATATCGATGGCGTGCTGACCCGCTTGACCATGTTCGGTGCTCTTTACATGACGGCCGTTTGCCTCCTCCCGCAGTTCCTGCAGGTGGCAGCCAACGTTCCGTTCTACCTTGGCGGGACCTCGTTGCTGATCGTGGTCGTGGTTGTGATGGACTTTATGTCGCAAGTACAATCGCACCTCGTTTCGCACCAGTACGAATCCCTGATGAAGAAAGCCAACCTGAAGGGCTATGGCGGCGGCATGCTCCGCTGACATGGTTTCCGTAAGGTTCTAGGAGTTACTGATGAAAGTTCGTGCATCGGTCAAGAAGCTGTGCCGTAACTGCAAGGTCATCCGTCGCGACGGCGTCGTGCGCGTGATCTGCAGCGCGGAGCCGCGTCACAAACAGCGCCAAGGCTGAGTGTGATCCACGCGTAATGAGCCCGGCAGCTAGTGCGCTGCCGGGTTGATTCTTTGTTATTACAGCGCTAATATCGCGCGCCCTATTTCTTGGCTTCCAGGGCGTGGGTAGCTGTCAATTGGAGTTCCACTGAATGGCCCGTATTGCAGGCGTCAACATTCCGGATAACAAGCACACTGTTATCTCGCTGACCTACATCTACGGTGTTGGTCGCACCACTGCGCAGAAGATCTGCGCAACCACCGGTGTCAATCCGGCGGCAAAGATCAAGGATCTCTCTGACGAGCAGATCGAGCAGCTGCGTGGCGAAGTCGCCAAGCTCACCACCGAAGGTGACCTGCGCCGCGAAATCAACATGAAGATCAAGCGTCTGATGGACCTGGGCTGCTACCGCGGTCTGCGTCACCGCCGTGGCCTGCCGGTCCGCGGTCAGCGCACCAAGACCAACGCGCGCACCCGCAAGGGCCCGCGTAAGCCGATCCGCAAGTAATTGCGCCCGCGAATCGACAGGAAATAAGTCATGGCTAAGCCTGCTGCTCGTACTCGTAAGAAAGTCAAAAAGACAGTGGTGGATGGCATCGCCCATATCCACGCTTCTTTCAATAACACCATCGTGACCATCACCGACCGTCAGGGCAATGCTCTGTCTTGGGCGACCTCCGGTGGTTCCGGTTTCCGCGGCTCCCGTAAGAGCACCCCGTTCGCTGCCCAGGTGGCTGCCGAGCGTGCCGGTCAGGCTGCTCTGGAATACGGCCTGAAGAACCTCGACGTGAACGTCAAGGGCCCGGGCCCGGGTCGCGAATCCGCTGTGCGTGCTCTGAACGCCTGCGGCTACAAAATCGCCAGCATCACCGACGTGACGCCGATCCCGCACAACGGGTGCCGTCCGCCGAAGAAGCGTCGCGTGTAATAGGAGACAGTGAAGAATGGCTCGTTACATTGGTCCCAAGTGCAAACTGTCTCGTCGTGAAGGCACCGATCTCTTCCTGAAGAGTGGTGCGCGCGCGCTCGAATCCAAGTGCAACATCGAATCGGCTCCTGGCCAGCACGGCGCTCGCCGCGGCCGTCAGTCCGACTACGGTACCCAGCTGCGTGAGAAGCAGAAAGTCCGTCGTATCTACGGCGTGCTGGAGCGTCAGTTCAGCGGTTACTACAAGGAAGCTGCCCGTCGCAAGGGTGCTACCGGCGAGAACCTGCTGCAGCTGCTGGAATGCCGTCTGGACAACGTGGTTTACCGCATGGGCTTTGGTGCCACCCGCGCCGAATCCCGCCAGCTGGTATCGCACAAAGCCATCACCGTGAACGGTTCGACCGTGAACGTCCCGTCCTACCAGGTCAAGGCTGGTGACGTGGTTGCGGTTCGCGAAAAGGCCAAGAACCAGCTGCGCGTTGCCCAGGCTCTCGAGCTGTGCGCCCAGCGTGGTCGTGTTGAGTGGGTCGAAGTGGATGCTGAGAAGAAGTCCGGCGTGTTCAAAAGCGTCCCGGCTCGCAGCGATCTGTCCTCCGACATCAACGAAAGCCTGATTGTCGAGCTCTACTCCAAGTAAGGGCTAGAAAATAGGTGCATCCATGCAGATTTCGGTAAATGAGTTCCTGACCCCCCGTCATATCGACGTTCAGGCGGTCAGTCCGACCCGCGCCAAGATCACCCTCGAGCCCCTCGAGCGTGGTTTTGGCCATACCCTGGGCAACGCGCTGCGTCGCATCCTGTTGTCCTCCATGCCTGGCTGTGCAGTAGTCGAGGCCGAGATCGACGGCGTACTCCACGAGTACTCCGCCATCGAAGGTGTGCAGGAAGATGTCATCGAGATCCTGCTCAACCTGAAAGGTCTGGCCATCAAGCTGCACGGTCGTGACGAAGTCACCCTGACTCTGGCCAAGAAGGGCTCGGGTGTGGTCACCGCTGCCGATATTCAGCTGGATCACGATGTCGAGATCGTCAATGGCGATCACGTGATCGCCAATCTGGCGGACAACGGCGCTCTGAACATGAAGCTCACCGTGCGTCGTGGCCGTGGCTACGAGCCGGCCGATGCCCGTCAGAGCGACGAGGACGAGAGCCGCAGCATCGGTCGTCTGCAGCTGGACGCTTCGTTCAGCCCGGTTCGCCGTGTGGCCTACGTGGTTGAGAACGCCCGCGTCGAGCAGCGTACCAACCTGGACAAGCTGGTCATCGACCTGGAAACCAACGGCACCCTGGATCCTGAAGAGGCCATCCGTCGTGCCGCGACCATCCTCCAGCACCAGCTGGCGGCTTTCGTCGACCTGAAGGGCGACAGCGAGCCGGTGGTGGTCGAGCAGGAAGACGAGATCGACCCGATCCTGCTGCGTCCGGTAGACGACCTCGAACTGACCGTGCGTTCGGCCAACTGCCTGAAGGCGGAGAACATCTACTACATCGGCGACCTGATCCAGCGTACCGAAGTAGAGCTGCTCAAGACTCCGAACCTGGGCAAGAAGTCCCTGACCGAGATCAAGGACGTCCTGGCCTCCCGTGGTCTGTCCCTCGGCATGCGCCTCGACAACTGGCCGCCGGCAAGTCTGAAGAAGGACGATAAGGCGACTGCCTGATCGTCCGTAATCACCGAACCGAAAGTTTGGTAAGGAATTAATCATGCGTCATCGTAAAAGTGGCCGTCACCTCAGCCGCACCAGCGCTCACCGCAAGGCCATGTTCCAGAACATGGCGGTGTCGCTGTTCGAACACGAACTGATCAAAACCACCCTGCCGAAAGCCAAGGAACTGCGTCGCGTTGCCGAGCCGCTGATCACCCTGGCCAAGGTAGACAGCGTCGCCAACCGTCGCCTGGCCTTCGACCGTACCCGTTCGAAAGCCATCGTCGGCAAGCTGTTCAACGACCTGGGCAAGCGTTACGCCACCCGTCAGGGCGGCTACCTGCGCATCCTCAAGTGCGGTTTCCGCGCTGGCGACAACGCCCCCATGGCGTACGTCGAGCTGGTTGACCGCAAGGTTGCTGGCGAGGCCGTAGAAGCCGCCGAGTAAGCGACTTCTGCTTCACGAAGAACCGGGCCTAGGCCCGGTTTTTTGTTTTCAGGGCTTCGGGTTTGCCCGCGCTGGCGCTCTATCAAGAGACAAAAGCTATCAGGTCGTTACTCTCCATAAATTGGTTCTTCGGATAAGGCGGGTCTACTCTTGATCCATCGTCGGCCGCAGTCGATGGGACCGACCCGGTGAGAAGAAAGGAGAGAGCGATGTCGAACCAAGGTAAATGTCCGTTCCACCATGTCGCCGGTGGCGGCACGACCAACAGGGACTGGTGGCCGAACCAGCTGCGCGTGGATCTGCTCAACCAGCACTCGGAAAAGTCCAACCCACTCGGCGAGAAGTTCAACTACGCCGAAGAGTTCAAGAAGCTCGATTACAAGGCGCTCAAGGCGGATCTGGTCAGACTGATGACCGACTCGCAGGACTGGTGGCCCGCCGACTTCGGCCACTACGGCCCGCAGTTCATCCGCATGGCCTGGCACGCTGCCGGCACCTATCGCACCACCGACGGCCGCGGTGGCGGCGGTCGCGGCCAGCAGCGCTTCGCTCCGCTGAACTCCTGGCCGGACAACGTCAACATCGACAAGTCGCGGCGTCTACTGTGGCCGATCAAGCAGAAATACGGCCAGCAGATTTCCTGGGCCGACCTGCTCATTCTCGCCGGCAACGTTGCACTGGAGTCCATGGGCTTCCGTACCTTCGGCTTCGCCGGCGGTCGCGAGGATGTCTGGGAACCGGACCAGGACGTCAACTGGGGCGCCGAGATGCAGTGGCTGGGCGTCGACCCGGAGCGGGTCAAGGATAATCGCGAGCTGAACGGCCCGTTCGGCGCCACCCACATGGGCCTGATCTACGTGAACCCGGAAGGGCCCAACGCCAGTGGCGACTACCTGGAGGCGGCCAAGGATATCCGCGCCACCTTCTACCGCATGGCCATGAACGACGAGGAAATCGTCGCGCTGATCGCCGGTGGCCACACCTTCGGCAAGGCCCATGGCGCTGCGCCGGAGTCGCACAAGGGGCCGGAGCCGGAAGCCGCGCCGATCGAGGCCCAGGGCCTGGGCTGGATGAGCAACTTCGGCAGTGGCCATGGCAAGGACACCATCTCCAGCGGCATCGAGGTCACCTGGACCAAGACCCCGGCGCTGTGGAGCAACAACTTCTTCGAGAACCTGTTCAAGTACGAGTGGGAGCTGACCAAGTCGCCGGCCGGCGCCAAGCAGTGGGTGGCCAAGGATGCCCCGGAGATCATTCCGGATGCGCACATCCCGGGCAAATTCCACAAGCCGACCATGCTCACCACCGACCTGACCCTGCGCTTCGATCCGGAGTTCGGCAAGATTTCCAAGCGCTTCCTCGATGATCCGCAGGCCTTCGCCGAAGCCTTCGCCCGCGCCTGGTTCAAGCTGACCCATCGTGACATGGGGCCGAAGGCCCGCTACCTGGGCCCGGAAGTGCCGAAGGAGGACCTGATCTGGCAGGACCCGCTGCCGGCTGCCACGCACAACCCGAGCGCGGCCGATATCGCCGACCTCAAGGACAGGATCGCCGCCTCCGGCTTGTCGGTGGGCGACCTGGTGTCGGTGGCCTGGGCCTCGGCCTCGAGCTTCCGTGGCAGCGACAAGCGCGGTGGCGCCAATGGTGCGCGCCTGGCGCTGTCGCCGCAGAAGGACTGGGCCGTCAACCAGCGGGCGATCAAGGCCCTGCCCAAGCTGGTGGAGATCCAGAAGGCCTCGGGCAAGGCTTCGTTGGCCGACGTGCTGGTTCTGGCCGGTAACGTGGGCGTGGAGCAGGCCGCCAAGGCTGCCGGTGTCAGCGTGGATGTGCCGTTCGCGCCAGGGCGGGTCGATGCCCGTCAGGACCAGACCGACGTCGAGTCCTTCGCCGTGCTGGAGCCGGTCGCCGATGGCTTCCGCAACTACAACAAGGGCAATCTGGGCGTGCCGACCGAGGCCATGCTGATCGACAAGGCGCAGCTGCTGACCCTGACCGCGCCCGAACTGACCGCGCTGGTCGGCGGCCTGCGGGTGCTCGGTGCCAACTACGATGGTAGTGCCCATGGCGTGTTCACCGACAAGGTCGGTGTGCTGTCCAACGACTTCTTCGTCAACCTGCTGGACATGGGGCTGGAGTGGAAGGCGACCGGCGCCGATGCCGAGCTGTTCGAGGGCAAGTGCCGCAAGACCGGCAAGGTGCAGTACACCGGCACACGCAACGACCTGATCTTCGGCTCCAACTCGGTGCTGCGCGCCTACGCCGAGGTTTACGCCAGCGCCGACGGCAAGCAGAAGCTGGTCAAGGACTTCGTCGCCGCCTGGACCAAGGTGATGAACCTGGATCGCTTCGATCTGGCCTGATTCACCTGCGCCCAGAAAAAAGCCCCGCATCTGCGGGGCTTTTTCATGCTGGCGACGGTCAGGCGCGATCGCGTTCCAGCAGGGGCTTGAGGAAGTGCCCGGTATGCGACGCCGGGTTGGCGGCGACCTCCTCCGGGGTGCCGGTGGCGATGATCATGCCGCCCTTGGAGCCGCCCTCGGGGCCGAGGTCGACGATCCAGTCGGCGGTCTTGATCACGTCCAGGTTGTGCTCGATCACCACCACGGTGTTGCCGTGGTCGCGCAGGCGGTGCAGCACGTCGAGCAGCTGCTGGATATCGGCGAAGTGCAGGCCGGTGGTCGGCTCGTCGAGGATATACAGGGTCTTGCCGGTGTCGCGCTTGGACAGCTCGCGACTCAGCTTGACCCGCTGCGCCTCTCCGCCGGACAGGGTGGTCGCGCTCTGCCCCAGCTTGATATAGGACAGGCCGACGTCGACCAGGGTCTGCAGCTTGCGCGCCAGGGCCGGCACGGCGTCGAAGAAGTCGCGGGCCTCCTCGATGGTCATGTCGAGCACCTCGGTGATGCTCTTGCCCTTGTACTTCACCTCCAGTGTCTCGCGGTTGTAGCGCTTGCCCTTGCACACGTCGCACGGCACGTAGATGTCCGGCAGGAAGTGCATCTCCACCTTGATCACGCCGTCGCCCTGGCAGGCCTCGCAGCGCCCGCCCTTGACGTTGAAGCTGAAGCGGCCCGGGCCGTAGCCGCGCGAGCGGGCCTCCGGCACGCCGGCGAACAGCTCGCGGATCGGGGTGAACAGGCCGGTGTAGGTTGCCGGGTTGGAGCGCGGCGTTCGGCCGATCGGGCTCTGGTCGATGTCGACCACCTTGTCCAGGTGCTGCAGGCCGTCGAACGAGTCGTGCGGCGCCGTCTCCAGGGTGGTGGCGCCGTTCAGCGCGGTGGCGGTGATGGGGAACAGGGTGTTGTTGATCAGCGTCGACTTGCCCGAGCCGGACACGCCGGTGACGCAGGTGAGCAGGCCGACCGGGATCTCCAGGTCGACGTTGCGCAGGTTGTTGCCGCGGGCGCCCTTGAGCTTGAGCAGCTTCTTCTTGTCGCGCGGGGTGCGGCTGGCCGGGTAGCGGATCTTTTCGCGGCCGGAGAGGTACTTGCCGGTCAGCGAGTCGGGGTGGTTCATCACCTCGTCTGGGGTGCCCTCGGCGACCACGCGGCCGCCGTGCACGCCGGCGCCGGGGCCGATGTCGACCACGTAGTCGGCCAGGCGGATGGCGTCCTCGTCGTGCTCGACGACTATCACCGTGTTGCCCAGGTTGCGCAGGTGGGTGAGGGTGCCCAGCAGGCGCTCGTTGTCGCGCTGGTGCAGGCCGATGCTGGGCTCGTCGAGGATATACATGACTCCGACGAGTCCCGCGCCGATCTGGCTGGCCAGGCGGATGCGCTGGGCCTCGCCGCCGGACAGGGTGTCGGCGCTGCGGTCCAGGGTCAGGTAATCAAGGCCGACGTTGACCAGGAACTGCAGGCGTTCGCGGATTTCCTTGAGGATCTTCTCGGCGATCTCGCCGCGGCGCCCGGTCAGGCTCATGCCGCCGAAGTAGTCGCAGGCCTCGCCCACCGGCAGTCCGGTGACCGCGGGCAGGGTGCGCTCGCCGACCCACACGTGGCGCGCCTCGCGGCGCAGGCGGGTGCCGCGGCAGTCCGGGCAGGGCTGTGTGCTGAGGAACTTGGCCAGTTCCTCGCGCACGGTGGCCGACTCGGTCTCGCGGTAGCGCCGCTCCAGGTTGGGGATGATGCCCTCGAACGGGTGCGAGCGTTTGACGATGTCGCCACGGTCGTTGAGGTACTTGAAGTCGACGTTCTGCGTGCCGCTGCCGAACAGGATGACCTTCTGGTGCTCGGCGGCCAGGTCGTCGAACGGCTCCTCCAGGCTGAAGCCATAGTGCGCGGCCAGCGAGCCGAGCATCTGGAAGTAGTAGACGTTGCGCCGGTCCCAGCCGCGGATGGCGCCCTCGGCCAGGGTCAGCTCGCCGTTGACCAGGCGCTTGGCGTCGAAGAACTGCTTCACGCCCAGGCCGTCGCAGGTCGGGCAGGCGCCGGCCGGGTTGTTGAAGGAGAACAGCTTGGGTTCCAGCTCGCTGATCGAGTGGCCGCAGTGCGGGCAGGCGAAGCGCGCGGAGAAGATGATCTCGTCGCCTTCTTCATCGTCCATGGGCGCGACCAGGGCAATGCCGTCGGCCAGGTTGATGGCGGTCTCGAAGGATTCGGCCAGGCGCTGCTGCAGGTCCTCGCGCACCTTGAAGCGGTCCACCACCACGTCGATGCTGTGCTTCTTCTGCTTGTCCAGCTTGGGCAGCTCGTCCAGTTCATAGAGCTTGCCGTTGACCCGGGCGCGGACGAAGCCCTGGGCACGCAGCTCGTCGAACACCGCCAGGTGCTCGCCCTTGCGCTCGCGGATCACCGGGGCCAGCAGCATCAGCTTGCGGCCCTCGGGCAGGGCCAGCACCTGGTCGACCATCTGGCTGACGGTCTGCGCCTCCAGCGGCACGTCGTGGTCCGGGCAGCGCGGGATGCCGACGCGGGCGTAGAGCAGGCGCAGGTAGTCGTAGATCTCGGTGATGGTGCCGACCGTCGAGCGCGGGTTGTGCGAAGTGGACTTCTGCTCGATGGAGATGGCCGGGGAGAGGCCCTCGATGGTGTCGACGTCGGGCTTCTCCATCATCGACAGGAACTGCCGGGCGTAGGCCGACAGGGACTCCACGTAGCGGCGCTGGCCTTCGGCGTAAAGGGTGTCGAAGGCCAGCGACGACTTGCCGGAACCGGACAGGCCGGTGATCACGATCAGCTTGTCGCGCGGCAGGGTCAGGTCGACGTTTTTCAGGTTATGGGTGCGCGCACCCCGGATCAGAATCTTGTCCACGAACGGCCTCGCAGGTGGGCGGGCGGAAACCACGCAGTATACGGCCGCGGGCTGGCACGCGGCAAAGCGCCGCGCCTGTATCGGCGCGGGGATGGCTGCTAGAATCGCCGGCCAATTTGTTCAGGGTTTTTCCATGCACGATCCGCACAGCGAACGCATGAGCGCCAGCGAGACGCGCGCCGCGAGCGGCCTGGCCCTGGTGTTCGCCTTCCGCATGCTGGGCATGTTCATGGTCCTGCCGGTGCTGGCCACCTACGGCATGGACTATGCCGGCGCCACGCCGGCACTGATCGGCCTGGCCATCGGCGCCTACGGCCTGACCCAGGCGCTGCTGCAGATTCCCTTCGGTGTGCTCTCCGACCGCATCGGCCGCCTGCCGGTGATCTACGTCGGCCTGCTGATCTTCGCCGCCGGCGCCGCCCTCGCCGCTACTGCCGACTCCATCTGGGGGGTGATCGCCGGGCGCGTGCTGCAGGGCGCCGGGGCCATCTCGGCGGCGGTGATGGCGCTGCTCTCGGACCTGACCCGCGAGCAGCACCGCACCAAGGCCATGGCCATGATCGGCATGAGCATCGGCCTGTCGTTCGCCGTGGCCATGGTGGTCGGCCCGCTGCTGACCCGCGCCTTCGGCCTGTCCGGGCTGTTCTGGGCCACCGCCGGCATGGCCCTGCTGGGCATGCTGATCATCGCCGCCTTCGTCCCGCGCGCCTCCCGCACGCTGCAGCACCGCGAGTCCGGTGTCGCCCGTCAGGCGCTGCGGCCGACCCTGCGCAACCCCGAGCTGCTGCGCCTGAACCTGGGCATCGGCGTGCTGCACGCGATTCTCATGGCCAGCTTCGTGGTGCTGCCGCTGGCGCTGGTGGAGCAGGGCGGGCTGGCCAGGGAGGAGCACTGGTGGGTCTACCTCAGCGCCCTGCTGATCGGCTTCTTCGGCATGGTGCCGTTCATTATCTACGCCGAGAAGAGGCGCCAGATGAAGCGCGTGCTTTCCGGTGCGGTGCTGGTGCTGGTGCTCTGCGAGCTGTACTTCTGGGCCTTCGGCCACAGCCTCTCGACGCTGGTGCTGGGCTTCATCCTGTTCTTCACCGCCTTCAACCTGCTAGAGGCTTCGTTGCCTTCGCTGGTGAGCAAGGTGGCGCCGGCCGGCGGCAAGGGCACGGCCATGGGCGTGTACTCCACCAGCCAGTTCCTCGGCGCCGCGCTGGGCGGCATCCTCGGCGGCTGGCTGTACCAGCATGGCGGCCTCGGCCTGGTATTCGTCGGCTGTGCGGCGCTGGGGGTTTTCTGGCTGCTGGCAGCTGCTACTATGCGCGAGCCGCCTTATGTGACCAGTCTGCGCCGCCCGCTTGCCGAGACGGCGCTGGCCGACAGCGGACTGGTGGGGCGACTCCTCGCGATACCCGGCGTCAGCGACGCCATCGTGGTGGCCGAGGAGGCCGCGTTGTACATCAAAGTGGACACCCAACAATTGGACCGCGCGTTGCTCGAGCAGGTGCTCGAAGAGGCCGCGGAGACGCATTCAGCTTAGGAGAACGAAATGGCCCGTGGGGTTAACAAAGTCATTCTGATCGGCAACGTCGGCGGCGACCCGGAAACCCGTTACCTGCCCAATGGCAATGCGGTGACCAACATCACCCTGGCCACTACCGACAGCTGGAAGGACAAGCAGACCGGCCAGCAGCAGGACCGCACCGAATGGCACCGCGTGGTGTTCTTCGGCAAGCTCGCCGAGATCGCCGGTGAATACCTGCGCAAGGGCAGCCAGTGCTACGTCGAAGGCCGCCTGCAGACCCGCGAGTGGGAGAAGGACGGCGTCAAGCGCTACACCACCGAGATCGTGGTCGACATGAACGGCACCCTGCAGCTGCTCGGCGGCCGCGGTGGCAACCAGGAAGGCGGTGGTGACTACGCCCCGCGCCAGCAGCAGTCGCGCCCGGCCCCGCAGCAGGCCGCCCCGCGCCCGGCGCCGCAAGCGGCGGCCCAGCAGCCGGCCCAGGACTTCGACAGCTTCGACGACGATATTCCGTTCTAAGCCCGGCCGAAGGTCCACGAGAAGCCCGCCCCGTGCGGGCTTTTTGTTGTCTGCGGGGTGCGACGCCGTGTCCAGCGCGCCGCCCGGGCCTGGTCGCTAGAATGCCCGGCCCATGACCCCCCTCAGCCGCAGTTTCCGCGATTGGCTCTACGCCTTTGCCCTGGTGGGCATGCTCCTGCGCGTGAGCATGCCGCTGTGGGCATTGCCGCAGATGAGCGATGCGGCCTTCATGCTGATGTGCACCTCGCATGGTCTGCAGTGGCAGATCGGTGGCGAGGAAGACGCCGGCCTGGCCGCCCAGCAGCTGCCCTGCGTGCAGTGCGGCGCACAGCTGGCCAGCCTGCAGTCGTTTCCCTTCACACCACCGCCGCCTCCGGTCGCCGCCCCCGAGCGGCCGCGTTTCGCCGAGGCGCTGAACCTCAGCCCGCCGTTCCTGGTGGCGCCGCCCGGCAGGGCCCCGCCGGCCATTTCCTGATCCAGCCATTCAGCGCCCTCCGTGCGAGGGCTTAGCGCTGTCTTTTTTTCAGGAAATACCATGAACGCATCCGTATTCGTGCCGGCACGTGGCTGCCGTCTGCCTTTCATCCTTTCTGCCCTGAGTCTGGCCATCGCCGCGCCGGCCTTCGCCGCCGAGTCTGCCGATGTCGAGTTGGCACCTGGCGTGGTCACTGCCGTGCAGCAGAGCTCGCCGCTGACCGTGATCGCCGACCCCAAGGACGCCCGCCAGCCGGTGCCGGCCAGCGACGCCACCGACTACCTGAAGACCATCCCCGGCTTTTCCGCCATCCGCAGCGGCGGCACCAATGGCGACCCGGTGCTGCGCGGCATGTTCGGTTCACGCATCAACCTGCGCAGCAACGGCGGCCTGATGCTGGGCGCCTGCCCGGGACGCATGGACGCCCCGAGTTCCTATATCGCCCCGGAGACCTACGACCAGCTCACCGTGATCAAGGGGCCGCAGACCGTGCTCTGGGGGCCGGGTGCCTCGGCCGGTACCGTGCTGTTCGAGCGCCAGCCGGAGCGTTTCGGCGAACTCGGTACGCGACTGCATGCCAGCCTGCTCACCGGCTCCAACGGCCGCTTCGACAAGGTGCTGGACGCTGCCGCGGGCGGCGAGCAGGGCTACCTGCGTTTCGCCGGCAACCAGGCGCAGTCCGATGATTACGAAGATGGCGACGGCGACAGCGTGCCGTCGCGCTGGCAGAAGTGGAACGGCGACCTGGCCATCGGCTGGACACCGGACGCCGACACGCTGCTCGAGCTCAGTGCCGGCAAGGGCGATGGCGAGGCGCGCTACGCCGGGCGCGGCATGGACGGTGCGCAGTTCGCCCGCGAGAGCCTCGGCTTGCGTTTCGAGAAGGGCAACCTGGGCGGCGTGCTGGATAAGGTCGAGGCGCAGGTCTACTACAACTACGCCGACCACATCATGGACAACTTCAGCCTGCGCGATCCCGACCCGAGCAGCATGATGCCCATGCCGATGGCCTCGCAGGTCGACCGCCGCACCACCGGCGCACGCGTGGCGGCCACCTTCGCCTGGAGCGAGGTCGAGCTGGTCGCCGGGCTGGATGCGCTGCGCAGCGAACACCGCGCCCGCGCCTCGCGCTACCGTATGCCGATGATGGGCCAGCCGGCGCAGTACACCGATGCCGACCAGTTCCCCTGGACCAAGGACTCGGTGATGCACAACTACGGCGCCTTCGCCGAGCTGACCTGGCAGGCCGCCGAGCGCAGCCGGGTGATTGGCGGCGCGCGCCTGGACCGTGCCGACGCCACGGACTACCGGCAAACCGTCACCCACATGAGCCTGGTGCAGGCCAACCCGACCACCGGAGAGCAGCGCAGCGACACCCTGCCCAGCGGCTTTGCCCGCTACGAGTATGACCTGGCCGACTCGCCGACCACCCTCTATGCCGGTATCGGTCATGTGCAGCGCTTCCCCGACTACTGGGAGCTGTTCTCGCCCAAGCGCGCTCCCGAGGGCGAGGTCAACGCCTTCGACGGGATCGAGCCGGAGAAGACCACCCAGCTCGATTTCGGCGTGCAGTACGCCGGTGAGGACCTGCAGGCCTGGGCATCCGGCTATGTCGGCCAGGTGCGCGACTACATCCTGTTCAGCTACAGCCGCAACATGATGGGCAGCCTGGTCTCCCAGGCCGACAACATCGATGCGCGCATCCTGGGCGGCGAGCTGGGTGTCGCCTATGACCTCACCGACGCCTGGAAGACCGATGCCACCCTGGCCTACGCCTGGGGCAAGAACAGTTCCGATGGCGAGGCGCTGCCGCAGATGCCGCCGCTGGAGGCGCGCCTGGGGCTGACCTACGAACGCGAGTCCTGGAGTGCCGGCGCCCTGTGGCGCGTGGTGGCCCAGCAGAACCGCGTGGACGAGGGCAAGGGCAACGTGGTCGGCCGCGACCTCGGCAAGAGCGCCGGCTTCGGCGTGTTCTCGCTCAATGGCGCCTACCGCGTCAGCGAGCAGGTCAAGCTCAGCGCCGGCGTCGACAACCTGTTCGACAAGGACTACGCCGAACACCTCAACCTGGCCGGCAACGCCGGTTTCGGCTACCCGGCAGCCCCCGTGGCCATCGACGAGCCGGGACGCACCCTGTGGACCAAGGTGGAGCTGAGCTTCGACTGAACGGCGCCGCGCCTTGGCCGCGAACAGGCGCTTGGCTGGCCGTTTGGGCCCTCATCTGTCGCTGGGTGCTGCTCTAGTGTGATGGCATCGAAACGACAGCGAGCGTGGGAGAGGGCTATGCGGGCAGTGTGGGGCAAGGGCTGGCGCGGCCGGGCCGCGGTGCTGGGGCTGTGTGTGGGGCTGGCAGGCTGCGGCGAGGAGGCCGGCACGCCGTCGCCGGTCGCAGCGGTGCAGGCCATGCCGGCGGATGCGGCACTGGCGCAGCTGTATGGCGCCAGTTGCCGGCAGTGCCATGCCAACCCGGCCGCCGGCGCACCGCTCAGCGGTGATGTCGCGGCCTGGGCGCCGCGCCTGGAGAAGGGCATGGACACCCTGCTGGAGCACAGCATCAACGGCTTCCAGGGCATGCCGCCGATGGGCATGTGCATGCAGTGCTCGGAGCAGGAATTCCGCGCGCTGATCGCCTTCATGGCGGGCGCCTCCGCGGCGCAGGAGCGCTGACATGGGCCAGCCGTTCTCGCGTCGTCAACTGCTGCAGCGTGCCAGCCTGCTGGGCGCCCTCCTGGCGTTGCCGGGGCGCGGCCTGTGGGCCGAGCCGGCCGGCGCGGCGCGGCCCATGCCCTGGCGCAACTGGTCGGGCGCGCAGAGCTGCCTGCCGCTGCAGCGCCTGGCCCCCAGGGACCTCGACGAGCTGGTGCAGGCCATCCGCCGGGCGCCGGGCAAGATCCGCCCGGTGGGCTCCGGGCATTCCTTCAGCGCGCTGGTGCCCACCGATGGCACCCTGCTGTCGCTGAGCCACTTCGCCGGTCTGCTCGAACACGACGCCCGGACCCTGCAGGCCGAGTTCGGCGGCGGTACGCCGATGTCGCAGATGGGCGCGCCGCTGCAGGCGGTCGGCCAGGCGCTGGTCAACATGGCCGACATCGATTACCAGACCCTGGCCGGGGCCATCGCCACCTCGACCCATGGCACCGGCATCGAGTTCGGCTCCTATTCCACCCAGGTCTGCGGCCTGCAACTGGTCAGCGCCAGCGGCGAGGTGTTCGACTGCAGTCGCGAGCAACGCCCCGAGCTGTTCGACGCCGCCCGCGTGTCGCTCGGCGCGCTGGGCGTGGTGACCCGCGTGCGCCTGCAGAACCGCACGGCCTACCGCCTGCGCGAGCGCCAGTGGATCGCCAGGACCGAGGAGCTGCTGGAGGACGTCGACAACCTCAAGCGCGACAACCAGCACTGGGAGATGCTGGTGGTCACCCACTCCGACTATGCCCTGGCGGTGGCGCTGAACGAGACCGAGGACCCGGCGACGCCGCCGCTGGCGCCGGACGAGGAGGGCGGCAACGGCTTCATCGGCCTGATCGAGGGGCTGGACAAGCACCTCAGCGACTTCCCCGAGCTGCGCCGCAGCCTGCTCAACAACCTGCGCCACCTGGCCAGTTTCGAGGACCGCGTGGGCGCCTCCCACGAGGTCTTCGCCAACGTGCGTAACGTGCGCTTCAACGAGATGGAGTACTCGGTGCCGGCCGAGCATGGCCCGGCCTGCCTGCGCGAGATCCTCAAGCGCATCGACGACGGCAACCTGCGCACCTGGTTCCCCATCGAGTACCGCTACATCAAGGCCGACGACATTCCCCTGAGCATGTTCGAGGGGCGCGACAGCTGTGCGATCTCGGTGCACCAGCACTATGCGATGGACCATCACAACTTCTTCGCCGCCATCGAGCCGATCTTCTGGAAGTACCAGGGCCGGCCGCACTGGGGCAAGCTGCACAGCCTGGGCGCGCGCCAGCTGCAGGCGCTGTATCCGCGCTGGCAGGAATTCACCGAGGTGCGCCAGGCGCTGGACCCCCAGGGGCGCTTCGTCAACGCACACCTGGCCGGCCTGTTCGGCCTCGCCTGAGGGATTAGCATGAAACGACGTGCATTGATGCTGGGCGGGCTGGGGGCCGCCGGCGGGCTGCTGGCGGCCGCCTGGCTGCGCCCGGGAGATCGCGGGCAGCCGCACGACGCCTATTTCCAGGCGCTCAACCGCGAGCTGCAGGCCAACGGGCCGATGCGCCCGGTGCTGCTGATCGACCTCGACCGGCTCGACCACAACATCGAGGTGGTGCGCCAGTTCCTCGCCCGCAGCGGCAAGCAGCTGCGCCTGGTGGAGAAGTCGCTGCCGTCCCCCGAGCTGCTGCGCTACCTCGGCGAGCGCCTCGGCACGCGGCGCCTGATGTCCTTCCACCAGCCCTTCCTCAACCACGATGCGCGGCTGTTTCCCGAGGCCGACATCCTGCTCGGCAAGCCCTTGCCGGTGCGTTCCGCGCAGCTGTTCTACCAGCAGCACCGCGGCCCCTTCGACCCGGCGCGCCAGCTGCAGTGGCTGATCGACAGCCCCGCGCGCCTGCAGCAGTACCTGGCGCTGGCCCGGGGGCTGGGCACGCGGCTGCGCATCAACATCGAGCTGGATGTCGGCCTGCACCGTGGCGGGGTGGGCGAGGCGCAGGCGCTGGCGCCGCTGCTGCAGCTGATCGCGGACCATCCGCAGCACCTGCAGTTCGCCGGCTTCATGGGCTACGACCCCTTCGTCGGGATGAACCTGCCGGCGCTGCTCGGCACCCCGGACGAGCTGCTGGCCAAGGTCATGGCGCGCTACCAGGGCTGCGTCGACTTCACCCGCCAGCGCTTCCCCGCGCTGTGGCGCGAGGGCCTGACCCTGAACACCGCCGGCAGCCCGAGCTACCGCGCCCACGAGCAGGAGACCCTGAGCAGCGAAGTGGCGATCGGCACCGGCCTGCTCAAGCCCAGCCACTATGACCTGCCGTCGCTGGCCGAGCATGTGCCGGCGGTATACATCGCCACGCCGGTGCTGAAGAGCACCGGGGCCCTGCGCCTGCCGGCACTGGACGAGAAGTCGCGGCTGCTGGCCTGGTGGGACGTCAACCGGCGCGAGACCTTCTTCATCTATGGCGGCAACTGGCAGGCCGACTTCGCCTCGCCGGCCGGGCTGCAGCTGAGCGGCCTGTACGGGCGCAGCTCGAACCAGGAGCTGCTCAACGCCTCGCCGGCGGCGGGGCTGCGGGTGGACGACCAGGTGTTCCTGCGGCCGACCCAGAGCGAGTCGGTGCTGTTGCAGTTCGGCGACCTGCTGGCCGTGCGCGGCGGGCGGATCGTCGAGCGCTGGCCGGTCTACCGGGAAAGCTGAGGGCCCTGCCGGGGCGTCGACTCGGCGCTAGTGCTGCGGGGCGATGCGCTGCTTCGCCGTGCGCGGCGTGACCCCGGTCCAGCGCTTGAAGGCGCGGCGGAAGTTGCGCACATCACTGAAGCCGGTGGCGCAGGCCACGTCGATCAGGCGGTTGTCGCGCTGGCCGAGCAGCTGCAGGGCGCGGGTGCGGCGCAGCTCGTCGACGATGCCGGAGTAGCTCAGGCCCGCCTCGCCGATGCGCCGGCGCAGGGTGCGCTCGCTCAGGTTCAGCTGGCGCGCCAGCTGGCCCAGCGACGGCGGCTCGCCGAGGTTCTTGCGCACCTCGCGCTCGATGGTTTCGACCAGGTCGCTCAGGCCCTGGTCGTGACGGATGGTCTCGTCCAGCAGCAGGCAGGCCTCGGCTACCACGTAGTCGTCGCGGGTCGGCAGTGGCAGCTCCAGCCAGGCGAGCGGGAACTGCATCAGGTTGTGCTCGCCGGAAAAGCGCAGCGGGCAGCGGAACAGCTCGGCATAGCGTTGCGCGTGCGCCGGCCTGGGGTACTGCACCTCGATGCGGCTGGCGACCAGGTCCTGCCCGGCGAGGAAGCGCACGATGGCCAGGCTGCTGGAGAAGGCCTCCTCCAGGTAGAACACCGCCACTTCCGGGTCGAAGAAGCGCGGCGTGGCATGCACCAGTACCTGGTCGCCGGCGATCTCCATGCGGTAGTCGAGCAGGCTGCCGATGTGCCACTGGTAGCGCAGCGCCAGTTGCAGGGCCGTGCCCAGGTCCGCACAGGCCAGCATGGCCAGGCCGACCAGGCCCCAGGACACCGGGGTCTGCCGGCTGCCGACGGTCAGGCCCAGGCCGCCGTCGTCCAGCAGCTGCTGGGCGCGGCGTACCAGCTGGTAGCTCTGGCGGAAGGACAGGCGATAGTCCGGCCGCTTCAGGTCGTCCGGGGCGAAGCCAAGGCCGCGGCACAGCAGCGCCGGGTCATGCCCGCAGGCGCGTGCGTGCTGCAGCAGGAAGCGGGAAATCTGCGGCGGCGCCGAGGCCTCCGAATAGCGCGGATCGACTATGGGTTTCACCCTGCATTCCCCCCTGCGGTAGTCGTCGGGCAGTGTGCCGCAAATGCCTGGCAGGCGATGTGTTTAAAAATGTGACAGGCCTGCAGAGCCCTCTTTTTTGTCCGTTACGGCCCCATGCCGATTTTTTTGTTGCCGTTAATTTCAAGCGGACTCAGGAGGAGCGTATGTCGCACAACAAAAGCAAGATGACATTGGCGATCGGGTTGGGGCTGGGCGTTTTCGGGGCGCCCGTGCAGGCGTTCGAGATCGACACCGGGCCCCATTTCACCACCTCGCTGGAAAGCGTCGCCGAGTTCACCTCGGTGTACCGCACCAGTTCGCCCGAGCGCATCGAGCGTGGCGGGCAGAACATCTTCGCCAACAACAACGACGGCAGCGAGTACTACGACACCGGCTTCGTCTCCAACGAGTTCAAGCTGACCTCGGAGCTGCACGTGCGCACCGAGCAGGATGGCCTGTTCGTCCGCGGCACCGCCTGGTACGACACCCAGATCATGGATCACGAGCCCAGCGGGGATGCGTTCGCCACCCACAACACCGACAGCGATGAGCGCTACCCCTCGGACCTGGAGAACCGCGCCGGCCACCGCGCGCGCCTGCTCGACACCTACCTCTACACCAACCGCTACGTCGGCGAGATGCCCTACAGCGTGCGGCTGGGGCGCCAGGTGATCAACTGGGGCGAGGGCATCTACTACGCCGACGGGCTCAACGTGGTGAACCCGGTGGACATCGGTCGCGTGGTGCTGCCCAACGCCAGCTTCAAGGACGCCCTGCTGCCGACCAACATGATCTCCGGCCAGCTCGGCCTGACCGACGCCTTCAACGTCGAGGCCTTCTACGGCCTGGAGTGGAAGGGCCATGAGCTGATCCCCACCGGCGCCTTCCTCAACAACCAGGACTACTTCGGCAAGGGCAGCAACGGCGTGCTGGTCGACCTGCGTGGCGAGCTGGGCCCGCTGGCCGAGCTGGTGCCCGGGCTCAACGGCGAGAACGGCATAGTCGCCGGTGCCCGCTACGGCCGCGAGCACGACGCCCGCGACGACGGCCAGTTCGGCATGGCCCTGCGCTACCTGGTGGAGGAGTGGAACAACACCGAGTTCAGCCTCTACTACCTCAACTACCACAGCAAGGTGCCCTTCCTGCGCATCCAGAAGGGCCAGTCCATGGCCTGCAGCGCCGGCAGCGGCGGGCGCTTCGCCGACCTCTGCGGCCTGGCCCAGGCGCTCGACCCGGCCTCGGTGCCGCTGGTCGACGGCCTGGCCCTGCTCGACAGCACCTACTACGACCTCATCTACCCCGAGGACATCCGCCTGTTCGGTTTCAGCGTCTCCGGTACGGTGGGCGACACCAGCGTCGCGGGGGAGCTGACCTACCGGCCCAACGCGCCGCTGGAGCCCTCGATGACCTACGAGCTTGAGCAACTGGCCGAGGGTGCCCTCGGCGGCGGCGGGGCCAGCGGCGGTAGCATCGACCTGGGCGAGTTCGGCGACGGCTCGGCCAACGATCCGCGGCGCAGCATCGACCTGTACCGGCGTCACGAGCTCTACACCGGCTCGCTCTCGCTGATCCACAGCTTCGGCCCGCTGGCCGGCCTGGACGACCTGCTGGTGCTGGGCGAGGCGGCCTTCAACCATGTGCCGGGCAGCCTGCTGGATACGCCCAACTACGCCTACCTGGATTCCTTCGCCTGGGGCTACACGGTTAACCTGTCCGGCCTGATCCAGGACGTGCGGCCGAACTTCGACCTGCTGCCGGCCATCACCTTCCGCCAGGACGTCGCCGGCACCTCGCCGGCACTCAACGAGAACTTCATCCAGGGGCGCAAGTCGGCCACCCTCGAACTGGGCGCCAAGTACGGCCAGACGCTGGCCGGCAAGTTGGCCTACACCTCGTTCTGGGGCGCGCGCAAGGACAACGCGCTGATCGACCGCGACCACGTCGCCCTCAATCTTTCCTACTCCTTCTGACAGCAGGACCACCATGACCCGTACAGCACTCACCTCCGTCCTGCTCTCCCTCGGCCTGCTGCTGCCGCTGGCCGCCCAGGCCAGGGTGGGCGCCGAGCAGGCGGCGCAGCTCGGCACCTCCCTGACCCCCTTCGGCGCCGAACGCCAGGGCGATGCGGCCAAGGGCATCCCCGAGTGGAGCGGCGGTCTGGCCCAGCCGCCGGCCGGCTACGGCGGCCCGGGCAGCTTCCATGTCGACCCC
Organism: Pseudomonas alcaligenes; assembly: GCF_041729615.1. Taxonomy (NCBI): domain Bacteria; kingdom Pseudomonadati; phylum Pseudomonadota; class Gammaproteobacteria; order Pseudomonadales; family Pseudomonadaceae; genus Aquipseudomonas; species Aquipseudomonas alcaligenes. The sequence goes on along the minus strand of NZ_CP154874.1, from coordinate 1,822,757 downwards.
TTCGCCGGCGAGCAACCGCTGCGGGTGATCGACGCACAGAACATGGGCGCCGACGAGGCCAACCTCAGCCCCGGGGTCAAGGCGCTGCTCAAGGCCTACCCGCAGAGCTTCAGGGTGCCGGTCTACCCCAGCCACCGCAGCTTCGCCGCGCCGCCGGAGATCTACGCCAACACCCGGCGCAATGCCGAGCAGGCGACCCTGGCCGATGGCGGCAACGGCCTGGTGGGCGCCTATGCCGGCATTCCCTTCCCGATTCCGGCCGATGGCCGCGAGGCGATCTGGAACCACATCGCCCGCTGGCAGGGGCGCTACATCGACGAGGTGGCCCTGACCGCCCAGGTCACCACCAGCGGCAGCTACTCGCTGCTGCGCGAGCGTATCCAGCTGCTGTCCAACTACTACCATCCGCAGAAGGATGCCGGCAGCCTGGACAACCAGCTCTACTACTTCGCCAGCGAGCTGCTGCCGCCGTCGCGCGACGTCGGCCGCGCGCTGCTGGTGCACGAGCCCATCGATCAGGTTGCCGAGCCGCGTTCGGCCTGGATCTACAACCCCGGCCAGCGCCGCGTGCGGCGCGCCCCGACCCTGGCCTACGACACGCCGATCGATGGCATCTACGCCGACGACACCGACATGTACAACGGCGCCACCGACCGTTACGACTGGAAGCTGCTGGGCAAGCAGGCCCTGCTGGTGCCCTACCACAACTACGCCATGGAGCAGCCGGGGCTCAAGCCGGACGAGCTGATCCGGCCGGGCCATCTCAATCCCGACCTGACCCGCTGGGAAATGCATCGCGTCTGGGTAGTGGAGGCCACCCTGCGCCCGGGCCAGCGCCACGTCCATGCCAAGCGCCGCTTCTACCTGGACGAGGACAGCTGGTACGCCCTGATGGTGGAGAACCATGATGCCCGCGGCGAGCTGTGGCACGTCAACCTGGCGTTCAGCAAGAACGCCTACGAGGTACCCACCATCGCCCCGGTCAATCTGGTGTTCCATGACCTGGTCGCGCGCAGCTACACGGTCATCGGTCTGCGCAACAACGAGAAGGCACCGCGGCAGTTCCTCCTGGCGGCGCCGCCGCAGAGCTACTTCACCCCGGCCAGCCTGCGCCGCAAGGGCACGCAGTAGCCCTGGGCCGGCCGGTGCATTGCCGGCCATGTGGGGCAGAGGCGAGCCTGTGGCGTCGGGCGGGAAAGCCGGGTTCCCGTGAGGCCGGCGCCGGGCTGTGCGCCCTAGGCGCTTCTTGGCAGCTGCTGTCTCCCCGGGCCCGCAAGGCACTCGCCTCACGCGGCGGGCCCGCTGCGTTTTTCTCCTGGGTGTGGGGCCTGTAGCGCGGAGATTTTAAAACTTATACAAAGCCTATTGCTTGTATAGAAATAATTGTGGGTCGCCGGGCTGGGATGATGTCACTATGGCATCAGATTGACGCCATTTTCCCATCTCGCTACGGAGCCTATTATGCGCACGCCCATGAGCATCGCCCTGCGTCTCAGCCTGGGCTTTGGCCTGATCCTGTCCCTCATGCTGCTGATCAGCCTGATCGGCGTTCAGCGAGTCGGCTTCATTGATGCCACGCTGACCGACGTCAGTGAGGATGCCGCGCTGAAGCAGCGCTATGCCATCAACTTCCGCGGTAGCGTGCATGACCGCGCCATCGCCATTCGCGATGCGGTGCTGGTGGATGACGAGCAGGCATTGCAGGCCCATCTGCGCGATATCGAGCGGCTGGCCGGCTTCTATGCCGAGTCCGCTGCCCCGATGAGTGCGCTGGTGGTCGATACGGGCGCCTCTGCCCAGGAGCGGCGCCTGCTGGAGCAGATCAACGAGATCGAGCGAAGCACCCTGGCCCTGACTGGCCAGCTGATCGCCGAACGCCAGGGCGGCGAGCGCGAGCGTGCCGTGCGCCTGTTGCTGGATGAGGTTTCTCCCGCCTACAGCGAATGGCTCAGGCGCATCAATGCCTTCATCGACTTCCAGGAGGCGATCGTCAACCAGAAGGTCGGCGCCGTGCGCGAGGCCGCCACCGGCTTCAAGTGGCTGATCCTGCTGGCGACGCTGATCAGTGCCGTGCTCAGTGCGGTCATCTCGCTGGTGATCATCCGCCAGTTGAAGTCCACCCTGGGTGCCGAGCCCTATCAGGTGGCCGAGGCGATCCGCAACCTGGCGGCGGGGCAGCTGCAGCAGAAGCTGGACACCCGCTACCCGGACAGCGTGATGGGGGCCCTGCACGGCAGCCTGGGCAACCTGGCGCAAACCATAGTGCAGGTGCGTAGCGCCTCCGAGCAGCTGGCTGCAGCTGCCGCGCAGCTGCAGCAGACCGCCGACAGCAACCAGGAGCAGATTCGTCTGCAGTCCGACGAGGCGCAGCAGATGGCGGCTGCCGTCAACCAGATGGCGGCCACCGTCAGCGAGGTCGCGAACTATGCCGGCACTGCCGCCGCGGCCACGCGCAATGCCGACAGCGAGGCCGACCAGGGCGACCGCCTGGTCAAGGACAGCGCCGGCGGCATCCAGCACCTGGCGCAAACCCTGGAGAACGCGGCCGTCACGGTGCAGCAGGTGTCCCACGACAGCGCCGACATCGAAACCATCATCGAGGTGATCAATTCCATCGCCGAGCAGACCAATCTGCTGGCCCTCAACGCGGCCATCGAGGCGGCCCGCGCCGGCGAGCATGGCCGTGGTTTCGCCGTGGTGGCCGACGAGGTGCGCTCCCTGGCGAGCCGTACCCAGGAATCGACCCGCGAGATTCGCGAGATGATCGGCAAACTGCAGGATGGCGCCGGCAAGGCCGCCGCGGTGATGCATGCCAGTCGGGATCTGGCCCGGCAGACGGTGGAGCAGACCAGCCAGGCGGAGAACGCGCTGGCCAGGATTCGCCAGGAGGTCAGCGCGATCAACAGCATGAACGCGCAGATCGCCAGCGCCTCGGAACAGCAGAGCCAGGCGGCCGAGGAGGTGAGCCAGAATATCAGCCGTATCCACCTGGCGACCCGGCAAACGGCGGTCGGTTCGGAGCAGGTGGCGGCGGCCAGCCGGGAGCTGGCGGGGCTGGCCACCCTGCTGAGCAGCCGGGTGAGCTTCTTCCAGGCGTGACGGGGCCATGATCGGTCCGTGCTAGTGACGCGCCACCGCGAAACCCGCAGAATGCCGTTTTCGCCCCGCCGCCAGGCGGGGGCTTCTTCGGGTCTGTCGGGTCTTGTGCTGAATCATGCGAATGCGGCTGTTGTTGCTGGGAGGGGGTAATGCCCTGGGTCAGGCGCTGGTGCGCCAGGGCGCCGAGGAGGACATCGGCTTCCTCGCCCCGCGCCCGCCGGAAGGTGGCTGGGATGTCGCCAGCCTCACCCAGCTGCTCGACGAGACCCGCCCGGACGCGCTGATCAATCTGGCCTATTACCACGACTGGTTCCAGGCCGAGGGCTGCGATGCGGCGCGTTTCGCCCAGCAGGAGCGCGCCGTGGAGCGCCTCGCCGAGCTGTGCCAGCACCACAACATCCTGCTCCTGCAGCCCTCCAGCTACCGGGTGTTCGATGGCGCGCGCGCCACCGCCTACAGCGAGAAGGACGAGCCGGTGCCGCTGGGCCAGCGCGGCCAGGCCCTGCTGCGCATCGAGCAGAGCGTGCGCGCCACCTGCCCGCGGCATGTGCTGCTGCGCTTCGGCTGGCTGCTGGACGACAGCGCCGACGGCCTGCTCGGGCGCTTCCTGAAGCGTGCCGCGGAGGACCAGGAACTGCTGATGGCCGACGACCGCCGCGGCAACCCGACCCTGGTGGACGACGCCGCGCGGGTCATCCTCGCCGTGCTCAAGCAGCTGGACTGCCAGAGCCCGCTCTGGGGCATCTATCACTACGGCGCCCATGAGGCCACCACGCCGCTGGCCCTGGGGCAGGCGCTGCTCGGCGAGGCGCGCACGCGCCACCCGCTGCGGGTCCAGGAGATCACGCCCCAGGCCCATGCCGCGCGCCCCGATGCGGCCGAGGAGCCGCAGCACGCGGTGCTGGCCTGCAAGAAGATCCTGCACACCTTCGGCATCAAGCCCAGGGCCTGGCGCGCCGGCCTGCCGGCGCTGCTGGACCGTTACTACCGTCACGCCTGAGGCCCGTATGTCCGATTCCCTGATTCTCATCACCGGCGGTGCCGGCTTCATCGGCTCGCACCTGTGCGATGCCCTGCTGGCTGCCGGCCATCGGGTGCGCGTGCTGGACAACCTGTCCACCGGCAAGCGCGCCAACCTGCCGCTGCACGATGCCCGCGTCGAACTGATCGAGGGCGACGTCGCCGATGCCGCCCTGGTGCGCCGCGCCGTGGCCGGCTGCGCGGCGGTGGCGCACCTGGCGGCGGTGGCCTCGGTGCAGGCCTCGGTGGACGATCCGGTGGCCACCCACCAGAGCAACTTCATCGGCACCCTGAATGTCTGCGAGGCCATGCGCGAGGCCGGCGTGCGCCGCGTGCTGTTCGCCTCCAGCGCCGCCATCTACGGCAACAACGGCGAAGGCGTGGCGGTCACCGAGGACACGCCGAAGGCACCGCTCACGCCCTACGCTGCGGACAAGCTGGCCAGCGAGCACTACCTGGATTTCTACCGCCGCCAGCATGGCCTGGAGCCGGCGATCTTCCGCTTCTTCAACATCTTCGGCCCGCGCCAGGACCCGTCCTCGCCCTATTCCGGGGTTATCAGCATCTTCACCGAGCGGGCCCTGAAGGGCGCGCCGATCACGGTGTTCGGCGACGGCGAGCAGACCCGCGACTTCTTCTACGTGGCCGACCTGGTGCCGCTGCTGGTGCAGGGCCTGACCCGCACCGAGGTGGTGGGCGAGGCGGTGAACGTCGGCCATGCCCAGTCGATCAGCCTCAACCAGCTGCTGGCGGCCATCGGCGAGGTGCTCGGCCAGCTGCCGCCGGTTCTCCATGCCGAAGCCCGCCCCGGCGACATCCGCCATTCGCGGGCGGACAACCGCCTGCTGCGCCAGCGCTACCAGCTGGCGCCGGCCACCCCGCTGCGCGACGGCCTGGCCCGCCTGCTCGGCCGCTGAGGCCTCACAGCTCGCGGCGCAGCTCGGCGATGCGTGCGTCCTTGTCCTGCCACAGCGCGCTGACCCAGGCCTGCACGTACTGGCGGAACTGCGGGTCGCCCTCGTAATCGCCGGCCCACAGCTGGGCATCCAGCTCGCGGGTGCGGATATCCATGATCACCCGCGGCACCTGGCCGCTGATCAGCGCCCAGAAACCCGGCGCCTGACCGCCGGGGTAGACCAGGGTGACGTCGAGCAGGGCGTCCAGTTGCGGGCCGAGGGTGGCCAGGGTGAAGGCCACGCCGCCGGCCTTGGGCTTGAGCAGGTGCTGGTAGGGCGAGCCCTGCTGGGCCTGCTTGGCCGCGGTGAAGCGGGTGCCCTCCAGGTAGTTGACCACGGTCACCGGCAGGTCCTTGAAGCGCTCGCAGGCGCGCCGGGTGATCTCCAGGTCCTTGCCGGCCATCTCCGGGTGGCGCGCCAGGTAGGCCTTGGAGTAGCGCTTCATGAAGGGGTAGTCGAGGGCCCAGAAGGCCAGGCCGAGGAAGGGCACCCAGATCAGCTCCTGCTTGAGGAAGAACTTGAAGTAGGGCGTCTTGCGGTTGAAGGCCTGGACCAGCGCGGGGATGTCGACCCAGGACTGGTGGTTGCTCACCACCAGGTAGGAGCGGTCGCGGCGCAGCCCCTCGCCGCCGCGGATGTCCCAGATGGTCGGGGTGAGGCTGGCGAAGATCAGCTTGTCGATCTCCGCCCAGGTTTCCGCCACCCACATCACCTCGCGCGAGAACAGGGCACGCAGGCGCCGGTTGGGCGCCGCCAGCTTGAGCAGGGCGATCAGCAGCAGCGGGCCGATCAGGACCAGGGTGTTGAGCAGCAGCAGGAGCAGGACACTGAGGGCGGTAAGCGAGCGGCGCATGAGGTCTTCCATGGGTTGGGCTGCGGCGATGATAGCCGGCGCCGCCTCTGTCGCGAATGCTCGGCGCAGCCTAGAATCCCCCGTGATAGCAATGTGCCCTGATTTGGCGCCGGGGGTCCGCGCCAGGCACAGGCTGCCGATTTGCGGTCATCCACTGTGCTGAAACGTATCGCCGTTGCCGAGCTGTGCCTCGGCATGTACATCCACGAGTTCTGCGGTTCATGGATGGACCACCCGTTCTGGAAGGGGCGCTTCCTGCTCGACAGCGAGCGTGACCTGCAGCGCATCCGCGACACCAACATCCACGAGGTATGGATCGACGTCAGCAAGGGCAAGGACGTGGCGCCGGGCCACGCCAGCCGCTCGGTCGAGGAGGTCGAGGCGGAGACCGAGGCGCAGCTGCTGGCGGCGGCCGAGGCCAGCCCGACGCCGGCGCGGGCCAGCCTGGAGGAGGAAGTGCAGCGCGCCCGCCAGCTGTGCGCGCGCTCCAAGCAGGCCATAGTCGAGATGTTCCGCGACGCGCGCATGGGCCAGGCCATCGAGCTGGAGCATGCGGCCGAGCTGGTCGAGGAAATCTCCGCCTCGGTGCTGCGCCATCCCAATGCGCTGATCAGCCTGGCCCGGCTGAAGACCAGCGACGAATACACCTACATGCACTCGGTGGCGGTGTGCGCCCTGATGATCGCCCTCAGCCGCCAGCTTGGCCTGGGCGAGGAGCAGGTGCGCGAGGCCGGCATGGCCGGCCTGCTCCACGACGTCGGCAAGATGGCCATTCCCGATGCCATCCTGAACAAGCCGGGCAAGCTCACCGACAGCGAATTCGGCACCATGCGCCGCCACCCCGAGGCCGGTGCCGAGCTGCTGCTGGAGAACCGCCAGGTCAGTGCCCTGGTGCTCGATGTGTGCCTGCACCACCACGAGAAGTTCGACGGCTCCGGCTACCCGCACCGCCTGGCCGGCGAACAGATCAGCCTGTTGGCGCGCATGGGGGCGATCTGCGACGTGTACGACGCCATCACCTCGGACCGGCCCTACAAGCAGGGCTGGGACCCGGCCGAGGCGATCCGCAAGATGGCCGAATGGCAGGGCCATTTCGACCCGCAGCTGTTCCAGGCCTTCGTCAAGTCGGTGGGCATCTACCCGGTCGGCGCCCTGGTGCGCCTGGAGAGCGGCCGCCTCGGGGTGGTCATGGAGCAGCACGCCAAGTCGCTGCTCACGCCGCGGGTCAAGGTGTTCTTCTCCGCCCGTTCCAGGGTGCCGATCCCGACCGAGGTGATCGACCTGGCCAAGCTGGTCGGGCGCGACAAGATAGTCGGGCGCGAGTCGGCCGAGGAATGGGGCTTCCGCCACATCGAGGAACTCTGGTCCGGCCTGGAGGCGCCCAGGGGCTCCTACTTCGGCTGACGCCGTGCCGTTCGTCGGCAACCCGGCGGCCCCGGCCGGGTGCGAACGAATGGCGAACGCAGCCTCGTCAACCTGTTCCCGTGACCCCCGGCAGAGCGCCGGTGGGCATGGCTGGCCACCAGCGAGGAAGTCGGTGGCGCTCCTTCAGGAACGACGAGGAACACACCATGTACCAGAAACTCGCGGCCATCTGCCTGGCCCTGTCCTTCTCCCTCTCCGCCTGGGCCGCCGAGGCCGGCGTCGGCACGCCGCGCGAGGCCGCCGGCGAGCTGCCGCCCAAACCCCACCAGCCCACCTCGCCGCACGCGCCCCGGCAGCAATAGGGCTGCGAACGCTGGGCGAACGTTGCGCCGGACAATGGCCCGGGCCGGTGATGCTCCCGAGGGCGTCACCGGCGTTATCCGGCAGATGAAATGGTGACAAGGATGAAGGATTTGCAGTACCAGGCCTGGCCGACCAGCTCCGCGCTGACCGCCCGGCTGCTCGCGGTGGAACCCGAGTTCATTGGCCTCGAACGCATCGCCGGGCTGGCCGGCGACGGCTACCTGCGAGTCGGCGCGGTAAGCGCGGACGGCCTGCACGTGGTCGGCATGCTCGCCGATCCCGCCGACGCCCTGCACCTGCGTGCGTTCATCTGGACCCGCGCCGGCGGCCTGCAGCCGCTGGCCGGCCTGAATGGCGGGCGCTATTGCTCGGCCGAGGGCATCAGCGCCTACGGCCGGGTGGTGGTCGGCACCGCCGAGGATGGCGAGGCTGGCGGCGCCGACCGCGCCTTCCGCTGGACCCGCCAGGGCGGCCTGCACAACCTCGGCACGCTCAACGACGGCCGCTACTCCCAGGCCTATGCCTGCAGCGCCGACGGCCTGGTGGTGGTCGGCGATGCCGCCGACGGCGCCGCCGGCCATGCCTGCCGCGGCTTCTACTGGACCTTCGCCAGCGGCATGCGCAGCCTCGGCGTGCTCAACGGCGGCCTGACCAGCCATGCCTGCGCGATCAGCGCCAACGGTCGGGTCATCGCCGGCTACGCCGACGATGGCACCCGCGACAACGCCCGCCGAGCCGTGCGCTGGACCGAGCAGGACGGCCTGCGCAGCCTGGGCACGCTGAACGGCGGCCACTATTCCACGGCCACGGCGATCAGCGCCGACGGCAGCACCATAGTCGGGGTGGCCAGCGACGGCCAGGCCGGCGAGGCCCTGCGTGCCTTCATCTGGCGCGAGGACACCGGCATGCGCAGCCTCGGCGGGCTCAACGGCGGCCTGGTGTCGCGGGCCAACGCCCTCAGCGCCGATGGCGCGGTGGTGGTCGGGGTGGCCAGCGACGGTCATGCCGGCGACGAGGAGCGCGGCTTCGTCTGGACCGCCGAAGACGGCATGCGCACGGTCGAGGACTGGCTCTACGCGCACTCGCTGGCCGCCGCCGCGGTGCCGGTGGTACAGGTCAGCGGCATCAGCGCCGACGGCCAGCTGCTGGTCGGCCAGCTGGAGGGCGAACGCGCCTTCATCGCCAGCGTGCGGCCGCGCTGGCCGCTTGCCTGAGTGTGGGCGCCACGGCCGGCGCCCTTGCTTTGCACTGTTTGTCACGGGTGGACAGGGACGTCGCCCACCTATTTCGGGAGACCTCACCATGGAGCAATGGCTGATCGCCGGCGCGCTGCTGCTGATCTACCTCAGCGGCCTGTATGTGGCCGGGCGCGATTGACGCCATGGGCGGCATGCGGCACCGTGCCCGGCAAGTTCCAGCCCGCCCGCACGGACGCCATGCCGCACATCCTCATAGTCGAAGACGAAGCCGCCATCGCCGACACCCTGGTGTTCGCCCTGCAGGGCGAGGGCTTCACCACCACCTGGCTGAACCTGGCCGAGGCCGCGCTGGAGTACCAGCGGCGCACCCCGGCGGACCTGCTGATCCTCGACGTCGGCCTGCCCGACATCAGCGGCTTCGAGGCCTGCAGGCGGCTGCGGCGCTTCTCCGAGGTGCCGGTGATCTTCCTCACCGCGCGCGACGCCGAGATCGACCGGGTGGTGGGCCTGGAGATCGGCGCCGACGACTACGTGGTCAAGCCGTTCAGCCCGCGCGAGGTGGCCGCGCGGGTGCGTGCCATCCTCAAGCGCATGGCGCCGCGCTCGGCCGAGCCGCCGCTGGAGGCGCACGGGCCGTTCCGCGTGGATGCCGAGCGGGTGCAGATCCACTACCGCGAGCAGCTGCTGGTGCTGACCCGGCACGAGTTCCGCCTGCTGCAGGCGCTGCTGGCGCAGCCGGAGCGGGTGTTCTCCCGCGAGCAGCTGCTCGACGCCCTCGGCGTGCCGGCCGACGCCGGCTACGAGCGCAACATCGACAGCCACATCAAGAGCCTGCGCGCCAAGCTGCGCCAGGTGGCGGCAGAGGCCGAGCCGATCCAGACCCATCGCGGCCTGGGCTACAGCTACAGCCCGAGGCGCGCCTAGCCGGCCAGCAGCGCCGCGGCGTCGCGCAGGTCCGGCGTCTCCACGCCCTCGACGAAGCTCGCCAGCGCCTCGCGCAGCGCCTCGCGGTGGTCCGCCGTCGGCTGCCAGCGCAGGCGGGTCATGGCCAGGCGCAGTCGCCAGGCGTTGGCGCCCAGGCGTTCGGCCAGCGCTCCGGCCTCGTCCAGCAGCGCCGCCACGCCGGTGGCGCGGCCCAGCGCGAGCATGGCCTCGGCCTGCAGGCGCAGCACCTCCGGCAGCAGGTAGTAGTCGCCGCGGCGATGGGCGATGGGCACCAGGCGGCTGGCCAGCTGCAGCGCCTCCTCGTGCCGCTGCAGGCGCAGCAGGGCGTCCAGCTGCAGGCTGCCGAGGGTCACCTCGATGCTCGACATGGACTGGCGGTTGCCGGCCACGCCGCGCTCGATGTCGGCCAGGCCGCCGGCGTCGCCCTGGGCCACCCGGGCCCAGCCGGCCATCACGTCGGCGATGTCGTGCCACACCTGCAGGCCGTTGCGCTGGCAGTGGCCGATGGTCTCCGCGGCCATCTGCGCCACCTGCTGTGGCTCGCGCAGCAGGCAGTGGAGCATGGAGGTGAACACCAGCGAGTAGCAGATGGCGTTGGCGAAGCCGCCGCTGCGTACCTCCTCGAGCAGCTCGGTGCAGACCTGGCGCGCGCGTCCCGGCTGGCCGGCCACCCAGAGGCCGAGCAGCAGGTAGTTGCGCGCATTGACCAGCGGGTCCTCGCCGTAGTCGCGCAGGCATTCCAGGCGCGCCTCCGGCTCGCACTGGCCGATCATCGCCTCGGCCAGCTCGCGGCTCTCGCGCAGCGGCTGGCCCCAGAAGGAGCCGACCAGGTAGCAGTTCTGTCCGAGCAGGCGGTTGGCCAGGCGCCCGGTGCGCTCGGCGGCCTCCAGCACCTGGCGGCCGAGCACCCGCACCTGGTCGTGCGACACCTGCGAGCCGGCGCCGCCCCACAGGCCGAACAGGGTGCGGAAACGCAGCTGCGGGTCCGCCACCGTGGCGGCCAGTGCCTCGGCGCGGGCGAAGGCGGCCAGGGTGGTGGGCGCGCCGTAGCCGTCGGCGGAGTTGAGCACCGTGCCCAGGGCCAGCTGCAGCTCCAGTTCCAGGCTGTCGCGTTTGGCGCCGGCCGGCAGCTCGGCCAGGCAGGCCAGGGCGCGCTGCAGGCAGTCGGCGGCCTCGCGGTTGGCCGACAGGCGCCGGGCGTTGGCGGCGGCCCGCTGCCAGTGCGGGATGGCCTCGGCGGCCAGGCCGGCCTCGGCCAGGTGATGGGCGAGCTGGGCCGGCGCCTGCCGGGCCCGGGCCGGGAAGCGCTGCAGGAGGATCTCGGCGATGCGCCCATGGCTGCGTCGGCGCTGGGTACGGGTCTGCGACAGGTAGGCGGCCTGGTGGATCAGCGCGTGCTTGAACTGGTACAGGCTCGACTGCCGGCCGGGGTTGACCAGGCCGCTGCGCAGCAGGTCCTTGAGGTGGCCGTGCAGCAGCGCCGGGTCGCCCTCGTACAGGGCCTCGAGCAGTTCGATATGGAACTCGCGGCCGATGCCGGCGGCCAGCTGGGCGGTGGCGCGGGCGTCGCCGAGCCGGTCGATGCGCGCCATCAGCAGGTCGTTGAGGGTCAGCGGCAGGCCCTGCTGGGCGTCGTCGCTGGCCGCCCACTGCACCAGTTCCTCGATGAACAGCGGCACCCCGTCGGCCAGCGCCAGCACCCGCTGCAGCTCGCCGCGCTCGAGGCCCTCGGCCAGCCCGGCGACCATGCCGCGGGCCAGCTCGGTACTCAGGTGCGGCAGCTCCAGGTGGTGCGCGCCGGCGTCGATCCAGGGCTGCGCGGCGAACTCCGGGCGCGCGCTGAGCAGGAGCAGCAGCGGGCGCTGCTGCGGCTCGCGCAGCAGGCGCTCGAACAGCTGCAGGGTCGAGGAGTCGGCCCAGTGGGCGTCCTCCAGCACCAGCAGCAGCGGTTGCTGGCGGTTGGCGCGGACGATGGTCAGCAGGGCCTCGTGCATGCGCTCGCGCCACAGCTCGGTGGGCATCCCGTGCACCGGCGAGGTCGGCGGCAGCGGCAGGTCGAGCAGGTCGGCGATCAGGTCGCGGCCCTCGGCGTCGAGGTCGAATACCCGCAGCACCTCGTCGAGCCGCTGGTAGCGCTGCTCCGCAGTGGTGTCCGGGCGGAAGCCGGCCAGGCCGCGGATCAGTTCGGCGCAGGGGTACAGCGGATCGCTGCGGTGCGGCTCCAGGCAGCGCAGCTCGACCTGGCGGCCGGGCAGGGTGACCGGCAGGCGCTTGCCCAGCTCGTGGATCAGCCGCGACTTGCCCACCCCCGGGTCGCCCGACAGCAGCAGGCCCTGGCTGCTCCTCTCCTCGTGCACCTGCTGCCACAGTGCGAGCAGCTGCTGCAGCTCGGCGTCGCGGCCGACCAGCGGGGTCAGCCGCGGCTGCGCGGCCAGGCGGTGGCGCGCCGCGCTGGCCGCCTCGGCGCGGTAGATGGTGCCGGCGCTGGCGCCGGTGCCGAGCAGGCACAGCTGCAGCGGCAGGCAGCGGAAGTAGCCCTGCACCAGGCGGAAGGTGGCGCTGCTCAGGGTCACTTCCTGGTAGCCGGCGAGCTGGCGCACCTGGATCGCCAGGTCGGAGGTGAAGCCGGTGGCATCGGGCATCTGCTGGCCCGGCGCGGTGACGATCTGCCCGGTGTGCAGGCCGCAGCGCACCTGGGCCGGCTCGCAGGCGGCGGCCAGCGACAGGGCGGCCTGCACGGCGATGCGCGCGGCATCCTCGCGCGCCTGGGGATAGCCGAAGTAGGCCAGCAGGCCGCCGCCGTGGGCCTGCACCAGGTAGCCGCCGTGGGCGCGGATCACCTGGGCGCACTGCGCCTGGGGCTCGGCCAGCAGGGCCAGGGCTTCCTCGGGGTCGGCGCTGGCGCCGGTGGAAATCTCGCAGTACAGCACGGTGACCTGGCGCAGCTCGGCCGGCGGTGGCGGCAGCGCCACCGCGCGTGCCGGCGCCGGGATGGGCGCCGCGCCCAGCTCGCCGCGGCTGATGCGCTGCTGCAGGGCCTGGCATTCCCTGCTCGGGTGCACGCCCAGCTCCTTCCACAGCTGGTTGCGGAAGCTCTCGTACTGCGCCAGGGCGGCGGCGCTCTGGCCGTTGCGGCTGAGCAGGCGCATCAGGCGCTGCTGGCCGCTCTCCTGCCAGGGGTCGAGTTCCACCAGGCGGCGGGCGTGGGGCAGGGCGCGCTGCAGCTCGCCATGCTGCTCGAAGTGGTTGCTCAGGTGTTCCAGCAGGGCCAGGGCGTGGCAGCGCAGCGACTCGCGCTGCAGCAGCAGCCAGTCCTCGAAGTCGGGGCAGTCGGGCAGGTCGAGGCCGGCGAGGAAGTCGCCGCGGTACAGCGCCACCGCCTCCTCCAGTTCCGCGATGCAGCTGGGGCACTGCTGGCAGGCCGGGCTCGCGCTGCAGCGCTGCGGCGTCTGGCGAAAGCGCAGGGCGTCGATGCGCCCGGCGGGCAGGAAGCGCAGGCTGTTCTTGCCGGCAGCGAACAGTTCCAGGCCGGTCGGCGCCTCCAGCACCCGGCGCAGGTCGGACAGGGTGCGCCGCAGGTTGCCGCGCCAGGTGCTGGCCGGACTGGACTCCCAGAGCAGGGCGGCGAGGGTCTCGCGGCTGTGTTCGCGCGTGTGCTCCAGGCTCAGGTAGGCGAGCAGGGCGCGCATCTTGTCGTAGTTGAAGCCGTCCAGCGGCTGGCCGTGCCAGAGGGCGGCGAAGTTGCCGAGCAGGTTCAGCTGCAGCGGCGTGGCGGAGGTGACAGCATCCATGTCGGGGCTTTCCCGGCCGGTGGGCTCGGGCTCTGGGCGGGTGGGGCAGATCCGGTTCTGTTGTACGGTATGCTGGCCTTGTCGTTCGCGCATCCCGCCGCCCATTCGGGCGGTGTCGGCCATGACCGCGACGCTATTCTGCCACCGAAGCGGCGCGCGGCGACAGCCACGCCGGACGCCCGCCACAGCACAGGGACGTAAGCATGTCATCGAGCCAGCTGCAGCGCACGGGAGGGCGGCCATGCCGCTAGGCGTCCGGATCTTCCTGGTGTACTTCTTGTTCGTCGGCCTGGCCGGCTGGTTCGTGCTGAGCACGGTGATGGACGAGATCCGCCCCGGCGTGCGCCAGTCCACCGAGGAGACCCTGGTGGACACCGCCAACCTGCTGGCCGAGATCCTGCGTGACGAGGTCAAGAGCGGCCAGCTGGCCCAGGGCCGCCTGCCGGCGCTACTCGAGTCCTATGGCCGACGCCAGCCGCAGGCGCAGATCTGGGGTGTGGAGAAGCGCGCGGTGAACCACCGCATCTACGTCACCGACGCCCGCGGCATCGTCCTGCTCGACTCCAGCGGCGTGGCCGTGGGCCAGGACTACTCGCGCTGGAACGACGTCTACCTGACCCTGCGCGGCCAGTACGGCGCGCGCTCGACCCGCGAGGACCCGGCCGACGAGGACAGCTCGGTGATGTACGTGGCGGCGCCGATCAAGGATGGCGAGCGGATCATCGGCGTGGTCTCGGTGGCCAAGCCGAACCAGTCGCTGCAGCCCTACATCGAGCGCTCGCAGCGGCGCCTGGGCTGGCTCGGCGCCGGGCTGATCGGCCTCGGCCTGCTGATCGGCGGGGTGTTGTCCTGGTGGCTCAGCGGCTCGCTGCGCAAGCTCACCCGCTACGCCCAAGCGGTCAGCCAGGGCCAGCGCGCCGAGCTGCCGGCCCTGCGCGGCGGCGAGCTGACCCAGCTGGCCCAGGCGGTGCAGAAGATGCGCACCGAGCTGGAGGGCAAGGCCTACGTCGAGCAGTACGTGCACACCCTGACCCACGAGTTGAAGAGCCCGCTGGCGGCCATCCGCGGCGCCGCCGAGCTGCTCGAGGGCGAGATGCCGGCCGAGCAGCGCCAGCGTTTCGTGGCCAACATCGCCAGCGAGGGCGCGCGCCTGCAGCAGCTGATCGAGCGCCTGCTCAACCTGGCCCAGGTGGAGCAGCGCCAGGGCCTGGAAGAGCGCGTGGCGATAGCGCTGCATGACCTGGTCGACGAACTGCTGCAGGCCCAGGCGGCGCGCATCCAGGCCGCCGGACTGCAGGTGGAGAACGCCATCCCGGCCGCTCTTGGCGCGCTGGGCGAGCGCTTCCTGCTGCGCCAGGCGCTGGCCAACCTGCTGGACAACGCGCTGGACTTCAGTGCCCCCGGCGGCCAGCTGCGCTTCACCGCCCAGCTGCAGGGCAGCGACGTGGAGCTGGCGCTGTTCAACCAGGGCGAGGCGATTCCCGAGTACGCCTTGCCGCGCCTGACCGAGCGCTTCTACTCGTTGCCGCGCCCCGCCAGCGGGCGCAAGAGCACCGGTCTGGGGCTGAATTTCGTGCAGGAGGTGGCGCTGCTGCACGGCGGCGCGCTGGCCCTGGCCAATGTCGCCGGCGGCGTGCGTGCCAGCCTGCGCCTGCCGGCCGCCTGAACGATCCGCGAACGCTGCGGCGCCACAGTGCGGCTCCCGATCCCCGCTGCAGGAGCCGCCCGATGATCCGCCCGCTGTCGTCCCTCGTCCTCGTCACCCTGCTCGCCGGCTGTGCCAGCGCCGAGCAGAACCAGTTGCTCGGCGACATGCTCAGCCGCGCCATGCAGGAAACCTCGCTCAGTGGCGCCGACCAGGGCCTGGCGGTGAAGACCGTGCAGGTGGCGGCGCAGGGGGCCGGGCAGGCCAGCAGCGCGGCGCGTAGCGAAGGCAACGGCAGCGCCGCCGCCGAGCCGGCCGCCGACGCCGAAGCGGACTGGTAGTGCGCCTGCCGTCGCTGCAGGCGCTCGGCCTGCTGCTGGCGCTGGGTGCCTGGGGCAGCGCCTGGGCGACCGTCCCGGTGCCCCTGCTCGACGCGCCCGGCTCGGTCGGCGTCGCCCGCCTGGATATCCAGGGCCGTCCGTTGCCTCAGGCCGAGGTGCCGCGCCTGCGCGCGCGCCTCGACGACCTGCTGGCGCAGCTGCGGCAGACCCCGGCGCTGGCGCCCCTGCGCGGCTTCGCCATCGACCAGGGGCTCGGCCTGTTCGAGCAGGACGCCGGGCTGCCCGGCGCGCCGGCGATCGGCCAGGCGCTGCTGCTGGTGCGGCGGGTCGATCCGGCGCGCAGCGAGCCGGCCGCCCAGGGCGGCTGGCGCGGCTATGGCGAGGGGCCGGGCATAGTGCTGCGGATCAACGACCCGCGCGCGCTGTTCGGCTACCCGGTGGGCCGGGATGCGCTTGGCGACTACTACCAGGTGGCGGTCAAGCCGCGGCGCCTGCAGGGCATGCCGGTGCTGCAGGTCGGCAACAAGGATGTGGTGGTGGTGCACAAGCCGGGGCGCAAGCCGTTCACCCATGTCAGCCGGCAGCGTTATCTCGAGGGCCTGCTGGGCAGCGAGCGCGAGCACCTCGCCGGGCTGCAGCAGCAACTGGCCGCGGCCGGCGATGCCGAGAGCCGCCAGCAGCTGCAGCAGTTCATCCGCCAGTGGCAGGGCACGGTGGCGCAGAAGCAGGCGCTGCTCGACGGCATGGGCGAGGCCGAGCGGCGCGCGCCGACCTGCCAGAGCAGCAGCCAGCGCCTGGGCCAGCTGTTCGCCGCCTGCAGCGACCCCGCCGCGGTCTACTATGTCAGCCCCGCCGCCGACTACTTCCAGACGGGCCTGCCGGCCAGCAGCGTGCAGCTGCTGACCCTGAGCGTGGTCAACAAGGGGTTCCTCAACGACCACACGCTGGGCCTCAAGGTACGCCAGGCCGTGGCCCAGCTCGATCTGCCGGCCCTGCAGCGGAGTCTCGACTGAGCTGCGCTATGCTTCGTCACAGGCGGGGCCGGCCGGCAGGCTGGCAGGAATCCTGCTTGATGGGGAACGACCACAGCCCGGGGAGGCGATGCATGAAGACCGTTGCAGAACTGCTCAGAACCAAGACCAATGCCTATCTCTACAGCGTCACACCGGACAGCTCGGTACTCGACGCGGTCAAGCAGCTGGCCGAGAAGCGCATCGGTGCGCTGGTGGTGATGGCCGGAGGACGCCTGGTGGGCATCGTCAGCGAGCGTGACTATGTGCGCAAGCTGGCCGAGCTGGAGCGCGCCGCCTTCGATGCCAAGGTCAGCGACATCATGACTGCCGAGGTGATCACCGTCGGCCCGCGCGACAGCGTGCAGCACTGCCTGCAGCTGATGAGTGATAGGCGCCTGCGCCACCTGCCGGTGGTCGCCGAGGGCGAGGTGATCGGCCTGTTGTCGATCGGCGACCTGGTCAAGCAGACCATCGACGACCAGGCCAGCCTGATCCAGCAGCTGGAGCAGTACATCCGCGGCGAGTGACAACGGGCTTTGCGCCGGCCCGGCGTGGTTGAAGCCAGCCGCGGGATGCTCACCACGCCACAGTGATTTCCGCTCCTTCGGCCCGCCTGGTCTGACTCCGGCAGTCCTCGCGGCCACACAAACTCCACACAGTCTCCACATTTCGCGCATGGCGCCGCCACGGGCGCCGTCGAGACTCTCCCCACGGTCCAACCCAAGGAGAGTCCCATGAACCGCAACCTGCTGCTCAAGCTCGGCGCCATCGCCGCGCTGATCTTCCTGCTGATGATTCCCATCCTGATGATCGACGGCATGATCGAGGAGCGCCAGAGCCTGCGCGACGGCGTGCTGGAAGACATCGCGCGCAGCTCCAGCTACAGCCAGAAGATCACCGGCCCGCTGCTGGTGGTGCCCTACCGCAAGACGGTGCGCCAGTGGAAAACCCACGCCAAGACCGGCGAGCGCTACCTGGAGGAGGGCGAGGCCAGCGGGCGCCTGTACTTCCTGCCGGAGCGCCTGGCCCTGGGCGGCGACATCAGCACCGAGCTGCGCGCCCGCGGCATCTACCAGGCGCGCCTGTACCACAGCAACAGCCGCCTGGCCGGCCACTTCGCCCTTCCGGCCAACTTCGGCGTGACCGAGGATATCGGCGACTACCGCTTCGGCGAGCCCTTCGTCAGCGTCGGCATCAGCGACATCCGCGGCATCAAGAACAATCTGGTGCTGCAGCTGGGCGAGCGCCGGCTGCCGTTCCAGCCGGGCAGCGCCGACCCGCTGCTGGGCGCCGGGGTGCATGCGCCGCTGCCGCTGGCCGTGGCGGACACCCACCAGGCGCAGCGCCTGGAGTTCGCCTTCGACCTGCTGCTGCAGGGCACCGGCCGGCTCGACATCGCCCCGGTCGGCCGCGAGACCCTGGTCGACCTCAGTGCCGACTGGCCGCACCCGAGCTTCGTCGGCGAGTACCTGCCGAGCGAGCGCGAGATCACCGCCACGGGCTTCTCCGCGCGCTGGCAGACCAGCTTCTTCGCCACCAACATGGAGGAGGCCCTGGCCGCCTGCACCAGCGGCGGCGAATGCCACGCCTTCGAGAGCCGCCAGTTCGGCGTCAGCTTCGTCGACCCGGTGGACCAGTACCTCAAGAGTGACCGCGCGCTGAAGTACGCCCTGCTGTTCATCGCCCTGACCTTCGCCGGCTTCTTCCTCTTCGAGGTGCTCAAGCGCCTGGCCGTGCATCCGGTGCAGTACGGCCTGGTCGGCCTGGCGCTGGCGATGTTCTACCTGCTGCTGCTGTCGCTGGCCGAGCACATGGCCTTCGCCCAGGCCTATGTGCTGGCGGCCGCGGCCTGCGTGCTGCTGATCGGCTTCTACGTCAGCCACGTGCTGCACAGCTGGTTGCGTGGCGCCGCCTTCACCGCCGTGCTGGCCGGGCTCTACGCCATGCTCTACGCCCTGCTGTCCGCCGAGGACTACGCCCTGCTGATGGGCTCGCTGCTGGTGTTCGGCCTGCTCGCCACGGTGATGCTGCTGACCCGCAAGCTGGACTGGTACGGCCTGGGCAAGCCGGCCGCCGCCTGATATCGACCGGGCGCGGCGGCTGCCGCGCCCCTCTGCGAGGAGATCGCCATGTTTCGTCTGCTGCTGCAGTTCTGCGCCTGTTTCGCCCTCGGCCTGGTGGTGGCCGGGCTGCTGCTGATCGGCCTGATGTTCTTCGGCCAGTTCGACCTGATCCACGGCCTCAACTTCACCGGCCGGCCGCTGGCCTGGCTGGCCCTGCAACTGCTGCCGGCCGGCTTCTGGGCGGAGCTGACCGGGCTCGCCGACGCCGCGAGCAACCCCCACGTGCAGTCCTTCCTGCAGCTGTGCGCGGCCCTGGGGCAGGTGGCCCTGCTGCTGGCCGCCGGCTTCTTCCGCCTGTGGTACCGGCCATGAGCGGGCATCTGGGCCTGCGCGAGGAGGCGCGCCGCGCGCACCTGCTGGCGCGGCGCATCGCCCGCCTGTTCCC
The DNA here is from genome assembly GCF_041729615.1 of Pseudomonas alcaligenes. NCBI lineage: Bacteria > Pseudomonadati > Pseudomonadota > Gammaproteobacteria > Pseudomonadales > Pseudomonadaceae > Aquipseudomonas > Aquipseudomonas alcaligenes. Next base: position 1,803,659 of record NZ_CP154874.1, on the reverse strand, counting down.
GCGTGCGCCTCAGGCGGGGGCGCTGGCCTGCATCGAGGGGCGCCGCTCGACCTCGGCGAACCAGGCGGCCAGGCCTGGGTAGCGCTGGCGCCAGCCCAGCTGCGGCTGGCGCAGATCGAGGTAGCCGAGGGCGCAGGCCAGGCCGATGGCAGCGATGTCGAAGTGACTGGCGAGCTCGGCCAGGCAGTCGTGTTCGAAGTAGGCCAGGCTGCGCTCGATCTTGTCCTGCTGTGCGTCTTCCCAGAGCTCCCAGCGCTTGTCCGCGGGACGCAGGAAGGTCTCGTAACGCAGCAGCACGGCGGCGTCGAGGATGGCGTCGGCCAGCGCGGCCAGGCTGAGGCGGCGCCAGCGTGCATGGCCGCTCGGCGGGATCAGCGGCGCGCCGACGTGCTGGGCGTCAAGGTAGTCGAGGATCACCCGGCTGTCGTAGAGCAGCGAGCCGTCGGCCAGGCGCAGGACGGGGATCTTGCCTGCCGGGTTGCCCTGCAGCACCGCGCTGCTGGGGTTCACCGGGGTCAGCTGTACCTCCTGCAGGGCCACGCGGTCCTGCTGGCCGGTCTCGTGCAACAGGACCCGCACCTTGCGCACGAAGGGCGAGGCAGGGGAGTGGAACAGGGTCATGGTGCTCATGGGGCCTCCGCGGCGTCTGTGGCTGTGTTCAGGCTGGCACCCGGAGCCGCGCAGGGCAATGCCAGGGGCGTATGCGACCAAAGTCTAGTGGCCGATAGCGAACGGCTTGCTAGGGTCTAACCGGCTCCAGAACAAAAACAACAATCCCCGGAGGTCCCCATGTCCTTGTCCAAGCAAGAGGCAGCCGCTGCGTATTGGAAAGCCAACCTGCGCCTGATGCTGTCGCTCCTCGTGGTCTGGTTCGCCGTGTCCTACGGCGCCGGCATCCTGTTCGTCGAACAGCTCAACGCCATTCAGTTCTTCGGCTTCCCCCTGGGCTTCTGGTTCGCCCAGCAGGGTTCCATCTACACGTTCGTGGCGATGATCTTCTTCTACGTGTGGAAGATGAATGCCTACGACCGCAAGTACGACGTCCACGAAGACTGAGGCCGCGCATGGATACCCAAACCCTGATCTACCTGATCGTTGGCGCCACCTTCGCCCTCTACATCGGTATCGCCATCTGGACCCGTGCCGGCTCCACCAGCGAGTACTACGTGGCCAGCAAGGGCGTGAGCCCGGTGATGAACGGCATGGCTACCGGCGCCGACTGGATGAGCGCCGCCTCCTTCATCTCCATGGCCGGCATCATCGCCTTCGCCGGCTACGACGGCTCGGTCTACCTGATGGGCTGGACCGGCGGCTACGTGCTGCTGGCCATGTGCCTGGCGCCCTACCTGCGCAAGTTCGGCAAGTTCACCGTGCCCGAGTTCATCGGCGAGCGTTACTACTCGCAGACCGCGCGGGTGGTAGCGGTGATCTGCGTGATCTTCATCTCCTTCACCTACGTGGCCGGGCAGATGCGCGGCGTCGGCATCGTCTTCTCGCGCTACCTGGAAGTCGACATCAACACCGGCGTGATGATCGGCATGGCCATCGTGTTCTTCTACTCGGTGCTGGGCGGCATGAAGGGCATCACCTACACCCAGGTGGCGCAGTACTGCGTGATGATCTTCGCCTACATGGTGCCGGCCATCTTCATCTCGATGATGATCACCGGTAACCCGATCCCGCAGCTGGGCTTCGGCAGCGAAGTGACCGGCACCGGCCAGAGCGTGATCGAGCGTCTCAACGGCCTGGGCGCCGAACTGGGCTTCAGTGCCTACACCGATGGCAGCAAGTCGACCATCGACGTGTTCTTCATCACCATGGCGCTGATGGTCGGCACGGCCGGCCTGCCGCACGTGATCGTGCGCTTCTTCACCACCCCGACGGTGAAGGACGCGCGCAAGTCCGCCGGCTACGCCCTGCTGTTCATCGCCATTCTCTACACCACCGCGCCGGCCGTGGCGGCTTTCGCCCGTACCAACCTGTTCACCTCGGTGCCGAACGTGGCCTACCAGGAAGCACCGGCCTGGCTGAAGACCTGGGAGAACGCCGGTCTGATCGCCTGGATGGACAAGAACCAGGACGGCGTCATCCAGTACGGCCCCGGTGCGCCCTTCGCCGGCAAGCCGGAGTTCAGTGCCGAGCGTGGCGCACACAACGAGCGCCTGCTCACCAACGCCGCCACACCGGCAGCCAACGAACTGTATGTCGACAACGACATCATGGTGCTGGCCAACCCGGAAATCGCCGATCTGCCGGGCTGGGTGATCGCCCTGATCGCCGCCGGTGGCCTGGCCGCCGCGCTGTCCACTGCCGCCGGCCTGCTGCTGGTGATCTCCACCTCGATCTCCCACGACCTGCTCAAGAGCAACATCCGGCCCAACATCAGCGAGAAGGGCGAGCTGCTCGCCGCGCGCATCGCCGCCGGTGTCGCGGTGGTAGTGGCCGGCCTGTTCGGCATCTACCCGCCGGCCTTCGTCGCCCAGGTGGTGGCGTTCGCCTTCGGCCTGGCGGCGGCCTCGTTCTTCCCGGCCATCGTCATGGGCATCTTCTCCAAGACCATGAACAAGGAAGGGGCGATTGCCGGCATGGTGGTGGGGCTGGCCTTCACCTTCAGCTACATCGTCTACTTCAAGTTCATCGAGCCGACCGCCACCGCGGCCGACTGGTGGTTCGGCATCTCGCCGGAGGGTATCGGCACACTGGGCATGCTGTTCAACTTCGCCACCGCCGTCGTGGTGGCCAAGCTGACCAGCGCGCCGCCGGAGCGCATCCAGCACCTGGTAGAGGACATCCGTGTGCCGCGTGGCGCCGGCGCTGCCATCGACCACTGAGCCCTGTCACAGACCGCGCCCCGGCTCGCCGGGGCGTTGGCATTTCAGCGCGTCATCTTCTTCACGAACACCACCACGAACAGGGCCATGGTGAAGCTGCCGGCGAACGCCTCGAAGGCGGCGATGGGGCGCGCCAGGCCGTGCGGGGTGATGTCGCCGTAGCCCAGGGTGGTGAAGGTCACCACGCTGTAGTATAGGCAGTCGAGCAGGTCGCCCAGGTTGGCCGCCCAGCCGCGTTCCAGGGCCAGGCCCAGCGGCAGGTCGCCGTGGCGCACGCCGACCAGGAAGAACAGCAGGCCGCAGGCCAGGATCAGGCCGAGGGAGAACAGCACCACGTTGAGCGGCTTCTCGCCATAGCCGCAGAACAGGTCGACCAGCCAGGACAGCAGGCGTCTTCCGCTCAGGCGCGGCATCTGCAGGCGGCGCATGGCCATCTCGCGGTGGAAGAACTGCCCTGCCTGCTCGAACAGGCCGGCCTTTTCCAGGCGCAGGCGCAGGTTGCGGTAGGTCTCCTCGGCCTCCTCGAACAGCTGCCGCGCGCCCGCCGCGTCGCCGTCCCGGCGGCGCTCGCGGCCGCGGCGCTCCTGGATCAGCTGGCGGTCCCAGACCACGTTGTCCAGCCGCGCACCCTCCAGGCGCACGCCCAGCAGGTTGCAGTCGCGCAGGTCGGCGCAGTGCAGGTTGGCGCCGCGCAGGTCGGCCTTCATCAGCGAGCTGCCGCGCAGGTCGAGGGCGAACAGGTGGGCGTTCTGCAGGTCGGCGCGGTACAGGTCGGCGCCCTGCAGCTCCCAGCCTTGGCGCTGGCCATGGTTGACCAGGTCGATGCCGGCGAGGTCGGCGTACTTGAGGCGGAAGCCGTGCATCGGCTGGCCGCTGCGCGCCCGCGCCTGCAGCGCCTCGACCAGCGACCCGGCCTGGCGCCGGTCCTGGTCCGGGTCGAGCCAGTCGCTGTCATCGAGCTGCTCTGTGTTCATGGCGTTCTCCTGCACATGAGACAAGCCTAGTCGTCTCCGTGTAGGGGGATGAACGGTCTAAAGCTTTTCCTAACACCGCCGAAGAGTCTGACGATAAGTCGTAAAAGATTTGGTGGCCGCGACTATGGAGTGGTTGTTGCTCAAAGGACTGTTCGGATGGCGTTGACCCTCACCAACGTATCGTCACTCGGCGTTCAGCGTGCGCTGAACGAGTCGACGCGTGCGCTGGAAACCTCGATGCAGCGGCTGTCCACCGGCTTACGCATCAACAGCGCCAAGGACGATGCGGCCGGCCTGCAGATATCCAATCGTCTGGGCAGCCAGATAAGTGGCATGGGCGTGGCGGTGCGCAACGCCAACGACGGCATCTCCCTGGCGCAGACCGCCGAGGGTGCGCTGCAGCAGTCCACCAGTATTCTTCAGCGCATGCGCGACCTGGCCCTGCAGGCGGCCAATGGCTCCAACTCGGGCAGCGAGCGCGACGCCCTGCAACAGGAAGTGGCGCAGCTGCAGCAGGAACTGACGCGCATTGCCGAGACCACCAGCTTCGCCGGACGCAAGCTGCTCGACGGAAGCTTCGGCGCCCAGGCTTTCCAGGTCGGCGCCAACGCTTTCGAGACCATCCCCGTCGGCCTGGGCAACTTCCGCGCCGATCGCCTGGGCAGCCATGTGCGCGACCTGGTCAATGGCACCGCCGGCAGCGCGACCGGCGATCAGCTGGGCGGCCTGCTGCAGCAGGCCGGAGCCCTGCCGGACAACGACGTGACCGGCGAACTGACCATCGCCGGCCGCAAGACCCTGAGCTTCGACGTCTCCGGCTCGGCCTGGGAGGTGGCGCGCGCGATCAACAAGCGGTCCGACGCAACCGGGGTGGTGGCGGATGCGCGCACTCTGCTGCAGCTGAGCTTCAGCGGCGACGACCACTACTCCTTCGACCTGTACGGCTCCAACGAGGATGCGGTGAGCATCAGCGCCGAGATCGAGGACGGCGACCTCGGCCTGCTGGCCGATGCGATCAACGCCGAGTCGGCGCGTACCGGGATCAGCGCCAGGGTCGAGGGCGATCGGCTGTGGATGACCAGCGAGCGTGGCGACGATATCGCGCTGGAGAATTTCCAGTCCCGGGACGTCGGTACGGCCCAGGCACAGAACTTCGACTACGAAGGCGGGGAAGAGCTCATCGCCTCGGTCGCCACCCTGACCGACGACTCCGCCATGCGCGCCATCGGCGTGGTTCGCCTCAATAGTGCCAAGGGCTTCAGCACCGCGGTGGATGTGGCGACTGTGGATGGCAGCACGGCGACCAACACCAGCCGCTTCGAGCAGATCAACGAGGTGGACCTGCTCACGGATGTCGGTGCACAGACGGCGATCGGTTTGATCGATGGGGCGTTGAGTACCATCGACAGTGCCAGGGCGGATCTCGGCGCCGTGCAGAACCGTCTTGAATACACCATCGCCAACCTGCAGAACATGGCGGAGAACCTCTCCGCCGCGCGCAGCCGGATCAGGGATACCGACTATGCGACCGAGGTGTCCAACCTGGTCCGGCAGCAGATACTGCAGCAGGCGGCGACCGCCATCCTGGCCCAGGCCAACCAGCGGCAGCAGGCCATTCTCAGCCTGCTGCAGGGTCTCTAGCCCTTCACATGCCGCTCCACCCAGGCGGCGTAGGCGTCGATGAACTTCTGCAGGAAGCCCTCGATGCCGGCGTCCAGCTTGCCGCTCTCGTCGAAGAACTTGCCGGCGCCGCCCAGGTAGGACTCGGGCTGCTGCAGCATGTAGACGTCGAGGAAGACCATCGACTGGCGCAGGTGGTGGTTGGCGCCGAAGCCGCCGATGGCGCCCGGCGAGGCACTCAGCACGGCCCCCGGCTTGCCGCCGAAGACGCTCTGGCCATAGGGGCGCGAGCCGACGTCGATGGCGTTCTTCAGCACGCCCGGCACCGAGCGGTTGTATTCCGGGGTGACGAACAGCAGGGCGTCGGCGGCTTTCACCTGCTGGCGAAAGCGCGTGTAGGCCTCGGGCGCGGGGCTGACGTCGATGTCCTCGTTGTACAGCGGCAGCTCGCTGATCTCGACCAGCTCCAGCTGCAGCGAGGGCGGCGCCAGTTCGGCCAGGGCCAGTGCCAGCTTGCGGTTGATCGAGGCCTGGCGCAGGCTGCCGACCAGGACGGCGACCTTGTAGGGCGTGCTCATGCGGATTCCCTCGCGGGTGGGCGGAGCTGAAACTATAGCCCCGGCGCGGTTGACGCGGCCGCCGACTGCGCAGAAATTGATCAGGTGCCAGTGCCGAGCTGGCCACGCGAACAATGGTCATCTGCGACGCACAGACTGACCCGACAAGAACAAGACCGATGCCTACCGAACTGCCGACAGTCCACCACTGTTGAGGAATTCGTCATGGATACATTCGATCTGTTCGACCCGCGCTACCAGCTGGAAGCCGAGGAACCCGCGCCCACGCCGCGGGTGCACGAGGAAATCCAGCTGACCCTGCTGTCCCTCGAACGCCTGGCCGGGCAGCTGCGCGAGCGCGTCGGCGAGCCCGCGGCGCCGCGCGGCCGGCACCGCTCGGACTGACCGCGGCCGTGCGCCCCCGGCCGGCTAGCGCAGGATCATGCAGGTGGCGGTGCCGTAGGCGTAGAGGGTGCCGTCCTCGTCGCGGATGCTGCCTTCGGAGATGACCAGGCGTGAGCTGACGTTGATCACCTTGCCTTCGGCGCGCAGCGTGCGGTTGAAGGGGATGGCCTTGCTCATCTTCACGTTCAGCTCGATGGTGCCGTAGCTCTCGCCCGCGCCGAGGGCGGTGTGGGTGGCGCAGCCGGTCACCGAGTCCAGCACGGTGGCGGCGAAGCCGCCATGCACGCCGCCCAGGGGGTTGGTGTGGCGCTCGTCGGCGGTGACGGCGAAGACCACGCGGTTGGCCTCCACGATTTCCACTTCCATCGGCATGGTCTTGGCGATGCCGGGCTTGGGGAAGTGGCCGGCGGCGAAGGCCTGCATGATCTGCAGGCCGGTCATCTGTTGCGGGTTCATCACGCGGTTCTCCGGGTAGGGGCGGCCGCTCAGGCGGCCTGGCGGTTGTGCTGCAGTTGTTCGAACCAGCCCAGCGCCTCGTCCCACAGCGCGCTGGCGCTGCTGCGAAAGTAGCCCATGTGGCCGATGGCGCCGAGGCCCTCGGCCTGGGAGTCGATGGTGCGGGCCTGGTAGGGCGCGGCGCTGTAGGCGGCCATGAAGGCATCGCGCGAGCTGGGTGGTGCCCACAGGTCGTCGAGGCTGTTGGCGGCGACGATCGGCGTGCGCACGCTGGCGAAACGGGCGGCCAGGTGCTGCTGCTCGGGGTCGTCGAAGAAGTAGCGCGGGTAGCGGCACCAGCGCTTCCACTGGCGGTACACGCCGAGCGGCAGGTCTTCGCCCATGCCCAGCCTGCTCCAGGCCAGATAGCCCTTGCGCAGGACGATCAGCGGGCCGACCAGGTTCCACATCAGCTGCACGCGCAGGCGCTCCAGCGGCGGCATCCAGCCATGCCAGCCGGCGCCGGTGCCGAAGGTGTAGAAGCCGGCGACGCGCTCGTGCCCCGGCAGCAGGCCGAAGGCATGGCCGCCGAAGGAGTGGCCGATCATGAAGGTCGGCAGGTCGTCGGCGTGCAGGTGGTCGAGGGCGGCGGCCAGGTCGAGGTGGGCCCAGTCCAGGTAGCGCATCTCGAAGCCGCGCAGGCGCGCCGGCCTGGACTGGCCGATGCCGCGGTAGTCCAGGCTCAGGGTGCTGTAGCCGCGCTGCGCGGCGTATTCGGCGAAGCGCCGGTAGAAGCCCTGTGGCACGCCGGTGGCGCCGCCGATCAGCAGGCGCGCGCGTGGCTGCGGGGCGTGGTAGAGGGTGGCGCGCAGCGGGTAGCCGTCGGCGGCGGCGAGCTGCAGCTCCTCGCGGCGGATGTCCTGGGTGTCACTGGTCATGGCGGTTCTCCCGCGGGTAGTCATGCAGTAGTTGGAAAAGCGCCGCGCTGGCGCGTTGCAGAGGCTCGCTGCTGCCGGCCACGCGGGCCTGCAGCAAGCCGCCCTCATAGAGCGAGATGAACAGGTTGGCGAAGCCTTCCGCGCTGTCGCCGTGGAAGCCGACGCCGCGCAGCTGGGTGGCCAGGGCCTGGCGCAGGCGGGTGAAGCAACCGGACAGGGCGGCGCGGATCTCGACATCCTCCGGGCCGCTCTCCAGGGCCACGGTGGCCAGCGGGCAGCCGCGCTCGAAGCGGCTGCCCTCGAGCTGCTGCAGGGTGTTGTCGAGCCAGCGCTGCATGGCCCGCAGCGGGTCCGGGTGGTCGCGGAACAGCTGGGCGAAGAAGCCGTCGATGCGCTGGCCGATGTGCTCGATGGCGGCCACCGCCAGCTCGTTCTTGCCGCCGGGGAAGTGGTGGTAGAGGCTGCCCTTGGGCGCCTGGGCCTGGGCCAGCAGCTCGTTGAGACCGGCACCATGCAGCCCCTTGCGTTGCAGGGTGTCGGCCATGGCGGCGATCAGTTTGTCGCGGGTGCTGAGGTTGGATGTGTGCATGGCGCTATATGTAGACCAGTCGGTCCAGTGCTGGGAAGCGTCAGTTAGGCCGATTCAGCGGGTGAATCGGTCGCCATATCAGGCGAAGGCCGCCAGCAGGTCCTCGCAGAGCGCCCGCTGCGCCTCGCTGGGTAGGCGCGCGCGGTGCTGCGCCAGGTGGAACTCGACGACGAAGCCGAGGCGCTCCGGCAGCAGCGCGCGCAGCTGGCCGCGGCGCTCCCAGGGCGCGGCGATGTGGTCGGGCAGGTAGCCGACATGGGCGCCGGAGAGGATGAAGGCCAGGCTGCCTTCCACCTGCTCGCTGTGCGCGCTGCTGGCGCCGGTCTGCCAGGGGGCGACGAAGCGGTAGGGGTGCAGCACGCCGTCGCAGGCCAGCAGCGCGCTGTCATCCCGTGGCGGGCGCTCGAACAGCGGGTGGCCGCGGCCGCAGTACAGCTGCTGCTGTTCGCGGAACAGCGGGTGGTAGTCGAGCGCCGTCTGGCGGCCGGAGAAGTAGCCGATGGCCAGCTGCAGCTGGCCCTGCAGCAGGCGCCGCTCCAGCTCGGCGGGCATGGCGCTGAGCAGCCCGATCTGCACCGCCTGGTTGCGCCGGCGGAAGGCGCCCAGGGCCGCGCCGAGGCGCTCCAGCACCTCGTCGGCGAGGGCCTCGGAGAGGCCGACGTGCAGCTCGCCGAGCAGCTTGTCGGCCATGCCCTGGGCCTCGCCCTTGAAGGTCTCGATGGCGGCGAACAGGCGCCGGGTGGCGGCCAGCACCTGCTCGCCCTTGGGCGTCAGGCGAAAGCCGGCCTTGCCGCGCTCGCACAGGCGAAAACCCAGGCGCGTCTCCAGCTTGGCCATCTGCGTGCTGATGGTCGACTGGCCGATCCCCAGCTCGCCCTGGGCGGCGCTGAAGCCGCCACTCTCCACCACCGTGACGAACAGGCGCAGCAGTTGCAGGTCGAGGTCGCGCAGCTGGCTGAGCATGACGGCTCCATACATTGATCGCTGTAGATGCTGGAGTAGATCACTTCGTATTTATCCGAAGCAAATGCCGGCGCAGGATGCCGCCATCGCCCAGGTCGCCGCAGAGCGGCCGGGCACACCGCCAACGCCGGAGGAAACCCGCCATGCGCCTTGCCGCCAGTCTGTTGCTCACCGCCCTCGCCCTGCCGCTGCAGGCCGCGGAGCAGACCCTCAACCTGTACAACTGGGCCGACTACGTGGCGCCTGAGGCGCTCAAGCGCTTCCAGGCCGAGAGCGGCATCCGGGTCAAGTACGACACCTTCGACAGCACCGAGGTGCTGGACGCCAAGCTGCTCACCGGCGGCAGCGGCTACGACGTCGTGTTCCCGGCCTCCAGCGGCCTGGCCCGGGCCATCCAGGCCGGGGCCGTGCAGCCGGTGGGCGCGCTGGGCAACGCCGCCAACCTCGATCCGGAGATGCTCGCCAAGCTGGCCTTCATCGACCCCGGCAACCGCTACGGCGTGCCTTACACCTGGGGCACGGTCGGCCTCGGCCTCAACAAGCAGGCGGTGGAAAAACGCCTGCCCGGGGTGGCGCTGGACAGCCTCGGCCTGCTGTTCAAGCCGGAGTACGCCGGCAAGCTCAAGGACTGTGGCATCGCCGTGCTCGACTCGCCGCAGGAGGTGGTGGCCATCGCCCTCAACTACCTGGGACGCAAGCCCTACTCCCACGACGCGCAGGACCTGCAGGCGGTGAAAGGACTGCTCGCCGGGCTGCAGCCCAACCTGCGCTATGTCGCCACCGCACGGCACATCGACGACCTGGCCAAGGGCGAGATCTGCCTGGCGCTGACCTATACCGGCGACGCCGGCATGGCCGCCGCCCGCGCCGCCGAGGCCGGGCAGCCGTTCGAGGTGGTCTACCGCATCCCGCGCGAGGGCACGCTGATCTGGTTCGACACCATGGCCATCCCCGTCGACGCGCCGCACCCCGAGGCCGCACGCGCCTTCATCGACTACATGCTCAGGCCCGAGGCGATCGCCGAGCTGACCAACTCGCTGTACTTCGCCAACGCCAACCGCGCCGCCACCCCGTTGCTGGACGCGGCGGTGAGTGGCGATCCGCACATCTACCCGCCCAGGGCGGTGCGCGAAAAGCTGTTCGCCGAGCAGATCCTGCCGCTGCGCGTGCAGCGCGAGCGCACCCGGCTATGGGCCGCCTTCCGCACCCAGTACTGAGAGGCAGTCTCGGCTCTCTTGATCGTCGGCCAGGCTGCGTTGAAATTGGGCTCGGGCTGCTCATTTACAGCTCGTAAACTCCGCGCCCTCGCACAATTTCGCCTTGCCTGGCTCTAGCTCAAAAGACCCGAAACAGCCTCTGCCCAGCCGTATGACCGCTCCGGCCATGAGCGGTCCGTTCCCTTCGAGTAAGCGACCATGGACCACGCCTTCGACAACGACCAGGCCATCACCCGCGACAGCCTCTACGGCACCTGTGCCGAGCCGACCTACGCCGGCATCACCAGCTTCATGCGCCGCCGCTATACCCGCGATCTGCGCGGCGTGGACCTGGTGGTCAGCGGCGTACCCTTCGACACCGCCACCACCAACAGGCCCGGGAGCCGCTTCGGCCCGCGCGCCATCCGTGCCGCCTCCATTCAATCGGCCTGGGCCCGGCATTTCCCCTGGGAGTTCGATCCCTTCGACCTGCTGGCCTGCATCGACTACGGCGACTGCCATTTCGACCACGGCACCCCGCAGGCCACCCCGGCGGCCATCGAGGCCCACGCCGAGAGGATTCTCGCCGCCGGCTGCGCCATGCTCACCCTGGGCGGCGACCACTTCATCAGCTACCCGCTGCTCAAGGCCCATGCCCGCAAGCATGGCCCGCTGGCGCTGATCCACTTCGACGCGCACAGCGACACCTGGCCGGACGAGGAGGGCGCACGCATCGACCACGGCACCATGTTCTACCACGCCGCCCGCGAGGGCCTGGTCGACCCGGCGCGCTCGGTGCAGGTCGGCCTGCGCACCACCAACGACGACGTGATGGGCTTTGCGGTGCTGGATGCACGCCAGGTCAACCGCAGCACCCCGGAGCAGATCGCCGAGCTGATCCGCGCCCGTGTCGGCGACCAGCCGGTGTACCTGACCTTCGACATCGACTGTCTCGATCCGGCCTTCGCCCCCGGCACCGGCACGCCGGTGTGCGGCGGCCTGTCCAGCCACCAGGCGCTGGAGATACTGCGCGGCCTGCGCGGCATCAACCTGGTCGGCATGGACGTGGTGGAGGTGGCGCCGCCCTACGACCACGCCGAGGTCACCGCCCTGGCCGGGGCAACCCTGGCGATGGAGATGGTCTGCCTGTATGCCGCGCGGCATAAGCTGGGCGAGCGCTGAGGGGGCAAGCCGCTGCCGTAACGACTGAGCCACGAGAATATTGCCCGGAATAAAAAAGCCGCCCCGAGGGGCGGCTTTTGCGTTGCGGCGGAATCAGAGGCCGTTGGCGGCCTTGAACTCGCGGCGGCGACGGTGCAGGACTGGCTCGGTGTAGCCGTTCGGCTGCTTGGTGCCTTCGACCACCAGCTCCAGGGCGGCCTGGAAGGCGATGTTGCTGTCGAAGTTCGGCGCCAGCGGGCGGTACAGCGGGTCGTTGGCGTTCTGCCGGTCGACCACCGGGGCCATGCGCTTGAGGCTCTCGACGATCTGCGCCTCGGTGACCACGCCGTGGCGCAGCCAGTTGGCCAGCAACTGGCTGGAGATGCGCAGGGTGGCGCGGTCTTCCATCAGGCCGACGTCGTTGATGTCCGGCACCTTGGAGCAGCCGACGCCCTGGTCGATCCAGCGCACCACGTAGCCGAGGATGCCCTGCGAGTTGTTGTCCAGTTCGTTCTGGATTTCCTCGGCGGTCCAGTTGGTGTTCGGCGCCAGCGGGATGGTCAGGATGTCGTCGATGGACGCCGGGGTGCGCTTGGCCAGCTCGGCCTGACGGGCGAACACGTCGACCTTGTGGTAATGCAGGGCGTGCAGGGTGGCGGCGGTCGGCGACGGCACCCAGGCGGTGTTGGCGCCGGCCATCGGGTGGACGATCTTTTGCTCGAGCATGCCGGCCATCAGGTCGGGCATGGCCCACATGCCCTTGCCGATCTGCGCGCGGCCCTGCAGGCCGGTGGCCAGGCCGATGTCGACGTTGTTGTTCTCGTAGGCACCGATCCACTTCTCGCTCTTCATGGCGGCCTTGCGCACCATGGCGCCGGCTTCCATGGAGGTGTGGATTTCGTCACCGGTACGGTCGAGGAAGCCGGTGTTGATAAATACCACGCGCTCGCTGGCGGCCTTGATGCAGGCCTTGAGGTTGACGGTGGTGCGGCGCTCTTCGTCCATGATGCCGACTTTCAGGGTGTTGCGCGGCAGGCCGAGGACGTCCTCGACGCGGGAGAAGATTTCGGCGGCGAAGGCCACTTCTTCCGGGCCGTGCATTTTCGGCTTGACGATGTACACCGAGCCGGTGCGGCTGTTCTTGCGGCTGGTGTTGCCATTCAGGTTGTGGATGGCGATCAGGCTGGTGAACAGGCCGTCCTGGATGCCTTCCGGAATCTCGTTGCCGGCGGCGTCGAGGATCGCCGGGTTGGTCATCAGGTGGCCGACGTTGCGCACGAACAGCAGGCTGCGGCCGTGCAGGGTCAGCTCGGAGCCGTCGGCCTTGGTGTAGACGCGGTCCGGGTTCATGGTGCGGGTGAAGGTGGTGCCGCCCTTGGAAACTTCCTCGGCCAGGTCGCCTTTCATCAGGCCCAGCCAGTTGCGGTAGACCACGACCTTGTCGTCGGCATCGACGGCGGCCACGGAGTCTTCGCAGTCCATGATGGTGGTCAGCGCGGACTCCATCAGCACGTCCTTCACGCCGGCTGCGTCGGTCTGGCCGATCGGGCTGCTCGGGTCGATCTGGATCTCGAAGTGCAGGCCGTTGTGCTTGAGCAGCACGGCCTTCGGCTGGGCTGCATCGCCCTGGAAGGCGACGAACTGGGCGGCGTTCTGCAGGCCGACTTCGCTGCCGTTCTTCAGGGTTACGGCCAGCTGGCCGTTCTTCACCACGTAGGCGGTGGCGTCGACGTGGGAAGCGCCTTCCAGCGGGGCGGCTTCGTCGAGGAAGGCGCGGGCGAAGGCGATCACCTTGTCACCGCGGACCTTGTTGTAGCCCTTGCCCTTCTCGGCGCCGTTCTCTTCGCTGATCACGTCGGTGCCGTAGAGGGCATCGTACAGCGAGCCCCAGCGGGCGTTGGAAGCGTTCAGGGCGAAGCGCGCGTTCATCACCGGCACCACCAGCTGCGGGCCGGCCAGGCGGGCGATTTCCTCGTCGACGTTCTGCGTGGTGGCCTGGAAGTCGGCCGGTTCCGGCAGCAGGTAGCCGATTTCCTGGAGGAACGCCTTGTAGGCGACGGCGTCATGCGCCTGGCCCTTGCGGGCCTGGTGCCAGGCGTCGATCTGGGCCTGCAGGGCATCGCGTTTGGCCAGCAGGGCGCGGTTCTTCGGAGCCAGCTCGTTGATCACGGCTTCGGCGCCGGCCCAGAACTTGTCGGCAGCGATGCCGGTGCCGGGGATGGCTTCGTTGTTGATGAAGTCGTAAAGGGCCTTGGCGACCTGCAGACCACCTACTTGAACGCGCTCAGTCATTGCTTGCCTCACTTGATGCAGAACAGGGCCGGAAGGCCATGTAGTAAGAGTCGGCGGATACTACATGACTCGTCGTGAAAAATCAGTCACAAACTGTGCGCGCCTGTCGGGCGGCGCGGGCTGCTGCCGGGCTGGCCGGGGCCTTGCCGCATGGGGCTCCCCGCCCGGGGCTATACTGCGGGCTTTGCCGATCCCGGAGGCAGTATGCCGATCAGTCGTGCCCAACCCGCCGATCTCCCCGAACTGGCCGAGCTGTTCGCCGGCTACCTGGACTTCTACCGGGTGCCGCGCCCGCTGCCCGAGGTCAGTGCTTTCCTCGCCGCCCGCCTTGAGCGCGGCGACTCGGTGCTGTTCATCGCCCGCGACGAGGCCGGCCAGGCGCTGGGCTTCGTCCAGCTGTACCCCTTTTTCGCCTCGTTGCACATGGCGCAGGCTTTCCTCCTCAGCGATCTGTACGTCAGCCCGGCGGGACGCCGCCAGGGCCTGGCCGAACAGCTGATGAACGCCGCCCGCGCCCATGCCGAGGCCAGTGGCGCCTGCGGCCTGCAGCTGGAGACGGCGAAGGACAATCTGGCCGGCCAGGCGCTCTACGAAAAGCTTGGCTATGTGCGCGATGAGGTGTTTTATACCTACTGGCTCGGCCTCAAGCCCTGAACAAGGAGTTGCACGTGGATCATCTGGTACTCACCGTCATCGCCCCCGACCAGCCCGGCCTGGTCGAACGTATCGCCCAGTGCATCGCCGCGCACGGCGGCAACTGGCTGGAGAGCCGCATGTCGCGCATGGCCGGGCAGTTCGCCGGTATCCTCAAGGTGGCGGTACCCGCCGAGGGTTACGACGAGCTGGTCGAAGGCCTGCAGGCCCTGAACAGCCAAGGCATCCGCGTGCTGGTGGCGGAGAGCGGCATCGAGCCGGTCTGCACCTGGAAGCCCATCCATCTCGACCTGGTGGGTAACGACCGCCCGGGCATCGTCCGCGACATCACCCGCCTGCTCGCCGAGCACGGCGTCAACCTGGAGAGCCTGACCACCGAGGTGGCGCCGGCGCCGATGAGCAGCGAGCCGCTGTTCCATGCCGAGGCGCTGCTGGCGGTACCGCTGGACCTGTCGCTGGACCAGCTGCAGGACAAGCTGGAAACCCTGGCCGACGACCTGATGGTGGAGCTGAACCTGCGCAGCGAGGAGTGATCCCCAGAATGCGTGGGTGAAGCTGTGGATAGTCTGGGGAGCCCCGGCGCACTGCCTAGTGCCCCGGGGCTTTTTCATGCCTGGTCAAAAAAGCTGCAGATTCAAGGGCTTGTGCACAAATGGCGGGGATGGCTCTGTGGGCGGCATGGGGATAAGTCCGCCCATCCCGCGGGCGGCGCGGTCTGCGGCCTGTTGCGCGTTTTTCAGCCAGCGCCCGGTGTCGGGTGGATATCCCCGAAAGCTGTGGATGAAGCTGTGCGCAGGCTGGGGGATGGCCGCTGCGCGCCAGGCCTGCCGCGGGCTCCCGCGTTTCGCTCAGAAAACCAGCAATATCAAGCGCTTGTGCACAAAGACTGGGGATGAGGCTGTGGATAGCCGGCGGACTTATCGCTGTGCGCCAGGCCGGGCGCGGCCTGCAGCCGCCTGGGTGTTTCCTGATCAGCCGTCCGGCCGGCGCGTCGCGGTGGATAAGGCCGGGTCGCAGGCTGGGAAGCCTATCCCCGGGAAACGGGGAAAGAGCTGTGGACAGTCTGCGGACTCCTTGCTGCAGCCCGCGCCTGGCGTGGGTTGCAGCGGTTCGCTCAGCAAATGCACAGCTGCGCCGGGCTTGTGCACAGAGCCTGGGGATGGCCCTGTGGAAAAGCTCGGGAGCAACCACGCCAGCCCCCGGCCGGCGTGACTTCGCCCGAGCTGGTCGTTTTCTAGGCGACCTGGCCCCGGCGGCGCAGGCCCAGCCAGATGTCCAGGCTGTAGATGAACAGCGCCGCCCAGATGCACACGAAGGACAGCAGCTTGCTCGATTCCAGCGTCTCGCCGAACAGCAGCACCGCCTGCAGCAGCACCAGGGTGGGCGCGAGGTACTGCAGGAAGCCCAGGGTGGTGTAGGGCAGGTGGCGCGCCGCGGCGTTGAAGCACAGCAGCGGCACCAGGGTGATGGGGCCGGCGGCGATCAGCCAGAGCGCCTCGCTGCTGCTCCAGAAGCCGGCCTGGGTACTGGCCGCGGCCGGGTGCAGCCACAGCCAGCCGAGCGCCAGCGGCAGCAGCAGCCAGGTTTCCACCACCAGGCCTGGCAGGGCGGCCACCGGCGCCTGCTTGCGGATCAGGCCGTAGAAGCCGAAGGTCAGCGCCAGCACCAGCGACACCCAGGGCAGGCTGCCGACCTGCCACAGCTGCTGCAGCACGCCGAGGGTGGCCAGCCCCACCGCCACCCATTGCAGGCGGCGCAGGCGCTCGCCGAGCAGCAGCATGCCGAGCAGCACGTTGATCAGCGGGTTGATGTAGTAGCCCAGGCTGGCCTCCAGCATGCGCCCGTTGTTCACCGCCCAGACATACACCAGCCAGTTGCTGGCGATCAGCAGGCCGCTGGCGGTGAGCACCGCCAGGCGCTTGGGGTTGTCACGCAGTTCGCGCCACCAGCCGGGGTGTTTCCACAGCGCCAGCAGCAGGGCGCCGAACAGCGCCGACCAGATCGCCCGGTGGGCGATGATCTCCAGCGCCGGTACGGCCTCGATAGCCTTGAAGTACAGCGGGAACAGGCCCCAGATCAGGTAGGCGGCGATGCCGAGGGCATAGCCGCGGCTGGGGTGGGCGGAAGGCATGGCAGTCCTTGATGGATAGGCGGCTAACTAAAGACTGCTGATTCTAGTGCGGCCGGGTAGGGGTTGTCTGGATGATCAGCTTTGCTGGCGGGGTGGTGGTGCAAACTCGATGTCATGAAAGGTTTACAGACGTGCGGCTCGCCGTGCTTCCCGGTTCGATTTGGACCTGGGGCAGTTTCATCTGTCGATCAATGTGAACGCCAAGGAGGTGGCAGCGCGCTTCGCCCAGGATTGCCCATGAGCGGCCGGCAACACGGGTGCCGTGTGGAAGAAAAAGTGCTCCGGATGGAATTTCATTCCGGAGCACTCTGGCACATCAGGCGTGCAGCAGCGCATCGAGCCCGCCCTTGTGGTCGAGGCTTGCCAGATCATCGAAACCACCGACATGCACCTCACCCACGAAGATCTGCGGGACGGTTCTGCGCTGGGATCGCTGCAGCATTTCCGCCAGAGACTGCGGCGACTCCTCGACATTGATTTCGAGGGGGGTGACCCCCTTGCTCGCCAGCAGTCGCTTGGCACTTACGCAGTAAGGGCAGTGCCGGGTGGTGTAGATAGTCACTTGGCTCATGGCGGTTACCCTCCTAGCGTGCCGACGGCGGGAAATCGATATCGGTCGTGGCGATGTTGTTCAGGTAGTTGGTCAGGGTCAGCAGCGTGACCTGGGCCACTACCTCGACGATCTGGCCATCGCTGAGGCCGGCCTCGCGCGCAGCGGCGATCTGCTCGTCACTCAATTGCCCGCGGCTTTCGGTGATCTGCTGCGCCAGCGTTGCGACCGCGCTGAGGGTACCGCTGCGGGCTTGGCGAATGGCCTCGTCGTTCAAGCCTGCCTTGGCGCCAAAGAAGGTGTGTGCGGCCAGGCAGTAGTCACAACCGTTGACTTGCGAGGTGGCGAGGGCGACGACTTCGCGCTCGGCGGCGCTCAGCGAGCTTTTACCCAGGGCCTGGGCGAGGCCCAGGTAACCGCTGAGTGCGGCCGGGGAGTGGGCCAGGGTCTTGAATGCGTTGGGAATGAAGCCGAGACCTTTCTGAATGCCTTCGAGGGCAGCGCGCGAGCCAGCGGGGGCCTGGTCCAGCGAGAGAGCGGCGATACGAGTCATGGTGGTTCTCCAGTAGGTTGATTAACCGGCTTGTCGATCAAGCTTGGAGTCCATACTAGGAAGGCTGTCTTTCCTTTCGGATTCAGATCGTCGAACTTATGCAACAGATCGTCTAAATCTGGGCGCGCCATGGACCGACTGTCGACACTGCTCAAACACTTCAACCTGCACGCTTCCACCTTTCACCAGGGCGGGTTCTGTGGAACGACCAGCCTTTATGGGCAACACAGCGTCGGCCACGCCCATCTGCTGCGTTCGGGGCGCCTGGCCTTCAGGGACAAGCGCGGCCAGCTCAGCGAGCTGACCGAGCCGAGCCTGATTCTGGCGGTGCGCCCGCAGGAGCATCAGCTGTTGGCGAGCGAGGCTGATGCCGCGGAGTTGGTGTGTGCCACCTTGCAGTTCGATGGCGGGGCCAACAACCCGCTGACCCTGGCGTTGCCGGACTTCATCATCAAGCCGCTGCGCGAACTGCAGGGCCTCGATGGCACCCTCGACTGGCTGTTCGATGAAGCCTTCGGCGCCGAGTGTGGGCGCGATGTCATCCTCAATCGCCTGTTCGAGCTGATGGTGATCCAGCTGCTGCGCCACCTCCTCGCCAGCCGCAGCATCGACTCCGGGATGATGGCCGGGTTGGCCAATCCTCAGTTGTCCCGCGCGCTCGTGGTCATCCATAACGAGCCTCAGCGCAACTGGTCGGTGGCGGAACTGGCGAATCGCTCGGGCATGTCGCGGGCGAGCTTTGCTGCGCACTTCCGCGAGACCGTGGGGGTCACCCCGGCGGATTACCTGGCGAACTGGCGCATCAGCCTGACGCAGAAGCGCCTGCGCGAAGGCCGCCCCATTGCCCTGATCGCCGATGAGGTCGGCTACGAAAGCCCGTCTGCACTGGCCCGCACCTTTCGCCGCAAGGTGGGCGCAAGCCCGCGGGAATGGCTGCAGCAGAACACGGCATGATGCCCAGCAGGCTTGCCCGTTAGGGCAATGCGCGCAGGCCTGCGCCCCGCTCGTGGGCAGCTACAAATGCTCGCGGAGAAAATCGATGAAGGCCAGTGTCCGTGCCGAGCGTCGTCGCTCACGGCTGAACACGGCGCTGACCGGCAGCGCGGTGGTCTGGTAATCGTCGAGCACGCTGCACACACGGCCCTGTTGGACGTCCGCGGCGAACAGCCATTGTGGCGAGAGGGAAATGCCCAGGCCGCCGAGGACCATTTCCCGGATGGCCTCGCTGCTGTTGCTGGTGACGTTGCCGGTGATGGCGACAGCGAGCGCCTGCGCTCCGCGGGCGAAGTGCCAGCGGTCGTAGTGCTCCAGCAGGGTGAAGGCGATGCAGTTGTGGTCTGCCAGTTCGGCGGGCTCGCGGGGCAGGCCGTGGCGTTCCAGATAGGCCGGCGCGGCATAGACCCGCCGGGGGCTGTTGCCGAGGGGCACGGCTACCAGGCCTTCGCTCTTGACCACCCCGATGCGGATCGCCAGGTCGATGTTTTCCTTGAGCAGGTCTTCGTTCTGATCGCTCAGGCGCAGGTCGATCCGCACCTGCGGATAGCGCTGCAGAAAACTCGCGATCAGCGGCGCAATGCTCAACCTCCCGTAGCTGACGGGTGCGGTGATGCGCAGCGGGCCGGCGATCTGCTCTTGGCCGCTGGCGAAGCTGCGGGTGGCAGTGTCGAGCTGGCCGAGGATGTCCTGGCAGTGCCTGTAGAAGCCCTGCCCCTGGTCGGTGAGGGCCAGGTGCCGGGTGCTGCGGGCGAATACCGGGCCGCCCAGGTAGTGCTCCAGGGCACGGATCTGCTTGCTCACCGCGGGTTGCCCCATGTTCAGTTCGCGCGCGACCGCCGAGAACGAACCACGTTCCACCACGCGGACGAAGATGCGCATGCTGTCGAACAGATCCATCGCTATTGGGCCTCTTCGAGGAATAAGTGATATGAAAATTTAGTTTCTTATCGGAATGGGGAAGGCGGAGCAACCTGTAAGCGTCCACTCAATCAGAGGTTTCCGCCATGAATCAGACCATGCTTGCTGCCATCGCTGAATCCGCCCGGGCCCCGCTGGCCGTGCGCCACATCACTCGCCCTGTTCCCGGCAAAGGCCAGGTGCTGGTCAGGGTTCACGCCGCGGGAGTCAACCCGCTCGATACCAAGATCGCCGCCGGCGCCGGAGCGCATGCTCGCCAGGCGTTGCCAGCGGTGCTCGGCCTGGATCTGGCCGGCACGGTCGTCGGGCTGGGCGAGGCGGTCGAGGGTTTCACCACTGGCCAGGAGGTCTTCGGCATGGCCGGCGGTATCGGCGGCGCCCAGGGCACCATGGCCGAGTACATCGCCGTGGATGCCCGGCTGATCGCGGCAAAGCCGCACGCACTGGGCATGCATGAGGCGGCCGCCCTGCCGCTGGTGTTCATCACGGCCTGGGAAGGCCTGGTGGATCGCGCCAACGTCCGTGCCGGCCAGCGCGTGCTGGTCCATGGCGGTGCGGGTGGGGTCGGCCAGGTCGCCGTGCAACTGGCCAAGGCGCGCGGCGCCGAAGTCTACGCCACCGGTTCGGCGGCGAGTCTCGACTTCATTCGTTCGCTGGGGGCCACGGCCATCGACTACCAGACGCAGAGCGTGGAGTCCTACGTCGAGCACTACACGGCCGGCGAAGGTTTCGACATCGTCTACGACACCGTGGGCGGCAGCACGCTGGATGCGTCGTTCCAGGCCGTGAAGCCTTATACCGGGCACGTCCTGAGTTGCCTCGGCTGGGGCCAGCACAGCCTTGCGCCGCTGTCGTTCAAGAGCGCCACCTACTCGGGCGTATTCACCCTCACTCCGCTGCTTACCGGCCAGGGGCGCGAGCACCACGGGGCCATCCTGCGCGAGGCCGCTGTGCTGGCCGATGCCGGGCAGCTGACCATTCGAGTCGATCCGCAGCAGTTTGCCCTGGATGAGGTCAACGAGGCATTTCGCCAGGTTGCCGAGGGCCGCGGCCAGGGCAAGACGGTCATTCGCTTGGTCAATGAATAGTCGGCGCTTCTGTTCCAGCCAGGGCTTTCGGCCGGATGCCTGTGCTTCCGGCCGAAATAAACCCACCATGGATATCTCTTGACCGGATGGGACAGCCGGTTGCTGGGCCTGTGATTACAGGCCCAGCTCCGACAGGCCCGGATGCTCATCCGGACGGCGGCCCAGCGGCCAGCGGAACTTGCGCTCGGCCTCGGCGATGGGCAGGTCGTTGATGCAGGCGAAGCGGTGGGTCATCAGGCCGTTGTCGGCGAATTCCCAGTTCTCGTTGCCGTAGGAGCGGAACCAGTTGCCGGAGTCGTCGTGCCATTCGTAGGCGTAGCGCACGGCGATGCGGTTCTCGGTGAAGGCCCACAGCTCCTTGATCAGGCGGTACTCGTGTTCCTTCTGCCACTTGCGGGTGAGGAACGCCTCGGCCTCGGCGCGGCTGGTGGCGAACTCCACGCGGTTGCGCCAGCGGGTGTCGGGGGTATAGGCGAGGGCCACCTTGGCGGCGTCGCGACTGTTCCAGCCGTCCTCGGCCATGCGCACCTTGAGGATGGCAGTCTCGCGGGTGAAGGGCGGCACCGGTTGGCGGATTTCGGACATGGACATGGGCTTGCTCCTGTTGGCGACGGTGATGGGGACCTCAGTGGCGCACGGCGCCGGCTTGCGGCTGGCGGATGCCGGTGCGCAGCGCGCGCCACAGGCTGGCCAGGCGGCCGGCCGAGGCGGCGGAGCAGGGGTGTTCCAGCGCGGCGGCCATCTGCGGTAGCAGCAGGTTCGCCTCCCACTCCATGGCGTCACGGTTCGGCGACGAAGATGTGGGGGCGTCGTGCCACTGCACGGGCGTTTGCATTTGCCAGCTACGCCAATCGCTTCTGTTCATCTCGCGGCCTCCTCGTCAGATATCCAGCACCAGGGGTTGTGGGCTGTCTGCGCTTTGCGCCGGCACGGCGCAGCAGATCAGCACCCTGTCGCCATCCGGCAGCTGCGCCGGCGGGTTGGGGTAGTGCACGGCGCCGCTGACCAGCCGGGCGGCGCAGGTGCCGCAGGAGCCGCCGCGGCAGCTGAACTCGGGCGTCAGGCCGCGGCTTTCGGCCAGTTCCAGCAGGCTGCCGCTGTCGGGTTTCCAGCGTGCCTCGGTGGCCGAGGCGGAGAAGTACACCGGCACCGGCTGCGTGGCTGCCGGTGGCTGCTCCAGGCCTGGCTGTTGCTCGCTCTGTGAACGGCGCAGGGCGGAGGGGCCGAAGGCCTCGGCGTGGATGCGCTGGTCGGCGATGTTGAGGTCGCGCAGGCCGTCGTACATGTCCTGCAGAAAGCCGCTGGGGCCGCACAGGTAGAAGTCGTAGTCGTCCAGCGACAGGCGTGCCTTGACCTGGGCGAAGCCCAGGCGGCCGGCCAGCTGGTAGTCGCGGCCGAGCTGCGCCTCCACGCCCGGGCTGCTCAGGGCCCGGTGGATATGCAGGAGTCCGTCCGCCTGCTGTTGCAGCGCGTTCAGCTCGTCGCGGAAGGGCAGGTCGGCCAGGCTGCGGGCGCTGTGGAACAGATGGATGTGCCGCGCGCGTTGGTGCTGGCGGTTCTGCGCCACCAGCTCGCGGGCCATGGCAATCAGCGGGGTGATGCCGACGCCGGCACCAATCAACACCGCGGGTCTGGCCAGCTCATCGACCAGGGTGAAGCTGCCCAGCGGGGCGCGCACCTCCAGCAGGTCGCCGACCTGAACCTTCTCGTGCAGGTGGCGCGAGGCCTGGCCCTGCAGTTTCACGCTGATGCGGATATGCCCGTCGGATGGCGCGCTGGAGAGGCTGTAGGTCCTGACCAGGGCCTCATCGCCGGCCTGCAGGCGAATCGGCAGGTGCTGGCCGGCGGTGAAGGGCACGCGGGAATGGTCCAGTGGGGCGAGGAACAGCGAGCGGATGTCGCGGCTCTCCTGCTGCACGTGAGTGACCCGCCATTGCTGCCATTGCCGGCGCTGTTCGGATTGGCGCACGCGCTCGTCGGCCTCGGCCCAGGTGCCGGTGGCCAGGCTGGTGGGGGCGTAGTCATGGAACCGCCAGCGCACGCCCACGGCCGCCGGGCGTAGCACCACCTGCTCGACCTCGACCGTCCACAGCCGCTCGGCACCTTCGAAGGCCCTGAGCAGGGGGCTGTCGAGCAGCAGCTCGGTGCGCCCGCTGACCTGCAGCATGTCGCCGCTGGCGAAGTCGACGAACAGCAGGCCGGCGATCGGATTGACCTGCAGGTTGCCCAGGGTGTTGAAGAACAGGTTGCCGGCGTAGTCGGGAATGGTCAGACGGTTGCCTTCGACCCTGACGAAGCCGGCGCGGCCGCCACGGTGGGAGACGTCCACGGAGCGATGCCCCGCGTCATGCTCGACGTAGCTGGCGACGAAGAAGGTGTCGGCGGCGCGGATCAGCGCGCTGCTGTAGTCGTCCAGGCCGGTGAAGTCCCGGCGTGGCGGTTTGCCGTTTGCCGGCGCGGTGACGCGGCGGTAGGAGCGCTCCTGGATGTACTTGGGGCAGTTGCCGTAGGAGTGTTCGACCTCCACGGCGAAGCCTGCGGCCGAGGCCTGCTGGATCACGCCGTTGATGCGGTTGCGCCGGCGCGTATGCAGCTCGATGCCGAGCAGGCCGATGGAGTTGCCCGCCTGCAGGCCGGCGGCGGCCGGGTCCTGCAGATCGGGTTGAGTGGCGATGAACAGGTGCTGCGGATCGGCGGAGGTGACAAAGCCTTCCGGTCCTTCGAGCAGAGTCGCCCAGGGGCGGCCATCGGCATCCACCGCGCCGACCACCATGAACGGCAGCTGCTGATAGAACTCCCGGTGCTGGTCGGGCATGTAGTCGCGGATGACCTTCTGCCCGATCACTTCCATCCGCTCGGTGGCGTGAACGCTTTCCTGAAGCAGTTTTTCCCCGGCATGCCAGGGTGACTTGCGGTGCTTGGGCAGATGGTCCATGACGCTGCTCCTCGAGCGAGCTGCCGGGAGGCCCGGCAGCGGGGGCGGTACTCAGGCGGCGTGCAGGCCGGCGGCGGTGCGCTGCATGGGCACGAAGCCGGGCAGGGCCTCGATGCGTTGCAGCCAGGCCCGCACATTCGGGTAGGCCTCCAGCGCCACGTTGCCTTCCGGGGCATGGGCGATGTAGCTGTAGTTGGCGACATCGGCGATGCTCGGCGCGCTGCCCGCGAGGAACGGGCTGGCCGCCAGTTCGTGCTCCATCACCTTGAGCAGGGTATGGGCCCGGTTGATGACTTCGTCGGCATTGAAGGCGGCGCCGAACACCGTGATCAGGCGTGCGGCGGCCGGGCCGTAGGCGACCTGGCCGGCGGCCACCGACAGCCAGCGCTGCACGCGTGCCTCGGTGAGCGGATCGTTCAGCTGCCAGCTGCCGCTGCCGTACTTCTTCGCCAGGTAAACGAGGATCGCGTTGGAGTCGCTGATGACGGTGCCGTTGTCATCGATCACCGGCACCTGGCCGAAGGGGTTGATGGCCAGGAACTCGGCCTTTTTGTGCTCCCCCTTGGCCAGGTCGACGAACACCAGCTCGGTGGGCAGGTTGAGCAGCGAGAGCAGCAGCTCGACGCGGTGGGCGTGGCCGGACAGCGGGTGGCGATAGAGTTTGATGGCGTTGGACATGGGCATGGCTCCGAAACGGTGGGTGGTCAGCGCGAGGTCTTAGTGTTGCGCTGGTGGAGCCATGCTGCGCCTGTGCGAGTTCGAGCAGAATCACCACGCTGGGCAATCCATAATTCCGTTTTATGAAAGAATGGCGCGTGCGCGTCAGTCGCAGAAGGCGGGATGGGCGCGCAGCCGCGGGGCGGCGAAATCGATGAAGCTGCGTACCCGCGCATCGGCGCGGCGGCCATGCCGGTAGATCAGGTGCGCCGGCACGCCCGGGCCGGCGAAGGGCTGCAGCACGGCTTCGAGCTGGCCGCTCTGCAGCTCGGCATGGGCCTCGTAGCTCATGCAGCGGACCAGGCCCAGGCCCAGGGTGGCGGCATGGATGGCCGCGCGCTGCGTGGTGCAAGTCAGCACTGGCGCGGGCCGCACCTGCTGCGTGCGGCGCACCCCACGGAACTGCCAGGCGGCGTCGTAACCGGGGGGCGAGGCCAGCACGGCGCGGTGGCGGCCCAGTTCTTCCGGCGTCTGTGGCCGGCCCCATTGGGCCAGGTAGGCCGGGGCGGCACAGACGATGGGGTGAACCGTGCCCAGCGCCATGGCGAACTCGGACGAACTGGCCAGATGGCCCACCACCAGGGCGGCATCGATGCCGTCCTCCAGCAGCCTGGGCATGCCGTGACTGGCCCGGGTGGCCAGGTGCATGTCGGGAAAGGCGTCCAGGTAAGCCAGTGCTATGGGGGTGAGTACCTGCTGGTCCATCAAGGGGGGCAGCGCCAGGCTCAGCAGTCCGCTGGGGCAGGCATGCACGCCCGCGGCGGAACGCTCGGCCTCCTCGGTTTGCTCCAGCAGCTGTCGAGCGCTCAGGGCCAGCTGGGCGCCGGCCGGGCTGAGGCTGACGCCCCGGTGGCCGCGGATGAGCAGCCTGGCGTTGAGGCGGGCCTCAAGGGCGCCGATGTTGCGCATGATGGTCGCCACCGACAGTTCCAGCCGGCGCGCCGCTGCGGCCAGGCTGCCGGCCTGCGCCACGGCATCGAACACCTGCAGCTGCCGATAGCGGTCCATGCTTCAGGTCGCCGGCGTGGTCTGCAGCGCCGGGTCTTGCTGGAAGCGCCGGGTACAGTGGTCGACGAAGGTGCGCACCTTGGCCGATATCCGGCGGCTGCCCTGATACAGCACATGCACGGGGAACGCCGCGGTCTCGTAGTCGGCGAGGACGACCTCCAGCTCGCCCCTGGCCACCAGCTCGGCGACCTGGTACGACAGCACCCGCGTCAGCCCCCAGCCCAGGCGCGCGGCATTGATGGCGGCCTGGTTGGAGCTGACCACCAGGCGCGGCTTGGGATGCAGGGTGAGGGCACCCCGGGGGCCCTCGAAGTGCCAGTCGGTGAGCAGGCTGCTGGCCGACGACATGACGATGGGGGCGCTCATCACATCCTCGGGAACCCGTGGCCGGCCGGCCCGTTCGAGAAAGGCGGGAGCGGCGCAGATGACCGGGCGGATTTCCCCGACCCTGACCGCCTGCAGGCCGGTGTCGGGCAGCCTGCCGATGCGGATCGCCACGTCCACCCCTTCTTCGACCATGTTCACCAGGCGATCCACCAGCAGGGCGTTGACCGATACCTCCGGGTGCGCGGCGAGGTATTCGGTGATCAGCGGGATCAGGAACAGCTCGCCGAACATCACCGGCGCCGTCACGGTCAGGTTGCCGCGGGCTCGGCTGGCGCTGCCGGCGGCCAGCTCCTCGGCTTCCTCGAGTTCCAGCAGGATGCGCCTGCAGTCGTCGACATAACGCCGGCCGGCCTCGGTCAGGCGCAGGCTGCGGGTGCTCCTGGCCAGCAGCAGGGTGCCGAGGCGATTCTCCAGGCCGGCGATCACCCGCGTCACGCTCGGCGCCGACAGGCCCAGCAGTTTGGCGCCGCCGGCAAAGCTCTCCGCTTCCGCGACGGCCACCAGCACCTTCATTTCCTGAAACCTGTCCACAGTCACCGCCAGTCAGCACAAGGGATCGATGGTCAACAGCCTAGCGCCTGAAGATAGCCCGGTAGCGCCGGCGCCGACGGCATCAGAACAAGCGCAACGGCTCCTCGTCCAGCGCCGCCAGCTGCTCGCGCAGCATCAGCACCTGGTCGCCCCAGTAGTGCTCGTTGGCGAACCAGGGAAACGCCAGCGGGAAGGCCGGGTCGTCCCAGCGCCGGGCGATCCAGGCGCTGTGGTGCATCAGGCGTAGCGCGCGCAGGCCTTCGATCAGCGGCAGCTCGCGGGCCTCGAAGTCGTGGAACTCGTTGTAGCCGTCGACCAGTTCGGACAGCTGGCCCAGGCGCTCCTGGCGGTCGCCGGCGAGCATCATCCACAGGTCCTGCACGGCCGGGCCCATGCGGCAGTCGTCGAGGTCGACGACATGGAAGGCGTCGTCGCGGTGCAGCAGGTTGCCGGGGTGGCAGTCGCCGTGCAGACGAATCGGCGTGTAGCGCACGCGGGCGAACAGTTCGTCCAGGCGCCCGAGCAGGTCGCGCGCCACCGATTCATAGGCCGGCAGCAGGCTGCGCGGCACGAAGCCGCCTGCCAGCAGGGTATCGAGGGAGGCATGGCCGAAACCCGCCACCGTGAGTGTCTCGCGGTGCTCGAAGGGGCGGCTGGCGCCCACTGCGTGCAGGCGGCCGAGCAGCTGGCCGAGGCGGTACAGCTGGTCCAGGTTGCCCGGCTCCGGGGCGCGGCCGCCGCGGCGGGGGAACAGGGCGAAGCGGAAGCCGGCGTGCTCGAACAGGCTTTCGCCGTCGCGCTGCAGGGGCGCCACCACGGGCACCTCGCACCCGGCCAGCTCATGGCTGAAGGCATGCTCCTCGCGGATGGCCGCATCGCTCCAGCGGTCCGGTCGGTAGAACTTGGCGATCAGCGGCTCGCTGTCCTCGATGCCCACCTGGTAGACGCGGTTCTCGTAGCTGTTCAGCGCCAGCACGCGGGCGTCGCTGAGGTAGCCGAGGCTCTCCACGGCGTCGAGCACCAGGTCGGGGGTGAGGGTGGCGAAGGGGTGGCTCATGGCGGGCTCCAGTCAGGGCGCCCAGTGTAGCGCCAAGAGCGGGCGTGCAGGCCGTCGGCGCGGGCAAGCGGCTGGCGAGGGCCGCCTGAGCCGGCGCTCAGCTGCGCATCGGCGTGGCGCGGCGGGTGTCGCCCAGGCCGTAGACCAGCAGCAGGAGCAGGAACGACAGCCCCAGCAGGCAGGCTGCCAGGCGGTGCGCCTCGCCGTAGCGCAGCGCCTCGACGTGCTGGAACAGGGCGATGGACACCACCTGGGTCTCGCCGGGGATGCTGCCGCCGAGCATCAGCACCACGCCGAACTCGCCCAGGGTGTGGGCGAAGCCGAGGGTGGCGGCGACCAGCAGGCCGCGCCGCAGCAGCGGCAGCACCACCCGCAGCAGGCGTTGCCAGCGGTTGGCGCCGAGGCTGGCGGCGGCCTCCAGCAGGCTCTGCGGGATCTCGCGCAGGGCCACGGTCAGCGGCTGCACCACGAAGGGCAGCGAATAGATCACCGAGCCCAGCACCAGGCCGGCGAAGCTGAAGGCCAGGCCCTGGCCGGTGAGCCAGTGCCAGGCCTGGCCGAGCGGGGTGTCCGGGGCGAACAGCACCAGCAGGTAGAAGCCCAGCACCGTGGGTGGCAGCACCAGCGGCAGCGCCAGCACGGCATCGAGCATGCGCCGCAGCGGCGTCTGCTTGCGCACGCGCCAGGCCGCCAGCGGCAGGCCGATGGCCAGCAGCAGGGCGGTGGAGATCGCCGCCAGCTGCAGGGTGATGGCCAGCGCCTGCCAGTCGCTGTCAGTCAGCAGCACAGCCGGCCTCGCCCGGCAGGCCATAGCCTGCCGTCTTCAGGGTGTCCTGCTGGGCATCGAAGAAGGCCGCGAAGGCCGCTGCGGCGGCCTGGCGCTCGCCCTTGGCCAGCAGTACGCGCTTCTGTACCAGAGGCTCGTAAAGCGCGGCGTCGACCTGGCTGTACTGCGCGACGGGTGTCCCGGCCGCGCTCAGCTGGCTGAGGGCGACGAAGCCGCTCGGGGCATTGCCGCTGTGCACGAACTGGTAGGCCTGGCCGATGTCCTGGGCGTACACCAGGTGCGGCTTGAGCCGCGCCAGCTGGCCGCTGCGCTCCAGCGCCTGCAGGGCGGCGCGGCCGTAGGGCGCGGTGTCCGGCTGGGCGATGGCGACCTTGCCGGCCGGCAGTGCGGCGAGCGTGGGCTTGGCCCTGGGCGTCCACAGCGCCAGGCGCCCGCAGGCATAGGTACGGCTCGCCGTGGCGGCGCCGCTGGCGGCCAGCAGGTCCGGGCGCTCGGCGTCGGCCGAGTAGAACAGGTCGAAGGGTGCACCGCGGCGGATCTGCTCGAAGAAGGCGCCACTGGAGCCACCGGCCAGCTGCACGGCGTTGCCGGTCTGCTGGCGGTAGTCCCTGGCGATCTGCTCCATCACCGGCAGCAGGTTGGCGGCCACGGCGATGCGCAGCGGTTCGCCGGCCTGGGCGGTGGCGCTCAGCGCGAGGGTGAAGAACAACAGCGGCAGACGCATGCGCGGGCTCCGGCGAAGACGTGCGCCGAGTATCGGTCAAAGGCACGCTCCGGCGCCACGCTCAGTCGCCCGGCTTGGGCGTGCGCGCCAGGCAGTAGATGTCCACCCGCACCGCCCCGGCCCGCAGCAGCAGGCGCGCCAGCGCCTCGGCGGTGGCGCCGGTGGTCAGCACGTCGTCGACCAGCGCGACATGCCGGCCCGCCGGCGTGGCCTGCGCATGCAGGGCGAAGGCCCGGCGCAGGTTGCGCTTGCGCGCGGCGGCGTCCAGTTCCTGCTGGTGTGCCCCCTCCTGCGGGCGCAGCAACCAGTGGCGCTGCAGCGGCAGGTCCAGCGCCGCCGCCAGCCAGGTGGCGAGCATCTCGGCCTGGTTGAAGCCGCGGCGGCGCAGGCGCTTGCGCCCGAGCGGCACCGGCAGCAGCAGGTCGGGGCGCGGCAGGCCCTCGGCGAAGGCGTGCTGCAGGTGATGTGACAGCAAGGCGGCCAGCAGACGTCCCATGGGCCACTGTGCCTGGTGCTTGAAGCGGGTGATCAGGCTGTCGAGCGGGAAGGCATAGCGCCACGCGGCTTCGACCCGGCTGAACGCCGGTGGTCGCCTGAGGCAGGCGCCGCAGGTCAGCCCCTGGCCCGGCAGGGGCAGGGCGCAGATCCGGCAGTGTCCGCCGAGCCAGGGCAGCTCGCCCTCGCAGGCACTGCACAGCGGCTGTCCGGTATCCGCCGGTTCATCGCACAGCAGGCAGGATTGTTCGTTTTTTGTCCAGATGTAAACCTGGTCGTCCGCGAATGGTTGACAGCGCATGGTCCTTCCCTTGACGATGCCTCAGCCGTGTTGCATAGCCTAGAACAAGGAATACCCGATGAGCGCCACCACCGCCGCCACCCGTCACGACTGGACCCTCGCCGAGGTCCAGGCGCTGTTCGAGCAGCCGTTCAACGACCTGCTGTTCCAGGCCCAGACCGTGCACCGCGCGCATTTCGACCCGAACCGCGTGCAGGTCTCGACCCTGCTGTCGATCAAGACCGGCGCCTGTCCCGAGGACTGCAAGTACTGTCCGCAGTCCGGCCACTACAACACCGGCCTCGATAAAGAAAAGCTGATGGAAGTGCAGAAGGTGCTGAAGGCCGCCGAGGAGGCCAAGGCCATCGGCTCCACGCGCTTCTGCATGGGCGCGGCGTGGAAACACCCCTCGGCCAAGGACATGCCCTACGTGCTGGAGATGGTCAAGGGCGTGAAGAAGCTCGGTCTGGAGACCTGCATGACCCTGGGCAAGCTGACCCAGGAGCAGACCCAGGCGCTGGCCGAGGCCGGCCTCGACTACTACAACCACAATCTGGACACCTCGCCGGAGTTCTACGGCAACATCATCACCACCCGTACCTATTCGGAGCGCCTGCAGACCCTGGCCTACGTGCGCGAGGCGGGTATGAAGATCTGCTCCGGCGGCATCCTCGGCATGGGCGAGTCGGTGGACGACCGCGCCGGCCTGCTGATCCAGCTGGCCAATTTGCCGGAGCATCCGGAGAGTGTGCCGATCAACATGCTGGTCAAGGTCAAGGGCACCCCGCTGGCCGAGGAGAAGGACGTCGACCCCTTTGACTTCATCCGCACCCTGGCCGTGGCGCGCATCATGATGCCCAAGTCGCACGTGCGCCTGTCCGCCGGCCGCGAGCAGATGAACGAGCAGATGCAGGCCCTGGCCTTCATGGCCGGCGCCAACTCGATCTTCTACGGCGAGAAGCTGCTGACCACCGCCAACCCCCAGGCGGACAAGGACATGGCCCTGTTCAAGCGCCTCGGCATCCAGCCGGAGGAGCGCGAGGAGCACGCCGACGAGGTGCACCAGGCCGCCATCGAACAGGCGCTGGTCGAGCAGCGCGACTCCAAGCTGTTCTACGACGCCGCGGTCTGACGCAAACACCCCTCTCCTGTTGATGGGAGAGGGTGGGAAGAGGGCGGTCTCAACCCTCTTCCCCGGCTCCTCTCCCGCACACGGGAGAGGAGAGTCAAAGCCTCATTCGAGATAGCCATGCCTTTCGATCTCGCCACCCGTCTCGCCGAGCGCCGCGCCGCTCACCTGTATCGCCAGCGCCCGCTGCTGGACGGCCCGCAGGGGCCACTGGTGCGGGTCGACGGCCGCGAGCTGCTGGCCTTCTGCGCCAACGACTACCTGGGCCTGGCCAATCACCCCGAGGTGATCGCGGCCCTGCGCGCCGGCGCGGAAAAATGGGGTGTCGGTGGTGGCGCCTCGCACCTGGTGATCGGCCACAGCACCCCGCACCACGCGCTGGAAGAAGCCCTGGCCGAGTTCACCGGGCGGCCCCGCGCGCTGCTGTTCTCCACCGGCTACATGGCCAACCTGGCGGCGGTGACGGCGCTGGTCGGACAGGGCGACACGGTGCTGGAGGACCGCCTCAACCACGCCTCCCTGCTGGACGCCGGCCTGCTGTCCGGCGCGCGCTTCTCGCGCTACCTGCACAACGACGCGGCCAGCCTGGGCAAGCGCCTGGACGGTGCCTCTGGCAACACCCTGGTGGTGACCGACGGCGTGTTCAGCATGGACGGTGATCTGGCCGACCTGCCGGCGTTGTGCGCCGAGGCGCGCAGCAAGGGGGCCTGGGTGATGGTCGACGACGCCCACGGCTTCGGCCCGCTGGGCGCCACCGGCGGCGGCATCGTCGAGCACTTCGGTCTGGGCATGGAGGACGTGCCGGTGCTGGTCGGTACCCTGGGCAAGGCCTTCGGCACCGCCGGCGCCTTCGTCGCCGGCAGCGAGGAGCTGATCGAGACGCTGATCCAGTTCGCCCGCCCCTACATCTACACCACCAGCCAGCCGCCGGCCGTGGCCTGCGCCACGCTGAAGAGCCTGGAGCTGCTGCGCACGGAAGGCTGGCGCCGCGAGCACCTCAGCCGGCTGATCGCCCGTTTCCGTGCCGGCGCCGCCGAGATCGGCCTGAGCCTGATGGCCAGCCCGACGCCGATCCAGCCGATCCTGGTCGGCGACAGCGCGCGCGCCCTGCAGCTCTCGGCGCTGCTGAAAGAGCGCGGCCTGCTGGTCGGCGCCATCCGTCCGCCGACCGTGCCGGCCGGCAGCGCGCGCCTGCGCGTGACCCTGTCCGCCGCCCACAGCGAGGCGCAGCTGGAGCGCCTGCTGCAAGCCTTGGCCGAGTGCTGGCCGCAGGTGGCCCGCGATGCGTGACCAGCTGATCCTGTTGCCCGGCTGGGGCCTGGGTAGCCTGCCGCTGGAAGTGCTGGCCGAGGCCCTGCGCGGGCTCGACCCGGCACTCAGGGTGGAAATCGAGCCGCTGCCGGAGCTGGCGTCAGGCGAGCCGCGCGACTGGCTGCTGGAGCTGGACGAGCGTCTGCCGCCGCATACCTGGCTGGGCGGCTGGTCGCTCGGTGGCATGCTTGCCAGCGAGCTGGCGGCCCTGCGCGGCGAGCGTTGCCGCGGTCTGCTGACCCTGGCCAGCAACCCCTGCTTCGTCGCCGGGGCGGACTGGCCCTGCGGCATGCACGAGGCCACCTTCGCCGCCTTCGTCGCCGGCTGCCGCGACAATCCCGCCGCCACCCTCAAGCGCTTCAGCCTGCTCTGCACCCAGGGCTCGGCCGAGGCGCGCGGCCTGGCGCGCCAGCTGCAGGCCGCGGCGCCGCACCTGGCGCCCGAGGTGCTGCTGGCCGGGCTGGAAGTGCTCGGCAACTTCGACGGGCGCAGCGCCCTGCAGCGCTTCGCCGGGCCGCAGCTGCACCTGCTGGCCGGCGCCGATGCGCTGGTGCCGGCCGAGGTGGCCGGCGAGCTGCTGATGCTGCAGCCGGACATCGAGGTCGGGCTGATCGAGGACGTCAGCCACGCCTTCCCGCTGGAGCGCCCGCACGAGGTGGCGGCGGCGGTACTGGCCTTCCTCGGCGAGGCCGACCATGACTGACTGGCACGAGCAGAGCGGCCTGCCGGACAAGCGCCGGGTCGCCGAATCCTTCTCCCGCGCGGCGGACAGCTACGACAGCGTCGCCGCCCTGCAGCGCGATGTCGGCATCGAGCTGCTGGCACGCCTGCCGCTGAGCCTGGCGCCGCGGCGCTGGCTCGACCTCGGCTGCGGCACCGGGCATTTCAGTCGGGTGCTGGCCGCGCGCTACCCGGCGGCCGAGGGCGTGGCCCTGGACCTGGCCGAGGGCATGCTGCGCCATGCCCGTCCGCTGGGCGGGGCGCAGCACTTCGTCGCCGGCGACGCCGAGCGCCTGCCGCTGCGCGAGGCCGGCTGCGACCTGATCTTCTCCAGCCTGGCCGTGCAGTGGTGCGGCGACTTCGCCGCCGTGCTGGCCGAGGCGCGCCGCGCGCTGCGCCCGGGCGGCGTGCTGGCCTTCAGCAGCCTGTGTGTCGGCACCCTGCAGGAGCTGCGCGACAGCTGGCAGGCGGTGGACGGCTTCGTCCACGTCAACCGCTTCCGCCGCTTCGCCGACTACCAGCAGCTGTGCGCGGCCAGCGGCCTGCAGCCGCTGGCGCTGGAACGGCGGGCCAAGGTGCTGCACTTCCCCGACCTGCGCGCCCTGACCCACGAGCTCAAGGCCCTCGGCGCGCACAACCTCAACCCGGGGCGTCCCGGCGGCCTGACCGGGCGCGCGCGCATCCGCGCCCTGGTCGAGGCCTACGAGCGTTTCCGCCAGCCCCAGGGGCTGCCGGCCACCTACCAGGTGGTCTACGGCGTGCTGCAACGGCCCGAATAGGCGCCCCGCGATTCCGAGGAACCACTTCATGTCCCAGGCCTTCTTTGTCACTGGCACGGATACCGAGATCGGCAAGACCACCATCGCCGCCGGCCTGCTGCACGCCGCGCGCCTTGCCGGGCTGAGCACGGCGGCGGCCAAGCCGGTGGCTTCCGGCTGCGAGCAGACGCCCGAGGGGCTGCGCAACGACGATGCCCTGGCCCTGCTCGGGGAATGTTCGCTGGCGCTGGACTACGCCGAGGTCAATCCGTTCGCCTTCGCGCCGGCCATCGCCCCGCACCTGGCGGCGCGCGAGGCGGGCGTCGAGCTGAGCGTGGCGCGCCTGCAGCCGGCGGTGCGCCACGTGCTGCAGCGCGGCGCCGATTTCACCCTGGTCGAGGGCGCCGGCGGCTGGCGCGTGCCGCTGGCCGGTCGCGAGACCCTGGCCGACCTGGCCGTGGCGCTCGGCCTGCCGGTGATCCTGGTGGTCGGCGTGCGCCTGGGCTGCATCAACCACGCGGTGCTCACCGCCGAGGCCATCGCCCGCGACGGCCTGCGCCTGGCCGGCTGGGTGGCCAATATCGTCGACCCGCACACCTCGCGCCTGGAGGAGAACCTGGCGACCCTCACCGAGCGCCTGGCGGCGCCCTGCCTGGGGCAGGTGCCGCGCCTGGCGCAGGCGAGCCCGGCGGCGGTGGCGAGCCATCTGCGACTCCCCGCGTTATAAGCCGCTGATCGACCATAGCGCATTGCTTGTACGTTTTTTGAGCATTTTCTGCTTCAATTGCTGCATGAGTCTGTCCCCATCAGGGAGTCGCAAGCATGGAAATCTCCGGTAACGCCTTCAGCGCGGGTCTCAGCGGCATCCAGGCCGGGCAGCGTCGCGTCGAGCAGGCCGCCAGCGAAATCGCCAGCAACACCCTGCCAACCCAGCCGTCGGCCGAGACGCCCCCTGCCCAGCAGGTCGAGCCGAGCCAGCAGAGCCAGGCCAACACCCAGGCCGATCTGGCCGAGAGCCTGGTCGGCCTGACCCAGGGCCGCAACGAGGTGCAGGCCAGTGCCCGCGTGGTCGAGACCGCCGACGAGGTGCTGGGCACCCTGATCGACACCCGCGCCTGACCGGAGCGTCGGCGCCGCAGTAGATAGAGGGCTCGCCCGCCCGGGCGAGGAGGAGTCCGATGCAGATCGGCAGCGCCACGTCCTATGTTGCGCCTCTGCCGTTGTCCCAGGCGGCCCGTCCCGTTTCGTCCAGTCTTTCCCAGCCCGCCCCCTCCGAGGAATCGCTTCCTGCTGGCCAGTCAGTCGCCGCCGGCGATGATGCTGCCCTGCGCGACGAGGCGGCCAGCCCGGCACGCGGCGAGGCGGAGGAGGAAAAGGCATCCCCCCGCGAAGTCCAGCAGCAACGCCAGGAGCAGCTGGAAATCGCCGAGCTGGCCAGCCGCGACCGCGAAGTGCGCGCCCACGAGCAGGCCCACGCGGCGGTCGGCGGCGCCTATGCCGGCGCTCCCACCTATACCTTCGCCCGCGGCCCCGATGGCAAGCGCTACGCCGTCGGCGGCGAAGTGAGCATCGACACCAGCCCCATTCCCAACGACCCCGAAGCCACCCTGCGCAAGATGGAGCTGGTGCAGCGCGCGGCCCTGGCCCCGGCCGAGCCTTCGGCCCAGGATCGCCGGGTCGCCGCCCAGGCCGCCGCCCAGGCCGCCGAGGCGCGCGCCGAGCTGGCCCAGCTGCGCCGCGAGGAGCAGGCCGCG
This sequence comes from Pseudomonas alcaligenes, assembly GCF_041729615.1. Taxonomy (NCBI): domain Bacteria; kingdom Pseudomonadati; phylum Pseudomonadota; class Gammaproteobacteria; order Pseudomonadales; family Pseudomonadaceae; genus Aquipseudomonas; species Aquipseudomonas alcaligenes. Next base: position 1,768,215 of record NZ_CP154874.1, on the reverse strand, counting down.
AGCGCCGAGGAGCGCGTGCTGCAGCGCGAGGAACGGCTGGCCGCGGAGGAAGAGCGCCAGGCCCGCGAGGAGGAGGGGCGCGAGGAGGAAGAGCGGCAGGCGCTGCCGCCAGCGCCTAGACTGGATCTGTATCTGCGTCTGGCCCAGCTGCAGGCCCCGGTGCCAGCGGTCGACCTGCTGGTCTGAAAGGTCGCTGGCGGGTGCTTGACAAGGGTAGGGCGTAAACGTATGTTTCAAACGCCTGTTTGATTGCCAGGCCGGTTCGTGCCTGCCGGGCGTCGGGAGAAATCCCGCGAACGACCGCTCCAGACGGTCACCCCCACACTAAGGAATCCACCGTAGAGGTTTACCGCTATGCCTGAGTACAAGGCCCCCTTGCGTGATATCCGCTTCGTTCGCGACGAACTGCTCGGCTACGAAGCGCACTATCAGAGCCTGCCGGCTTGCCAAGATGCTACCCCGGACATGGTCAACGCCATCCTCGAAGAAGGCGCCAAGTTCTGCGAGCAGGTAATCGCTCCGCTGAACCGTGTGGGTGACATCGAGGGCTGCACCTGGACTCCGGAAGGCGTGAAGACCCCGACCGGCTTCAAGGAAGCCTACCAGCAGTTCGTCGAAGGCGGCTGGCCGAGCCTGGCCCATGACGTCGATCACGGCGGTCAGGGCCTGCCGGAATCCCTGGGCCTGGCCATCAGCGAAATGGTTGGCGAAGCCAACTGGTCCTGGGGCATGTACCCGGGCCTGTCGCACGGCGCCATGAACACCATCTCCGAGCACGGCACCGACGAGCAGAAGCACACCTACCTGACCAAGCTGGTTTCCGGCGAGTGGACCGGCACCATGTGCCTGACCGAGCCGCACTGCGGTACCGACCTGGGCATGCTGCGCACCAAGGCCGAGCCCCAGGCCGACGGTTCCTACAAGGTTTCCGGCACCAAGATCTTCATCTCCGCCGGCGAGCACGACATGTCGGGCAACATCGTCCACATCGTGCTGGCCCGCCTGCCCGACGCCCCGCAGGGCACCAAGGGTATCTCCCTGTTCATCGTGCCGAAGTTCCTGCCGAACGCCGATGGTTCCGCCGGTCAGCGCAACAGCGTTTCCTGCGGCTCGATCGAGCACAAGATGGGCATCCACGGCAACGCCACCTGCGTGATGAACTTCGACGGCGCCACCGGCTTCCTGATCGGCCCGCCGAACAAGGGCCTGAACTGCATGTTCACCTTCATGAACACCGCTCGCCTGGGTACCGCTCTGCAGGGCCTGGCCCACGCCGAGATCGCCTTCCAGGGCGGCCTGAAGTATGCCCGCGAGCGTCTGCAGATGCGTTCCCTGACCGGTCCGAAAGCGCCGGACAAGGCCGCCGACCCGATCATCGTCCACCCGGACGTGCGTCGCATGCTGCTGACCATGAAGGCCTTCGCCGAAGGCAACCGCGCCATGGTCTACTTCGCCGCCAAGCAGGTTGACCTGGTCAAGTACAGCCAGGACGAAGAGCAGAAGAAGGCCGCCGACGAGCTGCTGGCTTTCCTCACTCCGATCGCCAAGGCCTTCATGACCGAAGTCGGTTTCGAAGCCTCCTCCCACGGCATGCAGATCTATGGCGGCCACGGCTTCATCGCCGAGTGGGGCATGGAGCAGAACATGCGCGACTGCCGTATCTCGATGATGTACGAAGGCACCACCGGCGTTCAGGCCCTCGACCTGCTGGGTCGCAAGGTACTGATGACCCAGGGCGGCGCGCTGAAGAACTTCACCAAGATCGTGCACAAGTTCTGCCAGGCCAACGAAGGCAACGAGTCCGTCAAGGAATTCGTCGCACCGCTGGCCCAGCTGAACAAGGAGTGGGGCGACATCACCATGAAGATCGGCATGGCTGCGATGAAGGATCGCGAAGAAGTCGGCGCCGCTTCCGTGGACTACCTGATGTACTCCGGCTACGCCTGCCTGGCCTACTTCTGGGCCGACATGGCGCGCCTGGCCGCCGAGAAGCTGGCTGCCGGTACCGACGACGAAGCCTTCTACAAGGCCAAGCTGCAGACCGCGCGCTTCTACTTCCAGCGCATCCTGCCGCGTACCCGCACCCACGTGGAAGCCATGCTGTCCGGCGCCAACAACCTGATGGACATGAACGAAGAGCACTTCGCTCTGGGCTACTGAGTCCGGTTCGACCTCGGGTCAGAAAACCGCAGCCTTCGGGCTGCGGTTTTTTTTCGCCCGCGCCAGGGCGCTGCGTCGCGCAATCGTCAGAATGAGAAGGATTGCCGCTGCCCTTTGCGTCCGATACAGGCAGAATGCCGCATCTTCCGCTGCTCACGACTCCGACCTTGCCGCCACTCAGTGCCTACCGCCCCGCCCATCTGCTGACCGCCCTGCCGCTGCTGCTGGCCGGCCTGCTGGTGGCTCGCCTGGGCGAGCTGAGCGAGTTCTTCCTGTCGCTGTTCAACGTGTTGCCGACCCTGCTCCTGCTGCTCGGCGGCACCTTCTGCGTGGTCTATGGCCGCCAGCGCGAGTTCTCCCTGCTGGCGGTGGTCTACCTCGCCTACTTCCTGCTGGATATCCAGACCGACCATTTCCGCGAGCAGGGCCAGGTGCGTGCCGATGCGGCCCTGGTGTTCCACCTGTGCAGCCTGCTGCTGCCGCTGCTCTACGGCCTGTATGGTGCCTGGCGCGAGCGTAGTCACCTAGTGCAGGACCTGGTCGCCCGTGCCGCCGTGCTGCTGGCTGTCGGCGGCACCGCGCTGGCCCTGGCGCGGCGCTTTCCCGCACAGCTGCAGGGCTGGCTCACCGAAGTCCACTGGCCGCTCTGGCATGGCCAGTGGATGAGCCTGGTCCAGCTGGCCTACCCGCTGTTCCTGCTCGCCGGCGGGCTGCTGCTGGTGCAGTACCTGCGCCAGCCACGGCCACTGCATGCGGCGCTGCTGCTCGGCCTGCTCGGTCTGCTGTGGATGCTGCCCAATACCTTCATCCTGCCGCATGCGCTGCAGGTAATGAGCAGCCTGGTGATGCTGATGATCGTGGCGGCGGTGGTGCATGAGGCCTATCAGATGGCCTACCGCGACGAGCTCACCGGCCTGCCCGGGCGCCGCGCGCTGAACGACCGCCTGGAGCGCCTGGGGCGCAGCTACGTGATCGCCATGGCCGACGTCGACCACTTCAAGAAATTCAACGACACCCATGGCCACGACGTTGGCGACCAGGTGCTCAGGCTGGTCGCCAGTCAGCTGCGCAAGGTCGGTGGCGGTGGCAAGGCCTACCGCTACGGCGGCGAGGAGTTCACCCTGGTGTTCCCCGGCAAGTCCATCGACGAGTGCCGGCCGCACCTGGAGGCGGTGCGCCAGGCGGTGGAAGGCTATCCGCTGCAGCTGCGCGACAAGCGCCAGCGGCCGCAGAACGACAAGGAAGGGCGCCAGCGGCGCAAGGCCGCCAGCACGGCCAGCGTGTCGGTGACCATCAGCATCGGCGTGGCCGAGCGCGAGGCGCACCAACGCGGTGCCGAGGAAGTGATCCGCAATGCCGACAAGGCGCTCTACGCTGCCAAGCGCGCCGGGCGCAACTGCGTGGTGGCCCAGGGTGAGAACCGCCGTGGCGCAGTGCGGGTGAGCGAGGCGCAGGGCTAGGCGGCCGACGTCCGGTCAGGGCGGCAAGTGCCTGTTTTTTCAGGGCTACCACAGTCCGGTCTAGGCGTGAGCGCGGCGTGGATTATTGGTCACTATTCGACCTCTTATCTCCTATTGGTTGTTCCGCTAAACTCGATCGCCTCTGTGTTCGCGGTCCGTCGACCGCACCGTCGTCTCGTTCGAGGATTGCTCCATGGCCGACTACAAAGCTCCCCTGCGCGACATGCGCTTCGTTCTCAATGAAGTCTTCGACGTCTCCAAGCTGTGGGCCGAGCTGCCCGGCCTGGCCGAAGTGGTCGACGCCGACACCGCCGCCGCCATCCTCGAAGAGGCCGGCAAGGTCACCGCCGGCACCATCGCCCCGCTGAACCGCAGCGGCGACGAGGAAGGCTGCAGCTGGACCGACGGCGCGGTGAAGACCCCGGCCGGCTTCCCCGAGGCCTACCAGACCTACGCCGAAGGCGGCTGGGTCGGTGTCGGCGGCTCGCCGGAGTTCGGCGGCATGGGCATGCCCAAGGTGATCGGCGCCCAGGTCGAGGAGATGGTCAACTCGGCCAACCTGTCCTTCGGTCTGTACCCGATGCTGACCGCCGGCGCCTGCCTGTCGATCCTCAACCACGCCAGCGAAGAGCTGAAGCAGCAGTACCTGCCGAACATGTACGCCGGCGTCTGGGCCGGTTCCATGTGCCTGACCGAGCCGCACGCCGGTACAGACCTGGGCATCATCCGCACCAAGGCCGAACCGCAGGCCGATGGCAGCTACAAGATCAGCGGCACCAAGATCTTCATCACCGGCGGTGAGCACGACCTGACCGAGAACATCATCCACCTGGTGCTGGCCAAGCTGCCGGACGCCCCGGCCGGCCCGAAAGGCATCTCGCTGTTCCTGGTGCCGAAGGTGATGGTCAATGCCGACGGCTCGCTGGGCGCGAAGAACTCGCTGGGCTGCGGCTCGATCGAGCACAAGATGGGCATCAAGGCCTCGGCCACCTGCGTGATGAACTTCGACGGCGCCACCGGCTACCTGGTCGGCGAGGTGAACAAGGGCCTCAACGCCATGTTCACCATGATGAACTACGAGCGCCTGGGCGTCGGCATCCAGGGCCTGGCCCTGGGCGAGCGTTCCTACCAGAGCGCCGTCGAGTACGCCCGCGAGCGTATCCAGAGCCGCGCGCCGACCGGCCCGGTGGCCAAGGACAAGGCGGCCGACCCGATCATCGTGCATCCGGACGTGCGCCGCATGCTGCTGACCATGAAGGCGCTGAACGAGGGTGGCCGCGCCTTCTCCAGCTACGTCGCCATGCAGCTGGACACCGCCAAGTACAGCGAAGACAAGGCAACCGCCAAGCGCGCCGAGGAGCTGGTCGCCCTGCTGACCCCGGTGGCCAAGGCCTTCCTCACCGACATGGGCCTGGAAACCACCGTGCACGGCCAGCAGATCTTCGGCGGCCACGGCTTCATCCGCGAGTGGGGCCAGGAGCAGCTGATCCGCGACTGCCGCATCACCCAGATCTACGAAGGCACCAACGGCATCCAGTCGCTGGACCTGATGGGCCGCAAGATCGTCGGCAGCGGTGGCAGCTTCTACAAGCACCTGTCCGACGAGATCAAGGGCTTCGTCGCTTCCGCCGATGCCTCGCTGGCCGAGTTCACCGGCCCGCTGAAGGCCGCCGTGGAGAACCTCGATGCCCTGACCCTGTGGGTGATCGAGCAGGCCAAGGCCAACCCGAACGAGATCGGCGCCGCCTCGGTGGAGTACCTGCACGTGTTCGGCTACACCGCCTACGCCTACATGTGGGCGCTGATGGCCCGTGCCGCGCTGGGTAAGGAAGGTCAGGACGACTTCTACGCCAGCAAGCTGGGTACCGCGCGCTTCTTCTTCGCCCGCCTGCTGCCGCGCATCCACTCGCTGACCGCCTCGGTCAAGGCCGGTAGCGAGTCGCTGTACCTGCTGGATGCCGCGCAGTTCTAAGCGCTGTCCGGTGACGAAAGCCCCGCCTCGGCGGGGCTTTTTCATTTCCGTGAGCCAGGCCCTGCGCAGCGGCGGGCCGCAACCCGGAGGAAAGTAAGCAAGCGAAGCGTTGTGTCTGTGCGCCAGTTGGCCTACGTCTTTGTAGTGTCTCGCAGGTGCGCCGATATACTCGCAGCTCCTCCCAGGGACTTCGCCTCAACGGCTCGGGAATTACTGCATGCAATGGATCTTCATGCTGGTCGGCCTGGTGCTCGGTGCACTGGCCGGAGAATCGGTGACCTCCGCCCTGCTCGGCGGGCTGATCGGTCTGGGCCTGGGCCAGGCACTGCGCTTGCAGCAGCTGGCGGCCGACAATGCGCGGTTGCGCCAGGAGCTGAAGGGCTTCGCCGAGCGCTTCGAGCGCGGCACCACGGCCGTGGTCGAGCGCCTGGTCCGGCTGGAGAGTGGCCAGCCGGCGGGCGCCGCAGCCGAGTCGCAGGCGCCGGCTGCAGCCACAGCCACTCCACCCAGGCCTGGGCCCGAACCGGCACCGGTCGAGGCAGGGCCTCTGCCTGAGAGATCGGCCGACGAGCTGGTCTGGGAACTGCCGGAACTGCCCGCCACCCCGGCCCCGGAGCCCCAGCTACAGGCTGAACCGGTCGCTGCACCTGTCGAGCCTTCGCCATCTCCCCGCCCGGCTACCCCGCGTCAGCCGGCGCCGCCGCGCGAACCCTCGCCCATCGCCCGCGCTTTCGCCCTGGCCAAGGCCTGGTTGCTCGGTGGCAATACCGTGCTGCGCGTTGGTGTGGTGCTGCTGTTCCTCGGCCTGGCCTTCCTCCTGCGTTACGCCACCGAGGGCATGGTGGTGCCGGTGGAACTGCGCTATGCCGGCGTGGCGGCCAGCGCCATCGCCCTGCTCGGCCTCGGCTGGTGGTTGCGCTGGCGCAACCCCAGCTACGGCCTGATGCTGCAGGGCACCGGCATTGCCGTGCTGTACCTGACGGTGTTCGCCGCCATGCGCCTGCACCCGCTGCTCGACCCCAAGCTGGCGCTCGGCCTGCTGGTGCTGGTCACCGCCTTCTCGGCCATCCTCGCCGTGGCGCAGAACGCCCTGGGCCTGGCAGTGGCGGCGGCACTCGGCGGCTTCGCCGCGCCGATCCTCACCTCCACCGGCAGTGGCAACCATGTGGCGCTGTTCAGCTACTTCATCCTGCTCAACGCCGGCATCCTCGCCATCGCCTGGTTCAAGGCCTGGCGCCTGCTCAACCTGGTCGGCTTCCTCGGCACCTTCGGCATCGGCTTCGCCTGGGGCCTGCGCTCCTACACCCCGGAGCTGCTGTGGAGCAGCGAGCCGTTCCTGATTGTGTTTTTCCTGATGTACGTGGCCATCGGCCTGCTGTTCGCCCGGCGCAAGCTGCGCGAGGCGGCGGACGCGCCGGAGGGTCGCGACGAGTTGCTGCGCTGGTCGCGCGGGCGCGCCGACTATGTCGACGCCACCGTGCTGTTCGGCCCGCCGCTGGTGGGCTTCGGCCTGCAGTACGCCATCGTCCAGCACCTCGAATTCGCCGCCGCCTTCAGCGCCCTGGGCCTCGGCCTGTTCTACCTGCTGCTGGCGCGACTGCTGCGCGGGCGCCATGTGCTGCTGTTGATGGAGACCTGCCTGGCGCTGGGCGTGGTGTTCGCTACCCTGGCCATCCCGCTGGGCCTGGATGCGCGCTGGACTTCCGCCGCCTGGGCGGTGGAGGGCGCCGGCATCTACTGGCTGGGCCTGCGCCAGGGGCGGCCGCTGGCGCGCATCTTCGCCCTGCTGCTGCAGGCCGGTGCGGCGCTGGCCTTCCTCGGCCAGGTCGATATCGGCTACGACAACCTGCTCGACGGTGCGCCGCTGGGTGCGCTGATGCTCGGCGTGGCGTTGCTGTTCAGCTTCTGGCAGCTGCGTCGTGCGCCGCAGGAGGCGAGTCGCGACTGGGAGCGTCGTGGCCTGCCCTGGCTGGCGGTGGCGGGCCTGCTGTTTCTCTACCTGATCGCGCCGCTGTGTTTCGGCGCCGAGGGTACGGCCATCGTCTGGGCGCTGGCGGGGCTGGCCACCTTGTTCGTTGGCCTGCGCCTGCAGGCGCGCAGTTTCCTGTTCACGGCCTTCGCCGTGCAGTTGCTCGGTGGCGCGGTGTTCCTCACGCAGATGCAGGGTAGCGGGCTGGGCGAGTCCGGGGTGTTCTATTCCGGCTGGCGCGGCCTGCTGGTCTGCTCGCTGATCGGCCTGGCACTGGTGGCCGGCATGCTGATCGCGGTGCGCGACAAGCTGGTCAGCGAGGATCGCCGGCTGATGCGCGGCCTGTCGCTGGTGATGCTGGTCGGCCTGCTGTTCGTCAACCTCGCCGTGCTGTTCGTGCTGCCCTGGCAGAGCGCCGCGGCGGTGTGGGCCGGCAGCGGCCTGCTGATCCTCTGGCTCAGCCTGCAGCTGCAGCTGCGCGCCAGCTTCCTGTTCGGCCTGTTGCTGCAGGTGGTCGGTGGCATCGCCTTCCTCGCCGCCAGCCCATTGCTGCTCGGTTATTTGCCCAGCGAGGGGCTGCGTCCGCTGGCGCATTCCGGCTTCTGGGCGCCGCTGGTGCTGGGCCTGGCCGCGCAGGTCGGCGCCTGGCGCCTGCGCCATGTACTACTGCGCCAGCAGGCCGGCAGCCTGGGTAGCCTGAGCCTGCAGCGTTTTTCCCAGCTGTTGCTGGCCTGGGGCGCCGGCTGGTGGGCGCTGGCCCTGGCCAGCGAGGTGCTGCGTTTCGTCGCGGCCGAGCTGCAGGGCGCCGCGCTGCTGGCGCTGGCCGCGCTCAGCGTGGCGCTGTGGGCCTGGCTGGCCGGGCGCCTGCGCTGGCGCTCCCTGGCCCTGCTGTGCACCTTGCTGGTGCCGGCCGGCTTGGTGATTCTGCTGCACCTGGCGCACCACCTCTACCATCCAGCGGTCGGCTTCGGCTGGCTCGGCTGGGGCCTGCTGTTCGCCGTGCACCTGTGGTCGCTCAAGCGCCTGGCCGAGCTGCTGCCGGCGGGTGTGCGCAGCGCGGCCCATGTGCTGGGCTGCTGGCTGATTCTCGGCGTGCTGGCCCTGGAGTTGCGTTATGGTCTGATGCTGCTGGCCGAGCACTACAACGCCTGGCGTTGGCTGGGCTGGGCCGTGTTGCCGAGTGCCTTCCTCCTGGCCATGGCCGCACCGCGCGCCTGGCCCTGGCCGGTAGCGGCCTACCCGCGCGAATACCGGGTGCTGGCGGCCGCGCCACTGGCGCTGCTGATGCTCGGCTGGTTGTGGCTGGCCAACATCGCCAGCGACGGCAGTGCCGATCCGTTGCCCTACCTGCCGCTGCTCAACCCGCTGGAGCTGGGCATGCTGCTGGTACTGCTGGCGATCTACACCTGGCTGCGCGGCGGCCTGCCGCAGCTGGGGCTGGCGGCGTATGGCGAGCGCATCGCGCAGACCGTCGCCGGTGCCTCGCTGTTCGTGGTGCTGACTGCCAGCGTATTCCGCGCGGCCCATCATTGGGGCGGCGTGCCCTACGAGCTGGATGCGCTGCTCGACTCGATGCTGGTGCAGGCCGGCCTGTCCATCGTCTGGACCCTGATCGCCCTGCCGCTGATGATCCTCGGCCACCTGCGTGGCCGCCGCGAGCTTTGGCTGCTGGGCGCGGCGCTGATCGCCGTGGTGGTGGCCAAGCTGTTCTTCGTCGAGCTGGGCAACCGCGGTGGCCTGGAGCGCATCGTTTCCTTCATCGGCGTCGGCGTTCTGCTCCTGGTGGTCGGCTACTTCGCCCCGCTGCCTCCGCGCAAAGCCGAGCCCACACAGGTGAACTCATGAACAAGTACCTCTCGATTGCCCTCGCGGCGCTGCTCATGGCGCCGCTGGCGCGGGCCGACTATGCGACCCAGGTGCCGCTGGCGCTGGAAGGCGAGGGACCCTGGTATCGCCTGGAGCTGCCGCTGTCACTGCAGATGGCTGCCCGTCATACCGACCTGCGTGACCTGCGGGTGCTCAATACCGAGAGCGAGGAGCTGGCCTATGCCCTGACCCTGGGCAGCGCCCAATCCGAGGAAAAACGCCGGGAGGCGGCGGTGAAATGGTTCCCGCTGCGCGGCACGGCCGATACCCAGGCGGTACCGGCCATTCGCGTGCAGCGCAGTACCAGCGGCACCCTGGTGGAGGTGGCGCCGGAGCAGGCCGGGCAGGACGAGCAGATCCTGCGCGGCTGGCTGCTGGATGCCAGCACCTTCGATCAACCGCTGCACCGTCTGCAGCTGGACTGGAGCGCCGAGCAGGAGGGCTTCCAGCGCTTCTCCATCGAGGCCAGCGACGACCTGCAGCACTGGCAGCGCTGGGCGGATGGGCAGATCGCCCGCCTGAGCTTCGATGGCGAGCGTGTCGAGCAGCGCGAGGTGGCGCTGCCGGGCGCCAAGGCGCGCTACCTGCGCCTGCTCTGGCAGGCGCCGCAGCAGGCGCCGGCGCTGCTTGCCGTGCGTGTGGTGAGCATCGAGAACCAGGCGGCCGCCCCCTCGCTGGCCTGGTCCGCGCCGCTGCGGCCGACTTCGAGCAAGGCCGGCGAGTACAGCTGGGAGCTGCCTCTGTCGCTGCCGCTGCAGAAGATTCGTGTCGAGCTGCCGGCCGGCAACGTGCTGGCGCCGGTCAGCCTGGCCTCGCGCGGTGCCGGCAAGCTGGACTGGCGACCACTGACCAGTGGCCTGCTCTATCGCCTGCCGCAGGACGGCAAGGAAGTGCTGCGGGACGAGATCGAGCTGTGGGGCACGCCGGTGCAGCAGCTGCGTATGCGTGTCGACGCCCGCGGTGGTGGCCTCGGCAGCGAGGGGGCGACCATCCGGGTGGCGGTGCGCGCGACCCAGGTGGTGTTCCTCGCCCGCGGTTCCGCGCCCTATCGGTTGGCCCTGGGCGATGCCTCGGCACGCTCCGCGGCACTGCCGCTGGGCACCCTGATCCCCGGCTACGAGCCCAGGCGCCTGACCAGCCTGGGGCGCGCAACGGCGCCCGAGACGGTGCCGGCGGCGGTGCGTCAGGCCGCCTCTGCAGCGCAGTCTGCCGCAGACTGGAAACGCATCGGCTTATGGGGCGTATTGCTGGCCGGAGTCGCCTTGCTCGGCGCCATGGCCTTCAGTCTTCTGCGTGGCGCGAAGGTCGGTGAACACTAGTGCTCCCGAAGCAAACGCTTGCTGAATTGAGAGGAAAATCACGTTAAAGTCGGCGAGTTCCAACCGGTCCAATAACAATCATAAGGACATTCCGATGAAGCGCTTACTGACTCCGCTGGCGGCCGCTTGCCTGCTGGCCAGTACTTCCCTCTCGCTGCAAGCCTCCCCCTATTCGAGTCTGATCGTATTCGGCGACAGCCTCAGCGATGCCGGCTGGAACACGGGCCCCGATGGTCCCATCCGCTTTACTAACAGGGTTGGCCCGACCTACGGTGCTGGTGAAGCCTACGGGCCGGTCGCCCCCATGTTGCTGGGCAGCGAGTTGGGCTTCGGTGCCGACGGGCTCGCCGCTGCGAATGCCGGCGGCAACAACTGGGCCGTTGGCGGTTACCGCACCGATCAGATACTCGATACGGTCAATAGTAATTACCTGGCGGCCAATGGCTTTCGCGCCGACCCCGATGCGCTGTACTACATCACCGGCGGCGGCAACGACTTTCTCCAGGGGCGAGTGACCAGTACCGCTACTGCTCAGGCCGCTGCGGGGCGCCTGGTCGACAGCGTGGAAGCACTCCGCGCCGCAGGTGCCCGCTATATCGTGGTCTGGCTGTTGCCGGACGTAGGCAAGACCCCGGCGCTTTCCGGAACCGGCGTAGGGGCTGCTGCCTCCCAGCTGGGTGTCGACTTCAATGCCGAGCTGGTGCGCCAGCTGTCCTCGGTGAATGCCGAGATTATTCCGCTGAATGTGCCACTGATGCTTTCCGAGGTGCTGGCCGATCCTGGGCGCTATGGTCTGGCGACCGATCAGAATCTGATCGGGACCTGCTTCGACGATTGCTCGGCCCAGAATCCTGTGTACGGTATCAATGGCACTAATCCGGACCCGACCAAACTGCTGTTCGATGACGGCGTACACCCGACCATCGCCGGCCAGCGGTTGATCGCCGATTACGCCTACTCGCTGCTGGCTGCGCCCTGGGAGATCAGCCTGCTGCCGGAGATGGCCCATGGCACCCTGCGCTCCCACCAGGACCAGCTGCGTGCCCAGTGGCAGGCAGACTGGGAGGCTTGGCAGGCAGTCGGCCAGTGGCGCACCTTCGTCAACGGCGGCGGCCAGCGTCTGGACTATGACGTCTACGACAGCTCGGCCGATGGCAATGGCTACAGCCTCAACCTCGGCGGTAGCTACCGCCTCAACGAGGCCTGGCGCGTCGGCCTGGCTGCCGGTCTCTACGAACAAGGTCTGGAGGCCGGCGAGGCCGATTCCGACTATGACCTGCGCAGCTACCTGGCCACCGCCTTCGCTCAGTACCAGCACGACCGCTGGTGGGGCGAGGCTGCCGTCAGCATCGGCTACCTGGACTATCACGACCTGGAGCGCCAGTTCGATCTCGGGCCGGCCAGTCGTGGCGAGAAGGGGGATACCGATGGCGACCTCTGGAGTCTGAGCGGGCGCATCGGCTACGACATCGCCCAGAGCCCGGACAGCCAGTGGCACCTGAGTCCCTTCGTCAGCGCCGACTATGCGCGGGTCGAGGTGGACGGCTACTCGGAGAACAGCAACCTGTCGACGGCGCTGAACTATGGCGACCAGAAGCGCAGTTCCAAGCGCCTGGGTATTGGTCTGCAGGGGCTGTTCGACCTCAATCAGCAGACCCGCCTGTTCGGCGAGGTGGCGATGGAACGCGAGTACGAGGATGACGCCAGCGAAGTCGACATGTCGCTGCGTAGCCTGCCGACCATCGGTTACACGCTGGAAGGCTACGTGCCGGATGACAAGACCTGGCGTGCCAGTTTCGGCGTCAGCCACCAGCTGGCTCCCGGTCTGGCCCTGCGCGGTGCCTATACCTACCGCGACGCCGATGACAGCGACCAGCAAGGCATCAATCTGTCCCTGTCCTGGGATATCTGAGTCACATCGGGCCTCGTTCGAGGCCCCGCTTCTTTGGCCTGGGCGCCGAGCGGGCCGAGACGCGGCGGTCACGGAACGGTTAAACTGCGCGCGATTTTCACTGCCTCCCCGGAGCCTCTCCATGTCGCGCGTCACCCTCAGCCGCTATCTGATCGAACAGACCCGCAGCCACAACACCCCAGCCGATCTGCGTTTCCTCATCGAAGTAGTGGCGCGTGCCTGCAAGGAAATCAGCCATGCCGTGTCCAAGGGGGCGCTGGGCGGCGTGCTCGGCAGCATGGGCACCGAGAACGTGCAGGGCGAGGTGCAGAAGAAGCTCGACGTGATCTCCAACGAGATCCTGCTGGAAGCCAACGAATGGGGCGGGCACCTGGCCGGCATGGCCTCCGAGGAAATGGACAACGCCTACCAGATCCCCGGCAAGTACCCCAAGGGTGCCTACCTGCTGGTGTTCGACCCGCTGGATGGCTCCTCCAACATCGACGTCAACGTCTCGGTCGGCACCATCTTCTCCGTGCTGCGCTGCCCGGATCAGTACCTCAACCAGAACGGCAGCCTCGACGAGCAGGCCTTCCTCCAGCCGGGTACCGAGCAGGTAGCCGCCGGCTACGCCATCTACGGTCCGCAGACCATGCTGATGCTGACCCTCGGCGATGGCGTCAAGGGCTTCACCCTGGACCGCGAGCTGGGCAGCTTCGTGCTGACCCACGACAACATCCGCGTGCCGGAGGCGACCAAGGAATTCGCCATCAACATGTCCAACCAGCGCCACTGGGAGGCCCCGGTGCAGCGCTACGTGTCCGAGCTGCTGGCCGGCGAGACCGGGCCGCTGGGCAAGAACTACAACATGCGCTGGATCGCCTCCATGGTCGCCGACGTGCATCGCATCCTCACCCGCGGTGGCATCTTCATGTACCCGCGCGACGGTCGCGAGCCGGAGAAGCCGGGCAAGCTGCGCCTGATGTACGAGGCCAACCCGATGGCGATGATCATCGAACAGGCCGGTGGCGCCGCCACCAACGGCGCCCAGCGCATCCTCGACCTGAAACCTGAGAGCCTGCACCAGCGCGTGGCGGTGTTCCTCGGCTCCAAGGAAGAAGTGCTGCGCATCAGCGCCTACCATCGCGGCTGAGCCATGCAGCCCTGGCAGCCCCTGCTCGACTGGTGGTTCGGAACCGGCGCAACCGCCAGCGAGGTGGCGGCTGAGCGCAGCGGGCTGTGGTTCGGCTATCGTGCCGAGCAGGACGAGAAGGCGCGCCAGCGCTTCGGCCCGCACTGCGAGCAGGCGCTGGCCGGCGGCCTGGGCGACTGGGCCGGGCAGCCGGACGGCTGGCTGGCCTTGCTGCTGTTGCTCGACCAGCTGCCGCGGATGATCCATCGCGGCACGCCGCAAGCCTTCGCTGGCGATGCGCGGGCCCGCCAGCTGGTCCGCCAGGGCCTGGAGCAGGGCTTCGATGCCAGGCTGCCGGCCATCCGCCGGGTATTCGCCTACCTGGTGCTGGAGCATGCCGAGGACCTGGCCCTGCAGGACGAGGCGGTCGCCCGCTTCGGCGCGCTGCGCGACCAGGCGGCGCCGAGCGAGCGCGCATTGTTCGACGGCTATCTGGATTACGCCGTGCGCCACCAGCGGGTGATCCAGCGCTTCGGCCGCTTTCCCCATCGCAACGCCGTGCTCGGCCGTCCTTCCACGGCCGAGGAGGCGCAGTTCCTCACGGAACCCGGCTCACGCTTCTGAGGTCCGAAGGGCGCAATCGAGCCCGGCTTGTGCCAAGCTCTTGCGCAGTCCCATTTCCCAGGAGCCACCCCATGTCGCCGCGTTCACTCGTCGTCCTCGCCGCCTGTGTCCTGCTCGCCGCCTGCAGCAAGATCAACCAGGAGAACTATTCCAAGCTCAAGGCCGGCATGGCCAAGAGCGAGGTGGAAAGCCTGCTCGGCAGCCCCAGCGAGTGCTCCGGCGCCATCGGTCTGACCAGCTGCACCTGGGGCGATGACAAGACCTTCATCAGCGTGCAGTTCGCCGGCGACAAGGTGATGATGTTCGCCGGCCAGGGCCTGAAATGATGCGCGCCCTGTTCTGTACCCTGGCACTTACCCTGCTGGCCGGCTGCGCCAGCTCGTCCGCGGAAGCACCGCCGGCCAGCGCCGGCCAGGTCGATCTGCAGCGCTACCAGGGCACCTGGTACGAACTGGCGCGCCTGCCGATGTTCTTCCAGCGCAACTGTGCCCAGTCCGAAGCGCATTACCTCTTGCAGGACGATGGCAGCATCGGCGTGACCAACCGTTGCCGCACCCTGGAGGGCGAGTGGATCGAGGCGCGCGGGCGCGCCGTGGCCCAGGAGGCCGGGCGCACCGACAAGCTGTGGGTGAGCTTCGACAACTGGTTCAGCGCGCTTTTCCCCGGCGTGGCCAAGGGCGACTACTGGGTGCTCTACCTGGACCAGGACTACCAGCACGTGCTGGTCGGCAACCCCAACCGCGAGTACCTCTGGCTGTTGTCGCGCACCCCGCAGGTCTCGGCGCAGACCCGTGAGCAGCTGCTGGCCGAGGCGCGGGCGCGCGGCTACGACACCGATGCGCTGATCTGGCGCGTGGCGGAAGCGCAGATCGCGCCCTAGCGACGCTTGCGCGGTGCTTGCAAGCGCAGCGTGACCAGGCTGTCCGCCTCGCCATGGGTGAACAGGCAGGCCCGTGGCGAGGGCTTGCCCTTGAGCAACGAAGGGTTGCCCGAGAAACCCACCGGCTCCTGCGGCACGCCGCGCGGGCTGAGGTCGAGCCGGCCGTTGCCGTTGCTGTCCTGGTACAGCTGCACGGCATAGCGCCCCGGCGGCACGTCTGGCAGGCGCAGTTCGCCCGTCCCGGCGTGCAGCTGCTGCAGCGGGCGATCGCCCCAGTCGTCACGGTCGGCGGGTGCCAGCGCCAGATAGAGGTTGCCGCTGGCCTGTATGCCCTCGACCCTGACCACTATGTCGCCGGCGCGCACCGGCGAGCTGACGAACAGCAGTGCCGCCAGGCAGGGCCAGGTTACGGTTTGAAGAAATCGCTGTGGCATAATCCGGCCATTTTGCAGGGAATCGGCAGCGGATGCGTCAGGTTTTAGTGGTTCATTTCTCCCAAACCGGCCAGCTGGACCGTCTGGTCCGGTCGGTATGCGCGCCCCTGGAGAAAGACCCCGGCGTGCAGGTCGACTACCTGCCGCTGCAGCCGGCCCAGCCCTTTCCCTTCCCCTGGCCCTTCCTCGGTTTCTTCCGCATCTTCCCCGAGACGGTGCTGATGCGCCCGGCGCCGCTGCTGCCGCTGCAGGTGGACGCGGACAAGCGCTACGACCTGATCATCCTCGCCTACCAGGTGTGGTTCCTCTCGCCGTCGTTGCCGGTGACCAGCTTCCTCGCCTCGCCGGAGGCGGCAAAGCTGTGCAAGGACACCCCGGTGGTGACCCTGATCGGCTGCCGCAACATGTGGCTGATGGCCCAGGAGAAGGTCAAGACCAGGCTGGCCGAGCTGGGCGCGCGCCTGGTCGACAACATCGCCCTGACCGATGCCTGCGGCACTGCCGCCAGCTTCCTGGCCACCCCGCTGTGGATGTTCACCGGCCGGCAGAAACCCTATGCCTGGGTGCCGCGCGCCGGCATCGAGGAGGGCGAGATCGCCGCCGCCAGCCGTTTCGGCGAGGCCATGGCGCAGCGCCTGACCCGCGACGCCCAGCCCATCACCGAGCCCATGCTCAAGGGCCTCGGTGCCGTGCGCGTCGACGAGAAACTGATCGGCAGCGAGAAGGTCGGCAACCGCAGCTTCCAACTGTGGAGCCGCCTGCTCGCCGCCCTCGGCCCGCAGCAGAGCCGCCGCCGCGGTGCTGGCCTGGTGGTCTACATCGTCTTTCTGATCTGCCTGATCATCACCGTGGTGCCGCTCGGCGCCCTGCTCAAGAAACTGCTGGCTCCGCTGTCCAGGGATCGGACTCTGCGTGAAAAGGCCTACTTCGCCGGTCCGTCCGGCGAGTGAAGTGACCCGAGGATTCAACGTGGCCAACCCTGTCTTCATCAATCGCATCAGCGCCTATCTGCCGTTCGACCCGGTCGACAACGAACAGATGGAGGAGCGCCTCGGTCTGGTCGGCGGCCAGCCGTCGCGGGCCCGCCGCCTGGTGCTCAAGCGCAACGGCATCCAGAGCCGCCACTACGTGATCGACCCGGCCAGCGGCGAGCCGGCGATGAACAACGCGCAGCTCAGCGCCGCCGCCATCCGCGGCCTCGAGGCGCCAGGCTTCGACCTGGGCGAGCTGGACTGCCTGGTGGCCAGCACCTCCTCGCCGGACCAGACCATGCCCGGCCATGCGGTGATGGTGCATGGCGAGCTGGGTAACCCGCCCAGCGAGGTGGTGACCACCGCCGGCATCTGCCTGTGCGGCGTCACCGCGCTGAAGTACGCCTACCTCAGCGTGGCCAGCGGCGAGAGCCGCAACGCCGTGGCCTGCGGCTCGGAGGTCGCCTCTACGCTGATGCAGGCGCGCAACTTCGACGCCGAGTACGAGCGCCGCGCCGCCGAGCTGGAGAGCCACCCGGAGATCGCCTTCGAGAAGGACTTCCTGCGCTGGATGCTGTCCGACGGTGCCGGCGCCGTGTGGCTGCAGGACCGCCCCAACACCCGTGGCCTGAGCCTGCGCATCGACTGGATCGACATCCTCTCCTTCGCCGACCAGATGCCGCCCTGCATGTACGCCGGCGCCGAGATGGAGGAGGGCGGCCTGACCGGCTGGAGCCGCTACGACGCCGCCGAGCGCGGCCGCCGTTCGGTGATGGCGATCAAGCAGGACGTCAAGCTGCTCAACGACAACATCGTGCGCGTCACCGTGGTCGAGGCGCTCCGGCGCATCCTGCACAAGCGCGAGCTGCGCGCGGCGGATATCGACCACTTCCTGCCGCACTACTCCTCCGAGTACTTCCGCGAGCGCCTGGCCGAGGGCCTGGCCGAGGCCGACCTGCCGATTCCCCAGGAGCGCTGGTTCACCAACCTGACCAGCAAGGGCAATACCGGCGCCGCCTCGATCTTCATCATCCTCGAGGAACTGTTCAACGGCGGCCGCCTGCGCCGTGGCGAGCGCCTGCTCTGCTACGTGCCCGAGAGCGGGCGCTTCTCCAGCGCATTCATGCATCTGACGGTGGTCGGCGATGAAGCTTGACGAGGTTCCCCAGGATCACAGCTCCACCTACGGCGGCCACAGCAAGCTGGTCTACGCCGTGGACGCCGAGGGCCACTACCAGCGCGCGCAGAGCGACGGCTGGGACACCGAGGCCTACGCCACCCAGCTGGCCGTGGCCGAGCTGCAGGCCCAGGAGGCCGAGGCCGAGGCGGCCTGGCAGCGTGGCGAGCTGTCGCCGCTGAAATGCCTGATGTACCGCTACCGCCTGGACGAGCCGGCGCTGGCGCAGATCACCGGGCTGTGGCAATGGCGTATCCGCCGGCACTTCCGCCCGGCCGTCTACCGGCGCCTCAGCGCCTCTATCCTCGCCCGTTACGCCGACGCCTTCGGCCTGCCGGTGGAACAACTGATCGGCTACCAGAAGGCCCCGGCATGAGCAGCTTCGAACCGCATTTCCAGCACCGCCAGAGCGCCCACTGCGAGAGCGGGGTGATGGCCAGCCTGCTGAGCCACGCCGGCCTGCCGATGAGCGAACCGATGGCCTTTGGCCTGGCCTCGGGACTGGCCTTCGCCTACCTGCCGATCGTCAAGCTCAGCGGCATGCCGCTGATTGCCTATCGCATGCCGCCCAGGCACCTGATCAAAACCCTGAGCAAGCGCCTCGGCGCGCGCCTCAACAGTCGCACCTTCGGTAACCCCGAGCAGGGCCGCCGCGAGCTGGATGCGCTGCTCGACCAGGGTCGCCTGGCCGGCCTGCAGAGCTCGGTGTTCTGGCTGCCGTACTTTCCGCCGGAGATGCGCTTCCACTTCAATGCGCACAACCTGCTGGCCTACGGCCGCGACGGCGACGAATACCTGATCAGCGACCCGGTGTTCGAGGAGCCGGTGCGCTGCGCCGCCGCCGACCTGCAGAAGGCACGCTTCGCCAAGGGCGCGCTGGCGGCCAAGGGCCTGATGTACTGGCTCGACGACGTGCCCCGGGAGCAGGATTGGGAGACGCTGATCCGCCAGGCCGTGCTCGGCACCACACGCATCCTCGACGGCATGCCGCTGCCGTGGATCGGCATCCGCGGCATCCAGCACCTGGCCAGGCAGGTCGAGCAGCTCGACCCGGCGCAGGCCAAGTACAACCGCCTGTACCTGACCCACATCGTGCGCATGCAGGAAGAGATCGGCACCGGCGGCGCCGGCTTCCGCTTCATGTACGCCAGCTTCCTGCAGGAGGCCGGCGAGAAGATCGGCGCGGCCGAGCTGGGCGAGGCTTCGGCACGCCTGACCGCCATCGGCGACGACTGGCGCCAGTTCGCCTCGGCCTGCGTGCGCGCCAGCCGCAGCAAGGGCGAGGCGCCGGACTTCCGCCCGATCGCCGAGATGCTGCGCGGCATCGCCGGCCAGGAGCGGGCGCTGATGAAGGAACTGGGCGCCTGGAGCAAGCGCAAGGGCTGAGTTGAAGTTCCCTCTCCCGTTTACGGGAGAGGGTTAGGGAGAGGGAAGGCGTCATCGCCCTCTCCCCCGGCCCCTCTCCCACAAGTGGGAGAGGGGAGGTGTCGACCTACAGATCCAGCCGCAACGCTGCTATTCCCGCTGTCAGCGCCGCGAAGTCCTCTGCCACGTTGGTCTGCGTGCCGCGCTCCAGCAACACCGCCTGCACGCGGAAATCGCCCAGGTCCTCGACCACCAGCAGCAGCGCCTGGCTGACCAGGCCGTCGGCCAGGTCCAGCGCGGCCAGCCGCTGCAGCTGTGGCCATACCCGTGGCCCGGCGCCGATAAACAGGTTCGGGCCTTCCAGTCCCAGTTGTTGGGCAACATGGAAGCCGGCGGCGTTGCTCACGCTGTTGACGAACTCGAAGGGCTTGGGCTGGCGTTGCTGCACGCACACGGCGTCGAGCAGCGCGCCCATGGTCGGCCGCGCCGGGTGGCGTGAGGCCAGGTACAGGCCGCAGTCGCTGCGCACCTGCTCCTTGAGCAGGGCCGCGCCGAGCAGGGCCTGGAAGATCAGGCGGTCGATGCGCCGTGGCGGGCTTGCCAGATACTGGCTCAGCGCGGCCTTCAGCGCCTTGTCGTCGAGGGCTGCGCTGCCGTGGATCTCGCTGGCGGCGATGACGTTCATTGCGCGATCC
This sequence comes from Pseudomonas alcaligenes, assembly GCF_041729615.1. Lineage (NCBI taxonomy): Bacteria > Pseudomonadati > Pseudomonadota > Gammaproteobacteria > Pseudomonadales > Pseudomonadaceae > Aquipseudomonas > Aquipseudomonas alcaligenes. The sequence goes on along the minus strand of NZ_CP154874.1, from coordinate 1,748,300 downwards.
CCTGCAGCACCAGGCTGGCGTTGTTGCCGCCGAAGCCGAAGAAGTTGGCCAGCAGCAGGGCGTCGGGCGCAATGGCCGTCGGCTCGCTGGGCAGCGGCAGCAGCGCCTCGCCGGCATAGTCCAGCGCCGGCAGCGCGCCGCGGCGCAGGGCGGCGAGCAGCAGCAGCGTCTCGCTCAGGCCGCAGGCGCCCAGGCTGTGGCCGAGCCAGGGCTTGAGCACGGCCAGCGGCGGTAGCGCCTCGGGGTAGAGCAGGCGCATGCCGGCGCTTTCGGCCAGGTCGTTGGCGCCGGTGGCGGTGCCGTGCAGCTTGGCCAGGCCGATCTGCCCGGCCTCGACCCCGGCGACCTGCAGGGCGCGGCGCATCACCCAGTCGATATGGCTGCCATCCTCGCGGGTGGTGGTCAGGCTGCTGGTATCGCAGGCGCTGAAACCGCCGAGCAGTCTGGCCAATGGTGCCTGCCCTGGTTCGCGGCCGAGCAGGGTGGCGCAGTAGCACTCGCCCAGCACCAGGCCGTCGCGCTCCGGGTGGAAGGGTCGGTAGGCGCCGCTGGGGCTGGTCAGGTCGAGGGCGCCGAAGCCTTGCTGAGCAATGGCGCTGGGCGTCTCGAAGGCCAGCACCAGTACCTGCTTGTAGTCACCGCTGGCGAGCAGTCGCGCGCCATACAGCAGTCCGTTGGCGGCGCTGGTGCAGGCGGTGTTGAGGGTGAAGGCCTCGGCGAAGCCGTGGCGCTGGCGCAGCCGCTCGGCCATCAGGTCCAGCGGCGTGGAGTGTTCGAAGCGGAAGCCTCCGTCGGCTGCCACTTGGGTTTCCAGCTCGGTGATGTCCAGCGCGGTGCTGGCGACGATCAACAGGCAGTCACCGGCCGCTGCGTCGCCCAGGGTTTCGCCGAGCAGACGATCCAGGCGTGCGTCCAGCGTCTCGTCAGTGGCAGCGGCGAGGTAGGGGCGCGGCTGCTGCAGTTCGTGCAGCAAGAAGGGCGTCGGTTGTGGCCGGCGGTCGGCCAGCAGGTTGCTCGCCGCTTCGCTCAGGTCGGCGCCGAGGGCGCTGTGCAGGGCGCCGCGCTGCAGGTAGACGGGGATCATTGCTGGCTGCGGATAAAGGCGGCGATATCGGCGATGCTGGCGAGGATCTTGCGACCGTCCTTGGCGCCCTCGATGCGCACGCCGTAGTGCTGCTGCAGGGCCAGCGACACCTGCAGGGCGTCCAGGCTGTCCATCTGCACGCGGCTCTTGGCGCCGAACAGCGGCTCGTCGTCGGCGATGCTCTGCCAGTCGATGTCGTCTTCCTTGTCGCACTCGCGAATCAGCAGTTGCTTGAGTTGTTGTTCTAGAAGGTCGTCCATTGCGTTTGCTGCACTCGTCTGCGGAACAGGAGCCAGCCACCGCCGCCCAGCAGGGCGGCCATCAGCAGCAGGCGGAAACAGTAGGGGGCGATGTCGGCGAGCGAACCCTGGCCCACCAGCAGGGTGAGGAAGGCGTCCAGCGCCCAGCTCATCGGCGAGACTTCCGCCAGTTGGCCCATGGCGGCCGGCATCACGCTCTTCGGCACCATGATGCCGCCCAGTGCGGCGAGGATGATATTGATCCCGCCGCCGAGCAACAACGCCTGCTCGGCGCTGCGCGCCAGGGCTGCGAACAGCAGGCCGAGGCCGCAGGTGGCCAGGCTCAGGCTGATGGCGAGCAGGGCATAGGCCGCCGGGCTGCCGGGCAGGCTCAGGCCCTGCAGGCCGAGCAGTGGCAGACCGTGCACACCGATGCTCAGCAGCAGGGCGAACTGCACCAGATTGATGGCGAAGTAGGGCAGCAGCTTGCTCAGGGCCAGGGTGGCCAAGCTGAGGTCGAGGGCGCGGAAACGCAGGAGGGCGCCGCTCTGCTGTTCGCGCTGGAAGCCGCCGGCCATCGGCAGGGCGACGAAGAACATGCCGAAGATCAGCCAGGCCGGCACGCTCAGCTGGCTGGCGTTGGCGCGGCCGCTGAGGTCGCCGCTGGCCAGCAGCTCGTGTTCCTCGACCCTGCTTTGCGTGCGTTGCTGCACCAGGGCCAGGCGCTCGGCCAGCGGCAGGCTGGCATCCAGCTCGCCGCTGTCTTCGAGGAAGGCGAGCAGGCGGGTCTGCGCCAGGGCGATGCGCACGGCGCTGCGCAGGTGCTGGCGCGACAGCTTGTCCAGCTGCGGCGGGAAGCTCAGGGCCAGGCCCTGGCGCTGATCATCCAGGAGGCTCTCGCTGAAGTCGGCGGGCAGGCTGATCCTGGCACTGCGCGCATCGCCCTGAGCCAGCAGTTCGCTGCCCGGCAGCTGGGCCTCAAGGGCGGCGCGGAATACCTGCTCGTAGCTGCCATTCGGCGTGGCCTGCAGCACCACACGCAGGACCGGCGGCTTGTCCTGCAGGTAGTTGGACATGGCGCCGGCCATCAGCACCAGGAACAGGGTCGGCATGATGAAGAGCACGGCCAGCGCGTGGGGGTCGCGCAGCATCAGCAGGAATTCCTTGCGCACCAGGGCCCGCAGTCTCATAGGCGCCCTCCGTTGAGGCGCAGGTAGAGCTGTTCCAGCGAGGGCCGGCCGAAGCGCAGCAGGTGCGGCAGCTCGGGGCGCTCGGCGAGGAAGCGGGTGATCTCCAGCAGCTGTGGGCCGTCCAGGCTGGAGATGCGCAGGCCGCCTGGCAGCGCCTCGGCGCTGAGGTGCAGTTTCGCCAGCAGCTCGCGCAGGCCGGCGGGCTCCTCGCCCTGCCACTCCAGCAGCAGGCCGTGGCCGTCGTCGAGCAGCTGGCGGCTGTCCAGGTCCAGGCGCACCCGCCCCTCGTGCAGCAGGACGATGCGCTGGGCCACACGCTCGATCTCGTCGAGGTAGTGGCTGGTGTAGATCACTCCGTGGCCCTCGGCAGTGAGGTGCTCGACGGCGCCCAGCAGCAGCTGGCGGCTGGCGGCGTCGACGCCGACCGTGGCCTCGTCGAACAGATACAGGCGTGCCGGCTGCAGCAGGCCTATGGCGAAGTTCAGGCGCCGCTGCTCGCCGCCGGACAGGCGCGCGGCGCGGCGTTGCAGCTTGCTCTCCAGCACGGTGCTGGCGATGCACAGCTCCAGGCGGCGGGCGCGCTCGGCGCCGCGCAGGCGGTAGAGGTCGGCGAACAGTTCGAGGTTCTCGCGCACCTTGAGTTCGGCATAGAAGGCCAGCTGCTGCGGCACCAGGCCGAGGCTGCGCTCGCCGTCCCAGCGGATCTCTCCCTGCTGCAGCGGCAGCACGCCGGCCAGCAGGGAGAGCAGGGTGGTCTTGCCGGCGCCGTTGCTGCCGAGCAGGCCCAGGCACTGGCCGGCCTGCAATTGCAGGTCGATGCCCTGCAGCGCCGGGGTGTCGGCGCCGGGGTAGCGGTGGGTGATATTGGTTAGCTCAAGCACGGACCAGCACCAGCAGGAGCTTGCCGTCCAGCAACAGGCGCTGCTCGGCGTGGATGCTGAAGGCGTAGAGGGCGCCGGCCGGGCTTAGCGTCTCCTGGGTGGCGCTGACGTGCAGCGCGCCCTCGCGGCGCGGTGGTTCATGGTGCAGCTGCAACTGCGACAGCTTGCCCACCAGGGCCATGTCGATGGCGCTATCCTCGCCATATAGGGCACCATGCGCGGCGCACAGCTGGGCCGCGGCCTCGAACAGCAGGCAGGGCGAGGCGTCGTGGCCCAGGGCGTGCAGATGGTGCCAGGCGGACAGGCCCTCGATGCGTTCGGCATCGTGGCCGAGCAGGGCGTCCAGCCACAGGGCTTGGCCCTGGTGCGGCAGCAGGCAGTGCAGTTGGGTGCGGTCCATTGCGGGCGGTCGTTAGGATTTGGCCAGCAGTGTACCAGCAGAGCGCCCGGGTTCGATCGATACGAGGCAAGGAGTGACGGGATGCTGTGGATACAGGCGACGGCCTTCGTGCTGGGCTCGCTGGCGCTGCTGGGGATTTCCTGGCGGGCGCTGAAGAACACCCGCTCCCATGGCTTCTACCGCTTCCTCGCCTGGGAGGCGATGCTGGCGCTGCTGGTGCTCAACGCGCCGGTCTGGTTCGAGGATCGCTATGCCCTGCACCAGAAGGTCTCCTGGGTGCTGCTGTTCACTTCGCTCAGCGTGCTGCTGCTTGGCATCTACCAGCTGCGCCGCGACGGCAAGCCTGGCGAGCAGCGCCAGGACGACGAGCTGTACGCCTTTGAGCGCACCTCGCAGCTGGTCACCGGCGGCATCTACCGCTTCATCCGCCACCCGCTGTTCTGCTCGTTGCTGCTGCTGACCTGGGGCATCGCCTGGAAAGACCTGCACGCGCTCACCCTGGTCCTCGCCCTGCTGGCCAGCGCGTTGCTGTACCTGGCGGCGCGACGTGACGAGGCCGAATGCCTGGCCTACTTCGGCGAGGACTATCGCGCGTACATGGGTCGTAGCCGGATGTTTATTCCCTACCTGTTCTAGCTGGTGTAGAGCGGATGAAACCCGCGTTGACCCTGGAAGCAAGCGCGGGTTTTACCCGCCCTATGGCTATTCCCAGTCCAGCCGCGCCAGCTGCCACTCGCCGTCCTCCAGCCACCACTCCAGGGTGACGCTGTAGTGCCGAGCACTGTCCGGGATCAAGCCCTCGGCGCCGGTCAGGGCCACCTCGGCCTGGGTGCGGCCCTTGCTGCTGTAGGTAGGATCGATCTCGCTGCGGCTGCCGATGGCCAGGATGCGCACCTGCTTGTGGCGCAGGAACAGCAGAGCCATGGTGCGCCGTGCCCACTCGCGGTCGTATTGCTGCTGGGCGGCGAACTGCGGATGCAGCTGCTCCAGCACCGCATCGTTGCGCTTGGCTTCCAGGTTGTCCTGCAGCTGCTGCACGGCCGCCTCCAGGGCGGCCTGCGGATCGTCGCGGCCGCAGCCGGCGAGCAGTGCGCAGATCAGCAGAAAAGGCAGGGCAAATCGCTTGGCTGGCATGCTCAACTCCTGATTCATGGTTATGATGCCCGGCACGGCTGGCTGCCGTCAGGCAGCTACAGGGACCTTACGCACAGACTCGGGAGTGCGCCATGCTGACTTTGTATCCGGAGATCAAACCCTACGCCCGCCATGAGCTGGCGGTGGAGGAACCGCACGTTCTCTACGTGGACGAAAGCGGCTCTCCGGACGGCCTGCCGGTGGTGTTCATCCACGGCGGCCCGGGTGCCGGCTGCGATGCCGCCAGCCGCCGCTACTTCGACCCGAACCTGTACCGCATCGTCACCTTTGACCAGCGCGGCTGCGGCCGCTCCACCCCGCACGCCACCCTCGAAGGCAACACCACCTGGGACCTGGTTGCCGACCTGGAGCGCATCCGCGAGCACCTGAGTATCGACAAGTGGGTGCTGTTCGGCGGCTCCTGGGGCTCGACCCTGTCCCTGGCCTACGCGCAGAAGCATCCCGAGCGCGTGCATGGCCTGATCCTGCGCGGCATCTTCCTCTGCCGGCCGCAGGAGATCAGCTGGTTCTACCAGGAAGGCGCCAGCCGCCTGTTCCCCGACTACTGGGAAGACTATGTGGCGCCGATCCCCGCCGAGGAGCGCGGCGACCTGGTGCAGGCCTTCTACAAGCGCCTCACCGGCCCGGACCAGATCGCCCAGATGCACGCGGCCAAGGCCTGGTCGACCTGGGAAGGCCGCACCGCCACCCTGCGCCCCAACCCGCAGGTGGTCGACCGTTTCAGCGAGCCGCACCGCGCGCTGTCGATCGCCCGCATCGAGTGCCACTACTTCGTCAACAACGCCTTCCTCGAGGAAGACCAGCTGCTGCGCGACATGCCGAAGATCGCCCACCTGCCGGGCGTCATCGTGCACGGTCGCTACGACGTGATCTGCCCGCTGGACAATGCCTGGGCCCTGCACCAGGCCTGGCCCAACAGCGAGCTGCAGATCATCCGCGACGCCGGCCACTCGGCGGCGGAGCAGGGCATCACCGACGCCCTGGTGCGCGCCGCAGACCAGATGGCCCGGCGCCTGCTCGACCTGCCGCCGGAAGAGGCATGAAGCTGCTGATCCAGCGGGTGCGTGGCGCCCGCGTCGAGGTGCAAGGCGAGACAGTCGGTGCCATTGACCAGGGCCTGCTGGCGCTGGTCGGCATCGAACCGCAGGACGATGCGCAGACGCTGGCCAAGGGCCTGCAACGCCTGCTCAGCTACCGGGTGTTTGCCGACGCCGCCGGCAAGATGAATCTGTCACTGAAGGACGTGAACGGCGGTCTGCTGCTGGTCTCGCAGTTCACCCTGGCCGCCGATACCAGCAGCGGCCTGCGCCCGAGTTTTTCCACGGCGGCGCCGCCGGCCCAGGGCCTGGCGCTGTTCGAGCGCCTGGTCGAGCTGGCCCGCGAGCAGCACCCGCAGGTCGCCACGGGCCGTTTCGGCGCCGACATGCAGGTGTACCTGGTCAACGATGGGCCGGTGACCTTCCTGCTGCAAATCTGAGCCTCAGGCGGCCGCCACGGCGGTGGCCCGGCGCGGCAGCAGGCCGCCGGCGTACAGCGTCCACAGGATGATCAGCGGCTGGAACGGCAGGCGCAGCCAGTAATACCACTGTTCCTGCGGCAGGCCGTCCACGGTCAGGCCATTGAGGGCATTGTGCAGGTTGGCCGGGAATACGCAGACGAAGTACAGCGCCAGCAGGGCGGCCGCCAGGCGCCGCGTACGCGGCAGCAGCAGGCCGAGCGCGCCGGCGATCTCGCAGGTTCCGGTGAACAGCACCAGCGGCAGATGCCAGGGCAGGTAGTCGGGCATCATCGGCAGGTAACGTTCCGGTGTCAGCCAGTGATCGATTCCCGCGAAAACCAGTGCCGCAGCCAGGGCCAGGCGCATGCGCGCCGGCCAGTCGGCGAGGCCGGGCAGTCCCAGGCGGTGGGCGCCCCAGGCGCCGATGCAGAGCACTATCAACAGGGCGACGAAGAACATGGCTGGCCTCTCGGGTTGGTTTGGCTATGATGTTGCTCGTGTCAACATAGAAAAGGATGTTGTCGGTGTCAACTTCGAGAGAAGAGCGTTCCTATCATCATGGCGATCTGCGCATGGCCCTGTTGCGCGCGGCGGCCGAGTTGCTGGCGGAGCAGGGCGAGGCCGCCATCAGCCTGCGCGAGGTGGCGCGCCGGGCACAGGTCTCGCACAACGCGCCCTATCGCCACTTCACCGACCGCGAGGCATTGCTGGCGGCACTGGCCGAGCAGGGCTTCGCCGAGTTGCTGGAGCGCATGCAGGTGGTCGCGCGGGAGGGCAAGGCCGAGGCCAGGCTGGCGGCGCTGGGGCGCTGCTATGTCGACTTCGCCCTGCAACGACGTGGTCTGTTCCGCCTGATGTTCAGCGGTGCATTGGAGCGCAACCGTTACCCGGCCCTGTTGACGGCGGCACAGGCGCTGCATCGTCAGCTGGAGGAGGCGGTGGCAGTGCTGGTTGCAGATGTGGACGGCATTGCCAGTCTGTCGGCCTGGAGCCTGGTTCATGGTTTGGCGCAGCTGCTACTGGAAGGGCAGGTCGCTGTGGATGAGGGCCGCCAGGTCTTGATCGAGCGGGTTACCAGCGAATTTGCCGAGGGCCTGCTGCGCAGGGGCTAGTGCTCGGCTGCAGCTCGTTCTCTTCCAGCCAGTCCTGGGCCAGTTCGCGCAGGCGCTCGGCCTCGAAGGTCTGCCAGGCCTGCAGGAGGGCGGGGTAGTGCATCAGCACGTGGTTGAAGGTGCGCACCGGGCGGCGGCTCTCCAGGGCCTGTTGCAGCTCGCCGTAGGCATGCGGATGGATGACCTCGGCGAGGAATTCGCGCATCAGCGCCAGGCTGTCGCCGGGCTGCAGCGGCTCGACCAGCAGGAAGCGCTCCGGCTCCTCGCGCAGCAGCGCCTCCAGTTCGGGATCGGCGTCTGTTTCGGGAATCAGCAGCAGCTTGCCGCTGAGCAGGTCGAGGTAGTGGTCCAGCCCCTCGGTGTTGAGGGCGCAGGCCAGTTCGTCCAGGTCGATGGTCAGCGGGCGCATGGCGAACTCCATATTGGCCGGCGTGGCTCCAGCCTAAGCCCGTGCGTATGGCAAAACAACGCCGTTCAGAACAGGCGAGCCAGCAGGGCCGGGACCGCCGTCTCCACCCGCAGGATGCGCTGGCCCAGCTGTACCGGCGCCAGGCCGGCCTCGCGCAGTTTCTCCACCTCGTAGGCAATCCAGCCGCCTTCCGGGCCTATGGCCAGGGTCACCGCCTCGTTGACCGCGCGCGGACAGGCGGGGTAGTCGCCGGGGTGGCCAACCAGGCCCAGGGTGCCGGCGGCGATGGCCGGCAGGCGGTCCTCGACGAAGGGCTTGAAGCGTTGCTCGATGCTCACCTCGGGCAGCACGGTGTCGCGGGCTTGCTCCAGGCCCAGAATCAGCTGCTCGCGGATCGCCTCGGGGCTGAGGAAAGGGGTCTGCCAGAAGCTCTTTTCCACCCGGTAGCTGTTCAGCAGCACCAGCCGCGGCACGCCCATGGCGGCCACCGTCTGCAACACGCGCTTGAGCATCTTCGGCCTGGGCAGGGCCAGCAACAGGGTCACTGGCAGCTTGGCCGGCGGTGGCTGGTCCAGTTCGACGCGCAGTTCGGCGTGCTGCTCATCCAGGGCCAGCAGGGTACCGCGGCCCATCGGCCCGCCGAGGCGGCCGACGCGCAGGCTGTCACCGCTCTCGGCACCGTGGACTTCATGCAGGTGCTTGAGGCGGCGGCCGCTGAGCACGGCGCGATCCGCCGCGACGAAGTCGGCGTCCTCCAGCAGCAGCAGGTTCATTGCAGCGGCGCGGGTGGCTGGTCGTCGGGACGCTCTTCTGGCGTCTCGTGCTCGTCGCGCTTGCGCACCAGCCCGCCAAACAGCAGGCCGGCTTCGAACAGCAGCCACATGGGCACGGCCAGCAAGGTCTGCGAAAACACATCCGGCGGGGTGAGGAACATGCCGACCACGAAGCAGCCGACGATCACGTAGGGACGGCTTTTCTTCAGCGTCTCGACGTCGACGATGCCGACCCAGATCAGCAGGAAGGTGGCCACCGGAATCTCGAAGGCCACGCCGAAGGCGAAGAACAGGGTGAGGACGAAGTCCAGGTACTGGCCGATGTCCGTCATCATCGCCACCCCTTCGGGCGTCACGCTGGCGAAGAAGCCGAACATGATCGGGAATACCACGAAGTAGGCGAAGGCCATGCCGGCGTAGAACAGCAGGATGCTGGAGATCAGCAAGGGTACGGCGATGCGTTTTTCATGCTGGTACAGGCCCGGGGCGATGAAGCCCCAGATCTGCTGCAGCACCACCGGCATGCTGAGAAACAGTGCCACCACCAGCGTCAGCTTGAACGGCGTGAGGAAGGGGGAAGCAACGCCGGTGGCGATCATGGTCGCGCCCTCCGGCAGGTAGGCGCGCAGAGGGGCGGCGACCAGTGCGTAGATGTCCTGAGCGAAGTAGAACAGCGCGGCGAAGATCAGCAGCACGGCGATGACGCAGCGCAGGATGCGGTTGCGCAGCTCGGTGAGATGAGCGACCAGCGGCATTTCCTGGTCGTCGCGGGACGTTTCACTCATGGCGGGCTGGGCTTGTCCTGGCTATCGGTATTGGGTGCCGCTGGCGCCGGTGGCTGAACGCTCTGCTTCATCTCGCGCTCCAGCTCCAGGATGTGCTCGTTGTGCAGTTGGCGGCGGATCTCGTCGGCGCCGATTTCGCGCTCCACCTCGGTCTTCAGGCTGTTGAAGCTGCGTTTGAGGCGGCCGATCCACAGGCCTGCCATGCGTGCAGCCACGGGCAGGCGCTCGGGCCCGAGCACCAACAGGGCGATCAGGCCAACCAGCAGCAGTTCGGAAAAGCCGACGTCGAACATGGTCTCAGTCTTTCTTCACCGGCTCTTCGACCTTGCGTGCTTCACCAGCAATGGTCTGACCCTTGGCTTCTTCGACCGCCGGCTTGGTCTCTTCCTCGCCCTGGTTCATCGACTTGCGAAAGCCCTTGATCGCGTCGCCCAGATCGGAGCCCAGGCCCTTGAGGCGCTTGGTGCCGAACAGCATGACGACGATGAGCAGGATGATCAGGAGTTGCCAGATGCTGATGCCGCCGATACCCATGATGAATCTCCGAAGGTTGTGAAATCAGGATTGCGGGCGTGCGGCTTTTTCCGCATGCCCGGACAGGCCGAAACGGCGGTCCAGCTCGTCCAGCACGGCCTGGGGGTGCTGGCCGAGGGCGGCGAGCATGACCAGGCTGTGGAACCAGAGGTCCGCGGTTTCGTAGATCAGGTCGCTGCAATCGCCGTTGATGGCCGCGTCCTTGGCCGCAAGAATGGTCTCGACCGACTCTTCGCCGACCTTCTCCAGAATCTTGTTCAGGCCCTTGTGGTACAGGCTGGCCACGTAGGAGCTGTCCGGCGCCGCGCCTTTGCGCGCCTCCAGCACCTCGGCCAGGCGGGTGAGGGTGTCACTCATGCTTGTGTTCCTGGTAGATGGCGTGCGGGTCCTTGAGTACCGGATCGACGCTGTGCCACGCGCCATCTTCCCAGACCCGGTAAAAGCAACTTTCGCGCCCGGTATGGCAGGCGATGCCGCCGAGCTGCTCCACCTGCAGGATGATCACGTCGGCGTCGCAGTCCAGGCGCAGCTCATGCAGCTTCTGCACATGGCCGGACTCCTCGCCCTTGCGCCACAGCTTGCCACGCGAGCGTGACCAGTAGATGGCACGGCCTTCGGCCGCGGTGAGGCTCAGGGCCTCGCGGTTCATCCAGGCCATCATCAGCACGCGCCCGGTCTTGTGATCCTGGGCGATGGCCGGCACCAGGCCATCCTCGTTCCAGTGAATTTCGTCGAGCCAGTCGGTCATCTCTGCATCCGCCCGTAGCGGGCACTCTCATGGCGCCTGTGCGGCACCGGTTGTGCACCCTGCGGGTGCGATCAGGCTAAGTGTGCCAGCCGCAGCCGGCACTGGCTATCGGCGCAGGACCAGTGCCAGGCCGGCGCCCAGGCTGAGCCAGGCGGCCCAGGCCGCCGGGGCCAGCGCCAGGCCCTGGCTGACGCCACCGGCCACCAGCGCCGCGCCGAGCAGGCGCAGCGGCCAGGCGGAGCCCTGCGGCGCGGCAGCGGGGGCCTCGGTGCGCGGCTGGTTGAGACGCTCCAGGGTGTCGCGGGCCATCTGCGACAGGTGCGGCACCTGCTCGGCCTGCTGCTGCAGGTTGCGCAGCAGGTGCAGGGGGCTGACGCGCTCGCGCATCCAGCGCTCGAGGAAGGGCTGGGCGGTGCTCCACAGGTCCAGGTCCGGGTACAGCTGGCGGCCCAGGCCCTCGATGTTGAGCAGGGTCTTCTGCAGCAGCACCAGTTGCGGCTGCACTTCCATGTTGAAGCGCCGCGCGGTCTGGAACAGGCGCAGCAGCAGCTGGCCGAAGGAGATGTCCTTCAGCGGCTTCTCGAAGATCGGCTCGCACACGGTGCGGATGGCCGCCTCGAACTCGTTGACCTTGGTCTCCGCCGGCACCCAGCCGGAGTCGATGTGCAGCTGTGCCACCTTGCGGTAGTCGCGCTTGAAGAAGGCGATCAGGTTGCGCGCCAGGTAGTCCTGGTCCTCGTCGGTGAGGCTGCCGATGATGCCGCAGTCGATGGCGATGTACTGCGGGCTCCAGGGAGTGCGGGTGGCGACGAAGATGTTGCCGGGGTGCATGTCGGCATGGAAGAAGCTGTCGCGGAACACCTGGGTGAAGAAGATCTCCACGCCGCGTTCGGCCAGCAGCTTCATGTTGGTTCGCTGGTCGGCCAGGGTTTCCAGGTCGGTCACCGGCACGCCGTAGATGCGCTCCATCACCAGCACCTTGGGTCGGCACCAGTCCCAGTGCACCTGCGGCACGTAGAGCAGTGGCGAGTCGGCGAAGTTGCGTCGCAGCTGGCTGGCGTTGGCCGCCTCGCGCAGCAGGTCGAGCTCGTCGAAGATGGTCTTCTCGTAGTCGGCCACCACTTCCACCGGGCGCAGGCGGCGCGCGTCGACCGAGGCCTTCTCGGCGATGCGCGCGGCGAGAAACAGCCAGGCGAGGTCAGAGCGGATGACCGGCTTGAGTCCGGGGCGGATCACCTTGACCACCACTTCCTCGCCGCTTTTCAGCTGCGCGGCATGCACTTGGGCCACCGAGGCCGAGGCCAGCGGCTCGACATCGAAGCGGGCGAATACCTCGCCGACCTTGGCGCCCAGCTGCTGCTCGATGCGTGCCACGGCGTGCTCGGGGTCGAACGGCGGCACCTGGTCCTGCAGGCGCGCCAGCTCGTCGGCGACGTCCGGCGGCAACAGGTCGCGGCGGGTGGAGAGCAGCTGGCCGAACTTGATGAAGATCGGGCCGAGGTCTTCCAGGGCCAGGCGTAGCGCCTCGCCGCGGCTCAGCTCCAGTTTCCCCCTCGGCAGCCAGCGCCAGGGCAGGGCGAAGCGCAGGGCGCGCATCCAGGTGGGCAGTGGCAGGGTCAGCAGCAGGTCGTCCAGGCGGTAGCGGATGACCACGCGCAGGATGCGCAGCAGGCGGCGGGTGGCGAGCAGGCTCATGAGTTCTTGTGCAGATTCCGGGCGAGGCGGTCGATGCGCGCGTCGAGGCGATCGAGGGCCAGCTTGAGGTCGTCCAGTTCATCGAAGCGGGCCTGGGCTTCGCGCTCGCCGACCAGGCTGCGCGATTCCTCGGCCAGGTAGTCGGCCAGGGTCTGGCGCAGGCTGTCGAGGCTGTCGCCGGCCCAGTTCACGCGGCTGCGCAGGTGGCCAGCGAGCAGCTGGCTGCCGACCGGGCCGAGCCAGCGCGACAGTTCGTATTCCCAGTCCAGCTCCAGGTCCTGGAGGATGCCGGCCAGCTCCAGCAGCACGGCGCTGTCACCGCTGAGGCTGACTTCCGGGCGGTGCAGGATGGCGGTCTTGTCCTTGGTCAGGGCCAGCTTGAGCAGGCTGCTGGCGGGCGCGCTGAGCACGCAGTCGGCGCCGTCCCAGTGGCTGGCCAGTTGCAGGCCCTCGGCACCGGGGAGGATGAACAGCTTGAGCGCCGGGCTCTGGCAGTCGACCTCGATCAGCTTGCCTTCCAGCCGGGCCAGGCGCGGCAGCGCGGTGCTGTCCATGGCCAGCACGCGGTTGAGGCCGAGCTCAACGCCCGCCAGCAGCGCCTGGGTCAGCATCAGGGCTTGATACCGCGGTGCAGGGCGACGATGCCGCCGGTCATGTTGTGGTAGGTGACGCGCTCGAAGCCAGCCTCGACCATCATCGCCTTGAGCGTTTCCTGGTCCGGGTGCATGCGGATCGACTCGGCCAGGTAGCGGTAGCTGTCGGCGTCGTTGGTGATCAGCTTGCCGGCCAGCGGCATGAAGCTGAACGAGTAGGTGTCGTAGGCCTTGGCCAGCAGCGGGTTGCCCGGTTTGGAGAACTCCAGCACCAGCAGGCGGCCGCCCGGCTTGAGCACGCGCAGCATGGAGCGCAGGGCGTTCTCCTTGCGGGTCACGTTGCGCAGGCCGAAGGCGATGGTGACCACGTCGAAGTGGTTGTCCGGGAAGGGCAGCGCCTCGGCATCGGCTTGGACGAACTGCACGTTGCCGGCCACGCCCTTGTCCAGCAGGCGGTCACGACCGACCTTGAGCATGGAGTCGTTGATGTCGGCCAGCACCACTTCGCCGCTCGGGCCGACCAGGCTGGAGAACTTGCGGGTGAGGTCACCGGTGCCGCCGGCGATATCCAGCACGCGGTTGCCCGGGCGCACGCCGGACAGCTCGATAGTGAAGCGCTTCCACAGACGGTGCAGGCCGCCGGAGAGCACGTCGTTCATCAGGTCGTACTTAGCCGCCACCGAGTGGAAGACTTCGGCGACCTTCTCCGCCTTCTGGCTTTCCGGGACGTCCTGGAAGCCGAAGTGGGTGGTCTTTTCCTGCTCTGGGGCCTTGCGCGGGTCGTTCATGTCGCGTCACCTGAATCGAAGTGGCGGCCATTCTAAACCCCCTGCTGGCCTTTGTCTTGGCGCCGGGTGGAGCTGTTATAGTCGCGTGACACCAGGTCGCAGCAGGAGTCGCGCATGTCCCGCATCACCGTCGAACGCACCCATTCCCTCGGCCTTGCCGTCGCCCGCGAGAAGGCCGAGGCGCTGGCCCGGCGCCTGGCCAGCGAGTATGACGTGAAGTACCGCTGGAACGGCGACACCCTGGAGTTCAAGCGCAGCGGCGCCGACGGGCATATCGACGTGGCCGCCGACAGCGTGCGCGTGGAGCTCAAGCTGGGCCTGCTGCTGTCGGCACTGGGCGGCACCATCCGGCGCGAGATCGAGGAGACGCTCGACAAGCACCTGCAGGCCTAGAGTGCTGGCTCTGCCGGTGCTCGGATTGTCGGCTGCCTCAGGCCATGGCGCGGAGCGGCAAGGCCGGATGGCGCTACCGGGACGCCTGCGCAGTGCGACAGTTTTTTCGCAACAGCGCACTAGTATGTGATTTCTAATTTTTCCCTCTACCTTGCGCTCAAGTCCCGCGAAGGGACGAACCTTCCACCACATTGAGCGTGAGGTGCACCATGGCCACTAAAGTCGCCGTTAAGAAGAAAGTCGAAGCTGTCGAAAGCAAAGTCACCGTTCTGACCGACGTGAAGGCCTACGCCCGCAAGGTCTGGCTGGCCGGCCTGGGTGCCTATGCCAAGGCCGGTGCCGAAGGCGCCGACTACTTCAAGGAGCTGGTCAAGGCCGGCGAAGGCGTCGAGAAGCAGGGCAAGAAGCTGGTGAGCGAGCAGGTCGATGCCGCCAACAGCCAGATCGAATCGCAGCTCAAGAGCGTCAAGAGCAGCGTCTCCGAAGTCAAAGGCAAGGTCGAGGTGCAGTTCGACAAGATCGAGAAGGCCTTCGACAGCCGCGTTGCCAGCGCGCTCAATCGCCTGGGTATTCCCTCCAAGCAGGATGTTGAGGCACTCTCTGCTAAGCTGGACGAGTTGAATGCTTTGCTTGAGCGAGTGGCGCGTACCCAATAAGGAGAGCAGGATGGCTGTTAAGAAAACTACCGCAGCAAAACCGGCGGCAAAACCGGCAGCGAAGAAGCCGGTTGCCAAAAAGGAAAGCAACTCCTGGATCGGTGAGGTCGAGAAGTACTCGCGCCAGATCTGGTTGGCCGGCCTCGGTGCCTATTCCAAGATCAGCAAGGACGGCAACAAGCTGTTTGACGGCCTGGTCAAGGACGGCGAGAAGGCCGAGAAGAAGGCCAAGAGCGAAGTCGACAAGCAGCTCGACGTGGTCAAGTCCAGCGTCGGTTCCACCGTCGGTACTGCCAAGTCCAAGGTCGATGAGGTCAAGGACAAGGCCCTGGGCAAGTGGAACGAACTGGAAGAGGCCTTCGACAAGCGCCTGAACAGTGCCATCTCCCGTCTGGGCGTGCCCAGCCGCAACGAGGTGAAGGCGCTGCAGACCAAGGTCGACAGCTTGACCAAGCAGATCGAGAAACTCACCGGTGTATCGGTGAAGTCGGTCGCCAAGCCTGCGGCTAAACCGGCTGCCAAGCCGGCTGCCAAGGCTGCCGCGAAACCCGCTGCGAAGCCTGCCGCCAAGCCGGCTGCCAAAGCTGCGGCCAAACCCGCAGTGAAGGCAGCGGCCAAGCCTGCTGCCAAACCGGCTGCCAAGCCCGTTGCGGCCAAGCCGGCGGCTGCCAAGAAGCCGGTGGTGAAGAAGCCCGCTGCGCCGAAGCCGGCCGCCAAACCGGCTGCTGCCAAGCCTGCCGCCCCGGCTCCAGCTGCTGCCCCGGCTCCGGTCGCCGCTCCGGCAACCCCCGCCACCCCGTCCTGATTTTCTCAGGATGTACAAGCGCCCGGCCCAGTGCCGGGCGTTTGCATTTCAGGCTTCCAGATAGCGCTGCGCGAGTCGCTCGGCGGCGTGACGCGGCGCGTCGGTGAGGTGCGGGGCGACCAGCATCATCACCTGGAACACCACCAGGCGCACTTCGCCGTCGGCGCCGAGGATGCGCTGGTAGTCGAGGGAGAACAGCAGGGTCAGGGTGATCTGCTCCACCAGCTGGCCGAGGGCCTGGGTGTCGCTGCGCAGCTGGCCATGGGCCTTGAGTCGCGCCAGCAGGCTGGCCAGGGTGCGCTTGAGCTGATTGAGCCACAGGCGGATGCCGCGGGCCAGCTTGGGCAGGCGCCCGGCCAGGTTGGACAGGTCCTGGAACAGGAAGCGGTACTGGGCCAGACGCTCGACGATCAGGTGCAGGAACAGCCAGTAATCCTCGACGCCCAGCTCGGCATCCTCGGGCGGATCAAGCAGCGGCGCCAGGTCGCTCTGGAAGCGCTCGAACAGCTCGAGGATCAGCGGTTCCTTGCCGTGGAAGTGGTAGTAGAGGTTGCCCGGGCTGATGCCCATTTCGGTGGCGATTTCGAGGGTGGAGACGTTGGGCTCGCCCTGCTGGTTGAACAGCAGCAGGGCGCATTCGAGGATGCGGTCGCGGGTCTTCATTCCATGATCTTGTGGTGGCCGCCGGAGTGCCGACGATAACCGGCCAGGCACCCGCCCGGCCAGCGCCGAGTGCCGCTTTCAGCGCACATGCACATAGGTGCCGGGGGCCGACTCCATCGCCGGGTGCTTGTTGCCGCCGACGCTGAACACGGTTTCGCGCAGCTCGCCCGAGCGCTGCTGGATCCATTCCAGCCACTGCGGCCACCAGCTGCCCTCCTGCCTTTGCGCATCGTGATACCAGGCGCGCGGGTCGCTGGTCAGCTTGGCGGCCTCCAGATAGGTGGCCTTGGGGTTGCCCGGTGGGTTGAGAATGCTCTGGATGTGGCCGCTGTTGGACAGCACGAAGCGGCTGTTGCCGCCGAGCAGCAGGGCGGAGCGGTAGACCGCGTCCCAGGGAGTGATGTGGTCGTTGATGCCAGCCACGCTGAAACTGTCCAGGTTGACCTTGGACAGGTCGATCGGCGTGCCGCAGATCTCCATGCCGCCGGCGCGGGTCAGCGGATTGTGCTTGAACAGGTCGAGCAGGTCGCCGTGCAGGGCGGCCGGCAGGCGGGTGTTGTCGTTGTTCCAGTAGAGGATGTCGAAGGCTGGCGGTTCCTTGCCCATCAGGTAGTTGTTGACCCAGTAGTTCCAGATCAGGTCGTTGGGGCGCATCCAGGCGAACACCCGCGCCATGTCGCGGCCATCCAGCACGCCGCTCTGGTAGGAGCGGCGCTTGGCCGACTCCAGCGTCTGCTCGTCGGCGAACAGCATCGCCGGGCTGTCCACCTGGGCGTCCAGCAGGCTGACCAGGTAGGTGGCGCAGCCGATCTTGCGCAGCTGGCGCTTGGCCTGCAGGTGGCCCTGCAGGGCGGCGATGGTCAGGCCACCGGCGCAGGCGCCGAGCAGGTTGACCTCCTTGCTGCCGGTGATGGCGCGGCATACGTCGGAGGCTTCCTCCACCGCCTGCACGTAGCTGGACAGGCCCCATTCGCGATGCCGTGCGTCCGGGTTGCGCCAGCTGATCATGAACACCTGTAGGCCGTTCTTCAGGCAGTACTGGATGAAGCTCTTCTCCGGCGACAGGTCGAAGATGTAGAACTTGTTGATCTGCGGCGGCACCATAAGCAGCGGGCGCTCGTACTGCTTCTCGCTCATCGGCTTGTAGTGGAGCAGCTCGAACATCTCGCAGCGGTACACCACCGCGCCTGGGGCGACGGCCAGGTTGCGGCCGACCTCGAAGGCGCGCTTGTCGACCTGCTGCGGCATGCCGCTGTTGTGCAGCAGGTCGTCGAACAGCTGGCGCGCACCGCGCAGCACGCTGCTGCCGCCGCTGTTGAACAGCTCCTTGACCGCCAGCGGGTTGAGCAGGGTGTTGGATGGCGCCAGGGCATCGTTGAGCAGGGAGAACAGGAAGTGCGCGCGGGTGCGGTCGTCCGGCGACAGGTCGCTCTCGTCGATCCACGCCTTGAGCTGCTTCTGCCAGGCCAGGTAGGCCTGCAGGCTGCGCCGGTAGAAGGGGTTGAGCTGCCAGGTCGGATCGGCGAAGCGGGCGTCCTGCGGATTGGGCCGGTAGGGGGTGTCGCCGAGCATCACGCGACCCAGCTGCTTGCCGAAGGCCAGCAGGTGGCGGGAGCTGTGCACCGGCTGGCGCAGGCCTTGGAAGGCCAGGGTGCGCAGGGTGGAGAACAGGTCGCGGCCGCGCAGGCCGACCATCGCACTCTGCGCGTTCATGAAGTTTGCGGGTACCGGCAGTGATCCCGGTGCAGTCTTGTCACGCATGGGGCAGGCTCCGTCGTCAAACTGTCATATCCGATGACAGCAAGGCTTGTACCAAGGCGCGCCGGAGGGCATTCCAGACTGCCGCGCAATAATTCCTCCTTGTCCGGCTGGCCTCGCGTTGGGGCGAGCCTGCCGGAGTAGCACTACAGTTGTGCGATCAGTGGCTGCGCACGGGCAGCGGCTGCGGGTGCATCACCGCGCGCTGCCGTTCCTCCTGGAGGAACTTCATGATGATAGGCGCCACGGCCTCGGCGCGGGTCACGAGGAACAGATGACCGTCGTCGATCACGTGAAGTTCCGCGTTGGGGATGCGCCAGGCCAGCAGGCGCATGTTGACCAGCGGGATGATCGGGTCGTCGTCGCCGGCCAGTACCAGGGTGGGCTGGCGGATGCGGTGCAGCCAGTGGATGCTGGTCCAGCCGAGGCCGGCGAACAGCTGCCAGTAGTAGCCCATCTTGCCGCCCGAGCGCACCTTGCTGGCGTGCGAAAGGGCCAGCTTGGGGTCGCGGCGGAAGGCGCCGCCGTAGATGTCCGGGGCGATGTGCACGCCGTAGGACGGCTGGATGTAGCGCCGCGGGCTGGCCATGCGCCAGAGCACCTTGGGCTTACCCGGCACCATCACTGCGCCGGCCGAGGTGGCGGCCAGCACCAGCTTCTTGCAGCGCTCCGGGTAGTCGTGGGCGAACTGCTGGGCCAGCGCGCCGCCCCAGGACACGCCGATGGCGTTGACCTGGCCATAGTCCAGGTAGTCGAGCATGCGCGCGGCCAGCTTGGCCAGGCCGGGGAAGCGGTAGGGCGTGCTCGGGGTGGAGGAGCCGCCGACGCCGGGAACGTCGAAGGCGATCACTTCCAGATCGGGGTCGAGCGCCGAGACGAAGGGCATCACCAGCTCCAGGTTGGCGCCGATGCCGTTGAAGATAAGCAGCGGCGTCAGGCTGCTGCCGCCGGGGCGGACCGCGGTGCGGATGGTCTGGCCATCCAGCTCGATGGTACGGAATACGAATGGTTGCGGCATGCACTAGGCCCTATACATGGATCAGCGGCGAGCGGCCTTCCGAGGCGGCTCGCCAGTCTCCCGCCAGGCGGGGCGCCGCGGGGCCCGGAGGCCCGCTGCGGCGTGCGGCACATCCGGGTGCCGCGGGCAGTACTGCGCAAGGTGCAGCATTGTCGGTAGCGCTGTTGTCATCAGCGTTCGTGGACATAGGTTCCCGGTGCGGCCTCGCCCGGGGCGTGGCTCTTGCTGCCCAGGCTGGCCGGAGCCTTCTTCAGCTTGCCGGAGCGCTCGCCCAGCCACTGCTGCCAGTGCAGCCACCAGGAATCGGCGTGCTTGGTGGCCTTCTCCTGCCATTCGCGGGCGCTCGCCGCCGGCTCGCTGTTAGTGACGAAGCGTGCCTTGGGGTTGCCCGGCGGGTTGAGGATGCTCTGGATGTGGCCGCTGTTGGACAGCACGAACTCGACCTTGCCGCCGAACAGCAGCGAGGACTTGTAGCAGGCTTCCCAGGGGGTGATGTGGTCGGTGGTGCCGGCCACGCAGTAGATGTCGCAGGTGACCTGCTTGAGGTCGATCGGCGTGCCGCAGACTTCCAGGGCGTTGGGCCGGGTCAGCGGGTTGGTCTTGAACAGCTCGATCAGGTCGCCGTGGAAGGCGGCCGGCAGGCGCGTGGTGTCGTTGTTCCAGTAGAGGATGTCGAACACCGGCGGCTCGTTGCCCAGCAGGTAGTTGTTGACCCAGTAGTTCCAGATCAGGTCGTTGGGGCGCATCCAGGCGAACACCTTGGCCATGTCCTTGCCCTCCAGCACGCCGGACTGGTAGGAGCGGCGCTTGGCGGCCTCCAGGGTCTTCTCGTCGGCGAACAGGGCGACCTGGGTGTCCAGCTTGGTGTCGAGCACGCTGACCAGCAGGGTCATGGAGTTGACCTTCTTCTCGCCGATGGCCGCGTAGTGGCCGAGCAGCGAGGAGATGGTGATGCCGCCGGAGCAGGCGCCGAGGATGTTGACGTCCTTGCTGCCGGTGATTTCGGTGACCACGTCGACCGCTTCCTTGAGCGCCTCGATGTAGGTCGACAGGCCCCACTCGCGCTGCGCCTTGGTCGGGTTGCGCCAGCTCACCACGAAGGTCTGCACATGGTTGCGCAGGAGGAAGCGCGCCACGCTCTTCTCCGGCGACAGGTCGAACACGTAGAACTTGTTGATCTGCGGCGGCACCACCAGCAACGGGCGCTCGTGCACCTGCTCGGTGGTCGGCTTGTACTGGATCAGCTCCAGCAGGTCGTTGCGGAAGATCACCGCGCCTTCGCTGGTGGCCAGGTTCTTGCCGACCTCGAAGGCGTCCATCTTCACCTGGCTGGGCATGCCGCCGTTGTTGACGATGTCCTTGGCCAGGTGCGAGAGGCCGTCGAGCAGGCTCTTGCCGCCGGTCTCGAAGAAGCGCTTGACCGCCGCCGGGTTGGCCATGCTGTTGGTCGGTGCCATGGCCTCGGTCATCAGGTTGATGACGAAGTGGCCGCGGCTGGTGTCCTGCTCGGAGAGGTTGCTGTCCTCGATCCAGTCGTGCAGTTCCTTGCGCCAGGCCAGGTAGGTCTGCAGGTAGCGGCGGTACAGGGGGTTCTGGCTCCAGGCCGGGTCGGCGAAGCGGCGGTCGCCGTCTTCCGGTGACAACTCCGACTGGCCAAGCAGGACGTTCTTCAGCTCGAGGGCGAAGTGGGTGACATGCTTGGCGCTGTGGAAAGGTTGCTTGATGGCCTGGGCCAGCACCATCCGGGCAGAGGTGAGTAGATCCTTGCCGCGCAAGCCGATCACCGGGTTCAAACCCAGGGTGTTCTCCGAGGCTTGGCGATGCAGGTCTTCATTATTCTTCTGGGTCATCTACGACGCTCCATTGTCCTGAGACGAATACCAACTGCAGCTGTGAAAGGGCACAGGGCGAAGGGCTGGTACTGCTCGGGTTTACCGGGTGCGGAGCGAACTCCGCGCTTTCTTCGCATTTGCCGAGGGCAAATGCACGGAACCTGCCAGTTCCTTGGTTACCCGAGTTTCCTCTTTTGCGCAAGTTCGCGAATGCTGATTGAACGGCGCGCGGGAGTATGCCGAGGGCGATTAGAAAATGCGCCCTAGGTATGAAGGGAATATTGCGCGAGGCTCAAGCTAGAGCCTGCTGCGAGGCTATTGGGAAGATGCCCTAGAGCATCAGGCGAACGACCGATTCGTCTGGGTCGCGCGACTTGCCGGCGGCGGCCAGCTGGGCCAGGTAGTCGGCCCACAGCTCATCCTGGCGGGTGGCGAGCTGGTAGAGGTAGTCCCAGGTGTACAGGCCGCTGTCGTGGCCGTCGTCGAAGCACAGTTTCAGTGCATAGTTGCCGGCCGGCTCGATGCGCTCGAGCGCCACCTTCAGCTTGCCGTGCTGCAGGATCGGCCTGCCGTGCCCCTGCACCTCGGCCGAGGGCGAGTGCACGCGCAGGAACTCGGCGCTGAGGCTGTAGCTCTGCTCGCCGTAGCGCAGCTCCAGGGTTCTGGAGGCCTTGTGCAGTTTGATCGCGCTGGGCGTGGGCATGCTCGTTTCCAGAGGCTGGGCGGCCCGGATGCGCTCTGGGCCGCGGGGCTGTGTTTACAGAATGTAGCGCGACAGGTCTTCGTCCTGCGCCAGCTCGCCGAGGTGGCCGTTGACGTAGGCGGCGTCGATGCGGATCGGCGTGCCGTTCTGCTGCCCGGCCAGGTCGCCGGCGCTGAAGGAGACTTCCTCCAGCAGGCGTTCGAGCAGGGTGTGCAGGCGGCGGGCGCCGATGTTCTCGGTCTTCTCGTTGACCTGCCAGGCGATCTCGGCCAGGCGCTTGATGCCGTCCGCGGCGAACTCGATGTCCAACCCCTCGGTCTTGAGCAGCTCGCGGTACTGCTCGGTGAGCGAGGCGTGCGGCTCGCTGAGGATGCGCTCGAAGTCCTGCGGCGACAGGGCCTTGAGTTCGACGCGGATCGGCAGGCGGCCCTGCAGCTCGGGCACCAGGTCGCTGGGCTTGGCCAGGTGGAAGGCACCAGAGGCGATGAACAGGATGTGGTCGGTCTTGACCATGCCCAGCTTGGTGTTGACCGTGCAGCCCTCGATCAGCGGCAGCAGGTCGCGCTGCACGCCCTCGCGGGAGACGTCGGCGCCGCCGACATTGGCGCGCTTGGCGACCTTGTCGATCTCGTCGATGAAGACGATGCCGTGCTGCTCCACCGCCTCCAGGGCGCGGGCCTTGAGTTCCTCCTCGTTGACCAGGCGCGCGGCTTCCTCGTCGCGGATCAGCTTGAGGGCGTCCTTGACCTTGAGCTTGCGGCTCTTCTTCTTGCCCTTGCTCAGGCCGGAGAACAGGTTCTGCAGCTGGCTGGTCATCTCCTCCATGCCCGGCGGGGTCATGATTTCCACGCCCAGCGGCGCCTCGGCGACCTCGATGTCGATCTCCTTGTCGTCCAGCTGGCCCTCGCGCAGGCGCTTGCGGAACAGCTGGCGGGTGTTGGAGTCCTGGGTCGGCTGCGGGTCTTCGTTGAAGCCGACGCGGGCCGGCGGCAGCAGGGCGTCGAGGATGCGCTCCTCGGCGGCGTCCTCGGCGCGATGGCGCATCTTCTGCACTTCCTGCTCGCGCAGCAGCTTGAGCGCGGCGTCGGCCAGGTCACGGATGATCGACTCGACGTCGCGGCCGACATAGCCGACCTCGGTGAACTTGGTCGCCTCGACCTTGAGGAAGGGTGCGTTGGCCAGCTTGGCCAGGCGCCGGGCGATCTCGGTCTTGCCGACGCCGGTGGGACCGATCATCAGGATGTTCTTCGGCGTCACTTCCTGGCGCAGCTCGGCCGGCAGCTGCATGCGCCGCCAGCGGTTGCGCAGGGCGATGGCCACGGCGCGCTTGGCGTCGTCCTGGCCGATGATGTGGCGGTTGAGCTCGGAAACGATCTCGCGGGGCGTCATGGACATAAATGTGGCTCCGGAAGCCGCGCTCATTCGGCGCAGTCTTCTTCCTCGATGGTCAGATTCTGGTTAGTGAAGACACAGATGGAGCCGGCAATGTTCAACGCGGTCTCGGTGATTTCGCGGGCGGACAGCTCGGTCTTCTGCAACAGGGCCATGGCCGCGGCCTGGGCGAAGCCGCCGCCGGAGCCCATGGCGATCAGGCCGTGCTCGGGTTCGACCACGTCGCCGTTGCCGGTGATGATCAAGGAGGCGTCCTTATTGGCCACTGCCAGCATGGCTTCCAGGCGGCTCAGCGAACGGTCGGTGCGCCAGTCCTTGGCCAGCTCGACGGCGGCGCGCACCAGGTGGCCCTGGTGTTTTTCCAGCTGGCCCTCGAAGCGCTCGAACAGGGTGAAGGCGTCGGCGGTGGCACCGGCGAAGCCGGCCAGCACCTGGCCGTGATAGAGGCGGCGGACCTTCTTGGCGTTGCCTTTCATCACGGTGTTGCCGAGGGAAACCTGGCCGTCGCCGCCCATGACGACTTTGCCGTTGCGGCGGACTGAAACGATGGTGGTCAAGGGGTGGATCTCCACGCAGCGGGGCAGAAGTGCCCGAATGGAGACTCAGATGGGGTGGCCCGCCCGGCTTTTCAACCGGGCGGTCACAAATCGCGGATCAGCGGGACTGGCGCTGCTGTAACAGCAAGTTGCTGAAGCCGCTGGCGGCCAGCTGCTTCTGCGCGGTGGCCAGCTGCTCGCGGCTGGCGTAGGGGCCGACCAGCACGCGGAACCAGTTCTCCTCGCGCACCTTGCCCGACTCCACCTGCACGTTCTGGCCGAGCAGGAGGATCTGCGCGCGCACCTTGTCGGCATCCTCGCGCTTGCGGAACGAGCCGGCCTGGAGGAAGAACTGGGTGGTGACCGGCGCCTTGGCCACCACCACCGGCGGCGGTGGCGGGGTCTGGCCGTTGAGCGCGGCCTCGGCGCGGGCGGCGTCGATCTTGGCGGCCTCCTCGGGCGTCACCGGCTTCTGCTCCGGCGGCTTGGGTGCGTCGGCCGGCGGCAGGGCATCCGGCGGCACTATGACCTCGGACTCCGGCAGCAGGGTATAGAAGTCGTACTTGGGCTTGGCCGGCTCCGTTGCCACCGGCGGCTTCTGCTGCTGCGCGGCTGCTCGCTTCTGCTCCTCGGGCTTGCTGCGCTTCACCTCGTCGCGGCCCGGCTCCAGGCTGAACAGGAACATGAAGAAGGCGCCGACGGCGGCGCCGCAGGCCAGCCATACCCAGCCCGGCACCGGCTTCTTCGCCGGCGCCTGGTAGCGGCTGGCGCCGCGCTTGGGCGCGGGCTTCTTCTTCGCTGCCGCCACTTACATGCGCTCCAGGGTCTGCAGGCCGAGCAGCTCCAGGCCCTGCTTGAGGGTGCGGCCGGTCAGCGCGGCCAGGCGCAGGCGGCTCTGCTGGGTGGCTTGGTCCTCGGCGGCGAGGATCGGGCAGTTCTCGTAGAAGCTGGAGAACAGGCCGGCCAGGTCGTACAGGTAGGCGCAAAGCAGGTGCGGCTCGCCCTTGCCGGCGACGTTGCCCAGGGTGTCGGCGAACTGCGCCAGCTTGCCGGCCAGGGCCTGCTCCTGCGGCGCCTCGATGCGAATGCGCCCGCCGATCTCGGCCACTTCCTTGCCCAGCTTGCGCAGCACGCTGGCCACGCGGGTGTAGGCGTACAGCAGGTAGGGCGCGGTGTTGCCCTCGAAGCTGAGCATCAGCTCGAAGTTGAAGCGGTAGTCGCTGGTGCGGTGCTTGGACAGGTCGGCGTACTTCACCGAGGCGATGCCGACCACGCGGGCGATGTGGCGCAGCTCGTCTTCGGAGAGCTCCGGGTTCTTCTCCTTGACCAGGGCGTAGGCGCGCTGCTCGGCCTCGTCGAGCAGCTCGACCAGCTTCACCGTGCCGCCGTCGCGGGTCTTGAACGGCTTGCCGTCCGGGCCGTTCATGGTGCCGAAGCCCATGTGCTCCAGCGCCATGTCGGCCGGCACGAAACCGGCCAGGCGCGCGCAGGCGAAGACCATCTGGAAGTGCAGGGCCTGGCGCTGGTCGACGAAGTACAGGGCACGCTCGGCCTTGAGCACATTGGCGCGGTAGCGGGTAGCGGCCAGGTCGGTGGTGGCGTACAGGTAGCCGCCGCCGGCCTTCTGCACGATCAGTGGCAGCGGGTTGCCCTCGGCGTTCCTGAACTCGTCCATGAACACGCACTGGGCGCCGTTGTCCTCGGTGAGCAGGCCCTTGGCGGCGAGGTCGGCGATGACCTGGGGCAGGTCGTCGTTGTAGGCGCTCTCGCCCTTGACGTCGGCCATCGACAGCTTGACGCCGAGGCGGTCGTAGATGGCCTGGCAGTGGCTCAGGGAAATGTCGTTGAAGCGGTTCCACAGGCGCAGGCACTCGGCGTCGCCGGCCTGCAGCTGGACCACCAGCTCGCGGGCGCGGTCGGCGAACTCGGCGGACTCGTCGAAGCGCTTCTTCGCCGCGCGGTAGAAGGACTCCAGGTCGGCCAGCTCGGCGTCGCTGCCGACCGGCTGCTCCTGCATGTAGGCCAGCAGCATGCCGAACTGGGTGCCCCAGTCGCCGACGTGGTTCTGGCGGATCACGGTATCGCCGAGGAACTCCAGCACCCGCGCCACGCCGTCGCCGATGATGGTCGAGCGCAGGTGGCCGACGTGCATCTCCTTGGCCAGGTTGGGCGCCGACAGGTCGACCACCACGCGCTGCGCCGGACCGTTCTTGCGCACGCCGAGGCTGGCGTCGGCCAGCGCCGCTTCCAGGCGCTGGGCCAGGGCGTCGCTGTTCTGGAAGAAGTTGAGGAAGCCGGGGCCGGCGATTTCCACCTTGGCGATGCCGGCGTCGGCCGGCAGGGCGGCAACCAGCTTCTCGGCCAGGTCGCGCGGCTTCATGCCGGCCGGCTTGGCCAGCATCATGGCGATGTTGCTGGCGAAGTCGCCGTTGCTCCGGTCCTTGGTGTTCTCCACCTGGATGGCCGGGCTCAGGTCCGCGGGCAGCACGCCCTCGGCGGTGAGGCGGGTCAGGGCTTGCTGGATCAGGTGGCGAATGCTGTCTTTCATGGTCTGCTCGGTCGGCCGCGGCTGGTCGAAAACTATGCATTATCGGCGCCCGAGGGGCGCAGCTTCAAGCTTTGACGGCCGGCAGCCCGCAGGCGGTCTCGCCAGCTGGGGAAAACCGGGCGAGGTTGCGGGGCTCGCCGACGGCGCGAGTCGCCGTTTTCGCCGTGTCGCAGGGCGCTCAGAACAGGTCGATGGGGTCGACATCCAGCGACCAGCGCACCGCGCGGCCGGCCGGCATGGCTTCGAGAATCGGCAGCCAGTGCGCCAGCAGCCTGTGCAGCGGCGCGCGGCTGGCGCACTGCAGCAGCAGCTGGGCGCGGAAACGCCCGGCGCGGCGCTCCATCGGCGCCGGCACCGGGCCGAGCAGCTCGATGCCGCTCAGCTTGAGCTCCGCACACAGCTGCTCGGCATAGGTGCAGGCGTCGTCGAGGAAGGCCTCGGCCTGGCCCGGCTTGTGCGCCTCGCCGCGCAGCAGGGCGAGGTGGGCGAAAGGCGGCAGGCCGGCACCGCGGCGCTCGCTCAGGGCCTGCTCGGCGAAGGCCGGGAAGCCTTGCTCGGTGAGCTGGACCAGCAGCGGATGGTCGGCCAGGTGGCTCTGGATGATCACCTTGCCCGGCTCCTCGGCACGCCCGGCGCGCCCGGCGACCTGGACGATCAGCTGGGCCATGCGCTCGCTGGCGCGGAAGTCGGCGGAGAACAGGCCGCCGTCGGCGTCGAGGATGGCGACCAGGGTCACGCGCGGGAAGTGGTGGCCCTTGGCGAGCATCTGGGTGCCGACCAGGATGCACGGCTCGCCCTGGTTGATGGTGGCGAACAGCTTGTCCATGGCGCCCTTGCGCGCCGTGCTGTCGCGGTCGATGCGCAGCACCGGGAACTGCGGGAAGAGGATGCCCAGGCGCTCCTCGGCGCGCTCGGTGCCGGCGCCGACCGGGCGCAGGTCGACCTTCTGGCAGTCCGGGCAGTTGTGTGGCGTGCGCTCGACATGGCCGCAGTGGTGGCAGCGCAGCTCGTGGTGGCGCTGGTGCAGGGTCATGCGCGCGTCGCAGCGCGGGCACTGGCTGATCCAGCCGCAGTCGTGGCACAGCAGGGTGGGGGCGAAGCCGCGGCGGTTGAGGAACACCAGCACCTGCTGGCCGGCCTCCAGGGTCTGGCCGATGGCCTGCTGCAGCGGGCGCGAGATGCCGGCGTCGAGCGGCAGGCTCTTCACGTCCAGGCGCAGGAAGCGCGGTGGCTTGGCGTTGCCGGCGCGCTGGCCGAGCTTGAGCAGGGCGTAGCGGCCGGCGTGGGCGTTGTGCAGGCTCTCCAGCGAGGGGGTGGCCGAGCCCAGCACGATCGGCAGGTTCTCCTGGCGCGCGCGCACCAGGGCCAGGTCGCGGGCGTGGTAGCGCAGGCCTTCCTGCTGTTTATAGGAGGCGTCGTGTTCCTCGTCGACCACGATCAGCCCGGGGTTCTTCAGCGGGGTGAACAGTGCGGAACGGGTGCCGATGACGATGTCGGCCTCGCCGTCGCGCGCTGCCAGCCAGGCATCCAGGCGCTCGCGGTCGCCCACGCCGGAGTGCAGCAGGGCGATGCGCGCATTGAAGCGGCGGGCGAAGCGTTCCACCGTCTGCGGCCCCAGGTTGATCTCGGGGATCAGCACCAGGGCCTGCTTGCCGGCTTCCAGGCAGTGGCGGATCAGCTGCAGGTAGACCTCGGTCTTGCCGCTGCCGGTGACGCCGTACAGCAGGTAGGCGCCGAAACCGCCCATGCCGGCCTGCACGGCGTGGAAGGCGGCGCGCTGCTCGGGGTTGAGCGGCAGCTCCGGCTGCGCCAGCCAGCCGCCATGGCGGGTGAGCGGCGCGCTGCGGCGTACCTCGACGCGCACCAGGCCCTTGTCCAGCAGCAGGTCGAGGCTGTCCTTGTTCAGCTGCAGCTTGCTCAGCAAGGCGTGCGGCACGCCGTGCTGGTGCTGCGCCAGGGCGCGCAGGGCCTCGCGCTGGCGCGGCGCGCGGGCCAGGCGCGGATCGTCGGCGCTGGCGCCTTCCACGGCATGCCAGTAGCGCTCCTGGCGCGCCTCGGCCGGCTCGCCCTGGCGCAGCAGCACCGGCAGGGCCCAGCTGAGGGTGTCGCCGAGGCTGTGCTGGTAGTACTGCGCCGTCCACAGGCACAGCTTGAACAGCGGCGCCGGCAGTGGCGGCGTGCGGTCGAGCAGCTGCAGGGCCGGCTTGAGCTTGTCCGCCGGCACCTCGCTGTGCTGCGCCACCTCCACCAGCACGCCTACCACCTCGCGGCGGCCGAACGGCACGCGCAGCCGTACCCCCGGCTGCAGCGCGGTGCGCGGCACCCCATGCGGCGCCAGGTAGTCGAACAGGCGGCGCAGCGGCGAGGGCAGGGCGAGGCGCAGGATGGTGTCGGGCACGGCGAACTCCGGAATTCGAGGCGGCGATGCTAGCACGGCCGCACGTCGCCACGGCGTGCCGGCGGCTTGCGCGCGAATGGCGGTCTGGTATAGTGCGCGGCCTATTTCCGTGCGGTACTCGGCAGCGAGCCGGGTGGCGGCACACCCAACCGAGGAAAAAGCGATGAAAGCCGATATCCATCCGCAGTACGAAGAAGTCACCGCTACCTGCAGCTGTGGCAACGTCATCAAGACCCGTTCCACCCTGTGCAAGCCGCTGAGCCTGGACGTGTGCTCCGAGTGCCACCCGTTCTACACCGGCAAGCAGAAGGTCCTGGACACCGGCGGCCGTATCGATCGCTTCAAGCAGCGTTTCGGCGTGTTCGGCAGCAAGTAAGCCGAATGGTGGTGCAGACCACGTTGCTGAAAAAGGCGTCCCTGGTGGGCGCCTTTTTCGTTTCTGCCTGCCTGGCCCTGCCGGCCCAGGCCTTCTGCCCGCTGCGCGCGGACCTGCCGCAACAGCGCGTGGCCAAGGTGGTGGATGGCGACACCCTGCGCCTGGCCGATGGCCGCAGCGTGCGCCTGATCGGCGTCAACGCGCCGGAGCGGGCGCGCGACGGACGTCCGGCCGAGCCTTTCGCCGAGGCGGCGCAGCGGCGCCTGCAGGCGCTGGTGGCGGCCAACGACGGCCGCGTCGGCCTGCGCCTGGGCGCCAAGCCGCGCGATCACTACGGGCGCACCCTGGCGCATGCCTACGACCGCGCCGGCCACAATCTGGAAGCGCAGCTGCTGGCCGAGGGCCTCGGCTACCGGGTGGCCTTCGAGCCGGCGAATGGGCTGGAGGACTGCCAGCGCAGCGCCGAGCAGGCCGCGCGCCAGCAGCGCCTCGGCCTCTGGCAGGGGCGGCAGGTGCTCAGCGCCTTCGATCTGCGTGGCGGCGGTTTCGCCCTGGTGCGCGGGCGCGTGGACCAGGTGCAGCGCAATCGCGGCGGCCTGTGGATCGAGCTGGACGGACCGCTGGTACTGCGCGTCGAGCCGAAGCTGCTGCGCCACTTCGATGTCGAGGCCCTGCAGACCCTGGTCGGACGCCAGGTGGAGGCGCGCGGCTGGGTGATTGACCGCTCCCGGCGCGGCGGCGTACAACCGGGGCAGGCCCGCTGGATGCTGCCGCTGAGCCATGCGGCGATGCTCGAGGTGCTGCCATGAAACTGCGTCTGTTGCTGCTGTTGCCCCTGCTCCTGCAATTGCTCGGCTGTGCCGTCAACCCGGCCACCGGCAAGACCGACTTCGTGATGATGAGCGAGCAGCAGGAGATCGACCTGGGTCGCAGCTATGCCCAGGAGATCGCCAAGCAGTACCCGCGCTACGCCGACGAGAAGCTGCAGGCCTATGTGCAGCGGGTCGGCGAGCGGGTCGCCCGGCACGGCCACCGCAGCAACCTGGACTACCGCTTCACGGTGATCGACAGCCCGGACATCAATGCCTTCGCCATTCCCGGCGGGCACATCTATATCCACCGCGGGCTGATGGCCTACCTCGGCTCCGAGGCGGAGCTGGCCGCCGTGCTCGGTCACGAGGTCGGCCACGTCACCGCACGCCACAGCGTGCGCCAGCAGAGCCAGTCCACCGCCTGGAACATCCTCGGCCAGGCCGTGGCCATCGGCACCGGGGTGGGCGCCGCCGGCGACCTCGCCAGCACCCTGGGCAACGCCTTCGTGCGCGGCTACGGCCGCGACATGGAACTGGAGGCCGACGGCTTCGGCGCCCAGTACCTGGCGCGCAGCGGCTACGACCCGCAGGCGATGATCGAGGTGGTCAAGGTGCTGAAGAACCAGGAGGACTTCGCCCGTGACGAGGCCCTGGCCAAGGGCCAGGAAGTGGCGCCGGCCGGCTACCACGGCCTGTTCGACACCCACCCGGACAACGACACCCGCCTGCGCCAGGTGGTGGCCGCCGCCACCCCGCTGGCCACCGGCCAGGGCGAGGTGGGGCGCGAAACCTATCTGCGGATGATCGCGGGCATGCCCTTCGGCGACTCGGCCGAGGCCGGCGTGCGCCGTGGCCAGCGCTTCTACCATGTCGGCCTGGATTTCACCCTGGGCCTGCCGCAGGACTGGGAGCTGATCAACCGGCCCGACGCGCTGATCCTGCACAGCCCGGACCAGCAGGCCTTCATGGTCATGAGCATGCAGGGGCTCAAGGACGCGACCAGTGCCCAGGAGTTCATCCGCCAGCGCACCGGCGGCCGCGGCCTGAGCGGCGAGCAGAGCTTCCGCCAGCACGGCCTGGAGGTGACCACCGGCGTGCTGCCCGGCAATGGCGCCAAGCGCGTGGCGGTGGTGATGCGCGGGCGCGACGCCTTCCAGTTCGTCGGTGCGGTCAAGGGCCGCGCTTCGCTGGAAAGCGCCGACGATCGCTTCATGGACATCGTGCGCAGCTTCCGCCCGCTGCAGGCGGACGAGCGCCGCCTGGGCGAGCCGCGGCGCCTGGCTCTGGTGCAGTTCCAGCGCGGGCAGAGCCTGGAGGAGCTGAGCCGGCAGATGGAGGGCGAGGGTGACCGGCTCAAGCGCTTGCGTCTGCTAAATGGTCTGTATCCGACCGGTCAGCCACTTCCTGGCGATTGGCTCAAAGTGGTTCGCTGAGTCGCTGCGAGCCCCGGCCTTGTGGGGCCTGGCCTTCTTGCGTATGCTCGCTCGCCTGCCTTTCACAGCAAAGCGGAAATAGCCGAAATGTCCGATCTGAAAACTGCCGCTCTCGAGTATCACGCTCAGCCCCGTCCGGGAAAGCTCAGCGTCGAACTGACCAAGCCCACCGCCACCGCCCGTGACCTGTCCCTGGCCTACAGCCCGGGCGTGGCCGAGCCGGTACGCGAGATTGCCCGTGACGCCGAGCTGGCGTACCGCTACACCGGCAAGGGCAACCTGGTGGCAGTGATTTCCGACGGCACCGCGATCCTCGGCCTGGGCAACCTCGGCCCGCTGGCCTCCAAACCGGTGATGGAAGGCAAGGGCGTGCTGTTCAAGCGCTTCGCCGGCATCGACGTGTTCGACATCGAGGTCGACTCCGAGAGCCCGCAGGCCTTCATCGACACCGTCAAGCGCATCTCCATCACCTTCGGCGGCATCAACCTGGAAGACATCAAGGCGCCCGAGTGCTTCGAGATCGAGCGCGCGCTGATCGAGCAGTGCGATATCCCGGTGTTCCACGATGACCAGCACGGCACTGCCATCGTCACCGCCGCCGGCATGCTCAACGCCCTGGAAATCGCCGGCAAGACCCTGGCCGAAGCCAAGATCGTCTGCCTCGGCGCCGGCGCCGCTGCCATCTCCTGCATGAAGCTGCTGGTGAGCATGGGGGCCCAGGTCGAGAACATCTTCATGCTCGATCGCAAGGGCGTGATCCACGCCGGCCGCGACGACCTCAACCAGTACAAGGCGGTGTTCGCCCACGCCACCGACAAGCGCAGCCTGTCCGACGCCCTCGACGGCGCCGACGTGTTCGTCGGCCTGTCCGGTGCCAACCTGCTGAGCCAGGAAGACCTCAAGCGCATGGCGCCGAACCCGATCGTCTTCGCCTGCTCCAACCCGGACCCGGAGATCAAGCCGGAGCTGGCCCGTGAGGCGCGCCCGGACGTGATCATGGCCACCGGCCGCTCGGACTACCCGAACCAGGTCAACAACGTGCTCGGCTTCCCCTTCATCTTCCGCGGTGCCCTGGACGTGCGCGCCACCCGCATCAACGAGGAAATGAAGATCGCCGCCGCCAACGCCCTGCGCGAGCTGGCCAAGCTGCCGGTGCCCAAGGAAGTCTGCGAGGCCTATGGCGGTATCGAGCTGAGCTTCGGCCGCGAGTACATCATTCCCAAGCCGATGGACGCGCGCCTGATCACCGTGGTCGCCGATGCCGTGGCCAAGGCCGCGATCGAGAGCGGCGTGGCGACCCTGCCCTATCCCAAGCACTACCCGCTGAAGTCGGTGGATGACGTGTTCAACGGCTGATCGCCAGCGCCATGAAAAAGCCCCGCCAGTGCGGGGCTTTTTTGTGCCCGCGCGGTCGTGCCTCGGGCAGCAAAAAGGCCCGCACCGCGTGGCGCGGTGCGGGCCCTCGAGGGTTGCCGGGCGGCTTAGAACTTGTAGCCCAGGCCGACCATGTAGACGAAGGGATCGACGTCCACGTCCACCTCGACTTCGCGGCCGCCGAAGCTGGTGCTGCCCTGGGTGTCGATGTCGATGTAGCGCACCTGGGCGTTGAGCATGACGTTGTCGGTCAGCATGTAGTCCATGCCCACCTGGGCGGCCAGGCCCCAGGAGTCGTCCAGATCCAGGCCGCTGAAGCCCTTTTCCTCGGCCTCGCCGGTCAGCTCGGTGTCGAAGAACCAGGTGTAGTTGATGCCGGCGCCGACATAGGGCTGGAAGGCCGAGCCGGCGTCCAGCGGGTAGTACACCACGCTCAGGGTCGGCGGCAGGTGCTTGAGCTCGCCGAGCTTGCCGTTGAGGCCGGCGAACGGACCGGGCATGCCCTTGACGCCGACGTTGTGGCTGAACGGGGTAGCGGCCAGCAGTTCGATGCCGACGTGGTCGGTGACCATGTAGGCGAAGTTCAGGCCCAGCTGGGTGTCGCTGTCCAGGGTGGCCTTGGTGCCGGCCACATCGGTGCCGAGGGCGCCGACCCAGATGTCGCTGCTGTCTTCGTGCGGGTCGACGGTGGCGGCGCCGGCACGGACGATGATGTCACCGGCCTTGTGGGCCTGGGCCAGCGGGGTGGCCAGGGCGAGGGCGATCAGGGATGTGGCGAGCAGGGTCTTCTTCATCTTGGGGGCTCCGGGGGAGTCAGCAATGTGTGTTGGCTGACGTTCATCCTAAGGAGCCCCGCGGGCGATCACTTGACCTGGCTCAATGGCCGCGCACCCCGGGGTGCGGCGGCCTGTCGCACTACATCTCGTAGGGATAGATCTTTTCCGCGGCCATGCGGTAGCCGGCCTCGGCCAGTTCGCTGCTGACCTGCTCGGTGCGCAGCGGCCCCTCGATCCAGAAAGGCTGGTACAGCGCGTCCATCAGCACGCCCAGTTCGCTGGTGACATGCACGATCTGGTTGGACGGTGGCGGCGGCACGTGGATGCAGGCGCCGAAGTAGGGCACGAAGAGGAACTCGGTTACCCGGCCTTCCTCGGTCACGTCCAGCGGCACTATGTAGCCGGGCAGCCTGATCTGTTGGCCGTCCAGGGCCTTGACCACCGGTGCGGCCGGCGATTGCTGCCTGGCCGCCGGGCCGCTCTCGGCGGCCAGGGCGTCGGCCAGCTGGGTGAGATCGTGCATCGGCATCTGCTGCGCCGGTTGCGGCGGTGCGTCTGGCGGGACCAGTTCGCTCCAGGTCAGCTCGCGCGGCTCCGCGGCCCAGAGCGAAGTGGTACAGAACAGCAGGGCGAACAGCAGATGACGCATGGACAACCTCACAGGCGAATGGACAGGCCGTCGGCCAGCGACTGCCGATAGGCGCGCCAGGCCGGCACGCCCCCCATCAGCAGGGCGGCGCCCAGAATAGCGCCGAGCAGGCTCCACTCATAGGCGCTGGGCAATGCCAGCGGCAGATACAGGCCGTACTGCGCCTGCACCCAGCCCTGGCTGGCGGCGATGCCGCCGTACAGCAGGGCCAGGCCCAGCGCCGCGCCGGCCAGGGCCAGCACCAGCGCCTCCAGCACCAGCAGCCCGGCGATATGCCAGGGGCGCGCGCCGACCGAGCGCAGGATGGCCATCTCGCGGCGGCGTTCGTTGAGGCTGGTGAGGATGGCCGTGAGCATGCCGATCAGGCCGGTCAGCACGACGAACAGCGAGACCACGAACAGCGCCTTCTCCGCCGTGCCCATCAGGCTCCACAGCTCCTGCAGGGCCACGCCGGGGAGGATCGCCAGCAGCGGCTCGCCGCGGTACTCGTTGACCTGGCGCTGCACGGTGAAAGTGGCGACCTTGCTCTTCAGGCCGAGCAGCACGGCGGTGATGGCCTTGGGTTGCAGGTGCATCTCGCGCGCCTGCTCGGCGCTGACCCTGGCCGCGCCGCGTGCCGGCATGCCGTTCTGCCAGTCGACGTGCAGCGCCTCCATGCCGGCCAGCGAGATGTGCAGGGTGCGGTCGACCGGCGTGCCGGTGCGAGCGAGGATGCCGACCACACGGAACGGCTTGTCGTCGTGCTGGGTCAGGCTGACGGTGGCCACGCCGTGGGCCAGGACGATCTGGTCTCCCAACTTGTACTTCAGTGCCTCGGCCACTTCGGCGCCGAGCACCACCTCGAACAGGTCGGCGAAGGGCTTGCCCTGGGCCAGCTGCAGAGGCTGGCCGCGGCCGTAGCGGTAATGCTCGAAGTAGCCGGTGTCGGTGCCCAGCACCCGGTAGCCGCGGTGCGAGTCGCCCAGCGACAGCGGGATGGCCCACTTCACTTGCGGGTGTCTGGCCAGGGTCTCGAAGCTGTCCCAGCGAATGTTGTTGGTGGCGTTGCCGATGCGGAACACCGAGTACAGCAGCAGGTTAACGCTGCCCGAGCGCGCGCCGACGATCAGGTCGGTGCCGCTGATGGTGCTGGCAAAACTGGCGCGCGCCTCGGTGCGCACGCGCTCGACGGCCAGCAGCAGGCACACCGAGAGGGCGATGGCGAACACCGTAAGCAGGGCGGTGAAGCGGCGGTTGGCCAGGCTGGCCAGGGCGATGCGTAATAAATGCATGTCAGACCTCCGCCGGTTTGCTGGCGCGGTTCAGCTCGGCCAGCGAGACACTGCGATCGAACAGTGGCGCCAGGCTCTGGTCGTGGCTGACGAACAGCAGGCTGGCGCCCGCTGCGCGGCACTCGGTGAACAGCAACTGGAGGAAGGCCTCGCGGGCGTCGTGATCCAGCGCCGAGGTCGGTTCGTCGGCGATCACCAGCTCCGGCTGGCCGATCAGCGCGCGGGCGGCGGCGACCCGCTGCTGCTGACCGATCGACAAGGAATCGGCGCGGCGCTCCAGCAGCTCGGCCTTCAGACCCAGGTGCTGCAGCAGTTGAGCGGCGGCATTGTCGACGCTGCCGTGGCGCTCG
This sequence comes from Pseudomonas alcaligenes, assembly GCF_041729615.1. NCBI lineage: Bacteria > Pseudomonadati > Pseudomonadota > Gammaproteobacteria > Pseudomonadales > Pseudomonadaceae > Aquipseudomonas > Aquipseudomonas alcaligenes. The sequence goes on along the minus strand of NZ_CP154874.1, from coordinate 1,712,673 downwards.
CTGGCGCGGCGGGCGCGGCTCTTGGAGAAGCGGCAGGGCAGCTCGACGTTCTCGCGCACCGAGAGGAACGGCAGCAGGTTGAACTGCTGGAAGATGTAGCCGGTGTGGTCGACGCGGAAGCGGTCGCGGGCGCCGGAAGACATCTGCGCCAGCTCCTGGCCGAGCAGCTTGAGGTTGCCTCGGCCAGGCTTCTGCACGCCGCCGAGCAGGCCGAGCAGGGTGGTCTTGCCGCTGCCGCTGGGGCCTTTGAGGAACAGGCTCTCGCCGCGGCGCAGGGTGAAGGCGGGGATATCCAGCAGCTCGGCCTGGCCGGGCCAGGCGAAGCCTAGGTCGGTGAGTTCGATCAGTGCGTCGGACATGGGCGATCCGCGAGTCGGAGAAGGCGACAGCTTAAAGGCAAGGAGAGCGCCGGCGCACCCGCAGGATGCGCCGGCGTGTTTCAGAAGCTCAGGCGCGAATTGCTCGGGGTCAGCTCGGCGCCCTGCTGGCCGCTCGGGCCGATCAGCTGTACGTCCAGTTTCTCGGTGGCCGGGAAGGTGCCGAAGAAGCTGCCCAGCTCCAGGGTCTGCAATGCCCCGGCATTGGCGCAGACGAAGCGGTAGCTGGCCTCGATATCACTATGGCCGGGCTCGTCGCCGTGGTCATGATGCTCATGCTCATGCTCATGCTCATGCTCATGCTCATGCTCATGCTCATGCTCGGCGAACAGCGGGCTTTTCAGCTCGTTTTCCTGCACTGCGCACTGGGCCTCGGCCGGCAGGGCGAACAGCGCCTGCGGTTGCTCCAGGTGCTGGCGTGCGGCGGTGACCTTGGCCTTGTCGGCGTCGCTCTTGGCCTCGTGCTCGAAACCGACCAGGTTCATGGCCGGGCTCTGCAGCTGGATCTCCAGGGTCTGGCCATCCAGCGCCACATTGAGGCTGGCCACGCCATGCTCATGCTTGCCCAGGCTGCCGTGCTCCTCATGGGCATGATCGTGCTCGTGGCTGGCGGCCTGGGCGATGGTCAGCGGCAGCAGGGCGAGAGGCAGGGCGAGCAGGATGCGGCGCATGGGGCGAACTCCGGTGATGGATTGTTAGGTTATGTTGTAACATTTGTCCGTGGCGATTGGCCAGTCTCGGCGCGCATGGCAGCATGGCGGCCTGCTGTTCGGGAGAGTGAAGATGCTGCGAATCAAGGGGCGGGTCGGCGACTGGCCGGTGGACCTGACGCTGGAGATGGATGCCGAGGACTGGGCTCGGCTGGCGGCGCATTTGCCGCTGGAAGCGCCACCCGGCGCGGTGCGCAGTGTTAGTCCGGCCGACGACCTGTGGCACCAGGCGCAGGAACTGCTGCAGCGCGCCGGCAGCCTGGAGGGGCCGCAACTGCTCGGCGAACTGGCCGCCCTGGCCGGTGGCGAGGCGGCCGGCAAGCGCCTGCTGGTGCGCCTGCGTCATTGCCCGCAGGTGCAGGTGGAAAGCGCCGAGGCGGCGCCGCTGTATCGCTGGATCGGCTAGCCGGCCTGATTGATCGTCACACCCGGTGCGCCGCGCTCCAGCTGGGCGCGGATGGCCTCGGGGATGGCGACCTTGGTGAAGGCCCGGGCATCGACCATCACATAGGTGACCTCGGCGCGGGCGATGGCGGCCTGGTCGGCTTGGCGGCGGATGTCCACTTCCAGGCTGAACGAGCTGTTACCCAGGCGCAGGCTGCGCACCTCCAGCTGCAGCACGTCGTCGAAGCGCGCCGGCGCGCTCCAGTCGGTGACCATGCGCACCACCTGGCTGTCCAGGCCCTGCTCCAGCAGAGCCTGGTAGCTGCCGAACACGGCGCGGTAGAACTCGGTGGCCGCCACGTCCACGTAGTCGCCGTAGCGGGCTTTGAACACCACCTGCTGGGCGTCGCACTCGCCGTAGCGCACCCGCAGCAGTAGGCGGAAGGGCGCCATCAGTAGATCGCCTGGTACAGCTTGCGGCGGTACAGGGTGACCAGCGGGTGGTCGTTGCCGAGCAGGTCGAACACCTGCAGCAGGGTCTTGTGCGGCAGACCTTCCTGGAAGCTGCGGTTGCGTACGAACAGCTTGAGCAGGCCGTCCAGCGCCGCCTCGTACTGCTGGCGCGCCAGCTGCTGCACCGCCAGCTGGTAGCTGGCCTCGTCGTCGTCCGGGTTCTGCGCCAGACGGCTCTTCAGCTCGGCGCCATCCGGCAGGCTGGCGGCCTGGCGCAGGAAGGTCAGCTGGGCGCGGGCCGCGGCCAGGGCCTGCTTGTGCTCGTCGCCCTTGACCGCGTTCAGCACCGCCTCGGCTTCGCCCAGCTCGCCGCGTTCGGCCAGGCAGCGGGCGTAGAGGATCAGCGCCGCGCCGTTCTCGTTGTTCTCGGTCAGCACCTGCTTGAGCAGGGCCTCGGCCTCGCCGAAGCGCTCCTCGGCGAACAGCGCCTGGGCCGTCTCCAGCGGATCGGCGGCCAGCGGCGCCGGCTCCGCCACATGCGGCTTGAGCATTTCGCGGATGGCCGACTCCGGCTGGGCGCCGGCGAAACCGTCGACCGGCTGGCCGTCCTTGAACAGCACCACGGTCGGCAGGCTGCGGATGCCGAAGCGCATGACGATGTCCTGCTCGGCGTCGCAGTCGACCTTGGCCAGCAGCAGTTCGCCGCGGAACTCCTCGGTGATCTTCGCCAGCAGCGGCATCAGCGCCTTGCACGGCGCGCACCACTCGGCCCAGAAGTCGACCAGCACCGGCTTGTGGAAGGAGTTCTGGATCACCAGCTGCTCGAAATTGGCGGCACCGGAGACGTCGAAGATGTAGGGGGTATCGCTCATGGCTGTTCTCGGAGAGGCGAAAGGCTGGAACTATAAATGCGGGCAAGGCGCCACGGATACAAGTAGCCCGGATCAGGCGCGCTTGGCGTGGTACAGGCTGACATTACGGAATTCCGCCGGCTCGGCCAGGTCCGGCCAGGTGCAGGCCTCCAGCAGGCCGAGGCGGGTGTAGCGCGGGTGCTGGAAATCCTTGACCCGCGAGTCGGCCACCAGCGCCTCCCGGCCGCGCGTTAGGAAGGCATCCAGCAGCGGCAGGTTGGCGCGGTCGTAGAGCACGTCGGCGACGATGATCAGGTCGAAGCGGTCTTCCTCGGCGAAGAAGTCCAGCGAGTAGCTCAGCTCGACGCCGTTCAGCGCGGCGTTGGCGCGGCAGGAGGCAATGGCCAGCGGGTCGAGGTCGCAGGCCACCACTTCCGCCGCCCCGGCCTTGGCCGCGGCGATGGCCGCCACGCCGGAGCCGGCGCCGAAGTCCAGCACGCGCTTGCCGCGTACCCACTCGGGGCGCTCCGCCAGCCAGCGCGCCAGGGCCAGGCCGCTGGCCCAGCAGAAGCTCCAGTAGGGCGGCTCCTCGAGGATGCGTCGGGTCTCCTCCGGGCTGAAGCTGCGCTCCATATTGCTCGGATCGACCAGCCACAGGCGGATGTCGGTGCCGGGCAGGGTCTCGGCGCTCAGGCGGGCGTCGCCGAGCAGCTGTTGCAGGGCGTTCTGCAGTTCGGCGGGGGCGTTCATGGTGCGCTGACCAGGGGCAGGGCGCCGAAGTCGCGGCTGTCGGCCTGCAGCACCCGCTGCGGCGGCAGGCGCAGGATCAGGCGGCCGGACTGGCTGATGCGTGCGCGCAGCTCGATCCGCGCGCCACCGGGAAACTGTTGCGGGTCGAAGCGCAGGCGAAAGGGCAGGGCGTTGCCGGTGCCCGCCAGCGCCTGGCTGGCCAGCAGGCGCTGCGGGCGATCGCGCTCGTCCACCACCAGCAGTGCCAGCTCCACGTCGCTGCCGGCCGGCGGGGTCAGCAGGCTACCACGCAGCTCGCGCAGATGGGCGGGCAGCGGCTGCTCGATGGGCGCGGCAGGCTTGATCGCCACCGAGGGTTTGGCCGGAGCGGGCGCTGTCACGGGCTTGGGCGCTTCGCCGGCGCAGGCGGCCAGCAGCAGGAACAGGCAGGCGAGAAGGGGGCGGCGGGGCATGGCGGCATCCGATGCGGCAGATGATTCTGGAATAGCGCAAAAAACGCGCGCCTGTATACCGCAAAGCCTGCGGCTTGTCTTGCCGGGACCATGCGCTACCATGGGCCACCGTTCCGTAGGGCCTCTTCCTTCATGCACTGTCCGTTCTGCTCCGCCAACGACACCAAGGTCATCGACTCCCGCCTGGTCGCCGAGGGCGAACAGGTGCGCCGCCGCCGCGAATGCGTGGCCTGCGGCGAGCGCTTCACCACCTTCGAGACCGCCGAGCTGGTGATGCCGCGCCTGATCAAGTCCGACGGCAGCCGCCAGCCGTTCGACGAGGACAAACTGCGCGCCGGCATGCAGCGCGCGCTGGAGAAGCGCCCGGTGAGCGTCGAGCGCCTGGAGGAGGCCATCGCCCACATCAAGCACCGCCTGCGCGCCACCGGCGAGCGCGAGATCAAGTCGCGGGTGCTCGGCGAGCTGGTGATGACCGAGCTGCAGAAGCTCGACGAGGTCGCCTATATCCGCTTCGCCTCGGTGTATCGGCGCTTCCAGGACCTCAACGAGTTCCGCGAGGAGATCGAGCGCCTGGCCCGCGAGCCGTCGAAAGAATGAGCGCGGTCGACCAGCAGTTCATGGCCCGCGCGCTCGAGCTGGCGCGCAAGGGGCTGTACTCCACACATCCCAATCCACGGGTCGGCTGCGTCATCGTGCAGGACGGCAGGATCGTCGGTGAAGGCTGGCACGCCAAGGCCGGCGAGCCGCATGCCGAGGTGCACGCGCTGCGCCAGGCCGGCGACAAGGCGCGCGGCGCGACCGCCTACGTAACCCTGGAACCCTGCAGTCATCACGGCCGTACCCCGCCGTGCGCCGATGCGCTGGTGGCGGCCGGCGTGGCGCGGGTGGTGGCGGCCATGCAGGACCCCAATCCCGAGGTCTCCGGCAAGGGCCTGCTGCGCCTGATGCACGCCGGCATCGCCGTGCACAGCGGCGTGCTGGAGGCCGAGGCCAGGGCGCTGAATGCCGGTTTCATCAAGCGCATGGAGCAGGGCCTGCCCTACGTGCGGGTCAAGCTGGCCATGAGCCTGGACGGCCGCACGGCGATGGCCAACGGCGAGAGCCAGTGGATCACCGGGCCCGAGGCGCGCGCCGCCGTGCAGCGCCTGCGCGCCCGCGCCAGTGTGATCATCACCGGCGCCGATACCGTGCTCACCGATCAGGCTCGCCTGACCGTGCGTGCCGAGGAGCTGGGCCTGAATGCCGAGCTGACCGCCCTGGCTCTCGACCGCCCGCCGCTGCGCGTGCTGGTCGACGGGCGCCTGCGCGTGCCGCTGACCGCACCCTTCTTCCAGGCCGGCCCGGCGCTGGTCGCCACCTGTGCGGCGGCCGCCGCCCGCGACCGTTTCCTCGAAGATGGCCACGAGCTGTTGGCGGTGCCCGGCAGCAATGGCCACGTCGACCTGCGCAAGCTGCTGCTGGAGCTGGCCGCGCGTGGCGCCAACGAGGTGCTGGTGGAGGCCGGGCCCAAGCTGGCCGGCGCGTTCGCCCGGGCCCATCTGGTCGACGAGTACCAGCTGTTCGTCGCGCCCAAGTTCCTCGGTTCCAGCGCCCGCCCGCTGCTGGATTGGCCGCTGGCGCGCATGGCCGAGGCGCAGGAGCTGGATATCCGCGAGATGCGTGCCATCGGCGACGACTGGCGGATCACCGCCGTGCCCAGGGCGCACTGAGCCGTTCGATGGGTTTGATCGAAGCGCCGCCATGCAGCGGTGCGGCAAATATGGTAAAAAGCCAGCCGCGGCCGTTCGCCGGTCGCAACGTTCTCAGGGCGGGGTGAAATTCCCCACCGGCGGTAATGGCGCGTAGCGCCTAGCCCGCGAGCGCCTTTCCAGCGAAAGGGACAGCAGACCCGGTGCGATTCCGGGGCCGACGGTATAGTCCGGATAAAGAGAGAGCGGGATTCCCTTCCGGGGCGCCGTCCGTCTGCGCCCGCGAAAATCCCTATCGATCGGCATTGCCCTGTTTTTGACCAAAACAGGAGTTCGTCCATGCTGCATTGCACCAGTTTCCGGGAGGACGCATGTTCACCGGCATAATCGAATCCATCGGTACCATCCGTGCGATCACGCCCAAGGGTGGCGACGTGCGCGTCTACGTCGAGACCGGCAAGCTGGACCTCGGCGACGTCAAGCTGGGCGACAGCATCGCGGTCAACGGCGTCTGCCTCACGGCGGTCGAGTTGCCGGGTGACGGCTTCTGGGCCGACGTCAGCCGCGAGACCCTGACCCGCACCGCCTTCGTCGACCTCAAGGCCGGCAGCCGCGTCAACCTGGAGAAGGCCCTGACCCCGACCACCCGCCTCGGCGGCCACCTGGTCAGCGGCCATGTCGACGGCGTCGGCGAGATCATCAAGCGCGAGGACAACGCCCGCGCCATCCAGTTCAGCGTGCGCGCCCCGCGCGAGCTGGCCAAGTACATTGCGCTGAAGGGCTCGATCACCGTCGACGGCACCAGCCTGACGGTCAACGCCGTCAACGGCGCCGAGTTCGAGCTGACCATAGTGCCGCATACCCTGGTCGAGACCATCATGGCCGACTACCGGCCGGGGCGTCGGGTCAACCTCGAAGTGGACCTGCTGGCGCGCTACCTGGAGCGCCTGCTGCTTGGCGACAAGGCCGCCGAGCCCAGCGCTTCCGGCATCAGCGAAGCTTTCCTGGCCGAACACGGCTACCTGAACAAGTGAGACGCGCCGCCATGGCCCTGAATACCGCAGAAGAACTGATCGAAGACATCCGCGCCGGCAAGATGGTCATCCTCATGGATGACGAGGACCGCGAGAACGAGGGCGACATCATCATTGCCTCGGAATGCGTGACCGCCGAGCACATCAACTTCATGGCCCGCTTCGCCCGCGGCCTGATCTGCATGCCGATGACCCGCGAGCGCTGCGAGCTGCTCAAGCTGCCGCTGATGGCGCCGCGCAACGGCTCCGGCTTCGGCACCAAGTTCACCGTCTCCATCGAGGCGGCCGAGGGCGTCACCACCGGCATCTCCGCCGCCGACCGCGCGCGTACCGTGCAGGCCGCGGTGGCGCGCAACGCGGTGGCCGACGACATCGTCAGCCCCGGCCACATCTTCCCGCTGATGGCCCAGCCCGGCGGCGTGCTGGCCCGCGCCGGCCACACCGAGGCGGCCTGCGACCTGGCGCGCATGGCCGGCTACGAGCCGAGTGGCGTGATCTGCGAGATCATGAACGACGACGGCACCATGGCCCGTCGCCCGGAGCTGGAAGTGTTCGCCGCCGAGCACAATCTCAAGATCGGCACCATCGCCGACCTGATCCACTACCGGCTGATCCACGAGCGCACCGTCGAGCGCGTCAGCGAGCAGCCGCTGGACACCGAGCTGGGCCAGTTCACCCTGGTCACCTACCGCGACGGCGTGGAGAACACCGCGCACATGGCCCTGACCCTGGGCAAGGTGTGCGCCGAGGAGCCGACCCTGGTGCGTGTACACAACATGGAGCCGCTGCGCGACCTGTTCCTGGTCAAGCAGCCGGGGCGCTGGAGCCTGCGCGCGGCCATGGCCGAGGTGGCCAGGGCCGGCAGCGGCGTGGTGCTGCTGCTCGGCAACCCGCTCACCGGCCCGGAACTGCTGGCCCACCTGGGCAAGCAGCCGGCGCCGAGCCCGGCCACCTACAGCACCGTCGGCGCCGGCTCGCAGATCCTGCGTGATCTGGGCGTGCGCAAGATGCGCCTGATGAGCTCGCCGATGAAGTTCAACGCCATATCCGGCTTCGACCTGGAAGTTGTAGAATACTTGCCCGCTGAATGACGACCCCGGCCGAGCGCAGCCTGCGCCCGGCCTGGCTTTTCGTTCTACATTGATACCCACGGGGTGCCCAAGGCGCCCCGGCTCTTTATACAGACTGAGACTCGCCCATGACCCTGAAGACCATCGAAGGTACCTTCATCGCCCCGCAAGGCAAATACGCCCTGGTGGTTGGCCGCTTCAACAGCTTCGTCGTCGAGAGCCTGGTCAGCGGCGCCGTCGACGCCCTGGTCCGCCACGGCGTGAAGGAAAGCGACATCACCGTGATCCGCGCGCCGGGTGCCTTCGAGATTCCGCTGGTCACCCAGAAAGTCGCCCAGCGCGGCGAGTTCGCCGCCATCATCGCCCTCGGCGCGGTGATCCGTGGCGGTACCCCGCACTTCGAATACGTCGCCGGCGAGTGCACCAAGGGCCTGGCCCAGGTGTCCATGGAGTACGGCGTACCGGTCGCCTTCGGCGTGCTGACCGTCGACTCCATCGAGCAGGCCATCGAGCGCTCCGGCACCAAGGCCGGCAACAAGGGCGCCGAAGCCGCCCTGTCCGCCCTGGAAATGGTGAGTCTGCTGGCGCAGCTGGAGGCCAAGTGAGCCTGAATCACGACGACAGCCAGGACGCTCCGCAGCCCAAGGCCAAGGGCAAGATCGCGCAGCGCCGCGTGGCCCGCAGCCTGGCCATGCAGGCGCTGTACCAGTGGCACATGGCCGGTCAGTCGCTGAACGAGATCGAAGCGCAGTTCCGCGTCGATAACGACTTCAGCGGCGTCGACGGCGCCTACTTCCACGAGATCCTCACCGGCGTGGCCCGGCAGAAGCCGGAGCTGGATGCCGCCTTCGCGCCCTTCCTGAGCATTCCGCTGGAAGAGCTGGACCCGGTCGAACTGGCCATCCTGCGCCTGTCCGCCTGGGAGCTGAAGAGCCGCGTCGACGTGCCCTACAAGGTGGTGATCAACGAAGGCATCGAGCTGGCCAAGGTGTTTGGCGCCACCGACGGGCACAAGTTCGTCAATGGCGTGCTGGACAAGTTGGCCCCGGTGCTGCGTGCGGCCGAGGTCAAGGCCGGCAAGCGCTGAGCCGGCATTCCCCGCGTGGGTGAGTTTGAGCTGATCCGCCGCTACTTCGCCGCCGCGCCCTGTGCGCAGGCGGCCGCAGGCATCGTCCTCGGCATCGGCGATGACTGCGCCCTGCTGCAACCGGCCGTTGGCGAGCAACTGGCCGTGTCCACCGATACCCTGGTGGCCGGCGTGCATTTCCCCCAACCCTGCGATCCGTTTCTGCTCGGCCAGCGTGCCCTGGCGGTCAGCGTCAGCGACCTGGCCGCCATGGGCGCCGCGCCGCTCGGTTTCACCCTGGCGCTGACCCTGCCCGATGCCGAACCTGCCTGGCTGGAGGGCTTCGCCCGCGGCCTGTCGCAGATGGCGCAGAGCTGCGCCATCGCCCTGGTCGGCGGCGACACCACCCGCGGTCCGCTGAGCCTGACCCTCACCGTGCTCGGCCAGGTGCCGGCGGGCCAGGCGCTGACCCGCGGTGGCGCGCGGCCGGGTGACCTGCTCTGCGTCGGCGGCAGCCTGGGCGATGGCGCCGGGGCGCTGCCGCTGGTATTGGGCGAGCAGCGGGCCGAGGGCGAGGCGGCCGATTATCTGCTGCAGCGCTACTGGGCGCCGCAGCCGCAGCTGGCCCTGGGCCAGTGGCTGCGCGGCCGGGCTACGGCGGCGCTGGATATCTCCGACGGCCTGCTGGCCGACTGTGGCCATATCGCCGCGGCGTCCGGCGCCTGCCTGCAGGTCGAGCTGCCGCGCCTGCCGTTGTCGCCGGCCCTGCAAGCTCTGGCGGGCGAGCGGGCGCGGGATTGTGCGCTGGCCGGTGGCGACGACTACCGGCTGGCCTTTACCCTGGCGGCCGAGCACCTGCCGGCGCTGCAGGCGCAATGGCCCGAGGCCGTGGTGATAGGCCGGGTCGTGGCGGGGCAGGGTGTGCAGTTGCTGGATGGCCAGGGCCGCCTGCTCGAACCGCCGCGGGCGGGCTATCAACATTTCGCACAAGATTTAGGACTGCATGGTGACTGAAGTCGTCAAAGTCGCGCCGCAGGTCTGGCGCAATCCCTGGCATTTCCTCGCCTTCGGCTTCGGCTCCGGGCTGATGCCCAAGGCCCCGGGCACCTGGGGTTCGCTGGTGGCGCTGCCCTTCATTCCGCTGTGGCAGCTGCTGCCGGACTGGGGCTACTGGCTGATGCTCGGCGTCACCATGCTGTTCGGCTTCTGGCTGTGCGGCCGGGTGGCCGACGACATGGGTGTGCACGATCACGAGGGCATCGTCTGGGACGAGATGGTCGGCATGTGGATCACCCTGTGGCTGGTGCCCGAGGGCTGGTACTGGTTGCTGCTAGGCTTTCTGGTATTCAGGGTGTTCGACATCCTCAAGCCCTGGCCGATCCGCTGGATCGACCGGCATGTGCACGGCGGCGTCGGCATCATGCTGGACGATGTGCTGGCCGGGGTGTTCGCCTGGCTGGCGATGCAGTTGCTGGTCTGGGGCCTGACCTGAGGCGGAGGTGAGCATGCGCGCCTGGCTGTTGGGGTTGCTGTTGAGCCTGGGGGGGCAGGGTGCCCAGGCCGCCGAGGACGTGCCTCACGAGATCATGCTGGTCAGCGAGCACTGGGCCGGGCATACCAACCCGGACGGCACTGGCCTGGCCTGGGAGGTTCTGCGTCAGGTGTTCGAGCCGGCCGGTGTGCGGCTGCGCTGGCGCAACGAGCCCTACATGCGCTCGATAGGTCTGGTCCAGCGTGGTGAGGCCGATGCCTTCCTCGGCTCCTATCGCCACGAGGTCGACGAGCGGGTGCACTATCCGCGCCGGCCCTACGATGCCGATGTGATAGTAGCCCTCGGCCTGACCAGCCAGCCAATCCCCAGCCTGCAGACGCTCGCGCGCCATCGTCTGGCGTGGATGCGCGGCTATGGCTACCAGCAGTATCTGCCGGGGCCGCTGAACTTTCAGGAGATCGAGCGGCGCAGCGGCATCCTCGGCATGCTCGAGCGCGGGCATGCCGATTTCTACATCGACGCCAATACCGAGGTGGCCGATGTGCTGGCGGCGGCGCCGAACCCGGAACGCTTTCGCAGCACCAGCCTGACCCGCTTGCCGCTCTACCCCGGCTTTACCGATACTGCCCGCGGTCGCGCCCTGGCCGCAGTCTACGACCAGCGCATGGCCAGTCTGGTGCAGGACGGCAGCCTGCGGCCGATCTTCCGCCGCTGGCAGCAGCCGTACCCCTTCGACGAGGACATGGAGATTCCCGATGCGTCGCCTTGAGCTGTTCGCCGCCAGCGCGCTGCTGGCCCTCAGCCCGCTGCTGCAGGCCGAGACCCAGGTGCAGGTGGTCGGTCTGTTCCCCAATGCCGCCGTGCTGCTGGTCGATGGCCAGCGCAAGCTGGTCAAGGCCGGGCAGACCGGGCCGGGCGGGGTCAGGGTGCTCAGTGCCGACAGCAAGGGCGCGCTGCTCGAGGTGGATGGTGTGCAGCGCAGCTACGGCCTGTCGCGCGAATACAACCAGGCCGGCAGCGCCGCGCCGCAGAAGACCCAGGTGAGCATCAGCAAGGGCGTCGGCAACCACTACTGGATCGCCGGCTCCATCGACGGCCATCCGGTGCAGTTCATGGTCGACACCGGCGCCACCTCGGTGGCGATGAACGAGGGCCAGGCGCGCCGCCTGGGCATCGACTACCGTGTCGACGGGCTGCCCATGGTGGTCGGCACCGCCGGCGGCAACGTGCGGGCCTGGCGCATCAAGCTGAACAACGTCAAGGTCGGTGGCCTGGAGGTGCTCGGCGTCGAGGCCGCGGTGCTGGAAGGCGACTCGCCCACCGAGGTGCTGCTGGGCATGAGCTATCTCAGCCGGGTGCGCTGGCGCGAGGAGAATGGTGTGCTGCAGCTGGAGTCCAAGCTCTAGCCGACCCATCGGCCAGGCCGATGCTTATCCCCGACAATTCAGGCTGAGCCGGCTGCCGTCGTGGCTGGTACAATGCCGGCCTTTTCTGCCGAACGTCCAACAGGAGCACCCGGTGTCCGTCGTCTTCGTCGCCGCCTCCAAACTGCCCACGCCCTTCGCGGTGTTCACCATGCACGGTTTCCTCGATGAGGAGAGCGGCAAGGAGCACGTGGCCCTGACCCTGGGCGACGTCGCCGACGGCCAGCCGGTGCTGGGTCGCCTGCACTCCGAGTGCCTGACCGGCGATGCCCTGTTCAGCCAGCGCTGCGATTGCGGCGCCCAGCTCGAGGCCGCCCTGCGCGCCATCGCCGCCGAGGGCCGCGGCGTGCTCCTGTATCTGCGCCAGGAAGGCCGGGGTATCGGCCTGCTGAACAAGATCCGCGCCTACGAGCTGCAGGATGGCGGCGCCGATACGGTGGAGGCCAACGAGCGCCTGGGCTTCGCCGCCGACCAGCGCGACTACTCGATCTGCCAGCCGATGCTCGACCACTTGGGCATCCGCGCGATCCGCCTGATGACCAACAACCCGCGCAAGGTCAAGGCGCTGGAGGGCTTCGGCGTGCGCGTGGCCGAGCGTCGGCCGCTGGAAATCGCCCTCAACCCGCACAACCGCAAGTACCTGGCGACCAAGGCCGGCAAGCTCGGCCACATGCTGGGGCTGCAGCACCAGGAAGAAACCGAGTGACCCGCGCCGAGGTGCGTCGCCGGCTCGCCCTCGAGTGGTGGCGCTGGCTCGGCTTCGCCCTGGCGCCGCTGTTCTTCCTCAACCTGCTGTTCGGCGGCAGCCAGGCACTGGGCAGTGTGCTGGAGATGCCGCTGTTCATCGCCGGCCTGGCCTCCATGTTCGTCAGCCTGCCGCTGTTCTCCGCCTACAAGCGCGCGCTGATCGCCACCGAGGCCGCGCTGGACGGTGAACACGAGCGCGAGGCCTGGCTGGCACTGGCCGCGCAGCGGCGCAGGGCCTTCCTCGGTGCCGGCCTGCCGGCCTGGATCGCCGCCATTGCCCTGTTTAGCGGGCTCAATGCCGTTGCCCTGATCCTCCTGGCCCTGAGCAGCGTGGTGCTGTTCTGCCTGTACCGCATTCCCCGCCAGCTGGGTTGATGCGCGCGCTGCTGGCTGCCTGTCTGCTCGCCCTCAGCCCGGCGCTGACGGCGGCCGAACGGGTGGTCAGTCTGGCCCCTTCGATGTCGGAAATCATGCTGGAGCTGGGCGCCGAGTCGCGCCTGGTCGGCCTGCTCGATGGCGGGCCGCGTCCGCCGGCGCTGGCGGGTGTACCTTCGGTCGGGCGCTATGGCCAGGTCGAGCTGGAAACCCTGCTGGCGCTCAAGCCGGACCTGCTGCTGCTCTGGCCCGGCAGTGTGCCCGAGGCCCAGCAGGCGCAGCTGCGGGCCTTCGGCATCCCGCTGTATGTCGGCGAGCCCCATGATCTGCAGGCGCTGGCCGAGCAGTTCGCTGAGGTGGGTCGGCTGGTCGGTGCCGAGGCCCATGGGCGCGAGCTGCGCGACCGCTTCACCACGCGCCTGGCCGAGCTGCGCCGGCGCTACCGTCGCAAGCCGCCGCTGGCGGTGTTCTACCAGGTCTGGAACGAGCCGCTGTACACCCTGGGCGGGCGGCAGATCGTCAGTGACGCGCTGCGGGTGTGTGGCGCGCACAACGTGTTCGCCGATCTGCAGTTGCCGGCCCCCCAGGTCAATGTCGAGGCGGTGCTGGGGCGCGCGCCCGAGGTGATTCTGGGGGGCAGCGAGGCCGAACTGCAGCGCTGGCGAGCCTGGCCGCAGCTGCCCGCGGTGCGTCTTGGCCAGCTGTGGACGGTACCGGACAAGGGCCTGGAGCGCCCCAGCTTCCAGATGCTGGCGGCCACCGAACAGCTCTGCGAACTGTTGGCCAGGGCCCGTTGAGGTATTGAGAAAAAAGGCCCCTCGCGGGGCCTTGTTCGTTTACAGCCTGGGAGTCCAGACGAACCCGAGCAGGGCCGTGCGGCCTTCCTGGCGGTAGCCGTAGCGTTCGCCTTCGTGCTCGTACAGGGCGCGCTGGTAGTCCTTGTCCAGCAGGTTGTCGATCTTCGCCTCCAGCTTCAGCTCGCCGCTCGCCTGCCAGCTGCCGCGCAGGCCGAGCAGGCCGTAGCCGCCCAGTTCGTGCTGGTTGTCCGGGTCGTCGTAGCTGCTGCTCGCCAGCTGCCAGGTGGCACCGACGGCGAAGGCACCGAAGGCGCGATCCAGGTCCAGGCTGAGGGTGCGGCGGGCACGGCGATTGAGGGTGTGGCCGCTGTCGCGGTCGCGCGGATCGACGAAGGCGATGCCGAGCTGGCCCTGCCAGCCGAACAGCTCCTGCTGCAGGTTGGCCTCGAAGCCGTGGATGCGGGCTTCGGCGATGTTCTGCGGGATGAAGTTCTGGTCGCTGGCGATCGCGTCCTCGATATCGGTGCGATACAGCGAGGCCTCCAGGCGTGTGCGCTCGGCCAGTTGGCTGCGCCACTGCAGCTCATAGCTTTTCGAGTGCTCGGGCTTGAGGTCCGGGTTGCTGTAGTCCGGGTAGTAGAGATCGTTGAAGGTCGGCGCGCGGAAGCCCTCGCTGTACGACAGCACCAGGTCATTGCCGGCGTTCAGCGGCAGGGTCAGGGCGCCGCTCCAGGTATTCTCGCTGCCGAACTGCTCGTTCTTGTCGTGGCGTACGCCCAGCTCGGTGGAGAAGTGCTCGCTCTCATAGCGATGCTGGACAAACGCGGCCTGGTTCCAGCGCTGCTGCTCGGCGAAGGCGGTGTTGCTGTTGAGCTGATCCTCGTACCACTCGCCACCCAGCAGCAGGCCGTGGCTGTCGCTCAGGGCCAGGGTGTTGAGCCAGTTCACCGAGTCGCGATAGGTGTTGAACACGCCACGCTCGTCGCTGAGCTTGTCCAGGCTTTCCTCGCGGTTCTCGCTGTGGCCGACTTCCAGGCGGCTGCTCCACAGGTCGTTGACCTGCGCGTCCAGGTAGCTGGACACGCTGCTGAGGGTGAAGTCGCTGTAGGGCTCCTGGCCGACCGACTCGAAGGTGGTCATGTCGAAACGGCCGAAGGGGTTGTCGAACTCGGTACGGCCGCGCTGGTCGAGGACGTTGACGCCGGCTTCCAGCTGTTCGCTGAAGCTGTGGCTCAGGCTCAGGCTGAAGGCCTTGTTGCGGTAGGCGTCGTGGTCCTGGTCGGAGTCGTAGGAGATGCCGGTGCGATCGATGCCGTCGCTCTCGTCGAGGCTACCGGCCAGGCTGAAGCGGGTCTGCTGGTCGCCGCCGGAGAGTCCGGCGCTGCGTCGCCAGCTGTCGTTGCTGCCATAGCTCATGCGTACGAAGGGCTGCAGGCCCTCGCCAGCGCTGCGGCGGGTGAAGATCTGCACCACGCCGCCGATGGCGTCGGCACCGTACACCGCCGAGCGTGGGCCGCGCAGCACTTCGACGCGCTCGATCTGGTCGACATTGAGGAACTGCAGGTTGCTGTCGCCGGAGCTGGCCGAGGCGATGCGCATGCCGTCTACCAGCACCAGGCTCTGTGCCGACTTGGTGCCGCGGATATACAGGCTGGCCAGGCTGCCGGCACTATTGTCGGTCACCTGCACGCCGGGGGCGCGGCGCAGCAGGTCACTGACCGAGGCCGGCTGCAGGCGTTCGATGTCGGCGCGGGTGAATACGGTGCTCGCCGTGCTGCTGGCATCGCGTTGCTGCACGTCGCGGTTGGCGCTGATCAGCGTCTCGGGCAGCTTGAGCGCGGCGTCCTGGCCGGCGGCCAGCGCGAGACCAGCAGGCAGCAGAGCCAGGCTCAGCGCCGAGAGAGGCAGGGTGTGGGACAGTTTCATCGGGGTTCCTCAAAGACAAAGACTTCGAGGAGGGCAGAAAGCAGGCGCACGGCGGCGCCTGACGGTGCGGCCCTCCGCAACACCAGTCGAATCCGTCAGGCCGGTCTCCGGGCTCTCGATTCCGCTCCGCGCGCCTTCCCGGTTGACCCAGTGGCTGTTGCGCGGATCTGCAGCAGGGCTGCGATCGATTACCGTTGCGGGGGCAGCGCCGGGATTGCTCATGGAGCGCACCGGCTTCCCGATTATCGCCGGCATTGACCGGCGCACCTGATGGAAAAGAAAACGCCGCGCACCTTAGTGCACGGCGTGTTGAAGCTCAAGCAAGTTTAGCGTGCCTCAGCTTGAGCTTTGCTCAAGTTGCTGCAGGCGGCGACGGACGGCCGCCTCGATGCCGGCCAGGTCCAGGCCGCACTCGGCGAGCATCTGCGCCGGCTTGGCGTGCTCCACGTAGTAATCGGGCAGGCCCAGGTGCAGCAGCGGCTTGACCAGGTTCTCGGCGGCGAGGAACTCGCTGACCGCTGAGCCTGCGCCGCCCATCACGGCGTTTTCCTCGATGGTCACCAGCAGCGCGTGGCTGGCCGCCAGTTCGCGCAGCAGGGCCTCGTCCAGCGGTTTGACGAAGCGCATGTCGACCACCGTGGCATCCAGGCTTTCGCCCACGCGCAGGGCCTCGGCCAGCTGCACGCCGAAGACCAGCAGGGCCACGCCCTGGCCCTGGCGACGCAGCACCGCCTTGCCGATCTCGACACTGTCCAGTGCCGGGTCGATGGGCGCGTTGGGGCCGCTGCCACGCGGATAACGCACGGCTGCCGGGCCCTGGAAGTGGTAGCCGGTGGTCAGCAGCTGGCGCAGCTCGTTCTCGTCGCTGGGCGTGGCGATCAGCATGCCGGGGATGCAGCGCAGGTAGGAGATGTCGAAGCTGCCGGCATGGGTCGGGCCGTCTTCGCCGACCAGGCCGGCGCGGTCGATGGCGAACAGCACGTCGAGATTCTGCACCGCCACGTCATGGATCAGCTGGTCGTAGGCGCGCTGCAAGAAGGTGGAGTAGATCGCCACCACCGGCTTGGCGCCGTCGCAGGCCATGCCGGCGGCCAGGGTCACCGCATGCTGCTCGGCGATGGCCACGTCGAAGTAGCGTTCGGGGAAGCGCTCGCTGAAGGCCACCAGGTCCGAGCCTTCCTTCATCGCCGGGGTGATGCCGACCAGGCGCGGATCTTCGGCGGCCATATCGCACAGCCACTGGCCGAACACGCTGGAGTACTTGGGCCCGGAGGGTTGCTTGGGCGCGACCGGGGCGTTGATCGGCTCCAGCTTGGTGATGGCGTGGTAGCCGATCGGGTCGGCCTCGGCCGGGGCGAAGCCCTTGCCCTTCTTGGTCACCACGTGGAGGAACTGCGGGCCCTCCAGGTCGCGCATGTTGCGCAGGGTGGCCAGCAGGGTGGGCAGGTCGTGGCCGTCGATCGGGCCGACGTAGTTCCAGCCCAGTTCCTCGAACAGGGTGCCGGGCACCAGCATGCCCTTGGCGTGCTCCTCGACCTTGCGCGCGATCTCCCAGGCGCCGGGCAGGCGCGAAAGAATCTTCTTGCTGCCCTCGCGCATGCTCGAATAGGTGCGGCTGGAGATGATCTTGGCCAGGTAGTTGGACAGGCCGCCGACGTTCTTGGAGATCGACATGTCGTTGTCATTGAGTACGACCAGCATGTTGGCCTTGACGTCCGACGCATGGTTGAGCGCCTCGAAGGCCATGCCGGCGGTCAGCGCGCCGTCGCCGATCACCGCCACCGCCTTGCGCCGCGAACCCTGCATGCGCGCGGCGATGGCCATGCCGAGGGCGGCGCTGATGCTGGTGCTGGAGTGGCCCACGCCGAAGGTGTCGTACTCGCTCTCGCTGCGGCGCGGGAAGGCGGCCAGGCCGTCCTTCTGGCGCAGGGTGGCCATGCGCTCGCGGCGGCCGGTGAGGATCTTGTGCGGGTAGGCCTGGTGACCGACGTCCCACACCAGGCGGTCATCCGGGGTGTCGAAGATGTAGTGCAGGGCGATGGTCAGCTCGACCACGCCGAGGCCGGCGCCGAAATGCCCGCCGGTCTGGCCGACGCTGTACAGCAGGTACTGGCGCAGCTCGTCGGCGAGGGTCTCCAGCTCGCTTTCCGCCAGGCGGCGCAGGCCGTCCGGGGTCTCGGCACGGTCGAGCAGGGGCGTGGCGGGGCGCTCGCGCGGAATCTCGTGGAAGGTGGTCGGCATCAGGCGAATCGTTATGGGCGTGCAAAAGATGCGGCAGTTTACCCGAAGCGCCGGGAACAGCCCAAACACCCTGTAAGCGGATCAGCCCGCGGCGTAGTGCCGCCCCAGGAAATCCAGCAGCAGCGCACTGACCCGCGCGCCGTCCTCGCTTTGCAGCCAGTGGCCGCAGCCGGGCAACAGGTGCTGTTCCAGGCGCGGCACCTTGGCCGCCATGCGCGCCAGGGTCGGTGCCTCGAAACGGCCGACCGGGTCGCGCTCGCCGAGCAGGAACAGGGTCGGCTGCTCGACCCGCAGTGCGGCCAGGTGCTCGGTGCGTTGCCAGTTGCGCTCGAAGTTGCGGTACCAGTTCAGCGCGCCGTAAAAGCCGCGGCCGGCGAAGGTCCGCTCGTACACGGCGAACAGCTGGGGCGGGCACCAGGCCGGCAGCGGCAGGTCATCCGCGCCGTCGAACAACCGGGCGTCAGCCGGCTTGTCCTGCAGCAGCGCACCCTCCAGGCCACCGAGCAGCAGGCGCAGGCTGCGGCCTATGTCGGCGTCCAGCTCGGCTTCGGCCAGCCCCGGCTGCTGGAAGTAGAGGATGTAGTGGAAGCGCCCGGCGTAGGCCTCGCGCATCATCTCGATGGCCGGGCGTTTCGGTCGCCCGCCGAAGGGCACCGACAGGGCGCCGAGGGCCTGCACCCGCGTGGGCTCCAGCAGGGCCAGGTGCCAGGCCACCGGCGCGCCCCAGTCATGGCCGACCACGGCGACGGCGCTCTGGCCGAGGGCGTCCATGGCGCCCTGGATGTCGCCACACAGGGTCAGCAGGTCGTAGGCGGCCGGGTCGCGTGGCGCGCTGCTCTGGCCGTAGCCGCGCATCTCCGGGGCGAACACCCGGTAGCCGGCGGCGGCCAGCGCCTCGATCTGCGGATGCCAGGCGTACCAGCACTCGGGAAAGCCGTGCAGCAGCCAGATCGGGCGGCCGCCTTCGGGGCCGGCGCTGTAGAGGCTGAGGTCGATGCCGTTGACGGCGAGGAGCCGATGTTCGATGGGCATGGGCGAGTTCCTTACCAGGTATCGACGAAGGGCCGTTTCTTGCCCGCGCGTGGCGCCGGCGCGGGTGCCGCGTTGAGCCCGCGCAGCAGCCAGGCGCGGCTCTCGGCCGGGTCGATCACCGCGTCGATCTCCAGATAGCTGGCCATGTTCAGCGCCTTGCCGTTGTCATAGGCCTTGGCCACCAGCTTGTCGAACAGCGCCTGGCGGCTGGCGTCGTCCGCCTGGGCCGCCAGCTCCTTGGCGAAGCCCAGGCGCACCGCGCCCTCCAGGCCCATGGCACCGAACTCGCCACTGGGCCAGGCGGCGGTGAACAGCGGCGCGTGGAAGCTGCCGGCGGCCATGGCCTGGGCGCCCAGGCCGTAGCCCTTGCGCAAGACCAGGGTGAAGAAGGGCACGCTCAGGCTGGCGGCGGTGACGAACAGGCGCGACACATGGCGTACCGTGGCCTGTTTCTCCGCTTCGGGGCCGACCATGAAGCCAGGGGTGTCGCATAGCGAGACGATGGGCAGGTCATGTGCGTCGCACAGCTGCAGGAAGCGCGCGGCCTTGTCGCCCGCCAGCGCGTCGATGGCGCCGCCCAGGTGGGCCGGGTTGTTGGCGATCAGGCCGAAGGGCTTGCCCTCGATGCGGATCAGCGCGGTGATCAGGCCCGGGGCGAACTGGCGGCGCAGCTCCAGCACGCTGCCGTTGTCGGCCAGCAGCTCGATGACCTTGCGGATGTCGTAGACGCGCAGGCGGTTCTCGGGGATTACATGGCGCAGCTCGCGTGGGTCGCTGCACTGCCAGTCGGCCAGTGGCCCCTGGAAGTAACTCAGGTACTGCTTGGCCACCTGCACCGCCTCGGCTTCGTCGGCCGCCAGCACGTCGATCACCCCGTTGGGGCCTTGCACGCTGGTGGGGCCGACTTCCTCGGGCTTGTAGCTGCCCAGCCCGCCGCCTTCGATCATCGCCGGGCCGGCCATGCCGATGGTCGCGTTCTGCGTGGCGATGATCACATCGCAGCAGCCGAGCAGCGCGGCGTTGCCGGCGAAGCAGCGGCCGGAGACCACGCCCACGGTCGGCACCAGGCCGGACAGCCTGGCCATGCCGACGAAGGTGTGGCAGTCCAGCCCGGCCACGCCGACGAAGTCGGTATCGCCCGGCCGCCCGCCGCCGCCCTCGGCGAACAGCACCACGGGCAGGCGCCACTGCTCGGCCAGGGCCAGCATGCGGTCGGTCTTCTTGTGATTCATCACGCCCTGGGTGCCGGCGAACACCGTGTAGTCGTAGGCGATGGCCAGGCAGCGCGCGGCCTGTTCGCCGAACAGCCCGGCGTTGACCGTGCCGATGCCGGCCACCAGGCCGTCGGCCGGGCTCAGCTCCAGCAGCTCCTCGGCGGAACGGCGGCGGCGCTGGGCGGCCAGGGCCATGGCGCCGTATTCGCTGAAGCTGCCCTCGTCCAGCAGGTCGGCGAGGTTTTCCCGCACGGTGCGCTGGCCGGTCTTGCGCCGCTTGGCAACGGCCTCGGGGCGCCGCGCGTCGGTGAGGCGCTGGTGGCGCTCCAATACTTCGGCCAGGTCGGCGCGGATATGTTCGAGGTCGAGGCTCTCCTCGCTGGCGCCGCCAGCGCCGGCTACTTCGGCCGGCTCGAGGAACAGCAGGGCCTGGCCCTCGGCCAGCGCGTCGCCGGGCGCGACGGCCAGGGCGCGGACGATGCCGCCGCGCTCGGCGCGCACCTCGAACTCCATCTTCATCGCCTCCAGCACGGCGAGCACCTGGCCGGCGGCCACGGCGTCGCCTTCGGCCACCTGCAGGGCGACCAGCACGCCGCTGCTCGGCGCGGCCAGGGCGAGGGTGCCGGGCGGTGCCTCGACGCCATGCCGGGCCGTGCTGTCCGCCGCGCCGCTGCCGGCGAAGTAGCGGTGCGGATGGGCCTCGCCATGGGCGGTGAGCAGCTCGCCGAGGTGGCGCTCGACGAAGCGGGTGTCGACCCGGTTGGCGGCGACCTCCTCGCGCTGCAGCAGGTTCTGCAGCAGGTGCAGGTTGCTCGCCACACCCTCCAGGCGGCACTCGCAGAGGGCGCGGTAGGCGCGGCGCAGGGCGCCCGGGTAGTCGGCCGCGGTGGCGATCAGCTTGGCCAGCAGCGAGTCGTAGGCCGGGCTGACCGGGTAGCCGGCGTAGCCGTGGCCGTCCACCCGCAGGCCGGGGCCGGAGGGCGGCTGGTAGGCGCTCAGCGTGCCGGCGGCGGGGCGCGCGCTGCCGTCGGCGTGCAGGGTCTCCAGGTTCAGGCGCAGCTGCACGGCGCAGCCCTTGGGTGCCGGCGGGCTGGCCAGGCCGAGTTCGGCCAGGCGGCTGCCGGCCGCCAGGTGCAGCTGGGTGTGCAGCAGGTCGACGCCGGTGACCTGCTCGGTGACGGTGTGTTCGACCTGCACCCGCGGATTGGCCTCCATGAAGTAGAAGCGGCCCGGGCGGTCCAGGTCGAGGAGGAACTCGAAGGTGCCGATGCCGCGGTAGTTCACCTCGCCGGCCAGGCGCAGGGCGCAGGCGATGATTGCCTCGCGGGTCGCGCCGTCCAGGTCCGGGCTGGGGGCGATCTCCACCAGCTTCTGGTGGCGCCGCTGCAGGCTGCAGTCGCGCTCCCACAGGTGGCTGACGGCGTTGCCGTCGCCCAGCACCTGCACCTCGATATGGCGGGCGCGGTGCACCAGCTGCTCGACGTACAGTGCGCCGTCGCCGAAGGCGTTCCGCGCCTCGGAGCTGCAGCGCGCATAGGCCTCGACCAGCTCTTCGGTGGTACTGACCGCGCGCATGCCGCGGCCGCCACCGCCGGCCAGGGCCTTGAGCATCACCGCACCGTGCTCGGCCTGGAAGGCGAGGGCCTCGGCGAGGCTCACGGCACGATTGAGCCCCGGCACCAGTGGCACCTCGCAGCGTTCGGCCAGGGCGCGGGCGGCGGTCTTGTCGCCGAACAGTTCGAGGGTCTCCGGCGCCGGGCCGACGAAGGTCAGGCCGGCGGCCTGGCAGCGCCGGGCGAACTCGGCATTCTCGGCGAGGAAGCCGTAGCCGGGGTGGATGGCGTCGCAACCCTGCTCGCCGGCGATGGCGAGCAGCTGCTGCATGTCCAGGTAGGCCGGTACGCCGCGCCCGGTGAGCGGCACGGCGGCATCGGCCTTGCGCGTGTGCAGGCAGGCCGCGTCGTCCTCGGCGTACACCGCCACCGAGCGGATGCCCAGGTCGGCGCAGGCCTGGGCGATGCGGATGGCGATCTCGCCGCGATTGGCGATCAGCAGGGCGGAAAAGGGCATGGCCGGCCACTCCGGGCTTCTTGTCATGAAGCCATCTTAGGGGCTCGGGCGCGGCGGTAAAGCAAGCCTTATGCGGCGAAAGGCGGGGTATTTGCGCGAGTGATGGTGCGGCTCAGCTGCGCCGCTCGACGATGTAGCGGGCCAGGTCGCGCAGCGGCTCGGCGCTGTCGCCGAACAGGCGCAGGGCATGCAGGGCCTGGTCGCGCAGCTCCAGGGCATAGGCCTTGGCCGCGTCGAGGCCGAGCAGGGCGGGGTAGGTGGGCTTGTCGTTGGCCTGGTCCTTGCCCTGGGTCTTGCCCAGAGTGGCGGTGTCGCTTTCCACGTCGAGGATGTCGTCCTGCACCTGGAAGGCCAGGCCGATGGCCTGGGCGTACTGGGCCAGGGCACGCAGAGTGTGTTCATCGGCGCGGCCGCTGGCCAGGGCGCCGAGCTGCACGCTGGCCTCGATCAGTGCGCCGGTCTTGTGCCGGTGCATGGCCTCCAGGGCCTGCTGGTCGAGGCGCCGGCCGACCGAGGCGAGGTCGATGGCCTGGCCGCCGACCATGCCCGCCGGGCCGGCGGCGCGGGCCAGGCCCATGACCATGGCCAGGCGCAGCTCGGCGTCTTGCGGGTTGCGCCGGGCGTCGGCGAGCACTTCGAAGGCCAGGCTCTGCAGGCCGTCGCCGGCGAGGATGGCGCAGGCCTCGTCGAAGGCGATGTGGGTGGTCGGCTGGCCGCGGCGCAGGTCGTCGTCGTCCATCGCCGGCAGGTCGTCGTGCACCAGCGAGTAGGCGTGGATCAGCTCCACCGCGCAGGCGGCGCCGTCGGCGCGGTCGAGGTCGCCGTCCAGCGCCTCGCAGGCGGCGTAGACCAGCAGCGGGCGCACGCGCTTGCCGCCGTTGACCACGCTGTAGCGCATGGCCTGGTAGAGGCGCTGCAGGTCGTGGCGGGGGGCGGCGAACAGGTCTTCCAGCGCCGCGTCGACGCGGGCGGCGCAGCGCTGCTGGTAGGCGGCGATCATGCCGGTTCGTCCGCGTCGAAGGGGGCTTCTGCGAGTTCGCCGTCGCGCTCCAGCAGCACCTGCACCTTCTGCTCGGCCTGGGCCAGGGCGGCCTGGCAGTCGCGGGTCAGGCGGATGCCCTGCTCGAAGGCACCGAGGGAATCCTCCAGCGACAGCTCGCCGCTTTCCAGGCGCTCGACCAGGCTCTGCAGCTCGGCGAGGGAGGTTTCGAAATCGGCGGCTTTCTTGCGGGCCATGGGCACTGTCTCGGCGGGTGTTGGAACGGGCGCGACACTAGCAGAGCCGCGCCGCCTGGGGCAAATCAGCGGGCGTAGGTGGCCCAGAAATAGTAGAGGGTCATGCCGCCGCCCACGCCGATCACCAGGGCGCGCAGCAGGCGCGGCGGCAGTTTCTCGCCGAGCGCCCCGCCGGCATAGCCGCCGGCCGTGGCGCCGGCCAGCAGGACCAGCAGCTCGGCCCAGCTGACCCGCCCGGCGAAGATGAAGGTGAGGCTGGCGACGCTGTAGATCACCGCCGAGATCAGGTTCTTCAGGGCGTTGGCGCGGGCCAGCGGGTGGCCCTCGATGGAGAAGGCGGCCAGCTGCAGGATGCCCATGCCGGCGCCGAAGTAGCCGCCATACACCGATACGCCGACATGGGCGCCGAGCGACAGCGGGCCGTGCGGCGGGCGCCCGGTGTCGCGCCGGCGCGCGGCCAGGGCGCGGCTGAGCCAGGGGCTGGCGGCGAACAGCGCGGTGGCGGCCAGCAGCAGCCAGGGAATCAGGTGGCGGAAGATCTCGTCGCCGCCGGCCAGCAGCAGCAGGCCGCCGAGCAGGCCGCCGGCCAGGCCGGCCAGCAGCAGTGGCAGCAGGTAGCGTCCCAGCGGTCGCAGCGAGCCGCGCGCGGCCCAGGCCCCGGCCAGGCTGGCCGGCCACAGGGCCACGGCATTGGTGGCGTTGGCGGTCACCGGCGGCAGGCCGCTGGCCAGCAGGGCGGGGAAGGAAAAGAAGGTGCCGCCACCGGCCAGGGCGTTCATGCCGCCGGCGGCGAAGCCGGCCAGGGCCAGCAGGAGGATATCGGTCGCGCTCATGGGGTCGGCAGCCTACCCGCTTGGCGCCGCGCCGGCCAGCCGACCAAGGTCGGGCTCAGAAGCGCAGCACGTCGCCGGTGCTCGGGGTCGGGCCGACCATGGGGATCTTCGGGCCCGGCTGTGGCGGGCGGGCCGGGCGTGCCGGGGCCGGCGCCGGCTTGGTGGCCTCGGCCACCGGCTGGTTGCGCAGCGGCTCGATGGCGTCGGCCAGCTGCCGGGCCAGCTGGCGCAGCAGGCGGCTCTGCGCCTGCGCCTGGTCGGCGAGGGTGCCGCTGTGCGCTTCTTCCAGGCGCAGCAGGCGGCTGTCGCGCAGCTGGCCGTTGCGGTCGAGCAGGCGCCACTGCGCTTCCAGCACGGCCGGCAGGGCCGGGCCGGAGTCCAGGCGGATGATGTTCAGCAGTACCTGCACGTCGGCCTTGAAGGTGGCGCTGGTCGGCGCCAGCACGGTGCGCTGGCTGTCCAGGTTCGAGGCCAGCTGGCGCAGCAGCAGCTGGTCGATGTCGGCGGCCAGGCTGCCGGCCCAGCGCGCGTCTTCGGCGGTCAGCAGGCTGCCATCGAGCTGGCGCTGGAGGAAGGCCTCGCGCTGCAGGTAGTCGGCCACCGAGATCGGCCCGAGCAGCACGGCGATGCCCTGTTCCTGGGTCGGCAGCGCGGCGTTGCCGTTGTCCAGCTGGTACAGCGGCACCGGGCGGTGCGCGGTACAGCCGGCCAGGCCGAGCAGGCCGGTCAGCAGCAGGACGGAGGCGAGGTGCAGCGGTTTCATTCTTTCACCCTGGGGCCGCGGCGGCGGCCGGAAAACAAGTGCGAGGCGGCCGCGTATCATCCGTCAAAGCGGCGCGCGACTCCAGCGCCAGCCGCTCAGCTGCCGGCCGACAGGGCCTGCACGGCCTCGGCCAGGCGCTGGCCGAGGCGCTCGACCAGGCGCCCCTGGGCGGCGACCTGGTCGTCCAGGCTGCCGTCGTGCGTCTCGCTCAGGCGCAGCAGGTCGCCGGCGCGCTGCCGGCCCTGGGCGTCGAGCAGGCGCCAGCGCGCTTCCAGTACCGCCGGCTGTTGCGGGCCGGAGTCCAGGCGGGCGACATGCAGGACCAGCTGGGCGTCGGCGCGGAAACCGATGCGGTCCGGGTAGAGCGCCAGGTTGCCGCTGTGCAGGCGCTCGGCCAGGGTGGCCAGGAGCAGGCGGCCGACATCGTCCTGCAGGCTGCCGGCCCAGCGGTCGTCGGTGCTGAGGTCGAGGCGCTGGTCGCTGCGGCGTTGCACCAGGTTCTCGCGCTGCAGGTAGTCGGCCAGCTGCAGCGGGCCGAGCAGTACCGCCGGGCCCTGGGCGCCTGGCTGCGCCGGGGTGGCCGGCACGGGCAGCTGGTAGAAGCGCTGCGGCGTGCTGGTGGCGCAGCCGGTCAGCAGCAGGAAGGCGAGGGGCAGCAGGTAGCGGCTCATGGCTGGGGTTTCCCGAAGATCAGCGCTTGCGGTTGCTGTTCCAGGCTCTCGGCGGTGCGCTGCAGCGCCTTGCTGGCGCGGCCGAGTTCCTGCAGGGTGGTGTTCAGCTGGTACTGCAGTTCGGATTCCGGGCCCAGGCTGCGGCGGCCGTCGCCGAGCAGCGCGTTGGTCTGCTCCAGGGTCTGGCGCAGGCCGGCGGAGGCCTGGCGGATCTCGCCGAGGGTGGCGTTGAGTTCGCCGCTGCTGCGCTGGGCGGAGCTGAGCAGGGCCGGCAGCTGGGTTTCCAGGCGCCGGCTCAGACGGTCGAGGTTGGCCAGGGTGGACGCCAGGCTGCGCAGGCCCTGGTTCAGGTCGTCGGAGCGGCTCAGGCGCTCGATGCCCTGCATGGCCAGGGTGGCCGAGTCGATCAGCTCGCGCAGCGGCAGCTCGCGCACGTCGGCGACCAGGTCGCCCAGCAGGGTGGCGGCCTGGTCGATGCGCGACGGCACGCTGGGGATGGCCGGCAGCTCGACCTCGTTGGGTTCGCGCACGTAGCCGGGTTGGTCGGGGAACATGTCCAGCGCGACGATGGCCTTGCCGGTGAGCAGGCTGGGGGTCTGCAGCTGGGCGCGCAGGCCGCGCTGCACCAGCTGTTCGAGGATCTGGTCGAAGCTGCGCCGGCCGGCCGTGCGATTGGGCTGGATGCGCAGGATCACCGGCATCACCACGTCCTTGATGTTGCGGTCGTAGGACAGGCGGATCTCGCGCACGCTGCCGATCTTCACCCCGCGGTAGGTGACGTCGGCGCCGACGTCGAGGCCGTCCAGCGCGCCTTTGAAGTACACCACGTACTCGGTCGGCTGGCTGAACCAGCTGTCGCGCGACAGCAGCAGGGTGCCGACGACCAGCAGGAACAGGCCGCCGAGCAGGAAGCTGCCGATCAGCAGGGGCTTGCGGGTTTCGCTCATGGGGCCTCCTTGGCCGGGTGCGGGCTGCGGCCGAGGAAGCGGCGCACCGCCTCCGGGCCATGGGCCAGCAGCTCGTCGGGCGGGCCGAGGGCCAGCTGGGTGCCGGCCTGGCCGTCGAGGAACAGGCAGGTGTCGGCGACGGCGAAGATGCTCGGCAGCTCGTGGGTCACCAGCACGATACTGGAGCCGAGGCTGTCGCGCAGCTGCAGGATCAACTCGTCCAGGGCCATGGAGCTGATCGGGTCGAGGCCGGCCGAGGGCTCGTCGAAGAACAGCACCTGCGGGTCCAGCGCCAGGGCGCGGGCCAGTGCGGCGCGCTTGCGCATGCCGCCGGACAGCTCGGCCGGGTACAGCTCGTCGCAGCCGCCGAGGCCGACCAGGGCCAGCTTGAGCGCGGCCAGCTCGTCCAGTTCGGCGCGGGACAGGTTGGGGCGGTAGGTTTCCAGCGGCAGGCAGATGTTCTCGCGCAGGGTCATCGAGCCCCACAGCGCACCGTTCTGGTAGAGCACGCCGAATTCCTGCTGCAGCGTGGCGCGGCGCGCCTCGGACTGGGCCCAGAAGTCCTCGCCGTTGAACAGCAGGCGCCCGGCCAGCGGCGCCTGCAGGCCGATCAGGTGGCGCAGCAGGGTGCTCTTGCCGCAGCCGCTGCCGCCCATGATGACGAACACCTCGCCGCGCGCGATGCGGAAGTTCAGGCCGCGCTGGATCACCCGCTGGCCGTAGCCGGCGGAGAGGTTTTCGGCAATCAGCACGGCCTTGCTCATCTCAGATCCCCAGCTGGGTGCAGATCAGGGTGATCAGCGCATCGCTGACCACCAGCGCGACGATGATGCTGACCACCGCGCGGGTGGTGGCCTGGCCCACGGCCTGGGCGTTGCGCCCGCAGGCCAGGCCGTAGTGGCAGCCGATCAGGCCGATCAGCACGGCGAACACCAGGCTCTTGAAGATGCCCAGGAGGAAGTCGGTGAGGCTGAGCATCTCCAGGCTCTGGTTGAGGTACTGGGTGGCAGAGATGTCGAACAGCCCGGCGCCGATGACGAAGCCGCCGAGGATACCCAGGGCGTCGGCGAAGGCGCACAGCAGCGGCATGGCCACCAGTAGCGCCAACAAGCGCGGCAGCACCAGGAACTCCAGGGGCGGGAAGCCGAAGGTCTTCAGTGCGTCGATCTCCTCGTTGGCCTGCATGCTGCCCAGTTCGGCGGCATAGGCGGCGCCGGTACGCCCGGCCATGATCACCGCGGTCATCAGCGCGCCCATCTCGCGGGTCATGCCGATGGCCACCATGTTGGCGATGTACAGCTGGGCGCCGAAGGCCTCCAGCTGGGCGGCGCCGACGAAGGCGAGGATCAGGCCGACCAGGGTGGCGATCAGCGCGACTATGGGCAGGGCGCCGGGGCCGCACTGCTGCAGGGCCAGCCAGAAATCGCCGGCGCGCAGGCGCGCGCGGCCGCGCAGCAGGTTGAGCAGGGCCAGGCAGATTTCACCGAGGAAGGTGGCTGCGGTGGCCAGGCTGGCGAGGGTGGACATGGCCACCAGGCCCAGGCGGGTCAGCGGGCCGCCGCGGCGCTGAGCGCTGCCGGCGGGCTGGATCGGGTGCGTGCTGCCCATCTGTAGCAGGCGCTCGACGCCGTCTGGCAGTTCCAGCCAGCGCAGCTGCAACTGGCGCTCCGCGGCCAGGCGCTGCAGGCGCCGCAGCAGGGCCAGCAGGCTGCTGTCCCAGGCCGCGACCGTCACCCGTACCGGCAGTTCGCCGCCGGGACCGGCGAAGGACTCGAACACCGCCTGCAAGTCCGGTTTGCGCGTGGCCAGGGTCCAGTGGCCGCTGACGCAGAGCTGCGTGCGACCCTGGGTATCCTGTTGCCAGCGCAGTTCGGCGGCGGCCATCTCGTCTCTCCCTTAGCTGCCGCTCTCCACCAGCAGCTGGTCGACCCGCTGGAAGCCGCGCGGCAGCTTGTTGCCGCGGCGGCCACGCTCGCCCTTGTAGTGTTCCAGGTCGTCCGGCTTGAGCGACAGGGTGCGCTTGCCGGCCTGCAGGACCAGGGTAGCGCCCGCCGGCAGCACGGCCAGGTCGGTGAGGTATTCCTCGCGGCTGGCCACCCGCTCACCGGGGATGCCGATGATCTTGTTGCCCTTGCCTTTGCCCAGCTGCGGCAGGTCGCGTACCGGGAACAGCAGCAGGCGACCCTCGGTGGTCACCGCCGCCAGCCAGTCCTCCTCGACGCTGGCCACCGGCTTGGGCGGCACCACCAGTGCGCCGTTGGGCAGGGTCAGCAGGGCCTTGCCGGCCTTGTTCTTGGCCTGCAGGTCCTCGCCCTTGACCACGAAGCCGTAGCCGGCGTCGGAGGCGATCACGTACAGGGCACTGTCATCCGGCAGCAGCACGCAGTCGAAGGTCGCGCCGGGCGGCGGGGTCAGGCGCCCGGTCAGCGGCTCGCCCTGGCCACGGGCCGATGGCAGCGAGTGGGCGGCCAGCGAGTAGCTGCGTCCGGTGGAGTCGATAAACACGGCGTACTGGTTGGAGCGGCCCGGCGCGGCGGCCTTGAAGCCGTCGCCGGCTTTATAGGACAGGCCGGTGGCGTCGATATCGTGGCCCTTGGCGCAACGTACCCAGCCTTTTTCCGAGAGCACCACGGTCACCGGCTCGGTCGGCATCAGTTCGGTTTCCGACAGGGCGCGGGCCTCGGCGCGGGCGACGATCGGCGAGCGGCGGGCGTCGCCGTACTTCTCGGCATCGTCGAGGATTTCCTGGCGCACCAGTTTCTTCAGCTTGGCTTCGCTGCCGAGCAGGGCCAGCAGCTTGTCGCGCTCCTTGGCCAGCTCGTCCTGTTCGCCGCGGATCTTCATCTCTTCCAGACGGGCTAGCTGGCGCAGGCGGGTGTCGAGGATATAGTCGGCTTGCAGTTCGCTAAGGCCGAAGCGCGCCATCAGCACCGGCTTGGGCTGGTCCTCGGTGCGGATGATATGGATCACTTCGTCCAGATTGAGGAAGGCAACCAGCAAGCCCTCCAACAGGTGCAGGCGCTTCTCCACCTTGTCCAGGCGGAACTGCAGGCGGCGGCGCACGGTGCCGACGCGGTAGACCAGCCACTCGGAGAGCAGGGTGCGCAGGTCCTTCACCTGCGGCTTGCCGTCCAGGCCGATGACGTTGGTGTTGACCCGGTAGCTGGACTCCAGGTCGGTGGTGGCGAACAGGTGGGTCATCAGCTCGTCGGCATCCACGCGGTTGGAGCGCGGGATGATGACGATGCGGCAGGGGTTCTCGTGGTCCGACTCGTCGCGCAGGTCGGCGACCATCGGCAGCTTCTTGGCCTGCATCTGCGCGGCGATCTGCTCCAGCACCTTGGCCCCGGAGACCTGGTGCGGCAGCGCGGTGACCACGATATCGCCGTCCTCGACACGGTACACGGCGCGCATGCGCACCGAGCCACGGCCGCTTTCGTAGATCTTCAGCAGGTCGGCCTTGGGCGTGATGACCTCGGCCTCGGTGGGGAAGTCCGGACCCTGGATGTGCTCGCACAGCTGCTCGACCGTGGCACCCGGCTCATCGAGCAGGCGCACGCAGGCGCTCGCCACTTCACGCAGGTTATGCGGCGGCACATCGGTGGCCATGCCCACGGCGATACCGGTGGTGCCGTTGAGCAGCAGGTTGGGCAGGCGCGCCGGCAGGGTCGCCGGCTCGTCCAGGGTGCCGTCGAAGTTCGGCACCCAGTCCACCGTACCCTGGCCCAGCTCGGCCAGCAGCACTTCCGAATAGCGCGACAGGCGCGCCTCGGTGTAGCGCATGGCGGCGAAGGACTTGGGATCGTCCGGCGCACCCCAGTTGCCCTGGCCGTCGACCAGGGTGTAGCGGTAGCTGAACGGCTGCGCCATCAGCACCATGGCCTCGTAGCAGGCGCTGTCGCCGTGCGGGTGGAACTTGCCGAGCACGTCGCCGACGGTGCGCGCCGACTTCTTGTGCTTGGCGTCGGCGTCCAGGCCCAGCTCGCTCATGGCATAGACGATGCGCCGCTGCACCGGTTTCAGGCCGTCGCCGATATGCGGCAGGGCGCGGTCCATGATCACGTACATGGAGTAGTTCAGGTAGGCCTGCTCGGTGAAGTCGGCCAGCGACCGGCGTTCGACGCCTTCCAGGCTCAGGTCGAGGGTGTCGCTCATGCGTGCCTCATTAGCGTGTTGATTGGCGCAGCACCAGGGTGCCGCCTTTCTGAGTGAATTCGAGTTGCTTGAGGGCGCTCATGCCGAGCAGCACCTCTTCGCCGTCCATGCCGGGGGTGACCAGTGCCGCCACGTTGCGTAGCTGGATGTCGCCGAGCTGCAGCAGGCCGAGGCGGGTGCGCCAGCCGGTGACGGTGCCGTTGGCGGTGCGGATCTGTACCGGCGCGCCGCGTTCCAGGTCGAGGCGCTCGGCCACCGCCTTGGGGATGGCCACGGCGGTGGCGCCGGTGTCGAGGAGGAAGGTCAGGTTGTGGCCGTCGATCTGCCCGTCCAACAGGTAGTGACCGCCACGCCCGGCGGCCAGGCGCACCTCGATGTAGCCGTCGCCATGCACCGACTGCGGCTGGCGGTTGGGGTTGATCTGCTGCTCTTCCCAGTCGCCGAACCAGTAGGTGGCCAGGGCCAGGGCGGCGGCCCAGGCGAGGATCAGCATGACGCGGGCGGCGCGCTGGCCGGCGACGGGCTCGCTCATGGCGCGCTCCAGCCGCCTGGCGGCGCCTTGAACTGCCAGAGCAGAGAGCGCTGCTCGCCGTCGGCGCGGGCCATGCCGTTGTTGTCCAGGCCCAGCCAGGCGCCATCCTGGTCCAGCCACAGGGCCTCGGCGTTGCCGTAGGGCTCCGGGTAGCTGCGCCCGCTGGCGAGGGCTGCGGCGACGAAGGACCAGCACTTCTCCTGGGCACCGGTATTGGGATCGCGGCGGCAGATGCGCTGTTCCAGGCGCTCCAGGCTGAACAGCTTGCCATCCCAGAAGGCCAGGTCGCCGAAGCTGCGCGGATAGCGCGCCTCGCTCTGCGGGGCGAGCGGCGAGCGACGCTGGCCGGCCTCGGACATCAGTACGCAGCCGCCGGTGCAGCGCCAGCGGCCATTGATCTTGTGCAGTACCAGCAGGCCGCGGCGTTCGCGCTCGGCAGCCAGCCACAGGCGATCGCCGGCGGGGTCGATGACCAGCCCTTCGAGCAGCGCGTTGTGGCGCAGCAGCATGCCGCTGGCGCGAGCCTGGCGAATCAGGCTGGCGGGCAGCTCCAGCCATTCGGCCATGCCGCTGGGACCGACCTGCAGCAGGGCGACGTGTGCCTCGCTGAGCAGGTAGCGGTTGCCCTTGGCGTCGCAGGCCAGGCTTTCGAAGTCCAGCTCGCCACCGCGCAGCTTGCTGGCCAGCCAGCCGTGCATGCGCAGGCCCCAGGGCAGCGCGCTGGGCGGCGGTGGCGGGGCGGAGAAGGTCTCGGCCTCGGCCTGCCAGGCGCCATCGCCCGGCTGCAGGCGATACAGGCGGTCGTCCTCGCGATCGGACAGCGCCAGCCACTCCCCGCCGCAGCGGGTCAGGCCGGACAGGTTGCCGGCGGCCATGCCCGTGATCGGGTGTTCGGCCAGCAGTTCCAGCTCGACCACTGGCGCGGGCGACTCGGCCGCGTGCGCGCCGCCGGCGAGCAGCAGTAGGGCGAGGGCGAGGCTCGGCCTCACGCCAGGACCTCGGCCAGGTTGCCCTTGGTTTCCAGCCAGCTCTTGCGGTCGCCGGCGCGTTTCTTCGCCAGCAGCATGTCCATCATCTCGTGGGTGGCCTGGAAGTCGTCCAGACCCAGCTGCACCAGACGCCGGGTGTTGGGGTCCATGGTGGTTTCGCGCAGCTGCAGCGGGTTCATCTCGCCGAGGCCCTTGAAGCGGGTGACCTGCGGCTTGCCGCGCTTCTTCTCGGCGGTCAGGCGTTCCAGGATGCCGTCGCGCTCGGCCTCGTCGAGGGCGTAGTAGACCTCCTTGCCCAGGTCGATGCGGTACAGCGGCGGCATCGCCACGTAGACGTGGCCGGCCTCCACCAGCGGGCGGAAGTGGCGGACGAACAATGCACAAAGCAGGGTGGCGATGTGCAGGCCGTCGGAGTCGGCGTCGGCGAGGATGCAGATCTTGCCGTAGCGCAGCTGCGACAGGTCGGCCGAGCCCGGGTCGATGCCGATGGCCACCGCGATGTCGTGCACTTCCTGGCTGGCCAGCACCTCGCCGCCGTCCACTTCCCAGGTGTTCAGGATCTTGCCGCGCAGCGGCATGATGGCCTGGAACTCCTTGTCGCGCGCCTGCTTGGCCGAGCCGCCGGCGGAGTCGCCCTCGACCAGGAACAGTTCGGAGCGCATCGGGTCCTGCCCCGCGCAGTCGGCCAGCTTGCCGGGCAGCGCCGGGCCCTGGGTGATCTTCTTGCGCTCGACCTTCTTGCCGGCCTTGAGGCGGCGCCCGGCGTTGCTGATGGCCAGCTCGGCCAGGGCCAGACCGGTTTCGGGATGAGCGTTGAGCCACAGGCTGAAGGCGTCCTTGACCACGCCGGAGACGAAGGCGGCTGCCTCACGGGAGGACAGGCGCTCCTTGGTCTGGCCGGAGAACTGCGCCTCCTGCATCTTCATCGAGAGGACGAAGGCGATGCGTTCCCAGACGTCTTCCGGCGCGAGCTTGACCCCGCGCGGCAGCAGGTTGCGGAACTCGCAGAACTCGCGCATGGCGTCCAGCAGGCCCTGGCGCAGGCCGTTGACGTGGGTGCCGCCCTGGGCGGTGGGGATCAGGTTGACGTAGCTCTCCTGCAGCGACTCACCGCCTTCCGGCAGCCACAGCAGGGCCCAGTCGACCGCCTCCTTGTTGCCGGCCAGCGAGCCGCAGAAGGGTTCCTCGGGCAGGCGCACGTGCTCGCTGACCGCGTCGGTGAGGTAGGAGCGCAGGCCGTCCTCGTAGTACCAGCGGGTGGTCTCGCCATTGCTTTTGTCGCTGAAGGTGACTTCCAGGCCGGGGCAGAGCACGGCCTTGGCCTTCAGTACATGTTTCAGCCGGCTGATGGAGAACTTCGGCGAGTCGAAGTACTGCGGGTCGGGCCAGAAGCGCACGCTGGTGCCGGTGTTGCGCTTGCCGACCGTGCCTATCACTTCCAGGTCGCTGGCCTTGAAGCCGTCGGCGAAGGTCATGCGGTACTCGCTGCCGTCGCGCTTGACCTTGACCTCGACCTGATTGGACAGCGCGTTGACCACCGAAATGCCGACACCATGCAGGCCACCGGAGAACTGGTAGTTCTTGTTGGAGAACTTGCCGCCGGCGTGCAGCTTGGTGAGGATCAGCTCGACGCCGGGAATGCCCTCTTCCGGGTGGATGTCCACCGGCATGCCGCGGCCGTCGTCGATCACTTCCAGCGAGTTGTCGTCGTGGAGGATCACCTGGATCGCGCTGGCGTGGCCGGCCAGCGCCTCGTCGACGCTGTTGTCGATGACTTCCTGGGCCAGGTGGTTGGGCCGCGACGTGTCGGTGTACATGCCCGGGCGCTTGCGCACCGGGTCCAGACCGGACAGTACTTCGATGGCATCGGCGTTGTAGGCGTTCTGCTGGGCCATAAGCGGTTCAGGTCTTCTTCAAAGGGTGGAAAAGTCGAAATCGGCCCACAGGGCCGGAGCGAAGCCGGCCAGCGCGAGGATTTCCGGGATACGCTGGGCGAAGCCCTGGTAGCTGTGGTCGCCGCCTGGCTGGATGTCCAGCGTGCAGCCCCGGTAATAGGCCTCGGCCTGGCGGTAGTCCAGTGTCTCGTCGGCGGTCTGCAGCCACACCCGGTAGCGCCGGGCATCACGCGGCTCGGGCACTTCCAGCTCGGCCAGGGCGGCGACGTGATCGTGGGTCAGCAGCCAGGTTTCGCCGCTGTAGTAGTTGGTCTGCAGCTCTTCCTTGCCGCCGAACAGCCGGTGTGGGCGCACCGCCGGGTTGATCAGCAGGGCATCGAGGCCATGCTGCTCGGCGAGGTAGGTGGCGTAGAAACCGCCCAGAGAGCTGCCGACCAGCAGTGGCCGGCCCAGCTCGGCGATGGCCGCCTGCAGCTGGAGCATGGCCTGGCGCGGATGATGGTGCAGGGCCGGCACGCGCAGCTGGCGGGCGATGCCGCAGTGTTCGGCGACCCGGAGCAGCTGGCTGGCCTTGGTCGAGGCCGGCGAACTGTTGAGGCCGTGGATATAGAGGATGCTGGGATTCATGGAGCGGGAGGCTACAAGCTAGGCGACGCCAGCCGCAAGCATTGACATCCGGCCGTGCGGACTTAGTAGCCTTTGACGCTGTAGTCGACTTCGAAGTGGATGCCGGTGACCCGCGACACGCCGGTCTCCAGCCGCCCGTCGGCGTGCAGGCGCAGCCAGCGGTAGCCGGGCGCCGTGGTGTCGACCTGGAATTCCTCGCTGCCGGGGGCGAACTGCACACAGGTCGAGGGCGAGGCGAGCAGGCGAATGCCGCCGCGCTGCTGGTCGAACTCCTGGTGGATATGCCCCCAGAGCACCGCGCGCACCTGCGTGTGGCGCTCCAGCACGGCGAACAGGGCTTCCGGATTGCGCAGGCCGATCGGCTCCATCCAGCGGCAGCCGATGGAGACCGGGTGGTGGTGGAAGCACACCAGGTGGTGGCGTTCGGGGGCTTCGCTCAGGGCGCGCTCCAGCAGCTGGAGCTGGTCGTCGGCCAGGTAGCCCGGCACCGCACCGGGGATCGAGGAGTCGAGCAGGGTGATGCGCCAGTGGCCCAGGTCCATGATCGGTTGCAGCAGGTCGCTGCCGTTGCAGGCGGCGCGCATGGCTGGCAGTTCGTCATGGTTGCCGGGGAACCAGCGGGCCGGCGCGTTGAGCTGCGCGCTGAGGTCGCGGAAGCGTTGGTAGGAGACCAGGCTGCCGTCCTGCGAGAGGTCGCCGCTGGCGAGGATCAGGTCGATCTGCGGCTGTTCCGCCTGCACCCGCGCGATGACCTTCTCCAGGCTGTCGCGAGTGTTCATGCCCAGCAGCTTGCCGTCTTCCTCGGCAAATAGGTGACTGTCCGAGAGCTGCACCAGCAGCACCGGGCGATCGGAGGCAAGAGACGACGGGCGCGACAAGGGCCAACTCCTGAACGGGTTCCCAGGATTATGGTGGGTGAAATGCGATTCGGTAAACCCGGCAAACGTGAACCTGTCACATTTGCGCAGTTGTGATCACAGGACGGGTATCAGCTCGTGACCGCAGGCGATGCAGTGGCTCAGCCACTCGCCGAGGAACAGGTTGAGCTGGGTCTTCTCGTCCGGCTGGTGCATGGCCGCGTTGGGGTAGGGGTAGATGCCGCGGAAACGCCGGGCATTTTCCGCGCCTATCACTTCGGCCATGCGCGCGTCGTGGTAGGCACGCACTTCCAGGCGCGGCACCGGCAGCCAGGGCAGGCTGTGCTCCTGGCGCACTTCCAGGGTGGTGGTGTAGGGGCAGTTCTCGGTGACGCGGATCAGCAGCACGCCGAGCAGCAGGTCGCCCTGGCTCAGGGCCACGCGTCGCTCGCCCTGTGCCTCGCGCATGTCCGGCAGTAGGCGCAGCAGGCGCGCGTAGTTGGCTTCGCAAGCGGCCTGCAGCTCGACCAGGTCGACCCGGTAGCGCTCGCGCAGCAGGTTCATGACCACAGCCCTCGCACTTCGGCGCGGTTCAGTGCCAGCCACTGCAGGGCGATGATGCTGGCGGCGTTGTCGATACGGCCGTCCTTCACCGCCTGCAGGGCGTCCTCCAGCGGCCAGACATGCACGCGGATGTCCTCGCCTTCCTCGGCCAGGCCATGCACGCCGCCGACTCCCAGGCTGTCGCAGCGGCCGACATAGAGGTGCACGCGCTCGTCCGAGCCGCCAGGGGAGGGATAGTACTGGGTGATCGGCCACAGCGCGGTCAGCTGCAGGCCGGCTTCTTCCTCGGCTTCGCGGTGGGCGACGTCCTCGGGCTGCTCGCCCGGGTCGATCAGCCCGGCCACCAGCTCCAGCAGCCAGGGGTTGCTGCTCTTGTCCAGGGCACCGACGCGGAACTGCTCCACCAGCACCACGGCGTCGCGCTGCGGGTCATAGGGCAGCACGCAGACCGCATCGTGGCGCACGAACAGTTCGCGGCTCAGCTGCGGGCCCATGCCGCCGGCGAACTGGCGATGGCGCAGGTGCAGGCGGTCCAGGCGGTAGAAGCCCTGAAAGCAGGTCTCCCGCTGGATCAGCTCGACATCGGCCTGTGACATGTATCCCCCTCGTGTATCGCAGCGGGGCCCGCGCCCCGTGTCGGTAATGGTGCTGAATGTGCGCGCCGCGCTGGTGCTTTGGCAAGCTGGCGAAACGCCTGCGGCACTGGAGGTTCGCCGGCTTCCTGCTTAATGGCCGCAACATGGCGGCAGATATGCCGAATTGCCGGGCATTTCGCAGATGAAAGCCTTTTTCATCGGATGTCGCCGAGTATACTCGGAGCGGCCCATGGCGACTTCAACAGGGAGGTGTGGAATGCGCGCTGCCGAGCTGATCGATCTGCTCAAGCAATACGATCCGGACACGGATATCCCGGTGGCCTACACCGACGCCGAGTTCGGTGCGCAGCCCGGGCTGCAGGTCGCCAGCTGCTATAGCACCGGCGACACGCGCTGCTACCAGAACCTGGTAGAGCAGGCTCAGGAAGGACTGGTAGTGCTCGATCCCTTCGGCCGCGTCACCTACATGAACCCCTTCATGCAGCAGTTCCTCGGCTATGCCCCGACCGAGGTGCTGGGCCGGCCGCTGGCCCAGGTGATCAGTGCCGACCTGGTCGAGGTGGTGTTGATGCAGCGCCGCCAGGGGCCCTCTGCCGAGCGCTATCCGATGCGTATCCAGGCCGGTGATGGGCAAGTGCGCTGGGTGCAGATGAGCGCCGCCCCCATCCCGAGCGCCGACGGCAGCGATCGCGGCAGCCTGCTGACCATCACCGACATTTCCCACCGCGAGAGCCATGCCGACAAGCTCGGCGACCAGGAGAGCCTGGGGCAGAAGGTCTGGCGCATCTCCGAGCAGCTGGACAGCCTCAGGTCCCTGCGCATGAACCTGCTGGCCGAGCTCGCGGCCCTGCAGGATTCGCCGCGCATCGCCGCCACCCCCTACTGGCATCAGCAGCGCTATCTCTACCTGGTGCGTCCGCAGAAGGATGGCAAGCGCGTGCGCGAGTACATCGGCGCACAGCCGGAGCGGATCAGCGAGGCGCTGGCCGCCGTACGCCGCGAGCAGCGCTACCAGGAGGTATGCCGTGAACTGCAGGACATGGAGGAGAAGATCCGTACTTCCACCTTCAAGCTCGACAGCTTTCTCTGGGAGCTGGCCAGGGTGCCGCAGGATC
The DNA here is from genome assembly GCF_041729615.1 of Pseudomonas alcaligenes. Lineage (NCBI taxonomy): Bacteria > Pseudomonadati > Pseudomonadota > Gammaproteobacteria > Pseudomonadales > Pseudomonadaceae > Aquipseudomonas > Aquipseudomonas alcaligenes. The sequence goes on along the minus strand of NZ_CP154874.1, from coordinate 1,674,740 downwards.
TGCACAAACTGGTGAGCTAGAGCCTCGCGAGCGACTTTTTCGATGACAGTTGCATGACCGACCGCCCCATTACGGGGCGGTCGTCGTTTGTGGGCGTCAAATTTCTGTGATCACATATAAAATATATATATAAAACAACATCTTGCGTAATTGTCTGGTTAATGACAGCGAGCTCCCATTGGTCCTTGTTGTGCCATTAAAACGCTGAATAGGATGCCCGCCTTCCCATTCAGCAGGACGCAACCCATGACCCATCCACAGCCTCCCCTGGATCACGACCAGTTCTACCGCGAACTCACCCTGCGCAATGCCGGGTTCATCAGCAGCGACGACCAGTGCGGCCTGCGCGAGGCGGTGATTCTCATCGCCGGCTGCGGTTCCACCGGCGGCAGCGTGATCGAGCTCCTGGTGCGCAGTGGCGCCGAACACCTGATCCTCGCCGACAACGGCAGCTACGAGCTGAACAACGCCAACCGGCAGAACATGGTGGCTAGCGACGTCGGTCGGGCCAAGGTCGAGGTATTCGCCGAGCGCGTGCGGCAGATCAACCCCTATATCAAGCTGGAGCTGCACGGCCATGGCGTCACCCCGGACAACGTCGAGGCCATGGTCGCCCAGGCCGACGTGGTGGTGGACGCCATCGACGTCACCGGCCGCGCCGGCCTGGAGATGAAGTTCCTCCTGCACCGCATCTGCCAGCGCCAGTACAAGCCGGTGGTCTGCGGTTACGACATGGCCGCCGCGCAGTACATTCCGGTGTTCGACTACCGCAACCCGGACCTGCAGGTGCTGGACAACCAGCTGAGCGCCGAGCAGGTGGCCACCCTCGATCCGATGCAGGCCTGCAGCTTCCTGGTGCCGGTGGAATGCGTGCCGCTGGAGATGTACGCCGAGCTCGACCGCCACTTGGCCGGCAAGGACTACACCTCGCAGCTGGGTATCGCCGCCCACCTGTTCGGCACCCTGGCCACCGCGCTGGTGCTCGACCTGGTCAATGATCGCCCGGTGCGCGATGCCATCTATGTCGACGTCTGGGAACTGACCCGGCGCCGCGACGCCCAGGCTGAACGCGAGCACCAGCAGCAGCTGGAGCAGGGGCGCCAGGCCCTGGCGCAGTGGCGCCAGCTGCCGCCGGAGCGACCCGATGCGTTCTTCCTCGAACGCTCGGTGAAGCACTACCAGGCGCCACTGCTGGCCGGCCTGCAGGGCTACCAGCAGTTCTGCATCGACCGCCGCGCCGGCATCGCCACCTATGCCATTCCCAACTACCAGCTGGACAACAAGCTGACCCGCCAGCTGCTGCGCTTTGCCTTCGTCCATTACGCCAAGGTCGGCTTCATCAACCCGCAGGTGGCGGCGCTGCGCCAACTGCATGCCGAGCCGCTGGAGCACCTGGCCCAGGAGGACGTGCATATCGTCCTGGTACGCGACAGCGACCAGCAGCTGCTGGCCTATTCCACCCTCAAGGCGCCGATCGCCCGCGGCAAGCGCTTCGACGACGAGCAGCGCCCGGCCTTCGGCGTGGAGACCGCCTTCGGTCGGGACCTCTACGCGCAGATCGGCGAGCTGCAGGACCTGCCGGTGGAACAAGTGCGCGAGATCGGCCGGGTGACCAAGGCCCAGGTCGGCGACCCGGTGCTCGAGGCCAAGGCCGGCATGCTCTTGCTCAGCGCCTACGGCCGCCTGCTGTGCCGCGCCGACAGTGGTGTGGCGGCGATGGTCGGCGACGGCGAACGCCAGGTGACCCTGCGCAACCTCAGCTTCTTCGGCTTCCGCCCGCAGATCATGCCGGCGCGTACCGCCTGCATCCCCGCCGAACACCTCTACGCCAACCGCTACCAGGGCCGCGAGGTGCATCCCTTCTGGCTGCGCCTGGACGCCATCGACCACCAACGGGTGGCGCAGATCGAGGCGCTGATCAAGCTCGAGGGCGACGAATTCCTTTCCCGGCTGCGCGACGCCAAGCAGCAGAACACCCTGCACATAGGAGCATGAACATGAACGGTATCTGGAACGAACAACAGCAGGCGATTCGCGAACACTACCTGCGGGTCGGCCGCGAACTGGTGCGCCCGACCTCGGCCCAGCGTGATCAGGAACTGGGTTTCGACCGCGAGCTGTGGCGCGCCCTGGGCAGCAGTGGCCTGTTCGGCGTACACATGCCCGAGCGCTTCGGCGGCCAGGGCCTCGGCGTGTGGGAATTCTCCGCGGCGCTGGAGGGGTTCTCCGAGGGCTGCCAGGACATGGGCGTGCTGGTCTCCTTCGTCGCCCAGGTGGCGCTGGTGCAGGCCGCGCTGCTCAGCTACGGCAGTGAGACGCAGCTGCAGCGCTGGCTACCGCCGCTGATCAGCGGCGAGAAGATCGGCTGCTTCGCCATCACCGAGCAGGGCTGCGGCTCCGACGTGCGCTCGCTGAAGCTGGCGGCCAGCCGCGATGGTGCCGGCTACCGCCTCAACGGCATGAAGTGGAACATCACCAACGCCCCGGTGGCCGACATCTGCATGACCTTCGCCCGTCTCGAGGAGGCCGGCCCCAACGCCATTTCCTGCTTCATCACCGAGACGGCCGCCCCCGGCCTGGTGCAGTCCGCGCCGTTCGAGCTGATGGGCAACCGCGGCACGCCGATCGGCAGCCTGACCTTCAATGACGTGGCGCTGGCCGCCGACAGCCTGGTCGGCAGCGAAGGCCAGGGCCTGCGCGTGCTGTACTTCGGCTTCCTGGTCGAGCGCATCTTCACCGGCGTGTCCATCGTCGGCTGCATGCAGCCGGTGATCGACGAGTGCCTGCAGTACAGCCTCAAGCGCGAGGCCTTCGGCCGGCCGATCAGCGACAACCAGTACGTCCAGGGCCACATCGTGCAGGCCTACACCCAGCTGGAGCTGTTGCGCAGCGTGGTGGTGCGCGGCCTCGCCGCCCTGGAGAAAGGGCAGGACTGCTCGACCCTGGCCTCGATCATCAAGATGCTGGCCAGCGAGGCGATGCACGAGGCCTGCCTGAATGCCATGCGCATCCACGGCAACTACGGCTACCGCCGCGACTTCCACTTCGAGCGCCTGCTGCGTGATTCCATCGGCCTGTTCTTCGCCGGCGGCACCAGCGAGATCCACAAGACGGTGATCTGGGCCAACCTGGTGGCCGAGGCGCAGAACCGCAGCAAGGCCAAGGACGACCTGCGCCTGGACGCCTATACCGGCGCAGGAGCCGCCGCATGAAGACCCGCGCCTTCACGCTGCTCTCCAGGATGCTGCACCGGCCCTGGCTGATGCTCGCCATCCTGCTGCTGATCACCGCTGCGGCGGTGGTCGCGATGGGGCGCCTTGAGATCAACAGCACGCCCTACATGATCGACAAGAGCCACCCCAGCCGGATGGCCGATGCCGACAACAAACGGCTGTTCTCCAACACCGGCGAGCAGGCCTTCGTCGCCCTGGAAAACCCCCAGGGCAATATCTTCAACCCGGACAGCCTGCAGCGGGTGGCCGAGCTGACCCGTGCCTTCCAGGCCATCGAGATGGTCCTGCCGGCCGACAGCGACAAGCTGCGCGCGCTGGCCGAGGATCCGCGCCTGCAGGCTGATGTCGAGGCCATCCTCGAAGGCGGCCTGACCCCGGCCGACCAGCCGCGCCTGGCCACGCTCAAGCAGCGCCTGGCCGAGGCCGGCGAGCTCAGCCATACCCAGGAAGCCTGGCTGGACAGCCTGCACACGCGCCTGGTGCCGATCCGTAAGGTGCGCAGCCTGGTGACCATCGAGAACCTGCTGACCATCGACGAGGCGCTCGACGTGCATCCGCTGATGCCGCGCGTGCCCACCGACCAGGCCGGGCTCGACGCCCTGCGCGCCGAGGCCATGGGCAACCCGCTGTTCCTCGACAGCCTGGTCTCGCGCGACGGCAGCGCCACCACCATCCAGGTCGAGTTCAACATCGCCCAGGACGACTCGCCGGCCATGCTGCAGGTGTACCAGGCCATCGTCGACATCACCGACAAGGTGCAGGGCGACGATCGCATCTACCTCAGCGGCCCGCCGATGATCGCCGCGCAGACCGCGTCGAACATGGAGCAGGACAACCAGACCCTGCTGCCGGCGGTGCTGCTGGTGATCCTGCTGGTGCTGTTCGTCAGCTTCGGCCGCGTGCAGGGCGTGGTGGTGCCGCTGCTGATCGCCGTGCTGAGCCTGATCTGGACCCTCGGCCTGATGGCCGCCTGCGGGGTGAAGCAGAACATCATCACCTCGATCATGCCGGTGTTCATCATCTCCATCGCGGTATGCGACGCCATCCACTTCCTTGCCGACTACTACCGCAACCTGCCGCCCGAACCGGATCGCCAGGCACGCATCGATACGGCTGCGCACGTGATGCGACAGCTGTTCTGGCCGATGTTCGTGACCTCCACGACCACCCTGGGAGGGTTCCTCTCGCTGGCCTGGACCGATGTCACCTTCATTCGCGAGTTCGGCCTGTTCACCGGGATCGGCATCTTCTTCGCCTGGCTGATCACCATCGTCTTCCTGCCGGCGCTGCTGATCCTCTGGCGGGCCGAGGCCCCGCGCCACGGCCTGCTGGCCAGCGACCGCCTGGACCGCATGATCGCGACCCTCGGCCGCTTCGCCCGCTACGGCAGGCGCCTGGCCTTCGGCATGCTGGCGGCCATCCTGCTGTGTGGCTGGTACGTGGTCGAACACCTGACCGTGGACAACCAGGTGATCGGCTACTTCGAGGACGATAGCCGCATCCGTCAGGACGACGCGGCGATCAACGCCCTGTTCGGCGGCACCACGCCGATCAGCGTGATGATCGAAAGCGACAGGGCCGACGCCTTCAAGGATCCGGCGGTGATCCAGGGCGTGGCCAGGCTGCAGGAACACCTGCGCCAGCAGCCGCTGGTCGGCTTCACCTATTCGCCGGCCGACTTCGTCAAGCGCCTGCACCAGGTGACCCAGGAAACCTTCGCCGCCGAGCAGTACCGCCTGCCGGCCGACATCAGCGCGACCCTGCTGGCGCAGTACTACCTGCTCTACGAGAACGCCAATGGTCGCGACCTGTTCGACGTGGTCGACCGTCGCTTCCAGAACGGCCGGGTGCTGGCGATCCTGCATACCGATCGCTCTTCCGAGGTCGGTGCGGTGATGCGCGATGCCCTGGCCAAGGCCCGCGAGGTGCTGCCGGCCGGCATGACCGTGCGCGTGTCCGGCTATGGCGAGGTGCTGGTAGCCACCACCGATGCGGTGGTGTGGGGGCAGGTCAGCAGCATCCTGTTGTCGCTGGCGCTGATCGCGCTGATGGTCATGGCCATGTTCCGCTCGGTGCGCCTGGGCTTCGCTGCGCTGCTGCCGCTGCTCTTCACCCTGGTGGGCATCGGCGCGCTGATGGCGCTGACCGGCACCGACCTGGATATCGGCACCTCGATCATCGCGGCGATTTCCGTGGGTATCGGTATCGACTATGCCATCCACGTGATCGCCGCGATGCGGCGCAGCCGGGGTACGCCGGAGCAGGTGACCCAGTCGGCATTGCAGCACAGCGGCAAGCCGATCCTGATCAACACCTTCGCGCTGGGCCTGGGTTTCCTGGTGCTGTGCCTGTCGGGCTACCAGTCGCTGGTCAACCTGGGGCTCTTCATCTCCCTGACCATGCTGCTGGCCGCACTGTTCGCCTTGCTGGTACTGCCGGTCTTCGTCAATGCCGCCCGGGCGGCACAGGCCGAGGCGCAGCTGGAGCCGGCCAATGCGTAAGCACCTGCTCTGGCTGCTCTGCCTGGCCCTGCCGGCCGGCGCCCAGGACTGGCTGGCGCTGACCCTCTACCCGGGCGGCGAGCTGTACCAGGCCGGGCACCTGCAGCGCCTGGTCGGCGCCACGCAGAACCTGTGGGAAGTGAAGGATGCCCGGGGGCGCACGCCGATCCAGTCCCTGGACAGCCTGGCCAGCACCAATGCCATCGCCGCCCAGGGTGACGACGTGCGCTTCCGTCGCCTGATCGAGACCCGCGAGCTGACCCCCGCGGGCCTGCAGACCCTGGCCGGGCTGGTGGAGCGCCATCCGCTGCTCGGCCCGCGCCTGGTCACCAGCGCCGGCGACGGCACGCACTTCTGGCTGCGCCTGGCGCGGCCCTATGCCGAGGCGGACAAGGCCGAGCTGCTGCAGCACTACGCCAGGCGCCTGGCCGCCGACTTCGCCCCCGGCTGTCGGGTAGCCAGCGGCGCCGAGGGCGCCCTGCAGGGCCTGCACCTGCAGGAGTGGGCGCTGCAGGCCGCAGGGCCGGTGCCACCCCATAGCGTCACCCTGCAGGCACTGCAGCAGGCTACCGCGAGCCTGCGCCAGCGCAGCCTGCAGGCCTACTCGGCCGCCGACATCCTGGTCTACCTGCGCCAGGTGCTCAATGGCGAGTCCGGCCTGCCGGCCAGCGACGGCGAGGTGGCGCAGTTCTACCTGGTCGCCGAGAGCCTGCGTAGCCGCGACCTGCAGGACCTGGCGCGGCCGGACTTCCAGCGCCTCAAGCTGGTCGCCCTGGGCCGCGAGCACGCCGAAGTCCCGAGCCTGCCCGGCTACCACCTGGAGACCACCGCGCAGTGGTCGTCCACCCCGAACAGCTACCTGACAGTCGACTGTCGTTAAGGAGTTTTGCCATGCGTATTTCCCTGCTCGCCCTCGGCCTGCTGCTGAGCTTCCCGGCCCTCGCCGAGGCCCTCGACCCCGCCGCCATCATGCGCGCCGTGCGCGACCGCGACGAAGGCCAGGACCGCCGCTCCGAGGTGACCCTGGTGCAGACCATGGCCGACGGCTTCGTGCGCGAGCGCAAGCTGCTGATGCTGGAGAAGGAGTACGGCGAGGAGCGCAAGTCCACCCTGTACTTCACCGCGCCCAGCGATACCGCCGGCACCGGCATCCTCATGCACAGCTATGCCGAGGCCCAGGCCCGCGAGGACGACCAGTGGCTGTACCTGCCGGCGCTGCGCAAGACCCGGCGCATCGCCACCAACTCCAAGGAAGGTCCGTTCCTCGGTACCGACTTCTCCTTCGCCGACATCGAGCGCATGCGCGTCGACGACTACCAGTACCGGCTGCTGCGCGAGGAGGAGTACAAGGGCCGCCCGGTCTACGTGATCGAAGCGCGCACCGCCGACGGTCTGGAAAACCCGCGCACCGGCTACAGCCAGCGCCTGGTGTACGTCGACCGCGAGCGTCAGCTGATCCTGCGCGACGAGTTCTTCCGTGGCGGCCGCCAGATCAAGACCTTCGAAGTGGTCGATGTGAGCCAGGTGGAAGGTTTCTGGACGGTCAACGAATCGTTGATGAGCAACCTGGTCGAGGGTGGCCAGACCCGCCTGCTGCGCACCGCCGCCGACTACAACCTGGACCTCGGCGACCAGAACTTCAGCGAGCGCGCCCTGCGCAACGGGATTCGCTGATGCGCGCACCCTTGCTCGGCCTGTCCTGTGCCCTGTTCAGCCTGCCGCTGGCCGCCGCGGGCCTGAGCGGTCGCGGCCACCTGGAGGACGGCTACCACCACGACACCACCGGCGCCAGCAGCTCCGGCCACCGCGTCGAGGCGCTGCTGGAAAGCCGCATCAGCCAGGGCAACTGGACTCTCGACAGCGTGCTGCTCGGTCGCTACCGCAGCCAGTACGACGATGCCGGCGGCAAGCTGGAGGATCGCATGGAGTCCGATCAGGACCTGCGCGAACTCTACCTGACCTGGGTCGGCGACAACTGGCAATGGCGCCTCGGCCAGCAGCAGATCGCCTGGGGCCGCGGCGACTACTTCCGCCTGGTCGACGTGCTCAACCCGCTGGACCTGCGCGAGTTCCTGCTGCCCTACATCGACGACTACTCCCTCGGCCGGCAGACCCGGCCGATGGCGGTGGTGGAGGTCTACGGCGACAGCCTGGAACAGCAGTTCGTCGTCGCGCCCAGGGCCAAGACCACCCGCTACGCCCCGGCTGGTGCCGACTTCGCCATCGCCGGGCGGCCGGAGGGGCTGGACGAGGACGACGAGCACGAGCGCCCGGACATCGGCTGGCGCGGCAAGATGCTGGTCGACGGCACCGACCTGGACTTCTACCTGTTCGACGGCCTCAGCCCCGACCCGCTGTATGTGATGGATGAGGGGCAGATGGTCGAACAGCAGCGCCGGCGCAGCCTGGTCGGCGCCTCGTTCGCCCGCCCGGCCGGCGACTGGGTGGTGCGCGGCGATCTGGTGCACCTGTTCAACGAACCGCTACAGACCCCGGAAGGCGCGGAGAACGTGCCCAAGTCGGCGGCGCTGCTCGGCCTCGACCTGACGCGCAACGAGTGGACGGTCAACCTGCAGGCCACGGTCAGCCACCGTCATGGCGCGCCGGACAGCCTGCCGCGCGAGACCGGCTGGGAAGCCTCGGCGGCGCTTCTCAAGGACTGGTCCAAGCAGCGCCTTAACGCCGGGGTGCTCTGGCTGTACAACCGCGAGGTGCAGAGCAGCCACCTGGTCAAGGCCAACCTCGGCTACCGGCCCTGGAACCAGTGGTACCTGGAGGCCGGCTACATCGCCTTCAGTGGCGGGCAGAGCACCCAGTACGGCCAGTTCGACAACCGCGACCGTGTCTACCTGCAGGTGCGCCGCGACTTCAGCCTGTGATTCGGCCCACTTGGATGGCGCCGCGCGGGCGGCGACAATGGCCGCCGCCGCACCCGGGAACGCCGGGTGCGGCGTGCAGTCGAAACGCCCGTCGCCGTCCCGAGGAGAATCCATGCGTGCCATCGCCGTTGCCGGCCTGCTGTCCCTGTCGCTCCTGCTCAGTGGTTGCCAGGCATTGCTGCTCGCCGCCAAGCCCGACTCGGGGTTGGCCGTCAGTCGCCAGGCCTGGGAGCACCGCGCGCCGGGCTGCGAGGGCAAGGACTGCGCGCTGATCAATATCGATCTGCAGACCTTCGACGATCTGCCGGAGCTCAACGCGCGCATCGAGCAGGAGCTGCTCAAGCTGACCATCGAGCTGCCGGGCGATCCGCCGCCACCCTCGCTGGCGCTCTACGAGCAGGAGTTCCTGGCCACGGCCAAGCCGGGCTGGATGAGCTACCTGCAGGCCAAGGTGCTGGAGCAGCACGGCCGCCTGGTGGTGATCGAGCTGTCCAGCTACCGCTTCACCGGTGGCGCCCACGGTATCCCCGGGCGCGCCTACCTCAACTACGACCGCGACAAGGGCCGCCTGCTGAGCCTCGATGACCTGTTGTTGCCGGACGAGCAGGTCGCCTTCTGGCAACAGGCCGAGCTGGCGCACCAGACCTGGCTCAAGACCAATGGCCTGGACCAGGACCTGGACTACCAGGCCGAATGGCCCTTCGTGCGCACCGCTAACGTCGCCCTGCTGCGCGGCTCGGTGATGCTCAAGTACGAGGTCGGCCGTATCGCCCCCTACTCCAGCGGTCATCCCGACCTGCGCATTCCCTACGCGCGGCTGAACGGCATCCTCAAGCCCATCTACTTTCCCTCGCCGCGCTGAACGGCGCACATGAAAAAGCCGGGGCATGCCCGGCTTTTTCAGCTCTGCAGCGCGGCTCAGACCTGCTTGTAGATCACCGCGCCTTCTTCCTTGAAACGCTCGGACTGCTCGGCGAAGCCGGCCTCGATGGCCTTCTGCTCGTCGGTCAGGCCGTGCTCGGCGGCGTACTCGCGCACCTCCTGGGTGATCTTCATCGAGCAGAACTTCGGCCCGCACATGGAGCAGAAGTGCGCCACCTTGGCCGACTCCTTGGGCAAGGTCTCGTCGTGGAAGGCACGCGCGGTGTCCGGGTCGAGGCCGAGGTTGAACTGGTCTTCCCAGCGGAACTCGAAGCGCGCCTTGGACAGGGCGTTGTCGCGGATCTGCGCGCCCGGGTGGCCCTTGGCGAGGTCGGCGGCATGCGCGGCGATCTTGTAGGTGATGATGCCGGTCTTCACGTCATCCTTGTTCGGCAGGCCCAGGTGCTCCTTGGGCGTGACGTAGCAGAGCATGGCGCAGCCGAACCAGCCGATCATCGCCGCACCGATGCCCGAGGTAATGTGGTCGTAGCCGGGGGCGATGTCGGTGGTCAGCGGGCCGAGGGTGTAGAAGGGCGCCTCGTCGCAGCATTCCAGCTGCTTGTCCATGTTCTCCTTGATCAGCTGCATCGGCACGTGGCCGGGTCCTTCGATCATGGTCTGCACATCGTGCTTCCAGGCGATCTTGGTCAGTTCGCCGAGGGTTTCCAGCTCGCCGAACTGCGCGGCGTCGTTGGCGTCGGCAATCGAACCCGGACGCAGGCCGTCGCCCAGCGAGAAGCTGACGTCGTAGGCCTTCATGATTTCGCAGATTTCCTCGAAGTTCGTGTAGAGGAAATTCTCCTTGTGATGCGCCAGGCACCACTTGGCCATGATCGAGCCGCCGCGGCTGACGATGCCGGTGACCCGCTTGGCGGTCAGCGGCACATAGCGCAGCAGCACGCCGGCGTGGATGGTGAAGTAGTCCACGCCCTGCTCGGCCTGCTCGATCAGGGTGTCGCGGAACAGCTCCCAGGTCAGGTCCTCGGCGATGCCGCCGACCTTCTCCAGCGCCTGGTAGACCGGTACGGTGCCGATCGGCACCGGCGAGTTGCGGATGATCCATTCGCGGGTCTCGTGGATGTGCTTGCCGGTGGACAGGTCCATGACCGTGTCCGAACCCCAGCGGATGCCCCAGGTCAGCTTGGCCACTTCTTCTTCGATCGAAGAACCCAGCGCCGAGTTGCCGATGTTGCCGTTGATCTTCACCAGGAAGTTGCGGCCGATGATCATCGGCTCCAGCTCCACATGGTTGATGTTGGCCGGGATGATGGCGCGGCCGCGGGCGATCTCGCTGCGGACGAACTCGGGGGTGATTTCCTTGGGGATACTGGCGCCAAAGCTCTGCCCGGCATGCTGCTCTTTCAGCAGGCCGGCCTCGCGGGCCTCGGCCAGCTTCATGTTCTCGCGGATGGCCACAAACTCCATCTCGGGCGTGATGATGCCCTGCCTGGCGTAGTGCATCTGGCTGACGTTCTGCCCGGCCTTGGCGCGGCGCGGGTTGCGCACGTGGGCAAAGCGCATCCTGGCCAGCTCGGCATCGTTCAGGCGGCGCTGGCCGAACTCGGAGGACAGACCCGGCAGCTTCTCGGTGTCGCCACGATCCTCGATCCAGGCGCTGCGTACGTCCGGCAGGCCCTTGCGTACGTCGATCTGCACGGCGGGGTCGGTGTAGGGGCCTGAGGTGTCGTAGACGGTGACCGGGGCGTTGATCTCGCCACCGAAGGCGGTGGGGGTGACGTCCAGGCTGATCTCGCGCATCGGCACGCGGATGTCCGGGCGCGAACCCTGCACGTAGACCTTCTGCGAACGGGGGAAGGGCTGTACGGACTGCTGGTCGACCTGTGCGCTTTCGCTGAGGTTCTTCTGGTGTTGCACGCTCATCGGCTTCTCCGGGCTGGTTGTCGGAGCGAACCTGAAGGCGGCGGGCGCACCGGGAGCGGTGCCAGAGGGGGTCGCCAGGGCGGCGAGCACATCTTGTTCCCTACGCAGGCCTTAACCTGATCAGGTTCAACGGGATCCGGAACTGTCCGATCTCAGCCCACGACTCTGGGCACCCCGACAAGAACTGCCGGCAGTCTAATCAAGCATGTGATGGAACACCAATGGGCATCCGGCGTTTCGTCGGGAATTCGCAACCTGGCCGGTGGGATGTGGAAATTGTTGCAGTCAGGCAACAAAGCTTGTTGCAAACTGTCCGGCGGCCGCCTTGACCAGCGTCGGCGGCCACCTTAGCCTTGCCCGATTACCCCCGTATCTAGGATTGATCATGCTACGCAGACTCTCTCTGGCGCTCGCAGTAGCTGCTGCCACCACAGGAATGGCCTGGGCCGAAGACGCCCCCCTGGCAAGCAAGACCGACCTGGTCACCGTCTATAACGAGGCGGTGAAGAACAACGCCGACCTGGCCGCCGCACGGGCCAACTACGAAGCGATCCGCGAGGTGGTGCCGCAGGCGCGCGCTGGTCTGCTGCCGAACCTGTCCGCTGGAGCCGATGCGACCAATACCGACACCCAGGTCGATCGACGCGATATCGATGATCTGGATGCCTCGCGCAGCGGCCTGTCCTACCAGGCCAACCTGAGCCAGCCGCTGTTCCGCGCCGACCGCTGGTACCAGTTCCAGGCGGCCAAGGCCACCGACCAGCAGGCGGCCCTGCAGCTCTCGGCCACCGAGCAGAACATGATCCTGCTGAGCGCCGAGACCTATTTCGCCGTGCTGCGCGCCCAGGACACTCTGGCTTCGACCAAGGCCGAGGAAGCGGCGTTCAAGCGCCAGCTGGACCAGGCCAATGAGCGCTTCGATGTGGGCCTGTCGGACAAGACCGACGTGCTCGAAGCCCAGGCCGGCTACGATACCGCCCGTGCCAACCGCATCCTCGCCCAGCGCGCCGTGGAGGACGCCTTCCAGGCCCTGGTCACCCTGACCAATCGCGAGTACGCCTCCATCGAAGGCATCCAGCACACCCTGCCGGTACTGGCGCCGACGCCGAACGACGCCAAGGCCTGGGTGGATACCGCCGCTCAGCAGAATCTCAATCTGCAGGCCAGCAACTACGCGGTCGATGCCGCCGAGGAGACCCTGCGCCAGCGCAAGGCCGGTCATGCGCCGACCCTGGATGCCGTGGCCCGGTACCAGAAAGGCGACAACGACTCCCTCGGCTTCACCAACAGCGACCTGGCTGCACCCTATAACGGCGACGCCGAGCAGACCAGCATCGGCCTGCAGCTGAACATCCCGATCTACAGTGGCGGCCTGACCAGCTCCCAGGTGCGCGAGGCCTTCCAGCGCCTGAGCCAGAGCGAGCAGGAGCGCGAGAGCTTGCGCCGGCAGATCGTCGAGAACACGCGCAACCTGCACCGTGCGGTGAACACCGACGTGGAAACCGTACAGGCGCGCCGCCAGTCGATCATCTCCAACCAGAGCGCCCTGGAAGCCACCGAGATCGGCTATCAGGTCGGTACCCGCAACATCGTCGACGTGCTCGATGCTCAGCGCCAGCTGTACAGCTCGGTGCGCAACTACAACGACGCCCGCTACGACTACATCCTCAACAACCTGCGCCTGAAGCAGGCCGCCGGCACCCTGGCGCCGACCGACCTGGAGGCCCTGTCGAGCTTCCTCAAGCCGGACTACGACCCGGACAAGGACTTCCTCCCGCCGGACCTGGCCAAGGCCGCCGAAGCCCAGCTCAAGGGCAACCCGGAGTACTGAGTCGAACCAGTGAAGAAAGCCCCGCCCCGCGCGGGGCTTTTTTTTATGCTGGCATTTGGCCTATACCTTGCCTTAGCTTCAGCTTTGCCGAATGCGGCCGATGCACAGGCATAGGGTCGCCCGACCGGAGGGAGTTCCGCAGTGTCCGTTCTGTTCTCGCTGTTGCGCAGCCGCCTGCTGCGTCCTGTATTCATTGCCCTGGGGCTGGCCATGCTGGCCCAGGTCGGCCTGGCCGTGTGGCTGACGCGTGCCACCGTGGACGGCCTGGTCAGCGATCTGACCGAGCGCCTGGGGGGCGAAAGCCAGCGCCTGGCCGGCGAGCTGGGCAGTGCCGAGGAGGAGATGCGCGCCGGCCTGGCCGCACTCTCCACCAATACCCGCGAGCGCCTGGCCAGTGGTCTGTCCGGCCAGCTCAAGGACGAGCAGGCGCAGCTGCGCCAGGTGCTGGAGCAGAACCTTAAGCAGTCCGGCAACTCCATCGCCCAGCTGCTCGCCGGTGTCGCGCCCAAGGCCATCTGGGACAACGATGCTCCGGCGCTGACCGCGCTGACTCGCATCGTCCAGCGTGATCCTGCAGTGCTCTTCGCTGTGTTCTACGACGCCCAGGGTCAGCGCCTGACCCGCAACTTCAACCGCAGCAGCCCGCGGGTGCGCGAGCTGGTGGCGGCCGGGCAGGGCGACACGGCGCTGGCCAAGCTGGTCGACGCCGCCTCCCGCGACCCCAAGGTGCACATGGTCGAAGTCGACATCAACCCGATGGGCGCTTCCATTGGCAAGGTCCAGCTGGGCATGTCGCTGGATGGCGTGGAGCAGGAGCTGGGCGCCCTGGATGCGCGCTTCGCCACCCTGGTCGGCAGTGCCGGCGAGCTGGTCGACAAGAGCCTCTCGGGGGCTGCCCAGGAAAGTACCCAGGCCCTGCAGCAGCGTCTGCAGCTGGCCGAGCAGGCTACCGCGGACATGGCGCGCAACGGCAGCGAGACCGTGCAGCAGGCGGCCGACAGCCTGCGCTGGCGTATCGCCAGCGGCCTGCTGGTGGTCGGTCTGCTGACCCTGGCGGTGGTCGCTCTGGTGCTCGGCTGGCGTGTGCTCAGCCGCCTGCAGTTGTTGATCGTCGCGCTCAAGGACCTGGCCGCCGGCGAGGGCGACCTGACCCGCCGGGTGCAGCTGGACAGCAACGACGAGGTCGGCGAGATGGCCGACGCGGTCAACCAGTTCATCGCCAAGCTGCAGCCGATCGTGCGCGAGGCCGGCGAAGTGGCCCAGCGTACCGGCGAGGAGATCCGCAGCCTGGCCCAGCGCAGTGCGGCGGCGGAAGCAGCGGCCGGGCGCCAGCGCGACGAGGTGGCCGGCAGTCTGCAGGCCCTGGAGGAAATGGCGGCGGCGGCCCAGGCCGAGAGCCAGGCCATGCACGATGCCCAGCAGCGGGTCGCGGCGATCCGCCAGGCGGCCCACGAGAATGCGGCCATCGCCGCCAAGGTCGGCAGCCTGATCGAGGCGCTGGTGGCGCGGGTGGAGAGCGGCTCGGCGGTGATCGAGAAGCTGGCCAAGCAGAGCGAGCAGATCGAGGTGGTGCTGACGGTGATCCAGTCCATCGCCGAGCAGACCAACCTGCTCGCGCTGAATGCCGCCATCGAGGCGGCGCGGGCCGGGGAGAGCGGCCGCGGCTTCGCCGTGGTGGCCGACGAGGTGCGTGCCCTGGCGAGCAAGACCCAGCAGTCCACCGGCGACATCCAGGCGCACATCACCGCCCTGCAGCAGGGCGCCCGCGAGGCGGTGGCGGTGATCGGCCAGGCCGGTGGCCAGGCAGCCGAGGGTCTGCAGGCCCTGCGCGACAGCGCGCGCCTGCAGCAGTCGGTGCAGGCCTCGGTGGACGAGGTGCACGGCGCCATCGACACCGCCACCCGCTCGGCTGCCCACCAGGCGGACGGCGCTTCGGCGGTACGCGGTCGGGTCGAGGTGATCCACAGCGAGGCTCAGCGCGCGGCCCAGGCGGTCAGCGAGACGGCGGCCAGTGGTCGGGTGGTGGATGGACTGGTCAGCCAGCTGAAGGCCAGCTTCGCCCAGTTCAAGGTCTGATGCTACGGATTGGCGGGAGCGGCCTGGCTGCTCTCGTCGAGAGGGTTTTCAGGCGGCAGAAACGAAAAAACCGAGCCATTGGCTCGGTTTTTTCTTGAAGAGTGGTGCCCAGGAGAAGACTCGAACTTCCACGGTGTTGCCACCGCTAGGACCTGAACCTAGTGCGTCTACCAATTCCGCCACCTGGGCACATTGCGACGATCGCTCGCCGGCTTTTGCAGCATTCACCGCTTTTGACGGTACGGAAGCTGCTCCGTTAAATGCGAAACCGAGCTGTCGCTCGGTTTCTGAAGAGTGGTGCCCAGGAGAAGACTCGAACTTCCACGGTGTTGCCACCGCTAGGACCTGAACCTAGTGCGTCTACCAATTCCGCCACCTGGGCACGGGAAACTATGATTACTCGGTCGTTTCCGTGTTACAACGTCTCAGCAACGTTGTGGGCGCGAACTATACGGACGCCGTTTTTGCTTGTAAACCCCTGACGGCGAAAAAATTATTGTGCTGACCCCCGATGCCGTTTCGCGCTTCAATAGGGGTATGGCACACCCTCTATATATGCGTAAAGGTGATTTCACTTAATGGCCGATTGGCAATCCCTCGATCCTGAGGCCGCCCGCGAGGCGGAAAAATACGATAACCCGATTCCCAGCCGCGAGCTGATCCTGCAGCACCTGTCCGAGCGCGGTTCCCCCGCCGCCCGCGAGGAGCTGGTGGCCGAATTCGGCCTGACCACCGATGAGCAGCTGGAAGCGCTGCGGCGCCGCCTGCGCGCCATGGAGCGCGATGGCCAGCTTATCTATACCCGCCGCGGCACCTACGCCCCGGTGGACAAGCTTGACCTGATCCGCGGCCGCATCAGCGGGCACCGCGACGGCTTCGGCTTCCTGGTGCCGGACGACGGCAGCGACGACCTGTTCCTCAGCCCGGCCCAGATGCGCCTGGTGTTCGACGGCGACCGCGCGCTGGCCCGCGTCTCCGGCCTCGACCGCCGCGGCCGCCGCGAAGGCGCCATCGTCGAGGTGATCGAGCGTGCCCACGAAACCATAGTCGGGCGCTATTTCGAGGAGGCCGGCATCGGCTTCGTCGAGGCCGACAATCCGAAGATCCAGCAGGAAGTGCTGGTCACCCCGGGGCGCACCGCCGGCGCCAAGATCGGCCAGTTCGTCGAGATCAAGATCACCCACTGGCCGACCGCGCGCTTCCAGCCGCAGGGCGACATCGTCGAGGTGATCGGCAACTACATGGCGCCGGGCATGGAGATCGACGTGGCGCTGCGCAGCTACGACATCCCGCATGTCTGGCCCGAGGCGGTGCTCAAGGAAGCGCGCAAGCTCAAGCCCGAGGTGGAGGACAAGGACAAGGAGAATCGCGTCGACCTGCGCCATCTGCCGTTCGTCACCATCGACGGCGAGGACGCCCGCGATTTCGACGACGCCGTCTACTGCGAGAAGAACAGCGGTCGCTGGAAGCTGTTTTCCGGCGGCTGGAAGCTCTATGTGGCCATCGCCGACGTGTCGCACTACGTCAAGGTCGGCTCGGCGCTGGACGAAGAGGCTTCGAAGCGCGGCAACTCGGTGTACTTCCCCGAGCGCGTGGTACCCATGCTGCCGGAGGAGCTGTCCAACGGCCTGTGCTCGCTGAACCCGCAGGTCGATCGCCTGGCCATGGTCTGCGAGATGAGCATGTCCAAGTCCGGCGAGCTGGTCGACTACCAGTTCTACGAGGCGGTGATCCACTCCCATGCGCGGCTGACCTACAACAAGGTCAGCTACATGCTGGAGCAGCCCAAGAGCAGCGAGGGCAAGGCCCTGCGCGAGGAGTACAAGCAGGTCCTGCCGCACCTCAAGGAACTCTACGCCCTGTACAAGGTGCTGCTGGCCGCCCGCCACGAGCGCGGCGCCATCGACTTCGAGACTCAGGAGACGCGCATCGTCTTCGGCGCCGGGCGCAAGATCGCCGAGATCCGCCCGACCCAGCGCAACGACGCGCATAAGCTGATCGAGGAATGCATGCTGGCGGCCAACGTGGCCACCGCGCGCTTCATGCTGGATCACGATATTCCCTCGCTGTACCGTGTGCACGACGGCCCGCCGGCCGAGCGGGTGGAGAAGCTCAAGGCCTTCCTCGGCGAGCTGGGCCTGGCGCTGCACAAGGGCAAGCAGGGGCCGGTGCCGAAGGACTACCAGAAGCTGCTGGCCAGCATCCAGGGGCGCCCGGACTTCCACCTGATCCAGACCGTGATGCTGCGCTCGCTGAGCCAGGCGGTGTACAGCGCCGACAACAACGGCCACTTCGGCCTCAACTACGAGGCCTACACCCACTTCACCTCGCCGATCCGCCGCTATCCGGACCTGCTGGTGCACCGCGCCATCCGCAGCGTGATCCGCTCCAAGCGCGAGACCAAGCACGTGCAGCGCGCCGGTGCGGCGAGCATGCCCAAGGCGCGCATCTATCCGTACGACGAGGCGGCCCTGGAGAAGCTCGGCGAGCAGTGCTCGATGACCGAGCGCCGCGCCGACGAGGCCACCCGCGACGTGGTCAACTGGCTGAAGTGCGAGTTCATGCAGGATCGCGTCGGCGAGACCTTCGAGGGCGTGATCACCGCGGTGACCGGCTTCGGCCTGTTCGTCGAGCTGAAGGACATCTATGTCGAGGGCCTGGTGCACGTCACCGCGTTGCCGGGTGACTACTACCACTTCGACCCGGTGCACCACCGCCTGGCGGGCGAGCGCAGCGGCCGCAGCTTCCGTCTCGGCGACAGCGTGGCGGTCAAGGTCATGCGCGTCGACCTGGACGAGCGCAAGATCGACTTCGAACTGAGCGAAGGCAAGGCCGACAAGGCGCCGGCGCCCCGCGGTCGCGGCGGCGATAGCCGCAAGAAGGCGCCCGGCCCGGGCAATACCGACGTGCAGAAGAGCCGCGACGTGAAGAAGGCCCTGCTCGAGGGGGCCAAGCAGGGTGGTGGCAAGGGTGGTAAGCCCTCGTCCCATCGCAAGGGCGCGCCCAAGGCCGGTGGTGCTGCCGACGGCGGCAAGCCGAGCAAGCGCAAGGCCAAGCGATGAGCCAGCTGGAGAGGGTCTACGGCGTACATGCCGTCGAGGCGCTGCTGCGCCACCATCCCAAGCGGGTCAAGCAGCTGTGGCTGGCCGAGAGCCGGCATGATCCGCGGGTGCAGAGCCTGCTCGAACTGGCCGGGCAGAACCGCGTGGCGGTGGGCCACAAGGACCGCCAGGAGCTGGACGAGTGGGCCGAGGGCGTGCACCAGGGCGTGGTCGCCGAGGTCAGCCCGAGCCAGGTGTGGGGCGAGAACATGCTCGACGAGCTGCTCGAGCGCAGCGAGGGGCCGGCGCTGCTGCTGGTGCTGGACGGCGTGACCGACCCGCACAACCTCGGCGCCTGCCTGCGCACCGCCGACGCCGCTGGCGCCCAGGCGGTGATCGTGCCCAAGGACAAGTCGGCCACCCTCAATGCCACCGTGCGCAAGGTGGCCTGCGGTGCGGCCGAGGTGATCCCGCTGGTGGCGGTGACCAACCTGGCGCGCACCCTGGAAAAGCTGCAGAAGAAGGGCCTGTGGGTGGTCGGCACCGCCGGCGAGGTCGAGCAGGAACTGTACCAGCTGGACATGACCGGGCCCACGGTGCTGGTGATGGGCGCCGAGGGCAAGGGCATGCGCCGCCTGACCCGCGAGCACTGCGACTACCTGGTGAAGCTGCCCATGGGCGGCAGCGTCAGCAGCCTCAACGTCTCGGTCGCCACCGGCGTGTGCCTGTTCGAGGCGGTGCGCCAGCGCCGCGCGGCGGGCAAGGTCTGATCAAATAATCGCCAATTCGCCTTGCGCGCGGCAGGGGGCTTCTCTAGAATGTCGCCCCTTGCCGTGACGGCAGGCGCTTGCGCGCCTTCGCTTCGGCAAGTCCAAACGAGTCATTCACTCCTTGCCTGACCACATTACCGTTGGCAGGCTGCAACCCGTAAGGAGCATTCATGCGTCATTACGAAATCATCTTCCTGGTTCACCCGGACCAGAGCGAGCAAGTCGGCGGCATGGTCGAGCGTTACACCAAGCTGATCGAAGAAGACGGCGGCAAAATCCACCGTCTGGAAGACTGGGGTCGTCGTCAGCTGGCCTACGCCATCAACAACGTTCACAAGGCTCACTACGTGATGCTGAACGTCGAGTGCAGCGGCAAGGCCCTGGCCGAGCTGGAAGACAACTTCCGCTACAACGACGCCGTGATCCGTAACCTGATCATCCGTCGCGACGAAGCCGTTACCGGCCAGTCCGAGATGCTCAAGGCCGAAGAAAACCGCAGCGAGCGCCGCGAGCGCCGTGAGCGCGTTGAAACCGAATCCGCCGAAGGCGAAGACGGTGACAACAGCGACAACGCTGACGAGTAATCCACGGATCTATTGAGGAGCCACATTCATGGCACGTTTCTTCCGTCGTCGTAAATTCTGCCGTTTCACCGCCGAAGGCGTGAAAGAGATCGACTTCAAGGATCTCAACACCCTGAAGGCCTACATCTCCGAAACCGGCAAGATCGTTCCCAGCCGTATCACCGGTACCAAGGCCAAGTACCAGCGTCAGCTGGCCGTTGCTATCAAGCGCGCCCGCTACCTGGCCCTGCTGCCCTACACCGACAGCCACGGCCGCTGAGATCGGGTCGTTCGAGAGCTGAGAGATAGATCGCATGCGCGCCTTTGCTGAATTCGTGATGCGCGGCCGCATGCAGGCCACCCTCGGGGTGGCGGGTTCCATAGCTGTACCGTTGTTGTTCTGGCTGGGTGCCGCCGGTGGTGGTTTGGTGCTGCTGCGGCGTGGCCTGAGCGACGCGTTGAGTATTCTGTTCTGGGCGTTGTTGCCCGCCTTGCTCTGGTGGTACCTCGGTGATCCGAGCATCCTCCTGATCATGGCCGGTACGCTGGTGCTGGCGCAGGTTCTGCGCGCCACCACCTCCTGGGTCTGGGTGCTGTTGTCCAGTGTCGTGCTTGGCATGGTGTTCATCGCGTTGTTGAGCACCGTATCCCGAGGGCTGATCGAGTCGCTGGTGGACGCTGTCCGCCCGATGATTCCCCAGCTGATGAAGGATCTGCCGGCCGACCAGCTCGCCGCTGTACAGGAGTCGCTGAAACCGACTCTGACGGGGCTGATTGCGTCCTCCTTCCAGGCCGCATCGTTGCTCTGTCTGGTACTGGCGCGCTACTGGCAGGCGGCGCTGTTCAACCCCGGCGGCTTCGGACAGGAATTCCGCGCGGTTCGCTTGCCCCCGGCTCTGGCCATCGCTCTGCTGGCCGGCGTGCTCCTCGCTCCGGCGTTGGGCGTCGAGGCGGCTGCGTTGTCACCGATCTGCATGGTGCCGCTGCTGTTTGCCGGTGTCGGGCTGGGTCATGGGTTGATCGCCCTGAAGCGTCTTTCCAGCTTCTGGGTCATCGGTCTGTACGTGGCGGTATTGCTGGCTGGGAACCTGATTTGTCTGTTGGCGGTTATCGACGGTCTGTTTGATTTTCGCGGACGCCTCGCGCGCAAGAACGGCGCCGGCCCCGCGAACGGTGAAGGTTAAAAGTTAAGAGGTAAGACCCAAATGGAAGTTATCCTGCTGGAAAAAATCGCCAACCTGGGCAACCTGGGCGACAAGGTGAACGTCAAGGCCGGTTACGGCCGTAACTACCTGCTGCCGCAGGGCAAGGCCACCGCCGCTACCGCCGAGAACGTTGCTGCGTTCGAAGCCCGTCGCGCCGAGCTGGAAGCTGCCGCTGCCGCGAAGAAGGCTTCGGCCGAAGCGCGCGCCGCTCAGCTGGCCGAGCTGGAAGTCACCATCACTGCCGTGGCCGGTGACGAAGGCAAGCTGTTCGGTTCCATCGGTACCCACGACATCGCCGAAGCCCTGACCGCTTCCGGCGTGGAAGTGAGCAAGGCCGAAGTGCGTCTGCCGCACGGCACCATCCGCCAGATCGGCGAGTTCGACGTTGCCGTGCACCTGCACACCGACGTCGAAGCCACCGTCAAGGTGGTCGTGGTAGCTGCCTAAGGCATGCGACCTGCGGGCTTGCACGAAGGTGCGGGCCTGCCGACAATCGGGCACTCATCGCATACGCGGTGCGTGCCCGTTGTTTTTTGCGAGAGCCTTTTGCAGAGCCCGCCTCCGTAAAAGCCTCTGAGTTCCCGGAATCACAGGTGCCATGAACGACATCAGCATCCCTCAGCAATACGATCTGGAAACCGCCGCCCTCAAGGTGCCGCCGCATTCCATCGAGGCCGAACAGGCCGTGCTGGGCGGCCTGATGCTCGACAACAACGCCTGGGAGCGGGTCTCCGACGCGGTCTCCGATGGCGACTTCTACCGGCATGACCACCGGCTTATTTTCCGCGCCATCTTCACCCTGGCCGAGCGCAACTCGCCGTTCGACGTGGTGACCCTGTCCGAGCAGCTGGACAAGGAAGGTCACCTGAGCCAGGTCGGCGGCCTGGCCTACCTCGGCGAGCTGGCCAAGAACACCCCCTCGGTGGCCAACATCAAGGCCTACGCGCAGATCATTCGCGAACGTGCCACCCTGCGCCAGCTGATCGGCATCAGCAACGACATCGCCGACATGGCCTATGCCCCGCAGGGCAAGAGCGCGGTGGAGGTGCTCGACGAGGCCGAGCGGCAGATCTTCCAGATCGCCGAGGCGCGGCCCAAGGCCGGTGGCCCGGTGGGGATCAACGAGATCCTGGTCAAGACCATCGACCGCATCGACGAGCTGTTCAACACCAACGAGGGCCTGACCGGCATCTCCACCGGCTTCACCGACCTTGATGGCATGACCAGCGGCCTGCAGCCGGCCGACCTGGTGATCGTCGCCGGCCGTCCGTCCATGGGCAAGACCACCTTCGCCATGAACCTGGTGGAGAACGCCGTGCTGCGCACCGACAAGGTGGTGCTGGTGTTCTCCCTGGAGATGCCCAGCGACTCGATCGTGATGCGTATGCTCTCCTCGCTCGGTCGCATCGACCAGACCAAGGTGCGTTCCGGCAAGCTGGACGACGACGACTGGCCGCGCCTGACCTCGGCGGTCAACCTGCTCAACGAGCGCAAGCTGTTCATCGACGACACGGCCGGCATCAGCCCGACCGAGATGCGCGCCCGCGCGCGCCGCCTGGCCCGCGAGCACGGCGAGATCGCCATGATCATGGTCGACTACCTGCAGCTGATGCGCATCCCGGGCTCCAGCGGCGACAACCGCACCAACGAGATCTCCGAGATCTCGCGCTCGCTCAAGGCCCTGGCCAAGGAATTCAACTGCCCGGTGATCGCCCTGTCGCAGCTCAACCGCTCGCTGGAACAGCGCCCCAACAAGCGCCCGGTCAACTCCGACCTGCGTGAATCCGGGGCGATCGAGCAGGACGCCGACATCATCATGTTCGTCTACCGCGACGAGGTGTACCACCCGGAGACCGAGTACAAGGGCGTGGCCGAGATCATCATCGGCAAACAGCGTAACGGTCCCATCGGCACCTGCCGCCTGGCCTTCATCGGCAAGTACACGCGCTTCGACAACCTCGCCCCGGGTATGTACAACTTCGAGGAAGACTGACCTCCGCGCAGGACTGATCCTGCGCAATGAAAACGGGCGCCCAGCGGTTAAGATGGGCGCCCGTTTTCGTTTGCGGAAGAGTCCCATGCGCCCCCTCGTCGCCACCATCGATCTGGCCGCCATCGTCCACAACTACCAGCTGGCCAAGCGCTGCGCGCCGGGGCGCCAGGCCTTCGCGGTGGTCAAGGCCAACGCCTACGGGCACGGCGTGCGCGAGGTGGTCAGCGCCCTGCACGGCGAGGCCGACGGCTTCGCCGTGGCCAGCCTGGAGGAGGCCGCCGAGGTGCGTGCCCTGCACGGCGAGGCGCGCATCCTGCTGCTGGAGGGCTGTTTCGCCGCCAGCGAGCTGCCGATGGCGGCGCACCTGGGCCTGGACCTGGTGGTCCAGGGGCCGGAACAGGCCGAGGCCCTGCTTGCCGCCGAGCTGGCGCGGCCGCTGAATATCTGGCTCAAGCTGGACTCCGGCATGCACCGCCTGGGCCTTGCGCCCGATGCCGTGCGCGAGCTGTTCCCGCGCCTGCGCGGCGCCGCCCAGGTGGCCGAGCTGAACCTGCTCAGCCACTTCGCCTGCGCCGACGAGCGCGGCCACTCGCTGACCGAGGTGCAGCTGGAGTGCTTCCTCGACCTGCTCGACCTGGACTTCGACCAGCGCAGCCTGGCCAACTCGGCGGCCCTGCTGATGATTCCGGCCGCGCACATGGACTGGCTGCGCCCCGGCATCATGCTCTACGGCGCCTCGCCCTTCGCCGACCTGTCCGCCGTCGAGCTGGGGCTGCGCCCGGCCATGAGCCTGAGCGCCGAGCTGATCGCCGTGCGTGATATCGCCCCGGGCGAAAGCGTCGGTTATGGCGCGACCTGGGTCGCCGCGCGGCCATCGCGCATCGGCACGGTCAGCTGCGGCTACGCCGACGGCTACCCGCGCCATGCGCCGAGCGGCACCCCGCTGTGGGTCGGCGGGCGCCGCGTGCCGCTGGCCGGACGGGTATCGATGGACATGCTGACGGTCGACCTCACCGACCTGCCCGGGGCGGCGGTCGGCGATGCGGTGGAGCTGTGGGGGGCCAACCTGCCGGTCGACGAGGTGGCCCGCGCCGCCGGCACCCTCGGCTACGAGCTGCTGACCAAGGTGACGGCCCGGGTGCCGCGGCGCTACTTCTCCTGAGCCGCCTCAGCTCAGTCCGCTGGGCACCTTGAGCACGTCCAGCATCAGGCAGGTGTGCTGGCTCAGTTCGCCGTCGCAGCCCTGCAGCACGAAGCCGGAGCGGCCCTTCTGCTTGGCGCGGTACATGGCCTCGTCGGCCGCCTTGTAGAGGCCGGTGAACTGCAGCGCATGCTGCGGGTACAGGGCTCCGCCGATGCTGATGGTCACCGCCAGGCGGTTGGCGCCGTAGAGCACCGGGCGCGACAGCTCGGCGAGCAGGCGGCCGGCGATTTCCTGGGCGTGGCGCTCGGCCTCCGGGCCGCAGACCAGCACGGCGAATTCGTCGCCGCCCAGGCGCGCCACCATGTCGTTGGTGCGCACGTGCTCGCGCAGGCGATGGCCGATGGTGCGCAGCAGCAGGTCGCCGGCGTCGTGGCCGTAGCGATCGTTGATCGGCTTGAAGTGGTCGAGGTCGACCAGCATCAGCGCCACCGACTCGTTGCGCCGCTGGGCGTCGGCCAGGGCCAGTTCGGCGCGCTCGATCAGGTAGCGGCGATTCGGCAGCTCGGTCAGCGGATCGTGGAAGGCGGCATGCTGCAGGCTCTGCTCGCGCTCGCACAGCAGGTGGTTGGCCTCGGCTAGCTCGGCGGTGCGCAGGCGCACGGCTTCCTGCAGCTCGTCGGCGCTGCTCTGCATCTGCGCCAGGCGCGCGGTCTTCTCGCGGTCGGCCTGCAGCAGGGCCTCGGCTTTCTCCTGCTTGAGCATCTGGATGCGGTAGGCCAGGGCGAAGGAGAACAGGATCGACTCGGCGGCCACCGCCAGGGGGAACACGTAGGCATTCCAGGTGGCCGGCTGCACCAGGCCGGTGGAACGCATCAGCGCCAGGCTAATGCTGCCGAGGATCAGGCCGTAGCCGCAGAGGTAGAGCAGGGCGGGGAAGTAGCCCTGGCGCCAGCGGATCAGCGCCGAACCGAGGGCCGCCGGGATGCTGGTCAGCGACAGCAGGGCGATCAGCCAGGCGGCCAGGTTGCGCTGGCCGAAGGCCTCCAGGGTCACGGCGATCACGTAGCAGGCGCAGGCGAAGCTCAGCAGGTGGTGCGCCCAGCGCACGTGCTGGCGGGTCTGCAGCAGGGTCTGGGTGAAGCGGCAGGCGCAGAAGCCCCAGAGCGAGGGCAGGGTGATGCGGTCCAGCCAGAAGGGCACCGGGCCGTCCGGCCACAGGTACTGGAAGCCGTGGCCGCTCATGCTGACGATCATCAGCAGGGCGCCGGCGGTGGTCAGCACGTACCAGAAGTAGGCCTTGTCGCGTAGGCTGAAGAAGATGAACAGGTTGTACAGCAGCAGGGCGGCGATGATGCCGTAGATCAGGCCCAGACCGAGGTTTTCCTGGCTGGCCAGGTGGTCGAGCTCGTCGAGCTGCCAGACCCGCAGCGGGAAGGAGTTGCCGGCCGGATCAAGGCTGCGCAGGTAGATGGTGGTCGGCTGCGTGCCCAGTTCGGGGAGTGCGAGGACCATGCGCCGGTAGGGGTGGTCGCGCCCCTCGGCGAAGCCGACCCGTTCGCCGGACTGGCGCAGGGTCCAGCCGCCCTGGCCGTCGGGTAGGTACAGCTGCAGGTCGAGCTGGGTCACCGCGCCGATTTCCAGCCACCAACGGACCGGGGCCTGCGCGTCGCGTTGCAGCTGCAGCTTGATCCACCAGGGATTGGGGTTCTGGCCGACGCTGGCGCGCCCGCGCGCAGGCTGGAAGCGTTGCTGCACGGCGGGATCGGCCATGTCGGCGATGCTCAGGCGGCCGCCGACATCCTCCAGCAGCTCGATCTGCCCGTTCAGTTCACGGCCGCTGTCGCCGGCCTGCAGAATCGCCGGCGCAGCCCGAAGCTGGCCGCAGACGGCGGCCAGGCACACCAACAGCAGTGCCTGCAGGGTTGCGCATCGCACTGTTTACGCTCCTTGTTTCGGCGTCAGGGGCCGCTTGGGCAATCCGGCTGGAGTATAGACACAAGCGTGCCTGTGATCACAAATTGATGGCACGGGCAGGTGGGGTTTGGCAGAGCGCCACAGTCGGACTCTGTATATTTTTTGTGCTATATTCCGCGCCCCCCGAGAAAGCCCGGTTGATCAAGAAATATGCAAGCCGCCAAGCCGCTGTTCGACTATCCCAAGTACTGGGCCGAGTGTTTCGGTCCTGCACCCTTCCTGCCGATGAGCCGGGAAGAGATGGATCAGCTCGGCTGGGACAGCTGCGACATCATCATCGTCACCGGCGACGCCTACGTCGACCACCCGTCCTTCGGCATGGCCATCATCGGCCGCCTGCTGGAAGCCCAGGGCTTTCGCGTCGGCATCATCGCCCAGCCGGACTGGCGCTCGAAGGACGACTTCATGAAGCTCGGCCAGCCGAACCTGTTCTTCGGCGTGGCCGCCGGCAACATGGACTCGATGATCAACCGCTACACCGCAGACAAGAAGATCCGCAGCGACGACGCCTACACCCCCGGCGGCGTCGCCGGCAAGCGCCCCGACCGCGCCAGCCTGGTCTATAGCCAGCGCTGCAAGGAGGCCTACAGCCACGTGCCGGTGATCCTCGGCGGCATCGAGGCATCCTTGCGCCGCATCGCCCACTACGACTACTGGCAGGACAAGGTGCGCCGCTCCATCCTGATGGACGCCACCGCCGACATCCTGCTGTACGGCAACGCCGAGCGCGCCGTGGTCGAGATCGCCCAGCGCCTGGCCGCGGGCGAAACCGTCGAGCAGATGACCGACATCCGCGGCACCGCCTTCGTGCGCAAGGACACCCCCGAGGGCTGGTACGAGGTGGACTCCACCCGCATCGACCGCCCGGGCAAGATCGACAAGATCATCAACCCCTACGTCAACACCCAGGACACCGCCGCCTGCGCAATCGAGCAGGAAAAGGGGGCGGGCCCGTTGGAAGACCCCAACGAGGCCAAGGTCGTCGAGCTGCTGCCCAGCCCGAAGATGACCCGCGCCAAGACCGTGATCCGCCTGCCTTCCTTCGAGAAGGTACGCAATGACCCGGTGCTCTACGCCCACGCCAACCGCGTGCTGCACCTGGAGACCAACCCGGGCAACGCCCGCGCCCTGGTGCAGAAGCACGGCGAGGTGGACGTGTGGTTCAACCCGCCGCCCATCCCGATGAGCACCGAGGAAATGGACTATGTGTTCGGCATGCCCTATGCGCGCGTGCCGCACCCGGCCTATGGCAAGGCGAAGATTCCGGCCTACGAGATGATCCGCTTCTCGGTCAACATCATGCGCGGCTGCTTCGGCGGCTGCACCTTCTGCTCGATCACCGAGCACGAGGGCCGCATCATCCAGAACCGTTCGCACGAGTCGATCATCCGCGAGATCGAGGAGATGCGCGACAAGGTCCCGGGCTTCACCGGCGTGGTTTCCGACCTGGGCGGACCGACCGCCAACATGTACCGCATCGCCTGCAAGGACCCGGAGATCGAGAAGCACTGCCGCAAGCCGTCCTGCGTGTGGCCGGGCATCTGCGAGAACCTGAATACCGACCACAGCTCGCTGATCGAGCTGTACCGCAAGGCCCGTGCCCTGCCGGGCGTGAAGAAGATCCTGATCGCTTCCGGCCTGCGCTACGACCTGGCCGTGGAGTCGCCGGAATACGTCAAGGAGCTGGTCACCCACCACGTCGGCGGCTACCTGAAGATCGCCCCGGAGCACACCGAAGAAGGCCCGCTGTCGAAGATGATGAAGCCGGGCATCGGCAGCTACGACCGCTTCAAGCGCATGTTCGAGAAGTACTCGAAGGAGGCGGGCAAGGAGCAGTACCTGATCCCCTACTTCATCGCCGCGCACCCGGGTACCACCGACGAGGACATGATGAACCTCGCCCTGTGGCTCAAGCGCAACGGCTTCCGTGCCGACCAGGTGCAGGCCTTCTACCCCTCGCCGATGGCCAGCGCCACCGCCATGTACCACTCGGGCAAGAACCCGCTGCGCAAGGTCACCTACAAGAGCGACGGCGTGACCATCGTCAAGAGCGAGCAGCAGCGCCGCCTGCACAAGGCCTTCCTGCGCTATCACGACCCGAAGAACTGGCCGCTGCTGCGCGAAGCGCTGACCGCGATGGGCCGCAGCGACCTGATCGGCAACGGCAAGCACCAGCTGATCCCGACCTTCCAGCCGCAGACCGACGAGTACCAGAGCGCGCGACGGAAGAACTCCACCCCGTCCGGCAGCAAGAAGGCCGGCGGCGAGAAGGGCAAGACGGTCGGGCGCATCCTCACCCAGCACACCGGCCTGCCGCCGCGCGGCAGCGACGGCAGCAAGAGCTGGGACAAGCGCGAGCAGGCCAAGGCCGCCGCCGAGGCGCGGCGCAAGGCGGAGAAGGCCGGCGCCGGCAAGGACAAGAAGCCGGCCCGTCGCCCGGTGGCGCCGCGCTGAGCGGCTTGCTCCCCTCGTCCACTTGTGGGAGAGGGGCCGTGGGAGAGGGCTGGCCCCCACCCTCTCCCGTGAACGGGAGAGGGGGCTATCCGCATATCACCCGCCTGCATCACGCCATCCCCTCCTGGAAGCTGGCGCCTTTTCCGTGCGCCAACCCCGGGCGCTCCGCACGGCCGCCCCATTCTGGTGCCTATATCCCGGCGCGCGCCGCCTAAAGCCTGCAAAACCACTGGCATAACTCTTGCGCAGCCCTGGTATCGCCCTGGCTCGCAGGAGGCACGCCGTGTCGATCCATGTCGCACTGCAGCACGTCACGCATTACCGCTACGACCGCCCGATCAACCTCGGCCCGCAGGTGGTACGCCTGCGCCCGGCGCCGCACAGCCGCACGCGCATCCTCTCCTATGCCCTGCAGGTCTGGCCTGGCGAGCACTTCGTCAACTGGCAGCAGGACCCGCAGGGCAACTACCTGGCGCGCCTGGTGTTCCCGGAGAAGACCGAAGAGCTCAAGGTCACCGTCGACCTGGTCGCCGAGATGGCGGTGTTCAACCCCTTCGACTTCTTCCTTGAACCGCATGCCGAGAAGATTCCCTTCGCTTATGTCGAGGCCGAGCGGCGCGAGCTGGCGCCCTATCTGGTCACCGAGGCCGGCGGGCCGCTGTTCGCCAAGTACCTGGCCGGCGTCGAGCGCAAGCCCACGCCCAGCGTCGACTTCCTGGTGGCGCTCAACCAGCGCGTGGCGCAGGACATCCGCTACCTGATCCGCATGGAGCCGGGCGTGCAGGCGCCGGAAGAAACCCTGCAGCTGGCTTCCGGCTCGTGCCGCGATTCGGCCTGGCTGCTGGTGCAGCTGCTGCGCCACCTGGGGCTGGCGGCGCGTTTCGTCTCCGGCTACCTGATCCAGCTCACGGCCGACGTCAAAGCCCTCGACGGCCCCAGCGGCACCGAGCAGGACTTCACCGACCTGCACGCCTGGTGCGAGGTGTACCTGCCCGGCGCCGGCTGGATCGGCCTCGACCCGACCTCCGGCCTGTTCGCCGGCGAAGGCCATGTACCGCTGGCCTGCAGCCCTGAACCGTCCTCGGCGGCGCCTATCTCCGGGGTGCTCGACGAATGCGAGTGCGAGTTCGCGCACGACATGCGCGTACAGCGCATCTGGGAGGCGCCGCGGGTCACCAAGCCCTACAGCGACGAGCAGTGGCACGACATCCTCAGCGTCGGCCGCCAGGTCGATGCCGAGCTGGCCTATGGCGATGTGCGTCTGACCATGGGCGGCGAGCCGACCTTCGTCGCGCTCGACTACCCGGACGATGCCGAGTGGAACACCGCCGCCATGTGGCCGAACAAGCGCCGCCTGGCCGCCGAGCTGTTCCACCGCCTGCGCGCGCACTATGCGCCGCACGCCCTGGTGCATTTCGGCCAGGGCAAGTGGTACCCGGGCGAGCAGCTGCCGCGCTGGTCGCTCAACTGCTTCTGGCGCAAGGACGGCGAGCCGATCTGGCAGGACCCGGCGCTGTATGCCGACGAAACCCGCTACTACGGCGCCGACTCACGCCTGGCCGCGCGCTTCCTGGCCAGCCTGGCCGGGCGCCTGGGGCTGTCCGCCGAGCATGTGTTCCCGGCCTACGAGGACTGGCTCTACTACCTGTGGCGCGAGCGCCGCCTGCCGGCCAACGTCACCCCGGAGGATGCGCGCCTGAGTGACCCGCTGGAGCGCGAGCGCCTGCGCAAGGTGTTCTGCCGCGGCCTCGGCGAGGTGGTCGGGCATGTCCTGCCGCTGATGCGCAGCGCCAGTGATGATGCCTGGCTGACCGGCCCCTGGTTCCTGCGCGACGAGCACTGCCGGCTGATCCCTGGCGATTCGCCGCTGGGCTACCGCCTGCCGCTGGACTCGCAACCCTGGGTCGGTGAGCTGGACTACCCCTACGTCACGCCGCAAGACCCGCACCAGCCTTTCCCGCCGCTACCGAGCCGGCAGAGCATCCAGCAGCAGCTGCGCACCCCGCTGCACCCGGGCAATGGCCATGGCAAGCCGGCCGAGGGCGAGGGACCGGCGGCGCCGGGGCCGTTCGAGTCGGCCGGCGGCGTGGTGCGTACCGCGCTGTGTGCCGAGCCACGCGACGGTCGCCTGTACCTGTTCATGCCGCCGCTGCAGCGCCTGGACGACTACCTGGAACTGGTCGCCGCCATCGAGGCCACTGCCCGCGAACTGCGCTGCCCGGTGCTGCTGGAGGGCTACGAGCCGCCGGCCGACCCGCGCCTGACCCATTTCCGCGTCACCCCGGACCCGGGCGTGATCGAGGTGAATATCCACCCGGCGGCGAGCTGGGACGAGCTGGTCGAACGTACCGAGTTTCTCTACGAGGCGGCGCGCCAGTGTCGCCTCTCCAGCGAGAAGTTCATGCTCGACGGCCGCCATACCGGCACCGGCGGTGGCAACCACTTCGTCCTCGGCGGCGCCACCCCGGCGGAATCGCCGTTCCTGCGCCGGCCCGACCTGCTGCGCAGCCTGATCAGCTACTGGCACAACCACCCGTCGCTGTCCTACCTGTTCAGCGGTCTGTTTATCGGCCCGACTTCGCAGGCGCCGCGCGTCGACGAGGCGCGCAACGACGCGCTCTACGAGTTGGAGATCGCTTTTGCGCAGATGCCCGAGCCGGGCCGCGAGTGCCCGCCCTGGCTGGTCGACCGCCTGCTGCGCCACCTGCTGGTGGACGTGACCGGTAATACCCACCGCGCCGAGTTCTGCATCGACAAGCTGTACTCGCCGGACAGCGCCAGCGGCCGCCTCGGCCTGCTCGAACTGCGCGCCTTCGAGATGCCGCCGCATGCACGCATGAGCCTGGCCCAGCAACTTCTGCTGCGCGCCCTGGTCGCGCGCTTCTGGCACGAGCCTTACCGTCCGCCGCGCCTGGCGCGCTGGGGCACCGAGCTGCACGACCGCTTCCTGCTGCCACATTTCGTCGAGCAGGACTTCGCCGACGTCATCCAGGAGTTGAATGCCGCCGGCTACCCACTACGCGCCGAGTGGTTCGCCCCGCACCTGGAGTTCCGTTTCCCCAAGCTGGGCGACTATGCGGTGAAGGGCATCGATCTGGAGCTGCGCCAGGCCCTGGAGCCCTGGCATGTGCTGGGCGAGGAGGGCGCCGTCGGCGGGACCGTGCGCTATGTGGATTCCTCGCTGGAGCGGGTGCAGGTGCGCCTCGCCGGCCTGGCCCCGGACCGCTACCTGCTGACCTGCAATGGTGTGCCGGTACCGCTGCGCCCCACTGGCAAGGTCGGCGAGTTCGTCGGCGGTGTGCGCTACCGCGCCTGGCAGCCTGCCAGCTGCCTGCAGCCGACCATCGGCGTGCACGCGCCGCTGGTGTTCGACCTGGTGGATACCTGGATGCAGCGCTCGCTTGGCGGTTGCCAGTACCATGTGGCGCATCCCGGCGGGCGCAATTTCGAGGCGCTGCCGGTGAATGCCTACGCGGCCGAGAGCCGGCGCCTGGCGCGGTTCTTCCGCCACGGGCACAGCCCGGGCGAGCAGACGCTGAGCGAGCCGATCAACAATAATGAACTGCCCATGACTTTGGATTTGCGCCGCGTTTAGCTCCCTTTCCCGCTTGCGGGGGAGGGTTGGGGAGAGGGCTGTCGACCACCCTCTCCCCCGGCCCCTCTCCCATAAATGGGCGAGGGGAGTCCTGCGCCTGATAGAGCCTGCCATGCCTGACCTGCTTGCCGATTACCCGCGCCCCCACGCGGCCTACCACGAACTGCTCGATGCCCAGGGCCAGGTGCGTCCGCATTGGCGGCGCCTGCTCGACCAGCTGCAGCGCAGCACCCCGGCGCAGCTGCAGCAGCGCCAGGCCACGCTGGCGCGGCAGATCCAGGAAAACGGCGTGACCTACAACGTCTACGCCGACCCGGAGGGCGCCGACCGCCCCTGGGAACTGGACCTGCTGCCCAACCTGATCCCCGCCGACGAGTGGCAGCAGATCGCTGCTGGCGTGGCCCAGCGTGCCGGCCTGCTGAATTCCGTGCTGGCCGATCTGTACGGCCCGCAGCAGCTGCTCGCCGAGGGCCTGCTGCCGAGCGAGCTGGTGTTCGGCCACGACAACTTCCTCTGGCCCTGCCAGGGCGTGCAGCCGCCGGGCGGCACCTTCCTGCACCTCTATGCGGTGGACCTGGCCCGTGCGCCGGACGGCCGCTGGTGGGTCACCGCCGACCGCACCCAGGCGCCGTCGGGTGCCGGCTATGCACTGGAGAACCGGCAGATCCTCTCGCGCGCCTTCCCCGAGCTGTACCGCGACCTGCGCGTGCAGTACCTGGCCGGTTTCTTCCGCACCCTACAGGACACCCTGGCCCGGCAGGCGCCGGTAGATGGCGGTGAGACGCCGCTGGTGGTGCTGCTCACCCCCGGGCGTTTCAACGAGAGCTATTTCGAGCACCTGTACCTGGCGCGCCAGCTCGGCTACCCGCTGGTCGAGGGCAGCGACCTGACCGTGCGCGACGCCAAACTCTACCTCAAGACCCTGGCCGGCCTGCGCCGGGTGCATGCCGTGCTGCGCCGGCTGGACGACGACTACTGCGACCCGCTGGAGCTGCGCACCGACTCCGCCCTCGGCGTGCCCGGCCTGCTGGAGGCGGTGCGCCAGGGCAACGTGCTGGTCGCTAATGCGCTCGGCAGCGGCGTGCTGGAATCGCCGGGCCTGCCCGGATTCCTGCCGGCGATTGCCGAGAAACTGCTCGGCGAGGAGCTGCTGCTGCCCTCCATCGCCAGTTGGTGGTGCGGCGAGGCGCCGGTGCTGGACGAGGCGCTGGACAAGCTCGACGAGCTGCTGGTGCGCCCCAGCTTCCCCTCGCAGAGCTTCGCCCCGGTGTTCGCCCGCGACCTCGACGAGGCGCAGCGCCGCGCGCTGGCCGAGCGCATTCGTAGCCGTCCCTATGCCTATGTGGCGCAGGCCCGCGCCCAGCTCTCGCAGGCGCCGGTGTGGCTGGCCGAGGAGGGCGGCCTGGCGTCGCGCGCCATCGGCATGCGCGTGTTCGCCGTGGCCAGTGCCGAAGGTTACCGGGTGCTGCCCGGTGGCCTGACCCGCGTGGCCGCCGATGCCGACGCCGAGGTGGTATCGATGCAGCGCGGCGGGGCGAGCAAGGACACCTGGGTACTCGGCGAGCGCCACCCCGGCGGCGAGCCCTGGCAATGGCTGCGTCCGCTCGGCGTGGCCGATCTGGTGCGCAGCGACCCCTACCTTCCGTCGCGGGTGGTGGAGAACCTGTTCTGGTTCGGCCGCTATGGCGAGCGCTGCGAGGACAGTGCGCGCCTGCTGCGCATCCTGCTGCAGCGCTATGTCGACGATGACGATGATCCACAGGCCCTGCAGGCTGCGCTGGCCCTGGCCGAAGGCCTCGGCCTGCTGCCCGGGGCGGCCAGCGGCTCGCTGCAGGCCCGCCTGCAGCAGGCGTTGTTCGGTGCCGACTGGCCGACCAGCCTGCGCGCCAACCTGCAGCGCCTGCAGTGGGCTGCCGGCAGCGTGCGCGGCAAGCTGTCCCAGGCCAACTGGCAGGCGCTGGTGGAGCTGCAGCGCGAGGCCCAGGCGCTGGAGGGCCAGCCCGCCGACTTCGGTGAGCTGCTGGATTTTCTCGATCGCCTGCTGATGTCGCTGGCGGCGCTGTCCGGCTTCGCCCTGGATGACATGACCCGCGACGACGGCTGGCGCTTCCTCATGCTCGGCCGCTGCATCGAGCGCCTGCAGTTCCTCTGCGAGAGCGTCGCCGGGCTGCTGCGCAGCCACGCCGCGCAGGACCAGTCGGCGCTGGAGTGGCTGCTGGAGCTGGGCAACAGCATCATCACCTACCGCACCCGCTACCTGGCCGCGCCGCAGCTGATCCCGGTGCTCGACCTGCTGCTGCTCGACGAGCAGAACCCGCATGCGGTGCTGTTCCAGCTGCGCCAGTTGCTGCGTTCGCTGGAGCGTCTTGAGGAAGGCTTCGACTTCCGCGCCGGCCCCACCCTGGGCGAGCTGGCGAGCAAGCTCGCCGCCTTCCGCCTGGGCAGCCTGGAGAGCCCGCTGTTCGGCAGTTCCGGGCAGCGCGCGGTGCTCGGAGGCCTGGCCGACCTGCTGCTGCAGATCGCCGAGGTCTCCGGGCGGGTTTCCGACCAACTGGCGCTGCGCTTTTTCGTGCATGTCGATGCCAGCCGCGGGACACTTTCCTCATGAAACGCGCCCTGTACCAAGTCCTGCACGATACCCACTACCGCTACTCGGCGCCGGTGTCCCTGGCCCAGCAGCTGGCCCACCTGTGGCCGCGCGACTGCGCCCGGCAGCTGTGCCAGGAGCGGCACCTGACCGTCACCCCGCAGCCGACCGCGCGCCAGGACGGCCTCGATACGTTTGGCAATCCGCTGACCCGCCTGGTCTTCGAACGCCCGCACGAGCAGTTGCGCGTGATCGCCAGCCTGCGCGTCGAGGTCCTGGCCCGCTACAGCCTGGTGCTGGACGACTCGCCGGCCTGGGAAAGCGTGGTAGCGGCGCTCGGCTACTCCGGCCAGCCGCTGGCCCCGGAGCTGCTGGAGGCCGCGCGCTACCGCTTCCAGTCGCCCTACGTGCACCTCAAGCGGCTGTTCGCCGACTACGCCGCCGACTGCTTCGCGCCTGGCCGTCCCCTGCTGCGTGCGGCGCAGTTGCTGATGCAGAAGATCTTCCGCGAATTCACCTTCGATGCCGCCGCCACCCAGGTGGCGACGCCGCTGGTGCAGGTGCTGGAACAGCGCCGCGGCGTGTGCCAGGACTTCGCCCACCTGATGCTCGCCTGCCTGCGCTCGCAGGGCCTGGCCGCGCGCTATGTCAGCGGCTACCTGCTGACCCAGCCACCACCCGGCCAGCCTCGCCTGATCGGCGCCGATGCCTCGCACGCCTGGATCTCGCTGTACTGCCCGCGCCACGGCTGGGTCGACTTCGACCCGACCAACAACCTGCTGCCCAACCTGGAACACATCACCCTCGGCTGGGGCCGCGACTTCGCCGATGTCTCGCCGCTGCGCGGGGTAATACTCGGCGGCGGCAGCCACGATCCGGACGTGCGGGTGACGGTGACGCCGTTGGAGGCGCCGCTGCCGGCGGTGGGCTGACAGGCTGCATTTCGCAAACGCGCACGTCGCCAA
The DNA here is from genome assembly GCF_041729615.1 of Pseudomonas alcaligenes. Lineage (NCBI taxonomy): Bacteria > Pseudomonadati > Pseudomonadota > Gammaproteobacteria > Pseudomonadales > Pseudomonadaceae > Aquipseudomonas > Aquipseudomonas alcaligenes. Next base: position 1,639,127 of record NZ_CP154874.1, on the reverse strand, counting down.
CACGCATGTCGCAAAACTGATGACCCATTACGCGGAACCTCTTGTTGGGCGGGGGCATAATGCGGCCAGTGCGCCGGGAAGGCGCCTTAGTCGCCGATATCCATCACTACGACGCAGGGCGCATGTTCAGCGTCATGATGCCCGAGGGGTATTCGCCGTACGACTATGTGAAACGCTCTATTCAGGAGTATCTGGGGCCATGAGCCTGACAAGGATCGCGGCTGCGCTGCTGATCGCGCTGAGCTGCTCGGCCTGCATGAAGGACCATCATCAGCCGATCGCCAACCTCGCCTACCTGCGCGCAGAGCCCGACGCCGGGCGCATCAGCTTCAACCTGTTCTTCGCTTCCGATCTTGATCTTGACGAGGTCTATTCGCGCCTGGATGGCAGCGGCAAGATTGGCCAGTCGCTAAGCTGCTCCCTGAAGCGCGAGCCGGTGTTTGCCATGGATCATGTGATTCCGCTGTTTGGCTCTGGCACGGTGGAGCTAGTCGGTCAGGAGCAGGGGCGTTTCCTCTACCGCTCCAGCCTGCATTTCTCGGAAACCACGGATGAGGGGCGCTCGGAGCGCTTCATCGATCAGCGGCGCTTCAATGAGGCTCTGGCCGGGCGTGCGACCGTGCCGTGCAAGGTAGTGATGACTGCCTATGGCTATCGTGCTTACTTCTCCAACACCCTCATGCTGCCGGCTGGTGAATTGCTGCCTTTATTGCCGCGGGAGTGATGCACTGACTGTCCTAAAGGGCTCGTGGCTGGTGTCGAGCCTCTAGTCGGCGGGTTACAGAGCACCGCGCTGGCGCAACCACTGCAGTGCGCCCAGCCCGGCTACGCGGCCGCTGGCAAAGCAGACGGTGAGCAGGTAGCCGCCGGTGGGCGCCTCCCAGTCGAGCATTTCGCCGGCGCAGAAGGTGCCGGGCAGGGCGCGCAGCATCAGGTTGTGGTCCAGCGCCGCGAAGGTCACGCCGCCGGCGCTGGAGATCGCCTCGTCCAGCGGGCGGGGGTGCAGCAGTTCGATCGGCAACGCCTTGATCGCCCGGGCCAGACGGCTCATGTCGGCGAAATCCTCGCTGCTGGTCAGCTCGCGCAGCAGCGCGGCCCTCGCGCCGTCCAGGCCGAGCTGGCGGTGTAGATGCTTGGCCATGGAGGCCGAGCCGCGCGGCTTGTTGAGCAACGCCTCCACTTTCTCGATCGTGCGATCCGGCTGCAGATCCAGATAGACCCGCGCGCTGCCGCTCTGCTCGATGCGCTGGCGGATGGTGGCGGACAGCGCATAGACCAGGCTGCCCTCGATGCCGTGCTCGGTGAGGACGAACTCGCCACGTCGCGGCGCCTCGCCGTCCAGCGCCAGGGTGACGTTCTTCAGCGGCGCCCCGGCGAACTTGCCGCGCAGGTGCTCGCTCCAGCCGGCCACCTCGAAGCCGCAGTTGGCCGGGCGCAACGGCGACACCTCGACTCCGCGCTGCTGCAGCAGCGGCGCCCAGGCGCCGTCCGAGCCGAGCCGTGCCCAGCTGCCGCCGCCCAGGGCCAGCACACAGGCATCGGCCTGCAGCTGGCGCTCGCCCTCGGGCGTGGCGATGCGCAGCGCGCCGGCCTCGTCCCAGCCCAGCCAGCGGCTGCGGGTATGGATGGCCACGCCGGCCTCGCGCAGGCGCTTGAGCCAGGCGCGCAGCAGTGGCGCGGCCTTCATGTCGGTGGGAAACACCCGGCCGGAGGTGCCGACAAAGGTGTCGATGCCCAGGCCGTGAATCCAGGCGCGCAGGGCTTCGGCATCGAAGTCCGCCAGCAGCGCGGCGATCTCCGGCTCGCGCTCGCGGTAGCGCGACAGGAAGGGCGCCTTGGCCTCCGAATGGGTGATGTTCATGCCGCCGACCCCGGCCAGCAGGAACTTGCGCCCGACCGAAGGCATGGCGTCGAACAGCTCGACCCGCACGCCACCGGCGGCCAGCACCTCGGCGGCCATCAGCCCGGCGGGACCGCCGCCGATAATGGCGACCAGGGGAGCGGAGGACGTGCTGTCGATGGGCATGGCGATTCGCGGCTAGGGGGAGTGGGCCGGCATTCTACCCGAGCCACCCGCGGGTCGATCAGCTCAGTAGCTCGGCGTCGTGAAAGGCTTGGAGCCACTGTTTTTCGTCATAGATCTGCAGGCCCCAGTGCCCTTGCCCTGGACGCTTGCTTTTGGCCGCCACTATGAAGCAATCCAACTGGACCTGACCGAGCCCCTCCAGTGTCCTCGGGGTCGTGGCCTTGGCGAGGGCAAGCACCCTCATCGCGTGGCCCTGCGACCAGGGCTGCGGAGAGTGGCCGAAGAGCAACTGGTAGGCGCCCTTGTAGGTGTGGAGTCGTGGCGATCCGGCTCGATACGAGGCGATGAGTTCATCCAGCAGCATTTGGGCGTTGTCGTTTTCGGCGTGCGTCATGCTCGATTCTCCCGTGGTGCAGACGGTCAGGATCTGCCCTTCGCGCAGGCTGCCGCCCGAGTCCTGCTGCAGGGGTAAGCCTGACCAGACGGTTGCAAGCCCGGGCCGGGGGCGGTGATGGGCGGCCGCCAGCAGGGCGCAGAGGCAGGCATCCAGGCGGTCGTGGCTGGGCAGCTCCGTGAGTCCGCGCACACCCATGCGCTCCAGCAACTCACGGCGTTGCCGCCGTCCATCATGCGACGATTTCTTGGCCAGTCCGGTGCCGAGTCGTTTCCACACCGCTCCCGGATAGGTCTCGGCAATCGGCGTATTCGGGCGCAATCCGGCATGGGCCAGGGCGGCAAAGAGCTCCAGCGAGGAACGGACGAACCCGGCATAGGGACCGCTGCCGGGCGGAGCGTCGGGAGTCTTACCGGCGGCGGCGAGTTTGCGTTCACAGTCGCGCATGGTCTGGCCCGGCAGCGCCAGGGCCTGTGGGCCATCGATCAGGGTGAGCCTGGCGCCGCGCAACTCTGGCAATAACGAGTCGACCTGCACTGGGAGTTCTGGAGCATCCCAATTCCATTGCCAGAATTCGGCGTGAAGTTGGCCGGCCGCGTCTGGGGTGAGTCCGCAGACATCGATGGGGCGCCGCCCCTTGGCATAGCGGTCGGTGAGGTCCGCGCCCAGATACCAGGCCTTCGGTGGTCCTTGGCGGGTGGTTTCCATAAGCGCTCCCGCAGGTTCGGAGCAGGAAGTTTAGGTCAGGCTTGCCAACACCCGCGCCGCGCTGTGATGGAGGATGCCGTGGCGGCGGGCGAGGACGGCGCGGTCCTTGTCGTAGCCGCCGCCGATCAGGCCGACCACCGGGATGTCGCGCTCCAGGCAATGACGGAACACCGCTTCGTCGCGGGCGGCGATGCCGGCGTCGGTCAGTTGCAGATAGCCAAGGGCGTCGTCCTTGTGCACGTCGACGCCGCCGTCGTAGAGGACGATATCGGGCTGGTACAGGGCCAGCAGGTAGCCCAGGCTGTCGTGCACCACCTTGAGGTAGTCGGCGTCGCCCATGCCGATCGGCAGGCCGATGTCCCAGTCGCTTCTGGCCTTGCGCGCCGGGAAGTTTTTCTCGCAGTGCAGGGATACGGTGATGGCGTCCGGTACGTTCTCCAGCAGGCGCGCGGTGCCGTCGCCCTGGTGCACGTCGCAGTCGTAGATCAGCACCCGGCCGGCGCGCCCGCTCTCCAGCAGGTAGCGGGCGACCACGGCCAGGTCGTTGAAGATGCAGAAGCCGGAGGCCTCGTCGAAATGCGCGTGGTGGGTGCCGCCGGCCAGATGGCAGGCGATGCCGTGGTCGAGTGCCAGCTCGGCGGCCAACAGCGAGCCGCCGACCGCGCGCACGGTGCGCCGGGCCAGCGGCTCGCTCCAGGGCAGGCCGAGGCGGCGCTGCTCCTGGTAGGTCAGCTCGCCGCTGGCGAAGCGCTCGATATAGACCGGGCAGTGGGCCAGGGCGAGCACGTCCGGCGGGCAGATCTCGGGGCGATGCAGCTCGGCGTCGCTCACCAGGCCGCTGTCCACCAGGTGGTCGCGCAGCAGGCGGAACTTCTCCATGGGGAAGCGGTGGTTGGCCGGGAAGGGCGGGCTGTAGTCGTCGTGGTAGACCAGCGGCAGCATAATGAACAACTCACGAATTCGAGCGCCAGTATATGAGCACAACCCTGAGCAGCGAACGCCTGATCCTGCGCCCCTGGCGCGAGGACGATCTCGACGCCCTGGCGCAGCTGTGCGCCGACCCCGAGGTGATGGCGCATTTCCCCGCGACCCTGGATCGCGTCGGCAGCGCCGAGCTGCTCGCCCGGCTGATGGCGCACCAGGCCGAGCATGGCTTCACCTTCTGGGCGCTGCAGCGGTGCGAGGACGCTGCCTTCGTCGGCTTTACCGGTCTGGCGAGGGTCCGCTTCGAAGCGCCCTTCGTGCCGGCGGTGGAGATCGGTTGGCGCCTGGCTCGACCCTACTGGGGCCAGGGTTATGCCCTGGAGGCGGCGCGGCGTGCGCTGCAGTTCGCCTTCGAGGACTTACAGCTGGATGAAGTGGTGTCCTTCACCGTGCCGGCCAACCAGCGTTCCTGGGGCGTGATGCAGCGTCTGGGCATGCGCCGCGATGCGGCCGGCGACTTCGAACATCCGCTTCTGCCCGAGGGGCATCCGCTGCGACCGCACCTGCTCTATCGCATCAGCCGGGAGGACTGGCATGGACGCTGAACGGCAGGTGCGCGCCTATCACGCGCTGAGCAAGCATGCGCCGAACGCCTATGCGCCGGGACCCGGTCACCTGGACTGGGCGACCCAGCCGGCCCCCTTCCGCCGCTATACCGGGGCGCGCCTGATCGAGCTGTGGCAGCGCCCGCTGGAGGAGACGCCAGGCTACGACGCGCCCTTCGCCGGCCCCATCGGCGCGCCGCAGCCGCTCGATCGCGCCAGCCTTTCGCAACTGCTGTACGACAGCCTGGCCCTGTCGGCCTGGAAGGAAGCCGGCGGCAACCGCTGGGCGCTGCGGGTCAATCCCTCGTCCGGCAACCTGCACCCGACCGAGGCCTATCTGCTGTTGCCGCCGGGCAGCCTCGAGGAGGCGGGGCTGCTGGTGCACTACGCAGCGGATGCGCACGAACTGGAGGTGCGCGCCGAGCTGCCGACAGCGCTGGCCGAACAGTTGGCGGCGGCCTTGCCGAATGGCGGCTTCCTGCTCGGCCTGGCCAGCATTCCCTGGCGCGAGGCCTGGAAGTACGGCGAGCGTGCCTATCGCTACTGCCAGCACGACCTCGGCCATGCCCTGGCCTGTGTGGGTATCGCCGCGGCGATCCAGGGTTGGCAGGTGCGCCTGCTGCGCGGGGTGGCCGAGGCACGCCTGGATGGCCTGCTGGGGCTGGAGCGCGAGGGCTTCCACGAGGCCGAACATGGCGACTGCCTGCTGTGGATCGGTCCGGCCGGGATCGGTCCGGCCGGGATAGGCCCTGCACAAGAGGAAGAGTTCGCCCTGCCCGAAGCGCTGCTGCGCGGGCTGGCGGCGCTGGAGCTGCATGGCGCGCCCAATCGCCTGTCGCGCCAGTACCGCGAGTGGCCGGAGCTGGCGCGGGTGCATGGGCTGTGTCGGGCACCGGCCTTGCCGGCCCTGAGCTGGCAGACGCCGAGCGGGCACAGCGGCAGCGACAATCCCGGCCTGCCGCTGCGCCCGATCCTGCACCGGCGGCGCAGCGCCCAGGCCTTCGATGGTCGCTCCGGTATCCAGGCCGAGCTGCTGTTCGCCTGGCTGCGGCGCCTGTTGCCGGAAAATTCGCCGGTGCCCTTCGCGCTGAGCGGCGAGCCGGCGCGGGTCGATCTGCTGCTGTTCGTCCACCGCGTGCAGGGGCTACAGCCGGGGCTGTACTGGCTGGCGCGTTGTGACGGCCAGCCCCAGCCGCAGGGGCTGCGCGGCGATTTCAGCTGGCAACGCGTGCATCAGGAGCTGCCGCTGTACCGCCTGCTGCAGGGCGATGCCCGCGGCCTGGCCGGCTTCCTCTCCTGCGGCCAGGACATCGCCAGCGACGGCTGCGTGGCCCTGGCCATGCTGGCGCGCTTCGATGCGGCGCTGGCCGCTGGCGCCTGGCACTACCCGCGGCTGTACTGGGAGTGCGGGCAGATCGGCCAGCTGCTGTACCTGGAGGCCGAGGCAGCGGGGCTGTCCGGCACCGGCATCGGCTGTTTCTTCGACGATCAGGTGCACGAATTGCTGGAACTGGCCGACAGCCGCTGGCAAAGCCTTTACCATTTCACCATCGGTCGCGCGGTGTGGGATGAGCGCCTCACCAGCGCGCCGGCCTATGACGAATTGCGTGTGCCGCCGAGGAGCGATGTATGAGCCAAGTGCTGGATGATCTGGTGTCCCTGCTGAGCATGGAGCAGATCGAGGAAAACCTGTTCCGTGGGCGCAGCCAGGACCTGGGCTTCCGCCAGCTGTTCGGCGGCCAGGTGCTCGGCCAGTGCGTCTCCGCCGCCAACCAGACGGTGGAGCCGGCGCGCCATGTGCACTCGCTGCACGGCTACTTCCTGCGCCCCGGCGATGCCGGCCTGCCGGTGGTGTACAGCGTCGACCGGGTGCGCGACGGCGGCAGCTTCAGCACCCGGCGCGTCACCGCGATCCAGAAGGGCCAGCCGATCTTCACCTGTAGCGCCTCGTTCCAGGCCGACGAGGAGGGCTTCCACCACCAGCTGGCGATGCCCGAGGTGCCCGGCCCCGAGGGTCTGCCCTCGGAAACCGAGCTGGCGCGCCAGGTGGCGCATCTGATTCCCGAGCGCATGCGCGAGCGCATGACCAGCGACAAGCCGATCGAGATCCGCCCGGTGACGCGCATCAACCCCTTCGCCCCGCAGCCCTGCGAACCGGTGAAGTACGTGTGGTTCCGCGCCGCCGGCGAGCTGCCTGCCGAGCCGCAGCTGCACAAGCTGCTGCTGGCCTATGCCAGCGACTTCAACCTGCTGACCACCTCGATGCAGCCGCATGGCGTGTCGGTGTTCCAGAAATTCATGCAGGTGGCCAGCCTCGACCACGCCCTGTGGTTCCACGGCGACCTGCGCATGGACGACTGGCTGCTGTACGCCATGGACAGCCCCTGGGCCGGCAACGCCCGGGGCTTCTCCCGTGCCAGCATCTTCGACCGCAGTGGCCGCCTGGTGGCCTCCTCGGCGCAGGAAGGCCTCACCCGCCTGCGCGAGGACTGGCGTTGACGGTCGCGGCGCTGCGCGCCTGCCGCCACTGGGTGTTCGACATGGACGGCACCCTGACGGTGGCCGTGCACGACTTCCCGGCGATCAAGCGCGCGCTGGACATCCCCCAGGACAGCGACATCCTCCATCACCTGGCCGCGCTGCCCGCCGCCGAGGCGGCGGCCAAGCACGCCTGGCTGCTGCAGCACGAGCGCGAGCTGGCGCTGGGCTCGGTGGCCGCGCCCGGTGCAGTGGAGCTGGTGCGCCACCTGCACGGGCGCGGCTGTCGCCTCGGCATCCTCACCCGCAACGCCCATGAGCTGGCGCTGCTGACCCTGGCCGCCATCGGCCTGGACGACTATTTCGACAGCCTGGACGTGGTCGGCCGCGACGAGGCGCCGCCCAAGCCGCACCCAGGCGGCCTGCTGCACCTGGCGGCGCGCTGGCAGGTGGCGCCGCAGGCGCTGGTGATGGTCGGCGACTACCGCTTCGACCTCGACTGCGCCCGTGCCGCCGGCGCCCGCGGCGTGCTGGTCAACCTGGCGGACAATCCCTGGCCGGAGCTGGCGGACCTGCACGCGCCGGATTGTGCGCAGTTGCTGGCGCGCATCGGCTGTGCCGAGGGGCTGGCGCTCTAGGCGTCCATGCATCCCGTTACATTTGCGGCAGCGCTCGGCGGGCCTGGCGCAGTACCCTGCGGCAAACGAGCAACCTGGTGACGACAAGCACATGGTCATCCTTCTCAACGGACCGCTGGGGATTGGCAAGTCGACCCTGGCCGAGGCGCTGGCCGAGAGCCTCGACGGGGCGGTGATGCTCGATGGCGACCAGCTGATCGCCATGACCCCGGCGCCGGCCGATGAAGTGGACTACCTGCATGGCATCCTCGCCCTGCTCATCGGCCACCATCGCGCCGCGGGCTACCGCCACTTCGTCATCAGCCACCTGTGGCGCACGGCCGAGGAGCTGGCCGATCTGCGCCGCAGGCTCCTGTCTTTCTACGCTGCGACGGACATTCGCTGTTTTCTCCTCACCCTGCCGCTCGAGGACAACCTGCGCCGCATCCGCCGCCGCCAGAGCGCCCGCGCCCTCGATGAGGCGGAGTTTGAAAGCAGGACTGTTTTGGCTGAGCGAGAACTACTGTTCACGGCAGGTAGCGAAAGCGTGGGTGAGCCTTTTGATGCGTCAGCTTCGCCGGAGGAGTTAGTCGCGAAGCTGCTGATCACTCTTGGAATCGACGGGCGTACAGAGCCCTAGAGTCCGGGACTGACGGATCAATGCTTTGATGGGAGTGCCAGAGTCTTGTTGATTTAATGCTTGCGATATTGAAGTCCAGATATATGGCTATGTATGAGGAGTTGATCTTGGTCGGGTCATTGTCACTCTGTTGATTGTCAATTTTAGCGCCTTTGTGTATCGCTAAGTTTCGCGGTAGATGCTGTCTCTTGTGTCGCTTTTTTGCGCTTTTTATACGTATGTTTCAAGTCGGATATCCCTTTGGAAATTGATCTCGAACAAGGTTGAGCTCAATGCCATGTTCAAGCCATGACTTGAGTCCAGCAAGGACTATTGTGTAGCCCCCTTTTGCATCAACTGCTTGGGATAATATTTTTTCAAGACTCCCTGGGAAGCCCCAGTTAGCTATTTTGATTAAAGTGGCGTCTTCGCCAATAGGTTCAAAATTTAATTCTACTTTAGTTAGATCGGAATCCCATTCGATTAGTATGCGATGGTTTTCCTTCAATTCTTTGACTGTGAGGGTGTCGCTAGCTCCGAACATTTCCCAGTCCCAGCGTACTTTTCTGCCAATTGCAAGGCGGTCGCTGCTTTTCGTGAACCAAAATTTGGTTGTGATTTTTGGATTAATAAATGCTTCGAAACAATCAGCTGCAGAGCGCAGGATAAGCATCTGGGACTCTACTAAAAAGTTGCTAATTTCCATTAAGGCGACTCCAAGCTTTGAGCCAGGCTCTGGTCGTATGTAAAACCAGAGACTGACTAGATTCTGTGTGGTCCAAGCCCCCCTTTAATCTTCGGTCGCTAGTAGCGGTAGCTGCCGGCTAGGATCGCGGCGTGCAGCTCGTCGGTCAGCGGCACATAGCTCGCCGTGCCGGGCAGCCAGGCGTACAGCGGGTCGGCGCAGCGCTGCGGGTCGAACCCCTGTTCCTTGAGCGGTGCCTTCTTGTGCTTGAAGGTGCCGGTGGTCTCCAGCTGCGCGCTCAGGCGCAGGAACAGCGGGATGGCGTAGGCCGGCAGTGCCTGGCGCAGCTGCCCGAGCAGGGCGTGGAAGTCGAAGTCCGCTGCCGCGCAGTCCAGGCGCACGCAGGCCATGCCGGCGCGGCCGTTGGTGCCGGGGATTTCCACGCCGTAGACCACCGTCTCGCTGATGTGCTCGATGCCGTCGAGCACGGCCTCGACCTGGGTGGTGGAGACGTTCTCGCCCTTCCAGCGGAAGGTATCGCCGAGACGGTCGACGAACTGCGCGTGGCGGAAGCCCATGTCGCGCATCAGGTCGCCGGTATTGAACCAAGCGTCGCCCGGCTCGAACACGTCGCGCAGGATGCAGCGCTCGGTGTCACGCGCGTCGGTATAGCCGTGGAAGGGCGTCTTGTCGGTGATCTTGCCCAGTAGCAGGCCGGTTTCGCCCTTGGCCACGCGCTGCAGGCGGCCGTTCTCGCGTAGCGGCGCCTCGCGCTCCTGGTCGTAGCGGACGATGGCGTAGGGGTAGGGCGAGAAGCCCACGGTGTTGTCCAGGTTGAGCAGGTTGGTGAAGCCGATATTGCCCTCGCTGGAGGCATACAGCTCGACCACCCGCTCGACCGCGAAGCGCTGCTTGAATGCCTGCCAGAGACTGGGGCGCAAGCCGTTGCCGACCATCACGCGGATTGGGTTGTCGCCATCCTCGGGGCGCGGCGGCTGGTCGAGCAGGTAGCGGCAGAGTTCGCCGACGTAGCCGAAGGCGGTCGCCCGGTGCCGTTGCACCTCGTCCCAGAAGCGGCTGGCGCTGAACTTGCGCACCATGATCAGCGCCGCCTGGCCTGCCAGCACCGAGCCCCAGCACACCACCATGGCGGTACCGTGGTAGAACGGCAGGCTGACGTACATGCGGTCCGCGCGGCCCAGGCGCACGGCGGCGAAGCCGAAGGCGCCATAGCCCTTGATGAAGCGCCCGTGGTTGAACACCACGGCCTTGGGCAGGCCGGTAGTGCCCGAGGTGTAGATGAAGAAGCACGGGTCGTCGGCGCGCACGGCGCGCTCCAGCAGCGGCGCCTCGCTGGGGTAGTCGTGCAGCGTGGCGGCCGGGTGCAGCCAGCCGTTCGGTGCCTTGCCCGGGTCGCGCCAGGTCGGGCGGTCGGCGAAGTAGAGGCGGGCATCGGCGGGCAGTGCCGTGTCCTCGGCGACTTCGTTGAAGGCCTCCAGCAGCTCCTCGCCGACCAGCGCCATGCGCGGCGCCGCCAGGCCGATGCTGTGCGCCAGCACGCGGCCGCGCTGGCTGCTGTTGATCAGCGCGCTGACCGCGCCGAGCTTGGCGCAGGCGATGACCGCGGCGAGCAGCTCGAAGCGGTTCTCGAACATCAGCGCGGCGCGGTCGCCCTGGCGCAGGCCATGGGCGCGCAGGTAGTGGGCCAGCTGGTTGCTCCAGCGCTCGAGCTCGGCGTAGCTGAGCTGCTCGTCGTCCTGGATCAGCGCCACGCCGTCGGGGTTCTCGCGCGCGGCCGTCTCGACGCAGCGGGCCAGGCTGGCGGGGTAGGCGCCGCGGCTGCGGTTGCCGATGTGCAGGCCCTTGACGATGCCGGGCAGGTCGACGAGCAGGCGGGGCAGGCGGGACAGCAGGCGGGGCAGGGTGATCAGGTCGGCATGGCTCATGGCGCGGACTCCAGGCGGTGCGAGGCACTCGGTGTTGTTGTTTGCCGGCCAATCTAGTCAGTCGCCGCCGCGCTGTTGATAGCCAGGGGTCGCACGAAACTGGCAATTCGTCTCATGCGCGGCGCACAATCGGACTCCTTCGATTGGCGCAAGGAGCCCCCATGTCGCTGCCGAACAGCCCCAGCGCGACCGCCTCGCAACTGCTGGACCTGTACCTGTCGCTGCAGGGTTTCGGCCTGGTCGGCCCGGCGGATCTGCAGGTGCTGGGCATCGAGCTGGAACAGCTGAGGAACCTGGAGATGCGCGTGCCGGTGCGCTGGGCCGTGCATCTCTGGGAGCGCGCGGCCAGTCGCGGGGCGCCGCCGGAGATCGGCCTGCTGGTCGGCCAGCGGCGCGGCCTGCATACCCGCGGGCCGGTTGCCCACCTGGCGGCGCAGAGCGCCACCCTGGGCGAGGCGGTGGAGCTGTTCCGCCGCTACATCCCGGTGATGAGCGAGGGCGAGAGCCTGCGGGTCGAGGCGCTCGGCACGCGCATTCGCGTGCACGTCCTGTTCCATGCCCCGCTGCTCGGGCACGCCGTGGCCTGCGAGCACAGCCTCAGCTCGGCGCTGTGCTGGGCGCGCCAGCTCACGGCGGTGCGCCTGGTACCGCAGGCGGTGGGCTTTCGCCATGCGCCGCTGGCGGCACCGGCGATCTATCGCCAGGTGTTCGGCGTGGCGGTGCGTTTCGGCGAGGACGCGGACTACCTGGAGTTGCTGGCAAGTGACCTGCAGCTGCCGGTGCCGAGCGCCAATGACTACCTCAAGGGCCTGATGCAGCAGCGGGTGAGCGCCATGCAGGCGCAGCTGCCGGCGCAGCACAGCCTGCGCGCCCGGGTGCTGCAGCAGATCGAGCATGGCTTGCCGAGCGGCGAGCTGTCGGTGGCGGGGGTGGCGCGGCGCCTGGGGATCAGTCGGCAGACCCTGCACCGCCACCTGCGCGCGGAGCAGTGCAGTTTTTCCGGGTTGCTGGCCGAAGTGCGCCGCAACTACGCCCTGCAGCGCCTGGCGCAGCCGGGGTGCCGGGTCGAGCAGCTCAGCCGCGAGCTGGGCTTCGCCGAGCCGAGCGCTTTCTACAAGGCGTTCAAGGGCTGGTTCGGCGTTTCCCCCAAGGCCTGGCGCCGGGAGGCCTAGAGCCGGGCCGCCTTGAAGGTGTCGCAGCGCCCCGGCTCACCGTGCTCGAAGCCGGTTCTGAACCAGCGCTCGCGCTGCGCCGAGGTGCCATGGGTGAAGGAGTCCGGCACCACGGTGCCGCGCGACTGTTGCTGCAGGCGGTCGTCGCCGATGGCGTTGGCGGCGTTCAGCGCCTCCTCCAGGTCGCCCGGCTCCAGCCAGTCCAGGCGCTGCTGGGCGTGGTGCGCCCAGACCCCGGCCAGGCAGTCGGCCTGCAGCTCCTGGCGCACCAAGAGGCCGTTGTCGCCCTCCACCCGCTCGCCGCGCTGGCGCGCCGCGTGGACCCTGGCCGAGACGCCGAGCAGGCTCTGTACGTGGTGGCCGACCTCGTGGGCGATCACGTAGGCCTGGGCGAAATCGCCGGCGGCGGCGAAGCGCGTCTCCATCTCGCGGAAGAACGACAGGTCGAGGTACACCTGCTGGTCGCCCGGGCAGTAGAAGGGGCCGACGGCGGCATCGGCGAAGCCGCAGGCCGAGCGCACGCCGCCGCTGAAGAGGATCAGCTTGGGGTCCTGGTACTGCTTGCCGGAGGCCTGGAAGATGGCGCGCCAGGTGTCCTCGGTGTCGCCGAGCACGGCGCGGACGAATTCGCTTTGCGGGTCGTTGGCGGCCGGTGCCCGCTGCTCCTGCACCGGCGCGCCCTGCTGCAGGCCCTGGTTGACCACGTTGCCGAGAATGGTCAGCGGGTCCTGGCCCATCAGCAGGCCGATCACCACGATCACGGCGATGCCACCCAGGCTCAGGCCCTTGCCGCCGCCGAGGCGCATGCCGCGGCCACTGCCGCGGGCGTCGACTACGTTGTCACTGCGTCTGCCGCGTTCCCAGCGCATGGCCGTGCTCCTTTTCTCCGTCCGGGGCTGACAGTGTCGTCCCCGGACGGGCGCGGCGCCAGCGGAGCGTCACTCGGCCGGATAGTCGGCCAGCACGCTCTGCTTGCCGTCCTGGCCCAGGCCGATCACCTGGTAGGCATCCACCCGACCGGTCTCCATGCCCGGCGAGCCGTGCGGCATGCCCGGCACGGCGGCGCCGAGCAGGTCGGGGCGGCCCTGCAGGGCGAGCACGTCGCGGGCCGGTACGTGGCCCTCGACGAACTTGCCGTCGATCACCCCGGTGTGGCACGAGGCCAGGCGCGGCGGTACGCCCAGGCGCTGCTTGACGGCGGCCATGTCGGTTTCGACATGGTCGTTGACCTGGATGCCGTTGGCTTCCAGGTGGCTGATCCAGGCCTTGCAGCAGCCGCAGTTGGCGTCGCGGTGCACGTCCATGGTGACGGGCTCGGCGGCTTGCGCGGAGGCGACGAAGAGCAGGGTGGCGAGAGGCAGCAGGCGCATGGGGGAGTCCTCGATTCTGGCATCAGGTGGCTAGGATAAATCGCCGGGCCGAGCGCGCCCAGGCCGCGACTGTTTCCGTGTGAGTCGCCAGCGCCTATGCTCGCAGCCAGTCCAACCAGGGAGATTGCCGATGCTGCCGGTGCGCCTGTTCCTCATTGTCCAGAGCCTGATCCTCGCCGGCTTCGGCCTGGCCTACTTCGTCCGTCCGCACGAGCTGGCCAACCTCAGCGGCATGCTGCTGATGGCGCCGGCGGCGATCACCGACGTAAGGGCCTACTACGGCGGCCTGCAGCTGGGGCTGGCGGCCTGGCTGGGGCTGGCACTGCTGCGTGGCGAGCTGCTGCGCCCGGCGCTGATGCTGCTGGTGCTGCTCTACAGCGCGCTGCTGCTCGCCCGCCTGGGCGGGCTGTGGCTGGACGGCGGCGCGCAGCAGACCTTCAACCTCTACGCCATGCTGTTCGAGGGCGTCTCCGCCGCGCTGGCGTTCTGGCTGTTGCGCGGGCTGGGGCAGCGTTAGGGATGCTGGGCTCAGCGGCGCTGCAGCAGTACCCCGGCTTCCATGTGATGGGTCCAGGGAAACTGGTCGAACAGCGCCGTCTTCACCACCGCGTGGCTGTCGTGTAGCTGGGCGATGTTGGCGGCCAGGGTCTGCGGGTTGCAGGAGATGTACAGGATGTTGTCGAAGCGCCGGGTCAGCTCGCAGGTGTCCGGGTCCATGCCGGCACGCGGCGGGTCGACGAATACCGTGCCGAAGTCGTAGGCCTTCAGGTCGATGCCGGCCAGGCGACGGAACGGGCGCACTTCGTTGAGGGCCTGGGTCAGTTCTTCGGCGGACAGGCGCACCAGCTCGATGCTGTCGATGCCGTTGCCGGCCAGGTTGGCCAGGGCGGCGTTGACCGAGGTCTTGCTGATCTCGGTGGCCAACACCTTGCGCACCCGGGTGGACAGCGGCAGGGTGAAGTTGCCGTTGCCGCAGTACAGCTCCAGCAAATCATCCTGGCGCTGGCCGAGGGCATCGAAGGCCCACTGCAGCATCTTCTGGCAGACCGTGCCATTGGGCTGGGTGAAGGCGCCTTCCGGCTGGCGGTAGCGGAAGGTGCGACCGGCCACGCTCATCTCTTCCTCGACGTAATCACGGCCGATCACCAGGCGCTGGCCGCGCGAACGGCCGACCAGGCTGACGCCGAGATCAGCGGCGAGGCGCTCGGCCTCGGCCTGCCACTCGGCGTCCAGCGGGCGGTGGTAGCACAGGGTGATCAGCGCATCGCCGGTCAGGGTGGTGAGGAACTCGACCTGGAACAGCTTGAACGACAGGACCCGGCTACCCTGCCAGGCGGCCTTGAGCTGAGGCATCAACTGGTTGATGCGCGCGCTGGCGATGGGGAACTGCTCGATGAGGATCGGCGTGTGCTTGTCGCCCGCCTCGAACATCGCGTAGTGGCGCTCCTCCTGCTCGCGCCACAGGCGGAACTCGGCACGCAGGCGGTAGTGCTCGCGCGGCGAGTCGAACACCTCGGGCTCGGGGGCGGCGAAGGGCGCCAGCAGCTCGCGCAGGCGCGCGACCTTGTCGTCCAGCTGGGCGGCATAGGCCGCCTGGTCACCGATGCGGATCATGCGTTGGCGCCGAAGGCGAACTTGACCACGAAGATCGCGGCGAGGATCACCAGGGCCGGGTTCAGTTCCTTGAAGCGGCCGGCCAGGGCCTTGATCAGCACCCAGGCGATGAAGCCGAAGGCGATGCCGTTGGCGATGGAGAAGGTCAGTGGCATGGCCAGGGCGGTGATCACCACCGGCGCGGCGACGGTGATGTCTTCCCAGTCGATCTCGGCCAGGCCGGAGGTCATCAGCACGGCGACGAACAGCAGCGCCGGGGCGGTGGCGAATGCCGGCACGGTGCCGGCCAGCGGGGCGAAGAACAGCGCCAGCAGGAACAGCACGGCGACCACCATGGCGGTCAGGCCGGTGCGGCCGCCGGCGGCCACGCCCGAGGCGGATTCGATATAGCTGGTGGTGGTGCTGGTGCCCAGCAGCGAGCCGCCCATGGCCGCGGTGCTGTCGGCGATCAGGGCGCGGCCCATCTTCGGCAGGTGGCCGTCCTTGCCCATCAGCCCGGCGCGCTTGGCCACACCGATCAGGGTGCCGGTGTTGTCGAACAGGTCGACGAACAGGAAGGCGAAGATCACGCTGATCATGCCCACTTCGAAGGCGCCGGCGATGTCCAGCTGGAGGAAGGTCGGCGCCAGCGACGGCGGCATCGACACCACGCCGCCGAACGGGGTGACGCCCAGGGCGATGGCGATGGCGGTGACCACGAGGATGCCGATCATCACCGCGCCGGTGACGCGGCGGGCCTCAAGGGCGACGATCAGGAAGAAGCCGAGCACGGCCAGCAGCGGGCCGGGGGCGGTGAGGTCGCCGAGGCCGACCAGGGTGGCCGGGTTGTCCACCACCAGGCCGGCTTCCTTCAGCGCGATCAGCGCCAGGAACAGGCCGATGCCGGCGGCGATGGCCGAGCGCAGCGGCAGCGGGATGCTGTTCACGATCCACTCGCGGATGCGGAAGATCGACAGCAGGAAGAACAGGGTGGCGGAGATGAACACCGCGCCCAGTGCGGTCTGCCAGGTGTAACCCATGTGCAGCACCACGGTGTAGGTGAAGAAGGCGTTGAGGCCCATGCCGGGGGCCAGGGCGATCGGGTAGTTGGCGATCAGGCCCATCACCGCCGAGCCGATGGCCGCCGCCAGGCAGGTGGCGACGAATACCGCGCCCTTGTCCATGCCGGTCTCGCCGAGGATCGCCGGGTTGACGAAGAGGATGTAGGCCATGGTCAGGAAGGTGGTGACACCGGCCAGGATCTCGGTGCGCACGGTGGTGTTGTGTGCCTTGAGTTGGAACAGCTTTTCCAGCATGGTGGGGCTCCCGTTAGGCTGGTGCGGCAAGGTGGGCGGACTGCGCGAAAGCAAAGCACAAAGGCTGCCAACTCGACGAAAAACGAGGGCGGATTCGTGCTTGATCCGGAAAAGCCGCGCACTATACCAGCTCACCCCCGAGCGGTGAATTTATGACCGGACGGACAGCATCGGTTTCCGTTCGGCGAGGAGAACGACCATGACAGCCCGCGCCCTGATCGCCGTCGCCGACGGTGTGGAAGACCTGGAAACCGTGACCCTGATCGACGTGCTGCGCCGCGCCGAGGTGGAAGTGGTGATTGCCAGCATCGAGAACCGCCGCATGTTCACCGCCGCCCGTGGTACCCGGCTGACCGCCGACGCCATGCTGGTCGACGTGCTGGCCCAGGACTTCGACCTGATCGTGCTGCCCGGCGGCATGCCCGGTGCCCAGCACCTGGCCGAGCATGAACCGCTGGCCGACAAGGTGCGCGAGCAGGCCAGGGCCGGCAAGTTGTTCGCCGCCATCTGCGCCGCTCCGGCCCTGGCCCTGCAGGGCTACGGCGTGCTCAAGCAGCGGCGCATGACCTGCTACCCGGCGTTCAGCGATCGCCTGTCCGGCTGCACCTTCGTCGACCAGCCGGTGGTGGTGGATGGCAACTGCATCACCAGCCAGGGGCCGGCGACGGCTCTGGAGTTCGCCCTGACCCTGGTCGAGCAGTTGGTCGGCAAGGGCAAGCGTAGGGCGGTGGCCGAGGCCATGCTGGTGCCGGCGTGAGGACGCTGCTGGCGGCGCTCGCCCTGGCGCTGCTGGCCGGCTGCGCCAGCGAGGCGCGCCTGCCGACTACCGAGCATCGCCTGGGCATCCACCTGGCACGCGGTGCCAGCGCCGAGGGCCTGCAGGCCATGCGCGACCGCCACAGTGGCGTGCGCCTGTGGCTGGCGCCGCAGCCGGTGCTGACCGAGGCGGACGTGCGCCAGGCGGAAATGGCCTTCACCCTCGCGGGCGAGCCGGCCGTGGTGCTGACCCTGAGCGATGCCGGGCGCGCCACCCTGGCCGAGCTGACCCGCACCCATCTGGGCCAGCCGCTGGCCTTCGTGGTCGACGGCGAACTGCGCCTGGCGCCCATAGTCGAGGAGCCGGTGCTCGATGGCCGTGTGGCCCTGACCGGCTTCGATTCGCTGCAGGAAGCGGAAGAGCTGGTGCGCGACTGGAGTCGCTGAGCCCAGTAGCTGGGGCAGGTGTGGCCTGCTTCCCGGATTGCATCCGGGCTACCTGCCTTACAGGCAGCACTCGCGGCTATCCAGCGCCTCCAGCAGCCGACAATGCTCGGCATGGCCGCTGTGACAGCCGGCCAGCTTGCTCAGCTCGGCCTGCATGTTCTGCAGGTCGCGGATGCGTGTGGCGATGGCGTCCAGATGTTCGCGCACCATCTGGTCGGCGCTGGCGCAAGGACTCTCGGGGTGGGCGGCCAGCTCCAGCAGGCTGCGGATTTCCTCCAGGCTGAAGCCCAGCTCGCGGCCGCGGCGGATGAAACGCAACCGGCGCACATCCTCCGGCTGGTAGTGGCGATAGCCGGCAGGGCTACGCTGTGGTGCCGGCAGCAGGCCGCTGCGCTCGTAGAAACGGATGGTTTCCAGGTTCACGCCGCTGTCGCGGGCCAGCATGCCGATGGTGATGGGTTTGCCCATGTTGACTCCGTAGCGACTACA
This sequence comes from Pseudomonas alcaligenes, assembly GCF_041729615.1. Lineage (NCBI taxonomy): Bacteria > Pseudomonadati > Pseudomonadota > Gammaproteobacteria > Pseudomonadales > Pseudomonadaceae > Aquipseudomonas > Aquipseudomonas alcaligenes. The sequence continues at coordinate 1,620,982 of NZ_CP154874.1, read as the reverse complement.
GGGTTTAGCCTAGTCTGCACCTGAACCAAAGGAGATACCAAATGGGTGCTCATTGCTGCGGCCCCGATACCGCTCCCAAGCACGACGACGGTCGCTACCGGCGCATCCTGTGGATAGCGCTGCTGGTCAACCTGGCCATGTTCCTGATCGAGATCGGCGCCGGCCTGCGGGCCGGCTCGGTGTCGCTGCTGGCCGATTCGCTGGATTTTCTCGGTGACGCCGGCAACTACGCCATCAGCCTCTGGGTGCTCGGCATGGCCCTGAGCTGGCGGGCCCGTGCAGCCCAGTTGAAGGCCGTCAGCATGCTGCTGTTCGGCCTCGGCGTACTGGCTGCGGCGCTCTGGCACTGGTGGCAGGGCGGTGTGCCCAGTGCGCCGACCATGGGCCTGGTAGGCAGCCTGGCACTGCTGGCCAACCTCGGTGTGGCGGCGTTGCTGTATGCCTACCGCGAGGGTGACAGCAACATGCGTAGCGTCTGGCTGTGCACCCGCAACGATGCGCTGGGCAACCTCGCCGTGCTGGCGGCGGCGCTCGGCGTGTTCGGCACCGGCAGTGCCTGGCCGGACCTGGCCGTGGCCGCCATCATGGCCAGCCTGGCCGTGCATTCGGCCATCGCGGTGCTGCGTCATGCCGATGGCGAACTCAATGGCGGACACGAGCATGCGCACTGAACTGAAAGCGGCGTTGCAACAGGCCTTCGCCGAAGGCGAGGCGGCGCTGGCGCGCGGCGATCTGGACAGCGCCTACGCCTGGCTGGAACGCGCCCATATCCTCGGCCAGCGCATGCCGCTGCGCCACGCCTGGTCGCACTGGCTGATGCTGCGCGCCGGCTGGCGGGCGCGCGACTGGCGCGAGGTGGCCGGGCAGCTGCCGCGCATCCTCGCCGCATTGCTGTTCTCGCGCCTGTGGGTACCGCTGGGCAACAGCGGGCGGGCGCGGGTCAGCGCGTTCCAGCCGATGCCGCTCAGCGAGGAGCTGCGTCGCCTGCTGGACTGAGCGGCGGGTGCAGCGCGCGCAGCCGCGCGCCCAGGTGGCTGCCCGGCAGCGCCTCGACGAAGTCGCGCAGGCGCTGCGGGTAGTCGGGCGCCACCGCGGCGATCACGCTGGGGCGCCGCAGCAGGGCCTGGCGCCAGGCGTGCAGACGGGCCAGTTGCGGCGGCAGACGCGATTCCGCCAGCAGGTCGAAGACCTCCCAGTAGCGCAGCACCGGGGCGAACAGCGCATCGACCAGGCAGAAGCTCTTGCCGCTGAAGAAGGGCCCCTCGCCGAGCGCCTGCTCCAGCTCCGCGAGGCGTTGGCGCACCCGCTGCAGCGCCTCGTCGAAGCGCTCCGGGGTGGCCCGGTAGAGCGCGGCGATATCGTTCAGCAGGGCCGAGGCGAACTCCATCCAGGCGCGGTGGCGGGCCCGCTGCAGCGGCTGCTGCGGGTGCAGCTTCGGCTCTGCGATCTCCTCCAGGTACTCGACGATGGGCCCGGACTCGAACAGCGTGTATCCGTCGACCCGCAGCAGGGGCACCTTGCCCAGCGGCGACAGGCGCAGGAACCAGTCCGGCTTGTGGGCGAGGTCGATGTCGGTACGGCTGAAGGCGATGCCCTTTTCCGCCATGACGATGGCGGCCCGCTGCACATAGGGGCAGAGCGGGTGGCTGACCAGCTGCAGAGGGAGCATGGCGCTCACCACTTCAGGGCCAGGCGGCCGTCGCCCAGCAGCACGTGCGCCAGCGAGGCGCCGGCCAGGAACAGCGGGTATTCCCAGCCGCCACCGGCATTGCTGAAGACCCAGCCGTTGCCAGCATGGACCCAGATGGCGCCGAACAGGATCGGCAACAGGGCGAGCGAGACCCAGCGGCCGTGCAGGCCCAGCAGGATCAGCAGGCCGCCGAGGCTTTCGGCCAGGATCAGTGGCCAGGCCAGGGCCCCGGGCAGGCCGGTCGCGACCAGCCAGGCGCTCAGCCCGGCGGCGCCATAGGTCAGCAGTTTGAGCAGCAGCCCGTGGCTGAGCCACATGCCGGCTAGGGCCGCGCGCAGGAGCAGCAGGCCGAGGTCGGGGCGAACGGAGAGGGTGAGCGTGGACATGGCGACTCCCGAGCGAGTGATGGATGGCCAGTCTGCGCTTTGCGTGGATGCCTGAAAATTTGCATTATCTGCATTTGTCTTATGCGGAAATGCACAGATGGACTGGAGCGATCTGCAGTTCTTCCTCGCGGTTGCCCGGCACGGCTCGCTCAGTGCCGCCGCCCGCCAGCTCGGGGTCAACCACAGCACCGTGCTGCGCCGGCTGCAGCACTTCGAGCAGGGGCTGGGAGTCGCCGTGTTGCAGCGCCAGTCCGGGGGCTATGTGCTGACCCCGGCCGGGGACGAGCTGGTGGCGCGGCTGGGCGGCCTGGACGAGCAGATCAGCGGCGCCGAGCGCCAGGTGCGCGGACTGGAGCAGCAGATCCGCGGCAGCATCCGCCTGACCTCCACCGACACCCTGTTCGCCAGCCTGCTCACGCCGCTGCTGGCCGACTTCCAGCGCCTGCACAGCGCCGTCAGCCTGCAGCTGGTCAGCCGCAACGAGTTCCTGCGCCTGACGCCGCGGGAAGCGGACATGGCGGTACGCGGCACCCACGAGCCACCCGAGCATCTGCTGGGGCGTTGCGCCGGGCGCATCCAGACCGCGCTCTACGGCTCTCGCGACTACCTGGCGAGAATGGGTGAGCGGTCCTTGAGCGAGCACCTGTGGGTCGGCCTCGATGAGTCGCTGGCGCACCTCAAGCAGGCCGCTTGGCTGTCCGAGCATGTGCCCGCCGGACAGGTGGTGGCGCGCAGCGACAGCCTGGTCGGCATGCTGCAGTGCGTGCGCCAGGGCATGGGGCTGGGGCTGCTGCTCTGTCCGCTGGCCGAGGGCTGCGCCGAGCTGGTGCGGCTGGCGGAGCCCCGGCCCGAGCTGGATACGCCGATCTGGATTCTCACCCACCCCGACCTGCGCCGGGTGGGGCGTATCCGCGCGCTCTCTGACTTCCTCTACGAACGCCTGAGCGGCGATCCGCGCCTGGCCCACTAGGCCAGGCCCATGCCCCACTTGATGACATAGGCGAGCAGGCCGACGGCCGCCACGCCGCCCAGCCAGAGCAGTACGAACCAGGCCAGGCGCTTGGCCAGCGGTTGTTTGACCTCGTGCATCAGTGATAGCCCTCGCCGACCTTGACCTTGCCGCGGAACACCCAGTAGCTGTAAGCGGTGTAGATCAGGATGATCGGCACCATGAACACCACGCCGACCAGGGCGAAGGCCTGGCTGCTGGCGGGCGCCGAGGCCTCCCAGATGCTCACCGCCGGCGGGATGATGTTCGGCCACAGGCTGATGGCCAGGCCCGTGTAGGCCAGGGCGATCAGCGCCAGGGTCAGCACGAAGGGCTGCCAGTCGATCTTCAGGTGCACGGCGCGGACGATGCCGAGGATGGTCACCGCCACCAGGGTCGGCACCGGTATGAAGTAGAACAGGTTGGGCAGGGTGAACCAGCGCTGGGCGATGCTCTCATGGGCCAGCGGCGTCCAGATGCTGACCACAGCGATGAACAGCAGCAGCAGGCTGGTCAGCGGCAGCATCAGCTTGTACATCTTGTGGCGCAGCTTGCCCTCGGTCTTCATCAGCAGCCAGGCGCAGCCGAGCATGGCGTAGCCGGCCACCAGGCCGGCGCCGCAGAACAGCGGGAAGGGCGCCAGCCAGTCGAAGGCCCCCCCGGCGAACTGCCGATTCTCCACCTTGATCCCTTCGATAAAGGCACCGAGCACCACGCCCTGGGCGAAGGTGGCGACGATCGAGCCCCAGATGAAGGCGGCGTCCCACACATGGCGGGTGCGCTTGGCCTTGAAGCGGAACTCGAAGGCCACGCCGCGGAAGATCAGCGCGATCAGCATGATCAGCAGCGGCAGGTAGAGCGCCGTGAGCACCACCGAGTAGGCCAGCGGGAAGGCGGCGAACAGCCCGGCGCCGCCCAGCACCAGCCAGGTCTCGTTGCCGTCCCAGATCGGCGCCACGGTGTTCATCATGGCGTCGCGCTCGTCCTTGTCACGGAAGAAGGGGTAGAGGATGCCGATACCCAGATCGAAGCCATCCATCACCACGTACATGAAGATGCCGAAGGCGATCACCCCGGCCCAGATCAGCGGCAGGTCGATGCTCATGGGCGTTGCTCCTGTTCGTCTTCGACACTGTCTTCGGCGGCCGACAGTGGGCGCGACGGCGTACGCGAGTGGCCCGGGCCACCGGCTTCGGCGGGTTCATGGGCATGCAGCAGGCCCAGCACCGGGCCCTTGCGCATCATGCGCAACAGGTAGGTGATGCCGACGCCGAACACGGCGAGGTACACCACCACGAAGATGCTCAGCGACACGCCCATCTGCGTGGCGCTGTGGTTGGACACCGCGTCCGAGGTGCGCAGCAGGCCGTAGATCACCCAGGGCTGGCGGCCGACCTCGGTGGTCACCCAGCCGGCGAGGATGGCGATCAGCCCGGACGGGCCCATCAGCAGCATCAGGCGCTGGAAACCGCGCGCCTCGTACAGCCGGCCGCCACGGCGCAGCCACAGGCCGATGACGCCGCAGAGGATCATCGCCAGGCCCAGGCCGACCATCACGCGGAAGCTCCAGAACACGATCGGTACGTTGGGCCGGTCCTGCGGCGCCCATTCCTTGAGGCCCTTGATCTCGCCGTCGAGGTCATGGGTGAGGATCAGGCTGGCCAGGCGCGGGATGCCGATGGCGTAGTGGGTGGTTTCCGCCTGCATGTCGGGGATGCCGAACAGCAGCAGCGGCACGCCGCGGGAGGTTTCCCAGTGACCCTCCATCGCCGCCACCTTGGCCGGCTGGTATTTCAGGGTGTTGAGGCCGTGCAGGTCGCCGATGAAGGCCTGCACCGGCGCCACCAGCAGTGCCATCCACAGCGCCATGGAGAACATCATGCGGGTGGCCTCGTCGCGCTTGCCCTTGAGCAGGTGCCAGGCCGCCGTGGCGCCGACCACGAAGGCGGTGCTGAGGAAGGCCGCCACCGCCATGTGCGCCAGGCGATAGGGGAAGGACGGGTTGAACACGATGTCCCACCAGCTTTCCGGGTAGAACACCCCGTCGACCAGGCTGTGACCCTGCGGAGTCTGCATCCAGCTGTTCGAGGAGAGGATCCAGAAGGTCGAGATCAGCGTGCCGATGGCCACCATCAGGGTGGCGAAGAAGTGCAGGCCACGGCCGACCTTGTTCATGCCGAACAGCATGATCCCGAGGAAGCCGGCCTCGAGGAAGAAGGCGGTGAGCACCTCGTAGGTCAGCAGCGGGCCCATGATGCTGCCGGCGGCGGTGGACAGCCCGGCCCAGTTGGTGCCGAACTGGTAGCTCATCACCACGCCGGAGACCACGCCCATGCCGAAGGTCACGGCGAAGATCTGCAGCCAGAAGCGGTACAGGTCGTAGTAGACCTCGCGCTTGGTTTTCAGCCACAGGCCCTCGAGCACGGCCAGGTAACTGGCCAGGCCGATGCTGATGGCGGGAAAGATGATGTGGAAGGAGATGGTGAAGGCGAACTGCAGGCGCCCCAGCTCCAGTGCATCGAGGCCGAACATGATGGGCCACTCCGGAAATTGATCTGGATCAATACTCCGTCAAGCGGGACCTGGGGCGTAGTCGGCGGATTGTCGCATTGGGCAATTTGTCGCAGCGCTGCTCAGGACGAGCAGCTGATCTCCAGGTGCTTGCCCCATTCCGGCGGGCGCTCGGTGTAGCGCTGCATGCCCGGCTGTTCCTCGAAGGGGCGCGCCAGCACGGCGTGCAGTTCGCGCACCGGGCCGTAGTCGCCCTGTTCGGCGGCGGTGATGGCGTTCTGCGTCAGGTAGTTGCGCAGCACGTAGAGCGGGTTGACCGCGTGCATGCGTGCCTGACGTTCCTGCTGGGTGCCGCCCTCCTGCTCGACGCGGGCCTGGTAGTCGCGGCCCCACTGGTCGAAACCGGCGAGGTCGGCGAAGTCCTCGCGCAGCCGCGCCAGGGCCGCTGCCGGCGCCTGCTCGCCGAGGCGACGGAAGAACAGCGAGTAGTCCACCGCGCTGCCCTGCATCAGTTGCAGCAGGCGCTCGACCAGCGCCGCGTCGCGTTCGTCGGCCGTGGCCAGGCCCAGGCGGCGGCGCATCAGGTCCAGGTAGTGGGCCTGCTGCAACGGCAGGAACAGGCCGAGCGTCTCGCGCAGCTGCTCCACGGCGACGAAGGGAGTCAGCGCCTGGGCCAGGGCGGCCAGGTTCCAGTGGGCGATCGGCACCTGGTTGGCGAAGCTGTAGCGCCCCGTGTCATCGGAGTGGTTGCAGATGTGATTGGCGTCGAAGTCGTCGAGGAAGGCGTAGGGGCCGTAGTCGAAGGTGATGCCGAGGATCGACATGTTGTCGCTGTTCATCACCCCGTGGCAGAAGCCGTAGGCCTGCCACTGGGCGATCAGCGCAGCGTTGCGCTCCAGCACCTCGCGGAACATGGCCGCCCAGGGGTTCTCCGCCGCCAGGCAGTCGGGGAAATGACAGGCCAGCACGTGCTCGCCGAGTTCGCGCAGGCGCTCGTGCTGGTTGCTGTAGTAGAAGTACTCGAAATGACCGAAACGCACGTGGCTGGGCGCCAGGCGCAGCAGCATGGCGCCGCTCTCCTGGCGCTCGCGCCACACCGGGGTGCTGGAGCCGGTGACGCACAGGGCGCGGCTGGTGGGAATGCCGAGGGCGTACAGGTATTCGCTGGCGAGGAATTCGCGGATCGATGAGCGCAGCACGGCGCGGCCGTCGCCCATGCGCGAGTAGGGCGTCTGCCCGGCGCCTTTGAGGTGCAGGTCCCAGTGCTCGCCGGCAGCGTTGACCACCTCGCCCAGCAGCAGGCCGCGACCGTCGCCCAGGCGCGGGTTGTAGACGCCGAACTGGTGCCCGGAATAGACCATGGCGCGCGGCTCGGCCTCGCTCCACAGCTTGTGCCCGGAGAACAGCTGGGCGAACAGCTCGGTGTCGGCCTCGCTCGGGTCGAGGTCGAGCAGGGCCATGGCCGCCGGGCTCGCCACCACCAGGCACGGCTCGTCCAGCGGTTCGGGCAGCACGGGGCTGGAGAAGGCGTCGCCCAGGCGGGCAAAGCGGTTATCGAAGACGAGGTCGGCGAGGGCTTTCAACGGCGGGCTCCAACGAAAAAGCCCGAGCATTGTGCTCGGGCTTGTCGTGGGCCGTCCAGCGCCGCTATTCCTCGTCCTGCGCCGCCGGCGCGTCGGGCTTGCCGTCCTGGCCGGCGCTCTGCGGCTTGTTCTGGAGCAGCCGATACTCGCCGCCTTCCAGGTTCTTCACATGCACTTCGAGCTGGCGGAAGGAGATGTCGATGCCCTGCTTCTTGAACTCGCGGTCGATGAAGCGGTTGATCTCGTCGATCGCCGGATTGCGGTCGCCGAGGTCGCGCACGTGGACGCGCAGCTCATGGTTGAGGGTGCTCTCGCCGAAGGTCAGGAAGTACACCAGCGGCTCCGGCTCGCGCAGTACCCGCGGGTTCTCCCGGGCCGCCTGCAGCAGCAGCTTGCGCACCAGCTCCAGGTCCGAGCCGTAGCCGACGCCGATCTGGATGGTGACGCGGGTGACGGTGTCGGTCAGCGACCAGTTGACCAGCTGGCCGGTGATGAAGGTCTTGTTCGGGACGATGATTTCCTTGCGGTCGAAGTCGGTGATGGTGGTGGCGCGGATGCGGATGCGGCTGACCGTGCCGGACAGGTTGCCGATGGTGACCACGTCGCCGATGCGCACCGGGCGCTCGAACAGGATGATCAGGCCGGAGATGAAGTTGGCGAAGATCTCCTGCAGGCCGAAGCCGAGGCCCACCGAGAGTGCCGCCACCAGCCACTGCAGCTTGTCCCAGCTGACGCCGAGGGCCGACAGGGTGGCCACCGCGCCGATGCCGCTGATGGCGTAGGACAGCAGGGTGGTGGTGGCGTAGGCGCTGCCCTGCGCCAGCTTCAGGCGCGACAGCACCAGTACCTCGAGCAGACCCGGCAGGTTGCTGGCCAGGGCCACGGTGATGGCCAGGATGATCAGGCCGCCGAGCAGGTCGAGCAGGCTGATCGGTACCATGCTCACGGCCTCGCCGCTGCCGCTGCTGTACTCGTACAGGGTGATGTTGTCGAGGTAGGTGAACACGCCGATCAGGTCGGCCCAGACCCAGTACAGGCAGGCGATGAAGCCGCCCATCAGGGCCAGGCGCATCAGGCGCAGGGACTGCTGGTTGACCTGCTCGATGTCCAGGGTCGGCTCTTCCTGCGGTGCCTCGCCCTCCGGGCCTTCCTTGGGCTGCGCCTGGCGCTTGGCCAGGGCGCGGGCATAGGCCAGGCGCCGTGCGGCCACGGCCAGGCCGCGCTCGACGGCGGCCTCCAGCACCAGCCAGAAGATCAGCAGGTAGAGGGTGTCGATCAGGCGGTCGGTGAGCTTGAGCGCGGTGTAGTAGTAGCCGAAGCCCACCGCGACGATCAGGCCGATGGGCAGCGCGGTGAAGGCCAGGCCGATCAGCAGGCGGAACGGCGAGCTGTTCTCGCGCATCGGCCCGGACAGCAGCAGGCGGCTGAGCAGCCAGGCCATCAGGGCGAAGCCGGAGAGCACCACGAAGATGCCGATCACGTCGTCGGCCAGCACTGCCGGCTGGTGCTCGGCCACGGTGACCACCGCCACCAGGGCCAGTACCACCATGCCCAGGCGGCGCACCTGGGTACGCAGGTAGGCCACCAGCGGGCGGGTCCAGCGGAAGTGCAGTTCGGCCACGCCGCCCGGGGCGAGGATGCGGTACAGGGTGTAGAACACCAGCCAGGCCTGGGCCATTTCCAGCAGGGCGCTGCCGAGGGTGGCGTTCTGCCCGCGGGCGTCGATCAGCAGGGCCAGGCCGCAGAGGGCGAGGAACAGGGTCACCGGCAGGGCCAGCAGCACGTTGAGGAGGATCGCCAGCGGGGTATGCAGCTGGCTGTCGCGCTTGTAGTGGCCGATGTCCTCATGCAGCGCCTGCAGCTTGCCGAACAGCCAGCTGCGCCGCCACAGCAGGGCGCCGATCACCAGCAGCAGCGGGATGAACAGCCAGGGCCGGTCGAGCAGGCCGGCGCCCAGCTCGCGCACGCCGGAGCCCCAGGGCATGGCTGCCAGCTGGCGTTCCAGCAGGTGCGGCACCTGCTTCAGCCAGGCCAGGTCCAGCGGCTTGTTGCTGGGAATCCAGAACATCTGCTCGTCGAGGGTGGCGCGCAGGCTGCTGATGGTGTCCTGCAGCTGCTTCTGGTTGAGCTGCAGGGTGATGGACTCGTTGAGCAGGGCGTTGAGCTCACGGTTCATCCGTTCCAGCAGCTCGCTGCGGGTGGTGGCCAGCTCCAGCAGGGTGCGGCGCAGCTCGGGGGTGACCTGCTCGGCGGGCTGGTCGGCGAGCAGACCGTCGACGTAGTCCTGCAGGTTGCCCAGCTTGTCGCGCTGCTGGTTCAGCTCGAACTGGTAGAGACGGATGTCGGCGATCTCGTCGGCCAGGTTGCGGTCCAGCTGCAGCTTGGGCAGGCCTTCCTTCTGCTGGTAGAGGATGCGCGCCAGCAGCAGGCTGCCGCGCAGCACGTCGATCTGCTCGTCCAGGGCCTGGTCGGCCTGGTTGACGCTGTCCAGCTGCTGCTTGGTCTCCAGGTTCTGCCGGGTCAGCTCGTTGAGCCGCTCGGTGGCGCGCAGCAGGTAGTCGGAGATCTTCAGGTTGGCCGCGCTTTCCCTGGCCAGCAGGCTGTCCGGGGTGGCCTTTTCGGCCTCGCGCGAGAGTTCGGCGACGGTCTGTTCCGAGCTCTCGCGGCGCTTGTCGCTGATCAGCGCCTGCAGGTCCAGGCTCTCCTGCTCCAGGCGGCGGATGCGTTCCTGCAGCAGCTCATGGCGGGCGCTGCCGAGGTCCTGCAGCAGGCTGTTGCCGGCCAGCTCCTGACGGCGCAGCTCGGTCTGCGCCTCCAGCTGCGCCAGTTCGGCACCCAGCTGGTCGCGCTGCTCGGCGGACAGTGGCTTGCCGGCCTCCTTGCCAACCTTGAGCAGGTTGTTGATCTGCAGGCTGCGGCTCTGGTTGGCGCTGATTTCCGCCTGGGCCCGCTCCGGGCGAGTCTGCGCGGTGATCAGCAGGCTGTTGGCCTCGGCCAGCTCCTGTTGCCAGCTGCTCAGCTGGCTGCTGCGCTCGGCGAGCATCTGCTCCAGCTGCGGCACGCTGGACTTGGCGTAGCGCTTGGCCACCTCGACCGGCGCGGTGGCCTTGAGGCGGTTCAGCTCGCGCTGTGCCGCGGCGATCAGGGTCGGAGCATCGCGCAGCTGGCGCTTGAGCGCCTCCAGCTTCTGCTGGCTGTCGTCACGCCCGGCGAGCAGCGCCAGGGTCTGCTCCAGGCGCGCCTGCAGGGCCTTGTGCTCGGCCTCCGGCAGCTTGCGCTCGGCGAGTTGGTCCAGGCTCTGCTGCACTTGCGCGCTGCTCGGCGGCTCGGCGGCGAAGGAGGGGAGGGTGATGCTGCAGCCAAGCAGCAGGCTGAGGACGAGGGGACGGAGGAAAGGCATGGTCGCTATCGCGGCTCGGTAAAAAGAATGCGGCTAATGATATGCCAGGCAAGCAGTCGCTGCCGCCAAGCATGGCTCAGAGTCGTGCGCCCCTTGGCCAGTGGCTGCGCCGCGGGCTTGCCGTGGCTGCGGACGCTCAGAGGAACAGGCCGGGGCCGGGCTTGCCCTGGCCTTCGGGGAATCTGACGCCGACCTTGCGCACCTTGTTCCCTTCCATCAGCGCCACGGTCCAGGTCAGGCCGTTCCACTCCACCTGGTCGCCCACCACCGGCTCGCCGCCGATCTCGTGGGCGATGAAGCGGCCCAGCGGCTGGCTGCCGTCCTCCTCGCCGAGCTTGAGGCCGTACAGGGTGGCGACGGCGGCGAGCTGGGCGTCGCCCTCCAGCACGAAGTCGCCGAAGAAGCGCAGGTCCAGGCCGCGCTGCGGCGCCTGGCTGAACAGCTTGCCGAGGGCCGGCAGGTCGTGTTCGTGGCCGACCACGCAGAGGATGTCGCCGGCATCCAGGGTGGTGCTGCCGGACGGGTGCAGCAGTTCTTCGCCGCGGAACAGCGCGGCCACGCGGGTGCCCTCGGGCATCTTCAGTTCGCGCAGCGGCGCGCCGATGCACCATTTTTCCGCGCCGAGGCGGTAGACGAACAGCTCCCACTGGCTGGTCGGATGGATCTCCAGTCCGGCGCGCGAGATCGGTGCCGGGTCTGGCGGTACCGTCACCTTCATCAGCTTGGCCGCCCAGGGCAGGCTGGTGCCCTGCAGCAGCAGCGAGACCAGGACGATGAAGAAGGCCACGTTGAAGAACAGCTGGGCGTTGTCCAGCCCGGCCATCAACGGGAACACGGCCAGGATGATCGGCACCGCACCGCGTAGGCCGACCCAGGCGATGAAGGCCTTCTCGCGGTCGTGGAAGGCACGGAATGGCAGCAGGCCGAGGAAGATCGACAATGGTCGGGCGAACAGGATCATCCACAGCGCCAGGCCCAGGGCTGGCAGGGCGATCGGCAGCAGCTCGCGCGGGGTGACCAGCAGGCCGAGGACCAGGAACATGCCGATCTGCGACAGCCAGGTCAGGCCATCGAGCATGTGCAGGATGCCGTGGCGCGAGCGGATCGGCTGGTTGCCCAGCAGCAGGCCGCACAGGTAGATGGCGAGGATGCCGCTGCCGCCGACGGCGTTGGTGATGGCGAAGATGATCAGGCCGCCGCTGACCACCAGCAGCGGATAGAGGCCGCCGGCCAGGCTGATGCGGTTGACCAGCTGCAGCAGCAGCCAGCCGCCGCCGAGGCCAAACAGACCGCCGAGGCCGAACTGCTGCAGCAGTTGCACGGCGAAGCTCCAGCTGAAGCCGGCCTGGCCCTTGATCAGCATGTCGATCAGGGTGACGGTGAGGAACACCGCCATCGGGTCGTTGCTGCCGGACTCGATCTCCAGGGTGGCGCTGACCCGCTCGTTGAGCCCGCGCCCGCCGAGCAGGGAAAACACCGCGGCGGCGTCGGTGGAGCCGACGATGGCGCCGATCAGCAGGCCTTCCAGCCAGTGCAGGTCGAACAACCAGGCGGCGGCCACGCCGGTCAGTCCGGCGGTGACCAGCACGCCGAAGGTGGCCAGCGACAGCGACGGCCACAGGGCCACGCGGAAACTGGAGACGCGGGTGCGCATACCGCCGTCGAGGAGGATCACCGCCAGCGCCAGGTTGCCCACCAAGTAGGCGGTGGAATAGTCGTTGAAGACGATGCCGCCGGGGCCGTCGACGCCGGCCAGCATGCCGACGGCGAGGAAGATCACCAGAATCGGGATGCCGAAGCGCGAGCCGAATGCACTGACCAGGATGCTCATGCCCACCAGCAGCGCACCGATCAGAAACAGGCTATTGATGGCGCTGGCGTCCAAGGCTTACTCCGGGGCAGAGGGGCGGGTGGGGCGCCTCTGGGCATGCAGAGGTCATGCCGGATTCTAACCCGCGCCTTCGCGCCACTGTCAAAACAAAAGCGGGCCCCGGGGAAGCAATTTTTAACCGCTGAATCAGAGGCTTGGCTCCGCCGGGAGAAGCCGGAGAGAGACATCGCCGGCTACTTGGTAGCCCTGAGCACCACGAACTTGGGATTGGCCGCCACCTGCTGCACGCCGCGGAACAGCCGGGCCAGCTTGGCGTGGTAGCCCAGGTGGCGGTTGCCGACTATCCACAGCTCGCCGCCGGTGACCAGCGCCGCGCGGGCCTGCTGGAACATGCGCCAGGCAAGGAAGTCGCCGACCACCTGCTGCTGGTGGAAGGGCGGGTTGCACAGCACCAGGTCCAGCGAGTCCCTGGGCTGGTCGGCCAGGCCGTCGGCGGCGCGGAAGGTCGCCGGGCGCTCACCGAGTGCCGCGCGCCAGTTCGCCTCGGCCGACTGCACGGCCATGTAGGACTCGTCCACCAGGGTCAGCTCGGCCTGTGGGTTGGCCAGGGCGAAGGCGATGGCCAGCACGCCGTTGCCGCAGCCGAGGTCGGCCACCCGCTGCGGCACCAGTGACTTCGGCAGATGCGGCAGGAAGGCGCGGGTACCGATATCCAGGCCTTCGCGGCAGAACACATTGGCGTGGTTGAGCAGCGCGATGGCCGGTTTATCCAGCTGATAGCGCGTGGGATAGGGCGATACCGGCGCCGGCCGGGCCTCGGGCGTGGCCGTCAGCAGGCGCGCCTTCTTCACCGCCAGCGAGGCCTGCACCGGGCCGATGTACTGCTCCAGCAGGTCGCCGGCGGCACGCGGCAGGTGCTTGATCATGGCGCCGGCGATCACCCGCGCGCCGGGGGCGAGCTGGCCGTGCAGGCGGATCAGCTGCTCCTCCAGCAGGGCCAGGGTCTTGGGCACGCGGATCAGCACCCAGTCGAACGGCCCCTCGGCCACTGCGCTGGCCGGCACGAAGTTGACACGGTCGGCGGCCAGGCCGTTGCGCGCCAGGTTCTTCTGCAGGGCCAGATTGCCCAGGTGCGAATCGCCGCTGCTGGTCACCCGGCAGTGCGCCGCCAGCGAGCAGGCCAGGGCGCCGAAGCCGTCGTTGAGCAGCAGTACCCGGCTGTCTGGCCCGAGGCCCTGCTCGTGCAGGTGGGCCAGCAGGTACTCGTCGGCGGCATCGAAGGCCTGCAGCGGTTCGTTGGCCATCTCCGGCTGGCGGATCAGGTCGAGCTGGGCGAAGGGCGTGGCGAGAATAGGCATGGAAACCGTCGGTGTTTGTAGGCGGCGCTTTGCGCGAGACTGCACAAGATCTGATGCGCGTCGGCCGGGCGTCGTTGCATAAGGGCCTGGCGCCGCCACTTCTGAACAGGAGCCGGGAGCGTGCATGAAGGGGGAATTATGACCGCCAGCGAAGAGAAGTTCACTCGCCAGACCCTCACCGAGGTGCGCAGCTGGTCGCCCAGCCTGTTCAGCCTGCGTTGCACCCGCGACGCCGGCTTTCGCTTCCGCGCCGGGCAGTTCGTCCGCCTGGGCGTGCGCAAGGCCAGCGGCTGCATCGTCTGGCGCGCCTACTCGGTGGTGTCGGCGCCGCATGACGACTACCTGGAGTTATTCTCCATCGTGGTGCCCGGCGGCGAGTTCACCAGCGAGCTGAGCCGCCTGCGTGCCGGCGACGAGCTGCTGGTGGAGAAGCAGGCCACCGGGTTTCTCACCCTCGACCGCTTCGCCGACGGCCGCGATCTCTGGCTGATCGGCACCGGCACCGGCCTGGCGCCCTTCCTGTCGATACTGCAGGACCTGGAAGCCTGGCAGCGCTTCGAGCGCATCGTCCTGGTCTACAGCGCCCGCGAGCGCGGCGAGCTGGCCTACCAGGAGCTGATCGCCGAGCTGCCGCAGCGCGAGTGGCTGGAGGGCGCGGGGCACAAGCTGCGCTACATTCCCGTGGTGACCCGCGAGCAGGTGCCCGGCGCGCTGCACGCGCGCATCACCAGCCTGATCGAGAATGGCGAGCTGGAGCGCGCCGCCGGCCTGGCGCTGGAGCCCGAGCACTCGCGCATCATGCTTTGCGGCAACCCGCAGATGATCGAGGACACCCGTGCCGTGCTCAAGGCGCGCAACCTCAACCTGGCGCTGACCCGCAGGCCCGGCCAGGTGGCGGTGGAGAACTACTGGTAGGGCGCCGCACGCCGGCCTGTTAAGAATTGGTAACTTTTTCCGGCTTAGGAATGGGCGGGTGAGCCGTTAGCATGGTGCTCCCTTTTCCCTTCCACGGAACCCATGGACAGCGATTGTTGCCAGCCGCCCCCGAGCGGCCACCCCTCCCTTGGCGCCCTTGCGCGCCTTGCCCCGAACTCCGTCGATAGCCACGCCCTGCGCCGCGATGTCCGCGTCCGCGCAGCGCTCACGGCTGCCCGGAGGAGCGCATGATCTTCGAATGGATGGCCGACCCCACCGCCTGGCTCGGCCTGCTGACGCTGATCGTCCTGGAAATCGTCCTGGGCATCGACAACCTGGTGTTCATCGCCATCCTCGCCGACAAGCTGCCGCCCCACCTGCGCGACCGCGCGCGGCTTATCGGCCTGAGCCTGGCCCTGCTGATGCGCCTGGGCCTGCTGGCCAGCATCTCCTGGCTGGTGACGCTGACCGAGCCGCTGATCGAGGTGTTCGGCAAGAGCTTCTCCGGACGCGACCTGATCATGCTGTTCGGCGGCGTGTTCCTGTTGTTCAAGGCCACCATGGAGTTGCACGAGCGCCTCGAGGGGCGTACCCACCAGCCGAGTGGCGGCCGTCGCACCTACGCGCTGTTCTGGCCGGTGGTGGCGCAGATCGTGGTGCTCGATGCGGTGTTCTCGCTGGACGCGGTGATCACCGCGGTGGGCATGGTCGAGCATCTGGAAGTGATGATGATCGCCGTGATCATCTCCATCGGCCTGATGATCGTCGCCAGCAAGCCGCTGACCGCTTTCGTCAACGCCCACCCGACAGTGATCATGCTGTGCCTGGGCTTCCTGATGATGATCGGCTTCAGCCTCACCGCCGAGGGCCTGGGCTTCCATATTCCCAAGGGCTACCTGTACGCGGCCATCGGTTTCTCCATCCTCATCGAGCTGGCCAACCAGCTGGTGCGGCACAAGCGCAAGCGCCAGCTGCAGAACGGTCGTGGCATGCGTGAGCGTACCGCCCACGCGGTGCTGCGCCTGCTCGGTGGCAAGGTCGAGGCCGACGAGGTGGGCGAGGAGATCGCCGACATGCTCGAAGGTGGCGCCGGCGAGGCTGCGCTGTTCGACCGCCGCGAGCGGGTGATGATCCGCGGCGTGCTGGGCCTGGCCGAGCAGTCGATCAAGACGGTGATGACTGACCGCGTGCAGGTCGACCATATCGACCTGGCCCATGAGCCCGAGCAGATCCGCCAGGCCCTGCTGGCCTCGCCGCACTCGCGCCTGCTGGTGATCCGGGATGGCCAGGTCGACGAGCCGCTGGGCTTCGTGCACAAGAAGGAACTGCTCAAGGAGCTGCTGGAGCAGCGCGAGCCGGATATCGAGGGTCTGCTGCGCCAGCCGCTCAACCTGCCGGACAGCTGCTCGGTGCTCGGCGCCCTGGAGCAGATGCGCCAGGCCTCGACCCACGTGGCCTTCGTGGTCAACGAGTTCGGCGGTTTCGAGGGCCTGCTGACCCTGACCGACATCCTCGAGGCCATCGCCGGCGAACTGCCGGATGCCAGCGAGGTGGACGGCCCGGACATCGAGCCGGATGGCGCGGGTTTCCGCGTCAGCGGCGCGCTCAACCTGGCCCTGCTGCGCTCGCGCATCGGCCTGCAGGCCCAGGCCACCGAGGACTATCAGACCCTGGCCGGGCTGGTGATGAGCCTGCTCGACCGCCTGCCGGTGGTGGGCGACGAGGTGGAGTTCGCCGGCTGGCGCATGCGCGTCGAGGAAGTGCACGAGCGGCGGGTCAACCGCCTGCTGCTTACGCCCGAGCACTAAAAGGAAACGGCGCCCTTGGGCGCCGTTTTTCTTTACTGCTTCTGCTGGTTCTTCAGCAGGTCGCGGATCTCGGTGAGCAGCTCCTGGTCCTTGGTCGGCGCCGGCGGCTCGGCCGGGGAGGCGGCTTCCTCGCGCTTGAGGCGGTTGATCACCTTGACCCCCATGAAGATGGCGAAGGCGACGATGACGAAGTCCAGCACGGTCTGGATGAACTTGCCGTAGCTCAGCATCACGGCCGGGATGTCGCCCTCGGCGGCCTTGAGGGTGATGGCCAGGTCGCTGAAATCGACCCCGCCGATCAGCAGGCCGATCGGCGGCATCACCACGTCGCCGACGAAGGAGCTGACGATCTTGCCGAAGGCGGCACCGATGATGATGCCGACGGCCATGTCGACCACGTTGCCCTTGACCGCGAAGGCCTTGAATTCGCTGAGGATGCTCATGTTTCACTCCCTGGGTTTCTGGTTATGTCGTCCAGTGTAAGGGCTAAGCGGGGTAATGCACCTCGGGCAGGTTCTCGAAACCGGGCTTGGCCAGCAGGTAGCCCTGGAACAGCTCCACCCCCATCTGGCGCAGGCAGTCCAGCTCGGCGGGGGTCTCGATGCCCTCGGCGATGACGCGGATGCCGAGCTTGCGGCACATCTCCAGGGTGGTTTCGACCAGCACCTGGCGTACCCGGTCGCCATCCACGCCGCGGATAAGATCCATATCCAGCTTGATCAGGTCCGGCTGGAAGTCGGCCAGCAGGTTGAGTCCGGCGTAGCCGGCGCCGAAATCGTCGATGGCGGTCATGAAACCCTGCTGGCGGTAGGCGCGCAGGATGCCGGTGAGGTGCGGGATATCCAGCACCTGCTCCTGCTCGGTGACCTCGAAGATGATGCGGTCGAGCGGGAAGTTGCAGCGCGCCGCCGCCTCCAGGGTGGCGCGGATGCAGGTCTCCGCGCGGTACACGGCATTGGGCATGAAGTTGATCGAGACCATGGCCGGCACCTGCAGGCGCGCGGCCCACTCCACGGCCTTGATCCGGCAGCTCTGGTCGAAGGCATAGCGGTTGTCGCTGTCGACCCGCGCCAGCAGGCTGCCGGCCGACTCGCCGGCGCTGCCGCGGACCAGGGCCTCGTGGGCGAATACTTGGCGGCGCTGCAGGTCGATGATCGGCTGGAAGGCCATGCTGATGGGGAAGTCCAGTCCCTTGCCCTCACGGCAAGCGGAACAACCTGGGTTTGTAGTCATGGAGCGGCTCTCGCTGGATTTGTCCCAAGCTAAGCAAAAAAAGCCCGGGCTGTCTCCTCCGATCCCGGTGCCGCCCTCATCCGCCGGCACCATTGGCCTTGCGCAGACGTTCGGCGATCTGGTCCTTGAGCGCCACCCGCTCGTTCTTCAGGGCCTGCAGGGCCAGGTCGTCGAGGGCCTGGCGGCCGTCCTCTATCTCGTAGATGCGCCTGTCCAGGCTCTCGTAGTGCTGCGCCAGCTGGGCGAAGTGCGCATCGCTGGCGTGCAGGGCCTGCAGCTGCTGGCGGTATTCGGGAAACTCGCGGGACAGCGGGTGGTGTTCGAGGGGCATGGCGTTCACTCCCTGCGGGTGCATGTCCTGTCAGCCTAGCTCAGTAGCCGCCAGCGGCAGCGCCGAGATGGCGGGCGGTCGGCTTGATCCGGGTCAATGGCCCGGATGCGGCGCCCGGTTAGGGTGGGGGCATTGACCTCAGGAGCCTGCACCATGCATGTCGAACACCACCCGCTGATCAAGGATTTCCCCGAGCTGCGCGAGCAGCTGCATCATCTGCGCCAGGACGACGCGGAGTTCGCCCGCCTGGCCGAGGAATACGAGGCGCTGGACAAGCGCATCTGCCGCATTGAGGAGGGCAGCGAGCTGCTCGACGATGCCGCCCTGGGGCTGCTCAAGCAGGCCCGCGTCGGCCTCAAGGATCAGCTGGCGCGCCGTCTCAAGCGCGCCGCCGGGCAGTGCTGTGGCTGTGGCAATGGCTGCGCGGGTCAGTGAGCGGCGGGGCCGATCAGGTAGTTGAGCAGCTCCGGTTCGTCGTCCAGGGCGATCTGCCGTACCGGCCGCGCTAGCTCCGCCAGGACCTGGCGCCAGAAGGCCACGGCCACCCGGTCGTCGGGGTAGCAACGTACCAGCCAGGTCTGCCCGTCGCTCAGCACCTGCTGCGCCAGGGCGCGGCCGATGCCTTGGCGGCGGTACTTCTTGAGGATGAACAGGTCGGCGAACTCCAGGGCGTCCAGCCCCGGCAGTTCGCTGCGCTCGATCAGCAGGAAGCCGGCGATGAAGCCGTCCGCCAGGATCAGGCTGGCGCTCCACTGCGGCTCGTTCCAGTAGCGCCGCAGGTGCGGCTCGTGGACATAGAAGCGGCCGTCCGTCTCGACCTCTTCCCCCTCCCAGTCGGAGCTCTCGTAGGCATAGTACTGGTAGAGGTTGGCGATCAACGGGAGTTGGTCAATGCTGGTGGGGTGAAGTTCTATCTGCATCAGTGATCCTCGTTCAGGACCCATTATCACCGCTTTGGCGTGGAGGAGGCTTTGATGAAGCTGGCACTGCTGTGGGCCTCTGTGCTGATGACCTGGTCGCTCACGGCCAGTGGCGAGGTCGGCAGCCTGCCGCCTGCCGAACTGAGCGCGGCGGAGAAGTCCGAAGTGGACGCCATGGTGCTGCCGGTGCCGCCGGCCTGGATCGGCGATCTGGATGGCATGCGCGCCAGCCGTACGGTGCGCATCCTGGTGCCGCACAGCAAGACCTTCTATCAGGTCGACCGCGGTCAGCAGGAAGGCGTGGTCTACGAGTATGGCAAGGCCTTCGAGAAGTGGCTCAACCAGCATCGCCCGCTGGGCCAGAAGTCGCAGCGCTGGCAGGTGATGTTCATCCCCACCGCGCGCAATGAATTGCTGCCCAAGCTGTTGTCCGGGCACGGCGATATCGCCGCCGGCGGCCTGACCGAGACCGAGGGGCGACTGAAGACCGTGGATTTCACCGATCCGGTCTATTCCGATATTCGCGAGGCCGTGGTCAGCGGCCCCAGCGGTCCCGTGCTGGAGCGCATCGAGGATCTGGCCGGGCAGGAAGTCTATGTACGGCCTTCGAGCAGCTACTTCGAACACCTGGTGCAGCTCAACGAGCGTTTCAGGGCCCGGGGCCTGGAACCGGTCAAGATCATGCCGGCCAACGAGAACCTGGAGACCGAGGATCTGCTGCAGATGGTCAATGCCGGCCTGTATGGCATCACCGTGGCGGATCGCCATATCGCCAACCTGTGGCAGCCGCTGTACAGCGACCTGCGGATTGCCGAGACCTTCTTCCTCAACGAGGGCGGCAAGCTCGGCTGGGCGATCCGCAAGGGCAGCCCGCAGCTCATGGAGGCGCTGAACACCTTCGGCAAGGGCCACAAGATCGGCACCGAGTTCGGCAACATCATGCTGCGGCGCTATTTCCGCAACAGCGAGCGCATCCTCAATGCCACCTCCGAGGCGGAAATGCGCAAGTTCAAGGCGCTGGTCGGGCTGTTCGAGAAGCACGCCGGCACCTATGAGTTCGATCACCTGCTGCTGATGGCCCAGGGCTTCCAGGAGTCGCAGCTGGATCAGGGCGCGCGCAGCCGGGCCGGGGCGGTCGGCGTGATGCAGCTGTTGCCGAGCACGGCCAAGGAGCTGGGCATCCAGGGTGTCGAGAGCAGTGCCGATCGCAATATCGAAGCCGGCAGCAAGTACCTGCGGCTGATCGCCGACACCTACCTCAAGGACGCCGAGATCACCCCGGTCAACCGCCTGCTGCTCAGCTTCGCCGCCTACAACGCCGGCCCCGGCAACCTGATGAAGTTCCGCCGCCTGGCGGAGAAGTCCGGGCTTGACCCGAATGTCTGGTTCGGCAATGTCGAACAGGCCGCCGCTCGCATCGTCGGGCGCGAGACGGTGGATTACGTGGGCAACATCTACAAGTACTACGTGGTCTACAAGCTGGCCGAGCAGAGGCTGCGCGAGCGCCAGGCCGCCGCCCCGCCCGAGCGTCCCTGAACGCGCCGCGCTATGATCGGCGCTTTTCCAGCGGGCGGAGAGTTCCATGGCCAAGGCCAAGCGCATGTATGGCTGCACCGAGTGCGGCGCCACCTTTCCCAAGTGGGCCGGGCAATGCGGCGAGTGCGGGGCCTGGAACACCCTGACCGAGACCGTGATCGAGAGCGGTGGCGCCGCGGCACCCTCCGGGCGTGGCGGCTGGGCTGGGCAGCAGGCGCAGATCAAGACCCTGGCCGAGGTCAGCGTCGAGGAGGTGCCGCGCTTCTCCACCGTCTCCGGCGAGCTGGACCGGGTGCTCGGCGGCGGCCTGGTGGATGGCTCGGTGGTGCTGATCGGCGGCGACCCCGGCATCGGCAAGTCGACCATCCTGCTGCAGACCCTGTGCAATATCGCCCAGAGGCTCCCCGCGCTGTATGTGACCGGCGAGGAATCGCAGCAGCAGGTGGCCATGCGCGCGCGGCGCCTGGAGCTGCCGCAGGACAAGCTCAAGGTGATGACCGAGACCTGCATCGAATCGATCATCGAGGTGGCGCGCCGCGAGCAGCCCAAGGTGATGGTGATCGACTCGATCCAGACCATCTTCACCGAGCAGCTGCAATCCGCCCCCGGCGGCGTGGCCCAGGTGCGCGAGAGCGCGGCGCTGCTGGTGCGCTACGCCAAGCAGAGCGGCACGGCGATCTTCCTGGTCGGCCACGTGACCAAGGAGGGCGCCCTGGCCGGCCCGCGCGTGCTGGAGCATATGGTCGATACGGTGCTCTACTTCGAGGGCGAGTCCGACGGCCGCCTGCGCCTGCTGCGGGCGGTGAAGAACCGCTTCGGCGCGGTCAACGAGCTGGGCGTGTTCGGCATGACCGACAAGGGCCTCAAGGAAGTCACCAACCCCTCGGCGATCTTCCTCACCCGCGCCCAGGAAGCGGTGCCCGGCAGCGTGGTGATGGCCACCTGGGAAGGTACCCGGCCGATGCTGGTGGAGGTGCAGGCGCTGGTCGACACCAGTCATATGGCCAACCCCAAGCGGGTGACCCTGGGCCTGGACCAGAACCGCCTGGCCATGCTGCTGGCCGTGCTGCACCGGCATGGCGGCATCCCCACCTACGACCAGGACGTGTTCCTCAACGTGGTCGGCGGGGTCAAGGTGCTGGAGACCGCTTCCGACCTGGCGCTGATGGCGGCGGTGATCTCCAGCCTGCGCAACAAGCCGCTGCCGCACGACCTGCTGGTGTTCGGCGAGATCGGCCTGTCCGGCGAGATCCGCCCGGTGCCGAGCGGCCAGGAGCGGCTGAAGGAGGCGGCCAAGCACGGCTTCAAGCGCGCCATAGTGCCCAAGGGCAATGCGCCCAAGGAATCGCCGAAGGGACTGCAGGTGATCGCCGTCACGCGCCTGGAGCAGGCGCTGGACGCGTTGTTCGAGTAGGGCCCTGCGGCGCTCTGTCGCTGTTTCGCCTTGGCCGCCTTTGCCGCAGGTCAATTATTCGGCGCTGGCCGAGGGCGAGCATGGCGTCATGTTCATGACAAGGAGATGGCCCATGTTCCTTTTCTTCGACTTCTTCGCCAGAACCCTCAACTACGAGCCGGGGCGCCCGTGCGACAGCATCGAACAGCGCCGCGAGGCGAGTCTGGGCGCGCGTCGGGTACAGGCCCGGCGCTGGTGGCAGAAGCCGGTGGCCGCGCCGCGCCAGCGTTAGGCGGGAAGCAAGGCGCCGGCCTGGTGGCCGGTGCGCTCAGTCTTCCTCGCCGAGGGCGGCCAGTTCGCGCTCCAGCAGGCTTTCGTCGCCCAGGTTGAGCTCCACCAGGCGGCGCAGGTGGCTGATCGACTCCAGGTCGATATGCCGGCAGACGAAGCCGAGCAGGTCGTCGCGGGTGCGGGTCAGCACCACTTCCATCTGCAGGCGGGTCTCGGCATCCAGGTTGATGGTGGCGTCGAACGGCATGTGCGGATCGCCGTTCCAGTCACGCGGGCGTTTGACCAGCAGGCCCTTGAGCGACACATCGTGCAGCGCAACCGTCCAGCGCCGCTCACCCTGGGCGAGCTCGGTGGCGGCGTCGAAGGCGATGCGCTGGAAGCGCCGACGCTCGGTGGTCGTATCACTCATGACGGGTTTCCTCTGTGGTTTTGTCCACTATAGCCAAGCCTCGGCCCGGCTGCTCTGCCGGTCGCCGATACGAAAAAGCCCGGCGGGTGCCGGGCTTTTCCTGTCGCGTCAGGCTCAGTTGCCGTAGACCGGGAACTTGGCGCAGATCGCCTTGACCTTCTCGCGCACCGCGTCGACCACGGACTCGTCGCCCATGTTCTGCAGGATGTCGCAGATCCAGCCGGCCAGCTCCTTGCACTCGGCTTCCTTGAAGCCGCGGGTGGTGACGGCCGGGGTGCCGATGCGCAGGCCGGAGGTGACGAAGGGCGAGCGCGGGTCGTTCGGCACGCTGTTCTTGTTCACGGTGATGTAGGCGCGACCCAGGGCGGCGTCGGCGTCCTTACCGGTGATGTCCTGCTTGATCAGCGAGAGCAGGAACAGGTGGTTCTGGGTGCCGCCGGAGACCACGTCGAAGCCGCGCTCGATGAACACGCTGGCCATGGTCTGGGCGTTCTTCACCACCTGCTGCTGGTAGGCCTTGAACTCGGGCTGCAGGGCTTCCTTGAAGCAGATGGCCTTGGCGGCGATCACGTGCTCCAGCGGGCCACCCTGGGCGCCCGGGAAGACCGCGGAGTTGAGCTTCTTCTCGATCTCCTCGTTCTTGCGCGCGAGGATCAGGCCGCCGCGCGGGCCGCGCAGGGTCTTGTGGGTGGTGGTGGTGACCACGTCGGCGAAGGGCACCGGGTTCGGGTACACGCCGGCGGCGACCAGGCCGGCCACGTGGGCCATGTCGACGAACAGGTAGGCACCGACCTTGTCGGCGATGGCGCGGAAGCGGGCGAAGTCCAGCACCTGGGAGTAGGCGCTGAAGCCGGCGACGATCATCTTCGGCTTGTGCTCGACGGCCAGGCGCTCGACTTCGTCGTAGTCGATCAGGCCGGCGTCGGTGATGCCGTACTGTACGGCGTTGTACAGCTTGCCGGAGGAGGACACGGAGGCACCGTGGGTCAGGTGGCCGCCGTGTGCCAGGCTCATGCCGAGGATGGTGTCGCCGGCCGAGAGCAGGGCCAGGTAGACGGCGGCGTTGGCCTGGGAGCCGGCGTGCGGCTGGACGTTGGCGTAGTCGGCGCCGAACAGCTGCTTGGCGCGGTCGATGGCCAGTTGCTCGACCACGTCGACGTACTCGCAGCCACCGTAGTAGCGCTTGCCCGGGTAGCCTTCGGCGTATTTGTTGGTCAGCACGCTGCCCTGGGCTTCCATCACCGCCGGGCTGGTGTAGTTCTCGGAGGCGATCAGCTCGATGTGCTCTTCCTGGCGCTGGGCTTCCTGCTCCATGGCGGCAAAGAGTTCGGCATCGTAGCGGGCAATGGTCAAATCACGGCTGAACATGGTGGTCACCTGATCTATCAGCGGGCGGTAAAAGGGAGGCGCGCATTCTACCCGATGTGCCGCGCCCTGGCACATGAAAGGCGGTCAAGTGGCGGACAAGCGGTGTTCACCCTGCGCCGGCGCGGGCCGTTCAGCTGAGCACGAACAGGGCGTTGCCGCCGAACAGCGCCTCGAACTGGGCGGCCGCCATCGGCTTGCCGAACAGGTAGCCCTGCACCTCGTCGCAGCCGTGCTCGCGCAGGAAGTCCAGCTGCTCCTGGGTCTCCACGCCCTCGGCGATCACCGCCAGGTTCAGGCTGTGGGCCATGGCGATGATGGCGCGGGCGATCTGCGCGTCCTGCTCGCCGCCGGGCACGCCGTCGACGAAGCTGCGGTCGATCTTCAGCACGTCGATGGGGAACTGCTTGAGGTAGTTGAGCGAGCTGTAGCCGGTGCCGAAGTCGTCCACCGCGATGCACAGGCCGAGCTTCTTCAGGCTGGTCAGCATCTGCAGGGTCTCGCCGACGTCGCGCATCAGGATCGACTCGGTCAGCTCCAGCTCCAGGCAGGCCGGCGGCAGGCCGCTGTCACGCAGGATGCGGGAGATGCGCATGCCCAGCTGGCCGTCGCCGAACTGGCGGGCCGACAGGTTCACCGAGACCTTGGGCACGCGCACCCGGGCCTCGTGCCAGGCTCTGAGCTGGCGGCAGGCCTCGGTGATCACCCAGTCGCCGACCTGGACGATCAGGCCCAGCTCCTCCAGTACCGGGATGAACTCGTTGGGCGCCACCAGGCCACGGCGCGGATGGCTCCAGCGCAGCAGCGCCTCGACGCCGGTCAGGCGCTTGCCATCGCCGGACAGCTGCGGCTGGTAGTAGAGCTGGAACTGGCCCTGCTCCAGGGCGTGGCGCAGGTCGCTCTCCAGTTCCAGGCGCTGCAGCGCGGTGGCGTTCATCTCCGCCTGGTAGAACTGGAAGTTGTTCTTGCCGCGCTCCTTGGCGTGGTACATGGCGGTGTCGGCGTTCTTCATCAGCTGGCTCAGCTCGTCGCCGTCCTGCGGCGCCAGGGCGATGCCGATGGAGGCGGTGACGAAGAACTCGCGGCCCTGCAGGACGAACGGCTGGGCCAGGCTGGCGAGGATCTGCTCGGCCACGTGGATGGCCCGGTTCAGCGCGCCCTCGCGGGTGTTGCGCGGTTGCAGCAGCAGGGTGAACTCGTCGCCGCCCATGCGCGCCACCGTGTCGTCCTCGGCGACGCAGGCGGCCAGGCGCACGGCCAC
This sequence comes from Pseudomonas alcaligenes, assembly GCF_041729615.1. NCBI lineage: Bacteria > Pseudomonadati > Pseudomonadota > Gammaproteobacteria > Pseudomonadales > Pseudomonadaceae > Aquipseudomonas > Aquipseudomonas alcaligenes. The sequence goes on along the minus strand of NZ_CP154874.1, from coordinate 1,595,773 downwards.
GTCCTTGAGCATGCGGTCGCCGGCGGCATGGCCGAGGGAGTCGTTGATCGGCTTGAAGCGGTCGAGGTCGAGGAACATCAGCACCACCCACTCGGCGTGCCGTTCGGCGTGCTGCAGGGCGGTGTGCAGGCGGTCCTGGAACAGGGTGCGGTTGGGCAGCAGGGTCAGGGCATCGTAGTAGGCCAGGCGGTGGATGCGCTGCTCGCTGGCCTTGCGCTCGCTGATGTCGTTGAAGAAGCACACGTAGCTGACCAGGTCGCCGTCGTCGTCCTGCACCGCGGTGATGCCGACCCAGGCCGGGTACTGCTCGCCGTTCCTGCGCTTGAGCCACAGCTCGCCTTCCCAGCTGCCTTGCTGGTTGAGCTGGGCGAGGATGTAGGTGAGCTGCGCCGCCTGCTGGCGGTCCGCGGTGAGCATGCGCGGCAGCTGGTCGAGCACCTCGGCGCCGGCGTAGCCGGTGATGCGCTGGAAGGTTTCGTTGATGCGCACGATGTAGCCGGCCGGGTCGGTGACCAGGATGGCCGCGGTGGAGTGCTCGAACACCGTGGCGGCCATGCGCAGGTCGCGCTCGGCGCGGCGCTGCTGGGTGATGTCGCGGCCGATGCCGAGTACGCCCTCGAAGCGCTCCTGCTCGTCCCACATCAGGGTCAGGCGCATCTCCACGGTGATCTTGCGGCCGTCGGCGCGCAGGCAGTCGAAGACGAAGGGCTTGCCGCTCAGGCGTTCCTGCAGGCCGAGCAGCTTGTCGTGCTCGCCGAGGGATTGGCGCAGCTCCTCGATCAGCTGCAGCAGGCTGGCCAGCTGGCGCGGGTTGGCCACGGTGCCGAGCAGGCCGTTCTCCAGCAGCCATTCCGGGCTGTAGCCGAAGAAGGCCTGCGACGAGGGGCTGACGTAGTTGATCTGCAGCTCGCTGTTGCTGGACAGGATCACGTCGCTGATGCTTTCCGCCAGCAGGCGGTAGCGCCGTTCGCTGTCGCGCAGGCTGGCCTGGGCGGCGATCTCGCCGGTGATGTCCTTGGCCACGCCGATCAGGCGGCTGACCCGGCCGTGGCGGTCGCGGCTGAGGGCGTGCTCGCGGATCTCGAACCAGTGCCAGCTGCCGTCGCGGTGCCGCCAGCGCAGCTGGCACTGCAGCAGCTGGCCATTGCCGACCACCTTCTGCAGATTGCGCATGCGCTGGTACAGCTCGACGTCGTCCGGGTGGAGGATCTTCTCCCACAACCTGTCGCCCAGCTGGCGCAGCTCTTCCTTGCTGTAGCCGAGGTCGGGCCCCAGGCGGTTGTTGCTGAACAGCACCCGCAGGTTGCTCATGTCGTGCACGTAGAGGGTGTCCGGCACCGCACGCAGCACGTCGGACCAGAAGCGTTCGCGCTCGACCAGCGACAGCTCGACGCGCTTGCGGCTGGTGATGTCGTGGATGCTCAGGGTCACCGCGCGCAGCTCCTCGCGCCGGCGCGGCAGCTGCAGGGTCAGCCAGAGATAGCGCTCGTGCCCCTGCGGGGTCTTCATGCGGCTCTCGACCATCATGTCGCGGTTGCCGTCGAGCAGGGCGCAGATCAGTGCATGGCGCGAGCCGCCCGGGCGCAGCGGGCTGCCGCCGATCAGGTGGCCCCAGACCTCGTCCGGGCTGTCCAGGCCGAGCAGCTGTAGCGCCACCCGGTTGACCTCGCTGATGCGCACCTGCCCGAGCAGCTCGGCATGACGCCGTTCGTCCTGCTCCAGCCAGGGCAGCAGCTGGGCGCTGTGGCGCAGGCCCTGGGCCTCCAGGTAGTCGCGCAGGTCGAACAAATCGAGCACGCACAGCGCCACACCGCTGCCCTCGAAGATGTCCTGGTAGCGCCGGCGAGTGTCCTGCAGCACGCGCAGGTTCTGCTGGCGCTCGGTGACGTCGCGCAGCACCCAGGCCCGGCCGGGCTCGGGGTTGTCGGTGTAGAGGGCGTGGCAGGTGGCGTCGAACAGGCGGGTGCGGCCGTCCTGCAGCAGCTCGATGGGCTCGCCCTGCTCGTGGAAGCTGTTGTCCAGCCAGGGTTTGAGTGCCGGCAGCAGCTCCAGCAGGTGCATCTGGCTGGCGCCGGCCAGGTCCAGGCCGAACATCTGTTCGGCACGCGGGTTGAGGTAGCTGATGCGACCGTCCGGCTGGGTGACCAGCACGCATTCGTCGATGGCGCCGAGGGCGCCGATGGCGTCCTCCAGGGAGCGCCGCGACAGCGCATGGTAGGCGTGCAGGCTGCGCTGTTCGCGCAGCAGGCCGAACAGGGCGAGCAGGGCCAGGGCGGCGCAGAGAATGAACAGCAGCAGCTTGCCGGCCTGCAGGGGCAGCAACTCGCTGCGCAGGCGCGCGGCATCGAACAATGCCTCGATGCGCCAGTCGCTGCCGGCTACGGGCAGCTGGGCGATGCTCTGTTGCCGGCTGCTGGCGCGCTGCTCGGTCGTCGCTGCCGGCAGGCGTAGCAGCGTCTGTGCGCTGTGTACATCCTGCAGCAACCAGGGCAGGTCGGCCGGTTGTTGCGGCAGCCAGTTGCCCAGGGCCGCCGGGCGCAGGCGGACCAGCCAGCTGCCCGCGGCCTGCGGCTGGGCCAGGCGCAGCAGGATCAGCCCGCCGGCCTGCGCCGAGTAGGTGTAGTGATAGGGCTGGCGCGCGGATTGGGCCAGGTCGCTGCTGCCCGGGGCGCTGTCGGCCAGGACCTGGCCACTGGCGTCCAGCCAGGCCAGGCTGTGCAGTGCCGGGTAGATGCCGCGCAGATTCTGCAGCAGCTGCGGCAGCCCGGCAGCTGGTGGCGGCGTGGTCGCGTGGCTGGCCAGGAAGGTCTGCCCGGCCTCGGCCTTGAGCCGCAGCACCAGGGACAGGTGATCGCGCAGCTGGCTGGCATGCTCGAGGCTGCGCTGGCGCTGGCCATCTTCGAGCTGCCGCGTCTCCTGGTGCAGCTGCCACAGCAGCAGGCCCAGCATCAACGCCACCAGCAACGCCAGGGCACCCTTCAGCGAGCTACGCACGGGACGGGCGAGCGGGTCGCGGGGCGGGCGAGAAAAGTAGCGGCGGGATAGTGACAACGCGTTAGACCCTGCTGATGAGGCTGCCGTAGCGGAGGCAAGGAGCGGGCGACAAGAGCCGCCTAGCATGCCCGGAAATGCGGCCAAGTGCCATTACTGCCCGTCGCCCGGTTTGCCCCACGGCGAGCATTCCGGTAGCTTTGCCGCACGCGCGCGGGCGCAGGACTAATCTGCCCATTCGACCGGGGTTTCGGCGCAGTCGTTCGCCCTCCGGTGCCGCATTTATCGGTTATTCATCAAGGTCATTCCATGGCTCAATACGTCTACACCATGCATCGGCTGAGCAAAGTAGTGCCGCCGAAGCGGGAAATCCTCAAGAACATCTCCCTGTCGTTCTTCCCGGGCGCCAAGATCGGCGTGCTCGGCCTCAACGGCGCCGGTAAGTCGACCCTGCTGCGCATCATGGCCGGTGTCGACACCGAGTTCGACGGCGAAGCCCGCCCGATGCCGGGCATCAATGTCGGTTACCTGCCGCAGGAGCCGCAGCTCGACCCGAGCAAGACCGTGCGCGAAGTGGTGGAAGAGGCCGTCAGTCAGATCAAGGATGCCCAGGCGCGCCTGGACCAGGTCTACGCCGCCTATGCCGAGCCGGACGCCGACTTCGACGCCCTGGCCGCCGAGCAGGCCAAGCTGGAGGCCATCCTGCAGGCCTCTGACGGTCACAACCTGGAGCGCCAGCTGGAAGTCGCCGCCGACGCCCTGCGTCTGCCGCCGTGGGACGCCAAGGTCGAACACCTGTCCGGTGGCGAGAAGCGTCGCGTGGCACTGTGCCGCCTGCTGCTGTCGGCCCCCGACATGCTGCTGCTGGACGAGCCGACCAACCACCTGGACGCCGACTCGGTGGCCTGGCTGGAGCGTTTCCTCCACGACTTCCCGGGCACCGTGGTGGCCATCACCCACGACCGCTACTTCCTCGACAACGTCGCCGGCTGGATCCTCGAGCTCGACCGCGGCGCCGGCATTCCCTACGAGGGCAACTACTCCGGCTGGCTGGAAGCCAAGTCCGAGCGCCTGGCGCAGGAATCCAAGCAGCAGTCGGCCCACGAGAAGGCCATGAAGGAAGAGCTGGAGTGGGTGCGCAAGGGCGCCAAGGCCCGCCAGGCCAAGTCCAAGGCGCGCCTGCAGCGCTTCGAGGAGATGCAGTCGCAGGAATTCCAGAAGCGCGCCGAGACCAACGAGATCTACATCCCGGCCGGTCCGCGCCTGGGCGACAAGGTCATCGAGTTCAAGAACGTCAGCAAGGGCTATGGCGATCGCGTGCTGATCGACAATCTGTCCTTTAGCATGCCCAAGGGTGCCATCGTCGGCGTGATCGGCGGCAACGGCGCCGGCAAGTCGACCCTGTTCCGCATGATCATGGGCAAGGAAACCCCGGATTCCGGCAGCATCGAGATCGGCGATACCGTGCAGCTGGCCTGCGTGGACCAGAGCCGCGACGACCTGGACGGCAGCAAGACCGTGTGGGAAGCGGTGTCCGACGGCCTCGACATGATCAAGATCGGCAACTACGAGGTGCCGTCGCGCGGCTACGTCGGCCGCTTCAACTTCAAGGGCGGCGACCAGCAGAAGTTCGTCAAGGACCTCTCCGGTGGTGAGCGGGGCCGCCTGCACCTGGCCCTGACCCTGAAGCAGGGCGCCAACGTGCTGCTGCTCGACGAACCGTCCAACGACCTCGACGTGGAAACCCTGCGCTCCCTGGAAGAGGCCATGCTGGACTTCCCCGGCGCCGCCATCGTGATCTCCCACGATCGCTGGTTCCTCGACCGCGTGGCCACCCACATCCTCTCCTACGAGGATGACGGCAGCGTGGTGTTCTTCGAGGGCAACTACACCGAGTACGAGGCCGATCGCAAGAAGCGCCTCGGCGATGCGGCCAGCCAGCCGCACCGGGTGCGCTACAAGAAGCTGGCGCAGTAAGCGCTTGCTGCCAACGACAACGGGGCCTGCGGGCCCCGTTGTCGTTTCGGCGCGGTGCTCAGCCCTTGACGCAGACCACCTGGCGCAAGGTGTGCACCACTTCAACCAGGTCGCGCTGGGCTGCCATCACCGCGTCGATGTCCTTGTAGGCCATGGGAATCTCGTCGATCACCCCCCTGTCCTTGCGGCACTCCACGGCGGCGGTGGCGCGGCGCTGGTCCTCCAGGGTGAAGCGCTTCTTCGCCTGGCTTCGGCTCATCAGGCGCCCGGCGCCATGGCTGCAGGAGCAGAACGATTCCGGGTTGCCCAGGCCGCGCACTATGTAGCTTCTGGCCCCCATCGAGCCGGGGATGATGCCGAGCTGGCCGCGCTGCGCCGATACCGCACCCTTGCGGGTGACCAGCACCTCGCGGCCGAAGTGCTGTTCGCGCTGCACGTAGTTGTGGTGGCAGTCGACCGCCTCCAGGCGTGCCTCGAAAGGCCGGCGCAGCACGCGGCGGGTGGCGTCCAGCACCGCCTGCAGCATCAGCGCGCGGTTCTGCCGGGCATAGTCCTGGGCCCAGCCCACCGCCTCCACATAGTCGGCGAAGTGCCGGCTGCCTTCCTCGAAGTAGGCCAGGTCGCGGTCCGGCAGGTTGGCCAGGTGCTGGCGCATGTCGGCCTGGGCCAGCTCGATGAAGTGCGTGCCGATGGCGTTGCCGACCCCGCGCGAGCCGCTGTGCAGCATGATCCAGACACGCTCGTCCTGGTCCAGGCAGACCTCGATGAAGTGGTTGCCGCCGCCCAGGGTGCCGAGGTGGTGGCGGTGGTTACTCTTCTCCAGGCGCGGGTATTTCTCGGTGATGGCGCGAAAGCGCCCGGCCAGGGCCTGCCAGGCCTGGTCGGCGGCGGCCGGCACCTCGCTCCAGGCGCCCCGGTCGTGCTTGCCGAAGGTCTTGCCGTGGGGCACGGCCTGCTCGATGGCGCTGCGCAGGCCGTGCAGGTGGTCCGGCAGGTCGCAGGCGCGTAGCGAGGTGCGCGCGGCGCTCATGCCGCAGCCGATGTCGACACCGACGGCGGCGGGGATGATGGCGCCGAGCGTGGGGATCACGCTGCCGATGGTCGAGCCCTTGCCCAGGTGCACGTCCGGCATCACCGCCAGATGCCTGAAGATGAACGGCAGCTGCGCCGTGTTGATCAGCTGCCGGCGCGCCGCGTCCTCCACCGGCACGCCGTGGGTCCAGAGTTTGATCGGCTTGCCGCCGGCGACTTCCAGCAGCTGGGGTGGGCGATGCTTCATGCCTGACTCTCGTGGGGCTGTGGGGACTATTGTGCGCCTTGATGCGGGTCAGTGCAGAGCGCCCGGAAAGGTCCACACTGGAAACATCAGTCCCAAGGAGCTTCTGCCATGACCGCACTCGATCCGCGCGCCGCCCTGGATGCGCTGTATGACGAATACAGCCGGCGTGCCAACGCCATCCGCCGCGACCTCGGCCTGCAGCGCAACGCCGATTTCGCCGAGCAGGCCGTGGAGCGGCAGAACGACGAGGTGCTGCAGGCCCTGCTGGCCGAGGCCGAGGCCGGCATGCGGCAGATCGGCCTGGCGCGCCTGCGTCTGGCCGACGGCAGCTACGGCATCTGCCAGCGCTGTGGCGAGGCCATAGAGCCGGCCCGCCTGCAGGCCCTGCCGGCGGCCGAATACTGTCTGGCCTGCGCCGACCGGGTCGGCGGCTGACGCCTTGCCAGGGGCGTCAGGGCGGCGCCAGAATGGTCCCATCTTGCGGCCCGTCCGCTCCGACAAGGACTTCCGATGCCTGAATCCTTCGCTGCCGGCCTGCGCCTGGCGCCCGATGCCCTGACCCGCCCCTTCGCCCCCGACCAGTTCAACTTCGCCAGCACCGACGATCTCGAGCCGTTCCGCGGCGTGCTCGGCCAGGAGCGCGCGGTCGAGGCCCTGCAGTTCGGCGTGGCCATGCCGCGCCCCGGCTACAACGTGTATGTCATGGGCGAGCCGGGTACCGGCCGCTTCTCCTTCGTGCAGCGCTACCTGCGGGCCGAGGCCAAGCGCCAGGCCACGCCGGTGGACCGGGTCTACGTCAACCATTTCGACGAGCCGCGCGAGCCGCGCGCGCTGGAGCTGCCGGCCGGCACGGCGGCGGCCTTCATCGCCGATATCGGCCACCTGATCGACAACCTGCTGGCGACCTTCCCGGCGGTGTTCGAGACGCCGACCTACCAGCAGAAGAAGAGCGCCATCGACCGCGTGTTCAACCAGCGCTACGACAAGGCCCTGGACCTGATCGAGAAGCTGGCGCTGGAGAAGGACGTCGCCCTCTACCGCGACAGCGCCAACATCGCCTTCACCCCGATGAAGGACGGCAAGGCGCTGGATGAGGCCGACTTCGCCCAGCTGCCGGAGGCCGAGCGCGAGCGCTTCCATGACGACATCGCGGCGCTGGAGGAGCGTCTCAACGAGGAACTGGCCAGCCTGCCGCAGTGGAAGCGCGAGTCGAGCAACCAGCTGCGCCAGCTCAACGAGGAGACCATCAGCCTGGCCCTGCAGCCGCTGCTGGCGCCGCTGTCGGAGCAGTATGCGGAGAACGCCGGCGTCTGCGCCTACCTGCAGGCGGTGCAGGTCAACCTGCTGAAAACGGTGGTCGACCAGCTGCTGGACGACAAGCCCGACGCCCAGCGCCGCGAGATGCTCGAGGAACAGTACTGCCCCAGCCTGGTGGTCGGCCACCACGGCGATGGCGGCGCGCCGGTGGTGTTCGAGTCGCACCCGACCTACGACAACCTGTTCGGCCGCATCGAGTACAGCACCGACCAGGGCGCGCTCTACACCAGCTACCGCCAGCTGCGCCCCGGCGCGCTGCACCGGGCCAACGGCGGCTACCTGATCGTCGAGGCGGAGAAGCTGCTCGGCGAGCCCTTCGTCTGGGACGCGCTCAAGCGTGCCCTGCACTCGCGCCAGCTGAAGATGGAGTCGCCGCTCGGCGATCTCGGCCGCATCGCCACCGTGACCCTCAACCCGCAGGTCATCCCGCTGCAGCTGAAGGTCATCATCATCGGCTCGCGCCAGCTGTACTACACCCTGCAGGACCTCGATCCGGACTTCCAGGAGATGTTCCGCGTGCTGGTGGACTTCGACGAGGAGATCCCGCTGGCCGACGACAGCCTGGAACAGTTCGCCCAGCTGCTCAAGACGCGCACCTCGGAGGAGGGCATGGCGCCGCTCACCGCCGCCGCGGTGGCGCGCCTGGCCACCTACAGCGCGCGCCTGGCCGAGCACCAGGGGCGCCTGTCGGCGCGCATCGGCGACCTCTTCCAGCTGGTCAGCGAGGCCGATTTCGTGCGCCAGCTGGCGTCCGACGCGGTGACCGACGTCGGCCATATCGAGCGCGCGCTCAAGGCCAAGGCCGACCGCACCGGGCGCGTCTCGGCGCGGATCATCGACGACATGCTGGCCGGCATCATCCTGATCGACACCCAGGGCTCGGCCATCGGCAAGTGCAACGGCCTGACCGTGCTGCAGGTCGGTGACTCGGCCTTCGGCGTGCCGGCGCGCATCTCCGCCACCGTCTACCCGGGTGGCAGCGGCATCGTCGACATCGAGCGCGAGGTCAGCCTGGGCCAGCCGATCCACTCCAAGGGGGTGATGATCCTCACCGGCTTCCTCGGCAGCCGCTACGCCCAGGAGTTCCCCCTGGAAATCTCCGCCAGCATCGCCCTGGAACAGTCCTACGGCTACGTCGATGGCGACAGCGCCTCGCTCGGCGAGGTCTGCACCCTGATCTCGGCGCTGTCGCGCACGCCGCTCAAGCAGTGCTTCGCCATCACCGGCTCGATCAACCAGTTCGGCGAGGTGCAGGCGGTCGGCGGGGTCAACGAGAAAATCGAGGGCTTCTTCCGCCTGTGCGAGGCGCGCGGCCTGACCGGCGAGCAGGGGGTGATCATCCCGCACTCCAACGTCAGTAACCTGATGCTCGACGAGCGGGTGCTGCAGGCGGTACGCGCCGGGCAGTTCCATGTCTACGCCGTGCGCCATGTCGACGAGGCCCTCGGCCTGCTGCTTGGCGAGCCGGCCGGGGCGCCGGACGACCGGGGCCAGTTCGCCAAGGGCAGCGTCAACGCCCGGGTGGTCGAGCGCCTGCGCAGCATCGCCGAGATGGGCATGGACGATGAGGAGAAGGACAAGGAAGCGGCCAAGGCCAAGGAGAGCAAGCCGCGCGCCAAACCGGCACCGAAAGCCGCCAAGGAGTAACGGCGACAACTGGTCAGTCACTGGCCAGGCGCGCGACGCCCGCAAAGGGCGTCGTGTGCAGCGGCTTTCCCCCGCTCCGTCCACAGAGTTATCCACAGGGCACGGGGATAACTTTCACCTTCCCGAAGCGGCGCGCCGGGGTGTAGGCTGGAAGCCAGACCTCGCGAGGACCGCCGTCATGCCGCGCAGCCTCTGCCTCACCCGTCAGTGCCTCGGCCTGACCACCCGCATCGAATGCGAGATCCGTCCGCTGGCCGGCGGGCGCGGGTTGTGGACGCTGCTCTGCGCGGCCGGCATGTCCGCCGCCCAACCCTCGGCGATCAAGGCGCAAGGCCCGTTCCACGGGCCTCTGGTGGCCGAGGAGATCCTCGATTCGATTGCCCTGTGCCTGGCCCAGCAGGGCTACCTGCCCTGCCTGGAGCCGCCGATCTGGCGCCTGCATCTGCAGGCCGAGCTGCGCCGACTGAACGCCGCAGGCTACCGCGGCCTGGGCGACTACCAGTTCCATCCGGAAAGCTGAGGCGCCCGCTGAGCGCTTTTTGCGCAAGCGCCGGGTCGCCGCGGCGCAGGCGGTTCGCCGCGCTTGTTCCCGAGCCTGCCCACAAGGTTATCCACAGTTGCCCGGGATAAAAAACCGGTAAAGCTTGTCGCCTTGCCCGCAGGGCCTGGCTGGGTATACTCGCGACCAGTTTTTCCCACTCGGCGAGATCCCATGGAACGCTTTATCGAGAACACGATGTATGCCTCGCGCTGGTTGCTGGCGCCCATCTACTTCGGCCTGTCCCTGGCTGTTCTGGCCCTGGCCCTGAAATTCTTCCAGGAGCTGTTCCACATCCTGCCGCACGTGTTCGAGAAGGCCGAGGCGGACCTGATCCTGGTGCTGCTATCGCTGGTCGACATGGCCCTGGTCGGCGGCCTGCTGGTGATGGTGATGATCTCCGGCTACGAGAACTTCGTGTCGCAGCTGGACATCGACGAGAGCAAGGAGAAGCTCAACTGGCTGGGCAAGATGGACTCCGGCTCGCTGAAGATGAAGGTGGCCGCCTCCATCGTGGCGATCTCCTCCATCCACCTGCTGAAGATCTTCATGGATGCCAAGAACTACGATCCCGAGCACCTGAAGTGGTACGTGATCATCCACATGACCTTCGTCGCCTCGGCCTTCGCCATGGGCTACCTGGACAAGCTGACCAAGCACGACCACTGATCCTGTTTCCCGTGTAAACGCCGCCCGGCCGTTGCAAAACGGACGGGCGGTTTTGTTTCGGCCTTGCGTTGTCATTTATTTGTACAAGTATTAGCTTTGTACAAATATTGGTGAGCGAGGCAAGCCCAATGAAACTCCATGACCTGCAAAACCACGCCCATGCCGGGCAACTGGATGCCCTCAACCTGATCTCCCTCGAGGGCGGCACCTATGTGCTGGAGGCGCGCATCGGTGGCCAGGCCCTGTGCGTGCACAACGAGCAGGGTGGCGTGCTGCACCTGCGCTCGGTCGAGCACGCCCGCGATCTGTTGCTGGGCATGCCCGAGGTGCCCTTCCACCTGGTGCATGCCGAAGTGCACGACGAGATGTGCGGCATGCCGCCGGCGGCCAGCGAGCCGCTGCGCGTGCCCATCTCGCTGCGCTCCGCCTGGTGAAGGCGCGTCGCCTGGGGCTGGTACTGGGTGACCAGCTGTCCTTCGACCTCGCCTCGCTGCAGGCGCTCGACCCCGCGCAGGATGTCATCCTGCTGGCGGAAGTGGCCGAGGAAACCGCCTACGTGCCGCACCATCCGCAGAAGATTGCGCTGATCTTCAGCGCCATGCGTCACTTCGCCCAGGCCCTGGGCGAGCGTGGCTGGCGGGTGTGCTACGTGAAGCTGGAGGATGCCGGCAACTCCGGCTCGATCGTCGGCGAGCTGCGCCGCTGCTGCGAGCGCCTCGATGCCCGCGAGGTGCACCTGACCGAGTGTGGCGAATGGCGCCTGCAGCAGGCGCTGGCAGACAGTGGCTTGCCGCTGGTCTGGCACGAGGACCGACGTTTCGTCTGTTCCCGGGCCGAGTTCGCGGCCTGGGCCAAGGGCAAGCGTCAGCTGCGCATGGAGTTCTTCTACCGCGAGATGCGGCGCCGCTGCGGCCTGCTGATGAACGGCGACGGCACGCCGGTCGGGGGCGCCTGGAATTTCGATTCCGACAATCGCAAGGCCCTGCCGCGCCACTGCCGGGCGCCGCTGACGGCGCACTTCGGCCAGGACGCCACCACCCGTGAGGTGCTGCAGCTGGTCGACCGCCGCTTCAGCCACCACTACGGCGCGCTGGCGGCATTCGACTACCCGGTGACCCATGCCCAGGCCGAGCAGCTCTGGCAACACTTCCTCGACTTCGCCCTGCCGGCCTTCGGTGACTACCAGGACGCCATGGCCAGCGGCGAGCCCTACCTGTTCCATGCGCGCATCAGTGCGGCGCTGAACATCGGCCTGCTCGACGTGCGCCGGCTATGCGCCGACGTGGAGTCGGCCTATTGGGCCGGGCGGGTGCCGCTCAACGCGGCCGAGGGCTTCATCCGCCAGTTGATTGGCTGGCGCGAGTACGTGCGCGGCATCTACTGGCTGCAGATGCCCGACTACGCCACGCGCAATGCCTTCGGCAACACCCGTGCGCTGCCCGAGTTCTACTGGACCGGGCAGACGCGCATGAACTGCATGCGCCAGGCCATCGGCCAGACCCTGGAGCTGGCCTACGCCCACCATATCCAGCGGCTGATGGTCACCGGCAACTTCGCCCTGCTTGCCGGCATCGTCCCGCAGCAGGTCTGCGACTGGTACCTGGCGGTGTACATGGACGCCTTCGACTGGGTCGAGCTGCCCAACACCCTGGGCATGGTGATGCATGCCGACGGCGGCTACCTGGGCTCCAAGCCCTACTGCGCCAGCGGCCAGTACATCAAGCGCATGTCGGATTACTGCGGCGACTGCGCCTACAAGGTCGGCGAAAGCACCGGCGAGTCGGCCTGCCCGTTCAACGCGCTGTACTGGCACTTCCTCATGCGCCACCGCGACCAGCTGCACGGCAACCAGCGCCTGGGCATGGTCTATCGCAACCTGGAGCGCATGCCGGAGGAACGCCAGCAGGCGCTCTGGCAGCGCGGCGAGCAACTGTTGGCGCGCCTGGACGCCGGGGAGGCGCTGTGAGGAAGAAGGCCGACCTGCCCAGCAAGCCCTGTGCGACCTGCGGCCGGCCGCTGGTCTGGCGGCGCAAGTGGGCGGCCTGCTGGGACGAGGTACGCCACTGCTCCGAGCGCTGCCGGCGCAACCGTGCGCGTCCCGGCGGGTCTTGAGTCGCCGCCTGTGCTAGGCTTGCCGGCCTTTTTACCCCTGTGGAGCCCGGCCATGTCCGAACTCGATCTTTCCACCGACCAAGCCCGCGTCAGCTATGGCATCGGCCGTCAGCTGGGCGACCAGCTGCGCGACAACCCGCCGCCCGGCGCCAGCCTGGAAGCCATAGTCGCCGGCCTGCGCGACGCCTTCCATGGCCAGCCCAGCCAGGTTGACCCCGAGGCGCTGAACGCCAGCTTCCGCGTGATCCGCGAAATCATGCAGGCCGAAGCCGCCGCCAAGGCCGAGAAGGCCGCTGCCGCTGGCCGCGACTATCTGGTGGAGAATGCCAAGCGCGAAGGCGTGACCGTGCTCGAGTCCGGTCTGCAGTACGAAGTGCTGGTAGCCGGCGAGGGCGCCAAGCCGTCGCGCGACGACCACGTGCGCACCCACTACCACGGCACCCTGATCGACGGCACCGTGTTCGACAGCTCTTACGATCGCGGCCAGCCGGCCGAATTCCCGGTCGGCGGCGTGATCGCCGGTTGGGTCGAGGCCCTGCAGCTGATGAACGCCGGCAGCAAGTGGCGCCTGCATGTGCCGAGCGAGCTGGCCTATGGTGGCCAGGCCGTCGGCAGCATCCCGCCGCACAGCGTGCTGGTGTTCGACGTCGAGCTGCTCGACATCCTGTAAGAAGCGATGCCCGGGTCATCGTCCTGACCGATCCGGGCATCCGCAGGAGCGCCGTTGCTCCTGCACATGGGCCATGCCCATGTCCCGGCGCTTCCCTCTGCCGGGGTAGTTGCGCAGAGCGACCGCCGTTGGTCGCTCGCCTTGCGTCGCTCAGTGCAGTTCGCCCTGCGGCCGCAGTGCCCGGGCATAGCAGAACAGGAACAGGCCGCGCACCAGCTCCTTCAGTACGCCGGGTTCGCTGGAGCCGAAGTCGTGCAGATCCAGTTCACCCTGTTCGCGCAGCTCGCTGAGGGCGTCCTCGTGCAGCATGGCGCAGACCTCACCGGTCTCGCGGTTGAGGATGCGCAGGTAGGGATGCGGGCGATCCAGCCAGGCATCGATCAAATAGGTCATGGCTCATCTCCTTGTCGTCCAAGCGGCTAGATATGAGAATAATTCCTATTATCAATATAGCAAGTCTCAATCGTACTTTTCGTCGGGCAACAAAAAGCCCGTCACAGGGACGGGCTCGGGTGCTGCCGGGCGTGCCTCAGTGGGTGCGGGCGACGGCGAAGCGGCTGAGTTCGATCAGGGCATCGCGGTAGGCGTTGTCCGGCAGCGCGTCAAGGCAGGCGATGGCCTGATCGGCGTGCTGGCGGGCCAGGCGCGCGGTGTAGTCCAGGGCGCCGCTGGCCTGCACGGCAGCGCGGATGCTCTCCAGGTCCTCGATGCCGCCTTTCTGGATCGCGGTGCGCACCAGGGTCGCCTGTTCGACGCTGCCTTCGCGCATGGTGTAGATCAGCGGCAGGGTCGGCTTGCCCTCGGCCAGGTCGTCGCCGACATTCTTGCCCAGGGTGGCGGCGTCGCCCTGGTAGTCCAGCAGGTCGTCGACCAGCTGGAAGGCGATGCCGAGGTGGTCGCCGAAGCGCTGCAGGGCGTCGCGCTGGGCCGCCGATGCTGCGGCCAGGGCGGCGGCGCTGTGGGTCGAGGCCTCGAACAGCATGGCGGTCTTGCCGCGGATGACCTCCATGTAGGTCTCCTCGGTGGTGCTGGCGTCGCGCACCTTGGACAGCTGCAGCACCTCGCCCTCGGCGATCACCCGGGTGGCGCGCGAGAGGATCTGCATCACCGGCATGGAGCCGAGCTCGACCATCATCTCGAAGGAGCGCGAATAGAGGAAGTCACCGACCAGCACGCTCGGCGCGTTGCCCCACTGGGCGTTGGCGGTGGCGCGGCCGCGGCGCATACCGGACATGTCGACCACGTCGTCGTGCAGCAGGGTGGCGGTGTGCAAGAATTCGATGGTCGCGGCCAGCAGGCGCAGATCATCGGCCTGGTAGCCCAGGGCCTTGCCGCTGAGCAGCACCAGCAGCGGGCGCAGACGCTTGCCGCCGGCGGAGATGATGTAGTCGCCGATCTTTTCCACCAGGGGCACGCGGGATTTCAGCTGCTGGCGGATGATCCCGTCGACGGCGGCGAAATCGTCCGCCACCACGCTGTAGAAGGCCTGGGGTTGCATCGTTGACGGGGGCTCCTGAAACGAGGCCGGCAGTCTTCGCGCGGCGAAGGCGGCTGGATGGTCGGGCGAGACGGCCCGACCGGGCTGCGCGGCATGCTAGGGGGCAGGGTAGGGGCTGTCAAGGCGAGGCCCGGCGGGGCTTGCCTCGGCATCGGGCTTTCCGTACAATCGCGGCCCCAAACTTCTATGGGCAACTCCCTGCCTTACGCAATTGCACGGGTGTCAGTTCCGGCCCCATGCAGCCATGCCGGCCAATAACTCTTCCCATAAAGAGTCGGGTGAGCAGGTTTAACGGAGAAAAATCCATGTACGCAGTAATTGTTACCGGTGGCAAGCAGTACAAAGTCGCCGAAGGTGAATTCCTCAAGGTCGAGAAGCTGGAAGTCGCCACCGGCGAATCCGTGACTTTCGACCGCGTTCTGCTGGTTGGCAACGGTGACGACGTGAAAATCGGCGCTCCGGTGGTCGATGGTGCCAAGGTTGTCGCCGAGGTGGTCTCCCAGGGCCGTCACGACAAAGTGACCATCATCAAGTTCCGCCGTCGTAAGCACCACATGAAGCGTCAGGGCCACCGTCAGTGGTTCACCGAAATCAAGATCACCGGCATCCAGGCCTGATCCCCTTTTAGGAGGCTATGACTCATGGCACACAAAAAAGCTGGCGGTAGTACTCGTAACGGCCGCGATTCCGAAAGTAAACGCCTTGGCGTGAAGATGTACGGCAGCCAGGCCATCAAGGCCGGCAACATCATCGTGCGCCAGCGCGGCACCCAGTTCCACGCCGGCTACGGCGTTGGCATGGGCAAGGACCACACCCTGTTCGCCAAGATCGACGGCGTGGTCAAGTTCGAAGTGAAGGGCGCTTTCGGCCGTCGCTACGTGAGCGTCGTGACTGCCTAAGTCGCTGCTCGCTGAAAAAGCCCTGTCTCGCGACGGGGCTTTTTTGTTTCTGTATATCCTGTATTCCAGTGTTCACTAGCCCGCCGCTGCGGTGGGAGGCAACCCAATGAAATTCGTCGACGAAGTTTCGATATTTGTAAAAGCCGGCGACGGCGGTAACGGCATGATGAGCTTCCGTCGCGAGAAGTTCATCGAGAAGGGTGGCCCCAACGGCGGCGATGGCGGTGACGGTGGCTCGGTATTCCTCGAGGCCGACGAGAACCTCAATACCCTGGTGGACTATCGCTACACCCGCCGCTTCCAGGCGCAGAATGGCGAGAAAGGCGGCAGCACCGAGTGCACCGGTGCCAAGGGCGAGGACCTGATCCTGCCGGTGCCGGTCGGCACCACGGTGATCGACGCCGCCACCCAGGAAGTCATCGGCGACCTGACCAAGGCCGGTCAGCGCCTGATGGTGGCACAGGGCGGCTGGCACGGCCTGGGCAATACCCGCTTCAAGTCCAGCACCAACCGCGCGCCGCGGCAGACCACGCCGGGCAAGCCGGGCGAGCAGCGCGATCTCAAGCTGGAGCTCAAGGTACTGGCGGACGTCGGTCTGCTCGGTTTGCCGAATGCCGGCAAGAGCACCTTCATTCGTTCGGTGTCCGCGGCCAAGCCGAAGGTCGCCGACTATCCCTTCACCACCCTGGTGCCGAACCTGGGGGTGGTCAGCGTCGGGCGCTACAAGAGCTTCGTCATTGCCGATATCCCCGGTCTGATCGAGGGCGCTTCCGAAGGTGCCGGCCTGGGTATTCGTTTCCTCAAGCATCTGGCGCGTACCCGCCTGCTGTTGCATCTGGTGGACATGGCGCCGCTGGACGAGAGCGATCCGGCCGAGGCGGCCGAGGTGATCATTCGCGAGCTGGAGAAGTTCAGCCCGGCGCTGGCCGAGCGCGAGCGCTGGCTGGTGCTGAACAAGGCCGACCAGCTGCTCGACGACGAGCGCGAGGAGCGCATGCGCGCCGTGGTCGAGCGTCTGGAGTGGAAGGGGCCGGTGTTCGTCATCTCCGCCCTGGAGCGCGAGGGTACCGAGGCGTTGAGCCAGGCCATCATGCGCTACATGGACGAGCGCGCCGAGCGCATCGAGGAAGATGCGGAATACGCTGCCGAGCTGGCCGAGCTGGATCGGCGCATCGAGGACGAGGCGCGTGCCCGTCTGCAGGCGCTGGACGACAAGCGCGCGCTGCGCAAGGCCGGTCTGAAGAGCGTCGACGATATCGGCGACGACGATGACTGGGATGACTTCGAGGATGATGAAGACGGTCCCGAGATCATTTACGTCCGGGACTGAGAGTAGGTATCGTGCAGCGCCGCTTTATAGCGGCGTTGTGCTGACTGGCTGGGGTAGAGGGCATCATGCGGGACAAGGTGACCGGCGCGCAGCGCTGGGTGGTGAAAATCGGCAGTGCGCTGCTGACCGCCGATGGGCGTGGTCTCGACCGTTCCGCCATGGCGGTGTGGGTCGAGCAGATGGTGGCCCTGCGCGAGGCGGGGGTGGAGCTGGTGCTGGTGTCGTCCGGCGCGGTGGCGGCGGGCATGAGTCGTCTCGGCTGGCATTCGCGGCCAAGCGCCATGCATGAGCTGCAGGCCGCTGCCGCCGTAGGGCAGATGGGGCTGGTGCAGGCCTGGGAGTCCAGCTTCGCCGAACACGGCAAGCATACGGCTCAGGTGCTGCTGACCCATGACGACCTGTCTGATCGCAAGCGCTACCTGAATGCCCGCAGCACCCTGCGTACCCTGGTCGACCTCGGCGTGGTGCCGGTGATCAACGAGAATGACACCGTGGTCACCGACGAGATCCGTTTCGGCGACAACGACACCCTGGCCGCCCTTGTGGCCAACCTGGTGGAGGCTGATCTGCTGGTGATCCTCACCGATCGCGACGGCATGTTCGACGCCGACCCGCGGCACAATCCCGATGCGCAGCTGATCTTCGAGGCGCGTGCCGACGATCCGTCGCTGGATGCGGTGGCGGGTGGCACCGGCGGCGCCCTGGGTCGCGGTGGCATGCAGACCAAGCTGCGTGCGGCGCGCCTGGCGGCGCGTTCCGGCGCGCACACGGTGATCGTCGGCGGGCGTATCGAGCGGGTGCTCGATCGCCTCAAGGCGGGTGAGCGTCTGGGTACCCTGCTGGCGCCCGAGCGCGGTCTGCTGGCGGCGCGCAAGCAGTGGCTGGCCGGCCATCTGCAGACCCGCGGCACCCTGGTGCTGGATGCCGGCGCAGTGAAGGCGCTGACGGTCGATCACAAGAGTCTGCTGCCGGTCGGGGTGCGCGAAGTGCAGGGCAGCTTCCGTCGTGGCGAGATGGTGGTCTGTGTGGGTCCCGACGGTCGCGAGATTGCCCGTGGTCTGGCCAACTACAGCGCCCTGGAGGCGCAGAAGATCGTCGGTCAGCCGTCCGACGCTATTGAGAGGCTGCTGGGCTACGTCGACGAGCCGGAGCTGGTGCACCGGGACAATCTGATTCTGGTCTGAGGAGATCGCGCGATGCGCATCATCAAGGGATTGCTGGGGCTGTGCCTGGCGCTGCCGCTGGCGGTGCGGGCGGAGGAGATTGGTGAGGTCTCCACCGTGTTCAAGTGGGTGGGGCCGAACGACAAGATTGTGGTCGAGGCCTTCGATGATCCCAAGGTGGAGGGGGTGACCTGCTACCTGTCGCGGGCCAAGGCCGGTGGCGTCAAGGGTGGTCTGGGGCTGGCCGAGGATCGCGCCGAGGCCTCCATCGCCTGCCGTCAGGTCGGCCCCATCCGCTTCACCGACAAGCTCAAGGATGGCGAGGAGGTATTCAAGGAGCGCACCTCGCTGGTGTTCAAGACCATGCAAGTGGTGCGCTTCTTCGACCAGAAGCGCAATACCCTGGTCTATCTGGTGTACAGCGACCGGGTGATCGAGGGCAGTCCGCAGAATGCGGTGACGGCCATTCCGATCCTGCCGTGGGCGGCGCAGTAGGCAGGAAAAAGCCGGAGCATGCTCCGGCTTTTTGTGTCGCTTCTATAAAACGCAGGCAATAAAAAACCGGCCCTGGGGCCGGTTTTTCAAGAACACAACCAATCAGGCGGCGGTAGCCAGTGCCTTGATGTGGCCGTTCAGGCGGCTCTTGTGGCGAGCGGCCTTGTTCTTGTGGATGATGCCCTTGTCGGCCATGCGGTCGATGACCGGAACGGCCAGGGTGTAGGCGCTCTGGGCCTTTTCCAGGTCCTTGGCGTCGATAGCCTTGACCACGTTCTTGATGTAGGTACGGACCATGGAGCGCAGGCTGGCGTTATGGCTACGACGCTTCTCAGCCTGTTTGGCGCGTTTTTTGGCAGAAGGTGTATTGGCCACCGTCAAGCTCCTCGAAAACTAGGGGGGATAGCAACAAATAAGGCCGCGAATCATGCCGATGCGGCGCGTCCCTGTCAAGTGCAGAAGTGCCGGCATCTGCTGGCCTGACCAGCGGCGGCTGGTTACACTCGTTGCCTTTACCCGTCGGCCGCTTGCGCCGGCCCGCAGACAGTCGAAAATCCATGAACCTGCTCAAGTCCCTGGCTGCCGTCAGCTCGCTGACCATGCTTTCCCGCGTGCTGGGCTTCGTGCGCGACACCATCATCGCGCGCATCTTCGGCGCCGGGGTGGCCTCCGACGCCTTCGTCGTTGCCTTCAAGCTGCCCAACCTGCTGCGCCGCATCTTCGCCGAGGGGGCCTTCTCCCAGGCCTTCGTGCCGATCCTGGCCGAGTACAAGACCCAGCAGGGCGAGGAGGCGACCCGCACCTTCCTGGCCTATGTTTCCGGCCTGCTGACCCTGGTGCTGGCGCTGGTGACGCTGCTCGGCATCCTGGCCGCGCCCTGGATCGTCTGGGCCACGGCGCCCGGGTTCGCCGACGAGCCGGAGCGCTTCGCCCTGACCGTCGAGCTGCTGCGGGTGACCTTTCCCTATATTTTCCTGATCTCCCTGTCTTCCCTGGTCGGAGCGGTGCTCAACACCTGGAACCGCTTCTCGGTGCCGGCCTTCGTGCCGACCCTGCTGAACATCAGCATGATTGTCTTTTCCCTGCTGCTGACGCCCTATTTCGACCCGCCGATTCTGGCGCTGAGCTGGGCCGTGCTGGTCGGCGGCCTGGCCCAGCTGCTCTGGCAGCTGCCGGCGCTGAAGCGCGTCGGCATGCTGGTGCTGCCGCGTCTCAGTCTGCGCGACACCGGCGTGTGGCGCGTGCTCCGGCAGATGGGGCCGGCGATCTTTGGTGTATCAGTGAGCCAGATCTCGCTGATCATCAACACTATCTTCGCCTCCTTCCTGGTGGCCGGCTCGGTGTCCTGGATGTACTACGCCGACCGCCTGATGGAGCTGCCCTCGGGGGTGCTCGGCGTGGCGCTGGGCACCATCCTGCTGCCGGTGCTGGCCAAGACCTATGCCAGCGCCGACCGCGCCGAGTACTCGCGGCTGCTCGATTGGGGGTTGCGCCTGTGCTTCCTGCTGGTGCTGCCCTGTACCCTGGCGCTGGCGATCCTGGCCGAGCCGCTGATCGTCTCGTTGTTCCAGTACGGCAAGTTCACCGCCCATGATTCGCTCATGACCCGGCAGGCTCTGGTGGCCTACGCCGTCGGCCTGCTCGCGCTGATTCTGGTGAAGATCCTGGCGCCGGGCTTCTATGCCCAGCAGAACATCAAGACGCCGGTTCGCATCGCCATCGTCAGCCTGTTGGCGACTCAGGCGATGAATGCGTTGTTTGTCTTTGGCTTGGACCTCAAGCATGCCGGCCTGGCGCTGTCGATCAGCCTGGCGGCCTGCCTGAATGCCGGCCTGCTGTACTGGCAGCTGCGGCGCCGGCGCATGTACCAGCCGCAGCCGGGCTGGACGGCGTTTCTCGGCAAGCTGATGGTGGCGGTGACGGTCATGGTTGGCGTGCTGCTGGGCGTGATGCACTTCATGCCGGCCTGGGAGCAGGGTGGCATGCTGCTGCGCCTGCTGCGCCTGGGGGCGCTGGTGCTGGCGGGGTTGCTGGCTTATTTCGGCATGCTGGCGCTGCTGGGCTTTCGTCCGCGTGACTTCGCCCGTCGCAGCGCACACTGAGGGTGGACGTGTTGCCTGTTGCCGATAGCCGCCTGTGCGTATAATCGGCCACTTTGTAAGCAAGAAGCGCGCTATGCAGCTGGTTCGAGGCCTCCACAATCTGCTACCCCTTACCCAGGGATGCGTTGCCACCATCGGCAATTTCGATGGTGTGCACCGTGGTCACCAGGCGATCCTGGCGCGCCTGCGCGAGCGCTCGATCGAACTGGGCGTGCCGAGCTGCGTGGTGATCTTCGAGCCGCAGCCGCGTGAATTCTTCGCCCCGGACACCGCGCCGGCGCGCCTGAGCCGCCTGCGCGAGAAGCTCGAACTGCTCGCCGCCCAGGGCGTCGACCGGGTGCTGTGCCTGGCCTTCAACCGCCGCCTGCGCGAGCTGTCGGCCGACGAGTTCGTGCGCCAGGTGCTGGTCGAGGGGCTGCGGGTCAGGCACCTGGAAGTCGGCGACGACTTCCGCTTCGGTGCCGGTCGCAGCGGTGATTTCGATTTCCTGGTGCAGGCCGGTGAGCGCCATGGATTCAGCGTCGAGGCGGCGCTGACCGTCGAGCTGGATGGCGAGCGCATCAGCAGCACCCGCGTGCGCCAGGCCCTGCAGGCTGGCGAGCTGGAGCTGGCCGAGCGCCTGCTGGGGCGCCCCTACGCCCTGGCCGGCCGCGTGCTGCATGGGCAGAAGCTGGCACGCCAGCTCGGCACGCCGACCGCCAACGTACAGCTCAAACGGCGCAAGCCGCCGCTGCGCGGCGTGTTTCTGGTCAGCGCGCTGCACCAGGGGCACAGGTTCCATGGCGTGGCCAATATCGGCCAGCGCCCGACGGTGGCCGGCGACGGCAGCCCACACCTGGAAGTGCATTTGCTGGAATTCGCTGGCGAGCTCTACGGCCAGCGTCTGACGGTGGAGTTTCACCACAAGCTGCGCGATGAGCAGCGTTTCGCCTCCCTGGAGGCGCTGAAGACGGCGATCGACGCGGATGTCGCCGCCGCCCGGGCCTACTGGCTTGGCCAACCGCTTGATTGATCGAAGAGCCTGAGATGACCGACTACAAAGCCACGCTGAACCTCCCGGAAACAGCCTTCCCGATGAAAGCCGGCCTGCCGCAGCGCGAGCCGGAGACCCTGGCGCGCTGGGACAGCATCGGCCTGTACCAGAAGCTGCGGGAAATCGGCGCGAACCGGCCGAAGTTCGTCCTGCATGACGGCCCGCCCTACGCCAACGGCAGCATCCACATCGGTCACGCGGTCAACAAGATCCTCAAGGACATGATCGTCCGCTCCAAGACCCTGGCCGGCTTCGACGCCCCCTACGTGCCGGGCTGGGACTGCCATGGCCTGCCGATCGAGCACAAGGTGGAGACCACCTTCGGCAAGAACCAGCCGTCCGACCTGACCCGCGAGCGCTGCCGCAGCTACGCCGGCGAGCAGATCGAGGGGCAGAAGGCCGATTTCATTCGCCTCGGTGTGCTGGGCGAGTGGGAAAATCCTTACAAGACCATGGCCTTCGCCAACGAGGCCGGCGAGATCCGCGCGCTGGCCGAGATGGTCAAGCAGGGCTTCGTGTTCAAGGGCCTGAAGCCGGTCAATTGGTGCTTCGACTGCGGCTCGGCGCTGGCCGAGGCCGAGGTGGAGTACCAGGATAAGAAGTCCGATGCCATCGATGTCGCCTTCGGCGTCGAGGATGCCGACAAGCTGGCCGCCGCCTTCGGCCTGAGCGCCCTGATCAAGCCGGCCGCCATCGTCATCTGGACCACCACGCCCTGGACCATCCCGGCCAACCAGGCGCTGAATGTCCACCCCGAATTCACCTATGCCCTGGTCGATACCGGTGAGCGCCTGCTGGTGCTGGCCGAGGAACTGGTGGAAAGCTGCCTGCAGCGCTACGGCCTGAGCGGCGAGATCATCGCCCGCGCCGAAGGGCGCGCGCTGGAGCTGATCCGCTTCCGCCATCCGTTCTATGAGCGCTTCTCTCCGGTCTACCTGGCCGAATACGTCGAACTGGGCGCCGGTACCGGCATCGTCCACTCGGCGCCGGCCTACGGCGAGGACGACTTCCGTTCCTGCAAGCAGTACGGCATGAGCAACGACGACATCCTCAGCCCGGTGCAGAGCAACGGCGTGTACGTCGCCGACCTGCCGTTCTTCGGCGGCCAGTTCATCTGGAAGGCCAACCCGGCCATCGTCGAGAAGCTCGCCGAAGTGGGCGCGCTGCTCAAGCACGAGAGCATCCAGCACAGCTACATGCACTGCTGGCGCCACAAGACTCCGCTGATCTACCGCGCCACCGCGCAGTGGTTCGTCGGCATGGACAAGCAGGCCACCGACGGCAGCACCCTGCGCGAGCGTGCCCTGTCCGCCATCGAGCAGACTCAGTTCGTGCCGAGCTGGGGCCAGGCGCGCCTGCACGGCATGATCGCCGGGCGCCCGGACTGGTGCATCTCGCGCCAGCGCAACTGGGGCGTGCCGATCCCGTTCTTCCTGCACAAGGCCACGGGCGAGCTGCACCCGCGCACCGTCGAGCTGATGGAGGAAGTGGCCAAGCGCGTCGAGCAGGAGGGCATCGAGGCCTGGTTCAAGCTGGACGCCGCCGAGCTGCTCGGCAGTGAAGCCGCCGACTACGACAAGATCAGCGACACCCTGGACGTCTGGTTCGACTCCGGCACCACCCACTGGCATGTGCTGCGTGGTTCGCACCCGCTGGGCCACGAAGTCGGCCCGCGCGCCGACCTCTACCTGGAAGGCTCCGACCAGCACCGCGGCTGGTTCCATTCGTCCTTGCTGACCGGCTGCGCCATCGACGGCCATGCGCCCTACAAGGCGCTGCTGACCCACGGCTTCACCGTGGACGAGAACGGCCGCAAGATGTCCAAGTCGCTCGGCAACGTGATCGCCCCGCAGGAAGTAACCGACAGCCTGGGCGCCGACATCCTGCGCCTGTGGGTCTCGGCCACCGACTATTCTGGCGAGATGGCCGTGTCCAAGGTCATCCTGCAGCGCAGCGCCGATGCCTACCGGCGTATCCGCAACACCATGCGCTTCCTGCTGGCCAACCTCGGCGACTTCGACCCGGCCAAGGACCTGCTGCCGGCCGAGCAGATGCTCGACCTCGACCGCTGGGCGGTGGACGCCGCCGCGCGCCTGCAGGCCGAGATCATCGAGGCCTATGGCGAATACCGCTTCTGGAACGTCTACTCCAAGGTGCACAACTTCTGCGTGCAGGAGCTGGGCGGCTTCTACCTGGACGTGATCAAGGACCGCCAGTACACCACCGCTGCCGACAGCCAGGCGCGCCGCTCCTGCCAGAGCGCGCAGTACCACATCGCCGAGGCGCTGGTGCGCTGGATCGCGCCGATCCTGGCTTTCACCGCCGACGAAATCTGGTCCTTCCTGCCGGGCGAGCGCAACGAGTCGGTGATGCTCAACACCTGGTACGAAGGCCTGGATCGTCTGCCGGAAGGCTTCGAGCTGGATCGCGCCTACTGGGAGCAGCTGACCGAGGTGCGTGCCGCGGTGAACAAGGAGCTGGAGAACCTGCGCAACAGCAAGGCCATCGGCGGCAACCTGCAGGCCGAGGTCACCCTGTATGGCGACGAGGCGCTGCAGCAGTCCCTGGCCAAGCTCGACGACGAGCTGCGTTTCGCCCTGATCACCTCCGCCGCCACCGTCGCGCCGCTGGCCGACGCCCCGGCCGACGCGGTGGCCACCGAGGTGCCGGGCCTGAAGCTGAAGATCGTCAAGTCGGCGCACGCCAAGTGCGGCCGTTGCTGGCACTTCCGTGCCGACGTGGGCAGCAACGCCGCCCATCCGGAGCTGTGCCAGCGCTGCGTGAGCAACATCGAAGGCGCGGGCGAGGTGCGCAAGCATGTCTGATGCCTCGCGTTTCGGCCGCCTGGCCTGGCTGTGGCTGGCCGTGCTGGTCCTTGTCCTCGACCAGGGCAGCAAGCAGATCGTGCTGCAGGTGCTGGAGTACGGCCAGCGGGTCACCGTGATCGACGGCTATTTCGACTGGACCCATGTGTACAACCGTGGCGCCGCCTTCAGCTTCCTGGCCGGCGAGTCGGGCTGGCAGCGCTGGTTCTTTGCCGCCATCGCGGTCGGCGTCAGTGCCGTGCTGGTGGTGTGGATGAAGCGCCTGAAGGCCGACGAGACCTGGCTGGCCGTGGCCCTGGCCCTGGTGCTCGGCGGCGCGCTGGGCAACCTGTACGACCGTGTGGTCCTCGGTCATGTGGTCGATTTCATCCTGGTGCACTGGCAGAACCGTTACTACTTCCCGGCGTTCAACCTGGCCGACAGCGGCATCACCGTCGGCGCCGTGATGCTGGCGCTGGATATGTTCAAGAGCAAGAAGTCCGGAGAACCCGCGCATGACTGAGCAACGTATCGGGCCGGATAAGGAAGTCACCCTGCATTTCGCCCTCAAGCTGGAAAACGGCGATGTGGTCGACAGCACCTTCGACAAGCAGCCGGCCACCTTCAAGGTCGGCGACGGCAACCTGCTGCCGGGCTTCGAGGTGGCGCTCTACGGCTTCAAGGCCGGTGACAAGCGCAGCCTGCAGATCGCGCCGGAGAACGCCTTCGGCCAGCCCAACCCGCAGAACGTGCAGGTGATGCCGCGCAGCCAGTTCCAGGACATGGAGCTGTCCGAGGGGCTGCTGATCATCTTCAACGATGCCGCCAACGCGGAGCTGCCGGGGGTGGTCAAGGCCTTCGACGAGCAGCAGGTGACCATCGACTTCAACCATCCTCTGGCCGGCAAGACCCTGAGCTTCGATGTGGAGATCATCGCGGTTCGTCCGGTCTGATCTGCCTCAGCGGGGAGAGGCGTAGACTCTCCCCATCGCCTCCATCGCGCGCCGAGATTCCCTGCATGCAAATCAAACTCGCCAACCCCCGCGGCTTCTGCGCCGGCGTCGACCGTGCCATCGAGATCGTCAATCGCGCGCTGGAAGTGTTCGGCGCACCGATCTACGTGCGCCACGAAGTGGTGCACAACAAGTTCGTGGTCGAGGACCTGCGTGCCCGCGGGGCGGTGTTCGTCGAAGAGCTGGATCAGGTGCCGGACAACGTCATCGTCATCTTCAGTGCCCACGGCGTGTCCCAGGCCGTGCGCCAGGAGGCTGAGCGCCGTGGCCTCAAGGTGTTCGACGCCACCTGCCCGCTGGTGACCAAGGTGCATATGGAAGTCGCGCGCTACAGCCGCGACGGTCGCGAATGCATCCTGATCGGCCACGAGGGGCACCCGGAGGTCGAGGGCACCATGGGCCAGTACGACGCCAGCAATGGTGGCGCCATCTACCTGGTCGAAGACGAGGCCGACGTGGCCGCCCTGCAGGTGCGCGACGCCGAGAATCTGGCCTTCGTCACCCAGACTACCCTGTCGATGGACGATACCAGCAAGGTCATCGATGCCCTGCGCGCCAAGTTCCCCAGCATTGGCGGCCCGCGCAAGGACGACATCTGCTACGCCACCCAGAACCGGCAGGATGCGGTCAAGCAGCTGGCCGCCGAATGCGACGTGGTGCTGGTAGTGGGTAGTCCCAACAGCTCCAATTCCAACCGCCTACGCGAACTGGCCGAGCGTATCGGTACTCCGGCCTACCTGATCGACGGCGCGGAAGATCTGGCGCGCGAGTGGTTTACCAATGTGCAGCGCATCGGCATCACTGCCGGCGCCTCGGCCCCCGAAGTGCTGGTGCGTGGTGTGGTGGAGCAGCTGCGCGAGTGGGGGGCGGTAGGGGCGGAGGAGCTGGATGGACGGCCGGAGAATGTGACCTTCTCGATGCCGAAGGAGTTGAGGGTTAGGGCGGTAGACTAGAAGAAGGCCTGGTATTAGCAGGCCTTTCTGATTGTGGTGAATTCACTTCCAGCACTGGTCTAAGGGCTTTGTGCCCGTGCGCCCCTTGTCGCCTATAGCGTTTAATGTCAGGTTTCCACAACCGGTATCACCAAATCGTTGTGTTGCCGTGAGAGTGTATCCTCCATCCCCTGCAACTGAACTGACACTCAGCTCATAATATCCATTTTCCGATCGCACAACTGTGCCTGAAGTATTGCGCAGGGCAAGTAGGTTGATTTCGGCTCCGCTGGTTACATAGCGGTTGTTCTGTGCAAAAAAACGCTCTTGACGTGCTGCGGCTTCACTCAAAAGAGCGTGTCCTTCTGAGCGGCTGCTGCGAGTGAGGTACTCGGTATAGTTTGGGATGGCAATGGCTGCCAGTATTCCGACAACCACCACCGCTATCATCAATTCAATTAGGGTGAAACCAGATTGCCTGTTGGTCATTGGAATTCCTCGGGAATGATATGCCAGCTCTGACGACCAGAGGTGTTGGGGTCGTCACCTACGACAGCCGGATCCCCCGAGCCATCGCTGCCAAAGACTTTGTTCCCAGGTGCAAGAGTGAAGCCTCCGATAGCAGGGAAGCGTCTTCCTGAAACAATATCCCCTGCGGCCCCGTACTGGTCTTTAGCACTGACGATTTTATCGTTGTTCAGATCAAGTACATTGAATTTGGTGCGTCCGCCCGTGGCTGCGTCAATGCCGTAGAGCCAAGTATCAGCACCCGCTGCACAGGGGTCTTCATTGGGGGTCAGGCTGGCAAAAAATAGCACCCTGCCGATGGCGGACATATTGTTTATCACCATTTCGCCTTTCAGTTGATTTCCCACTGACAAGTCAAGCGCCCAGCCCCAGCGCTCGACGGATGAATCGTGGGTGATCTTATTCGAGTCGGCGTTAGGGTTGCTGGCGTTGTAGTCCTTGAACCATTTGACAGGATTCTCACTCAGCAGGCGGATGTCGTTTATGTCGTTCTGAGTTGCATCGCCAATGACTGCGCCGTCGACTTGTAGTGAGAAGCTTTGTGCCTGCAGATTATTACGTTCTGTCGCTTTTGCCGTAGAGAGTGAAGTCCTCTGTCGCTTAGTCTGGCGATCCCAGACGCCGTAGAGTGTCATGGCTCGGCTTGTATCGACATTGGCGTCGCTACTTTCAAAATACTTGCCGGTGCCAATCAGCACCAAGTAGCCAACCCTGGACGGATGGCGAACTATTGATGGTTGAATAGTAATGGCTTGGCGTTTTTCAGAGCCACTTACTGAGTCCCGGGCTGTAAATATCGGCGTGCCTCCGTAGGAGATGCTGAAATCATTAACGGCGACATTTGTGAGTGAGGTGCGTGCAAATGGATCTCCCGTCAAAGCGGTTAGTGTGCTGCCTGAGCCAGTTGTGCTCACGGTGGGTACCAGATCAAAGCGCCACAGATTACCTTGAAGGTCGCCTGCATAAGCGTAATCGACTAGGCCGTCACCATTGTTGTCTGCACCGCGGACACTGGATAGTCCGTTGGGCAAAGTTGCACCGGACTCGACAACTGGCGGTACAGTGAGCTTCTTCAACAGGGCACCTGTTTTGATGTCAATGATCATCATGGCTGCTCGGTCGTTGGTGCTGTTGTAGCCATTGCCCATCAGGACAGCCCATTGGCCGGAGTGTAGGCGGACAACTTCCGGCTGAGCGAAGGTGTAACCCAGATCACTGTCTGTAGTCGAGTCAAACTCCCAAAGCAGCTTGATTCTGTCTGGGTCGGTAATGTCTAGAGCAAATAGTGCTTTTCCACCTGCTCTTAATGTCCCTATCAGTACTGTTCGCCAGCCTTCATCGCTTCCGTTGCCAAAGTAAACATCTCGAACAACAGGGCTGCCGTCGACAAAGTAGCGATGCTCGGCGCCGGTATAGTTCTGGCCAGTGAGGCGATAAAGATTCTTGATGACTTCGGTGGGTATGAATGCAAATTCCTCTACGCCAGTTGATGCGTTGAAGCCATGCAGCATTCCGTCATTACCGCCCACATAGATCATTTCCTTGCGTAAAGGCTTTTTGTTGGCTGCTTTAAAGGCAGCATAGCTTTGGTAGCCATTGATACTGCCAGTAGGGTTTTCGATGGCGTCAGCTTGATAGGACAGGTAACCAGGGGTGCCAACAACTACGGGGCTGGAGTTCACTATATCGCCAAGGATTGTGCTGCGTGCACGGAAGGAGGGGCTAGTAGTGCCTTCCAGGCTGCGGTCTCCTCTAATGTAGTCAACTCTTTGCGGGCCTCTGTTGTCTGTAGCACCGACCAAGCTCTCCGGGTTGATGTTGAGCAGGTTTTGCATCGTTCCCAGATTGTTCCAAGTGAAATTTTTCAACCCTGTTGTTGGATTGGTCGAATCCTTGATCATGACCTTTCGAGTGTCGGCTGCGAGGTTTTGGTTCGCTGCTTGCGCTTTCCATTGGATTGTTTGCAGGCCACTAGCATCGATCTTGGTTTTGATGAGTTCCCCGCTCCAATCGGTGCTGGAGAATTGAGTGGCGTAGACATTGCTCTGAATCGCGCTGTCATCCGCATCGGATACAAAGGAGGCGGATACTGCCGGACGCGCTGCAGTGGCGGTACGCTCGGCAATGCGGTTCAGGATATCCTTGAATGCTTGAACCATGGCATCGGGGCTGTCGACGCTGAAGAATTCGCCGCGAGAGTTGATTGCTGCGTGCCAAAGATCGTAAACATTATTAGGGCTATCTGCTGAAGCCGCAGGCCAGGCACGGTTTCCGCTTGCCAAGTTTTCATAGCCAGTGCCACCGAACGTTCCCTGGCTAGGGTCCCATTGCAGTCCTGGTTGACTCATGGCGCTGGTCAGGCCGAGGCCCATGGTGAAATTGACCATGTGTTGCCAAGTGGCCGGGTCATTGCGTGCATCCCAATAGGCTGTCGCAGGATTATTGTTCTTGAATGGCGTGAAGGGCTGCAGGCGATTGGCCAGGCCCGTTCTGAGGTCTGTCGCCCAATAGTGGAATGCCAAGTCTGCCACTGTTTGCTGCTGGCTATCGGCGTAAGGCGGGCGTGTACCGTTATAAACGGTGCCATCCGGAAGCGTTGTGCTGGAAGAGTCGTCCTTGTAATCGGCCGGCTGAGTAAAGCCCTGGTTCCAGATACCGTCCGTCATCAGAATGTGATAGCTGGGGCGGCAGGCATATGTATTGCCAGTGGTGTTTGTCTGGCTGTTGTCATTTGGATACTTCTGCCAGGGGGTGGCGGTCTTGAAGAACTCGCCCGCCCTGTACATGGCGCCGCGCAGAGGTGTACTGCCGTCGAAGGGGGGGTCCTGCAGCCAGGCCATCAACTGACCTTTATGGGCGTTGGTGTACTCGCGGAGCCTGTTATCTTGGCAGTTGGCTGTATTGCCTCCAGTGAAGGTTGTGCAGTTGGTCAAGTTCTGCCAGGTAAGACGTACTTCTGGTGGGAGGCTGGCGAAGGCGATCTGGGCAGCGGACTGAGTCGCAAGGGCGCGATTGCGATAGAAGGAGTACCATATGGCGAAATTGCTGCGTTCATCGGTGCCCGCTGCAGCATCGTCAGCACGTGGCTGGCCAGAAGTAGCGGAAACGAATACAAGGCGGTAGCAGTCTTCGTCGGCAGGGTCTGTGGCGGTGCAGTTGGTTAAACTGTTATCACGAACGTAGTAATAGGCTTGGCGGCCTACTTGGCGAGCATCAATAGTAACTGTGTAATTGTTATTGCTGCGGCTGCAGGTTGCTCCAACGCCACTCAGTGTATCTGGGCGTGTGGAGACGCTAACTGTACAGCCAGTACCTGTAGTGGTCCGGGTGACAGTAAAGGATACGCCTGATGTAGTGCGTGATAGCGAACTACCATTGGCAATGCCGCTACTGAAGGCGTCTTGGAAATAGAAGTCGGCCGCCGGGTTTCGTGCGAAACGGCTGGAGGTGTTGCTATAACCGTAAGCAGTGGTATTGGGTAGTGTTCCCCGAGGGTCGTATGTCCAAGTCACACGATAATCGGTGGACAGGTTGTAGCTGCCGCGTCCTGAATTGAAGCCGTTGTTGAAGGCGTTGGTGAAGCTGGTGCTGAATGGGGTTGCCGCCACATTGCCGTTGCTGTCGTAGCGAGTCGGAATACGGTAGGTGACGTTGGGGTTGTAGTACAGCGGGTTGAATGCCGATGACTTGGCCCTGCGGGTTTCATGTACGCCGTTGATAGCGTCGGGTACAAAGGCCCAACGCATACTGCCCGAGTCGTCAATGGTCAGGAGCAGGTTGGGTGCCACAGTCTCGTTGAGGATCAGTGGTTTCTGGCTGATATTGAGTGCCGCCCCGCTGGCTTGCAGGGTGCCGGCAAAGTAAAGGCCAAAGCCCAGTGCAGAGAACAGGGAACGGCTTTTGAACATTGATGCGATCATTGAGTTTCTCCCCGGAAGCGAGTGTCCGAGCTGCACGTTTAGTTGCTTTCAATCAGCCCTTTCGAGTTGAGCGCGACTGTTGTCCTGATGGCGGCCTGGCTGCCGTTATTGCTGGCCATGCCATTGATCTCATAGCGAAATACGCCTATACCCATGGCGCTATTGCCATACTCCGGGTTTTCATTTTCGCCGGTGTCACTGCCAGCAGGTGCTGGGATTGCGTACCAGCGTGCAGCGCCGGTCATGACCGTGCCATCATTGGGCGAGTAAACCTGAGCGCTGGCCATATCTAGGCGATAGTCTGGCGTGCGATTCAGAAGACATAGTTTGCGTAACGGGATATTCGCGCAATCGTCAGTCGGCTCCTGTGGGCCGCGTGCAACTGTTCGCCGCTCGCCGTCACGGGTGGCGGCGTCGGCCACATTCATAAGCTGCTTGCTCTCTATCAAGTTTCCCGTGATGCGCGACTCCAGTGAAACTTCGCGTAAGTTGGCAATTGCCAGTACGGTAATGATAAGAAGAAATACTAGGGCAATGACCAAGCTGACACCTTTTTGGGTTCTGATGAGAACTGGTCGCGCGGCATGTGGAGTATGTTTCATGGCATTAGATTCCTCATGCTGGTGCTAGTAGAAAGCATGGTGTATAGCTTTTTGTCAGTTTGTGTGGTTCCGAACCAGTGCGTGTAAGTTGTGCTGGTGACGCCTTTTGTAATTTCGGTGGGGCTGGCGGCCAGTATCGAGAACTGCAGGGCGCGTATTGTTTCATTGGCGGCCGGTGCGGTGGTGTATTTGGAAACAATCTTCTCGTCGTTGTTGTTGACGCCATATTCAAAGCGTACCGCAGATATATTGGCGGCAATGACACTGAGGGTGCCGTTGTTGCCTTTGCAGGCAAGCTGAAGCGAGTTGTCGGCATCGGCGGGGTCGGTGTCGACCAAGGTGTAGAACTCAACTACTGCATCGGTAGCCACATAGGGTCGTGCGGGAATATTGGCAATGTCGTCACCCGTGCAGGTTTTGGAGCCAGTGAAGGCAGGTTGATAGCGGATGCAAAAAGAAGTGTCGCTAACTTTCTTGGCGACCTGGCCTGCGCTCATGATTCCGCAGTCGGCGGTTGACGTTGCTGGGAAGGCGTATTCCATTTCAACGTCGGGCGCGCGTCTAAAACCTGTCTTGGACAGGGCTTGCTCCAGAATCAGAATAGAAAATCGGGCGTTCTCAAGATTTCCTCCCTGACTCTGCTGGTACAGGTTGTTCTCTTTGTTATCGAGGTAAACCTGGGTGACACCTAGGATTAGGAAAGTGCTGATGAGGAGTGAAATCATGACCTCAATTAGCGATAGGCCAGCCTGCTTGTGTGTCATTACAGTTCTCCCCTCAGGCGGAATCGGCATACACCGGGGTCTGGGTTGGCGGCGGCAGAGGCGTCTAGGCAGCCATCGCCGGGCGCACGCCAGGCAATCTGAATTTCTACGGCCTGGCCAGCAGCACATACGCCGGGGCTGGGAGAGCGGCACACATAGAATTGATCCGCCAGCGCTTCGGCATCAGGCAGCATCAGGCGTACCTTATTGGCCCAGCAGGTTAGTTGCTTGGCTGTGTCGTTGGCTTGTATTGGGGATGCAGTGTCACAGGTTCCGGCGCTGGGCAGCGTTGTCAGCAGGTAGTCGTTGAGCGCGGAGGGGTTGGCGCGAATCTGCTCGAGTAAATTGCTGGCCAGCATCGCAGCGTTATTGCGCTGAACCGAGTCTGCCGTGTACTGAATGCCGCGACCCTGCATGGCTACGAGCCCAAGAATGCCAATCGTCAGCAATATCAAGGTAACCATGACCTCTATGAGGCTGAAGCCCCGGTGGCGTTGGTGAGTGTGCTTCATGGCACGCAATCTCCCAGAAGAGTGGTATCGCTATCATGACCGCGGTTATGTATGCGGCTACTGCCGCTGGGTTCGATGGTTACCAAATAAGCAAAGTTGGCCATGTCATCCCTGCAAACGATGATCCGAGTCTCTCCTACCGAGGAGGAGGCACCGTTAGAGCTGTAGGTCAGGCTCAGGGGGCTTGGCGAGGTTGCAATGTCGGCTTGGCCGGTATCAAAGGTTTCTCGCCTGAGAACTTCTGTGCTGGTTGAAACTGTCCAGACATTCCCTGCATTGCTTATGGTCACAGGTGTTCTGCGTATGACTGCTTCGGCACGGGCAAACTGCATCAGGCTATTGATGGTCTGCGCTTGTGCCTCGACTTGTTGATTGCGCACCATGCGAGTCAGATTGGGCGTGGCAATGGCAAGGGCAATGCCTAGCAGGCTGATGGTGATCATCAGCTCTATCAGGCTGAATCCTTTTGTGCTCGGGCGACACGGCATGATCTTCTCCTCATGGTCTACTTGCATACTCCCTCAGCGGCATTCCAGATGTCACAGTGCTCTGGATGGCTGGCGTCATAGTCCGGATGACCGGTGGCGCTGGAGTTACTTGGTGCATCTGGAGCTGGCTTGCAGGTTTTCGGCGCGGGTGGCCTGGCGTACGCGGCCCTGTCGATTGAGGATGAGCTGCCAGGCGATTTTTCCCTCGGCGCATTGATAGAAGCGGCCGTTGCTGGCTGGAGTGGTACCGTTTGGGTGAAACAGGATGGTTTTGCCAAAGCCCGTCCATTCAAGATGCGTGTCTGGCTTGGTTTGGAATCTGTGCAGCAGAGTCGGAGTGTCTCCGCTGCGGCGAGTCATCCAGCCTTTTCTCCAGTCAGTTACACAGCTCAGTCCGTCAGTGCTGGCGCAAATTTCTACCTTTTGGCGATTTAGTATCGCAACTGCGCGTCCCTGATGAAGTGATGTCAGTAGGGTTTCTCGCAAAGAGTCCTGCCTGTTCTTATTGATCAGGCTGACGAGGTTGGGGGTTGCAAGGGCGATTGCCAGAGACAGCAGGCTGATGGTGAGGATGGTTTCTAGCAGACTGAAGGCTATCTGGTTTTTCCGGAGCATGTTGTATCCCTGTGATTGAGTTGCCGTCCTGGCAGCTAGGGGTTTAGACGTGCACCGGTGGTTATGCAAACGGAGGGCGTGTGAGGCGTGTATTGATAGTGGGTGGGGGGATTATGGGGCTCCTGGCTGCGCGTTTGCTTGCCCAACAGGGCCTCAAGGTGGAGTTGATGGACTCGGGTGGGTTGGGCGCCGAGGCCTCGTGGGCCGGGGGTGGGATCGTTTCACCACTTTACCCGTGGCGCTATGCCGCGCCAGTTGGTGAGCTGGCACGTTGGTCGCAGGGCTACTATCCGCAGCTGGGTACTGATCTCTCGTCGAGCACTGGCATAGATCCAGAGGTGCAAAAGACGGGGCTGTATTGGCTTGACCTGGAGGATGAGGCGCGGGCACTTGCCTGGGCGAGGACTGAAGAGCGCCCGCTGGTCTGCTTGCCAAGATCTGAAGTGCTTGAGCGCTTGCCAATGCTGGGTGCTGATTTCGCGCGAGCTCTTTATCTATCGGATTTGGCGAATGTCAGGAATCCGCGACTTTTGCGTGCCCTGCAGCGGCTTTTGCTGCAATACGACAATGTATCGCTTTTACCGGGGTTTCGTGTCGAGTCGTTGCTGGTTGGTCGCGGTCGGGTATCTGGGGTGCGTACGGCTTCGGGAGAGGAGCATGCTGCCGATGCTGTTGTTTTAACGGCAGGTGCCTGGAGCGGTCAGTTGCTGGCGACCCTGGGGCTGGATCTGCCAGTCGAGCCGGTCAAGGGGCAGATGATTCTCTACAAGTGCGCCGAGGGCTTCCTGCCGGCCATGGTGCTGGCCAAGGGACGTTATGCCATTCCGCGCAAGGACGGGCACATCCTGGTCGGCAGCACCCTGGAGCACGTGGGCTTCGACAAGACACCGACCGCTGAGGCGCTGGCCAGTCTCAAGGCGTCCGCCGAGGCGTTGCTGCCGGCGCTGGCCGAGGCCGAGGTGGTCGGGCATTGGGCCGGGCTGCGGCCGGGGTCGCCGGATGGCGTGCCCTTCATCGGCGAGGTGCCGCAGTATCCCGGGCTGTGGCTGAACTGCGGGCATTACCGCAATGGCCTGGTGCTGGCGCCGGCATCCTGCGAGTTGTTGAAGAACCTGATGCTGGGCGAGACGCCGATCGTCGATCCGATACCTTATTCACCGGCGGGGCGCTTGGGGGCGGCCTGAGGTGAGTGCAGCTCGCGGCTTCAAGCGCCGCAAGCTGCCTGGCTGATATCAGTCGATGCCCAGCTTCTTCAGGCGGTAGCGCATGGAGCGGAAAGTCAGCCCCAGGCGCTGGGCGGCGGCGGTGCGATTCCAGCGGGTTTCCTCCAGCGCCTGCATGATCAGCTTGCGCTCGATCTCTTCCAGGTAGTCTTCCAGATTGTCGATCTGCGCCAGCGAGGCGTCGCCGCTGTCGCTGGCCGGGGCGGCGTCCGCCAGGCGCAGGTCGGCGGCCTGGATCAGGTCGTCCTCGCACAGGGTGTAGGCACGCTCGAGCATGTTCTCCAGCTCGCGCACGTTGCCGGGGAAACGGTAGCACTTGAGCTTGTCCAGGGCCTCGCCGGTGAGCCTGGCCGCCGGCAGGCCGCTGCCTTCGGCCAGGCGCCGGAGCATGGTGTCGGCCAGCAGCGGGATGTCCTCGCGGCGCTCGCGCAGCGGCGGTACGCGCAGCTCGATGACGTTGAGGCGGTAGAACAGGTCCTGGCGGAAGCGCCCGGCGGCCACCTCGGCGGCCAGGTCCTTGTGCGTGGCGCAGAGGATGCGCACGTCCACCACCACCTCCTGTTGGCCGCCGACGGCGCGCACGGCTTTTTCCTGGATGGCGCGCAGCAGCTTGACCTGCATGGTCAGCGGCAGATCGGCGACTTCGTCGAGGAACAGGGTGCCGCCATCGGCGGCCTGGAACAGGCCCTGCTTGTCCTCGATGGCACCGGTGAAACTGCCCTTCTTGTGGCCGAAGAACTCGCTTTCCATCAGTTCCGAGGGAATGGCGCCGCAGTTGACCGGCACGAAGGGCTTCTCCGCGCGCGGGCCCTGCTCGTGGATCAGGCGCGCCACCAGCTCCTTGCCGCTGCCCGACTCACCGCTGATGTAGACCGGCGCCTGGCTGCGCGCCAGCTTCTGGATCTGCTGGCGCAGGGTTTTCATTGGCGGCGACTCGCCGAGCAGGCGGGTGTCCACCGGGCCCTCGCTGTTCTCGCCGCTGCGCAGGCGCAGGGCGGTGGCCACCAGTTCGCGCAGGCGGCCGAGGTCCACCGGCTTGGTGAGGAAGTCGAAGGCGCCGGCCTTGAGGGCGTTGATCGCGGTGTCCAGGCTGCCGTAGGCGGTGATCATGGCCACCGGCACCTGGGCATGGCGCTGCTGGATGTGCTGAACCAGCTCCAGGCCGGTGCCGTCCGGCAGACGCATGTCGGTCAGGCACAGGTCGAACGGCTCGCGCGCCAGCCACTCGCGGGCCTCCTTGACGTTGCGCGCGCTGCGCGTGTCGAGCTTCATGCGCCCCAGAGTGATCTCCAGGAGTTCGCGGATGTCGGGTTCGTCGTCGACGATCAGGGCTCTCTGCCGGGTGCTCATGGTCAGCTCAGCTTGCGTGGGTGGGCGAAGGTGATGCGGAAGCAGCTGCCGCCACCTTCGCGCGGTTTGTAGTCGAGGCGTGCCTGATTGCTTTCGCACAGCTCGCGGGAGATGTACAGGCCCAGACCGGTGCCCTTGTTGTCGGTGGTGTAGAAGGGTTCGAAGATGTGCTGTACCTGGTCGGGTGGCACGCCGGGGCCGTTATCCAGCACTTCCAGGGTCGGCAGGTCGCTCTCGCTATCGCGATACAGCTTCAGCCAGACCTGGCCGAGCTGGTGTTTCTGCGCGCTGTAGCGCAGGCCGTTCTGCACCAGATTGGTCAGCACCTGGTTCAGCTGATGCGGGTCCATGCGCGTCTGCAGGCCGCTGCCGAGCGTCTCCAGGTGCAGGGTCTGGTCGATCCGCGCCGAGTTGCGGAATTCGCTGGCGAAGCGGTGCAGCCAGTACTTCAGGTCGAGCAGCTGCGGCTCGGCCTGGCGCCGGCGCGACAGCTGCAGGACGTTCTCGATGACCATGTTCATCCGCCGCGAATGGTCCTGGATGATCTGCGCCAGGCGCCGGTCCGGATCGTCCAGGGCCTCGGACTCCTGCAGCAGCTGCGCGGCATGGCTGATCGCGCCCAGCGGGTTGCGGATCTCGTGGGCGATGCCGGCGGTCAGCCGGCCGAGGGAGGCCAGCTTGAGCTGCTGGGCCTGCTGGGTGATCTGCGAGATATCGTCGAGGAAGACCAGGGTGTGCTGCTCCTCGCCGCGCTGCAGGGGGATGAAGCTCGGCTGCAGCACCGGCCCCTCCGGTATGGCCTGCAGGCTCTGCGGGCGCAGGGTGGGGTTGTGCTGCCACTGTTGCAGGCGCCTGACCAGCTCCGGGCAGTATGGGGCGAGCACCTTGCCCTCGAGCTTGCCGCGGCCGAGCATGCCGAGGGCGCCCTGGTTGGCCAGCAGCACCCGGTGCTGCTTGTCCAGCACCAGGATGCCGGTGCGCATGCGC
The DNA here is from genome assembly GCF_041729615.1 of Pseudomonas alcaligenes. Lineage (NCBI taxonomy): Bacteria > Pseudomonadati > Pseudomonadota > Gammaproteobacteria > Pseudomonadales > Pseudomonadaceae > Aquipseudomonas > Aquipseudomonas alcaligenes. Next base: position 1,558,315 of record NZ_CP154874.1, on the reverse strand, counting down.
TGCAGGATCAGCGAGTTGAGCGCCTCCAGGCTGGCCACGTCGACCGCGCGCTGCTCGGCCAGGCTCTCGCTCTGCTGCAGGCGCCGGGTCAGGCCCTGGAGGAACAGCGCCGCGGCGAAGCACAGGGCGCCGAGGGCGCCGGCCTGGACGAATTGGGCGGTGGCGGCCGAACGGGTCAGGCTCAGGTAGAAGGTCAGGCTGAGCATGCCGATGGCGGCGACGGCGGCGATCAGCAGGCCGATGCGCCCGCGCAGCAGGATGTTGGCGATGGCCACCGCCACCACCAGCAGGTTGCCGATGCCGCTGGGGGTGCCGCCGGCCGAGTAGAACAGGGCGCACAGCAGCAGCACGTCGAGCAGTGCCAGGCCGAACACCTGGGCCAGGTGCCGTGGACGCTGCATGAACACGGCGACCAGCACGTTGAAGATCAGGTAGGCCCAGCTGCCGTAGCGGAACAGCTGGACGTGGGCCAGCTGCAGCAGTTCCTGATCCAGCTGGCTGGAGATCAGCAATACCAGGGCCAGGCCGACGGTGACCCGGTACAGGTTGTACAGGCGCAGGATGCGGCGGCCGGGCAGCTCGCCGAGGGTCAGGGCGTCAGCGGTCACTGCTGTGGTTGCTCTGTTCCAGATGGGCCTGGCTGCAGTACCAGTGCTCGCCCCGGGGTAGGGCCTTGTCGCGCGGCACATGCACGCCGCACTGGGCGCAGCGCACCATGGGCGCCGGCTCTGCGGGCGGCGGGGTCGTCGGAGCGGCCGGGCGTTTGAAACGCCGCCAGAGCCAGAAGGCGGCGGCGATCAGGGCGATCCAGAACAGCAGACGGAACATTGGCGTGCTCTTCTTGTTGGCAAAGGCGCAGTTTAGCCAAGTGCGCCGGCGCAGCGCAGCAGCTACGGCGGCGGGCATGAAAAAGGGAGGCCTGGGCCTCCCTTCGGTTGATACGGCGAACTCAGTCGAACAGGCCGAAAGTCATGTAGCTGAACCAGGAGCGGTCAGCGGAATTGCCTTCGGCTTCGCTTTCCAGGTCTTCCTCGGCTTCTTCCTGGTTTTCCGGCTGCAGTTCGTCCGGGATCTCTTCCTGGGCTTCCTCGTACTGGCGGATGACGTCCTGGCTGGCGCGGGTCTCGCCCGGCGGCAGCGGCGCATCGGACTCGATCAGGCCGAGGGTGGCCTTGGCCAGCCAGGAGCGGTTGTCGGCTTCCTCTTCGAGGGGCACGAACTGGCCATCGACCAGGGTCGGGTGATCCGGGTAGTTGAGCTTGAGGGTGTCCAGGCTGGTAGCGGCCAGGTCGTCCAGCTCCAGGCGCTGGTAGGCCTCGACCATCAGGGCCAGGCCATCGCCCACGGCCGGGGTCTCCTGGAAGTTCTCCACCACGTAGCGGCCACGGTTGGCGGCGGCGACGTAGGCCTGGCGGGTCAGGTAGTAGCGGCCGGCGTGGATCTCGTAGGCGGCCAGCAGGTTGCGCAGGTAGACCATGCGCGCCTTGGCGTCCGGCGCGTAGCGGCTGTTGGGGAAGCGGCTGGTGAGCTGGGCGAATTCGTTGAACGAGTCGCGGGCGGCGCCCGGGTCACGCTTGGTCAGGTCCAGCGGCAGGAAGCGGGCCACCAGGCCGCGGTCCTGGTCAAAGGAGGCCAGGCCCTTGAGGTAGTAGGCGTAGTCGACGTTGGCATGTTGCGGGTGCAGGCGGATGAAACGCTCGGCGGAGGCCTTGGCGGCTTCCGGCTCGACATTTTTGTAGTAGGCGTAGATCAGCTCCAGCTGCGCCTGCTCGGCATAGCGGCCGAAGGGGTAGCGCGATTCCAAGGCCTTGAGCTTGGCGATGGCGTTGTTGTAGCTGTTGCTGTCGAGATCGTCCTGGGCCTGCTGGTACAGCTCGGTCTCGCTGAGGTTTTCGTCCACTTCCGGCTTGTTGGACGAGCAGGCGGCGGTGAGGGCGAGGGTGGCGATCAGCAGCAGGTGTTTCACTTGCATGGTGGCTTGCGTCCCTGTGACGGCGGCTGTCTAGGCCTCGGCCGTCCTGTTATGATGAGCGCCCCGGAAATGGCCGGGACAAAGACGTCGTATTTAACCACAGCGTGCCGCCGAAACCAAAAGCCGCACCGCCCTCCGCAGCAGCCCATGTCCGAAGACTCCGATCAGCTCATTCAACTCACCGCCGAAGTGCCGTCCGACCTCGGTGGTCAGCGCCTCGACCAGGTCGCCGCCCAGCTGTTCGACGAGTATTCGCGCTCGCGCCTGACGGCCTGGATCAAGGAGGGCCGCCTTACCGTCGACGGCGCCCTGCTACGGCCGAAGGATGTCGTCCACAGCGGTGCCGTGCTCGACCTGCAGGCCGAGCAGGAGGCCCAGGGCGAATGGGTGGCGCAGGACATCCCGCTGAACATCGTCTACGAGGACGAGCACCTGCTGGTGATCGACAAGCCGGCCGGCCTGGTGGTCCATCCGGCCGCTGGGCATGCCGACGGCACCCTGCTCAACGCCCTGCTGCACCATGTGCCGGACATCATCAACGTGCCGCGCGCGGGCATCGTCCACCGCCTGGACAAGGACACCACCGGCCTGATGGTGGTGGCCAAGACCCTGCAGGCGCAGACCAGGCTGGTCGACCAGCTGCAGAAGCGCACGGTCAGCCGCATCTACGAATGCATCTGCATCGGCGTGATCACTTCCGGCGCCACCATCGACGCGCCGATCGGTCGCAGCTCGGCCAACCGCCAGCGCATGGCGGTGATCGACGGCGGCAAGCCGGCCGTGACCCACTATCGGGTGCTGGAGCGCTTCCGCTCGCACACCCACGTGCGGGTCAAGCTGGAGACCGGGCGCACCCACCAGATCCGCGTGCACATGACCCATGCCGGCTACCCGCTGGTGGGCGACCCGCTGTACGCCGGGCGCTTCCGCATTCCGCCGGCGGCCAGCCCGACCCTGGTGCAGACCCTCAAGGAATTCCCGCGCCAGGCCCTGCACGCGCGCTTCCTCGAACTGGAGCATCCGGTGACCGGGCAGCGCATGAAGTGGACCTCGCCGCTGCCCGAGGATCTGGTCTGGCTGCTGTCGCTGCTGCGCCAGGACAATGAATCCTTCGTCTGACTGGCTGCTGCCGGACTGGCCGGCGCCGGCCAACGTACGCGCCTGCGTCACCACCCGGGCCGGCGGCGTCAGCCAGGCACCCTTCGACGGCCTGAACCTCGGCGACCATGTCGAGGACGAGCCACAAGCCGTGACTGAGAACCGCCGCCTGCTGGTCGAGCGCCTCGGCTGCCGTCCGGCCTGGCTGAAGCAGGTGCACAGCCCGGATGTGGTCGCAGCTGATCCGGCACAAGTGCCGACCGCCGATGCCAGCTGGACGGCCACGCCGGGTACCGCCTGCGCCGTGCTGACCGCCGACTGCCTGCCGGCGCTGTTCTGCGACCGCGCCGGCACCCGGGTGGCGGCGGCGCATGCCGGCTGGCGCGGGCTGGCCGGTGGCGTGCTGGAAAATACGGTGGCCGCCCTCGGCGGCAAGCCGGACGAGCTGCTGGTCTGGCTGGGGCCGGCCATAGGCCCGCAGTCCTTCGAGGTCGGCGCGGAAGTGCGCGAGGCCTTCGTTGCACAGCACGCCGAGGCCGAGCGGGCCTTCGTGCCGAGCGCCAATGCCGGCAAGTACCTGGCTGATCTCTACAGCCTGGCGCGCATCCGCCTGGCGGCCATCGGCGTCACCGCCGTGCATGGTGGCGGGCTGGATACCTTCAGCGACCCGCGCTTCTTCTCCTACCGCCGCGCCGCCCGTACCGGGCGCTTTGCCTCGCTGGTCTGGCTGGCCGACTGATCTCCGTCAACGCGCCGCCGCTTGAATCGGGAAAAACTGTCCTCATCTAGAGAGCAATTCCGGGCTTCACTATCGGGAGCAGTTCAGCGCTCCGGCCCGCTCATCGTAGGAAGGACATATTCATGCGCATCGACCGTCTCACCAGCAAGTTGCAACTTGCCCTCTCCGACGCCCAGTCCGTCGCCGTGGGCCTCGACCACTCCGCCATCGAACCGCTGCACCTGATGCAGGCCCTGCTGGAACAGCAGGGCGGCTCGATCAAGCCGCTGCTGATGCAGGTCGGCTTCGACGTGGTGGCCCTGCGTCAGGCCCTGACCAAGGAGCTCGACCAGCTGCCCAAGCTGCAGAACCCCACCGGCGACGTGAACCTGTCGCAGGACCTGGCGCGCCTGCTCAACCAGGCCGACCGGCTGTCGCAGCAGAAGGGCGACCAGTTCATCTCCAGCGAGCTGGTGCTGCTCGCCGCCATGGACGAGAACACCCGGCTGGGCAAGCTGCTGCTCGTTCAGGGCGTATCGAAGAAGGCCCTGGAGAACGCCATCGCCAACCTGCGCGGTGGCCAGGCGGTCAACGACCCGAATGCCGAGGAGTCGCGCCAGGCGCTGGACAAGTACTGCGTCGACCTGACCAAGCGCGCCGAGGACGGCAAGCTCGACCCGGTGATCGGCCGTGATGACGAGATTCGTCGCACCATCCAGGTCCTGCAGCGCCGCACCAAGAACAACCCGGTGCTGATCGGCGAGCCCGGCGTCGGCAAGACCGCTATCGCCGAGGGCTTGGCCCAGCGCATCGTCAACGGCGAGGTGCCGGACGGCCTCAAGGACAAGCGCCTGCTGGCCCTGGACATGGGCTCGCTGATCGCCGGCGCCAAGTTCCGCGGCGAGTTCGAGGAGCGCCTGAAGGCCGTGCTCAACGAACTGGGCAAGCAGGAAGGGCGCATCATCCTGTTCATCGACGAGCTGCACACCATGGTCGGCGCCGGCAAGGCCGAGGGCGCCATGGACGCCGGCAACATGCTCAAGCCGGCCCTGGCGCGCGGCGAGCTGCACTGCGTGGGCGCCACCACCCTGGACGAGTACCGTCAGTACATCGAGAAGGACGCCGCGCTGGAGCGCCGCTTCCAGAAGGTGCTGGTGGACGAGCCCTCCGAGGAGGACACCATCGCCATCCTGCGGGGCTTGAAAGAACGCTATGAGGTGCACCACGGCGTGACCATCACCGACGGCGCCATCATCGCCGCGGCCAAGCTGAGCCACCGCTACATCACCGATCGCCAGCTGCCGGACAAGGCCATCGACCTGATCGACGAGGCCGCCAGCCGCATCCGCATGGAGATCGACTCCAAGCCGGAGGAGTTGGATCGTCTGGATCGCCGCCTGATCCAGCTGAAGATCGAGCGCGAGGCGCTGAAGAAGGAAGACGACGAGGCGGCCAAGAAGCGCCTGGAGAAGCTGCAGGACGACATCGCCAAGCTGGAGAAGGAATACGCCGACCTGGAGGAAATCTGGAAGTCGGAGAAGGCCGAGGTGCAGGGCTCGGCGCAGATCCAGCAGAAGATCGAGCAGGCCAAGGCCGACCTTGAGGCGGCGCGGCGCAAGAGCGACCTGCAGCGCATGGCCGAGCTGCAGTACGGCATCATCCCCGACCTGGAACGTAGCCTGCAGATGGTCGACCAGCACGGCAAGAGCGAGAACCAGCTGCTGCGCAACAAGGTGACCGACGAGGAGATCGCCGAGGTGGTCTCTAAGTGGACCGGCATCCCGGTGAGCAAGATGCTCGAGGGCGAGCGCGACAAGCTGCTGCGCATGGAAGACGAGCTGCACAAGCGCGTCATCGGCCAGCACGAGGCGGTGGTGGCGGTGGCCAACGCCGTGCGCCGCTCGCGCGCCGGCCTGGCCGATCCGAATCGTCCCAGTGGTTCCTTCCTGTTCCTCGGCCCGACCGGGGTGGGCAAGACCGAGCTGTGCAAGGCCCTGGCCGAGTTCCTCTTCGACACTGAGGAGGCCATGGTGCGCATCGACATGTCCGAGTTCATGGAGAAGCACTCGGTGGCCCGCCTGATCGGCGCGCCGCCCGGTTACGTGGGCTACGAGGAGGGCGGCTACCTGACCGAGGCGGTGCGCCGCAAGCCTTACTCGGTGATCCTCATGGACGAGGTGGAGAAGGCTCACCCGGATGTGTTCAACGTGCTGCTGCAGGTGCTGGAGGACGGTCGCCTGACCGACAGCCAGGGCCGTACCGTGGACTTCAAGAACGCCGTGGTGGTGATGACCTCCAACCTCGGCTCGGCGCAGATCCAGGAGCTGGTCGGTGATCGTGAGGCGCAGCGTGCGGCGGTGATGGATGCGGTGAGCAGCCACTTCCGTCCGGAGTTCGTCAACCGCATCGACGAGGTGGTGGTGTTCGAGCCGCTGGCCCGCGAGCAGATCGCCGGCATCGCCAACATCCAGCTGGCCCGCCTGCGTCAGCGCCTGGCCGAGCGCGAGCTGGCCCTGGAGCTGACCGACGAGGCGCTGGACAAGCTGGTGGCGGTCGGTTTCGACCCGGTCTACGGCGCGCGGCCGCTCAAGCGGGCAATCCAGCGCTGGATCGAGAACCCGCTGGCGCAGCAGATCCTGGCCGGCACCTTCCTGCCGGGGGCGACCATCCATGCCCGGGTCGAGGGCGAGGAGATCGTCTTCGCCTAAGTGCCGTGCCTATGAAAAGCCCCGGTAGACCGGGGCTTTTTCGTTCAGGCCTGCAGGTAGCGCAGCAGCAGGGCCAAGGCGGCGGCCTGGTCATCGGCCAGGTCGATGATATGGAAGCCGCACCAGCCATTGTGCCCGGGCTCCGCCGGCCGGCTCCACAGGCAGTCGGCGCCGACACGGATCTCGTGGATACCCTCCAGGGGCTGATCCAGTACCAGGCGGCATTCCCATACCGAGTCGGCCTCCGGCGGCGTCTCGCTGACCAGCATGAAACCGTCCTCGGACAGGTCGACCACCCGTCCCAGGCGTCGGCCGCTGTGCAGGTCGAGGACTTCGATGTTGAGTTGCGCGCTATGCCGGCTGTGCTGGCGACGGTCGTCCATTCAGGCTCCTTGTCCGACTTCTTGGGCGCGTCCGGTGAAGCGCTGGAGGACGCGATAGATGGCGCCGAGGGCGCGATCGACCAGAGGCGCGCTGCGCTCCGGGGTGACGATGCGGGCCAGGCCCTGTTCCATTTCGCCGGCCAGCTGGCGGATCGGCTTGACCGCCACGCGCTGGCCGCTGTGATCGACGAACATGTAGTTGTGCGTGGTCGGGCTGAACCAGGATAGCTTGAGGGTCACGCTTTCCTTGCCCTGGACGAACTCGAACCAGGTCCCGAACTCCAGCTGCTGCAGTTCCTTGATCAGCGCCTGCGCGCGCGGTGATGGCGGTGTCTCGCGCCGGACCGGCTCGGCCAGGGCAGCATCCTCGCCGAGCATGGCGCCCAGCGGGCTTTCCGGCAGTTGTGCCTTGATCTGCGCGGCCAGCTGCGGCTGCTGGGCCTGCACCGCGTGCTGGCAGGCGACTATATCCTGCAGCAGCCGGCGGATGCCGTCCTCGTGGTAGCCGCCGAGCAGCTCCAGGCCTTTGCGCAGCTCGTCCAGCAGGGCCACACGCAGGCCCTGCAGGCGGGCGCGGCCGGCCTCGTCCAGGGGGGTGCCGCTCCAGGCCAGCTGCTCGGCCACCTCGCCGGCGCGCTGCCACTCGGCGCTGCGTTCGCCATGACGCAACAGGACGAAGACCAGCACGTCGGCCCAGGTCAGCTCGAGGAAGTTGTGGATGATGCTGGGTAGCCGGCGCCCCTTGAGTACGCCCTGGATCACTCCGACCGCCAGCTGGCGGGCGCCGAGCAGCTTGTCGCGGCCCTTGGCTGCCTCCACCGCGCGGCGCTCGCGCAGCTCGACCCTGTGCTTGAGGGTGGCGACGAACTCGTTGAACTCGTCGAGCAGGCTCTCGAACAACAACAGGTCGCCGGCGAAACCGTGGATCACCCGTTCCACCACCCAGTGGATCTTTGCCAGCAGCCCGCGCTCGTCGCCTTCGCTGCCGTACAGCACGCCGGCCTGGGCCATGGCGTTGAGCAGGCGGCGCGCCGGGTGATGATGCTGGGTGAACAGCGCCTTGTCCTGCAGGGCTACCTTCAGATAGGGGGTGTGCAGGTGAGACAGGGCGGTCTTGCAGGCGTTGGGTAGATTGTCGTCATCGAGGATGAAGTCGAACAACATGCCGACCAGGTCGATCACGTCGGCTTCCTGGTCCGCCAGCTTCTGCTGGCCGGGCAGGCGGCTGTGGGCTTCCAGTTGCTGCTGCAGGTTGACCTTGAGTTCTTCTACCGGCTGCGGGCCCTGCAGGCGCTCGGCCAGGGTGCTGGCGGACTGTTGCTGCAGGCGGGTCAGCGCCTCCAGCAGCTCGCCGGCGCTGTAGGTGCTGGTGGCCGTGCGCGGGGCGAAGCTGGCGATGCTGCGGGTGCCGCCGGGCAGGGGCGCATCGAGGTCCTGCTGGCGGCGTTCGCCGAGCAGGGCGGTGAGGCCGCCGAGCAGCTGGCCGGGATCCTGCGGTGGCGGCGCGCTGAGATCGGCCGGTGCCTGGATGATCGGTGCCGGCTGGGGCATGGATGGTGAGCCGGCCGTGCCGCCGCTCACGGGGGCGGTGCCCGGGCCGGTAGCGCTGGCCTGCGGTGCGCTGGCCGCCGAGCCCTCGGGCTTCGCCGGTGGTGTGGCGGACGGTGTGCGCTGGGCAGTGAACTTGAGGTTGGGCAGGATGCCGGCGTTGATCAGGCGCTGGTTGAGCATCTCGTAGAGGGTGTCCAGACCCTGCATCACGTGGCGGTCGAACAGCGTGTAGAGGATCAGCTTGATGCGCAGCGGCAGCGGATGTGGCGCCAGGGCCAGGCGGAAAGCCTCGGCCAGGGCCTGCGGACCGAAGGGGTTGGCGTCCTCGAGCAGTTTCTGACCGTTGTTGAGCAGGGCCAGGCGCTGCTCCAGGGCGAACAGGGTGCGCGTGCTGCGCGCCTTGACCCGGCTGACCATGTTGGTCACCTGCAGGCTTTCCTCGTAGTCCTCGTTCTGCACCAGGCTGAGGCTGTCGGTATCCAGTTCGGCGTTCTGCGGCCTGGTCTTGAGCTTGCCGTCGAGGAAGTCGGCGAAGTTCTGCGCGACGCGCTGGTGATAGCTGCGTTCGATCTGCGGGCGCAGCTTGCGCAGGTCGCGCATGGCATCGAAGAACAGGCTCTGCACCTTGTTGTTCTCGGCCTTTTCCGCACCTTCGAAGAGGGTGTCGTCGAGCTGGGCGAACAGCCCGCCGAGGTGTTCGGCCAGGTTGTTCATCACCAGCTTGCGGCAGTCTTGCACCAGCTCGCCGAAACGCGGCTGGATGGCGCGGCTGGCGACGCCGGGGATGCTGGGGGGAGTCGGTGGGGTGTCCTTGGGAGGCATGGATTGTCCTGGAGGCGTCGATTGGGCGCCGTGTAAAGCCGTTCATGCTGTCAGGAATATCCTAGCCGGTTATTGGTACGCCGGTGCGAATCAAATAAGTCGTTGTCAGGGTTGACATAAGCATGTGGCTACGTAAAATGGCGCGCCTCTGATGCGGGAATAGGCGAAAGCCTTCCGAGGAAGAGATTGGAAGCTCGTCGTTCCGCGATAGCTCAGTCGGTAGAGCAAGTGACTGTTAATCACTGGGTCCCTGGTTCGAGTCCAGGTCGCGGAGCCAACTTCCAGGCGGGGTATAGCGCAGTCCGGTAGCGCGCCTGCTTTGGGAGCAGGATGTCGGGAGTTCGAATCTCTCTACCCCGACCATCATGGGTCGTTAGCTCAGTCGGTAGAGCAGTTGGCTTTTAACCAATTGGTCGTAGGTTCGAATCCTACACGACCCACCATGATTCAAGACAAAGAGCCCGCCTAGCGCGGGCTTTTTGTTGTTTGTCGGGAAATGGGGCGGCGCGCCGCCCCTCCCGTTTCAGTGCAGCTTCAGGCGCGGCTCGGTGCTGCGGCCGATGCGGTCGCCGAGCATCAGCAGGGCGGTGCGCAGCGTGCCGTACAGCGCCATCTGGTGCATGCGGTACAGCGACACGTAGAACATCCGCGCCAGCCAGCCCTCCAGCTTCACGCTGCCCATCAGATTGCCCATCAGGTTGCCCACCGCCGAGAAGCGCGACAGTGAGATCAGCGAGCCGTAGTCGCGGTAGCGGAATTCCGGCAGCGCCTGGCCGTCCAGGCGCAGCTTGAGTGCCTTGGCCAGCAGTGAGGCCTGCTGGTGCGCGGCCTGGGCGCGCGGCGGCACGTTGCGTTCGCCTTCGCCGAGCGGGCAGGCGGCGCAGTCGCCAAAGGCGAAGATGTTGTCGTCCAGGGTGGTTTGCAGGGTTGGGCGCACCAGCAGCTGGTTGATGCGATTGCTTTCCAGGCCATCCAGGCTGCCGAGGAAGGCCGGTGCGCGAATGCCGGCGGCCCACACCTTGAGACTGGCGGGAATCTCCATGCCCTGAGCGGTGATCAGCGCCTCGGCGTTGACCTGGCTCACCGCCGTGCCGGTCAGCACGGTCACGCCGAGCTTCTCCAGGGTCCTGTGCACCGGCCCGCTGATGCGCTCCGGCAGCGCCGGCAGCACGCGCGGGCCGGCCTCGATCAGGGTGATGCGCATGTTCTGCGGCTGGATGCGGTCCAGGCCGTAGGCGGCCAGCTCGTGGGCGGCGTGGTGCAGCTCGGCGGCCAGCTCCACGCCGGTGGCGCCGGCGCCGACGATGGCGATGCTGATGCGGCTGTCGTCGCTCTTGCCGGCATGGGCGCGCAGGTAGTGGCTGAGCATCTGCCGGTGGAAGCGTTCGGCCTGCTCGCGGGTATCGAGGAAGATGCAGTGCTCGGCGGCACCGGGGGTACCGAAGTCGTTGGTGGTGCTGCCGACGGCGACCACCAGGCTGTCGTAGGCCAGTTCGCGTTCGGGCAGCAGCTCTCCGCCGTCCTCGTCGAGGGTGGCGGCCAGGCGGATCACCTGGCGCGCGCGATCCAGGCCGCTCATGCGCCCGAGCTGGAACTCGAAGTGGTTCCATTTGCCCTGGGCCACGTAGTTCAGCTCGTCCTCGGAGGAGTTCAGCGAGCCGGCAGCGACTTCGTGCAGCAGCGGCTTCCAGATGTGGGTGAGGTTGGCGTCGACCAGCACGATGCTGGCCCGTTTGCGTTTGCCCAGGGTCCTACCCAGGCGGGTAGCAAGCTCCAAGCCGCCGGCGCCGCCGCCGACGATCACGATGCGATGGGTCATGGGGATATCTCACAAGGCTTGAGGAAAGCGGTAGGCCCGGCTGGGCGAGCGCGAGGCAGCTCACAGCACCAGTCCGGCGAGCAGGCGGGAGAGCAGGCCGAGGCCGATCGTCACGGCGATTACCAGCAGCAGGAGAAACCAGGGGCGGAACGGCTTGCGTTGCACCTGATGCTGCGGAGCGCTGAGGTACTGCTCGACGCGCTGCTGGTCTTCCGGGCTGAGGCGGCTGGACATGGCGGTTCTCTCTCCGAGGATGCGGCCATTCTAGACGGGCGGCTCACAGGGGCTCAATGCGGACGTGGTCGTCCAGGCGAATGACGCCGCCGGCGATGACCCGGGCGGTGATGCCGCCGTGGCCGCGCATGGCCTGGAAGGTGCCGGGGCCCAGGCGTTCTTCGAGGCGGGCGCAGGGCTGGCACCAGCCGGTGGTTTCCAGCAGCGCCTGGCCGATATGGAAGCGCCGGCCCTTGAGGCTGAACAGGTTGATGCCGCTGACGGCGATGTTGCGGCGCAGGTCGGCCGGGGCGATCTCGCGCCCGAGCAGGGCGCTGACCACCGCCAGGTGCTCCCACTGGATCAGCGTCACCTGCCTGGCGTTGCGTGGGCCCGGGCGGGCATGGTCGCCGGTCAGTCCGGCCTCGCGCCTGGCCTCCACGGCGTCGAGCTCGAGCATCGCGCCGCGCGCCTGCGGGCGTACGCCGAGCCAGCGCACCCGGCCCTGCTGCGGCACCGCGGCGAGCAGCCCCTGCAGCGGGCTCACAGGCTGATGCCCACGTCGAACAGCACGGTGCGGCCCAGGTTGTGACGCAGGAAGTCCGGGGCATCGCGGTGGGCGAACAGCACCCGGGCGTAGTTGGGGCCGACCAGCGACAGCGAGCGCCAGCCCTGGCGCAGGTATTCCCCGGGAGGCGGGAAGGGGCTGTTGAAGTCGGGGATGTCGCGCTTGAGGTTGACGTAGGCCAGCAGGTCCAGCTCGCCCAGGTCGAGGCCGCGCTCGCGGTAGTTGTGCGCCTTCTTGCGCAGGGTCGGCGCCAGGCGTGCCTGCAGTTCGGCAGCCGGGATGCGCCGCGGGCGCGCCTCGCGGCGCAGCAGCTGGCTGAGGGAGAGGGCGCTGCGGCGGCGTTGCAGTTCTTCGCGCCACTCGTCGTTGAGCCGACGGCCGTGGTCGAGGACGAAGAACACCTCGAAGTTGGCGTCGCGGAACAGCACGTCCGGTGGTTCCTGGCCGGCGGCGAATTCGTCCTGCCGGTGACGCTGGTTGAGCGCCAGCAACAGGCGCTGGCAGACCCAGCGCTCGCGTTCCCACTTGCGCGCGTTGGAGAGAAAGGCGTTGGCCTGTTCGGCCTGGCGAGTGAGCAGGCGCAGGTAGTCGGCGTCGTCCATGGGCGCAGCATAGCGCAAAAGCCGTGCGCATCCCGGCGGTGTAAACTGCAGCGGCCAGCCCTGGGAGTTTCCATGCAGATCCGTGCCATCAGCCCCGCCGATCATGCCGCGTTGCTCGACCTGTGGCGTCGCACGCCCGGGCTGTGCGTGCGCGCCGAGGATGCCTACGAGCCGTTCTGCCGCTACCTGGCGCGCAACCCGGGGCTGAGCCTGCTGGCGGAGGTCGACGGGCAGCTGGCCGGCTGCCTGCTGGTCGGCCACGACGGTCGGCGCGGCTACCTGCAGCACCTGGTGGTCGACATGCCCTGGCGCGGGCGCGGCCTGGCGCGGGCGCTGCTCGACGAGGCGCTGAGCCGGCTGGCGGCGCTCGGCGTGGGCAAGTCCCACGTCTTCGTCCTGCGCGATGCGCCCGTGGCCCTGGCCTTCTGGCAGGCGCAGCGGGGCTGGGGCGAGCGCGGGGATATCCAGGTCTTCTCTACGCAGGGTGGCGCCGGATGATCGCGGCCGAGCTGCTGCTGCCCGCCACGCTGTGGCTGGGCTGGCTGGTCTACCTGGGCGTGCTGCTGTGGGCGTGCTGGCGCACGCCCTGGGTCGAGCTGCTCAGCGACCAGCGCCGCCAGCACCTCCTGTTCGGCACCATGCTGGCGCTGTTCCTGCTGTGGCTGGTGCGCCGCGACTTCGCCTCCGGCCTGTCCTTCCATTTCATCGGCATGACGGCGGTGACCCTGCTGCTCGACTGGCCGCTGGCCGTGCTCTGCGGCCTGGCTGCGCAGCTCGGCCTGCTGGCCCTGGGTCGGCTGGATTTCGCCGCGCTGGGGGTCAATGGCCTGCTGCTGGTGGCCGTGCCGGTGCTGATCACCGAATTCTGTGCCTTGCAGGTGGAGCGTCGGCAGCCGCGCAACCTGTTCGTCTACATCTTCTGCTGCGGCTTCTTCCCCGCGGCGCTGACGGCGCTTGCTTGCCTGCTCGGTGGGCTGGCGCTGCTCTGGCACGACGGACTATATGCGATGCCGCCCTGGCTGGAGGACTCCGTCGGCTACCTGTGGCTGGTGATGTTCCCCGAGGCCTTCATCAACGGCATGCTGGTCACCGGCCTGGTGGTGTTCTACCCGGACTGGCTGGAGACTTTCAATCGCACGCGCTACCTGTCCGCGCCCTGGAAGGACAGCGATCCGCCGTGATGGCGGATCATCGCTGGCGCTGATGTCGCCGCCCGGGCTGACCTGGATCAAGCGTCGGTTGCTGCTACCCGGCACGCTGGGGGAAAACGGATGGAGGACAACTGCATGACGGTGCACCGATGGGCGCGGGAAGAGCTGGAGGCCAGCTTGCAGCGGGCGCAGGAGCGGGGCTTCGATCCGCTGCTGAGCCTGCGCGCGCTGCTCAGCGAGGTGGTGGAGCTGAACCGCCTGGGGCGCGAGCCTGGCGACCTGGCGCAGGAGCTGCAGTTCCTTGCCGACAATCTCGACCCGGAGCGCGACTACGCCTTCATGCGCCCCTGAGGCTCAGTGCTCGCGTGGCGGCAGGTCGTCCGAGAAGGGCGAGTCCTCCAGCGAATCGCCGGGGATGGCGTGGGCCTCGGAGGCCCAGGCGCCCAGGTCGATCAGCTTGCAGCGCTCGCTGCAGAAGGGCCGGAAGGGGCTCTGCGGCCCCCATTCCACCGGCGCGCCGCAGGTCGGGCATTCCACGGTAGTGCTCATGGCTGGCCTCCGCGCAGGGTCAGGTAGAAGTCATGCAGGCGCTCGACCTCGCGTTTCAGCCAGGCCAGGTCGCGGTCGTTGAGCAGCACGTCGTGGGCGTGGCGCAGGCGCTCTTCGCGGCTGGCCTGGGCCTTGAGGATGGCGCGGATCTGCTCCTCGGAGCTGGCGTCGCGGGCCATGCTGCGCTGCAGCTGCAGTTCCTCCGGGGCGTCCACCACCAGCACCCGCTGGGTCATGCGGTGCTGGCCGGACTCCACCAGCAGCGGCGAGACCAGGATGGCGTAGGGCGATTCGGCGCGGCTCAGGTACTGGTCGATTTCCTGGAAGATCAGCGGATGCAGCAGGCTCTCTAGCCAGCGCCGCTGCGCCTCGTCCTGGAACACCTGTTGGCGCAGGGCGGCGCGGTCGAGCGTGCCGTCGGCCTGCAGAACCTGCGGGCCGAAACGCTCGACGATACGCGCGAGGGCCGGACGCCCCGGCTCCACCACCCAGCGGGCGGCCTGGTCGGCGTCTACCAGGTGCACGCCGAGGTCGATGAAATGTTGGGCAACGGCGCTCTTGCCGCTGCCGATGCCGCCTGTGAGGCCGAGAATCCAGGGTTTGTTCATTTGAAACCGGCGAACTGCAGATAGGTCCCGGTTATTTGATCACCCCAGAGCAATGCGATCCAGCCGGCGATGGCCAGGTAGGGGCCGAAGGGGATGGGCGTGCTGGTCTCCTGGTTGCGCAGGCGCAGCAGCATCACCCCGAGCACGGCGCCGACCAGCGACGACAGCAGGATGGTCAGCGGCAGAATCTGCCAGCCCCCCCAGGCGCCGAGCATGGCCAGCAGCTTGAAGTCGCCATAGCCCATGCCTTCCTTGCCGGTCACCAGCTTGAACAGCCAGTACACCGACCACAGGCTCAGATAACCGCCGATGGCACCCCACAGGGCGTCTTCCAGGCTGGCGAACAGGCCGAAGTGGTTGGCGATCAGCCCCAGCCAGAGCAGCGGCAGCACCAGGGAGTCCGGCAGCAGCTGGTGATCGCAGTCGATCAGGCTCATCGCCAACAGGCCCCAGGTCAGCACCAGCACCCCGGCCGCCTGCCAGCCGAAACCGTAGTGGAAGGCGACATAGCCGGACAGCAGCCCGCAGGCCAGCTCGACCAGCGGGTAGCGCGGGCTAATCGGCGCCTTGCAGCCTGCGCACTTGCCGCGCAGTGCCAGGTAGCTGAGCAGCGGGATGTTCTCCCAGGCGCGGATCTGGTGGCCGCAGTGGGGGCAGCAGGAGTTCGGCAGGAGCAGGTTGAAGGTGCCCTGCGCCGGCTCTTCCGGCAGTTCCAGGATCTCGCGCGCCTGCTGGCGCCAATCGCGCTGCATCATCACCGGCAGGCGATAGATCACCACGTTGAGGAAGCTGCCGATGATCAGGCCGAGCAGGGTGACGGATAAAACAAAGGCCGGCAGATTGCCGGCCAGGAAGGAAGGTAGCGACATCAGCCGATTACACCGCCCAGGCTGAAGATCGGCAGGTACATGGCGATGATCAGGCCGCCGACCAGCACGCCCAGCACGGCCATAATCAGGGGCTCTAGTAGGGTTGTCAGGTTGTCCACGGCATTGTCGACTTCTGCTTCATAGTAAGAAGCGACTTTATCTAGCATTTCATCGAGCGCACCAGACTCTTCGCCGATGGCAGTCATCTGGGTTGCCATTGCCGGGAATACACCTGTAGTGCGCATAGAAAAGTTCAGCTGCATGCCTGTGGAAACATCCTGCTTGATCTTGTTCACCGCATTTCGGAATACCACGTTGCCGGTGGCGCCTGATACAGAGTCCAGTGCGTCGACTAGCGGCACGCCTGCAGAGAAGGTGGTTGCGAGTGTTCGACCGAAGCGCGCCACTACAGACTTGTAGAGAATGTCGCCGAAGATAGGAAGTTTAAGAAGTGTCCTGTCCATACCGTCGCGGAATTTTTCGCTGCTCTGGTGAAGCTTCTTAAAGCCGAAGCCGAAGGCGAAAATGCCGATCAGGAATGCAAACCACCATGCCTGTAGGAATTCGGACATATGAATGACCATCATGGTGAAGGCCGGTAACTCGGCACCAAAGCCGGCAAAGACACCCTGGAATGTCGGCACAACCTTGATCAGCAGAATTGCGGTAACAATCACCGCAACCACTATCACGGCGATCGGGTAGGTCATTGCCTTTTTTATCTTTGCCTTGAGTGCTTCGGTCTTTTCTTTATAGGTGGCGATACGGTCCAGCAACTGTTCCAGAGAGCCTGACTGCTCGCCTGAGTCAACCAGGTTGCAATATAGATCGTCGAAATAAAGCGGGAACTTGCGCAGGGAATTGGCAAGGCTGTTACCAGCGGCTACCTCCTGTTTAATGTTCTCGATCAGGGTGCGCATGTTGGCGTTTTCGACTCCATCGGCGATGATGTCGAAGGATTGGAGCAAGGGAACGCCTGCTCCCATCATGGTTGCCATCTGCCTAGTGAACAGGCAAATGTCCATAGGTTTGATTTTCTTGCCGGCGCCGCCAAAGAGTGGTTTGGGTTTTTTCTTGACCTTTTCGGCGGCGATGCCCTGTGAGCGAAGTTGCGCTCGCACCAGCGCGATCGATGTGCTGTTGGTCTCGCCCTTCAGCTTGTTGCCTCTCTTGTCCTTGCCCTCCCATTGGAAGGTGCTGGTCTTGAGCGCTTTATCCGCCATTTTGTTTTAATCCTTGGTCACGCGGTTGATTTCCTCGAGGCTGGTCAGGCCTTGTATGGCCTTGAGTAGGCCCGAGGTGCGCAGGTCGTTGAAGCCGTCTTTGCGCATCTGGTCGGCGATATCTATGGAGTTGCCTTCTTCCATGATAATCCGCTGAAGCGCTGGCGTGTTTTTAACCACTTCATAAATCCCTACGCGCCCTTTGTAGCCGCCTTTGCAGTGATCGCAGCCAACTGGGCCATAGAGCTTGAATGTGCCAACCCGTTCAGCAGGAAATCCCTCTGCGACCTGTACCTCGGGTGGAATGCTCACTTCTTTCTTGCAGTTGCTACATAGCTTGCGGGCCAGTCGTTGGGCGATGATCAGGTTGACCGAGGTGGCGATGTTGAAGGAGGGGACGCCCATATTGCGCAGGCGGGTGAGGGTTTCTGCTGCGCTGTTGGTGTGAAGGGTAGACATCACCATGTGACCAGTCTGGGCTGCCTTGATGGCGATTGATGCGGTTTCCAGGTCGCGGATCTCGCCGACCATGATCACATCCGGGTCCTGGCGCAGGAAAGCTCGTAGCGCCTGGGCGAAGTCCATACCCTGCTTGGGGTTGACGTTGACCTGGTTGATGCCTTCCAGGTTGATCTCCACTGGGTCTTCGGCGGTGGAGATGTTCACGTCCACCGTGTTGAGAATGTTCAGGCCGGTATAGAGCGATACCGTCTTCCCCGAACCGGTGGGGCCGGTGACCAGAATCATCCCCTGGGGTTTGGCCAGGGCATCCATGTAGAGTTGCTTCTGGTCTTCCTCATAGCCCAGTGCGTCAATCCCCATCTGCGCGCTGGAGGGGTCGAGAATACGCATGACGATTTTCTCACCCCAGAGGGTCGGGCAGGTGTTGACGCGGAAGTCGATGGCCTTGGTCTTCGAGATTTTCATCTTGATTCGGCCGTCTTGCGGCTTGCGCCGTTCGGATATGTCCATGCTGGCCATGACCTTCAGGCGCGCCGAAATGCGGGAGGCCAGTTGAATGGGGGGCTTGGCCACCTCGTGCAGGACGCCGTCGGTACGGAAACGTACGCGATACACTTTTTCATAGGGTTCGAAGTGCAGATCCGAGGACCCGCCTTTAATGGCATCCAGCAGCATCTTGTTGACGAATTTGACCACTGGGGCATCGTCGGCATCGCCGCCGGTAGAGTTGTCCTCCCGTTCTTGATCCCCGCTCTCGATTTCCAGGCCGTCTTCCAGATCGATGTCGCCCAGACCCTCCATGGTCTTGTTGTCGCTTTCGAAGTAGCGATCAATGGCGGCATCCAGGCGGTCATCCTGCACCAGTACCAATTCGGTGTTGAGCCCGGTGCTGAACTGGATGTCTGTTACCGCCTGCTGCAGGGTCGGGTCTGACATGCCTATATACAGCTTGTTGCCACGCTTCCACAGTGGCAAGGCGCGATGCTGGCGCGCCAGCTTCTCGCTGATCAGGTCTTTTGGTTGTTGATCTTTATCCAGTGCGCTCAGGTCAAAGTAGGGGACGCCGAACTGCTCGGCAGCCTGGCTGGCCAATGCGGTGCTGTTGACCAGTTTGTTTTGTACCAAATAGGTGACCAGTGGGATCTGGTTGCGCTGGGCTTGTTGAACCGCCCGGCCGGCGGTCGTTTCATCGATCAGTTCGGCCAGCACCAGTTGCCTGGCAAGGCCGGTCAGGACGGGAGAGTTGCTCATGGTCATGCCGCGTGGCTCGGATGCAAATGAATAGACTTATAACCGAGAAGCTTTGGGGCTGCTACTTGAAGGAGTACGTGTGACGCTTATTGTCACTTTTGGGCTGAATGGGGTTGGCTTGCTGGTGCTGGCGGCTACAACAGCTCCTCTAGTGAGGCGCTCGCGAGATTGGCACGCGCTTTGTATGTGTTACGTCAGACGAGGTGTTAAGCCTCGCTCCCCATGTCACCAGGAGACCATCTCAAATGTCGAAGAAAGTTCAGAAGGGCTTTACCCTCATCGAACTGATGATCGTGGTTGCGATCATCGGTATTCTCGCGGCCGTTGCCATTCCGCAGTTCCAGGACTATCAGGCTAAAGGCTATGACAAGTCGGCTCAGTCCGATGCTCGTAACATCCTGACCGGCGCCATCGCCAACTCGAACTGATTAGAGAAGGGCTAACAAGATGAAAAAGATTATCGTTGCCTCCCTGGCCGTCGCAGGTCTGATGAGCTCCACCGCGTTTGCCGCCTCTGCCGGTACTCCAAGACTGGATGTGACCCTGGCCGATGGTTACAACGAAATTGCAGGGCTTGATCGTGAGATCAATTTGGCTCAAGCCGGCACTATGACTGCAATTGCCAGCCGCGCAGGTTTTGTGAAGAACAATTTTGACTTCACCATCTCCGCAAACGTGGTGCTCGGTGTGATCGATGATGGTGACAACAGCCGTTTCGGTGCCATCGCCGGTTCCAACAAAGGTTACAATGTGTTCACTGGCTCTTCCGTTGGTGGCAGCATTTCCCAGTGCGGCGATCAGTTGGAAAAGACTGTTGAGAATCTCGCCGCCAGTGCAGTCGTCGAAGGTAGCATCGATCTCGATGAAGCCAATGGTTGCGGTCGCTAATAAGCGTTTCGTAGGTTGAAAGACAGGCCCTGGTGGCCTGTCTTTTTTTGTCCGGATTTTATGGGGGTGGAATGGCTGAGCTAGTGCTGCTAGGTGTTAAAGCCGGCATTCGTGGTGTGGGGCTGCGAGTGTTGCTGATGGTGGCTGCCTTGGTGCTGGCTGTCAGTCTCCTGGCGTCAGGCTTTTCCGGGCGCCAACCAGTCACTGTTGCCCTGGATGTGGGATTGAGCGGCCTGCGTTTCGTGATGCTGATCCTGGTGCTGCTCTGGGTACAGGATCTGTTCGCTCGGGATATTGAGCGCAAGACGGTCTACTTCATGCTGGCCTACCCCATTACGCGCTGGCAGTATTTGTTGTCGCGCTTTTTGACTGTGGCGCTGCTGGCGCTGCTGGCGCTGTGTCTGATTGGGGTGGTGTTGTGGCTGTCTCTTCAGCGCGACATGAGCTATGTCCAGGCTCAGCCAGTTGGGTTGGGCTACAAGTACCTGCTAGTGATTTTGGCGATATGGTTGGATGCTCTGGTAATCGCCGCCTTTGCACTCTTGTTGGCCAGTCTTTCGACCACCCCTTTTCTGCCGCTACTGCTGGGTTTCGCCTTTGGCATTGCAGCGCGAGGCTTGGGGCCGGCCTTGGATTTTCTGCGCAGTGCACGCTCGGACCCGGTGCACGTATCTATATTCGGGCCTGTTCTGGAATATTCCTATGTTTGGCTACCGGATCTGTCCCGCCTCGACTGGCGGCCGCTGGCGCTGTATGACCTGCCAGTGCCTTGGGCTGGGTTGGGGTTAGCTGTGCTCAGTGCGCTGGGTTTCCTGGGCCTGATGCTGGCTCTGGCCGGCCTGATCTTCCAGCGGCGCAATTTCGTATGAGGCTGTGGACCGGCTTCCTTGCTGCCGGCTTGGCCTGGGTGGTCTTCGCCGGCGCGGGCTACAGTCTGCGTGAGCAGCCGCGCCTTGAGGTGCAGAGCGAGCATCTGCGCGTTCGTCTGCCGTTACTGGTGCAGTTGGCCTATTCCGGCGGAGACCCCTTTCTGGCAGCCAATACCAATGTTTTTCGCAGCCTGATGGTGGACGCCAAGATCACTGAGGGCGAAACCTACCGCATTCAGGGGCAGTTGCAGGTGGATGCCGCGCGTTTCAATCCCCGGCACGAGGACAACTATTATGTGGGGGCGGCGATTCTGCCGTGGAACGGCCAGGTCGAGGCCGGGCAGTTCGTGCTGCTGAGCGCCGCCAGGTTGCGCGACTGGGACATGTGGCCGGCGTTCTACTATGCCTTCAATGCCATGTACTTCGAGCGCGACATGGCGCGTGCCGGGCACTGGGCGGAAGTGGCGGCGCAGCGCCATCCGCGCAATGCGCCGGCGCTGCGCAGCATGGCGGCGGCCTGGTATGAGCGCGGGGATGACCCGCGTGATGCCATGGGCATTCTGCAGGCCATGCATGATCAGAGTACGGATGAAAATTTCCGCGCCCTGTTGCAGGCGCGCATGCAGCGCCTGGCGGGGTTGTCGGCGTTGCGCCAGGCGGCCGTTGCCTATCGCCAGCAGCATGCTCGCCCGCCGACCAGCCTGGAACAGTTGCTGGGCTATGCCGGGCTGGAGGCGCTGCCGCAAGACCCGCTGGCAATAGGCTACAGTCTCGACCAACAGGGGCAGCCGCAGCTGGCGGATCACCTAACCCGTGGACAGGATTCTCAATGAAGGTAATCGAGGTCAATGGCCTGCATAAGGCCTTCAAGCTCAAGGGCAAGTCCATCAAGGCTCTGGATGATGTGGGCTTTTCCGTTGATATGGGGCAGTCCGTTGGCTTTATCGGGCAGAACGGGGCTGGGAAGAGCACGACTATCAAAATCCTCTTTGGCGCCCTGCGCGCCGATGCTGGTGAGGCTCGTCTGATGGGGCGTCCGGCTGAGGATGCTCTGTCGCGGCTGGGTGTGGGCTATGTGCCGGAGAATCCCTATCTGTATGAGCAGCTCACCCCGCGCGAGGTGGTGAGCAGTGGTCTGCGCCTTCACGGTGTGCGTGGCGCCGAGTGTGAGCGGCGCACCGAGCTCTGGTTGGAGAAGCTGGGTATCGCCTATGCGGCCGACAAACGCATTCGCAATCTGTCCAAGGGCATGACGCAGCGTACGGCGCTGGCTCACGCGTTTGCTATTCAGCCCAAGGTGTTGGTGCTGGATGAGCCCATGTCGGGGCTCGATCCTGTTGGTCGTCGCCAGGTGGCGGATCTGATGCAGGAGTATCGTCTAGCGGGAGGTACGCTGTTCTTCTGCACACACATTTTGCATGACGTGGAGCGTCTCGCCGACCGCTTTGTCATGATTGACCGCGGGAGGGTGCGCGCTCAGCAAGGCGTAGCCGAGCTGCTGGCCAGTCAAGGCAACATGGTCGTGCGTTATCTCGGGACAGAGGCTCTGCCGGGGTTCGAGCGCGATGCCGGGCAGGTCTGGAAGGGGTTGTTGCCACGGCGTGCGCTGGCGGAGGTACTGATGCAGATCGAGATTATGCAGGGCGTTCTACTCAACATACATCCGCAGAACTCCCTGGAGGAGTTGTTCGATAGCGTTGTGGGTGAGGCTGTGCTGGGGTGACGCCTATCGGCTATGTGGCGGGGCTTGATGGCTTGCGCGCACTGGCCATTGTGCTGGTGCTGCTATTTCATGCCAATGCCCCCGGGCTGCCTGGCGGCAATATCGGCGTAGATCTTTTTCTTGTGCTCAGTGGTTTTCTGATCACTTCTCTGCTGTTGGAGGAGTGGCGCACTTGTGGTGGTATCGAGCTGTGGCGTTTTTATATGCGCCGCGCTTGGCGCCTCATGCCGGCATTGCTGCTGATGCTGTTGCTCTATGTAGTCCTGGCACCCCTGTTCTGGCCCGACTACTTCTTTCATCTACGTGATCTACTGATCGCTCTGCTGTACATAAGCAATCTGGCTGCTTCCGTTGGGACTTTGCCGGAGAAACTGCTGCATACGTGGTCTCTTGGCCTGGAAGAGCAGTTTTATCTGCTCTGGCCGCTTGCTTTACTTGCGTATTTAAGGTTTTTGCGTAGGCCGCCTTTATGGGTTTTCCTCTTGCTGCTCTATCTAGGGCTGTATGCCTGGCGTGTGTGGTGTCTTCATCGTCCCGAGATTGTCGTGAGCTTGGCCTACTACCGTCCTGATCTTCATGCAGGTGGTTTGGTGTTGGGGGCGGCCCTTGGTGCTTGGTGGCAAGAGCGTAGCGCTAGGCCTGTACCGGCCTCTCTTGGCTGGCTGGGCTGGCTGGCGATTCTGGTCGCTCTCGTTGCGGAGCAGACCGAGTTCATGCACCTTTTGCTTTACATCCCTTTGGCCGAAGTCGGAACGACCTTTTTGATCATGGCTATTCTGTCGGGCCGGCAGGCAGGTTTTTCCGACAAGCTGCCGGTGCACATCGGTCGAATGTCTTACGGTCTCTATCTCTTTCACTACCCGATCATGCTGTATATGGTGGAGAGCCGCCAGCACTGGCTTGTGGTGATATCTACTGGTGGTCTGCTGGCATATGGCTTGGCCTTGTTGAGCTTCCATAGCGTCGAGGCCTGGGCGCGGAGGTGTCGAGAGCGGCGTTGGTCGAAAGCCTCTGTAACAGGTTGTTGAGTTGTCCATTGCGGGTTGCTATAAGGGCTCCGCGCCGGTGTAGCTCAGCTGGTAGAGCAGCGCATTCGTAATGCGAAGGTCGCAGGTTCGACTCCTGTCTCCGGCACCATTCAGAAAGGCCCAACTTAGGTGGGCCTTTTCATTTACAGACTCAGTCGCATCGACAGGTCGATGGCTTTGACGTCCTTGGTCAGGCTGCCGATGGAGATGTAGTCCACGCCGGTCTCGGCGATGCTGCGAAGGGTGCTTTCGTTGATGCCGCCGGAGGCTTCCAGCTTGGCGCGGCCGGCGGTGAGGGTGACGGCGGTGCGCATGTCGTCGAGGCTCAGTTCGTCGAGCATGACGATGTCGGCACCGGCCTCCAGGGCCTCGCGCAATTCGTCCAGGTTTTCCACTTCCACTTCCACCAGCTTGCCGGGGGCGATGCGATGGGCGGCGGTGACGGCCTGGGCGATACCGCCGCAGGCGGCGATATGGTTTTCCTTGATCAGGAAGGCGTCGTACAGGCCGATGCGGTGGTTGTGGCAGCCGCCCTGGGTGACGGCGTATTTCTGCGCCAGGCGCAGGCCGGGCAGGGTCTTGCGGGTGTCCAGCAGCTTGACCCGGGTGCCCGCGACCAGGTCGGCGAAGTGGCGGCAGCGCGTGGCGACGGCAGACAAAGTCTGCAGGAAGTTCAGGGCGCTGCGCTCGCCGCTGAGCAGGGCACGGGCTGGTCCTTCCAAGTGGAAGAGTGCCTGGTTGGCGTCGGCCCGCTCGCTATCGGCCACCTGCCAGTGCACGGCAACGCGCGGGTCGAGTTGGCGGAACACGGCGTCGACCCAGGCGGTGCCGCAGACCACCGCCGGCTCGCGGGTAATCACCGTGGCACGGGCCAGGCGCTCGGCGGGAATCAGTTGCGCCGTGATGTCGCCACTGCCGATGTCCTCACGCAGCGCGCAGCGCACATTGGCATCTATTTCGGCGCCGAGGTCGGCGAGGGTCAGGTTAGGCATGGTGGCCTCCGCAGTCAGGTGGCGCGATTATAGGGGCAGCCGACGGCTGGTGCAGCGGGGCAGGAGAATGTCCGGCCTTTCTGCTAGACCCATACGTGCGTCTGTTTTCTGCGACCGTCTGTAAGTTGGACCTGCAGCTATGTGATCTGGATCATGTCTGTATCAGGGAGGATTTGGTCATGCTTCGCATCCCCCTATACTGGCGGCATGTGGTTATTTTGACGCCGTCTGCTTGACGTTAGAATGGCCTTCAGCCGAATCGCATGCGGGCCGCCCTGATCAGGCGGCCGGCGGGAGACACTCAATGAAGACCGACGCGAATGTGGTGCGCCTGAGCAAGGTCGCCCCCGATCACTCGCCAACTTCTCCGGCAGGAAGGCTTCCCGTGGCCCTCATCCAAGTGCGCGACAAGGCTGCCCAGCAGCTCAAGCAGGCATTGCAGGGGCTGTTCGACAATGCGGATGACACGCTGTTCGAGATGGCCGATCGTGCGTCCAGCAATGCCGAGCAGAATGCCTTCTTCGAGGCCATGCGCGACCTGCGCCTGAAGCGCAAGAGCATCGAGCGCGGCTTCCTGCAGAAGGTCTTCGAGGGCTTCAACACCCTCAATCAGTATGAGATAGGCAAACCGCCGGCCCTGCAGCCCGGCGTGTCCTTCGAGAGCCTGTCGCTGGTCCAGGACGACGTGCTGGAAGAGTCGGTGGCCGTGGAGGCCATGGTGTCGCGGGTCATGACCCGCGCCGGGGTGGCGCTGGGACACCTGACCACCCGCCTCAACGCGATGATCAGCCAGAAGCTGGAGGACAAGACCAATCCGCTGGGGCCGCGGGTACTGTGCGAGCAGTTTCTGGGGGCCTGCGAGGTGCTGGGCGTTGAGATCCGCGTCAAGCTGATCATCCTCAAGTTGTTCGAGAAATACGTGCTGGCTGAACTCGACCAGCTGTATGCCACGGCTAACCAGCAGCTGGTCGAGGCCGGTGTGTTGCCGGAACTTAAATCCACGCCGCCGTTGCGCCGCCAGCCTGGGCACTCGCCGCAGGTCGCGAGGAGCGCTCGCGAGACGGGCGACGGGCAATCCGGGAGCGCGCAGGGGTACGCCGACGAAGGCGCACAGGAAGTATTCGGGGCATTGCAGGAGCTGCTGTCGCAGGTGCGTGGCAGTCCACTGCTGCCGCGTCGCGAGGTGCCTGCCGATGCCGTGCCCATCTCCAGCGGCGACCTGATGCGCCTGCTGTCGCACCTGCAGCAGCGCCTGCCGGCTGGCGAGCAGGGTGCGGGGGACGACTTCGATCTGCGCAACCAGCTGGAGAATCTGCTGGTCCGCGCCAGTGCCAAGAGCGGCAAGGCCCGGGTGGTGGGTGAAGTCGACGAGGATGTGATCAATCTGGTGGCCATGCTGTTCGAGTTCATCCTCGACGACCGCAGCCTGCCGGATTCGCTCAAGGCCCTGATCGGCCGTCTGCAGATTCCCATGCTCAAGGTCGCGGTACTGGACAAGACCTTCTTCAGTCGTGGCAGCCACCCGGCGCGGCGCCTGCTCAACGAGATCGCCTCCGCTGCCCTGGGTTGGAACGCCCAGGGCGATGCACAGCGTGATGCCCTTTACCAGCGCATCGAGCAGGTGGTGCAGCGCCTGCTCAATGACTTCACCGATGATCCGGCGATCTTCTCCGACGTGCTCGCCGAGTTCATTGCCTTCACTGGCGACGAGAAGCGGCGCAGCGAGCTGCTCGAGCAGCGCACCCGCGATGCCGAGGAGGGCCGGGCCAAGGCCGAGCTGGCACGCCAGCAGGTCGAGCAGGCGCTCAATGCCCGCCTGCTCGGCAAGACCCTGCCGGAAGTGGTGGTGCGCCTGCTGCAGGAGGGCTGGAGCAAGGTGCTGCAGCTGACCTGCCTCAAGCATGGTGCCGAGTCCGAGGAGTGGCGTGCAGCACTGGCGGTGATGGACGATCTGGTGTGGAGCGTCGAGCCCCACGAGTCGGCCGAGGATCGCCTGCATCTGCTGGAGCTGGTACCCAGCCTGCTCAAGGCCCTGCGTGACGGCCTGGCGGGCGCGGCCATCGACCCGTTCGTCACCAGCGAGTTCTTCAGCCAGCTGGAAGCCGTGCATGTGCAGGCCTTCCAGCGTTTCAAGCGGGTCATGCCGGAAGAGCCGGCCGCTGCCGGCGAACCGCTGTCGGCCCCTGCCGCTGACCTCCTGCCGGGGCTCGGCGAGGCCCCGCTGCTGGAGCTGCCGCCGGCCGAGCCGGAAGTCGAAGCGCCGGCGATGGTCGAGGTGGTCGAAGAGATCATCCTGCTGGCGCCGGGCGAGAGTCGGCCGCAGGAGCCTGAGCTCAGCCTGCCGGACGACGACGAGGCGCTGCAGCAGGTCGACAGCCTGCGCGTCGGCAGCTGGGTGGAAATACAGGAAGACGAAGAGCACAAGCTGCGCTGCAAACTGGCGGCCATCATCAAGCCCACCGGCAAGTTCATCTTCGTCAACCGCACCGGCATGAAGGTCATGGAGAAGACCCGCATGGGCCTGGCAGTGGAGTTCCGCCGCGGTGCCGTGCGCCTGCTCGACGATGCCCTGTTGTTCGACCGGGCGCTGGAGTCTGTGATCGGCAACCTGCGCCGGCTCAAGGGCGCCTGATTTCCCGGGGGGGCGCCGCAGGCATTCCCGCGGGTGCAGTTCTGCTAGAGTGGCGCCAGTCATCAAGGAGCCTCTATGCAGCTGGACCCTGCCAGCGGCTGGTGTGACGGCATCCGTCACTGCCCCTCGCCGAATTTCAATGCGCGCCCGCAGGGAGAGGTTTCCCTGCTGGTCATCCACAACATCAGCCTGCCGCCGGGACAGTTCGGCACGGGCAAGGTGCAGCAGTTCTTCCAGAACCGCCTGCCGGTCGACGAGCATCCCTACTTCGCCGGCATCGCCCAGCTGACGGTCTCCGCGCATTTCCTCATCGAGCGTGACGGCGCCGTCACCCAGTTCGTGTCCTGCAACGCGCGCGCCTGGCATGCCGGCGTGTCGAGTTTCGCCGGTCGCGAGAACTGCAATGATTTCTCCGTGGGCATCGAGCTGGAGGGCACCGACGAGCTGCCGTTCAGCAACGCCCAGTACCAGGCCCTGATCGGGCTGACCCGCCAGCTGCTGGACGCCTATCCTCAGCTGAGCGTCGAACGCATCTGTGGTCACAGCGACATCGCCCCCGGACGCAAGACCGATCCGGGCCCCTGTTTCGACTGGGCACGCCTGCGCGCGGCCCTGCAAGGAGAGCGGTAGATGAATTTCCTCGTGCTTCTGTTGGTGCTCTGGGTGGAGAAGTTCTCCGCCGGGCGCGCACGCATTCAGCAGGACGGACCCTGGCTGCGCTGGCTGGCCAGCGTGGAGGGCGGTGTGCCCTGGCGCGCCCTGCTGCTCGTGGTGCTGCTGCCGGTGCTGCTGCTCGGCCTGCTGCTGCTGGCCCTGGAGCCGCTGGCCTATGGCTGGCTGGCGTTGCCCGTACACTTGCTGGTGCTGGTCTACAGCCTGGGGCGCGGCGATGTGCTGGCGGCGCTCGGGCCGTTCCGCGATGCCTGGCGGCGTGGCGACGACCAGGCCGCGCTGCACGTGGCCGAGCGTGACCTGGGCGTGGCGGCGGATGGCGAGGCCGAGCTGTTGCAGCGGGTGCAGGATTACGAGCTGTGGCAGGCCTATCAGGGCTTCTTCGCGGTGATTTTCTGGTACGCCCTGCTCGGGCCGTTACCGGCGCTGGCCTATCGCCTGCTGGCCCTGGCCGCCGAGCACTCCGCCCAGCCGGCGGTGGCCGAGCGCGCGGCGCAGCTGCGCCATGCCCTGGACTGGCTGCCGGTGCGGGTGCTGGCGGCCAGCTTCGCCCTGGTCGGCAACTTCGCCGCCGTCAGCCGCGCCGTCCTGCACGACCTGCTGGCCTGGGACGTCGCCGCCGCGCAGCTGGTGGCCAGTGCCGGGCGCGCCGCCGGCGAGCTGCCCGAGCCGCAGGCGGGCGAGGCCGGCGTCGACAGCCTGGACGAGCTGTGGCAGCTGCTGATCCGTGCCGCGGTACTCTGGTATGCCGCCTTCGCCGTGTGGATTCTGCTGCTATAGCCTACCCGCCTCAGGGCCACAGCCAGGCGGCTCCGCGCACGCCGCTGGAGTCGCCGTGGCGGGCCTGTACCAGGCGGGTGTTCACCTGGTCCGAGAACACGTGGCGGACCAGCAGCGGTGGCACCCGCTGGTAGAGTGCGGGGATGTTCGACAGGCCGCCGCCGAGCACTATCACCTGCGGGTCGATGACGTTGATTACCGAGGCCAGCGCCCTGGCCAGCTGCTCGCAGTAGGTGTCCAGCGCCTGTGCGGCGGCCGGCTCGCCGTCTTGCGCCAGTCTGGCCAGGTCCGCGGCGTTCAGGCCCAGGGCGCTGCGGGCGGCCCAGCCGGGGCCGCTGAGGAAAGTCTCGATGCAGTCGTCCAGGCCGCAGTAGCAGCGCCGCGCCGGCCCGTCGGCGGGAGTGCGCCAGGGCAGGGCGTTGTGCCCCCACTCGCCGGCGATGGCATTCGGCCCCGCCAGCAGTCTGCCGTGGATGACGATGCCGCCGCCGACGCCGGTGCCGAGTATCACCCCGAATACGCTGGCGGCGCCGGCGCCGGCACCATCGCTGGCCTCGGACAGGGCGAAGCAGTCGGCATCGTTGGCCAGGCGCACCGGGCGCTGCAACAGGTGCTGCAGATCGCCCTGCAGGTCCTGGCCGATCAGGCAGGTGGAGTTGGCGTTCTTGATTCGCCCGTGGTCCGGCGAGCGGGTGCCGGGGATGCCGATGCCGACGCTGCCGCGCGCGCCCAACTGCTGCTCGGCTTCCTGCACCAGGCGGACTATGGTCTGCACGGTGGCGGGGTAATCGCCCTGCGGGGTCGGCAGGCGCCGACGTAACCGTTCGTCGGAACCATCCAGTGCGATGATTTCAGTCTTGGTGCCACCCAGATCAATGCCGAAGCGGAGGGATGTGCGCATTCTTAACCTTAAGTTACAGAGGCCAGGGCCGATATCCGGTATACAAGCCGTCGGGGGAGTGCGTCTGGCCAGTGGCCACTCCCGCTAGAATCCCAGTGATACCGCTACCTTGCCGTTCAATAGATCAGCCCGCTCCCGGCTGGCATAAAACAATAATGGCAACAGGAGACGTTCTAGTGAATAGCGTGTTGTACCCTGCCATCGCCCTGATGAACCGCCTGAGCTTCGGCATGAAGTTC
The DNA here is from genome assembly GCF_041729615.1 of Pseudomonas alcaligenes. NCBI lineage: Bacteria > Pseudomonadati > Pseudomonadota > Gammaproteobacteria > Pseudomonadales > Pseudomonadaceae > Aquipseudomonas > Aquipseudomonas alcaligenes. The sequence goes on along the minus strand of NZ_CP154874.1, from coordinate 1,529,024 downwards.
AGCCTCATCAGCGTACTGTTCTTCCTGCCCATGCTCGTCACCAACTATTTCCTGGTGCGCGAGTCCTATGATGCCTTCGTCGACACCCGTACCGAGCTGCAGAGCCTGGAGCTGCTCAAGCAGAGCCTGACCATGCGCCAGCAGCTGGAACGGCTCAATGACCTCTACGAGATCAATGCCGTACTCGGGCAGTCCGGCGAGTCGGAGAAGCTGGCCGGGATGATAGGCGAGCTGGAAACCAGTGTCGCCGCGATTCTCGGCGGCCTGGCGCCGAGCAGCAGCGACGCGCAGAAGGTCGAGGAATTCAACGCCCAGCGCGACGCCATCAAGACCGCCCTCGATGCGGTGGCGGCCGAGAGTTCGCTGCGCAGCAAGGCCGGCCTGGTGACCAAGGCGCTGGACAATGCCGAGGTGTTCATCAAGTTTGTCGCCAGCCAGTCCGGCTTGAGCCAGGACAGCGAGCTGACCGTGCGTCAGATGACCGAACTGCTGACCAGCGCCAGCCTGCCGGTGACCAAGGCCCTAAGCCAGGGCCGGGCGCTGGGCTCCTATTCCCTGGGCCAGGGCATCCTCGGTTCCTCCGACAGCACCAAGCTCGACGAACTCCTGCTGGAGCTGGAAAAGCTGCACGCGGAATACGGTTTCAAGCTGCAGAGCGCGCTGCAGGGCAATGCTCAGGCACAGCGTAGCCTGGGCCAGCTGGCCGAGGCCAGCCGCAACACCCTGAACGAGAGCAGCGTGGTGCTGGAAGAGCAGCTGCTCATGGCCGACACCCTGGATGCGCCCTGGCAGGGCTTCTATGACCAGACCACGGCGGCCATCGACAAGACCTATGCCCTCAACGAGGCGGTGCTCGGCTTTCTCGGCGAGGAACTGAGCGTGCGCCTGGAGCAGAAGCGCGTGCAGATGATCCTGCTGGTGGTCGCCCTGGTCGGCATCTTCCTCGCCATCGGCTATCTCTACGGCGGCTTCTACGTCTCGACCCGCGCCACCCTCAAGGGCTTCGGCCAGACCCTCGGCCAGGTCGCCGCCGGCGACATGACCGTGCGCGTCAACGTGCGCAGCCGCGACGAGCTGGGCGAGCTGGGCGAGGTGTTCAACGGCACCGTGGCGAAGATTCGCGACCTGATCGAGCTGGTCGGCCAGACCGTCACCGAGGTCGAGCGCCAGGCCGATCGCGTCGAGCTGGTGTCCGGCGAGAGCAGCCAGGCGGTCAGCGCCCAGCGCGGGCAGATCGAGCAGGTGGCCACGGCGATGAACCAGATGTCCGCCACCGCCCAGGAAGTGGCGCGCAGCGCCGCCGCCGCGGTGGGCAGCGCACAGAGCGTCAACGACGAGACGGTCAGCGGCCGTGCCATGGTCGAGGCGCAGGTCGGCAGCATCCAGCGCCTGGCCAGCGAGATCGAGCAGTCGGTGAACGTGATCAACCAGCTGGCCGCCGACAGCGCCTCGATCAGCCAGGTGCTGGACGTGATCAAGGGCATCGCCGGGCAGACCAACCTGCTCGCCCTCAACGCCGCCATCGAGGCGGCGCGCGCCGGCGAACAGGGGCGTGGCTTCGCCGTGGTGGCCGACGAGGTGCGCAACCTGGCCAAGCGTACTCACCAGTCCACCGAGGAGATCGAGCAGATGATCGGTCGCCTGCAGGGCGGTGTGGGCGCCACCGTGACCGCCATGAACGGCAGCCACCAGATGGTCGAGAGCACCGTCAGCCAGTCGGCGCAGGTGCAGCAGGCGCTGGAAAACATCCTCGGCGCGGTCGGCATGATCGTCGACCAGAACCAGCAGATCGCCGCCGCCGCCGAGCAGCAGACCGCCGTGGCCCACGACATCGACATGAACATCGTCGAGATCAACCAGGCCGGCGAGCGTACCGCCGAAGGCGCGGTACAGACCGAACAGGCCAGCCGCGAGCTGTCCGATCAGGTGGCGCGGCTCAAGGAGCTGATCAGCGCCTTCCGCGTCTGATCCGTCCTGCGCAGTGCACAAGGCCCGCCATCCGGCGGGCCTTGTCGTTTAAGTGCTCCAGCCGAACAGTTCGGCGGCGTTGCGGCTGCTGGCCGCGGCCAGTGCCTCGGGCGTCTCGCCGCGCAGTTCGGCCAGTGCCGTGCAGATGGCCGGCAGGTGCTCCGGGCTGTTGCGCAGGCCCGCATACATGGCCGGTGCCATGTCCGGGGCGTCGGTCTCCAGCACTATGGCCTCCAGCGGCAGCTGCGCCACCACCTTGCGCAGGCGCAGCGCCTGCGGCCAGGTCGGCGCCCCGCCCAGGCCCAGCCTGAAGCCGAGGCGCAGGTATTCGCGGGCCTCCTCGTAGCTGCCGGCGAAGGCGTGGACGATGCCGCCGCGCGGCAGCCGGAAACGCTTGAGGGTGGCGATGGTGGCCGCATGGGCGCGGCGCACATGCAGCAGGGCGGGCAAGCCGAACTCGACGGCCAACGCCAGCTGGGCCTCGAACAGCGCCTGCTGGCGCTGGCGGTCGAGGCTCTCGATGAAGTAGTCCAGGCCGAACTCGCCCACCGCGCACAGCTTCGGGTGGCCGGCCAGGCGCTGCAGCCAGTCGCGCAGCGCGTCCAGGTCCTCGGTGCGGTGCTGGTCCAAATAGACCGGGTGCAGGCCGAAGGCGGCATGGATGCCGTCCTCCGCCAGGGCCAGGTCCCACAGCCGTTGCCAGTTGCCCTGGTACACGCCGAGCACCACCAGGCGCTCCATGCCGGCGGCGCGGCTGCGCTCCAGCAGCTCGCTGCGGTCGGCATCGAAGTCGGGGAAGTCCAGGTGGGTGTGGGTATCGATCAGCTGCATGGACGCATCATAAGCCCGGGGCAGGTAAACTGTGCGCCTCGTCTTCATCCGGTTGCCGCATCATGACCTTCGCCACCCTCGGCCTGATCGACCCCATCCTGCGTACCCTCGAGGCGCTCGACTACCGCGAGCCCACGCCGGTGCAGAAGCAGGCCATCCCCGCCGTGCTCAAGGGCCGCGACGTGCTCGCCGCGGCGCAGACCGGCACCGGCAAGACCGCCGGTTTCGCCCTGCCGCTGCTGCAGAAGCTGACCATGGAAGGTGGTCAGGTGGCGGCCAACTCGCTGCGCGCGCTGGTGCTGGTGCCCACCCGCGAGCTGGCCGAGCAGGTGCAGCAGGCGGTGCAGCAGTACGCGCAGAACCTGCCGCTGCGCACCTACTCGGTGTACGGCGGGGTCAGCATCAACCCGCAGATGATGAAGCTGCGCAAGGGCATCGACCTGCTGGTGGCCACCCCCGGGCGCCTGCTCGACCTGTACCGGCAGAACGCGGTGCGTTTCGACCAGCTGCAGGCGCTGGTGCTGGACGAGGCCGACCGCATGCTCGACCTGGGCTTCGCCAGGGAGCTGGACGAACTGTTCAGTGCGCTGCCGCGCAAGCGCCAGACCCTGCTGTTCTCCGCCACCTTCTCCGACGCCATCCGCCTGATGGCCAAGGAGCTGCTGCGCGACCCGCTGTCCATCGAGGTCAGCCCGCGCAACACCACGGCCAAGGGGGTCAAGCAGTGGCTGGTGACGGTGGACAAGAAGCGCAAGAGCGAGCTGCTGCTGCACCTGTACCGCGAGCGCGGCTGGGACCAGCTGCTGGTGTTCGCCAAGACCCGCAAGGGCGTCGACGAGCTGGAGCAGCTGCTGCTGGCCGAGGGCATCGCCGCCGACTCGATCCACGGTGACAAGCCGCAGCCGGCGCGCCTGCGCGCCCTGCAGCGGTTCAAGGCCGGGGAGGTGCGTGTGCTGGCGGCCACCGACGTGGCCGCGCGCGGCCTGGACATCAGCGAGCTGCCGCGGGTGGTCAACCTCGACCTGCCGATCGTCGCCGAGGACTACGTGCACCGCATCGGCCGCACCGGCCGCGCAGGCGCCAGCGGCGAGGCGGTGTCGCTGGTGTGCGCCGACGAGGTGGAGCTGCTGGCGGCCATCGAGACGCTGATCGGCCAGGTCATCCGCCGCCAGGACGAGCCGGGCTTCGAGCCGGACCACCGGGTGCCGCAGACCGCGCCCGGTGGCGCGGTGCTGAAGAAGCCGAAGAAACCCAAGGTCAAGCTGGTACCCGGTGCCGGCAAGGGCAAGATCCACCTCGGCAACTGGTTCGAGGAGGAGCCGGCCAAGCCCAAGGTCAAGGCCGTGCGCGCGGTGCCCAAGTTCGGCGAGAAGCCAAGGCCGAAGAAGAAGTAGCCGGCCTAGGGCGCCTGGCGCAGCTGCGCCTCGGCGGCCTCGGTGGCGTCGTAGATCACCAGGCAGACGTGCTCGACCTGGCCGGCGGTGGCGGCCAGCGGCAGGATGGTGAGGTTCTGGTACATGAAGTCGGACTGCCCGGTGATCGGCCGGTAGGTTTCGAAACGCAGCAGGTAGGGGCGCTGCTGCCACAGGCTGAAGGCGCGGGTGCCCAGGCGCAGCACGCTGCCGACCTTGCGCTCCAGCCAGACGCGGTCGATGTCCGGGAACAGCTGGAACAGGCTCTGTCCCTGCACCTGGTCGGCGCCCAGGCCCGAGTGGTTCTCCATGAAGCTGTTCCACACCTCGATGCGGAAGTTGCGGTCCATCACCAGCACGCCGACATCCAGGCACTGCACGATGTCGAGCAGCCAGTGCAGTTCGCGCAGGTCGATCTGGGCTTGGCCGGCCATGTTCTACTCCATCAGGTACTGGATCTTGGCGGTCAGGCGCGGTACCGAGGCCTCGGTGAACAGCAGCAGCAGGTCGAAGTGCACCGCGTGCTCCTCCAGGCCGTAGCTGATCTCCACCGCCAGGGTCTGGCGCCAGCGCGCCCGGTTGAACTGGATCAGCTCGTCGATGCTGCGTGCGTGCTGGCCGAGCAGTTGCGGGTGGCCCTGGGAGAAGCGGATGTCGAGCTGCTCGGCGATGCCGGCCAGGCAGGCGCCGATGAGGATGCTGGCCAGGTCCAGGAGCATCTCCGAGGTGGCCGCGTCGCCACCCGGGCGCAGGCCGAGCAGGTGGGCGATATCGGCCACCTCCGAGTCGTGGAACAGCAGCAGCGCCTCGCCGGCGATGGCCTCGCCGACGAAGCCCTGGCACACCGCGCTGAGGCGCTCGCCACGGTTGGCGTCCTGCAGGGCCATGTGCAGCTCGCTGGCTTCGAACAGCTCCACCGCCGGGATCGGCAGCTGCACGAAGACCCCGAGTTCCTCCGCCAGCAGGGCGGCGGCGCGGCCCATGGCGACGTTGCTGACCTCGCGCAGGGCGTCGCGGAAGCCGACCCGGAAGGCCGGCTCCTGGCGTGCCGGTGGCGCCGCCGCGCTCGCCGCCGGCTGGAACAGGCCCAGGCGCAGCAGGGTGGCGCGCAGCTCCTCGGCCGGCGCCGGCTTGCGCAGGAAGCCCAGGGCGCCGAGCTCGGCGACCCGGCGCTGGGCCTCGTCCTGGACGTCGCCGGAGACCACCAGGATGCGGCAGTCCAGGCCCTCTTCGCGCACCCGCGCGAGCACCTGATAGCCATCCATCACCGGCATGGTCAGGTCCAGCAGCACCACTTCGCCCAGACCCTGGCGGATCGCGGCCATGGCCTCCTCGCCGTGGCTGGCCTGGGTGATGCTCACCGGCCAGTCGGGGGGCAGGGCGCGGATCAGCTGCTTGCGCGCCATCGCGGAGTCGTCGCAGACCAGCAGTGGGAGCACCGGGTTCACCTGGGGTTGGGGGCGATAGGCCAAGCATAGACGGCGCTGCAACCGGGGCGCGATCAGGCAATCGCTGAGTCGGCTCAGCGCGGTTCGCTGGCCTCGAAGTTGTAGGTGTTGCGCCCGGCGTTCTTGGCCGCATACATGGCGCGGTCGGCCTGCTGCAGCAGCGACTCGATGTCGTCGCCGTCGCGCGGGAACAGGCTGACGCCCATGCTGGCCTGGACCTGTACCTCGTGGCCGTCGAGCAGCATGGGCAGCTGGAAGCGCTCGTGCAGCTTGTGCAGCACCGCGATCACCTGATGCGGGTCGTCCAGCTGCTCGATCAGCACGACAAACTCGTCGCCGCCCAGGCGCGCCACCGTGTCGCTCTCGCGGGTGGCCGAGCGCAGCAGGTTGGCCACCGCCTGCAGCACGCGGTCGCCGATGCTGTGGCCGAGGCTGTCGTTGAGTTCCTTGAAATGGTCCAGGTCGACGAACAGCACCGCCAGCGGGTGGGCATTGCGCCGTGCGCTGGCCAGGGCATGCTCCAGGCGCTCGAAGAACATGCGCCGGTTCGGCAGGCCGGTCAGCGGATCGTGCCGGGCCAGGTGCTCCAGGGCACTGCGGCTCTGGTTAAGCGCCTCCAGCTGGTCGAGGATGTCCTCCTGCATCTGCGCGAAGCTGCGCGCCAGCTGGCCCAGTTCGTCCTGGCGCTCCAGCGGCAGGGGGCTGCTCTTGCGCTCGCTGGCGAATTGCTGCACGGCCAGGTTGATGCTCTTCAGCGAGCGGGTCATGGCCCGCGAGGCGATGGCCGCGACCAGCAGGGCCAGCAGGCTGGCCAGCAGCACCACCTGGGCGATGCGCTGGCCGAGGCGCGAGATCTCGGCCAGCACCTGGCGCTCCGGCTGGGCCAGGCCGAGGACGACGAAACGCTCGGGGCTGCCGTTGCTGATGCCCAGGCGCACGAAGGCGGCGATCAGCTCCTCGCGTTGCAGGCCGCCACGGCTGACCAGGCTGGCCGGTTTGCTGATGTCGAGCAGGCTGGCGACCTCGGCGAACTCTTCCTGGATGAACAGCCGGCGGCCTTGGTCGAAGCCGAAGGTGCGGTTCGGATCCGGGTGGATCAGCAGGTCGCCCCAGCGGTTGCTCAGGTACACCTGGTAGTGCTCGGGCAGGTCGCTCCTGAGCTGGCCGAACAGGCGCTCCAGGTCGATGTTCACCACGATCAGGCCGAACACCTGGCCGTCGCTGCCGGCCACCGGGGTGGACACGTGCAGGGTCGGCTTGCCCAGACCGGAATGTGCGCCCAGCTCGTGGTTGATGACGATGGATGACAGGCGCACGCTGCCCGGCTTCATCTTCAGGGTGTCGAAGACGTAGGCGTAGTGCCCCTTCTCCTGCAGGTCCGCGCTCTGCACCTGGACCAGGCGCTCGCCGTCGCGATCCACCCTGACCTGTTCCAGGCCGTGCCCGGCGGCGCTGATCAGGCGCACCTGCAGGTACTCGGGATGGACCAGCATCAGCGCGCGGAACACTTCGGCCAGGTCGCGTTCGATGTCGCTGCGCGCCGGCTCGCCGGCGGCCTGCGGCAGGTCGCGCTCGCTGGTCACCGCGGCCAGCAGGCGGGCGTCGCGGGCGGCGCCGTCGATGCTGCCGAGCAGGTTGCGGCCGAGCACCTGGGTGGCGGTCAGCAGGTCGCGCTCGGCGGCCTTGAGCACCAGGCTGCGGCTGCTGGAGTAGGAGTAGTAGCCGGTCAGGCCGCAGGCCAGGACGCCGAACAGGCCGAGCAGGCAGGCCAGCTTGAAGGCGATGCCGAATCTCATGGCGCCTCCGCCAGCGGCGGGCGCTCGCCGGAAAGGATGCGCTCCCACAGGCGCGCGCGGCGTTCGGCGTCCTCCACCGGGCGCAGCCAGACCAGCCGGCCCGGCACATCGGCACCGGCCGGCTCCTCCAGGGTGTTGGACAGGCCCTGGCGCTCCACCAGGGCCTGGCTCATCGGCGGCTCCAGGGTGAAGTCGATCCACGCCTCGGCCAGCTGCAGGTCGCGGGCACCGCGGCTGATGGCCCAGCAGTCGAGCCAGGCCAGCGCCCCCTCGCGGGGAATCACGTAGCCCACGTCGGCGCCGGCATCGCGCAGTTGCTTGAGCTGCTGGCGCCCGTAGTTGGCGAACAGCAGCGCCACCTGGTGTTCGCGGAACAGGCTGGCGGCTTCCTCGGGCAGCGAATAGAAGGTCAGCACGTTGCGGCGCAGGGCGATCAGCTGTTCACCGATCTGCGGGAAGTCCTCGGCGGCGATGCGGAAGGGGTCGCGGCCGCGCGCCTGGCTGGCCAGGGAGAAGTTGTGGCTGCTGCCGTTGAAGGACAGCACCCGGCCCTGCAGGCGCGGGTCCCACAGACTGGTGATGGAGTTGGGCGGGGTGGCGAACTGGCGGCGGTCGTAGATCAGGCCCATTTCCGAGTAGGTGTAGGGGATGGCGTAGACCTTGCCGTCCCGGGTGATGCCGGGAATCTTCGGGTAGTCGCGGAAGCGCCAGAGCTGGCGCGTGGTATTGATGATCTGAGTCGGCTGTAGCGGCTGCAGCAGCTGTTCGGCGACATAGTGCTCGATCTCCGCAGTGTTGGCGGCGATCAGGTCGAAGTCGGCACCCTTGTTGCGGGTCAGGCGGCGCCGCAGCACGTCGTCGCTGCCGACCAGGGTGACTTCCACCCGCACGTCGTGGCGCTGCTCGAACTGCTCCACCAGGTCGGCGTCGGCGTAGCCGGGCCAGGCGAGCACGCGCAGTACCCGTTCCGCGCCACCGGCAACGGGGGCCAGGACGCTGAGCAGGGCGGCGGAAAACAGTGGGAGCAGGCGTGGGAACGTCATGGACCAGGCCGTTAGCGAAGGCGCTCATGGAGTGTATACGATGGCAAATCGCCTTGCCGGGTGCTTGATCCAGGGCAAGAACGGGCAGGTTAGGCGCTGCGTGCTAGGGTTTTTCGGGTCATCCCCCACTTCGTGCAGGTCCGCCGTCATGGAAGAGAACACCCTGATCACCGTCGGCACCGCCAAGGCCAACCAGCTGCTGCAGCTGGTGACCGACTACGGTGCCGCCTTCGCCGTGAAAATCCTCGCCGCCATCGCCTTCTGGGTAGTCGGGCGCTGGCTGATCGGCTTCGCCGTCGGCCTGGTGCAGAGAGGCCTGGGCCAGCAGAAGGTCGACCCGACCGTGCTGCGCTACCTCGGCAACTTCATCACCGTCACCCTCAACATCCTGCTGGTGATCGGCATCCTCGGCTACTTCGGGGTGCAGACCACCACCTTCGCCGCCTTGATCGCCGCGGTCGGCCTGGCCATCGGCATGGCCTGGTCGGGGCTGCTGGCCAACCTGGCGGCGGGCGGCTTCATCATCGTCCTGCGGCCGTTCAAGGTCGGCGACTTCATCTGCGCCGGCGGGGTCACCGGTACGGTCACCGAGATCGGCCTGTTCGTCACCGCGATCAACACGCCGGACAACGTGCTGACCCTGGTGGGCAACAACAAGATCTTCGCCGACAACATCCAGAACTTCTCGCACAACGCCTTCCGCCGCGTCGATCTGAAGGCCCAGCTGGCCGGCGCGACCGACTGGAAGGCCGCCGCTGCACTGCTCAGGCAGCGCATCGCGGCCATCGACAACGTGCTGGCGAGCCCGGCGGTGGAGGTGGAGATCCTCGAGTTCAACCTGGTCGGCCCGGTATTGGCGGTGCGCCCCTACTGCCACACCGACCATTACTGGCATGTGTATTTCGACACCAACAAGGTGATCAAGGACGCCCTCGGCGAGGCCGGCTTCCCGGCGCCGATGCCGGCGCAGACGGTGATCGTCCAGCAGGCCGGCTGAAGCCGCCGGTCACTGCGGCTCGCGGTCGACCCACTTGGGCGCGGCCGTGGGCTGCCAGGCGTCGAGCCGCTGCAGCAGCTCGGCCGGCGATTCGCTGATCTGCAGGATGGCGCGGTGTTGCTCGCGGACGAAGCGCTCGGCCACCAGATGGTCGAGGAAGGCGGTCAGGCGCGCATAGAAGCCGTCCACTTCGAGCAGGCCGAGCGGCTTGGCGTGATAGCCGAGCTGGCCCCAGGTCCACACCTCGAACAGTTCCTCCAGGGTGCCCAGGCCGCCGGGCAGGGCGATGAAGGCGTCGGCCAGCTCGGCCATGCGCGCCTTGCGCGCGTGCATGCCGTCGACCACCTCCAGGCGGGTCAGGCCGCGGTGGCCGATCTCGGCGCGCTCCAGGCTCTGCGGGATGATGCCGATCACCTCGCCGCCGGCAGCCAGGGCGGCATCGGCCACCAGGCCCATGAGGCCGACCGCGCCACCGCCATAGACCAGGGTCAGGCCCTGCTCGGCCAGACTGCGGCCGAGCTGCTCGGCCGCTTCTCGATAGATCGGGCGGGCGCCGGGGCTGGCGCCACAGAATACGCAGACGGACTTCAGGCTCATGCACGGTGCTCCCTTGGCTGCAGGGCGCACAGGGTAACCCTGTCCGATCGGTCAGGCGAGTTCTTGCGGGCAGCTGCCGCTGGCGCCGGCGGCATAGGCGGCCAGCAGGCAGCGGAGGAAGTCGTGTATGGGCATGGGGTGATCCTCGCGGGTGGTGCTGTACAGCCTAGACCGGCCGGTGCGACCGGGCCGGTTGATAGTTTCGATGGCCGTCATAGCGATTCGCCCAGCGAGGTCAGGTCCTGGGTGGCACGCTCGGCGAAGAAGCGCTCCAGCCAGGCCCGGTAGTGGGCGCGGGTGGCAGGTGGCAGGTAGCTGCGCTGGGCGTCGCGGAAGGCCTGCAGGACGTCCGCCTGGCGCGCCACCCGATCTACCGCGCGGACCAGCTCGGCACCGGCGGCGCTGCGCGTGCAGTAGATGCCGCTGAGGGCCGGCTGGCCAGCCTCGTGCAGCGGCAGCAGGACGAGTTGCTGCGCCTCGCCGCGACCCTGCACGTGCTGCAGCACCTCGGCGTACTCCAGCAGGTAGTCGATGCGCCCGTGTTCGAGCATGCGCAGCAGGTTGTGCCCGGCGTCGCTGCTCTGGATCTGCAGCAGCCGCGCCTGCGCCGCCGGGGCGCGCAGCAGCGGGTCGAGCATCGGGCCGTAGCTGCGGTCCTTGAGCAGGCCGCCGCGCCAGGCCGTGTCGCCGAGCAGCTGGCGCAGCGACACCTCGTCGCGACCGGCGAGGAAGGCGGCGCGGTCGCTGCGACGCACCACCAGCTGGTGCGGCATGCCGACGAACAGGCCGACATAGTGGCCGAGGCGATCGCGCTCGGCGGTACGGAAGGTCGGCAGCAGGCAGTTCAGCTCGCCGCGCTGCAGGTGCTCCAGGCCGCGGCTGAGGTTGATCAGGCTGTAGCGATGCTCGTAGGCGGGCAGGCGCGTGGTGATCTGCTGCAGCAGCTCGACGATGATGCCGCCCTGCGGCTGACCGTCGCGGGCATCGACCAGGCCCGGCCAGGGGCTCATGCCCCAGGTTACGGTCGGGCGATCCTGGGCGTGGGCGGCCGGCCATGCACAGAGCAGTGACAGGCCGAACAGCACGGCGGGCAGGCGAGGGCGCATGGAGGGGACCGCAGCAGCAGGGTTCTGTGCAGTCTAGTCGGCTGCCGCCCGGCTGCGCGGTCCCCGGCTTCAGCCGGCCAGCAGCCAGGCGCCGGTGCCCGCCGCCGAGGCGCCGGCCAGGCGCACCAGCGGCGCGGCGGCGCGCGGCAGGCTGCGCACCAGGGCGTAGCCGGCCGCGTGCAGGGCGGCGGTGGCGGCGAGGAAACCGGCGGCGTAGCCCCAGGGGCTGGCCAGTGCCGGCAGCTCCAGGCCGTGGGCCAGGCCGTGGCCAAGGGCGAACAGCGCGGTCAGGCTCAGCGCTGCGGCCAGCGGCAGGCGCGCGGCTACCGCCACCAGCAGGCCGAGTGCCAGCACCGAGCTGGCGATGCCGGTCTCCAGCAGCGGCAGTGTCAGCCCGGCGAAGCCGAGCAGGCCGCCGAGCAGCATGCTGGCGACGAAGGTCAGCGGCAGCGCCCAGCGCGCCGCGCCGGACTGCTGCGCTGCCCACAGGCCGACGGCGAGCATCGCCAGCAGGTGATCGAGGCCCAGCAGCGGGTGGGCCAGGCCGGCCAGCAAGCCGGCGTGGTCGTGGCCGGCGTGGGCGAAGGCCAGGCCCGGGGTACAGAACAGGGCGAGGGCGTAGAGGCTTTGGCGCAACTTCATGGAGGTCTCCTTGACTCGGGTGGTGGGGCTCAGGCGGCGCCGAGCATGCCCTGGCGTTCGATGAAGGCGATGATCTGCTCCAGGCCCTGGCCGATCTTCTGGTTGCTGAAGACGAAGGGCTTGTCGCCGCGCATCTTCAGGGTGTCGCGCTCCATCACCTCCAGCGAGGCACCGACCATGGGCGCCAGGTCGATCTTGTTGATCACCAGCAGGTCGGACTTGCAGATGCCCGGGCCGCCCTTGCGCGGCAGCTTGTCGCCGGCCGACACGTCGATCACGTACAGGGTCAGGTCCGACAGCTCGGGGCTGAAGGTGGCCGAGAGGTTGTCGCCGCCGGACTCGACGAGGATCAGGTCGAGGCCGGGGAAGCGCCGGTTGAGCTGCTCGACCGCCTCCAGGTTGATCGAGGCGTCCTCGCGGATCGCCGTGTGCGGGCAGCCGCCGGTTTCCACGCCGATGATCCGTTCGGGCGCCAGGGCCTCGTTGCGCACCAGGAACTGGGCGTCTTCCTGGGTGTAGATATCGTTGGTCACCACGGCGATGTTGTAGCGCTCGCGCAGGGCACGGCACAGGGCCAGGGTCAGGGCGGTCTTGCCGGAACCGACCGGGCCGCCAATGCCGACGCGCAGGGGTTGGCTGTTCATGGGGTGTTTCCTTTTTTCATGAGCGGAAGAGACGGCTGTACTGGCGCTCGTGCGCCATGCTGGTCAGGGCCAGGCCGAAGGCGGCGCTGCCCCAGTGTTCGGTGGGCCGGTCGCGGGCCTCGCGCTGCGCCTGCTCCAGCAGCGGCAGCAGTGCCGAGGTCAGGCGCTGGGCGGCCTGCTGGCCCAGCGGCAGGGTTTTCATCTGCACCGCCAGCTGGTTCTCCAGCCAGCCCCACAGCCAGGCGGCCAGGGCATCCTCGGCGTCGATGGCCCAGGCGCGCGCGGCCAGGGCCCAGGCCGGCGCCAGGCCGAGCTCCGGCTGCGCGGCGAGGAAGGCACGGGCCGGCGCATCCAGTTCCGGCAGGCCCTCCAGCAGCTGCTTCAGCGAGTAGCCCATCTGCCGGCTCTCCAGGGCCAGTTCGCGGGTCTCGCGGCTGGCGCGCTGGCGCTCGGCGAGGTCGGCCAGGCTGGCCCAGTCGCCTGCCGCGGCGGCGCGGCAGTGGGCCAGCAGCAACGGCGCCTCGAAGCGCGCCAGATTGAGCAGCAACTGGTCGGCGATCCAGCGCCGGGCGCTCTCCGGGTCGCGCACCAGACCGCTATCCACCGCCATTTCCAGACCCTGGGAGTAGCTGTAGCCGCCGATCGGCAGCTGCGGGCTGGCCAGGCGCAGCAGTTGCCAGGCCGGATTCACAGGCGCACGCCGAACTGGTGCAGGCGCGGGCCGTAGTTGAACTCGGCGTCGCCGTGGTGCGAATGGTGGTGGCCGCCGCCGTAGGCGCCATGTTCGGGCTGGAAGGGCGCCTCGACCGTGCAGGTGCTGGCGCCGAGCTGGTCGAGCATGGCCCTGAGCACGTGGTCGTCGAGCAGGCGCAGCCAGCCGTCGCCCAGTTGCAGGGCGACGTGGCGGTTACCCAGGTGGTAGGCGGCGCGCATCAGCTCGAAGGGGCTGGCGCAGGTGACGTGCAGCAGCGGTTCCGGGCGCGCGCAGACGCGCACGATGCGGCCATCCTCGGCGCGCAGGTAGTCGCCGTCGCGCAGCGGCGGCTGGCCGCGCTCGAGGAACAGGCCGACGTCCTCGCCGGCGGCGCTGAAGCAGCGCAGGCGGCTCTTGCTGCGCGCCTCGTGGCTGAGGTGCAGTTCTTCGTCCCAGTAGGGTTGGGGGGCGAGGCGGTGGTGAATCACCAGCATGCTGGGCTAGTCCGGCCAGGAAGTTACCTGTCGGCAGAGCAAGGGCCTTGCCAAGCCCGGCGCGGCCCGTGGTTGGCGGTGTCGTGCCTGAAGTTGGGGCTTGGTCGTGCCTTGTTGTGGTGCGCGAGTGCTGTGCGCGGGCTGTTCTGGTGCGTCTAGTCGCGGCCCTGGCCCAGACCGTGCCAGTGCTTGGCGCCGATGAAGATGAAGCGCAGCTGCTGGATCATCTTGGCTTCCGGGGTCAGGTGCGCCGGCAGGCTGGCGCTGGGCGGGTCGATCAGCTCCGGCAGGGTGGCGAACACGGTCTTCACCACCAGGTCGGAGACCACGTCCAGCGCGGCGTCGTCCAGGTGCGGGGTGCGGTTCATCAGCTTGAGGTCGGCGGCCAGGTCATCGGTGATCTGCTGGCGCAGGCGGCCGATGGCCTGGCGCACCGGCTGCGAGCCGCCGTACTGCTCGCGGGCGAGGAAGAGGAACTGGTTGCGGTTGGCGCTCACCGCATCGAGGAAGATGCGTGCGCTGGCCTCGATGATGCTGCCCATCTCGAACTGGCTGCGGCGCACTTCGCGCAGGGTGCTGCGGAAGGTGGCGTCGACCTCGGCGACCAGCGCCAGGCCCAGCTCGTCCATGTCCTGGAAGTGCCGGTAGAAGCCGGTCGGCACGATACCGGCGGTGCGGCTGACCTCGCGCAGGCTCAGGCTGCCGAAGCCGCGCCCGCTGTCCATCAGGCCGCGCGCGGCATCCATCAGGGCCTGGCGGGTCTGCTGTTTCTGTTCGGCGCGTGGCGACATGGCGTTAGGTTGGCAGCGGAAATTGCGCCGCACTCTAGCAAAAGCCCTCCGGCGGCGTCGAACCGGACTCGGTGAACAAGTGTTGACTGAGCGACGAGTGGTTTGCCATTCTGTGTACAAGTGTTCACTAGAGTGTCGCCATGTCCCTGTTGCCGCTGTTTCTCGTTCGTCGCCTGACGTTCCTGCTGCGGCCGCTGCGGGCCCTGGTGGCAGGGGGCTGGCTGCGCGAAGCGGAGGTGGACGTCGTGCTCGCCTGGCTGCATCCGGCCTGGCGCCTGAACCGGGTATTCGCCCAGGTCGAGGGGCGCGAGTGGGTCAGCGACGACCTGCTCGCCCTGCGCTTGCGCTGTAACGGCAATGCCCGCGGCTGGCATGCCGGCCAGCATGTGCAGCTGTACCTGGAGATCGACGGGGTGCGCCACGGGCGCAGCTACAGCTTGACCCGGGTCCGCGCCGGCGGGCGGGTCGAGCTGGGGGTCCGTCGTCAGCCTGGCGGGCGCCTGTCCAACCGCATCCTCGATCACCTGCCGGTGGGGGCGCTGGTGGAGCTGGGCCAGGCCCAGGGCGAGCTGCACTGGCCACAGGGCAGCGCCGGTGTCGGGCTGCTGGCCGCCGGCAGTGGCATCACCGCGCTGCTCGGCCTGCTGCGCGAGGCCCTGGCCCGCGGGTACGCGGCGCCGATCCGGCTGCTGCACTGCGTGCGCCGGGCCGGCCAGCGCGCCTACGTGGAAGAGCTGCAGCAACTGATGCGACGCCACCCCAACCTTGAGGTGCGCTGGCTGCTCAGCGGGCAGAACGGACGCCTGCAGCCGCAGCACCTGGCCGACATGCACGGCCTGGCGCTGCTGGCCTGCGGGCCGGCGGGGTTCGTCGCGGACCTGCGCGGGCGCTACGGCGAGGCGCTGCAGGCCGAGGCCTTCAGTGCCCCGGTGCGCGACGCCGATCCGGGGCGAGCGGTGCGCCTGGGCTTCGTGCGCAGCCGCGTCGAGGCGCTGGGTGACAGCAACCGCAGCCTGCTGGAGCTGGCCGAGGCCGCCGGCCTGCGCCCGGCCCACGGTTGCCGCCAGGGCATCTGTGCCAGCTGCACCTGCACCCTGCTGGCGGGGGCGGTGCGCGACCTGCGCAGCGGCACGCCGTTCGCCGAGCCCGGCCAGGCAATCCGCCTGTGTGTCAGCGTGCCGCTGGGCGATGTGCAAATCGATCTGTGAGGAAACCGTCATGCGTGTGGATCGTGAATTGAATGCCGCCGAACTGCAGGCCTTCGCCAGTGAACTGGACGAGTTGCGCCGGCACACCCTGGCCGATCTCGGTGCCGCCGACGCGCGCTACATCCGCCGCGTGCGCGGCGCCGTGCGCCTGTGCTGCTGGAGCGGCCGGGCGCTGCTGATGTGCGGCTGGTTCCCGCCCACCTGGCTGCTCGGCAGCCTGTTGCTGGGCCTGGGCAAGATCCTCGAGAACATGGAGCTGGGCCACAACGTGATGCACGGCCAGTACGACTGGATGAACGATCCCGAACTGGCCGGCACCCGCTACGAGTGGGATATCGCCGGGCCGGCCGATTTCTGGCGGCACACCCACAACCACCTGCATCACACCTGGACCAATGTCATCGGCATGGACGACGACGTCGGCTACGGCCTGGTGCGGCTGTTCCCCGAGCAGCGCTGGAAGCCCTTCTACCGCTGGCAGCCGCTGTGGGTGACGCTGCAGGCGCTGCTGTTCCAGTACGCCGTGGCCATCCAGCACCTGCGCCTGGACCAGTGGTACAAGGGCCGCATCGGCGCGGCCGAGGTGCACCCGCTGCTGCGCCAGCTGGGCGCCAAGCTGCTGCGCCAGTGGGGCAAGGACTACCTGCTGTTCCCGTTGCTGGCGCTGCTGCTCGGTGCCAACGCCCTGGCGGTGCTGGCCGGCAACGCGCTGGCCAACCTGCTGCGCAACCTGTGGACCTTCCTGGTGATCTTCTGCGGCCACTTCACCGAGCGCGCCGCGGTGTTCGCCAAGGAATCGGTGGCCGGCGAGAGCCGTGGCCACTGGTACCTGCGCCAGCTGCGTGGCTCCAGCAATCTGGAGGGTGGCCGCCTGTTCCACATCCTCACCGGCAATCTCAGCCACCAGATCGAGCACCACCTGTTCCCCGACCTGCCGGCTCGGCGCTATGCCGAGCTGGCGCCGCGCGTGCGCGAGATCGCCGCGCGCTACGGCCAGGTCTACAACAGCGGCCGGCTCTCTGCGCAGTTCGCCAGCGTGCTGCGGCGCATCTGGATCCATCGCCTGCCGGCGCTCGCGGCGACGCCATAAAAAAGCCCGGCGGATGCCGGGCTGGGTGGGTGTTGCCGATCTCAGGCGGTATGGCGGCCGACGCGCTCGCTGCCGTTCTCGGCCAGGTCGCGGCCTTCGATCAGGCGGTCGGAACCGCCCTCGGCAATGCGGAAGGCCTTGGTGCGTTCGCTGCCGTTCTCGGCTACGTCGCGGCCCTCGATCAGGCGGTCGGAGCCACTTTCGGCGATGCGGAAGACCTTGGTGCGCTCGCTGCCATTTTCGGCCAGGTCGCGGCCTTCGATCAGGCGGTCGGAGCCACCTTCGGCGATGCGGAAGGCCTTGGTGCGCTCGCTGCCGTTCTCGGCTACGTTGCGGCCCTTGATCAGGCGGTCGGAGCCGCCTTCGGCGACGCGGAAGGCCTTGGTGCGCTCGCTGCCGTTCTCGGCCAGGTCGCGGCCCTCGATCAGGCGGTCGGAGCCACCTTCGGCGATGCGGAAGGCCTTGGTGCGCTCGCTGCCGTTCTCGGCCACGTTGCGGTCTTCGATGAGACGGTCGGAACCACCTTCGGCGACGGTAGCCGGGGTGCTGATGTGCTGCAGTTCGGTCAGCGGCGGTTGTTCGTCACCCGGCAGGGCGAAGGCGCTGGTGGTCAGGGTGGCCAGGATCAGGCTGGCGAGAATGTGCTTTTTCATCTTGGGCTCCTCGTGGGGGCGTCAGTGAGTACGGGGGCCATACTACCGGCGCCGCGCCAAGACAAAAGTTGACCCTCCTGATAGTAACCATCAGTGCCCTCGATGGAGGTGGCGAGGCGCTCTGGGACGCGCTCTAGCGGGCCTGCTCGCGGGCGAACAGACAGGTCAGGTAGCGGTTGCTGAAGCCGTAGCGCAGCATCGCCGCCAGGCGCGCGAACAGGTACCAGGGGTGTGCGCGGTAGTAGCTCAGCACGGCATTGCCGACGCCTTCGCTGCGGTGGCGCTTGGCGTGGTCGCGGCTCCGCGAGAACAGCCCCTTGAACTGCCAGGGCTGCACCTGTTCGAGCTGCTGCACGGCACACAGGCGCTGGCCGCGGAACAGGGCGAGGAAACTGCGCCGGCTGAAGTCGTGCAGGTGGTGGGGGTTGCCATCCAGGGTAGGGGTGATCGGCACCGAGGCGATCACCCGGCCGCGCTCGGTCAGCAGGCGCGCGTAGTTGGCGATCAGGCGCGACGGATGCGGCAGGTGCTCGATGGTTTCCAGGCTGACGATGCTGTCGAAGTCGTCCTCGGCCTCGAAGCATTCGGCGTCGGCGCAGACATAGCGCAGGTTGGGCAAGCGATAGTGCTGGCGGGCATAGGCGATGGCCTCCGGGTCGATGTCCACCCCGGTGACCTGCTTGTCCGGGTGGCGCTCGGCCAGCAGGGCGGTGCCGTAGCCGCAGCCGCAGGCCATGTCCAGCACCCGCTCGCCGCTCAGGTGCTCGGCGGCGAAGGCGTAGCGCTCGAGGTGGATGCGCAGCGTCTCGCTGTCGGCCGCGCTGTACGGGTCCAGGTCCTTCGGGTAGATCCGTTCGATGCTGTGCATGCTGCCCATCCTGTGCAGTGGCCCGGATGCTCGGGCGCCGGGCGGCGCCATGCGTTCAGCCCAGGCGTTGGCGCTTCTGTCGCCACTGGCTCCACTCGAAGCCGAGCACCACCAGCAGCGACAGGGCGAAGGGTAGCAGCAGGTAGAAGACGCGGAACACGATCAGCGCCGCCAGCACGTCGGCGGTGGCCAGTTCGGGCAGGGCGGCGAGGAAGGTCACCTCCAGCACGCCGAGGCCACCCGGGGCGTGGGACAGCAGGGCCAGGGAGAAGGAGGCGAGGAACACGCCGAGCACCACCAGATAGCCGGGGTTGCCCTCGGCCGGCAGGGCGAAATAGATGATCGCCGCCGCGCACAGCAGTTCCAGCGGGCCGGCCAGCAGCTGGCGGGCGACTATGCCCAGGCGCGGGTACTCGACGTGCAGCTTGCCCCACTTCCAGGGCTTGAAGTGGCGCCAGGAGCCGAGCACGTAGAGCGCCACCAGGCCGAGCATGAGCAGGCCGATGGCCACCGACAGCCAGGGGCTGACATCGGCCACGCGCTTGATCAGGTCCGGCTGGCAGACCAGCACGGCGCCGCCGGACAGCAGGGTGCCGAGGGCGAAGGTGAAGGAGCAGAAGAAGATCAGGATGCCGATCTCCGACGGCGTCAGGCCCTTGCTGCTGTAGGCGCGAAAGCGCACCACGGCGCCGGAGAACACCGAGGCGCCGATATTGTGGGCCAGGGCATAGGTGGTGAAGGAGCAGAGGGTGATGAAGCGCCAGGGAATCTTCTTGCCCAGGTGGGCGATGGCGATGCGGTCGTACCAGGCCAGGGCGAAATAGGCGCCGAGGGTCGCGCCGGCGGCCAGCAGCCAGTTGTGCAGAGAAATGGCGTGGAGGCTGTCCTGCAGCTCGTCGAGGGAGATGGTGCGGATCTCCTTGTAGAGCAGGAAGCAGGAAAACACGACTGCGGCCAAACCGATGAGGGTCCAGATCCAGTCGCTTCTTTTCATCATCGGGGATGACTCCTTGAACCCGTCACGCTCCCGGCGCCGGCAAATCCCTTGGCCTTCGGGGAGGGCGCTGACCGCGGAGTACAACGGGCTTGGCAGGCAATGCGGCGCGCAAATCGCCGTGCAGTATCCCGGAGCCGGGCGCCGGGCTCAAGTTGCACCGCGCGGGTGGGCGTAACCGGCTGTTACAGGCGGGCGGGCGCCGTTAGGCGCGGCGGAACTGGGGGCGAGGTGAGCCGCTGGCCGGGTTGTCCATTCGTCGGAGTGTCAAAAATATAAAACTGGCTGGCTTGCCGCTCTCGGGAAAAAGACCGGCTGGTCATCGGCTTATCTGGCTTGCCCGATCAGTGTCGGGAAAAATGTGCAGGCATTTCGTCATTTTTGTTTGACATATTTTACGGTTTTGCCAGACTGCGCGGCCGAGCCTGTCGGGCTGGTCGAGCCTCGGGCTCGGTACAGGCCAGGACGGCCATAACAAAAACCTGTTGTCCGCCGTCCCAGCCCCTCCGCCTTGCGGGGCAGCATGCGGCGGACCGATGTCACTGGAACGGGAAAACATGCTGATCTGGTTCGTCGCGCTGTACCTGCTGGCCACAGTCGCCATCGGTTTCTATGCCTCCACTCGGGTGCACAACACCCGTGACTTCGCCGCCGGCGGTCGCAGCATGGGCTTCCCCATCGTCGCGGCCATGGTGTTCGCCACCTGGTTCGGTTCCGAGGCGGTGCTGGGCATTCCCGCCACCTTCCTCGAGGAAGGCTTCGCCGGCATCGTCGAGGACCCCTTCGGTTCCTTCTGGTGCCTGTTCATCGTCGGCGCGATCATCGCTCGCCCGCTTTACCGCCTGAACCTGCTGACCATCGGTGACTACTTCAAGAAGCGCTATGGCTCGCAGGTCGAGCTGATCGTCAGTCTGGTCATCGTCATGTCCTACCTGGGCTGGATCGCCGCGCAGCTGATCGCCCTCGGCGTGGTGTTCAACGTCATCTCCGACGGTTCCATCAGCACCACCCAGGGCATGCTGCTCGGCACCTTCATCGTGCTGCTGTACACCCTGTTCGGCGGCATGTGGTCGATCGCCCTGACCGACTTCTTCCAGATGATCATCATCGTGGTCGGCCTGGTCTACCTGGTCTGGCTGTTCAGCGACATGGCCGGCGGCGCCGATGTGGTGATCAGCCAGGCGGCCAGCGAGGGCAAGTTCACCTTCATGCACAGCTTCGAGCCGAAGGACATAGTCGCCTTCATCGGCGCGGCGGTGACCATGATGCTCGGCTCCATTCCGCAGCAGGACGTGTACCAGCGGGTGATGTCGGCCAAGAACGAAAACGTCGCCGCCCGCGCCTCCATGGCCGGCGCCGTGTTCTACCTGGGCTTCTGCATGCTGCCGATCTTCCTGGTGTACGCCGCCTCGATGATCGACCCGGCTCTGGTGCAGAAGTGGCTGGCCGAGGACTCGCAGATGATCCTGCCGCTGATGATCCTGGAGAAGACCCCGCTGTTCGCCCAGATCATGTTCTTCGGCGCGCTGCTGTCGGCCATCATGTCGACCGCCTCCGGCACCCTGCTGGCACCCTCGGTGACCCTGGCCGAGAACGTGTTCAAGCGCTTCCTGCCGGAACTCAACGACAAGCAGTTCCTGCTGCTGATGCGTTGCACCATCCTGGCCTGCGCCGCCGCCACCCTGACCTTCGCCCTGAACTCCGATGCCAGCATCTACGAGATGGTCGGCAGCGCCTACTGCGTGACGCTGGTCGCCGCCGTGGTGCCGCTGTTCGCCGGCCTGTTCTGGAAGCGCGCCACCACCCAGGGCGCCCTGGTTTCCATCGCCTTCGGCCTGGTGTCCTGGATCTACCTGGAGTTCACCTGGACCGAGGAGGCGTTCTGGCCGCCGCAACTGGCCGGCCTGCTGTTCAGCCTGGCCGGCATGGTCATCGGTTCCCTGCTGCCGCAGTTCAAGCGCAACGACAACGACCTGCTGGCGGCCCAGCCGCAGTAAGCGTCAGGTGCTGACAGACAAGACCCCGCCTCGGCGGGGTCTTTTCGTTGCGGCCGGCAATTCGGCATAGGGGGAGAGGGCATGCACAGGCCCGGCCTGATGTAGCCCGGCTGCAATCCGGGAACGGGGCCGCCTGCCTCCCCGGATTGCATCCGGGCTACCTGCCCTCAGCTCAGCCGGCGCAGCAGGCCCAGATAGCAGTGTGCGTGCTGGCCGTGCAGGTGCAGCTCGCCCGGCTCGTCGTTCAGCAGCAAGGCCTGGTGGGGGCGCAGGGCGAACTCGCGGCCGTCCTGCAGGCGCACCCTCAGCATGCCGGCACTGCACAGCAGCAGACGCACCTCGGCGAGCTCGGCCAGTGGCATTTCCCCATGCAGCTGCAGAGAGCGCAGCACCTGCTGCCACTCGTCGCGCCGACTCATCAGGTTCAGATCGAACACCTCGCCGGCCAGCGGCGTGGCGCTGATCGCCTCTTCGCCGGGAAAGTCCAGCGCTTCGCCGCCGGCGCGCAAGGTCGTGGTACCGCTCTGCCGTTGCAGCAGCAGTTCGCCCTCCAGCAGCGCCAGGCTGCGCTGGATGCCGGGGAAGGCGGAGAAGGGGCCGGCGCCGCTCACCCGCGCGCAGCTGATGCGCCAGGCGAAGTCATCCAGCCCGGCCGCGGCCGGGGCGATGGCCAGCTGGCGGGTGCTGCCACCGCCGTTCTTCCAGGGGCTGGCGGGCAGACAGTCGAGGTCGATGAGCTGGATGGGCATGTTTTTCTCCCCTTAATGTATATACATATTTGAGCAAAAGACGGCTCCCCGTCCATCCCGTGGTGCGGTTTTCAATATGTATTTATGCAAGTTTGGCTGCCTGGATTGCAGTGTGGGGGTTGACGACTCGCTGGTCACGGTTTAAATGTATATACATTAACGCCGAGGATAGCTCCGCAATGTCCCAGTCTTCCCGCAAGCGCCTGCTCTGGCGCGACCTGACCCTCTTCGATGGCCTGCAGGTGCTGCCCGAGCCCATGGCCGTGCTGGTGGAGGGCGACCACATCGCCGGCCTGTGGCCCGAGCGCGAGTTCGACCCGGCCCTGGCCATCGGTGCCGAAAAGGCCGGGCGCGGCGGGGTGATGACGCCGGGCCTGGTCGACTGCCACACCCATCTGGTGTACGCCGGCGACCGTGCCGGCGAGTTCGAGCAGCGCCTGGAAGGCGTCAGCTACGAGGAAATCGCCCGCGCCGGCGGCGGCATCCTCAGCAGCGTGCGCGCCACCCGCGCGGCCAGCGAGGACCAGCTGGTCGCCGCCAGCCTGCCGCGCCTCGATGCGCTGCTGGCCGATGGCGTGACCACGGTGGAGATCAAGTCCGGCTACGGCCTGACCGTCGCCGACGAGCTGAAGATGCTGCGCGTGGCCCGCCAGCTCGGCGAGCTGCGCCCGGTGCGGGTGGTGACCACGCTGCTCGGCGCCCATGCCTTGCCGCCGGAATACGCCGGGCGCGCCGACGACTATGTGAGCCTGGTCTGCGACGAGATGATCCCGGCGGCTGCCAGTGAAAGCCTGGCCGACGCGGTGGACGTGTTCTGCGAGGGCATCGGCTTCTCCCCGGCGCAGTGCGAGCGCATCTTCCAGGCCGCGCGCGAGCATGGCCTGGCGATCAAGGCGCATGCCGAGCAGCTGTCCAATCTCGGTGGCAGCGCCCTGGCCGCGCGCTACGGCGCACTGTCCGCCGACCATGTCGAATACCTCGACGAGGCCGGTGTGCGCGCCATGGCCGAAGCCGGCACGGTGGCGGTGCTGTTGCCCGGCGCCTTCCAGGTGCTACGCGAGACCCAGCTGCCGCCCATCGAGCTGCTGCGCCAGTACCAGGTGCCGATGGCCGTGGCCAGCGACGCCAACCCCGGCACCTCGCCTATCTGCCTGCCCACCCTGATGGCCCACCTGGCCTGCACCCTGTTCCGCCTCACCCCGCGCGAGGCCCTGGCCGGCATGACCGCCCACGCCGCCCGCGCCCTGGGCCGGCCGGAGCTGGGTCGCATCGCCGTCGGCGCGCCCGCCGACCTGTGCCTGTGGGATATCCGCCAGCCCGCCGAGCTGGCCTACGCGGTGCAGGCCGGGCGCCTGCGCCAGCGCATCTTCTGCGGAGAGATTACCCATGCAAGCTGACCGCCTTTCCATGGCCTGCTGGAGCGGGCGCATCGACCCCGAGCCGGACAGCCCGCGCTGGCACCAGCGCATTCGCGCGCTGAGCGAAGACAGCCAGCCGGGCCTGGCCCTGCTCGGCTTCGCCTGCGACGAGGGCGTGCGCCGCAACCACGGCCGCGCCGGCGCCGCCGGCGGACCGCAGGCCCTGCGCAAGGCCCTGGCCAACCTGGCCTGGCATCGCCAGGCGCCGGCCTATGACGCCGGCGACGTGGCCTGCGAAGACGGCGACCTGGAAGGCGCGCAGGCGCGCCTGGGGCGCAACGTCTGCGCGCTGCTGGATGCCGGCCACTTGCCCATCGTCCTCGGTGGCGGCCACGAGGTGGCCTTCGGCAGCTGGTCGGGCCTGGCCGAGCATCTCTCCGGCACTCCGTCCCCAAAGATCGGCATCGTCAATTTCGACGCCCATTTCGATCTGCGCGACCCGGCCCATGTGCATTCCTCCGGCACCCCCTTCGCCCAGATCGCCGAGGCCAGCGCCGCGCGCGGCTGGCCGTTCCGCTATGCCTGCCTCGGCGTCAGCCGTGCCAGCAATACCCGCGCGCTGTTCGCCCGCGCCGCCGAGCTGGGCGTACTGGTGCGCGAGGACCGCGAGATCCGCGAGTCGACCCTGGACGCCATCGGCGCCGAGCTGGACGCCTTCGCCGCCGGCTGCGACGCCCTCTACCTGACCTTCGACATCGACGTGCTGCCGGCCTGCGAGGCCCCCGGGGTCAGCGCCCCGGCCGCCCGCGGGGTGCGCCTGGAGCTGCTGGAACCCTTGATCGAACGGCTCAAGGCCAGCGGCAAGCTGCGCCTGGTCGACTTCGCCGAGCTCAACCCCGAACACGACATCGATAGCCGCACCGCCAAGGCGGCGGCGCGCCTCATCCACCTGCTCAGCCTCTGAGCGCCGAACAACAAGAGGAAACCGCTGTGACCACCAAGTACCGTGACGTTGAAATCCGCGCCCCGCGCGGCACCACGCTGAACGCCAAGAGCTGGCTGACCGAAGCGCCGCTGCGCATGCTGATGAACAACCTCGACCCGGACGTGGCCGAGAACCCCAAGGAGCTGGTGGTGTACGGCGGCATCGGCCGCGCCGCGCGCAACTGGGAGTGCTACGACAAGATCGTCGAGACCCTGAAAGCGCTGAACGACGACGAGACCCTGCTGGTGCAGTCCGGCAAGCCGGTCGGCGTGTTCAAGACCCACAGCAATGCCCCGCGCGTGCTGATCGCCAACTCCAACCTGGTGCCGCACTGGGCCAGCTGGGAACACTTCAACGAACTGGATGCCAAGGGCCTGGCCATGTACGGCCAGATGACCGCCGGCTCGTGGATCTACATCGGCAGCCAGGGCATCGTCCAGGGCACCTACGAGACCTTCGTCGAGGCCGGCCGCCAGCATTACGGCGGCAACCTCAAGGGCCGCTGGGTGCTGACCGCAGGCCTCGGTGGCATGGGCGGCGCCCAGCCGCTGGCCGCGACCCTGGCCGGCGCCTGCTCGCTGAACATCGAGTGCCAGCAGTCGCGCATCGACTTCCGCCTGCGCAGCCGCTACGTCGACGAGCAGGCCAACGACCTCGACGACGCCTTGGCGCGCATCGCCAAGTACTGCGCCGAGGGCAAGGCCATCTCCATCGCCCTGCTGGGCAACGCCGCCGAGATCCTGCCGGAGCTGGTCAAGCGCGGCGTGCGTCCGGACATGGTCACCGACCAGACCAGCGCCCACGATCCGCTCAACGGCTACCTGCCGATCGGCTGGACCTGGGAGCAGTACCGCGACCGCGCGCAGACCGACCCGCAAGCGGTGGTCAAGGCCGCCAAGCAGTCGATGGCCGTGCATGTGCAGGCCATGCTCGACTTCCAGAAGCAGGGCGTGCCGACCTTCGATTACGGCAACAACATCCGCCAGATGGCGAAAGAGGAGGGGGTGGCAAACGCCTTCGACTTCCCCGGTTTCGTTCCGGCCTATATCCGCCCGCTGTTCTGCCGTGGCATCGGCCCGTTCCGCTGGGCGGCGCTGTCCGGTGATCCGCAGGACATCTACAAGACCGACGCCAAGGTCAAGCAGCTGATCCCGGACGACGCCCACCTGCACCGCTGGCTGGATATGGCCAGGGAACGTATTTCGTTTCAGGGTCTGCCGGCGCGTATCTGCTGGGTCGGCCTGGGCCTGCGCGCCAAGCTGGGCCTGGCCTTCAACGAGATGGTCCGCTCCGGCGAGCTGAGCGCGCCCATCGTCATTGGCCGCGACCACCTCGACAGCGGCTCGGTGTCCAGCCCCAACCGCGAGACCGAGGCCATGGCCGACGGCTCCGACGCCGTGTCCGACTGGCCGCTGCTCAACGCCCTGCTGAATACCGCCAGCGGCGCCACCTGGGTTTCCCTGCACCATGGCGGCGGCGTGGGCATGGGCTTCTCCCAGCATTCCGGTATGGTCATCGTTTGCGATGGCACCGACGAAGCCGCCGCGCGCATCGCCCGCGTGCTGACCAACGACCCGGGCACCGGGGTGATGCGCCACGCCGATGCCGGCTACCAGATCGCCATCGATTGCGCCCGCGAGCAGGGCCTGAACCTGCCGATGATTGGTTGAGGAAAGAGATTCCATGAATACGCTGAACCTGAAACCCGGCCAGCTGACCCTGGCCCACCTGCGCGCCGCCTACCAGGCCCCCGTGCACCTGACCCTGGACGCGAGCGCCCATGAGGCCATCGACGCCAGCGTCGCCTGCGTCAACCAGATCATCGCCGAGGGCCGCACCGCCTACGGCATCAACACCGGCTTCGGCCTGCTGGCCTCGACCCGCATCGCCAACGCCGACCTGGAGAAGCTGCAACGCTCGCTGGTGCTGTCGCACGCCGCCGGCATCGGCGAGCCGCTGAGTGATGCCATGGTGCGGCTGATCATGCTGCTCAAGATCAACAGCCTGGCACGCGGCTTCTCCGGCATCCGGCGCAAGGTGATCGAGGCGCTGATCGCCCTGGTCAACGCCGAGGTCTATCCGCATATCCCGCTGAAGGGCTCGGTGGGTGCCTCCGGCGACCTGGCGCCGCTGGCGCATATGTCGCTGGTGCTGCTCGGCGAAAGCCAGGCTCGCTATAAAGGAGAGTGGCTGCCGGCCACCGAGGCGCTGGCCATCGCCGGCCTGGAGCCGATGACCCTGGCCGCCAAGGAGGGCCTGGCCCTGCTCAACGGCACCCAGGTGTCCACCGCCTACGCCCTGCGCGGGCTGTTCGAGGCCGAAGACCTGTACGCCGCCGCCAGCGTCTGCGGCGCCCTCACCGTGGAAGCGGCGCTGGGCTCGCGGGCGCCCTTCGATGCGCGCATCCATGCCGCCCGAGGGCAGAAAGGCCAGATCGACGCGGCTGCCGCCTACCGACACCTGCTCGGCGCCAGCAGCGAAGTCGGCCGCTCCCACGCCGCCTGCGACAAGGTACAGGACCCCTATTCGCTGCGCTGCCAGCCGCAGGTGATGGGCGCCTGCCTGACCCAGCTGCGCCAGGCCGCCGAGGTGCTGGCGGTGGAGGCCAACGCGGTGTCGGACAACCCGCTGGTGTTCGCCGCCGAGGGCGAGGTGATTTCCGGTGGCAACTTCCACGCCGAGCCGGTGGCCATGGCCGCCGACAATATCGCCCTGGCGATTGCGGAGATGGGCTCGCTGTCCGAGCGCCGTATCTCGCTGATGATGGACAAGCATATGTCGCAATTACCCCCGTTTTTGGTGGCGAACGGGGGCGTGAATTCCGGCTTCATGATCGCCCAGGTCACGGCCGCGGCCCTTGCCAGCGACAACAAGGCCCTGGCTCACCCGCACAGCGTCGACAGCCTACCCACTTCGGCCAACCAGGAAGACCATGTGTCGATGGCGCCGAACGCCGGCAAGCGCCTCTGGGACATGGCCGCCAACACCCGTGGCGTGCTCGCCGTGGAATGGCTGGGCGCCTGCCAGGGCCTGGACTTCCGCGAGGGCCTGCACAGCTCGCCGGCCCTGGAGCAGGCCCGTGAGCTCCTGCGCGCCAGGGTGCCCTACTACGTCGAGGACCGCTTCTTCGCCCCGGACATCGCCGCCGCCGACGCCCTGCTGGCCGAGCGCGTGCTGACGCCGCTGCTGCCGGCCGGACTGCTGCCGTCGGTGGGCTGATGTACTAAAGAAGCGGGCTACGGACTGAAGGGACATACGGGCCGCCCCCTCTCCCGTTCACGGGAGAGGGTTGGGGAGAGGGCTGGGCCAGTACCCTCTCCCTACGCGGGCTGCCCCGTCCCCTCTCCCACCAGTGGGAGAGGGGCGCCAAGCTCCGCTATCATCCGCCGCAACCGGGCATTTCCAAGGAGCCACCGTGACCAGCAGCACCCCGCGCTACAAGGCCATCGAGGACTTCCTGCTCGAACGCATCCGCGGCGGCGCCTACCCGGTTCACCACCAGATTCCCCCGGAAGAGCAGCTGGCGCGTGACTTCGCCGTCAGCCGCATGACCGCCAACAAGGCCATCAACAACCTGGTGCAGCAGGGCTACCTGGTGCGCCAGGCCGGCCTCGGCACCTTCGTCACCGATCGCAAGGCCGAATCCTCGCTGCACGAGGTGATGAACATCGCCGCCGAGGTGCGCGGCCGTGGCCATGCCTACAGCAACGACGTGCTGCGCTGCGAGGCGCTGGCGGCCGACGACGAGGTGGCCCTGCGCCTCGGCCTGCGCCTGGGCGCCCAGGTGTTCCACAGCATCCTGGTGCACCGCGAGGATGGCGTGCCGATCCAGCTGGAAGACCGCTTCGTCAACCCGCGCTGGGTGCCGCACTACCTGGACAGCGATTTCAGCCAGCAGACGCCCAACGAGGTGCTGGTGGCCAGCTGCCCGATCTCCGACGTCGAGCACGTGGTCGAGGCGGTGCTGGTGGACGCGCAGACCGCCGCCTGGCTGGACATCGACCCGGCCACGCCCTGCCTGTCGATGATCCGCCGCACCTGGTCGGACGAGCACCTGGTCAGCTACGCCCGCCTGATCCACCCCGGCGA
Source organism: Pseudomonas alcaligenes (assembly GCF_041729615.1). Taxonomy (NCBI): domain Bacteria; kingdom Pseudomonadati; phylum Pseudomonadota; class Gammaproteobacteria; order Pseudomonadales; family Pseudomonadaceae; genus Aquipseudomonas; species Aquipseudomonas alcaligenes. The sequence continues at coordinate 1,500,570 of NZ_CP154874.1, read as the reverse complement.
CCGCTACAAGCTGCGTTCCCATACCAAGCGCCGCTGATGGCGCTGTGCCGGTAGCCATCCGTCGCGGCGGGTGCACGTCGGCGCCTCACTGGTTAGGCTCTTGGGTCTGGCATTAGCAGGGACAGGGCCGATGGACCAACAACAAGAGACGATCGAACGAGCGCTGGAGCGCCTTTACCGCGAGGAATCGCGCCGGGTGCTGGCCACCCTGATTCGCCTGCTGGGCGACTTCGACCTGGCCGAGGAGGCGCTGCACGAGGCCTTCCGCGCCGCCCTGGAGCAGTGGCCGGAACAGGGCGTGCCGGCCAACCCGCGCGCCTGGCTGGTGTCCGCCGGACGCTTCAAGGCCATCGACCAATTGCGTCGCGGCAAGCGCTTCCAGGCCCTTGACGAGGTCGAGGAGCCGGTCGGCGGCGAGGCCCAGAACCTGGATCAGTATGGCGAGCACCTGGAAGACGACCGTCTGCGCCTGATCTTCACCTGCTGCCACCCGGCCCTGGCGTCCGACGCCCAGGTGGCGCTGACCCTGCGCGAAGTTTGCGACCTCACCACCGAGGAGATCGCCAGCGCCTTCCTGGCTTCGCCGCCGACCATCGCCCAGCGCATCGTGCGGGCCAAGAACAAGATCCGCGATGCGCACATTCCTTATGAAGTGCCTGGCCGGCGCGAGCTGCCCGAGCGCCTGGAGGCGGTGCTGCGGGTGGTCTACCTGGTGTTCAACGAAGGTTACTTCGCCAGTTCCGGCGATGCGCTGACCCGCCAGCACCTGAGTGCCGAGGCCATCCGTCTCGGCCGCCTGCTGTGCGAGCTGCTGCCGGAGTCCGAGGTGCGCGGCCTGCTGGCGCTGATGCTGCTGCACGAGTCGCGGCGCGCCGCGCGCAGCGACGCCGAGGGCCTGCCGGTGCTGCTCGAGGAGCAGGACCGCGGCCTGTGGGACCGCGCGCTGATCGCCGAGGGCCAACAGCAGGTGCAGGCGGCCTTCGCTTCCGGCGAGGTCGGCCCCTACTGCCTGCAGGCGGCCATCTCCGCCCTGCATGCCGAGGCGGCGGACATCGAGTCCACCGACTGGGCGCAGATCGTCGGGCTGTACGAGGTACTGCTGGCCGCCAACCCGTCGCCGGTGATCGAGCTCAACCGCGCCGTGGCCCTGGCCATGCGCGACGGTGCCGAGGCCGGGCTGCGCCAGGTGGAGGCGATTCTCGGCCGTGGCGAGCTGGCCGACTATCACCTGGCCCATGCCGCGCGCGCCGACCTCAACCGCCGCCTGGGCCGCTGGGAGGAGGCCCGCGCCGCCTACCGGCGCGCCCTGCAGCTGAGCCAGCAGGGCATGGACCGGCAGTTCCTCGAGCGCCGCCTGGCCGAGCTGCCGGGCGGCTGAAAACTTTTTTCGCGGCCCTGTCGAAATGTCGATGCGCCGTTCGACCAGAGGATGACAGCAGCGATTTCCGCTGCCAGGGAGGAGAGCGATGAAATACCTGTGCCTGATCTACAGCGACGAAAGCGTCCTGCACAACTCGCCGGACAGCCCGCGCGACGGCGAGTGCTACGACTACTTCCAGAGCGTCCAGCAGAGCGGTCGCATGCTCGCCGCCGAGCCGCTGGAGCCGGTGGCCACCGCCACCACGGTGCGCGTGCGCGGCGGCAAGCTGAGCATCACCGACGGCCCCTTCGCCGAGACCAAGGAGCAGCTGGCCGGCTTCTACCTGATCGAGGCGCGTGACCTCAACGAGGCATTGCAGATCGCCGGCGGCATTCCCGCCGCGCGGGTCGGCAGCGTCGAAGTGCGGCCGGTACGCCAGCTGCAGCTCGAGGGCTGAGGCCGTGTGCCCGCTCTGTCTGGCCGCCCTGGCCCTGGGCGGCGCCAGCGTCGCCGGTGCCGGCAGCATCGGCCTGTGGCTCGGCTGCCGCCGCGCCGCCACGAGGAGGAACAACGATGCATCCTGAGTATCCGCAAGTCGCCAGCCGCGAAGAGTGGCTGGCCGCCCGCCTGCAGCTGCTGGCCGAGGAGAAGGCCCTGACCCGCCAGCGCGACGCGCTCAACGCCCGGCGCCGTGCCCTGCCGATGGTGGAGATCGAGGCGGACTACCGCTTCAACGGCCCCGAGGGCGAGGTCGGCCTGGCCGAGTTGTTCGCCGGCCGGCGCCAGCTGATCGTCTACCACTTCATGTACCACCGCGACAAAGGCGAAGGCTGCCCCGGCTGCTCCTTCCTCGCCGACAATATCGGCCACCTGGCCCACCTGCATGCCCGCGACACCAGCCTGGTGCTGGTCTCCAACGCGCCGCTGGCGGAGCTGCAGGCGTTCAGGAAGCGCATGGGCTGGGACCTGCCCTGGTACTCCTCGTTCGGCAGCCGCTTCAACTACGACTTCCACGTGACCATCGACGCCAGCCAGGCTCCGGTGGAATACAACTACCAGGGCGAGGCCGAGCTGAAACGCATGGGCCAGCTGGACATGATCAAGGGCGAGCTGCCCGGCGCCAGCGTGTTCCTGCGCGACGGCGCGCGGGTATTCCACACCTACTCCACCTACGCCCGTGGCCTGGACATGCTGATGAACGCCTACCACTACCTCGACCTCACGCCCTTCGGCCGTGGCGAGGGCTGGGGCGGCATGGCCAACCTGGACGGCAAGGGCCTCAACTGGACCCGCCTGCACGACCAGTACGACGGTGCACCGGCCGCCCAGCACGACTGCTGCGCCTGAACGCGAGGAAACAAATCCATGAGCACTATATCGAGTGAACTGAACGCCCTGGTCGACAGCTGGGAAGCCGCCAACCGCGCCGGCGACGTCGAGGCCATCCTCGGCCACTACGCCGAGGAGCTGGTCGCCTTCGATGCCATCCTGCAGCTGCAGTTCAAGGGCCGCGAGGCCTACAAGGCGCACTGGAAGGCCTGCCTGGAGATGTGTGGCGGCCCCATGACCTTCGCGGTGCACCAGCTGCAGCAGTGGGGCGAGGGCGACGTCGGCTTCGGCCACTTCCTCTGCCATTGCGGCGGTACCGATGCCGAGGGCAACGCCCATAGCTGCTGGATGCGCGTGACCCAGGGCTACCGGCGCATTGGTGGGCAATGGCGCATCGTCCACGACCACTTCTCGGCGCCGTTCAATCCGGAGAATGGCCAGGCGCTGTTCGAACTGCAGCCGTGAACCGGGCGCACCCCTCTCCCGTGAACGGGAGAGGGGGCAGGACCAGGCTGGATGCCACCTTGGAGACAACCCCGATGCAAGGAAGGAAGAGCATGAGCATTCTGATCGTCGTCGTACTGCTGGTGGCCGGCCTGGCGGTGTTCGTCGCCAGCCGCTCGGACCAGTTTCGCGTCGAGCGTTCGGCGCTGATCCAGGCGCGGCCCGCCGCACTGCAGGCGCAGATCGAGGACTTCCACCAGTGGCCGCACTGGTCGCCCTGGGCCAGGCGCGACCCGGCTATGCAGGTGGACTACGCGGGTGCCGAACGCGGCGTTGGCGCCATCCAGCGCTGGGCCGGCAACAAGGGGGTGGGCAAGGGCAGCGCGACCATTATCGAGAGCGAGCCGGGCCAGCGGGTACTGATCCAGCTGGAGTTCCTCGAACCCTTCCGCGCCAGCAACCTGGCCGAGTTCCGCTTCACCCCCGAGGCTGGCGGCACCCGCGTGACCTGGAGCATGAGCGGGCGCAACGGCTTCATCGGCAAGGCCATGGGTCTGCTGTTCGACATGGACAAGATGGTCGGCGGCGACTTCGAGCAGGGCCTGGCCAGCCTCAAGGCCCTGGCCGAGGCCGAGCGAACCTGACCCCGGCGCCAAGCTTTGCCCACCGCCGCGGCGGCTCCTGCTCTACAATCGGCGTTTTCCCGTCAGACCAAGGAGCCGCCGTGGAATCGGTAATCGCGGTCGAGAACCTGAGCAAGACCTACAAGTCCGGCCATCCGGCCCTGCAGAACATCAATCTGGAGATCCGCAAAGGCGAGATCTTCGCCCTGCTGGGCCCCAACGGCGCCGGCAAGACCACCCTGATCAGCATCATCTGCGGCATCGTCAATCCCGGCGCGGGCCGGGTGCGGGTCGCCGGCTTTGATATCAAGGCCGACTACCGCGCGGCGCGCTCGGCCATCGGCCTGGTGCCCCAGGAGCTGGTCAACGACGTGTTCGAAACCGTTTGGGCCACGGTCAGGTTCAGCCGCGGCCTGTTCGGCAAGAAGCCCGACCCGCAGTACCTGGAGCAGCTGCTCAAGGACCTGTCGCTGTGGGACAAGCGCGACGCCAAGATCTTCGAGCTGTCCGGCGGCATGAAGCGCCGGGTGATGATCGCCAAGGCATTGAGCCACGAGCCGTCGATCCTGTTCCTCGACGAGCCCACCGCCGGGGTCGACGTGGAGCTGCGCCGCGACATGTGGAACATGGTGCGGCGCCTGCGCGAGCGCGGCGTGACCATCATCCTCACCACCCACTACATCGAGGAAGCCGAGGAGATGGCCGACCGCATCGGGGTGATCCGCAAGGGCGAGATCATCCTGGTGGAGGACAAGCAGGTGCTGATGCACAAGCTCGGCAAGAAGCAGCTCACCCTGCAGCTCAAGCATCCGCTGGCCAGCGTGCCGGCGGAGCTGGCCAGCTACGGCCTGGAGCTGGTCGATGAGGGCCACGCCCTGCTGTTCACCTTCGACGCCCAGCGCGAGCACACCGGCATCGCCGAGCTGCTCAAGGACCTGGCCCAGCACGGCATCGACTTCAAGGACCTGCAGTCCAGCGAGAGCTCGCTGGAGGACATCTTCGTCAGCCTGGTGCACGACAAGGAGCGCGCATGAACCTCTATGCCATCAAGGCCATCTACCTGTTCGAACTGGCCCGCACCTGGCGCACCCTGCTGCAGAGCATCGCCACCCCGGTGATTTCCACGTCGCTGTACTTCGTGGTGTTCGGCTCGGCCATCGGCAGCAGCATGACCGAGGTGCACGGCGTCAGCTACGGCGCCTTCATCGTGCCCGGCCTGATCATGCTGGCGCTGCTCACCGAGAGCATCGGCAACGCCTCGTTCGGCATCTACATGCCCAAGTACTCGGGGACCATCTACGAGATCCTCTCGGCGCCGGTGTCCTACTTCGAGATCCTGGTCGGCTACGTCGGCGCGGCGGCGACCAAGTCGGTGATCCTCGGCCTGATCATCTTCGCCACCTCGATGCTGTTCGTCGATTTCGAGCTGGCCCACCCGTTCTGGGCCCTGGCCCTGCTGATCCTCACCGCCATCACCTTCTGCCTGTTCGGCTTCATCATCGGCGTGTGGGCCGATGGCTGGGAGAAGCTGCAGATCGTGCCGGCGCTGATCGTCACGCCGCTGGCCTTCCTCGGCGGCAGCTTCTACTCGATCAGCATGCTCCCCGAACTGTGGCAGAAGATCACCCTGTTCAACCCGGTGGTGTACCTGATCAGCGCCTTCCGCTGGGCCTTCTTCGGCGTCGCCGACGTCAGCCTGGGGCTGAGCCTGGGCATGATCGGCGGCTTCCTGCTGGCCTGCGTGCTGGTGGTCAGCTGGATCTTCAGGACCGGTTATCGCCTGCGTCACTGAGCGTCAGGCGCAGACAAGAACGGAGGCCGAGGCCTCCGTTTTCATTGGGCAGTCAGTCGCCGCGCTTGCGCGGCCGCTTGCGCCGTGGCGGCTCCTGGTTCGGCACGTGCAGGTAGGACAGCACGCTCTCGGTCAGCTCGGCGGCCAGGCGCACGGCTTCCTTGTTGCGCGTCATCACCGCCGCCACCAGGCTCTCGATCAGCGCCAGCACGGCGATGTTGGAGCTGATCAGCACCGGATGCTCGGCGGTGGCGAACAGGCTGTGGTCGGCGATCGGTGCCAGCGGCGAGGCCGGCGAGTCGGTGATGGCCAGCACCTTGGCGCCGCGCTCCAGGGCGTAGCGCGCCAGCTGCAGGGTATCCAGCGAGTAGCGCGGCAGGGAGATGGCCAGCAGGGCATCCTCGGCGGTGATGCTGGCCAGGCGGTAGGCGGCGTTCTCGTTGCCGCCTTCCATGCTCACCGCCACTGCGTCGGCGCAGTAGGGCACCAGGTTGGCGGCGGCCAGGCCGGCCAGGTAGGCGCTGTTGCCGAAGCCGAGGATGTACACCCGGCGCGCCTTGGCCAGGACCTCGACGACAGCGGCGAAGGTGTCCTGGCTGTTGCCGTTGGCGGTGCTGCCCAGGTTGCTGCCGGCGATGCGCATCTGCTCGTGCAGACCGAAGCTGCCGTCGCTGCGCTGGGCCAGTTCGTTGCGCAGCTTGTCCACCGGCGAGACCAGGTCCTGCAGGGTCGCCACCAGCGCCGTCTTCAGCGCGCTGAAGCCGCCGAGCTGCATGGCGCGCGCCAGGCGGTTGACCGCCGCCGGCGAGGTGCCGGTGGCCTGGGCCAGTTCCTCGATGGTCAGGGTCGCGGCCTTCAGCGGGTGGCGCAGGATGAAGTCGGCCACCTTGCGCAGCGAGGGCTGCAGGTCGGGGGCGACAGCGGCGAGCTTGCGCATCACCGGGGAGGCGTAGACCGTGATATTGCTCGGGGCGGGCGTCATGGTAGGTGCGTCCTGCTGGAGAAGGGCTGCAGTGTATCCGATGGGCGCGGCGCGAGTCCCCGCGCGCGGCCCAATGAAAAAGGGGGTATCCGCACGCTGGCGGATACCCCCTTCGGCGGCAGGCGCTTACTGACCGTAGATGTCGTAGGCGAAGTACTTGCCTTGCACTTCCTGGTACTTGCCGTTGGCGCGCAGGGCGGCGATGGCCGCGCTGAACTTGTCGGCGGTGGCGCTATCGCCCTTGCGCACGGCGATGCCGGCGCCGTTGCCAAAGTACTTGGGATCGTTGAAGTCCGGGCCGACCAGGGCGAAGCCCTTGCCGGAGTCGGTCTTGAGGAAGCCTTCGCTGATGTTCACCACGTCGGCCAGGGTGGCGTCGATGCGGCCGGAAGCGAGGTCGAGGAAGGCCTCGTTCTGCGAGCCGTAGCGCACCACTTCGATACCGGCATCGGCGAAGCGGTCGCTGGCGTAGCGGTCATAGGTGGAGGCGCGCTGCACGCCGACCTTCTTGCCTTTCAGGTCGACCAGCGGGTCCTTGACCTCGCTGCCGGCCTTCATCACCAGCTTGCCCGGGGTGTGGTAGTACTTCTTGGTGAAGTCGACCGACTTCAGGCGGTCCGGGGTGATCGACATGGACGACAGTACCGCGTCGACCTTGCGCACCTTGAGCGAGGGAATCAGGCCGTCGAAGGCCTGCTCGACCCATTCGCACTTGACCTGCATCTCGGCGCACAGGGCATTTCCGATGTCGTAGTCGAAGCCGCTGATCTGGCCTTCCGGGGTCTTGAAGGCGAAGGGCGGGTAGGCCGCCTCGATGCCGATGCGCAGGGTGTCCTGGGCCTGGGCCAGGGTGGCGCAGGCGGACAGGGCCAGGGCGCCGAGCAGAGCGATCTTGTTCATCTTGTAACTCCTGTGGTGGGCGGTGGTGCCCGCCGCGTGGCGGGCGCTTGGATCGGGTGTTGCGGCGAGGGCCTTGTGGGCCCCGGCCCCGTCGCGGCCACCCCGGTAGGGCGGCCCAGCTACGAAATGAGGAAAGGGGTGACGCGCTGTGTGTCGGCAAAGCTAAGATCAAGAAAAAATTGTGTCAACAGTGTTGTTTGGTGAAAAAAAATATTTCAATGCGATTGGCCGGCGTGCAAGGCGCTGGCTAGACGGATAAGCGCCCGCAAATCTGATCGAACGGTTATGAAAGGCTGGTGATTCAGGGCTTGTCGAGCGAAAATGGTTGATATACAAGATTTCAAAAATATGATTTCTTGAAAAAAATAAATCACATCGAGCGCCGCCTGAGCGGCCGATGAAAGCCCGTATTCATCAGAACAAGAGCAACAAGAACATGAGAATGCACGCGAAATCCGGCGCCTTGCTCGCCGCCCTGATCCTGGCCGGCCATGCCGCGCCGGTCCTGGCCGAAGGCCACCTGCTGGCCGTCGGCGGCATGCTGCGGGCCAGCAACAGCGAGGTCTACGAGAAGCTCATCGAACTGGCCGGCGGCCGCCAGCAGGCGCGCATCGCCATCATGCCCACGGCCAGCGGCAGCCTGGGTTCGAGCAAGCGCTTCCAGGCCGAGCTGCAGGCCCTCGGCGTGCCGGCCGAGCGCATCAGCATCGTCGGCATCGACAAGCAGAACTACCAGAGCACCATGAACGATGCGGCCGTGCTCAAGCCGCTCGCCGAGGCCAGCGCCGTGTGGTTCGTCGGTGGCGACCAGGCGCGCATCGCCCGGGCCCTGTACAACGCCGACGGCAGCGAGTCGCTGACCCTCAAGGCGGTGCGTGGCGTGTTCGACCGCGGCGGCGTGGTCGCCGGCACCAGTGCCGGGGCGAGCATTCTCGGCGCCACCATGCCCACCGCCTATGGCGTGGTGATGGACACCCTGGACTTCGGCGTGGCGGCCAGGGCCGACCAGCGTGGCACGGCGCTGCTCAAGGGCGCGGGCCTGTTCAAGGCCGGTATCATCGACCAGCACTTCGACCAGATCGAGGAAACCAGCACCGGCCGCGCCGCGCGCATGGCCAGCTACCTGGTCGGCCAGCAGCCGGCGCGCGGCTTCGGCCTGGACACCAACACCGCACTCTGGGTACAGCCGGGCGGCCAGCTGCAGGTGCTCGGCGAGGGCTACCTGACGGTGATGGACGCCGCCGAGGCGCGCAAGGAATTCGGCCTGTATGGCACGCGCCTGGAAAACGTGCGCCTGGCCATGCTCGGCCAGGGCGACCGCTACGACCTGGACAGCGGGCGTATCCAGCCGGCGGAAGGCAAGGCGGCAATCGAAGCCGGCAACGAATACCTGGTGGGCAACCAGCTGCTCACCGACCTGTCGGCGGTCTCCGCCGTCTCGCGCGCGGTGCTCTATGGCTTGGCCGACAATACCGCCACCCGCCAGGTTGGCCTGATGACCCGCTACAACCCGGCCAACGGCTACCACTACGGCTACCGCTTCGTGTTCAGCGAGGCGCCGGGCTTCCAGGCCCACAGCCGCTTCCACGATTCGCTGACCAACTACACGGTGCAGAACGTGCGCCTGGACATCGCCCCGGTGGACGCCTTCCTCGGCGACCCGGCGCGCAGCAGCCCGAGCGACGCCGCCGCCAGCCGCTGGCCGGACGCCGTGCGTGCGGTGGCCTTCCGCGGCCTGATGACCAGCGACGCGGCCAACCGCTTCGAGCCCAAGCGCGCGCTGACCCGTTTCGAACTGGCCAACGCGCTGCAGATGACCCTGGCCGCCGAGCCGGTGCTGGACCAGCTGCCGAAGCTGGCCGACGTGCCGGCCGCGCACCCGCTGCGCGAGCAGGTCGAGGTGGCGGTGTCCAACGGCTGGCTGCAGGCCGAGGGGCGTTTCGATGGCGAACGCGCGGTCAGCCGGGGCGAGTGGGCACTGGCCTGCAAGGCGCTGGTCGAGCGCTTCCGCCGCGCCCCGCTGCAGCGCCAGGCCAGCCTCAGCGATACCGCCGGGCTGCCGGCGCCGCTGGCCGAGGCCGCCGCCCTGCTGGTCGGCGAGGGCTGGATCGAGGCCGCCGGTGGGCGCTTCGAGCCCGAGCGCCCGCTGACCCGCGAGGAAGCGGCCTACAGCCTGGCGCGCCTGATCGGCCTCGCCCAGTCCACCTGAGTCTTACCGGATTACGCGGAAATCGCCCCGTCACGGCGGGGCGAAACGGGACCTCCATGCCCGTGCAATGCCAAACGAGAGTGTGCCCATGCAACTGAATCACCTGGAGATCTTCGCCCTGGACAAGCTGCTGCAGGACCGCCCGCCGGTAGCCGAGGCCCTGTTCGGCGAGAGCGCCCGCGTGCTGGAGCGGGTCGAGACGCCGGCCGGCTTCTACGCGGTGATCGACCTGCAGCGCGACCTGCGCGATGTCGGCGGGCTCGCCGAACGCGAATGGCGCTTTCGCCTGAAGCGGCAGAAGAGTGCGGGCTACTTCGTCTGCTGGCCGGACGGCGACTCGCGCCTGTGCCTGGAGGCGGTGATCAACAGGGGCGCGCGCCCACCGGTGCTGACGCCGGAACTCTTTGTCTGACCGGGCAAAAACCAGAAAGGGCCGCAAAGGCCCGCCAACACACCCAAAACGGAGTAAGGCATGAATCTTGTGAAACTGAGCTGTCTCGCACTGGCGGTCGCTGCCGCCAGCACCCAGCTGGCCATGGCCGGCCAGGCCGACGCCAAGGGCTTTGTCGAGGACAGCGAGCTGAACCTGCTGAACCGCAACTACTACTTCCAGCGCGACTTCAAGAACAACCCCGGTGGCCAGAACTACCGTGAGGAGTGGGCGCACGGCGTGATGGCCGAGTTCGCTTCCGGCTTCACCCAGGGCACCGTCGGCTTCGGTGCCGATGCCTACGGCTACATGGGCATCAAGCTGGACAGCGGCCGTGGCCGCACCGGCACCGGCCTGCTGCCGATCAGCGACGAGGGGCGCCCGCAGGACGAGTACGGCGAGGCCGGCGGTGCGGTCAAGCTGCGCGTGTCCGAGACCGTGCTGAAGTACGGCGAGATGCGCACCGAGGCGCCGGTATTCGCCACCTCGCACAGCCGCCTGCTGCCGGAAACCGCCACCGGCTTCCACGTCGCCAGCGGCGAGATCGATGGCCTGTCCCTGGAGGCCGGTCACTTCACCGCTTACAACAACCGCAACTCGACCAACAGCGACGAGGACCTGAACCTCAACTACGGCAGTGGCGAGATCGGCAAGACCCTCGACTTCGCCGGCGGCTGGTACAGCGTCAACGATGACCTGAGCCTGGGCTTCTACACTTCGCGCTTCGAGGACACCTGGAACCAGCACTACGGCAACCTCAACTACACCCTGGGCATCAGCGAAGGGCAGAGCCTGAACTTCGACCTGAACCTGTACCGCACCACCGATACCGGCGATGCCCTGCAGGGTGACATCGACAACACCACCTACAGCCTGGCGGCCACCTACGGCCTGGGTTCGCACTCGATCCTGCTGGCCTACCAGCGCGTCAACGGCGACACCCCGTTCGACTACGTCGGCGGCGACTCGATCTTCCTCGCCAACTCCATGCAGTACTCCGACTTCAACGCCCCCAACGAGAAGTCCTGGCGTATCGGCTATGGCTATGACTGGGCCGGCCTGGGCATCCCCGGCCTGACTACCAAGGTCACCTACGTCAAGGGCAGCGATATCGACGGCACCGACGCCGACGTCAACGGTGGCTACGTCGGCTACTACGGCGAAGACGGCGAGCACAGCGAGACCGACATCGACATCAAGTACGTGGTCCAGGAAGGCCCGGCCAAGGACCTGTCGATCCGTCTGCGCCAGGCTTTCCACTATGCCAACGATGACCAGGGCGAAGGCGACCTGCACGAGTTCCGTGTAATCGTCGACTACCCGCTGAGCATCCTGTGATGGCCGGCCCACGCCCTGCGGAACGAACCACGTCCCGCAGGGCGTGGGTCGTCGCTAGGGCGTCGGCTCCCGTACCTCATGCGCGGGCGCCGGCAGCTTTGATTCAAGGTCTGCTCTGATTGCTCCTTTGGCCTTGAGGCGCCGGCCCGGCGCCTTTTTTTTGCCTGTGCAGTCCGAGCCATGCGCGAGTATGGAATATGCGAGTCTGCTGGTTGTTGTTGCTTCTGTCGCTACCGCTGGCGGCCCAGGCCGAAACCCTGCGCATCGCCATGGAGGGGCAGTTCCCGCCTTTCGAGGAAGTCGACCCCCAGGGGCGCCTCAAGGGCTTCAACGTCGATATCGCCCACGCCCTGTGCACGCAGATGAAACGCCACTGCGAACTGCAGCGCTTCGCCTGGGACGACCTGATTCCCGCCCTGCAGGAGGGGCGCACCGACCTGATCCTGGCCTCCATGTCGATCACCGAAGAGCGCCAGCAGCAGGTCGAATTCACCCGCAAGTACGCCCAGACCCCGGCCTTCTTCTTCGCCCGCGCCGGGACGATCAACGAAGTGATCATCACCCCGCGCCGGCTGCGCGGTAAACGCGTCGGCGTGCAGCGCGAGACCACCTACGACCGCTTCCTCACGGCGCGCTACCAGGAGCACGTGCCCATCCTGCGCTACGCCAGTGCCGCCGACACCTACCAGGCCCTGCAGCGTGGCGAGGTCGACCTGGTGCTGGACGACGCGGTGTCCGGCTATTTCGGCTTCCTCCAGTCGGAGCGCGGGCAGGGCTTCGAGCGGGTCGGCAACGCCGTGCGGGCCTCCAAGTTTTTCGGCAAGGGGCAGGGCATCGCCGTGCGCAAGGGTGACGATGCCCTGCGTAGCAGCCTGGACCAGGCCCTGGTGGCGATTCTCGACAACGGCATCTACCGCCGTATCGAGCGCCGCTACTTCCAGCGTTTCAGCGTTTATTGATCCACCCGTTTTCGCAGTACCCGTTGCACTACATCCACAACAACGCTGCAGCACCTGCAGCCACGGAGAACTGAAGATGAAACTGAGCAAGCTGTGTCGCCATGCCGTTCTGGTCATGGCTCTGATCCCCGGTCTGGGGCATGCGGCCGGAGCGCTGCTGCTGGTGGGAGGCGGGCTCAAGGACGACAACACCGCGGTCTACCAACGCTTCATCCAGCTGGCCGGCGGTAGCGGTCAGGCCAAGATCGGGGTGATCACCGCCGCCTCGATTCCCGAGAGCCAGGACCCCGATGCCGGCACCGCCAACGCGGCCAACTCCAAGGCCAATGGCCTGTACTACGCCAATCTGCTGAAGACCTACGGCGCGGCGGACGCGCAGTGGATCCCCATCGACCTGGACAACATCGCCAACAGCAGCAACCCGACCGTGGTCAACCAGATCAACGGCATGACCGGGTTCTTCTTCGGTGGCGGCGACCAGTCGCGCCTGGTGCAGACCCTGCTGACCAGCAGCCGCGCCGACACCCCGGCGCTGGCGGCGATCCGCAGCAAGTACAACGCCGGCGCCGTGCTGGCCGGCACCAGCGCCGGCACCGCGATCATGGTCGACGGGCCCATGGTCACCGGCGGCGAGAGCTACGAGGCTCTGCGCTACGGCCCCTACACCACGCCCTCCGGTGACGACCTGTCCTACGACCCGGACGGCGGCTTCGGCTTCTTCAACCACGGCCTGCTCGACACCCACTTCAGCGAGCGCGGGCGCCAGGGCCGCATCGTGCGCCTGGCCGACTACACCGGCGTGCCCTTCGCCTATGGCGTCGACGAGAACACCGGCCTGCTGGTGCAGGACAACCCCAGCCTGGGCCAGGTAGAAATGGAAGTGATCGGCACCGGCGGCGTGTTCGTCTTCGACCTGCGCAATGCCGAGCGCGGCACCGGCAGCAGCTGGGCGCTGTACGACGTGCTGGCCAGCTACCTGACCAGCGGCGACAAGTTCCGCCCGCAGAGCGGCCAGTTCGTCATCGGCGCCGGCAAGACCAGCCTGCGCGGCCGCGAACAGTACAGCAGCGCGATGACCGCCACCGGCGACATCTTCAGCAGCCCCAACAACAGTGGTGCCAACGGCCGCCGCAAGCCGCGCGAGTTCGTCATCGTCAGCGCCGACCTGTTCAACAGCCGCGTCACCAGCACCCTGGGCCGCACCTACGAGCGCAACCCGCGCTACCGCGTCGACCTGATCAAGAGCACGCAGTTCGACAGCCACGGCTACCAGGGCACGGTCGGCGGCAAGAGCCTGACCTCCTACCTGCGCCTGCTGACCGACTTCCGTCCCGACTGAAGCCTCAGCACTCGATGATGTTGACCGCCAGGCCCCCCTGGCGGTTTCCTTGTACTTGCTCTTCATGTCCGCGCCGGTGTCGCGCATGGTGCGGATCACCCGATCCAGCGAGATGAAGTGCTGACCGTCACCGCGCAGGGCCATGCGCGCGGCGTTGATCGCCTTCACCGAGCCCATGGCGTTGCGCTCGATGCAGGGTACCTGGACCAGTCCGCCGACTGGGTCGCAGGTCAGCCCCAGGTTGTGCTCCATGCCGATCTCGGCAGCATTCTCCACCTGTTGGATGGTCCCGCCCAGCACTTCGCACAGGGCCCCGGCGGCCATCGAACAGGCCACCCCGACTTCCCCCTGGCAGCCGACCTCGGCACCGGAGATCGAGGCGTTCTCCTTGTACAGGATGCCGATGGCCGCGGCGGTGAGCAGGAAGCGCACCACCCCGTCGTCGCTGGCGCCGGGGACGAAGCGCCGGTAGTAGTGCAGCACCGCCGGTACTATGCCCGCCGCGCCATTGGTGGGCGCGGTGACCACGCGGCCGCCGCTGGCATTCTCCTCGTTGACCGCCAGGGCGTAGAGGTTGACCCAGTCGATCACCGTCAGCGGGTCGCGCAGGCTGGCCTCGGGGTTCTGGCTGAGCTGTCGGTGCAGGGCGGCGGCGCGGCGGCGCACCTTGAGGCCGCCGGGCATGGTGCCCTCGTTGCGGCAGCCGGCTGTGACGCAGTCCTGCATCACTTGCCAGATGTTCAGCAGGCCGGCACGGGTCTCGGCCTCGGGGCGCCAGGCCGCCTCGTTGGCCAGCATCAGCTGGCTGATCGACAGGCCATGTTCGGCGCACAGCGCCAGCAGCTGCTTGGCGGTCTTGAAGGGGTAGGCCAGCTCGGTGCGGTCCTCGACGATACGGTCGGCGCCGGCCGCTTCCTCGTCCACCACGAAGCCGCCGCCCACCGAGTAGTACTCGCGGGCGCGGATCTGCAGGCCGGCGGCGTCGAAGGCGCGGAAGATCATGCCGTTGGGGTGGTAGTCCAGGGGCCTCCTGATCAGCGCCAGGTGCTCCTTCTCGACGAAGCGGATGACCTTTTCGCCGCCCAGCCGCAGCTCGCCGCTGGCGCGCATGGCGGCCAGACGGCTGTCGATGGTCGCGGTATCGACCGTGTCCGGCTGCTCGCCCTCCAGGCCCAGCAGCACCGCCTTGTCGCTGCCGTGGCCCTTGCCGGTGGCGCCCAGCGACCCATACAGCTCGACCTTGAGGCTGGCGGTGGCCGCGAACAGCCCCTCGCGCCGCAGCCCGTCGACGAAACGCGCGGCGGCGCGCATCGGCCCCACGGTGTGCGAACTGGAGGGGCCGATGCCGATTTTGAAGAGGTCGAAAACGCTGAGGGCCATGCGCTGCTCCTGTGACTGATTAGTCAGCAGCTTACACCGGATGGCCTTGTCGGTCGGTCAGGGAAGCGACTAGCAGTTGCCTTTCTTCGCCTGCCCCGGCGGGCAGAAGCTGCCGCCATGGCCGCCGATATCGATGCCGATGCCCGGTAAATGCAGGCTGCAGCCGCCGAGCGTGAGCAGTGCCGCGAGGGCAAGGGGGGACAGGTACTTCTTCATGGGATACTCCTTATATTCCACGGGTGCAGGCTACCTGAAGGTTGGATGATCGATTCGCCACACTGTTCAATTCGTATACTGGCTGGCAGCCGTTCTGTGGGGCAGTCGACATTGCAGAGACAGGGTGGTTAGCGCTGAAGCTGGGAGCCGCATTCGGCCAGTCGAGATCGACGGTGGAGGCATGCCCGGCCTCCCTCGACAGTCGTAACGTCGAACGGGTACAAGTTCCTATCGAGGGTGCATCTGGGCACGGGGGAGACGGAGTGGACATGCGGCCAGGCAAAGACCCGATTCCGGCACATGGAGGCCTGATCGAAACCCCACTCGGCAACATGATCGCCCTGCTGAACGAGCAGGGCGCCCTGCAGTGCCTGGAGTTCCTCGACGAGCCATGGCAGCAGGTGTCTTTGAGCAGCTGGCGCGGTGTTGAGTTGTTGCATGACTCGCAGGCCGTGGCGCCGATTGCCAGTCAGTTGCAGGAGTATTTCGCCGGCCGGCGCCGAGTTTTTGATCTATCGCTGGCACCCAGGGGCAATGACTTTCTACAGGAAGCCTGGCGCCATCTGCGCGAGGTGCCCTACGGCACTACCCTGACCTACGGTGCGTTGGCCCAGCGCCTGGAGCGCAGGACCTCGGCTCGCGCCATCGGCCGGGCCAATGCGGTCAATCCGATCGCCATCATCGTGCCCTGCCACCGCATCATCGGTGCCGACGGTAGCCTCACCGGCTACGCCGGCGGACTGGCGCGCAAGCAGGCTCTACTGGAGCTGGAGGGCGGCTACCTGCCGGCGCGGCAGCGAGCACTGTGGTAGGTGCGGGTGCCCACCCTCTTCTGGTGGAGGTGGCGCGGGCATCGGAGCATTCACGAGGCCCGCGGCAATTCATTGATTTGACTTGAAGCCTCAGTTCCCAGCGGACGGCAGCGGAAACATTTGCATTGATTAGCGGGTTGCCGATAGGTGCGGCAGATGATGGGGGTACTCATGATGAACTCTCATGTCGGGCGGGCCGGCTTCTTGCTCGGGCTCGCGTCTTGTATGGCCGGGAATCCAGGCATGCGTAGACAGGCTGGTTTACCGGTGGGTATTTGTCTCGACAGGAGGTGACGCCAGTAGGGACGATTGAGATCAAGCAGAACTGCCGCATGAGCCTTGTCGGTCAAGGAGCTGCAGGAGTGAGGGTCGGCTTGTATCAATGCTGCGCATCGGCACTGCTTCCGATCTCAGGGAAGCAGAGCTTACGCTCAAGTGGAATGGTGTTCCGGATACATGCCGTGTCCAGGTCGGACTGCATAGCCGCATGGCTCAGGATGGCTGCTGCCATCTGCGCCTATCACCTTGCGGGTGCGGAAGTCTACCACGTTATCGCATGGGCAACGCCGGATATCGGCACTTTTCCTGCGCTCAAAGAAAAGCCCCTGAAAACTCTTTGATTTTCAAGGGCTTGTTTGGTGGAGCCGGGGGGATTTGAACCCCCGTCCGCCAGCTCTCCGCTATCGGTTCTACATGCTTAGCCATCTCTACTGAGTTAACTCCGCGCCGCCCGAGTGGCAGGGTGCTTGGAGCGAGCTGCATGAGTTTTAGCCGTTACGCCTGCAGCGTGCTTGGCGGCGATCCTGTTCTATCTGACAGACCAAATCTTCGGGTTTACAGGCATCCCCTAGGGTCTGCTGGCGCCCTTAGGCGGCCAGAGCGTAGTTGTCGTCGTTGGCAACTATGAAGGTGTGGCAGCGGATTTACGAGAACTGTCACCTACTCGGCATGCCCCTCAAGTTTTGTTACCGGCGTCGAATCCTAATCGGCCCCATAACTCTCTTGCGAGGTTGGAGCGCAGTGTACGGCAAAGGTTCCCCAGCGTCGACCGCCGATCTGCCCTTACAATGGCTTCATCACCGCTCTCGGCTGGCCGTTGTGCGGCCTTGTGCCATTCTCTGTCTGTCCCGAATTCAAGGAATGCCGGCATGCCGCCCGCACCGCTCAAGCCCCTGCGCCGCTGGATCTGGCGCGCCTTCCTGCACAGCGCGCTGATTCCCCTGGTTCTGGTGGAGTCGGTACTGATCGGCGTGTACCTGTACACCAACGAGTCGATCCGCGAGGCCCAGGTCGGCTACCTGCAGAGCAGCGCGCTGCAGGACCTGGACAGTGCGGTGCGTCGCGAGGGCCAGGTGATCGACAGCCGGCTCAAGGCCATCGAGGCGCAGGTCGGCATCTTCCGCGACGCGGTGGGCGAGGCTCTGGCCGATCGACGCTTCGAACCGGACGAACTCGAGCGCATGCGCCATGCCAGCAGCCCGCAGGGGGTGTTCTACAGCCGTAGCGACGACGGTCGTGCCGCTTCCTTCTACTCCGCCAGCACGCCGCCGGCGCGCCAGGATCGCGCCAAGGCATTGCGCCTGTCGCGGGTCGACCCGCTGATGCGCTCGATCAGGCAGGCCGACCCGCTGGTGGCGGCCGTCTACTTCAACAGCTGGGACAGCTACAACCGTATCTACCCCTACTTCGACGTGCTGCAGCAGTACCCGCACGACATGGACATCCCACAGTACAACTTCTATTACCTGGCCGACGCCAAGCACAACCCGCAGCGCCGGCCGGTGTGGACCGAGGTCTACCTGGACCCGGCCGGTCAGGGCTGGATGATGTCCGCCATCGCCCCGGTGTACCGCGACGAGTTCCTCGAAGGCGTGGTGGGGCTGGACGTGACGGTCGGCCAGATGCTCGCCGAGATCGGCAGCCTGCAGGTGCCCTGGCAGGGCTATGCGCTGCTGGTGGGACGCGACAACGGCATCATGGCTCTGCCGGCGGCGGGCGAGAAGGATTTCGGTCTGCGCGAATTGACCAGCTATTCCTATGCCGAGGCGGTCAGTCGCGAGGTGCTCAAGCCCGCCGACTTCAAGCTGGACCGCCAGGAGGGCCTGCGCCCGCTGCAGAAGGCCATGGCCGAGCGACCGCATGGCGTGCAGGAGGTACAGCTGGGCGGCCGGGCCCAGCTGATGGCCTGGAGCGAGATTCCGCAAACCGGTTGGCGCCTGCTGCTGGTGGTGGACGAGGCCAACATCTTCCGCGAGACCAACCGTCTGGCCGAACAGTACCTGAAGATCGGCTACCTGCTGATCGCCGGCCTGGTGTTCTTCTACCTGCTGTTCGGCAGCTGGATGTGGCTGCGCTCGCGGCGCCTGAGCGATGAGCTGGCGCAGCCGATCACCGGCATAGTCGGCATGATGCGCAGCCTCGCGGTCGGCGAGCGGCGGCCGGCAGCGCCGCCCACGGTGATCCAGGAAATGGCCGAGATGGCCGAGGAAGTTCAGCACGCCGGGCAGCAGCTGCAGGCCAGCGAGGAGAGTCGCCTGCAGGTGCAGCGCACCCTCGAGCTGGTCCTGGAAAGCACCACGGAAAGCCTCTGGGAAGTGGAGGCCGCCAGCCTCAGCATCCGCGTCAGCGAGCGTTTCGTGCGGCGCTTCGGCCTGCACGCCGACTGCATGCCCTTCGCCGAGTTCAACCAGCGCGTGCACCCGGACGACCTGCCACGGGTGCGCCACCTGCGCCTGAGCCTGGCCGACGATAGCAGCGAGGACTTCTTCGAGGCCGAGTATCGCTACGCCGATGCCCTGGGGCATTACGTCTGGCTGCTCAGTCGCGGCAAGGTGATCGAGCGCGATGCCCAGGGGCGTGCGGTGCGCGCCGCCGGGACCCATGTCGACATCAGCAGCCTCAAGCAGACCCAGGACGAGCTGCGCCGCGCCAGCCTGGAGGCGCAGGCCGCCAGCCAGGCCAAGAGCCGCTTCCTGTCCAGCATGAGCCACGAGCTGCGCACGCCGCTCAACGCCATCCACGGCTTTGCCCAGCTGATCGAACTGGAGGCGGCGCCAGACGAGGCGCGTCACCAGGAGGCCGAATACGCGCGGGAAATCGTCCTGGCCAGCCGGCACCTGACGGCCCTGGTGGACGACATCCTCGACCTGTCCAGCATCGAGAGCCGCCAGCAGCAGCTGCAACTGCAGCCGGTGGACATCGGCCCGTTGCTGCGGGGCTGCGCCGAGCTGGTGCAGCCGGAGGTACAGCAGCGCCAGCTGCAGTTGCAGGTGCAGGCCGAGGCACACCCGCCGCTCTACGTGCTGGCCGACCCGCGCCGCCTGCGCCAGGTGCTGCTCAACCTGCTGTCCAATGCGATCAAGTACAACAGCCCGCGGGGCATGATCCGGCTCGGCTACGAGGTGCGTGCCGGCGGCGTGCGGCTGTGGGTGGAGGACAGCGGTCCGGGACTCAGTCCCGAGCAGCAGGAGCAGCTCTTTCAGCCGTTCCAGCGCCTGGGGCGGGAGAACTCCAACATCCCCGGCAC
This sequence comes from Pseudomonas alcaligenes, assembly GCF_041729615.1. Classification (NCBI taxonomy): domain Bacteria; kingdom Pseudomonadati; phylum Pseudomonadota; class Gammaproteobacteria; order Pseudomonadales; family Pseudomonadaceae; genus Aquipseudomonas; species Aquipseudomonas alcaligenes. Next base: position 1,480,931 of record NZ_CP154874.1, on the reverse strand, counting down.
CGGCATCGGCCTGGTGCTATGCCGCGAGCTGGCCGAGCTGATGGGGGGGAAATGGGCTTTGCCAGCAACGTCGGCCTGGGCAGCCGCTTCTGGATCGAGCTTCCCGGCGCGGCCGAGCCCGCGGCCCAGGCCGAGGCGGCCGAGACGGATACGCCGGCCTCGACGCGGATGCTGGCGCCGGTGCTGTGCGTGGAGGATCACCCGGCCTGCCTCAAGGTCCTGCAGGAAGGGCTGCGTGACCTGGCCCGGGTGGAGGGGGCGACCTCGGTGCGCCGCGCCCTGCTGCACCTGGCCGAGCAGACGCCGGCACTGGTGCTGCTGGATCTGGACCTGCCCGACGGCAGTGGCCTGGAGGTGCTCGAGCGGATGCGCGAGGAGGCGCGCCTGGCCGAGGTGCCGGTGCTGGTGGTCAGCGCCGCGGCCGACGAGGGGCTGCTGGCCGAGGCGCGTGCCAAGGGCGCCCAGGCCAGCCTGCTGAAGCCGGTGGACCTGCAGCAGCTGCGCCAGGTGGCGCGGGTACTGCTGGGCGAAGAGGCCTAGGGGCGGGCGGTTACTCGCTGGCCTGCAGCAGGTTCAGCGCCTCTTCCAGCACCTTGACCGACTCGCCATGGTTGCCGGCCTTGTGCAGGGCTTCGCCTTCGGCGCGCAGGCGCTGCACCTCGGCGAGCACTTCCGGATCGGCGGGTGGGTCGGTCTTGAGCATGGCGTCGATCTTGGCCATGTCCTGCGGGCAGTGCATGGCCATCAGCGGGGTGCTGAGCAGGGCGGCGGCAAGAAGCAGGGTCAGGCGGCGCATGGCGGCTCTCCAGTGGCGGTGCTGCAGCCAGTATAGGCAAGCCGTGGCGTGCCGCGTCGTCAGGTGGCGAGCGGCTGGCTGACCCGGTCCAGCAGGTAGACCAGCGAGTGGTAGTCGATGCCGCTGTGGTGAGACAGGCCGATCTCGCAGGTCCGGCTGGTCGAGATACCTTCATTGCAGTGCTGCACGGCGCCTTTGAGCGAGCGCAGCGCATGGGCGTTCAGCTCGGGGGTGGTGAAGCCCTTGTCGCCGGCGAAGCCGCAGCAGTGGATGCCCTCCGGAATCACCACTGTCTTCGCGCAGCGCCGGGCGATCTCGATCAGGTGTTCGGCCTCGCCCAGGTGCTGGGTGGAGCAGGTGACGTGTACCGCCACCGGCGCTTCCTGCGGGGTGATCTCCAGCCTGTCTAGCAGCTGTTCACGAATGAATTTCACCGGGTCGTAGAGGCGCAGCCGACGATCGGCTTTGCCTTGTACCAGGCGCAGGGTGCAGGGGCTGGTGTCGCAGTAGATGGGGTCCTGGCCATTGCGGCTGGCGCCGAGCAGGGCGGCGAGCAACTCGTCGCGCTTGGCGTCGCCCTGCTTCGCATAGCCCTTGGAGGTGAAGGGCTGGCCGCAGCACAGGTTGTCCAGCCCTGCGGGGAAGATCACCTCGAAGCCGGCCTTCTCCAGCAGGGCGCGGGTCTTGTCCAGCAACGTGCTCTGTTCGGCATCGGCGAAGGCCGGGCCCATGGCGCGCGACACGCAGGCGGGCAGGTAGACCACCCGTGGCTTTTCGCTGGGCACCGGCGGCACCCATTTCAGCGGCTGCGCCACTTGAGGCATGGCCGCTGTCCACAGTGGCGTGCCGAATTGCTGGTGCAGACCGGCGGCCCAGTGCGCCAGGCGCGGTGCGCCGAGCAGGCGGCGTGCCGTGTCGGCGGCCAGCAGGCCGAGGCGGGCGCCCCTGAGGGCGGTGGCGAAATGCCCGGCCAGCCAGTTGGCCGTGCCGCCGTGCCGGGCCTTGTGGCCGCGCAGTTGGCGCACCAGCTCGCCGGTGTTGATGCCCACCGGGCAGCGTTGGGCGCACAGCCCCGTGGCTGCGCAGGTGTCGAGGCCGTGGTGCTGGTAGGCGGCTTCCAGCTCGCGGGTGTCGATGCCGGCACGCTTGCGCGCCTGGATATCGCGCCAGATGACGATGCGCTGGCGCGGCGTCAGGGTCAGGCCGCGCGAGGGGCACACCGGTTCGCAGAAGCCGCACTCGATGCACTTGTCGACGATCGCGTCGGCGGCCGGTAGCGGCTTGAGGTTCTTCAGGTGCAGCTCGCGGTCCTCGGAAAGGATCACGTCCGGGTTGAGGATGCCCTGCGGATCGAGCAGACGCTTGATCGTCCACATCAGCTGGTAGGCCTCGCGGCCCCATTCGAGTTCCACAAAAGGCGCCATATTGCGCCCGGTGCCGTGCTCGGCCTTGAGCGCGCCGCCGAACTCCACCGCCACCAGCTGCGCCACCTCGCCCATGAAGGCGTCGTAGCGGGCGACCTGAGCCGGGTCGTCGAAGCCCTGGGTGAACACGAAGTGCAGGTTGCCTTCCAGGGCGTGGCCGAAAATGATCGCCTCGTCGTAGCCGTGACGGTCGAACAGTTCGAGCAGACGGTTGACGCCCTCGGCCAGGCGCTCCACCGGGAAGGTGACGTCCTCGATGATCACCGTGGTGCCGGTGGCACGCACCGCGCCAACGGCGGGGAAGGTGTCCTTGCGGATCTTCCACAGCTGGTTGTACACGGCCGGGTCGCTGCTGAAGTCGACCCGCTTCTCCAGCGGGAACTCTGCGATGGCGGCCATGATCCGTTCGATCTGCTCGGCCAGCACGGAGGCCGTGGCGGCCCGGGATTCGATCAGCAGGGCGCAGGCGCCGCCGGACAGGCTCTTGACCCACTCGGGCATGCCGGGCTTGTCCTGCACCGAGCGCAGGCTGCGCCGGTCCAGCAGCTCCACGGCGGAAACCGGCTGCTGCTTGAGCACAGGCACGGCGCGGCAGCAGCTTTCCACGTCGGAGAACACCAGCAGGGCGCTGGCCTTGTGCGGGTGCTCGGGCACCGTGTGGTAGGTCACCGCGCTGATAAAGCCCAGGGTGCCTTCGGAACCGACCATCAGGTGGCTCAAGATATCCAGCGGCTCATCGAAATCGACCAGTGCGTTGAGCGACAGGCCGGTGGTGTTCTTCAGCCGGTACTTGTGCCGAATCCTCGCTGCCAGTTCGCTGTTGGCGCGGGTCTGCCGGCCCAGTTCGGCCAGCTGCGCCAGCAGCCCGGCATGGCTGGCGCGGAAGGCCGCGACGCTGGTCTCGTCCTCGGTATCCACGAGCGTGCCGTCGGCCAGCACCAGGCGCAGGCCGGCCAGGGTGTGGTAGCTGTTCTGCGCGGTGCCGCAGCACATGCCGCTGGAGTTGTTGGCGACTATGCCGCCGATCTTGGCCGCGTTGATCGACGCCGGGTCGGGACCGATCTTGCGCTGCAGCGGGGCCAGTACGGCGTTGGCGCTGGCGCCGATCACGCCCGGCTGCAGGCGGATCTGCGCGCCGCCCGCGCGAATCTCCCGGCCGTTCCAGTTGTCGCCCAGCACGATCAGCACCGAGTCGGAAATCGCCTGGCCGGAGAGGCTGGTGCCGGCGGCGCGGAAGGTCACCGGCACGCGGTGGGTGCCGGCCAGCTTGAGCAGTTCGACCACCTCCCGCTCGCTTTCGACGCGTATCACCAGCTGGGGGATCAGCCGGTAGAAGCTGGCGTCGGTGCCGAAGGCCAGGGTCGACAGCGGATCGTCGAAGCGCCGCTCTTCCGGGATCAGGCGGGCGGCGGCTTGGAGAAAGGCAGCAGGCAGGCTCATGGCGGCTCCGGGGTCAGGACGCGGCGTGGCGCAGTTCGCGCACCAGCGAGTCGGCACTGATCTCGCCGATCGAGCGGGCACCGGTGAGGGTCATGGCCACGCGCATTTCCTTGTCGAACAGCTCCAGCAGGTTGCTCACCCCGGCACCGCCGGCGGCGGCCAGGGCGTAGACGAAGGCGCGGCCGAGCATCACGCCATCGGCGCCGAGGGCGAGCATGCGCACCACGTCGAGGCCGGTGCGGATGCCGGAGTCGGCGAGGATCCTGATCTCGCCCTTCACCGCGTCGGCGATCGCCGGCAGGGCGCGGGCGCTGGACAGCACGCCGTCGAGCTGGCGGCCACCGTGGTTGGACACGACGAGGCCGTCGGCGCCGAAGGTCACGGCGTCGCGGGCGTCCTCGGGGTCGAGGATGCCCTTGATCACCATCGGCCCGTCCCAGAAGTCGCGGATCCACTCCAGGTCCTTCCAGGAGATCGACGGGTCGAAATTGGCGCCCAGCCAGCCGATGTAGTCGGCCAGGCCGGTCGGATTGCCACGGTAGGCGGAGATGTTGCCCAGGTCATGCGGCTTGCCCAGCAGGCCCACGTCCCAGGCCCAGGCCGGGTGGGTCATGGCCTGCAGCACCCGGCGCAGCGGCGCGTTCGGCCCGCTCATGCCGGAGTGGGCGTCGCGGTAGCGGGCGCCGGGCACCGGCATGTCGACGGTGAACACCAGGGTGGTGACGCCGGCGGCCTTGGCCCGTTCCAGGGCGTTGCGCATGAAGCCGCGGTCCTTCAGCACATAGAGCTGGAACCACATGGGCCGGTCGATGGCCGGGGCCACTTCCTCGATCGGGCAGACCGAGACGGTGGACAGGGTAAAGGGGATGCCCTTGGCCGCCGCCGCGCGGGCCGCCTGCACTTCGCCGCGGCGGGCGTACATGCCGGTGAGGCCGACCGGGGCCAGGGCCAGCGGCATGGCCAGCCGCTCGCCGAACAGCTCGGTGGACAGGTCCAGCTCGGCCATGTTCTTCAGCACGCGCTGGCGCAGCGCGACCTCGGCCAGGTCGGCGACGTTGCGCCTCAGCGTGTGCTCGGCATAGGCGCCGCCGTCGATGTAGTGGAACAGGAAGGGCGGCAGCTTGCGCCGGGCGGCTTCGCGGTAGTCGGTGGAGGCGGAGATGATCATGGCTCTAGTCCTATGGGGCTGGAGCGGCAGCGCCCCGACTGTGCGGGGCGCTGCCGGGGTTGCGGTCAGCGGGCGAGCAGCGGATCGCTGATACCCAGAGCGTAGATCGCCAACAGGGCGATCAGGCCGGTGAACAGTACGTAGTACAGGGTGGGCCAGACGGTCTTGCGCAGGGTGGTGCCTTCGCGCCCGAGCAGGCCGACCGTGGCCGAGGCGGCCACCACGTTGTGGATGGCGACCATGTTGCCGGCCGCCGCGCCGATGGCCTGTACGGCGACGATCAGCGCGGTGGAGATGCCCAGGTTCTGCGCCACGCCGAACTGGAATTGCGCCAGCATCATGTTGCTCACCGTGTTGGAGCCGGCGATGAAGGCGCCCAGGGCACCGACGCTGGGCGCCAGCAGCGGGTAGATGCCGCCGACGCTGTCGGCCACGTAGCGCGCCATGGTGATCGGCATGCTGGCCAGTTCCGCGCCGTTGACCCCGGAGTTGATCAGGATGCGCACCATCGGCACGGTGAACAGCAGGACGAAGCCGGCGCCGAGCAGCACGCCGGTCGATTCCCTCACCGCCGCGCCCAGCTCGCGCACCTTCATGCCATGCAGGAAGAAGGTGGCCAGCACCACGGCGACCAGGATGCCGCCGGGCAGGTACAGCGGCATGAAGTCGGCCTTGATGCCGGCCTCGCCGAGGATGTCCGGGAACACCAGCACCACGGATTTCAGTGCGGCGCCGACTTCCGGGAATACCCGGCTGACCACCAGCAGGGCACCGACCAGCACATAGGGCAGCCAGGCGCGCAGGGTGCCCATGGGCTTGACGGTGAGGCTGTCGAGCTTCATCTCGACGCTGCCCAGCCACTCGCTCGGCCATTCGTTGGCCGGGGCGAAGTCCCAGGTCTTCTTCGGTACCAGGAAGCCGAGGCGGGCGGCGCTACAGACGATGGCCAGGCCGATCAGGCCGCCCAGCAGGGAAGGGAATTCCGGGCCGAGGAACACGCCGGTGGCGGCATAGGGCAGGGTGAAGGCCAGGCCGGCGAAAATGGCGAAGGGCAGCACCTCGAAGCCGGCCTTCCAGCTTTTCTCGCGGCCGAAGAAGCGGGTCAGCATCAGCACCATGATCAGCGGCATCAGGGTGCCGACCGTGGCATGGATGATCGCCACTTCGCTGGTGATCAGCTGCAGGTAGGCCTCCCAGCTGGAGCCCTGGGCGGTCAGCTGCGTGCCGATGCCGGCGCTGTCCAGGCCGGTGTTGAGGCCGACCAGGATCGGCGTGCCGACCGCGCCGAAGGACACCGGCGTGCTCTGCACCAGCATGCCGAGGATCACCGCGGCCAGCGCCGGGAAGCCGATGGCCACCAGCAGCGGCGCGGCGATGGCCGCCGGGGTGCCGAAGCCGGAAGCGCCCTCGATGAAGCAGCCGAACAGCCAGCCGATGATCAGCGCCTGGATGCGCCGGTCCGGGCTGATGGTGGCGAAGCCGGCGCGGATCGCGGTGATGCCGCCGGAGTGCTTGAGGGTGTTGAGCAGCAGGATGGCGCCGAAGATGATCCACAGCACTCCGCCGGTGATTACCAGGCCCTGGACGGTGGAGGCCAGGATGCGGTTGAAGCTCATGTCCCACACGGTCAGGCCGATGCCGGCGGTGAGCAGGTAGACCAGCGGCATGGCGCGTTTGGCTGGCCAGCGCAGGCCGATCAGCAGCACGGCGGCCAGCAGGATGGGGGAGAAGGCGAGAAGGGCGAGCAATCCGGAGGACATGGCGAGTTCTCCGTTCAGTGACGCGCCAGGCGCGGCAGTCGGGGGGTGAAGGGCATCTTGTTACCTCGGCGCATTCTTGGAGTTGTTGGGCGCGCTCTGCATAATTGGTAATACCAATTTACAAAGTGGCTGGGCCAGAGTAAAAGTCCGGCCGCGCTTCTGTCAATTTCATGGCTTGCGACTTTGGTCGAAGTGCCTCTGGTTGCCCGCCCGTGGCTGCACCTTTAGGCTTGCTGGAACGCAAGGCAGCAGAGCCATGCAGGTGGTCAAACCAGTGGGAGCGGGATATGGAAGTGGGGCCGGTACGTCAGCGCCGTCTGTCGGATGACATCGTCGGGCAGCTGGAGACCATGATCCTCGAGGGCACGCTGAAGGCCGGCGAGCGGTTGCCGGCGGAGCGGGTGCTGGCCGAGCGCTTTGGCGTGTCGCGGCCCTCGCTGCGCGAGGCGATCCAGAAACTGGTGGCCAAGGGCTTGTTGGTCAGCCGCCAGGGCGGTGGCAACTATGTGGCAGCCGAGCTGGGATCGACCTTCAGTGATCCCCTGCTGCACCTGCTGGAGAGCAATCCGGATGCCCAGCGCGATCTCTTGGAGTTCCGCCACACCCTGGAGGGCTCCTGTGCCTTCTATGCGGCGCAGCGTGCTACTGCCCTCGATCACGAGCGCCTGCGGGCGGCCTTCGACGAGCTGCAGCGCTGCTATGCGCCGAACAGCAAGGCCAGCCGGGCGGAGGAGGGTGCCGCCGATGCGCGCTTCCACCTGGCCATCGCCGAGGCCAGTCATAACGCCGTGCTGCTGCACACCATTCGTGGGCTGTTCGACCTGCTCAAGCACAACGTGGTAACCAACATCGGCGGCATGTACCTGCAGCGCAACGAGACTCGCGATCAGCTGCGCGCGCAGCACCAGGCGTTGTTCGAGGCAATCATCGCGCGCCGTGCCGAGGAGGCGCGCGAGCTGTCCAACCGGCATATCCACTATGTGCAGGAGGTGCTGGCCGAGGCTCAGCAGGAGGCGCGCCGGCTCGAGCGGGCGCAGCGGCGCCAGGGGCTGTAGTGCGGGCGGGCATGAAAAAGGGCGGATATCCGCCCTTTTCTTATTCTTCCTTGCCCTTGCTGCGCATGGCGCGGGAGATCTCCCGGTCGGAATCGCGCTCCTTCTCGGTGGCGCGCTTGTCGAATTCCTTCTTGCCCTTGGCCAGGGCGATCTCGCACTTGATCAGGTGCTTCTTCCAGTACAGCGCCAGGGCCACGCAGGCGTAACCCTTCTGCTGCACGGCGCCGAACAGCTTGCCCAGCTCGCGCTTGTGCAGCAGCAGCTTGCGCGTGCGGGTCGGGTCGGCGATGACGTGGGTGCTGGCGGTCTTCAGCGGCGTGATGTGGGCGCCGAACAGGTAGGCCTCGCCGTCCTTGAGCAGCACGTAGCTGTCGACCAGCTGGGCCTTGCCCGCGCGCAGGCTCTTCACTTCCCAGCCGGACAGGGCGATGCCGGCCTCGAACTTGTTTTCGATGGAATAGTCGTGCAGCGCCTTCTTGTTCAGCGCGATGGTTCCGGTGGGGTGTTTCTTCTGCTTGGCCATAGGGCGCGCATTATAGGGAGTCGGCGCGGCCCTGGCGACAGGCGCGCTTGAGGGGGCTGGTCGAATTCCGCACAATGCGCGCTCCGTGGCGCCGGCGAGCCGGCGCAGCAGTTCAGGAATCCAAGGCTGATGAGTACCCGCATCCAACGCTCGGCCCTGCTGCCCTATCCGGCGCAGGTCCTCTACGACCTGGTCAACGATGTGGCCAGCTACCCGCAGTTCCTGCCCTGGTGCTCGGCCGCCGAAGTGCTGGAAGAGAGTGCCGAGGCAATGCGCGCCAGCCTGACCGTGGCCAAGGGTGGGGTCAGCCAGCGCTTCATGACACGCAATCGCCTGGTGCCGGGCAAGTCGATCGAGATGCAGCTGGAAGAGGGGCCCTTCACCCAGTTGCAGGGCACCTGGGAATTCAAGGCGCTGGGCGACAAGGCCTGCAAGATCAGCCTGGACATGACCTTCGACTATGCCGGGCCATTGGTCAAAGCTACCCTGGGGCCGCTGTTCAACCAGGCGGCCAACACCCTGGTCGATGCATTCTGTCAGAGGGCCAAGCAACTGCATGGATAAGCCGAACATCAGCGTCGAGGTGGTCTATGCCCTGGCCGAGCGGCAGAAGCTGCTGCGCCTGAGCGTGCCCGTCGGCACCACGGTGCGCGAAGCGGCGCTGCGCTCGCGCCTGGACGAGCATTTCCCCGGGCTGGATCTGGCCAGCGCACCGCTGGGGATATTCGGCAAGGCGGTGGCCAGGCCCGAGGAACGGGTACTGGAAGAGGGTGAGCGGGTGGAAATCTACCGGCCGCTGATCGCCGACCCCAAGGAAGTGCGCAAGCAGCGCGCGGCCAAGGCTGCGGCGGCCAAGGCGGGCGACGACTGAAGTTGGCTCCGCAATGAAAAAGCCCCGCACTTGGCGGGGCTTTTTCGTATCCGGCTATTACTGCGGCATCGGGTCGAGCGGTTCCGGCACGGGAACCGGGATCGGCTCGGCGGCATCCACTTCGTCCTGGATCTGCTCCAGCAGCGAGCCCGGCTTGGCCGGTTCTTCCCGGACCTCGGTCTGCGGCTGTTGCACGCTGGTGTCGCTGCCTTCGCCGAGGATTTCCTGGTCGCGGCTGACGCCCGGCATGAAGTCGCCGGCCAGGCCGATCAGCTGGTCATTGCCGTCGAACATCAGGCTGATGCGCTCCTGGTAACGCTGACGGCCACCCGGCTGGATGCTGTACAGGTAGTCCCAGCGCTTGGCGTGGAAGGTATCGGTGATCAGCGGGTTGCCCATGATAAACCGCACTTGGCGCTGGGTCATTCCAGGCTTCAACTGGTCTATCATGTCCTGTGTAACGACATTGCCCTGCTGGATGTCGATCTTGTAGACCCCGGGAAACGAACAGCCGGCGAGCGCGAACAGACCCACGAGGGTGAGGCTGGGCAGCAAGAGCTTGGTGTTTTGCATCGGTGGGTGACTTCCACTATCTTGGCTGGGCAAATTAAACCCCGATCATACCCGCATTAACGGGAGCTGCGAAGCAGCAACCACGAGAAAGCTGACCATGGTTGAAAACAACGAACTGCGCAAAGCTGGCCTCAAGGTCACTCTGCCGCGTGTGAAGATTCTGCAGATGCTCGACTCCGCCACTTCCGGCCAGCGCCACATGAGCGCCGAGGACGTGTACAAGGCCCTGATGGAGGCCGGCGAGGACGTCGGGCTGGCCACCGTCTACCGCGTGCTGACCCAGTTCGAAGCCGCCGGCCTGGTCGAGCGCCACAACTTCGACGGCGGCCATGCCGTGTTCGAGCTGGCCGACGGTGGCCATCACGACCACATGGTCTGCGTGGACACCGGCGAGGTGATCGAGTTCTTCGACCCGGAGATCGAGAAGCTGCAGAAGGACATCGTCAAGCAGCACGGCTTCGAGCTGGTCGACCACAACCTGGTGCTCTACGTGCGCAAGAAGAGCTAAGCGCACAGCGAGCCAATGAAAAAGGCGCCCCGCGGGGCGCCTTTTTCGTTTTCAGGCCTGGGCGCGGGTCACCATCTTGCGGGCGTGCTGCAGGGACTCCTTGGTGAGGTCGACGCCACCGAGCATGCGCGCCACTTCCTCGACCCGCTGTGCCGTATCCAGGCTGGCCACGGCGGTGCGGGTCTCCGCGCTGTCGCGCTGCTTGTGCACGAACAGGTGGTGGTGGCCCTGGGCGGCGACCTGCGGCAGGTGGGTCACGGTCAGCACCTGGCCGCGCTCGCCGAGGCGGCGCAGCAGCTGGCCGACCACTTCGGCGGTGGGGCCGCCGATGCCGACGTCGACTTCGTCGAATACCAGGGTCGGCACCCGCGAGGTCTGCGCGGTGATCACCTGGATGGCCAGGCTGATACGCGACAGCTCGCCGCCGGAGGCGACCTTGGCCAGCGACTTCAGCGGCTGGCCGGGGTTGGCGCTGACCAGGAACTCCACCTGCTCCAGGCCGTGCGGGTGCGGTTCCTCGCCGCCAAGTGGCAGCAGTTCGATGCTGAAGCGCCCGCCGGGCATGCCGAGGGTCTGCATCTCCACCTGCACGGCTTCGGCCAGGCGGCTGGCGGCCTGCTGGCGCAGGGCGCTAAGTTCGACGGCCTTGTCCTGGTAGTGGCGTGCGTAGGCGGCCAGCTCTTCGCCGAGGCGTTCGACCGCCTCGTCGTCGGCGTTGAGGCTCTCCAGTTCCTCGAGCAGGCGTTGCTGCAGTTCGGCCAGCTCGGTGGGCTGCACGCGGTGCTTGCGCGCCAGGCTGTAGATGGCGTCCAGGCGTTCTTCGAGGAGTTGCTGGCGCTGCGGGTCGGCGTCGAAGTGGTCGATGAAGCGGTTCAGCTCGCCGACCGCCTCCTCTACCTGGATCTGCGCGCTGGCCAGCAGGTTGGTCGCCTCGCTCAGGGCGCCGGGCTGGTTGGCGAAGCCGCCGAGGCGGTTGAGGCTGGCGGTCAGCGCCGACAGCACGTTGCCGGCATCGCTCTCGCTGCATAGCTCGAGGACCTGGCGGCAGGCGCCGAGCAGCTGCTCGGCGTTGCTCAGGGTCTTGTGTTCCTGTTCCAGCTGTTCCAGCTCGTTGTCGCCCAGGGCCAGGTTTTCCAGCTCTTCCAGCTGATAGCTGAGCAGCTGGTGGCGGGCACGCTGTTCGTCGCCGCTGGCGGACAGGCGCTGCAGCTCCTGGCGGGTCTGGCGCCAGCGCTGGGCGGCCAGCTGCACCTGGCGCGCCAGTTCCTGGCTGCCGGCGTATTCGTCGAGCAGGCGGCGGTGGGTGTCCGGCTTGAGCAGCGACTGGTGCTCGTGCTGGCTGTGGATGTCGATCAGCAGCTCGCCCAGGGCCTTGAGGTCGCCCAGCGGGCAGGGGCTGCCGTTGATGTAGCCGCGCGAGCGGCCCTCGCTGGTGATGACCCGGCGCAGGATGCACGGGCCGTCGTTGTCCAGGTCGCGCTCGGCCAGCCAGGCGCGGGCTTCGGCGATGTCCTCCAGGTCGAAGCTGGCGAGGATGTCCGCCTTGTCCGCGCCGGGGCGCACCACGCCGCTGTCGGCGCGGTCGCCCAGGGCCAGGCCGAGGGCGTCGAGCATGATCGACTTGCCGGCGCCGGTCTCGCCGGTGATCACCGACATGCCGCGCTGCAGTTCGAGGTCCAGGTGTTCGACGATGGCGTAGTTGTGGACGGACAGGTGCACCAGCATGAGGAGCGCTCCCAAAAGTTGTGCTGTCTATTTATACAGTGTTTTGTTTTGCCTCGGCAATAACCCTTGAAACCCTGTGGCAGGCCCCCATATAGGCGACCAGAAGCGCGGGCCACGACCCGCTGTCGCATTCACAGGAGGACCCAATGGCAGACGAACAGACCCTGGACACGGCAACCCCGGAAGAGCAACTGGCGCCCGAGGCGACCGCCGGCGACGATCTGGCCGCTCGCGTGCAGACCCTCGAAGAGCAGCTGGCCGCGGCCCAGGATCAGTCCCTGCGCATGGCCGCCGATCTGCAGAACGTGCGCCGTCGCGCGGAGCAGGACGTGGAGAAGGCGCACAAGTTCGCCCTGGAGCGGTTCGCCAACGACCTGCTGCCGGTGGTCGACAGCCTGGAGCGCGGCCTGGAGCTGACCAGCGCCGCCGACGAGGCGAGCAAGGCCATGCGCGAGGGCATGGAGCTGACCCTCAAGCTGTTCCACGACACCCTCAAGCGCTACCAGCTGGAGGCGCTCGATCCGCATGGCGCGCCGTTCAACCCGGAGCATCACCAGGCCATGGCCATGGAGGAGAGCATCCATGCCGAGCCGAACACCGTGCTCAAGGTGTTCCAGAAGGGCTACCTGCTCAACGGTCGCCTGCTGCGCCCGGCCATGGTGGTGGTGAGCAAGGCGCCGCTGACCCCGCCGCCGTCGATCGACGAGCAGGCTTGAAATACCCGGTAACGGCCCCATCTACAGGGCAAGCGATTCAGTAGCTGACGCCGTGTGCCGCAGGCCGCGACGTACTCAAGGTTAAAGACAGAGTTTCGGAGAATATTCATGGGCAAGATCATCGGTATCGACCTGGGCACCACCAACTCCTGCGTGGCCATCCTGGAAAACGGCAACGTCAAGGTCATCGAGAACGCCGAGGGTGCGCGTACCACCCCCTCCATCATCGCCTACACCAACGATGGCGAGACCCTGGTCGGCCAGAGCGCCAAGCGCCAGGCGGTGACCAACCCGCACAACACCCTGTTCGCGGTGAAACGCCTGATCGGCCGCCGCTTCGAAGAGGACGTGGTGCAGAAAGACATCAAGCTGGTGCCTTACAAGATCGTCAAGGCCAACAATGGCGACGCCTGGGTGCAGGCCGGCGGCAAGGACATGGCGCCGCCGCAGATCAGCGCCGAAGTGCTGAAGAAGATGAAGAAGACCGCCGAGGACTACCTGGGCGAGCCGGTCACCGAGGCGGTGATCACCGTTCCGGCCTACTTCAACGACAGCCAGCGCCAGGCCACCAAGGATGCCGGCCGCATCGCCGGCCTGGACGTCAAGCGCATCATCAACGAGCCGACCGCCGCGGCCCTGGCCTACGGCATGGACAAGGCCAAGGGCGACCACACCGTGATCGTCTATGACCTGGGTGGCGGTACCTTCGACGTATCGGTGATCGAGATCGCCGAAGTCGACGGCGAGCACCAGTTCGAAGTGCTGGCCACCAACGGCGACACCTTCCTCGGTGGCGAGGACTTCGACATGCGCCTGATCGACTACCTGGTCGACGAGTTCAAGAAAGAGTCCGGCATGGATCTGAAGAACGATCCGCTGGCCCTGCAGCGCCTGAAGGAAGCCGCCGAGAAAGCCAAGATCGAGCTGTCCTCGAGCCAGCAGACCGACGTCAACCTGCCGTACATCACCGCCGATGCCAGCGGTCCGAAGCACCTCAACGTGAAGATTTCCCGCGCCAAGCTGGAAGCCCTGGTCGAGGATCTGGTCGCCCGTACCATCGAGCCGTGCCGCATCGCCCTGAAGGACGCCGGCATCGACGCCAGCAAGATCGACGACGTGATCCTGGTCGGTGGCCAGACCCGCATGCCGCTGGTGCAGCAGAAGGTCGCCGAGTTCTTCGGCAAGGAAGCGCGCAAGGACGTCAACCCGGACGAAGCCGTGGCCATCGGTGCCGCCATCCAGGGCGCCGTGCTGGCCGGCGACGTCAAGGACGTGCTGCTGCTCGACGTCTCCCCGCTGACCCTGGGCATCGAGACCATGGGCGGCGTGATGACCCCGCTGATCGAGAAGAACACCACCATCCCGACCAAGAAGTCGCAGGTGTTCTCCACCGCCGACGACAACCAGAGCGCCGTGACCATCCACGTGCTGCAGGGCGAGCGCAAGCAGGCCGCGCAGAACAAGTCGCTGGGCAAGTTCGACCTGGCCGAGATCCCGCCGGCGCCGCGCGGCGTGCCGCAGATCGAAGTGACCTTCGACATCGACGCCAACGGCATCCTGCACGTGTCCGCCAAGGACAAGGCCACCGGCAAGCAGCAGTCCATCGTGATCAAGGCCAACTCCGGCCTGTCCGACGAGGAAATCGAGCGCATGGTGCGTGACGCCGAGGCCAACGCCGAGGAAGACCGCAAGTTCGAGGAGCTGGCCGCGGCCCGCAATCAGGGCGACGGCCTGGTCCACGCCACCCGCAAGATGATCACCGAGGCCGGCGACAAGGCCACTGCCGAGGAGAAGGCGGCCATCGAAAAGGCCATCGGCGACCTGGAAGTGGCCCTCAAGGGTGACGACAAGGCCGAGATCGAGGCCAAGATCAACGCCCTGTCCGAGGCCACCACTCCGCTGGCGCAGAAGATGTACGCCGAGCAGCCGCAGCCGGGCGCAGCCGCCCAGGGCGCCGAGGGTGCCAAGGATGCGGCCGACGACGTGGTCGACGCCGAGTTCGAAGAGGTCAAGGACAACAAGTAAGCCCCGCTTACTAGGGTGCCAGCCGGCTGCGTTGCGGTCGGCGATTCTCCGCGCGGGGGCTTGCTCCCGCGTTGGCGTGTCTGGAGCCTGTGAATCAGAGGTGTTGAGGATTTATGGCCAAACGTGACTATTACGAAGTGCTCGGAGTCGAGCGCGGCGCCAGCGAGGCGGACCTGAAGAAGGCCTACCGCCGCCTGGCGATGAAGTACCACCCGGACCGCAACCCGGATGACAAGGCAGCGGAAGAGAAATTCAAGGAGGCCAACGAGGCCTACGAAGTGCTCTCCGACGCCGCCAAGCGCTCGGCCTACGACCAGTACGGCCACGCCGGGGTCGATCCGCAGATGGGTGGCGGTGCCGGTGGTTTCGGCGGCGCCAACTTCTCCGACATCTTCGGTGACGTGTTCAGCGACTTCTTCGGCGGCGGCCGCGGCGGCTCGCGCGGCGGCGCCCAGCGCGGCTCGGACCTGCGCTACACCCTGGAGCTGGACCTGGAAGAAGCGGTGCGCGGCACCACCGTGACCATCCGCGTGCCGACCCTGGTTGGCTGCAAGACCTGCGATGGCTCGGGCGCCAAGAAGGGCACCAGTCCGGTGACCTGTACCACCTGTGGCGGCATCGGCCAGGTGCGCATGCAGCAGGGCTTCTTCTCGGTGCAGCAGACCTGCCCGCGCTGCCACGGTAGCGGCAAGATGATCACCGACCCCTGCGGCAGCTGCCACGGCCAGGGTCGCGTGGAGGAGAGCAAGACCCTGTCGGTCAAGGTGCCGGCGGGCGTCGATACCGGCGATCGCATCCGCCTGTCCGGCGAGGGTGAGGCGGGCTCCCATGGCGGGCCGGCCGGTGACCTCTACGTGGTGGTCAACGTGCGCGAGCACCCGATCTTCCAGCGCGACGGCAAGCACCTGTACTGCGAGGTGCCGATCAGCTTCGCCGACGCAGCGCTGGGTGGCGAACTGGAAGTGCCGACCCTGGACGGCCGGGTCAAACTGAAGATTCCGGAAGGCACCCAGACCGGCAAGCTGTTCCGCCTGCGCGGCAAGGGTGTGGCTCCGGTGCGTGGTGGCGGTGCCGGCGACCTGCTGTGCAAGGTGGCGGTGGAAACCCCGGTCAACCTGGACAAGCGTCAGCGCGAGCTGCTGGAGGAATTCCGCAAGTCGCTGGAGGGCGACAGTTCCCACTCGCCCAAGGCCAGCGGCTGGTTCGATGGGATGAAGCGTTTCTTCGGTGACATCTAAGGATTCGGCTATGCGACGTATTGCAGTGATGGGCGCCGCCGGGCGCATGGGCAAGAACCTGATCGAGGCAGTCGGCCAGGCCGAGGGCGCGCAGCTGAGCGCCGCCATCGACCGTCCCGACAGCAGTCTGATTGGCGCCGATGCCGGCGAGCTGGTGGCGCAGGGCAAGCTGGGCGTGCAGCTGGTGGGCGACCTGAATGCCGTGCTGGATCAGTTCGACGTGCTCATCGACTTCACCCACCCTTCGGTGACCCTGAAGAATCTGGAAATCTGTCGGCGCGCCGGCAAGGCCATGGTCATCGGCACCACCGGCTTCTCGCCGGAGGAGCGGCAGCAGCTGGAGGCGGCCGCGCAGGAGATCCCGATCGTCTTCGCCGCCAACTACAGCGTCGGCGTCAACCTCTGCCTGAAACTGCTGGACACCGCTGCGCGCGTGCTGGGCGACGAGGTGGACATCGAGATCATCGAGGCGCACCACCGGCACAAGGTCGACGCACCGTCCGGTACCGCGCTGCGCATGGGCGAGGTGGTGGCCAATGCTCTTGGGCGTGACCTGCACAAGGTCGCGGTCTAT
This sequence comes from Pseudomonas alcaligenes, assembly GCF_041729615.1. Lineage (NCBI taxonomy): Bacteria > Pseudomonadati > Pseudomonadota > Gammaproteobacteria > Pseudomonadales > Pseudomonadaceae > Aquipseudomonas > Aquipseudomonas alcaligenes. The sequence goes on along the minus strand of NZ_CP154874.1, from coordinate 1,464,535 downwards.
GGCCGTGAAGGCCAGACCGGCGCGCGCGAGCGCGAGACCATCGGCTTCGCCACCGTGCGTGCCGGCGACGTGGTGGGTGATCACACCGTGCTGTTCGCCGCCGAGGGCGAGCGCGTGGAGATCACCCACAAGGCCTCCAGTCGCATGACCTTCGCCAAGGGCGCGGTGCGCGCGGCGCTGTGGCTGCAGGCGCAGCCGGCCGGTCTTTATGACATGCAGGACGTGCTGGGCCTGAACTGAAATACCTTTTCGGTCCATGCAATTGCTGGACCGAAAAGGGCTTTTCCTGTAAGCTGCCCGCTTTAGTGTGTCCACTAAAAGTTACGCAGAATGAATCAGATAAAGAAGCGGGGTGACGGTCAATACGTCATCCCGCTTTTTTACAACCTGCGTTTGAACAAGCAGCAGATCTAAGGGAGGTCTTCTTGACTAAGCCAGCCATACTCGCACTCGCTGACGGCAGCATTTTCCGCGGCGAAGCCATTGGTGCCGATGGCCATACCATTGGTGAGGTGGTGTTCAACACCGCCATGACCGGCTATCAGGAAATCCTCACCGATCCTTCCTATGCCCAGCAGATCGTCACCCTGACCTACCCGCACATCGGCAACACCGGCACCACGCCGGAAGACGCCGAATCCAACCGCGTGTGGGCCGCCGGCCTGATCATCCGCGACCTGCCGCTGATCTCCAGCAACTGGCGTGACAAGCAGCCGCTGGATGAGTACCTGAAGGAAAACGGCACCGTCGCCATCGCCGGCATCGACACCCGTCGCCTGACCCGCATCCTGCGCGAGAAGGGTTCGCAGAACGGCTGCATCCTGGCTGGCGAAGGCGCGACCGAGGAAAAGGCCCTGGAACTGGCGCGCAGCTTCCCCGGCCTCAAGGGCATGGACCTGGCCAAGGTGGTCAGCTGCACCGAGCGCTACGAGTGGCGTTCCAGCGTGTGGAACCTGCAGACCGACAGCCACCCGGAAATCGCCGCCAGCGAGCTGCCCTACCACGTGGTCGCCTATGACTACGGGGTCAAGGTCAACATCCTGCGCATGCTGGTCGAGCGCGGCTGCCGCCTGACCGTGGTGCCGGCGCAGACCCCGGCCAAGGATGTGCTGGCACTGAACCCGGACGGCGTGTTCCTCTCCAACGGCCCCGGCGACCCCGAGCCGTGCGACTACGCCATTGCTGCGATCAAGGAAGTGCTCACCACCGACATCCCGGTGTTCGGCATCTGCCTCGGTCACCAGCTGCTGGCCCTGGCCTCTGGTGCCAAGACCCTGAAGATGGGCCACGGCCACCACGGTGCCAACCACCCGGTGCAGGACCTGGATTCCGGCGTGGTGATGATCACCAGCCAGAACCACGGTTTCGCCGTGGATGAAGCCAGCCTGCCGGGCAACTTGCGCGCCACCCACAAGTCGCTGTTCGACGGCACCCTGCAGGGCATCGAGCGCACCGACAAGGTGGCCTTCAGCTTCCAGGGTCACCCGGAGGCGAGTCCCGGCCCGCACGACGTGGCCCCGCTGTTCGATCGCTTCATCGAAGCCATGGCCAAGCGCCGCTAAGCCCCGCCGACTGACCCAAGGATTCGAGTAAGAAACATGCCAAAACGTACAGACATCAAAAGCATCCTGATTCTCGGCGCCGGCCCCATCGTCATCGGCCAGGCCTGCGAGTTCGACTACTCAGGCGCCCAGGCCTGCAAGGCCCTGAAGGAAGAAGGCTTCCGCGTCATCCTGGTGAACTCCAACCCGGCCACCATCATGACCGACCCGGCCATGGCCGACGCCACCTACATCGAGCCGATCAAGTGGGCCACCGTGGCCAAGATCATCGAGAAGGAGCGTCCGGACGCCCTGCTGCCGACCATGGGCGGCCAGACCGCGCTGAACTGCGCCCTGGACCTGGAAAGGCACGGCATCCTGGAGAAGTTCGGCGTCGAGATGATCGGTGCCAACGCCGACACCATCGACAAGGCCGAAGACCGTTCGCGCTTCGACAAGGCCATGAAGAGCATCGGCCTGGCCTGCCCGCGCTCCGGCATCGCGCACAACATGGAAGAAGCCTACGGCGTGCTGGAGCAGGTGGGCTTCCCCTGCATCATCCGTCCGTCCTTCACCATGGGCGGCACCGGCGGCGGCATCGCCTACAACCGTGAAGAATTTGAGGAAATCTGCGCCCGCGGCCTGGATCTGTCGCCGACCAGCGAGCTGCTGATCGACGAATCGCTGATCGGCTGGAAGGAGTACGAGATGGAGGTGGTCCGCGACAAGAAGGACAACTGCATCATCGTCTGCTCCATCGAGAACTTCGATCCGATGGGCGTGCACACCGGCGACTCGATCACCGTGGCCCCGGCGCAGACCCTGACCGACAAGGAATACCAGATCATGCGCAACGCCTCCCTGGCGGTGCTGCGCGAGATCGGCGTGGAAACCGGGGGCTCCAACGTGCAGTTCGGCATCTGTCCGAACACCGGGCGCATGGTGGTGATCGAGATGAACCCGCGCGTGTCGCGTTCCTCGGCGCTGGCCTCCAAGGCCACCGGTTTCCCGATCGCCAAGATCGCTGCCAAGCTGGCGGTCGGCTACACCCTCGACGAGCTGCAGAACGACATCACCGGCGGCCGCACCCCGGCCTCGTTCGAGCCGGCCATCGACTACGTCGTCACCAAGATCCCGCGTTTCGCCTTCGAGAAGTTCCCCAAGGCCGACGCCCGCCTGACAACCCAGATGAAGTCCGTGGGTGAGGTCATGGCCATCGGCCGCACTTTCCAGGAATCCGTGCAGAAAGCCCTGCGCGGCCTGGAAGTGGGCGTCGCCGGTTTCGATCCGAAGCTCGACCTGAACGACCCGGAAGCCGAGAGCACCCTTCGTCGCGAGCTGACCGTGCCCAGTGCCGACCGCATCTGGTACGTGGCCGATGCCTTCCGCGCCGGCAAGAGCGTGGCCGAAGTGTTCGAGCTGACCCGCATCGACGAGTGGTTCCTGGTGCAGATCGAGGACCTGGTCAAGGACGAGGAGAAGGTCAAGACCCTCGGCCTGTCCGCCATCGACTACGACCTGATGTTCAAGCTCAAGCGCAAGGGCTTCTCCGACGCGCGCCTGGCCAAGCTGCTCGGCGTCTCCGAGAAGAGCCTGCGTGCCCATCGCCACAAGCTGAAAGTGCTGCCGGTGTACAAGCGCGTCGACACCTGCGCCGCCGAGTTCGCCACCGACACCGCCTACATGTACTCGACCTACGAGGAAGAGTGCGAGGCCGCGCCGTCGACCCGCGACAAGATCATGATCCTCGGCGGCGGTCCCAACCGCATCGGCCAGGGTATCGAGTTCGACTACTGCTGCGTGCACGCGGCGCTGGCCATGCGTGAAGACGGCTACGAGACCATCATGGTCAACTGCAACCCGGAAACCGTCTCCACCGACTACGACACTTCCGACCGCCTGTACTTCGAGCCGGTGACCCTGGAAGACGTGCTGGAAATCGTCCGCGTCGAGCAGCCGAAAGGCGTGATCGTGCAGTACGGTGGTCAGACCCCGCTGAAGATCTGTCGTGCCCTGGAAGAGGCCGGCGTGCCGATCATCGGCACCAGCCCCGAGGCCATCGATCGCGCCGAAGACCGCGAGCGCTTCCAGCAGATGGTCCAGCGCCTCGGCCTGCGCCAGCCGGCCAACGCCACCGCGCGCAGCGAAGACGAGGCCCTGGCCCTGTCCAAGGGCATCGGCTACCCGATGGTCGTGCGTCCGTCCTACGTGCTGGGCGGCCGGGCGATGGAAATCGTCTACCAGGAAGAAGAGCTCAAGCGCTATATGCGCGAAGCGGTGAAAGTGTCCAACGACAGCCCGGTGCTGCTGGATCGCTTCCTCAACTGCGCCATCGAAGTGGACGTGGATGCGGTGTGCGACGGCGAGACCGTGGTGATCGGCGCCATCATGCAGCACATCGAACAGGCCGGCGTGCACTCCGGCGACTCCGCCTGCTCGCTGCCGCCTTACTCTCTGCCGGCGCACATCCAGGACGAGATCCGCGAGCAGGTCAAGAAGATGGCCCTGGAGCTCGGCGTGGTCGGCCTGATGAACGTGCAGATGGCCGTGCAGGGTGAGGACATCTACGTCATCGAAGTGAACCCGCGCGCCTCGCGTACCGTGCCGTTCGTCTCCAAGTGCGTCGGCGAGTCGCTGGCCAAGGTGGCCGCCCGGGTCATGGCCGGCAAGAGCCTGGCCGAGGTTGGCTACACCAAGGAAATCATCCCGCCGTTCTTCAGCGTCAAGGAAGCGGTGTTCCCCTTCGCCAAGTTCCCGGGTGTCGACCCGATCCTCGGCCCGGAAATGAAGTCCACCGGCGAGGTTATGGGCGTCGGCGACAGCTTCGGCGAAGCCTTCGCCAAGGCTCAGGTCGGTGCCAGCGAGATCCTGCCGAACTCCGGCTGCGCCTTCATCAGTGTGCGCGAGGATGACAAGGAGCAGGCGGTGCAGGTAGCGCGTGACCTGGTGGCGCTGGGCTTCGAGGTGGTCGCCACTGCTGGCACCGCCAAAGTGATCGAGGCGGCCGGTCTGCCGGTGCGCCGGGTGAACAAGGTGACCGAAGGTCGTCCGCATGTCGTCGACATGATCAAGAACGACGAGGTCACCCTGATCATCAACACCACCGAGGGGCGTCAGTCCATCGCTGACTCCTACTCGATCCGTCGTAACGCTCTGCAGCACAAGATCTACTGCACCACCACCATCGCGGCGGGGCAGGCGGTCTGCGAGGCACTCAAGTTCGGTCCCGAGAAGACCGTGCGCCGGCTGCAGGATCTGCATGCAGGAATCAAGGCATGAACAAGTACCCCATGACCGTCCAGGGCGCGCGCGCCCTGGAAGAGGAACTGGCACATCTGACCAAGGTGCGCCGCCCCGCACTCAGCCAGGCGATCGCCGAGGCTCGTGAGCTGGGTGACCTCAAGGAAAACGCCGAATACCACGCCGCCCGCGAGGAGCAGGGCATGGTCGAGGCGCGTATCCGCGATATCGAGGGGCGTCTGCAGCATGCGGTGGTGATCGACGTCACCACCATCCCGCACAGCGGCAAGGTGATCTTCGGTACCACCGTCGACATCGCCAACTGCGATACCGACGAGACCGTGACCTACCAGATCGTCGGCGAGGACGAGGCCGACATCAAGGTCGGCAAGCTGTCGGTCAGTTCGCCCATCGCCCGCGCCCTGGTGGGCAAGGAGGAGGGTGACGTGGTGGCGGTTCAGACCCCCAGCGGCCTGGTCGAGTACGAGATTGTCGAAGTCCGCCATATTTAAGCGTCAGCGACCGCTGCGTGCTGGCAGCATCAGTTGGCAGCTGGCCCAGACCTTCTGGGTCGGCGGCCTCTGGCTGCTGCATTTCGTCATGCTGCCGGCGCTGGAAAAGCTGGGGCTGGCGCCGCTGCTGATCGCCGAGATCAGCAGCGTGCTGGCGCCGCTGTTGATCGGCTTCGCCGCCTTCTGCGCGCTGTTGCAGGGCATGGTGCTGGCTCAGGCCGAGGGGCTGCCCAGCCTGTGGCGCGACATGCGCGGTCAGCTGTTGCTGGTGGTGCTGGGCATGGCTGCGGCCTTCTTCGTCGTGCGCCACTGGCTGCCGGATGCCCAGCGCTGGCTGCAGTTCAACTACCTGGTGCTGGCTCTGTGCGGCCTGGTGCTGGTGCTGCAACCGCTGCCGGGGCAGCGGAGCGAGTAGGGCGGGTCGCTATCAGGCCTGATAGCGATGGATGTTCGACAGGTTCTTGTTCGGCTTGGGGTTCTTGCGGTAGATCAGGGCCATCTTGCCGATCACCTGGACCAGCTCGCAGCGGCTGACGGCGGCCAGTTCGTCGATCAGGGCGCGGCGATCATCGCGCTCGGTCAGGCGGAACTGCACCTTGATCAGCTCGTGATCATTGAGTGCGCGCTCCAGTTCGGCCAGCACGCCTTCGGTCAGGCCGTTCTCGGCCACGATCAATACCGGTTTCAGGTGGTGACCGATAGATTTGAAGTGTTTCTTCTGTTCGTTGGTAAGCGCCATAATCTGACCCTGTTGCTATGGAAGTCGGCCCTGCTGGACGGGTTGGCCCTAGCCATTGACCATCCTGTTGCCGGTGCGCCGGCCGAAAACCCCATAGTTTACCCGAGCCGGCACGGCTACGCCCGTTTCTATTCGGGGCGGGAATGTGGCATTGGTGAGGGTGCATTGCGTCGCTATGCGGAGCCTGTGGGCCTTGTGATTTGCAGCATGGCCCCAATATGAGTGCGGTGAGGGTTTCCGCTCGTCGCGTGGCTGTTCTGCGGGATGCGGGGGCGAGCTGCCGCGGTACTCGGTTGGCCTGGGTTTTCCAGGGCGCCTAGACTGGAACCGCTGGCTTGCCGGACGGGTCCGATGATCGAGGTCTCATAAAGGGTTACAGACGGTCCCTGCCTGCCGCGGCGGGTTGTGTAGTAAGTTAGGTTGGTAATCCACCAGCCGTCATGTGAAGCGTGTTTCAGGACGGGGCTCGTTTCCGAGGGTAGCGAATTGAACGACATGGCAAAGAACCTGATCCTGTGGCTGATCATCGCAGCCGTCCTGGTCACGGTGATGAACAACTTCTCCAGCCCGAGCGAAGCCGGCAAGCTGAACTATTCCGAGTTCATCCAGCAGGTCCAGGAAGGCAAGGTCCGGCAGGTCACTGTCGATGGCTACATCATCAGCGGCAAGAATCTCGATGGCACCACCTTCGAGACCGTGCGTCCGGCTATCGAGGACCGTGGCCTGATCAAGGACCTGATCGACAACAACGTCGAGATCGTCGGCAAGCAGCCGGAGCGCCAGAGCATCTGGACCCAGCTGCTGGTCGCCAGCTTCCCGATCCTGGTGATCATCGCCGTGTTCATGTTCTTCATGCGCCAGATGCAGGGCGGCGGCGGTGGTCGTGGCGGCCCGATGAGCTTCGGCAAGTCCAAGGCGCGCCTGCTCTCCGAAGATCAGGTCAAGACCACCCTGGCCGACGTCGCCGGTTGTGACGAGGCCAAGGAAGAAGTCGGCGAGCTGGTCGAGTTCCTGCGTGATCCCGGCAAGTTCCAGCGCCTCGGCGGGCGCATCCCGCGCGGCGTGCTGATGGTCGGTCCGCCCGGTACCGGCAAGACTCTGCTGGCCAAGGCCATCGCCGGTGAGGCCAAGGTGCCGTTCTTCACCATTTCCGGTTCCGACTTCGTCGAGATGTTCGTCGGTGTCGGCGCCTCCCGCGTGCGCGACATGTTCGAGCAGGCCAAGAAGCATGCGCCCTGCATCATCTTCATCGACGAGATCGATGCCGTCGGTCGCCATCGTGGCGCCGGTCTGGGCGGTGGTCACGACGAGCGCGAGCAGACCCTCAACCAGCTGCTGGTGGAGATGGACGGCTTCGAGATGAACGATGGCATCATCGTCATCGCAGCCACCAACCGTCCGGACGTGCTGGACCCCGCGCTGCTGCGTCCGGGCCGCTTCGACCGCCAGGTGGTGGTTGGCCTGCCGGACATCCGTGGTCGCGAGCAGATCCTGAAAGTGCACATGCGCAAGGTGCCGGTGGGCGACAACGTCGAGCCGGCCGTGATTGCCCGCGGTACCCCGGGCTTCTCCGGCGCCGACCTGGCCAACCTGGTCAACGAGGCTTCGCTGTTCGCCGCCCGTGCCAGCAAGCGCCTGGTGGAAATGAAGGAGTTCGAGCTGGCCAAGGACAAGATCATGATGGGCGCCGAGCGCAAATCCATGGTCATGTCCGAGAAGGAGAAGCTCAACACCGCCTACCACGAGGCCGGCCATGCCATTGTCGGGCGCCTGGTGCCCGAGCATGATCCGGTCTACAAGGTGTCGATCATTCCGCGCGGCCGCGCTCTGGGCGTGACCATGTTCCTGCCGGAAGAGGATCGCTACAGCCTGTCCAAGCGCGCCCTGACCAGCCAGATATGCTCGCTGTTCGGCGGTCGTATTGCCGAGGAGATGACCCTGGGCTTCGATGGCGTCACCACCGGCGCCTCCAACGACATCATGCGCGCCACGCGTCTGGCGCGGAACATGGTGACCAAGTGGGGTCTGTCCGAGAAGCTCGGTCCGCTGATGTACGCGGAGGAGGAGGGTGAGGTATTCCTCGGTCGCAGCGCCGGCAGTCAGCACGCCAACGTTTCCGGCGAGACCGCCAAGGCCATCGACGAGGAGGTGCGCAGCATCATCGATGGCTGCTACGGTACTGCCAAGCGCCTGCTGGAAGAGAATCGCGACAAGCTCGACATGATGGCCGACGCGCTGATGAAGTACGAAACCATCGACGCCGACCAGATCGACGACATCATGGCTGGTCGTACTCCGCGCGAGCCGCGTGACTGGCAGGGTGGTTCCGGGACTCCGGCATCCAAGGAGCAGGCCGAGCGCCCGGAGACCCCGATCGGCGGCCCGGCGGGTGAGCACTAAGGCCCGCACATGATTCTTCCGCAGTACCCGCTCCGGCTGCCCTGTGGCAGCCGGATGCTCGATCTGGCCCAGCCTCAGGTGATGGGCATCCTCAACGTCACTCCCGACTCCTTTTCCGATGGTGGCCGTTTCGCTGCGCGTGACGCTGCCTTGCGTCATGCCGCCGCGATGGTGGCGGCTGGTGCCACCCTGATCGATGTAGGGGGCGAGTCAACCCGTCCCGGTGCGCGGCCGGTCTCCCCTGTCGAGGAGCTCGAGCGGGTGGCACCGGTGGTCGAGGCCATCGCTGCCGAGCTGGACGTGATCATCTCCCTCGATACTTCGACTCCTGCTGTCATGCGTGAGGGGGCTCGTCTTGGTGCGGGCCTGATCAACGACGTGCGTTCACTGCGTCGTGATGGCGCCCTGGAAGCCGCGGCCGACACCGGGTTGCCGGTCTGCTTGATGCACATGCTGGGTGAGCCGGGCAACATGCAGCAGAATCCGCAGTATCAGGATGTGGTGGGCGAGGTGCGCGATTTCCTGGCTCAGCGCATGGTCGAGTGCGCCGCTGCCGGCATCCCTGCGGAACGACTGGTTCTCGATCCGGGCTTCGGTTTTGCCAAGACGCTCGGGCACAATCTGAGCCTGTTCAAGCATCTGGAGGCGCTGCACGAGCTGGGGCGGCCGTTGCTGGTCGGAGTTTCGCGCAAGAGTATGATCGGCCAGGCGCTTGGGCGCGAGGTGCACGATCGATTGGCTGGTGGCCTCGCCCTTGCCGCACTGGCAGTGGTGAAGGGGGCCTGTATCCTGCGGGTTCACGATGTCGCCGAAACGGTCGATGCGGTACGCATGGTCGCCGCCGTGCAGGCAGCAGAATAGGAAATTGGAGTGACTATGGGCAGAAAGTATTTCGGCACCGACGGTATTCGCGGTCATGTCGGCCAGTTTCCCATCACGCCCGAGTTCATTCTCAAGCTGGGATGGGCGGCCGGCATGGCTTTTCGCAAGCAGGGTAAATGCCGCATTCTGATCGGCAAGGACACGCGGATTTCCGGTTACATGTTCGAGTCGGCCCTGGAGGCAGGCCTGGTTGCGGCTGGTGCGGATGTGATGCTCCTGGGGCCGATGCCGACGCCGGCCATCGCCTACCTGACTCGTACCTTTCAGGCCGAGGCCGGTATCGTCATCAGCGCCTCGCACAATCCGCATCATGACAACGGTTTCAAGTTCTTCTCCGGCAAGGGTAAAAAACTGCCGGACGAGATCGAGCTGATGATCGAGGAGTTGCTCGACCAACCGATGACGGTGGTGGAGTCCGAGCAGCTCGGCAAGGTCTCGCGCATCAACGATGCGGCGGGTCGCTACATCGAGTTCTGCAAGAGCAGCGTGCCGAGCAGCACCAGTTTCGCCGGGCTCAAGCTGGTCATCGACTGCGCCCATGGCGCCACCTACAAGGTTGCGCCCAGCGTGTTTCGCGAGCTGGGCGCCCAGGTTTCCGTGCTCTCTGCGCAGCCCAATGGGCTAAACATCAACGATAACTGCGGTTCGACGCACGTCGAGGCACTGCAGGCTGAAGTGCTGGCGCAGCAGGCGGATCTGGGTATCGCCTTTGACGGCGATGGCGATCGCGTGCTGATGGTCGACCATACCGGTGCTGCCGTGGATGGCGATGAGCTGCTCTACATCATCGCGCGCGATCTGCTGGAGCGCGGCAAGCTGCAGGGCGGGGTGGTCGGAACGTTGATGAGCAACCTTGGCCTGGAGCTGGCCCTGGTCGAGCTGGGCATCCCCTTTGTGCGCGCCAAGGTTGGCGATCGTTATGTGATGGCCGAGCTGCAGGAGCGCGACTGGCAGCTGGGTGGCGAGAACTCGGGGCATCTGGTGTGCTGCCAGCACACCACCACGGGGGATGCGATCATCGCTGCGCTGCAGGTGCTGATGGCGCTCAAGCGTGCCGATGTGAATCTGGCGCAGGCCCGGCAGGCACTGCGCAAGTGTCCTCAGGTATTGATCAATGTTCGCCTGAATGGCTCGGTCGACCCGGTCGAACATCCGGCGGTGCAGGAAGCCTGCGCGCGCGTGACCGAGCGCATGGCTGGGCGTGGTCGTGTGTTGCTGCGCAAGTCCGGAACCGAACCGCTGGTGCGAGTAATGGTCGAGGGTGACGACGAGCGACAGGTGCGTGCCTATGCTGAGGAGCTGGCCAAGGTAGTTGCCGAGGTTTGTGCCTGAATCGGCTTGCGAGGGTGGAGGCTCTTGGGTAACATCTGCGCCCACTTTGAACGACGAGGTTCGGCATGCGTCGCCCCCTGGTAGCTGGTAACTGGAAAATGCACGGTACCCGCGCCAGCGTCGCAGAGCTGATCAAGGGTTTGCGCCAGCTGGCGCTGCCGACAGGTGTTGAGGTCGCGGTAATGCCCCCCTGTCTGTATATCGGTCAGGTGCTGGTCGGTCTCGAAGGCAAGGCAATCGCGGTTGGTGCGCAGAATTCTGCGGTCGAGCCTATGCAGGGTGCCCTGACTGGAGAGATTGCGCCGAGTCAGCTGGCCGATGCGGGCTGCAGCATGGTGTTGGTTGGTCACTCCGAACGTCGTCTGGTTCTTGGCGAGCGCGATGATCAGGTGGCGCGTAAGTTTGCGGCGGCCCAATCCTGTGGGTTGGTACCCGTGCTGTGTGTGGGGGAGACGCTGGAGCAGCGGCAGTCCGGCCAGACTCTGGCGGTGGTGTCTGCCCAGCTGGGTAGTGTCATCGATGAGTTGGGCGTTGGGGCGTTTGCCAGTGCCGTAGTGGCTTACGAGCCGGTCTGGGCCATAGGCACCGGACTGACCGCCTCCCCGCAGCAGGCGCAGGAAGTGCATGCGGCAATTCGCGCACAGCTAGCTGCCGAAAGTGCTGAAGTGGCGCGCGGTTTGAGGATTCTGTATGGCGGCAGTGTGAAGGCTGCCAATGCTGCCGAGCTGTTCGGCATGCCGGATATCGATGGGGGGCTCATTGGTGGAGCCTCCTTGAATGCGGATGAGTTCGGTGCGATCTGTCGCGCTGCAGGAAACTGAGAAAATGCTGGAAACCATCGTTGTTGTGTTGCATCTGTTGGTGGCTCTCGGGGTCGTCGGTTTCGTGCTGATCCAGCAGGGCAAGGGTGCCGATGCGGGTGCATCCTTCGGTGCCGGTGCGTCGGCCACCGTGTTCGGTAGCCAAGGTTCCGCTACCTTTCTGAGTCGCTTTACTGCTATACTCGCTACGGTTTTTTTCATTACCAGCTTGGGCTTAGCGTATTTTGCTAAAGAAAAAGCTGATATGCTGACGCAAGAAGGTCTGCCGGATCCGGCGGTTCTCGAGGTGCAGCAGAAGCCGGCCGTCGAAGACGTTCCGGTGCTCGAAGAGCAGAAGACGGCAGTCGAACAGGCTGATGTTCCGCAGGCTCCGGAGCAGAAGTAATACCCTCTTTGCCGAGGTGGTGGAATTGGTAGACACGCTACCTTGAGGTGGTAGTGGCCATAGGCTGTAGGGGTTCGAGTCCCCTCCTCGGTACCATACAAGACAGAGCCCGCTTTCGCGGGCTCTGTCGTTTCCAGGGCGTTGGTTGACCCTGTGGGTCATGATCCGTATACTTCTGGCCCAGCTTTGGCGCGGGGTGGAGCAGTCTGGTAGCTCGTCGGATTCACTATCCGAAGGTCGTTGGTTCATCCAGCCCCCGCAACCAGTAGTAGTGAAGCCCCTTTTCAGGGGCTTTTTGCTAGCTGGACAGTCCGCCGCCGACTCTGGTCGGGCGGCACGATGGATGGGCGTTTCGCCCATTTTTTATTTCTACGACATGCGCGGAGGGCTTCGGGTGTCGAGCAAGCTGGAACAGTTGCAGGCCATGCTGGCCCCGGTGGTCGAGTCTCTCGGCTACCAGTGCTGGGGGATCGAGTTCATTTCCCAGGGGCGGCATTCGTTGCTGCGTGTGTATATCGATCGCGAAGGCGGCATTCTGGTAGACGACTGCGAGGTGGTTAGTCGCCAGGTCAGTGCTGTGCTGGATGTCGAGGATCCGATCAGCAGTGAGTACACCCTGGAGGTGTCGTCGCCGGGCATGGATCGGCCGCTGTTCACTCTCGAGCAGTTCGCCCAGCATGCCGGAGAGCAGGTGAAGATCAAGCTGCGTTCGCCCTTCGACGGGCGGCGCAATTTCCAGGGCCTCCTCCGCGGAGTGGAGGAGCAGGACGTGGTGGTGCTGGTGGATGACCACGAATTCCTGTTGCCGATCGATCTGATCGACAAGGCCAATATTATCCCCCGTTTTGACTGAGACGCGGATCCCGCGGGTCCAATGGATTGCGAAAGGCGAGGCGTACGATGAGTAAAGAAGTACTGCTGGTTGTAGAGTCGGTATCCAACGAAAAAGGCGTACCGGCCGGTGTGATTTTCGAGGCACTGGAACTGGCGCTGGCGACAGCGACCAAGAAACGTTTCGATGACGAGGTCGAGCTGCGCGTGGCGATCAATCGTCATAACGGCAGCTATGAGACTTTCCGCTGCTGGACCGTGGTCGAGGAAGACGATCTGGAGAACCCGGCGGCCCAGCTGACCGTGGAGCAGGCCCAGGAGCGTCAGCCCGGCGCCAAGGTCGGCGATGTCATCGAGGAGCCTGTCGAGTCCATCGAGTTCGGCCGCATCGCCGCGCAAACCGCCAAGCAGGTGATCGTGCAGAAAGTGCGCGAGGCCGAGCGTGCCCAGGTGGTCGATGCCTACCGCGAGCGCGTCGGCGAGATCATCTCCGGCACCGTGAAGAAGGTCACCCGCGACAGCGTGATCGTCGACCTGGGCAATAACGCCGAGGCTCTGCTGGCCCGCGAGGACATCATCCCGCGCGAAACCTTCCGTGTCGGCGCCCGCGTGCGCGCCCTGCTCAAGGAGATCCGCACCGAGAACCGCGGTCCGCAGCTGATCCTGTCGCGCACTGCGCCGCAGATGCTGATCGAGCTGTTCACCATCGAGGTTCCGGAAATCGCCGAAGGTCTGATCGAAGTGATGGCCGCCGCTCGTGACCCGGGTTCGCGCGCCAAGATCGCCGTGCGCTCCAAGGACAAGCGTATCGATCCGCAGGGCGCCTGCATCGGCATGCGTGGCTCGCGCGTACAGGCCGTTTCCGGCGAGATCGGTGGCGAGCGCGTAGACATCGTGCTGTGGGATGAGAACGTCGCCCAGTTCGTGATCAACGCCATGGCTCCGGCCGAAGTGGCGGCGATCATCGTCGACGAAGATGCCCATGCCATGGACATCGCCGTGGCCGAGGACAACCTGGCCCAGGCCATCGGTCGCGGTGGCCAGAACGTGCGCCTGGCCAGTCAGCTTACGGGCTGGACCCTGAACGTGATGACCGAGGCCGACATCCAGGCCAAGCAGCAGGCCGAGACTGGCGACATCCTGCAGCGCTTCGTCGAAGAGCTGGATGTCGACGAGGAGCTGGCCCAGGTACTGGTCGAGGAAGGCTTCACCAGCCTGGAAGAGATCGCCTACGTGCCGATGGAGGAGATGCTTAGCATCGACGGTTTCGACGAGGACATCGTCAACGAACTGCGTGCTCGTGCCAAGGATCGTCTGCTGACCAAGGCCATCGCCAACGAAGAGAAACTGGCCGATGCGCAACCGGCCGAAGACCTGCTGTCCCTGGACGGCATGGACAAGACCCTGGCCCAGGAACTGGCGGTGCGTGGTGTGGTTACCCGCGAAGACCTGGCCGAGCAGTCGATCGACGACCTGCTCGACATCGACGGCATCGACGAAGAGCGTGCCGGCAAGCTGATCATGGCCGCCCGAGCCCATTGGTTCGAGTAAGCGGTTGCGGCCTGAGGAGAGAAATGCATGACGCAAGTCACGGTGAAAGAACTGGCCCAAGTGGTCGACACACCGGTGGAGCGCCTGCTGCAGCAGATGCGTGAGGCGGGACTGCCGCACACCAGTGCCGAGCAAGTGGTGACCGATAACGAGAAGCAGGCCCTGCTGGCCCATCTGAAGAGCAGCCACGGCGAGAAGCTGGAAGAGCCGCGCAAGATCACCCTGCAGCGCAAGACCACCACCACCCTGAAGGTTGCCGGTAGCAAGACCATCAGCGTGGAAGTGCGCAAGAAGAAGACCTACGTCAAACGCAGCCCGGCCGAAATCGAGGCCGAGAAGCAGCGCGAGCTGGAAGAGCAGCGTGCCGCCGAAGAGGCCGCGCGCCTGAAGGCCGAGGAAGAGGCGCGCAAACAGGCCGAGGCGGAAGCCCGCAAGCAGCAGGATGCAGCTGCCCTGGCCGCTGTTGCGCCTGCTGCGGGCGTTGATGCGCCGGCCCCCGCCGTGGTGGTCAACGAAACCGCTGCTGCGGCCGTGGAGCGCAAGAAGGAAGAGGCGCGTCGCGCCGAGAAGGACAAGCCTGTGCGCAGCGACGATGACGAGCGCCGCGACCGCAAGCATGCTCAGCACCGTCCGACCCTGAAAGACAAGGCACCGGCTCCGCGTGTCGCTCCGCGTAGCACCGACGAGGAAGTCGATGACTTCCGTCGTGGCCGTGGCGGCCGGATGAAGCCGAAGAAGCGTAATCAGCACGGGTTCCAGAGCCCGACAGGACCTATAGTGCGCGAAGTTGCGATCGGCGAGACCATTACCGTTGCCGAGCTGGCCGCCCAGATGTCGGTCAAGGGCGCCGAAGTGGTCAAGTTCATGTTCAAGATGGGCTCCCCGGTGACCATCAACCAGGTCCTGGACCAGGAGACCGCGCAGCTGGTCGCCGAGGAAATGGGCCACAAGGTCAAGCTGGTCAGCGAGAACGCCCTCGAAGAGCAGCTGGCCGAGTCGCTGAAGTTCGAAGGCGAGGCTTTCTCCCGTGCGCCGGTGGTGACCGTGATGGGTCACGTCGACCACGGCAAGACCTCCCTGCTCGACTACATCCGTCGCGCCAAGGTGGCCGCGGGCGAAGCCGGCGGTATCACCCAGCACATCGGTGCCTATCACGTGGAAACCGACCGCGGCATGGTCACCTTCCTCGACACCCCCGGCCACGCCGCGTTCACCGCCATGCGTGCCCGTGGTGCCAAGGCCACCGACATCGTCATCCTGGTGGTGGCGGCTGACGACGGCGTGATGCCGCAGACCCAGGAAGCGGTGCAGCACGCGAAAGCGGCTGGCGTGCCGATCGTGGTTGCGGTGAACAAGATGGACAAGCCGGAAGCCAACCCGGACAACATCAAGAACGGCCTGGCCGCGCTGGATGTGATCCCGGAAGAGTGGGGCGGCGATACCCCGTTCGTGCCCGTTTCGGCCAAGGCCGGTACCGGCGTCGACGAGCTGTTGGAGGCAGTGCTGCTGCAGGCCGAGATGCTCGAGCTGAAAGCCACTCCGGCGGCCCCGGGCCGCGGCGTGGTGGTCGAATCGCGCCTGGACAAGGGCCGCGGCCCGGTGGCCACCGTGCTGGTGCAGGACGGTACCCTGCGCCAGGGCGACATGGTGCTGGTCGGCGTCAACTACGGCCGCGTGCGCGCCATGCTCGACGAGAACGGCAAGACCATCAAGGAAGCCGGTCCGTCCATCCCGGTCGAGATCCTCGGCCTGGACGGCACCCCGGATGCCGGTGACGAAATGATGGTGGTGGCTGACGAGAAGAAGGCCCGCGAAGTCGCCCTGTTCCGCCAGGGCAAGTTCCGCGAGGTCAAGCTCGCCCGCCAGCACAGCTCGAAGCTGGAGAACATCTTCGAGACCATGGGCCAGGACGAGAAGAAGACCCTCAACATCGTGCTCAAGTCCGATGTGCGTGGCTCCCTCGAGGCCCTGCAGGGTGCCCTGGCCGACCTCGGCAACGAGGAAGTCCAGGTGCGCGTGATCGGTGGCGGCGTCGGTGGTATCACCGAGTCCGATGCCAACCTGGCGCTGGCCTCCAATGCCGTGCTGTTCGGCTTCAACGTGCGTGCCGATGCCGGTGCGCGCAAGATCGTCGAGCAGGAAGGCATCGACCTGCGCTACTACAACGTCATCTACGACATCATCGAGGACGTCAAGAAGGCGCTCACCGGTATGCTCGGCAGCGACGTGCGCGAGAACATCCTGGGCACCGCCGAGGTGCGCGACGTGTTCCGTTCGCCGAAGTTCGGCGCCATCGCCGGCTGCATGGTCATCGAGGGCACCGTCTACCGCAACCGTCCGATCCGCGTGCTGCGCGACGACGTGGTGATCTTCGAAGGCGAGCTGGAATCCCTGCGTCGCTTCAAGGACGACGTCGCCGAAGTGCGTAACGGCATGGAGTGCGGTATCGGCGTGAAGAGCTACAACGACGTCAAGGTCGGGGACAAGATCGAGGTGTTCGAGAAGGTCCAGGTGGCTCGTACGCTCTAAGCGCGAGTTGCAACACGCGACGCCCGGCCCCGCATGTGCGCGGCCGGGCGTTTGCCGCTTTTGAGCCCGCACGCGAAGGCGGCGGGAGAGGTAGGAAAAATGGCCAAAGAATACAGCCGTACCCAGCGCATTGGTGACCAGATGCAGCGCGAGCTGGCGCAGATGATCCCGCGCGAGGTGCGCGACCCGCGCCTGGGCTTCGTCACCGTCACTGCCGTGGATGTCAGCCGCGACCTCGGTCACGCCAAGGTGTTCATCACCCTGATGGGCGAGAACGCTGCCGAGAAGATCAAGCTCAACCTGGAAATCCTCAACGAGGCCGCCGGCTACCTGCGCATGCTGCTGGGCAAGTCGATGAAGGTGCGCAGCGTGCCGCAGCTGCACTTCCACTTCGACGAGAGCATCTCGCGTGGCGTGCACCTGTCGGCGCTGATCGAGCGCGCCGTGGCCGAAGACAGCAAGCATCAGGACGATTGAGCGTGGCCCAGGTCAAACGTATCCGCCGCCAGGTCAGCGGCATTCTGGTGCTCGACAAGCCGCGTGGCATGAGCTCCAACCAG
This sequence comes from Pseudomonas alcaligenes, assembly GCF_041729615.1. Lineage (NCBI taxonomy): Bacteria > Pseudomonadati > Pseudomonadota > Gammaproteobacteria > Pseudomonadales > Pseudomonadaceae > Aquipseudomonas > Aquipseudomonas alcaligenes. The sequence goes on along the minus strand of NZ_CP154874.1, from coordinate 1,447,212 downwards.
GCCCTGCAGAAGGTGCGCTGGCTGCTCAACGCCGAGAAGGCCGGGCACACCGGTAGCCTCGATCCGCTGGCCACCGGCGTGCTGCCGCTTTGCTTCGGCGAGGCGACCAAGTTCTCCCAGTACCTGCTGGACGCCGACAAGGGCTACGAGACCCTGGCCCAGCTCGGCGTCACCACCACCACCGGCGATGCCGAGGGCGAAGTCCTCGAGCGCCGCGAAGTGACCGTCGGTCGGGAGGCCGTGGAGGCTGTCCTGCCGCGTTTTCGTGGTGAAATCAAGCAGATACCGCCGATGTACTCGGCCCTGAAGAAGGACGGCCAGCCGCTCTACAAGCTGGCCCGCGCCGGCGAGGTAGTGGAGCGCGAGCCGCGATCTGTTACTATCGCGCGCCTGGATTTACTGGCCCTGGAGCAGGCGCAGCTGCGCCTGGCCGTAGCCTGCAGCAAGGGTACCTATATCCGTACCCTGGTCGAGGACATCGGCCAGCAGCTGGGCTGCGGTGCCCATGTGGCCGAGCTGCGGCGTACCCAGGCCGGGCCTTTCGGCCTGGCCCAGGCCATCAGCCTGGAGACGCTGGAGAAGGTCCATGCCGAAGGCGGCAGCGAGGCCCTCGATCAGTTCCTCCTGCCGGTGGACAGCGGCCTGGAGCACTGGCCGCTGCTGCAGCTGTCCGAGCACAGCGCCTACTACTGGCTGCACGGTCAGCCGGTGCGGGCGCCGGAAGCGCCCAAGTTCGGCATGCTGCGGGTGCAGGATCATACCGGCCGCTTCATCGGCATCGGTGAGGTGAGCGAGGACGGGCGCATCGCGCCCAAGCGTCTGATTTCGACCGGCGCCTAGCGTCGGCAGGCGCCCCGGGTTGCGGCTCGGGGCGATGGATTCGGTCGGTGCGACCGGAGCGAGGGTGGCTGTCAGCAGGCACGGTCATTCCTCTTTTTAAAACACGGGACTGGTTCCCGGCCTGTTCACTCAAGGAGCCCATCATGGCACTGAGCGTTGAAGAAAAAGCCCAGATCGTTAACGAGTACAAGCAAGCTGAAGGCGATACCGGTTCTCCGGAAGTGCAGGTTGCCCTGCTGACCGCCAACATCAACAAGCTGCAGGATCACTTCAAAGCCAACGGCAAAGACCACCACTCCCGTCGTGGCCTGATCCGCATGGTCAACCAGCGCCGCAAGCTGCTGGACTACCTGAAGGGTAAGGACACCACTCGTTACAGCGCCCTCATCGGTCGCCTGGGTCTGCGTCGCTAAGACGTGCACCTGAAGTGAGAAGCTGGGAGCACGGGGTTGCAGGACGGTTGATACCGGCCGGCGGCTTCGGGCTTCCAGCTTCTGGCTTTTCAGGGGTATGACAACGGGTCCGACTCCCGGCATTCCCCCCGATTTCCCCAAGGCAACAAAGAGAAGGAAAACACCGTGAATCCGGTTATCAAGCAATTCAAGTTCGGTCAGTCGACCGTCACCCTGGAAACCGGCCGCATCGCCCGCCAGGCCTCTGGCGCCGTGCTGGTCAGCATCGACAACGACGTCAGCGTGCTGGTCACCGTGGTCGGCGCCAAGCAGGCCGATCCGAGCAAGGGCTTCTTCCCGCTGTCCGTGCACTACCAGGAAAAGACCTATGCCGCCGGCAAGATCCCGGGTGGCTACTTCAAGCGTGAAGGCCGTCCGAGCGAGAAGGAAACCCTGACCTCGCGCCTGATCGACCGCCCGATCCGCCCGCTGTTCCCGGAAGGCTTCATGAACGAAGTGCAGGTCGTCTGCACCGTGGTCTCCACCAGCAAGAAGACCGATCCGGACATCGCCTCGATGATCGGTACCTCGGCCGCCCTGGCCATCTCCGGCATCCCGTTCAACGGCCCGATCGGCGCCGCCCGCGTGGCCTTCCACGAGGACACCGGTTACCTGCTGAACCCGAACTACGAGCAGCTGAAAGCCTCCAGCCTGGACATGGTGGTGGCCGGTACCGAGACCGCCGTGCTGATGGTCGAGTCCGAAGCCGACGAGCTGACCGAAGACCAGATGCTGGGCGCCGTGCTGTTCGCCCACCAGGAATTCCAGGCCGTGATCCAGGCCGTCAAGGAATTTGCCGCCGAAGCCGGCAAGCCGACCTGGAACTGGACCGCCCCGGCCGAGAACACCGCGCTGCTCAGCGCCATCAAGGCCGAGTTCGGCGAGGCCATTTCCCAGGCCTACACCATCACCATCAAGCAGGACCGCTACAACCGTCTGGACGAGCTGCGCGACCAGGTCGTGGCCAAGTTCTCCGGCGAGGAAGGCCAGCCGTCCGCCGGCGAGGTCAAGGATGCCTTCGGCCTGATCGAATACCGCACCGTGCGCGAGAACATCGTCAACGGCAAGCCGCGTATCGACGGTCGTGACACCCGTACCGTGCGCCCGCTGAAGATCGAAGTCGGCGTGCTGGACAAGACCCACGGCTCCGCCCTGTTCACCCGTGGCGAGACCCAGGCCCTGGTGGTCGCCACCCTCGGCACCGCCCGCGATGCCCAGCTGCTGGACACTCTGGAAGGCGAGAAGAAAGACCCCTTCATGCTGCACTACAACTTCCCGCCGTTCTCGGTGGGCGAGTGTGGCCGCATGGGCAGCGCCGGTCGCCGCGAGATCGGCCACGGCCGTCTGGCCCGCCGCGGTGTAGCCGCCATGCTGCCGAAGGGCGACGAGTTCCCCTACACCATCCGCGTGGTGTCGGAGATCACCGAGTCCAACGGTTCCTCCTCCATGGCCTCCGTGTGCGGCGCCTCCCTGGCGCTGATGGACGCCGGCGTGCCGATGAAGGCGCCGGTGGCCGGTATCGCCATGGGCCTGGTGCTGGAAGGCGAGAAGTTCGCCGTACTGACCGACATCCTGGGTGACGAAGACCACCTGGGCGACATGGACTTCAAGGTCGCCGGTACCGCCAAGGGCGTCACCGCCCTGCAGATGGACATCAAGATCCAGGGCATCACCGAGGAAATCATGGAGATCGCCCTGGGCCAGGCCCTGGAAGCCCGTCTGAACATCCTCGGCCAGATGAACCAGGTCATCTCCCAGTCGCGCAGCGAGCTGTCGGCCAACGCCCCGACCATGCTGGCGATGAAGATCGACCAGGACAAGATCCGCGACGTGATCGGCAAGGGCGGCGCCACCATCCGCGCCATCTGCGAAGAGACCAAGGCCTCGATCGACATCGAGGACGACGGTTCGATCAAGATCTTCGGCGAGACCAAGGAAGCGGCCGAGGCGGCCAAGCAGCGCGTGCTCGGCATCACCGCCGAGGCCGAGATCGGCAAGATCTACGTCGGCAAGGTCGAGCGCATCGTCGACTTCGGCGCCTTCGTCAACATCCTGCCGGGCAAGGACGGTCTGGTGCATATCTCGCAGATCAGCGATCAGCGCATCGACAAGGTCACCGACGTGCTCAAGGAAGGCCAGGAAGTGAAGGTCCTGGTGCTGGACGTGGACAACCGCGGCCGCATCAAGCTGTCGATCAAGGACGTCGCCGCAGCGGAAGCCTCGGGCGTCTAAGCCGAGACCATGCTGCAAAGGAGGGCCCTGCGGGGCCCTCTTTTTTTGCCCGCGGTTTGCCCCGACAATGGCGCCAAGTGCAGTACCCACAAGGACGTCAGGCGATGGAAATCAGCCACTGCCGCTATCACCCCGCGCAACCCGCCACCTGGCATTGCCCGCCCTGCCAGCGCGACTACGGCGATTGCTGCATCCCGCTGAATGCCGAGGCCCCCGAGCAGGATCCGAGCTGCCCGCTGTGCCATGGCCAGCTGCAGTTCCTCGGCGCGGCCAACACCGCGCAGCCCTTCTGGCAGCGCATCCCGGCCTTCTTCCGCTACGGCCTGCAGCCGGCTCCGCTGGCCTTCGCCGCCCTGCTGGGCCTGGCCAGCCTGTTCATGCCGCCCTGGAAGCTGCTGTGGCTGGCATTGTTCTGCGTCGCCACCAAGTACCTGCAGAGCGTGATCGAAAGCGCCAGCCTGGGCGCACGCGAGGCTCCCAGCCTGCGCGGGGCGCTGGATGGCGAGGGCTTCAGCCTGTTCTGGCGGCTGCTGGTGATCTTCTTCGTCGGCTTCGCCGTTGTCTGGCTGGCGGCCGACTTCGACAGCGAGGCGCTGTTCTGGGCGGCCACCCTTGGCGTGCAGCTGGTGCTGCCGGCCAGCATCATCCGCCTGGCCCTGGACAAGACCCTGGGCGCGGCGCTGAGTCCCGACCAGGTGGGGCTGGTGATCAAGGCCATGGGCTGGCGCTACCTGATCCTCTGGGCCTTCCTGTTCATTCTCTGGCAGTCGCCGGGCTGGGTCGCCTACATGCTGGCCGGCGGCCTGCCGCAGGTGGTGCTGGTGCCGCTGGCGACCCTGCTGTTCGGCTACTTCAGCGTGGTGATGTGCGCCATGATGGGCTATGCGGTGTTCCAGTATCAGGGCGCCCTGGGCTATGTGGCGGTGGAGGAGGGGGCGCCGCGCGGCCTGCCCGCCGAGGAGTATCGGCGGCGCCGGGCGCTGGCCGAGGCCGAGATTCGCCTCAAGGAGGGGCAGAGCGAGCGGGCCCTGGAGCTGCTGGCCCAGGCGCTGAACGGCATGCCCGATGACTTCGTCCTCAACGAGCGCTTCCATCGCCTGCTGTTCGGCCTGAATGCCCGCGAGCGCTGCCTGCGCCACCTGCAGCACTACCTGCCGCTGGCCGCGCGACTCAACCCGGCGCAGGCGGCCACGGCCCTGCTCAATGCCCGCCAGTTCAAGGCCGACTACCTGCCGGAGGATGCCCAGGTCTGCGAGCGGGTCGCCCAGGCGCTGCTGGAGCGGCACAAGACCCGCGAGGGCCTGAGCCTGTTGCGCAACCTGCATCGGCGCTTCCCCGACTATCCGCATATCCCGCGGGCCTACCTGCTGGCCGCGCGCGGCTTCGCCGAGGGGCTTGGCCAGGTGGAGCCGGCGCAGCAGCTGCTGGGCTACATTCGTGCGCGCTATCCACAGTCGCCGCTGCTCGGCGAGGTGGAGCGCCTGGAGGAAACCCTGCGCCGGCTGGCGGCGCAGGCCTGAATCAGCGCGCCAAGTGCTGCTGGAGCAGGGCCAGCTGGCGCGTCTGCTCGGCTTCCGGGTAACTGTCACGCAGGAAACGGCTGAGCTCGGTGACGCCGCGCAGGTCCCGGCCCTGGCCTAGCAGGCGCGCCAGCTGCAGGGTCAGCCCGGGGAGCTGGGCCGGGCGTTGCGCGCCCTGGCTCAGGCGCCGCCAGGCGCCCAGGGCACGCTGGCCCTCGCCGGCGCGGATCAGGGGGGCAAGCAGGTGCAGCTGCACGGCCGGGTGCAGCAGCAGGCGCTGCCCTTCCTCGCCGCTGTCGTCGGCGATGCGCCTGAGCAGTGGCAGGGCCTGCTGGCCGTCTGCCAGGGCGAACAGCTGCTTCAGCACGCTGCCGAGCAGCACCTTGTCCTGGCGTCCGCGGGCCACGGCATAGAGCCGCTCCAGCAGCTCCGCACGGCCCGGATAGCGATTCAGCAGCTCGGGCCCGCGGGCCGCGGCCTCGGCCAGGGCGAACTGGCCGAGCTGCCGGTCCAGCGCCACCAGCTCGCGCTTGAACGGTGCGTCCGGGTCTTGCTTGTGCAGGTAGGCTTCGTCCACCTTCAGGCGTCCACCCTGGCGCGGCAGCCAGACGGCCAGGAAGCCGGCCAGCAGGCCGCCTAGGTGGGCCAGGTAGTTGACGTTGTCCTCGGCCTGCAGCAGGCCGAACACTTCCTTGCCGATCCACACCGGCAGTATCCACAGGGCCGGCGCCTTGAAGTAGCCGATCAGCGGACCCAGCCAGTAGAAGAAGTTGATCCGCCGCAGGCCGAAGACACCGACGTACATGCCCATCAGCCCGGAAATGGCACCCGAGGCGCCCACGCCGGTGACCCAGGCCGGATCCACGGCCCACCACAGCAGGTGCGCGGCGACCCCACTGAGCAGGTAGAGGCCTAGGTAGGCCCAGCGGCCCAGGGCGATCTCCAGGGCGAAGCCGAAGATGAACAGGAACAGCATGTTGCCCAGCAGGTGCATGAAGTCGCCATGCAGGAACATGGCGCCGAACAGGCCTTCGAGGCTGAAGCGCGCCGGAACGAAACCGAAGCGGTAGGCACTGATGCGGTCACGGGCCCGTTCGGCCTTGTCGCGGGCTGCCTGCCAGGCCCGGTCGGCACGGAAGTCGGCACGCTGGTGCAGCTGCTGCTCGAACTCCAGGTCGTGGAGAATCCAGGCGGCCAGCTCCTGGCGGCGCAGGCCGTCGACATAGGCGCGCTGGTCACCGTCCAGCTGCTCGCGGCGGGCGACGTCCTCGAGGAACAGCGCCCGCTCGCGACCGAGCAGGCCGCCGTCCAGGTAGACCTGCACGGCCAGCGTACGGCGTTCCTCGTCGCCACCCTGGTAGGCGAAATAGATCAGGGTATTGAGCAGGATCAGCAGGAGGGTGATCAGCGGTGGCCGCTTCCAGTCCAGCGGGTGCTCGGCGGGAATGATCAGCATGCGCGGATGCCTTTGCGCTTAGCCGCGCCGACTGTCGATGCGCTTGAGCACGCCGCCTTCGATCAGCAGAAAGTACTGCATGCCGCCTTCGGGGGTGTAGACCCATTCCTCCTGCGGCACCTCGATGTTGTGCCGGTCGCTGACGACGTAGCCGACCACGCTCTTGCTGACCGGCTGGCCGCACTTGTTCAGTACTTCGACGCTGCGGTCGCCGGTGCTGGCGATGCCCTTGGCGCAGCGCAGCGAGTCGGCACGGGCATCCAGGCTGGCGATGGCCAGCAGGCCGGCGATAAGGGGGGCATGCAGTTTCATGAGGGTCATCCTTGAGTGACGAGCGGGCTTCAATTGCCCCGTTTGCTTTCGATCCTGACCAGGCGGTTACCCTCCAGGCGCAGGAAGTAGTACATGCCGCTGCGGGGCCCGTAGACCCACTCCTCGATGGCGACTTCGCTGAGGTAGCCGTAGTAGTCGCGCACTTCGCGATAGCCGAGCAGGTCCGCGCTGACCGGCTCGCCGCACTTGTCGCGGATTTCGCTGGCGAGATCGCCGGTGCTGATCAGGGCGCTGCCGCAGCGCAGGGTGGAACCGGCGTGGGCGGCGACGGGCAGCAGGGCGAGGCTGAGGATGAGCGCGCGGTACATCGGGGGCTCCGGGAGGCAACGGCGCCAGCCTACACCGGCGCCTCGCGGCTGTCAGCGGTTGCGTTTGCGCTCGATGCGGGTCAGGCGGTTGCCCTCGAAGGTGAGGATGCTGAGCATACCGTTGTCGGGGCCGTAGACCCACTCCTCGATCTTCAGCTCGCGGCGATCGTAGCCGCCGAGGGTGTAGCCCACCAGGTCACGGTAGGCCGGAACGCCGCACTTGCGCTCCACCTCGAAGGCGCGGTCGCCGACGCTGACCAGCTGGGTGCCGCAGCGCAGCGTCTCGGCCTGGGCGGCACCGGCCAGCAGTGCGCCGAGCAGCAGGGTCAGGCCGCGCATCACTGGCTGCCCAAATGCAGGGCCGTGGCGACCTGGCCATCGGCCTGGGCCTCGGCGAGGGCGACATCGAGCAGGTAGATGCGCTGGTCTTCCAGGCCACCACGCTCTACCAGGTAGTCCTTGATGCTGGCGGCGCGGGCCTGAGCGAGCTGGCGCAGCAGCAGTTCACTCTGGCCCCAGGACTGCAGCACGGCGTCGCGCATCTTCGCCGTGCGCTCCTCGTCCGGCAGCTCCTTCCACTCCGCTGGCGGCTGCTGCTTGAGGCGGCTGCGGTAGATGCCTTCCAGCAGCACCGACTTGTCGTCCTCGTCCACCACCAGCTCCGCGGGCTCGGCGGGGACCTGCTCGCCGCTGCGCTGGAGCATCTTGTACTGGGTGTTCTGGTACTCGCGCTCGAGGCGGGCGAGGGCCAGCGGCGGGCCGTCGCTGGCCTGGGCGCTCATGCCTTCGACCTCCAGGCGCAGCACCGGGCGCTCCTTGAGGGCAGCGGCCAGGGTGTCCAGGGCCTTCTGCGCACTGCCGTCGAGCTCGTCGCTGCCGGCGGCGAAGCGGATCTGGCTGAGGTCGGTATCGCTGCCGCCGACCAGCCCGGCGATGAACTTGAACGGCGCCTGGGCCGCGCGCAGCACCAGGTTGCGCAGGGTCTGCCAGACGATGGGCATGACGCTGAACTCGGGATTGTTGAGGTCGCCCTGCACCGGCAGCTGGATGTCGATATTGCCCTGGGTGTCCTTGAGCAGCGCCACGGCCAGGCGGATCGGCAGGTCCACGGCGTCCTTGCTGTCCACCTGCTCGCCCAGCTGCAGGTCTTCCAGCAACAGCTTGTTCTCGGCGTTCAGCTGGCCCTTCTCGATGCGGTAGTGCAGGTCGAGGTTGAGCCGGCCCTTGCGGATGCGGTAGCCGGCGAACTTGCCGGAGTAGGGGGTCAGGGTGGTCAGCTCGACATTCTTGAAGCTGGTGGCGATGTCGAGGCTGTTCATCGGGTCGAACGGCGTCAGCTGGCCCTTGATGCTGACCGGCGCGTACTTGTCGACCTTGCCCTTGATATCGACGCCGGCGGTTTTCGGGCTCTGGTTGTCGAGGGTACCGATCTGGCCGTTGAGCTGCTGAATGGCGGTGGCGAAGTTGGGCGTCAGGCTGAAGTCGGCGAAGTTGGCCGAGCCATCCTGGATGGCGATGCCGCCGATACGGATCGGCAGCGGCTTGCCGGCCGGCTCGGCCTTGGCATTGGGCTGCGCGGGCTGCGGGATCATCAGGTCGTTGACGTTGGTGGTCAGGTCTTCGTTGATGATGAAGCGCACGTAGGGCTGCTGCAGGTTGACCTTGCCAATGGCCAGGCCCTCGCCATGGCGATAGTCGAGGCCCTCGACGACCAGCTGCTGCCACTTGAGGAAGTCGCGCTCCTTGAGGGTGTCCAGGGTATGCAGCTGGTTGACCTCGGCCTTGCCGCCGATGCTGAAGGCCAGCGGCTCGACGCTCTTCAGGTCGACGGCCAGGTCGCTGCCGAGCAAGCCGCTACGCAGCTCCAGGCGCACGAAGGGGCTGATGTAGGCCTGCGCCAGGCGCAGGTCGATGTCGCGGGTGGCGACCTGCAGCTTGGCCCAGGTCGGGCTGATCTGCACCTGGCCGGCGACCTGGATCTGCCCGTTCTTGTTGACCCCGGTGTCCAGCTTGAGGCCGAAGGGCGAGGTACCCAGGCTGTCGAAGTCGCGGATGTCGAGGTTGAGCGGGGCCAGGTCGAGCTTGACCTCCTGTGCGCCGGCTGCGCGGTCGGCCAGGTGGATCTGGTACTCGCGCAGCTGCACGTCGCGCAGCAGCACCTGCCAGGGCTTGGCCGGCTCCTGTGGCTTTTCCGCGTTGGCACTCTGTTGCTGGGCGACGGGCTCGGCTTGTTCCGCACTAGCTGGTGCGGGCGCGGAACCGGTGCCACCTTCGCTCGGAGCCGGAGCCTCGGGCGCGGGAGGTTGTGCGGCGGCGGGCGTGGTCGATGGCGCCGGTTTGCTATGGCTGGCGAACAGTTTCTGCCAGTCCAGCTGGCCGTCCTTCTCGCGGGCCGCCCAGGTCTCCAGCTTCTGGCTGCGGATGGTGCCGATCACCACCTGCTGCTTGGCCAGGTCCAGGCTGGTGTCGCCGACTTCCAGGCGCTCCAGGCGCAGCAGGGGTTTGTCCTCCGGGCTCTTGATGGCGAAACGGGCGAGGGTGGCGCTGACCTGGCTCAGCTGCAGCTCGGTGCCCTTGGCCAGGTTCAGCGAATACTCGGTGCTGAGGTCGAGCACGCCGTCTTCCAGCACCAGCGGCACGGCGTCGCGCACGTAGGGCCAGACGCCCCTGAGCTGGCCGTCGCTGATCTTCAGCTGGCCTTTGGAGGCGATGGGGGAAAGGCTGACCTGGCCCTGCCAGTCGATGCGCCCGCCGCGCGGGCCGATGGCGACCATCTGCATGTCGGCGTTGTCGTCGGGCAGGGTGCTGAGGTTGGTCAGCTCCAGGTTCAGCGAGTCGTAGACGAACTCCACCGGCTCGCTCGGGCGCAGGTCCTCGAAGTGCAGGCCGTTCTCGATCAGGGCGATGCGGCCGATGCGCAGCGGGAAAGGCTCGCTCGGCTCTTCCGTAGCGGGCTTCTCCTCGGACGGCGGCAGCTTGAACAGGCCGGTCAGGTTGAGCGTGCCGTCCTTGGCGAACAGCACTTCGGTGTGGGCCTTTTCCAGCTCGATATCGGCCAGGTGCAGGGCGCCGCTCCACAGGCTGTCCAGCTGCAGGTTGGCATACAGGCGCTGGAAGGCGATCTGCGGCTGTTCCGCCTCGCCGATGTGCAGGCCCCAGAGCTGCAGCTCCAGGCTGAAGGGGTTGAGCTCGACGCGCGCGAGGTGCGCCGGAACGGTGGCCAGCTGCGCCAGCTGCTGGTTGGCGACCCGTTGCCCGATGCCGGGCAGGATCAGGAAGCCGAGCAGGCTATACAGGCCGAGGGCGATTGCCAGGGCGTAGGCGGTACGTTGCAATCCTTTGAGCATGGTACGGCGTCATCTTCCAGTCTGTGGAGCCTGGAGTATGGCATGGCCGTTGCCGCTTTGTGGGCCATCAGAGTGCCGCTGGCAGGTGCCTCAGAAGCGCAGGATCAGGGTCTTCAGCGGTGGCCTTCCATCGCGCGAGGGGAAGTCGGCGGCCGGCAGCAGCTGCGCGCAGTCGCGCACCGGCCGGCCGAGTTTCTCGGCGCAGCGCAGCACCTGGTTGCGCCACTCCTCCAGCTCGACTTTTGCCAGGTTGTTGCAACAGATCAGCACGCCGTCGTCGGCGATGGTGAGGATCGCCGGCTTGAGCAGGCTCTGGTAGTCGCGCAGCAGGTCGACGGTGCCGAAGGCGCTCTTGGCCCAGGCCGGTGGGTCGAGCAACACCAGGTCGAACTGCTGCTGTTGCAGGCGCGGGTAGCTCGGCAGTTTGTGCCCGCGGCGAGTGGCGATGGGCAGGCCGGCCAGCTGGCGGATGGCCGGGAAGTAGTCGGACTGCACGAAGTCCATGGCCAGGCCTGGGTTGAGCGCCAGATTCTCCCGGCCCACCGCCAGGTTGCCCTCGGCGAAGTCCAGGTTGAGCACCGCGCGCGCGCCGCCGGCCGCCGCGCACAGGCCGACGCCGCAGGTGTAGGCGAACAGGTTGAGCACGCGCTTGCCGGCGCTGTGGCGCTTGACCCAGCCGCGCGCCTCGCGCAGGTCGAGAAACAGCAGCGGGTCCTGCCCCGGATGGCGGCCGCGCACCCGGTAGTTGAGGCCCCACTCCCGGCCGATGCCGTCCTCCAGCGCCTCGGGCGTGGCCTGGTACACCGGATCGCGCCGGTCGATGCGCGAGTTGCCGCCGGAGCGGTCGTTGTAGACCAGCTGCAGGTCGAGGCCGAGGTGTTCGTTGACGGCAGCGTGCAGGTCGAGCAGTTCATCGTGCGCGAGGGGCTGGTGGAAGCTCTGCACCATCAGCTGCGCACCGTAGCGGTCGATGGTCAGGCCCGGAGCGCCTTCCTGGCTGCCATGGAACAGGCGGTAGCAGTCGGTCTGCTGCTGGTGCAGCTCGGCCAGCAGCGGCTGGCGAGCGTCGAGGGCGGCGCGCAGCGCCTGGTCGAGAGAGGACATGCGCGGCGTCTCGGAACGGGGAGGGCGCGCAGTTTACCAAGAAAAACGCCGGCTCTCGGCCGGCGCTAATCGGGGTAGCAGGAGCAATCGCGTCGCGAGCGCAGGTCAGGCTAGGCGAAAGCTGGCGAGGGCGCGGAGTTTACTTGTGTGTAAATGAGCAGCCCGAGCCTGCTTTCAATAATGTCTGATCAAGCGCAGCAGCGATTGACCTGCTATCAGCGTTCGATGGCCAGGGCCACGCCTTGCCCGCCGCCGATGCACAGGGTGGCCAGGCCTTTCTTGGCGTCACGCTTGATCATCTCGTGCAGCAGGGTCACCAGCACGCGGCAGCCGGAGGCGCCGATCGGGTGGCCGAGGGCGATGGCGCCGCCGTTGACGTTGACCTTGGCGGCATCCCAGCCCAGCTCCTTGCCCACCGACAGGGCCTGGGCGGCGAAGGCCTCGTTGGCCTCGATCAGGTCGAGGTCGGCCAGCTGCCAGCCGGCCTTGTCCAGGCAGCGGCGGGTGGCGGAGACCGGGCCGATGCCCATGATCGCCGGGTCGACGCCGGCGTTGGCATAGGCGGCGATCCGCGCCAGCACCGGCAGGCCGAGGGCCTTGGCCTTCGCGGCGCTCATCAGCAGCACGGCGGCGGCGCCGTCGTTGAGGCTGGAGGCGTTGCCGGCGGTGACGCTGCCGTCCTTCTTGAACGCCGGCTTGAGCTTGGCCAGGGCCTCGGCGGTGGTGCCGGCGCGCGGCTGCTCGTCGCTGGCGAAGCTGACCGGCTCGCCCTTGCGCGAGGGGATCAGGATCGGGGTGATCTCGTCGGCAAAGCGGCCGGCTTCGATGGCGGCCACGGCCTTCTGCTGCGAGGCGGCGGCGAAGGCGTCCTGCTCCTCACGGCTGATGCCGTACTTGTCCACCAGGTTCTCGGCGGTGATGCCCATGTGGTAGTCGTTGAAAGCATCCCACAGGCCATCCTGGATCATGCTGTCGATCAGCTTGCCGTGGCCCATGCGCTGGCCGGTACGGGCCGCAGGCATCACGTAGGGCGCCTGGCTCATGTTCTCCATGCCGCCGGCGATGATGACGTCGGCGTCGCCGCAGCGGATCGCCTGGGCGCCCAGGTGCAGGGCCTTGAGGCCCGAGCCGCAGACCTTGTTCAGGGTCATGGCCGGTACGGCATTCGGCAGGCCGGCCTTGATCGCGGCCTGGCGGGCGGTGTTCTGCCCGGCACCGGCGGTCAGCACGTGGCCGAGGATCACTTCGTCGACCTGGCTGCCGTCGAGGCCGGCCTGCTCCAGCAGGCGCTTGATCACGGCGGCGCCCAGGTCGACGGCGGGAACGCCGGCCAGGGAGCCCTGGAAGCTGCCGATGGCGGTGCGGGTGGCGGCAACTATGACAACGTCTTGCATGTTCATGTCCTCGATGCGGTTCAGGCTGTGACCGGAAAGGCGCTTATGGTCGCATAGCGGATTCTGACCGGCCAGCCACCAGCAGGCGGCGCCGGGCGCGCTGCGCCGCGCTGTTGTCGGCCACGGCCCAGCGCAACAGCTGGGCAGTGCGCTGCACGCTGGCGCGCAGCAGCGGGCGGCGCCAGGCCGGGACGCTCTCGCCGAGCAGGGCACTGGCCCAGGTGGGCAGCAGGTCGAAGCTGGCCTGCATCATCAGCCCGCCGAAGGGGCGGGCCAGCAGGCTGGGCATGGGTGCGGCGTGCAGCAGGCGCACCACTTCGCGGGTGCGCTCGTCGCAGCGCAGCTGGGGGCGCATCGCCGCGAGGTAGGCCGCGACCGCCTGGCGCGAATCGGGGACCTCCTGCGCGCCGAGGCGCCGGGCGATCAGCGCCACTTCGGCGTAGTAGCGGTCCTGCTCGGCGCCCGGCAGCTCGGGATTGCAGTAGCGCAGGTAGCCGTTGAGGAAGCAGTGCACCTCGGCCACGTGCACCCAGGTCAGCAGGGCCGGGTCGCTGGCGGCATAGGGGCGCCCATCGGGCGCCTGGCCCATCACCTGCTGGTGGATGCTGCGCACCTTGTCGATCAGGCGCTCGGCGTCCGCGACGCCGCCGTAGCTGGTGCCGGCGATGAACAGGCTGGTGCGACGCAGGCGGCCGATCAGGTCCTGACGGAAGTTGGAGTGGTCCCAGACCCCGGCCAGGGCCAGCGGATGCAGCATCTGCAGGAGCAGGGCGGCGATGCCGCCGACCATCATCGAGGTGAAGTCGGCGTGCACTTCCCAGACCATCGAGGCGGGCCCGAACAGGCCGGGGTCGCCTCGTGGCTGGTCGAGGTCGAGCTGGTTGAGCGAGGCGCCCGTGAGACTGTGCACCTGGGCGGCGATCTGGCGGCGGAGGCTTTCCATGGCCGCCAGTGTCGGTGCTGGCGCCGGGCGGAGCAAGCGGGGCAGGGCCCCGCCGCCACTCAGCGGTTGAGGCGCCGTTCGATCAGGCTGTCGACCACCGAGGGGTCGGCCAGGGTCGAGGTATCGCCCATGTTCTCCAGCTCGTTGCAGGCGATCTTGCGCAGGATGCGCCGCATGATCTTGCCCGAGCGGGTCTTGGGCAGGCCCGGTGCCCACTGGATCAGCTCCGGCTTGGCGAAGCTGCCGATCTCCTTGCCGACCAGGGCCAGCAGCTCCTTGGTCAGCGCCTCGCTCGGCTCGCTGCCTTTCATCAGGGTGACGTAGGCATAGATGCCCTGGCCCTTCACGTCGTGCGGGTAGCCGACCACCGCCGCCTCGGCCACCGCATCGTGCAGGACCAGGGCGCTCTCCACCTCGGCGGTACCGATGCGGTGGCCGGAGACGTTGATCACATCGTCGACGCGGCCGGTGATCCACCAGTAGCCGTCCTCGTCGCGGCGCGCGCCGTCGCCGGTGAAGTAGTAGCCGGGGTAGGGCTTGAAGTAGGTATCGATCATCCGCTGGTGGTCGCCGTAGACGCTGCGGATCTGGCTCGGCCAGCTGGCCTTGATCGCCAGCACGCCGGCGCCGGGGCCCTCGATTTCCTTGCCCTGTTCGTCGAGCAGCACCGGCTGCACACCGAAGAACGGCCGGGTCGCCGAGCCGGGCTTGAGGTCGGTGGCGCCGGGCAGCGGGGTGATCAGGATCGAGCCGGTCTCGGTCTGCCACCAGGTGTCGACGATCGGGCAACGGGTCTCGCCGACCACGTGGTAGTACCACTCCCAGGCTTCCGGGTTGATCGGCTCGCCCACCGAGCCGAGCAGGCGCAGGCTCGAGCGCGAGGTGGTCTTGACCGGGCCTTCGCCTTCGCGCATCAGCGCGCGCAGGGCAGTCGGCGCGGTGTAGAAGATGTTCACCTGGTGCTTGTCGATCACCTGCCAGAAGCGCGAGGCGTCCGGGTAGTTGGGCACGCCCTCGAACATCAGGGTAGTGGCGCCGTTGGCCAGCGGTCCGTAGACGATGTAGCTGTGCCCGGTGACCCAGCCGACGTCGGCGGTGCACCAGTAGATGTCGCCCTCGTGGTAGTCGAACACGTACTTGTGGGTCATGGCCGCGCCCAGCAGGTAGCCGCCGGTGGTATGCAGCACGCCCTTCGGCTTACCCGTGGAGCCCGAGGTGTAGAGGATGAACAGCGGGTCTTCGGCATCCATCGGCTCGGCCGGGCAGTCGCCGCTGGCCTCCTTGAGGGCCTGGTGGTACCAGAGGTCGCGGCCCTCCACCCAGGCGATCTCGCCCTGGGTGCGCTCGACCACCACCACGGTGGAGACGTTCGGGCAGCTCTGCAGGGCCTGGTCGACGTTGGCCTTGAGCGGAATGTACTTGCCGCCGCGCACGCCCTCGTCGGCGGTGATCACCGTGCGGCAGTCGGCATCGAGGATGCGGTCACGCAGGGCGTCCGGGGAGAAGCCGCCGAATACCACCGAGTGGATGGCGCCGATGCGTGCGCAGGCCAGCATGGCGTAGGCCGCTTCGGGGATCATCGGCATGTAGATGCACACCCGGTCGCCCTTCCGCACGCCACGGCTCTTCAGCACGTTGGCCAGGCGGCTGACGTTGTGGTGCAGCTTGTTGTAGGTGATGTGCGCCGACTCGGCCGGGTTGTCGCCTTCCCAGATGATGGCGATCTGTTCGCCGCGCTGCGGCAGGTGGCGGTCGATGCAGTTGTGGGCGACGTTGAGCCGGCCGCCGGCGAACCACTGCGCCTCGCCCTGGGCCAGGTCGCTGTGCTGCACGCGGTCCCAGGGCTTGAACCAGTCGAGGAACTGCCGGGCCTGCTCGCTCCAGAACGCGTCCGGCTGTTCGATGGACTGGCGGTAGAGCTGCTGGTACTGCTCGTTGTTCAGGTGGGCGCGCCGGCGCACCTCGTCCTTGACCGGGTGAAGGCTGATTTCGAACATGGCGGGTCCTTGTTGTTATCGTGCCGCGATGCCCGCTAGGGTGCATCCAAGCAGTTGCTTGGTTCAAGCCCCGGCCGCCCGAAAGCGCAGAGCCCGGCGCTGGGCCGGGCTCTGCGGGGCGATCAGCCGCGATGACGGCCGCGGAAGAAGTCGATCAGGCCCTGGGTCGAGGCGTCCTCGGCCGGCGGCTGGTCCCAGCCGGTGAGGCGCTGGTAGACGCCCTTGCCGAGCTCCTTGCCCAGTTCCACGCCCCACTGGTCGAAGGCGTTGATGCCCCAGATCACGCTCTGCACGAACACCTTGTGCTCGTACATGGCCACCAGCGCACCCAGGCGCCGCGGGCTGATGCGCTCCAGCACCAGGGTATTGCTCGGCCGGTTGCCCGGAATCACCTTGTGCGGCGCCAGGCGCTGCACTTCGTCCTCGCCCAGGCCGCGGGCACGCAGCTCGGCCTCGGCCTCGGCGCGGGTCTTGCCGAGCATCAGCGCCTGGCTCTGCGACAGGCAGTTGGCGTACAGCCACTGGTGATGGTCGGCGACCGGGTTGTAGCTGACCACCGGCACGATGAAGTCCGCCGGAATCAGCGCGGTGCCCTGGTGCAGCAGCTGGTGATAGGCGTGCTGGCCGTTGCAGCCGACGCCGCCCCAGATCACCGGGCCGGTCTCGGTGCTGACCGGGCTGCCGTCCTGGCGCACGCTCTTGCCGTTGGATTCCATGTCCAGCTGCTGCAGGTGCTTGGTGATGTTGCGCAGGTAGTGGTCGTACGGCAGGATGGCGTGGCTCTGCGCGCCCCAGAAGTTGCCGTACCAGACGCCGAGCAGGGCCAGCAGCACCGGCATGTTCTTCTCGAACGCGGTGCTGCGGAAGTGCGTGTCCATGCTGTAGGCGCCGGAGAGCAGCTCCTTGAAGTTGGACATGCCGATGGCCAGGGCGATCGGCAGGCCGATGGCCGACCACAGCGAGTAGCGCCCGCCGACCCAGTCCCACATGGGGAAGACATTCTTCTCGCGGATGCCGAAGGCGATGGCCGCTTCCTTGTTGCTAGTCACCGCGATGAAGTGGCGGTACAGGCGCTCCTCGGTACCGCCGCGGGCCAGGTACCAGGTGCGCGCGGCCTGGGCGTTCTTCAGGGTTTCCAGGGTTCCGAAGGATTTCGACGAGACGATGAACAGGGTGGTCTCGGCATTCAGCTTGGCGGCCAGTTCGTGGAACTCGCTGCCATCGATATTGGCCAGGTAATGGCAGCGCACGCCGTGCTGGGTGAAGGGCAGCAGCGCCTCGGAGACCAGCTGCGGGCCGAGGAAGGAGCCGCCGATGCCGATGTTGACCACGTCGGTGATGGCCTTGTCGCTGTAGCCGCGCCACATGTTGCTGTGGATGCGCCCGACCAGGTCGGTCATCTGGTTGAGCACGCGGTGCACTTCCGGCATCACGTTGACGCCGTCTACCTTGACGCAGTCGCCGATCGGTCGGCGCAGGGCGGTGTGCAGCGCCGGGCGGCCTTCCGAGACGTTGACCCGCTCGCCATTGAACAGCGCCTCGATGGCCTCCTGCAGGCCGGCCTCGCGGGCCAGGTCGACCAGCAGGGCGCGGGTCTGCTCGCTGAGCAGGTTCTTCGAGTAGTCGAGGAAGATGCCGCTGGTGCTCATGGAGAAGCGCTCGAAGCGCTGCGCATCGCTGGCGAAGGCCTCGCGCATGCTGAAGCCCTGCATGGCCTGGCGGTGCTGGAGCAGGGCCTGCCAGGCGGGCAGGGTGGTGACGTCGAGCGGCTGCTGATGGTACGCCATGGGCGGCAAATTCCTTGTTGTGCGGCGTTTCGGGCATTAAAAAGCCCGGCAGGTTCCGGGCTTGGAGTTTAGCGGTACGTGGCGGCGTCAGGCGACCTGTACCGGAATCGCATTGCTGGTGTGGCTCAGCTCGCCACCTTCGCCCATGTACAGCACGCGCGGCTGGAAGTTGGCCAGCTCGGCCTCGCTGTAGTGGGCATAGGCGCAGATGATCACGCGCTGGCCGACGCCGGCCTTGTGCGCGGCGGCGCCGTTGACCGAGATGATCCGCGAGCCTTCCTCGCCACGGATGGCGTAGGTGGTGAAGCGCTCGCCGTTGTCCACGTTGTAGATCTGGATCTGCTCGTACTCGCGAATGCCGGCCAGGTCCAGCCACTCGCCGTCGATGGCGCAGGAGCCTTCGTAGTCGAGCACCGCGTGGGTGACGATGGCGCGGTGCAGCTTGGCCTTGAGCATGATGGCGTGCATGGCGGAGGCTCCTGTAGGGAAATCGGCGGCGGCAGAGTGTGCCCGAAGCCCCGAGGGGCTTCAAGGCCGGTGGTCGCGCGGGTTACAGCTCGAAGGCCAGGTTGTCGATCAGGCGCGTGGTGCCGAGGAAGGCGGCGGCCAGGATCACCAGCTGGCGGTCCTCGGCGGTTGCCGGACGCAGGCTGTTGGCCTCGCGGATCTCCAGGTAGTCGGGGCGCAGGCCGGCGTCCGCCAGGCGGGCCTTGCCGCTGTCGATCAGCCGGGCGAAGTCGCGCTCGCCACTGTGGATGGAGGCGGCCAGCTGTTGCAGGGTGGCATACAGGGCCGGCGCCTGCGCGCGTTGCTCGGCGCTCAGGTAGCCGTTGCGCGAGGACAGGGCCAGGCCGTCCTCGGCGCGCACGGTCGGCTCGCCGATGATCTGGATCGGCATGTTCAGGTCGCGCACCAGGGTGCGGATCACCGCCAGCTGCTGGAAGTCCTTCTCGCCGAACACGGCGAGGTCCGGCTGGACCATGTTGAACAGCTTGGTCACCACGGTGGCGACGCCCTCGAAGTGACCGGGGCGGCTGGCGCCGCACAGACCCTCGGAAACGCCGGGCACGCTGACCCGGGTCTGGCCGTCCTGGCCGTGGGGATACATCTCCTCCACGTCCGGGTGGAACAGCAGGTGGCAGCCGGCGGCGACCAGCTTGTCCTGGTCGGCCACGAGGGTGCGCGGGTACTTGGCCAGGTCTTCGCTGGGGCCGAACTGCAGCGGGTTGACGAAGATGCTGGCGACCACGAAGTCGGCGCGCTGGCCAGCCTTCTCCACCAGGGCGACGTGGCCCTCGTGCAGGTTGCCCATGGTCGGCACGAAGGCGATGCGCTTGCCTTCGCCACGCGCGCGCGCCACGGCGGCGCGCAGTTCGAGTACGGTTTTGACGGTGTTCATGCGGAGAATCCGTGTTCCTCGGCGGGGAAGCTGGCGTCCTTCACGGCGCGTACATAGGCGGCGAAGGCGGCCTGCACGCTGGGCTGGCCTGCCATGAAGTTCTTCACGAACTTCGGCGTACGCCCGGTCAGCGACAGGCCGAGCAGGTCGTGCATCACCAGCACCTGGCCGTCGGTGGCATTGCCCGCGCCGATGCCGATCACCGGGATCTTCACCGACTGGCTGATCTCGGCGGCCAGCTCGCTGGGCACGCACTCGAGCAGCAGCATGGCCGCGCCGGCCTGTTCCAGGGCCATGGCGTCGGCGCGCAGCTGGCGTGCGGCGGCGTCGCCACGGCCCTGCACCTTGAAGCCGCCGAACACGTTGACCGCCTGCGGGGTCAGGCCCAGGTGGGCGCACACCGGTACGCCGCGCTCGGCCAGCTGGCGGATCGGCTCGGCCAGCCAGCCGGCGCCTTCCAGCTTGACCATGTGGGCGCCGGCCTGCATCACCGTGGCGCAGCTGGCGAAGGTCTGCTCCAGGGTGGCGTAGGCCATGAACGGCAGGTCGGTGA
The DNA here is from genome assembly GCF_041729615.1 of Pseudomonas alcaligenes. Lineage (NCBI taxonomy): Bacteria > Pseudomonadati > Pseudomonadota > Gammaproteobacteria > Pseudomonadales > Pseudomonadaceae > Aquipseudomonas > Aquipseudomonas alcaligenes. The sequence goes on along the minus strand of NZ_CP154874.1, from coordinate 1,427,547 downwards.
GGATCAGCGCGCCCTGGTTGCCACGCTTCACCGCGGCGGTGTGGTAGGCCATATCGGCCAGCGACACCGGCAGGGTGCTGTCGTGGCCCTGCAGGACCATGCCGAGGGAGTCGCCCACCAGCAGCACTTCCACCCCGGCCTGGCAGGCTGCCTGGGCGAAGGTGGCGTCGTAGGCGGTCAGCATGGCGATCTTTTCGCCCTTCTGCTTCATGCCCAGCAGGGTGCTTACGGTTACATCAGGCATCGGAGAGTCCTCATCAGCGGGCCGTTTCGCGGCGCTTGTGGCGCCTCTGCTCGGCCTCTTGGGCAGCGCTGTCTGTGCTGCCTCGGGGCAACGGGACGCCTATAGTCCCGATGGGGGGGCGTGAAGTCAATCGCGGGTGTTACCGCGCTGTTACGGCGTTACCAGGCGCTCCAGGCCCGCATAGGGACAGGCGGCGAGCAGTTCCGGCAGGCGGCGGCCGTCCGGCAGCTGCAGGTCGGCCGGGGCGATCTCGGCCAGCGGGTAGAGGACGAAGGCGCGGGCGTGCATGTGGTAGTGCGGCACGGTCAGGCGCTCCTCGGCGAGCAGGCGTGAGCCGAACAGCAGGATGTCCAGGTCCAGGGTGCGCGGGCCCCAGCGCTCGGCCTTGCGCTCGCGGCCCTGTTCCAGCTCGATGCGCTGCAGGGCGTCGAGCAGCTGCAGCGGTGCCAGCTCGGTGTCCAGCGCGGCCACGGCATTGACGTAGCGCGGCTGGTCGGGCGGGCCCAGCGGGTCGCTGGCATAGAAGGAGGAGGTGGCCGCCAGGCGGCTGGCCGGCAGTTCGGCAAGCGCGGCCAGCGCCGCCCGCAGCTGCTGGAGCGGCTCGGCCAGGTTACTGCCGAGGCCGATATAGACCCTTTCCATCATTCCCCGGCCGGCGCGTCGCTGCGCGGACCGCGGCGGCGGTTGCGCCCGCCGCGGCGGCGCTTGCGTGCCGGCGCGCTGTCGTCGCCGTCATCCGCGCGGCTGCTGAGGTCGCGGATCATGGCGCGGCGTTCGCTATCGCTGGCGTCCTGGTAGTCGGTCCACCAGTCGCCCAGGCCGCCGGTCTGCTCGCCGGCCTCTTCGCGCAGCAGGAGGAAGTCGTAGCCGGCGCGGAAGCGCGGGTTCTCCAGCAGCAGGTCGGCACGCTTGCCCTGGCGCCGTGGCAGGCGCTCCTGCATGTCCCAGATCTCGCGGATCGGGATGGTGAAACGCTTGGGCACGGCGATGCGCTTGCACTGCTCGACGATCAGGTCGTGGGCCGCTTCCTGCATCGCCGGGATCGGCGGCATGCCGCGCTCCTGCAGCTGCGCGGCGCGCGCCGGCAGGGCCGGCCAGAGCAGGGCGGCGAAGAGGAAGGCGGGGGTCACCGGCTTGCCCTGGGCGATGCGTTCGTCGGTGTTGGCCAGGGCCTGGCGGATCAGCTCGCCGGCATAGTCGGGATTGCGCTCCAGGGCGCGGGCGCTGGCCGGGAACAGCGGGGCGAACAGGTCGTACTCGAGCAGCAGTTCGAAGGTGCGCTCGGCGTAGCCGGCGAGGAACAGCTTGAGCACCTCGTCGAACAGGCGCGCGGCAGGGATGTCGCGCAGCATCGGCGCCAGGCGGCGGATCGGCGCGGCGCTGTGTTTCTCGATGTCGAAGTCCAGCTTGGCGGCGAAGCGCACGGCGCGCAGCATGCGTACCGGGTCTTCCAGGTAGCGCTGCTCGGGGTCGCCGATCAGGCGGATCAGGCGGTTGCGAATGTCGTGCACGCCGTGGGCGTAGTCCAGCACGCGCTCGCCGCTGACGTCGAAGTACAGGGCGTTGATGGTGAAGTCGCGGCGCTGGGCATCGCTCTCCTGGCTGCCGTAGACGTTGTCGCGCAGGATGCGCCCGCTCTCGTTACGGGCGGACTGGTGGCTGTCTTCCTCGTCGTCGCCTTGCGGGTGGTTGCTGCGGAAGGTCGCCACCTCGATGATCTCGCGGCCGAAATGCACATGCGCCAGCTTGAAGCGGCGGCCGATCACCCGGGCGTTGCGGAACTCGGCCCGTACCTGCTCGGGGGTGGCGCTGGTGGCCACGTCGAAGTCCTTGGGTTGCACGCCGATCAGCAGGTCACGTACGCAGCCGCCGACCAGATAGGCCTGGTAGCCGGCGTTCTGCAGGCGCTCCACCACGTTTACCGCATTGCGGCTGAACTGGCTGCGTTGCAGGGAATGCTGGCGCGGGCCGAGAATTTCCGGCGTGCTGCGGGGGCGGGCTTGGCGCTTGAGAGGTGAGCGGAACGACTTGAACAGCTTTTTCAGCATGGGATGCACTGTTTGCAGGGATAGGCGGCCACAATTGCAGATCGCCGCAGGATTGGCGCGGATTCTAGCATCGGGAAGGGGGATGGTGGAAAAGGCAGGCTGGGGAAGGCGAGGTGGGGTGAAGCTACTGGGGGAGCCGAAGCTCCCCCCCAAATAGGTGCGTGCTTTGTTTTTATTATTGTGCGGGCCTGTTGTTTTTGTTGTAGGCCCGTTTCGGGTAGCCCAAATCGGGTACCAGGAGCAAACGGATTGCTTTGGATGCTGATGCTGCCTTGATCATTCCGTGACCCAACCAGTGCAGGCGCTGCTTTAGTGCAGTTTTTGTTGTTCTCGGCCTGGTTGTGGGGCGAACCCCAAGGGCAAATCCTCTCCAAAAGAATCAGTTAGCTGCGCCTCCGCGTTGTTGTTTTTGTTGTGCTGGAGTCGTTCTGTATTGTTTTTATTGTTGAGGTTTCGAGCGTTGTTATTGTTGTTGTGCCAGAGATAAAGCAGAAGCCGTGCCAGTTTTTAAAATCACTTGTTTTTCAATGGTTTATGATTTTCTGGTGCAGACGGCGGGCAGAAAAAAGCCGGGTTCCCGTTACCGATGAACCCGGCTTTTGTTACGCGATATTTGTGCGGGGTAACAGGCGCGGAACCTTTTGCGGCGAGACCTGTCACCGTCGTCCCGCTCAGGAGCCGGTCGCCGCGCCCGACTTGCGCCGCGGAATGCCCAGGCGCTGACGGCGCTCCCACAGGCACTTGCGGCTGATGCCGAGCTTGCGCGCCAGCTCGGTCTCGGTCATGTGATCCTGGTGCTCCAGCACGAAGTGCTGGAAGTAGTCCTCCAGCGACAGGTCCTCGGTCGGTTCGTGGTTGGCCGCGGTCTGCTGTGGCTGTTCGCTGAAGTCGCCGTCCTCCAGGTCGTCCAGCTCGATGTCGATGCCCAGCAGCTCGGCAGAAATTTCCGCGCCCTCGCAGAGGATCACCGCGCGCTCGATGGCATTCTCCAGCTCGCGCACGTTGCCCGGCCAGGGGTAGTGGCGGATCGCCTGCTCGGCATCCTGGGCGAAGCGCAGGTCCTCGCGGCCCATGCGCTGGCACTGGCGGACGAGGAAGGCGCGGGCGATCTCGTTGACGTCGGCGCCGCGCTCGCGCAGTGGCGGCAGCTTGAGGGCGATGACATGCAGGCGGTAGTAGAGGTCCTCGCGGAACTGGCCGGTCTTGGCCAGCGTCTTGAGGTCGCGGTGGGTAGCGGCGATCAGGCGTACATCGACCTTCTGTGACTGCACCGAGCCGACCCGACGGATCTCGCCCTCCTGCAGCACGCGCAGCAGGCGGGCCTGCGCCTCCAGCGGCAGCTCGCCGATCTCGTCGAGGAACAGGGTGCCGCCGTCGGCCGCTTCGACCAGGCCGGCGCGGCCGGCGCTGGCGCCGGTGAAGGCACCTTTCTCGTGGCCGAACAGTTCGGATTCGATCAGGGTCTCGGGGATGGCAGCGCAGTTCACCGAGATCAGCGGTGCCTTGGCGCGACGCGAGAGGTTGTGCAGCGCACGCGCGACCAGCTCCTTGCCGGTGCCGGACTCGCCCTGGATCAGTACGTTGGAATCGGTGGGAGCGACCTTGCGGATCTTGCCGTAGAGGTCCTGCATGGCGGCGCAGGAGCCGATGATGCCGATCTCGCCCTCGGCGGCGGCGCCGTTGCCCTTGCCGGCGGACTTGCTGGGCGCCTCGCTTGGCGGGTTGCGCTTGGCCTCCTGGTGATCGCGCAGGATACGCGCCACGGCCTGGAGCATCTCGTCGTGATCGAAGGGCTTGGCGATGTAGTCCACCGCACCCATCTTCATCGAGTCCACCGCCGAGCGCAGGCTGGCATAGCTGGTCATGATCAGTACCGGGGTGCCGTCGGCCAGCTTGATCAGCTCGGTGCCGGGGGCGCCGGGCAGGCGCAGGTCGCTGACCACCAGGTCGAAGGTCGGAATGCTGTAGCGCTCCTGGGCCTCCTGAACCGAGCCGGCCTCGCTGACCTGGTACTGGTTGCGTTCCAGCAGGCGGCGCAGGGCGGAGCGGATGATGGTTTCGTCTTCGACGATGAGGATATGCGGCATTGTGTTCTCTCGACGGTCTCCGAATCCGCCGGGCTCGTGGCCCCTCGGCGGTTCTAGGTCACTACTCAGGTCGCTGTGGACGTCGCTTCGACATAGCGCGGCAGGGTCACGCGGAAACGGGTTCCGCGCTGGCGCTCGGGATCGGCCGGGCTGTCGATGGTGATCTGCCCATAATGCTCTTCCACGATCGAATAGACCAGCGCGAGCCCCAAACCGGTGCCCTTGCCGGGGTCCTTGGTGGTGAAGAAGGGTTCGAACAGGCGGTCCATGATCGCCTGCGGAATGCCCGTGCCCTCGTCCTCGACGATCAGCACCACGCTCTGCTCCTCGGCCTCGCTGCGCACGCGGATGGCACCGCCGGCGGGCGAGGCATCGCGGGCGTTGGACAGCAGGTTGATCAGCACCTGGGCCAGGCGCTGTGGGTCGCCCTTGGCCAGGTGCTCGGGATCGCACAGGTTGTAGAACTGCACCTCGGTGCCATGGCGGTTCAGCGACAGCAGGCCGATGGCGTCCTGCGCCACTTCGGCCAGGCTCACCGGGTATTCGGCGCGCTGCTGCTGGCCGGCGTGGGCGAAGTTCATCAGCGACTGGACGATGCGCGAGATGCGCTTGGTCTGGTCGAGGATCTGGTTGCTGATCTCGCCGAGCTCCTCGTCGCCCTCGCGCTCCTCGCGCAGGTTCTGCGCCAGGCAGGCGATGCCGGTGACCGGATTGCCGATCTCGTGGGCCACCCCGGCGGCCAGGCGGCCGATGCTGGCCAGACGCTCGGAGTGCACCAGCTGGTCTTCCAGCACGCGGGTCTCGGTGACGTCCTCGACCAGCAGCACCAGGCCGCTGTTGCCCGGCGCCAGCGGCTCGTCGATGGCCGCCTTGTGCAGGTTGAGCCAGCGCACCTCGCCGTCCAGTTGCAGGTGCTGCTTGTGCAGGTGCTCCTCGTCCTGGGCGATGAAGTCCTGCAGCAGCTCGCGCCAGGGGTGCTCCAGGCTGAGCAGGCGCGAGCCGACCACCTGCTGCGCGCTGATGCCGGTGAGTTCCTCCATGGCGCGGTTCCACATCAGCACTTCCTGGTCCTTGGCCAGCGAACATACGCCCATCGGCAGTTCCTGCAGGGTCTGGCGGTGGAAGCGGCGCAGGGCATCCAGTTCGGCGGCCAGGCCGGTGAGGCGCGACTGGTAATCCTCCAGGCGACTCTCGATGAAGTGGATGTCTTCGCTGACATAGGCCTCGCTGCCGGCCTTGTAGGGCAGGAAGGTCTCGACCATGTCCTGGGCCACGCTGGGGCCCATCAGGCCGGAGAGGTTGGCCTCGATGCGGTCGCGCAGACGGCGCAGGGCGTAGGGGCGGCGCTCGTCGAAGGGCAGGTGCAGGTCGCGCAGGGCGCGCTCCACTTCCTTCTGTGCGGTCACCGCGCCCAGCGGCTTGGCCAGCTCGGCGGCGAATTCCTGCGGCGAGCCGGCCACCAGCTCGCGGCGCTGCGGGCGGCGCACGTTGTCCACGGTGCAGGCCTCGGCGGCGCTTTTTTCTTCATCGCTGGCTTCTGTGAACAGCGACACCAGGGTGAACACCAGCACGTTGGCCGCCAGCGAGCCGACGGCGGCCAGGTGCCAGCTGTTCTCGTCGAGCACGTAGACGATGTCCAGCAGCGGCAGGTGCACGCCCTGCAGGTTGCTCACCAGCGGCAGCAGCATGCTCACCGTCCAGGCGGCGATGCCGGTGAGCAGGCCGGCGATGAAGCCGCGGCGGTTGGCGGTCGGCCAGTACAGCACCGAGAGCACGCCGGGGAGGAACTGCAGGGTGGCGACGAAGGCGACAATGCCGAGGTTGGCCAGGTCCTGCTCGGCGCCCAGCAACAGGTAGAAGCCATAGGCGGCGGCGATGATGGCGAGGATCAGGCCGCGTCGCGTCCACTTCAGCCAGCGGTAGATGTTGCCTTCGGCCGGCGGCTGGTAAACCGGCAGCACCAGGTGGTTGAGCGCCATGCCAGACAGCGCCAGGGTGCTGACGATGATCAGGCCGCTGGAGGCCGACAGGCCGCCGACATAGGCGAGCAGGGCCAGGCTGCGGTCGCCGACGGCCAGGCCCAGGCCCAGGGTGAAGTATTCCGGGTTGGTGGTGGCGCCGATCTTCAGGCTGGCCCAGAGGATCAGCGGCACCGACAGGCTCATCAGCAGCAGGAGCAGCGGCAGGCCCCAGCTGGCGCTGACGATGGCGCGCGGGTTGAGGTTCTCGGTGAAGGTCATGTGGTACATGTGCGGCATGACGATGGCCGAGGCGAAGAACACCAGCAGCAGGGTGCGCCAGGGGCCTTCCTGCAGCGGCGTGTGCAGGGTGGCCAGGGCCTGCTGGTTCTGCAGCAGCCACTGCTCCAGTTCGGCCGGGCCGCCGAACACGCCATACAGGGCGTAGAGGCCGATGCCGCCCAAGGCGATCAGCTTGACCACCGATTCGAAGGCGATGGCGAACACCAGGCCTTCGTGCTTCTCGCGGGTGGCGATATGGCGGGCGCCGAAGAGGATGGTGAACAGGGTGATCAGGGCGCAGAAGCCGAGGGCGAAGCGGTCCTGCAGCGGCTCGCGGGTGAGGATGCCGATGGAGTCGGCCACCGCCTGGATCTGCAGGGCCAGCAGCGGCAGCAGGCCGACCAGCATGAACAGGGTGGTGAGCACGCCGGCCCAGGTGCTGCGAAAGCGGAAGGCGAACAGGTCGGCCAGCGACGACAGCTGATAGGTGCGGGTGACGCGCAGGATCGGGTAGAGCAGCACCGGCGCCAGGAGGAAGGCGCCGGTCACCCCCAGGTAGCTGGCGAGGAAGCCGAAGCCGTACTGGTAGGCCAGGCCGACCGTACCGTAGAAGGCCCAGGCACTGGCGTAGACGCCCAGCGACAGGGTGTAGGTCAGCGGGTGGCGGATCACCCAACGCGGGATCAGGCCCTTCTCGCTGGTCCAGGCCACGCCGAACAGCAACAGCAGGTAGGCGGCGCTGATCAGGATCAGCTGGCTGAGGTCAAAGCTCGTCGGCATCGCGCTGGCTCTGCAGGATCAGGGTGACGACGATGAGGATCAGCCACAGCAGGTAGGGCCTGTACCAGGCGCCCTGGGGGTCGATCCACCAGTCCATGATGGCGGGGGAGAACAGATAGATGCCCACCACCAGGATCAGTACCAGTCGGTAGATATACATAGGTCGGGTCCAAGCGCGATGGCCGGATGGTACGGGAGCCGGTCGCGCCGCGAAAGCGTCAGCGCAACTGCGCTTCGGCCAGGGTGCGGCTGCACGGGATGCGCGCGGCGTCCCAGTGGGCGATGCCCCAGTCCAGCACTGCGCGCGGCGTGGCGTCGGCCAGTTCGGCCGGTGGCTGCTGGCCGAGGGCGCGCAGGGCGCGCACCAGCAGCGGCGGCGCCTGGTCGGCCGGCAGCGGCGGCGAGCGGTAGCTCTTGCCCAGCTTGTGGCCGTCCGGCTGGATGATCAGCGGCACATGAAGGTAGCGCGGCTGCGGCAGGCCGAGCAGCTCCTGCAGGTACAGCTGGCGCGGCGTGGAGTCGAGCAGGTCGGCACCGCGCACCACGTCGCTGACGCCCTGCCAGGCGTCGTCCAGCACCACGGCCAGCTGGTAGGCATACAGGCCGTCGCGGCGGCGGATGACGAAGTCGCCGACCTCGCGGCCCAGGTGCTGGCGGAACTCGCCCTGCACCCGGTCGGTGAAGCGGTACTCCAGCTCCGGCACGCGCAGGCGGATGGCGGCATCGTGATCGGGATGGCCGGCGTTGCGGCAGGTGCCTGGGTAGATGCCGCCCGTGCCTTCCAGCTGCTTGCGCGAGCAGGTGCAGGCGTAGGCCAGGCCCTGGGCGAACAGGCGCTGGATCAGCGCGGCGTACTCGGCATGGCGCTCGCTCTGCCGTACCAGTGCGCCGTCCCATTCGAATCCGTAGGTTTCCAGGCTGCGCAGGATGGCGTCCTGGGCGCCGGGCATCTCGCGCGGCGGGTCGAGGTCCTCCATGCGCAGCAGCCAGCGGCCGCCGACACTGCGGGCATCGAGGTAGGAGGCGAGGGCGGCCACCAGCGAGCCGAAGTGCAGGTAGCCGCTGGGCGTGGGGGCGAAGCGCCCGATGTAGGAGGAGTCTTTCATGGGCGGGAGGCTATCGGCTGGAGCCACTTGGCGCCAGCCCGCTTATCGGCGGCCATAAATGAAGCGGGGCGCCGTGGCGCCCCGTTGTGCAACTCAGGAACCGAGCTGCTTTTCCTTGATTTCCGCGAGGGTCTTGCAGTCGATACACAGGGTCGCGGTGGGGCGGGCTTCCAGACGGCGGATGCCGATTTCCACGCCGCAGGAGTCGCACCAGCCGTACTCGTTGTCCTCGATCAGCTGCAGGGTCTCGTCGATCTTCTTGATCAGCTTGCGCTCGCGGTCGCGGGCGCGCAGCTCGAGGCTGAATTCCTCTTCCTGGCTGGCACGGTCGGCCGGGTCCGGGAAGTTGGCGGCTTCGTCCTGCATGTGGTGCACGGTGCGATCCACTTCCTGCATCAGCTCCAGCTTCCACTTGTTGAGAATGCTGGTGAAGTGAGCACGCATCGGATCGCTCATGTACTCCTCGCCCTTCTTCTCTTTATAGGGTTCGAAGCCACGAATCAGCTGGTTGCCGTTCTGTTTTGCTTTGGTGGGCATGGATGACCGCCTCTCACTCTCTCTGATCCATTGCGCAGGATCTGTTCCTTTGCCGGCAAGTGGCGCCGGGCCTGCGGCTGCAAGCGGGCGAACTTACCAGATCGATTCCGGCGATGCTACTCCCGGTTGTCACGCTTCCTACAAGCCCTGAGGGTAGTTGGTTAGAATCCCCCCTTTTCCTCAATAAAGGAAGGCCAATGGCCCAGTCCTTCAGTGCGCGCAGCCGCGCCATCGAGCCCTTCCACGTCATGGCCCTGCTGGCCCGGGCCAACGAGCTGCAGGCCGCCGGCCATGACGTGATCCACCTGGAGATCGGCGAGCCGGACTTCAGCACCGCCGCGCCGATCGTCGCCGCCGGGCAGGCCGCGCTGGCCGCCGGGTACACCCGCTACACCGCGGCGCGCGGCATTCCGCAGCTGCGCGAGGCGCTGGCCGGCTTCTATGCCCAGCGCTATGGCGTGTCGCTCAACCCCGAGTGCATCCTCATCACCCCCGGCGGCTCCGGTGCCCTGCTGCTGGCCGCCAGCCTGCTGGTCGACCCCGGCAAGCACTGGCTGCTGGCCGACCCCGGCTACCCGTGCAACCGCCACTTCCTGCGCCTGGTCGAGGGCGCCGCACAGCTGGTGCCGGTCGGCCCGGAGAGCCGCTACCAGCTGACCCCGCAGCTGGTCGAACGGCACTGGGATGGCGACAGCGTCGGCGCCCTGGTCGCCTCGCCGGCCAACCCGACCGGCACCCTGCTGCACAAGGCCGAGCTGGCGGCGCTGGCGAGCAGCCTGAAACAGCGCGGTGGCCATCTGGTGGTGGACGAGATCTACCACGGCCTGACCTATGGCTGCGATGCGGCCAGCGTGCTGGAGGTGGACGACGACGCCTTCGTGCTCAACAGCTTCTCCAAATACTTCGGCATGACCGGCTGGCGCCTGGGCTGGCTGGTGGCGCCGGAGAACGCGGTGCCGGAGCTGGAAAAGCTGGCGCAGAACCTCTACATCAGTGCGCCGAGCATGGCCCAGTACGCCGCGCTGGCCTGCTTCACGCCTGAGAGCCTGGCGATCTTCGAGGAGCGTCGCCACGAGTTCCAGCGTCGCCGCGACTACCTGCTGCCGGCCCTGCGCGAGCTGGGCTTCCGCATCGCCGTGGAGCCGGAAGGCGCCTTCTATTTATATGCCGACATTTCCGCCTTCGGCGGCGACGCCTTCGCCTTCTGCCGGCACTTCATCGAGACCGAGCACGTGGCCTTCACCCCGGGCCTGGATTTCGGCCGCCACCTGGCCGGGCACCATGTGCGCTTCGCCTACACGCAGAGCGTCGAGCGCCTGCAGCAGGCGGTCGAGCGCATCGCCCGCGGCCTCAAGACCTGGCAGCCCGATGCGCTTTGAGCCGGCGCTGGAGGAAGGACGGCTGGTGCGGCGCTACAAGCGCTTCTTCGCCGATATCGAGACGGCGAGCGGGCCGCTGACCATCCACTGTCCCAACACCGGCTCCATGCTCAACTGCCTGCATCCGGGCGGGCGGGTCTGGTTCAGCCGCAGCGACGACCCGAAACGCAAGCTGCGCGGCACCTGGGAGCTGGGCGAGACGCCACACGGGCGCCTGGCCTGCTTCAACACCGGGCGCGCCAATGCGCTGGTGGAGGAGGCGCTGCATGACGGGGTGATCGCCGAGCTGGCCGGCTTCTCCGAGCTGCGCCGCGAGGTGCGCTATGGCGCGGAGAACAGCCGGGCCGACTTCCGCCTGGAGTTCGCCGGCGGGCCGGCCTATGTCGAGGTCAAGAGCGTGACGCTGGGCTATGCCGACTCGGCCGTGGCGGCTTTCCCCGATGCGGTGACCGAGCGTGGCAGCAAGCACCTGCGCGAACTGGCGGCACTGGCGCGGCAGGGCGTGCGCGCGGTGCTGCTGTACTGCGTGAACCTGTCCGGCATCGAGGCGGTGCGGGTGGCGCGGGAAATCGACCCGACCTATGCGGCTGCCTGGCAGGAGGCGCGGGCGGCGGGTGTCGAGATGCTGGCTTACGGCGTGCAGCTCGCTCCCGACGAACTGCGTCTGGCCCGACGCCTGGCGCTGGAGGAGTGATGCGCATTCTGCCGTTGGACGCCAGGCAGGCGCAGGCATTCGACGCGGCCGAGAACGAGTTCGAGGTGCGCGAGGTGTACGACCTGGGCTTCGAGCAGGGCGACTGGTTGCTCCGCGTGCGAGCGGTCGAGCCTTATCTCAAGCGCTATATCGGCGACCTGGAGGACACGGTCGGGGCCCAGTATTTTGCTGCGCGCGAGGGTGATGAGCTGGTCGGCATGCTGGCGCTGAGCGACTCCTGGAACGACCTGGCCTCGCTTGACCAGCTGCTGGTCGCGCGGGCCTGGCGTGGGCGCGGGGTGGCCACCGCGCTGCTCGACTTCGCGAAAGCCTGGGCGCGGCAGAGCGGCTTGGCCGGTGTGCGCCTGGAGACGCAGAGCACCAATGTGCCGGCCTGTCGCCTGTACCAGCGCCATGGCTTCGTCCTCGGTGGTGCCGACCGCCTGGTCTATCGTGCCGACCCGGCGCTGGCTCATGAGGTGGCGCTGTACTGGTACTGGTTCGACACGCGCGCCTAGAGCGTCAGCCACAGCCCCGCGGCATCCTCGTGGCAGGCGATCTTCTCCAGCGTCTGGCCGGCGCAGGGGCCGGTCACGCACTCGCCGCTTTCGATCAGGAACAGCGCGCCGTGATGGGCGCATTGCAGCAGGCTGCCGCTGGCGTCGAGAAAGTCGTCGGCGCGCCATTCCAATGCCAGGCCACGATGCGGGCAGCGGTTCAGGTAGGCATAGGCGCGGCCGTCACGGCGTACCGCCAGCACCTTGCGCCCTGCAACGACAAAGCCCCGGCTCTGGCCTTCGACCAGCTCATCCGGGGCGCATAGATGAATCATGAGCATCTCCACGCCGGAGCGGGGATTATCCCGCATGGGCGTGGGGGCGCGCATCCCTGCGCGAAGTGGAACTCAGTACTGCCAGGAGGCGGAAACGCGGAAGTTGCGGCCGACCTCGCTGTAGTAGTCGTCCGGCTGCGCCAGGGTGCCGGTGGGCACGTTCAGCGCGTTCCAGTACTTCTTGTCGAGGGCGTTGAACAGGCCGGCCTGGAATTTCAAGCCTTTCAGCTCGGCGGGTTGCCACCAGCCGGTCATGTCGACCACGCCGTAGCCTGGGGCCTCGAAGTCGCCTGCGTTCTCCACCTTGTCGCGGGCCGCGGCGGCGCGCAGCATCAGGTCGGCGCCGTACTGGTCTCGTGTGTAGCTCAGGCCGAGCAGGCTGGTGATCGGCGCCACCGAACTCAGACGCTGGTTGCTTTCCAGGTCTTCGCCGTTGGCCCAGGCCACGGAACCCCAGAGCTTCCAGTGCGGCACGAACTCCCAGTGCGCGGCCACCTCAGCGCCGTAGATCTGCACGCGGGCGCGGTTTTCGGTGCGGGTCACGCCCATCGGGTAGTCGGCGGCGCTGAGGCCGATGGCGGCCAGTTCGGCGGTGCTCATCGCCACGTCATCGTCGATGAAGTTCTTGTAGTGGTTGTCGAACAGGCTCAGCGAGCCGCCCAGCTTGTCGTTGCCCAGTTGCGCGCCGATCTCGTAGCCGTTGCTTTCCTCCGGCTTGAGGTCGGCGTCGCCCAGGCGCAGGTAGCTGCCTTCGGCGCCGTAGTTCATGTACAGCTGGGTGGCGTCCGGCGCCTTGAAGCCCTGGGCCCATTGCGCGTAGAGCAGCGCTTCCTCGGCCACCTGCCAGGTCGCCAGCAGGCTGGCGGACAGCTTATGGTCGCTGCTGGCCTGCAGGGTCTGGTCGTTGGCCGGGTTGATGTTGTTGGCGAAGTCGCCGGTGGCTTTCGGGTCCTGCTGGTAGTGGTCATAGCGCAGGCCCGGGGTCAGCTTGACGCGGCCATCGGCGAAGCTGATTTCGTCGGTGGCGTAGAGTGCCCACTGGGTGCCTTCGGCCTTGGGCATGTCGGCCTGGTTGGTGTGCAGGAAGTCACAGGCGGCCGGGCCCATGTACATCGGATGGCTGGGCGAGATGCTGAAGCCCGGGCAGTTGTCGTAGCCCTCGGAAACCTGCTCGGTGTTGATCTGGTAGAGCTCGCCGCCCAGCGTCAGCCTGTTCGACAGCCCGGCGATATCGAGGGTCTTGCCCAGATTGCCGGAGACGCCGTACAGCTCTTTCTCGATCTGGTTGTCGCGGCCGAAGTTGCCGCTCGGGTACTTGTAGGGATTGCCCGGCAGGCCGAAGAACAGGAAGTCCGGCACGGCGGCGCGGCTGTCGGCGGCGCGCACGCCGTTCTGGTCGTCATGGCGGCGCAGCTTCTGCCAGTAGACGATGGCGTTGGCGCTGTCGATCAGGCCCTGGTCGTCCTCGGCCTGGAAGGCGTAGTCGACGGACAGGCGCTGGCGCTTGTTGTGTTCCTCGGTGCTGTTTTCGCCGATCAGATAGGTGCTGCCCTGGCTGGTGCGGCTGTCGATGTCGTTCTGCCGCTCGAACAGCTCGGCGGTGAAGCCGACCTTGTGGCCGCCGTCGAAGCGCTGCTGCAGTTTGACCAGCAGGCTCTGCTGTTCGGTATCGGCCGGGTTGGCTTCGCTGCGGCGGGTGCCGTAGCTGTTGGCATCGCCGCCGCTCTCCAGCTCATGGCCCTGGCGCTGGCCGGCCTGCAGCAGCCACGCGGTGTCCTGGTAGCGGCCGGCCAGGGCGCCGTTGAGGCCCCAGCTATGGTCGGCGCTGTCGTAGTCGCTCTTGACCAGACTGCCGAAGTCCTTGCCCTCGGACAGCAGGTCTTCCGGGTTGAGGGTGAACAGCTGCACGGCGCCGCCCAGGGCGCCTGAGCCCACCAGGCTGGAGTTGGCGCCACGGACGATATCCACTGCGGACAAGCCGTTGAAGTCGATCGAATCCAGGCCGCCCTGAGCACCGCCGGTCGGGCCCTGGCTGCGCGCGCCATCGGTCAGCCAGGGCACGCGGATGCCGTCGAGAGTGGTCAGCACGCGGTCGCGGTCCAGGCCGCGGATGTTGATGCTCTCGCTGGTGCGGCTGTAGTTCACGCCGGGCTCTGCGCGCTTGCCGAGATCATCGAAGCTGCGGATCTGGCGCTCGTCCAGGGTCTTGGCGTCGGTGCGGGTGGTGGTGGGCAGCTCTTCCTGCACGGCATTGCCGGTGACCAGGGTGGTGTCGAGCGTGGCGCTGCCGGTGCTGGTCTGTGCGAACGCCAGCGACGGGCTGAGCAGCAACAGCGCCAGCCAGGGGCGCAGGGCGAAGGGTGGGGTGGGCATGGCATGACTCCCGCAAATGGCTCTTGGTGGCCGGTGGATTTGGCGGGCAGCACGTTACTGGATTGCTTTCTTCAAATGCAAACAATTCTCACAAGCATTGGAAAATGATTGTTGTTGGTGTAGCCTGCGTCGACTCGAACGAGCCGCCGTATCCATGGGGGTAGGGGGCGTGCTCGCCAAACAGCGCCAAGAGGTAGCACCATGACCATGCCGATCACCCTTTCCAATGCCAGCCATCTTTACCAGGACTGGCAGCGCCTGCGTGCCGCGCAACCCGGCCTGCGTGCCCGCGAGGCTGCCGCCCGGCTCGGCGTCAGCGAGGCCGAGCTGGCCGCCAGCCGCCTCGGCGTGGATGCCGTGCGCCTGCGCACTGACTGGGCCACGTTGCTGCCGGCCCTGGGCGAGCTGGGCTACATCATGGCGCTGACGCGTAACGAGCACTGTGTGCACGAGCGCAAGGGCCATTACCGCGAGGTCTCGGTCAGCGCCAACGGCGCCATGGGCCTGGTGGTGTCCGCCGATATCGACCTGCGCCTGTTCATGACCCAGTGGGCCAGCGTGTTCGCCATCGCCGAGCAGACCGAGCGCGGCCTGCAGCGCAGCATCCAGGTGTTCGACCGGCAGGGCACGGCCGTGCACAAGGTCTACCTGACCGAGCGCAGCGAAGAGGCGGCCTGGGCGCCGCTGGTCGAGCGTTTCCGTGCCGAGGTGCAGAGCGCCGAGCTGGACCTGCAGCCGCTACCCGCGGCCAAGGCCCCGCGTGCCGATGCCGAAGTGGATGCCGCCGCCCTGCGCGCCGACTGGGTGCAGCTGCAGGACACCCATCACTTCTTCGCCATGCTCAAGCGCCATGACGTGGCGCGCACCCAGGCCCTGCGCCTGGCCGGTCGCGAGTGGGCCGAGCCGCTGGCCACCGGCGAGCTGCCCAGGCTGCTGGAAGAAGCGGGGGCGCGTGAAGTGCCGATCATGGTGTTCGTCGGCAACCCGCACTGCATTCAGATCCACTCCGGCACCGTGAGCAACCTGCGCTGGATGGGCGATTGGTTCAACGTGCTTGATCCCGAGTTCAACCTGCACCTGAAGACATCGGGCGTGGTCGAGCTGTGGCGCGTACGCAGGCCCAGCTACGACGGCATCATCACCAGCTATGAGGCGTTCGATGCCGCCGGCGAGCTGGTGGTGCAGCTGTTCGGCGCGCGCAAGCCGGGCATTCCGGAACTGGTCGAATGGCGTGACCTGGCCGAAACCGCCGTCGCTCTGGAGGCCTGAGATGCGCCTCGCCAACTGCGTTCTGCTGTGCAGCAGCCTCTTGTTCAGCCATGCCGCCGCGGCCGCCGAGCTGCCGCAGCGCTGGGTCAGCTCGGGGGGCTCGCTCAGCGAGTGGGTGGTGCGCCTCGGGGGTGAAGGCAAGCTGGTCGGCGTTGACACCACCAGCCTGCACCCGCAGTCGCTACGCCAGTTGCCGAGTGTCGGCTATCAGCGTGCGCTGTCCGCCGAAGGCGTGCTGTCACTGCGCCCGGATATCCTGATCGGCAGCGAGGAAATGGGCCCGCCGCCGGTTGTAGCGCAGATCGTGGCGGCCGGGGTGCGGGTGGAGAGCCTGTCGGCCAAGCCTGACCTTGCGACCCTGGAGCGCAATGTCCTGCGCCTGGGCGAGTTGCTCGGCGTGCCCGCGCAGGCGCGCGAGCAGATGGCCGCCTACCGCCAACAGCTGCAAGACCAGGCGCAGTGGGTGGCCGAGGCCCGGCGCACGCAGGCGCCACCACGGGTAGTGATGCTGCTCGGGCACGCCGGCAGCAACCTCATGGCGGCCGGCCAGGGCAGCCTGGCGGTGTGGCTGATCGAGCAGGCCGGTGGCGAGAGCCCGGTGGCGCACCAGGGCTACAAGGCGCTCTCCAACGAGGCGCTGCTGGCGCTGGACCCGCAGGTGCTGATCTTCGCCGACCGCAGTCTGCACGGCGAGGAGGCGCGCCAGGCGCTGCTCAAGCATAATCCGCTGCTGCAGCAGACCCGTGCGGTGCGCGACGGCCGCCTGCTGGCCCTCGACCCGACCCTGCTGGTTGGTGGCCTGGGGCCGCGTCTGCCCGAGGGGCTGGCCGAGCTGTCGGCGGCCTTTTATCCTTCCGCGCAAGCACTGACGGCCGAACTCGACCGATGAATCCTGTTTTCCGACCCCGCCCCTTGCTGCTGGCGCTGGGCGCGCTGCTTCTACTCGCGTTCTGGCTGTCGCTGGCCCTGGGGCCGGTGAGCCTGCCGCTGGGCGATACCCTGCTGGCCGCGCTGCGCCTGCTCGGCCTGCCGGTCGGCGGCGCCGAGCTGCAGCAGGCCGAGCTGATCCTCGGCCAGATCCGCCTGCCGCGCAGCCTGCTCGGTCTCTGCGTGGGCGCGGTGCTGGCCCTGTCCGGCGTGGCCATGCAGGGCCTGTTCCGCAACCCGCTGGCCGACCCCGGCCTGGTCGGCGTGGCCGGCGGTGCGGCGCTGGGGGCGGCCATTGCCATCGTCGGTGGCAGCCTGATCGGTGGCCTGCCGGCGGCCTGGTCGCCCTACCTGCTGTCGATCTGTGCTTTCGGCGGCGGCCTGCTGGTCACGGCGATCGTCTACCGCTTCGGCCGCCGCGACGGGCAGACCCATGTCGCCACCATGTTGCTGGCCGGTGTGGCGATGACCGCCATGTCCGGTGCCGGCGTTGGCCTGTTCACCTATCTGGCCGACGATGCCACCTTGCGCAGCCTGACGTTCTGGAACCTCGGCAGCCTCAACGGTGCCAGCTACCCAAGGCTGTGGCCGTTGCTGCTGGTGACCCTCGGCGTGACGCTGTGGCTGCCGCGCCGCGCCGATGCGCTCAATGCCCTGCTGCTGGGGGAATCGGAGGCGCGCCACCTGGGCTTCAACGTCGAACGGATCAAGCTGGAGCTGGTGCTGTGCACCGCCCTCGGCGTCGGTGCCGCCGTGGCGGCCGCCGGCCTGATCGGTTTCATCGGCCTGGTGGTACCGCACCTGATGCGCCTGCTGGTCGGGCCGGATCACCGCGTGCTGCTGCCGGCTTCCCTGCTAGCCGGAGCCAGCCTGCTGCTGCTGGCTGACCTCGCCGCACGCCTGGTGCTGGCGCCGGCCGAGCTGCCGATCGGCATCATCACGGCGCTGCTCGGCGGGCCCTTCTTCCTTTATCTGCTGGTGCGGGGGCGAGCCTGATGCTGCGTGCCGATAATCTAAGTGTTCGGCGCGGGCACTGCACCGTGCTGGCCGATATCGACCTGCACCTGCAGCCGGGCCAGGTGCTGGGCGTGCTCGGCCCCAACGGGGCAGGCAAGAGCACGCTGCTCGGTGCCCTGAGTGGCGAGCTGGAGGCCGCCGCCGGCAGCGTGACCCTGGACGGGCGCGCGCTGGGTGCCTGGTCTGGCCAGGAGCGTGCGCGGCGCCTGGCGGTGCTGCCGCAGAGTTCAACGCTGAATTTCGCCTTTCCGGTGCTCGACGTGGTCGGCATGGGGCGCCTGCCGCATGCCAGCGGCCGCGTACGCGATGGCGAAATCGTCGACGCGGCGCTGCGTGCCGCAGACGCCGAGCACCTGCGTGGGCGCAGCTACCTGGCGCTGTCCGGCGGGGAGCGCCAGCGCGTGCACCTGGCGCGGGTGCTGGCACAGCTGTGGCCGGGCGGGGCAGGGCAGGTGTTGCTGCTCGATGAGCCGACCTCGGCGCTCGACCCGCTGCACCAGCACACCACCCTGCAGGCCGTGCGCGATTTCGCCTGCCAGGGCGCGGCGGTGCTGGTCATCCTGCACGACCTCAACCTGGCGGCGCGCTACTGTGACCGTATCCTCCTGCTGCAGCGCGGGCGGCCACACGGTTACGGCACGCCGGACGAGGTGCTGCAGGCCGAGCCGCTGCGCCAGGTGTTTGGCCTCGACGTGCTGATCCAGCGCCACCCGGAGCGTGGCCATCCGCTGATAGTGGCACGATAAATATGTAGCCCGAACGAACTCCCCACGCCCACTTGTGGGAGAGGGGCCGGGGGAGAGGGTTGGGCTCTGCCCTCTCCCTAGCCCTCTCCCGTAAACGGGAGAGGGAACCTATCCATAAGGAACCTGCATGCGCATCCTGCTGCTCTGCCTCATTCCCCTGATGGCTGCCTGCCAATCGCGTGGCGTGCTGCCGCCGCCGGCGCCCATCGCGGCCGAGGGGCGAGACCATGCCCAGCTGGGGCAGATCGTCGAGCTGGCCAGCGGCCAGGTCATCACCCCGCAGCAACTGGTCGAGCGCCTGGCCAAGGCGCCGCGGGTGCTGGTCGGCGAACAGCACGACAACCCCGATCATCACGCCCTGCAGCTGTGGCTGTCGCGCGAACTGGCCGCCCAGCGGCCGCAGGGCAGCCTGCTGCTGGAGATGCTCAACCCCGACCAGCAGGCCAGGGTCGAGCAGGTACAGGCCGAGGTGCGCGCCGGCCGTGCACCGCGGGATACCTTCGCCGCGCTGGCCTGGCAGCCTGGCTGGGACTGGGGGCTTTACGGCGCGCTGGTGCAGTACCAGTTGCGCCAGCCCTATCCGCTGCTGGCGGCCAACCTGGATCGGGCCGAGATCATGCAGATCTATCGGGCTCGCCCGACCTTGCAGGGCACGGCCTCCACCGCGCCGGCGGTGCAGGAAAAGCTGCAGGCAGACATTCGCGAGTCGCATTGCGGCCTGCTGCCGGACAGCCAGATCCCGGCCATGCTTGCCGTGCAGCAGCAGCGCGACCGACGCATGGCCGAGCACCTGCTCGCCGCGCCGCAGCCGGCCATGCTGCTGGCCGGTGCCTTCCATGTGCGCAAGGACCTCGGCGTGCCGCTGCACCTGGCCGACCTCGGGGCCGGCGAAGGCAACCTGGTACTGATCCTCGCCGAAGTCGGCAAGCAGCCGGCTGCCGACAGCGCCGATTATGTCTGGTACACCGCCGCCAATGCGCCGGAGGATCACTGCGCCAAGTTGCGTAAGAAGTAGCGCTCCTTGGAATGCAAAAAGCCCCGCAATGCGGGGCTTTTTACGGACTGGCGGATCGATCTCGCGAGCTAGAGCCAGGCTAGGCGGAGAAGGGCCGAGGGCGCGGAGTTTACTGAGTGTAAATGAGCAGCCCGACCGGGCTGGCGACCCAGGGCCTTCTCCAACAACGCCTGGCCGACGCGCAGCAGATCGAAACCCAAGTTAAAGGCGCAGGCCGCCGTCGAGCTCCAGGATCCGGCCGGTGTAGTAGTCGTTCTCCATGATGTAGGCCACCGAGTGGGCGATCTCGGCCGGCTTGCCCATGCGCCGCAGCGGGATGCCGGAAGTCATCTTTTCCAGGGCTTCCGGCTTCATGCTGGCGGTCATCTCGGTCTCGATGAAGCCCGGAGCGACGCCCGCCACGCGGATGCCGTAGCGTGCCAGTTCCTTGGCCCAGACCACGGTGTCGGCGGCGACGCCGGCCTTGGCCGCGGAGTAGTTGGCCTGGCCGATGTTGCCGGCGCGGGAGATGGAGGAGATGTTGACGATGGCGCCGGTGTTCTTCAGCTCGATCATCTTGGCCGCCACTTCGCGGGTGCAGAGGAACACGCCGGTCAGGTTGACGTCGATCACCGACTGCCACTGGGCCAGGCTCATCTTGCTCAGTTCGCCGTCCTTGACCTTGATGGTCAGGCCGTCGCGCAGGATGCCGGCGTTGTTGACCAGGCCGTTGATGGCGCCGAAGTCCTCGGCCACCTGGGCGACCATGTGGGTCACCTGCTCTTCGTTGGCCACGTTGCACAGGTAGGCGCGGGCGTCGCCACCGGCGGCCTTGCAGGCGGCCACGGCGTCATCCAGCTTCTCCTGGTTGAGGTCGACCAGGGCCAGCTTGGCGCCCTTGGCGGCCAGGTATTCGCCCATGGCGCGGCCCAGGCCCTGGCAGCCGCCGGTGATGATGATGACTTTGTCTTTGAGTTCCATAACACTACCCCTCTAAGGTCTTACAGGTGGCCTCGCTGGCGCGGTAGCGGGCTATGCCGGGCGCTTGTCCGTTTCGTTTCCGACGGATTCTCTGCGAGGAGTCATAAACTGAGCGTGACAGCCGGCAAGCATGCCCGAGAAATGCTGCTCAAGGAATACCGCGGGGTGCTTTCCACCCATTCCAAGAGCATGCCGGGCTTCCCTTTCGGATCGGTGGTGCCCTATTGCCTGGATGCCCAGGGCCGGCCGCTGATCCTGATCAGCCGCATCGCCCAGCACACCCATAATCTGCAGCAGGATGCCAGGTGTTCGCTGCTGGTCGGCGAGCGCGGCGCCGAGGACGTGCAGGCTGCCGGGCGCCTGACCCTGCTGGCCGAGGCGCGGCAGCTCGACGAACCGGCCGCCATCGCGGCCGCCGCCGAGCGCTACTACCGCTACTTCCCCGATGCGCAGGACTACCACAGCACCCACGACTTCGACTTCTGGGTGTTGCAGCCGGTGCGCTGGCGCTTCATCGGCGGCTTCGGCGCGATCCACTGGCTGCAGGAGGTCGAGCTGGCCAACCCGCATGCCGGCGAGGCCGAGCGCGGCATGCTCGAGCACATGAACGCCGACCACGCCGACGCCATCGCCCACTACGTGCAACTGGCCGGGCTGCCCACGCAGGAGGCGGCGCAGCTGGTCGGCATCGACAGCGAAGGCTTCCACCTGCGCATCGGCAAGGGCCTGTACTGGCTGGCCTTCCCAACATCCTGTAACAACCCCGGCGCCGTGCGCCAGGCCCTGGTATTGCTGGCTCGGGCCGAGGTCTTGCCGACCGCCGGGCAGGTGTCAGCTTGAATTAAGCCGCCGGCCCCATACTTCTCTCCCATCGGAAGCCGTTCTTCCGCCAAGGACTCCTCGCGATGCGCGCTTTTCTGTTTCTGTTCCTGCTGTTCCCCATCCTCGAACTGGCCGTGCTGATCCAGGTCGGCAGCGCCATCGGCGTGCTGCCCACCCTGCTGCTGGTGATCGGCACCGCCATCCTCGGCAGTGTGCTGCTGCGCGTGGCCGGTGTGGCCACCGCCTGGCGGGCCCGCGAGAAGCTGGCGCGCGGCGAGATGCCCGAACAGGAGATGTTCGAAGGGTTGCTGATCGCCGTCGGTGGCGGTCTGCTCCTGCTGCCGGGCTTCATCAGCGATGTGTTCGGCCTGCTCTGCCTGATTCCCTTCACCCGTCGCCTGCTGATCGGCAAGTTGCAGCGCCGCGCCCAGGAGCAGGCGCTGCGCCAGCGTGCGTTCTTCGATGACCCGGCCGCGCGCAGCGGCCAGACCCGCCCGCAGGTCATCGAAGGCGAATACCAGCGCCGCGATTGAGCGGTGCTGCATGCCGGGCGGCGGTGAGGCATAAAAAATTTCACCCGCCGCCCTTGAAATGCCCTTGAGCGCCCCTATCTAGCGATCACCGCAAGGTTTCTGTCGCATTGCGGCGGCAGAACAGTCTTTCGCGGTGCGCCCCTGGCGTGCCGCGTCCGGCCCCAAGCCGGTTTTGCCTAACCCGCCGGCGCATTCGCCGGCCAGTGAAACCACTATCAGGAGAGATCGACAATGAAGCTTCGTCCTCTGCATGACCGCGTCGTCATCCGTCGCAGCGAAGAAGAGACCAAAACCGCTGGCGGCATCGTGCTGCCGGGCTCGGCCGCCGAGAAGCCGAACCAGGGTGAAGTCGTCGCCGTCGGTACCGGCAAAGTCCTGGACAACGGCGAAGTTCGCCCGCTGGCCGTCAAGGTCGGTGACAAGGTGGTGTTCGGCCCGTACAGCGGCAGCAACACCGTCAAGGTCGACGGCGAAGACCTGCTGGTGATGGGCGAGCACGAAATCCTCGCCGTCATCGAAGCCTGATCCGACGCATCTCCGTCCTAACGTACAGAATTGAGGAACAAGCAAAATGGCTGCTAAAGAAGTCAAATTCGGCGATTCCGCTCGCAAGAAAATGCTGGTTGGCGTCAACGTCCTGGCCGACGCCGTCAAAGCCACCCTCGGCCCGAAAGGCCGCAACGTGGTCCTGGATCGCAGCTTCGGTGCTCCGCTGATCACCAAGGACGGCGTGTCCGTGGCCAAGGAAATCGAGCTGAAAGACAAGTTCGAGAACATGGGCGCCCAGCTGGTCAAGGACGTTGCGTCCAAGGCCAACGACGCTGCCGGTGACGGCACCACCACCGCCACCGTACTGGCCCAGGCCATCGTCAACGAAGGCCTGAAGTCGGTTGCCGCCGGCATGAACCCGATGGACCTGAAGCGCGGCATCGACAAGGCCACCGCGGCCATCGTTGCCCAGCTGAAGGACCTGGCCAAGCCGTGCACCGACACCAAGGCCATCGCCCAGGTCGGCACCATTTCCGCCAACTCCGACAACTCCATCGGCGACATCATCGCCGAGGCCATGGAGAAGGTCGGCAAGGAAGGCGTGATCACCGTTGAAGAAGGCTCGGGCCTGGAAAACGAACTGTCCGTCGTAGAAGGCATGCAGTTCGACCGTGGCTACCTGTCGCCGTATTTCATCAACAAGCCGGACACCATGGTGGCCGAGCTGGAAGGCCCGCTGCTGCTGCTGGTCGACAAGAAGATCTCCAACATCCGCGAGCTGCTGCCGGTGCTGGAAGCCGTGGCCAAGTCCGGCCGTCCGCTGCTGATCGTGGCCGAGGACGTGGAAGGCGAAGCCCTGGCCACCCTGGTGGTCAACAACATGCGCGGCATCGTCAAAGTGGCTGCCGTCAAGGCTCCGGGCTTCGGCGACCGCCGCAAGGCCATGCTGCAGGACATCGCCATCCTGACCGGCGGTACCGTGATTTCCGAGGAAGTCGGCCTGTCGCTGGAAGGCGCCACCCTGGAGCACCTGGGTAACGCCAAGCGCGTTGTGCTGAACAAGGAAAACACCACCATCATCGACGGTGCCGGCGCTCAGGCCGACATCGAAGCCCGCGTAGCGCAGATCCGCAAGCAGGTCGAGGAAACCACCTCCGACTACGACAAGGAGAAGCTGCAAGAGCGTCTGGCCAAGCTGGCCGGCGGTGTTGCCGTGATCAAGGTCGGCGCGGCCACCGAAGTCGAGATGAAAGAGAAGAAGGCCCGTGTCGAAGACGCCCTGCACGCCACCCGTGCTGCCGTCGAAGAAGGCGTGGTACCTGGCGGCGGCGTTGCCCTGGTGCGTGCCCTGCAGGCCATCGAAGGCCTGAAAGGCGACAACGAAGACCAGAACGTCGGTATCGCCCTGCTGCGTCGCGCCGTCGAGGCTCCGCTGCGCCAGATCGTCTCCAACGCCGGCGGCGAGCCGAGCGTGGTGGTCGACAAGGTGAAGAACGGCTCCGGCAACTTCGGCTTCAACGCCGCTACCGACACCTACGGCGACATGATCGAGATGGGCATCCTGGACCCGGCCAAGGTCACCCGTTCCGCCCTGCAGGCTGCGGCCTCCATCGGCGGTCTGATGATCACCACCGAAGCCATGGTCGCCGACATCGTCGAAGACAAAGCCGCTCCGGCCATGCCGGACATGGGCGGCATGGGTGGCATGGGCGGCATGATGTAAGCCGACCGTCAGCCCTGGCTGTAACGAAAGAGCCCCGCCTTGTGCGGGGCTTTTTCATGGGGGCGGCCAACCGGGCGTCGCCGTTGCTTGCGATGCGGGGCAAATGATGTTTCTGTTACGCCTTGTTTCACAGGGGCCTAATAACAAGAAATGAATCCGAGTCAGTCTTCGCTGCCCGATGGCAGCGCTTTCGATCGCTGGTGGCAGCTGCAGGGCGAGTGGGTGGAGGCGCCCAATCAGCGCCGTGGTGGTGCCAGTGGCGTACAGCGGGTCAGCGCCGAGCAGGGGCTGTGGTATGCCAAGCGGCAGACCGGCCATCTCTACCGTAGTCCTCTCCACCCGTTCGGCCGGCCGACCGTGCTGCGCGAGCGCGATGCACTGCTGGCCCTCGGCCGTCTGGGGGTGCGCGTACCGCGCCTGGTCTACTGTGGCGCCGCGCATTGTCCGCAGGAGGGCTGGCGCGGCCTGCTGGTGACCGAGGCGCTGGAGGGCTTCGAGGATATCGACAGCTTCTATGCCAATGGCGCTCGCGAGCGCTATGACCAGGCCCTGCAGCAGCGCCTGCTACAGGCCGTTGGCGCGACGCTGGCGCGTATGCACCAGGGACGCTGGCAGCATGGCTGCCTGTATGCCAAGCATGTGTTCGTACGGGTGGTCGGCATGGAGGTCGAGGTGGCCCTGCTCGATCTGGAGAAGAGTCGGCGCCGTCTCAATCGCCGCCGCCTGGTGCGGCACGATCTGCGTCAGCTACGCCGCCATTCGCCGTGGAATGACCAGGAGTGGCAGCAGTTGCTGCAGGGTTACCGGCAACAGTACGGATATTCCCTGCCGGAATTGGGCTAGTCGCGGAACTGTCATGGGCCTTTGTCAGACTAAGCTCGGCCGTGCCCATTGCCGTTGGTCAGCCGGAGCGGCCATGGTGTCCTGGCTAGGCTAGTGTTCATTCAGGCGTTTGGCAGCGCTTTCAAGGGGTTATCGAGATGAAGTTAGAAATTGCCCGAGGATTGTTCCTCGTCGGTGCCCTGAGTGTCACGGCCCTGGCCGCTGCCGCCTGGCAGGAACCGGCGCCGCAGGTCGTGGACCTGGTCAGCTGTGCCGACCAGCGGTGTCCGGCCGTTTCCTCCCGCCATGCGGTCGATCGGCCCGTCAGCGCGGACAGCGACAACCTGGTGCTACTGATCTTCGGCCTGAGCCACGCGATGAAAGGCGCGCAGTAACAGGCGCCAATAAAAAAGCCCCGCCTAGGCGGGGCTTTTTGTTGTCCGCCCTCAGTGGGCCGCCGCGCTTGCCGGCGCCGGCGCCTTGTCCGGGCTGGCCAGCAGGGTATAGACGCAGGGCAACACGAACAGGGTGAACAGGGTGCCGATCGACATGCCAGTGGCGATCACCAGGCCGATGTCGAAGCGGCTGACCGCGCCGGCGCCGCTGGCCAGGATCAGCGGCACCATGCCGAACACCATGGCGGCCGTGGTCATCAGCACTGGGCGCAGGCGGATCGCCGCGGCTTCCTCGATGGCCGCGCGGATCGACAGGCCCTTGTCGTGGCGCAGCTGGTTGGCGAACTCGACGATCAGGATGCCGTGCTTGCTGATCAGGCCGATCAGCGTCACCAGGCCCACCTGGGTGTAGATGTTCATGCTGGAGAAGCCGAGGAAGATCGGGATCAGCGCACCGCAGATCGACAGCGGCACGGTGACCAGGATCACCAGCGGGTCGCGGAAGCTCTCGAACTGCGCGGCCAGCACCAGGAAGATGATCGCCAGGGCCAGGGCGAAGGTGACATACAGCGCGCTGCCTTCCTGGATGTACTGGCGCGAGGCGCCGGCGTAGTCGAAGGAGTAGCCGCGTGGCGCCTCCTCGCGGGCGATGCGGGTGATGGTCTCCACCGCCTCGCCCATGCTGACGATCGGCACGCCCTCGATGATCGCCGAGTTGAGCTGCTGGAACTGCTTGAGCTTGGTTGGCCGCGCACGGTCGCTGACCTTGATCAGGGTGGCCAGCGGCACCATCTGCCCGCTCTCGCTCTTCACGTAATAACTGCCCAGCCAGCCCGGGTTGTCGCGATAGGCGCGTTCGACCTGGGCGATCACCTTGTAGCTGCGCCCGTCGATGGTGAAGCGGTTGATCTCGCCTTCGCCAAGCAGGGTGGCCAGGGTGGCGCCCAGGTCCTGCATGGACACGCCCATCTGCGCCGCCTTCTCGCGGTCGATGTCGACCACCACCTCGGGCTTGTCGAAGGCCAGGTCGACATTGAGGAAGGCGAACTGCCCCGACTCCATGGCCCGCGCCTTGATGCGGTCGGCCACCTGCAGCAGCGACTCGTAGTCGTTCGGCGTGTTGACCACGAACTGGAACGGCAGGCCCTGGCCGGTGCCCGGCAGCGACGGCAGGTTGAAGCCGAAGATCTGCAGGCCGGGGATGTCGTTGAGGCGCCCCTGGACGATCGGCAACAGCTCCATCTGGGTGCGCTCTCGCTCGTCCCAGGGCTGGAGCAGGAAGCCGCCGATGCCCGACTGCACGCCATCGAAGCCGTTGATCTGGAAGGACGAGTAGTACTCGGGGAACTCCTTGAAGATCTTCACGAACTGGTCGGTGTAGGCGTTCACGTAGTTCAGGTTGGTCGGCTGCGGCGCGTTGGCGAACAGGAACACGATGCCCTGGTCCTCCTCCGGCGCCAGCTCGTTCTTGCTGAACATCAGCAGCACCGGGATCAGGCACAGCACGATCACGGCGAACACCAGCACCACCGGGCGGGTGTTGAGGGTGCCGTGCAGGGCCGCCTGGTAGCGGCGCTTGAGCCTGTCGAAGATCAGGTCCAGCTTGTGCGCCAGGCCCGAGGGGTTTTCCTCGTGGCGCAGCAGCTTGGAGCACATCATCGGCGACAGGGTCAGCGCCACCACACCGGAGATGATCACCGCGCCGGCCAGGGTCAGGGCGAACTCCTTGAACAGGGCGCCGGTCAGGCCCTCGAGGAAGCCGATGGGCGCGTACACCGCGGCCAGGGTGATGGTCATCGAGATCACCGGCACGGCGATCTCGCGGGCCCCTTCGATGGCGGCGTCGAACGGCGTCTTGCCCTCCTCGATATGGCGATGGATGTTTTCCACCACCACGATGGCGTCGTCCACCACCAGGCCGATGGCCAGCACCATGGCCAGCAGGGTCAGCAGGTTGATCGAATAGCCCATCAGCTGCATGAAGAACAGCACGCCGATCATCGACAGCGGGATGGTGATCACCGGGATCAGCACCGAGCGGAACGCGCCGAGGAACAGGAAGACCACGACGATGACGATCAGCACCGCCTCGCCCAGGGTCTTCACCACTTCCTCGATGGAGGCGCGGATGAACTCGGTGGCGTCATAGGCGATCGAGACTTTCAGATTCGGCGGCAGTTGCGCCTCCAGTTCAGGCAGGATCGCGCGCACATGCTTGATCACGTCCAGCGGGTTGGCGCTGGGCGTGCCCTTGATGGCGATGTACACCGACGGGATGCCGTCGAAGGAGCTGATCGAGTCGTAGTTGGCCGCGCCCATCTCCACCCGGGCGATGTCGCGCACCAGCACGCGGCTGTCGCCGTCGGTCTTCACCGGAATGGCGGCGAAGGCCTCGGCCGACTTGAGGTCGGTGGTGGCATTGATGCTGGTGACCACGTACTGGCCCTTCACCTCGCCGGCGGCGGCGAGGAAGTTGTAGCGGCGCACGGCATCGGTGACGTCGCCGGCGGTGATGCCATAGGCGGCCATCTTCACCGGGTCCAGCCACAGGCGCATGGCGAACACCTGGTTGCCGAGGATCTCGGCCTCGGCCATGCCGGGCAGGGTGGCCAGCTTGGGCTGGATCACCCGCGAGAGGTAGTCGGTGATCTGCGGATTGCTCAGCTCGTCGCTGTAGAAGCTGACGTACATCAGCGCCGAGGCATCGGCTGCCTCCTTGGACAGCACCGGGTCCTCGGCGTCCTGCGGCAGCTGGTTCTTCACCTCGTTGGCCTTGGCCAGCAGCTCGGTGAACAGGCGGTCGGTGTCGGCGCCGATACGCGCATAGATGGAGATTACCGAGAGGTTCTGCTGGCTCGACGAGGTCATGTAGTCGATGCCCTCGGCGCTGGCCAGGCTCTGCTGCAGCGGCTGAGTGATGTAGCCCTGGATGGTCTCGGCGTTGGCCCCGGGGTAGGCGGTGGTCACCGTGATCAGGGCGTTCTCCATCTGCGGGTACTGGCGGATCACCAGCTTGCCGAAGGCCTGCATGCCCAGCAGGATGATCAGCAGGCTGACCACGGTTGCCAGCACCGGGCGACGGATGAAAGGATCTGTAAAAGCCATAACGAATTCCTTGGCTGCCGCGGGGCGGCCGGTGAAACTGCGGGTCACGCGCCTGGCCGGCCCCGGTGGAGCCGGCCGGCGCCGGGACTCTTACGGGGCGGCTGGTGCCGGGGCGCTCTGGCGCTCCAGGGCCTGGTCGTCGATCACCTTGACGTGGGCGCCGTTGTCCAGCTTGAGCTGGCCGGCGGTGACCACCTGCTCGCCGGCCTGCAGGCCCTTGCGGATCAGAACCTGGCCATCGCGGCGCTCGCCGGTCTCTACGAAGCGGCGTTCCACCACCAGCTGGGGCTGGCCTTGGTCGTCTTTCACCACCTGGCCCTGGTCGTCCTTCTTCTCGCCGATCACGTACACCGAATTGCCGTACAGGGTGTAGGTGATCGCGGTTTCCGGCACCACCACCTGTGGTTTGTCGCCGGGTAGCAGCACGTCCAGGTTGGCGAACATGCCCGGCAGCAGTTTGCTGTCCGGATTGGCCAGCATGGCGCGGACCTGCACGTTGCGGGTGGTTTCCTCGACCTTGGGGTTGAGCGCGCTGATCTCGCCCTCGAACACCTCGCCGGGGTAGGCCGCCACGGACAGGCTCACGCGCTGGCCGATGGCCAGCTGCGGGTAGGCCTGCTCCGGCAGGAAGAAGTCGACGTACAGCCTGGACAGATCCTGCAGGGTGGCGAAAGAGGTGCCGGGGCTCAGGTAGTCACCGACGTCCACCTGGCGGATGCCGATGGTGCCGGCGAAGGGCGCGAGGATGCGTTTCTTGTCCAGCTCGGCCTTGAGCTGGGTGACGCTGGCCTCGGCCTTGAGCAGCTCGGCATTGAGACGGTCGAACTCGCTCTTGGAGATGGCCTGACGCTTGATCAGGTCCTGCCCGCGCTGGTATTCGACGCGGGCCAGGGCGCGCACCGCCTCGGCGGTGGCGAGGATGGCGCGCTCGACTTCGCTGTCCAGCTGCAGCAGCGGCTGGCCGAGGGCGACCTTCTCGCCGGACTGGAACAGCACTTCCTTGACCGTGCCTTGCACCTCGGCGGTCAGGTCCACGCCCTGAAAGGCCTTGAGCGTGCCGATCGCCGGTAGGCGGCTCTGCCAGTTCAGGGTCTCGGCACGGGCGGCGGACACGCTGATGGCCGGCTGCGGCGCCGAGAACATCTGGATCTGCTGATAGATGGAGAAGCCTTTGTAGGCGGCGAGGGCGAGCACCACGACGAGTACGACGCCCAGCATGATGAGCATGCGGCGGAGCAACATATTCCGGTTCCTTGGCAGGTCAGGGAGTGGCCTGGGAATAGGCGAAGCGGGCACGTTAGTACCGCTTGACGGTCAAGTCAAAAAAACCCATTTGCAAAAGGTTGCCGATGCATTATCGCGCAACGGTTTGTCGCGCAAACCGCACAGATGGCCGCATTTTCGCGACCATTCTGTGTCACCGATGCCCCGGACTTGCGCCGGGGCGTCTTGCTTCAGGCGCCCAGGCGCTGGGTCACTTCATTCAGTTCGCCGGACAGGCTGCGCAGGGTGTGGCTGGCGGCCTGGGTGCGCTCGACGTTTTCCTGGTTGGCGCTGGCGATGGCGGTGATCTCGGTAAGGTTGCGCGAGATGTCCTCGGCCACCGAGGTCTGCTCCTCGGCGGCGGTGGCGATCTGCCGGTTCATGTCGCGGATCGCCTCCACCGCGCCGGTGATGCGCTCGAGCATGGCACCGGCCTCGGTCACCTGGGTCACGCCTTCCTCGCTGCGGCTCTGCCCGCTCTCGATGGCGCGCACGGCGTTCAGCGCGCCGGTCTGCACGGTATCGATGATCTGGTTGATCTCGGCGGTGGACTCGGCGGTGCGCTGGGCCAGGTGGCGCACCTCGTCGGCCACCACGGCGAAGCCGCGGCCCTGCTCGCCGGCACGGGCGGCCTCGATGGCGGCGTTGAGGGCGAGCAGGTTGGTCTGCTCGGCGATGCCGCGGATCACTTCCAGCACCTTGCCGATGCGCCCACTGTCGGCCTCCAGGCGACGGATCACCTCGGCGGTGTTGGCGATCTCGCCGCGCATGCCGGTGATGGTCTGGATGGTCGACGCCATCACCTTGCCGCCCTGGCGCGCCGAGCTGTCGGCGTCGTCGGCGGCATGCGCGGCCTCGGCGGCGTGGCGCGCCACTTCCTGGGCGGTGGCGGACATCTCGTGCATGGCGGTGGCGACCTGATCGGTACGCTCGAACTGCTCGTTGATGCCCAGGGTCATGCGCGAGGCGATCTGGTTCAGCTCGCCGCTGGCACTGTCCAGGTTGCCGCTGCTCAGGCGCAGGCTCTCGGTGGTGCTGGCGAGGAAGTCGCGCAGGGTATTGGCGGCACGGGCCAGCATGCCCAGCTCGTCCTTGCGGGCAACCTCGACGCGCTGGCCGAAGCGGCCGTGGCTGAGCTGGTCGACATGGTTGATCAGATGGCGGATCGGGATGATCAGGTGGCGGTTGACCAGCCACAGGCTGAACAGGGCGATCACCACGCTGGCGGCCAGCATGACCAGGGTGCCGAGCAGAATGGTGCGTTCGGCGCCGGCGTTGATCTGCGCGGCCTGCTCCAGGCTCAGCGCATGCAGCTGGTCGACCAGCACACTCATCTGTTCGCTGGCGGCGCGGTCGATGCCCTTGACCGCGGCATCGCCGGCCTTGGCATCGCCGCCGGCGGCGACGAAGGCGTCGCGGCCCTTGCGGTAGTTGGCGCCGAGGGTCTGGTGCTCGCTGCGCAGGCGCTCGACCTGGCTCTTCAGGGCGGCATCGCCACTGGCCAGGGTGGAGAGTTCGCCGAGGATGTCCTGCACCTTGCGCTCCTGGGCCTCGAACTGGCCCCAGTACTTGTTCAGGCTGTCGCTGTCCTGGCCGCGCAGCAGGACGTTCTTCCACTCCTGCACCTGGATCTTGAATTCGACGTTGGCCGAGTCGATCAGCCGGGAGGCTTCCAGCGGTCCCTCGAGCAGGCCGCGATAGGCCTGCAGGCCGCCGGAAAGGAAGCTGAAGCAGGCCAGGGCGGTGATCAGGATCAGGGCCAGGCTGCCGCCGAGCAGGGCGAGGATCTGCGCACGCAGGGATTTTTGCAGAAACATGGGGAGGACCTCTTGGCGGGTAGTAACCCTCCGCCACACGAGTGGGCGGCGGAATTGCGGATATCCCTATCCGCCGGCAATGACAGGCCGGTGACAGTGGCTGATGCTGCCTGTTGCAGTATAGGTCGGCAGCGGACTGCTGGCCTTAAGCCATTGGCCGGTATTTTCCTCTCTGCAGCGGTGCTTTCAGGCCAGGCGCAGGTGGTTGTCCCAGAGTCCGGCTGGTAGCTGCAGCGGCTCGGCGGTGATGCGCTCGCCGTGGCAGCGGTACAGGCGGCAGCGACCCTGCCCGGAGGTGACCACGAAGCCGTCCGCCACCGCCCCGACGCCGGCGCAGTCCGGCAGCGGGGCGTCGAGCAGCAGCTCGGCGCTGTCCAGGTGCCAGATGAAGAAGCGGTTGCCGCGCGGCGCGGTCAGCGCCAGCAGGCGCAGCTCGTCGTGGATGGCCAGGCTGGCGGTGTACTGGTTCATTGCCGCGCGCTGCGCTTCGCCCAGGGGGAAGGGCTGGAAGGCCAGGCCGGGGCGCTTGATCGCCAGCAGCGGCACGCTGTCCTGCGGATCACCCTCGTACTGCTGGCCGGAGACGATGGTGCCGTCGGCGGCCACGGCCAGGTGACGCACGCTGTTCATCCGCTGCGGCAACTGTTCCTTGCTGATCAGGCTGCCATCGCGGCGCATCAGCACCAGGCTCGGCTCCATGGCGTCGAGGTTCATCATCACCCGGCTGTCGGCCTCGGTGCGGATGCCGCCGTTGGCCACCACCAGGCTTTCGCCGCCGGGCAGCCACAGCAGCTGGTGCGGTCCGACGCCGTGGCTCGAGTGTTCGCCGACGCGCTGCAGCTGGTTGTCCTGCAGGCGATACACGCCGAGCACGCCACGGCCGGGCTCGGCGGTGTCGTTCTCGGTGCTGTAGAACCACTCGCCGCTGTGGTGGAACAGGCCGTGGCCGTAGAAGTGGCGGTCAGCGGGCGAGGCCAGGGTCTGCAGCAGGCGGCCGTCGCGGGTGTCGATCAGGTAGCTTTCGCGGCTCGGGCGGCGGCCGACGAACACCGCCAGCGGCAGGCCGGGGTGCGGCACCACGTCGTGGCAGCGCTCGGCCACGCGGGTGGCGAAGGCCTTGCTGCCGTCCAGCCGGTAGCCGACCGCATAGTGCTGGCCGTCGCCATCGTCGCGGGCCGACAGCAGCAGCGGCTGGGGGCCGTGGCCGATCAGCTTCCAGCCGCCGAATGCGGTGGCGGCCAGGCCCAGGCCACCGAGGCCGAGTAAGGTTCTGCGCTGCATTCAGTCACCATCGTGGGCATTGAAGCCCAGCTGGATGCCGAGCAGCTTGGCCAGCTCGCTCTCGTGCAGGCGGTGCAGGGCGTTGAGGCTGTCGTAGAAGGCGTTCAGCTCGGCGCGGCCGGCCTCCTCGCTCAGCAGCTCGCCGAGCGGGCGCTGCAGGGTGGCCAGCTGCTGGCGGGTGGCGGCGTACTGCTGGTCGAGGCGGGTGGCCAGCTCGGCCTGTTCGGTGCTGAGCAGCGTGCGCATGCCGTCGTTGTTGGCCCCCAGCCAGACGCGCTCGGCGCTGGCCAGGCTGGCGGCGAGGCTGGCCAGGCTGGCGTTGCTGCGCCAGAACTCGGCCTGGTATGGCTGCGGCAGGCCCTTGCTCTGCCGGCCGAGGGCGGCGCCGAGCTTCTTCTTCATGCCGTCGAGGGCGTTGACCTGGGCGCGCAGCAGTTCCGCCAGCGCCTCCTGCGAATCGGCATAACGGGGGTTGGGGAATTCACGCAGCTGGCTGGCCATGCCGGCATCGCCCTGCCACTGGGCGAGGATGTCGCCGGACAGCTGCTGCTGGTGCGCACCGATGCTCACCAGCAGCGGGCAGTAGCGCGCTTTCTGGGCGGCGTCGGCTAGGTCGATGGCGGCATCGAAGAGCACGTACTCGTAGGCGCTCAGGCCCTGTACCACCACGCTGGCCTGGTCCAGGTCGGCCCGGGTCAGCTGTGGCTTGCTGTTGAGCAGGGCCTCGACCTGGCGCTGCACCAGGTTCTTCTTGTCCGGCCAGAACTGTACCTGCCAGGCGCGGTTGCCTTCGGCCAGCGGGCCCACCAGCAGCGGCTGCAGGGCAGCCCAGCTGGCGACATCGGCGAGGAAGGCCTGCTGGGTGGCACCGAGGTCCTGGTTGCCGGCGCAGAAGGCCGCGGCGCTCTCGGCCAGTTGCTGGTTGGACTGGTGCCAGGCGCTGTAGGCCGGCAGCAGCACGCCGTCGACCAGGGCGGCGCTGGCCTGCTGTTGCGGGTCCTGCGGGCCGCAGGCGGTGAGGCCGAGGGCGAGCAGGGCGATGGCGAGGGGCGAACGGATCATGCCGGACTCCTTACAGGGAGTTGAGGAAGGCCAGCAGCGCGTCGCGCTCGCCGGCATCGAATTCGAGTACGGCCTGTCTGGCACGCTGCGCTTCGCCGCCGTGCCAGAGGATGGCTTCCAGTAGGTTGCGCGCGCGGCCGTCGTGGAGGAGCTGGGTGTGGCCGTTGACCGCCTCGGTCAGGCCGATGCCCCACAGCGGCGCGGTGCGCCACTGGCGGCCGCTGGCGAGGAACTCGGGGCGGTCGTCGGCCAGGCCCTCGCCCATGTCGTGCAACAGCAGGTCGGTGTAGGGGCGGATGGTCTGCCGGGCCAGCTCCGGCTCGGCGGCGTCGGCGGCGGTGACGAAGCTCGGGGTGTGGCACTGGGCGCAGCCGGCATCCATGAACAGCTGCTTGCCACGGCGCACGTCCAGCCGGTCCACGCCGCGGCGGGCCGGCACGGCCAGGTTGCGGCTGTAGAACAGCACGCTGGCGAGAATTTTGTCGCTCACCTCCGGGCTGCCGCCAGGCGCCGTGGCGCGGCAGTCGACCTGCGCCGGGCTGCAGTCGTCGCGCGGCAGCAGGGTGGTGGTCAGGCCGAGGTCGCCGGAGAAGGCGTGGGCGTTCTGCTGGCTGAGGTTGGGCTGGCCGGCCTTCCAGCCGAAGCGGCCGAGCACCGTGGCGCCGCGGGCATCGTCCCAGACCCGGTTGGGCACGCCGCGGATGCCGTCGCCGTCGCGGTCATCGGGGTCGGCATTGGCCAGGATCGCTGCCTCGGGAATCGCCTCGAGCAGGCCCAGGCCGATCATCGGCGGCGCCACCCGCGCGGAGAACAGGGTATCCGGGCGCAGCTCGCCATAGCCCAGGCGGTCGATCTGCAGGCGCGGCTTGCGCAGCTCGACCCGCGTGCCATCGGCGAAGCGCACCGGCACGCTCTCGTAGCTCACCCGTACCCGGCCTTCGGGAGCATGGCCGGGATTGCCCATGTCCTGCAGCTGCCCGCCGTAGACCGGCTCGGGCACCACGCCCAGGCGCCGGCGCAGCTCGGTGTGGGCCGGCGAGTCGTCACCGGGGATCGACAGGCGCACCAGCATGGACACGGCGCTGACGGCGTCGGCCGCCGGCGGATGGCCACGGCCGTCCTTGATATGGCAGTTCTGGCAGGCGTTGGTGTTGAACAGCGGGCCCAGGCCGTCTCGCGCGGTGGTGGTGGAGGGCGCGATCACCCAGGGATTGCGGAAGAAGCTGTTGCCCACGGCGAAGTCGAGGCGGCGCGAAGGGGCCAGGTTGGCCGAGGGCAGGGAGAAGGCGTTGTGGTCGCTCTGGCGCACCGTGGTGGCACCGCCCGACAGGGCTTCGCCGGGCTCGGCCGGCGCCGGCGTGCGCTCGCAGGCCGCCAGGGCGAAGGCCAGCGGCAATAGGCAAAAGCGCAGCGTGGAGGACATCGGAACTCACCCGGCAGTCGATCAGGCGGGCAATCTTAGCAGGCTAATGGAGTTCGAATAAGAGGAATTAGCATTTGCGAAAGGGGCGGATTGTCGCGGCCACGCCAAGCCGCCGGGAGCATTTCCCGCGCGTGCCTGGCGCGGACAGCAATAAAAAACGGATGCGCCTTGTGGGCGCATCCGTCCTGGACAGCTCTGCGGGTATCAGAACTGGTGATCGGCGGTGTCCGGGTTCAGATCGCTGATGCCCAGAGCGGCGGAGGCCTTCTCGATGGCGGCGGTCTGCTTGACCAGGGCGGCGATGGCGTCGCGCACCAGCTGCTGGCCGGCGGCGTTGTCGGCGGCGATCAGCTGGTCGAAGTGCACGTTGTTCTTCTCGGCGCTGTCGACCAGGGCCTGCAGCCTGGCTTCGCTGGCTTCCAGATCGGCCTTCAGGGTGGCGTCGGCCTGGGCGTCCAGCTTGGCCACCAGGGCGGACAGGCTCGGGCCGCTCAGCACGGTGCCGTCGACCTTCTTGTACTCGCCGAGGTAGACGTTGCGGATACCCTTGCCGTTATAGAAGTGCGAGTTGTGGGTGTTGTCGCTGAAGCAGTCGTGCTCGTCCTCGGTGGAGCCGGCTTCCAGGGCGACCTTCATGCGCTCGCCGGCCAGCTCGCCGAGGGACAGGCTGCCCATGCCGAACAGCATCTTGCGCAGGCCGCTCTCGGCCGGCTCGGCCTCCAGCTTGGCGCGGTAGTTGTCGGCGTTGCCGGCCTGCCACTGCACGACCATGCTGTCGAGGTCGGCAACCAGCAGGTCGGTGGCGGCTTTCAGGTAGGCACGACGGCGTTCATTGTTGCCACCGGTGGCACCTTCGCCGACCAGGAAGTCGCTGGCCGGACGCGCGCCGGCACCCGGGTTGGTACCGTTGAGGTCCTGGCCCCAGAGGAGGAACTCGATGGCGTGGTAGCCGGTGGCGACGTTGGCTTCGGAGCCACCCAGCTCGTTCAGCTCGGCCAACTTCTCGCCAGTGATTTCGCTGACGTCGATCTGGTCTTCGCCGACCTGGATGCTGGTGTTGGCGATGATGTTGGCGCTGGCGCCGGGGTTGCCCAGGGCGTGCTGGTAGTCCTTGGCGACGTAGTCGATCAGGCCCTCGTCCAGCGGCCAGGCATTGAGCTGGCCTTCCCAGTCATCGACCACGGCGTTGCCGAAACGGAACACTTCGGTCTGCATGTAGGGCACGCGGGCGGCCAGCCAGGCCTGCCTGGCGGCCTTCAGGGTGTCTTCGCCGGGGTTGGCCAGCAGGGCGTCGATGGCGCTCTGCAGCTGCTTGCCGGTGCTGGCGGCGTCGCTGAACACGGCGAGGGCGAGGTCGGCATAGTGGCTGACCACGGCCTTGGCGGCGGTTTCCTCGACCTTGGCCGGAGCGCTGCTGGCGGCGGCCGGGGCGCTGGCCTGGGGAGCGGCGGCTTCCTGCTTGTCGTCGCCGCAGCCGGCGAGGGAAATGGCGAGGGCCAGCAGGCTGGCGGTGGCCAGGGGCATGCGAGTCATGGCGGAGTCCTTAGCTTCTTGGTGTTGGGAAGGCCGTGCGAATGCACTGGAAAACCGCACAATAATGCGAAAGATTTGCATTTTGTGTAAAGCATTTTCGTGATCGCGACTTCTATGGACGCCCGCCTCGCTGTCGCTAGAATGCCGGCAGTTCACAAGGAGCGTTGCCCATGAGTCTCACCGCCGTCGCTGTACTCGTCGTGCTGTTTCTTCTCGCCGCCTGGGCGGTGGTCCTCTACAACGGCCTGGTGCGCCTCAAGCACGGGGTGAGCAAGGCCTGGTCGAACATCGACGTGTTGCTCAAGCAGCGCCACGACGAACTGCCCAAGCTGGTGGAGACCTGCAAGCAGTACATGCAGCACGAGCGCACCACCCTGGAACGGGTGATCGCCGCGCGCAGCGCCGTGGCCAGTGCCCGCGAGCAGCACGACGTGGGTGCCCTGGGCAAGGCCGAGAGCACCTTGCGCGCCGGCCTCGGCCAGTTGTTCGCCCTGGCCGAGAACTACCCGGAGCTGAAGGCCAACGAGAGCTTCCAGCACCTGCAGCAGCGCATCTCCGGCCTGGAGAACGCCATCGCCGATCGCCGCGAGCTGTACAACGAGGCGGTCAACCTGAACAACGTGCGCATCGAGCAATTCCCCGATGTGATCCTGGCGCGGCTGTTCGCCTTCCAGGCGGCCGAGCTGCTGCAGTTCAGCGAGGAAGAGAAGGCCGACGTCGACCTCAAGTCGCTGTTCAACTGAGATGGGTGTCGGCGGCCTGGCCATCAGCATGGCCTTCAGCGTCGGCGCCTGCGTCGGCGGCGGCTGGTGGTGCATCAAGCGCCTGTCCGAGGCGCGCTTCCTGCTCAACACGCCGACCTCGAAGATCCGTTCCGCGGCCCAGGGCTATGTCGAGTTGTATGGCGTGCTGCATGCGCTGGACGAAGGCGAGGTACGTGCGCCGCTGACCGGCACGCCCTGCCTGTGGTGGCGCTTCAAGATCGAGGAGTACGAGCGCAGCGGCAAGCAGCGCCGCTGGCGGGTGGTGGAGAGCGGCTCCAGCGAGGCCTGGCTGCGGCTCAGGGATGCCACCGGCGAGTGCCTGGTCAATCCGCGGGGCGCCGAGGTGCGGCCTGCCACGCGCCAGGTCTGGCATGGCAGCGAGCGTCGCCCGCTGGGCGGCAGCGAGGGGGGCGGGCTGGGCCTGCTCGGCATGCTGCTGATGGGCGATGGTCAGTACCGCTACACCGAGGAACGTCTGCACGCCGGCCAGCCGCTCTACGCCATCGGCGACTTCCGCACCCAGGGCGGTGCCGAGGCGTTCGACCTGACCCTGGCCCAGGGGGCCGTGGTGCGCGAGTGGAAGAGTGATTTCGCCGGTCTGCTGCAGCGCTTCGACAGCAATGGCGACGGTCAGCTCGATCAGCGTGAGTGGGAGCGCATGCGCGAGTCGGCGTGCGCCGAGGCGCAGCGTCGGCAACTGGGGCGTGGCGAGGTGCCGGTGCACCACCAGCTGCGCAAGCCGGGCGAATCCTATCCCTTCATCCTCTCCAGCCATGGCGAGGACGTGCTGGCGCGCGGCTTCTACTGGCAGGCCGCCGGCGGCGCGCTGCTCTGCCTGGCCGGCGCGCTGGCTACTGCCTGGCTGGTCGGCAACGTGCTGCTGCCGGGGCTGGCCGCCGGCTGAGGCCGGTTACTTCTTGTGGATGTTCTTCGGCAGCTGCACGACGCGACTCTCCGAGTAGATGTCGTGCCAGCTGCGCTTGTCCTTGTCCCACAGTACCCAGAGGAAGCCCAGGCCGCAGAACAGCCAGGAGCCGATCGCCACGACGAAGCGCAGCAGCGCCTGCCACAGGCTGATGGCCGTGCCGTCGGCATTCTGGATGCGCAGGCCCCAGACCTGCATGCCGAGGGTCTGGCCGTTGTGGGTCCAGAACTTGGCGAAGAAGCCGAACAGGCTCATCACCAGCAGGGTGGACAGCAGCGGGTCGCCGTCCAGGGCACCGGCATCGGACATCTGGCGCAGCCGCTCCTCGCCATAGATGGCCATCTGCACCCCCTTGTACAGCAGAGTGACCACCATCAGCAGGGCGATGCACAGCAGGAAGTCGTAGAAGATCGCGGCGAAGCGACGGATCGGGCCGGCGGAAGGAAAGTCGCCCTGGGGGCGCAGCAGGTGCTTGGGCATGGATGGCTCGCGGCGGATAGAGACTGCGCGCGATTGTACGGGGTGCGTGCGACGGGCACAAAAAAGCCCCTGATGTTGCCATCAGGGGCTCTTTCTTAGCAGCAGCGATTAGCCCAGAACCTGGACCTTGTCGGCTTGCATGCCTTTCTGGCCTTGCACGGCTTCGAAGGTGACCTTCTGGCCTTCTTTCAGGCTACGGAAGCCCGAACCTTCGATAGCGCGGAAGTGCACGAACAGATCCGGACCGCTCTCGGGGGTGATGAAGCCGAAGCCCTTCTCGTCGTTGAACCATTTGACGGTGCCGGTTTGACGATTCGACATTGTCTTATTTCCTTGAAACTAGAGTTGATGACAGCCTCTTGCGTTGTGCGCGAGAGGGCTGGAACTGGTTGCAGAGAGTAAGAGAAGTCGAGCGGGATGTAGCGGATCTAGGATCTACTGCACCAGGTCACGATTCAAGGCGACCCATGCAAACACAGTTGACCCACTCTACGCTAACTCAATCTGATTTGCCAACCCCTCCGGAACAGGCGATTCCAGAGGCTTTGCAGGCAATTTGGGAGGGAGAAAAACGTGGTGCCCCGGGAGAGACTCGAACTCTCACTTCTTTCGAAAACGGATTTTGAATCCGCCGCGTCTACCGATTCCGCCACCGAGGCACGATGGGCGCGCAGTATAGGGAGGCGTCCTGGGGTGGTCAATCGCGCCGAGGCAGCGAGACAGGCGCTCCGAGAGCCATCCGGGCTCTCCGGGTTTCCGCCTGCGGTGGCTTTGATTCAGGGGGGGCTGAGGGGGTTGCGGTAGCCCGTTCACGAGGGTTGTCGGCTATGCTCGGGCAGGCGGGGTATCGATGGGGGAAATTCGGGTGCGTGGAGTCGTTCGCCGTGGGCTGGTCGGTCTGATCTGCGCGCTGCCATGGGCTGTGTCGGCTGACACCTTGACCTATGCCGTGACCAACGAAAGCTGGGCGCCTTACTGGATAGTGCGTGAGGGGCAGGTCAGCGGCGTGTTCAGCGACTTCATGGAGGCGCTGGATGAGCGGCTGGCGGTCGATCTGCAGGCCGCGCGTCCGGCCCCGCCGCTGCGCGCCCAGAAGATGTTCCGCGAGGGCCGGGTGCAACTCGAATGCTGCGTCAGCAAGGGCTGGCGCTCGGCGCCCGAACAGGTCGCGGTTACGCTGTGGACGGAGCCGGTGCTTGAGGTCGAGGAGGTGCTGGTCTTCGCCCCGGACCGGGCTTTCGCGTTTGCCCGGCTCGAGGACCTGCGCGGCAAGACGATTGCGACCGTGCGCGGCTATGGCTACGCCGGCAGCGAGTATTTTCGCCGTCACGACAGTCCCGATGCCATCGCCTTGCTGCACAAGGTGGCGCAGGGGCGCAGCCAGGCTGGCATCATCGACCGGCTGGAGCTGGCCTATCTGCGCCATGCGCATCCCGAGTTGCAGGCGGGCAAGGAGCGGTTGGAGGAGGGGCCGGTGATCAACAGTTCCGAGCTGCGCATTCGCCTGCATCGCTCGCGTGCCGAGCTGCTGCCGGCGCTGAATGCCGCCATTGCGGCCATGCGCCGGGATGGCAGCCTGCAGCGTATCATGGCCACCTACTCACCCCCGCAGCCTTAGTCGCGACGGCCGGCGCGTGGCCGTGCGAGGGGCTTTCCGGTAAGCTTGGCGCCCCCCGGAGATGTACCAGCCATGCGTGTTGCCGACTTCCATTTCGACCTTCCCGATTCCCTGATCGCCCGCCACCCTCTGGCCGAACGGCGTGCCAGCCGCCTGCTGGTGCTCGATGGCCCGACGGGGGCGCTCGCCCATCGGCAGTTCGCCGACCTGTTGGAGTACCTGCGTCCCGGCGACCTGATGGTGTTCAACGACACCCGGGTGATCCCCGCGCGCCTGTTCGGCCAGAAGGCCTCCGGCGGCAAGCTGGAGATCCTCATCGAGCGCGTGCTCGACGAGCATCGCGTGCTGGCCCATGTGCGTTCGAGCAAGTCGCCCAAGCCGGGTTCGCTGATCCATATAGAAGGTGGTGGCGAGGCCGAGATGCTGGCCCGTCACGACGCGCTGTTCGAGCTGCGCTTCGGCGAGCCGGTGCTGCCGCTGCTGGATCGCGTCGGCCACATGCCGCTGCCGCCCTACATCGATCGCCCCGACGAGGCCGCCGACCGCGAGCGCTACCAGACCGTCTATTCCGACAAGGCCAAGGCCGGCGCCGTGGCCGCACCCACGGCCGGCCTGCATTTCGACGAGGCGCTGCTGGTGGCGATCCGCGCCAAGGGCATCGACACCGCCTTCGTCACCCTGCATGTCGGCGCCGGCACCTTCCAGCCGGTGCGGGTGGAGCGTATCGAGGACCATCACATGCATCAGGAGTGGCTGCAGGTCGGCCAGGCCGTGGTCGATGCGGTGGCCGCCTGCCGCGCCCGTGGCGGCCGGGTGATCGCCGTCGGTACCACCAGCGTGCGCTCGCTGGAAAGCGCCGCGCGCGATGGCGAGCTGAAGGCCTTCAGCGGCGATACGGATATCTTTCTCTACCCGGGCAAGCGCTTCCATGTGGTAGATGCCCTGGTCACCAACTTCCACCTGCCGGAGTCGACCCTGCTGATGCTGGTCTCGGCCTTCGCCGGCTACCCGGAGACCATGGCCGCCTATGCGGCGGCCGTGGAGCAGCGCTACCGCTTCTTCAGCTACGGCGATGCCATGTTCATCACCCGCAATCCCGACCCGCGCGGTCCCGAGGAGACCCCATGAGCCATATGTCCTTCGAGCTGCTGGCCACTGACGGCCGTGCCCGCCGCGGCCGCCTGACCTTCCCGCGCGGCGTGGTGGAGACCCCGGCCTTCATGCCGGTCGGCACCTATGGCACGGTCAAGGGCATGCTGCCGCGCGACATCGAGGGCATCGGTGCGCAGATCATCCTCGGCAACACCTTCCACCTGTGGTTGCGTCCGGGCACCGAGGTGATCAAAAGGCACGGCGACCTGCACGATTTCATGCAGTGGCAGGGGCCGATTCTCACCGACTCCGGCGGCTTCCAGGTGTTCAGCCTGGGCGCCATGCGCAAGATCAAGGAGGAGGGCGTGTATTTCTCCTCGCCGGTGGACGGCGCCAAGGTGTTCATGGGCCCCGAGGAGTCGATGCAGGTGCAGCGCGAGCTGGGTTCGGACATCGTGATGATCTTCGACGAGTGCACCCCGTACCCGGCCGACTTCGACACCGCCAAGCGCTCCATGGAGCTGTCGCTGCGCTGGGCCAAGCGCTCGAAGAACGCCCACGAGGGCAACCCCTCGGCGCTGTTCGGCATCGTCCAGGGCGGCATGCACGAGGAACTGCGCCTGCGTTCGCTGGAGGGGCTGCTGGAGATCGGCTTCGACGGCCTGGCCATCGGCGGCCTGTCGGTCGGCGAGCCGAAGGAAGAGATGATCCGTGTGCTGGACTTCCTGCCGCCGCATCTGCCCACCGACAAGCCGCGCTACCTGATGGGCGTGGGCAAGCCGGAGGACTTGGTCGAGGGCGTGCGCCGTGGCGTGGACATGTTCGACTGCGTGATGCCGACACGCAACGCGCGCAACGGCCACCTATTCATCGATACCGGGGTGATCAAGATCCGCAATGCCGTGCACAAGCACGACGACTCGCCGCTGGACCCGAGCTGCGACTGTTACACCTGCAAACACTTCTCCCGCGCCTACCTGCATCACCTGGACAAGTGCGGCGAAATGCTGGGCAGCATGCTCAATACCATCCATAACTTGCGCCATTACCAGCGCCTGATGGCTGGTTTGCGCGAGGCAATTCAACAGGGTACATTGGCCGCCTTTGTCGATGCCTTCTACGCCCGGCGCGGCCTGCCGACGCCGCCGCTGGAGCCCTGACGGGATTGAAATAGGCCGGGACGCATCCCATCTCGGAGGTGCCCCAGTTCCTGCCAGCGCCCGCACATCGTGCGGGCGCCGACCACAACAGTTTCCAGACCTTGCAATAGGAGTTTGCCATGAGCTTTCTGATTCCCGCCGCCTACGCCGATGCCGCCGCTCCGGCCGCCGCCGCCGGCCCTGCCGGCAGTGGCTTCGAGTGGGTGTTCCTGATCGGCTTCCTGGTCATCTTCTATCTGATGATCTGGCGTCCCCAGGCCAAGCGCGCCAAGGAGCACAAGAACCTGCTCGGCAGCCTGCAGAAAGGCGATGAAGTGGTCACCAGCGGCGGCATCGCCGGCAAGGTCACCAAGGTGACCGACGATTTCGTGGTGATCGAGGTTTCCGACAACGTCGAACTGAAGTTCCAGAAGCAGGCCATTGCTGCGACCCTGCCGAAGGGCACCCTGAAAGCCATCTAACGATTCTTCGTTCACCACTACGGGGCGCATCAGGCGCCCCGTGTCATAACGGGCGGCGTCATGCTCAATAAGTTCCCCCTGTGGAAGTACCTGCTGATCCTGGCTGTGCTGGTGGTCGGTTTCATCTACTCCGCACCCAATCTCTATCCGGACGATCCGGCGATCCAGATCAGCGGTGCCAGTACGGCGCTGGAGGTCGGCCAGGCCGACCTCGATCGCATTGGCAAAGCGCTGAACGATGCCGGTATCGCGGTCAAGTCGGCCACTCTGAGCAAGCAGGGCAAGGGTGCACTGCTGCGCCTGAGCAAGCAGGAAGACCAGCTGCCGGCCAAGGAGCTGGTGCGCAAGCTGCTCGGTGACGACTACGTGGTGGCCCTCAACCTGGCGCCGACCACGCCCGAATGGCTGCGCAGCCTGGGTGCCGGCCCGATGAAGCTGGGCCTGGACCTGTCCGGTGGTGTGCACTTCCTGCTGGAAGTGGACATGGACAAGGCCATGGACGCTCGCCTGAAGGTCTACGAGAGCGAGATCAAGAGCCTGCTGCGCAAAGAGCGCGTGCGCTATCGCAGCCTGCCGCAGCAGGACGGCGCCATCCAGCTGGGCTTCGCCGACGGCGAGGCGCTGGACAAGGCCCAGGAGCTGGTGCGCAAGAGTTTCAGCGACTTCGACCTGACCACTGCCTCGCGCAACGAGTTGCAGGTGCTGCGTCTGGCGCTGACCGAGGCCAAGCGCGCGGAAATCCGCGAATACTCGATCAAGCAGAACTTGACCACCGTGCGCAACC
This sequence comes from Pseudomonas alcaligenes, assembly GCF_041729615.1. Classification (NCBI taxonomy): domain Bacteria; kingdom Pseudomonadati; phylum Pseudomonadota; class Gammaproteobacteria; order Pseudomonadales; family Pseudomonadaceae; genus Aquipseudomonas; species Aquipseudomonas alcaligenes. The sequence goes on along the minus strand of NZ_CP154874.1, from coordinate 1,383,741 downwards.
GGGTCAACGAGCTGGGCGTGGCCGAGCCGCTGGTTCAGCGCCAGGGCGCCAACCGCATCGTGGTCGAGCTGCCGGGCGTGCAGGACACCGCCGAGGCCAAGCGTATCCTCGGCAAGACCGCCAACCTGGAGTTCCGCCTGCAGGCCGAGCCGGACGCGGCGCGCGCCTCCACCGAGTCCTTCGAGTTCCGCGAAGCCGGCCGCCCGCCGGTGGATCTGGAGCGCAGCCTGATCATCACCGGTGACCAGGTCACTGATGCCCAGGCCAGCTACGACGAGAACGGCCGTCCGCAGGTGAACATCCGTCTGGATGGCCACGGTGGCGACCTGATGAACCGTGCCACCCGCAACAACGTCGGGCGCAGCATGGCGGTGATCTTCATCGAGCAGAAGCCGCTGACCCGCTACGTCAAGCAGGTGGTCGACGGCGTCGAGAAGGAAGTCGCGGTTCAGGCCTTCAAGGAAGAGAAGAAGATCATCAGCCTGGCGACCATCCAGTCGGCGCTGGGCAGCAGTTTCCGCATCACCGGCCTGGACGGCCAGGGCGAGTCTTCCGAGCTGGCCCTGCTGCTGCGCGCCGGTGGCCTGGCGGCGCCGATGTACTTCGCCGAGGAGCGCACCATCGGCCCGAGCCTGGGTGCCGACAACATCGCCAAGGGTATCGATGCGTCGATCTGGGGCATGATCTTCGTGTCGCTGTTCATCATCGCTATCTACCGCTTCTTTGGCGTGCTGGCGACTGTGGCCCTGGGCTTCAACATGGTCCTGCTGCTGGCGCTGATGTCGGTGCTGGGCGCGACCCTGACCCTGCCGGGCATCGCCGGTATCGTGCTGACCATGGGCATGGCGGTGGACGCCAACGTGCTGATCTTCTCGCGTATCCGAGAGGAGATCGCCAACGGCCTGTCGGTGCAGCGCGCCATTCACGAGGGCTTCGATCGCGCCTTCTCGGCGATTCTCGACGGCAACCTGACCACCCTGCTGGTCGGTGGCATCCTGTTCGCTATGGGCACCGGGCCGGTCAAGGGCTTCGCCGTGACCATGTCGCTCGGCATCATCACCTCGATGTTCACGGCCATCTTCGTGACCCGTGCCATGGTCAACCTGATCTTCGGTGGCCGTGATTTCAAGAAGCTGTGGATCTAAGGGGCGGCCTGCGATGAAACGTGTAATCAACTTCATGGGCATTCGCCACCTGGCGTTTGCCGTGACCGTACTGCTGACCCTGGTGTCGCTCGGCAGCCTGGCGATCAAGGGCCTCAACTTCGGCCTGGACTTTACCGGCGGTGCGCTGATCGAGCTGACCTACGAGCAGCCAGCCGATCTGGCCAAGGTGCGCGGGCAGCTGGCCGAAGCCGGCTACGGCGATGCCGTGGTGCAGCACTTCGGTGCCACCACCGATGTGGTGGTGCGCCTGCAGGGCGACGATCCGCAGCTAGGCAACAGGCTTGCGGCGGACCTGGACAAGGTCAGTGCCGAGCAGTTCAGCGTCAAGCGGGTCGAGTTCGTCGGTCCCGCGGTAGGCGAGGAACTGCGCGACCAGGGTGGCCTGGGCATGCTGCTGGCTCTCGGCGGCATCCTGCTCTACGTGGCCTTCCGCTTCCAGTGGAAGTTCGGCTTCGGTGCCATCGTCTCGTTGATCCACGACGTGATCGTCACTCTCGGCGTGTTCTCCTTCTTCCAGATCCCCTTCGATCTGACTGTGCTGGCCGCGGTGCTGGCGCTGATCGGTTACTCGCTGAACGACACCATCGTGGTGTTCGACCGTATCCGCGAGAACTTCCGCGTGCTGCGCAAGGCCGATCTGATCGAGAACATCAACATTTCCACCACCCAGACCCTGCTGCGTACCCTGGCGACCTCGATTTCCACCCTGCTGGCGATCATTGCGCTGATGGTGTTCGGTGGCGAGAACCTGTGGGGCTTCTCCCTGGCGTTGTTCATCGGCGTCACCGCCGGTACCTACTCCTCGGTATACATCGCCAGCATTCTGCTGATCTGGCTGAAGCTGACGCGTGACGATCTGATTCCGCCGGTGGAGGCGGAAGAGGTGGATGATCGCCCCTGATCTCGTTGCTCCTCGCAAGGCCCGGCATATGCCGGGCCTTGTCGTTTCCGGGGTGTGAAGGGGCTCCCATTTGTCGGTGTTGCCGGAGCGCCTGAGGAACTCATCTGTCGGGCGTCCATCCAAGGCAGGGAAGAGGGCGAAAATAACGCTCGGTCAGAGCCTGAGGAGGGCCAGATGAACAAGTCGATGATCGTGGGTGCGGTGCTGGGCGCGGTGGGCGTTACTGCCGGCGGTGCCGTGGCGACCTATAGCCTGGTCAGCGGCCCGCAGTATGCCGAAGTGCTGGCCGTACAGCCGGTCAAGGAAACCATCAAGACACCGCGCGAGGTGTGCAAGGATGTGGCCGTGACCCGCCAGGCACCGGTCAAGGACCAGCACCAGATCGCCGGTACCGTGATCGGTGCCGTGGCCGGTGGCCTGCTGGGCAACCAGATCGGTGGCGGCAGCGGCAAGAAGATCGCCACCGTGGCAGGCGCCGTCGGTGGTGGTTATGCCGGCAACAAGGTGCAGGAGGGCATGCAGGAGCGCGATACCTACACCGCCACGGAAACCCGTTGCAGCACGGTGGTCGATACCAGCGAGAAGGTGGTCGGCTACGACGTGAAGTATCAGTTGGACGGCAAGATCGGCCAGGTACGCATGGATCGCGATCCGGGCGCGCAGATTCCGGTGAACAAGGAAGGGCAGCTGGTACTGGTGCAGCAATCCCAAGCCGTGCAGTAACGGTTCGAGAATAAAAAACCGCCCCTCGGGGCGGTTTTTTATTGGCTGGCGATCAGCGTTTCATCGAGGGCGCCAGGTGCGGCTGGATGGCGGTCAGCACTGCCTTGAAGCACTTGGTGTTGCCGGCGACGATCTGGCCCTTCTCGAGGAAATCGTGGCCGCCGCTGAAGTCGCTGACCAGACCGCCCGCTTCCTGGATCAGCAGGGCGCCGGCGGCCATGTCCCACTCGGAAAGGCCGAACTCCCAGAAGGCGTCGTAGCGACCGGCGGCGACGTAGGCCAGGTCCAGGCTGGCGGCGCCGGCGCGGCGGATGCCGGCGGTCTGCCCGACCAGGCTGCGGAACATGCCCAGGTAGTTGTCCAGGTTGTCCACCTGTTCTGCGCGGAACGGGAAGCCGGTGCCCAGCAGGGCGCCGTCCAGGCTCTTGCGGTTGCTCACGCGCAGGCGGCGGCCGTTGATCGCGGCGCCGCGGCCACGGCTGGCGGTGAATTCCTCCTGGCGCACCGGGTCGAGGACCACGGCGTGCTCCAGGCGGCCACGGTACTTGCAGGCGATGCTGACGGCGAAGTGCGGGACGCCGCGCAGGAAGTTGGTGGTGCCGTCCAGAGGGTCGATGATCCACTGGTAGTCGGCACCTTCGCCGCTGCCGGCGATGCTGCCGCTTTCCTCGCCGAGGAAGCCGTGGGTCGGGTAGGCCTTCTGCAGTGCCTGGATGATGGTCTGCTCGGCGGCGCGGTCGACTTCGCTGACGTAGTCGTGGGCATCCTTCTCGTTGACCGAGATGACGTCCAGGCGTTCGATGGAGCGGATGATCAGTTCGCCGGCACTGCGCGCAGCGCGCAGCGCGATATTCAGCATGGGCTGCATGGAAGGTTCACCTGGGTCGTTAAAGAAGAAAGCCGGCCATTCTAGCAGACTAGCTTTTCCTGTGCAGCCGGCTCGTTGCGGTGCATGGCATTGGCTCGGGGGCTTCTGTAACATTCATGGCCCTTTGCGTTCTTGTTGGAGCTTCCAGGTGCTGCAGAACATTCGCGTGGTGCTGGTCAATACCAGCCATCCCGGCAACATCGGTGGGGCCGCGCGGGCCATGAAGAACATGGGCCTGTCGCGCCTGGTGCTGGTCGATCCCGAGGACTTCCCCAGCAGCGAGGCGGTGGCGCGCGCCTCCGGTGCCACCGACATCCTCGACAATGCCGTGGTGGTCGAGACCCTCGAGGAGGCCCTGGCGGGCTGCAGCGTGGCACTCGGTACCAGTGCGCGTGATCGGCGCATTCCCTGGCCGCTGCTCGATCCGCGCGAATGCGCGACCACTTCGCTGCAGCATGTCGAGACGGGTGGCGAGGTGGCGCTGGTGTTCGGTCGCGAGTACGCCGGCCTGACCAACGAGGAGCTGCAGCGCTGTCAGTTCCATGTGCACATCCCGTCCAACCCGGAGTTCAGCTCGCTGAATCTGGCGGCTGCGGTACAGGTGCTGGCCTACGAGGTGCGCATGGCCTGGCTGGCTGCCCAGGGGCAGCCGACCAAGATGAACAAGCTGGAAACCACGGCGATGCTCAATACCCAGCCGGTCACCACCGATGAGCTGGAGCTGTTCTACGGTCATCTGGAGAGTACGCTGGTGGAGATCGGCTTCCTCGATCCGGCCAATCCGCGCCACCTGATGTCCCGCCTGCGCCGCCTGTACGGGCGCGCCGGTATCAGCAAGCTGGAAATGAACATCCTGCGCGGCGTCCTCACGGAAACCCAGAAGGCGGTGCGTGGCGAGTCCCACAAGCGGAGCAAAGACGATGTTTGAGCGTGTGCGCGAAGATATCCAGAGCGTTTTCCATCGTGATCCGGCGGCGCGCAACGCCTTCGAGGTGGTGACCTGCTACCCGGGCCTGCATGCCGTCTGGCTGCACCGGGTCGCCCATGGCCTGTGGGTGCGTGGCTGGAAGTGGCTGGCGCGCCTGGTCTCCAACTTCGGGCGCTGGCTGACCGGCATCGAGATCCATCCGGGGGCGAAGATCGGTCGGCGCTTCTTCATCGATCACGGCATGGGCATCGTCATCGGCGAGACCGCCGAGATCGGCGACGACGTCACCCTCTACCAGGGCGTGACCCTGGGCGGCACCAGCTGGAACAAGGGCAAGCGCCATCCGACCCTGGAAGACGGCGTGGTGGTCGGTGCCGGTGCCAAGGTGCTCGGCCCCTTCACCGTCGGTGCCGGTGCCAAGGTCGGCTCCAATGCGGTGGTGACTAAGGCGGTGCCGCCGGGGGCCACCGTGGTCGGCATTCCGGGGCGGATCATCGTCAAGAGCGACGACGAGCAGGAGGCCAAGCGCCAGGCCATGGCCGAGAAGCTGGGCTTCGATGCCTACGGTGTCAGCCAGGACATGCCGGACCCGGTGGCGCGCGCCATCGGTCAGCTGCTCGATCATCTGCATGCGGTGGATGGGCGCCTGGAGGGCATGTGCTCGGCGCTCAAGGCGCTGGGTAGCGACTACTGCGCCAAGGAGCTGCCAGCACTGCGCGACGAGGACTTCGCCGACGTGTGCAAGGAGCAGGGCGACAAGCCGGCTGCCTGAGAACGCGTAGTCTGCTATCATTTGCGCCCCGATTTGTCGCTATACCCGACTGTTTTAATTGGTCTTATAGTTGACCTAAATAGTCGGAAAAGGCGATACTTGCCGCAACTCAGCTAAACCGTGGTGCGAGTGCCATGCGTCTGACCACCAAAGGCCGTTACGCCGTCACAGCCATGCTCGATCTGGCGCTGCATGCGCAGAACGGGCCTGTGTCGCTTGCCGACATCTCCGAGCGGCAGGGCATTTCCCTGTCCTATCTGGAGCAGCTGTTCGCCAAGCTGCGCCGTGGCAACCTGGTCAGCAGCGTGCGCGGTCCGGGTGGTGGTTACCAGTTGTCGCGCGACATGCGGGTGATCCAGGTGGCCCAGGTCATCGATGCGGTCAACGAGTCGGTCGATGCGACCCGCTGCCAGGGCATGGGCGATTGCCACTCCGGCGATACCTGTCTGACCCACCACCTGTGGTGCGACCTCAGTCAGCAGATTCACGAATTCCTCAGCGGCATCAGCCTGGCTGACCTGGTGACCCGGCGCGAAGTGCAGGAAGTCGCCCAGCGCCAGGACCTGCGCCGCTGCAACGGCAGGATGCCGCAGCTGGACAAGATCGAAGCGTCCGCCATCGAGTGAGCAGGGCGCCTGCCTGATATAGGAGATACCTGATGAGATTGCCGATTTACCTCGACTACTCCGCCACTACTCCGGTCGACCCGCGCGTGGCGCAGAAGATGAGCGAGTGCCTGCTGGTGGATGGCAACTTTGGCAACCCAGCATCGCGCTCCCACGTGTTCGGCTGGAAGGCCGAGGAAGCGGTGGAGAACGCCCGTCGCCAGGTCGCCGAGCTGGTCAATGCCGACCCGCGCGAGATCGTCTGGACCTCCGGTGCCACCGAGTCCGACAACCTAGGCATCAAGGGTGTCGCGCACTTCTATGGCAGCAAGGGCAAGCACATCATCACCTCGAAGATCGAGCACAAGGCAGTGCTGGACACCTGCCGCCAGCTGGAGCGCGAAGGCTTCGAGGTGACCTACATCGAGCCGGGCGAAGACGGCCTGATCACCCCGGCCATGGTCGAGGCGGCGCTGCGCGAGGACACCATCCTGGTGTCGGTCATGCACGTCAACAACGAGATCGGCACCATCAACGACATCGCCGCCATCGGCGAGCTGACCCGTTCGCGCGGCGTGCTGCTGCATGTCGATGCTGCCCAGTCCACCGGCAAGGTGGAGATCGACCTGGAGAAGATGAAGGTCGACCTGATGTCCTTCTCCGCGCACAAGACCTATGGCCCCAAGGGCATCGGCGCCCTTTATGTGCGTCGCAAGCCGCGCGTGCGTCTGGAAGCCATGATCCATGGCGGCGGCCACGAGCGCGGCATGCGCTCCGGCACCCTGGCCACCCACCAGATCGTCGGCATGGGTGAGGCTTTCCATATCGCCAAGCAGGAGATGGTGCAGGAGAACCAGCGCATCCTCGCCCTGCGCGACCGCTTCTACAAGCAGGTCGAAGGCATGGAGGAGCTGTACGTGAACGGCAGCCTGACCCAGCGCGTGCCGCACAACCTGAATCTGAGCTTCAACTACGTGGAAGGCGAGTCGCTGATCATGGCGCTCAAGGATCTGGCGGTCTCCTCCGGTTCCGCCTGTACCTCCGCCTCGCTGGAGCCCTCCTACGTGCTGCGCGCCCTGGGCCGCAACGACGAACTGGCACACAGCTCGATCCGCTTCACCTTCGGCCGCTTCACCACCGAGGAAGAAGTCGACTATGCCGCGTCGAAGATTCGCGAAGCCGTCGACAAGCTGCGCGAGCTGTCGCCGCTGTGGGACATGTTCAAAGAAGGTGTCGACCTTTCCAAGGTCGAATGGCAGGCACACTGATTTTCGAGTCGCCTGTAGAGCGGCACCTGATGAGAGAGGAATTGCAGCATGGCATACAGTGAAAAGGTCATCGACCACTACGAGAACCCGCGCAACGTCGGCAAGCTCGACGCCGAGGACCCCAATGTCGGTACCGGCATGGTCGGCGCCCCGGCCTGCGGCGACGTGATGCGCCTGCAGATCAAGGTCAACGAGCAGGGCGTGATTGAAGACGCCAAGTTCAAGACCTACGGCTGCGGCTCGGCCATCGCCTCCAGCTCCCTGGCCACCGAGTGGATGAAGGGCAAGACCCTGGACGAAGCCGAAACCATCAAGAACACCCAGCTGGCCGAGGAGCTGGCCCTGCCGCCGGTGAAGATTCACTGCTCCGTGCTCGCCGAGGACGCCATCAAGGCGGCCGTGCGTGACTACAAGCAGAAGAAAGGTCTGCTCTGATTTCGAGGAGTCGCTATGGCCATCACCATGACTGAAGCCGCCGCCCGCCACGTGCAGCGTTCCCTGGACGGGCGCGGCAAGGGCGAGGGTATCCGCCTCGGCGTGCGTACCACCGGCTGCTCGGGCCTGGCCTATGTGCTGGAGTTCGTCGACGAGGTGGCGAACGAGGATCAGGTGTTCGAGAGCTTCGGCGTCAAGGTGATCATCGACCCGAAGAGCCTCACCTACCTCGACGGTACCGAGCTGGACTTCGTCCGCGAGGGCCTCAACGAAGGCTTCAAGTTCAACAACCCCAACGTGCGCGGCGAATGCGGCTGCGGCGAGAGCTTCAACGTCTAAGGCGGGTTGTTGTGGGCAGTCCCTGTCATTTCGCGCTATTCGAGCTGCAGCCGACGTTCCGCCTGGATCAGGCGCAGCTGTCGGCGCGCTATCGCGAGTTGGCCAAGGCCGTGCACCCGGATCGCTTCGCCGATGCCGGCGAGCGCGAGCAGCGCCTGGCGCTGGAGCAGTCGGCGCGCCTCAACGAGGCCTACCAGACCCTGAAGAGTGCGCCGCGGCGCGCCCTCTATCTGCTGGCCCTGCGCGGCCGCGAGCTGCCGCTGGAAGTGACGGTGCAGGATCCCGAGTTCCTCCTGCAGCAGATGCGCTGGCGCGAGGAGCTGGAGGACCTGCAGGACAGCGCCGACCTGGCCGGCGTGGCGGCGTTCAAGAAGCGCCTGAAACTGGCTCAGGACGAGCTGGATGCGGGCTTCGCCGCCTGCTGGGACGATGCCGCGCGCCGCGACGAGGCGGAACGCCTGGTGCGGCGCATGCAGTTCCTCGACAAGCTGGCCCACGAAGTGCGCGACCTCGAAGAGCGCCTCGACGACTAACCGCGCTGCAGCCCGTGCTGCACGCCTGATGATCGGAACACCATGGCCCTACTGCAGATCGCCGAGCCCGGGCAGAGCCCGCAACCCCACCAGCGCCGCTTGGCGGTGGGTATCGACCTGGGTACCACCAATTCGCTGGTTGCTGCCGTGCGCAGCGGTCTCGCCGCGCCGCTGGCCGACGCCGAGGGGCAGGTGATTCTGCCGTCGGCGGTGCGCTACCACGCCGAGCGGGTCGAGGTCGGCCAGTCGGCCAAGGCCGCCGCCGCGCAGGACCCCTTCAATACCGTGATGTCGGTCAAGCGCCTGATGGGGCGCGGCGTGGCGGACATCAAGCAGCTTGGCGACCAGCTGCCCTATCGTTTCGTCGAGGGCGAATCGCACATGCCGTTCATCGACACCGTGCAGGGCGCCAAGAGTCCGGTGGAGGTCTCCGCCGATATCCTCAAGGTGCTGCGCCAGCGTGCCGAGGCCAGCCTCGGTGGCGAGCTGGTCGGTGCGGTGATCACCGTGCCGGCCTATTTCGACGATGCCCAGCGCCAGGCCACGAAGGATGCCGCCCGTCTGGCCGGCCTCAATGTGCTGCGCCTGCTCAACGAACCGACCGCTGCCGCCGTGGCCTATGGCCTGGACAAGGGCGCCGAGGGGGTGGTGGCCATCTATGACCTGGGTGGCGGTACCTTCGACATCTCCATCCTGCGCCTGACCCGCGGCGTGTTCGAGGTGCTGGCCACCGGCGGCGACAGCGCCCTGGGTGGCGATGACTTCGACCACGCCATCGCTGGCTGGATCATCGAGCAGGCCGGCCTGTCCAGTGACCTCGATCCCTCCATGCAGCGCAGCCTGTTGCAGGCCGCCTGTGCCGCCAAGGAAGCCCTGACGAGCAGTGCTGCGGTCGAGGTGCGCCATGGCGGCTGGTCCGGTGAGCTGAGTCGCGCCCGCTTCGAGGCGCTGGTCGAGCCGCTGATCGCACGCAGCCTCAAGGCCTGTCGCCGCGCGGTGCGCGATGCCGGCATCGAGCTCGAGGAGGTCGAGGCGGTGGTCATGGTCGGCGGCTCCACCCGGGTGCCGCGTGTGCGCGCGGCGGTGGGCGAGCTGTTCGGTCGCGAGCCGCTGACCGACATCGATCCGGATCAGGTGGTGGCCATCGGTGCCGCCATCCAGGCCGATACCCTGGCCGGTAACCAGCGTGGCGCCGGGGACGAGTTACTGCTGCTCGACGTGATCCCGCTGTCCCTGGGGCTGGAGACCATGGGGGGGCTGATGGAGAAGGTGGTGCCGCGCAACACCACCATCCCGGTGGCGCGGGCCCAGGACTTCACCACCTACAAGGATGGCCAGACCGCCATGGTCATCCATGTCCTGCAGGGCGAGCGCGAGCTGGTCAAGGACTGCCGCTCGCTGGCGCGCTTCGAGTTGCGCGGGATTCCGCCGATGGTCGCCGGTGCGGCGAAGATCCGCGTGACCTTCCAGGTCGATGCCGATGGCCTGCTCAGTGTCGCCGCCCGCGAGCTGGGCTCGGGTGTGGAGGCGAGCATCCAGGTCAAGCCGTCCTATGGCCTGACCGACGGCGAGATCGCCCGCATGCTGCAGGACTCCTTCCAGAACGCCGGGGGGGACAAGGTCGCCCGCGCCCTGCGCGAGCAGCAGGTCGAGGCCGAGCGGCTGCTCGAGGCCGTGCAGTCGGCGCTGGATGCCGATGGCGAGCGGCTGCTCAGCGAGGAAGAGCGCATCGCCATCCTTGCCGCCATGGACGAGCTGCGCGAACAGGCGGCCGGCAACGACGCCCACGCCATCGAGCAACAGGCCAAGCGCCTGGCACAGATTACCGATGCCTTCGCCGCCCGGCGCATGGACGCCACCGTCAAGGCGGCGCTGTCCGGGCGCAAGCTCAACGAAATCGAGGACAACTGATGCCGCAGGTCATTTTTCTGCCACACGAGAAATTCTGCCCCGAAGGCATGGTCGTCGAGGCCGAGCCGGGCACGTCCATTCTCGAGCTGGCGCATGCCAATCACATCGAGATGGAAAGTGCCTGTGGTGGCGTCTGCGCCTGTACCACCTGCCACTGCATCATTCGCGAGGGCTTCGACTCGCTGGAAGAGGCGGACGAGCTGGAGGAGGACTTCCTCGATCGCGCCTGGGGCCTGGAGGCGCAGTCGCGCCTGGCCTGCCAGGCCAAGGTCGGCACCGAAGACCTGACCGTCGAGATCCCGAAATACTCGCTCAACCACGCCGCCGAAGCGCCGCACTGATTCGAGGAGCCGTCATGAGCCTGAAATGGACCGATGTGCTGGATATCGCCATCGAGCTGGCCGAGAGCAAGCCGGAGGTCGATCCGCGCTACGTCAACTTCGTCGACTTGCATCGCTGGGTGCTGGCCCTGCCGGACTTCGCCGACGATCCGCAGCGTGGCGGCGAGAAGGTGCTGGAGGCCATTCAGGCGGCCTGGATCGAAGAGCTCGACTGAGCGCCGCAGCATCGCCTCAGGGCGCGGCCCTACGCATTTCCCCCTAACCCGCGTATAATTCGCGGGTTTAATTTTTCGCTTTAACTCTGGAGCTTCAAATGGCTGTTCAACGTACTTTCTCCATCATCAAGCCGGATGCCGTTGCCAAGAACGTCATCGGTGAAATCACCACCCGTTTCGAGAAGGCCGGCCTGCGCGTCGTCGCTTCCAAGATGGTCCAGCTGTCCGAGCGCGAAGCTGCCGGCTTCTACGCCGAGCACAGCGAGCGTGGCTTCTTCAAGGATCTGGTCGCCTTCATGACCTCCGGTCCGGTCATCGTCCAGGTTCTGGAAGGCGAGAACGCCGTTGCCAAGAACCGTGAGCTGATGGGCGCCACCAACCCGAAAGAAGCCGCTCCGGGCACCATCCGCGCCGATTTCGCCGTTTCCATCGACGAAAACGCCGTGCACGGTTCCGACTCCGAGGCTTCCGCCGCTCGCGAGATCGCCTACTTCTTCTCCGCCACCGAGGTGTGCGCTCGCATTCGCTAAGCGCGAACCGGCGAGGGTGAATCCATGACTGATGTAGCCAAGACCAACCTGCTGGGGCTGACCCAGCCCGAGCTGGAAAGCTTCTTCGAGAGCATCGGGGAAAAGCGTTTCCGCGCCGGTCAGGTCATGAAATGGATTCACCACTTCGGCGTCGAGGATTTCGACGCCATGAGCAATCTCGGCAAGGCCCTGCGCGAAAAGCTCAAGGCCTGCGCCGAGATTCGCGGTCCCGAGATCGTCAGCCAGGACATCTCCGCCGACGGCACCCGCAAGTGGGTGGTGCGTGTGGCGTCCGGCAGCTGCGTCGAGACCGTGTACATCCCGCAAGGCGGCCGCGGCACCCTCTGTGTGTCCTCGCAGGCCGGCTGTGCGCTGGATTGCAGTTTCTGCTCCACCGGCAAGCAGGGCTTCAACAGCGACCTGACTGCCGCGGAAATCATCGGCCAGGTGTGGATTGCCAACAAATCCTTCGGCACCGTACCGGCCAAGATCGACCGTGCCATCACCAACGTGGTGATGATGGGCATGGGCGAGCCCCTGCTGAATTTCGACAATGTCGTGCCGGCCATGCAGATCATGATGGACGACCTCGGCTACGGCATTTCCAAGCGCAAGGTGACTCTGTCCACCTCCGGCGTGGTGCCGATGATCGACAAGCTGGCGACCGTCACCGACGTGTCCCTGGCCCTGTCGCTGCACGCACCGAACGACGAGCTGCGCAACCAGTTGGTGCCGCTCAACAAGAAATACCCGCTGGACGTTCTGCTGCCGGCCTGTCGTCGCTACATCGACGGCCTGGGCGAGAAGCGCTACCTGACCGTCGAGTACACCCTGCTCAAGGACGTCAACGACCAGCCGGAACACGCTGCGCAGATGATCGCACTTCTCAAGGATTTCCCTTGCAAGATCAATCTGATTCCGTTTAATCCCTTCCCCTTCTCCGGTTACGAACGGCCGAGCAACAACGCCATCCGTCGCTTCCAGGACCTGTTGCACAAGGCCGGCTTCAACGTCACCGTGCGCACCACCCGTGGTGACGACATCGACGCCGCCTGCGGGCAGCTGGTCGGCCAGGTGCAGGACCGCACCCGTCGCAGCGAGCGTTATATCGCCGTACGTCAGCTGGGTAGCGAGGCCGAAGAGCCCCGCACCGCCAACCGAAATTGAAGGGGAGGAACTCCATGACCTTGCGCACTGCGCTCTATCTGTCTCTTGTCTGCCTGTTGGCAGGGTGTGTCAGGATCGGTGGGCAGACGGACCCGCTGAAGTCCGACCAGGGGCGGGACGCGGCACGCGATGCCTATATCCAGCTCGGTCTCGGGCACCTGCAGCAGGGCTCTACCGAGAAGGCCAAGGAACCGCTGAAGAAGGCCCTGGAACTGGACTCTTCCAGCGCCGACGCGCACGGTATCCTGGGGCTGGTGTTCCAGCAGGAAATGGAGCCCAAGCTGGCCGACCAGCATTTCCGCAAGTCGATCTCCCTGAGTAAGGGCGAGGCACGCCTGCACAACAACTATGGTGGCTTCCTCTACGAGCAGAAGCGCTATCCGGAAGCCCTGGAGCAGTTCACCATCGCGTCCCAGGACACCCTCTATCCGGAGCGTTCGCGGGTCTTCGAGAACCTCGGCCTGACTTCCCTGCAGATGGGCCAGCGCGAGCAGGCCAAGCAGTATTTCGAGCGGGCCCTGCGGATGAACAGCAATCGTCCGATCGCCCTGCTGAACATGGCCCAGCTATCCTTCGAGGATGGCCAGTACGTACCGGCGCGCGGCTATTACAAGAACTTCAGCGATCAGGCCCGGCAGACGCCGCAGAGCCTGCTGCTGGGCATTCGCCTGGCCAAGGTGTTCGATGACCGCGACCAGGCGGCCAGCCTCGGCCTGCAGCTGAAGCGCTTCTATCCGGGTACCCCGGAATATCAGCAATACCTGTCGGAGCAGTGATGAAAGCCTCGCATCCTGAAGTTGTTGCCGCGCACCGGGTCAACCCTGGCGAGACGCTGCGCAAGGTGCGCGAAAGCAAGAGCCTGGCGCTCGGCGACGTCGCCGTGCAACTTAACCTGACCGCGCAGGCGCTGCGCAATCTCGAGGCCGGTGCTTTCGAGCTGCTGCCCGGGCATACCTTCGCCCGCGGCTACGTGCGTGCCTATGCCAAGCTGATGGGCCTGGATCCCAGCCGCCTGGTCAGCGAGTTCGACCAGTACACCGGCACCGATGCCAGTGGCAGCAGCGTCGCCAGCCTGGCGCGCATCGAGGAGCCGGCGCGGGTGTCGCAGAGCCTGGTCAAGTTCTTCAGCGTGGTGGCCCTGGTCGCCCTGGCCGGTGTCGGCTTCTTCTGGTGGCAGGGTGAGACGGCGCGCCTGGGTGGCGAAGTCGCCAACGGCAGCATCGAGCATGTGGAGGTCGAGGCCGCCGACGGCACCACCGAGATCCACCCGCTCGACGAGCCGGAAGACCAGGCCGTGGTCGAAGCGCAGGCCCAGGTGCCGCTGGCCGAGCTGCCGCCGGTGGTAGCGCCGGTCCCCGCCGACCAGCCCCCGGCCGGCGAGACGCCGGCCGCTGCCGCGACCCAATCGTCCCCGGTCGCCCCGGGTGAGGTGCAACCGCCAGTGGTCGCCGAGGTGCCGCCGAGCGCCCCGCAGGCCAGCGCGCCGTTAGCCGTCGAGCCCGCCCCGGTCACCGAGCCTGTTCCGTCGGCCGAGGCGCCGAGCACACCGGCACCTGCCGCCCCCGTGACTGCCGCAGCCGGCCAGGCCCTGGTCAACCTGCAGTTCACCGCCGATTGCTGGACCCAGCTGACCGATGCCGATGGCAAGGTTCTGCTCAGCGCCCTCAAGCGCCGCGGCGACAGCGTCGAGCTGGCCGGCAAGGCGCCGCTGGAGCTGCGCCTGGGGTATGCCCGTGGCGCCGTGGTACTGGTCAATGGCCAGGCGGTCGACGTCGCCCCCCACATCCACGGCGAGACCGCCCGCCTCAAGCTGGGGCAGTGAGCCAGACCATGCATTGCGAATCCCCCATCAAGCGTCGCCCGTCCCGCAAGATCTGGGTCGGCTCGGTACCGGTCGGTGGCGATGCGCCGATCGCGGTCCAGAGCATGACCAACACCGAGACCTGTGACGTCGAGGCCACCGTCGGCCAGATCCGTCGCCTGGAAGATGCCGGCGCCGACATCGTGCGCGTCTCGGTGCCCTCCATGGAGGCGGCCGAGGCCTTCGGCAGGATCAAGCAGCAGGTGCGCGTGCCGCTGGTTGCCGACATCCATTTCGACTACCAGATCGCCCTGCGCGTGGCCGAGCTGGGCGTCGACTGCCTGCGCATCAACCCGGGCAATATCGGCCGCGAGGACCGGGTCAGGGCTGTGGTCGAGGCCGCCCGTGACAAGGGCATCCCGATCCGCATCGGGGTCAACGCCGGCTCCCTGGAGAAGGACCTGCAGAAGAAGTACGGCGAGCCGACGCCCGAGGCGCTGGTGGAATCCGCGCTGCGCCATGTCGAGCACCTGGACCGCCTGAACTTCCCGGACTTCAAGGTCAGCGTGAAGGCTTCCGACGTGTTCATGGCCGTCGCAGCCTATCGCCTGCTGGCCAAGCAGATCGAGCAGCCGCTGCACCTGGGCATCACCGAGGCTGGTGGCCTGCGTTCCGGCACCGTGAAGTCGGCGGTGGGCCTGGGCATGCTGCTGGCCGAGGGCATCGGCGACACCATCCGCATCTCCCTGGCCGCCGATCCGGTGGAGGAGATCAAGGTCGGTTACGACATCCTCAAGTCCCTGCGCCTGCGCTCGCGCGGCATCAACTTCATCGCTTGCCCGAGCTGCTCGCGGCAGAACTTCGACGTGGTCAAGACCATGAACGAGCTGGAGCAGCGGGTCGAGGACCTGCTGGTGCCGCTCGACGTCGCGGTGATCGGCTGCGTGGTCAACGGCCCGGGCGAGGCCAAGGAGGCGCATATCGGCCTCACCGGCGGCACGCCGAACAACCTAGTGTACATCGACGGCGCCCCGGCCTCGAAGCTGACCAACGACAATCTGGTGGATGAGCTGGAGAAGCTGATCCGCCGCAAGGCGGCCGAGAAGGCCGAGGCCGACGCGGCTGTGATCGCCCGCGGCTGACAAGGAATATTCGTGAGCAAGTCCCTGCAAGCCATCCGTGGCATGAACGACATCCTGCCGGAGCAGACCCCGGCCTGGCGCTATCTGGAAGGTACCCTGGCCAGCCTGCTCGACGGCTACGGCTACAAGGAAATCCGCCTGCCCATCCTCGAGTTCACCGAGCTGTTCGCCCGTGGTATCGGCGAGGGCACCGACGTGGTGGACAAGGAGATGTACACCTTCCTCGATCGCAACGAGGAGTCGCTGACCCTGCGTCCGGAAGGTACCGCCGGCTGCGTGCGCGCCGTACTCGAGCATGGCCTGTCCGGCGGTGGTCAGGTGCAGAAGCTGTGGTACGCCGGCCCGATGTTCCGCTACGAGAAGCCGCAGAAAGGGCGTTACCGCCAGTTCCACCAGATCGGCGTGGAGGCCTTCAACCTGCCCGGCCCGGACGTCGACGCCGAGCTCATCGTGCTGACCTGGCGCCTGTGGCAGCGCCTCGGCCTGGCCGATGCGGTGACCCTGCAGCTCAACAGCCTGGGTTCCAGCGAGGCCCGCGCGGCCTATCGCGACGCCCTGGTGGCCTATCTCAACGAGCGCTTCGCGCAGCTCGATGAGGACAGCCAGCGCCGTCTGACCACCAACCCGCTGCGCATCCTCGACAGCAAGAACGCCCAGACCCAGGCCCTGCTGGCCGATGCGCCGACCCTGGCCGACTACCTCGACGAGGAGTCGCGCCTGCACTTCGAAGGTGTCAAGGCGCGCCTGGATGCCGTGGGCATCCGCTACGAGATCAACCACAAGCTGGTGCGCGGCCTCGACTACTACAACCGCACCGTGTTCGAGTGGGTCACCGACAAGCTCGGCGCCCAAGGTACGGTGTGCGCTGGCGGCCGCTACGACGGCCTGGTCAGCCAGCTGGGCGGCAAGCCGACCCCGGGCGTGGGCTTCGCCATGGGCGTCGAGCGCCTGGTGCTGCTGCTGGAGACCCTGGAACTGCTGCCGGCCGAGCTGCACAGCCCGGCGGACGTCTACCTGTGTGCCTTCGGCGAGGCAGCCGAGCTGGCCGGTCTGGGCCTGGCCGAACGCCTGCGCGATGCCATCCCGGGCCTGCGCCTGCTGGTCAACGCCGGTGGTGGCAGCTTCAAGAGCCAGTTCAAGAAGGCCGACAAGAGCGGCGCGCGCTTCGCCCTGATCCTGGGTGAGGACGAACTGGCCGCCCGCGTGGTAGGTTGCAAACCCCTGCGCGACGATACCGAACAACAGAACATTGCCTGGGATGCGCTGGCGCAGCATCTCGCTGCCTGCCTGCAGGCCTGAGAACAGAGCGAATAAGGAGTTATCGGGGTGAGCATGACCGAAGAAGAACAGATTGCGCAGATCAAGGACTGGTGGCAGCGCAACGGTAAGCCCCTGCTGACCGGTGGTGCCCTGGCCCTGGCCCTGGTATTCGGCTGGCAGGCCTGGCAGCAGTACCAGACCAACCAGGCGCACGGCGCCGGCATGCTCTATCAGCAGCTGCTGGAGAGCAGCCTGACGCCCTCCGGCGAACCGGATGTCGCCAAGGTCGCCGAGCTGGCTGGCAAGCTCAAGCAGGACTACGCCGGCTCCAGCTATGCCCAGTACGGCAGCCTGTTCGTCGCCAAGGTGGCGGTGGACAGCGGCAAGTTCGACGATGCCGTGGCCGAGCTCAAGCCGCTGGTGGACAAGCCGGCCGACGCCACCCTCGGCGAACTGGCCCGTCAGCGCCTGGCCCGCGTGCTGGCCGCCCAGGGCAAGGCCGAGGAAGGCCTCAAGCTGCTCGAGGGCGAGGCCGGCAAGGCCTGGCTGGCCAGCCGCGAAGAACTCAAGGGCGACCTGCTGGTGCAGCTCGGCCGCCACGACGAGGCCCACGCGGCCTACCAGAAGGCCAAGGGTGCCCTGGCCGAGGATGCCGCCGTCGGCGGCCTGCAGATGAAACTCGACGACCTGGCGAAAGGGGATGCCTGACGTGATGCGCTGGAAGAATGCCGCAGTGCTGGCCCTGGCCGTGATGGCCGTGGGTTGCAGCAGCAACAGCAAGAAGGAACTGCCGCCGGCCGAGCTGCCCGACATCCAGGAAGAAGTGCGCCTGGATGCCCAGTGGAGCCGCTCCATCGGTAACGGCCAGGGCGAACTGTACAACCAGCTGACCCCGGCCGCCGATGGCGAGCGACTGTTCGCCGCTGCCGCGGACGGCGAGGTGGTGGCCCTGGATCGCCTGACCGGTGACAAGTTCTGGGAAGTCGACCTGGACCTGCCGATCTCCGGCGGCGTCGGCGCCGGCTACGGCCTGGTGCTGGTCGGCACCCTGAAAGGCGAAGTGGTCGCTCTCGACGCCAGCAATGGCGAGGAGAAGTGGCGTGCCCGCGTCACCAGCGAAGTGCTGTCGGCGCCGGCCACCAATGGCGACATCGTCGCGGTGCAGACCCAGGATGACCGCCTGATCGCCCTCGATGCCAGCACCGGCGAGCAGCGCTGGATCTATGAGAACAGCCCGGCCGTGCTGACCCTGCGCGGCACCAGCAGCCCGGTGCTGACCAACCGCCTGGTGGTCGCCGGCCTGTCCAGCGGCAAGGTCCTGGCTCTCGACGCCAGCCGCGGCATCCCGGTGTGGGAGCAGCGCGTGGCCGTGCCGCAGGGCCGTTCCGAACTGGAGCGCGTGGTCGACATCGACGGCAACCTGCTGCTCTCCGGCGGCACCCTGTACGTGGTGACCTACCAGGGCAAGGTGGCGGCCATCGACGTGGAGAGCGGTCGCCCGCTGTGGAACCGCGATGCCTCCAGCTACGTGGGCCTGGCCCAGGGCTTCGGTACCGTCTACGTGAGCCTGGCCAACGGCGCCGTGGAGGGGGTCGACGAGCGCTCCAATTCCGCCCTGTGGAACAACGATGCCCTGCAGCGTCGCCAGCTGTCGTCGCCGGAGGTGTTCTCCAGCTACGTGGCGGTTGGCGACCTGGAAGGATACCTGCACCTGCTGAGCCAGGTGGACGGCCACTTCGTCGGCCGCAAGAAGATCGACGGCGACGGCCTGCGTGCCCGTCCGCTGGTGATCGGCGACTGGATCTACGCCTACGGCAACAGCGGCAAGCTGGTCGGCCTGACCATCCGCTAAGCTGAGTTGCAAAGCCCGGCCGCTGCCGTTCGACGGCAGCGGCCTTTGTGTTTTCTGAGGAGGAGCCGATGGTTCCGGTAATCGCCCTGGTGGGCCGCCCCAATGTCGGCAAGTCGACGCTGTTCAACCGCCTGACCAAGACCCGCGACGCCATCGTCGCCGAGTACGCGGGGCTGACCCGCGATCGCCAGTACGGCGAGGCCAAGTGGCAGGGGCGTACCTATATCGTCATCGATACCGGCGGCATCTCCGGCGACGAGGAAGGCATCGATGCGAAGATGGCCGAGCAGTCGCTGCAGGCCATCGAGGAAGCCGATGCCGTGCTGTTCATGGTCGACTCGCGTGCCGGCATGACCGCCGCCGACCAGATGATCGCCGAGCACCTGCGCAAGCGGAACAAGCGCAGCTTCCTGATCGCCAACAAGGTCGACACCGTCGACCCGGACATCGCCCGCGCCGAGTTCAGCCCGCTGGGCCTGGGCGACGCCCTGCCGATCGCCGCCGCCCATGGCCGTGGCATCAGCCAGATGCTGGAAGCCGCGCTGGGTATCTTCCCCAAGGACAACGCTGGTGAAGAGGCGCTCGAAGGTGAGGAGGGCGACGCCGAGGAAGTGGTCGCCGAGGGCCAGGAGGCCAAGCGCATCCCCGGTCCGAGCGAGAAGGATGGCATCAAGATCGCCATCATCGGCCGTCCCAACGTGGGCAAGTCGACCCTGGTCAACCGCATGCTCGGCGAGGAGCGGGTGATCGTCTATGACCAGGCCGGCACTACCCGCGACAGCATCTACATCCCCTTCGAGCGCGACGACGAGAAGTACACCCTGATCGACACCGCCGGCGTGCGCCGCCGCGGCAAGATCTTCGAGGCCGTCGAGAAGTTCTCGGTGGTCAAGACCCTGCAGGCCATCCAGGACGCCAACGTGGTGATCTTCGTGATGGACGCCCGCGAGGGCGTGGTCGAGCACGACCTCAACCTGCTCGGCTTCGTGCTGGAGACCGGCCGCGCGCTGGTCATCGCCCTGAACAAGTGGGACGGCATGGAGCAGGGCGAGAAGGACTACGTGAAGACCGAGCTGGAGCGCCGGCTGATGTTCGTCGACTGGGCGGACATCCACTTCATCTCCGCCAAGCACGGCACCGGCGTCGGCCACCTGTACAAGTCGGTGCAGACTGCCTTCAAGGCTGCCGTCACCCGCTGGCCGACCAACCGCCTGACGCAGATCCTCGAGGATTGCGTGCAGGAGCACCAGCCGCCGACCGTCAACGGCCGCCGCATCAAGCTGCGCTACGCCCACCTGGGTGGCGCCAACCCGCCGCTGATCGTGATCCACGGCAACCAGGTCGACTCGGTACCCAAGACCTACACCCGCTACCTGGAAAACACCTACCGCCGGGTGCTCAAGCTGGTCGGCACGCCGATCCGCATCGAGTACAAGGGCGGCGAGAACCCCTACGAGGGCAAGAAGAACAAGCTCACCGAGCGCCAGGTGAACCGCAAGAAGCGCCTGATGAGCCACCACAAGAAGGCCGAGAAGAAGCGCAAGGACAAGAAGCGCTGATTCTCCCGGCGGGCCACGCGAAAGGCGCAGCAGCATAAGCTTCTGCGCCATTTTCATTTCTGCCGCTGCCGGCCATCGGCTATCCTCGCGGCTCGCACCATGCCAGCAGGAAGTCCCGATGCTCGCCAGCAAGCTGCCCAATGTCGGCACCACCATCTTCACCCGCATGTCCCAGCTCGCCGCGGAAGTCGGCGCCATCAACCTGTCCCAGGGCTTCCCCGACTTCGATGGCCCACAGGCCCTGTGCGAGGCCGTGGCCCGCCACGTGCTGGAGGGGCGCAACCAGTACAGCCCGATGACCGGCCTGCCGGCCCTGCGCCAGCAGGTGGCGGCCAAGATCGCGCGCAGCTACGGCGTGCGGTGCGATGCCGACAGCGAGATCACCATCACCCCCGGCGCCACCGAGGCGATCTTCTGCGCGGTGCAGGCGCTGATCCATCCGGGCGACGAGGCCATCGTTCTCGATCCCTGCTACGACAGCTACGAGCCCTCGGTGGATCTGGCCGGCGGTCGCTGCGTGCACGTGCCGCTGGCCCTGCCGGACTTCGCCGTGGACTGGCAGCGCCTGGCCGATGCCATCACCCCGCGTACCCGCCTGATCTTCCTCAACTCGCCGCACAACCCCAGCGGCGCGCTGCTGTCGCGGGCCGATCTGGACCAGCTGGCGGCGCTGATCCGTGGCCGCGATATCCATGTGATCAGCGACGAGGTCTACGAGCACCTGATCTTCGACGGCGCCCGCCACGCCAGCGTGCTGGCTCACGAGGAGCTGTATGTCCGTTCCTTCGTGGTCAGCTCGTTCGGCAAGACCTACCACGTCACCGGCTGGAAGACCGGCTACGTGGTGGCGCCGCCGGCGTTGACCGCCGAACTGCGCAAGATCCACCAGTACGTGAACTTCTGCGGCGTGACTCCGCTGCAGCACGGCCTGGCCGACTTCATGGCCGCCCATCCCGAGCATGTCGAGGAGCTGCCGGCCTTCTACCAGGCCAAGCGCGACCTGTTCTGCGACCTGCTGGCCGGCTCGCGTTTCCGCTTCACCCGCGCGCCCGGCACCTATTTCCAGCTGGCCGACTACTCGGCGATCCGCCCGGACCTGGACGACGTGGCCATGGCCGAGTGGCTGACCCGCGAGCACGGCGTGGCGGCGATTCCGGTGTCGGTGTTCTATCAGCAGGCACCGGCGGGGATGCGCCTGGTGCGCTTCTGCTTCGCCAAACGCGAGGAAACATTGCGCCAGGCCGCCGCCAAGCTCTGCGCGGTGTAGGGTGGATAACCGCGAAGCGTTATCCACCAAGGCGTGGTGGATGTGAAAAGCGACATCCACCCTACGACGAGAGATGAGATGAGCGATAAACCCGACCTCGAACTGGCGCTGATCCAGAGCGAACTGGACTGGCACGACCCCGCCGCCAACCGCGCGCGCTTCGAGCCGCTGCTCGACCAGGCCCGTGGCGCCGACCTGGTGGTACTGCCGGAGATGTTCAGCACCGGCTTTTCCATGCACTCGGCCGAGCTGGCCGAGGCGGAAGACGGCCCGACCACGCAGTGGCTGCGTGAGCAGGCCGCGCGTATCGGCGCGGTAGTGACCGGCAGCCTGATCATCCAGGCCGCCGATGGCAGCTACCGCAACCGCCTGCTGTGGGCACGCCCGGATGGGTCGCTGGCGCACTACGACAAGCGCCACCTGTTCCGCATGGCCGGCGAGCACAAGCATTACGCCGCCGGTGACGAGCAGGTGCTGCTGGACGTGAAGGGTTGGCAGGTGCGCCCGCTGATCTGCTACGACCTGCGCTTCCCGGTATGGAGTCGCGACCCGCATAACACCGACCTGCTGCTCTATACCGCCAACTGGCCGGGCGCGCGCCGCCACCACTGGAACCGCCTGCTGCCGGCACGGGCCATCGAGAATCTGTGCTATGTCGCGGCGGTCAATCGTATCGGCACGGATGGCAAGGGCCATGCCTACACGGGTGACTCCCAGGTGTTGGATTTCCAGGGCGAGTCCCTGCTGGCACCGGGCGCTGCCGCCGGCGTGTTCCGCGTGCGCCTGTCGGCCGCCGAGCTGGCGGCCTATCGCGAGCGCTTTCCGGCCTACCTGGATGCGGATGCCTTCGAGCTGCAGTAAGTCAGGGCTGCTTCAGGTAGCTGTCGTAGATGGCCTGATAGCGGCCGCTGGCCTTGAGGTGGCGCAGGCCGGCGTTGAAGTCGTCGCGGATCTTCGCTGAGCGAAACAGCGGACGGTAGTCCTGCGGGTCTTCCTCGACGAAGGGGTGGAACTCCACCGTCTTGGCCTTGAACAGGGTGGTGCGTTCGAGCAGTTGCTCGAAATACTGGTAGATGCGCTGATCGCTCAGCACCACGTCGTAGCGGCCCTTGTTCAGGCCCAGCACCTGCAGTTCCTGGTTGTTCTGCTCGAAGTACAGCCCGGCGGCCTGGCTGGCGCTCAGCCACTCCGGATAGCGCCTGGCGGCGCCCTGGAAGGCGACGATGCTCAGTCCCTGCAGGTCTTCGGGCTTTTCCATCTGCAGGCGGCGTCCCTGCAGGCTGATCAGCACATTGCGATAGAGCACGGCCGGCTCGCCATAGTGGGCGCCCTGGGCGCTCAGATCCTGGCCGAGGTCGGTCATCGCTGCCTGCACTTCGCCCTGGCGAAAGGCCAGGGGCACGCGGGCCAGCGGGTAGTAGCGTGGTTTCAGGCGGTGGCCGCGATAGGCCAGGGCCTCGCCGATGACGTCCAGTTCGATGCCGCTGTCGCTTTCCGGAAAGCAGTAGGGCGGAATCTTCTCGCCGAAGGCCATCACTATGTCTTCCGCCAGAACAGGTCCCGTGCAGGCCAGCGTCAGGACAAACAGCAGACTGCGCAGCGGCGAGAACATGGCATCGCTCCTTGACGGGGTCTTTTCCAGTCTAGAGCGTCTCGCCGTGGCAGCACGACCGCCGGGCAGGGCGGTCGTGCGTTCACTCAGAGCGAAGCCATATCGATGACGAAGCGATACTTCACATCGCTTTTCAGCATG
Source organism: Pseudomonas alcaligenes (assembly GCF_041729615.1). Lineage (NCBI taxonomy): Bacteria > Pseudomonadati > Pseudomonadota > Gammaproteobacteria > Pseudomonadales > Pseudomonadaceae > Aquipseudomonas > Aquipseudomonas alcaligenes. Next base: position 1,360,405 of record NZ_CP154874.1, on the reverse strand, counting down.
CGTTCGTAGGCCTGGTTGATCGCCTGCATGGGGATCATCTCGATGTCCGCGACGATCTTGTGCGCGGCGCAGAAGTCGAGCATCTCCTGGGTCTCGGCGATGCCACCGATCAGCGAGCCGGCGATGCGGCGGCGCTTGAAGATCAGGCCGAACACGTCCGCCGGCGGGTGCGGCGAATCCGGCGCGCCGACCAGGCACAGGGTGGCGTCGCGCTTGAGCAGGTTTAGGAAGGGGTTGAGGTCGTGCGGCGCGGCCACGGTGTTGAGGATGAAGTCGAAGCTATTGGCGTGGGCCGCCATCTCCTCGGCGTTCTTCGACACCACCACGTCGCTGGCGCCCAGGCGCAGGGCGTCTTCGCGCTTGTTCGGCGAGGTGGTGAACAGCACCACGCGGGCGCCCATGGCGGCGGCGATCTTCACCCCCATGTGGCCGAGGCCGCCAAGGCCGACGATGCCGACCTTCTGCCCCGGGCCGACCTGCCACTGGCGCAGCGGCGAGTAGGTGGTGATGCCGGCGCACAGCAGCGGGGCGACGGCCGCCAGGTTGTCGGTATGGCTGATGCGCAGGACGAAGCGCTGGTCGACCACTATGTGCTGGGAGTAGCCGCCGAAAGTGTTCTCGCCGCCGAACACCGGGCCGTTGTAGGTGCCGGTGAAGCCGCTCTCGCAATACTGCTCGAGACTGTCGTGGCAGGAGGTGCAATGCCGGCAGCTGTCGACCATGCAGCCGACGCCGGCGACGTCGCCGAGCTTGAACTTCGACACGTTGCTGCCGACGGCGGTGACGCGGCCGACGATCTCGTGGCCCGGCACCGAGGGGTACAGGGTGTTGTGCCATTCGTTACGCGCGGTGTGCAGGTCCGAATGGCAGACGCCGCAGTAGAGAATGTCGATGGCCACGTCATCCGGGCCGACGGCGCGGCGCTGGATCTCGAAGGGGGCCAGCGGGGTGTGGGGGGCCTGGGCGGCGTAGGCGAGGGTCTTGTGCATGGGGGTCTCCTGGGCGATGCGATGAGCCGAGGGAGAGGCTAGGCCAATGGCGAGGCAGGCGCTTGCCCAATCCTGCCGACTGCATGCCCAAAGATGCGGACAGCAAAAAGGGGGCCTAGGCCCCCTTGCTCGCTACCGCTGGCCGATCAGGCCGCGGCGGCCTTGTCGGCCTCCTGGGCCAGGGCGCGGTTGAGCGCGCTGAACAGGGCGCGGAAGGTCGCGGTGGTCAGGTTCTCGTCGATGCCGATGCCGTGCAGCGGGCGGCCACCGTTCAGGCGGACCTCGATGTAGGCCACGGCCTGGGCGTTGGTGCCGGCGCTGATGGCGTGCTCGTGGTAGTCCATGATCTCGATGTTCTGCGGCAGGGCTGCGACCAGCGCCTCCAACGGACCCTTGCCGCTGCCGTGCTTGCGCCGCGCCTCGCCGTCGAAGGTGACGTCGACGTCGACGGTGCAGATGCCGTTCTCTTCCTGCAGGCGATGGCCCTTGAGCGCGTAGGGCGCATCGGCTTGCAGGTATTCGCTCTGCAGCAGGCCGTAGATCTGCTGGGCGGTCATTTCCAGGCCAAGGCGGTCGGTCTCGCGTTGCACCACCTGGCTGAACTCGATCTGCAGGCGGCGCGGCAGGCTGATGCCGTATTCCTGCTCGAGCAGGAAGGTGATGCCGCCCTTGCCGGACTGGCTGTTCACCCGGATCACCGCCTCGTAGTCGCGGCCGATGTCGGCCGGGTCGATCGGCAGGTACGGCACTTCCCAGATGCCTTGCGGGTCCTGCTGGGCGAAGCCCTTGCGGATGGCGTCCTGGTGCGAGCCGGAGAAGGCGGTGTGGACCAGGTCGCCGACGTACGGATGACGCGGGTGCACCGGCAGCTGGTTGCACTCCTCGACCACCTTGCGCACGGCATCGATGTCGGAGAAGTCCAGCTGCGGGTCGACGCCCTGGGTGTACATGTTCAGCGCCATGGTCACCAGGCAGAGGTTGCCGGTGCGCTCGCCGTTGCCGAACAGGCAGCCTTCCACGCGGTCGGCACCGGCCATCAGTGCCAGCTCCGAGGCGGCCACGCCGGTGCCGCGGTCGTTGTGGGTGTGCAGGCTGATGATCAGGCTGTCGCGCTTATCGACATGGCGGCAGAACCACTCGATCTGGTCGGCGTAGTGGTTCGGCGTGGCGCACTCGACGGTGGCCGGCAGGTTGAGGATCAGGCGCTTGGCCGGGGTCGGCTGGAACACGCCGATCACCGCGTTGCACACCTCGACGGCGAAGTCGGTCTCGGTGGAGCTGAACACTTCCGGGGAGTACTCGAAGCCCCACTGGGTTTCCGGCTGCGCGGTGGCCAGGCGCTTGATGATCTGCGCGGCGTGTGTGGCGATCTCGATCACGCCGGCCTTGTCCTGGTTGAAGACGATGCGGCGGAAGCTCGGCGCGGTGGCGTTGTAGTAGTGGACGATGGCCTTCTTCGCGCCCTTGAGCGACTCGAAGGTGCGGGTGATGAGGTCCTCGCGGGCCTGGGTCAGCACCTGGATGGTCACGTCATCGGGGATATGGCCGCCCTCGATCAGTTCGCGGACGAAGTCGAAGTCGGTCTGCGAGGCGGACGGGAAGCCCACTTCGATTTCCTTCAGGCCCACGGCGACCAGGCACTTGAAGAAGCGCATCTTCTTCTCGGCATCCATCGGCTCGATCAGCGACTGGTTGCCGTCGCGCAGGTCGGTGGACAGCCAGATCGGCGCCTTGTCGATGGTCTTGTCCGGCCAGGTGCGGTCCGGCAAATGGATCGGGGTGAAGGCGCGGTACTTCTTCGACGGGTCTTTGAGCATGGTCATGGTGGAAATCCTTGGGCAGCAGCAGGCCGGGTCAATCGAAAGAGGGCGAATGGCAGGGGAGGCGGTTCAGCCACGCAGTCGCGGACTGACCAGGCGCTGGCAGGCGTGTTGACGCAGAAGAATGAGGGTATGGGCCGTTTTCATGCTGACAACCCTACTGCCAGAGGTTAAAGCTGGCAAGGCTTGTTGAGAAAACGCAAATTGATTGCGCTGGTCTCTCTTGTGAAATGAATAATTGCTCTTGAGTCGGCTTGAGTAGCAAATTATTGCGCAGTGGTTCAGGGCTTGAATGCGCCGATGAAGATCGCCGGATCGACCCGGGCGTCGTTGAGGCTGACGTTCCAGTGCAGGTGCGGGCCGGTGGCGCGGCCGGTGGCGCCGACGCGGCCGACCAGGCCGCCGCGCGGCAGCTCCTGGCCCAGTTGCACATCGACCTTGGACAGGTGGCAGAACATGCTGATCAGGCCCTGGCCGTGGTCGACGAATACGGTCTTGCCGTTGAAGAAGTAGTCGCCGACCAGGATCACCCGGCCGGCCGCCGGAGCCTTGATCGGCGTGCCGGCACCGACGGCGAAGTCCAGTCCGGAGTGCGGGTTGCGCTCCTCGCCGTTGAAGAAGCGGCGCAGGCCGAAGGGCGAGGACAGTGGGCCGTCGACCGGCTGGTCGAATAGCAGGTTGCTCGGCTGGCGCGGGCTGAACTGCTGGTAGGCGCGGGTCTGCTCGGCCAGCTCGCGCTCGATGCGCGCCAGGTTCTGTGGGCTCGGGCTGACCTGCTCGCGGTTCTTCAGGGTGATGCGCTGCTCGCGGTAGTACTTGGTGCTGACTGTGAAACTCAACGCCTGGCCGTTCGCCTCGATCTGCTGCGTGCCCGGCTTGACCGTCAACGGGATGCCGACGATGGCGATCCAGCGCCGGCCTTCTTCCTTCACCACCAGCACCGGCTTGCCCTGGTAGCGCGCCTGCGGTGCGCTGGGGGCGTCGCCCAGGTCGAGCACGGCGACGCCGCCGGGCACCGGCTTGTGCAGCAGGCGGGTGAGGAAGCCTTCGGCATGCACGGGCAGGGCGAGGCAGCAGAGGAGGGTCAGGCTGAGCAGGCGCATCGGGTGTCCGTAGGGGGATGGCGCCAGGCCTATCCACCCGCATGAGGGTTAATCGAGCAGCGACAGGGTCACCGGGGTGAGATGGTTGTCCTCGACCCGTACCTCCAGCTCGCCTTCGCCCAGGCGTGCCTTGAGGCGCTGCCCGGGGCGGGTCTGGCTGGCGGCGCGCACGGCCTGGCCGCGCTCGTCGAGGAGGATGCTGTAGCCGCGGCCGAGGGTGGCCAGCGGGCTGACGATATGCAGCTGCTGGCCGAGCGCGGCAAGCTGCTGGCGCTGCTGGCGCAGTTGCAGTTCGATGGCGCGCGGCAGGCGCGCGCCCAGGCTGTCCAGGCGCTGGCGCAGCAGGGCCAGGGCGCGGCCCGGGTGCTGCGCGGCCAGGCGGGTATCCAGGCGCGCCAGGCGTTCGTGGCGGCTGTGCAGCTGCTGTTGAAATGCCCTGCGCAGGCGCATGTCCAGGTCGTCCAGGCGTTGGGCCTGCTGGCGCAGGCGCTCGCCGGGGTGGCGCAGGCGTCGGCTCAGGCTGTCCAGGCGCAGCTGCTCGCGGCTCAGGCGGGTCTGCAGGGTCAGGGCCAGGCGGCGGCTGAGGCTGTCCAGGCGGCGCTGCAGGTCGGAACTGTCCGGGGCCAGCAGCTCGGCGGCGGCCGAGGGCGTCGGCGCGCGCACGTCGGCGACGAAGTCGCTGATCGACACGTCGGTCTCGTGGCCGACGGCGCTGACCACGGGGGTGGCGCAGGCCGCCACGGCGCGTGCCACGGCTTCCTCGTTGAAGCACCAGAGGTCCTCCAGCGAGCCGCCACCACGGGCCAGGATGATCGCGTCGAAGCCGGCGCGGTCGGCCAATTGCAGGGCGCGGACGATCTGCGCGGTGGCCTCGCGGCCTTGTACGGCGGTGGGCACCAGGGTCAGCGCCACCTGCGGCGCGCGGCGGCGGAACACGCTGATGATGTCGCGGATCACCGCACCGGTCGGCGAGCTGACGATGCCGATGCGCTGCGGGTGGGCGGGCAGGGCGCGCTTGCGCTCGCTGGCGAACAGACCTTCGGCGGTCAGTTTCTCCTTGAGCGCCTCGAAGGCCAGGCGCAGGGCGCCGTCGCCGGCCGGCTCGACGCTGTCGAGGATCAGCTGGTAGTCGCCACGCCCCTCGAACAGCGAGACCTTGCCGCGCACCCTGACCGCCAGGCCGTCGCGCAGGGCCTGGCGCACGCGCGCGGCGTTCTGCCGGAACAGCGCGCAGCGCACCTGGGCCTGGCTGTCCTTGAGGGTGAAGTAGATGTGGCCGGAGGCCGGCCTGGCCAGGTTGGAGATTTCGCCTTCGACCCACACCTGGGCGAACACGTCCTCCAGCAGCAGGCGGGCGCGGTTGTTCAGCTGGCTGACGCTGAGTACGTCGCGGTCGAGGCCGAGACGCTGGAAGGGGTCGTTGATCATGCCGGCATCATAGCGGTTTGCCCGGCGTGCCCAAAGTCGCGCGGGGCATTAGACTGCGCGGCCGTTTCGGCCATCCTTGCAGTCATGAGTGCGATACAGAGCATCCTGGTACCGACGATTTCCAGCCTGCCCGAGGCCGAGGCCAGGGCGCGCCTGATGCTGCGCTGGCTTGCGGGTCAGCGCCTGGTGGCGGCGCAGCAGAGCACCTGCGGGCGCCTTGGCAACGGCATGGGGCATGCCATCGACGAGGGCGCGCGGCGCCTGCCGCATGCCGAGCGCCTGCCGTTCGGCCAGCCCTGCAACGGCCTGCAGGTGGTGACCAAACGCTGCATCTACACACCGACCCATGACTTCCTCGAGGAGGCCGGCTGCCCGGAGTGCCGCCAGGAAGTCGGCGTGGCGCTGTTCGAGAGCCTGGATGAGTGGTCGGCCGGGGTGAGCGACAACTTCACCTGCCCCGAGTGCGGCCATGAAGACGATATCAACGGTTTCCTGTTCCTGCAGCCCTGCGCCTTCTCCAACCTGGCCTTCGTCTTCAATGGCTGGCCGCCCGAGTGCTTTTCGCCGGCCTTGCTGGAGCAGTTCGCCGAGCGCCTGGGCTTTCCCGTGCGCCTGGTTCGGGTGGACGGCTGAGCGGCGAGTCGGCATTGAGCGAAGGGCGGTGGCTGGGTATAATGCCGCGCTTCTTATTTTTCCCTCCCGGGAGCCCCGCCATGCTGCGCATCAGCCAAGAAGCACTGACCTTCGACGACGTTCTGCTCATCCCCGGTTATTCCGAAGTCCTGCCCAAGGACGTCAGCCTGAAGACCCGCCTGACCCGTGGCATCGAGCTGAATATCCCGCTGCTGTCCGCAGCCATGGATACCGTCACCGAGGCGCGCCTGGCCATCGCCATGGCCCAGGAAGGCGGCATCGGCATCATCCACAAGAACATGACCATCGAGCAGCAGGCTGCCGAGGTGCGCAAGGTCAAGAAATTCGAGGCCGGCGTGGTCAAGGACCCGATCACCATCGAGGCCGACGCCACCGTGCGCGACCTGTTCGAGCTGACCCGCCAGCACAATATCTCCGGCGTGCCGGTGCTCTCCAACGGCGACCTGGTCGGCATCGTCACCTCCCGCGACGTACGCTTCGAGAACCGCCTGGACGCCCTGGTGCGTGACGTGATGACGCCGAAAGAGCGCCTGGTCACGGTCAAGGAAGGCGCCACCAAGGAAGCCGTGCGCGAGCTGCTGCACAAGCACCGCATCGAGAAGGTGCTGATCGTCGACGACGCCTTCGCCCTCAAGGGCATGATGACCGTCAAGGACATCGAGAAGGCCAAGGCCTACCCGCTGGCCAGCAAGGACGACCAGGGTCGCCTGCGCGTCGGCGCCGCCGTCGGCACCGGTGCCGATACCGCCGACCGCGTCGGCGCGCTGGTCGCCGCCGGCGTCGACGTGATCATCGTCGACACCGCCCACGGCCACTCCAAGGGCGTGATCGACCGCGTGCGCTGGGTCAAGCAGAACTTCCCCGAGGTGCAAGTCATTGGCGGCAATATCGCCACCGGCGACGCCGCCAAGGCCCTGGTCGAAGCTGGTGCCGACGGCGTCAAGGTCGGCATCGGTCCGGGCTCGATCTGCACCACCCGCATCGTCGCCGGTGTCGGCGTACCGCAGATTTCCGCCGTGGCCAACGTCGCCGCGGCCCTGGCCGGCACCGGCGTACCGCTGATCGCCGACGGTGGCATCCGCTTCTCCGGCGACCTGTCCAAGGCCATAGTCGCCGGCGCCTCCGCCGTGATGATCGGCTCCATGCTGGCCGGTACCGAAGAGGCCCCGGGCGAGGTCGAGCTGTTCCAGGGCCGTTCCTACAAGGCCTACCGCGGCATGGGCTCGCTGGGCGCCATGGCCCAGGCCCAGGGTTCCTCCGACCGCTACTTCCAGGACTCCTCCGCCGGCGCCGAGAAGCTGGTGCCGGAAGGCATCGAAGGCCGCGTGCCGTACAAGGGCGCGATGAGCGCCATCGTGCACCAGCTGATGGGTGGCCTGCGCGCCTCCATGGGCTACACCGGCTGCGCCACCATCGACGAGATGCGCACCAAGCCGGAGTTCGTGCGCATCACCGGCGCCGGCATGGCCGAGTCGCACGTGCACGATGTGCAGATCACCAAGGAAGCCCCGAACTACCGCGTGGGTTAATCCACGGCATTGAATCGACACGGGGCTGACTAATCAGCCCCGTGTCATTTGTGAATTCCGCTACGAGAGACGGCCATGGCCCATCATGACATTCACGCCCACCGCATCCTGATCCTGGATTTCGGTTCCCAGTACACCCAGCTGATCGCCCGCCGCGTGCGCGAGATCGGCGTGTACTGCGAGATCCACCCGTTCGACATGGACGACGCCGCCATCCGCGCCTTCGCCCCGCGCGGCATCATCCTCGCCGGCGGCCCCGAGTCGGTGCACGAGGCGGGCAGCCCGCGCGCGCCGCAGGCGGTGTTCGACCTGAACGTGCCGCTGTTCGGCATCTGCTACGGCATGCAGACCATGGCCGAGCAGCTCGGCGGCAAGGTGGAAGGCTCCGACCTGCGCGAGTTCGGCTACGCCCGCGTTGACGTGGTCGGCAAGGCCCGCCTGCTCGACGGCATCGAGGACCACGTGGACGCCGACGGCGTGCTCGGCCTCGACGTGTGGATGAGCCACGGCGACAAGGTCACCGCCATGCCCGCCGGCTTCCACATCCTCGCCAGCACCCCGAGCTGCCCGATCGCCGCCATGGCCGACGACAGCCGCGCCTACTACGGCGTGCAGTTCCACCCGGAAGTGACCCACACCAAGCAGGGCGGGCGCATCCTCTCGCGCTTCATCCTCGACATCTGCGGCTGCGCGGCCCTGTGGACCCCGGCCAACATCGTCGAAGACGCCATCGCCACCGTGCGTGCCCAGGTGGGCTCGTCCAAGGTGCTGCTGGGCCTGTCCGGCGGCGTCGACTCCTCGGTGGTCGCGGCCCTGCTGCACAAGGCCATCGGCGACCAGCTGACCTGCGTGTTCGTCGACAACGGCCTGCTGCGCCACCAGGAAGGCGACCAGGTGATGGCCATGTTCGCCGAGAACATGGGCGTCAAGGTGATCCGCGCCAACGCCGAGGACCTGTTCCTCGGTCGCCTGGCCGGCGTGTCCGATCCGGAAGAGAAGCGCAAGATCATCGGTCGCACCTTCATCGAGGTGTTCGACCAGGAAGCCACCAAGCTCAAGGACGTGAAGTTCCTCGCCCAGGGCACCATCTACCCGGACGTGATCGAGTCGGCCGGCGCCAAGACCGGCAAGGCCCACGTGATCAAGAGCCACCACAACGTCGGCGGCCTGCCGGAAGACATGCAGTTCTCCCTGGTCGAGCCGCTGCGCGAGCTGTTCAAGGACGAAGTGCGCAAGATCGGCCTGGAGCTGGGCCTGCCCTACGACATGGTCTACCGCCATCCGTTCCCGGGCCCGGGCCTGGGCGTGCGCATCCTCGGCGAAGTGAAGAAGGAGTACGCCGACCTGCTGCGTCTGGCCGACCACATCTTCATCGAAGAACTGCGCAACTTCGACTGGTACCACAAGACCAGCCAGGCCTTCGTGGTATTCCAGCCGGTGAAATCGGTCGGCGTGGTCGGTGACGGCCGGCGCTATGCCTGGGTCGTGGCCCTGCGCGCCGTGGAGACCATCGACTTCATGACCGCGCGTTGGGCGCACCTGCCCTACGAGCTGCTGGAGAAGGTCTCCAACCGCATCATCAACGAGATCGAAGGCATCTCCCGGGTCACCTACGACGTGTCGAGCAAGCCGCCGGCGACCATCGAGTGGGAGTGATCCGCCAGGGGCGAAAAGGGCAGCGCGAGCTGCCCTTTTTGTTGCCCGCAATTATTCGCTGCGTGGCTGAGCAGCTTGGGCCAGATGCCGATTCCGTCTAATGCCGGACCTGGTGCGCCATAAGCTGAAACTAGGATTCCCTGCTGCTGAGGAATGCTCATGGCCACTTATGTCGATTGGCGTCTGCGCGGCCCCGGAGTGGACCTGTGCAACTGCGATTTTGGTTGCCCCTGCCAGTTCAATGCCTTGCCCACCCACGGCAAGTGCGAGGCGGCGGTGGGCTTTCACATCGTCGAGGGGCACTTCGCCGACACTCCCCTGGATGACCTGAACGTGGCCTGCACCTTTGCCTGGCCTGGGCCGATCCACGAGGGGCAGGGGCAGTGCCAGGCTTTCATCGACGAGCGGGCCAGCGAGGCGCAGCGCCAGGCCCTGCTGACCATCCTCAGTGGCCAGGAGCAGGAGCCGACGGCCTTCTTCGCCATCTTCGCCAGCACGGTGGTGACCATGCATGCGCCGCAGTTCGTGCCGGTCGAGGTGCGCACCGATCGCACCGCGCTTACCGCCAGCATCCGTGTGCCCGGCGCCATCGACGGGCGGGTCGAGCCGATCCGCAACCCCATGGATGGCTCCATGCATCGGGCCAAGGTGGTGCTGCCGGAGGGTTTCGAGTTCGCTGAGGCCGACTGTGCCAGTGCCACCTTCCGCACCACCGGGGCCATCGCCCTGGACTATGCCGGCAGCAACGCCATGCTCTACGACCTGCACATGGGGCCCAGTGGCATCATTCGCGCCTAGTCGCCTCGATTGGGGCGCCGCTGTCGCGGCCGCCGGCGTGCTGTTGCTCGGCGCGCTCGGCTGGTACTGGACGGCCCGCGAGGCGGCGCGCATGGCGGCCATGGGCGAGATGCACATGCCGCCGACCGACTGGCTGTCGCTGCAGGGGCTGCTGGCCTTCGCCATGTGGCTGGCGATGATGCTGGCGATGATGCTGCCGGCGGCCCTGCCGATGATCCTCCTGTACCGCCGTTGTCTGTTGCGCGACCGCCTGCGGGTGGCCAAGCTGTGGTTGTTCTGCCTGGCCTACGCAGCGATCTGGGCGGGCTTCGCCCTGCTCATGAGCGCCCTGCAGGCGCTCGGCGAGCGTGCTGGAATACTCGACCCGATGAGCCTGCGCCTGCCGCCGGCGTTGGGCGCCGCGGCCCTGGCGCTGGCCGGGCTGTACCAGCTGAGCCAGGCCAAGGCGGCCTGCCTCCAGCATTGCCAGAGTCCGCTGCAATTCCTCCAGCACCATGCCCGCCCGGGCCTGGCTGGGGCCTGGCGGACCGGCCTGCACCACGGTCTGTACTGCCTGGGTTGCTGCTGGGTGCTGATGCTGGTGTTGCTGGCGGTCGGCGCCATGAGCCTGTGGGGGATGGCACTGCTCAGCCTGCTGGTGCTGGTGGAGAAGCTGCTGCCGCTGGGCGCCGGCTGGCGGCATTGTAGTGGAGCGCTGCTGATCGCTGCCGGGGCGTTGCTGCTGGCACAGCCATAGCTTTGCCGTTGCGACAATCAGACGCCTGTCCCATTCGCACAAGGTCGGGCGTTAATGAGAAACTATGTCGTCTCCGCAGTCAGGATCACCGGCCCATGCCGTTTACCCGCAGACAGATACTCGCCGGCCTCGCCGGGCTGGGCGTTGCCGGCCTCGGTGCCGGTGGCGTGCGCTACTGGCTGGGCCGTCCCGAGAATGTGGCGAGCCACGACTACGAGCTGATCGCCGCGCCGCTGGACCTGGAGCTGGTGCCGGGGCACAAGACCCCGGCCTGGGCCTACGGCGGTCAGGCCCCGGGCCTGGAGCTGCGCTGCCGCCAGGGCGAGCGCTTGCGCGTGCGCTTCGTCAACCGGCTGGAAGTGGAGACCACCATCCACTGGCACGGCATCCGCCTGCCGCTGGAGATGGACGGCGTGCCCTATGTCTCGCAGCTGCCGGTCAAGCCCGGCGAGTACTTCGACTACGACTTCGTCTGCCCGGATGCCGGCAGCTACTGGTACCACCCGCACACCGCCAGCGCCGAGCAGCTGGGCCGCGGTCTGGTCGGCCCGTTGATCGTCGAGGAGCGCGAGCCGAGCGGCTTTCGCCACGAGCGCACGCTGTGCCTGAAGACCTGGCACGTGGACGAGCAGGGCGCCTTCAGCGACTTCCTGGTGCCGCGCCAGGCCGCCCGCGAGGGCACCCGCGGGCGCCTGTCGACCGTCAATGGCGTGCCCAACCCGACCCTGGAGCTGCCGGCCGGACAGGTGGTGCGCCTGCGTCTGATCAACGTCGACAACACCATCACCTACCGCCTCAACCTGCCCGGTGGCGAGGCGCGCATCTACGCGCTGGATGGCAATCCCGTGGCGCCGCGGCCGTTGGGCAAGGACTACTGGCTGGGCCCGGGCATGCGCCTCGATCTGGCGCTGAAGGTGCCGGCTGCCGGCGGCGAGCTGCCGCTGCGCAACGGCCCGCTGCGCCTGGCGACCATCAGGAGTGTGCCCAGCACCGAGGCGCCCGGCGACTGGCCGCCGGCGCTGCCGGCCAACCCGCTGGTCGAGCCGGATCTGTCCCGTGCCGAGACCCTGCGCTTCAACTTCGAGTGGGCCGCCGCGCTGTCCGGCGACGTGAGCAAGGGCGGCAGCTACAAGTACTGGCAGATCAACGGCCAGGCCTGGGACATCAACGACAAGACCTGCGCCGAGCGGCCCATCGCCAGCCTCAAGCGCGGCGGGCATTACATCTTCGTGCTGCGCAACATGGCCCAGTACCAGCACCCCATCCACCTGCACGGCATGAGCTTCAAGGTGCTGGATTCCGATCGCAAGGACATCGTGCCGTACTTCACCGACACCTATCTGCTGGGCAAGAACGAGACGGCGCGCATCGCTTTCGTCGCCGATAATCCGGGGGTGTGGATGTTCCACTGCCATGTGATCGACCACATGGAAACCGGCCTGATGGCCGCCATCGAGGTGGTCTGATGCGCCAACCGAAGATCATCGACCGCAGCCAGGACGAGCGTTTCATGCGCGAGGCGCTGGCGCTGGCCGCGGAGGGGGCACAAAGGGGCGAGGTGCCGGTGGGCGCCGTGCTGGTGCAGGATGGCGAGGTGATCGGCCGCGGTTTCAACTGCCCGATCTCCACCAGCGACCCCAGCGCCCACGCCGAGATGGTGGCGATCCGCGCCGCCGCCAGTGCCGTGCAGAACTACCGGCTGCCCGGCAGCACCCTGTACGTGACCCTGGAGCCCTGCAGCATGTGCGCCGGGCTGATCGTGCATTCGCGCGTCAGTCGGGTGGTGTACGGCACCACCGAGCCCAAGGCCGGGGTGGCGGTCAGTCGGGGCCAGTTCTTCACCCAGGATTTTCTCAACCACCGGGTGCTGATCGAGGGCGGGCTGCTGGCGCAGGAATGCGGCGAGATGCTCAGCGCCTTCTTCAAGGCGCGGCGCAGCGGCGACAGGTAGTCTTCGGGGCTGGCGTTGCCGATCCCGGGACAGAAGCAGGTCACAGCCTTTCCCGGATTGCATCCGGGCTACAGTTGGGTCGGCTCTTCCTTGGGAATGGTCTTGTTCACCCCCGGCACATGCAGGCCGCTCTCGGCCACGCGGGTGCCTTCCAGTTGCGGCTGGGTCACCCAGTTGAGGATGTCGTAGTAGCGCCGCACGTTGCGCACGAAGTGCACGGTCTCGCCGCCGCGCGCGTAGCCATAGCGGGTCTTGCTGTACCAGCGCTTCTGCGCCAGGCGCGGCAGCATCTTCTGCACGTCCAGCCACTTGTTCGGGTTGAGGCCCTCGGCCTGGGCCAGCTTGCGCGCGTCCGCCAGGTGGGCGATGCCGATGTTGTAGGCGGCCAGGGCGAACCAGGTGCGGTCCGGCTCGCTCATGTCCTCGGTCAGGCCGCTGTGCACCAGGGCGAAGTACTTGGCACCACCGGCGATGCTCTGCCGCGGGTCCAGGCGGTTGACCACGCCCATGGCCTGTGCGGTGTTCTGGGTCAGCATCATCAGGCCGCGCACGCCGGTCTTGGAGGTGGCGTCCGGGGTCCACAGTGACTCCTGGTAGCCGATGGCGGCGAGCAGGCGCCAGTCCACCTTGTACTTCTCGGCGGCCTGCCTGAAATGTTGCTCATAGCGTGGCAGGCGCTGCTGCAGGTGCTTGGCGAAGGTGTAAGCGCCGACGTAGCCGAGCACGTCGACGTGGCCGTAGTAGCGCTCCTTGAGGCGCTGCAGGCTGCCGTTCTCCTCGACCAGGGCGAGGAAGTGGTCGGCCTCGCGCAGCAGGCTGTCGTCCGTGCCGGCGGCTACCGCCCAGCCCAGGCTGCGCGCTTCGCCCAGGTCGAAGGCGACCCGTACGTTGGGGAAGTACACCTGGTTCATCGCCAGTTCGTTGGAGTCGACCAGGGTCAGGTCGACCTGGCCCTCGTCGACCATGCGCAGCAGGTCGACCACCTCGACGTCGGTGGATTCCTCGTACTGCAGGTCCGGCAGGGTCTTCTTCAGCTCGGCCAGCTGCTCGGCATGGCTGCTGCCCTTGAGCACCAGGATGCGCCGGTCGATTAGGTCCTCGGGGCGGCTGGGGCGGCGCTGGCCGTTGCGGTAGATGATCTGCGGGGTGACATCCAGGTAGGCGCGGGTGAAGTTGGCCTGGGCCTTGCGCCCGTCGCTGGCCACCAGGCCGGCCGCGGCCAGCACCGGGCCGTTCGGCTGGTTGAGGCGGGCGAACAGGTCGTCGAGGTTGTCGGCGGTCTCGATCTTCAGCTCGACGCCCAGGCTCTCGGCGAAGCGCTTGGCCAGCTCGTACTCGAAGCCGGTTTCGCCGCTGCGGTCCTGGAAGTAGGTGGTCGGGCTGTTGCGGGTGACCACGCGAAGCACACCCTCCTCCTGTACGCGCTCGAGGGTGCTGGGTTGGCGGGTCTCGGAAGCCCCGTCGCAGCCAGCGAGCAGCAGGAGGATGCAGGCCGCCAGACAGCAGGCGGCCGAGCGGATGCGCAACGCGGTGTGTGCAAACATCGGCGCAGTATACGCAAAGCCCGGAAGGCGCCATATCTCGACAGATTTCCGCCGCTTTGCTAGCGCACGCCACGGGTGCCGTCGCGCGGCGCTTTAGGCTAGAATGCACGGCCTCTAAGCACACCCCTTCCCAGAGGCTGTTCACGATGTTGATCCTGCGCGGCGCGCCCGCTCTTTCCGCCTTCCGCCACGGCAAACTGCTTTCGCAACTGACCGCCAAGGTCCCCGCCGTGACCGGGCTGTACGCCGAGTTCGCGCACTTCGCCGAAGTGACCGGCGTGCTCGATGCCTCCGAAGAGCAGGTGCTGGCCCGGCTGCTGAAGTACGGTCCGAGCGTGCCGGTGCAGGAGCCCGCCGGCCAGCTGTTCCTGGTCATTCCGCGCTTCGGCACCATCTCGCCCTGGTCGAGCAAGGCCACCGACATCGCCCGCAACTGCGGCCTGGCCAAGATCGAGCGCCTGGAGCGCGGCATCGCCTACTACGTCAGCGGCGAGCTGAGCGACGCCGACCGCCAGACCGTCGCCGCCGTGCTGCACGACCGCATGACCCAGCTTGTGCTGGGCGCCCTGGAAGAGGCCGCCGGCCTGTTCAGCCATGCCGAGCCCAAGCCGCTGACCGCGGTGGACGTGCTCGGCGGCGGCCGCGCCGCCCTGGAGCAGGCCAACGTCGAGCTGGGCCTGGCCCTGGCCGAGGACGAGATCGACTACCTGGTGAAGAGCTTCGTCGAGCTGGGCCGCAACCCGCACGACGTCGAGCTGATGATGTTCGCCCAGGCCAACTCCGAGCACTGCCGTCACAAGATCTTCAATGCCAGCTGGGACATCGATGGCCAGAGCCAGGACAAGTCGCTGTTCGGCATGATCAAGAACACCTACGAGATGCACCGCGAGGGCGTGCTGTCCGCCTACAAGGACAACGCCTCGGTGATCGAGGGCTTCACCGCCGGGCGCTTCTTCCCCAACCCGGCCACCCGCGAGTACGGCGCTACCCAGGAGCCGGTGCACATCCTGATGAAGGTGGAAACCCACAACCACCCGACCGCCATCGCCCCCTTCCCCGGCGCCTCCACCGGCTCCGGCGGTGAGATCCGCGACGAAGGCGCCACCGGTCGCGGCGCCAAGCCCAAGGCCGGCCTGACCGGCTTCACCGTGTCCAACCTGAACATCCCCGGCTTCGTGCAGCCCTGGGAGAAGCCCTACGGCAAGCCCGAGCGCATCGTCACCGCGCTGGACATCATGATCGAGGGCCCGCTGGGCGGCGCCGCGTTCAACAACGAATTCGGCCGCCCGGCGCTGAACGGCTACTTCCGCACCTTCGAGCAGGCCGTGCAGAGCCCGCGCGGCGAGGAAGTACGCGGCTACCACAAGCCGATCATGCTGGCCGGCGGCCTCGGCAACATCCGTGCAGACCATGTGCAGAAGGGCGAGATCTCGGTCGGCGCCAAGCTGATCGTGCTCGGCGGCCCGGCCATGCTGATCGGCCTGGGCGGCGGCGCCGCCTCGTCGATGGCCACCGGCGCCAGCTCCGCCGACCTGGACTTCGCCTCGGTGCAGCGCGACAACCCGGAAATGGAGCGGCGCTGCCAGGAAGTCATCGACCGCTGCTGGCAGCTGGGCGCCGACAACCCGATCAAGTTCATCCACGACGTCGGCGCCGGCGGCATCTCCAACGCCCTGCCGGAGCTGATCAACGACGGCGGTCGTGGCGGTCGCTTCGAGCTGCGCGCGGTGCCCAACGACGAGCCGGGCATGGCGCCGCTGGAAATCTGGTGCAACGAGTCGCAGGAGCGCTACGTGATGAGCGTGGACGCCGCCGACTTCGAGCGCTTCAAGGCCATCTGCGAGCGCGAGCGCTGCCCCTTCGCCGTGGTCGGCGAGGCCATCGCCGAGCCGCACCTGACCGTCACCGACAGCCACTTCGGCAACAAGCCGGTGGACATGCCGCTCAATGTGCTGCTCGGCAAGCCGCCGCGCATGCACCGCAGTGTGCAGCGCGAGGCGGAGCAGGGCGATGACTTCGATGCCGCCACCGTGAGCATCGACGAGGCGGTGAGCCGCGTGCTGCGCCACCCGGCCGTGGCCAGCAAGAGCTTCCTGATCACCATCGGCGACCGCACCATCACCGGCCTGGTCAACCGCGACCAGATGGTCGGCCCCTGGCAGGTGCCGGTGGCCGACTGCGCGGTGACCGCCACCAGCTTCGACGTCTATACCGGCGAGGCCATGGCCATGGGCGAGCGCACCCCGCTGGCCCTGCTGGATGCGCCTGCGTCGGGCCGCATGGCGGTCGGCGAGACCATCACCAACCTGGCCGCTGCGCGCATCGAGAAACTCTCCGACATCAAGCTGTCGGCCAACTGGATGGCGGCCGCCGGCCACCCGGGCGAGGACGCCCGCCTGTACGACACCGTCAAGGCGGTGGGCATGGAGCTGTGCCCGGCGCTGGGCATCACCATCCCGGTGGGCAAGGACTCCATGTCCATGAAGACCCGCTGGCAGGACAACGGCCAGGACAAGAGCGTCACCTCGCCGCTGTCGCTGGTGATCTCCGGCTTCGCCCCGGTGCAGGACGTGCGCCAGAGCCTGACCCCGCAGCTGCGCCTGGACAAGGGCGAGACCGACCTGATCCTGATCGACCTCGGCCGCGGGCAGAACCGCATGGGTGGATCGATCCTGGCGCAGACCTTCACCCAGCTCGGCCAGGCCGTGCCGGACGTCGACGACGCCGAGGACCTCAAGGCTTTCTTCGCGGTGATCCAGGGCCTCAACGCCGATGGCCACATCTTGGCCTACCACGACCGTTCCGACGGCGGCCTGCTGACCACCACCCTGGAAATGGCCTTCGCCGGCCACTGCGGCCTCAACCTGTTCCTCGATGCCCTGGCCGATTCCGCCAGCGAGCTGCCGGCCGTGCTGTTCAACGAGGAGCTGGGCGCGGTGATCCAGGTGCGCCAGGACGCCACCCCGGAAATCCTCGCCCAGTTCAGTGCCGCCGGCCTCGGTGACTGCGTGGCGGTGATCGGCCAGCCGGTCAACGGCAGCGACGTGGCCATCAGTTTCAACGGCGAGCCGGTGTTCGGTGCCCAGCGCAGCCTGCTGCAGCGCCAGTGGGCCGAGACCAGCTACCAGATCCAGCGCCTGCGCGACAACGCCGAGTGCGCCGACCAGGAATTCGACCTTATCCTCGACGAGGACAATCCGGGCCTGTCGACCAAGCTGAGCTTCGACGTCAACCAGGATATCGCCGCGCCCTACATCAAGAAGGGTGTGCGTCCGCAGGTGGCGATCCTCCGCGAGCAGGGCGTCAACGGCCAGGTGGAGATGGCCGCGGCCTTCGACCGCGCAGGGTTCTCCGCAATTGACGTGCATATGAGCGACATCCTTGCCGGCCGCGTCAGCCTGGACGAGTTCAAGGGCCTGGTGGCCTGCGGCGGCTTCTCCTACGGCGACGTGCTCGGCGCCGGCGAGGGCTGGGCCAAGTCGATCCTGTTCAACGCCCGCGCCCGTGACGGCTTCCAGGCCTTCTTCGAGCGCAAGGACAGCTTCGCCCTCGGCGTGTGCAACGGCTGCCAGATGATGAGCAACCTGCACGAGCTGATTCCCGGTACCGAGTTCTGGCCGCACTTCGTGCGCAACCGCTCGGAGCAGTTCGAGGCGCGCGTGGCCATGGTCCAGGTGCAGGAGTCGGCGTCGATCTTCCTACAGGGCATGGCCGGTTCGCGCATGCCGATCGCCATCGCCCATGGCGAAGGCCATGCCGAGTTCGAGAGCGAGGAGGCGCTGCTGGAGGCCGATCTGTCCGGCACCGTGGCGCTGCGCTTCATCGACAACCACGGCAAGGTCACCGAGAACTACCCGGCCAACCCCAACGGCTCGCCGCGTGGCATCACTGGTCTGTGCAGCCGCGACGGCCGCGTGACCATCATGATGCCGCACCCGGAGCGGGTATTCCGCGCCGTGCAGAACTCCTGGCGCCCGGACGAGTGGCAGGAAGACGGCGGCTGGATGCGCATGTTCCGCAACGCGCGCGTCTGGGTCGACTAACACCGGCCGTTGCCCCTCTCCCAGCCATGGGGGAGGGTGCCCGACAGGGCGGGAGAGGGTGTGTCAGACCCGCAAGATCCCAAGCTTCCCGAAGTCCGCCAGGTCAACCCTGGCGAGACCCATCTGCTGTGCCGCTGCGGGCGCTCGCCCGTGCTTCCCGACTGCCCTCCCGGTTGCGCCCAGGCCCTGTGCCTCGAGCCCGTGCGCCAACAGTTGCTCCTGCTGTGCCGCTGCGGGCTGTCGCGGCGCCTGCCCTATTGCGACGGCAGTCACAGCCCGCCAACCGAGGGTCTGGCGGCGCGCTGGCGACGTTTCGCGAAGGGTGATTAACTCGCTTCGGCTTATGCACAAAGGCTCTATTGAGCCAATGGACGATTTGCCGGCGACGCACTCCAATGCAGAGTTGCGAACTAGGCCACGCGCCATCGATAAGGCAGAATGCCATTATCGCTGTGGCAGAGCGGCTCAGGTCGCTGTATTCGTCGATGCTGGGAGGGGCTGGATGTACAAATTCTGTTTCTACGTGCCGGAAGGCCATCTCGAGGAGGTGAAGACCGCGGTCTTCGCCGCCGGGGCCGGGCGCATCGGTCAGTACGACAGCTGCTGCTGGCAGGTACTGGGCAAGGGCCAGTTCCGACCCTTGCAGGGCAGCGAACCCTTCATCGGCCAGCCTGGGCGGGTGGAAGAGGTGGCGGAGTGGAAGGTCGAGCTGGTGGTGGCCGACGAGCTGATCCACGACGTGGTCAAGGCGATGAAGAAAGCCCATCCCTACGAGACGCCGGCCTTCGATGTGTGGCGGCTGTCCGACCTGCAATTCTGATAGTCCCCAATAAAAGAAGCCCCGGCATGCCGGGGCTTCTTCGTTTGCGCCTGACGCTTACTGCAGGTGCTGCTTGAGCTCGGCGCCGGCCTGGCGCAGGGCGGCCTGCACGGCCGGGATGTGCGCCAGCGGGTTGAGCAGGCCGTAGTCGTGGATCATGCCGTTGTAGCGCACCGCGGTGACGGTGACGCCGGCGGCATCCAGCTTGCGTGCGTAGGACTCGCCCTCGTCCCGCAGCACGTCGAACTCGGCGGTCTGGATCAGGGTCGGCGGCAGGCCCTTGAGCTGCTCGCTGGTGGCCCGCAGCGGCGAGGCGAAGCGTTCGGCGCGTTGCTTGGGATCGGTGGTGTAGCTGTCCCAGAACCACTTCATCATATTGCGGGTGAGGAAGTGGCCCTCGGCGAACTGGTTGTACGAGGCGTTATCGAAGCTGGCGTCGGTCACCGGCCACAGCAGCAGCTGGAAGCGCAGTTTCGGCGTGCCGGCTTCTTTCGCCTTGAGCGCGACCACTGCGGCCATATTGCCGCCGACACTGTTGCCAGCCACGGCCAGGCGCGAGCTGTCCACATTGATGTCCTTGCCGTGCTCGCCGACCCACTGGGTGGCGGCGAAGGCCTGGTCGATGGCGGTCGGATACTTGGCTTCCGGCGACGGCGTGTAGCCGACGTAGACGGCCACGGCGCCGGAGTTCACCACCAGGTCGCGGATCAGGCGGGCGTGGGTCGGGTAGTCGCCGAGCACCCAGCCGCCGCCGTGGAAGAACATGAACACCGGCAGCTCGCCCTTCGCACCTTCGGGGCGGACGATGGTCAGCGGGATCGACTGGCCGGAAGCTTCGATGGTCTTCTCGCTGACGGTCACGCCGGACAAATCGACCTTGACCGAGGCCTGGGCGCCGACCAGCACGGCGCGGGCATCCTGCGGGCTGAGGGTTTCCAGCGGCTGGCCGCCGCCGGCTTCCAGGGCCTGGAGGAAGGCCTGGGTGTTGTGTTCCACGCCGGGGCTGCCGGCGGCGAAGGCGTTACCGATGGCGGCTGCGAGAACAGCGCCGGAAAGCAGTTTGCTGACGTTTTTCATGATTCTGTTCCTCGTAGCTTGGGTTATCGCGGCGGGCACTGCCGTGCAGGCCCGCCCGGTTCGGTTCAGACGGCGACGTTCAGGCGCACGTCGATGTTGCCGCGGGTGGCGTTGGAGTAAGGGCAGACCTGGTGAGCGGCGGCGACCAGCTCTTCGGCGACGGCGCGGTCGATGCCCGGCAGGCTGATGTTCAGCTCCACTTCCAGGCCGAAGCCGCCGGGGATCTGGCCGATGCCGACCTTGCCGGTGATCGAGGCGTCGGCCGGGAAGGCCTGCTTCTTCTGGCTGGCGACGAACTTCAGGGCGCCGATGAAGCAGGCGGAGTAGCCGGCGGCGAACAGCTGCTCGGGGTTGGTGGCTTCGCCGCCGGCGCCGCCCAGTTCGCGCGGAGTGGTCAGCTTGACGTCGAGGAAGCCGTCGGAAGAAACGGCGCGGCCGTCGCGGCCCCCGGTGGCGGTGGCGGTGGCGGTGTAGAGGGCTTTGATGGTTTGCATGGCGATGTCTCCGTTTGATTTGCTGTCTAAAGTTTTGCGCGCTAAGTAAGTGCGTGATGCAGAATCTAGTGCGATTTATTTTTGCGCGCAAGATAATTTTTAGATGAATTCAGCCTAGAGCTGCGGCGATTTGGGTATAAGCGAGGCGGCGTGCCGCCCGCGGCGGGCGGCGGCGGGGGTCAGGCGGACTTCTGCAGCTGGTCGCGCAGGGCGACTATCTGCTCCTTGAGGGCGCCGATCTGCTCCAGGGTCATGCCGCTGGCTTCGAGTATGCAGGCGGGGAAGCGCTCGGCCTCCTGCTGCAGGTTGCGGCCCTTGTCGGTCAGACGCAGCTCCACCACGCGCTCGTCGGCGCTGCTGCGGGTGCGGGTGATCAGACCTTCGGCTTCCAGGCGCTTGAGCAGGGGGGTAAGGGAGCCGGGATCGGTGAGCAGGCGCGCGCTGATCTCGCCCACGGTGATGCCGTCGCCTTCCCATAACACCAGCATGGCCAGGTACTGCGGGTAGGTCAGGCCGATGCCCTGCAGCATGGGCTTGTAGGCCTTGGTCATCAGCAGGGAGGTGGAGTGCAGGGCGAAGCACAGCTGGTTGTCCAGCTGCAGGGCAGCACAGGATTGCGGCTGTTTCATGACGGGGACCTCTGCTCGGTATCTGCACAACAATTTATCGCGCAAATTAACGCTGAGCAAATTTTGCACAGCGGAAATGATAAAGGCGCCTTGCGGCGCCTCGTTCAAACGGGATTCAGGGGCTGTCTAGGATCTTGCGAGCTAGAGCCGGGCCAGGCGTTAAGGGCCGAAGGCGCGGAGTTTACACAGAGTAGATGAGCGGACCCGCTGCGCTTGGCCCTACGGGCGTTCAGTGGCAAGGCACTTTCCGGGCCTTTTCCAACCACGGCTGATCGCCGCGCAGCAAATCGTCAGGGGCGGATCTCGATCAGCGTGCCGTCCTGCACCAGGTTCCACACCTCGCGCATGTCGGCGTTGCGCATGGCGATGCAGCCTTCGGTCCAGTCCAGGGTGCTGAAGAACCACTCGGGATACTCATCGTCCAGCGGGGTGCCGTGGATCATGATCATGCCGCCGGCGGGCACGCCCTGCTTGCGCGCGTTGGCAGCATCGCGGGCGTTGGGGTAGGAGATGTGCATGGACAGGTTGAATTTCTCGCTGGTCTTGCGCCAGTCGATCCAGTAGAAACCTTCCGGAGTGCGCAGGTCGCCTTCACGCACCTTGGCGCCGGTGGGCTGCTTGCCGAGGGAGATGCGGTAGGACTTGAGGACCTCGCCGCGCCCCATCAGGTGCAGCTTGCGCTCGGATTTGACCACCAGCACCTTGTCCACGGCCTTGCCGCGGAGCGTCGGCGCGGTCGAGGCCTGGGCGAGGCCGATGAGGGTGCAGCAGAATAGGGCGAGCAGCCAGCGCATTGCGATGTTCCGAGGTGTTTCTGTGTTGGCCCTGATACTTCAGGTTGTTATAGCGCGAGAGTCTGCCTATGCCGAGGGGTATGTTCAATCCTCGCCAGCCGGACGGAGCGCCGCGCGGGCTTATTTCTACTCCCCAGGAGGCCTGTATGTCGCAACCCAAGCTGCTGCGTGAGCTGACCCTGGCGCCCGCCGAGCATCCGCACGGTCGCGCCCACCTCAGCGCCGCCAGTGCCCTGGTGCGGGTCGCCGAGCGCCTCTACGTGGTGGCCGACGATGAGCTGCAGCTGGGGGTGTTCGGCGTCGACAGCGGGCACGGCCGCCTGCTGCCTCTGTTCGATGGCGAGCTGCCGCTGGACCAGGCTGCGCGCAAGGCGGCCAAGCCGGACCTGGAGACCCTGGCCCTGCTGCCGGCCATGCCCGGCCATGCGCAGGGCGCGCTGCTGGCGCTGGGCTCGGGTTCGACCCCGCGGCGCCAGCGTGGTGTGCTGCTGGGCTTGGAGGAGGGCGCGCGGCCACGACAGATCGACCTGGCCCCCCTGTACCTGCCGCTGCGCCAGCATTTCGCCGATCTGAACATCGAGGGCGGCTTCCTCCTCGGCGAGGAATTCCTCCTGCTGCAGCGCGGTAACCAGGGCGGCTCGCCGAATGCGGCGCTGCGCTACGCCTGGGCGCCGTTGCGCGACTGGCTGCTGGGCATGGGGCCGCTGCCGCAGCCGCCGGGCATCCAGGCGCTCGACCTCGGCGAGCTGAGCGGCGTGGCGCTGGGATTCACCGACGGCGCGGCGCTGGGCGAGGGGCGCTGGCTGTTCAGTGCGGCGGCAGAGAATACCTCCGACAGTTACAACGACGGTGCCTGCCTGGGTTCGCTGATCGGCCTGGTGGAGGCCGATGGTCGACTGCAGCGTCTGGCCGAGCTGGAGGGGCACTGGAAGGTCGAGGGGATCGCCCTGGCGGCCGATGGCAGCCTGCTGATGGTTACCGATGCCGACGATCCGGCGCTGGCCGCCAGCCTGCTCGAACTGCGCCTCACGGCGATAGCAGCAGCGCCAGTTCGTCGGCCAGCTCCGCCCAGTCCGAATCCTCCTCCAGCGCTTCGCTGAGAAACTGCGCCTGGGCCCTGTTCCAGAAGGGGGCCCTGGGCAGAGCCTGGCCCTCGGCCAGGCGGTGCTCGCGCAGGAAAGCTTCGATCTCGGCCCTGCCGGCTGGCAGGCCGAGCTGCTTGAACAGGCCGCTGAGACTGTGTTCGCTGGTATCCATGGTTCCTCCTGCTGGCCGGTCAAGGGTGCAGGAAGACTATAGACCTCATCGGCTGTGTGGGCGCAGTGGCGCGATGCCCTCGTTGCGGATCGGATAGCGCTGCTCGCGGCGGTCGGCGAAGTAGCACCTGAGGGTGCGCCCGACGGTGGGGAAGGCCAGTTCCTGCCAGGGGATCTCGTGCTCGTGGAACAGTTGCACGTCGAGGCTCTCCTCGCCGGCGCGGAAGTCCAGGTCGATCAGTTCGGCGCGGAAGAACACATAGAGCTGGCTGATGTGCGGCAGGTCGAACAGGGTGTAGAGGTGCAGGTCGCGCACCCGTGCGCAGGCTTCCTCGTCGGTCTCGCGCATGGCCGCCTCGGCCATGGTCTCGCCGTTCTCCATGAAGCCGGCCGGCAGCGTCCAGAAGCCACGCCGTGGCTCGATGGCGCGGCGGCACAGCAGCACCTGCTCGCCCCACACCGGCAGGCAGCCAGCGACGATGCGCGGGTTCTGGTAGTGGACGGTCTGGCACTGCGGGCAGACGAAGCGCAGGCGATTGTCGCCCTGGGGAATGCGCTGCTCCACCGGACCACCGCACTGGCTGCAGAATTTCATGCCGCTCTCTCCTGATTCGTTGCCCATGTTGGCGCCGCAGGGCGAGCTCGGCAAGCCGGTCGATGCAGGGTGGGTATTGGGCGGGCCGCGCCTTCGTGCCATGATGCCGGGCAGAAGAAAAGAACCCTGAAGAACCGAGAATCATCATGCTCGACGAGCTCCTGCAGCGCGTGCGCGGCCACAGTCCACGCATCCTGGAGACCGACCGGCAGCACCCGCAGGCGGCCGTGCTGGTGCCGCTGACCCGCAGCGACGACCCGGAGCTGGTGCTGACCCTGCGCGCCAGCGGCCTGTCCACCCACGGTGGCGAGGTGGCCTTCCCCGGCGGCCGCCGTGATGCCACCGACCCCGACCTGGCCTTCACCGCCCTGCGCGAGGCGGAGGAGGAGGTGGGCCTGCCGCCCGGCCTGGTGGAGATCGTCGGCCCGCTCAGCCCGCTGGTGTCGCGCTTCGGCATCCATGTCACGCCCTATGTCGGGGTGGTGCCGGACTATGTCGAGTACCGCGCCAACGACGACGAGATCGCCTCGGTGTTCTCGGTGCCGCTGCGCTTCTTCCTGGAGACCCCGCGCGAGGTCACCCACCGCATCGACTACGAGGGGCGCAGCTGGTATGTGCCCTGCTATCACTACGACAACTACAAGATCTGGGGCCTGACGGCGGTGATGATCGTCGAACTGGTCAATGTCGCCTTCGGCGCCGGCATCGACCTGACGCAGCCGCCGCAGCCGTCGGTCCGGGTCATCAAGGTCTGAGAGGATTCGCCATGAAGTACCGCCTGGGTGACGCACGCGTCGAGGCCCATCCCGAGAGCTGGATCGCGCCGACTGCCGCGGTGATCGGCAAGGTGCGCCTGGACAAGGGCGCCAGCGTCTGGTTCGGCGCCGTGTTGCGCGGCGACAACGAGCTGATCCACATCGGCGAGAACAGCAACGTGCAGGACGGCAGCGTGATGCACACCGACATGGGCTTCCCGCTGACCCTCGGCAAGGGTGTCACCGTCGGCCACAACGTGATGATGCACGGCTGCACGGTGGACGATTACAGCCTGATCGGCATCAACGCGGTGATCCTCAACGGCGCCCGGATCGGCAAGTACTGCATCATCGGCGC
Organism: Pseudomonas alcaligenes; assembly: GCF_041729615.1. Classification (NCBI taxonomy): domain Bacteria; kingdom Pseudomonadati; phylum Pseudomonadota; class Gammaproteobacteria; order Pseudomonadales; family Pseudomonadaceae; genus Aquipseudomonas; species Aquipseudomonas alcaligenes. The sequence continues at coordinate 1,335,376 of NZ_CP154874.1, read as the reverse complement.
CAACAGCCTGATCCCCGAGGGCAAGGTGATCCCCGACGGCAGCCTGGTGATGGGCAGCCCGGGCAAGGTGGTGCGCGAGCTCACCGAGCAGCAGAAGAAGATGCTCGAAGGCAGCGCCGCCCACTACGTGCACAACGCCCAGCGCTACGCCCGCGACCTGGCCGAGGACGAAGCGTGAGCGACGAGCGCCCGGTCAAGTCGCCCTGCGTCAGCGTCTGCGCGCTGGACGAGCAGGACATCTGCATCGGCTGCCAGCGCACGGCGGCCGAGATCACCCTGTGGGGGCGCATGAGCAACGACGAGCGGCGCGAGGTGCTGCAGCGCTGCGCCGAGCGTACCCGCGCCGCTGGCCAGTTCCTGCAGCAGCCCGCGCGCCCCTGAATTCCCTTTCTCTATTTTCCGAGGACATCCGCATGCCCCGTATCGGCACCCCCTTGTCGCCCACCGCGACCCGCGTCCTGCTCTGTGGCTCCGGCGAGTTGGGCAAGGAAGTGGTGATCGAGCTGCAGCGCCTGGGCTGCGAAGTGATCGCCGTCGACCGCTACGCCAATGCCCCGGCCATGCAGGTGGCGCACCGCAGCCATGTGCTCAGCATGCTCGACGGCGCCGCCCTGCGCGCGGTGATCGAGGCGGAGCAGCCGCACTACATAGTCCCGGAGATCGAGGCCATCGCCACCGACACCCTGGTCGAGCTGGAAGCCGAGGGCTTCACCGTGGTGCCCACCGCCCGCGCCGCCAGGCTGACCATGAACCGCGAGGGCATCCGCCGCCTGGCCGCCGAGGAGCTGGGCCTGCCGACTTCGCCCTATCACTTCGCCGACACCTTCGAGGCCTATGTCGAGGCGGTGAAAGCGGTCGGCTACCCCTGTGTGGTCAAGCCGATCATGAGCTCCTCCGGCAAGGGCCAGAGCGTGCTGAAGAGTGACGCCGATCTGCGTTCTGCCTGGGACTACGCCCAGGAAGGCGGGCGAGCCGGCAAGGGTAGAGTGATAGTGGAAGGCTTTATCGATTTCGACTACGAGATCACCCTGCTCACCGTGCGCCACGTCGGCGGCACCTCGTTCTGCGCGCCGGTCGGCCATCGCCAGGTCAAGGGCGACTACCACGAGTCCTGGCAGCCGCAGGCGATGAGCGCCAAGGCCTTGGCCGAGTCCGAGCGGGTGGCCCTCGCCGTCACCGAGGCCCTCGGTGGCCGTGGCCTGTTCGGCGTGGAGCTGTTCATCAAGGGCGACCAGGTGTGGTTCAGTGAAGTCTCGCCACGTCCGCACGACACCGGTTTGGTCACCCTGATCTCCCAGGACCTCTCCGAGTTCGCCCTGCACGCGCGAGCCATTCTCGGCCTGCCGATCCCGGCGATCCGCCAGTTCGGCCCCTCGGCCTCCTCGGTGATCCTGGTGGAAGGCACCTCGCAGCAGGTGGCCTTCGCTAACCTCGGTGCCGCCCTGGCCGAGCCGGACACCGCGCTGCGTCTGTTCGGCAAGCCGGAGGTGGACGGCCAGCGGCGCATGGGCGTGACCCTGGCCCGCGACGAAAGCATCGAGGCGGCTCGGGCCAAGGCGGTGCGCGCGTCCGAGGCGGTCAAGGTCGAGCTGTGAGCCGCCTGCGCGCCGGACTGTGGTGGGGCCTGGCGCTCGCCTCATTGCCGCTGGCCTTACCGCTGGCGCTGCACACCCGGCGCACCGCGTTGCGCCTGCCGCCCGCCGCCGGGGCGCAGAGCGGCCTGGCGGGCGCGGGGCTGGTCGGTGCGCCGCTGCGCCTGCTGCTGATCGGCGAATCCACGGTCGCCGGCGTCGGCGTCGAGGCCCAGGAGGCGGCGCTGGCCGGCCAGCTGGCCCAGGCCCTGGCGACGCGCCTGCAGCGCCCGGTGGCCTGGCGCGCCTGCGGCGAGAACGGCATCACCGCGGGCGAGGCCTACGAGCGCCTGTTGCCGCTGGCGCTCAGCGAGCCGGCGGACCTGGTGCTGCTGGTGTTCGGCGTCAACGACACCACCCACCTGAGTTCGCTGGCGCGCTGGGAAGACTCGCTGCGTGCGCTCAGTCGGGCTTTGAGTGCGCGCGGGGAGCGGGTGGTGTTCACTGGCGTGCCGCCGATCCAGCACTTCAGCGCCTTGCCCTGGCTGCTGCGGCGTCTGCTGGGGCTGCGTGCGGCCTTGCTGGATGCCGAGTTGCGCCGCATCAGTGCGCAGGAAGGCGCGCAGTATGCGCGGCTGGAGCTGGAGTTCGCCGAGGAGTACCTGGCGCGCGACGGCTATCACCCGTCGGCGCTGGGTTACCGGGTGTGGGGCGAGGGCCTGGCCGAGCGGCTCAGGCCGTCGCTCGATTGAGCCGGCCCTGCCAGATGCGCACGCTCTTCACCCGGTTGTCGCCGGATTCGAGGATTTCCAGGCGGTAGGGGCCGATCTTCAGGCACACCGGGCTGTCCGGGATGCTTTCCAGGGCCTCGGTGACCAGGCCGTTGAGGGTCTTCGGGCCCTCGCTGGGCAGATGCCAGCCGAGCAGCTTGTTCAGCTCACGGATGCTGGCGCTGCCGTCGATGATCTGGCTGCCATCGTCCTGGGGCTGGATATCGGCGTGCTGCTGCTGATCCTGGCCGCTGAGGTCGCCGACGATTTCTTCCAGCACGTCCTCCAGGGTGATCAGCCCCTGGATGTCGCCGTATTCGTCGACCACCAGGCCGAGGCGGCGCTTTTCCTTCTGGAAATTCAGCAGCTGAGTGGCCAGCGGGGTGTTTTCCGGCACGAAATAGGCGGGCTGGCAGACCTGCAGCAGCAGCTCGTGGGTCATCTGGTCATGGGCCAGGCGGCGCGCCAGCTGGCGCATGTGCACCATGCCCTCGATCTGGTTGATGTCCTGGCGGTACACCGGCAGGCGGGTGTGGCGGGTGTTCTGCAGCAGCTCGACGATGCGCTCGATCGGCTGTTCCAGATCGATGCCGATGATCTCGTTGCGCGGGATCATGATGTCGTTGACCGACACGGTTTCCAGGTCGAGCACGCCGAGCAGCATGTTCTGCCGGCTCTCCGGCAGGGCGTGGGCGGACTCGCGTACCACGCTGCGCAGTTCCTCGGTGGTCAGGCTGTCACTGCTGCGGCTGCTGGGGTCGATGCCGAACAGGCGCAGCAGCAGGTTGCTGATGGCGTTGAGCGCCACCACCAGCGGATAGAACAGCTTGAGCAGCACCTGCAGCGGCAGGCTGGCGGGGTAGGCGATGGCTTCCGGGCGCAGCGCGGCCAGGGTCTTGGGCGTGATCTCGCCGAAGATCAGCAGGATGATGGTCAGCGCCACGGTGGCGATGGCGATGCCGGCCTCGCCCCAGATCTGCATGGCCAGCACGGTGGCGATGGCCGAGGCGAGGATGTTGACGAAGTTGTTGCCGATCAGAATGGTACCGAGCAGGCGGTCCGGGCGGCTCAGCAGGGCGCTGGCGCGTTTGGCGCCGCGGTGTCCCTCGCGTGCCTTGTGCCGCAGGCGATAGCGGTTGAGGCTGATGATGCCGGTCTCGGAGCTGGAGAAGAACGCCGAGCAGATGATCAGGAAGGCGAGCAGGCCCAGCAGGAAGCCAGGGTGGAGTTCGGCCACGGGGATCGCCTCAGATGTGCAGGATGAATTCGCGGACCAGCTTGCTGCCGAAGTAGGCCAGCATCAGCAGGCAGAAGCCGGCCAGGGTCCAGCGAATCGCCTTGTGCCCGCGCCAGCCCAGCTGGTGGCGGCCCCACAGCAGCACGGCGAAAACCACCCAGGCCACGCACGACAGCACGGTCTTGTGCACCAGGTGCTGGGCGAACAGGTCCTCGAAGAACAGCCAGCCGGACAGCAGCGACAGCGACAGTGTCACCCAGCCGGCCCAGAGGAAGCCGAACAGCAGGCTCTCCATGGTCTGCAGCGGCGGGAAGTTGCGGATCAGCCCCGACGGGTGCTTGTGCTTGAGCTGATAGTCCTGCAGCGACAGCAGCAGGGCCTGGAACATGGCGATGGTCAGCAGGCCGTAGGCCAGGATCGACAGCAGGATATGGGCAAGGATGCCGGCCTCCTCGTCGATCGGCTGGCTGGTGCCGACCGGGGCGAACTGGGCCAGCAGGGCGGTCAGGGCGCCCAGCGGGAACAGCAGGAGCAACAGGTTCTCCACCGGGATGCGCGTGGTGCCCAGCAGGATCAGGGCGATCACCGCGCAGGCGATCAGGCTGGCGGCGTTGAAGAAGTCCAGGTTGAGGCCGCTGCCCGGCAGCAGCTGCAGGTGCAGGGCCAGGGCGTGGGCGATCAGGGCGAGCACGCCGAGCAGGCCCAGCAGGCGCTTGTCCGGCACCTGGCGATGGGCGAGACGCAATCCCTGGTAGAGGGTGGCGCCGGCGTACAGACCGGCGGCGGCGAGGCTGGGCAGCAGAGGGTGCATAAATCCTTGTAACGCAGGGCCCGAAAGGCCGTGAGTGTGGCACACAAGAAGCGTTCCACGAAAGACCGCCGGCGGTGTCGGCGGCACCTGCTCTTGGTTATACTCCGCGGCCTGCTGCAAGCCCCCGTTCAAAGGATCGCGCATGTTCGAGAACCTAACCGACCGCCTGTCACAGACGCTGCGCCATGTCACCGGCAAGGCCAAGCTGACCGAGGACAACATCAAGGACACCCTGCGCGAGGTGCGCATGGCCCTGCTCGAGGCCGACGTGGCCCTGCCGGTGGTCAAGGACTTCGTCAACAAGGTCAAGGAGCGTGCGGTCGGCACCGAGGTGTCGAAGAGCCTGACCCCGGGCCAGGCCTTCGTGAAGATCGTCCGTGCCGAGCTGGAAGAGCTGATGGGCGCGGCCAACGAGGACCTCGCCCTGAACGTCGCGCCGCCCGCCGTGGTGCTGATGGCCGGCCTGCAGGGTGCCGGTAAGACCACCACCGCCGGCAAGCTGGCGCGCTTCCTCAAGGAACGCAAGAAGAAGTCGGTGATGGTGGTGTCCGCGGACGTCTACCGCCCGGCGGCGATCAAGCAGCTGGAGACCCTGGCCGGCGACATCGGCGTGACCTTCTTCCCCTCCGACATCAGCCAGAAGCCGGTGGCTATCGCCCAGGCGGCGATTGCCGAGGCCAGGCTGAAGTTCATCGACGTGGTGATCGTCGACACCGCCGGTCGCCTGGCCATCGATGCCGAGATGATGGCCGAGATCCAGGCCGTGCACGCCGCGATCAAGCCGGCCGAGACCCTGTTCGTGGTCGACGCCATGACCGGCCAGGACGCCGCCAACACCGCCAAGGCCTTCGGCGAGGCGCTGCCGCTGACCGGCGTGGTGCTGACCAAGGTCGACGGCGACGCCCGTGGCGGTGCCGCGCTGTCGGTGCGCCAGATCACCGGCAAGCCGATCAAGTTCATCGGCATGGGCGAGAAGAGCGAGGCGCTGGAGCCCTTCCACCCGGACCGCATCGCCTCGCGCATCCTCGGCATGGGCGACGTGCTCAGCCTGATCGAGCAGGCCGAGCAGACCCTCGATCGCGAGAAGGCCGAGAAGCTCAGCAAGAAGCTGAAGAAGGGCAAGGGCTTCGACCTCGAAGACTTCCGTGACCAGCTGCAGCAGATGAAGAACATGGGCGGCCTCGGCGGCCTGATGGACAAGCTGCCGTCCATCGGTGGGGTCAACCTGTCGCAGATGAGTGGCGCGCAGGGCGCGGCGGAGAAGCAGTTCAAGCAGATGGAGGCGATCATCAACTCCATGACTCCGGCCGAGCGCCGTGACCCCGAGCTGATCAGCGGTTCGCGCAAGCGCCGCATCGCCCTTGGCTCCGGCACCCAGGTGCAGGACGTCGGCCGGCTGATCAAGCAGCACAAGCAGATGCAGAAGATGATGAAGAAATTCACCAGCAAGGGCGGCATGGCCAAGATGATGCGTGGCCTGGGCGGCATGATGCCGGGCGGCCTGCCCAAGCTGTGATGTCCGCCGCCGATGGGTGGCGGAAAAAGAGATTTGCAAACGGCCGGATAATCCTTAGAATATGCGGCCTTTCGGGCCTTGGCCCCTCAAAGTGTGTGCCTCAAGTTAGCACCGATTACAGGAACGAAGTTCAATGGTAACCATCCGTCTTGCTCGTGGCGGCTCCAAGAAGCGCCCCTTCTACCACCTGACCGTGACCAACAGCCGCAATGCGCGCGATGGTCGCTTCGTCGAGCGTATCGGCTTCTTCAATCCGGTCGCTACCGGTGCCGAAGTGAAGCTGTCCGTCGACCAGGAGCGCGCTGCCTACTGGCTGAGCCAGGGCGCCCAGCCGTCTGAGCGCGTTGCTCAGCTGCTGAAGGAAGCTGCTAAGGCCGCAGCCTAAGCGATATGAACGCAACGCCGACCGCCGAGGACCTGGTCGTTCTCGGCAAGATCACTTCGGTGCACGGCGTGCGTGGGGAAGTGAAGATCTATTCCTTCACCGACCCGATTGACAACCTGCTCGACTATCGGCACTGGACGCTCAAGCGCGATGGCGAAGTCAAGCAGGTGGAGCTGGTCAGCGGCCGCCTGCAAGGCCGGGTGCTGGTAGCCAAGCTCAAGGGGCTCGATGACCGCGAGGTGGCACGCACCTACGCGGGTTTCGACATTTGTGTGCCCCGCGAGCAGCTGCCCGACCTCGAGGACGGCGAGTTCTACTGGCATCAGCTGGAAGGACTGAAGGTGATCGACCTGCAAGGGCAACTGCTCGGGCGCATCGACCATCTGCTGGAAACCGGCGCCAATGATGTGATGGTGGTCAAGCCCTGCGCGGGCAGCCTGGATGACCGCGAGCGTCTGCTCCCCTATACCGAGCAGTGCGTACAGCAGGTCGACCTGGCCGCCGGCGAGATGCGGGTGGACTGGGACGCGGATTTCTGAGCCTCGGCCCATGCGCGTTGAAGTCATCAGCATCTTCCCGGAGATGTTCGCCGCCATCAGTCAGTACGGCATTACCAGTCGTGCGGTGAAGCAGGGGCTGCTGCAGTTGAACTGCCGGCAGCTGCGTGACTACACCGACGACCGTCACCAGACGGTGGACGACCGCCCCTTCGGCGGCGGTCCGGGGATGGTGATGAAGATCGAGCCCCTGGAGAAAGCCCTGGCCGCGGCCAAGGTGGATGCCGGTGGAGCGGCGAAGGTCATCTACCTGTCGCCGCAAGGCCGCCAGCTGAACCAGCAGGGCGTGCGTGAACTGGCTAGCGAGCAGGCGCTGATTCTCATCGCCGGCCGCTACGAAGGCATCGACGAGCGTTTCATCGAGACGCACGTCGATGAGGAATGGTCGATCGGCGATTACGTCCTCTCCGGCGGTGAGCTTCCGGCGATGGTGCTGATCGATGCTGTTACGCGGCTGCTCCCGGGTGCGCTCGGGCATGCAGATTCCGCCGAGGAGGACTCGTTCAGCGACGGCCTCCTCGATTGCCCGCACTACACCCGGCCCGAGGTGTACGAAGGCAAGCGTGTTCCGGACGTGCTGCTCAGCGGCAACCACGAACACATCCGGCGCTGGCGTCTGCAGCAAGCCCTCGGGCGGACCTGGGAACGTCGAGCCGATCTTCTGGATAGCCGCTCGCTTTCTGGAGAAGAGAAGAAGCTGCTGGAGGAATACATCCGCCAGCGGGACGATAGTTAAGGTATCGATGGCAGACCGCGTCTGTCTTAGGAGCACAGCATGACCAACAAGATTATCCAGATGCTCGAAGCCGAGCAGATGAACAAAGAAATCCCGGCTTTCGCCCCGGGTGACACCATCATTGTTCAGGTGAAGGTGAAGGAAGGCGACCGTTCCCGTCTGCAGGCCTTCGAAGGCGTGGTGATCGGCAAGCGCAACCGTGGCCTGAACAGCGCCTTCACCGTGCGCAAGATCTCCAACGGCGTGGGCGTGGAGCGTACCTTCCAGACCTACTCCCCGCTGATCGACAGCGTCAGCGTCAAGCGCCGCGGCGACGTGCGCAAGGCCAAGCTGTACTACCTCCGCGACCTGTCCGGCAAGGCAGCGCGCATCAAGGAAAAACTGTCCTGATCGGACGGTCTTCCGACTTGAAAAAAGCAGCCTCCGGGCTGCTTTTTTCGTTTCTGGGCCCGTCGACCGGTGGGTCCGCAGTCCTGCCGAGCCATGACAAGTACAACAGCGCAGCACAGGCAGCCACATTTTCAGCAGAGCAGTAGTGGCATGACCCCGAGAGAGCAAGAAATCCAGCGCCGTATCGAGCTGTCGGAAACCCGTGTGACCAAGGCGGTTTTCCCGCCCTCGACCAACCACCACAACACCCTGTTCGGCGGCACTGCGCTGGCCTGGATGGACGAAGTGTCCTTCATCGCCGCCACGCGCTTCTGCCGCCTGCCGCTGGTGACCGTGTCCAGCGATCGCATCGACTTCAAGCATGCGATCCCCGCCGGCTCCATCGTCGAGCTGGTCGGCCGGGTGATCAGGGTCGGCAACACCAGCCTCAAGGTCGAGGTGGAGGTGTATGTCGAGGGGATGTACTGCGGTGGTCGCGAGAAGGCCATCAGCGGGGTGTTCAGCTTCGTCGCCATCGGCGAGGACAAGAAGCCGGTGGCGGTGTTGCCGGGCTTCGCCTGAGCTCCGCGGTGGCGCTTCCGGGGCGGGCCCGCTTGTGGAAAACTGGGTCGCCTTTTTTGCGAGAACGCCCATGCCCGTGCTGGATCACCCGCTGATCGACCGTTTCCTCGATGCCCTGTGGCTGGAGAAGGGGCTCTCGCCGCATACGCGGGCGGCCTATCGTAGCGACCTCGGGCATTTCCATGCCTGGTTGCGGGAACGCGGCATCGAGCTTGCCAGCGCCGGGCGCGAGGCCATTCTCGATCACCTGGCCTGGCGCCTCGAGCAGGGCTACCAGGCCCGCTCCACCGCGCGCCTGCTGTCCGGGTTGCGTGGTTTCTATCGGCACCTGCTGCGCGACGGACTGATCGTCGAGGACCCGACCCTGCAGGTCGAGTTGCCGCAGATCGGCCGGCCGCTGCCCAAGTCGCTGTCCGAGGCGGACGTGGAGGCGCTGCTGGCCGCGCCGGAGCTGGACGATCGGATCGGCCTGCGCGACCGCGCCATGCTTGAGGTGCTCTACGCCTGCGGCCTGCGGGTGACCGAGCTGGTGTCGCTGACCTTGGAGCAGGTCAACCTGCGCCAGGGCGTGCTGCGGGTGTTCGGCAAGGGCAGCAAGGAGCGCCTGGTGCCGCTGGGCGAGGAGGCCATCGCCTGGGTCGAGCGCTACCTGCGCGAGGCGCGGCCCTTTCTGCTCGACGGCAAGCCCAGCGACGTGCTGTTTCCCAGTCTGCGCGGCGAGCAGATGACCCGGCAGACCTTCTGGCATCGCATCAAGCACCAGGCTCGGGTGGCCGGCATCGCCAAGCCGCTGTCGCCGCATACCCTGCGCCACGCCTTCGCCACCCACCTGCTCAACCACGGCGCTGATCTGCGCGTGGTGCAGATGCTGCTGGGCCATAGCGACCTGTCCACCACGCAGATCTACACCCATATCGCGCGCGCCCGCCTGCAGGAGCTGCATGCGCGCCACCACCCCCGCGGCTAACCGTTACGTCTGCAGCCTGTCCGCCCGTGGCGCCCACCCGGCGTCTGCGGTCGGCGGCGCGGACCCGCTGTGGTAGGCTTGGGCCACTGTTCATAGGAGTGCCTCATGTCCGTTTTTCGTGTTCTGAGCGGTACCGTTCTCAGTCTCTCGGCTGCCGTCGCCCTGGCCGCCGATCCCGACCAGGCCATTCGCGCCAGCCTGACCAAGCTGCAGCCCGACATGCCCATCGAGGCCATCGCCGAGAGCCCGATGAGCGGCCTGTATCAGGTGCACCTGAAGGGCGGCCGCCTGCTTTACACCAGCGCCGATGGCCAGTTCGTACTGCAGGGCAACCTCTACCAGGTCGAGGGCGCCGAAGCCGTCAACCTGACCCGTCAATCCGAAAGCAAGGGTGTGGCCAAGGCCATCAACTCCATTCCCGCCAGCGAGATGGTGGTGTTCTCGCCCAAGGAACCGGCCAAGGCACATATCACGGTGTTCACCGACACCGACTGCGGCTACTGCCAGAAGCTGCACAGCGAAGTGCCCGAGCTCAATCGTCGGGGTATCGAGGTGCGCTACGTGGCCTTCCCGCGCCAGGGCGTCGGCAGCCATGGCTACAACACCCTGGTCAGCGTCTGGTGCGCCAAGGATCGCCAGGACGCCATGAACAAGGCCAAGGCCCGCCAGGAACTGCCGGCGGCCAGCTGCGCCAATCCGGTGACCAAACAGTACGAGCTGGGCCAGATGATCGGTGTCAATGGCACCCCGGCCATCGTGCTTGGCAACGGCGAGCTGATTCCGGGCTACCAGCCGGCGCCGCAACTGGCCGAGATCGCCCTCAAGGCCAAGTGATCCGGCCGTCGCGCCGATTGACCTGGAGGGCTGGCGCTTCGTAAAGTGCGGCTCTTTTGTGCGGCCGGGGCATGCCCCGGCCGTTTCGTGCAGTGCAGATGGGGAAAACAACGTGAAACCGGTGAAAGTGGGCATCTGTGGGCTGGGCACCGTCGGTGGCGGTACCTTCAACGTACTCAAACGCAACGCCGAGGAGATTGCCCGCCGTGCCGGGCGTGGAATCGAAGTCGCGCAGATTGCCGCCCGTCGCCCCAACCCGAAGTGTGAAACCGGCGCTACCCCCATCACCGCCGACATCTTCGACGTGGCGAACAACCCGGAAATCGACGTGGTCATCGAGCTGATCGGCGGCTACACCCTGGCCCACGAGCTGGTGCTCAAGGCCATCGAGAACGGCAAGCACGTGGTCACTGCTAACAAGGCGCTGATCGCCGTGCATGGCAACGAGATCTTCGCCAAGGCGCGCGAAAAGGGCGTCATCGTCGCCTTCGAAGCCGCCGTGGCCGGCGGCATCCCGGTGATCAAGGCGATCCGCGAGGGTCTGGCCGGCAACCGCATCAACTGGCTGGCCGGCATCATCAATGGCACCGGCAACTTCATCCTCACCGAGATGCGCGAAAAAGGCCGTGCCTTTGCCGATGTACTCAAGGAAGCCCAGGCCCTGGGCTATGCCGAGGCCGACCCGACCTTCGACGTCGAGGGCATCGACGCCGCGCACAAGCTGACCATCCTGGCCTCCATCGCCTTCGGTATCCCGCTGCAATTCGACAAGGCCTACACCGAGGGCATCAGCCAGCTGACCAGCGCCGACGTCAACTACGCCGAGGCCCTGGGCTACCGCATCAAGCATCTCGGCGTGGCCCGTCGCACCGAGGCCGGTATCGAGCTGCGCGTGCATCCGACCCTGATCCCGGCCGATCGCCTGATCGCCAACGTCAACGGCGTGATGAACGCGGTGATGGTCAATGGCGATGCCGCCGGCAGCACCCTGTTCTATGGCGCCGGTGCCGGCATGGAGCCGACCGCTTCCTCCGTGGTCGCCGACCTGGTCGACGTGGTGCGGGCGATGACCGCCGACCCGACCAACCGCGTGCCGCACCTGGCCTTCCAGCCGGATTCGCTGTCCGACCACCCGATCCTGCCGATCGGCGAGTGCGAGAGCGCCTACTACCTGCACATCCAGGCCAAGGACCACCCGGGCGTGCTGGCCCAGGTGGCGAGCATCCTGTCCGAGCGCGGCATCAACATCGAATCGATCATGCAGAAAGAGGCCGAAGAGCACGACGGTCTGGTGCCGATGATCCTGGTCACCCACCGCGTCAAGGAAGCCCGCATCGACGACGCCATCGCCGCCCTCGAAGGGCTGGCCGATGTGGTCGGCAAAGTGGTGCGCATCCGCGTCGAGCAACTGGTCTGAGGTAGAAGAGTCATGCGTTATATCAGCACCCGCGGCCAGGCCCCGGCCCTCAACTTCGAAGACGTCCTGCTCGCCGGCCTGGCCAGCGACGGCGGCCTCTATGTGCCGGAAAACCTGCCGCGCTTCACCCAGGAGGAGATCGCCTCCTGGGCTGGCCTGCCGTACCACGAGCTGGCTTTCCGTGTGATGCGCCCGTTCGTCGCCGGCAGCATCGCCGACGCCGACTTCAAGAAGATCCTCGAAGAGACCTACGGGGTGTTCGCCCACAACGCCGTGGCGCCGCTGCGCCAGCTCAACGGCAACGAATGGGTGCTGGAGCTGTTCCACGGCCCGACCCTGGCCTTCAAGGATTTCGCCCTGCAGCTGCTCGGCCGCCTGCTCGATCACGTGCTGAGCAAGCGCGGCGAGCGCGTGGTGATCATGGGCGCCACCTCCGGTGATACCGGATCGGCCGCCATCGAAGGCTGCAAGGCCTGCGAGCACGTTGACATCTTCATCATGCACCCGCACAACCGCGTGTCCGAGGTGCAGCGCCGGCAGATGACCACCATCCTCGGCGAGAACATCCATAACATCGCCATCGAAGGCAACTTCGATGACTGCCAGGAGATGGTCAAGGCCAGCTTCGCCGACCAGGGCTTCCTCAAGGGCACCCGCCTGGTGGCGGTCAACTCGATCAACTGGGCGCGGATCATGGCCCAGATCGTCTACTACTTCCACGCGGCCCTGCAGCTGGGCGGTCCGCTGCGCTCGGTGGCCTTCTCAGTGCCGACCGGCAACTTCGGCGACATTTTTGCGGGGTATTTGGCTCGCAATATGGGCCTGCCGATCAGCCAGTTGATCGTCGCCACCAATCGCAACGACATCCTGCACCGCTTCATGAGCGGCAACCAGTACGTCAAGGACACCCTGCACCCGACCCTGTCGCCGTCGATGGACATCATGGTGTCCTCCAACTTCGAGCGCCTGCTGTTCGACCTGCACGGCCGCAATGGCGCCGCCATCGCCAGCCTGATGGACACCTTCAAGCAGGGCGGCGGCTTCAGCGTCGAGCAGGATCGCTGGACCGAGGCGCGCAAGCTGTTCGACTCGCTGGCGGTGAATGACGAGCAGACCTGCGAGACCATCGCCGAGGTGTATGCCGAGTGCGGCGAGCTGCTCGACCCGCACACCGCCATCGGAGTGCGCGCCGCGCGCGAATGCCGGCGCAGCCTGGCCATCCCCATGGTGACCCTGGGCACCGCGCATCCGGTGAAGTTCCCGGAAGCGGTGGAGAAGGCCGGCATCGACGCGGTGCCGGCGCTGCCGCCGCACCTGGCCGACCTGTTCCAGCGCGAGGAGCGTTGCACCGTGCTGGCCAACGACCTGAAGACCGTGCAGCAGTTCGTCGCCGCCCACGGCAATCGCGGCAAGCCGCTCTAAGCGGCCCGGCTGTGCAGAAAAGCCCCGCCCAGTGCGGGGTTTTTCGTTTCTGGCGGGCGCTGTAGTAGCCAGCTGTTACCCTGAATGAGGCGAGGCGGCGCAGACTGGCGCCACATTCACCCAGAGGAGGCCATTGCCATGGCGGCGAAGAAGATCCTGATGCTGGTCGGCGACTACGCCGAAGACTACGAGACCATGGTGCCGTTCCAGGCCCTGCAGATGGTCGGCCACAGCGTGCATGCGGTGTGCCCGGGCAAGAGCGCCGGGCAGACCGTGCGTACCGCGATTCATGACTTCGAGGGCGATCAGACCTACAGCGAGAAGCCGGGGCACAACTTCGCGCTGAACTTCGACTTCGCCAAGGTGCGCGCCGAGGACTACGACGGCTTGCTGATCCCCGGTGGCCGCGCCCCCGAATACCTGCGCCTGAATGCCGAGGTGATCGCCCTGGTGCAGGCCTTCGCCAAGGCCGCCAAGCCGATCGCCGCGGTCTGCCACGGTGCCCAGCTGCTGGCCGCCGCCGACGTGCTCAAGGGCCGTGGCTGCAGCGCCTATCCGGCCTGCGCGCCGGAAGTGCGCCTGGCCGGTGGCGAGTATGTGGAGGTGCCGATGGATGGTGTGCATGTCGACGGCAACCTGGTCACCGCCCCGGCCTGGCCGGCGCATCCGGCCTGGCTGGCGGCGTTCCTGAAAGTGTTGGGTTAAATAAAAAAAGAGAATCTCGCGAGCTAGAGCCAGGCAAGGCGAGAAGGGGCGAGGGCGCGGAGTTTACGAACGGTAAATGAGCAGCCCGAGCCACTTCTCAACGTGTGCAGGTGTGAGAAAGATCAGAGTAGGAAAGCGAGATAATTGCGGGATATAGCGAGCGAGGGCGGGAAATAGCGGGACGGGTAATGAAACGGTGTTGCCATGATGGAAACAGCGTCGGCCCGATCAGATCAGGCCGTCACCGAGGTCGAGGGAGTGCTGGTTTTCGTCGATGCGACGTTTCTGGTGCTTGCGGATGACCGAGTAGATCCAGCCCTCGGTGACGCCGTACTTCCGCACCAGGTGGTCGGCGTTGGTGCCGTCGTACTCCTCCATGATGTGCAGCTCCAGGCGGGCCATCGCCAACTCGTCCTTCACCGGGAACGTGAAGGTAATTCCGGCCCAGCGCCGATGGAGCTGGTACGCCAGCTCCTCGGCTTCGTTGGTGGCCTTCTCCTCGGCCACGCCGTGCTTCTGCAACGATGCAACCACCATCTCGGAGAGTTCTCGGAGCATTCCATTGCGCCGGCGGATCTGCTGTGGGCGAATCTTCGCCATGGCTTACCCCCTTGCCTTTGCGCGCCGTCGTTCGGCTTCTTCTTGATCTATCAGGCCCAGACGCAGGTCGGCGTCGATCCGACCGAACTCTTCCTGGAGCACCTGCATGGCTGTGGGCATTGAGGCCCTTCCTGGTTTCGCAGCGCCAACCTGGGCGGCCTGGGCCGGGTCAGAGGCGAGCCCCCACACCACCGCGCGCAGATAGTTGTGGTTCTCCAACGGCAGCTGCAGGCGCTCGCGGGTCAGCACCATCTGCTCGATACCGGCCGCCCATAGACGAGGCGCCGCTGGCTTGCTGTCGAATGTACGGGAATCCCGCTGCACCTGGCCGGCCTCGACCAGGGCGAGCAGCTCCTCCACCAGCCTGATCGCCTTGACCATACGCAAGCCGCGCTTGGCCGGGCTGAACAGGCGCAGGTAATTCAGCACCGCCTTGCCCAGCCGCGGCTCCATGGCTGCCAACAGCGCTGCCAGGCGCTTGCCATCGGCATCGGCGAAGCCAGCCTCAACCGGAAACTGCTCGCCGCAGCACGGGCACTGCAGCTGCATCAGGCCTCCCTCCGCGCTACCAGCGCTGCGCTCAGGGCTTCCACAAGGGCCTTGAGGATTGGACGTTGCCGCTGCCAACCCTTCGGCAGCTGTTCCAAGCCAGCCACCACTTCTGGGCCAGCCACCCCCAGCTCTTTGCAGAGTTCTTCCACCTGCATCAGGAGCCCACGCTTTTCCTGCTCGACGTGGAGCGCAGCCAGCACCGCCTTGAACTGGTCGGGCTTCTTCAGCCACGCCACCTTCTGGATGCCGTACATCTGCTTGGCGATCGAGTCGGCGTAGCTCCAGGACAACTTCATGTCGGCCAGCAACGCCTCGATCTTCTCGACCTCGCCAGGCAGCTGGTTGAAGTTGTGCGGTTTGCCCCTGGTACGCTTGCTCGGCAGCGGTTTGAAACCGAGCCGCTCGAACTCGCGCAGCACCGCGCCAGCCTGGCGATCATTCAGCTCCTTGGCCGAACGGACGCCAGCCACCCGAGCCAGCAGCCCTCTATATATGTCGTCATCCATGGCAAGCTGCTGCTTGGCGATGTGGATCTTGCTGAGCGTGCCCTTGTTGATAGCCATGGTCACCTCACGCATGGAATTGAACGTGGTACTGCTTGGCGATCGCCCGGCAGCGCGGCAGTGGGATCTGCAGGTTGCGCGCGATCACCCGGGGCGATCCGCCCAGGGCGGCCTCGATGATGATCTTCACCGCCAAGCGTTCATCGCTCTGCTCAGCCTCTACTGACTCAACCGGGGCAGACTCCTGTAGGAGTACTTCAGGCTGCGGGGCGGCAACCTCAACAGCCGGTGAAAGCGGCTTTGGCGCTGGAGCAGGCTTGGCCTGAGCCTTGGCAGGCTTAGCCTTGGCCGCTGGCACCTTCGCTGGCCCTTGCCGGGCCGGGTGGATCGATTGGGAGCACCACGGGCTGCTCTCTACCGGCCGAGAGAAGTTGTCGAACGCCCTGATCTCGCCGCCCTTGGCCAGGAAGGCTTCGATTGCCGCATCCAGCTCAGCCTGGCGCTCCTGGGCCAGCGTCATGTCCCTGGAGGGAGCATCGGGGAAGATGGAGTGTCCCATGGCTATACCTCCCGACCGACAATCAGCCACCGGCTCATGCCCGGCTTGTCGCCGGGCTTGAGGTCGATGCGCTCGACATGGTCGAGTTGGTCACCGAACAACTTGGCGCCCAGGTGGCGCGCCGCCTCGTCTTCGGCGTGGCTGCAGCTGGCGCGCTGGCCGCGCACGGTGTTGGTCTGGTAGGCACCGGTGGTGTACTGCACGGTGCATTCAAGGGTTTGCATGTCACACCCCCTGAGTCAGTCGGGCGACTGGCTTATGGCCGAGGCCGTGGTGTAGTTGGGCGCTCTTGCCTGCGCGATAGCCGGCGTCACTGGCCACCTCGTCGCGGGCCTTGAGCTTGCGGCGCTTCATCTTGGCGGTACCCAACTTTGGATAGTGCTTGGCCATGTAGGCCTGGATGGCCTCGGCGATGCTGTCCTCAACGCCGGCGAACTCCTGTACTTTCAAGTACACGGCATCAATCCAGCCATGGGCGAAGGCATCACCGCGGGCGACCTTGGTCGATCGCTTGCACCGCTTCTGAGTGGCCAGGAATTCCTTGCGCGCCTTCTGCAGCTGGCGCTCCAGCACCTGGTAGGCGTAGCCGGAAAGCTCCGGGGCTGCACCGCAGCCGATGAACTTGAACGCGGCCGGCTCCAGCCAGTGGGTGGTGATGATCAGATGGCTACCGAACGCATCACCGCAGACGCCGGCCAGGCGGGTGCGCCAGGCCGGTGGCTCACCGTCCGAACCCGCCGGCACCTTGGCCTCGCCTGCCATGCTGGCCAGCACATCACCCATCTCCAGGTTGTAGGACTCCATCAGCTTGTGCGCCTGGCGAAGCGCAATCTCAGCCTCGTTCGGGTTGGAGCCCTTGCCCTTGGCCATTTCCAGGCATTTCTTGATCTTTTCGAGGATGCGGTCCTGGTCCATTTCACACCGCCGCGATATTCAGGTTGATGGGCTGGTACTGGTCGGTCTGGCCGATGCGCTGGTACACGCGGATGTACACCGCGGTACCGTTGACCTGGATGGAGTCCTTCAGGGCCTCCATGGCGCGCTTCCAGTCGGGATCGTCGATCTCGACGCGCAGCAGGCTGAGCACGTCGCCTGTCTTGATCTGACCCTGCCGGTTGGCGCGGAAGGCGCGATCGACGAGCACGCGCAGATGGTTATTGGCGCCTTCGCTCCACTTGCGGATGCACTGGTCGATCAGTTCCTTGGCCGCGAGAATCTCCTCGGTGAAGGTGATCCGTTCGGCCATGGCGCGCTCGATCTTGAACTGGCCGTCGTAGGTGGTTATCGAGGCGTTGCCCTTCTTCCCGCCGATGGTCACGCCGTAACGGGCGCTGGAGATCGCGATCAGGTCGTCGATATCGGCCAGGGCCTTGGCCTTGAATGCAGCCAGAGCCTTGTTGATGTCCAGCGCGATGGTGGAAAGATCACGCGCCACGCTGTCACGCAGCTTGTCGTGCTCGCGCACCTGGTGCTCGGGCACCAGGTGGCCAACAGCGTTCTTCACGAACCCGGACGGGATCTGAATTTCTTGTGCTTCAGCCATGGGGTTGCTCCTCGCGCGGGTGCCGAACTTCAGTCATCTCGTCCAGAGAGATGAAGGCGTTGAGGGTGTGGCCGCAGTGCTCGCAGGTGACGACGATGTCGATCAGATCGGGATTGTGTGCGGCAGAGCTAGCTGTGATGGTCGGGTACGGCGTGTTGCAACGCCGGCAGACGGTGTCGAGTTCATCCATGGGTTTCTTCCTCCAGGATCAGGTCGGCGGAGCGGACGCGGTGGTCGTAGTCGGCCAGCAGCACACGCAGGTGCTGCATGGCCTCGCCCCAGAACAGCGTCGGGTTCTCGCTGTTGGCGGCATCGCGGAGCACGGCCAGGGCGTGCTCGACTTCAGATGCATGGGGCACATCGGCCTCTTGGTGGGCCAGGGTCTCGGTGATGCGGACGCTGAGCTGCTGGGCGCCGATGCTGGTGCAGCGCCCAACGAACACCTTGGCGTCACGCAGCAGCGCCTCGAGGCACCGCACACGGGGTACTTGGCTGGTCATCAATGGACGCTCCCGCCAGCAGGCTTGGTGAAACGCTTGTAGTTGGCGGCGAGCTGACCGAGCTTGTGCAAGGCCAGCACTGTGTCGTTGGCCAGGTAGGCTTCGCATGCGATAGCCACCTCCATGCAGAGTGCGTTTGTCGCCCTGGTGGTGTGCTCCAGCTGGAGCATCGCCTGGTTGTAGCGATCGTCAGACCGCTGCAAGGCCTCCTGCAGCTCCTGGATGGTTTGTTGAGCGTCCATCAGCCTTGCTCCTGCAGAACGGAGTGCCAGACCACGTCGATGCCGCGGATGGTCGCGGTGCGGCGGGCAATGCGCCCGCCGGTACCGGCCTTCGTGCGAACCGAGCGGATCTCGTGACCGAAGGCGCGTGAAAGCAGGTCGGCGTGCTCCTCCTCGATCACCAGGCAGTTGTCCGGGAAGTCGGCGCCGACCACGGCAATACCCTTGGCGCGCATGTCGCGGGTGAGCTGGTTGAAGCGCTCCAGATCGGGTAGGAACGTGTCGGCCAGGATGCTCAGCGGTGCCTTGACGATCGGCGCCGAGGCGCCGACCAGGTAGAGACGGGCTACTTGGGCCATGTCACACCTCCGCGAAGATGTCAGGGGTCAGCCTGGGGGCGCCCACGGAGGCGGCCAGGTTGATGGCGGCGGTCACCACGTTGTGAACCGCCAGGGGATACAGCACCGAGAAGGCGCCGTTGGCGCCGTTGCCGGTGAGCTTCTTGCGCAGGGCCTCCACGGCCGGCTCGTCCATCAGGCTCTCCAGCTCGATGCCGGCATTCTTGAAGCGGTGCTTAAGGTATGGCCCCAGATGCTGATCCAGCGGCTGGAGGTGGACCACCTCGCAGCGCTGGACCACCTCGCGCACATCGGCGCGCTTCTCGCTGAGCTTGTTGCCCAGCTCGGGCTGGCCGATCAGGACGATGGAGAGCAGCTTCTCGAAGCCGTCCTCCAGCTCGAAGAAGCGCTTCAGATGCTTGAGCGTCGGAACCGGGATCGCGTGGGCCTCTTCGATGATCAACACGTGACGGTTGCCGGCACGGTGGGAATCCCGGAGCGCGGTATGGACTGCACGGAAGCGTTGCTCCTGGCCGCGCGGCATCTTGGCGCCCGGCGTGACGGTGGCCAGAATCGCCTCACAGATGTGAATTGCCTTCAGGGTCTTGCCCTTGAAGTCGTCATCCTCCATGCCGAGGATGTAGGGCTCGATGATGATCACGGCCTTGTCGTCAGCATGTAGGCGCGCATGCAAATCCTTGCGGATCGTGCTCTTGCCCGAGCCGGACTCACCGACGATCGCCATGAAGGTGCCGTAGCGGGTGACCTGGTAGAGGTTTTCCCGCACGTAGCGGATCTCCGGGGAGATGAAAAGCTCGGCGCTGCTCCGAACCTCGGCGAAGGGGTCGCGGGTCAGGCAGAAGGCCTGCCGGGCCTGGGGTGTGAGGTTCTGCTTTCGTAGTAGCATGTTGTCGGGCTCCTCGATGGTCCTATCGTTGTGGTGCTCTGCTCGGCGGGCGTTGCCGCGCCCGCCGGGCGTCTTGTGTTCTCGTTTCTCGGTACCGGGGGACTCCTCCTCGAAAATGCCGATCAGGCGCATCCCCTCGACCCCTTCCTTCTCCAGCCAGGCGACTATCCGCGCGCGCAGATCAGCCTGGTCGATTGTCTTGGGCCACATGCTGTGGTTGATCAGTTGGGAAATGGTTGGTCGGCTGAGCTTCAGCGCGCGGGCTAGATCCGCCTGGCCGAGGTTGTGGTAGCGCAACAGTGCCTTGAGCTTGAGCATCAGGCTCCCCCCTACGACGCTGAGCGTCGGGCGTTTGGTAAAGGCTGCCCGCAGGGCGGCCTCAATATCGTTGAGTTCTTCCTCCGGCACGCCGCCGGGCCGGTGCTGGCTCAGCCAGGCGTAGTGCTCCGGGCTCCAGTCGGCGAAGCGCGGCTGCAGGCGCTTGACCACCGCCACGACGCTGAGCGGCGGGCTGACCACCGTGGGCGTGACCAGGTCGTGCTGGGTACCGCGGCGCGGCATGAAAGTGGGCAGCTCGGCCTCGTCCATCTGCTTGTAGGGCTGCAGCTTGCCGCCGAAGGGCACCTGCTTGGCCTTGCGGGCAGCGGCCACCTCCTCCTCGGTCTCGGCGCCCATGGCCAGCTTCGCCGCGTCCTTGCGGGCGGTCTGCGCCGGGGTGTCGGCCTGTCGCTTGAACGCCTGCCCAATCACTGGCGCGCTGATCTCGAAGCCCAGCTCGTTGCGCTTCACCTCGGGCACCACGTAGAACACTTCGTGCCCGGCCGAGTCGGTGGCCACCACCTGGGCGGCGTCGCTGGCCCAAGGGTTGCGGGTGACCATCAGTCGATCGCCGACCATCACATTCGGCACCATCGACACGTCGTACTCGTTGCCCTGGAAGGACACGCGCAGCTTGGTGTTGACCTTGCGGCTTTCTGGCTCGGCCACCGCCAGCTGGCGGCAGACCTCGACGCTCGGCACTTTGATTAGCTGCTCCTGGCGAATGGTCATCCAGGCGGCGGTGCGGTTCTTGCCGTGGCGGCTGTGGATGGCGGTGGCGTTGAACCATTCCCGCCAGCGCTTGGCCAGGGCATTCAGCTCTATCAGGTCGGCCACCGGCTGGAAGCGCAGACCAGCCTCGAACTTGCGCTCGATGATGTTCCGCGCGTTCTCCACCTGGCCGGTGACGCGGGCAGCGCCGGGGGCGTGGACAATCATCTGGATGCCCAGCGAGCGGCACAGGTTACGGGCCATGGCCGAGGTGTTCGCAGAACCGGGGTCCATCATCAGGATCTCCGGCCGGCCGTGCATCACGTCGGCGCCGCCGCGCTCCTGCATGGCGTTGATCAGCACCGAGCAGAGGTTTTCCCCGCTCTCGGCGCCCATCACGTATTCCAGGTAGATCCAGCCGGACGAGTGCGAGGTGATCTCGTAGGACCACACGCGGTCGGCGGCAATGCGCGCCAGGTTCTTCGGCTTGTTCTTGTAGAACTGGTCAGCCTCCATCACCTGCAGGCCGTTGGCCCGCGAGTCCGGGCCGGGCTTGAGGTAGTAGAGAACGCAAAGCGAGGCGTCAATCTGCCAGACGTGGTTCGGGTGCAGGCTCGCCAGCTCGGTGACCGGCGCCGGCGCCAGCAGTTGGTCCGGGTGCAGCTTGTAGCTGCGCAGCGCGCGGCCGATAGCGCTGATGGACATGGGGCGCAGCTCGCCGGTGCCCTTGTCGACGGCCTCGGCGCGGACCATGCCGCTGGCGCGAAGCGCCTCCACGGCATCCTCCAGGGAATACAGACGCTTCTCGTTGCGGCGGGCCGACTCCATCAGGGCGGCGCTGATTGTCAGCGCCTCCTCACGGGCCAGGCCACTGGTGCCGGCATCGGAGCGACGTTTGCGGGTGGTGGTGGCCACGGAGACCTCCTCCAGTCGGCGGTAGATGGTGGCAAGAGACAGGCCCAGCTCCTGCGCCGCGGCCTGGCACAGCGCGGTACGGCGGCCCTTGCCCTCGCGCTGAAGCGCGCGGGCAAGGTCGACGAGGCGCTGGGTGATCACGGCGCTCATGGATCAGGCCTCTCCCGGTTCCTGCTGCAGCCAGGGGAAGTTCTGGATGCCGTCGCCAGCCTCCACCTCGGGCAGGTGGAACTCGCTCTTGATGGCCTTGAGCATCCGCTCCAGATGCGCCACCAGGCTGGCCTTGAAGCTGGTGTGGTCGGCGCCATGCGCCTCGCCATGCTCCTGCAGCTTGGCGAAGCCCTCGCGCAGCTTGCCGGTGATGTCCGCCTCGGCCTCGAAGGCCAGCGCGACCACCTCCTGACGCAACGCCTTGGCGTGCTGGTCGGGGGTCATGGCCTGCACCTGGTGGCGCAGCTTCTCCATGCTGGTTTCCAGGTCGTTGACCCGTGCCGCCTTGGCGCTGAGTACTTGGTCCTTGGCGCGCAGGTCCTCCTTCGCCTCGCGCAGGGCCTTGCGCAGCGTGCTTACCGGCATGCGGTCGATGTCATCCAGTTCCAGGCCGGCGACGGTTCCGCCGTCGTTGAGCGCCTGCAGGTCCTCGTCGTCCAGCACCATCAGCTCGAACAGCTTGGACTTGGACTTGGCGGCCTCAATCAACTTGGTCGGAGGCTCGATGCCACCGAACTTCAGTGCGGCCTGCATCATGCGTTGAGCGAGGCGCGGCTCCAGGCTGAGCTCGCCCAGGATGTGCATCCACTCGCCATGCGGCTCGGCTTCCTTCATCACCAGCAGGCAGCGCCCGGCATGCAGGGCCTCTTCGGCGCTACGGGCCATGTGCTTGCGGGTGTTGTCGATGTAGCGAAGGCGGTCATACGGCAGGCCGTCCCCGAAGGTGGCCATCACCTCCTGCAGGTGCTCGCCCATGGCATTCTGGCTCTGCTGCAGGACCTCGCCATCCAGTGGAGCATCCGGTGCCAGCTCGGTGCCGGCTTGTGCACGACGAGCCATTACGCAGCCCTCCGATCGATGCCGGCCAGTTGCTGAAGGCGGGCAATAGCCTCGGTACGGTCACCATTGGCCTCCACCAGGGCATTACGGAACTCGTCCGCCCCACGACGGCAGCCGTAGAAATAGGCATCGAACTCCAGGCTGCCCTGTGGGTAGGTGCAGACGGAGGGCTCGTTCTCGATGCGCAGGCGCAGGGCGGCACACATCCCGTCGACATAGACAGGGCTGTGTCGATCGCCGCCACGCAGCAGGCGTTGGGCCAGTTTGCGGTAGTCCATCTGGTGCTCCTTGTTGTCAGCGGCCGGCACCGGCCAGCACGCGTTGGTTGATCTCGTTGATGCGCGCCTGGGCATTGGCCATCTCGTTGGCATGGGCCTGGGCGATTTGCAGGAGGGCGATACCCGGCGCAAAACGCCCAGTTTCCAGGCGAGTGGCCAAGCCGGCTTCGATCAGGGTGTCCATGCAGCGAGTGATGTTGGCCGGGCTCTCGCCCAGGGCCTTGGCCAGCTCCCCATTGCTCAGGCCGTGCAGGCTGTGGCCCTTCAGGGCCTTCATGACGCGCAGCACGCGCAGGGCGCTCTCGCTGGTGCGGGGTTTGCTCATACGCTCTGCTCCTGGCTGTGCTGGAGATATCGGTACTGGCGCAGTCCTTCCTCGCATCCCGCTATCCAGGCGTCGGCCTGGGCGCTGGGCATGTGGTAAGGGCAATCCTTCTTCCCTATGCCATCGAGCTTGCGGCGGAGGATGTACAGGCAACCTTCCTGGTACTCGGCACTGCGCGGGTCGCGCGGGCCGTCGAATAGGGTCTTGAACAGTGCTAGGGCCTTACTCATCGCCAAGCTCTCCAAGTTCGAGTTGTGGGTGGGCGTGCTGCGCGACATTCCCGCGGTGCCAGGCCAGTGCCTCCAGGCCGCTCTGCAGGGCACCGAGGGTGGCGTCCGCATCTGCGGTGCCGTTGTAGAAGGCCATCAGGGCGCCGGTGGTGTGATGCAGCACCACCTGCAGCTCCTGCATGTCGTCGGCGGTGCAGTTGCGGCCGGTGGGCAGATCCACCAGCAGCTTGCCGCTGGTGGAGGCCAGCCAGCGGCTGACCATGTTGATGCCGCAGGCGTGCTCGAACGCGGGGATCAACACTGCCGGCATGCGCCCTTCGCTGGCCCACTTGTAGATCACCCAGTGACTGGGCAGCCCCATCCGCTCGGCAATGCGCTCGGCGTTTAGCCGGTGCTCCAGGGCGAACTCCAGCGACCACTCAACCGCCTGGCACATCGTCCGCGGCTGGGCTCTTTTCCAATTGCGCTTCCTCATTGGAGGGCCCTCAGGCGCAAGCCAGAGCGGCCCGCCAAATAAATTCCCGTTTTGCTGCTGGGCAAAACCGTTACCAATTGGCCACCATGGCGGTGTACATTCTCGACAGGAGCCATGGTCATGACCGATCAGGCAGGAAATCTGATGGCGCAGGTGAATGCCCTGTCTCAGGCATGGCTTCACCTGGCCGCAGCTGTTGAACAGGCCGGCGTTGTTCGGCCGGGCCAGTTGCAGGAGTCGCTGCAGGCCCTGAGCTGGGATGCAACGTGGGATGCAGATGCACGCGCCTTGACGAGCTGGCTATGTGATCAGCTGGATGAATCACACCGGCGGCGCGCTGTTGATCCAGGCGCTGGCCAACCAGCTTCCCGGCACCAATCAGCATCAGGCGGTCGATCAGCTTCACTTCGCCTTGTGTGGCCGAGAAGGAGCGGCACACCAGAGTCTTCTCGCGGGCATCCTTGAGGTGCCAGGCGATATCGACCGCAGTGCCGGGTGCCACGGCGATCAGCGCATTAAGCGCCATACGCCAGGCTTCGAGCGGGTGCGGGATGAGTTCGATCTCCTCGAAGGAGATCTGCGGCTTGTTGGACATGGCGGTGTCCTCAAGCTGCAGCAGCTGCGGGCTTGAGCCCCAGCTTGACCGCGATTTCATGGGCTTTGCCATAGTTGGCTTTGGCCTGGCCGTTGAGGACGCGGTACACCTCGTTACGGGTGTAGCCGTTCTCCTCGGCCCATGCGGTGAAGGTTTTTCCGGCTTGGCGAAAGCGCTCTTTCACCTGGTCGGCGGTTAGGGCTTTGGTTGCAGTGGCCATGGCGGTGGCTCCTGTGATGCAAAGATATTTCGGGTTTGTGTGAAGGATGATGGTGCCAAATATTGCACCTGTCAAGGTATTTAAGTGCCAGATATTTCACTAGGAGAAAGGCTGAAAGCGGAGCGCGAACGGCTGGGCTACAACCAGACGGATTTCGCTGCATTCGTTGGGGCCTCAAAGCGGACCCAGATCGGCTGGGAGCAAGATCGCTCTGCGCCTGATGCGAGGGCTCTGGCTGTATGGGTTGGAGAAGGCCTTGATTCGAACTTCTTGCTGACCGGGGAGCGATCAAATGCGGCGACGTCGACGCATTTGCCTGCCGACGAGCAGCTGCTGCTGGAGGCTTACAGAGGAATGGCTGCACCGGCTCGCAAGGCACTGCTGGCCGAGCTGCTGATGGGCGGCAAGAAGGCCAAGCCCAAGGCGCCGACCGCGGAAGCAGGGATCAAGGTTTCTGGAAGTGGCCACCGGGTTGCAGGCAGGGATTTCAAGGAGCGCAAGGAGTAGTTCGTGAGTGACATTGAAGTAGATGGAGATCGCAATCGGGTTGCCGGCCGGGACTATATCGAGGTGCATGTCTCGCCAGACCAGGAGCCTCTATCCCCGGAGCAGCGTCGGCGCTTAAACCGGCTAGTGACGGAAATCAGCACCGATTATGGGGTTGATCCGCGCCTGCTCTGGAAGGATGTCGTCCACACGCAGACAGGCGTCAGCAAGATCGACGAGATCCCGCGAGAGAAGTTCTCCTTGGCCGAGAAGGCCCTGCTCGACCATGCGGAGCAGCTGCATGCACATGCCCATGCCAAGCGGCTGGTGGCCGAAGTGCTGGAGGTGGCGAACCAGCGGGGCGTCTACCAGGAGATGACGCGCTTCTGCTCTCGCGAATTCGGCAGCGCAGTGCTGAACAAACTAAGCCCCGAGCAGCTAAAGGGCGTACTGCGCTTTGTCGAGGAGCGTGAGCAGCCGAAGCCCGCTCGCTCCGCCTCTGCTTTCAGCTGGTGGGAGCAGATGGTGCAACTGTGGAAGCGCTATCCATCGCATCTGATCACGCTGATCATCGTGTCCGCCATCGCAGGGCGGATTTTCATCTAACTGGGAGCGCCGCAGACGGCGCAGGGATGGCCAAGATGCTCAAACAGTTCGGAGTTGCAGCTGCAGCGTTGATGATGGTGGGCTGCAGCATCAAGCAGACGGTGGATGCTCCTGACCTCAATCCCCAGCTGGCTCCAGATATCTGTCTGATCCCGGCCAAGGGTGTGCGCCAAGGGTTCACGGATGTGTACACCGCCAACCTGGAGTCCAAGGGTTTCACCGTTCACCTGCTGCGCGCGGGCGCCAGCCCCTCGCGCTGCCCTCTGGCGACCACCTACATCGGCACCTGGAACTGGGATGCTGCGCTCTACATGAATTTCGCCGACATCCGCGTGTACGAGAACGGCCGCAAGGTCGGCCAGGCACTGTACGACTCGCGTGACGGCGGTGGCCGCCCGGACAAGTTCATCAGCGCTGAGAACAAGATCAACGAGCTGGTGGATCAGCTTTTCCCGAATGGGGCCGCCGGCCTGGGCCAGAAGCCAGTCGCCAAGACGCCAGAGGAAGCACAGTCGCTATCCGTCCAGGAAAAGCTCCAGGAGCTCGACAGTCAGTCGCTGAGCTACGAGGAGTACATGCGGCGGTACAAGCAGATTCAACAAGGGCAGTAACTGCCGAAACAATAGAGGTAGAGCTAGGAATGAAGTCGGAATTGGATGCGCTGTTTGCAGCCAGAGAGCAGCAGCGTAAGAGCGAGGAAGCGGCAGCGCGACAAAAGGCTCAGGCAGCGTCTGAGCGTAAAGAGCGGGTCATCCGCATTTTCCAGACTCAGGTTGAGTCGGTGCTCGGCCAAACGGTAAACGAGCTTTTGCAACGAGGGGAAGAGGCGAATATCTCGCACAGTTTCGACGCCCCCAATCCATTCGTTACTCTGGAGGTGCGAATTGGGAACGGCTCCCGGCCGAGCTACCAGCATTCCACTCTCAAGTTCCAGATGCTCATGAATGGATACATCCAAGTGACCTACGTGGTCTGGGGCGTCAAGGGAAAAAACGAGTCCTTCGAGCCGAATGCTCCGACCATTAGCTCGGAGGAAATCTCTCAGGAGTGGTGCAAGAAGCATGTGCTGAACTTTATCGCAGAAGTGCTGAGTCGAATCTGAGCGTGGCAGAAGGCACCCCGGGCGCCTTCTTCTCTCGATTGATTTTTCGCCCCCCAAAAATACTTTCCGCGCGCGCGTGACGATGATCGTCCTGCCTGCTGATGCAGGACGGACCATCAACCCGGCCATGGACGGCCACCAGCGCGGAGAGCCCCATGTCTCGTTCCCCCCATTCCCGCCGGCGCCTGCGTGCGCCGCGCATGACGCTCTGGACCATCATCGCCCTGTGCCTGCTGCTGGCCCTGGCGGCGGTGCGCCCGGAGCAGCTCCAGGTGGTGCTGTACAAGGCCGGCCTGGTGACCCTGGCCGCCGTGATCGGCTACTGGATCGACCGCAGTCTGTTTCCCTACCCCGAGGACCGCCCGCATGAGTGCATCGGCGGCATCCACATCGTCGGCGCCTGGCTGCGCCGCGCCCTGATCGTCCTGGCCGTAGTGCTGGGCATGACGCTGGGGCTCTGACTATGCGCATAATGATCGTCAGCTGCGCTGTAGCCCTGCTAAGCGGCTGCCATCCGGCGTTCGCCGCCGACGAGATTCCGCTCGCCGCCGAACAGCACCACCGGCTCCTGGTGCGCGCCGCCCATGCCGAGTGGGGCCTAGGCGCACCGGTGGCCACGCTGGCCGGCCAGGTACACCAGGAGAGCCGCTGGCGCAGCCAGGCGCGCTCGCCGGTAGGTGCCCAGGGGCTGGCCCAGTTCATGCCGGCCACGGCCGACTGGATGGCCGAGCTGTACCCCAGCAGCCTGGGCCCCGCGCAGCCTTACAACCCGGGCTGGGCCCTGCGCGCCATGGTCACCTACGACCGCTGGCTGTATGAACGCAACCAGGCATCCAGCGACTGCGATCGCTGGGCATTCGTGCTCTCGGCCTACAACGGCGGGCAGGGATGGGTGAATCGCGACCGCGTGCTGGCCTCGGCTAAAGGGGCCGACAAGCTGGCCTGGTTCGATTCCGTCGAGCGGCACAACGCCGGCCGCTCGACTGCCAACTTCCGTGAGAACCGCCACTACCCGCGCGCCATCCTGCTGCGCTGGGAGCCCATGTACGCGGCTGCCGGCTGGGGCTCTGGCGTGTGTGCCGAGAGGTACCACCGTGAAAGTGCCACTGCTCTGCCTGGCGATGAGCATCGCCACCACGTCACCTGCCGCGTGTTCCCTGAACTGGCTCGCTGCCAGCGAGCTGTACGCCTCGCCTCCGCACCGAGAACCGCCGCCGCGGCTGGACGCCCGCAGGCACAGGCGTAAGGGGCAGCGCAGATGAGGACCTTCTTCGGCTGGCTCGGCGAGAACATCTGGCTACTGCTGATCCTCCTCTTCGCAGTGGCGTTCTGGCTGCATGGCTCCGGCATGTACGACAGTGGCTACGGCAAGGCCCAGGCCGAAGGTGAATCCGCCCTGCAGAGTCTGCGCCTGGAGTACGCCGAGCAGAGCCTGCGTGCCTCCCAGGAGAACCTGGCGAGCTACCGCCTGCAGGTGCAACGCGCCAACGAGGCCGAGCTGCGGTACCTGGACGCCCAGGGCGAGATCCGCCAGCTGCAGCAACAACTCACCAGGGAGCGCATCGCTCATGTCTCGACTCAGTACCGCCCAGCGCCAGGCACTGCACCTGTGCCTGCTCCTCGCTTCGTTATCACTTGCGGCTGGCTGCGCGACTTCAACGCCGCCCTCGGCGCCCGTATGCCCGCCCCAGCCGGATGCCGAGGTGCCGCCGGCGCTGCGCCGGGAGCCTGGCCCGCCGCCGGCTCTGACGCCGAACTACTGGAAAGCGGCGTCAGCGCGGCTGACATCCTGGCCCATGCCCGCGACTACGGCGCCTGGGCCCTCACCAACCTGGCGCAGCTGAACGGGTTTCGCCGCCTGCACAAGGAATCTCCCTGATGGATTTGGACTTCGCGCTGCGCGCCGGCCAGTTCGCCTTCACCGCCCTGGTGGGCCTGTACTCCCTGATGGCCGCCAGGCGCTCCAGCTCGAAGGCCGAGGCCGAGCAGCTGGCCACCCGCCTCACCGGGCAGGACAACCGCATCCTGGTGCTCGAGCAAAGCATGAAGCACCTGCCTGACAGCGAGCAGCTGACCGAGCTGGCTGGTGAGCTCGCCGATCTGGCCGGGGACATGAAAGCGATCAAAGTCGAGCTCGCGGGGGTGGCCAAAGCGCTCGACCCTTTGACCCGCAGCGTCGACCGCATCAATGACTACCTGCTGAACAACGCGAGGCCGTGATGAGCAACCAACAATTCGCCGACTACCTGCGCCAGGACCAGCGCCTGGTGATGCTGCGCATCCTCTCGGAGCTGCCGCAGTACCGCTCCAACTCTTCCGTGCTGACCAGTCTGCTGGGCGAGTTCGGGCACCACCCGAGTCGCGACCAGGTGAAGGCCGAGCTCACCTGGCTCGGTGAGCAGGGCCTGGTCAAGGTCGAGGATATCGGCTCCGTCCTGGTAGTCACCCTGACCGAGCGCGGCGCCGACGTAGCCGCCGGCCGCGCCTCGGTACCGGGCGTCAGCAAGCCGAGGCCCTGACCATGGGGCGCAAATCCAGCATCGACAAGCTCGACCCGGCGGTGCGCTCGTATATCGAGCGCAGCCTGCGCGAGAACCGCCTCACCCTGGACGAGCTCATCGAGGAGCTGCAGTCTCGCTTCCCCAGCGAGGACCGGCCCAGCCGATCGGCGATCGGCCGCTACAAGGTCAGCTTCGACGAGATGACCAAGCGCCTGCGCGAGCAGCAGGCGATGGCCAGCCTGCTGGTGGAAGAGCTGGGCGAGAACCCGGACGATAAGGCCGGCGCTCTGATGGTGCAGTCCATCACCACGCTGACCACACATGCCGCTCTGGGCGCGCAGGTGGATGAAGAGACCACCGTTGACGACGTGCGCAAACTGGCCCGCGCCGCCAAGGATGTGCTGGCTGCCCGCAAGGTGAGTCGCGAGGAACGCCGCGCCATCGAGAAGGAAGCCCGCGAGGCCCTGCTGGCCGAGCAGGAGCAACGCCTGGAAGAGCTGCGCGGCAGCGACGGCATGAGCGAGCAGCTCGAAAACCGCATTCGCGGCATCCTGCTGGGGAAAGCCTGATATGAGCCTCAAGGCCACCAGCCCGGCCCGCAAGATCGATCTGCAGGAAGAGATGGCCCTGCACGGCGTGGAGGTTCCGCAGGATATCGCCCAGGCCGTGCCGGGCAGCGATGCGGTGTTCCTGCCGTACCAGCAGAAGTGGTTCGAGGACGAGAGCCAGATCATGATCGCGGAGAAGTCCCGCCGCACCGGCCTGACCTGGGCCGAGGCCGGGCGCAACGTGATCAACGCCGCCAAGCCGCGCCGCCGTGGTGGCTGCAACACCTTCTACGTCGGCAGCAAGCAGGAGATGGCGCTGGAGTACATCGCCGCCTGCGCGCTGTTCGCCAAGGCCTTCAACGAGCTGGCCGAGGCTGACGTCTACGAGCAGACCTTCTGGGACTCGGGCAAGAAGGAAGAAATCCTCACCTACATGATCCGCTTCCCCAAGTCGGGGCGGAAGATCCAGGCGCTGAGCAGCCGGCCGAGCAACCTGCGCGGCCTGCAGGGCGACGTAGTGATCGACGAGGCGGCCTTCCATGAGTCCCTGGAGGAACTGCTCAAGGCGGCCCTGGCGCTGACCATGTGGGGCAACAAGGTGCGCCTGATCAGTACCCACAATGGCGTCGACAATCCCTTCAACACCTACATCCAGGACGCCCGCGAAGGCCGCAAGGATTACAGCATCCACCGCATTACCCTGGACGATGCGATCGCCCAGGGCCTCTACAGGCGGATCTGCTATGTCACTGGCCAGGAGTGGTCGCCCGAGGCCGAGAAGAAGTGGCGAGACGGGCTGTACAAGAACGCCCCGAACATCGAGAGCGCCGACGAGGAATACGGCTGCGTGCCGAAGAAGAGCGGCGGTGCCTACCTGACCCGTGTGCTGATCGAGCAGGCGATGGTGGCCGACCACTCCATCCGCATTTACCGCTACGAGGCCCCGGAGGGCTTCGAGAGCTGGACGCCGGAGATGCGCACGGCCGAGATTCGCACCTGGTGCGAAGAGAACCTGCTGCCCGAGCTGGCCCGCCTGAGCGACCGCAACCGCCACACCTTCGGCGAGGACTTTGCCCGCCGTGGCGACCTGACCGTGTTCACCCCACTGCAGATCGATCCGCTGCTGCGCAAGCGCGTGCCGTTCCAGGTAGAGCTGCGCAACCTCACCTACGAGGCGCAGCGCGACATCATGTTCTTCATCTGCGATCGCCTGCCGCGTCTCACCGGCCTGGCGTTCGACGCCACCGGCAACGGCGGCTACCTGGCCGAGCAGGCGGCGCTGCACTATGGCGCTGGCCTCGTCGAGCAGGTGCAGCTCAACCTGGCCTGGTACGCGCTGTGGATGCCCAAGCTCAAGGGCGAGTTCGAGGCGTTCAACCTGCAGATCCCGCGGCACCAGAACACCCTGGACGATCTGCTCTCGATCAAGGTCGAGAAAGGCGTGCCGGTGATCGACAAGGGCCGGACCAAGGATCTGGAGAGCACCAGCGCCAAGGCCAAGCGCCACGGCGACTCGGCCATTGCCCTGGTCATGGCCGTGCGCGCCAGCTTCATGGAGGGCGGCCTGATCGACTTCACCGCCTTGCCCCGCCACAGCCGCGGCTTCGACAACGTGGGCAGCAACGACAGCGACATCGAACTACCGGAGTCTTCAGCATGGTGACCACTTCTCGCATCCTTGGTCCCGATGGCCAGCCCATCCGCATCGGCGAGCTGCGCGAACCGCAGACCGCCCACCTGACCAGCCTGCACCATGAGGTCGGCAATCACCCGTCCCGTGGCCTTACGCCTAGCAGGCTTGCCCAGATTCTGGATGCCGCTGAGCAAGGCGATATCGTCGGCCAGTACGAGCTGTTCGAGGACATGGAGGAGAAGGACGGCCACATCCACGCCGAGATGGGAAAGCGCCGCCGCGCGGTGCAGGGCCTGGAGTGGCAGATGGTGCCTCCGGCCAACGCCACCAAGGCCGAGAAGGATGCCGCTGTTGCGCTGGCCAGCCTGCTGGAGGGCCTGGACGACTTCGATGATCTGCTGTTCGACGTCACCGACGCCATCGGCAAGGGCTTTGCTTGCCTGGAGTACGATGGCTGGCACCGGGTCGATGGTAGCTGGTTGCCGCGGGCCGCCATCCACCGGCCGCAGTCCTGGTTCCAGCTGGTGCGTGGCCAACAGCAGGAAATCCGCCTGCGCGGCGCGGCCGGCGGCGAGCCGCTGCAGCCGTTCGGCTGGCTCGTGCATACCCACAAGGCCAAGAGCGGCTATCTGGAGCGCTCGGCGCTGTTCCGCGTGCTGGTGTGGCCGTACCTGTTCAAGAACTAC
The DNA here is from genome assembly GCF_041729615.1 of Pseudomonas alcaligenes. Classification (NCBI taxonomy): domain Bacteria; kingdom Pseudomonadati; phylum Pseudomonadota; class Gammaproteobacteria; order Pseudomonadales; family Pseudomonadaceae; genus Aquipseudomonas; species Aquipseudomonas alcaligenes. The sequence continues at coordinate 1,303,095 of NZ_CP154874.1, read as the reverse complement.
AGCGTGGGCGACCTGGCCGAGTTCCTGGAGATCTACGGCATCCCCATGCGGGTGGGCAAATACCCCTCGGGTGCCACCGAGAGGGAGAAGCTGACCCTGCTGCGCGCCCTGGCCGCGCTGGGCCACAACGCGGCCGGCATCATCCCGATCGGCATGGAGCTGGACTTCCTGAACGCCGCCGAGGGCGACCCGGCAGCCTTCCAGCTGATGATCGACTGGTGCGAGCGCACCCAGAGCAAAGCCATCCTCGGCGGCACGCTGACTAGCCAGGCGGACGGCAAGAGCAGCACCAACGCCCTGGGCAACGTTCACAACGAGGTGCGTCAGGAGCTACGCAACTCGGACGCCAAGCAGATCAGCCTGTCGATCAGCCGCCAGCTGGTCTACCCGATCGGCCTGCTCAACAACCTGGTCAGCGACTGGCGTCGCTGCCCGCGACTCCAGCTCATCACCCGCGAGCCGGAGGATCTGGCGCACTACGCCGAAGCGCTGCCGCCCCTGGTGAAGATGGGCGTAAAGGTACCGCGGCAGTGGGCCCAGGAGCGCCTGGCGATTCCCGAGCCCGAAGGTGATGAGGACGTCCTGGTGCTCGCCGCCGAGCCGGCAGCGCTGCCGCCCGCCGCTCCACCGGCGGCCAAGGCGGTGACCACCGCCCAGCGCCCCGCGGCGACCGCCGCCGAGCAGCTCGACGATCAGCTGCAGCCTGCGACAGGGGCCTGGATCAAGCAGATCCGCGACCTGGTGCAGCGGGCCGAGTCCCTAGAGCAGATCCGCGACGGCCTCGAGCAGCTGCTGCCGGACATGAGCCTGGAGCAGTACGCCGATGCCATGGCCCAGGCCCTGGCCGCCGCTGCGCTGCAGGGCCGGCTGGAGATCCTGCAGGAGGCCGCCGGTGGCCGTTAGTGCCGTGTCGCTGCCGTTCCAGGAGCAGAACGAGTTCCTGCGGCGCAAGCTGAACCTGCCCACCGATGGCTGGACGGACGTTTACGGCCGCGAGCACGACTGGGCCTTCGTCGTCGCGGGCGCCAACCGCGACGAGCTGGTGGCCGACTTCCGCCTGGCGGTACAGCGCTCGATCGAAGAGGGCCGCACCCTAGAGGATTTCCGCCGGGACTTCGACCGCATCGTGGCCAAGCATGGCTGGAGCTACAACGGCGGCCGCAACTGGCGCTCGCGGGTGATCTACGACACCAACCTGCAGAGCAGCTACATGGCTGGCCGCTATGAGCAGCTGATGGCGGTGCGCGAGCAGCGGCCGTTCTGGCAGTACATCCACAGCGATGCGGTGGAGCACCCGCGGCCCGAGCATGAGGCCTGGAACGGCATGGTCCTGCGCTGGGACGATCCCTGGTGGCAGTACCACTTCCCGATCAACGCCTGGGGCTGCCAGTGCAGCGTGCGCGCACTGAGCATGAATGATCTGGTGCGCATGGGTAAGACCGGACCGGATACGGCGCCGGCCATAGTTTGGGAGCAACGCACCATCGGCCAGCGCAGTGCCACCGGGCCGCGCACCGTCACCGTACCCCAGGGCATTGACCCCGGCTTCGAGTACACCCCAGGCCGGGCCAGGCTGGAGAGCGCGGTACCGCGTCCGCGCCCTGACGAGGAGCTGATCCCTGCACCCGCGCCGGGCCTGCCCAATCGCCTGGCCGGCGACCCGCTGCCGCCGCCCAGGGTGACCCCGGTCGAGCGCCTGCTGCCGGAGGGCTTGACCGACGAGGCCTACGCCAGCAGCTACCTGGCCGAGTTCGGCGCCACCCTGGAGCGCCCTGCGGTGTTCCGCGACGTGCTGGGCGAAGGCTTGGTGATAGGGAAAGAGCTTTTCACGGAGCGCAAGACTGGCCAGTTGAAGGCCAACAAGAACGGCCGCGGTTGCTGGCTGCGCCTGCTGGCGGATGCCCTGAAGGCCCCGGACGAGGTGTGGACGCGCTTGGAGTGGCTCGGCGCTCTTGGCCAGGCGGTGGTGCGCCGCCGCTACGTTGCGCGCTTCCTGGTTGAAGGCTCGCAGGTGCCGGCCGTGGCGGTGTTCGAGGTGGGTGCGGATGGCTGGCTGGGCGTGACCACCTTCCCGCCGCACAAGGATGAGTACCTGGAGACGGTGCGCCAGGGCGTGCGGCTGTATCGCAGGCAAAACTAAACCCGGCGCTGCCACATCGGGTTTCCCGCGAGCGTAGGGTCGGAGGCCCTGGCAGGGGCTCTCTCGCTCGATCAGGTGATTTCAGTATAGGAGCAGAACATGGCCGGAGCCACACTGGAGTTCGATGCCGCCGGCGCGCTGGCGGTGATCAACGAGGCCGCGCAGGCGATGGGCCGGCCCGAGCCGCTGCTGCGCGATATCGGCGAGTACCTGCTGATCGCCCACGACCAGCGCTTCGCCAGCCAAACCTCGCCAGACGGCACACCGTGGCAGGCCTTGTCGCCGGCCTACCAGCGGCGCAAGCGCAAGAACCAGGACAAGATCCTGGTACTGGACGGCTACCTGAAGAACACCCTGCGCTACCAGGTGAGCAACGACGAGCTGCTGTTCGGCACCAACCGCCAGTACGCGGCGATCCATCACTTCGGCGGCACAATCGATGTCGCGGCGCGCAGCCAGCAGACCTATTTCCGCCAGGGCAAGAATGGCGAGGTGGGCAACCTCTTCGTCAACAAGCACAAGAGCAACTTCGCCCAGTGGGTGACCATCGGCGCCTACCAGATCCGTATACCGGCTCGTCCATTCCTGGGCGTGAGCGACTCGGACGGTTACGCCATCGCCGGAGTCGCCATGAGGTACCTTTTTCCCACCCGCTGAAAACGGCCGCAGAAGGCCCTTATCTAGGGTTACCCGCGGCGGATGTTCGTCCTTGGAGCGATACCCCCCGTTTTTAGCGTTTATAAACACGCCTAGCGGCATTGCCATTGCCCCCCTCGGCGTGCTTCTGTAGAAAAGGCCCCACCGAACACCCCGCCTGCGATTTTTCGCCAGCCAAAAAGACTCCCCCCTCCTGCCGCCCCACTCTGGCGGCATGAAGACCAAGACCCTCTCTCTCGCCGTCGCCATCGCTGCCTGCTCCTTCGAGCTGGGCCAGGCTGATGCCGACAACACCATCTGGCTGCAGGTAACCCCTGCCGGCCACTTCAAGCCGTCCGATGGTCGTGAGATCAAGGTGCCGAGCTGGCATATCAACGCGGCGGTCGCCACCAAGGTCATCGAGCGTTTCCATGCGCGCAAAAACAAGCGCGTGGTCGACTACGAGCACCAGACCCTGCTCAAGGAAGAGAACGGCCAGCCAGCTCCCGCTGCTGGCTGGTACATCGACCTGGAGTGGCGCGAGGGCGAAGGTCTGTTCGCCAAGGTGCAGCTGACTGCACGCGCGGCTCAGTACATCGCCACCGGCGAGTACCAGTATTTCTCTCCCGTCTTCCTTTACAACCCGACCACTGGCGACGTCCTGGACGTACAGATGGGCGCGCTCACCAATGCCCCGGCTATCGACGGCATGCAGGAACTCAGCCTGCGCGCTGCGGCGTCGTTCGGCTTGTTCGATGAACCCTCAGAGGAAAAACCCGTGAACCCACTGCTGCTTGCGGTATGCGCCGCGCTCGGCCTGGCCGACACCACCACCGAAGAGCAGGCGGTCGCCGCGCTCTCCGCCCACAACACCGATCTGCGCAAGCTGCTGGGCCTGGATGACAAGGCTACCGGCGAAGCGCTGCTGGCCGCCTGCACCGGCCTGAAGGCCAAGGCCACCGCCGGCGCCCCCGATCCGTCGAAATTCGTTCCGGTATCGGTCGTCGATGGCCTGAAGGGCGATATCGCCGCGCTCACTGCTCGCCTCGGAGAGCGTGACCAGAAGGACCTGGACGCCGAGATCGCTGGCGCTCTCGAAGACGGCCGCCTGCACGCATCCATGGAGACCTGGGCGCGTGACCTCGGCAAGTCCGACCGAGCCGCCCTGACTGCCTACCTGGACAAGGCTGCGCCGATCGCGGCCCTGCTCGGCAGCCAGACCAATGGTCAGCGGCCGGTGCCTGACGAGAAGACTGGCCTGACCCAGGAAGAGCAGGCCGTGTGCTCGCAAATGGGCCTGACCCCGGAACAGTTCAAAGCCGCGAAGGAGGCCTAAGCCATGACCGCGCTCGCCAAGGATCGCAACACCAAACGCCGCGACGCCAAGGTCTTCAGTGACCCGGTCGCGGCCACCACCAAGATCTACGCCGGCTCGCTGGTGTGCATCAACGCCTCGGGCTACGCCGTTCCGGGCAGCACCTCGACCACCCTCAAGGCGCGCGGTGTTGCCCAGGAACAGGTGGACAACTCCACTGGCGCCGCTGGTGACAAGCGGGTGGAGACCAGCCGCGGCTGCTTCCCCTTCGCCAACAGCTCGGCCGGCGACGAAGTCACCCGCGCCGACATCGGCGGCACGGCCTACATCGTCGATGACCAGACCGTGGCCAAGACCAATGGCACCAACACCCGATCGGCCGCTGGCGTTATCCGCGACGTGGATAGCGATGGCGTCTGGGTCGAGATCTAAAGGAGCAAGACTCAGATGATCATCAATAAAGCCAACCTGGCCATCCTTCACACCGGCTTCAAGGCGGCCTTCGCCAATGCCTTTGCCAGCGCTCCGATCGACTACGACCAGCTGGTGCTGGAAGTGAAGTCCGGCACCGCCATCGAGACCTACGGCTGGCTTGGCGCCACGACCCGATTCCGCGAGTGGATCGGTGACCGCGTGGTGCAGAACCTCGGCCTGCACGAGTACTCGATCAAGAACAAGAGCTTCGAAAACACCGTGGGCGTGCCCCGCGAGGCGATCGAGGACGATCAGTACGGTGTGTACTCCCCGCTGATGGCCCAGCTGGGCCAGGACGCCAAGGAACACCCGGCCGAGCTGGTCTATGCCCTGCTGGCCGGCGGTTTCACCGGCAAGTGCTACGACGGCCAGTACTTCTTCGACACCGACCACCCGGTGCTCGGCGCCAACGGCCAGGAAACCTCGGTGAGCAACTTCCAGGGCGGCGCCGGCACCGCGTGGTACCTGCTGGACACTACCCGGATGATCCGTCCGCTGATCCTGCAGAAGCGCAAGCCCTACAACTTCGTGGCCAAGACGGCCGAGACCGACGACAACGTGTTCGATCGCAAGGAATACGTGTGGGGCGTGGATGCGCGCCTGAACGCCGGCTACGGCCTCTGGCAGTTGGCCTACGCCAGCAAGCAGACCCTGGACGCGACCAACTTCGGCGCGGCCTATGCCGCAATGCAGGGCCTCAAGGGTGACCATGGCCGCCCGCTGGGCATCCGGCCGAAGCTCCTGGTCGTGCCGCCGAGCCTGCGTGAGAAGGCCCTGGAAGTGGTCAAGGCCGAACGCAACGCCGCCGGCGCCACCAACATCAACCGCGACGTGGTCGACGTGCTCGTCACCCCGTGGCTGGCCTGATCGGAGGTAAGCCATGGCTAAGCGCGGCGCAAAACAGAAGGCAGGCACGGGAGCCGCACCGGCACCCACTGCCCCCGCCGAACAGCAGGAGACTCTGCCGGCGGGCACTACCCACGTCGACGCTCAGGCGCCGACCGACACCACTGGAGCGGCGGCTGCGGCCGGCGTCTCCACCGAGCAACCCACCGCGAGCGAGGCGCCCTCGGGCGCCGCCCCGGCCGTTGATGGTGCCGGGGGTACTGCCGGGCAGGATGCCCTCCTAAATACAGCTGAGCCTGCGGCCGGTGCCGAGGCTCCGGCGCCGACTGAGCCTTTGCCGTACCCGGACGGCGTGTCGCCCGGTGCAGACCCGCTGGCGGCTGCCCAGGCTGAGCTCGAAGACGACGGCGAGGTCGAAGGCCTGTGGGTCGTGGCCATCCCCGAGCAGGGTTTTCGTCGGCTCGGCTATCGCTTCACCCGCGAGGGCTTCGGCATTGCCTTGTCGGCGCTGACGCCGGAGCAGGTCGAGATACTGGAGAGCGAGCCGAACCTCAAGGTCGAGCGCGGCGTGTTCTCGGGCATGGTGGAGTAACCCATGCAGTACATCACCGCCGCTGCACTGGCCGAACGTCCTGGGGCGCGCGAGCTATCCCAGGTGGCCACTGCGAGCCACTTGCGCCCGGTTGCCTGGGAGCTGATGGAGGCCACCCTGCGCGGTGGCGACCGCAGCACCTGGACAGCCGAGCAGCAGGCGGAGGCGGATGATGCACTGCGCCGAATCGAAGATGCCGTTGCCCAGGCTGAAAGCCTGGTCGACGGTTACCTGGGCAAGCGTGGCCACAGCCTGCCGCTGAGCCCGGTACCCGAACTGGTGACCGGCTGGGTGCGCGATATCGCCCGGTACTTGCTTCATAAGGACCGGGGCGGCAAGGAAGACAGCGATCCGATCGTGCGTGCGTACCGCGATGCGCTGAAGTTTCTGCAGCAGATCGCCGCGGGCCAGTTCTCCCTGGGCGCCAACGACCCGGTAACGGCCAGTCCGAGCGCCATCGACGTGCGCTTCGAGGCCGACGACAACGTGTTCAGCCGCGAGCAACTGAGGGGCTTTCGATGAGTTCGGCGCCGTTCCCGGTCAGCACTGTGATCGCTCGCCTGCAGGAGCTGGTGGCAGACCTCCAGGTGGTCCAGGGCGCTGCGGAGTACTCCCGGATCAAGAGCTTCACCGAGTTTCGGCCATCCAGTGCCTATGTACTGCTGGCCAACGAGCGGGGCGACAGCGAAGGCGCCCGAACTGGCCGGCAACGCGCCGTGGCGACCTTCGGTGTGGTGATCGCCGTACAGAATTACCGCGACCTCACCGGGGCTGAATCGATGGAGGAGATCAGCCCGCTGATCGGTCAGGCTCGCGCCGCAATCATGGGATGGACCCCGCCGGTGAACGGCGGCCGCCCCTGCTGGTGGCTCCAGGGCGATGTGCTGGATTTCAACGACAGCATGCTGCTCTGGGCCGACGTTTTCCAAACCCAACACTTCATAGGTGTGACCCCATGAGTAAGACCGAGGCCCAGGCCGAACAGCAGAAGTTGGAGAAAGTAACCCTCCTGAAGGACCACACCCATGGCGGGAAGCCCTTCAAGAAGGACGACAAGATCGAGGTCAACGAGGCCGACAAGGCCTGGCTGATCGCCAACGAAATCATCTCGGCCCCGGCCGCAAAGTGAGGAATGACCGATGAGCCTCTTTTCCTTCCAGGGCAAAGTTTTCGCGGGCGAGCGTCTTTCCAACGGCAAGCTGTCCAAGCCGGTCTGGGCTGGCAACGTGCCGGCCATGAACCTGCAACTGGCCACCGAAAGCACCAACAAGACCGAGTCCTTCAGTGGCAACCGCCTGCAGTACGGCCGCCTGCAGCGTGGCAAGACCGCCACCCTGAACATGACCTTCGACGAGTGGTTGCCGCAGAACATCGCCCTGGCGATCTGGGCCTCGGAGCTGCCTGTGGTCGGCGGCAGCGTGACCGGTGAAACTTTCCCGACGGGGCTGGCCGTTGGTGACCAAGTGAAGCTGGACCACCCGTTCGTCTCGGCCCTGGCCATCACCGACAGTGCCGGCACCCCAGCCACCCTGCCTCCGGCCAACTACAGCCTGGAGTCGGCGAACGCCGGCCTGATCAAGCTGCTCAACCTCGGCGCCCTGGTACAGCCGTTCAAGGCCGCGTACACCTACGCTGCTCGGACGAGCTTCACCATGTTCACTGCTGCGCCGCCGGAGCGTTACATCCTGCTCGACGGTATCAACACCGAGACCAACGAGCCGGTGATCGTCACCCTGTACCGCTGCAAGTTCGACCCGGTGAGCGACCTCGGCCTGATCCACGACGAGTATGGCAGCTTCCAGCTGTCCGGCAGCGTGCTGTACGACGTGGTGAACGCGGCCGACGCCAACCTGGGCGGCTTCGGCCGGATCGACCAGAAGGTCGCCTAACCATGGCCGAAAAGGTTGTGAAACCCTCGGCAGCAGCACCTGGTGCGGATGATCTGCAGGTGCTTCACCCCGAGCGCTCGGCGACCATCGCCGGGCGCGAGCTGGTGGTGCGCGAGTACGGCTTCATCGAAGGCCTGGGACTGCGCCCGAAGGTGCAGCCGCTGCTCGATGACCTGTACGCGCAGATATCCGGCGGTGGTGTGCCGGCGCTCGAGCAGATCCTGGTCATGCTGGGGCAGCATCACCAGCTCATCCAGGAGCTGGTGGCGACCGCCGCCGATGTCGAGCCGGAGTGGGTCGCTGGCCTCAACCAGTACGACGGCCACCTCTTGCTGATGATGTGGTGGGGCGCAAACGGCCCTTTCTATGTGCGCAGCGTGCTCAACCGGGTGGTGGCCGAAAAGGCCGAAGCAGCGGTGCGCGCTGGTCGGACGTCTACGCCACCCTTGTCACCGCCGGATACGGAAAGCCCGTCGACATCGGCCGAATGACCCAGCGGCAGATCCTGCTGTACTACGAGGCCGAACTGCGCCGCCAGCGGCGCGAGCGGGCCGAGCGGATGACTGATATCAACCTGGCGTTCGCCGGTGGCAAGGATGCCGAGCAGCACCTGAAGGCCCTGCTAAAGCCATGAAGAGGAAAGCACCATGAACCATGCCATTGCGCAACTCGGGATCGCCGCCGATATCGCAGAGCACAACCTGCCCTACAGCGAGCAGGCCGGCCATGCCGAGCAGGCCGCGCTGCAACGCGAGGTGGCCGGCGACTGCCGCGAGGCCATCGAACAGCTGCAGAGTGAAGATCAGGGCTCCGAACAGGGACACTGATCGAGGAAAGAAAGAGGGCTCCCGGCCCTGGTGTTGGAGCACCAGGACCGGGCGCCGAACCGGCAACACCAGTGCCAGCCAGCCTAGGCCCTCCGCTCACGCGTGAGCGCGGCGAGCCTAGCAAATTGGTAAGGGTGTTGCCGAGGATGAAAGATATTCGTTGCGGCGGCTGTGACCGCTTGTTGGCCCGAGTCGGCCGGTTCGATGCTCTACAGATCAAGTGCCCGCGCTGCCGGACCTTGAATCACCTGAAGGCCGAGAGCCTCCCCGACGCGCCATCGAGCGCACGCACGGAGGCACCATGCAGGCCCAACCCATCATCCCCTGGATAGGGGGCAAGCGACGGCTCGCCGATCGCATCTTCCCGCTGTTTCCCCGTCACTCCTGCTACGTCGAGCCGTTCGCCGGCGGCGCTGCGCTGTACTTCCTCCGGCCGGTACCGGCCGAGGTGGAGGTGCTGAACGACGTGAACGGCGACCTGGTCAACCTGTACCGGGTCGTCCAGCACCACCTAGAGGAGTTCGTCCGCCAGTTCAAGTGGGCGCTGAGCAGCCGCCAGGTCTTCAAGTGGCTACAGGAGACCCGGCCGGAGACGTTGACCGATATCCAGCGTGCGGCCAGGTTCTACTACCTGCAGCAGTCGGCCTTCGGCGGGCGAGTAGATGGGCAGAGCTACGGCACCGCCACCACCCAGCCGCCTGGGCTGAACCTGCTGCGCATCGAGGAGAGCCTGTCGGCGGCGCACCTACGGCTGAGTAACACCTACATCGAGCACCTGCCCTGGCAGGACTGCTTCCGCCGCTACGACCGGCCGCACACACTGTTCTACTGCGACCCGCCATACTGGCAAACCGAGGGCTACGGCGTGCCGTTCGGCTTCGAGCAGTACGAGGAGATGGCCGAGGTGTTGGGGCAGATCAAGGGCAAGGCCATCGTCAGCCTGAACGACCACCCCGATATCCGCCGGGTGTTCGGTCGGTACCAAATCGAGAGCACCGACATCACCTACACCGTAGGTGGCGGCAAGGGCTCCGAGGCGCGTGAGGTGTTGATCTTCAGCTGGGATATCCAGGCTGAGCCGGCGGGCCTGTTCTAGCGATTTTTCGCCAGCCAAAAAGAACTACCTCCGCGCGCGCGCGAGGATCAGGGCTCCCTCAAGCAATGATCCCTGCCCGCCATGGCCAATCGCTCCGATCTCGAACTTGCACTGCGCCTGAAGGCTGACCTGGATCAGGGCCAGCAGGCCCTGCAGGCGCTCGAACAGACCGTGCGCGATGTTGGCGAAGCCTCCCAGCAGGCCAGCAGCCAGCTGCAGAACACCACTCAAGCCGCCGACCAGCTGGCCAGCGAGAGCCAGGCCGCGGCCGCTGCAGCTAAACAGCTCGGCGCTGCCGCCGCGGGCGCCGCGGGCGGCCTGGACAAGGGCGCCGGCGCGGCCGAAAAGCAGGCCCGCGAACTGGCTGAGCTGCTGGGCCAGATCGATCCGGTGATCCGCGAGCTGGACCGTCTGGACGATATGGAGCAGCGCCTGCGCTCCGTCCGCGGCCAGGGGCTGATCGACGCCGAGGGCTTCGACCTCTACAACGCCAAGCTCAAGGAGAGCCGCGACCGTCTGACGGGCAGCACCGAAACCATGCGCGTCGCCGGCCTCACCGCTGGGCAGTACAAGCAGGCCATGGCCCAGCTGCCTATGCAGATCACCGACGTCACCACCAGCATCGCCAGCGGCATGCCGGTGTGGATGGTGGCCATCCAGCAAGGTGGCCAGATCCGCGACAGCTTCGGCGGCATCGGCAATGCCGGCCGGGCGCTGGTCAGCGTCATGAACCCGCTGGCACTGGCCATCGGTGCAGCCGTGGCGGCGGGGGCCGGCTTGCTGCTGGCATACCAGCAGGGGGCTCGAGAGGGCTACGAGTTCAACAAGGCCATCATCATGACCGGCAACTCTGCCGGTACCAGCGCCGACCAGCTGACCAACATGGCCTCCCGGATCGACGGCATCTCCGGCACCCAGCGCCAGGCCGCCGCCGCGCTGGCCGAGGTGACCAAGGCCGGCAAGTTCACCGCCGAGCAGATCGAGCAGATCGCTACCACCGCTGTGGTGATGGAGAACGCGATCGGCCGGGCTGTGAGCGAGACGGTCGACGAGTTCAAGCGCCTGGCCGACGAGCCTGCCCAGGCCGCCGCCGAGCTGAACGAGCAGTACAACTTCCTCACTGCGGCGGTGTATGAGCAGATCGCCGCCCTGGAGGCTCAGGGCGACCAGGCCGCCGCCGCGCAGATGGCGATGGATGCGCTGGCCGGCACCATGCAACAGCGTGCCCAGGAGATCGCCGGCAACCTGGGGCTGATCGAGAGCGCCTGGCAGGGCATCAAGAACGTCGCGGCCGAGGCCTGGGACGCGATGCTCGATGTGGGCCGCGAAGAGACCCTGGAAGACAAGCTCGCCGAAGTACTGCGCCGGCGCAACGAGGCGCGCTTCGGCGTACGCGGCGATCGTCTCGGCAACAGCATCGACCCCGAGGTCGCTGCTGGACTGGATGCCGAGGAGAACAAGCTGCGCCTGCAGATCCAGCAGCGCGATCAGGAGGCCGCCTGGGCGGCCGAGGTGGCCAAGATCAATGAGGAGTCGATCGCCGCGCAGCAAGAGCTGGCGAAGATCCGCGAGCAGTCGCTGACAAAGGCCGAGCAGAAGGAAAAGGCGATCGCCGAGTACCGGTCCAATGTGGAGAAGATCCGCGCGGCCAACCCGGACTCCGCGCTGATCAGCGAAGACCAGGTCGCCAGGGACATCGCCGCCATCGAGGCGCGTTATGCCGAGCGCGAGAAGAAGGTGCGCACTCCGAAGGCGAAGACTGACCAGGAGCTGAAGCGCCAGGAGCAGTACGTTTCTCAACTGGAGCGCCAGGCGGCCACCCTGGGCAAGAGTGCCGAGGAGGTGCGCCAGTACGAGCTGGCCGAGAAGGGCCTGACGGGCGCCCTGCATGAGCGCGCCGCAGCCGCCCTGGCGCTGATCGACCAGGAGGAGCGCAAGCGCCAGGCGGACGCCGATGGCAAGCAGCTCGCGACCATCCAGGCCCAGCTGCTGTCAGGCCAGGGCCAGCAGGCTGCTGCTGCAGCCCTGCAGATCGAGCAGCAGTACGGTGAGCTGATCCAGCGCCTGCAGGAGCGTGGCGACCAAGCCGGGCTTGACCTGGTGAACAGCCTGATCAATGTCGAGCAGGCATCGGCCCAGCTCGGCGAGCTGCAGGCCCAGGTCGACCGCATCTTCGCCGAGCAGGGCCGCCAGGAGAGCAGCATTCAGGCGCAGCAGCAGGCAGGCCTTCTCAGCGAGATCGGCGCCCGCCAGCAGATCGTCGACCTGCATGCCGCCACCGCTGCCGAGGTTGAAAAGCTGTTGCCGCAGATGCAGCAGCTAGCCGCCGCCACCGGAGACCCGGCGGCGATCCAGCGCGTTCGCGACCTGCAGGCGCAGCTTGAGCAGACCCGCTACACCGCCGACGAGCTGGGCAATGCACTGAAGAATGGATTCGAGACTGGCCTGACTGGTGCGCTCGAAGGTCTGGCAACCGGCACAATGGATCTGCAAGAGGCTGCTACCAGTTTCGTCAACAGCATCGCCAGCTCGATGGCGCAGTTGGCCGCTCAACGCCTGGCAGCTCAGGCAACTGATGGCCTGGCTGGCTTGCTCGGCGGCGGTGGTAATGGCGATGGGGCTCAGGCCACAGCCATTGCTGCCGCCAGTGCAGGCGGCGCCCAGGCGATGGGAACTGCGATCAGCGCCGCAAGCCTGCAAGGGGCCCAGGCCATGGCAGCCGCCATCACGGCTGCCAGCACAGGTCAGGCAACCTCCAGCGCAATCTCCAGTGCAGCCGGTAGTGCGGCCTCCTCGGGCGGCTCCAGCGGCGGTTCTGGGTGGCTTGGGCTGATTGCCAGCGCGGCCAGTATGTTTTTTGCGGACGGCGGTCAGGTGCGTGGTCCAGGTACTGGCACCTCTGACAGCATCCCGATCTGGGTGAGCGACACGGAGTTCATCACCCGCGCGGCCGTGGTCGCCCAAGACGGTGCGCTTCCGTTCCTGCAGGACTTCAACGCCCGCGGCATGTCGGCCCTGGATGACTGGGCCATGTCGCGCTGGGCGCGTCACGCGACCGGGGGCCTGGCTGGTGTTCCGGCGCCGTCGATGTCTGCGCTAGGTCTGTCGGGGGGTCGCCTGGCCGAGCCGGCTGCCGGTATGTCCGCCACTCTGCAGAACAGCCAGAACTTCTACCTGGTCGACGACCCCAGCCGGATCGCCGACGTGGCTTTCAACTCTCGCCAGGGGCAGGAGGCTCTGTTCGTGGCCATCTCCCGCGACCCCGGCAAATTCCGCTCACTCCTGGAACTCTGATATGCCACACGCCATTGGCTTCGTTGATAATTCGGGCGGTGTGCTCGCCCACTACAAGATGCTGGAGACCATCCGCGACTTCGCCTCGGCGAATGGCTGGACGGTGCTGCGCTATGACACGGCCGCGGCCGATCGCCATTTGATCCTGAGCGGTGTGGGTTACTCCGGCGAGGAAGAGATCTTCGTCGGCTTCCGGACATACCAGGATGTGGGTGCCGACTACTACAACCTGGTGGCGGCGACATTCACTGGGTACGTCGCGAGCAATACCTTCGACACTCAACCAGGTGCAGCGTTATCCGGTGTGCCGGCCCATAACAATCGGATCGACTACTGGCTGACCCTGAATCCCCAGCGGATTGCGCTGGCAATGAAGGTGGGGACTCCTGTCTACGAGAGCGCCTACGTCGGCAAGATGCTGCCCTATGCTCGGCCGAGCCAGTACCCATACCCAGTGATGTGCGCCGGGATGCTGGTTGGAACCCCAGCAACTCGCTTCAGCGAGACCAACCACTCAATGCCGTACAAGGGCCAGCGCGCCAACATGCTGCTGCGCACCAACGATGGGTGGATTCAGCCCAGGTGCTACCCATGGAGCAACACCTATCTGGCTGGCAACGCGCAGAACCTCCGCGACACCGGCAGCCACTACCACCTGCTGCCGATCGAGCTGCACGACGCGAACAGCAACTGCTGGGGCGCGCTCGATGGCATCGCCTACATCACCGGTTTCAACAACGCCGTGGAGAACACGCTGGTGGCAGATGGGAACACCTGGGTGGTGATGCAAGACGTTTCGCGCACCGGGCACACGGACTACTACGCGATGAGGATGGACAGCTGATGGGCTACTACACCAACGCCGTTGCCGACCTGGATGCCTTTCGCAGCGCCATCATCGATGCGTGTGTCGCGGAGGGATGGACCTTGTCAGGCGCCATTCTCTCGAAGGCTGGCATGTTCCTGACTCTCCAGGTCGTTAGCGGCCAGCTCAAGCTACGCGGCGGTACAGGCGCAGCTGCTGGGGCTCTCACCGATCCCAGCACAGAGGTGACCATTGCCGCCGGCGGCGGCGGCTCGTCCATCGTGCCCCTCACTTTTCCTGCCACCTACCACCTTTTCGTATTCGACCAGGAGGTGTACTGCGTCCTGAACTACTCGGTTAACCGCTACCAGTGGTGTGCCTGGGGCAAGTCAACAGTCGGTGGCTTGGTAAGCAGCGGCATGTGGCTAGGGGCCACATGGGGGGGTGTAGCCTCTGGCAGCGGTTTCAGCATCGGATTGAATACCAACAGCACCGCGAACCCATCGGGCGCTCTGATGTGGGCCGCCCACCCCAACAACACGACGCGCACCTCCCTGATTGCAGCTGGCCTCGATGGCAAAACCTGGTTCACCGATGACTGGCTCGGGGGTACTTACGTCGCCAACGAAATACTCGCCACCCAGCCCAACTCCTTTAACAGTGAGTCTGTACTGGTGCCCATTCGTGCCTATGCACCCCGACCATCGTTGAAGTGGTCGCTGGTTACCGATCTGGTGTATGCCCGATATTTGCGTATCGACAACTATGAACCAGGCCAGCTCATCGAGCTGGGTACTGATCGCTGGATGGTGTTTCCCTGGCATCAGAAGAACCCGGCGGCACGGAACGGCGGCGGCGCTATCAACCACACCGGCACCTTCGGCTGGGCCATTCGGTACGAGGGGCCGTAATGGCAGTGCTCACTGGTACGCTGCGCCGGACCTCTTCTGGCGGGGCAACTGGCGGGGGGATCACTGTCGAGCTGGAGCAGTTCGCCGTGCTGCCGACTCCGCAGCCTGGGTACCCCGCTGTCAGGTCCGCCGGCGGCAATATCCTGATCACCGCCTGGCCAGTCGAGGCGAACCCCCGAGCACTGACCGGCTCGCGGCGGAGGATATTCGTTGACGACTGGTACTACCGCATCCACATCAATCCGCATCGCATCGATCTCGGCAACGTAGTTTCCACCCAGACCTCCTTGGTGCGTGTCTGGAACGCATACCTGACACCGGTCACGCTGCAGGAGATCGAGAGCGGGGAGGAAGGCGTCCTGGTTGTCGGTCAGCCGGAGCCGCCGTTCTCGATCGCTGCGCTGAAGGAGCTGTCCTGGAGCGTCAGCGTTACCCCTGATGGCCAGCCGGTACTGGATACCCATATCGAATGGCGTTTCGCCGGCGGCCACACCGCCAGGCTCCGAATCACGGCCAACCGAATCGTCGCCTGGAGCCTGGTACCAGACTGGGCTGACGGCATCCTCGAGGAGCTGGAGTGGAAGACCGACGTGCTGGCCAGCGAAACCATGGTCGAGCAGCGCCGGGCTCTGCGTCTGAGCCCTCGCCGCGTTCTGGAGGCTCTGGTATTCGCCGAGGGCCACGAGCGGCAACTGCTCGATCTGATGCTGTACTCCTGGGGGAGCAGGGTTTGGGCGCTGCCGATCTGGCCAGACATCCAGCTACTCGCCGAGGGCGTGCCGCTAGGCAGCTACCGCATCAACTGCCAGACCGTAGGGCTGGACTTCGAGATCGGCGGCATTGCGCTACTGAGAGGCGATGACGCATTCACCTATGAGGTGGTGGAAGTCAGCGACATCGACGCCACTGGACTGGATCTTACCCGGCCAACCCAGCAGCAATGGCCGGCTCGATCCAGGCTCTATCCGGCGCGGCCGGCACAGCTCTTGGAAGAACCGCAGCTGACTCGAATGACCGACCAGTTGCAGTCACTGACGGTGCGTTTCCTGATCCTGGACGCCTGTGACTGGCCTGATCAGATGCCGGCGACGAGCTATCGGGGCCGCGCGGTTCTCGATACCGCGCCGGACGAGTCCGAGGATCTGACCTCTACGTTCGCCCGGCTGCAGGCGACGCTCGATAGCGGCCTGGGACTCCCGCTGCTCACCGACCTGGCCCAGCGGGCGATGCCGGTGTGCTCCTGGCGCTGGATTGATATGGGGCGTGCCAAGCGGTCTGAGCTGCGATCGCTGCTGTATGCACTGCGCGGGCAGCAGGTGCCCCTGTGGATACCGACCTTCGCCGATGACCTGACAGTGGTCGCCGATATTCCGGCGGCGGTTTCCCATATAGATGTGCGTAGCATCGGCTACACCCGCTTCGCCTCAGCTCGTCCGGGCCGCCGGGACATTCGCATTCAGCTGACCTCGGGTGCCGTCTTCTATCGGCGCATCTCCAGCAGCACCGAGCTGGAAGGGCATATCGAGCGCCTGGCCATCGATTCGGCCCTAGGGCTGGACGTTCCTCTCGGCGCCGTTGCGAGGATCTCCTGGATGGTGCTTAGCCGGCTGGCCTCGGATCGAGCAGTGATTGAGCACGAAACTGATAGCGAAGGCGTGGCCACATGCGCGCTTACATTCCGCGGGGTTAGAGACGATGAGTTTTAACAGTCGCGAGTTCAGCCTGGCCAGCGGCCGGCCGGTTCGGCTGTATCAGTTCAGCCGCGGCGTGCTGCATTGGAGCTACAACAGCAGCGATCGGGACGTCGCCCATCAGAACCAGATATTCCGGGCTCTGCGTGGCGGTATCAGCGACGACGGCATCCGACAGGGCGGCGGCGACAACGTGCGCAACCTGCGCATCCTAGCGCCGGCCGACTTGGAGGTCGCTCAGTTCTACCGGGGCATTCCGCCGAGCGATGCGATCGACCTGGTCATCTACGACCGCCACGTCGGTGAGGAAGAGTTCCGGGTTTCCTGGGTCGGCGAGATCCAGAGCGTTGCCTGGCCGGCGGTCGACCGCTGCCAGATCGTCTGTAACCCTGAGACGGTGAGTATGGGCCAACAGGGCCTGCGCCTTTGCTGGGAACGGCCTTGCCCACATGCCTTGTACGAGCACAATTGCCGGGCCAACCGGGACGATTTCAGGGTCGACGGGACCATCACCAGCATGGATGGCGCGATGATCCACTCGGCAGCGTTCGCGACCAAGCCTGCAGGCTGGTTCAGTGCTGGCTACCTGGAGTGGAGCCTGGGCGCCAATGTCTGGGAGCGGCGGGCGATCGAGGGCAACCTTGGTACCGGACTGCTGGTGTTCGGCGGCACATCCGGGCTGGAGCTGGACATGCAGGTACGCGCCTATGCCGGGTGCGACCAGCTCCTGCAGACCTGCTCGGACAAGTTCCACAACCATCTCAACTACGGCGGGATCTTCCACCTGCCGCGTCGCTCGCCGTTTGACGGCAACCCAATCTTCTAGAGGTGCTGCATGGACCCGTACACATGGGCATACATCGCCATCATGGCCATCAGTGCCTACGTCTCTTACAAGAATCGGCCGAAGTCTGCAGCCCCCAAGCCCACGGCGTTTGAGGACTTCGAGTTTCCGCAGTTCGAGGAGGGCCTGGCTCAATGCGTGTTCTTCGGCGATTGCTGGACCGAGGACTGGATGGTGGGCGGGCTGGGCAACTTCCGCACCCGCGCCATCAAGACCAAGGGGGGCAAGAAGTGACCGAGGACTTCTTCGTCACGCTGCAGCACCTGCATAGCGTTCCTGGGCTGAGTTCCCGGCCGGGCTTCTGCCACAAGGGCGCCCGCCAGCTTGCCGATCGCTACCAGCTCGATTGGGCCCAGATCGTTGCCCGAGGTGGCATCGAGGCCAGCCGTCTGTTGGCCACCGGCGACTCCATGGCCAAGCACCTGGTGGACTTTGCACGTGAGGAGGTAGTCCGTGGGCAGCAGCAAGAGCGTTAAAGTTGGGTATCGCTACTACTTCGGCATACACATGCTGCTCGGCCGCGGAGAGGTCGACGAGCTGCTGGAGATAAAGGTCGGCGGCAAACGAGCCTGGCGAGGTAGCGCCACTGGCAACACTTCCTTCCAGATAAACGCTGGCGAGCTGTTTGGTGGCGACGACGGTGAAGGTGGCATCCAGGGGCGCCTCGACGTGATGATGGGGGCACCGACTCAGCCAGTGAACGCCAACCTGGCGGCCATGCTTGGCGGCATCGTCCCGGCGTTCCGCGGCATGTTCACCCTGTTCTACGACGGCCTGGTCACGTCGATGAATCCCTACCCGAAGCCCTGGACATTCCGCGTCCGCCGAGCCTTGAAAGGCTGGGATGGTGACGTTTGGTATTCGGACAAGGCAGTCATCACGATGATCGATCCGGAGACCGGCGACACTATCAAGGCCATGAACCCGGCCCACATCCTATACGAGCTGGAGACCAATCGGGATTGGGGGCGGGGCAAGAGCCGGACCCGCATCGACGATGCTGCCTGGCGTGCAGCAGCTGACCAGCTCTATGCCGAGGGCTTCGGTCTGTGCATCCGCTGGGTGCGGTCCGACTCGATTGACAGTTTCGCCGGCGGCATACTGGATCACATCGCCGGCAATCTCTACACCAGTAGAACCACCGGCCTGCGCAAGCTGACGCTGGTACGAGACAACTACGACGTCGACGATCTGCCGCACTTCACCCCGGAGGACGGCTTGCTCGACATCGAGGACGATGACAACTCGGCAAACGCTGATGCAGCCAACGAGGTTGTCGTGACCTGGCGCAATCCGATCGATAACTCCAAGCGCCCAGCACGTGAGCGCAATCTGGCCGCGATCCGCGCCGCCGGCGGCCGAGTTATCAGTGTGACAACCGAGTACCTGGGCATTCCGACCTATGCGCTGGCAGCGCGGGTCGCGAAGCGAGACCTGCGGGCAAAGGTGGCAGCCAAGCGCTGGAAGCTGGTCCTGGATCGCCGAGCCAGGGATATCGAACCTGGCGCTGCTTTCCGTTTCTCTTCTCCAGCCCGCGGGCTCTACAACATCGTTGTCCGCGCCGGCCGCGTCGACGAGGGCACGCTCGACCAGGGCAAGATGACCATCACCGCGGTGCTCGATGTCTTCGGCATGCCTTCGACCACGTTCTCGGCGCCGCCGCCATCCGGCTGGACGCCACCCAACACCACTCCCCAGGCCGTTACCGTTCGACGCTTGGTCGAGGCAACATGGCGCGACCTGGCGGCCTCGATCGACGCGGCCAACATGCAGCTGCTCGATGCCACTTCGACCTATCTGGCTGCCCTGGCGGTTCGGCCGACCAGCCTGTCTCAGGGGTTCCACCTACACACTCGCGTCGGCTCTGCGGCGTTCGGCAAGCGTGATGGGGGCGACTTCTGCCCAACCGCGTTGCTGGCCACCGCGATTCCGATTGGGCATGCCCCTGTAGTTGTCGGGGTGACGGCCCCCATTGACCTGGACCAGGTCGTGGTTGGTACCGCAGTGCTGATTGATGACGAGATCCTCCGCGTGGATGCCATCGACCAGACGGCCCTAATCGTCACGCTGGCCAGGGGCTGTGCTGACACTATCCCAGCGCAGCACGCGACTGGGGTTCGGATGTGGTTCTACGAGGGCTTTGCCGGGAACGACCCTACGGAGTACTCCTCCGGCGTGACCGTCGATGCGAAGCTGCTGACCAGCACCTCCTCGGGCATCCTGAGTGAAGACTCCGCGCCAACTGACAGCCTGTTGCTGCAGGGGCGTGCCGGAAGGCCTTATGCACCAGGTGCTTTCCGTATTCAGGGGGAGATCCTTCCAACAGCTCTCGCTGGCGTGCTGGAGCTGACCTACGCCCACCGCGATCGCACTCTGCAGGCCGACCAACTGGTGGATACTGCCCAGGGCAGCATCGGCCCGGAGCCGGGTGTCAACTACAAGGGCAGGCTCACGCGTGTAGACACCGGTGAAGCGCTGGACGCCCAGAGCAGCTCCAGCGCCTCGATGTCACTGTTCGGGGCATACGATGGGCTCGTCGAAGTTGAGCTGTGGGCCGAGCGCGGCGGCCTGGCCAGCTGGCAGGTCTACAAGCGGCGCTTCAACTACACCTTCACCTTCACCGGCTGGGCGACGCCAGCCGCGGTCATCACGGCGATGAGCGAGGCGTATGCTGACTTCAATACGCTCCCGGCTACCGCGGTGCGCACCAACTACGGACTAAGCCTTTCCCAGTCATACATGGGCGGGGTACTGGGCCCAGATGGGCGCATCTACGCAGTCCCGTCGAACGCCGCCTCGATCCTGATCATCAACCCTGCATCAGGTACCGCCAGCCTGAGCGCTATGGGGGCGAGCCTTTCGGGTTCCTCCAAGTTCAACGGCGGCCTGCTCGGCCCCAACGGGAAGATCTACTGCATCCCCTCGGCCGCCACCGACATCCTGATAATTGACCCTCTGACGAGCAGCGCCACACGCAGTACCATGGGGCTGTCGCTTACTTCCACCTCCAACAAGTGGTTCGGAGGTTCCGTAGGGCTCGATGGGAAGCTCTACTGCGTGCCATTTGAGAGCGCGCAGATCCTGATCATCGACCCAAGTGCTGGCACCGCCAGTCTGAATGCCATGGGGGCCACGCTCACCGGATCCGCGAAGTGGATCGGAGCGGTGCTGGCCAACAACGGCAAGATCTACTGCATTCCCCACGACGCGACGGACATCCTGATCATCGACACCACGACTGGAACCGCCACCCGCAGCACGATGGGGGCGAGCCTGAGCGGTTCGTCGAAGTGGTGTGGAGGGGTGCTTGGCTCGGATGGGAAGATCTACGGTATCCCGTACAACGCGACGGACATCCTGATCATCGACCCTATCGCAGGCACAGCGACCAGGAGCGCTATGGGTGCCACCCTGTCTGGCAGCAACAAGTGGGAGTGCGGTGCGTTCGCTCCGAACGGCAAGATCTACGGCTTGCCCAGGAATGCTGCGGACATCTTGGTCATCGACCCGGTCGCCGGCACTGCCACCAGGTCGACCTTGGGGGCCAGTCTCAGCGGGAGTGACAAGTGGTATGGAGGGGTGCTGGGGCGGGACGGGAAGATCTACACGGTTCCAGGGTCAACTGGCTCAGGAGACGTCCTGGTGATATCGGTGCCAGATGCCGAGGCGCTACCGGCCGATATCTGCTGGAGCCCTAAGCTCAACAAGTTTTAGAATTCCTTTACCACAGCTGCAACGCCTGAGCGTGATGGTTTATCGCGCACAGGCGCTGCGTTTTTCGCGCGCCGCTACATCAACGCAGCATGGCCGACGCGCAGCAGATTCGGGAGCAGGCGATGTGTGAGCTGTATGTGAAGGCCGATCCTATCCTCTACGAGTCGCGCTCGCGCTCCCTGCGCATCCGCGGGGTGGTCACCACCCTGCGCCTGGAGAACCAGTTCTGGGACATCCTGCGCGAGATCGCCGAGGTCGACGGCATGACCACCAACCAGCTGATCACCAAGCTGTACGAGGAGGTCATGGACTACCGCGGCGAAGTGGTCAACTTCGCTTCCTTCCTGCGCGTCAGCTGCACGCGCTTCCTGACGCAGCGCCCGCAGCGCAGCGCCGAGGTGCTCAGTCTGGTGCAGTCGCGCTAGGCTGGCGCGCACAAAAAAGCCCGCATCGAGCGGGCTTTTTCTTGGGCTGCCGATCAGTGCTTGCGCGGCACCGGCTTGAGCAGTTCTTCCGGCGGCATCTCGCAGGTGATCTTGCGCCCGAGCAGCTCCTCGATCGGTGGCAGGGCGAAGGCGTCGTCCTCGCCGGCGAAGCTGATCGAGGTACCGCTGGCACCGGCGCGACCGGTGCGGCCGATGCGGTGCACGTAGTCGTCCGGCACTTCCGGCAGGGTGAAGTTGATCACGTGGCTGATGGCATCGACGTGGATGCCGCGGCCGGCCACGTCGGTGGCCACCAGCACGCGGATCTTGCCCTCGCGGAAGCCTTCCAGGGTCTTGATCCGCTTGTGCTGCGGCACGTCGCCGGACATCTGTGCAGCGCTGACGCCATCGCGCACCAGCTTCTCCTCGATGCGCCGTACCTCGTCGCGGCGGTTGGCGAACACCATCACCCGCTGCCAGTCGTTCTGCGTCACCAGGTTGTACAGCAGCTTGTACTTGTCCTTGCTGGACACGGCGTAGACGTGCTGCTCGACGGTGTCGCTGGCGACGTTCTCCGGCTCGATCTCGACGATCGCCGGGTTGACCGTCCACTGCCGCGCCAGGTTCATCACATCTTCGGTGAAGGTGGCGGAGAACAGCAGGGTCTGGCGCTCGCCCTTCATCGGGGTCTGGCGGATGATCTGGCGTACCTGGGGGATGAAGCCCATGTCGAGCATGCGGTCGGCCTCGTCCAGCACCATCACCTCGACCATGTCCAGGTGCACCTCGCCGCGCTGGTTGAAGTCCAACAGGCGGCCCGGGGTGGCCACCAGGATGTCGCAGTAGCGCGACTCCAGCTGCTTGAGCTGCTTGTCGAAGTCCATGCCGCCGACGAAGCTCATCACGTTGAGGCCGGTGTACTTGGTCAGGGCCTGGGCGTCCTTGGCGATCTGCACCACCAGCTCGCGGGTTGGCGCGATGATCAGTGCGCGCGGCTCGCCCATGTAGCGTTCCTTGGGCGGCGGGGTCTGCAGCAGCTGGGTGATGGTCGAGATGAGGAAGGCGGCGGTCTTGCCGGTGCCGGTCTGGGCGCGGCCGATGGCGTCCTTGCCCTTGAGGGTGTGGCCGAGGACCTGGGCCTGGATCGGGGTGCAGTAGGGAAAGCCCAGGTCGTGGATGGCGTGCATCAGCTCGGGGGCCAGCTTGAAGTCGTGGAAGCGGGTCTTGCCTTCGGCGGGTTCGACCACGAAGTCTTCCAGCTTCCAGGTATCCACCGGCTTGGCCGGGCGCTCCTGGCGCGGCTTGTCGTTGCGTGCCTTCTTCTCGCGCGGCTTGGTCGCCGGCTTGGGCTGTTCGGCGCGGGGTTCGCGGGCGGCAGCCGGCTGGCTGGCGGGGGTGGAGCTGGTTGGGGTGGGCTGCTCGGCATCGCCCTTGCTGAAGATTTTCTTGAGTGCTTTGAGCACGGGCCGGTCTCGTATTGGTTAAGGAATGAACGCCGGCCAGTGTAATGCAAGAAGCCCGCGCGGCGAAGAGCCGGGCGGGCTGCGCGCGGGGCTCAGTCGGGCAGGCTGGCCAGCAGCAGGTCGCGCACGTTGCCGCCCATGATGGCGGCGATCTCGGCCTCGCTGAAGCCGGCCTTCTGCAGGCCCTCGGTGATCTGCGCCAGGCCGGTGCTGTCGAAGGGCGTGTGCACCGTGCCATTGAAGTCCGAGCCCAGCGCCACGTGGGCCACGCCGACCTTGTCCGCCGTGTAGCGGATGGCGCGGACGATGGCGTCGACCGAGGTCGCGCAGACCGCGGCGTCCCAGTAGCCGATGCCGATCACCCCGCCGCTGGCGGCGATGCGCTTGAGGTGTTCGTCGCTGAGGTTGCGCGGCCCCGGGCAGGTGCCGGCCACGCCGGTGTGGGAGACCAGCAGCGGGCGCCTGGCGACGGCCAGGACTTCATCGATCAGCGCCTTGGAGGCGTGGGCCAGGTCGATCAGCATGCGCTTCTCCTCCAGGCGCGCGACGACCTGGCGGCCCAGCGGGGTCAGCCCGCCTTTCTCCAGGCCATGGGCCGAGCCGCCGACCTCGTTGTCGAAGAAGTGGGTCAGGCCGGCGATGCGAAAGCCGGCGTCATACAGGCGGTCGATGTTCTCCAGCTTACCCTCGATGGGATGCAGGCCCTCGGTGGCGAGCAGGGCGGCGACCCGCTGCGGGTCCTGCTGCCAGGCCTGCAGGAAGGCCTGCAGGTCGCCACGGCTGCGTACCAGCACCAGTTGCCCCGCGCTGCCGGCGGCGGCCTGCTCCAGCTTGCCGGCCTGGTACAGAGCGCGTTGCAGCAGGCTGTCCCAGGTCGCCCGCGGCCAGCGCTGGGCCATGGCCAACAGGGTGATGTTGTCGGTATCGCTGGGGTTGCTCTGGTAGTTGATGCCGCGCGGGGTCTTGGTCACGGTGGAGAACACCTGCAGGCCGACGTGGCCTTCGAGCAGGCGCGGCAGGTCGGAGTGGCCGTAGTCGTGGCGCTGCAGCAGGTCGCGTTGCCAGAGCAGGGCGTCGTCGTGCAGGTCGGCGACGAACAGGCGCCGATGCAGTTCCTCTGCCTTGTCGCTGGCGGGGTAGGGGGCGGGATTGGCCACGCTGTTCATCTGGCGGTCGAGCAGGCCGGGCAGGGTGAAGAAGACGCCGGCGCCGACGGGGACGAGGAGCAGCAGGGCGAGCAGCAGCTTGCGCATGAGGGGCATCCATTCATTGTTGTTATGCCGCGACTCTAACAAGCCGATGCAGTGCAGGGCGATGAGGCGGCCGATTCGCCGGGGGATTTGGCCGGGTCAGCCGAACAGGCAGTTGCGCCCCTGCTGCTTGGCCTTGTACAGCGCCGCGTCGGCCCGCGCGATCAGGCCTTCCAGACCATCCTTGGGCTGCATCTGGGCCATGCCGATGGACACGGTGAGGCCGGGCAGGACGCCCACCGGCGAGTAGAACGAGGTGACCTGTTCCAGGCTCAGGCGCAGGCGCTCGCCGATGGTGCGGGCCTCCTCGGCGTTGAGTTCCGGCAGGAGGATGACGAATTCCTCGCCGCCATAGCGCACCATGCTGTCCTTGGGCCGCAGCTGGTTGCGCAGGGTGTGCGCCACCAGGCACAGGGCGTAATCGCCGGCCAGATGGCCGTGCTGGTCGTTGTAGGCCTTGAAGTGATCGACGTCGAGCATGAGCATGCACAGCGGCTGGCCATTGAAGGCGCAGCGAGTGCTTTCGCGCTCGTACACGTGCTCCAGCCAGCGCCGATTGAAACAGCCGGTGAGGGTGTCGAGGTTGGCGCTCTGCTCGCTGTCGAGGATGATCCGGTTGCCCTGGCGAACTCGGTCGCAGAGCAGCTCCAGCAGGTTCTGCATCAGCTCCGGCGACTGCTCGAACAGCTTGACCAGCGACTCGCGGTGCAGGCGCAGTATCAGCGAGGGGCGCGTGGCCACCACATAGGCGGAGGGGCGGTCGTTGTCGATGAAGCTGATCTCGCCGGCGCAGTCGCCCGGTGACAGGGTGCTCACCGCCTGGTTGTCGAGGGAGCCGAGGTAGACCTTAAGCTCGCCTTCCAACAGGACGTAGAGGTGCTGGTTGCGGTTGAACGGTGACAGGAGAATCTCGCCGGCTTCCAGTTCGCAAGCACGAAATTCCCCGAGCAGCTTTTGCAGGCTGCTGGCGGCGACGTTCTGGAACAGTCGCGATTGACGGATCTGCTGCAGATCCTGCGGCCAGTGGGCGTTTTTCATCGGTGCAATGAATAACCTGTCCGGCTGCGTCTGTTTGCTGGCATCGCTAACACTCCCTGTCGTGGGGCGAGCACCATTTCTGACCTTATTCCCAGGAATAAGGCCTAGGCAATCCTTGACCCCGGCCTGCCCGACCAGCGGTCAAAGGTGGCGAATGACGCCGCCCGAAGCGTCATTCGCCTGACTGGGCAGGCTTCACTTGGCGCGCCCGTTGCGCGGGGTGACGATGCCTTGACGCAGGCTCAGCTGGCCAGGCGCTGGTGCAGCCAGGCGGCGATGTCCTGGATTTCCTCCAGCACCACCTCGTGGCCCATGGGGTATTCATTCCAGGCCACCGGCACGCCATGGGCGGCCAGTGCGTCATGGGCGGCGCGGCCCATGAAGGGCGGCACCACCTCGTCCTGGCTGCCGTGCAGGCAGAGCACCGGCAGGGTCAGGCGGGCGGCGTCCAGCTGCAGGTTCTCGGTGAAGGTCGGGGCGTAGGTAGAGAGCGCCAGCAGCCCGCCCAGCGGTCCCTGCCAGCTCAGGAAGGCGGTATGGAAGACCACCGCGCCGCCCTGGGAAAAACCGGCCAGGATGATCCGCGCCGGGTCGATGCCGCCGTCGCGCTGCGCCTCGATGAGATCGATCACCACCTGTGCCGAGGCTTCCATCTGCGGCCTGTCGATGGCCCGCGCCGGGCTCATGGCGAGGATGTCGTACCAGCTGGGCATGGACCAGCCGCCATTGATGGTCACCGGCCGGGTCGGCGCCTGCGGCAGCACGAAGCGGGTGCCCGGCAGCGTCTGCTGGAGCATCTGCGCCACCGGCTCGAAGTCGTAACGGTCGGCGCCCAGGCCGTGTAACCAGATGACGCAGGAGTCGGCGGCGAGGGTGGGTTCGAGTATCAGGGCTTCGTGCATGCTTGCTCCAGGTTGGTGCGCTGACGCCTCCCCCGAGGGCGGCGTGAAATTGTTGTCGGTTGAATCAGTTAAGAAGATGTCGCGTCGGTAAAACTTTGCCTATTGACCCTCGTTAAAAACCGTTCGGTCAGGAAACTGGTACGGCCCTTGCTGTAGCGAACGGGTCCGGCGGGGGCCGCCTCTGGAGCGGAAAGCCGGACGATCTGCTGCGTCTCAATCCCGTATGACCTGCGGGGCGGAGTGGGTGATTCGCCGGTCCGCGGATCGGCATCTAGACTCACTTCAGGTTCGCACCCCGGTTGATCCCGCCATGGTGGCGGGATCGAACGTGCCTCACAAGGGTACGGCGGCAGGACCGAGACTCGACCAAACAAGAACACTTGGAGGTTTTGATGAAGATGGTGAAATCCACCCTGGCGGTATTGACCACGGCTGCGGTGCTCGGCGTGAGCGGTTTCGCTCAGGCCGGTGCGACCCTGGATGCGGTGCAGAAGAAAGGCTTCGTGCAGTGCGGTATCAGCGACGGCTTGCCCGGTTTCTCCTACGCCGATGCCAAGGGCAACTACATGGGCATCGACGTGGATGTTTGCCGTGCCGTGGCCGCTGCCGTGTTCGGCGACGCCTCCAAGGTCAAGTACAGCCCGCTGACCGCCAAGGAGCGCTTCACCGCGCTGCAATCCGGCGAAGTCGACATGCTGTCGCGCAACACCACCTGGACCAGCTCGCGCGACGCGGCCATGGGCCTGAACTTCACCGGCGTGACCTACTACGACGGTCAGGGCTTCCTGGTGAACAAGAAGCTCGGCGTTTCCAGCGCCAAGGAACTGGACGGCGCCACCGTGTGCATCCAGGCCGGTACCACCACCGAGCTGAACCTGGCCGACTACTTCCGCGCCAATGGCCTGAAGTACACCCCCATCACCTACGACACCTCCGACGAGAGCGCCAAGTCGCTGGAGTCCGGCCGTTGCGACGTGCTGACCTCCGACCAGTCGCAACTGTACGCCCAGCGCATCAAGCTGGCTGCGCCGGACGACTACGTGGTGCTGCCGGAAGTGATCTCCAAGGAGCCGCTCGGCCCGGCCGTGCGCCAGGGTGACGAGGAGTGGTTCGACATCGTGCGCTGGAGCCTGTACGCCCAGCTCAACGCCGAGGAACTGGGCGTGACTTCCGCCAACGTGGAAGAAATGGCCAAGTCCACCAAGAACCCCGACATCGCCCGCCTGCTGGGCGCCGAGGGTGACTTCGGCAAGGATCTGAAACTGCCGAAGGACTGGGCCGTGCAGATCATCAAGCAAGTCGGCAACTACGGTGAAATCTTCGATCGCAACGTCGGTGCCGGCAGCGAGCTGAAGATCGAGCGTGGTCTCAATGCCCTGTGGAACAAGGGTGGTCTGCAGTACGCGCCGCCGGTGCGTTGACCGCCATGCCATCGCCCCCAGTCGCGGGGCGATGGTGTTCCTGATTCCATGAACTCCGCGCCGCCGATTCGGGGCGCGGAGCTTCCATGAGGGCCGTTATGCAAAATCCCCCCATTCCCTCGCGCCCGCGCTCATCGGTCTGGACCGATCCGCAGGTGCGCGCCTGGCTGTTCCAGATCATCGCCGTGGTCGCCGTGGTGGCCGTCGGCTGGTACCTGTTCCACAACACCCAGAGCAACCTGGCCCAGCGCGGCATCCTGTCCGGCTTCGGCTTCCTCGACAACAGCGCCGGCTTCGGCATCTCCCAGCACCTGATCGACTACACCGAGAGCGACACCTACGGGCGCGTCTTCGTCATAGGTCTGCTGAACACCCTGCTGGTGTCGGCGATCGGCATCGTGCTGGCGACCATCCTCGGTTTCATCCTTGGCGTGGCGCGGCTGTCGCCCAACTGGTTGATCAGCAAGCTGGCCACCGTCTATATCGAGACCTTCCGCAACATCCCGCCGCTGCTGCAGATCTTCTTCTGGTACTTCGCGGTGTTCCTGCCGCTGCCCGGTCCGCGGCAGAGCCTGAGCATCAACGACACCTTCTTCCTCAGCAACCGCGGCCTGAACATGCCGTCGCCGGCCATTGCCGAGGGCTTCTGGCCCTTCCTTATCGCCCTGGTCGTGGCGCTGGTGGCGATCTTCTTCCTCGCCCGCTGGGCGCGGCAGCGTTTCGAGGCATCCGGGCAGACCTTCCCGACCCTGATCAGCAGCCTGGTGCTGCTGTTTGGCCTGCCGGCGCTGGCCATGCTGGTGTTCGGCGATCCCTTCCACTGGACGCTGCCCGAACTCAAGGGCTTCAACTTCACCGGCGGTTGGG
This sequence comes from Pseudomonas alcaligenes, assembly GCF_041729615.1. NCBI lineage: Bacteria > Pseudomonadati > Pseudomonadota > Gammaproteobacteria > Pseudomonadales > Pseudomonadaceae > Aquipseudomonas > Aquipseudomonas alcaligenes. The sequence continues at coordinate 1,274,655 of NZ_CP154874.1, read as the reverse complement.
TGCTGATCCCCGAGCTGATGGCGTTGACCCTGGCGCTGACCATCTACACCGCCGCCTTCATCGCCGAGAACGTACGCTCCGGCATCCAGGCGGTCAGCCATGGCCAGACCGAGGCGGCGCGCTCGCTGGGCCTGCCGGCCGGCAAGACCCTGCGCCTGGTGATCATTCCGCAGGCCCTGCGGGTGATCATCCCGCCGCTGACCAGCCAGTACCTGAACATCACCAAGAACTCGTCGCTGGCCGCGGGCATCGGCTACCCGGACATGGTCTCGCTGTTCGCCGGTACCACCCTCAACCAGACCGGTCAGGCCATCGAGGTCATCGCCATCACCATGAGCGTGTACCTGGCCATCAGCATCAGCATTTCCATCCTGATGAACTGGTACAACAAGCGCATCGCGCTGATCGAGCGGTAAGGAGAAGCGCATGGAAGTCCATCAATTCCGTCCCAGTCTGCCGCCGCCGCGCATGAGCGTGGGTGTGATCGGCTGGCTGCGGGCCAATCTGTTTTCCAACTGGTTCAACACCCTGCTGACCCTGCTGGCCATCTACCTGGTCTGGCTCATAGTGCCGCCGCTGCTGCAGTGGGCGCTGTTCCAGGCCGACTGGAGCGGCACCACCCGCGCCGACTGCACCAGCGAGGGCGCCTGCTGGGTGTTCATCAAGGAGCGCTTCAGCCAGTTCATGTACGGCTTCTACCCGGAAGAGCTGCGCTGGCGCGTGGATCTGACCGTGTGGCTGGCGGTGATCGGCGCGGCGCCGCTGTTCGTGCCGATGATGCCGCGCAAGGCCCTGTATGGCCTGGCGTTCCTGGTGGCCTACCCGCTGCTGGCCTTCTGGCTGCTGCATGGTGGCTTCCTCGGCCTGAGCGAGGTGGAGACCAGCCAGTGGGGCGGCCTGATGCTGACCCTGGTGATCGCCGCCGTCGGCATCGCCGGTGCGCTGCCGCTGGGCATCCTGCTGGCCCTCGGCCGACGCTCGAAGATGCCGGCGATCCGGGTGATCTGCGTGACCTTCATCGAGTTCTGGCGCGGCGTGCCGCTGATCACCGTGCTGTTCATGTCCTCGGTGATGCTGCCGCTGTTCCTGCCGGAAGGCCTGAGCTTCGACAAGCTGCTGCGCGCGCTGATCGGGGTGATCCTGTTCCAGTCCGCCTACATCGCCGAAGTGGTGCGTGGCGGCCTGCAGGCCATCCCCAAGGGCCAGTACGAGGCGGCCGCGGCCATGGGCCTGGGCTACTGGCGGATGATGGGCCTGGTGATCCTGCCGCAGGCGCTCAAGCTGGTGATCCCGGGCATCGTCAACACCTTCATCGCCCTGTTCAAGGACACCAGTCTGGTGATCATCATCGGCCTGTTCGACCTGCTCAACAGCATCAAGCAAGCCACCACCGACCCGACCTGGTTGGGCATGGCCACCGAGGGCTACGTGTTCGCCGCCCTGGTGTTCTGGATCTTCTGTTTCGGCATGTCCCGCTACTCCATGCACCTGGAGCACAAGCTGGACACCGGCCACAAGCGTTAGGAGTCATAGAGCATGACCGAAGTTAAGAAAGAAGCCGCGGCCGAGCCGATCATCCGCCTGCAGGGCGTGAACAAGTGGTACGGCCAGTTCCATGTACTGAAGGACATCAACCTCGACGTGCAGCAGGGCGAGCGCATCGTGCTCTGCGGCCCGTCCGGCTCCGGCAAGTCCACCACCATCCGCTGCATCAACCGCCTGGAGGAGCACCAGCAGGGGCGCATCGTCGTCGATGGCACCGAGCTGACCAGCGACCTCAAGCACATCGAGGCGATCCGCAGCGAAGTGGGCATGGTGTTCCAGCACTTCAACCTGTTCCCGCACCTGACCGTGCTGCAGAACTGCACCCTGGCGCCGATGTGGGTACGCAAGATGCCCAAGCGCAAGGCCGAAGAGATCGCCATGCACTTCCTCGAGCGCGTGCGCATCCCCGAGCAGGCGCACAAGTACCCGGGCCAGCTCTCCGGCGGCCAGCAGCAGCGCGTGGCGATTGCCCGTGCGCTGTGCATGAAGCCGAAGATCATGCTGTTCGACGAGCCGACCTCGGCGCTCGACCCGGAAATGGTCAAGGAGGTGCTGGACACCATGATCGGCCTGGCCGAGGACGGCATGACCATGCTTTGCGTGACCCACGAGATGGGCTTCGCCCGCACCGTGGCGAACCGGGTGATCTTCATGGACCGTGGCGAGATCGTCGAGCAGAACGAGCCCAACGCCTTCTTCGACAACCCGCAGAACGAGCGCACCAAGCTGTTCCTCGGGCAGATACTGCACTGAGGCGCAGCCGCAACGAACAAGGGAGCCGCAGGGCTCCCTTTTTTGTCGGCGGACGACTTCAGCGGTAGATGGTGGACATCCCCCGGCGCTCGTCCTGGCACTCGGCCGAGCCCATCTCGAACTCGCGGCAGATCAGCGGGCGCACCTCGTAGATGGTGCAGCGCATGTTGTCGCGATCCAGCGCCGCGCACCAGCCGTCGTCCAGGCGGCGCATCACCTCGCCGCCCCAGGCGTCGGTGGCGATGAAGCGCTCTGGCACGCCGGTGTCGCTGATCAGCATGACCTCCAGCTGGCAGCAGCAGGCCGCGCAGTTGCTGCAGCTGAGGTCGCTGGCGGGAAGTTGCAGGTGGGGAATGCTATTCATGGCCGCGCAGTCTACGGCAGGGCGTCCCCGCGCGCTTGCCCGGCCGACCGCTGCCCTGTCACAGCACCACCCGGCTGGCGCCGTTGACCGTGGTGATACGCACCCGGTCGCCGAGGCGCAACGGCTGGGCCGGGTCGACCTCCTGCACATAGGCGCGCAGGCTGCCGTCGTCCTCGCGCACGGTGATCTCCACGCCCTGGCGGCGGGTCAGGCCTTCCTCCGCCGCCGCCCCGGCCATGCCGCCGGCGACGCCGCCGAGCACGGTGGCGATGGTGCTGCCGCGCCCGCCACCGATGCCGCTGCCGGCGATACCGCCGACCGCGGCACCGGCCAGCGCGCCGATCGGCGTGCGGGTGCCCTCGATCTGCACCGGGCGCAGGGACTCGACGGTGCCCAGGCGCACCGTCTGCACGGCGCGGGCATCGGCCCGCGAGTAGGTGGAGCCATTGAGGTTGGAGGCACAGCCGCCCAGCAGCAGGGCGGCGCTCAGGGTGGCAGTCAGCAGCAGGGTCGGGAAGCGTTGCATGGCTAGGTCCTCGTGGACATCTTCAAGATGGCTACAGGTTACGAGGAGGTCGCTGAACGCCGGCTGAACCCTGGCTGAACCAGAGCTGAACGACTCGATAGTGGTGCTGCATATGCTTCAGACAGCGCTTTGCTGAGGCGAATACAAAGGTCTCAGGCGTGCCGATTCCCCGTCAGGAGGCCGAGTGGATGGGGCGCACAGGGGGACGCGAGGCAGGGCGCCGAGCGAGGAGCGAAGGGACAGGGACTTCCCTTCGTGACGCCCCCCGGAGCGGCACCGGAGGGAGGGAACCCCGCCGTAGGCGGGGCTGGATGCCGGGGTGTGTTTCTTTGCTTACTTTCTTTGCACAGGCAAAGAAAGTAAGGCGCCCAGCAGGGCGAAACAATGGCGAAGTTACTCGCCTGAAGCCCGATACCTACGACATCAACTCATTCCGCTTGAGGGCTGTAGTAACCCACTGTGGCCTTGAGTTGTTCGGAGAAGCCGAAAATCTCATCTAGGGAGGAGATCGGGTGGCGGGTTTCGTTCTTCTCCTGATCGAAGATGCCGATGTACTTGAGGCTCCGATTAAAGTGCAGTCGACAGATGGGTTTGCGGTTGTTGTCGTCGAGCAGAATGCCAAAGTAGCTCTGTGTGTCCCGATGCACGATGCGTTTGGCATCGACGACGGTGCGTACTATGGCTTTAACGATATGGAAGCCTTCCAGCTCTTCCAAAGTGGTTACCACACTATCATCCGCCGGCTCAACAGCCTTGCTCTGCTCTTCAGTGGTTGTGGGTGGAGCTGTTTGGAGCAAAGGAGCTCCACTCATTGCGGATTTCAAGCGGTCATTGATTTGGTCATTGAGAAACTGAGCCATTGCCTTGCGGGTTAGTTCGCCGAACTGTTCACGTACTTTCTGCGTGATAATTCCATCGTAAACCCGCGCAGCGAAAAATTTCACGAACTCGTCGCTAGGGCTGTTGAATTGACCTGCAATTTCTTTCTTGATCTGGCTGACATACTTCAGCTCACCAGCTGCGTTGATGATTGACTCGACATCGAACGCACTTTTGGTCAGTTTCTGCAGCTCGGGGACAACGTGCTCGTCTATGTCGAGCAGGTCCAGCTCCAGAAAAGCCTTCTCGTCCATCTTGTTTGGAGCGTCGAGGTCAGTGAAGAACTTGTAAACCTGACCGTTGGTGAGAATGGCTATGCGCGCATTGGTTACATGGAAGTAGCGAAACAGCTGCGAGGCATGGTTCAGGCTAAGCGGCTCACCAATTTTTTTGCACTCAATAAGGATCTGAACGATGCCTTCCTTGAGAATCGCGTAATCGATCTTTTCGCCCTTCTTGGTACCGACATCGCAGACATACTCGGGAACTACCTCAGTAGGGTCGAATACGTCATAACCAAGCACCGCATTGATGAAAGGCATGACGAACGCTGTTTTCGTGGCCTCCTCGGTTTTGATCGACGCTGCCTGCTGGCGGACTTTTGCGCTGAGACTATTTAGCTTTTCGAGAAACTCCATATCCCGCTCCTTGCTGACAAATTCGTGGTCGTCTGACCGGTCAAGTAGGAACGAGTGTAGATACTGTGTTTCAGGCTTGCCCGTTTGCTGATCGATGTTCGGAAAGCGCCTTGGCCCGATACATTCCGGCAAAGCCATGTACCACCACCATCACCCCGGCCCAGATCGCCGCGAGCAGCAGCAGGGTCGGCCACAGCCCCAGCGGCAGGCCGACACCGGCCAGCTTGGCGCCGCCCAGGTAGGACAGCGGCCCGGCGATGGCCCCGAGCAGGCTGCCCAGCCACCAGGGGCGGGCGCTCCAGGCCAGGCTGTGGTTGAGGCTGGTGGCGAACAGCGCCCACAGCAGGGCTAGCCAGGGCGGCAGCAGGCGGCTGTCGCCGGCGAAGTCGAACACGCCGAGGTTGAGCAGGAAGGTATCCAGCGCACTGCCGAACAGCGCTACGCTGGCCACCAGGCGGCCTTCGGCGCGCCAGCTGGCGACCCAGACGAAGTGTGCGGCCAGGCAGGCCAGGGCCAGGGCCAGCAGCCAGGGGCGGGTGGCGCCGAACACACAGGCGAACCAGCCGATCTGGAACAGCAGGGCATTGAGGATCAGCGAGCGGGGCGCGGTCAGCTGCATGGCGTTCTCGAAGGGTTGGAGACGGCGAGGATAGCCCGATCCTCGCCAGGGGTGGGCCTCAGGCGCCGAAGTTTCCCAGCAGCGGTGCCGGGCGGGCGCCTTCCTTGGCCAGCAGCAGCTGGGCGGTGCCGATGGTGCGCTCGAGGAAGCCGCCCTCGCAGTAGCACAGGTAGAACTCCCACAGGCGGTAGAAGTAGTCGTCGTAGCCGAGCTGCTCCAGGCGGTGGCGGGCGCGGCGCAGGTTGTCGTGCCACAGGCGCAGGGTGCGCGCGTAGTGCAGGCCGAAGTCCTCCATGTGGTGCAGGTTGAGGTCGGTGTCGCGGCTGACGATCTCCAGCATCTTGTTCACCGAGGGCAGGGCGCCGCCGGGGAAGATGTAGCGCTGGATGAAGTCCACTGACTTGCGCGCCTGCTCGTAGCGCTGGTCGCGGATGGTGATGGCCTGCAGCAGCATCAGCCCGTCGTCCTTGAGCAGGCGCGCGCATTGCTTGAAGTAGGTGGGCAGGAAGCGATGGCCGACTGCCTCGATCATCTCGATCGACACCAGCTTGTCGTACTGGCCCTGCAGGTCGCGGTAGTCCTCCAGCAGCAGGGTGATGCGCTCCTGCAGGCCCAGCTGCTCGATGCGCTGGCGGGTGTACTCGTACTGTTCGCGCGACAGGGTGGTGGTGGTCACCCGGCAGCCGTAGTGGCTGGCCGCATAGATGGCCATGCTGCCCCAGCCGGTGCCGATCTCCAGCAGGTGGTCGTCGGCCCTGAGGTCGAGCTTCTGGCAGATGCGTTCGAGCTTGTTCAGCTGGGCCTGCTCCAGGCTGTCCTGTTCGCTGCCGAACATGGCCGCCGAGTACATCATGGTGGGGTCGAGGAACTGCTCGAACAGCGCGTTGCCGAGGTCGTAGTGGGCGGCGATGTTCTTGCGCGAACCCTTGCGGGTGTTGCGGTTGAGCCAGTGCAGGCCCTGCAGCAGGGGCCGGCCGAGCCTGGCCAGGCCGCGCTCCATGCCGTCCAGCACGTCGAGGTTGCTGACGAACACGCGGATCACCGCGGTCAGGTCCGGGGTGGTCCAGTAGCCGTGGATGTAGGCCTCGCCGGCGCCGATCGAGCCGTTGCCGGCGACCATGGCCCAGACGGCGGCGTCCTGCACGTGGATTTCCGCGTGCAGCGGCGAGCCGGCCTGGCCGAAGGTCTGCCGTTCGCCGTCCTCGACGATTGCCAGCTGGCCGTGGCGCAGCTGGCCGAGTTGGCGCAGCACGGCGCGCTTGAGCAGGCCGGCGCCGACGCCATTGCCGGCGCGCACGCTGGTTTTCGCGGAAGTAAGGTCAGGACTCTTCATGGCGGGGCTCCAGATGGGCGGTGCGGTATTCACCGTCCGCGGCACGATGGGAAAAGATCGGGGTGCGTTTGAGCAGCAGGCGCAGGGCCTGCCAGTAGATGCCGAGCAGGGTCTTGGCGGTCATCCAGGGGAAGGCCAGCAGGTGGCGGTGCAGGCTGGCGCGGCTGAGCTCAATGCGGCTCAGGCCGAGGCCGGCCTCGAACAGCTTGTCCGCGCCCTGCCAGTCCTCCATGTGGATGTGCAGGCGTTCGCCGGGGGGCGAGTAGCGCATGCGGTATTCCAGTTCGCGCGGCAGGAAGGGCGAGACATGGAAGCTCTTGGCCACACGGTGGCGCGACTCGCCCTCGGCGTTGGCCGGCAGCACGTAGTGGTAGCGCTCGCGCCAGGGCGTGTTGCTGACCTCGCAGAGGATCGCCTGCAGGCGCTCCTGCTCGTCGAAGCAGTAGAAGAAGCTGGCCGGGTTGAAGGCCAGGCCCCAGCTGCGCGGCTGGCTCAGCAGGCAGATGCGCCCGCGCGGCGCCTGGCCCAGGGCCTCGCCGACGCGCTGGCGCACGGCATCGGCCAGGCGCATGCCGCGGCCGGTGAGCTGCGGCAGGAAATCGCTCTCGCGGAAGGCGAAGGGCGCCCAGCGCGAGCGCCCGGCCAGCGGCGACAGGGCGAGTACGGCATCCTGCTCGGCCAGGTCGAGGTAGAGCATGCCCATGCGGTAGCGGAAGGCATGGCCGCGCGGCAGATGCCGGCGATGCCCGACCCAGCCCTGGTACAGGGCGCTGTTCACAGTTCTTCCCCGAAGGCGCGGGCCACACGCAGCGCGCTGGTCACGCCGTCCTCGTGGAAGCCGTTGGCCCAGTAGGCGCCGCAGTAGTAGGTGTGCTGCACGCCGCACAGTTCTTCCCAGCGCGCCTGCGCGGCGATGCCGGCCAGGCTGTACTGCGGGTGGGCGTAGCGGTAGCGGCCGAGAATCTTGGACGGGTCGATGGCCGCGGTCTGGTTGAGGCTGACACAGAAGGTGGTGTCGCTGCGGATGCCCTGCAGGATGTTCATGTTGTAGGTCACCGCCGCCGGCTGGTCGACCGGACCGCCGAGGCGGTAGTTCCAGCTGGCCCAGGCCAGGCGGCGCTGCGGCAGCAGGCGGGTGTCGGTGTGCAGCACCACGTCGTTGTCGGCATAGCGCAAGGCGCCGAGGACCTGCTGCTCGGCCTCGCTGGGCTGCGCCAGCAGGGCCAGGGCCTGGTCGCTGTGGCAGGCGAAGATCACCTTGTCGAAGCGCTCGACGCCGGCCGGGCTGTGCAGCAGCACGCCGGCGTCGTCGCGCTCCACGCGCTGCACCGGGCAGTTCAGGCGGATGCGTTCGGCGAAGCTGGCGGTCAGCGGCGCCACGTAGCTGCGCGAACCGCCGCAGATCACCCGCCATTGCGGGCGATCGCTGACCGACAGCAGGCCGTGGTTCTTGAAGAAGCGCACGAAGAACTGCAGGGGAAAGGCCAGCATGTCGGCCAGCGACATGGACCAGATCGCCGCGCCCATCGGCACTATGTAGTGATCGATGAAGCGCTGGCCGTAGCCGCGCGAGTCCAGGTAGGCGCCGAGGGTCATGTCGGCCGGGATGTGCTGTTCGGCGAGGTCGAACAGCGCCTCGCGGTTGAAGCGCAGGATGTCGCGCAGCATGCCCCAGAAGGCCGGACGCAGCAGGTTGCTGCGCTGGGCGAAGAGGCTGTTGAGGTTGTTGCCGTTGTACTCGCTGCCGCTGACCGGGTCGTGCACCGAGAAGCTCATCTCGGTGGGCTGCGAGGCGACGCCGAGCTGGTCCAGCAGGCGGATGAAGTTGGGGTAGGTCCAGTCGTTGAACACGATGAAGCCGGTGTCTATCGCATAGCGCTGGCCCTGCACCTCGACATCCACCGTGTGGGTGTGGCCGCCGATCCAGTCGCCGGCCTCGAACAGGCTGATCTCGTGCTTGCGGTTGAGCAGGTAGGCGCTGGTCAGGCCGGCGATGCCGCTGCCGACGATGGCGATTTTCATGAGTGCGATTCCGTGCGGGAGAGTCGTTTGCCGATGGCCAGCTGCAGGCCCTTGGGCAGGTGCGCGAGCAGCAGCAGGATGGCGATGAAGGGGCCGGGGAAGGCGATTTCGTAAGGCCGCCGCTGCAGTTTCGTGGCGATGTGCCGCGCGGCCTTTTCCACTGGCCAGCGCATGGGCATGGGGAAGTCGTTTTTCTGTGTCAGCGGTGTGTCGACGAAGCCGGGGCTGACCAGGGTGACGGCGATGCCTTCGGCGGCCAGGTCGACGCGCAGCGCCTCGAACAGGTAGCGCATGGCGGCCTTGGAGGCGCCATAGGCCTCGGCGCGCGGCAGCGGCAGGAAGGTCACCGAGCTGGACACCGCCACCAGGTGCGGGCGCTCGCCGCGGCGCAGCAGCGGCAGGGCGGCTTCCACGCAGAGGGCGGCGGAGAACAGGTTGGCGCGCATCACCCGCTCGACCATGGCCGCTTCGAAGGCGCTGACCTCCACGTATTCGCAGGTGCCAGCGTTGAGGATGGCCTGGTCCAGCGCGCCCCAGTGCTCGCTGATGCGCTGGCCAATGGCATGCACCTGCTCGGGGTCGGTCAGGTCGCCGGGCGCCTGCAGCACCTGGCCGGGATAGCGCTCGGCCAGTGCATGCAGGGCGCCGGCATTGCGTGCGCTGAGGGCCAGGCGATGCCCCTCTTGCAGCAGGACTTCGGCCAGGGCGGCGCCGATGCCACTGCTGGCGCCGGTCAACCAGATGCGTCTGCTCATGCCAACCTCCTTTTCAGCCAGGCGATGACGCCGCCCATCAGCGGCAGGTGTTCGTAGAGCATGGCACCGGCGTCGAAATAGTCGCGGTGCTGGTAGACCTTGTCCCACCACAGCAGGTGCGAGCAGCCATCCACGCTGATGCGCGCGCCGCCACGCAGGCGCGGGTGGCGAAAGTGCATAGTCCAGCGCAGGTAGCCTTCGCCGTCGCACACCTGGTCGAAGCCGTGGAAGTCAAACTCGAGGCGGCCGACATTGGCATACAGCTCGGCGAAGTAGCGCTGCAGCGCTGGCAGTCCGCGCACCTCGTGCAGCGGGTCGCGGAACAGCACGTCGTCGCTGTACAGCTGGCCCAGGCGCTGCAGGTTGCTGGCGTCGAGCGCGGCGAACTCGGTGGCGAAGCGCCGCAGGAACTCAGACATCGGCCACCTCCAGCGACGGCAGGTTCTTGAAGGCCTGCAGGGCGCGCTCGCGCGAGCGCGCCAGGTCGACGATCGGGCGCGGGTAGTCGGCGATGCCGAACAAGCCGCCCATTGCCGACGGATCATGGATGTCGCGCTTGTTCAGCCCGGCCAGTTCCGGCACCCAGGTGCGGATGAAACGGCCATCCGGGTCGAACTTCTGCGACTGGCTGATCGGGTTGAAGATGCGGAAGTAGGGTGCCGCGTCGGTGCCGGTGGAGGCGCTCCACTGCCAGCCGCCGTTGTTGGCGGCCAGGTCGCCGTCGATCAGGTGCTGCATGAAGAAGCGTTCGCCCAGGCGCCAGTCGAGCAGCAGGTTCTTGGTGAAGAACATCGCCACCACCATGCGCAGGCGGTTGTGCATCCAGCCGGTGGCCAGCAGCTGGCGCATCGCCGCATCGACGATGGGGATGCCGGTGCGGCCCTGCTGCCAGGCTTCCAGGTCCCCGGGCGCATCGCGCCACGGCACGGCCTCGGTCTCCGGGCGGAAGGCGCGGTGCCGCGATACCCGCGGGTAGCCGACCAGGATGTGCTTGTAGAACTCGCGCCACAGCAGTTCGTTGATCCAGCAGACCGCGCCCGGGTTGCCGCTGTCGAACTCGCCCTGGTTGCTGCGCAGGGCGGCGTGCAGGCACTGGCGCGGCGAGATCACGCCGGCGGCGAGGTAGGGTGACAGCTGGCTGGTGCCGTCGATGGCAGGGAAGTCGCGCTGCTCCTGGTACCAGGCCATGCGCTGCTCGGCGAACTCGGCCAGGCGTTGTTGGGCGGCGTCCTCGCCGGCTGGCCAGAGCGCGCGCAGGGCCGGCGTGGGCGTGGCGAAGCCGTCCACCGCCAGCGGTAGCGGATCACCGGCAATCGCCAGAGGTGCCTGCGCCTGCGGCGCCGCCACCAGGGCTGGCAGGGCGCTGTGCAGCAGGCGATAGCAGGCCTTGCGGAACTGGCTGTAGACCTGGAAATAGTTACCGGCCTGGGTCAGCACGCTGCCCGGGCGGAAGAACAACTGGTCGAGACACTGCCGGAAGGCCACGCCCAGGGGTTGCAGTGCCCGGGCCACGGCCTGGTCGCGGCGGCTCTCGTGGATGCCGTACTCCTCGTTGACCCAGACGGTACCGACATCGTGGCTGCGGCACAGGGCGGCGAGCACCTCGGGGGCGTCGCGCCAGTGCGCAGCCAGGCGCACCAGCAGCGGCACGTTGAGACGGGCCAGTTGCTGCTGCAGCTCGGCCAGGTTGCGCAGCCAGAAGTCCACCTTGGCCGGTGCGTCATCATGCTCGCGCCACTGTTCGGGGCTGATCAGGTAGACGGCCAGGGTCGGGCCGGCGGCCATGGCGGCGGCGAGCGCGCTGTTGTCCTGTACGCGCAGGTCGCTGCGCAGCCAGATCAATTGATGTTTCACAACAACTCCTGCTGCTTCAGCAGCTGTTCGGCGCTCAGCGGGTCGTCCGCCAGGTGCAGGCCAGGCAGCATGCGCACCTCGTCGGCATGGATGCGCGCCGCCGGGCCGGCCAGCAGCAGCGGCGCCGGGAAATGACTGTTGAGGCGCGGCAGCTCGCGTTGCAGCAGCTGCGCGTCGAGGCTGTGGCTGGAGTACAGCAGCAGGGCACGCGGGGCGATGCGTTCGCAGGCCAGGGCCAGCTCGCCCAGCGGCATGGGCCAGTCGAACACCTCCACCGGGCAGCCGGCGCTGCTGGCCAGCCAGGCGCACAGCCACAGCTCGGGCTCCAGCGGCAGACTGGAGAGGTTGACCAGCAGCAGCGGCGCACCGCCCTGCTGGCGATTGCTGTGGTAGAGGCGGGCGCCGAGCTTGCTGCGCAGCCAGGAATGGAAAAACACCCGCTCCAGCTGGGCGCCGAACGGTGCGCCCTGCCAGCGCTGCTGCAGGTCGGCCAGCAGCGGCAGCAGCAATTGCTGGCACAGGGTGCGCGGCGGGTAGAGGGCCAGGGCGCGGTTGAACTGTTCGTCCAGCGTGCGCTCGGCCTGCTGCTCGATGCTCTGCAGCAGCTCCTGGCGCAGTGCATCCCAGGGGCTGGCGCCGCTGTGTTGCGCCAGCGGACGCTGTTCCAGCAGTTCCTTGACCTGGCCGACCGCCACGCCGCGCGCCAGCCAGGTGAGGATGGCCTGGATGCGCACCACGTGGTCCTGCGAGTACAGGCGGTGGCCCTTGGGCGTGCGGTGCGGCACGATCAGCCCGTAGCGGCGCTCCCAGGCGCGCAGGGTGACCGGGTTGACCCCGGTGCTGCGCGCCACTTCGCGGATCGGCAGGTAGCCCTGGGCGAGGGCGGCCTGGTAGTCGTCGCCGGCCGTGCTCATAGGGCGTTGCGCAGGCTGAGGTTTTCCGGATGCGGCTGCAGGTAGGCCTGGCGCGCCACGTAGCGATCCGGATGACGGCGGAAATGGTGCTTGAGCAGGGTCAGCGGCACCACCAGGGGAATGATGCCGCTGCGGTACTGGGTGATCAGCTGCTGCATCTCTTCCTTCTCCTCGCTGCTCAGGGCCTGCTTGAGGTAGCCGGAGAGGTGCTGCAGCACGTTGCTGTGGGTGCCGCGAGTGGCGCACTTCTTCAATGCCGCCATCAGCTGGCTGAAGTAGTGCGGGCCGAACTCCAGCGGGTCGTGCCTGCCCAGGTCGGCGAGCAGGCGGCCGAGGGCCTTGTACTGCAGCGGGTTGTTGGCCATCAGCTGGTACTTGTAGCGGGCATGGAAGTCGATGATCGCCTTGCGCGTCAGGCCGGCGTGCAGCAGACGCTGCCACTCGGCGTAGGCGAACACGCGGGTGAGGAAGTTCTCGCGCAGCACCGGGTCGTTGAGGCGGCCGTCTTCTTCCACCGGCAGGTCCGGGCGCAGACGGGTGAAGGCGGCGGCGAAGATGCCGCTGGCGCCGCCATCGGCCGGGTAGCCGTTGTCCTGGTAGACCTTGACCCGCTCCATGCCGCAGGAAGGCGACTTGTGCATGAAGATGTAGCCGCTGATGTCGTCCAGTTCGCCGGCCATGCGCGTGCCGTAGTCGTGCAGGGCCTGGGTCACGTCGCGCTCGCGGTTGACCGTGCCAAGGGCGCGCGGCGCCTGCGGGTCGCCGACCAGGCGGATGGGCTCGCGCGGGGTGCCCAGGCCGATGGCCACTTCCGGGCACAACGGGACGAAGTCGAAATGCTCGGCCAGCACCCGGCTGCACAGGCGCGATTCCTTGTGGCCGCCGTTGTAGCGTACCTCGGCCCCCAGCAGGCAGGCGCTGATGCCCAGCTTGAGCTTGCTCGTCATGGCTCCTCCCGTTCGTAAACTTGTACAGGTTTTGCTCTTTGTACAGATATTCCTATCTTAGGAATTAACTTGTACAAGTCAAATTATTTGTACAGTTTTCGTATCGGGTGTTTCTCCAGGCGTGCAGGGGCCGCCGCCCTGATGGCGGTGCCCGGACGGCGGGGGTCAGGGGTAGTCGAGCAGCAGGCGGATCTGCGGCAGATGGGCGGCGACCCAGGCAGGGTCGATCGGTCCCCAGTCGGCGATGCGGTAATGGCCGGCGTTGTTGCGCTCGCCGTCGTGCTGCACGAAGTCGCAGCGGATATCCAGCTCGGCCAGCGCCGCCAGGGTGTCCTGGGCGGTGCGCCGGGGCATGCCGGTGGCGGCCATCAGCGCCGGCACGCTGGTGGCCGTGCCGCTGTCGATCAGCCAGGCGACGTAGAGGCGGCGGTAGAAGCTGGTGCGGGTCTTGCTGACTTCCATGCGTGCTCCTGCAGACAGCACAAGGCCCGCGATGGCGGGCCTTGTCGGGGGTTACAGCTTGGCGATCTTCTCGCGCTGCTCGACCAGCTTGGCCAGCGCCTGTTCGGCCTCGGCCAGCTTGGCGCGCTCCTTGTCGAGCACCTCGGCCGGGGCCTTGGCGACGAAGCCCTCGTTGGCCAGCTTGCCGCCGACCCGCTGCACTTCGCCCTGCAGGCGCTGGATTTCCTTGTCCAGGCGCGCCAGTTCGGCGTCCTTGTCGATCAGGCCGGCCATCGGCACCAGCACCTGCATCTCGCCGACCAGGGCGGTGGCGGACATCGGTGCTTCCTCGGAGGCTTCCAGCACGCGCACCGACTCCAGCTTGGCCAGCTTGCTCAGCAGCGGCTCGAAGTCGGCCAGGCGGCGCAGGTCTTCGGCGTTGGCGTTCTGCACGATGATGTCGATGCGCTTGGCCATGGAGATCTTCATCTCGCCACGGATCTGCCGTACGCCGAGCATCAGCTGCTTGACCCACTCGATGTCGCCTTCGGCGCTCGCGTCGATGCGGCTCTCGTTGGCCACCGGCCATGCCTGCAGCATGATGGTGGCACCGTCCTTGCCGGCCTGGGCCTTGATGCGCTGCCAGATTTCCTCGGTGATGAAGGGCATGAACGGGTGGGCCAGGCGCAGGATCACCTCCAGCACGCGCACCAGGGTGCGGCGGGTGCCGCGCTGGCGCTCGATCGGCGCGTTCTCGTCCCACAGCACCGGCTTGACCAGCTCCAGGTACCAGGCGCAGTACTCGTCCCAGATGAACTCGTACAGGGCTTGCGCCGCCATGTCGAAGCGGAAGGCGTCGAGGTGGCGGGTGACGTCCTGCTCGCAGCGCTGCAGGGCGGAGATGATCCAGCGGTCGACCGGCGACAGGTCGACCGGCTCGTCGTTGACACCGGTGTCCTGGCCATCGGTGTTCTCGATGACGAAGTTGGCGGCGTTCCACAGCTTGTTGCAGAAGTTGCGGTAACCCTCGACGCGGCCCATGTCGAACTTGATGTCACGACCGGTGGAGGCCAGCGCCAGGTTGGTGAAGCGCAGGGCGTCGGTGCCGTAGGCGGCGATGCCTTCCGGGAACTCGGCGCGGGTCTGCTTGGCGATCTTCTCGGCCAGCTTGGGCTGCATCATGCCGCTGGTGCGCTTGGCCACCAGGGCTTCGAGGTCGATGCCGTCGACGATGTCCAGCGGGTCGAGCACGTTGCCCTTGGACTTGGACATCTTCTGGCCCTGGCCATCGCGCACCAGGCCGTGCACGTACACGGTCTTGAACGGGATCTGCCCGGTCAGGTGGGTGGACAGCATGATCATCCGGGCAACCCAGAAGAAGATGATGTCGAAGCCGGTGACCAGCACGTCGGTGGGGTGGAAGGTCTTGAGGAAGTCGGTCTGCTGCGGCCAGCCGAGGGTGGAGAAGGTCCACAGGCCGGAGCTGAACCAGGTGTCCAGCACGTCTTCGTCCTGGCGCAGGGCGATGTCACCGAGGTTGTGCTTGGCGCGCACTTCCGCCTCGTCGCGGCCGACATAGACGTTGCCGGCCTCGTCGTACCAGGCCGGGATGCGGTGGCCCCACCACAGTTGACGGCTGATGCACCAGTCCTGGATGTCGCGCATCCAGCTGAAGTACATGTTCTCGTACTGCTTGGGCACGAACTGGATCTCGCCGCTCTCGACCACGGCGATGGCCTTCTCGGCCAGCGGCTTGGTGGAGACGTACCACTGGTCGGTCAGCCACGGCTCGATCACGGTGCCGGAGCGGTCGCCCTTCGGCACTTTCAGGGCGTGGTCTTCGATCTTCTCCAGCAGGCCGGCGGCTTCGAAGGCGGCAACGATCTGCTTGCGCGCGACGAAACGGTCGAGGCCGGCGTATTCGGCCGGCAGGCTGCCGTCGATCTCGGCGTTGACGCTGCCGTCGATGTTGAACACCTGGGCCCTGGCGAGCACCTGGGCGTCCTTGTCGAAGATGTTGATCAGCGGCAGGTTGTGGCGCTTGCCGACTTCATAGTCGTTGAAGTCGTGGGCCGGGGTGATCTTCACGCAGCCGGTGCCGAACTCGGGGTCGCAGTAGTCGTCGGCGATGATCGGGATGCGCCGGCCCACCAGCGGCAGTTCGATGTAGCTGCCGATCAGCGCCTTGTAGCGCTCGTCTTCCGGGTGCACGGCCACGGCGGAGTCGCCGAGCATGGTTTCCGGGCGGGTGGTGGCGACGATCAGGTAGTCCAGGCCCTCGGCGGTTTTCTTGCCGTCGGCCAGCGGGTAGCGCAGGTTCCACAGGTGGCCCTTCTCGTCGTGGTTTTCCACTTCGAGGTCGGAGATGGCGGTGTGGAACTTGGTGTCCCAGTTGACCAGGCGCTTGCCGCGGTAGATCAGGCCGTCCTGGTGCAGGCGCACGAAGGCTTCTTTAACGGCTTCGGACAGACCTTCGTCCATGGTGAAGCGCTCGCGCGACCAGTCCACCGAGGAGCCCAGGCGGCGGATCTGCCGGGTGATGGTGCCGCCGGACTGCTCCTTCCACTCCCAGACCTTCTCCAGGAACTTCTCGCGACCCAGATCGTGACGGCCAATGCCCTCGGCGGCCAGCTGGCGCTCGACCACCATCTGGGTGGCGATGCCCGCGTGGTCGGTGCCCGGCTGCCACAGGGTGTTGCGGCCCTGCATGCGGCGGAAGCGGATCAGGCAGTCCATGATCGAGTTGTTGAAGCCGTGGCCCATGTGCAGGCTGCCGGTGACGTTCGGCGGCGGGATCATGATGGTGTAGGGCTCGCCGGAACCTTGCGGGGCGAAGTAGTTGTTCTGCTCCCAGGTCTGGTACCAGGAAGTTTCGATGGCGTGGGGCTGGTAGGTCTTGTCCATGAGTCGGCGGGACCGTATTGGCAACTGAGCGGGAAAGCCGCCGAGTATAACGGCTGGCGCCACCCGCGTGCCACTGGCCGCCGGTTGGCGTGGCCCGGCGCTAGCCGCGGGGCCTCAGTTCGCCTGCCGGGCTGGCGAGTGTGGGCAACTCAGGGCTTGGGCTGCTTGAGCAGGCGGTCCAGGCGGGCATCCAGGCGGCGCTTGAGCTCGGCCTCGATCTGCGGGACGAAGTCGTCGATCACGTCCTGCAGGATCAGCTGGGCGGCGGCACGCAGCTCGGCGTCCAGGCGGTTCTGCAGCAGCTGGCTCTGCACCACGCGGGCGGTCACCTGCGGCGCCACGCTGGCGGCCTGGGGCGCGGCGGGCGCCGCCACGGCCGGCTGCACCGGGTAGGACAGCGGCACACTGGTTACCGGCGCGGCGGTGACGGGAGCGGTAGTCGGCCCGGGGCCGGGCTCGATGATTTCCGAGAGCAGGGGGATCTGCAGGTCGTCGTCGAGGGTTTCGGTCAGCAGGGGCGGCTCCAGCTGCTCCTTCTCCAGCAGCTGGCGGATGGCCTCGAGGTCGTCCAGCAGATGGGCGGGTTTGGGCGGTTGGGAGCTGTCCATGGGCGTCGCGGGAGGGGAAGGTGGCCGAGGAGGCCGATTCTACGCTGTGCGGCGGGCTATTTCGAGAATGCGCTGCATTTCACAGCTCGACCCGCTGCGGCTCGTGGCCGAGCTGGCGGTACTGGCGGAAGTTCTCGCGGCACTGGGCCAGCAGCGCCGGCTCTTGGTTGACGATCTCGATCACCCGGGTGAAACGGGCCAGGTGCGGCGACAGCTGCGGGTGCAGGTTGAGCAGCACGCCGCCGGCCTGCGCCGGCTCCTGGTCCAGGCCGATCACCACCGGCGCCTGCGCGTCTTCCTCATGCAGGCCGTGGGGGATGAAGGATTCCGGGCGGAAGCTCCACAGCAGGCGGTCCAGTTCCTCGCACTGCGCCTGGTCGGCGCCGCGCAGGAACACCGGCAGGCCGGCCTTCCAGGCCTTGGCGGCCAGCTGGCAGGCCGCGCGCAGGCGGCCTTCCGGCGTGGCGGAGGAGAGCACGTAGAACTCGACGCGCATGGGCCGGGTCAGGCCTTGGCGCGGTCGAGCAGGTACTGGGTCAGCAGGGGTACCGGGCGGCCGGTGGCGCCCTTGTCCTTGCCGCCGCTGACCCAGGCGGTGCCGGCGATGTCCAGGTGCGCCCAGTGGTAGCTCTTGGCGAAGCGCGACAGGAAGCAGCCGGCGGTGATGGTGCCGGCCTTCGGTCCGCCGATGTTGGCGATGTCAGCGAACGGGCTGTCCAGCTGCTCCTGGTACTCGTCGTACAGCGGCAGCTGCCAGGCGCGGTCGTCGGCATGCTCGCCGGCCTTGAGGATCTGTTTGACCAGCGCCTCGTTGTTGCCCATCAGGCCGGAGACGTTGGCGCCCAGGGCGACCACGCAGGCGCCGGTGAGGGTGGCGATGTCGATCACCGCCTGCGGCTTGAAACGCTCGGCGTAGGTCAGGGTGTCGCACAGCACCAGGCGGCCTTCGGCGTCGGTGTTGAGGATCTCCACGGTCTGCCCGCTCATGGTGGTGACGATATCGCCCGGCCGAGTCGCCCTGCCGCTGGGCATGTTCTCGGCGCAGGCCAGCAGGCATACCAGGTTGATCGGCAGTTGCAGCTCCAGTACGGCGCGCAGGGTGCCGAGCACGCTGGCGGCACCACACATGTCGTACTTCATCTCGTCCATGCCGGCGGCCGGCTTGATGCTGATGCCGCCGGTGTCGAAGGTGATGCCCTTGCCGACCAGGGCGAAGGGTTTGTCGTCCTTCTTGCCGCCCTGGTAGTTGAGCACGATCATCCGCGGCGGCTGCTCGCTGCCCTGGGCCACGGCGAGGAAGGCGCCGGCGCCCAGTTCCTTGAGCTTCTTCTCGTCGAGGATGTCGACCTTGAGGTTCTTGTGCGCCTTGGCCAGGGCCTTGGCCTCCTCGGCCAGGTGGCTGGGGTGGCAGAGGTTCGGCGGCAGGTTGCCGAGGTCCTTGGTGAAGGCCATGCCGGTGGCGATGGCGCGGGCGTGCAGGCTGCCGCGCTCGACGTCGGCCAGCTCGGCCTTGTCGGCGATCAGGGTGATCTTCTTCAGTGCCTTCGGCTCGGCCTTCTTGCTCTTGAACTGGTCAAACACGTAGCCGCCATCGGCCAGGGTTTCCACCAGCAGACGGGCCTTGCCGTAGGCATCGCGGCCCTTGACCTTGAGCTCGCCGAGGGCCAGCACCGCGTCGCTGCCACCGAGGTTCTTCAGCACGCCATGGGCGGCTGCAACCAATTTGCGGAACTGGCGGTCGGAGAGTTCGCCCTTGCCGCTGCCGAGCAGCAGCACGCGCTCGGCCTTGAGGCCCGGCAGGCTGTGCAGCAGCAGGGTCTGGCCCTGCTTGCCGGCGATGTCGCCGCGCTTGAGCAGGGCCGAGATGGCGCCACCGCTGGCGTCGTCCACGGCCTTGGCGGCGACGCCGAGCTTGCGGCCTTCGCCGAGGGCGACGACCAGGGTGGCGGTCTTCAGGGTTTCCGGACGGGTGCTTTTGACGAGGAATTCCATGGTGAGCTGTCCCCAAGACAAAGAGTCGGGTTTGCAGGATAATGCCGGCTATTTTTTCGAGGTCCGCCTTGGCGGGCCGTGCAACCGAGTGCGGCTAGTGTGAGCGTTGCCGCCTGAGCCTGACAACCCTGGAGCGTCCGGTTTGATCGTCTTCCGTTACCTTTCCCGTGAGGTGCTGGTCACCCTCGGCGCGGTGAGTGCCGTGCTGCTGGTGATCATCATGAGCGGGCGTTTCATCAAGTACCTTGCCCAGGCCGCACAGGGAGTGCTGGACCCGGGCGTGCTGTTCCTGATCATGGGCTACCGGATTCCCGGTTTCCTCCAGCTGATCCTGCCGCTGGGCCTGTTCCTCGGCATCCTGCTGGCCTACGGCCGGCTCTATCTGGACAGCGAGATGACCGTGCTGTCCGCCACCGGCATGAGCAACCGCCGCCTGCTCGGCTACAGCATGGCGCCGGCCGCCGTGGTCGCCGCGCTGGTGGCCTGGCTGAGCCTGGGCCTTGCGCCGCAGGGCGTGGCCGAGGTGGCGCGCATCCTCCAGCAGCAGGATGCCCTGACCGAATTCGACACCCTGGTTCCCGGTCGCTTCCAGGCCATGAAGGACGGCTCGCGGGTGACCTACACCGAGGGCCTGTCCGATGACCGCGCCCAGCTGGCCGGGGTATTCATCACCGAGAAGCGCGCCGACCAGGGCCGTGCCGACCAGGGCAAGAGCCGCGCCGGCGGTATCACCCTGCTGGTGGCCGAGCAGGGCCGCCAGGTGATCCAGGAGGATGGCAGCCGCTACCTGATCCTGGAGAACGGCTACCGCTACGACGGCAACCCCGGCCGCGCCGACTACCGGGCGATCAAGTACGACACCTATGGCGTGCTGCTGCCCAAGCCGGAAGTCAGTGGCGAGATCGGCGAGCGCGAGGCGATTCCGACCCGCGAGCTGCTCGGCAGCGACGAGCCGCGCCACCAGGCCGAGCTGCAGTGGCGCCTGTCCATCCCGCTGCTGGTGTTCGTCGTCACCCTGCTGGCGGTGCCGCTGGCACGGGTCAATCCGCGCCAGGGCCGCTTCCTCAAGCTGCTGCCGGCGATCCTCCTGTACATGGCCTATCTGGCGCTGCTGATCGGTGCCCGTGGCCAGCTGGACAAGGGCAAGATTCCCCTGGAGCTGGGCCTGTGGTGGGTCCACGCGCTGTTCCTGCTGATCGGCCTCGGCCTGGTCGGCTGGCAGCCCCTGCAACTCAAGCTGGCCAGTCGCCGCGCAGCCAAGGAGATGGCCCATGGGCAGGCTTGATCGTTACATCGGCAGCAGTGTGTTCTTCGCCATCCTGGCGGTGCTCGGCATCATCGTCGGGCTGGCCCTGCTGTTCGCCTTCATCGACGAACTGGGCGACGTCGGCGACAACTACGGCACCCTGGAAGCGCTGATCTACGTGCTGCTGACCCTGCCGCGGCGCGCCTACGAGATGCTGCCGATGGCGGCGCTGATCGGCTGCCTGATCGGCCTCGGCAGCCTGGCCAGCAGCAGCGAGCTGACCATCATGCGCGCCGCCGGCGTGTCGGTCGGGCGCATCGTCTGGGCGGTGATGAAGCCCATGCTGGTGCTGATGCTGGTCGGCCTGCTGGTCGGCGAATACCTGGCGCCCTGGAGCGAGAGCCAGGCCCAGGCCCATCGCTCGCTGGCCCAGGGTGGCGGCGAGGCGCAGAGCTCCAAGCGCGGCCTGTGGCATCGCCAGGGCCAGGAGTACGTGCATATCAACGCCGTGCAGCCGGGTGGCAAGCTGCTCGGCGTGACCCGCTACCAGTTCGATGGCGAGCGCAAGCTGCTGTCCGCCAGCTTCGCCCGTCGCGCCCAGTACCAGGGCGACCACTGGCTGCTGGAAGAGGTGCAGACCACCCACTTCCGCGAGCGCAGCACCGAGGTGCTCAAGGCCGCCAGCGAACGCTGGGACGTCGAGCTCAGGCCCGAGCTGCTCGGCACCGTGGTGCTGGAGCCCGAGGCCCTGTCGATCAGCGGGCTGTGGCGCTACATCCACTATCTCGGCGAGCAGGGCCTGAACAACGGCAACTACTGGCTGGCGTTCTGGACCAAGGTGCTGCAGCCGCTGGTGACCGCGGCGCTGGTGCTGATGGCGATTTCCTTCATCTTCGGCCCGCTGCGTTCGGTGACCCTCGGCCAGCGCGTCTTCACCGGCGTGCTGGTGGGCTTCGTGTTCCGCATCGCCCAGGACCTGCTGGGGCCATCCAGCCTGGTGTTCGGCTTCGCGCCGCTGCTGGCGGTGGCGGTGCCGGCGGCGATCTGCGCCCTGGCCGGGGTGGTGCTGCTCAGGCGCGCGGCCTGACCCCCGCAGGCAGGAAAAGGCCGGGCATTGCCCGGCCTTTTTGTTTGCGCCTCAGCCGTAGCGCCGGTGCGCCTCGATGGCCAGGCCGCTGCCGATGCTGCCGAAGCTGTTGCCCTCGGTGGCGCGGGCGTTGGGCAGCAGGGCGGCGACGCTCTGGCGCAGGGCCGGCACGGCGCTGGAGCCGCCGGTGAAGAAGATGGTGTCGACTGCGGCATGATCCACGCCGGCGCTTCTGAGCAGCTCGTCGACGCCGGTGCGGATGCGTTGCAGCAGGCCGTCGATGGCCTGGTCGAACAGCGGCCGGTCGAGCATGGCGACCAGGCCATCCTCGACGCGTGCCAGGTCGATCAGGTGCTCGTCCCGCTCGGTCAGGCTGATCTTCGCTTCCTCCACCTGCATGGCCAGCCAGTGGCCGGCGCGCTGTTCGGTGAGGCGCAGCAGGCGATCGACGCCGGTCGGATCGACGATGTCGTAGCGCATGCTCTTCAGTGCCAGCTGGGCCTTCTGTGCGTACACCGCGTTGATGGTGTGCCAGGTGGCCAGATTGAGGTGGTGGCTGGTCGGCATCAGCGCGTCGCTCTTCATCCGGCGGCCATAGCCGAACAGCGGCATCACCCCGTCCAGGCTCAGCTGCTTGTCGAAGTCGGTGCCGCCGATATGCACGCCGCCGGTGGCCAGGATGTCGTCCTGGCGCTCGCTCAGCTCGCGGCGCTGCGGCGCCAGGCGCACCAGGGAGAAGTCCGAGGTGCCGCCACCGATGTCGACGATCAGCACCAGTTCCTCGCGGGTGATGCTGCGTTCGTAGTCGAAGGCCGCGGCGATCGGCTCGAACTGGAAGGACACCTCCTTGAAGCCGAGCTTGTGCGCCACCGCCTGCAGGGTGTTGGCAGCCTCGGCGTCGGCGAGCGGGTCGTCGTCGACGAAGAACACCGGGCGGCCCAGCACCACCTGCTCGAACTCGCGGCCGGCCTGGGCCTCGGCGCGCTTCTTCAGTTCGCCGATGAAGAAGCCGAGCAGGTCGCGAAACGGCAGGGCGCTGCCCAGTACGGTGGTCTCGCTCTTCAGCAGCTTGGAGCCGAGCAGGCTCTTCAGCGAGCGCATCAGGCGCCCCTCGTAGCCATCGAGGTATTCGGCCAGGGCCTGGCGGCCGTAGACCGGGCGGCGCTCCTCGGTGTTGAAGAAGATCACCGAGGGCAGGGTGATCTTGCCGTCCTCCAGCTCCAGCAGCGGCTCCAGGCCCGGCCGCCACCAGCCGACGGTGGAGTTGGAGGTGCCGAAGTCGATGCCCAGGGCGTTGGCGGGGAGCGGATGGTTCATGGCGCGGCGATTCCGGAAAAAA
The DNA here is from genome assembly GCF_041729615.1 of Pseudomonas alcaligenes. Taxonomy (NCBI): domain Bacteria; kingdom Pseudomonadati; phylum Pseudomonadota; class Gammaproteobacteria; order Pseudomonadales; family Pseudomonadaceae; genus Aquipseudomonas; species Aquipseudomonas alcaligenes. The sequence goes on along the minus strand of NZ_CP154874.1, from coordinate 1,251,889 downwards.
CGGCCGCGCATTCTATGCGAGTACCCGGGCGCGTGCGCGGGCAATCGTCGGCTGGAGTGATGGCAGAGTGCTAGGCTGGGAAGGGGAGACCGAGGATGTTGTCTGGAGTCGGAAGTGGGTCTCCCGAGTCCGTCTGGAGTCCCCTCATGCGTCTGCTCCTGCTGCCCACACTGGGCTTTGTGCTGCTCTGCTCGCTGGGTGTCGCGGCCCGCGCCGATTGCGTCAGCCTGGTGTCCGGCGCCGGTGGCGCGGCCTTCTGGCACGGTGTCGAGCAGGGCGCCCGGCAGGCGGCCCAGGAGACCGGGCTGCAGCTGTATTTCCGCGGGCCGAGCAAGGAAACCGATCCCCAGGCGCAATTGCGCATCGTCGAACGCATGCTCGCGCATGGCTGTCGCGCGCTGATAGTCGCGCCCAGCGGCGCGGCTGTCGCCGAACACATGCGCCAGCTGAAGGACCAGGGCATCGCCGTGCTTTATATCGATCGTGACCTGGGCGGTGACGAGGTGATAGGCGCCGTGGTGACCGACAACCACCAGGCCGGTCTGCTGGCCGCTCGGCAGATGGCGCGGCTGCTGCGGGGTGGCGGTCGGGTCGGCGTGCTGCGTCCCGACTCCCAGGCCAGTTCGGTGGCCGAGCGCAGCGTCGGTTTCATCCAGGGGGCGCGCGAGGCCGGCCTGGACGTGGCGCTGGAGGCACGCCTGCCGGTGCACGACTACATGCCCAGCGCGGCCGATCTGCAGGTGCTGGAGACCCTGGACGGCCTCTTCACGGTCAACGAGCGCACCACCCAGAGTGCCCTGGCGGTGCTGCGCCGCGCCGGGCGCAGCGGGCAGTTGGTGCATATAGGTTTCGATGCCGACCCTCTGCTGGTCGAGGCCCTGCGCCGTGGCGAGCTGGCCGCCCTGCTGCTGCAGCAGCCCTGGGAAATGGGCTATCGCAGCGTGTGGGCGGCCCACCAGCATTTGCGTGGCGCCAGGCCCGGCCCGCGCCACGAGCCGCTGGCGGCGCTCTACGTGGATGCTCAGCGGCTGGACGACCCCGCCATTCGCCACCTGCTGCCCCTGGCGGACTAGCCGGCCAAGCCGACGAACAGCGCTCCCGCTGGCGGCGCGCGAGCGCTGCTGGACTAGGCTGAAGCCATGGGAGGGCGGTGCGGATGCGTGCATCGGTGCGGGTCTGGATATTCTGCTGCGTTCTGTGGCCGCTGCTGGCGGTGGCCGAGCTGCGCCTGCTGACCGAGCAGGCCCCGCCCACCAGCTTCCTGCGCGATGGCCAGCCCGACGGCTACTCGGTGGAAGTGGTGCGCGAACTGATCCGGCGCACCGGCAGCCAGGCCAGCATCGAGCTGCTGCCCTGGACCCGCGCCTACTTCCTGGCCAAGAGCGAGGCCGATACCGGCCTGTTCGCGGTGGTGCGCACCGCCGAGCGCGAGGCGCTGTTCCAGTGGGTCGGGCCGATCCTGCAGGGGGCGACGCGCTTCTACTCGCTGAAGAGCAGCAACTTGCGCATCGACAGCCTGGAGGACGCGGCCCGCGCCGGCACCCTGGCCCTGCCCAAACAGTGGTACAGCTACGAGACCCTGCAGCGCATGGGCTTCACCAACCTGTACGGCGTGCCCAGCTCCCGGCAGATGGTGACCATGCTCAAGCACGGCCGGGTCAAGCTGATCGCCACCGAGGACCTGACCCTGCGCGAGGAGCTGGCCACTGGCGGGCTGACCCCGGAAGAGGTGCAGGGGCACCTGGCCTTCATGCAATCCGACTACTACATCGCCTTCTCGCCGCAGACCGCGCCAGCGTTGGTCGAGCGCTGGCGGCGCGAGCTCGATGGCATGCGCCGCGACGGCAGCCTGGAGGCCATCCTGCGCCGCTGGTTACCCTCGGCCAGGTTGCATTGAGCGCCAGGGACAGCGAGGTGCACGGGTGAAAATGCTGCGGCGCCACCCGTCGCTGAAAGCGGAGTGCAAGGCGGATGGGTGTATATGTAGTTTTACTACATGACGAGTTTTGTAGTTTTGCTACATAATTCGCCGGGATAACCGAGAACGACCTGCAGAATGCCTTCCATGCCAATAGCCTCACACCATGATCTTCGCGCCCAGTTCCGTGCGCTTCTGGCCTCGGATGCCTGCTACCACACGGCATCGGTGTTCGACCCGATGTCCGCCCGGATTGCCGCCGACCTCGGATTCGAGGTCGGTATCCTGGGCGGTTCTGTAGCTTCACTACAAGTTCTGGCCGCGCCGGACTTCGCCCTGATCAGCCTCAGCGAGTTCGTCGAGCAGGCCACCCGCATCGGCCGGGTGGCACGCCTGCCGGTGATCGCCGACGCCGACCACGGCTACGGCAACGCGCTCAACGTGATGCGCACGGTGGTCGAGCTGGAGCGCGCCGGCATCGCCGCGCTGACCCTCGAGGACACCTTGCTGCCGGCCCAGTTCGGTCGCAAGTCCACCGACCTGATCGGCATCGACGAAGGCGTCGGCAAGATCCGCGCGGCACTGGAAGCGCGGGTCGACCCGGACCTGGCGATCATCGCCCGTACCCACGCCGGGGTACTCGAGGTCGACGAGGTGATCCGCCGTACCGTCGCCTATCAGGAGGCCGGCGCCGACGCGATCTGCATGGTCGGGGTGGGCGACTTCGAGCATCTGGAGGCGATCGCGCAACATCTCAGCGTGCCGCTGATGCTGGTCAGCTATGGCAACCCCTCGCTGCGCGACGACGCGCGCCTGGCCAGCCTCGGCGTGCGCATCGTGGTGGACGGCCACGCCGCCTACTTCGCCGCGATCAAGGCCACCTACGACTGCCTGCGCGAGCAGCGCGGCATCCCCGCCAGCGATCACAACGCCACCGAGCTGACGCACAAGTACACCCAGCCCGAGGACTACATCGTCTGGGCCCGCGAGTACATGAACGTCAAGGAGTAGCGATCTCCTGCTCGATCAGGCGCTGCAGCGAGCCGTCCCGGCGCATGTCCTTCAGGGCCTGGTCGAAGCGCTGCAGCAGCGCGCCCTGGCCGGCCTGCTTGGCGAATACCAGGTAGGTGGGGTTGATGCTCAGCGGCCGCGGCAGGGCGACCAGTTGCTCCAGCCCCGGCAGGGCCAGCAGGCGCTGGCCGGCCAGCTCGATGGCGATCACCGCGTCCAGCCGGCCGGAGGCCAGCTTGCGCAGGTTGGCTTCGTCCGCGCTGCCTTCCTGGGTCTCGATCTGCCCGGTGCGTGCGGCCTGGTCGAACTCCTCCGTGTAGCTCCAGCCGCGAATCACCCCGACGCGCTTGCCGTGCAGGTCTGCGATGCCGCGGAAGTCGAAGGCCCGTTCGCGTTGTACGTAGAGCAGCAGGCGCTCTTCGAAGATCGGCGCGGAGTAGTCGAACACCCTGAGCCGCTCGGCGTTCTTGTAGATGCCGCCGATGCCCAGTTCACCGGCGGCGCCCCGGAGCAGGGCGCGCTTCCAGGGCATGGCCTGGATCGCCAGGGGTTCGCCGAGGCGGGCGAACACGGCCTGCAGCAGGAGCGGGTAGAGCCCCCGGGGCTGACCATCCTGCTGGTACATGAAGGGGGGATTGGCGTTGTCGATGGCGATCAGCGTCTGCGCCCGGGCGGACAGGACGCTGCAACTGAGCAGGAGAATCGCCAGCAGACGTAGGCAAGGCATCGATGGGTTTCCTCGGCTGTTGCCGCAAGCATAGCCAGCGGTGCTTGCATTGCCGACAGGCTGGGCGCATATCTGGGAGCGAGAGCCCATTGCCGGAGGTACCCATGGCCGGAGGTTGGACCAACGACGGCGCGGTGCAGGAGCAGATCGACAGCAGCATCGAGGACGCCATCGCCCGCGCACGCAGCCAGCTGCCACGCGGCGAGAGCCTGAGCCACTGCGCGGAGTGCGACGCCCCCATCCCCGAGGCACGCCGCCAGGCGGTGCCCGGCGTGCGCCTGTGCGTGAACTGCCAGGCGGCCCACGACCAGGAGCAGGCGGCGTTCAGCGGCTACAACCGGCGTGGCAGCAAGGACAGCCAGCTGCGCTGATCAGGGGCTGATCGAGTAGCCGCGGGCGCTCATGCAGTTGATATAGGCCTGGCTGGAACCGCTCTGCGCGGCCTGCTCGCTGCGCCTGTCCGCGCGCCGCTCGCGGCGTTGGCGCGAGCCGCCGACCACCACGCCGGCGGCCGCCGCCTCGCGGGCCTGGTTCTGTCGGTATTGCTGCTTCACATCGTCGTCGATGCGGTCGTAGACCTCGTCGTGGCGCTGGCCGCGCACCTCGGCCGCCGCCGCCCCCGCCGCCGCGCCCACCGCGGCGCCACGCAGGCGCTCGCCACCGCGGGACGAGTCCGACGACGAGGAGGGACTGCCGGCAGCCTGGCTCTGGCAGGCGGCGATATCGTTCTGGATCTGCTGCTGGGTCTGGCCGTTGAGCGGGATCAGCGTCTCGGCGCCGGCCATGGCGGTCGCCAGCAAGGAGCAGGCGAGCAGGGGGATGCGAGGGGACCTGAGCATGGCGACCTCCTTGAGCGCTGCGCTGTGTTAACTCTAGTTGCGGGGGCGGGCATCGGCGGCGCAGCAGACGGCTGGTGCTGGTCGCGACCGACGCGCCTTGGCAGAATTGTTAGCCACCTTATTATTAGGCTGTTCTCAAGTTGCACGAGCATTCCCGCCCCGGCCTGGGTATCGCGCTGATCCTCGCGGCCGGCCTGCTGCTGTCCAGCCAGGATGCCCTGGCCAAGACCCTCGCCGCCTCCTATCCGCTGCTGCTGGTGGTGTGCCTGCGCTACCTGGCGCAGAACCTGCTGATGCTGGTGGTGTTCGCCCCGCGCATGGGCCTGGACCTGGTGCGTACCCGCCGCCCGCTGCTGCAGCTGGCGCGTGGGCTGAGCCTGGTCGGGGTGACCCTGCTGTTTTACGCCGGGCTGCGCCATATCCCGTTGGGCGAGGCAACGGCGGTGATCTTCCTGGCGCCGCTGGTGGTGGTGGTGCTGTCGGTGCTCTGGCTGAAGGAGACGGTCAGCCGCGGCGTGTGGCTGGCGGTGGGCGGCGGTCTGCTCGGCGTGCTGCTGATCGTGCGCCCCGGTGGCGAGCTGTTCAGCCCGGCCAGCCTGCTGCCCCTGGGCGCGGCGTTCTGCTTCGGCCTGTACCAGCTGCTGACCCGCCGGCTCAGTGCCACCGATGCCCCGGCCACCAGCAACTTCCTCACCGCGCTGGTCGGCACCCTCGGCGCGGGCCTGCTGTTGCCCTGGACCTGGCAAATGCCGGCGCCCATGGACGTGCTGCTGATGGCTGCCCTGGGCGGCCTGGCGATGACCGGGCACATGCTGCTGACCCACGCCTACCGCTTCGCCAGCGCCGCCAGCCTGGCCCCCTTCACCTACGGGCAGATCCTGATCGCCACCCTGATTGGCGCCCTGGTGTTCGACCACCTGCCGGATGCCTGGGCCGTGCTCGGCATGGCGGTGATCATCCTCAGCGGCGCCGCGCTGGCCTGGAGCCAGCGGCAGAGGGCGTAGTGCTCAGAACAGGAAGTAGCGCTGGGCCAGCGGCAGTACCTCGGCCGGCTCGCACCAGAGCAGCTGGCCGTCGGCCTTGACCTGGTAGTTCTGCGGGTCGACCTCGATGCTCGGCAGGTAGCCGTTGTGGATCAGGTCGGTCTTCTGCACCTCGCGGCAGCCCCTGACCACACCGATCTTCTTCTTCAGCCCCAGCTGCTCGGGCACGCCGGCGTCGAAGGCCGCCTGGCTGATGAAGGTGATGCTGGTGGCATGGCGGCTGCCGGCGTAGCTGGCGAACATCGGTCGGTAGTGCACCGGCTGCGGCGTGGGGATGGAGGCATTGGCGTCGCCCATCAGGCTGGCGGCAATCGCTCCGCCCTTGAGGATCAGCGTCGGTTTCACCCCGAAGAAGGCCGGGCGCCAGAGCACCAGGTCGGCCCACTTGCCCACTTCCACCGAACCCACCTCGTGGCTGATGCCGTGGGTGATGGCCGGGTTGATGGTGTACTTGGCGATGTAGCGCTTGGCGCGGAAGTTGTCGTTGCCTGGCGCGTCCTCGGGCAGCGGGCCGCGCTGCTGCTTCATCTTGTCGGCGGTCTGCCAGGTGCGGGTGATCACCTCGCCGACGCGGCCCATGGCCTGGCTGTCGGAGCTGATCATGCTGAAGGCGCCGAGGTCATGCAGGATGTCCTCGGCGGCGATGGTCTCGCGGCGGATGCGGCTCTCGGCAAACGCGACGTCCTCGGCGATGCTCGGGTCCAGGTGGTGGCAGACCATCAGCATGTCCAGGTGTTCGTCGATGGTATTGCGGGTGAACGGCCGGGTCGGGTTGGTCGAGCTGGGCAGCACATTCGGGAACCCACACGCCTTGATGATATCCGGCGCATGGCCGCCGCCGGCGCCCTCGGTGTGGTAGGTGTGGATGGTGCGGCCCTTGAACGCGCCCAGGGTGGTCTCGACGAAGCCGGACTCGTTCAGCGTGTCGGTGTGGATCGCCACCTGCACATCGTACTGGTCGGCGACCGACAGGCAGTTGTCGATCGCCGCCGGGGTGGTGCCCCAGTCCTCGTGCAGCTTGAGGCCGATGGCGCCGGCCCTGACCTGTTCGATCAAGGGTTCGGGCAGCGAGGCGTTGCCCTTGCCGGTGAAGCCCAGGTTCATCGGGAAGGCGTCGGCGGCCTGCAGCATGCGCGCCATGTGCCAGGGCCCGGAGGTGCAGGTGGTGGCGTTGGTGCCGGTGGCCGGCCCGGTGCCGCCACCGATCATGGTGGTGACGCCGCTCATCAGCGCCTCTTCGATCTGCTGCGGGCAGATGAAGTGGATATGGGTGTCGATGCCGCCGGCGGTGAGGATCATGCCCTCGCCGGCGATCACCTCGGTGCCGGCGCCGATCGCGATGGTCACGTCGGGCTGGATATCCGGGTTGCCGGCCTTGCCGATGGCGTGGATGCGCCCGTCCTTGAGGCCGACGTCGGCCTTGACGATGCCCCAGTGGTCGATGATCAGCGCGTTGGTGATCAGGGTGTCGACCACGTCGGCGGCGCACAGCTGGCCCTGGCCCATGCCGTCGCGGATCACCTTGCCGCCGCCGAACTTCACTTCCTCGCCGTAGCTGGTGAAGTCCTTCTCCACTTCGATCCACAGGTTGGTATCGGCCAGGCGCACCTTGTCGCCGACGGTGGGGCCGAACATGTCGGCATAGGCTTGGCGCGAAATCTTCATCACAGGTCCCCCATCACGCGGCCGGCGAAGCCGAACACCCGGCGCGCGCCGGCCAGTTCCACCAGCTCCACCTCGCGGCTCTGCCCCGGCTCGAAGCGCACCGCGGTGCCGGCCGGGATGTTCAGGCGCATGCCTCGCGTAAGCGCTCGATCAAACGCCAGCGCATCGTTGGTCTCGAAGAAGTGGTAGTGCGAGCCGACCTGGATCGGCCGGTCGCCGCTGTTGGCCACGCTGAGCCTGAGGGTGCGGCGGCCGGCGTTGAGTTCGATCTCGCCGTCCTGGATCTGGTATTCGCCGGGGATCATGGTGCGCTGCGCTCCGGGGTGAGGATCAGTTGCATGAAGGTCAGGTCCAGCCAACGGCCGAACTTGCGGCCCACCTGGGGCATCTGCCCGGTGATGGCGAAGCCCAGGCGCTGGTGCAGGCGGATCGAGGCGGCGTTGCCGCTCTCGATGGCGGCGACCATCACGTGCTTGTCGCAGGCCTTGGCGCGCTCGATCAGCGCGGCCAGCAGCAGCGGGCCGAGACCTTTGCCGCGCTGGTCGGCGCGGATGTACACCGAGTGCTCGACCGTGTGGCAGAAGCCGTCGAAGGGGCGCCAGTCGCCGAACGAGGCGTAGCCGACCACCTCGCCGGCGGCGTTCTCGGCCACCAGGATCGGGTAGCCCTGCTGGGCACGGGCGGCGAACCAGGCCTGGCGGTTGGCCAAGTCGACCACGTTGTCCATCCAGATCGCGGTGGTATTGAGCACCGCGTCGTTGAAGATGTCGCGCAGGGCCGGCAGGTCGGTTTCCAGGGCGTCGCGGATCAGCATGCGGGCGGCCTCAGGCAATCGGCTGGTGGACGGTGACCAGCTTGGTGCCGTCGGGGAAGGTGGCCTCGATCTGGATCTCCGGAATCATTTCCGGCACGCCTTCCATCACCTGCTCGCGGGTCAGCAGGGTGGTGCCGTAGTGCATCAGCTCGGCCACCGTGCGGCCGTCGCGGGCACCTTCGAGCAGGGCGGCGGAGATCAGCGCCATGGCCTCCGGGTAGTTGAGCTTGAGGCCGCGGGCCAGGCGCCGCTCGGCCACCAGGCCGGCGGTGAAGATCAGCAGCTTGTCCTTCTCGCGGGGCGAAAGATCCATCAGGTACTCCAGATTCGCGGGGGCACGGCCGCGCGGCCGAGCAGGGCAGGGCGCAACAGGCGCCAGAGTTCGATCAGCCAGGCGCGCGCGTGCAGCGCCTCGCCGGCCAGGCAGCGGGCCACCAGCAGGCCCGGCAATTGGGTCAGGTCGCCACGACCTCTGCAGTGCAGCTCGCGGCAGCGCTGCAGCAGTTCGGCATCGATCTCGCCGCTGGCCAGCAGGGTGGCGAACACCGGCTGGCCGTCCAGGCCGATGGGCGAGTCGAGCAGACCGTCGCCACCGACCACGCGCTGGCGCTCGTGCCACAGCAGCTGGCCATCGCGGCGGATATCCAGGCCGGCCTGGAAATGCCCGGCCTCGAAGCGCTCGCCGGCGGCGGGGCGGCCGAGGGCGACCATGTCCCAGTAGAACAGGCGGGCGTCGCCTTCCAGCTCGATGCGGGTGCTCAGCTCGGCCTGGGCGCCGGCGTAGACGATGGTTTCCTGCGGCAGCCATTCCAGGGTTGCGCCTGGGGCCACACGCAGTTCGATCCGTTGCTGCGCCACGCTGCTGGCACGGTACCACTTGGCCGCGCCCGGGCTGGTCAGTTGTGTCCAGGCCTGCTCGCCGACGCTGGCCGAGAGAGTGAGGCTGTCGCCGCCGGCGATGCCGGCCGGCGGGTGCACGATGATGTGCTGGCACACCTCGGGGCCCTCGGCGTGCAGGTGTTTCTGCACCCGCAGCGGGCCCAGGTGGCGGCGCAGCACCGGGCGCGTCCAGTCCTGCTGGCGGGCGTAGGCCAATTCCAGTTCGGCGTGCCAGGCGGGGGTGATAAGCGCGGGTTGAACGGCGGTCATGCGGTGGTTCCAGGCAGACTGGACGAGGCGGCAGTGTAGCGTGGCAGCATGGGATCAGGCCGTACTCATCTGCAGCCATTGCCGCGGGCTGGCGTCGAACCAGCGGCGGAAGGCGCGGGAGAAGGCGCTGGTCTCGGAGTAGCCGAGCAGCGGCGCCAGTTCGCTGACCGGCAGGCGCCGGCGCAGGTAGTGCAGGGCCAGCTCGCGGCGTACCTGGTCGATCAGCGCCGAGTAGCTCAGGTTCTGTTCGCGCAGGCGCCGTTGCAGGGCGGCCGGGGTCAGGCCGAGGCCGGCGGCGATGCGCTCCAGCGGCGGCTCGCCCAGCGGCAGGGCATCGCGCACCAGGCCGCGGGCCTGGTCGACCAGGCACTGCGGCGATTGCTGGCCGCCGAGGCGGACGATGGCGTCCTGCACCAGCATCAGCAGCACCGGATCGCGCTCGGGCATCAGTTTGCCGGCGATGTCGCGTTTGGGAATCAGCAGGGCATTGCAGGGCTGGTCGAACAGCACGGGGGCGTCGAAGGCCGCCTGGTGCTCGCGCCAGCCTTCCGGTCTGGCATGTTCGAACAGCACGGCACGCGGTGCCCAGTCCGGCCCCAGGGCGTGGCGCACCAGGTTCAGCGCCATGCCCATGGTCAACTCGGCGTCCTGGCGGCGATCGAGGATGGCCGGGTGATGCACCTGATAGTCGAAGCGGTAGCACTCGTCGATGTCCACCAGGCGGATCAGGGTGTCGTGCTGGTGGTAGGGAAAGGCTCGGGCGAAATTCTGCAGGGCCTGCTCCAGGCTATGCGAACAGAGCCCGACATAGCCGAGCAGGCCGAGTGCGCGCGGCAGGAACTGCTGGCCGTAGCGCAGGCCGAAGTTGTCGCAGCCGGACTGGCTGGCCGCTTCCTCCAGCACCTTGCAGTAGTTGCTCAGGCTGAGGCTGAGGGTCGGGTGCAGCAGCAGGTCCGGGTCGATGCCGGCCACGCCGAACACCCGCTCCGCGTCGCCACCCTGCAGGCCGATGAAGCCGTCCAGGCCACAGGCGGCGGCCGACAGCACGCCGAGGTTGCTCGGCGAGTCGGTCATGGCCAGCGGATGGGCGAGGTTCAGGGGCATGGGCAGGCGCCACGGTGAAGTTGCCAGTGGTTTAGCAATAGTCATGCCCCGTCGCCTAGGCGCTCTGCCATCCGCCTCGGTCCGCTGGTTCGGCGCCATTTTGCATCGCCTTGGGGCGGCGCCGTAACGGTATGCACCGGCATGGCGCAAAAGCCCGTGCCAGAGCGGTTTGCGGGCCGTCTGCCGACTTGACTCTGCAGCTGCGCGCGGACTTTGCAAGGTCAAGTCTCGGCCGGGGGCGGCTGGATATCCTCGCCATGCGATCGACCTATCACGTGGCTCTCTACCGAGGAACAAGACCATGAGCACAGCGCAACTTAAACCCAGCCTCGGCACCCTGCACCTCTGGGGTATCGCCGTGGGCCTGGTGATTTCCGGGGAGTATTTCGGCTGGAGCTATGGCTGGGGCGCGGCCGGCACCCTGGGCTTCCTGATCACCACCCTGATGGTGGCGGCGATGTACAGCTGCTTCATCTTCAGCTTCACCGAACTGACCACCGCAATACCGCACGCCGGTGGGCCCTTCGCCTACAGCCGGCGTGCCTTCGGCCCCACCGGCGGGATGATCGCCGGCATGGCCACCCTGATCGAGTTCGTCTTCGCCCCGCCGGCCATCGCCATGGCCATCGGCGCCTACCTCAACGTGCAGTTCCCCGGGCTCGATCCGAAGCTGGCGGCGGTCGGCGCCTACCTCATCTTCATGACCCTCAACATCCTCGGCGTCAGCATCGCCGCCACCTTCGAGCTGGTGGTCACCGTGCTGGCGGTGCTCGAGCTGTTGGTGTTCATGGGCGTGGTGGCGCCGGGCTTCAGCTTCAGCAACTTCGTGGTCGACGGCTGGGCCGGCAGCAATGAGTTCGGCATGCCCGCCATCGCCGGCATCTTCGCCGCCATTCCGTTCGCCATCTGGTTCTTCCTCGCCATCGAGGGCGCGGCCATGGCCGCCGAGGAGGCCAAGGACCCGAAACGCACCATCCCGCGTGCCTATATCGCCGGCATCCTGACCCTGGTGTTCCTGGCCCTGGGCGTGATGGTGATGGCCGGCGGCGTGGGCGACTGGAAGGCCCTGTCCGGCATCAACGACCCGCTGCCGCAGGCGATGAAGGCGGTGGTCGGCGAGAACTCCGGCTGGCTGCACATGCTGGTGTGGATCGGCCTGTTCGGCCTGGTCGCCAGCTTCCACGGCATCATCCTCGGCTACTCCCGGCAGTTCTTCGCCCTGGCTCGCGCCGGCTACCTGCCGCCGGCCCTGGCCAAGCTGTCGCGCTTCCACACCCCGCACCGCGCCATCATCGCCGGCGGCCTGATCGGCATCGCGGCGATCTACAGCGACGGCCTGATCGCCCTGCAGGGCATGAGCCTGACCGCGGCGATGATCACCATGAGCGTGTTCGGCGCCATCGTCATGTACATCATGAGCATGCTCAGCCTGTTCAAGCTGCGCAAAAGCGAGCCGAACCTGGAGCGCACCTTCAAGGCGCCGGGCTACCCGCTGGTGCCGGGCATCGCCCTGGCCCTGGCCCTGGTGTGCCTGGCCGCGATGGTCTGGTTCAACGGCACCATCGCCCTGTTGTTCCTCGGCCTGATGAGCATCGGCCTGGTGTACTTCAAGCTGACCGGCGCCCAGCGCGACGCCGTGCCGGCCGACGCCCTGCTGCAACCGTAATCGCGATGCGCCCGCCGGCAACGGCGGGCTTTTGTTTCAGGAGAGAGCCATGGCCAGTTTCAGCCACACCGTCGGCCACCAGACCTGGCGCTTCGACAGCCTGCGCGAGGTGATGGCCAAGGCCAGCCCGGCGCGTTCCGGCGACTACCTGGCTGGCGTGGCCGCCAGCAGCGATGCCGAGCGCGTCGCCGCACAGATGGCGTTGGCCAATATCCCGCTCAAGCATTTCCTCAACGAGGCACTGATTCCCTACGAAGACGACGAGATCACCCGGCTGATCATCGACACTCACGACGCGGCGGCCTTCGCCCCGGTCGCCCACCTCACCGTCGGCGGCCTGCGCGACTGGCTGCTCGGCGAGCGCGCCGACGAGGCTAGCCTGCGCGCCCTGGCGCCGGGGCTGACGCCGGAGATGGCGGCGGCGGTGTCGAAGATCATGCGCGTGCAGGACCTGATCCTGGTGGCGCAGAAGATTCGCGTGGTCACCCGTTTTCGCAACACCATGGGCCTGCGCGGCCGCATGTCGACGCGCCTGCAGCCCAATCACCCGACCGACGATCCGTCCGGTATCGCCGCCAGCATTCTCGACGGCCTGCTATACGGCAACGGCGACGCCATGCTGGGCATCAACCCGGCCACCGACAGCCTGGGTGCGCTGAGCGACCTGCTGAAGATGCTCGATGCGATCATCCAGCGCTACGAGATCCCCACCCAGGCCTGCGTGCTGACCCACGTCACCAGCTCCATCGCCGCCATCGAGCGTGGCGCGCCGGTGGACCTGGTGTTCCAGTCCATCGCCGGCACCGAGGCGGCCAACGCCGGCTTCGGCATCACCCTGCAGGTGCTGCAGGAGGGCTACGAGGCTGGGCTGTCGCAGCAGCGCGGCACGCTGGGCGACAACCTGATGTACTTCGAGACCGGCCAGGGCAGTGCACTGTCGGCCAACGCCCACCATGGTGTCGACCAGCAGACCTGCGAGGTGCGCGCCTACGCGGTGGCGCGCCACTACAAGCCATTCCTGGTGAATACCGTGGTCGGCTTCATCGGCCCGGAATACCTGTACAACGGCAAGCAGATCATCCGCGCCGGCCTGGAAGACCACTTCTGCGGCAAGCTGCTCGGCGTGCCGATGGGCTGCGACATCTGCTACACCAACCACGCCGAGGCCGACCAGGACGACATGGACACCCTGCTGACCCTGCTCGGCACGGCCGGCATCAACTTCATCATGGGCATCCCCGGTTCCGACGACGTGATGCTCAACTACCAGACCACTTCCTTCCACGACGCGCTCTACGCGCGCCAGGTGCTCGGCCTCAAGCCCGCGCCGGAGTTCGAGGCGTGGCTGGAGCGCATGAACATCCTGCATCAGCAGGGCGGCCGCCTGCGCCTCGGTGACGCGGTGCCACCTGCCTTCCGCAGCGCCCTGGCGCAGCTGGCCTAGTGGAGATGGCGATGAACGATCATGACGAACTCGCGGCCAATCCGTGGATCGCGCTACGCCGCCTGACTCCGGCGCGCATTGCTTTGGGCCGTGCCGGCACCAGCCTGCCCACGGCGGCGCAGCTGGATTTCCAGTTCGCCCACGCCCAGGCGCGCGATGCCGTGCACCTGCCGTTGCATGCCGAGGCGCTGGCCGAGGACCTGGTCAGCCAGGGGCTGCCGGTGCTGCAGCTGCACAGCGCGGCCAGCGACCGGCATACCTACCTGCAGCGCCCCGACCTGGGACGACGCCTGGACGCCGCTTCGGCGCAGCGCCTGCGCGACCACCGCTCCGAGCACCCGCAGGGCTACGACCTGGCCATTGTCATCGCCGATGGCCTGTCGGCTTTGGCCATCGAGCGACATGCCGCGCCTTTCCTTGCCCGCCTGCGCGAGCAGGTGAGCGGCGATGACTGGTCGCTGGCTCCGCTTTGCGTGGTGCGCCAGGGGCGGGTGGCGGTCGCCGACGAGGTGGCCGAGCTGCTCGGCGCGAAGATGGTGGTGATCCTGATCGGCGAGCGTCCGGGGCTGAGTTCGCCGGACAGCCTCGGCCTGTATTTCACCTACGCGCCGAAAGTCGGCCTGACCGACGCCTTCCGCAACTGCATCTCCAACGTGCGCCTGGAGGGCATGAGCTACGGTGTGGCCGCACACAAGCTGCTGTACCTGATGCGCGAGGCCTGCCGGCGCAAGCTGTCCGGCGTCAGCCTCAAGGACGAGGCCGAGCTGCCAGGCCTGGAAAGTGAGCAGCCGGCGCGGCTGAATTTTCTGCTGGATTCGTTGCAATAGCTCGCGGGGAAGCGTTGCGAGGCGGCTCTACCCGGCGGCCCGCTCGGCGCGTTGGTGCAGCCAGGCGGCGATGCTGGAGTACAGGCTCAGTACCAGCAGGGCGGCGCACACCAGCCACCACCACTGCAGGTGCAGGCCATAGTATGGTGGCGAATGCAGCACGCCGGTTAGCCAGAACAGCGCCAGCGGTATTGCCATCAGGGTGGCGCACCAGGCACGGCCCCAGGAGCGGCAGTACGACCAGGGCCGCAGCACGGCCAGCAGCAAGGCGCACTCGGCCAGCACGATGACGCAGAACAATAATACCCACTGCAGCGGATAGGCCGGTTCAATGCCCTCGGGCATGGAGCGACGTGCCCAATAGTCCGGCAGGCTGCCGCCATAGATGACCATGGCGCAGCCGAACACGGCGCAGAGGGGCAGCAACAGGTGGCGCCAGGCGATCATCGGTTTCGCTATCCAGTCGGAACGATGACCGATTATGGGCAAAACACGGGCTGGGCGTCGCCGTTCAGATCGCCACCAGGCCGCGCACGCCATCGGCCTCCATGGTCTCGCCACGGCCCTGCTGGACGATTTCGCCGCGGCTCATCACCAGGTACTGGTCGGCCAGTTCGGCGGCGAAGTCGTAGAACTGCTCGACCAGCAGGATGGCCATATCGCCGCGCTCGGCGAGCTTGCGGATGACCACGCCGATCTCCTTGATCACCGAGGGCTGGATGCCTTCGGTGGGTTCGTCGAGGATCAGCAGGCGCGGCTGGCTGGCCAGCGCGCGGCCGATGGCCAGCTGTTGCTGCTGGCCGCCGGAGAGGTCGCCGCCACGGCGCTGCTTCATCTCGCGCAGCACCGGGAACAGCTCGTAGATGAACTCGGGGACGGTCTTGGCTTCGCTGGCGCCGAAACGCGACAGGCCCATCAGCAGGTTCTCTTCCACGGTCAGGCGCGGAAATATCTCGCGGCCCTGCGGCACGTAGGCGATGCCGGCGTGCACGCGCTGGTGCGGCTTGTGGCCGTTGATGGTCTGGCCTTCCCAGGCGATGCTGCCTTCCTTGGCCGGGATCAGGCCCATGAGGCATTTCAGCAGGGTGGTCTTGCCCACGCCGTTGCGCCCGAGCAGGCAGGTGACTTCGCCGATCTTCGCCTCGAAGGACAGGCCGCGCAGGATATGGCTGCCGCCGTAGTACTGGTGGAGTTGTTGGACTTCTAGCATGTATTCGCCTCTTGAGTCCTACTTGTCTGCTTCCCTCTCCCCCGCCCCTCTCCCGCCGGCGGGAGAGGGGAGCAAGTGCGCAGTGTCGGACCTTGGCTCCGCGCAAGTTCCCTCTCCCATTTATGGGAGAGGGTTAGGGAGAGGGTGGTTGTTCAGCGACCGAGGTAGACCTCTATCACCCGTTCATTGGCCTGCACTTCTTCCAGTGAGCCCTCGGCCAGCACGCTGCCCTGGTGCAGCACGGTGACGTGGTCGGCGATGGTGCCGACGAAGCCCATGTCGTGCTCGACCACCATCAGCGAGTGCTTGCGTGCCAGTGACTTGAACAGCTCGGCGGTGAACTCGGTTTCGGCATCGGTCATGCCCGCCACCGGCTCATCGAGCAGCAGCAGTTGCGGGTCCTGGACCAGCAGCATGCCGATCTCGAGGAACTGCTTCTGGCCGTGGGACAGCAGCCCGGCGGGACGATGGCGCGAGCTCTCCAGGCGGATGGTGGTCAGCACTTCCTCGATACGCTCCTTCTGCGCGCCGGAGAGCCTGGCGCGCAGGCTGGCCCATACCGACTTGTCGGTCTTCAGCGCCAGTTCCAGATTCTCGAACACGCTGAGCGCCTCGAACACCGTGGGTTTCTGGAACTTGCGGCCGATGCCGGCCTGGGCGATCTCGACCTCGCTCATCTGCGTCAGGTCGAGGGTTTCGCCGAAGTAGGCGTGGCCGTTGTCCGGGCGGGTCTTGCCGGTGATCACGTCCATCATGGTGGTCTTGCCGGCGCCGTTGGGGCCGATGATGCAACGCAGTTCGCCGACGCCGATGTACAGGTTGAGGTCGGTCAGTGCGCGGAAGCCGTCGAAGCTGACGTTGATGCCTTCCAGGGTGAGGATGGTGCCGTGGCGCACATCCAGGCCCTTGGCCGCAGCGCTGCCGAGACCGACCGCGTCGCGGCCGCTGCCGGCCGGGTCGAAGGCGGGTTCGAGCATGAATTCGGGTACTGGAGCGGCTCTCATTGGTCCTTCTCCTTCTTGATCAGACCGATCACGCCTTTCGGCAGGAACAGGGTGATGACGATAAACAGCGCGCCGAGGGCGAACAGCCAGTACTCGGGGAAGGCCACGGTGAACCAGCTCTTCATGCCGTTGACCATGCCGGCGCCGAGCAGCGGTCCGATCAGCGTGCCGCGGCCGCCGAGGGCGACCCAGATGGCCGCCTCGATGGAGTTGGTCGGCGACATCTCGCTGGGGTTGATGATGCCCACCTGCGGCACGTACAGCGCGCCGGCCAGGCCGCACAGCACGGCGGAGAGCACCCAGATAAACAGCTTATAGCCGCGCGGATCATAGCCGCAGAACATCAGGCGGTTCTCCGCGTCGCGCACGGCGGTCAGTACCCGGCCGAACTTGCTGCGCGCCAGGGCAAAGCCCAGCGCCAGGCTGCCGGCCAGCAGCAGCACGGTACAGAAGAACAGGAAGGCGCGGGTGCCCGGCGCGGTGATATCGAAGCCGAGAATGCTGCGGAAGTTGGTGAAGCCGTTGTTGCCGCCAAAGCCGGTTTCGTTGCGGAAGAACAGCAGCATGCCGGCGAAGGTCAGCGCCTGGGTCATGATCGAGAAATACACGCCCTTGATCCGCGAGCGGAAGGCGAAGAAGCCGAACACCAGGGCCAGCAGGCCGGGCGCGAGCACCACCAGGCACATCGCCCAGAGGAAGCTGCTGGTGCCGTACCAGTACCAGGGCAGCTCGCTCCAGGCGAGGAAGCTCATAAAGGCGGGCAGCCCATCTCCCGCACTCTGGCGCATCAGGTACATGCCCATGGCATAGCCGCCCAAGGCGAAGAACAGGCCGTGCCCCAGAGAGAGCAGGCCGGCGTAGCCCCAGACCAGGTCCAGCGCCAACGCGACAATGGCGTAGCAGAGGATCTTGCCGACCAGGGTCAGGCCGTAGGCCGAGACGTGCAGTGCGTGGTCTGCCGGCAGCAGGTGCAGCAGCGGCATGGCCAGCAGCACAGCCAATACCAGCAGGCCGATGGAGAGAGAAGCCTGCGGACCCAGTTTCGCCGTGGCGCGGGCCAGCAGCGTTTGGTTGAGTGCTTGAGTCATCAGTCGATCACCCGTCCCTTGAGTGCGAAGAGGCCCTGCGGACGCTTCTGGATAAACAGAATGATCAGCGCGAGGATCAGGATCTTGCCGAGCACGGCGCCGATCTGCGGCTCCAGCAGCTTGTTGGCGATGCCGAGGCCGAAGGCGGCCATGACGCTGCCGGCCAGCTGGCCGACGCCACCGAGCACCACCACCAGGAAGGAATCGATGATGTAGCTCTGGCCCAGGTCCGGGCCGACGTTGCCGATCTGCGACAGGGCCACGCCACCGAGGCCGGCGATACCGGAACCGAGGCCGAAGGCGAGCATGTCGACCTGGCCGGTCGGAACCCCACAGCAGGCTGCCATGTTGCGGTTCTGGGTGACGGCGCGGACATTGAGGCCGAGGCGGGTCTTGTTCAGCAGCAGCCAGGTCAGCGCCACCACGAACAGCGCGAAGCCGATGATCACCATGCGGCTGTAAGGCAGTACCAGGTTCGGCAGCACCTGCACGCCGCCGGACAGCCAGCCGGGGTTGGCGACTTCGACGTTCTGCGCGCCGAAGATCACCCGCACGGCCTGGATCAGGATCAGGCTGATGCCCCAGGTGGCCAGCAGGGTTTCCAGCGGACGGCCGTAGAGGTGGCGGATCACCGTGCGCTCCAGCGCCATGCCGATGGCGGCGGTGACGAAGAAGGCCACCGGCAGGGCGGCCAGCGGATACAGCGCCAGGTAGCCGGGAGCGAAATTCTGGAAAGCGATCTGCACCATATAGGTGGTGTAGGCGCCGAGCATCAGCATCTCGCCGTGGGCCATATTGATCACGCCCAGCAGGCCGAAGGTGATGGCGAGACCGAGGGCGGCCAGCAGCAGGATCGAGCCGAGGCTCAAGCCGCTAAAGGCCTGGCCGAGCAGCTCGCCGACCAGCAGGCGACGCTTGACCTGGGCCAGGCTGGTTTCGGCGGCGGTGCGTACCGCGGCGTCGCTTTCCACCCCATCGGCCAGCAGGCCTTCCAGGCGGGTGCGGGCCAGCGGGTCGCCGCTCTCGCCGAGCAGGCGCACGGCGCTCAGGCGCACGGCCGGGTCGGGGTCGACCAGCTGCAGGTTGGCCAGGGCCAGGGCCAGGGCGGCGCGCACGGCCTCGTCCTGCTCGCCGGCGACGCGGGCGTTGAGCAGTTCCAGCTGCGCCGGCTTGGCGCTCTTCTGCAGCTGCTGGGCGGCGGCCAGGCGCGTGGCCGGCTCCGCGGCGAGCAGTTGCTGGCTGGCCTGCACGTTGGCCAGCAGGCCGCGCAGACGGTTGTTCAGGCGCAGCTTCTTCGGCGTGCTGGCTGGCAGGGCCTCGCCTTCGGCGGCGACGAACTGGCCATCCTGTTCGATGAAGGCCTGCTTGGCGCTGTCGACGGCCAGGCGCCCGCCCTGCAGGGCATCGAGCAGCGGCTGGCGGGCGGGATCGGGCTGTGCGGCCCAGCGCTCCAGGAGCTTGGCCTGCTTGGTCGGGTTGGCGGCGACGAAATCATTGGCGTCGCCGGCATGGGCGGTCAGTGGCAGCAGCAGTGCCAGTGACAGCAGGATTCGATAAAGGGCAGTGGGCATACGAAGGATCCTTGGGGTACGCCGGAATATTCCCTCTCCCATTGATGGGAGAGGGTTAGGGAGAGGGGCTTGGTCTGGCGAACCCTCTCCCCCGGCCCCTCTCCCGCTAGCGGGAGAGGGGAGGCAGACCGCAGCCCGGGTGCAACCGGGAACGGCCTAGCGGACTACTTAGGGCTTAGTTGGACTTCACCGCATAGTCCGGCTTCTTGTCGTTGCCGGGGATGAAGGGGCTCCACGGCTGGGCGCGCAGCGGGCCTTCGGTCTGCCAGACGATAGAGAACTGACCGTCTTCCTGGACTTCGCCGATCATCACCGGCTTGTGCAGGTGGTGGTTGGTCTTGTCCATAGTCAGGGTGTAGCCGCTCGGTGCGGCGAAGGTCTGGCCGGCCAGGGCTTCGCGGACTTTGTCGACGTCGGTGGTGCCGGCTTTCTCGACGGCCTGGGCCCACATGTTGATGCCGACGTAGGTGGCTTCCATCGGGTCGTTGGTCACCGCAGTCTGGTAGTTCGGCAGGTTCTTGGCCTTGGCGTAGGCCTTCCACTTGTCGACGAACTCGCTGTTGACCGGGTTATCCACGGACTGGAAGTAGTTCCAGGCGGCCAGCTGGCCGACCAGCGGCTTGGTATCGATGCCGCGCAGTTCTTCCTCGCCGACCGAGAAGGCCACCACCGGGATGTCGGTAGCTTCGATGCCCTGGTTGGCCAGTTCCTTGTAGAACGGCACGTTGGAGTCGCCGTTGACGGTGGAGATCACCGCAGTCTTGCCGCCGGCGGAGAACTTCTTGATGTTGGCGACGATGGTTTGATAGTCGCTATGACCGAAGGGGGTGTAGACCTCTTCGATATCCTTGTCGGCCACGCCCTTGCTGTGCAGGAAGGCGCGCAGGATCTTGTTGGTGGTGCGCGGGTAGACGTAGTCGGTACCCAGCAGGAAGAAGCGCTTGGCCTCGCCGCCGTCCTCGCTCATCAGGTATTCCACGGCCGGGATGGCCTGCTGGTTCGGCGCGGCGCCGGTGTAGAAGACGTTCGGCGACATCTCCTCGCCTTCGTACTGCACCGGGTAGAACAGCAGGCCGTTGAGTTCCTCGAACACCGGCAGCACGGACTTGCGCGATACCGAGGTCCAGCAGCCGAAGACCACGTCGACCTTGTCCTGGGTCAGCAGCTGGCGCGCCTTCTCGGCGAACAGTGGCCAGTTGGAGGCCGGGTCGACCACCACCGGTTCGAGTTGCTTGCCGTTCACGCCGCCCTTCGCGTTGATCTCGTCGATGGTCATCAGCGCCATGTCTTTCAGCGAAGTTTCGGAGATGGCCATGGTGCCGGACAGCGAGTGCAGGATGCCGACCTTGATGGTCTCGGCGGCCTGCACGGTCCAGGTCATGCCCATGGCGGCGATGGAAGCGGAAAGGGTGAAGGCCTTGATCAGGCTGCGACGTTGCATAGTGCGATCTCCATTCACGAACTTGAGTGTTGAACTGCTGGGTTGTTGTTATCTGTTGTGGCAGTGGAACCAAGGTCATCGCGTCCCCCCCGCGCCGCCGGCGCCTTCTGTCGGGCGCTGTGCAGCATGTGCAGGGTGATCTTGCGCACTTCCGCCTTGCTCTCTTCGATATGGGTCCTGAGCAATAGCTGTGCCTCTTCGCAACGGCGCGCGAGGATCGCGCCAAGAATTCGTCCATGCTCGTCGTAGGTGGCGGTAATCCGTGGCCGCTGGGTGAAGTCCAGGCGCCTTAGAATGCGGATCTGCTCGGTGACCTCCTGGTGCACGCGGGCCATCTCGCGATTGCCGCCGGCCTCGACCAGCTGGCAGTGGAACTGCTCGTCGAGCAGGGAAACCGCCTTGCCGTCGTGCAGGCGCTGCTCGGGTTGCACCAGCCAGGTGCGACCGAGCTGCTGCAGGGCGGGACCCGGCTCGACTTCGGGGCGCTGGCACAGGCGGCGCACCGCCTCCAGTTCCAGCACGATGCGCAGGTCGTAGAGTTCCTCGAAGCGCGCGAAGTCCAGCGGGCTGACCTGCCAGCCGCTGCGAAACTGCACCTGTACCTGGCCTTCGCGCTGCAGGCGGTACAGCGCCTGGCGCACCGGCGTGCGGCTGGCGGCCATGCGCTCGGCCACCTCGCCCTCGCTGAAGCGATCGCCCGGCAGCAGGCGGAACTCGAAGATGTCCTCCTTCAGCTGCCGGTAGATGGCATCGGCCAGGCTCGGCGGTGCGCCGCGTCGGGGCATGGACTCAGCCCTGCTGGCTGGCGATGAAGGCGCGCCAGCCGCCGAAACCGGTGATGTCCCGTGCACCCTCCAGCGCATAGGGCTCGCAGATGAAGCCCTTGACCCAGCGCCCGTCGGCCAGCTGCAGGTTGCCGATGCCCAGCGGTGGTGGAATCTCGGCGACGAATTCGCCGAAGCGTGCCTGCGGCACGTCCCACAGCTCGACGATGATCTCGGCGCCGTCCTCGGCCACCCGCGCCAGGCCCGGCTTGGGCGGCACGGTGCCGGGCAGGGCGTAGAGGCGGTAGTGGGCCGAGCTGGTGGTCTGCTCGACCAGCACCGCATCGCGGCTGGTGAGCTGGAAGTTCAGCGGCATGCCGGTGAGGTGCGCGCCGACCACGGCCACCCGCACGCTGCCCGGCGCCTGGACCGGCGCGCCCTGGGGCGGCAGCGCGCGGCCGGTGGCACCCAGCGGCAGGGCGCGGAAGTCCTGCCAGCGCCGGCCGAGGGCGGCCAGTGCCTGGTCGTGCCAGGCCGGGGCGAGCAGGGTGATGCCGGCCGGCAGGCCGTCGGCGCGCAAGCCCGCGGGCACGGCCAGGGCGCAGAGGTCGGCGAGGTTGGTGAAGTTGGTGTAGGTGCCGAACTGGCTGTTGAACAGCACCGGTTCGGCCTGCATCTCGGCCAGGGTGCGAATGGTCGGCGAGGTCGGCACCACCAGGGCGTCGAAGTCGGCCAGGGCCTCGTTGATCCTGCGGCTCAGCTCGGCGCGGATGTACTCGGCCTTGTAGGCGTCGCAGGCGCTGTATTTCTCGCCGCCCGCCACGATGCCGCGTATCACCGGGTTGATATGCGCGGGGTCGACGCCCTCGACCGCCACCGTGCGTTCGGCGACCCAGGAGCCCTGGTAGAGCTGCGCGGCCAGTTCGCGGAAGGGGGCGAAGTCGATCTCCACCAGCTCGGCGCCCAACTCGCGCAGCTGGCCCAGGGCCTGCTCGAACACGGCCTGGTTCTGCGCATCGCCGAAGAACTCGGGGGCGGCCGGCACGGCCAGACGCGGCTTGGCCGGCATGCCGACCTTGGCGCTGTTGGGGTTTTCCCTACTGTAGGGATCGGCGGCATCGAAGTCGCCGGCGATAGTGGCCACGGCCTGGGCATCGGCCACGGTCAGGGCAAACACCGAGATGCAGTCCAGGGTACGGCAGGCCGGCACCAGGCCGCGGGTCGACAGCCAGCCCTTGGTCGGCTTGAGCCCGACGATATTGTTGAAGCCGGCCGGCACGCGGCCGGAGCCGGCGGTATCGGTGCCCAGGGCGAAGGGCACCAGGCCGCGCGCCACCACGCTGGCCGAGCCGGAGCTGGAGCCGCCGCTGACGTAATCCGGATCGAAGCTGTTGGGCACCGCGCCATAGGGCGAGCGGGTGCCGACCAGGCCGGTGGCGAACTGGTCGAGGTTGGTCTTGCCGATGACGATGGCGCCGGCGGCGCGCAAGCTGGCGACTACGCAGGCGTCGGCCGCGGCGGTGTAGGCGAACTCGGGGCAGGCGGCGGTGGTTGGCCAGCCGGCGACGTCGATATTGTCCTTGATGGCGAAGGGCACGCCGTACAGCGGCAGCTTGGCCAGGTCGCCGGCGGCGGCCAGACGCTCGGCCAGCTGCTCGAGCTGGGCCTGCAGCTGCTGCGCAGAGGCGAGGCTGATCCAGGCGGGATCGCTGTCGCTCAGTTCGGCCAGCAGCTCGGCCAGCACGACCGGTTGCAGGTGCTGGTTGCGATAGGCCTGTTGCCAGTCGGTCAGGGTCCAGCCGCGGGTGCTGTGCGACATTGCTGCGGATTCCTTCTTGTATCCAAGTTGGTATCCGCAAAGCAGAAGCTATGCCAGTCTGTTAACTGACTGATTTATATGATTTTTATCGTGGTTGATAGCGCGCATGGGCGTCGCGGTTGCCCTCTTTGGGGGCCGCGCGCCCGGCGCTGGTGCGTGCGGGTGATCAGGGGGCCAGGTAGCCCTTGACCCCGGTGAAGATGATCTGCGCGGCCAGGGCGCAGACGAACAGGCCCATCAGCCGGCTGAGGATCTGCAGGCCCTGCTGGCCGAGCAGGCGCTCGACCTTGTCGGACAGATAGAGCACCAGGCCTACCGTGACGCTGGCAATGGCGATGGCGGCGATGGCGATCAGCTTGTCGTCCCACTCCGGCTGGCTGATGCCCATCACCAGCAGCGCACCGATGGTGCCGGGGCCCACGGTGAGCGGGATGGTCAGCGGTACGATTGTGACGTCCTGGTTGACGTTGTCGGCCTGCACTGCCGACTTGCCCTGGGCCATGCCCAGCGCCGAGATGAACAGCACCGAGCCGGCGCCGATGCGGAAGGCATCGGCGGTGATGCCGAAGATCTCGAAGATGGTCTGGCCGAACAGGTACAGCAGCACGCTGGAGATCAGGGTGCCCAGCGCCACCTTCCAGGCCAGCCGCTTGCGCTCCCTGGTGCTGTAGCCCGGCGTCAGGCCGATGAAGCAGGACAGCACGAAGAACGGGCTGTAGAGAACCAGCATCTTCAGGTAAATGGTGAACAGCAAGGACAGCATGGGAACGGCTCGCCAGTGGAAGTGCAGCACAGCATAGAGGGCGACGGCTGGAGGCCGCTACCCGGGTTCAGGAGGGCAGGGCGTCACGCTGGCGGCGTTCGCGCTCGCCGACCCAGTGGGCGATCAGCTCGCGCAGCTGCGACATTTCCACCGGCTTGGACATGTGCCCGTCCATGCCGACCTGGCGTGCGCGCTCTTTGTGTTCGGCGAGGATGTGCGCGGTCAGTGCCACCACCGGCGTGCGGCCGCGCCGCTCGCGCTGCTCCCACTCGCGCAGGCGCTCGGTGGCGGAGAAGCCATCGAGCACCGGCATCTCGCAGTCCATCAGCACCAGGTCGTACTGGCGTTCCTGCATGGCGCGCAGGGCCTCCTCGCCGTTGCTGGCGGTGTCCGGCTGCAGGTTGAGCTTGCTCAGCATGCCGCGGATGACCTTGGTGGAGATGCTGTTGTCCTCGGCCACCAGGATGCGGAAGTCCTCCGGCACCTGCAGCGGGCCACTCTCGGCCGGTTGCAGCCGGGGGATACCGGCCTGGCGTTGGGCCAGTTCGTCGGCCAGGGTGGTCTTCAGCGTGTAGCCGGCCACCGGCTTGGCCAGGATGCGCTTGATCCCGGCGTTGCGCGCGATGATCTTGCTCGGCGCGTTGCTGATGCCGGTGAGCATGATCAGCAGGATGTCGTGGTTGAGGTTGGGGTCTTCCTTGATCTTGGCGGCCAGCTGCATGCCGGTCATGCCGGGCATTTCCTGGTCCAGCAGCACGGCGTCGAAGAACTCGCGCAGGTGCGCCTTGGTGCGCAGCAGGGCCAGGGCCTCCTTGCCGGAAGCCACCGCGCTGACCTGCAGGCCCCAGGCCGTGCACTGCTGCACCAGCACCTTGCGACAGGTCTCGTTGTCGTCCACCACCAGCAGGCGCGCGCCCTGCAGCGGGCCGTCGAGGTCGGCGGTGGGCTGCTCCAGGCGCTGCGGGTCGAGCGGCAGGGTCAGCCACAGGGTACTGCCGGCGCTGCCGCCGCTCTGCACGCCGAACTCGCCGTCCATCAGGCGCACCAGCTGGCGGGCGATGATCAGGCCGAGGCGGCCGCCGAGCTTGCTGCTGGAGAGGAAGTCGCTGCTGTGCAGCTGGCTGTTGAGCAGGGCATCGCGCTCCTCGGCCTCCAGCGGACGGCCGCTGTCCTGCACGGCGATGCGCAGGCGCGGAGTCTTGCCTTCGGTATCCAGGGCCACCACCAGCAGGACTTCGCCCTCGTCGGTCTGGCGGAAGGCGTTGTCCAGCAGGCTCAGCAGGGTCTGGCGCAGGCGCGTGGGGTCGCCGCTGACCACCCTGGGTACCTGCGGCTGGGTGAAGCTGATCAGCTCGACCTTCTGCTGCTCGGCCTTGGCGCGGAAGATGTCCAGGCAGTCGTCGATCAGGGCATTGAGGTCGAACTGCACGTCGTCCAGCTCGATCTGCCCGGATTCCAGCTTGGAGATGTCGAGGATCTCGTTGATCAGGGTGAGCAGCTCGTTGCCGGAGCTGTGGATGGTCTGCACATAGTCGCGCTGCTTGGCCGACAGCGGGGTGCCGAGCAGCAGCTCGGTCATGCCCAGCACGCCGTTCATGGGGGTGCGGATCTCGTGGCTGATCTTCGCCAGGAACTCGGCCTTGGCCTTCAGCTCGGCGCTGCTGGCGGCCTCGCGGGTGCTCTGGAACAGGGTCTCGCGCTGGATCTGCCGCTGCCGCTCGGACAGCGCGATGCTCAGCACCAGGCCGGCGACCATGGCCACGCTGAACAGGCTGAGCACCAGCCAGCCGGGGTTGAGCTGGTCGAAGCCGAACAGCACCGGGCCGAGCACGGCGAAGCCCAGGTCGAAGATCGCCACGCCGGCGAACACCAGGCGTGCCGGACGGTAGCCGCCACGCCAGTGCACCAGTGCGATGGCCGGTACGGTCAGGGCCACCAGCACCACCAGGCCGTAGACCAGCCAGCTGTGCCAGAACAGACCGGTGAAACCGATCATGGCCGCGGCGGCGGCGATCAGGGCGAATTCACCGTGCAGGACATGGCGCAGCGGGCTGCGTTCGGCCGGGCTGCCGCTGAAGAAGAAACGGGTGTAGCCGAGGATGCACAGGGCGGCGGCCAGGGCCGCCAGGTCGGCGATCAGCGACTGGTTGTAGCTCTGCTCCGGCAGCAGCACCGCCAGCAGGCCGATGTTGGCGGTGGCGCAGACGGCCAGGGCGACGTGCATGCCGGCCAGCCACAGGTTGCTGGCGGTGGGCGAATAGGCCATGCGCAGCAGGTTGAACAGGGCCAGCAGCAGCAGGCCGCCGAGCAGCGCGCCGAACAGATAGGCGGGTTTTTCCTGGGCCACCAGCTCGGGTTCGTCGATGACCTTGAACCACATCATCAGTGCATGGTTGGAGGTCATGCGCAGGTAGGCGGTGCGCGGCTGGTCGTCGTTGGGCAGGCTGAACAGGTAGGCCCGCGAGGGCAGTGGCCGCGAGCTCAGGGTCAGGGCCTCGCCGGTGCGCAGCTGCTGTTCCAGCTCACCGTCCTTGACCAGGTAGAAGTCCAGATGCTGCACGCGCGGGGCGAACAGCCACAGCCAGTGCGGGCTGGACAGGGCGCGGGTATCGACTTTCAGCCAGATGGCCTGGGGCGAGGCGGGGAGGGTGAAGGCCAGGCGGTCCAGCGGCTGGAAGCGCGAGCGCTGGGCCTGGACCTCGGTGAACGTCAGCTCGGCCGACTTGTCCAGCAGGATCGACCAGCTGTCTCCGGTGGTATTGGGCGCAGCCGAGGCCGACAGCCCCAGGAGCAGGCTGACGAGAAGTCCTGTGGCGATCCAGAGCCGGCGCACGGCAGAGTCCCTTCGGTGAGTGATCTCCGGATTATAGCTAGGGCTTATGGACAAAAGGCAGCCATCTAGGCTGCCTTAATGAGGGTTTTACCGCATCTTTACCTTGCGGCCGGTCGCAATAGTGCGGACCGGCCGCCGACTGTCACTTCTCGCCCTGTTCGCGGGCGATGGCGCGGTAGCCGATGTCGGTGCGGTAGAAGCTGCCGTTCCAGCGGATCTGCTCGGCCAGGCGGTAGGCCTGCTGCTGGGCGGACGACACGCTCGGGCCGATGGCGGTGGCGCACAGCACGCGGCCGCCGGCGGTGACGACCTGGCCGTCCTTCAGCGCGGTACCGGCATGGAACACCTTGCCGTCGATCTTGGCGGCGGCGTCCAGGCCCTCGATCACGTCACCCTTGGCGTAGTCGCCCGGATAGCCACCGGCGGCGATCACCACGCCCACGGTCGGACGCGGGTCCCAGGTCGCCTCGACCTTGTCCAGCGCCTTGGCCAGCGCGGCCTCGACCAGCAGCACCAGGGAGGATTCCAGGCGCAGCATGACCGGCTGGGTCTCCGGGTCGCCGAAGCGGCAGTTGAACTCGATGACCTTGGGCTTGCCGGTCTTGTCGATCATCAGGCCGGCATAGAGGAAGCCGGTGTAGACGTTGCCTTCGCTGGCCATGCCGCGCACGGTCGGGTAGATCACTTCGTCCATCACGCGCTGGTGCACGTCCGGAGTGACCACCGGAGCCGGCGAGTAGGCGCCCATGCCGCCGGTGTTCGGGCCGCTGTCGCCGTCGCCGACGCGCTTGTGGTCCTGGCTGGTGGCCATCGGCAGCACGTTCTCGCCGTCGACCATGACGATGAAGCTGGCTTCCTCGCCGTCGAGGAACTCCTCGATCACCACGCGCGCACCGGCATCGCCGAAGGCGTTGCCCGACAGCATGTCGCGCACGGCTTCCTCGGCCTCTTCGAGGGTCATGGCGACGATCACGCCTTTACCGGCAGCCAGGCCGTCGGCCTTGACCACGATCGGTGCGCCTTTCTCGCGCAGGTAGGCCAGGGCCGGCTCGACTTCGGTGAAGTTCTGGTAGTCGGCAGTCGGGATCTTGTGGCGGGCCAGGAAGTCCTTGGTGAAGGCCTTGGAGCCTTCCAGCTGGGCGGCGGCGGCGGTGGGGCCGAAGATGTCCAGGCCGCGCGAACGGAACAGGTCGACCACGCCCTTCACCAGCGGCGCTTCCGGCCCGACTATGGTCAGCTGCACGTTCTTCTCGGCGAAGTCGGCCAGCTGCTCGATGGCCAGCACGTCGATGGCGACGTTCTCGCACTTGGCCTCAGTGGCGGTGCCAGCGTTGCCCGGGGCGACGAAGACTTTCTCGACGCGCTTGTCCTGCGCCACTTTCCAGGCCAGGGCGTGCTCGCGGCCGCCGCTGCCGATGATCAGTACGTTCATGGGGTATCTCCTGACCGTAGCCCGGATGTAATCCGGGGCTTTTGAGTGGGGTGTTCCCGGATTTCATCCGGGCTACGACGCAAATCTTTCGGGCCGCGATGGAGCTGGTGGATGCTAGGCGCGGAGGGCTTCGATAAGCGCAGTTGCCGACTGGCAATGAGCATTAGCGAAGTCGTCCGCAACAACGCAGACGCCTGCTACAGCGCGGCCATGCCAATCAATGGCGGAAGTGGCGCATGCCGGTGAACACCATGGCAATGCCGGCTTCGTCGGCGGCATCGATCACTTCCTGGTCGCGCATCGAGCCACCCGGCTGGATCACCGCGGTGATGCCGGCCTTGGCGGCGTTGTCGATGCCGTCGCGGAAGGGGAAGAAGGCGTCCGAGGCCATCACTGCGCCCTTCACTTCCAGGCCGGCATGCTCGGCCTTGATGGCGGCGATGCGCGCGGAGTTGACGCGGCTCATCTGGCCGGCGCCGACGCCGACGGTCTGGCGGTTCTTGGCATAGACGATGGCGTTGGATTTGACGAACTTGGCCACTTTCCAGGCGAAGATCAGGTCGTGTACTTCCTGCTCGCTCGGCGCGCGCTTGGTCACGACTTTCAGGTCGCTGGCGGCGATCATGCCGATGTCACGGCTCTGTACCAGCAGGCCGCCGTTGACGCGCTTGAAGTCCCAGCCGGCGGCACGTTCGGCCGACCACTCGCCGCACTCCAGCAGGCGCACGTTGGCCTTGGCGGCCACCACGGCGCGGGCCTCGGCGGAGACTTTCGGGGCGATGATCACTTCGACGAACTGGCGCTCGACGATGGCCTTGGCGGTCTCGCCATCCAGCTCGCGGTTGAAGGCGATGATGCCGCCGAAGGCGGATTCGCTGTCGGTGGCGTAGGCCAGGTCATAGGCCTTGCGGATGCCGCCTTCGTCTTCCGGTACCACGGAAACGCCGCAGGGGTTGGCGTGCTTGACGATGACGCAGGCCGGCTTGACGAAGCTCTTCACGCACTCCAGCGCGGCGTCGGTGTCGGCCACGTTGTTGAACGACAGTTCCTTGCCCTGCAGCTGCTTGGCGGTGGACACGCTGGCTTCGCCCGGGGTGGCCTCGACATAGAAGGCCGCGCTCTGGTGCGGGTTCTCGCCGTAGCGCATCTCCTGGGCCTTGATGAACTGGCTGTTGAAGGTGCGCGGGAAAGCGCCGCGGCCTTCGGTGGAGAGGGTGTCGCGGCTCTGATCGATGGTGCCCAGGTAGTTGGCAATCATGCCGTCGTAGGCGGCAGTGTGCTCGAAGGCCTTCAGCGCCAGGTCGAAGCGCTGGGCATAGGTCAGGCCGCCGGCTTTCAGCGACTCGACTATGCCGGCGTAGTCGCCGGCGTTGACCACGATGGCGACGTCCTTGTGGTTCTTGGCCGCGCTGCGGACCATGGTCGGACCGCCGATGTCGATGTTTTCGATGGCATCGGCCAGGTCACAGCCCGGCTTGGCCACGGTGGCGGCGAAGGGGTAGAGGTTGACCGCGACCAGGTCGATCGGCTGGATGCCGTGCTCTTCCATCACCGCGCCGTCGAGGGCGCGACGGCCGAGGATGCCGCCGTGGATCTTCGGGTGCAGGGTCTTGACGCGACCGTCCATCATTTCCGGGAAGCCGGTGTAGTCGGCGACTTCCACGGCTGCCACGCCGTTGTCCTTGAGCAGCTTGTAGGTGCCGCCGGTGGAGAGGATTTCGACGCCCAGGGCGACGAGCTCGCGGGCGAACTCGAGGATGCCGGTCTTGTCGGAGACGCTGATCAGGGCACGGCGAACGGGGAGGCGGGTGGTCTGGTCGGTCATTGCAAAGTCCATCGGAGCTTGGGGTTCAGTAAAAAAGGGCGACCCTTTCAGCTTGCGGGCCGCCCTTTTCCAGGATTCGCTGCTTACAGCAGATCGTATTGCTTGAGCTTCTTGCGCAGGGTGCCGCGGTTCAGACCGAGCAGCTCGGAGGCCTTGGTCTGGTTGCCCTTGACATGGTTCATCACGGTCTCCAGCAGCGGTGCCTCGACCTCGGTCAGTACCAGGTTGTAGACGTCGGTCACTTCGGCCCCCTCGAGGTGGGCGAAGTAGTTGCGCAGGGCCTTTTCGACGCTGTCGCGCAGGGTCTGGCCCTGTTCGAACGGCGTGTTCAGGTGCTGCTTCAGGTTGGCGTTGTCGCTCACGGGTACTGCCCCATCAAAAACTGATTGCTCAAAAAAAGGCTCGGTCATCCTCGTCATGCGGCCACCCCTTCTCCTTTATTGTTCTGCTCGGCGAAGAACTGCCGAACGGCGGTGCACTGCGCGTCCGTACTTTCCAGACGATTGAACCCGGCGCGGAACTCGCGAGCGCCGGGCAGGGTTGCCAGGTACCAGCCGACATGCTTGCGGGCGATGCGCACGCCCATCACTTCGCCATAGAAGGCGTGCAGCGCGGCCAGGTGCTCCAGCAGGATGCGTTCTACTTCGTAGAGGGTCGGCGCCGGCAGCTCCTTGCCGGTTGCCAGGAAGTGGGCGATTTCGCGGAAGATCCACGGTCGCCCCTGCGCCGCACGGCCGATCAGCAGAGCATCGGCGCCGGTGGCGTCGAGCACGGTACGGGCCTTGTGCGGCGAATCGATGTCGCCGTTGGCGAACACCGGAATGGATACCGCCTGCTTGATGGCGGCGATGGTGTCGTACTCGGCCTCGCCGGTGTACAGGTCGGCGCGGGTGCGGCCGTGCACGGCCAGGGCGGCGATGCCGGCCTGTTCGGCGATCTTGGCCACGGTGACGCCGTTTTTGTTCGCCCGGTCCCAGCCGGTGCGGATCTTCAGGGTGACCGGCACATCCACCGCCTTGACTACGGCGTGGAGAATCGCCGTCACCAGCTCTTCATCTTTCATCAGGGCTGAGCCGGCGGCCTTGTTGCAGACTTTCTTGGCCGGGCAACCCATGTTGATGTCGATGATCTGCGCGCCCATCTCCACATTGCGCCGGGCGGCCTCGGCCAGCATCTCGGGATCGCCGCCGGCGATCTGCACCGAGCGTGGCTCCGGATCCCCCTCGTGCACTAGGCGCAGGCGCGACTTGCGGCTGTTCCACAGGCGCACGTCGCTGGTGACCATCTCGGAGACCACCATCCCGGCGCCGAGGCGCCGGCACAGCTGCCGGAACGGCTGATCGGTGACGCCCGCCATGGGGGCGAGGATCAGCTGGTTGGGCAGTGTGTAAGGGCCGATGCGTACCACCGACATGGTCATCCCTGTTGTCTCGAAGGTCGTTTCGGGCAATGGCGTAGCCTGCCAGGGAGCGAAACGGCGATCGGGGGAGTGCGAAAAAGGGAGGGCATGATACCCGCTCTCGATGACCGGATAAAGGCTGTTTTGAACAAATTATGAGCAGCCATCGGGTTATCGCCTTTGGCTAGGAGAAGTGCCGCAAGCGCCGGGAATCCGGCGCTTGCGGCCTATTCGGGAGAGTGGAAGCTGAGGCTGTAATTGACCGCCTTGGCGCCCGGATCCTTGATCTCCAGGGAGATGTGGATCGGCGTCTGCGGCGGCATCTCATCCTGGCCGGCCAGCTCGCCGCTGAGGTACTCGCTGGGGCGGAAGCGGCTGCTGGCGATCAGCTGGCCGTTGAGGTCGGCGAAGCGCAGCTCCAGCAGCGGGAAAGGCTGGGCGAACTGGGCGCGGTTGTAGAGGATGGCATCGACCATCAGCGCGTCCATGTACTGCGGGTGGCTGCGCACCACCAGGTTGGTGCTGCGGATCTGCGTGATGTCGACCTTGGACGGCAGGCTGCAGCCGATCTCCGGGCAGAGTGCCTCGAACCAGGGGCGGTACTGGTCCTGGCGGGCCAGTTCCTCGAAGTGGTAGATCACGTACTGGGTGGCCAGGGCGCCGGCGGCGATCAGGTTCAGCAGGCTCCAGCCGATCCAGCGACCCCAGGGCTTTCTGGGCTGTCGCCAGTCCAGTTGCAGCGGATCGTCGCTGAGTGCCAGCAGGCTGTCATCGCGCAGCGCTGGCTCGCTGCGAGCCGGTTTGGATGGCGCCGCGACCACCGGTTCGGCGGTGATGCCGTAGTCGCCGTCGGCGATTTCCTCGGGCTCGTCGGTGCCGAGGTCGCCCAGTACCGGCTCGTCACGTTCGCGTGCAGATGCTTCGATGGGTTGCGCCCTGTGCGGTGACTCGGTCTTGGTTGTGGGAAGCGGGCTGGGTGCAGTGTGCTGCTCCGCTCGGGCGGCTTGCTCGGAGTGGGATTCCTCGGCGCGTGGGCGCGGCATCGGGGTGGGCTTGCGCGGCGCCTCGTCTTTGAGCAACGACTCGGCCCAGCTCTCGTCATGGCGCTTGTCCTCGTCCTCGCCGCGCAGCAGGCGTTCGGCCGGCTTGGGGGCGCTGTCCATGGCCAGGAACTCGCGGGACAGCTGCATTTCCTGTTCTTCCAGCTTGGCCAGCTCCTCGTCCAGGTCGAGGTTGTCCAGATCCAGGTCGTCGTGAATCCACAGGGTGTCGACGGACTTCTTCTCGGGCGCCGCTGGCTGGCTGGGCTTGACCGGCACCGTTGGCGTGGCGGCGGCCGGCGCGGGTGCGGCGGGCGGTGGTGCTACAGGCGCCGGGGCGGGCGCAGGGTGGGGCGGTGCGGCGGTGGTTGCGGGGGCGGCCGGTTTCGTCGCTGCCGGTGCGGGAGTCGCTGCGGGCGATGACGTAGCTGGTTTGCTGGCCCGGTTCTGGTCCACCAGCAGCTGCTGGGCGGCATTGAACACGCGCATGCAGGCCCCGCAGCGCACCGCACCATGGGCCGCGCCCAACTGGGCGCGACTGATGCGGAAACTGGTACGGCAGTGGGGGCACTGGGTGACGAAACTGTCGGTCATGCGGCGGTCCGTGCGAAACAGGGCGCTAGTTTACCCAAGCCGGGGCCCGGGTAGACAAGCTCTAGGCGCGTTTGACGCCGCTGATGCGGACCCAGCCGTCCTTGATCGCGGTCGGATCCAGGTCGAAGGCGCCGGCGTAGGCGGCGCGCACTTCCTCGGCCTGTTCGGCGAGGATGCCGGACAGCGCCAGGCGGCCGCCGGCCTTGACCAGGGCGGTGATCTGCGGGGCCAGAGATACCAGCGGGCCGGCCAGGATATTGGCCACCACCACCTCGGCCGGCTGCTGCGGCAGGTCGGCGGGCAGGTAGACCGGGAAGCGCGCCGGGTCGATGCCGTTGCGCCCGGCATTGTCGCGCGAGGCCTCCAGGGCCTGCGGGTCGATGTCGGTGCCGAGCGCCTGGGGCGCGCCGAGCAGCAGGGCGGCGATGGCCAGGATGCCGGAGCCGCAGCCGAAGTCGAGCACGGTGCAGCCGGTGAGGTCCTGGCCGTCCAGCCATTCCAGGCACAGCGCGGTGGTCGGGTGGGTGCCGGTGCCGAAGGCCAGGCCCGGGTCGAGCAGCAGGTTGACCGCCTCCGGCTGCGGCGCGGCGTGCCAGCTCGGCACTATCCACAGACGCTGGCCGAAACGCATCGGCTGGAAGTTGTCCATCCAGCTGCGCTCCCAGTCCTGGTCCTCGATGTGCTCGATCTGGTGCTCGGGCAGCGGGGCGCCAGTAAGCAGTTCGAGGTGCGCGACCAGATTGGCCGGGTCGGTGTCGGCCTCGAACAGGGCCAGCAGGTGAGTGTTGGACCACAGCGGGGTGGTGCCCAGGTCCGGCTCGAAGATCGGCTGGTCCTCTGCGTCCATGAAGGTTACCGACACGGCGCCGACGCCGAGCAGGGCGTCCTCGTAGGTCTCCGCCTGCTGCGGGGTTATGGCGAGACGGACTTGTAACCAGGGCATGGCGAACCTCATGGGCGGTGTAGCGTGGGCGCGCAGCTTACTTGAGGGGGCGGTGCCCCGCCAGTTCAGGCGCTGAAACGACAAGGGCCGCCCGAAGGCGGCCCTTGCTCACGGCAGGATAATCAGTGCTTATCCATGCCCAGCTTCTTCTCGAGGTAGTGAATGTTCACGCCCCCCTTGAGGAAGCCCTTGTCGCGGGTCAGGTCGCGGTGCAGCGGGATGTTGGTCTTGATGCCGTCGACCACGATCTCGTCCAGGGCGTTGCGCATGCGCGCCATGGCTTCGTCGCGGGTGCGACCGTAGCTGATCAGCTTGCCGATCAGCGAGTCGTAGTTCGGCGGTACGGAGTAGCCGCTGTACAGGTGCGAGTCGACGCGGATGCCGTTGCCGCCCGGAGCGTGGAAGTGCTTGACCTTGCCGGGGCAGGGCATGAAGTTGTCCGGGTCTTCGGCGTTGATCCGGCATTCCAGGGCGTGGCCGAGGATCTTCACGTCTTCCTGCTTGATCGACAGCTTGTTGCCGGCGGCGATGCTGAGCATTTCCTTGACGATGTCGATGCCGGTGACCATCTCGGTGACCGGGTGTTCGACCTGCACGCGGGTGTTCATCTCGATGAAGTAGAAGCGACCGTCTTCATAGAGGAACTCGAAGGTGCCGGCGCCACGGTAGCCGATCTCGATGCAGGCATCGACGCAGCGCTTGAGCACTTCGGCGCGGGCCTTCTCGTCGATCAGCGGGGCGGGGGCCTCTTCCAGCACCTTCTGGTGACGGCGCTGCAGCGAGCAGTCGCGGTCGTACAGGTGGATGGCGTTGCCCTGGCCGTCGGACAGTACCTGGACTTCCACGTGGCGCGGGTTGCCGAGGAACTTCTCCAGGTAGACCATCGGGTTGCCGAAGGCGGCACCGGCCTCGGTGCGGGTCAGCTTGGCTGACTTGATCAGGTCTTCTTCCTTGTGCACCACGCGCATGCCGCGACCACCCCCGCCGCCAGCGGCCTTGATGATCACCGGGTAGCCCACTTCGCGGGCGATGCGCAGGGCTTCTTCCTCGTCTTCCGGCAGCGGGCCGTCGGAGCCCGGTACCACCGGCACGCCGGACTTGATCATGGCTTCCTTGGCCGAGACCTTGTCGCCCATCAGGCGGATCACGTCGGCGGTCGGGCCGATGAAGGCGAAGCCGGACTTCTCCACGCGCTCGGCGAAATCGGCGTTCTCGGCGAGGAAGCCGTAGCCCGGGTGGATGGCGGTGGCGCCGGTGACTTCGGCGGCACTGATGATCGCCGGGATGTTCAGGTAGGACTGCGCGCCCGGTGCCGGGCCGATGCATACCGACTCGTCGGCCAGGCCCAGGTGCATCAGTTCGCGGTCGGCGGTGGAGTGCACGGCCACCGTCTTGATGCCCAGCTCCTTGCAAGCGCGCAGGATGCGCAGGGCGATTTCGCCACGGTTGGCGATCAGGACTTTCTCCAGCTTCTGCATCGCAGGTTCCCCGCGCATCAAACGATGGTGAACAGGGGCTGGTCGTACTCAACCGGCTGGCCGTTCTCGACGAGGATCGACTCGATCACGCCGCTGGCCTCGGCCTCGATGTGGTTCATCATCTTCATGGCTTCGACGATGCAGAGGATGTCGCCCTTCTTCACGGTCTGGCCGACTTCGGCGAAGTTGGCGGAGGTCGGCGAGGCGGCGCGGTAGAAGGTGCCGACCATCGGCGAGCGCACCACGTGGCCGTTCAGCTTGGCAGCGGCCGGCGCGGCTTCGGCGACGGGTGCGGCGGCGACCGGTGCGGCCGGTGCGGCGACCGGGGCCGGCGCTGCGGCATACACCGGCTGGGCGGCCATGGCCTTGTTGCTGTGCCGGCTGATGCGCACGGACTCTTCGCCTTCGCGGATTTCCAGCTCGTCGATACCGGACTCTTCCAGCAGCTCGATCAGTTTCTTGACTTTACGGATATCCATAGCTTTTCAACTCCCAAGGGTGAGGTCAGGGGCGTTCTAATTGTTCCAGGGCGGCCTCCAGGGCCAGTCGATAACCGCTGGCGCCAAGGCCGCAGATCACTCCCACCGCTACGTCGGAAAAGTAGGAGTGATGGCGGAAGGGTTCGCGCTTGTGCACGTTGGACAGGTGCACTTCGATGAATGGGATGCTCACCGCCAGCAACGCGTCACGTAATGCGACGCTGGTATGGGTGAAAGCCGCCGGATTGATGAGGATGAAGTCGACTCCTTCACCTTTCGCCGCATGAATGCGCTCGATCAGCTCGTACTCGGCGTTGCTCTGCAGGTACAGCAGGTGATGGCCGCCGGCGCGGGCGCGCTGCTCCAAGTCCTGGTTGATCTGCGCCAGGGTGGTGGAGCCGTACTTGTCGGGCTCGCGGGTGCCCAGCAGGTTGAGATTGGGGCCGTGCAGCACCAGGAGGGTGGCCATGGGCGCTTCCTTGTTGTTCTGACCGTGGATTGGCCGGGACTATGCCGAAAGCGCCGCAGGCTGTCCAGTTGCCGGGAGTAGTCGGCACGATGGCCGAAATTTGCGGCAGAAATATGACGTCGTCAGTTCTGGCGAGCGGCGGCGCGGGTCAGGCGTTCGGCGAAGTCGGCGGCACTGATTTCACCTACGACACGCAGATCGGCCCATTCGTCACCCTTTTCGCCGAAGAACAGGATCGCCGGCGGGCCGAACAGCTGGTAACGGTCGAGCAGGGCGCGCTGGTCCTCGCGGCTCTCGGTGATGTCGAAACGGATCAGCCGGTAGCCGCCCAACTGCGCGGTGACCGCCGGGGCGGTGAGCACTTCGCGCTCGATCACCTTGCAGCTGATGCACCAGTCGGCGTACCAGTCCAGCAGCAGCGGCTGGCCGGCGGCCTTGGCCGCGGCCAGGGCGGCGTCCAGCTCGGCCGGGGTGGTGACGGTCTGCCACTCGCCGTGTGCGGGCGCATCCGCCGTGGCGACGACGGCGGCCTCGGCGCGCCCCAGCGGGCGCAGCGGGTCGCCCTCGCCCTGCAGGGCACCGATCCAGGCGATCACCGCGTAGACCAGCAGCGGCAGGCCGAGCAGCTGCGCCAGCTTCTGGTGATGGGTCTTGGGCGTCAGCTCCAGCACACCCAGCCACAGAGCGATGCCGGCAGCCAGCAGGCCCCACAGGGCCAGGGCGACCGGTGCGGGCACCACGCGTTCTAGCAGCCACACGGCCACCGCCATCAGCAGGGCGCCGAAGGCGTTGCGCACGGTGACCATCCAGGGGCCGGACTTCGGCAGCAGGGCGCCGCCGCCGACGGCGAACAGCACCAGCGGCGCGCCCATGCCCAGGCCCAGAGCGAGCAGCTTGAGGCCGCCGCCGAGGGCGTCGCCGCTGCTGCTGATATACAGCAGGGCGCCGGCCAGCGGCGCCGACACGCAGGGCGATACCAGCAGGCTGGAGAGCACGCCGAGGGCGGCGGCGCTGAAGATGGTGCCGCCGTGCAGGCGCTGGCTCAGGCGCTGCAGCGGGGCGTCGATGGCGGCCGGCAGGCGCAGTTCGAGGAAGCCCAGGCTGGCGGCGCCGAACAGGGTGAAGAAGATGGCGAAGGGCACCAGCACCCAGGGCGACTGCAGGCGCGCCTGCAGGTTGAGTTCGGCGCCGAACAGGCCCATCAGCGCGCCGAGGATGGCGAAGCTCAGCGCCATCGGCAGCACATAGGCCAGCGACAGCACCAGGCCGCGGGCGCCGCCTGGCTGACCGCGCAGCACTACGCCGGTGAGGATCGGCAGCATCGGCAGCACGCAGGGGGTGAAGGTCAGGGCCAGGCCGCCGAGGAAGAACAGCGCCAGTTCCTTCCAGGTCCAGCCGCTCGGCGCGGTGGCCGGCGCCGGGCTGGCGCTGGGCTGCGCCGCACCCTGGCCATCGACCTCGATGCGCTCGCTCTCCGGCGGGTAGCACAGGCCCTTGTCGGCGCAGCCCTGGTAGCCGACATGGATGGTGAAGGGCAGGCCGATGGGGTTGTCGATCGGCAGCGTGATGTCGGTGATGCCGTAGTACACCTCGACGTCGCCGAAGTATTCGTCATGCTTGGGCTCGCCGGCCGGCAGCATGGCCTCACCCTTGGCCAGGTCGCTGGGCTCGATGCGGAAGCTGAAACGGTGCTTGTAGAGGTAGTAGCCCTCGGCATTGACGAAACGCAGCTTGACCGACTGCTCGCCGCTTTCCACCAGGCTCAGGCGGAAGGCCTCGCGCACCGGCAGGAAATCGCCGCTGTTGTTCAGCGGGGCGTCGTCGATGATGCCGCGTGGCGCCGGGTCCTCGAACAGGCCGGCTAGCGCGGGCAGGGTGAACAGCAGCAGGAACAGGGGCAACAGACGGCGCATGACGGACTCGCACGAAAGAGGTGCCGGCATCATACCCAAGTCGTCCGCCCGGCCACAGGCGACCCGTGGGCGCAGGGTGTCAGCGGATATTGCCGGCCGACGTGCGGCTAGACGCGGAAGGCCTGCACCGCCGTGTGCAGCTGGCCACCCAGCTGCAGCAGCTGCT
The DNA here is from genome assembly GCF_041729615.1 of Pseudomonas alcaligenes. NCBI lineage: Bacteria > Pseudomonadati > Pseudomonadota > Gammaproteobacteria > Pseudomonadales > Pseudomonadaceae > Aquipseudomonas > Aquipseudomonas alcaligenes. The sequence goes on along the minus strand of NZ_CP154874.1, from coordinate 1,213,451 downwards.
CGCCCTGGGCACGGCCCTCGCCGATGCGGCTGAGGTTGTCGCCGCCGAGGCTGTGGATGCGCTCGCTGCGGTCGCGGATCTCGCTGGCCGCGCCGCCCTGCTGGGCGGTGGCCTCGGCGATGCGCTCGGCCATGCTGGCGATGGTGCGGATGGCGCCGACCACCTCGTCCAGCGCGCCATCGGCCTGCTCGGCCTGGCCGGCGGTGGCCTCGGCGTGCTCGACCTGGGCGCGCATGGCCGCCACCGACTGCTGGGCGGCCTGCTGCAGGCGGGCGATCAGCTGCTGGATTTCCTCGGTGGCGCCGCTGGTGCGCTGGGCCAGCGAGCGCACTTCCTCGGCCACCACGGCGAAGCCGCGGCCCATCTCGCCGGCGCGCGCCGCCTCGATGGCGGCGTTGAGGGCGAGCAGGTTGGTCTGCTCGGCCACGCCACGGATCACCGTCAGCACCGAGCCGATGGTGGCGGTCTCGGCGGCCAGCTGTTCGATGGACTGGGCGTTGCCCTGCACCTCGCCGACCAGTGCATGCAGGCCGGTGAGGCTCTGTTCGATGACCCGCTGGCCCTGTTCCACGGCACGGCTGGCGGCGCGACTGGCCTCGGCGGCCTGGCTGGCGTCGGCGGCGACGCTGGCGATGGTGTGCTCCAGCTCGCCCAGGGCGTCGCGGATCTGCGCGGTATCGGCCAGCTGGCGCTCGGCGCCGCCGTGCAGGCCCTGGCTCAGCTCGGCCAGGGTGCGGCTGCTGCCGGCCACCTCGCCGGCGTGCTGGTGGATGGTGCCGACCAGCTCGACCAGGTAGCGGCGCAGGCGGTTGAGCGAGTCCTCGATATCGCGCATCTCGCGGGTACGCGCCTGCAGCTGGATGTCGGCGGCGAAATCGCCGGCGGCCCAGGTCGACAGGGCCGGGGCCAGGCGCGTCAGGACATGGCTCATGCGCCGCTGGATCTGGTCCAGGAGCAGGGCGATGAGCAGGATCAGGCCGATCGCCAGGCCCTGGATCAGGCGCACCTCGCCCTGGATGCGTCCGTGCTCGGCGCGCACCGCCGGCTCCAGCTCGGCCAATGCCTGCTGCAGCTGCGCTACCTTGGCCGCACTGGCGGTAGCCAGCGCGCTGCGCTGCTCGATCAGGGCGCGGGTGCGAGCCAGCTCGGCCGGGTAGCGCTTGATCAGGCTGGCCAGGTCGCGCTTGAGGGCGATGCCCTGGTCTTCGGCCTGCTGCTGTTCGGCGCCGCTGTCGAGGCCGAGCAGGTCGGCGAAGCTGCTGGCGGCCGAGTCGGCGCTGGCGGTCACGCCCAGCAGAGGCAGGGCATCCAGGGCGCTGGCCAGCTGGGCCAGGGCCTGCAGTTCGCGCTCGACATCCGCCGCCAGCTCGCTGCGCCCGCTGCTTACCAGCTTGCCGCGCGCATGGGCCAGGCGTGCCAGGTGCTGGGCGGCGCGGAACAGCGGCTGCTGGTAGGTCGCGGCCGCCGAGCTGGCGCTGTCCGCGGCGTATTTCTGCAGCTGATCGAGGGCCCCGCCGATCTCGCGCTCGGCCTGTAGCAGCAGGCCCTGGGGGTCGCCGGCCAGCTTGCCGGCGGCCAGCAGGTCGCCGGCGATGAAGGTGCTCAGCTCGGCCAGGCTGGGGCGCAGGTTGTCGGCCAATGCGCCGGGCAGGACCTCCAGCTGGGCCTCCAGTTCGGCGATGGCCTGGCTGGCCTGGCTGTGGCGCAGGGCATCGCCGCTGCCCAGGTAGGCCTGTACGTTGCCGGCGACCTGGTGCTGGAACTGCTGGGACAGGTTGAGGTAGCGCTGCATCAGCAGGTAGGGCTGCTCCAGCGCCCGCTCCGACCACCACAGAGTGGCGCCGAGGGCGACGCAGGCGGTGACGAGGAGGGCGGTGGAGAGATTGGTGAGCTGCTTGAGACGCATGGGGCACCGGAAAACGACCTAGGCGATGCCCCGCAGGTTATTGCGGTTTGGTTACGGCTTTATGACGGCATGACGCGGATCACGCTTCGTCGCGGTGGAGCGCCACCCGGTGGATCTCCACCCGGTTGCGCCCGCCGCGCTTGGCCACGTAGAGCGCCTCGTCGGCCTGCTTGGACAGGGTGTTGCAGTCCATGCCCTCGGCCAGTTCGGCGATGCCGCAGCTGAAGGTGCAGGACAGGTCCTGGGGCTGTGCCGGGTAGTGGATCTCGGCGAAGCGCCGGCGGATCTCGTCGAGCACCTTGGCCGCGGTGACGGCGTCGGTGTCCGGCAGCACCACGGCGAACTCCTCGCCGCCGTAGCGGCCGATGTAGTCGGTCTTGCGCAGGCGCTGCTTGAGGAACAGCGCCAGGCTCTTGATTACCCGGTCGCCCATGGGGTGGCCGTAGGTGTCGTTGACCTTCTTGAAATGGTCGATGTCGAGCATGGCGAAGGTCAGCGGCTGGCCGTCGCGGCGGGCGCGGAAACGCGCATCCTCCAGCAGCTGCAGGGTGTGAGTGTGGTTGTACAGCCCGGTGAGGCTGTCGCGCACCATGCGTGCCTTGAGATTACGTGCGCGGGCCGCGCGGTTGCGCACGGTGGCGATCAGGTGGCGCGGCTTGATCGGCTTGGTCAGGAAGTCGTCGCCGCCCTCGCTCATGGCATCGAGCTGCTTGTCCAGGTCGTCCTCGGCGGACAGGTAGATGATCGGCACGCTGACATAGCGGTCGTTGTGGCGGATCACCTTGGCCAGTTCGGTGCCGTTGCACTCGGGCATGTACATGTCGAGGATGATCAGGTCGGGCTGGAACTCGGCCAGCTCGGCCATGGCCTGGATCGGCTCGGTGAGGGTGCGGGTGACGATGCCGGCGCTGTTCAGCACGCGCTCGGTGTGGGTGGCCTGGGCCCGCGAGTCGTCGACGATCAGCACCTTGTAGGGGTCGTAGTGGACCACGTTGGTGAGGATCTCGATGCGCTCGATCAGGCTGGAGGCGTCCAGGGTACCGGTGAAGAACTCCTGGCCGCCGGCGCGTACTGCGGCCAGGCGGGTCGGGGTGTCGACGTCCTGATGGCTGAAGAACAGCAGTGGCAGTTTCTGCTCCAGGCCCTGCTGGGCCTCGTCGGCCAGGGTCAGGCCGAGACCGGGGCCGGCGAAGTCCACTTCCATCAGGATGGCGGCCGGGTGGCGCTCGGCCATGGCCGCACGGAAGGCCGGGGCGCTGTCCAGGGCCTGGGCACTGAGGCCGAAGAATTCCAGCTGCTGGGCCAGGCGTTCGGCGCGCTCGCGGTCCTGCAGGGCCAGGTACACCGGCTTGCGCAGCGGCGGCAGAAAGGTCTGCTCGTACTGGTCGCCATGGCGCAGGCCGGTACGCGACAGGCGCTGCATCAGCTGGTTGATTTCGGTGATCAGCGGGCTGGTGAGGCGGCCGCGATTCGCTTCCACGGCATCCAGACAGTGGCCGATGGCGCTGGCCAGCTGGATATGCACGTCCTGCTCGAAGCGCTCGGCGTAGCGCAGCAGGCCCAGGTTGGCCTCGACCATCTCGGCCATCACGCCGGCATCCCACTCCTGCTGCTGCAGGCGCTGCCATACTTCCAGCACCTGGCGGGCCTGATGGATCACGCGCTTGGCGAAGTGCTGCTTGAGGCGGTCGCGACTGGGGTCTTCGTGCTCGGTCATAAGGGCATCTGGCTGGTGCAGGCCTCGAGTGCTGCGTGATGGCGTCATGCTACCACTGGTTATTATCTGTACGACAACCATCGATCATCTGGCGCCGGTTTTCCAGCATTTGGCCGAATCAGCCGCATGTACAACCTATGAGACCATTCCGACACTGCTTCCGATCCGAGCTTCACTTATAGTGCTGTCGAGGAATCGGCCGCAGCAAGAGCGGACGACGGGTGCAAGCTAAGGACCAAGATCATGCTGGACTGGAAGAATCGCGCGGGCGAGCTGCGTGACAACCTCGGAGACTCGGTTGATGGCGTGCGCAGCTACGCACGCGGTGGCTGGCTGGGCAAGACGCTGGGTAGCCTGCTCGGCCTCTACCTGCTCGCCGCCCTGCTGGTTGGCTGGTACTGGAGCCAGGAGCCTGAGCTGTTCCCGGTGCAGCAGCATGCCCAGGCCGCGGCCGAGCAGGCCCAGCGCAAGCTGGTCAGCGGCTACACCACGGTGGAGACCCTCAAGCAGGTGTCCGAGACCCTGCTGAGCAAGCCCGGCGGCTACCTGTCCAACGACATCGCCCCGCCCGGCCTGTGGCTGGACAACATGCCGGCCTGGGAATACGGCGTGCTGGTGCAGGTGCGCGATCTGTCGCGGGCGCTGCGCAAGGACTTCGCTCGCTCGCAGTCGCAGTCCACCGAGGACCCCAACCTGGCCAAGGCCGAGCCGCGCTTCAACTTCGACAACAAGTCCTGGGCCCTGCCGGCCTCCGAGGCCGAGTATGCCGAGGGCATCAAGTCGCTGGATCGCTACCTGGCCGCCCTGGCCGACCCAGGCCAGCCCAAGGCGCAGTTCTATACCCGCGCCGACAACCTCAACAACTGGCTGGGCGACGTCGCCACCCGCCTCGGTTCGCTGTCCCAGCGCCTGTCCGCCAGCGTCGGCCGGGTACGCCTGAACACCGACGTGGGCGAGGGCCAGGGCGCGCCCGTGGGCGAGAGCCTGCCGGTGCGCGAGGAGGAGGTGAAGACCCCCTGGCTGCAGATCGACAACGTGTTCTACGAGGCCCGTGGCCAGGCCTGGGCGCTGTCGCACATCCTGCGCGCCATCGAGGTGGACTTCGCCGACGTGCTGGCGAAGAAGAACGCCACCGTCAGCGTGCGGCAGATCATCCGCGAGCTGGAGGCGGCCCAGGAGCCGCTGTGGAGCCCGATGGTGCTCAACGGCAGCGGCTACGGGGTGCTGGCCAACCATTCGCTGGTGATGGCCAACTACATCTCCCGCGCCAATGCCGCGATCATCGACCTGCGCACCCTGCTGAGCCAGGGCTGATGGCCATCAGCGCGCGCGAGGCGGCGCACCGGGCCGCCTCCGACGCCGAGCGCATCGCCTGGGTCGACGAGCAGGACCACCTGCTCGGCAGCCTGCCACGTGCCGAACTACGCGAACGCGGGCTGATCGGGCGCGGCACCTTCATCCTGCTGTTCAACACGCGCGGTGAGCTGTGCGTGCACCGGCGTACCCTGAGCAAGGCGATCTATCCCGGCTACTGGGATGTGGCGGCCGGCGGCATGGTCGGCGAAGGCGAGAGCTATGCCGAGTCCGCCGCCCGCGAGCTGCACGAGGAGCTGGGCATCGCCGGCGTGGCCCTGCACGAACATGGGCGTTTCTTCTTCGATGTGCCGGGCAATCGCCTGTGGTGCGCGGTGTACGCGGCCGTCTCCGACGCGCCGCTGCGCCTGCAGCCGGAGGAGGTGCTGGAGGCACGCTTCATCGCCCCGCAGCAGGCGCTGGAGGAGGCGCTGGGCAAGCCCTACTGCCCGGACTCGCTGCAGGCCTTGCGGCTGTACCTGGCCGCCCTGGCCTGAGCCGCCGCGGCCCGCGCCGGGCCTGGTTTTGTGCAGTATTTCCGTGCGCGGCGTGCGCGATGCCGCACGAGGTCGCCAATCCGTCGATCAATGGCGCAATTTCGCACTTAGCATCCCGGCCTTTTGCCCTTACACTGCGCCACCTTTCCAAGCCAGGCGCCATGCCTGGTTGCGCTGCCCCTGCCTGAGTGGGGCTTCGCGGTCGGTTGCCTGCCGGCCAGTCGCTATCCTGACCCCTACGAGGAAAAGCCGGTGGTCAAGAAAGCTTCGTCGTTCTCCGCCCTGGGCGGTCTCGTCTATTCCACCGATGCCGGTCGGCACTGCCCCGACTGTGGCCAGCCCGTGGCCGCCTGCATCTGCAAGCAGAGCCGGATTCCCGAAGGCGACGGCATCGCCCGCGTGCGCCGCGAGACCAAGGGCCGTGGCGGCAAGACCGTCACCACCGTCACCGGCGTGCCGCTGCCCGAGGCCGAGCTGAAGGAGCTGGCCAGCGCCCTGAAGAAGCGTTGCGGCTGCGGCGGCGGGCTCAAGGACGGGGTCATCGAGATCCAGGGCGACATGGTTGAGCTGCTCCTCGAAGAGCTGGCCAAGCGCGGCTTCAAGGCCAAGAAATCCGGCGGCTGAGCCGGGGTTTCCTAAACTTCCCCGAGAGCGGTGCGCTGCAGGCACCGGCAATCGTCATATCCATGCTCTATACCAGGCTGCCCATGGGCGGCACTTTTCCCTCGCCAACAGGAGACCTCGATGGCCGCAAGACGCACCCGCAAAGACGATGGCAGCCAATGGACAGTCGCGGACAGCCGCAGCGTGTATGGCATTCGCCACTGGGGCGCCGGCTTCTTCTCGATCAACGACGCCGGCCGTGTCGAGGTGCGCCCCAATGGCCCGGACAGCGCGCCGATCGACCTCTACGCCCAGCTCGACGGCCTGCGTGAGAGCGGCCTGTCGCTGCCGCTGCTGGTGCGTTTCCCGGACATCCTGCAGTCGCGCGTGCGCCAGCTGACCAGCGCCTTCGACGCCGCCATCGAGCGCCTCGAGTACGGCAGCCGCTACACCGCCCTGTACCCGATCAAGGTCAACCAGCAGGAAGCGGTGGTGGAGAACATCATCGCCACCCAGGACGTCTCCATCGGCCTGGAGGCCGGCTCCAAGCCCGAGCTGATGGCCGTGCTGGCGCTGGCGCCGAAGGGCGGCACCATCGTCTGCAACGGCTACAAGGACCGCGAGTTCATCCGCCTGGCGCTGATGGGCCAGAAGCTCGGCCACAACGTGTTCATCGTGATCGAGAAGGAATCCGAGGTGCAGTTCGTCATCGAGGAGGCGGCCAGGATCAAGGTCACCCCGCAGGTGGGCCTGCGCGTGCGCCTGTCCTCGCTGGCGTCCTCCAAGTGGGCCGACACCGGCGGCGAGAAGTCCAAGTTCGGCCTGTCCGCCGCGCAGATCCTCTCGGTGGTCGAGCGCCTCAAGCAGGCCAAGCTGGACCAGGGCATCCGCCTGCTGCACTTCCACATGGGCTCGCAGATCGCCAACATCGCCGACTACCGCAAGGGCTTCCGCGAGGCCATCCGCTACTACGGCGAGCTGCGTGCCCTCGGCCTGCCGGTGGACCACATCGACGTCGGCGGCGGCCTCGGCGTGGACTACGACGGTACCCACTCGCGCAACGCCAGCTCGATCAACTACGACATGGAGGACTACGCCGCCACCGTGGTCGACATGCTCAAGGAGTTCTGCGACCGCCAGGACATCCCGCATCCGCACATCTTCTCCGAGAGCGGCCGGGCGATGACCGCGCACCACGCCGTGCTGGTGGTGCAGGTCACCGACGTCGAGCGGCACAACGACGAGGTGCCGCGCATCGACGCCAGCGTCGAGCAGCCGGAAGTGCTGCAGGTGCTGATCGAACTGCTCGAGGACAGCGATCCGGAGATGGTCGCCGAGACCTACTGGCGCGCCACCCACTACATCGAGGAAGTGGCCGCGCAGTATTCCGCCGGCAAGCTCAACCTGGCGCAGAAGGCCCTGGCCGAGCAGTGCTACTTCGCCATCTGCCGGCGCCTGCACAACCAGCTCAAGGCGCGCCAGCGTTCGCACCGCGCGGTGCTCGACGAGCTCAACGACAAGCTGGCGGACAAGTACATCTGCAACTTCTCGGTGTTCCAGAGCCTGCCGGACACCTGGGCCATCGGCCAGATCCTGCCGATCCTGCCGCTGACCCGCCTGGACGAGGAGCCGCTGCGCCGCGCCGTGCTGCAGGACCTGACCTGCGACTCGGACGGCAAGATCAAGCAGTACGTCGACGAGCAGTCGATCGAGACCAGCCTGCCGGTGCACGAGGTGCGCGAGGGCGAGGACTACGTGCTCGGCGTGTTCCTGGTCGGCGCCTACCAGGAGATCCTCGGCGACATGCACAACCTGTTCGGCGACACCGACTCGGTGAACATCTACCAGCGTCCGGACGGCAGCGTGTTCCACACCGGTATCGAGACCCACGACACCATCGAGGACATGCTGCGCTACGTGCACCTGTCGCCCGAGGAACTGATGACCTACTACCGCGACAAGGTGGCCGGGGCCAAGCTCAGCGCCGCCGAGCGCGCCCAGTACCTGGATGCGCTGCGCCTGGGCCTCACCCGTTCGTCCTACCTGGCGACCTGAGCCAGCGGCAGCTCCTGCGCGTGAACGAAAAAGCCCGGCATTCGCCGGGCTTTTCTCTGCACGGTAGCCCGGATGCAATCCGGGACAGGCGCCCCCCGGATTGCATCCGGGCTACAACATGATTAACCGCCGAACATCCCGTGGCCACGCGCCATCAGGCTGGCCAGGAAGGGCAGGCAGAGCAGCAGGAGCAGCTCGATGCGGATCACCCACAGGGTGCGCCGGGCCGTGGCCGGGCTGATGCTCGGCGCCTTGCCGGCCAGCAGCTCGTTGCGCCAGCCGAAGAAGGTCAGGGTCGGCACGATCGACAGCAGGCCGATCAGCAGGAACAGGCTGACCTTGGCGTGGAACAGCCCGTTGTGCAGGTAGTAGTCCAGACCCTTGCCGTACCACAGCACCCGCACCAGGCCGGTGGCCAGCACCAGGCCGGCGCTGATGCCGTAGGCGATGTCGATGCGTTGCAGGCGGCGGGCGGTGGCGGCGTCCAGTTCGGCCTTGAACAGCACGTGCTCGCTGGTGAGCAGGGCGAACAGCACGAAGATCGACAGGTAGTGCAGGCTGGCGGCGATGGCGTCGGCCATGGGGGCTCCTCAGATGGTGGGATCGGCATGGACCGTACGGTTGCGGCCCTGTTGCTTGGCCTGGTAGAGGGCGCGGTCGGCGCGCTCCAGCAGTTCGGCCTGCGGCTCGCCCGGGCAGGCCAGGGCGGTGCCCAGGCTGGTGGTCATCGGGTGCTGGAGCGCGCCGATGCTCATCGGCTGGTCGGCGATGGTATGGCGCACGCGCTCGGCGATCAGACTCAGCTCGTGCTCGTCATGCACCGCCACCAGGGCGACGAACTCCTCGCCGCCCAGGCGTACCAGCAGATCGTTCGGGCGTAGCGCCGCGGCCATGCGCCGGGCGCTCTGCCACAGCACCTGGTCGCCACCGGCATGGCCGAACTGGTCGTTGACCTGCTTGAAATGGTCGAGGTCGATGTAGATGGCGCCCAGGCTCAGGCCGGCGGCCAGGGCACTGGCCTGTTCGCGGGCGAAGAACTGGTCGAGGGCGGCACGGTTCCACAGTTGGGTCAGGGCGTCGATCAATGCTTTGCGCTGCTCGCGGTTGACCGCCTGGCGCAGCTGCTGGGCCTGCTGGCCCATGCTGCGCAGCTGCAGGTAGCCCTCGGCCAGGGTGGCCAGGTCGCGCAGGCGCAAGCGCTCCTGCTGGCTCAGCCCGCGCGGCTGGGGATGCAGTATGCACAGGGTGCCGATCGGCTGGTTATCGTGGAACAGCGGCTGGCCGGCGTAGAAGCGGATGAAGGGCGGTCCGGTGACCACCGGATTGTCGGCGAAGCGTGGGTCCTGCCGCGCATCCTCCACCACCAGCGGACTGCGCTGGGCCACGGCGTGGCCGCAGAAGGAGATGTCGCGCGGGGTCTCGGTCAGCTCCAGGCCGATACGTGCCTTGAACCACTGGCGGTCGTGGTCGATCAGGCTGACCAGCACCGTCTCTACCCCGAACAGCTCGCGGGTCAGGCGTACCAGGGTGTCGAGGTATATCTCGGCAGGTGTATCGACCAGCTCCAGGTCGTCCAGGGCGCGCTGGCGCAGGTGTTCATCGGCAGGGCAGGGGGCAGGCAGCATATCCATCTCCGCTCAGTGTTGGGGGGCCAGCCAGGCATCTTGCCGGTGCAGGCGCCAGCCGAGAACGGCCAGGCTGAGCCCACGCATCAGCATAAAGCATAGGAGCGCCAGCCACAGGCCGTGGTTGCCCAGGCCGCGCAGCAGCCAGCCGAGGGCCAGGCCCAGGGCCACGCTGACCAGCATGGCGTTGCGCATCTCGCGGGCTCGGGTGGCGCCGATGAACAGGCCGTCGAGCAGGTAGCTCCACACCGCCACCAGCGGCAGGGTGGCCAGGTAGGGCAGGTACTGGTAGGCCACCGCGCGCACGGCGGCGATGTCGCTCTGCAGCTCGACGAACAGCCGGCCGCCGAGCAGGAACAGCAGGGCGAACAACAGGCTGCCGAGCAGCGACCAGCCGCCGGCCACCACCAGGGCGCGGCGCAGCGCCAGGCGGTCGCGCGCGCCGATGGCATGGCCGCACAGCGCCTCCACCGCGTGGGCCAGGCCGTCGAGGGCAAAGGCGGCGAGCAGCAGGCCGTTGAGCAGCAGGGCGTTGGCCGCCACCGTGGCGTCGCCCAGGCGGGTGCCCTGCACAGTGATGAGGAAGAACACCAGGTGCAGGGCCAGGGTGCGGATCAGGATGTCGCGGTTCACCGCCAGCAGCGCGCGCCAGCTGTGCCACTGGCGCAGCGCCGCGCGGTCGATTCGCCCTGGGTGGCGCTCGAGGGTGCGCCAGGCGAGAAACAGGCCGAGCAGGGCGCCGCACCATTCGGCGAGCACCGAGGCGCGCGCCGAGCCGAGTACGCCCCAGTCCAGGCCGAGGACGAACCACAGGTTGAGGGCGACGTTGAGCAGGTTGGTGGTCAGCATCACCGCCAGTGCCCCGCGCGCGCTCTGCGTACCGAGCAGCCAGCCGATCAGCGCGGCCACCGCCAGGGTCGCCGGCAGACCCAGCAGGCGCTCATGGAAGAAGGCGCGGGTCAGCGCGTCGAGCTGCGCCGAGGGGCGCATCAGCTGCAGCGCCAGGTCGCTCAGGGGGATGGCCAGCAGGCCGACCAGCAGGGCGATCAGCCCGGCCAGGGCCAGGCTCTGCAGCAGCACCTGGCGCAGCGCGGCGCCGTCGCCGCGGCCCACCGCCTGGGCGGCGAACCCGGTGGCGCTCATGCGCAGGATGCCGAACACCCCGACCAGCATGGCGTACAGGCTGCCGCCCACGGCCACCGCACCGAGCTGGTGGGCGTGCGGCAAATGGCCGATCACCGCCGTATCCACCAGCGCCACCAGGGGCACCGAGAGGTTGGACAGGATCATCGGCGCGGCCAGCGCCCAGACCCGCCTGTGGGTCGGGGCATGGCGCCAGGCGGCGAGCAGTGCGGGCATGGGCGATTCCGGCAAAAGGCCGATTATAGGCGCGCAGGCATAGCGCAAAGCCATCTAACGCACTGCCCCGGATAGTCGCAAGTGCAAGGCCGGGCGAGCGCCGCGCCGGCTAGACTGCAAGCAACGGAGGGCCGCAGCTGGTCGCGGCCGAGGAGGTGCAGCATGCGCATGGCCGAAACCCTGGTCCGCAGCCTGAAGCGGGCCGACTGTCATTACGATCTGGTCGAACACGAGCATTCCGCCACCAGCCTGGAGTCGGCGCGCAAGGCGCGCATCCCGGCCGAGCGCATGGCCAAGTCGGTGGTGCTCGACGACCGCCGAGGCCACTACCTGATGGCCGTGCTGCCGGCCAACCGCCTGCTCGACCTGAACAAGGTGCACAAGGGACCCTGGCGCTGGCAGCTGACCCGCGAGCAGAACCTCGGCAGCCTGTTCAAGGACTGCGAGCGCGGCGCCATCCCGGCCATCGGCGAAGCCTACGGCATGGGCATGCTGATCGACCCGGCGCTGGCGCGCCAGGCCGACATCTATCTGGAGGCCGGTGACCACGAGAGCCTGGTGCGTCTGCCGATCGAGGACTTCTTCCGCCTGGCGCCGAATGCCCAGCTCTGTGAGCTGAGCCATTAGCGAACTGCGTGGCGGTTCCTCGAAGGTGGTGGTCGGCTCGGCTATAGTGCTGAGCTTCCCACCTCACTCTTCCGAGAGTCTGCCATGCATTGCAAAGGATTGTTTCTGGCCGTCGCGCTCGCGCTGCTGAGCGCCTGTGATTCCTCCACCCCCGATACCCCGGCGCCCACCACCAGCCCCGCCGCCACGCAGGATGCGGCGCGGCCGGCGGTGGACCAGGCGGCGCTGGCCAAGCGCTACGCCGGCCGCGAGCTGAGCGTGGCCGATGCCTCGGAAATCCAGCTGGACGGCGCCAGCACCCTGTCGGTGAGCTTCAGCGTGCCGCTGGACCCGGACCAGGACTTCGCCAGCAAGCTGCACCTGGTCGACAAGAAGAGCGGCAAGGTCGACGGCGCCTGGGAGCTTTCGGACAACCTGATGGAGCTGCGCCTGCGCCACCTGGAACCGCGGCGCAGCCTGGTGCTGTCGGTCGACCCCGGCCTGCGCGCGATCAACGGCAGCGAACTGGCCGCCGAGTACAGCGCCACCCTCGACACCCGCGATCTGCAGCCCACGGTCGGCTTCGCCAGCCGTGGCTCGCTGCTGCCGACCCGCCTGGCCGAGGGCCTGCCGGTGATCGCGCTGAACGTCGACAAGGTCAACGTCGAGTTCTTCCGCATCAAGCAGGAGGCCCTGCCCAGCTTCCTCGCCCAGTGGGGGCGCAACGCCAACCTCGACACCTGGCAGTCGCGCGAGCTGCTGCCGATGGCCGAGCTGGTCTATGGCGGGCGCTTCGACCTCAATCCGGCGCGCAACACCCGCGATACCCTGCTGCTGCCGATCGCCGGCCTGGAGCCGTTCAAGCAGCCCGGCGTTTACCTGGCGGTGATGCGCCAGGCCGGTACCTACAACTATTCGCAGCCGGCGACCCTGTTCACCTTGAGCGACATCGGCCTGTCGGTGCACCGCTACCACGGCCGCCTGGACGCCTTCGCCCAGGCCCTGGAAGGCGGCAAGGCGCTGGAGGGCGTGCAAGTCGAACTGCTCGGCGACAAGGGCCAGGTGCTGGCCAGCGCTGAGACCGACGACAGCGGCCATGCCGAGCTGCCGTTGCCGGACAAGGCCACCCTGGTGCTGGCCCGCCAGGGCGAGCAGACCAGCCTGCTCAACCTCGGCAGCCCGGCCCTTGACCTGGCCGAGTTCGACATCACCGGCCCGCTGGCCAACCCGCTGCAGTTCTTCGTGTTCGGCCCGCGCGACCTGTATCGCCCCGGCGAGCTGGTCCTGCTCAACGCCCTGCTGCGCGATGCCGATGGCCGCGCGGTGCAGCCGCAGCCGGTCAACGTGGAAGTGCGCCGGCCGGACGAGCAGGTCAGCCGCAAGTTCGTCTGGGAGCCAGGCGCGGGCGGCCTCTACCAGTACAAGCTGCAACTGGCCGGCGAGGCGCCGACCGGGCGCTGGCAGCTGCTGTTCGACTTCGGCGGCGGTCGTCGCCAGGTCTACGAATTCCTGGTCGAGGATTTCCTCCCCGAGCGCCTGGCACTGGAGCTGAAGGGCAGCGAGACGCCCATCGCGCCGAGCGACGAGGCGCGCTTTCAGGTCGAGGGGCGCTACCTCTACGGTGCGCCGGCCGCCGGCAACCGCCTGACCGGCCAGGTCTACGTGCGTCCGCTGCGCGAGGCCGTGGCGGCGCTGCCCGGTTACCAGTTCGGCTCGGTCACCGAGGAGGAGCTGAGCCAGGACCTGGAGCTGGAGGAGACCATCCTGGACGCCCAGGGCAAGGCCACGGTCGGCGTGGAGAACCGCTGGGCCGAGGCCAAGTCGCCGCTGCAACTGATCCTCCAGGCCAGCCTGCAGGAATCCGGCGGTCGCCCGATCACCCGCCGCCTGGTGCAGCCGGTGTGGCCGGCCGAGCGCCTGCCGGGCCTGCGCGGCCTGTACGACGGCGACAGCGTGGACGGCGACGGCCTGGCCGAGTTCGAGATCCTGCTGGCCGACCCGGCCGGCAACAAGCTGGCCAGCGACAACCTGCAGGTGCGTCTGATCCGCGAGCGTCGCGACTACTACTGGAGCTTCTCGGAGAGCGAGGGCTGGAACTACCACTACAACGAGAAGTTCCTCAACCTGGGCGAGGAGAGCATCCAGGTCGCCGCCGGCGGCACCGCCAGGGTCAGCTTCCCGGTGGAGTGGGGCCCCTATCGCGTCGAGGTGACCGACCCCCAGACCGGCCTCACCAGCAGCCTGCGCTTCTGGGCCGGCTACTCCTGGCAGGACAACACCGAGGGCGGCGCGGTACGCCCGGACCAGGTCAAGCTGGCGCTGGACAAGCCGGCCTATGGCGCCGGCGACACGGCCCAGGTCACCGTCACCCCGCCGGCCGGTGGCAGCGGCTACCTGATGGTCGAGTCCAGCGACGGCCCGCTGTGGTGGCAGGAGATCGAGGTGCCCGCCGAGGGCAAGAGTTTCGACATCCCGCTGGCCAAGGAGTGGGCGCGGCATGACCTGTACGTCAGCGCCCTGGTCATCCGCCCCGGCGAACGCAAGGCGGGCGCCACGCCCAAGCGCGCCGTGGGCCTGCTGCACCTGCCGTTCGACCGCGCGCCACGCCAGCTGCAGGTCAGCCTGACCGCACCGGAGAAGATGCGTCCGCAGCAGCCGCTGAAGGTCAAGGTGCAGGCGAAGAACGCCGACGGCAGCATTCCGCAGAAGGTCAACGTGCTGGTGGCGGCGGTGGACGTCGGCATCCTCAATATCACCGAATACCAGACGCCCGATCCGTTCGTCGAGCTGTTCGGCCGCAAGGCCTATGGCGTCGACCAGCTCGATGTCTACGGCCAGCTGATCGAGGCCGGCCAGGGGCGCCTGGCCAAGCTGGCCTTCGGTGGCGACGCGGCGCTGGCCAAGGGCGGCAAGCGTCCGGACACCAGCGTCACCATAGTCGCTTTGCAGAGCGTGCCGATTGAGCTGAACGCCCAGGGCGAAGGCGACGTCAGCCTGGACATCCCCGACTTCAACGGCGAACTGCGCCTGATGGCCCAGGCCTGGACCGACGAGCGCTACGGCATGGGCGAGGGCAAGACGGTGGTGGCCGCGCCGCTGGTGGCCGAGCTGTCGGCGCCGCGCTTCCTCGCCGGTGGCGACGAGACCAGCGTGGCCCTGGACCTGACCAACCTGTCCGGTGCTGCACAGAAACTCGAGGTGCAGATCGAGGCCGAAGGCCAGCTGAGCCTGGCGGACCCCGCCGGCCATAGCGCGCCACTGGCCCTCGACCAGGCCCAGCGCCACACCCTGCGCATTCCGGTCCGCGCGGCCGGCGGCTATGGCACCGGCGTGCTGCGGGTCAAGGTCAACGGCCTGAGCCTGCCGGGCGAGAACCTGCCGGCCTTCGCCCGCGAGTGGCGCATCGGCGTGCGCTCGGCCTGGCCGGCGCAGCAGCGGCACCTGCGCAGCGTGCTGCAGGGCGACAGCTGGCAGCTGCCGGCTGGCACCCTGGCGGCCTTCGAGCCGGCCGGGCGCGAGGCGCTGCTCAGCGTCTCCAGCCGCCCGCCGCTGAACCTGGCCGAGCAGATCCAGGCGCTCAGGGCCTACCCCTATGGCTGCCTGGAGCAGACCACCAGCGGCCTGTACCCCTCGCTCTACGCCGACGCGGCGACGCTGCAGAAGCTCGGCCTGGAGGGTGAGCCGGACGAGCAGCGGCGCAACTCCATCGAGATCGGCATCGAGCGTCTGCTGGGCATGCAGCGCTACAACGGCAGCTTCGGCCTGTGGGGCTCGGACAGCGAGGAAGAGTATTGGCTGACCGCCTACGTCACCGACTTCCTCCTGCGCGCCCGCGAGCAGGGTTTCGCCGTGCCGCCGGAGGCGCTGGAGAAGGCCAGTGAACGCCTGCTGCGCTATCTGCAGGATCGCCAGCTGGTCGACGTTGGCTACAGCGACAACCTCGACCACACCCGCTTCGCCGTGCAGGCCTACGCCGGCCTGGTGCTGGCGCGCAGTCAGCAGGCGCCGCTGGGCAGCCTGCGCGCGCTGTACGACCGCCGCGCCGACGCCAAGTCCGGCCTGCCGCTGGTGCAGCTGGCCGTGGCCCTGCAGAAGATGGGCGACAAGCCGCGCGCCGACGAGGCCCTGGCCCTCGGTCTGGGACTCGGCCGCCAGCGCCAGGAGTGGCTGGCCGACTACGGCAGCCCGCTGCGCGACCAGGCGCTGATCTACGCCCTGCTGGAAGAGAACGACCTGGCCGCCGGCAGCCGTGACCAGCTGCTGTTCAGCCTGGCCGAGGAGCGCGCGCTGCAGGACTACCTGTCGACCCAGGAGCGCAACGCCCTGTTCCTCGCCGGCCGCGGCCTGATCAAGACCCCGGAGAAGAGCTGGAACGCCGTGCTCGAAGCCGGCGGCCAGGTGCGCGAGCTGAGCAACGCGCAGCCGGCGGTCAAACTGGACGGCGCCAGCCTGAGCGAGCCGCTGAGCCTGAGCACCGGCTTCGCCGACAAGCTCTACCAGCAGCTGACCATCTCCGGCTACCCGACCCAGGCGCCGGCCGCGCGCGGCAACAACCTCAGCATCGAGCGCGGCTTCTACGGCCTCGACGGTCGTCCGCTGGACCTCGGTAACCTGGCCAGCGGCCAGCTGGTGCTGGTGCACCTGGCGGTGCGCGCCGAGGAGCGCGTGCCCGACGCCCTGGTGGTGGACCTGCTGCCGGCCGGCCTGGAGTTGGAAAACCAGAACCTGGCGCAGAGCGCTGCCAGCCTGGACGACGCCAGCAGCGCGGTGAAGGAGTGGCAGAAGGCGATGCAGAATGCGGCGATCAAGCACCAGGAGTTCCGCGACGACCGCTTCGTCGCCGCCGTCGACGTCAATGGCTACGACACCACCCACCTGCTGTACCTGGCCCGCGCCGTCACCCCCGGCAGCTACCGGGTACCGCCGCCTCAGGTCGAGTCGATGTACCGCCCGGCGTGGAACGCGGTGGGGGCGGCGCCGGCGCAACTGGTGGTGAGGGAGCGCTGAACAGCACCCTCTCCCTAGCCCTCTCCCGTAAACGGGAGAGGGGACTGGCCGTGCGGGAGGTTAGTACGGGGTTGTCCTACGAACTCACACGTCCAGGGGCCAGAGGACGATGTTGGAGTGGCAGGTGCGTGCAGGGAGCCGAGATGGAGTCACCCCTCTCCCGCTCGCGGGAGAGGGGCGGGGGAGAGGGCAGCAGGAGCAAGGAGGCTCCCATGGGGCTGAGGGAAAACGCCAAGACGCTGCGAACCCATATGACAGACGCCGAAGCGCGGCTCTGGTATCAGCTGCGCGCCCATCGTTTCATGGGCCTCAAGTTCAAACGACAGAAACCCGTAGGTCGCTACATAGTCGATTTCGTCTGCCTGGAGTACTTTCTGGTAATCGAGTTGGACGGTGGGCAGCATATGGAACAGGCCGATCAGGACCGCGAGCGGGATCAGTATCTAAGCGAGCGAGGTTATCGGGTGCTGCGCTTCTGGAACCATCAGGTACTGCGTGAGATGGAGGCGGTGCTGGAGCGGATTCGTCTGGAGGTTGGTCCCTCTCCCTACGCGGGCCGCCCCGGCCCCTCTCCACTTGGCGTGCCCCCACAAGTGGGCGAGGGGTGACGACAGTCAATGGTCCCTGCGCGGACTGCTCCCTCTCCCGTTCACGGGAGAGGGCCGGGGAGAGGGTAGGGCTTCAACTCACGATCAAACTCAACAACCACAACCCCAGCAACCCATAGACCACCATGCGCACGAAGGCCTTGCGCATGCCGGCGCGGACGGCGGCATAGAGCAGCAACAGGCCGCAGACCATGGCGACGATGCTGAGCAGGCCGACGTCGGTGCCCAGTGCGCTGGCCAGGCCGTCGAGGAAGCTGCGGCCGATGTCGGCGAACAGGCCGAAGAAGCCGCTGAGGGCGTCGACGATGAAACGGATCAGGGTGCCGAGGGCATGGCCCAGCCATTCGAAGAAGTCTTGGATCAAGGTATGAATATCCGCAGGGCCGGTAAGGGTTGCCGCGCAGCATGCCATAGCCGATGCCCCTCGCGCAGCGAGGGCCGGCGATGAAGCGCTGGCGGCGCAGGCTGGCGCTGATCGCCCTGCCGCTGGCCCTGCTGTGGCTGGCCGACCGCCTGTTCCCGCTGCCCTTGCCGGAGGACGGCCTGGCCCGCGTGGTGCTGGCCGAGGACGGCACGCCGCTGTGGCGCTTCGCCGATGCCGAAGGCGTGTGGCGCTACCCGGTGACCACGGACGAGGTCTCGCCCTACTACCTCGAGGCGCTGCTGACCTATGAGGACCGCTGGTTCTACCAGCACCCCGGGGTCAACCCGCTGGCCCTGGGGCGTGCTGCCTGGCAGAACCTGTCCGGCGGGCGCGTGCTGTCCGGTGGCAGCACTCTGTCGATGCAGGTGGCGCGCCTGCTCGATCCGCACCAGCGGACCCTCGCCGGCAAGTTCAAGCAGCTGTGGCGCACCCTGCAGCTGGAGTGGCACCTGTCCAAGGACGAGATCCTCGCCCTCTACCTCAACCGCGCGCCCTTTGGCGGCACCCTGCAGGGCGTGGCGGCGGCCAGCTGGGCCTACCTGGGCAAGCCGCCAAGCCAGCTGACCCGCGCAGAGGCCGCGCTGCTTGCCGTGCTACCGCAGGCGCCCAGCCGGCTGCGCCCGGACCGCCACCCCGAGCGTGCCCAGGCCGCGCGCGACAAGGTGCTGCGGCGCCTGGCACAGTTCGCGCAATGGCCACAGTCGGCGGTGGACGAGGCGTTGCAGGAGCCGGTGCTGCTGGCGCCGCGCCAGGAGCCCAACCTGGCGCCGCTGCTGGCACGACGGCTGAACGTGGCGGGCAGCCCGCCGCTGATCCGCACCACCCTCGATGCCAATCTGCAGCGACGGCTGGAGGACCTGCTGCTGGGCTGGCGCGCGCGCCTGCCGGAGCGCACTTCGGCGGCCATCCTGGTGGTCGACAGCGAGAGCATGGCGGTGCGCGCCTACCTCGGTTCGCTGGATGTCGGGGATGACAAGCGCTACGGCCATGTCGACATGATCCGCGCCCAGCGCTCGCCCGGCTCCACGCTCAAACCGTTCCTCTATGGCCTGGCCATGGACGCCGGGCTGATCCACTCCGAATCGCTGCTGCAGGACGTGCCGCGGCGCTACGGTGACTACCGGCCGGGCAACTTCGCCGCCGGTTTCACCGGCCCGGTATCGGCCAGCGAAGCGCTGGCCACCTCGCTCAACCTGCCTGCCGTGCAGCTGCTGGAAGCCTATGGACCCAAGCGCTTCGCCGGCGAGCTGCGCGGCGCCGGGGTGCCGTTGGCGCTGCCGGCCGGCGCCGAGCCGAACCTGGCGCTGATCCTCGGTGGCGCCGGCAGCCGCCTGGAAGAACTGCTGGCCGGCTACAGCGCCTTCGCCCGTGGCGGGGTGGCCGCGCGGCCACGGCTGCAACCGCAGGACGCGCTGCACGAGCGACGTCTGCTCTCGCCCGGCGCGGCCTGGGTGGTGCGGCGCATACTTGCCGGGCAGGCGCGGCCGGACCGTGACCCGCGCGCCGAGCTGGTGCAGCGTCCCGTATTGGCCTGGAAGACCGGCACCAGCTACGGCTTCCGCGATGCCTGGGCGATCGGCGTCGGTCCGCGCCACCTGATCGGCGTGTGGATCGGCCGCCCGGACGGCACGCCGGTGCCCGGCCAGTTCGGCCTGGCCTCGGCCGCACCATTGCTGCTGCAGGTGCACGACCTATTGGTCAACCGCGACCGCCAGCGCGGCCTGGTGCCGCCGCCACAGGAGGTGCCGGCGAGCATCGGCGTGGCGGCGATCTGCTGGCCGCTGGGCCAGGCGCTGGCCCGCGACGACCCCAACTGCCGGCGCCAGCGTTTTGCCTGGACCCTCGACGGCACCGTGCCGCCGACCCTGCAGGCGGCCGACCAGCCGCTGGGGCTGGGCTTGAGCCAGCGTGTCTGGCTGGATGCGCATGGCCGGCAGGTGGCGGCCAGCTGCGAAGGCGCACGGGAAAGCCAGATCGCCCTGTGGCCGGCGCCGCTGGAACCCTGGCTGCCACGCCGCGAGCGGCGCGCCGCGCGCCTGCCGGCGGTCTCCGCCAGCTGTCCGCCCGCGCTGCCGCCACCGGCGGCGCCGCTGTCCATCGTCGGGGTGCGCGAGGGTGACCGCCTGCGCCGCCCGGCCGGCAATGCCGGGCCGCTGCGCCTGAGCCTCTCGGCCCTGGGCGGCAGCGGCACGCGCTGGTGGTTCCTCAATGGCGCGCCGCTGGGCGAGAGCCAGCCGGGCGAGAGCCTCGAGCAGAAGCTCGAGGCGACCGGGCTCTACCAGCTCAGCCTGCTCGACCAGAGCGGGGCGACGGCGCGGGTGGAGTTCCGCGTCGACGACTGAGCTCGCCTCAGGCTAGCTTGAAACGGTTGACCAGGGTCTGCAGCTCGCCACCCAGGCGCGCCAGGTCGACGCTGGCGGCCGAGGTTTCCTCGGTGGCCGCGGCCGACTGCTCGGCCACATCGCGGATGCTGGACACGCTGCGGTTGATCTCCTCGGCCACCGAGCTCTGCTGTTCTGCGGCGGTGGCGATCTGCTGGTTCATCTGCTGGATATTCGACACCGCCAGGTTGATCGCCTGCAGCGCCTCGCCGGCCTGGCGGGCGGCGGTCACGGTGTCGCCGGCCTGCTCGCGGCTCTGGCCCATGGTCTGCACCGCGCCTTCGGCACCGCTCTGCAGGGTGCTGATCAGGCCCTCGATCTCCGCGGTCGATTCCTGGGTGCGACGTGCCAGCGCGCGTACCTCGTCGGCCACCACGGCGAAGCCGCGTCCGGCCTCGCCGGCGCGGGCCGCCTCGATGGCCGCATTGAGCGCCAGCAGGTTGGTCTGCTCGGCAATGCTCTTGATCACGTCGAGCACGGTGCCGATGTTGTTGCTGTCCTGCTTCAGGCGCTCGATGGAGCCGGCCGACTGCTCGATGCTCTGCGCCAGGTTCTCGATGCGGGCGATGGCCTGCTGCACGGTGTGGCTGCCCTGGGCCGCCTGGTAGTCGGCCTGCTCGGCGGAACCGGCGGCGGCCTCGGCGTTGCGCGCGACATCCTGCACGGTGGCGGTCATCTCGTTCATCGCCGTGGCCACCTGTTCGGTCTCCATGCGCTGCTGCGCGACCCCGGCGCTGGTCTGCTCGGTCACCGCGGACATTTCCTCCGCCGCCGTGGCCAGCTGCTCGATGCCGCTGCTCAGGCGGGTCAGCAGGTTGCGCAGGCTCTCGGTCATGGCCTGCATGGCTTGCATCAGCTGGCCCAGCTCGTCGCCCCGGCTCGTCTCGATGTTCTCCGACAGGTCGCCCTCGGCCACCTTGCGCGCCAGGCCGACCACCTGCTGCAGGGGGCGCACGATCAGCTGGGTGATCAGTAGGGCACAGGCCAGGCCGATGATGAAGGCGATCACGCTGGCGCTCAGCAGCAGGGCTTCGGCCTGGCTGGCTTCCTCCTCGAGTGTCTTCATCTGCAGGGCCAGGGAGTCGGCCGAGGCCTTGGCGACCAGGCGGGCGCGCTCGGTCATGTCGCTTTCGCTGCTATCGCGCTGCGCCACGGCCTGACGCAGGCGCTCGAAGTCGCCGCGGTAGACGTCGAGCTGCTGCAGGGCGGCATCGATGTCGGCACGCGCGGCCGGGTCGTCCAGCTGGGCGCGCAGTTCCTGGCCGAGCTGCTGCAGGCCGTCGAACTGGCTCTGCAGGCGCTGGGCATGTTCGGCCGCGCCGCTGATGATGAAGTTCTTCTCGTGGCGCCGGGCGTCGAGCATCTGCCGGGCCAGGGTGCTGGCTTGGTTGGCGAATTCCAGGGTGCGGATGCTGTTCTCGTCGCCGCTCTGGCGGATCTGCTCGACGGCGACCTGGTTCAGGCGCTGCTCCAGCTCGTCGAACTGCACCAGGGCCTCACGGGCGGCCTTCTCCATGGCGGCCTGTGCTTCACGATTACCGGAACTGGCGCGTTCCAGGGCCTGCAGCTGCTGGCGGTAGGCGGTCGCCTCGGTGCGGATCGCCTGCATCAGCGCGATGGTTTCCGGGCGGCTCATCACCGCCAGGCTCTCGTCCACCAGACGGTCGATCTCGTCGATGGCCTTGAGCGCCTCGCGCAGGTACTTGTCATCGCCGCGCAGGATGAAGTTCTTCTCGTCCTGGCGGGCATGGGCCAGGGTGCTGTCGATCTGGTTGACCCGCAGCAACACGTCGAAGCGCCACAGGGTGCTTTCCAGCGCCCTCTGGCTGGTCAGGGCTACGCCCAGGGTGATCAGCAGCACCAGGCCGAACCCGCATAGGAGCTTCTTGCGGACGCTGAGGTCGAGTAGGAGGGTCTTGAGCACGATGTATTCCTCTGAAACCAACTGAGCCGGATGATGGCAAATTAATGGCGTCAGAGGATTGTACAGTTGTCGCAGAGTATTGCTAGCGTGTTTGTATAACTTTTGTACAAGAATCAGGGGGCCGCTAGAACCAACCTGTCACGTCCCTCGGCCTTGGCCCGGTACAGCGCATCATCGACCCGCTTGAAGAAGGATTCGGCGCTGTCGTCGCCGGGCTCCAGGCAGCCGACGCCGAGGCTGGTGGTCAGCGGCAGGCTCTGGCCCTGCAGCTCGAAGCCGTCGGCGGCGAGTTCGCGGCGGAACTGTTCGGCCAGCTCGCGGGCCTGCTCCAGTGCGGTGCCCGGCATCAGCACGCCGAATTCCTCGCCACCCAGGCGCAGCAGGGCGTCGCTGTCGCGGCGGAACACCTGGCGCATGCGCTCGGCGAAGGCGCTCAGGCAGGCGTCGCCGCTGCTGTGGCCGTACTGGTCGTTGATGCGCTTGAAGAAGTCGATGTCCAGCAGCACCAGCGACAGCGGAGTGCCCTGGCGCCGGGCGCCGGCGACCATGGCCGGGAACAGGCTGTTGAACTGCAGGCGGTTGCCCAGCTGGGTCAGGCTGTCGGTACGGCTGAGCTGCTCGTAGCGCTCGCGCTGGTCGAGCAGCTGCTGTTCCAGGTCGAGGGTCGCGTGGTACTCGCGGTGGCTGCGGTTGAGGGCCAGCAGCAGGTAGGCCAGGTAGAAGGCCAGGGTCACCAGCAGGGCCTCCTGGGTCGCCCAGTGCAGCGCCAGCACGACCAGGCCGGGCAGGTAGATCAGGAAGATGGCGGCCACGCAGCGCTGCTTGCGCATCGGGAAGTTGAAGGCCATGGCGGTGCTGAAGGCCACGGTGCTGAGGGTGGCGATCAGCCGCGACGGCTCGAACTGCGGGTGCCACAGGGCCCAGGCGTGGGCCAGGCCCCAGCTCAGGCAGGTGACATGGATCAGCAGCCAGTGGCGGTCGATCCACTGGCCGAGGCTGGCCGCGTTGTCCTGGCTGGGCAATCGGTGCAGCCAGCGCAGGGCCAGCAGCAGGGCGAACAGGGCGGCGCCGAGCGAGCCGAACAGGGTCATGTCCGCCGGGGTGCTGCTGAAGCCCCAGGTCAGCAGCCAGGCCAGCAGGTAGAAGATGCCGCCAAGGCGGGTGCGCACGCGCATGTCCTGGCTTTCGCGCCAGAGGGCGAAGTGGGCGGAGGGATGAGGGCGTGCGTCGGGAGCCATGCGCTGTGATCACAAAATCGGCTGATCGTCAGCATAACGTCGACTCGCGGCAAAGTGCCAGCACTCCGTCGCCTGGCCTCCTGTTCAGCCGCGACGGATCATCCAGACCCCGCCGATGATCAGCGCCAGGCCGGCGATCTTGCCCAGGGTGATGGGCGCCTCGCGAAAGCCCGCCCAGCCGTTGTGGTCGAGCAGCAGGGCCATGCCCAGCTGGCCGGCCAGCACCAGCACGGTGAACAGCAGGGCGCCGATGCGCGGCCCGGCGAAGGCCGCGGTGACGATGAAGAAGGCGCCGAGCAGGCCGCCGCTCCAGTGCCACCAGTTCAGCCCCTTGAATGCGGCCAGGCCGGAGACCTCGCGCTGCGCCAGGACGATGATCAGCAGCGCGGCGGTGCCGACCAGGAAGGACACCAGGGCGGCGGCCATGACGCTGGACAGGTGCTTGGCCAGCTGGCCGTTGATACCGGCCTGCAGCGGCATGATGGCGCCGGCGAGCAGGGGCAGGGCGAGTAGCCACCAGTTGGGCATGGAGGTCTCCGGGCAAATCGTGGGGGCGGCATTATGCCTTTTTGCTGTCCCTGCGGTCAGCTTTGCAGGGGCTTGGCGAACTGCACCAGGGCCACCCGGCGCTGGCCGCGCTGACGCTCGACCAGGCCCGTCAGGCGATAGCCCAGGCCGGCATAGAGCAGCAGGCCGGCGCCGTTGTCGTTGAAGCAGGAAACCCGCAGTTCGCGGGCGGCAAAGTCGCGCCGGGCCAGCTGCTCCATCACCCCGACCAGGTACTGGGCCACGCCCTGGCCGCGCGCCCAGGGCGCGATCATCAGGTTACCCAGGGCGCAGTAGTCGCCGGCGACGCTCTGGTAGAAATTGGCGAAACCGGCCGGGCGGCCGTCGAGCAGGGCCAGGGTGCTGGCCTGGCGTTCGGCGCAGGCAGCGGCCAGCTGTTCGCGGGTCAGCGGCCAGTGGGCGCGGGGGAAGGCGAAGAACAGCTCGTCGGCGTTGCGCACGAACTGCACCACCTGGTCGAGGTCGGCGTCGGTGGCCGGGCGATGGCCGAGCAGGCGGTCGTTCATTGCGGCGGATACTGGCCGATGATCTCGGCCACCCTGGCACGCAGGGCCGCCTCGCGCTCAGCCGGGGTCTCCGGCGCCGGACGCAGCACCTGCTCGGCGCTGCCACGCCAGACCAGCTTGCCATCGCGGCCGTCGAGCAGGTCGATCTGCAGGGTGCTCACGCGGTAGTCCAGGGTGCGCGTCTCGGTGTGCACCGGGCCGCTCCAGAAGCCGCCCCAGGGATCGCCCCAGTAGCCGCCGTAATGGGTGCTGACCTGGTCCTGGCGCTGCTCGACGATCAGCCAGGCCTGTACCTTGAGGTCCGCCGTGCCGCCGGCCTGGGCCGGGCGCAGGCCGCGCTGCTCGAGCTGCTCGGCGATGGCCTGGCGCAGGCGCTGCTCGGTGAGGTCGCTGCGGATGCGTGGGTCGTCCGGGCGGTACTGCAGGGCCGGCGCCTGCCAGCTCCAGCTGCGGTAGGCGGCGAAATCACGGTGCTGGTCGTAGTCGCGCTCGACCCGGGCAGTCTGGCAGGCGGCCAGGAGTAGCAGGGCGGGCAGCAGGAGCAGGCGGGCGAACATGGTGCAACCTCCGGGGCAGAACCCCTATCGAACCCCAGGCGGCGGCGTTCGGCAAGCACCGTTTCAGTTCGGCGGGTAGGCGCCGAGGGCATCTTCCACCGCGCGGCGCAGGGCCTCGGCGCGCTCGCCCTGGCTGCCCTCGCTGCGTGCCTCGGCGCTGCCGCTCCACAGCGGCTGGTCACTGGCGCCGTCGTACAGGTCGATGCGCACCACCGCCACCTCCACCTCGTAGGTGCGCACCAGCGGCACGCTGCCGTACAGGCCGTAGTGGTCGCCGTAGGGGCCGTGGCCGTAGTAGCTGCCGTAGTCGTCGCGCACCTGGTACTGGCGCCGCTCCAGGTGCAGGCTGGCGCCGACCTGCAGGTCGGCGGCCGTGCCGGCACGGGCCGGGCGCAGGCCGCGCTGGTCGAGGCCGGCGCCCACCACCTCGGCCAGCAGCGCGCCATCGGCCCAGGCGCTGCCGGCCGGCGGCTCGCGCCAGGCCCAGTTGCGGTAGCGCGCGTAGTCGCGCGGCGCGGCCGGGTAGGCGCTGCGGTCGAAATGGTTGGCCGCCTCGGGCGGTGCCGGCGGCAGCGGCTGGCCTTCGGCGCGGTAGGGGTTGGGGCTCTGGCAGGCGGCGAGCAGCAGGGCCAGGGCCAGGGCCGGCGGGAGCAGGGCTTTCATGCGCGGGTCCGGGAGCATGGCGAAGTCTCCTCAGGGTAGCGCGGATGGCGGGCGTGGGGGAGGGCGGCCGCCCGGCGCGCCGTCGCGCGCCGGGCCGGCGAGGTCAGCCGCGGGCCGGCGGGGTCAGGCCGCAGCCCTTGAGGATGATGCGCTCGAGGTTGTCGGCGGCTTCCTCGAAGTCGGCCTTCTTCAGGCTGTTCTTGCCGGTGAACAGGCAGATCTGGCTGGCGAAGTCGGCGTAGTGCTGGGTGCTGCCCCAAAGCAGGAAGATCAGGTGCACCGGGTCGATCGGGTCCATCTTGCCGGCGTCGATCCAGGCCTGGAACACCCCGGCGCGCTGGCGGAACCACTCGCGGTAGTCCTGGTTGTAGTGGGCGGTCAGGTACTGGCCGCCGCTGATCACTTCCATGGCGAAGATGCGCGAGGCCAGCGGCTGGGTGCGCGAGTACTCGATCTTGGCGCGGATGTAGCGCGACAGCGCCTGGGCCGGGTCGTCGTCCGCGCTCAGGCTGCTGAAGGTGGCGTCCCACTGGTCGAGGATGTTGTTCAGTACGGCGATGTACAGGCCCAGCTTGCTGCTGAAGTAGTAGTGCAGGTTGGCCTTGGGCAGCCCCACCGCCTGGGCGATGCTGTTCATGCTGGTGCCCTTGTAGCCGTGGCGGGCGAACTCCACCTCGGCGGCGGCGATGATGGCTTTTTCGTTCTTCTGGCGGATGCGTCCGGCGGGTTTGCCGGCGCTGGGAGCAGGGGAGGAAACAGCTGACATCTGAGGGGTCCGTACTGATGATCGGTTTTGTGTGCGAACTGATACCCCAGCGCGGGTCACGAAACAACCCTCGGGCGTCAAAAACGTGTGTTGTTCAGACGAAGCTGCCCGCCGGCTCGGTAAAACCCCCTATCGGGTGTCAGAAAAACGTCGAAAAGGCGCAATCTGGCTCGCTGGAAAAATGGCGAAAAGCCTGATGGCACGGGCGTTCCAGCTCGCTCAGCCGGTCTTCGCCAGCGCCTCCAGGAAGGTCTCCAGCACCAGCTGCGGGCGCCGCCCCTTGCGCGTCACCGAGGCCAGGGTCAGGTCGTAGAAACGGCTGGCCGGCTTGAGCACGCGCAGGCGGCCCTGCTGCACCCACTGCTGGGCGTAGTGGTCCGGCAGGTAGCCGATGTAGCGCCCGGTGAGGATGAGGAAGGCCATGCCCTCGCGGTCCGAGGCGCTGGCCGTGCAGTTGAGCACCTGGTAGCGCGCCTGCACCTCCGGCGGCAGGCGGAAGGTCGGGGCGATGGCGTCCTGGGCGTTGAGGCGGGTGTCGGACAGCTGGCCGTCGTCCACATAGAAGAGGGGATGGCCCACCGCGCAGTACAGCAGCGAGCGCTCGCCATACAGCGGCTGGTACTCCAGGCCGGACAGGCTGTGGCTCTGCGGCACCACGCCGACGTGCAGGCTGCCGTCCAGCACGCCCTGTTCCACCTCCGAGGGCGGCGTCATGCGGATCTGGATGCGCACGTCCGGGCCCAGCTCCTTGAGCCGCGCCAACGCGTGGGTGATGCGCATGTGCGGCACGGTGACCAGGTTGTCGGTCAGGCCGATGTGCAGCTCGCCGCGCAGTTCGCGGTGCAGGCCGTTGACGTTGTTGCGGAAGCTCTCCAGCGCGCCGAACAGCTGCAGCGACGACTGGTACACCTCGCGGCCCTCCTCGGTCAGGGCGAAGCCGGCGCGGCCGCGCTGGCACAGGCGCAGGCCCAGGCGCTGCTCCAGGTCGCTCATCTGCTGGCTGATCGCCGAGCGGCCGATGCCCAGCACGCTCTCCGCGGCGGAGAAGCCGCCGCACTCGACCACGCTGCGGAACAGGCGTAGCAGGCGGATATCGAAGTCGCTGACCTGGGCCAGGGGGTCGGAACGGCGGCTGCTCATATGTTTAGTCCGGGCTGAACTTAAAGTGCGAAGATTTGGATTTTCGTGACTTTATGCCCGTGGCACCTTCTCTGGCAACAAGACCACAGTGCCGCTCTGGAGAGCCACGATGAACATGCCGCAGACTGCCACCCCGTCCCTGGCCAGCCAGCTCAAGCTGGATGCCCACTGGATGCCGTTCTCCGCCAACCGCAACTTCAAGCGCGACCCGCGCCTGATCGTCGGTGCCGACGGCAACCACTTCATCGACGACAAGGGCCGCCGCGTGTTCGACAGCCTGTCCGGCCTGTGGACCTGTGGCGCCGGCCACAACCGCAAGGAAATCCAGGAGGCCGTGGCCAAGCAGCTCGGCACCCTCGACTACGCGCCGGGCTTCCAGTACGGCCACCCGCTGTCCTTCCGCCTGGCCGAGCAGATCGCCGAGCTGACCCCGGCCGGCCTCGACCACGTGTTCTACACCGACTCCGGCTCCGAGTGCGCCGACACCTCGGTGAAGATGGCCCGCGCCTACTGGCGCCTGAAGGGCCAGCCGAGCAAGACCAAGTTCATCGGCCGCGCCCGTGGCTACCACGGCGTGAACATCGCCGGCACCAGCCTCGGCGGCATCGGCGGCAACCGCAAGATGTTCGGCCAGATGATGGACGCCGACCACCTGCCGCACACCCTGCAGCCGCACCTGGCCTATACCCGCGGCATGGCCGAGACCGGCGGCGTGGAGCTGGCCAACGAGCTGCTCAAGCTGATCGAGCTGCACGACGCCTCCAACATCGCCGCCGTGATCGTCGAGCCGATGTCCGGCTCGGCCGGCGTCATCGTGCCGCCGCAGGGCTACCTGCAGCGCCTGCGCGAGATCTGCACCCAGCACAACATCCTGCTGATCTTCGACGAAGTGATCACCGCCTACGGCCGCATGGGCAAATGGACCGGTGCCGAGTACTTCGGCGTCACCCCGGACATCATGAACACCGCCAAGCAGGTCACCAACGGTGCCATCCCGCTGGGCGCGGTGATCGCCTCCAAGGAGATCTACGACACCTTCATGCAGCAGGCTACCCCGGAGCATATGGTCGAGTTCGGCCACGGCTACACCTACTCCGGCCACCCGGTCGCCTGCGCCGCCGGCCTGGCCACCCTGGAGCTGCTCAAGCGTGACCACCTGATCGAGCAGTCCGCCGCCCTGGCGCCGGTGTTCGAGGAGAAGCTGCACAGCCTCAAGGGCAGCCAGCACGTGATCGACATCCGCAACTGCGGCCTGGCCGGCGCCATCCAGCTGGCCCCGCGCGACGGCGACGCGGTGATCCGCCCGTTCGAGGCCGGCATCAAGCTGTGGAACGCCGGCTTCTACGTGCGCTTCGGCGGCGACACCCTGCAGTTCGGCCCGACCTTCAACACTCAGCCCGAGCAGCTGGACGCCCTGTTCAACGCCGTGGGCGATGTGCTGAACAAGCTGGATTGACGCTTTACCTCCCCTCTCCCATTCATGGGAGAGGGGCCGAGGGAGAGGGCGGCCGGCAGCATAAAAGCCAAAGCCCCTCTCCCTAACCCTCTCCCGTAAACGGGAGAGGGGACTGACCCGAATTCAACTGAGAGATTGCACCCCATGAGCACCATCGCCCACCTGATCAACGGCGACATCGTTCTGAGCGGCCAGCGCACCGCGCCGGTCTTCAACCCGTCCATCGGCGAGCCCGTGCGCCAGGTCGAGCTGGCCGACCGCGGCACCATCCAGGCCGCCATCGACTCCGCCAAGGCCGCCTTCCCGGCCTGGCGCAACACCCCGCCGGCCAAGCGCGCCCAGGTCATGTTCCGCTTCAAGCAGCTGCTGGAAGCCAACAAGGACAAGATCGCCGCGCTGATCAGCGAAGAGCACGGCAAGACCCTCGAAGACGCCGTCGGCGAACTGCAGCGCGGCATCGAGAACGTCGAGTACGCCTGCGGCGCCCCCGAGCTGCTCAAGGGCGAGTACAACCGCAACGTCGGCCCTAACATCGACAGCTGGAGCGACTTCCAGCCGCTGGGCGTGGTCGCCGGCATCACCCCGTTCAACTTCCCGGCCATGGTGCCGCTGTGGATGTACCCGCTGGCCATCGTCTGCGGCAACTGCTTCATCCTCAAGCCGTCCGAGCGCGACCCCAGCTCCACCCTGTTCATCGCCCAGCTGCTGCACGAAGCCGGCCTGCCGCGCGGCGTGCTCAACGTGATCAACGGCGACAAGGAAGCGGTAGACGCGCTGATCGAGGCCCCCGAGGTCAAGGCCATCAGCTTCGTCGGCTCCACGCCGATCGCCGAATACATCTACACCGAGGCCAACCGTCGCGGTAAGCGCGTACAGGCCCTGGGCGGCGCCAAGAACCACGCCGTGGTGCTGCCGGACGCCGACCTCGACAACACCGTCAACGCCCTGATGGGCGCCGCCTACGGCTCCTGCGGCGAGCGCTGCATGGCCATCTCCGTGGTGGTGGCGGTGGGCGACCACGTGGCCGACGCCCTGGTGGAAAAACTGGTGCCGAAGATCCAGGCGCTGAAGATCGGTGCCGGCACCTCCTGCGGCCTCGACATGGGCCCGCTGGTCACCGGCGCCGCGCGCGACAAGGTCAAGGGCTACATCGACGCCGGCGTGGCCCAGGGCGCCCAGCTGGTGGTCGACGGCCGCAGCCTGAGCGTGCCGGGCAACGAGGCCGGCTTCTTCGTCGGCGGCACCCTGTTCGACCGCGTCACCCCGGAGATGAGCATCTACCAGGAAGAAATCTTCGGCCCGGTGCTGTGCATCGTCCGCGTCGGCAGCCTGGAACAGGCCATGCAGCTGATCAACGACCACGAGTACGGCAACGGCACCTGCCTGTTCACCCGCGACGGTGAGGCCGCGCGCCTGTTCTGCGACGAGATCGAAGTGGGCATGGTTGGCGTCAACGTGCCGCTGCCGGTGCCGGTCAGCTACCACAGCTTCGGTGGCTGGAAGCGCTCGCTGTTCGGCGACCTGCACGCCTACGGTCCGGACGGTGTGCGCTTCTACACCAAGCGCAAGACCATCACCCAGCGCTGGCCGCAGCGCGCCTCCCACGAGGCCGCGCAGTTCGCCTTCCCGAGCAACGGTTAAGCACCATCCAGGGCTGGTCTGCGGACCGGCCCTTTTTTGTGCCGTCCGGCTGGATGTATTGGTCGGGCAGCATGCTTTGCACCCTCTCCCGTTCACGGGAGAGGGTTGGGGAGAGGGGCCGTCGAACCACGCCCTCTCCCCCAGCCCCTGTCCCACCAGTGGGAGAGGGGATAACCCTGCCGCGCGGGCGCGGCACTGGTGCAGTGAACCGGCAAAGATCGGGGCGCGGCACCCCTTGGGTGAGCGGACTCACGTTTCAGGTGAACCGCAAGCCCGCTCTCCCAAGGGCAGCCCACTTCAATTAACAGAAGAGGACTACCCTGCAATGAGCAAACCCATGATCGGTCTCCCCCTGTGCCGCTGGCAGCTGACTGACCGCGACATCGGCTGGTTCCACCTGGTGGGCGAGAAATACATCCAGTCCGTCACCGGCTTCGGCGCCTTCCCGCTGATGATCCCGGCCTTCGCCGACGACCTGGACATGGACACCGTGCTCGACAGCGTCTCCGGCATCATGTTCGGCGGCTCGCTGTCCAACGTGCACCCGAGCTTCTACGGCGACGACCACCCCGGCCTCGGCCTGGCCGACAAACCCCGCGACGCCACCGTGCTGCGCCTGATGCGCGCCTGCATCGAGCGCGGCATTCCCTTCCTCGGCATCTGCCGTGGCGTGCAGGAACTCAACGTGCTGTACGGCGGCACCCTGCACCGCGAAGTGCACGAAGTCGAAGGCCGTCTCGACCACCGCGAGCGCAAGGGTGTGCCGGACGACGTGGCCTACGGCCCGATGCACAAGGTCGCACTCACCGAAGGCGGCGTGCTGCACCAGCTGCTCGGCGAGCGCGAGATCAGCGTCAACTCGCTGCACGGCCAGGGCATCGACCGCCTGGGCGAGGGGCTGCAGGTGGAAGCAGTGTGCGAGGACGGGCAGATTGAGGCGGTCAGCGTGATTGGGGCCAAGGCGTTTGCCGTGGGGGTGCAGTGGCATCCGGAGTATCGCTATTGGGAGAAGGCCGATTACAACGCGCTGATTGGGGCGTTTCATGAGGCGGCGAGGGAGTATCAGGCCAGCAAGCTTGCTAAGCGGAGAGAGGCAGTCGGCGCCTGAGTGGTGCACCAATTGAAAAGGCCCGTCAATTGACGGGCCTTTTGCTGAGGTTGATGAAGGAGCAGGCTTCTACCCTTCAGGGCAGCTCAAGCTCGTACTAGAAAGCAAAAGCAGTCAGCCTTTTTAGGGAAGACTTGCTTACCCGTCTTGTAGTGCTTGAAGGATTTACAGAAAATCCAACGGCACCCAGGAGGGGCTGGAAAAGGAGGAATGGCCACGAGGCAATCTCCAGAGCTCCTTTACACCAGTCCCACATCGCACCTAGAATTCAATCGCCAGATAGTCTTCTGTAGCGTGTGAGATCTAGCCTTCCTTTGGGTAGCTCTTAACACCCACGGAAGATTTTCAAGTAAACCGCTTGTGGTTCCCGCCACAAGCGGTTTTTTATTTCAATCTTGATTTGGCTTTCCTAGTTTATTTTTAACTTTCCTAAGCATCGCTTCGACAATAATTAAATCGTCCTCTTCGTTTATGAGGATCTTTGAGTCCATTCCAGGGCCTTTGATGTGAATAGTGAATATTTCATGGGCTCGTGGGTCTTGGCTGTCGATAGATGGTTCTATTTTATTTGTGTTGTCTATTCCGATCTTCGGGCTTTCAATCAATTGTCTTTCTGGCTCTTGCGCGTCATCAATGTAGATCTCTTCCTCAGTATCTTCGTTGTGTCTGTTAGCTTGAGACGAGGCGCCGATTTCTAGTAGTACGTTATTTTCACTAAGAATCCCGCATTGTTTGGCTCCTTCTAGAAAATACTTAACAGTTCTAGAGCCAAGTGGTTCAGGGACGCTGAACTCGCGAATTAGAACCTTCTCAAAATGGCCGAGAGGAAGCTCTAATCCTTTGAATCGGTCGTAAAGCTTTTGGAAAAGGGGCGGTGATAAAAAAGCTTGAGTCAGTGCTGCATTAGCCTCTTCATGTGAATAGGCAAGTTTGTGCTGCCGGTAAAGGCCTGTAACTTCAAGCTGGCCCTTCTTATTGTCAATCAGTCCGAATTTCGCAGCTGAAGCGATGATGGCATTGAAGTTCCCCGAGACCTTCATGCCTAGCTTGTCTGCTGCAAGTTCCGGCGAGCACTTTCCTCCAAAGGAGTCGACTGCTTTGGCCAGTTGGATGCAGGTCTGTAGTGAGGATCTGGGGTAGTCAATTATCTTGGCCATCAGGTTGCTCTCATGCCTGCCTTAGTGTGAGAAAAGATATTTTCTATTGCGTTTTCAGTCAAGCTCATCCTGCTAAAAAATGACTGAATATCAATAATCAAGACGGTATTTCTATTTAAGTAATTGATTTTAAAAGTAAAAAAAATCAGCTCATCTCTGTATTTTTCGGTCTTTCGTCTTCTGGTTTCAGGGTAATAGATGGTTTTCGGACGGTTTTGGCTGCTTTTTTCCTGCTTATGAGTAGCAAGTGCCCTGGATATCTGTAGGGCGGACAATGCTTTGCTTGTCCACCGTCTGAGCCCACGTAAATCCTGTTAACACCGAAACCATGCTTTTCGCCTTCCCGGCGAGTCACTTTCTCTTTGTTTGCGCAAAGAGAAAGTAACCAAAGAGAAAGCGCCCCCGGCATACGGGTCTGACGGCTGCGCCGCCAGACTTCCTTCGTTCCATTGTTGCTCCAGGGGCACGCCGCGAAGGGCCATCCCTGGCCCATCGCGTCTCTCGCGGCATCCATGCCGCTCAACCCCTTACGCAACGATTCCACTCAGCCTCCTGACGGGACCCGGTCCCGGCCCGAGCTTTTGGTTTGATGGTGATGTTGTGGTAGTGGCGTTTGAGTTTGTTGCGTGCGCGTCGATGGTTCCCACGCTTCGCGTGGGAACCCTTCCGGGGACGCTCTGCGTCCCGCAGACGCAGAGCGTCTGTGGCTGCATGCCCACGCAGAGCGTGGGCACGATCACGGAGTGAACCGTAGGGTGGGCAACCGCGCAGCGTTGCCCACCATGGGCGCTGCTGGTGGATAAGCCGCAAGCGGCGTTATCCACCCTACGGCGAGGTCGTCCGGTGGCCGTGGGCAAACCGACGACTCCGAGCGGCCTGAAACGCCAAACTTTCATGCGCGCAAACTCCCCGTCAGTAGGCCGAGTGAAGGTGTTGCGCAGGGGGACGAGCCGCATGGATGCGGCGAGAGGCGTAAAGGGGCATGGACGCCCCTTGTACGCCGGCCCCCGGAGCGGCACCGGAGGGAGGGGAGTCGAGCGCAGCGAGACCCGGATGCCGGGGGGCGCTTTCTTTTGCTTACTTTTCTTTGCGCAAACAAAGAAAAGTGAGGCGCCGTACAGGGCGCAATCTGTAGTCGAGCGCCGAGGAACGCGCTGCGAGAAGTGCACGAGGCTTGAGCCGCTAAAGAGATCCGGGGAGATTCGGCGAGGAATCGTGGCAATCACCGCCATGAACAACGCATCCCTGCAGGTCGATGCCCGACCATACTGCGAACCACGTCGCAACGCCATACTTGAAAATACGGTCAACAACCGGCCCATAGCCCAACCCCAGCCCCCACCATTCACCCCCTCACTGATGGCAGCCGCCGCTGCCGCTTTTCGGCTACAACCGAACCCACACCCCCGTGAGGAATCCCCCATGCCCGCCCTCAGCCAGAAACGCCTGTTCCAGCTCGCCAGCCTCGCCGCCCTGGGCGGCTGGAGCGTGCTGATCCTGCTGCCCACCTGGAGCCACGGCCCGCGCCTGGTGCTCGGCGTCGCCGTGGTGCTGCTCTGCGTGCTGTACGGCGTCAGCCTGTTCCAGGCGCTGACCAGCCGTGGCGAGCGCGGCCAGGGCAAGCCCGGTTTCTTTAGCCTGCGCGGGGTGCTGGCGCTGTTCAGCAACCCCAAGGCGGTGCTGGCGGCGTGGATCCACATCCTCGCGTTCGACCTGCTGGCCGGCCTGTACATCCAGCAGCAGGGCGCGGCGCAGGGCATCGGCCACCTGTGGCTGGTGCCCTGCTACCTGCTGGCGATGATGTTCGGCCCGCTGGGCCTGCTGCTGTTCCTCGCCATCGGCCTGCTGCACGGGCTGTGAGGCGGCCATGAAAAAAGCCCCGCGCGTGCGGGGCTTTTTGCTGCGTAGCGCCGGGCTCAGCGCTGCGCGAGGTCGAGGCGGTTGTAGTCGGCGATGAAGTCGCGAAGGATCTCGTCCAGCGCCAGCTTGGTCGACTGCTGGATGGCGTTCTTCATGGCGAAGGGGCCGCCCCAGAACATCTTGCCGCCCTGGCTCTGCCCCTCGACCTGGTAGGCCTTGCTGAACAGCGCCTGGCCGCCAGCGGCGACGCTGATCTTGAGGGTGACGTAGGCGCGGAAGTCCTCGAAGCGGTAGTCCTGCAGTTCGAAGGTCAGCAACGGCGCGCTCGGCGCGCTGCCTGCCTGCAGGCTGCCGAAGGCCTGCTGCACGTCGCTGGATTGCAGGGTGGCGTCCAGCATCTGGCCGAACTCGACGATCCACAGGTGGGCATAGCCCACGGTGGCGGAGCGGAATTCGTAGCGGTGGGCCTGGGTGCTGGCCGCCGTCTGGTATTCGGCGGGGGCGCTGGCGCGCGGAAGGTTGCTCTGGCCCTGGTTGTTGGCCAGGTAGGTGCCGTAGTCCTCGGCCACCGGGTGGTTGAAGCTGCAGCCGGTGAGCAGGGCGCCGAGCGCCAGCACCAGCAGGTAAGCGAAGCGTTGCATGGGAAGTTCCTTGTCGTGACTGCCAGGAGGGCCCGCGAGGGTCGGCCGAATCTGCCGCCCGCTCCCTGGGCGCGCTGCAGGCTACAGGCTGGGCACGATGATCGCAAATGGCCAGCGCGGGTTTTCGCTGGCGTTCATACCGGGGCCGCAGCAGAGGGCGGCAGATTCGGCAGTGGGGAGCAGAAACGACAGGCCCCGCATGTGCGGGGCCTGGGTTTACCAGCGATGGCCGTGGCCATGATGGCGGTGGTGGTGGCGGTGATGGCGTTTCCAGTGCTTGTGGTGGTAACGCGGGCCGTCGACATAGATCACCGGGCCGGGGCTGTAGTAGACCGGCCGCTCGACGTAGACCGGTGCCGGGTAGTAGACGGGCGGTGGCGGTGCATAGTGCACCCGCGGCTGTTCATAGACCACGACCTGGCGCGGCGTCAGCACGCTGCCGAGAATTGCGCCAGCCGCCACGCCGATGGCCACATCGCCGCTGTCGGCTGCCTGGGCTTGCTGGGCGCCAGCAAAGAGCAGGCTGGCGATCAGGCCGGTGATGAGGGGGATGCGTGAACGCATGGTCGAAACTCCTGTGAGGCCGGTCTATTCCGGTTACAGCTTTCGACTCTGCGTGTGGCGATAGTCTCCCCGGGGGAGTGTAAATCCTGTGTAAACCCGCGGGCCTACTGCTTCACCAGTTCCACCCGGCGGTTCTTCGCCCGGCCTTCCTCGCTGCGGTTGTCGGCGACCGGGCGCTCCTGGCCGAAGCCGGCGGCGGAGAGACGCTGCGGCGCGATGCCGGCGGCCACCAGGGCGTCCAGCACGGCCCGGGCGCGGCGCTCGGACAGGGCCTTGTTGGCCGCCGCCTGGCCGACGTCGTCGGTATGGCCCTCGATGGCCAGTTTCAGTTCCGTCGCGCCTTTGAGCATGCTGGCGATTTCCGCCACCGTGGCCTGGCCGTCGGCCTTGAGTTCGGCCTTGCCGCTGTCGAAGTTGATGTACAGGGCGACGAAGCCGTTGCGGTTGAGTTCGTCCAGCAGCTGGCTGGCGGTGACCCGCTGCTGCATGGCGGCCACCTCGACTATGGCCAGCCGGTAGCTCTGGGTCGGCGCGCTGAAGATGCCCGGCTCGACCCGCACCCAGACCTCCTTGCCGCCGGTGAGCACCTTGAGGGTGGTTTCGCCGCCGTCGCCCTCGCCGGGCAGGCGCTCGTAGATCACCTCGCCGCCGATGGCCTTGATCGCGTTCTGGTAGTTGCGCAGCAGCTGCAGGGGGCTGGGCTGGGTGTCGGCGCTGTCGTGGAAGTAGAAGATCTGGGTGGCGTCGCCCTCGATGCTGCGGCGTTGCGGCACGCCATCCTGGCTGTCGATGGTGAAGTCCACGGCGTTGTAGTTCTGCTGGTATTCGGTGATGTGGGAGGCGGGGTAGCGGCTGAGCAGCGGGTGGTCCCTGGCGCCGGGCAGGTCCTCGGCGGCCTGGGCCGGCGGCGCCAGCAGCGCGCAGACGAGGACGAGGCGTTGCAGGATGGGCATCTTCATGGGGCGGTCCTCCGCACCGGTGGCCTCTTTCACTCTAGCCCAGCCTGCCCGCTGCGGCCTGGCGCACAGTGCGGATCCGGGTTTTTGCGCTTTACTGCAAGGCAAAAGGAATGGGGGCGTTCCGATGAAGCGGGCGGTTCATGGCGGCGTGGCGTTGCTCTGCCTGGTCCTTGGCCTGGTCGGCTGCAGCGGGCGCCTGGCCCACGACAGCATCGTCAACCAGAGCAACGCGCTCAAGCCCGGCGAGCTGCTGCAGAGCGACGTCGACCGCATGGCCACCCTGGCCATGCGCGACAACCTCAACAGCCTCTATCGGCTGCTGAGCAAGCTGTACCAGCGCAACCCGCAGGAGTGGCGCAAGACCGGCCTGGCCGACCGCGCGGCGGCGGAGCGGGCGATCCACCTGGCCATCGAGGAGAACCGCCCGCTGCCGCAGCTCGGCGGGCGCCGCGACATCGAGGCGCTCAGCTATGCGCTGAGCCCGGAGTTCCAGGGCGACCGGGTCGGCGCCTTCGTCTATGCCCTGGGCAGCATGCTGATCACCGCCCACGGCGGGCGCACCGAGTTCTACCTGACCGATGCCTTCAACGCCGAGTTCATCCACAACGCCGCGCGCAACATCGAGCGCGCCGCCTGGATGCTGGCCCAGCGCCGCGACGCGCAGGGCCGCCCGCTGCTGCTGTCGAACGAGGGCAGCAACCTCAGCTACGCTGTGGAGTTCGGCAAGATGACCGCGCGCCTGGACCTGCTCACCCATGTGCTGGAGGAGCGCTACCGGCGCCTGGGGGTGAACTACGCGCAGAGCCTGCTGTTCCTCAACTTCCTGCCGGTGCAGTGAGGCGCGCTACTGCTCCCACTTGTGCAGGATGCGCTCCAGCTCGCCGCTGGCCCGCACGCGCTCCAGGGCGCTGGCGAAGCGCTCGGCGCGTGCCTGGTCGCCCTTGGCGAAGGCCACGTAGCGTGGCATCTGCACCAGCGGCCTGGGCAGGATGCGCACGCTGTGCTGGGCGCGCTGCTCCTGCACGAAGTAGAGCAGCTGGGTGCGGTCGCCGACGATGATGTCGATGCGCCCGGCCAGCAGCATGGACACCAGCTGGCGCGGGTTCTGCGCGCTGGTGTCGCGGGCCAGGTCGGCCTGGTCGAAGTCCGACTGGTAGGCGTAGCCGCGCACCTGGCCGATCACGAAGGGCGAGAAGTCGTCCAGGCTGCGCCAGTCCTGCAGGGCGATCTTGGCGGTGGTCATGAACACCGTGGCGCCGGTGCGCAGGGGGCCGACCAGTTCGTACTGGGCCATGCGCTCGGGGGTGCCGGCGAACTGGAAGGCCATTTCCGCCTCGCCGCGTTCGAGCATGCGCTTGACCCTTTCCCAGGGGTAGAGGCGCAACTGGTAGGCGATGCCGGCGTCCTTCATCACCGCCTCGACCAGCTCGACGTCCACGCCGCGCGGGGTGTCGTCATCCAGGGCGACGAAGCTGTAGGGAGCGAACTGTTCGTCGCCGACCACGCGCCAGGTTTCCCCGGCGCAGAGCGGGCTACACAGCAACAGCAGGACGAGCGAGAGGATGCGCATGGAGCCTCCGCAGCGGGCGCTTTCTCCTTAGCCTAGCCCAGCGCGAGCGCTTCAGACCTTGCGCACGAACTCGGATTTCAGCTTCATCGCGCCGATGCCGTCGATCTTGCAGTCGATGTCGTGATCGCCGTCGCACAGGCGGATGTTCTTCACCTTGGTGCCGACCTTGACCACCAGCGACGAGCCCTTGACCTTGAGGTCCTTGATCACGGTGACGCTGTCGCCGTCCTGCAACAGGTTGCCCACCGAGTCCTTGATCACCCGGGCGTCATCGCCGGCCTCGCTGGCGGCCTGGGCCGACCATTCGTGGGCGCACTCCGGGCAGACCAGCTGGCCGCCATCCTCGTAGGTGTATGCGGAGTGGCACTGGGGGCAGGGCGGCAGGGTGCTCATGGCGGGGCCTCGGTTGGCTGGAAAAGCCGCGCATTGTATAGGGTTTTAGCGTCCTTGGCCCACCGCTCCGGGTTGCGGCCAGTCCAGCGTGCCGCTGTCGCTGAAGCGCGCCGCGCCGAACAGGCCGCCGCCGAGCTTGCCGCGCAGCTCGTAGGGCAGGCCGCGGCCCTGCGGGTAGCCGGCCGCGGCCCAGGCCTGGCGAAAAACGGAGAAGGCCGAGACGCTGAGCGGCACCCGCAGCAGCACCTCGCCATAGCGTGGCACCTGGCCGCGCTGGGCGCTGACGCCGCTGGCCAGGGGCTGGCCGTTGACGTCCAGCTGCAGGGCCACGCCGTCGAAGTCGATGGCGCCGTCATTGGGGTTCTGCACCCGCAGCAGCACGGCGAAGCGCATCTCCAGGCCCTGCGCCGGTTCGGGCTGCAGGTCGACCAGGTCGATGTGCAGCGGGTCGCGCGGGGCCAGCGCGGCGCAGCCGCCGAGCAGGCCGAGCAGCACACAGGTGAGCAGGCGGGTGGCGCGCATGGGCGGGGGCTCGCAGTGGTGGTCGTGCAGGCAGTCTAGACGCGCCGCGGTGCCCGCAGGGGCAACCCGCGGGGCTCAGAGGGTGGCGGGGTTGCCGGCGTTGCTCAGGCGGCGGGCCTGCTTGAGGTAGAGGGTCAGCTCGCGGGCCGGCAGCGGCTTGCTGTACAGGTAGCCCTGACCCTCGTGGCAGCCCTGGGCAATGATGTAGGCCTCCTGCTCGGTGGTCTCCACGCCCTCGGCGATGACCTGCATGCCCAGGCTCTTGCCGAGCTGGATGATGGCGCGAACGATGGTGGCGTCGTCCTCGTCGTCGAGCAGGTCCTGGACGAAGCTCTTGTCGATCTTGATCTTGTCCAGCGGCAGGCTCTTCAGGTAACTCAGCGAGGAGTAGCCGGTACCGAAGTCGTCGATGGCGATCAGGGCGCCGGCGCGGCGCAGGCTCAGCAGGTTCTGCGCGGCGGTGCTGATGTCTTCCATCAGGCCGGTCTCGGTGACTTCCAGTTCCAGGCTGCGCGGCGGCAGGCGGTAGACCTGCAGCAGGTTGCTGACCATGCGCGGCAGCTCGTTGTGGTGCAGCTGCACGGTGGACAGGTTGACCGCCATGCGCAGCTCGCTGAAGCCCTGGTCGTGCCATTCGCGCAGCTGGCGGCAGGCTTGGTCGAGCACCCATTCGCCGATGGCGATGATGGTGCCGTTCTGCTCGGCCAGCGGGATGAACAGGTCTGGCGGCACGAAGCCGTGCTGCGGGTGCTGCCAGCGGATCAGCGCCTCGACGCCGACCACGCGGTGGTCGCGGTAGTCGACCTGCGGCTGGAACACCAGGTGCATCTCGTTGCGCCCGAGCGCCTCGCGCAGTTCCTTCTCCAGCTCGCGGCGGCGCCGCATCTCGCTGTCGACGCTGGCGATGTAGAACTGGTAGCGGTTGCGCGAGCGGCTCTTGGCCAGGGTCATGGTCTGTTCGGCTTTCTGCAGCAGCTTCTCGGTGCTGTCGCCGTCTTCCGGGAACAGGGTGATGCCGATGGTGGCGCGCAGGCGCACCTCCTGCTGCTCCAGGGCGAAGGGCGCCTCCAGGCTGTCGAGGATGCTCTGCGCCAGCTCGGCGGCCTCGTAGGGCTGCTCGATGTCGGCCTGGACCAGGGCGAACTGGTCGCCACCGAGGCGGGCCAGGGCGCCGAGGCGGCCGCTGTGGCTGCGCAGGCGGTCGGACAGGGCCAGCAGCAGCTGGTCGCCGGTCTGGTAGCTGAACTGCTCGTTGATGCCCTTGAAGTCGTCCAGGCCGACGCACAGCACCGCCACGCGGCGCTGCAGGCGGCCGGCGTCGTCGAGGATCTGGTCGAGCTGCTGCTGCAGCTGCTGGCGGTTGGGCAGGCCGGTGAGGAAGTCGTACTGCGACATGCGCAGCAGGCTGTTTTCCGCCTCGCGGCGCAGGTGGGTGTTGCGCTCGATGGATTCCAGCAGCTGGTTGGCGGTGTCGATCCACAGCCCCAGTTCGTTCTTCTCGTTGCCCTGCAGCATCGGCAGCTTGTGCTCGCTGGGGCGGTCCGGGTTGATGTTGGTGAGGTGCTCGATGATCTTCGACAGCGGCTTGGTCAGCAGCCAGTGGTAGACCATGTACAGCACCAGGGCCATGGCCAGGGCGCGCAGCACGCCGGAGACGAAGATGATCACCGAGGTGGTGATGAAGTTCGCGCCGTAGCTGGCGGTGTCCAGGGTGATGGTCAGGTCGCCGTAGTACTCGCTGTACGGGCCCTTGCCGACCAGCTGGGTGGTGAAGGTCTGCTCCTGGCCGAGGATGGGGTCGGTGATCCAGCGGCTGGTGGAGGGGGTCAGCTCGCGCGAACGCTCGGCGAGCATGGGCTCGTTGGGGTGGCCGATGGCGGCGTAGCGCACCGCCTCGTGCTGGAACAGGCCCTCGATGACCTGCATGCCCATCTCGCGGTCGAGGCTGTAGACGGCCTGGGTCGAGGGGTCGCGGAACATGCCGAGGATGCGCTGGGCGTCGTTGGCCACGGCCTGGCGGGTCTTGTAGATGTCGAAGACGATCTGCCCGCAGCTCAGCACCACGCCCACCACCAGCGCCGACAGCAGGACCACTCGCAACAGTTTCAGCGACAGGCTGTTCTTCAGTTCCAGCTTCAAATGGATTGTCCTTGTTCGCCGCCGGATGTTTGTGACCGGTCTGAGTATTGGCAAATGCGCGTTAGCCGTCAAAGGGCCATTACGTCGCGGAGCGCTTTTTTCTGCCACTGATCCGTGTTGGCGCGCGGAACCTGCCGTTGGCGCCCTGCTGGTGCGTGGCGTGGCCCGCAATAGGGTTTTCGGCCGAATCCGGCCTGGCATGAGAGTTGCGAAGCCTCCGTTCATCACCGTGTCGGGGGATTCGCCATGAAGGTCTACCTGCTGTCGCTGTGTGTTCTGTTCTTCCCGCTGCATGCGCACGCCGGCGCTGCCGACGAGCTGGCCCGCAATACCGCCTGGGTGGTGCTGGCCAGTGCCCTGGTGTTCTTCATGCAGGCCGGCTTCGCCCTGCTGGAGAGCGGCATGTCGCGGGCCAAGAACGCGGTCAACGTGATGATGAAGAACTACATGGACGGCTGCGTCGGCGGCATCGTCTTCTGGCTGGTCGGCTTCGGCCTGATGTTCGGCGCCAACGCCACCGGCTGGTACGGCATGAGCCATTTCGCCCCGCATCGCGGCGAGGCCTGGGACTTCACCTTCCTGCTGTTCCAGATGATGTTCGCCGCCACCGCGGCGACCATCGCCAGCGGCGCCATGGCCGAGCGCACCCGCTACGCCGGCTACCTGGTCGGTGCGGTGGTGATCAGCGGCTTCATCTACCCGGTATTCGGCAGCTGGGTGTGGAGCGGCATCTACGGCGGCCAGGGCTGGCTGGCCAAGCTCGGCTTCATCGACTTCGCCGGCTCCACCGTGGTCCACAGCGTCGGCGCCTGGTGCGCCCTGGCCGGCATCTTGGTGCTCGGCCCACGCCTGGGGCGCTTCGCTGCCGACGGCACGCCGCGCGCCATTCCCGGCCACAACCTGGGGCTGGTGACCCTCGGTGGCTTCATCCTCTGGGTCGGCTGGTTCGGCTTCAATGCC
The DNA here is from genome assembly GCF_041729615.1 of Pseudomonas alcaligenes. Taxonomy (NCBI): domain Bacteria; kingdom Pseudomonadati; phylum Pseudomonadota; class Gammaproteobacteria; order Pseudomonadales; family Pseudomonadaceae; genus Aquipseudomonas; species Aquipseudomonas alcaligenes. The sequence goes on along the minus strand of NZ_CP154874.1, from coordinate 1,170,979 downwards.
GGCAGCACCCTGGCGATGAACCACAGCCTCGGCCTGATCGCCCTCAATACCCACCTGGCCGCCGCCGGTGGCGCGATCGGCGCCCTGTTGATGCTGCGCGGCACGTCCAGCCCGATCCTGCTGACCACCACCATCAACGGCTCGCTCGGTGGCCTGGTCGGGGTCACCGCCGGTTGCGCCACCATGCTGCCGGGCTTCGCCATCCTCACCGGGCTGGTTGCCGGCGCGGTGGTGGTGCTGGGCATGCGCCTGCTCGACAGCCTGCGCCTGGACGACGTGGTCGGCGCCGTGCCTGTGCACGGTTTCTGCGGGGTCTGGGGCACCCTGGCGGCGGGGCTGTTCTATGAGGGCGACCTGTTCAACTGGGAGCGCGTCGGCGTGCAGCTGCTCGGCGCCGGCGCGGCCTTCCTGTGGGCCTTCCCGATGGCGCTGGCGCTCTATCTGGTGCTCGCCAGGACCATCGGCCTGCGCACCCCGACCCAGGACGAGCAGCGCGGCCTGGATTACTCCGAGCACGCCGAGGTGGGCTATCCGGAGTTCAACCAGCAGGTGACCTTCGATGCCAGCGAACTGAACCGGAGGAGCTGAGATGAGCCTGAGCACCCGCCGTCGCGCTATCTACACCGGGCTGGCCGGCCATCTGTCCGAGGAAGAGCTGCTGCCGCTGCTGTCGCTGTGGGAAGCCAAGTACGCCGACAAGCCGCCCTTCGCCCTCAACGAGTTCCTCGCCGAGGTGGTGCAGCGCAGCGGGCGCAAGCTGGAGCGTGCGCGCCTGTACCGCGAGCTGGTCGGTGCGCTGACCGGACCGGTCGGCGACCTGCTGCCGGACCCGGCGCCACGCCTGCAGGCCTGGCGCCGGGGGGCGGGGCAGGGCGCCGAGGAAGTCTCCGGTCCCGATGCGCTGGCGCGGCAGACCTTCGATGCGCTGAGCCAGGCGCTGTTCGCCCAGCTCGACGCCGCGCTGGTGCCGCGCCTGCGCCGCTTCGCCGCCGGCAATCTCAACGCCATGCAGCTGGACACCGAGCTGCGCCTGCGCCTGCGCGGCTGGTTGGAGCAGGGCGGCTCGCTGGGGCTGACGGCGCTGGGCCTGGAGCACCTGCGGGTGCTGCTCAACCTGCTGTATGTCGGGCTGTGCGAGTACCTCGGCCCGGTGGCCGCCGACCAGGCGCTGACCCGCGCCGTGCAGCGGGTCGAACTGCTGCAGCTGCCGTTGCCGCCGCAGAAGCTGCTGTGAGGGGCACCCGCTGAAAGCAAAAAACCCGGCAAGGCCGGGTTTTTTGTGGACGCTGGTTGCGACTTAGGCGGCGAAGTTCTTCGCCACGAAGTCCCAGTTGACCAGGTTCCAGAACGCCTCGACGTACTTCGGACGCAGGTTGCGGTAGTCGATGTAGTAGGCGTGCTCCCACACGTCGCAGGTCAGCAGCGGAGTGTCGCCGCTGGTCAGCGGGCAGCCGGCGCCGATGGTGCTGGCCAGGGCCAGGGAACCGTCGGCCTTCTTCACCAGCCAGCCCCAGCCGGAACCGAAGGTGCCGATGGAAACCTTGCTGAACTCTTCCTTGAACTTGTCGAAGGAGCCCCAGGTGGCGTTGATGGCGTCAGCCAGGGCGCCGGTCGGCTGGCCACCGCCGTTCGGCGACAGGCAGTTCCAGTAGAAGGTGTGGTTCCAGATCTGCGCGGCGTTGTTGAACACGCCACCGGAGGAAGTCTTGATGATCTCTTCCAGGCTCTTGCCTTCGAACTCGGTGCCCGGCACCAGGTTGTTCAGGTTCACCACGTAGGCGTTGTGGTGCTTGCCGTGGTGGAACTCCAGGGTCTCGGCGGACAGGTGCGGCTCGAGGGCGTTCTTCTCGTACGGCAGCGGCGGCAATTCGAAAGCCATGGTCTATCTCCTCATCAGGTCGGGATATGTGCGACTAGCGCAGGCCGTTCACGGGGCGGCCGGAATACGGGCGGCGACGAGTTTGTACTCTTTAAGTCTGCCGCGAGGCCGGGATCATAGCACCCGACCCCGGCCTTATCCACGCAGCAACTGTGTGGGAAAGCCGATGCCAGCAGGCCTCAGGCGAGCTTGAGGAGGACCACGCCGAGGGCGATCACGGCACAGGCGAGCAGGCGCATGGGCGGCATCGGCTCCTTGAGCAGCAGCCAGCCGATCAGCAGGGCGAACAGCACGCTGCTCTCGCGCAGCGCCGAGACCATGGCCACCGGCGCCTGGGTGGTGGCCCAGATCACCAGGCTGTAGGCCAGCATCGACATGGCGCCGCCGCCCAGGCCGCCGCGCCAGTGCGGGCCGAGCCGGAGGAAGATGCGCGGGCCGCTGCGCAGGGTGATCAGCAGCGTCGCCACCAGGCCGTTGACCACGAACAGCCACAGCGCATAGCCGATCGCATCGCCATTGCTGCGCGCGCCGAGGGCATCGGCCAGGGTGTAGCCGGCGATGCAGGCGGCGGTGGCGAGGGCATTCAGCAGCAGCGGGCCGTTGAGCGAGGCATGGGCGTGGCCGCCGCGCCAGGCCATCAGCCAGATGCCGGCGACCAGCACCAGCAGCGCCGCCCACTGCGCTGGTTGCAGCAGGTCGCCGGCCAGCAGCGCCAGCAGGGCGACCAGCAGCGGCGAGCTGCCGCGGGCGATGGGATAGACCTGCGACAGGTCGCCGTGCTGGTAGGCACGCGCGAGGAACAGGTTGTAGCCGACGTGGAGCAGCGCGGAGAAAGCGATGAAAGGCCAGGCGACGGGCTGTGGCAGGTTGAAGAAAGGCAGGGCGGGCAAGGCCACGCAGGCAGCGCCGATCTGGATCAGCGAGGCGGTCAGGTAGCGGTCCAGGCCGATCTTCAGCAGGGCGTTCCAGCCCGCATGCAGCGCGGCGGCGGCCAGTACCAGGACAAATACCGTCGAATCCACGCGCCGCTCCTTCTCCCCGTCCAGAGCGCCGCAGCATAGCGCCGCCGCACCGGCGCGGTCATGCGCCGGGTGCGTGCAGCAGCAGTTGCGCCGCCACCGCGAACATCATCGCCGCCACCGCCAGGTCGAGCAGGCGCCAGGTCGCCGGGCGCGCCAGCCAGGGGGCGAGCCAGGCGGCGCCTAGGGCCAGGGTGAAGAACCAGATCAGCGAGGCGCTGGCCGCGCCCAGGGCGTAGGCGCCGGGCACCGGCTGCTGGGCGCCGAGGGAGCCGATCAGCAGCACGGTATCCAGATAGACGTGCGGGTTGAGCAGGGTCACCGCCAGCGCCGCCAGCAGCACCGCACGGCGCGAGCGCGGGCCGCTGTCCTGCTGCTGCAGCGCCTGCGGCCGGATGGCCCGGCGCAACGCCTGCACGCCCAGCCAGAGCAGGAAGGCGGCGCCACCCCAGCGCGCTACCGCCAGCAGCGTCGGACTCTGCGCCAGCACGGCGGCCAGACCGAACACGCCGGCGGCGACCAGCAGGGCGTCGCACAGCACGCACAGTGCGGCCACCGGCAGGTGATGCTCGCGGCGCAGGCTCTGCGCCAGGACGAAGGCATTCTGCGCGCCGATGGCGATGATCAGGCCGGCCGCCACCAGCAGGCCGTTGAGGTAGCTCTGCCACATCTCAGCGGCCCTCCGCGGCCAGGCGCTGCAGCCTGGCCAGGGCGCGCTCGGCATCGGCCTCGGCGACGAACAGGTGGTCGTGGTGAAAGCCGGCGATCACGTTGCAGCTGATGCCTTCGTCGGCCAGGGCCTTGGCGAAGGCGGCGGTGAGGCCGACGGCGGCCAGCGACGAATGCACCTCGAGGGTGATCCAGGCGGCCAGGTAGTCGTAGGCCAGGCCCAGGCGCTCGGCTTCCTCGCGGGCCAGGATCAGGGTGGTGCCCTCGGCCTCGCGGAAGCTGCCGAGGGCGGCAGCGACCTGTACCACGGTGGGCTGCGGCGCACTGCAGAACACGAAGCGGCCGGGGTTGAGGCGTGGCGAGAGGCTGGCGAGCAAGGTGCTGAGGTTGGTTTCGCCGGTCATGGCGGAGTCCTTGAGAGGGTTGCGATGCTGGCCAGTCTGGGGATTGCGTGTGTATAAGGAAAACGAATCGTGCTGATCTCTCATTAGGAAATCTTATGTTCGACTACAAGCTGCTGGCCGCCCTGGCCGCGGTGGTAGAGCAGGGCGGCTTCGAGCGCGCGGCGCAGCTGCTTGGCTTGTCGCAGTCGGCGGTGTCGCAGCGGATCAAGCTGCTCGAGGCGCGGGTCGGTCAGCCGGTGTTGTTGCGCGCCGCGCCGCCGGCGCCCACCGAGATCGGCCGGCGCCTGCTCAACCACGTGCAGCAGGTGCGCCTGCTGGAGCGCGACCTGCAGGGCCAGGTGCCGGCGCTGGCCGAGGACCAGCCGGCCGAGCGCCTGCGCATCGCCCTGAATGCCGACAGCCTGGCCACCTGGTGGGCGCCGCTGATGGGCGAGTTCGTCGCCGAACACCGCCTGCTGCTGGACCATGTGGTGGATGACCAGGACGTCGGCCTCAAGCGCATGCGCGCCGGCGAGGTGGCCGGTTGCGTGTGCGCCGCCGAGCGCCCGGTGGCCGGTGCCCGCGCCCTGCCTTTGGGGGCGATGCGCTATCGCGCACTGGCCAGCCCGGCCTTCGTTGCCCGGCATTTCGCCGCGGGTGTCGATGGCGCGGCGCTGGCGCGGGTGCCGTCGATCGTGTTCGGCGCCGACGACCAGCTGCAGCACCGCTTCCTCGCCGGTCTCGGTGTCGGCGGCGGTTTCGCCCACCACCTGTGCCCTTCCTCGGAAGGCTTCGTACGCCTGGCCTGTGCCGGGCTCGGCTGGGGCATGGTGCCGGAGCTGCAGGTGCGCCAGCAGCTGGCCAGCGGCGAGCTGGTCGAGCTGCTGCCGGAGCGGCCGCTGGACGTGCCGCTGTACTGGCACCACTGGCGCAACGGCGGCGAGCTGCTGGCCAGCCTGACCCGCCACCTGGAGCGTGGCGTGGGGGACTGGCTGGTGCAGACTTAGGGCGAGTGCAACCTGCGAGAGTAGAGTGGCGCGGGTTTCACCCGCCCTACCTTTATGACCTTGGGGCTGGCGCGGGTGACTGGTTTTAGAGCTCCCCTCTCCCACGGGTGGGAGAGGGGCCGGGGGAGAGGGGGCATGGCCCGAATGAAGGCCGTAGCCCGGATGTAATCCGGGAACGGGGCGCCCCGGATTACATCCGGGCTACATCGGCAGGGTTGGCCGAGCTGCCTAGAGCTGGAACTGCGCCACCAGCTGCTCCTGGCTGCCGGCCACCTTGCGCAGGTGCTCGCCGCAGTCGCGGGTGTGGGCGGCGGTGCGGCGGTTCTCGCCGGTCATGTCGTTGAGGCGGTGCATGTGCTGGTTGACCTCCTGGGTGGTGGCCGCCTGCTGCTCGGCTGCCGCGGCGATCTGGAAGGCCAGGGCGTGCACGCCCTGCAGCGAGTCGTCGAGCTGGCCGAGGCTGCCGAGCACGGCCTGGGTCTCCAGTTCCAGGGCGCGCGCCTGTTCGCTGGAGCCCTGCATGCGCGCCTGCGCCTCGCCGGAGGACTGGCCGATGGCCTCGACTATGGCGACGATTTCCTCGGTGGCCTGGCGGGTCTTCTGCGCCAGGTTGCGCACCTCGTCGGCAACCACGGCGAAGCCGCGCCCCTGCTCGCCGGCGCGCGCCGCCTCGATGGCGGCGTTGAGGGCGAGCAGGTTGGTCTGTTCGGCGATGGCGCGGATCACCGCCAGCACCGAGCCGATCTGCTGGCTGTCGGCGGCCAGGGTCTGCACTACCTGGTCGGCGCCGCGCAGGCCGGCGAGCAGCTGGTCCTGCTGGCCGATCATGCGCTGCAGGCTGCCCTGCACGGTGGCGAAGGCCGCGCGCGCGGCGGCGCTGCCGTCGGCGCTGTGGCTGGCGCTGCTGGCGATCTCCTGCACGGTGGCGGCCATCTGGTCGACGGCGCTGACCACCAGCTCCAGCGCTTCCTGCTGCTGGTCCAGGCTATTGCTGGTGCGGCCGGCGGCGCCGAGGATGTCGCCGCTGGCGGCGTCCACTGCCTGGCTGGCCTGGCGCAGGCGCTCGACCACCTCGCGCCAGGCCCGTGCCATCTCGTGCAGGGCCTGCATCAGGCCGCCCTGCGCGGCGTCGCCGTGCAGGCGCAGCTCGCCGGCGGCCAGGCGCCGGGCCAGTTCGGCCATGCTGCGTGGCTCGCCGCCCAGCGGGCGCATCACGCTGCGGCTGACCAGCCAGGTGGCGACGGCCACGCCGGCGATGGTCAGGGCGACCAGCAGGAGCACCTGCCACATCAGTGTGCGCACCGGGGCGAAGGCTTGCTCCTGGTCCATCTCGGCGATCAGCGCCCAGCGCTGGCCGTCCAGTTGCAGCGGCACGAAGGCTTTGAGCACCGCTTGGCCGTCGATGCCGGGCTCGGCCAGGCGGCCCTGCTCGCCGTTCAGTGCGCGGCCGATGGCGGCGCCGGGCAGGGCCGTGCCGGGCTGGGCGTCGCGCGCCACCCGGTGCGCGGCGAAGCGCACCGAGTCCGAGCGCAGCTGGCCGTCGGCGCCGACCAGGTAGGTCTCGCCGGCCTCGCCCAGGCCCTGGCGGGCCTGCATCACCCGGTTCAGCTCGGCCAGCGGCAGCTCCAGCACCAGCAGCAGCTGCAGCTCGCCCTCGTCGAGGATGGGCGCGACGAGGAACTGGCTGGGCTCGGCGCCGGGGGCGCTCACCGTCAGGTCGCCGATATGCGCCTGGCCGCTGTCCAGGCCGGTGCGCACCACACGGCCGAGCGGGGTGTCGCGCCAGGCCGGGTCGCCGAGGTTCTGCTGGTAGTCGGCGCCGCGCAGCAGGCTGAACAGCACCTGGCCGTCCCGCGACACCAGCTTGAGCTCGCGGTAGCCGTAGGTCTTGGCGAAGTTGTCGAAGATCGGCCGGTCGTAGTTGGCGGTGCTGACCAGGGCGGCGCCCTGCAGCCCGGCATAGCTGGTGCCGAGGTTGCTGGCCAGGGTGCCGAGCTGGTTGTGACGCGCCTGCCAGCTGTCCTGCAGCTGCTGCTGTTTGATATTCGCTACGGCCTCCAGGGCGTTCAGCGCCTGCTCCTGGAGGGCCTGGCTGGCCTGGCGATAGACCGTGAAGGCCATCGCCAACACTGGAATTAGACCGATCAGCAGGAAACTGACGGCAAGCTTGAGACGCAACGGCATGTCCCGGGACTCCGCGTGTAGATGGGTGACAGAGGGTTGCAAGCGTCAAGAATTTTGCAAGAAGCGTGCAAATTGCTTAACGGGCGTCAAAAAAATCGAGCAGTGGTCCGCAAGGCCGCTGTTCTGGCCGCCTCGGCAAGCGGCGCAACCCGCGCCGGCTGCTAAAGTCGCAGCACAACAAGAACCACGGGGGAGTGGCGCAATGAAGATTCTGGTAACGGGAGCGAGCGGCTTCATCGGTGGGCGCTTCGCCCGTTTTGCCCTGGAACAGGGCCTGGCGGTGCGCATCAACGGGCGCCGCCCCGAGGCGGTGCAGCACCTGACCAAGCGCGGCGCCGAGTTCGTCCAGGGCGACCTGGCCGACCCGGACCTGGCGCACAAGCTGTGCCGCGACGTGGAGATGGTGGTGCACTGCGCCGGCTCGGTCGGTACCTGGGGCACCTACCAGCACTTCCACCAGGGCAACGTGGTGCTGACCCAGAACGTCATCGAGGCCTGCCTGGGGCAGAAGGTGCGGCGCCTGGTGCACCTGTCCTCGCCCTCGGTGTACTTCGACGGCAAGGCGCATGTCGGCCTGAAGGAAGAGCAGGTGCCGAAGAGGTTCGTCGACCACTATGGCGCCACCAAGTACCTGGCCGAGCAGAAGGTGTTCGAGGCCCAGGAGTTCGGCCTCGAGGTGATCGCCCTGCGCCCGCGTTTCGTTACCGGCGCCGGCGACACCAGCATCTTTCCGCGGCTGATCGAGATGCAGCGCAAGGGTCGCCTGTTCGTCATCGGCGACGGCCTCAACAAGGTCGACTTCACCAGCATGCAGAACCTCAACGACGCCCTGTTCAGCAGCCTGCTGGCCGCCGGCCCGGCGCTCGGCAAGGTGTACAACATCAGCAATGGCGCGCCGGTGCCGCTGTGGGACGTGGTCAACTTCGTGCTGCGCCAGTTCGGCCTGCCGCCGGTGAGCAAACACCTGCCGTTCGGCCTGGCCTATGCCGCCGCGACCCTCAACGAGAGCCTCTGCAAGCTGCTGCCGGGGCGGCCCGAGCCGGCGCTGTTCCGCCTCGGCGTGGCGGTGATGGCGCGCGACTTCAGCCTGGACATCTCGCGTGCCCGCCAGTACCTGGACTACGACCCGCAGGTGCCGATCTGGACCGCGCTGGAGGAGTTCTGCACCTGGTGGAAGGTGCAGGGGCGATAAGCCACTCCGGGCTTATTCCCGCCTGCCCGGTCCGACCCCGGCGGCCGACCTATACTGGCCTGTAAAGCCAGCGAGGAAGTCCGCCATGTTCACCATGATGGAAAGCGCCAGGCTCGAAGCGCTGCATCTTGCCCAGGATCCTGCCAGCGGCCTCAAGGCCATCATCGCCATCCACAGCACCCGGCTCGGCCCGGCCCTGGGCGGCTGCCGCTACCTGGCCTACCCCGACGACGACAGCGCCATCCGCGACGCCATTCGCCTGGCCCAGGGCATGAGCTACAAGGCCGCCCTGGCCGGTCTGGCGCAGGGCGGCGGCAAGGCGGTGATCATCCGCCCGCCGCACCTGGACAACCGCGGCGCGCTGTTCGAGGCCTTCGGCCGCATGATCGAGTCGCTGAACGGGCGCTACATCACCGCCGTCGACAGCGGCACCTCCAGCGCCGACATGGACTGCATCGCCCAGCACACCCAGCATGTGACCAGTACCACGGCCGCCGGCGACCCCTCGCCGCACACCGCCATGGGCGTCTACGCCGGCATCCGCGCCACCGCCCTGGCGCGCCTCGGCAGCGACGACCTGGACGGCCTGCGCGTGGCCGTGCAGGGCCTGGGCAACGTCGGCTACGCCCTGGCCGAACAGCTGGCCGCCGCTGGCGCCGTGCTGTACGTCAGCGACCTCGACCCCGGCCGCGTGCAGCTGGCGGTGGAGCAGCTCGGCGCACGGGCGGTGAGCAGCGAGGAACTGCTCTGCACCCCCTGCGACATCCTCGCGCCCTGTGGCCTGGGCGGCGTGCTCAACGCGCAGACGGTGGGCGAGCTGCACTGCGCGGCGGTGGCCGGGGCGGCCAACAACCAGCTGGCCAGCGCCGAGATCGCCGATGAGCTGGAGGCGCGCGGCATCCTCTACGCGCCGGACTACGTGATCAATTCCGGCGGGCTGATCTACGTCGCGCTGCAGCACCGCGGCGAGGAACTGCCGGCGATCACCGCCCACCTGACCCGCATCGGCCAGCGCCTGACCGAGATCTTCGCCCACGCCCAGGCCGACAAGCGCTCGCCAGCGCGGGTCGCCGACGCGCTGGCCGAACGCATTCTCTACGGCGCCTGACCCGGCGCCGCAAGACCCGCTGCCACAAGCGGCGGAATGACGCCTGCACCTACCCGGAGGCATGCGATGAACCAGCCCGAGATCCCCCTGACCCGCTACCTGGCCGCCGACGGCCGTCCCTGCGCCGAGCTGCCGCCCTGGGCCGCCGACGTCGACCTGCTCACCCGCCTGTACCGGCAGATGGTGTTGACCCGCCTGTTCGACCTCAAGGCCGTGGCCCTGCAGCGCACCGGGCGCATTGGCACCTACGCGCCGACCCTCGGCCAGGAGGCCATCGGCGTGGCCATCGGCAGCCTGATGCGCCCCGAGGACGTGCTGGTGCCCTACTACCGCGACACCGCCGTGCAGCTGATGCGCGGCGTGCGCATGGAGGAGATCCTGCTGTACTGGGGCGGCGACGAGCGCGGCAGCGACTTCCAGGACCCGGCGGTGGCCCAGGACTTTCCGCTCTGCGTGCCGATCGCCACCCAGGCCCTGCACGCCTGCGGCGTGGCCACGGCGTTCAAGATCCGTGGCCAGCACCGCGTCGCCGTCACCACCTGCGGCGACGGCGCCACCAGCAAGGGCGACTTCCTCGAGGCGCTCAACGTCGCCGGCGCCTGGCAGCTGCCGGTGGTCTTCGTGATCAACAACAACCAGTGGGCTATCTCCACCCCGCGGCGCATCCAGAGCGGCGCGCCGAGCCTGGCGCAGAAGGCCATCGGCGCCGGTTTCGCCGGCGAGCAGGTGGACGGCAACGACGTGCTGGCGGTGTACGACAGCATGCAGGCGGCACTGGAGCGTGCGCGCCAGGGCAAGGGCCCGGTACTGCTGGAGTGCCTGAGCTACCGCCTGGGCGACCACACCACCGCCGACGACGCCACCCGCTACCGCAGCGCGGAGGAGGTGAAGCGGGCCTGGGAGGAGGAGCCGATCAAGCGCCTGCAGGGTTTCCTGGCCGGCCAGGGGCTGTGGGACGAGGGCCGCGAGCAGGCCCTGGTGGCCGACTGCCAGGCGCGGGTGCAGCGCGCCGTGGACAACTTCGAGGCGGCCGGCAACCAGCCGCCCGAGGCCGCCCTGGATTATGTCTACGCGCGCTGGCCGGCGGCCCTGATGGATCAGTGCGAGGCGCTGCTGGAGCGCGCGGCGCGCCGCGCGGGAGGGCAGGGCCATGAATGAGATCAAGAGGTACACGCTGCTCGAAGCGGTCAACCAGGCCCTGCACCGGGCCATGCGCGAGAGCCAGGATGTGCTGGTGCTGGGCGAGGACGTTGGCGTCAACGGCGGGGTGTTCCGCGCCACCCTCGGCCTGCGCGAGGCGTTCGGTTTCAAGCGGGTGATCGACACGCCGCTGGCCGAGACCATGATCGCCGGCCTGTCAGTCGGCATGGCCGCCCAAGGCCTGAAGCCGGTGCTGGAAATCCAGTTCCTCGGCTTCGTCTTCGCTGCCCTGGAGCAGCTGCTGGCCCACGCCGCGCGCCTGCGCTGCCGCACCCGTGGGCGGCTGAGCTGCCCGCTGGTGCTGCGCAGCCCGATGGGCGCCGGCATCCGCGCGCCGGAGCACCACAGCGAGAGCACCGAGGCGCTGTTCGCCCATATCCCCGGCCTGCGCGTGGTGATCCCCTCGTCGCCGGCGCGGGCCTACGGCCTGCTGCTGGCGGCCATCGACGATCCCGACCCGGTGGTGTTCCTCGAACCGACCCGGCTGTACCGCATGAATCCGCAGCCGCTGGTCGACGATGGCCGGCGCCTGCCGCTGGACAGCTGCTTCACCCTGCGCGAGGGCGGCGACATCACCCTGGTCAGCTGGGGCGCCAGCGTGCACGAGACGCTGCAGGCCGCCGAGCGCCTGGCCGAGCAGGGCGTGTCGGCCGAGGTGATCGACGTCGCCTGCCTCAAGCCGCTCGACCTCGACACCCTGGAGGCCTCGGTGCGCAAGACCGGGCGCTGCGTGATCGTGCACGAGGCGCCGCGCTCCTGCGGGGTCGGCGCGGAGATCGCCGCCAGCCTGTACGAGCGGGCGCTGCTCGACCTGCAGGCGCCGATCCAGCGGGTCACCGCGCCGGACATCCCGCCGCCGCTGTACCGCCTGGAGCAGCTGTATATGCCCGGCGTCGAGGACATCCTCGGCGCCTGCGAGGCCACCCTGAACTACGCCTGAGACGAGGAGCACGCGATGAAATACTTCAAGCTGCCCGATCTGGGCGAGGGCCTGCAGGAGGCCGAGATCGTCGAATGGCACGTCAAGGCGGGCGATGCGGTGAAGGCCGACCAGCTGCTGGTCTCGGTGGAAACCGCCAAGGCCATAGTCGACATCCCCGCGCCCTACGACGGCGTGGTGTGCAAGACCTTCGGCGGCGCCGGCGACATCCTGCATGTCGGCGAACCGCTGCTGGCCTACGAGGGCGAGGAGGACGCCGGCACCGTGGTCGGCCGCCTGGAGGGCGGCCAGGGTGGCGCCCAGGAGGACAGCTTCTTCATCGGCGCCGCGCCTTCGACCCGCGAGCACCTGGCGCCGCGCGCCACCCCGGCGGTGCGCCAGTTGGCGCGCCGGCTCGGCGTCGACCTGGCCAGCCTCGCCGGCAGCGGCGCCGACGGCCTGATCAGCGCCGCCGACGTGGAAGCGGCGGCGCAGGGCGAGCGCGAGCGTTTCGGCGGCGAGCGCCTGCGCGGGGTGCGGCGCAGCATGGCGATCAACATGGCCAGGGCGCATGCCGAGGTGGTGCCGGTGACCCTCTACGGCGATGCCGACCTGCACCGCTGGAAGGCCGCGCGCGACCCGCTGATCCGCCTGGCCAAGGCCATCGCCCACGCCTGCACGGTGGAGCCGGTGCTCAACAGCTGGTTCGACGGTCGCGGCCCCTCGATCCGCCGGCACGACCGCCTCGACCTGGGCATCGCCGTGGACACCCCGGACGGCCTGTTCGTGCCGGTGCTGCGCAATGTCGGCGAGCGCTCGGCCGAGGACCTCAAGCAGGGCATGGCGCGCCTGCGCGCGGACGTGCAGGCGCGCTCCATCCCGCCGCAGGAGATGATGGGCGCGACCCTCACCCTGTCCAACTTCGGCACCCTGTTCGGCCGCTACGCCAATCCGGTGGTGGTGCCGCCGCAGGTGGCGATCATCGGCGCCGGCGGTATCCGCGACGAGGTGGTGGCCTGGCAGGGCCAGCCTGCGGTACACCCGATCCTGCCGCTGTCGCTGACCTTCGATCACCGCGCGGTGACCGGCGGCGAGGCCGCACGCTTCCTCAAGGCGCTGGTGCAGGCCCTGGAGACCCCATAGGAGAGATGCAGATGGAACGATTCAAGGGTGGCTGCCTGTGCGGCAGCGTGCGGTTCGTGGCGCAGGGCCGGCCCTATCGGGTCGGCCTGTGCCACTGCCTCGACTGTCGCAAGCATCACGGCACGCTGTTCCATGCCAGCGCGATCTTTCCGCAAAGCGCACTGGCAATCACCGGCGAAACCCGCGACTACGCCGGCCGGCATTTCTGCCCGCGCTGCGGTTCATCGGTGTTCGCCCGCAGCGCGGATGAGGTGGAAGTCGGCCTGGGCGCCCTGGACGAAATCGACCAGCTGCGCCCGACCTACGAGCTGTGGACCCTGCGCCGCGAGGCCTGGCTGCCGGCCTTCGCGCTGGCGCGGCACTACGAGCGAGACCGCGACGGCGGCAGCCGCTTCGAGGCCTAGGACGGGCGTGCCTGGCCTGCGGGCTGCGTGCTGGCCAGCGCGCTGCGCTGCGGGCGAAACACCAGCAGCAGGCCCAGCACAATGGCCGCCATGCCCACCAGGCTCAGGCCGCTCATGGCGTTGCCGAGGAACAGGTAGTCCATCGCCGCCGTCACCCCCGGCACCAGGTAGAACAGGCTGGTGACGTTGACCAGGTTGCCGGCGCGGATCAGCCGGTACAGCAGCAGCTGCGCCACCACCGAGATGACGAGGCCCAGCCACAGCAGCGGCACCAGGAAGTCCAGCGACCAGTCCACCGTGAAGCGCTGGAACGGCAGGAACAGCCCGCACAGCAGCAGGCTGACCCCGTACTGCAGCGGCAGCGCCTGCAGCGGCGACTGGCTCAGGCCCTTCTGGGCGATGGCGCCGAGGGTCATGCACAGCAGCGCGCCGAGGGCGTAGCCGGTGCCGGCCACGGAGAAGCGCGCCAGGCCGATGCTCTGCCACACCACCAGCACCAGGCCGAGCAGGGCCAGCGCCAGGCCGGCCAGGCGCAGGGCGGCGAAGCGCCGTTCCAGCAGCATCAGGGTGAGGATCGGTTGCACGCCGAGCAGGGTCGCCAGCACCCCGGGGGTGATGCCCTGGTCCAGCGCTAGCAGGTAGCAGATCGAGTAGCCGCCGACCATCAGCAGGCCGGTGCCGGCCGTGCGCAGGCGCTGGCCGCGTGCCGGTAGCCAGCTGCGGGCGAGGGCGCCGACCAGCAGCAGGACGCCGAGGGCGAGGATGAAGCGCAGGGTCAGGAAGGCGAAGGCCGAGGCGTGGTCCAGGCCCAGGCGGGAGAAGATCGCGCCGCTGCTCCAGAGCAGGACGAACAGCGTGGTGGAGGCGCAGGCGCCCCAGAAGGTCTTGTCGAAACGCATGAAGAATCACCTGTCGAAGATGGCAACAGGCTCCGTCGCCCGAGCAGGCGCAGAGAGGACGGAACCGTGAAGGCTGGAGTGATCGGCCGTGGGCGGCGAACCGCGCGGCGGCAGACGATCAGGCGCGCGGCGGCGGCGGTGGCGTGCCGGCGCGCAGGGCGACAGGTGGTGGCGCGCACGGGCGCTCGCCGCGGGCGGCGGCGAGGGCGGGGAGGTCGAGGTGCGCGTGGTGGTGCATGGGGGATTTCCTCAATGGCCTGCCGACACTAAACCCGGCTGGCCATTCGGTCAACTCCGTCAGTCCGCCTCGCCCTGGCCCAGCTCGGCCAGGGCCTCGGGCTGGTTCTTGAAGGCGCGGGCGAAGGTGTCGCGGTTCCTGGCCATGAAGATGCCCAGCTCTTCCACCTGCTCCTCGCTGAGCGAGGGCACCGCTTTGTGCAGGGCGGCGGACAGCGCTTCGGCCAGCTCCAGCATCTTGTCGTAACGATCGGCTTCGGCCTTATCCATGAACAGGCGCTCCGGATCGCGACTGCTGCGGTACACCACTTCGACGGCCATTCATCACCTCATTCCCATATCTGGTTGATCTGTATGTATATACAGTAATGGTCTGTCCCCGGCCTGGCAAGTCCGCGAAGCTCTCCATGAGGCAGGACCTCACCCTGAATAGTCGGTGGAGTTGCGCCAGTCCAGTGCTGTTACCGGTGTGCGGCGTGCTAACGGGCCGCGCGCAGCAGTCCGGGCGCCGCGCCGAAGGCCTGGCGGAAGCGGTTACTGAAGTGGCTGGCGCTGGCGAAGCCGCAGGCCAGGGCGATCTCACCGAGCGGCAGGGCACTGTGCAGCAGCAGTTCACGCGCCCGCAGCAGGCGCCGCTGCAGCACGTAGCGATGCGGCGGCAGGCCGAAGCTGGTGCTGAACATGCGCGCGAAGTGGTACTCCGACAGCGCCGCCAGCTGTGCCAGCTCGCCGAGTGCCAGCGGCTGGTCCAGGTGTTGCTCGATGTAGTCCACCAGGCGCCGGCGCAGGTGTGGCGCCAGGCCACCCTTGAGTTTCAGGCCCTGTCGCTGGCCGACCTGGGTCAGCAGCACATGGTCGATCATCGCGTGGGCCAGGCTGCTGGTCAGCAGGCGCTCGCCCGGCTCGTTCCAGTCCAGCGTCACCAGCTGGCGAAACTGCGCGGCCAGCTGCGGGTCTTCGAGGAAGGTGCTTTCGCGCAGCTGCAGCTCGCGCGGCTCGCGGTCGAGCAGGGCGACGGCGCTGGCGGCGAAGCGCTCGGGGCTGACATAGAGGTGCGCCAGGCGGATGTCGCCGTTGATCACCCAGGATGACTCGTGCCCGGCCGGCAGCACGCACAGCTTGTCCGGTGCGCCCTTGGCGCCGGGGCGCTCGCGGCGGAAGGTGCCGGTGCCGCCGGCCAGGTAGCAGGACAGGGTGTGGTGGCTGGGGCCCTGGTAGTCGCGGGCGTCGTGGTGGTTGCTCCACAGCGCCGCGGCCAGCTCGTCGCCCAGCTCGGCACCGCGCAGCAGGCGCGCATTGGGCGAGCTGCTGAGCGACTGGAATACCAGGTTGTGTTCGAGTGCGGCCATGGAGCGGACATCGACTGAAGGGGATGGCTGCCATCCTACTCCTGCGGTAGTGGCCTGCCAGGGGGTGGCGACAGATAAGCGCAAGTTTGTGCAAGCGCGCGGGCGTGGCCGGGGCGGAGACTGGCCGGGTCAAGGAGCCCTGCCATGAACCTGTCGCTGTACCTGCTCACCGTCCTGATCTGGGGCACCACCTGGATCGCCCTCAAGCTGCAACTGGGCGAGGTGGCCATCCCGCTGTCGATCGCCTACCGCTTCAGCCTGGCCGCCGCCGTGCTGTTCGCCATCCTCCTGCTCAGCCGCCGTCTGCAGCCGCTCGACCGGCGCGGCCAGCTGCTGTGCCTGGCGCAGGGCCTGTGCCTGTTCTGCCTCAACTTCATGTGCTTCTACACGGCCAGCCAGTGGATCCCCAGCGGCCTGGTGGCGGTGATCTTCTCCACCGCCACGCTGTGGAACGCGCTCAATGCCCGCGTCTTCATGGGTCGGCGGATCGCCGCCAACGTGCTGGCCGGCGGCGCGCTGGGACTGATGGGCCTTGGACTGCTGTTCTGGCCTGAGCTTTCGCACCACGAGGCCAGTCGCGAGACCTTGCTGGGCATCGGCCTGGCGGTACTGGGCACCCTGTGCTTCTCCGCCGGCAACCTGCTCTCCAGCCTGCAGCAGCAGGCCGGGCTCAAGCCGCTGACCACCAACGCCTGGGGCATGTTCTACGGCGCCTTGCTGCTGCTGGCGTACTGCCTGCTCAGCGGTGTGCCGTTCACGTTCGAGGCCAATACGCGCTACATCGGCTCGCTGCTGTACCTGGCGATTCCTGGCTCGGTGATCGGCTTTACCGCCTACCTGACCCTGGTCGGACGTATGGGGCCGGAGCGCGCGGCCTACTGCACCGTGCTGTTCCCGGTGGTGGCGCTGAACATCTCGGTGTTCGTCGAGGGCTACCAGTGGACGCTGCCGGCGCTGCTCGGCCTGGGCCTGGTGATGCTCGGCAACGTGCTGGTGTTCCGCCAGCCCCGCCCGGCCGCCCCACAGGCGCAGCGGGCCTAGCCCGCCAGGCGCACCCGCGCTTCCAGGCGCAGTGCCCCCTGCGGCTCGGCGGCGGCGTAGCTGAGCAGCTGCAGCTCGCGCACCGGCAGCGCCAGCGGCGGGCAGTCATGCAGCGGGCGGGTGTGCTCGAGCCAGGTCTGGCGTGCGATAGCCTGGCGGTAAAGGCCGGCAGTCAGGTGCGGCACATAGGGCGCCTGGCGTACTTCGGGCGAGAGCCGGGCGAGTGCTTCGCGCAGGCGCTCGAGCCGGCCGCTGTCGTGTACCGCCAGGAAGGCCGCACTGGCGAAGCTGTCGAGCCCGCCGATGTGCAGTGCGAATGGCGCCATGCTCAGCTTTTCGAGGGCGCGGCGTTGGGTCTCCAGCACGGCCGGGGTGATGTCGTCGTCCAGCTGCGCTGTGGCGGTGGCGAAACCACAGACGAACAGCGTGATATGCGCCTGGCGTGCGCCCGGTGGATGCAGCCAATCGCCCAGCAGTGCTCGCACCGCCTGCAGGCGCTGCAGCACGGCCGGGCAGTCCACCGCAATCGACCATAGCCAGTAGCGCTCGCGCCCCAGGTGCCATTCGGGGTGGTCACGCAGGACGCAGGGCAGGGTGGCCGCCGGGGCGTCTTGTCGGTCCAGCAGGCGCATGCTCAGTCGTGTCGACCGAGATGCAGCACCAGCGCCAGGATCAGCGGGTAGCTCAGGTAGTGCAGGACGAACAGCAGCTGGCCCATGTGGCCCGGCTCGTCCTTCAGCCACATCAGGCCCCAGATCAGCAGGTACAGCAGGCCGAGTGCCAGGCCGTACAGGGCGACCAGTGCCCAGCGCTGGCCCGTGGCGGGCGGGTGACCTTCCAGGCGGGTGAAGCACCAGCGCAGGCCGAAGGCGACCAGGCTGGCGGCGATCAGGGTGGCGGGCAGGCCACCGATCTTCAGCGGCACGCGCAGCAGCAGGTTGCAGGCGAAGACCGCGGCCACCGCGCCGAGCACGTAGTAATGGAGCGCGAAGCGTGCAGTCATGGCCGCTCAGTCCAGCTGGCGGTCGAGGCCGAAACGCTTCATCAGCACCAGATCCAGCAGCCGGGTGGGAATCCAGCGGGCCAGCAGCGGCATGCTGCGGCAGCCGTTGCCGATGCGCAGCAGGGCCGGTCGCCGCGGCCTGGCGACCGCGGCCAGGAGGGTGGTGGCGAATGCCTGTGCCGAGGTGGGATGGTCCTGCGAGGCGCGGGCGCGGGCGCGGATGCCCTCGCGCAGCGGCCACCAGGGCGAGTCCTCGCGGATCAGCTGTTCGGCCTGGGCGCTGGCATTGGCGCCGAAGCTGGAGGCGATCGCCCCCGGCTGTACTTCCATCACCTGCACGGCGAAGGGCGCCAGTTCCAGGCGCAGGGCGTCGGACAGGGCATGTACCGCCGCCTTGGAGGCGCAGTAGGCGCCGGCGAAGGGGGTGACCAGCACGCCGGAGACGCTGCCGATATTGACCACCAGGCCGCGGCTGGCGCGCAGCAGCGGGAAGCAGGCGCGGGTCAGCTCGACCAGGCTGAACACGTTGGTCTCGAATTGCTGGCGCATGGCTGCGGCGCCGCCGTCCAGCAGCGGGCCCATGGCACCGTAGCCGGCGTTGTTGACCAGTACGTCGAGGCGCCCGGCCTCGGCCTTGATCCGGGCCTGGGCGCGGGCGATGTCTTCGGCGTCGTTGACGTCGAGCTTAACCGCGGTGAAGCCGGCGGCATTCAGCGCCTCGAGGTCGGCGCCCTTGCGCGCGGCGGCGAACACCCGGTAGCCGGCGCCCTTGAAGGCATCGGCCAGGGCGCGGCCGATGCCGCTGGAGCAACCGGTGATCAGGACGACGGGTTGGGTCATGGCGCTTTCCTTGTCTTGGCTGCAGCGATCATAGCCGCCAGGCGCTTTGGCGTAATGGCTTTGCCGGCCAGATCAGTCTTGCGCATGGTCGCGCAGGAACACCAGGCTGTCCGGCTTCGACTGTTCGGCACTGTAGCGGTAGCCCTGGTAGTCGAAGGCCTTGAGCTGCTCCGGGTCGCGGATGCGCTGCTTGATCACGTAGCGCGCCATCAGGCCGCGGGCCTTCTTGGCGTAGAAGCTGATGATCTTGTACTGGCCGTTCTTCAGGTCCTTGAACTCGGTGTCGATGACCCGGGCGTTCAGGGCCTTGCGCTTGACCGCGCCGAAGTATTCGTTGGAGGCCAGGTTGAGCAGGATGTCGTCGCCCTGGGCGGCCAGCGCCTCGTTCAGCCAGGCGCTGATGCGTTCGCCCCAGAACTCGTAGAGGTTGTTGCCGCGGGCGTTGGCCAGCTTGGTGCCCATCTCCAGGCGATAGGGCTGCATCAGGTCCAGCGGGCGCAGAACGCCATACAGGCCGGAGAGCATGCGCAGGTGTGCCTGGGCGAAGTCGAAGTCGTCCTCGGAAAAATCCTCGGCGGCCAGGCCGGTGTAGACGTCACCCTTGAATGCCAGCAGTGCCTGCTTGGCGTTGGCCGGGGTGAAGTCCGGGTGCCAGCTGCCGTAGCGCGCCACGTTGAGGGCAGCGAGCTTGTCCGACAGGTGCATCAGTTCGCCGACCTGCTGCGGGCTCATCTGGCGCAGCTGGCCGATCAGCTCCTGGGCGTGATCCAGGTGCTGCGGTTGGGTAAAGCGCGCGGTGGCCGGCGGGGTGTCGTAGTCCAGGGTCTTGGCGGGGGAAATCACCAACAGCATCGAATGGTCTCCAGAAAGCGTGGCGCGATTCTAGGCCGGATGGCGAACCCGGCTCCAGCTATCGGAGCGATTGATCACAGACGGCGACGATCGGTGCGGCTATAGTTCGCCGCGCGCGCCACCGGCGCGTCACCCAAACATCACTCTGACAAGGAGGTCGCAGTGAGAATCCTCGCGCGCGCCGTTGCCCCTCTGCTGTTCGCTTGCACCATGCTCTCGGCCCAGGCCGAACAACTCTCCATCGATGTGCTGAGTGCCGTGGTCAAGGACCAGCGCATCGCCGACGCCGAAGTGCTGGTGCAGAAGAATGGCGCCCAGACCGCCGTGGGCCGCACCGACGGCAATGGCCGGGTCAATCTCGGCACCGGCTTCGCCGACGACGGCGCCAGCCTGCTGATCATCAAGAAGCCCGGTTACTCCAACCTGGTAGCCAAGTGCCCGTGCCAGGGCATGACCTATGCCATCAGCCCGGTCATGGAGAGTCTCGACGGCCTGCGCGTGGTGCTGAGCTGGGGCGCCACGCCGAGCGACCTGGATTCCCATATCGCCTATCCCGACAACCACATCTACTTCGACGCCAAGCAGGGTGACGAGGCCCATCTCGACGTCGACGACACCGACAGCTACGGCCCGGAGACCATCACCCTGCGCAAGAAGCGCTTCGGCGAGACCTACGTCTATGCCGTACGCGACTTCAGCAACAATTCCGCCCCGGCATCCTCGGCCCTGAGCCATAGCCAGGCCAAGGTGTTCGTCTACATCGGCCAGTCGCTGGTGCGTACCTACTACGTGCCGAGGGATCAGGTGGGCAACCTGTGGACGGTGTTCCGCATCACCGGCAGTGGCGAGATCCAGGACATCAATCGCCTGGAAAGCACCGTGGCGGAAAGTGGCACCATCGGCGGCCTGCTGCGTCCCCTGCAGGACGATGCGCAGAGCGTTGCCAGCCTGCCGGTCGTGCCCCAGGCCCAGGGCGATGCCAAGGCGCTCAACCAGCAGGGCGAGGCGGCCTACCACGCCGGCCAGCTGGACCAGGCCATCGACCTCTACCGCCAGGCCATCGAGATCGATGGCAACTACGGCCAGGCCTACAGCAACCTGGGCCTGGCCTACCAGAAGGCCGGGCGCACCGCGGAGGCCATCTGGGCCAACCGCAAGGCCATCGCCCTGGCCCACGGCGGCAGTGCCGCCACCGTGCGCGCCAGCTCCTACTACAACATCGCGCGCATCTACGAGAGCGCCCGCCAGTACGACGACGCCCTGCGTCACTACCAGTTGGCCAGGGAACAGAAGGCCAACCCGGTATACGACAAGGCCATCCAGCGCGTACAGGCGCTGTAAACGCGTCTGCCGCGGTCGACGCGCTCCTTCGGGGGCGCGTTTTCATTCAAGGAACGAAAAAGATGCTGATCCGTTATCTGCCGCTGGTTCTGGCCCTGTTCGCGGGTGCCGTGCAGGCGGCCGGTCCCGCCCGTTTTGCCACCCTGGACCGCGCTACCTGGCCGGAGCCATTGCACAGCCAGGCCGCCTTCGACACCGCCTCGCGCGCGGAGATACTGACTTTCGCCCAAGTCCTGCAAGCCAGCGAGGGACTGGACGAAGGCGGCTGGTCTCGGCGCCTTGGGCTCAAGTCGGTCAACCTGCAGTCCGTGGTTCGGGTACGCGAGCGCTTCTGGCAGCGCCTGCTGGAGAACTATCGGCTGGCCAGTCGCGCCTGCACGCCGGCCGTCGACTTCTGCCCGCCGGTGGTCGACCTGGCCGGGCTGCAGGAGCAGTCTCGGCAGCTGGTGGTGGCACCCGAGTCGCGCTACTTCGCCTGGGCCGAGGCCAGCCGCCGTTTCCACCTCAACTACCTGAACGAGCAGATGCGCCTGGCCGCGCTGTTCCCGCGCATCAGCAGCGAGATCGAG
The DNA here is from genome assembly GCF_041729615.1 of Pseudomonas alcaligenes. Classification (NCBI taxonomy): domain Bacteria; kingdom Pseudomonadati; phylum Pseudomonadota; class Gammaproteobacteria; order Pseudomonadales; family Pseudomonadaceae; genus Aquipseudomonas; species Aquipseudomonas alcaligenes. Next base: position 1,149,741 of record NZ_CP154874.1, on the reverse strand, counting down.
CTGTTCTCCAAGCAGGAGCGCAACGGCGACGAGCTGGCCGACATGCAGTTCCTGCTGACCTTCGACGACGGTCCCAGTGTGCAGGGCGGCAGCAGTGACAGGCTGGCGGACTGGCTGCGCCAGCAGGGACTCAGTGCCACCTTCTACGTGCTCGGCGGCAACCTGCAGCAGCGCCTGCAGAAGACTTCCGCCGAGGCCGTGCGCCAGCTCTATGCCGGGCAGTGCGTGGCCTCGCATGGCTGGGCGCACAAGTCCCACGCCAGCTGGAGCGACTGGCAGGACTCGGTGATCCGCACCCGTGAACTGCTGCAACAGAGCGTACCGGAGCTTTATGTGCCGCTGTTCCGCCCGCCCTACGGCCAGCGTCGCGCGGACAGCCAGGCCTTCTTCGCCGGCCAGGGGCTGCAGGTAGCGCTGTGGCAGATCGACTCGCAGGACTGGAGCGGCCAGGTCGGCGCCGAGGCCGCCGGGCAACGGGTGCTGACCCTGATGCTGCTGTGGCGACGCGGCGTGCTGCTGTTCCACGACATCCAGCGCAAGGCCGAGGGCGGTCTGCCCTGGCTGCTGCGCGCTACCGCCGGCGTACCACTGCAATGGCAGGATTGCCGGAGCTATCGCTGAGCCGGGCTTGACCTTCTCCTCGTGGCAAGGTGCAAGCTGTCAGGCCTGCTTCCGGGAGAAACTGTCATGAGCGAATGCAATCACCAGCGCTGGCGCAGCGAGCATCGTTACCGGCCGCTGGCCAGCGGCGCCGAGCGCCAGGCCTGGCTGGTCACCGCGCTGACCGGCGCGACCATGCTGGTGGAGGTGGTCGCCGGCTACTGGTTCAACTCCATGGCGCTGCTTGCCGATGGCTGGCACATGGCCTCGCATACCCTGGCCATCGGCCTCAGCGCGCTGGCCTACCTGCTGGCGCGGCGCTATGCCGACGATCCGCGCTTCGCCTTCGGCACCTGGAAGATCGAGGTGCTGGCCGGCTTCGCCAGCGCGGTGCTGCTGGTCGCGGTGGTGGCAAGCATGCTGTTCGAGTCGCTGTGGCGGCTGTGGTCGCCGCAGGCCATCGCCTTCGACCAGGCGCTGGCGGTGGCCGTGCTGGGGTTGCTGGTGAACCTGCTGTCGGCCTGGCTGCTGCACGATGGCCAGGGGCATGCTCATCATGATCATGATCATGGCCATGGCCATGGCGAGGATCTCAACCGCAAGGCGGCCTTCCTGCACGTGCTGACCGATGCGCTGACCTCGGTGGCGGCCATCCTCGCGTTGCTCGGCGGCAAGTGGCTGGGCTGGCACTGGCTGGACCCGCTGATGGGCGTACTCGGCGCGCTGGTGATCGGCCTGTGGGTCAAGGGCCTGCTGCTGCAGACCGGCAAGGTGCTGCTCGACCGGGAAATGGACAGCCCGCTGGTGCAACGGGTACGTGGTCACCTGGAGGGCCTCGACGATACCGAGGTGCTCGACCTGCACCTGTGGCGCGTGGGCAGCGCGCAGTACGCCTGCATCATCCACCTGGTGACCCATGGCGGGGCCAGCGCGGATCACTACAAGGCGCAGCTGGCGAGCTTTCCGCAGCTGGTTCACGTGACGGTGGAGGTCAATCGCTGTGGCGCCGGGGGATAGGGCGCCGGGGGCAGGACTTCCGACTTTAACGGTGCTGCCCGGCCTCGCCAAGCGTTATTCGTCGCACCGATAAAAAAGCCTGGCGGCACAGAAAAAGTTCTTTTTTCTGTCATCCGGATTGGGGTATTTAGAAAGCAGACCGCCGAACCCTGCAGCACAGGTGGCGGCCCTCGGCCATCACCTTTGCTCGCGCGATCCCGCTCCGTTCGGGAGGTGGGCGGTCCTCCCGGCGGAGTCCCTGTGGCTCCGTCGTCCAGGCCCCTCGATAAGGTGACCGAGTATGGATGATCACGGACGCACCCGCTCCACCCAGCCCACCCTCTACGTCCTCGACACCAACGTCCTGATCCACGATCCCAACGCGCTGCTGAATTTCCAGGAACACCACGTCGCCATCCCCATGACCGTGCTGGAGGAGCTGGACAAGCTCAAGACCGGCAAGCACACGGTCGCCGCCGAATGCCGCCAGGCCATCCGCCTGATCGACCAGACGCTGGGCGAGGCCAGCCCCGAGGAGGTGGAGCAGGGGGTGCCGATCCGCCGCGGCAAGAACGAGCCCAAGGGCACCCTGTCGATCCTCATGAGCAAGCGCGCGGAGCCGATCACCTGGCTGCCCGAGCACCTCAACGACAACAAGATCATCAACCAGCTGGTGGAGCTGCAGAGCCGGCGCAGTGGCTCGCCCGTGGTGCTGGTGACCAAGGACATCAACATGCGCCTGAAGGCGCGTGCCTGTGGCATCTCCGCGGAGGACTACCACACCGACCAGCTGGTCGACGACGTGTCCCTGCTGTCGCGCGGTTACCACAACCTGGCCGGCTCCTTCTGGGACCGCGTGAGCAAGGTCGAGACCCGTCAGGGCCATGGCCGTACCTGGCACCAGGTGCAGCTCACCGACAATCTGCCGGCCGTGCACATCAACGAGTTCATCGTCGACGAGCAGGGCTTCGTCGGCTGGGTCAAGGGCATCCAGGGCAGCAGCCTGACCATCCTCGACCTGCACCAGGAGCCGCTGCTGCACCAGGAGGCCTGGGGCCTGCGCCCGCGCGACGTGTACCAGGCACTGGCGCTGTACGCGCTGCTGGACCCGGACATCCACCTGGTCAACCTGTCCGGCGCCGCCGGTTCGGGCAAGACCATCCTGGCGCTGGCTGCGGCCATCGAGCAGACCATGGTCAGCAAGCGCTACCGGCGCATCATCGCCACCCGCAGCGTGCAGGGCCTGGACGAGGACATCGGCTTCCTGCCCGGCACCGAGGCGGAGAAGATGGAGCCCTGGCTCGGCGCCATCACCGATAACCTGGAGGCGCTGCACTCGGACGACGAGAGCACCCATGGCAGCGTCGACTACATCCTGCAGAAGGTGCCGCTGCAGTTCAAATCGCTCAACTACATCCGCGGGCGCAGCTTCCAGCACAGCCTGATCCTGATCGACGAGTGCCAGAACCTCACCCCGCACCAGATGAAGACCATCATCACCCGTGCCGGCAACGGTTCCAAGGTGGTCTGCCTGGGCAACCTGGCGCAGATCGACACTCCCTACCTGTCCGCCACCAGTTCGGGCCTGACCTACCTCACCGAGCGCTTCAAGGACTTCGAACACGGCGTGCACATCACCCTGCAAGGGGTGCCGCGCTCGGTGCTGGCCGAGTACGCCGAGGCGCATATGTAATCGCCCCAGGTGCGTGCTCCTCCGACCGGAGGAGCACGTGGGCGCACGCTTCGCGTGGCGGCGGCGTTACAATGGCCGCATCCACTCCGGAGCAATATCGTGCTGACCCATCTCGATTCCCAAGGCCGCGCCAACATGGTGGACGTCACCGACAAGGCGGTGACGTCCCGCGAGGCCGTGGCCGAAGCCCGCGTACGCATGCTGCCCGCCACCCTGGCGATGATCGCCGATGGCAGCCATCCCAAGGGCGACGTGTTCGCCGTGGCACGCATCGCCGGCATCCAGGCGGCGAAGAAGACCTCCGACCTCATCCCCCTTTGCCACCCGCTCATGCTCACCAGCGTCAAGGTCGAGCTGCAGGCCGACGGCCTCGACTGCGTGCGCATCGTCGCGCGCTGCAAGCTGGCCGGGCAGACCGGCGTGGAGATGGAGGCGCTGACCGCCGCCAGCGTCGCCGCACTGACCATTTACGACATGTGCAAGGCCGTGGACCGCGGCATCACGATCGAGACCGTGCGCCTGCTGGAGAAGTCCGGCGGCAAGAGCGGTGACTACCACCTGGACTATCACGAGGCAGGGAGCCTGACATGATCCGCGTACAGTACTTCGCCCGCTACCGAGAGGTGCTGGGCATCGACGGCGAGCAGCTGCAGCGCGCTGCGCTGGGCAACCTGGAGCAGCTGCGCGAGCACCTGCTGAGCCGCGGTGGCGTGTGGCAGGTGCTGGCCGAGCAGAACCTGATGTGCGCGCGCAACCAGGAGCTGTGCAGCCTGGACACCGAGATCGCCGACGGCGACGAGATCGCCTTCTTCCCCACAGTTACAGGCGGCTGAGATGAGCGTCCGGGTACAGGTCGAGGCCTTCGATCCGGGCCACGAACTCAATGCGCTGCACGCCGCCAACCTGGGCATCGGCGCGGTGGCCACCTTCGTCGGCTACGTGCGCGACTATAACGACGGCCAGGACGTGTGCGGCCTGTTCCTCGAGCACTACCCGGGCATGACCGAGAAGGCCCTCGCCGGCATCGTCAGTCAGGCCGAACAGCGCTGGCCGCTGCTGCGGGTCGAGGTGCTGCATCGGGTCGGCCGCCTGCAGCCGGGCGAGCCCATCGTCTTCGTCGGCACCGCCAGCGCCCACCGCCAGGCGGCGTTCGACGCCTGCAACTTCATCATGGACTACCTGAAGACCCGCGCACCCTTCTGGAAAAAGGAAGACACCCCGGAGGGTGCGCGCTGGGTCGAGGGTCGTGCCAGCGATCAGGCAGCCGCGGCGCGCTGGTCCAAGCCCTGAAAGCCCTTTTGCATGAGCGGCGCGGATGCCTGTCTGCGGCGTTGTGACAGGTTGTTGACGATTTGTACATTAAAGTCCAGTATGGACTCATAAGTACAAATTAGCGGCTCGTCGATCATGCTCCAGTGCCAGCTATATCCGCTCCAGCCTGTGCGCCGACATCCGTCGGTGGCGCCTTCTCCTGCCCAGCCTCAGCTTGCCAACCTGCCCGCCTCACGGTGGGCGCATCCGGGAGTCACACCATGAAGAAACTCGCACTGCTGGGCGGCCTCGCCCTGAGCCTGCTGGCCTCCAGCCTGTTCGCCGCCGACAAGCCCCTGCGCCTGGGCATCGAAGCCGCCTATCCGCCCTTCGCCTTCAAGCAGGCCGACGGCTCCATCGCCGGTTTCGACGTCGACATCGGCGTGGCCCTGTGCGCCGAGATGAAGGTCGAGTGCCAGTGGGTCGAGCAGGAATTCGACGGCCTGATCCCCTCGCTCAAGGTGAAGAAGGTCGACGCCGTGCTGTCGTCCATGACCATCACCGACGAGCGCCGCAAGTCGGTGGATTTCACCGGCAAGTACTACTACAGCCCGGCACGCCTGACCATGAAGGAAGGCACCGTGGTCAGCGACGATTTCTCCAGCCTGTCCGGCAAGCGCATCGCCGTGCAGCGCGCCACCACCACCGACCGCTTCGCCACCGAGGTGCTGGCGCCCAAGGGCGTGGAAGTGGTGCGCTACAGCTCGCAGAACGAGATCTACCTGGACATGGTCTCCGGTCGCGTCGACGGCACCCTGGCCGACGCCATCCCGGTGGACGAAGGCTTCCTCAAGACCGCGCAGGGCCAGGGCTTCGCCTTCGTCGGCCCGGCCTTCACCGATCCGGCCTACTTCGGCGAGGGTGCCGGCATCGCCGTGCGCAAGGGCGACAAGGCCCTGCTGGACAAGCTCAACGCCGCCATCGCCGGCATTCGCGCCAGCGGCGAGTACCAGAAGATCCAGAGCAAGTACTTCAGCTTCGATATCTACGGCGACTGATTCAGCCCTGCAACAGGCGCTCCAGCTCGCGCTCACCCCGCGGGCTGAAGGCGATCACCCGCGAGGCCGGATCGCGCCTGGCCCAGCCCAGTTCCACTAGGCGCTGCAGCAATTGCGCGCCGAGCGCGCCGCCCAGGTGGTGGCGCCGCTCGCTCCAGTCCAGGCAGGGACGGCACAGCTGACGTCGCCCGGCGGCGGCCTCCACGTCGATCTGCAGCGCGGCGAACCAGCTCTTGCCGGTCTCGGTCAGGCGCAGCTGTTCGCCGTGTTCCTCGATGCAGCCGCGCTGCAGCAGGCTCTCATAGGCCTTCACGCCCAGCTCTCCGGCCAGGTGGTCGTAGCACACCCGTGCCTTGCGCAGCGCCGGCTCGCGCGGGCTGGAGCGCACGCGCACGGCGCCGGCGCGGAAGGCCACGCCCATCAGCGCCTCAAGCAGGTGGGCCACGTCGGCGTCGGCCAGGCGGAAATAGCGATGGCGGCCCTGAGCCACGGCGCTGACTAGGCCGGCCTCGAGCAGCTTGGCCAGGTGCGCGCTCATGGTCGGCTTGCTCACCCCGGCGATCTGCGCCAGCTCGGTGGCGGTCAGCGCGCGGTCGGCCATCAGCGCAGTGAGCACTTCGGCGCGGGCGTGGTCGCCGATCAGTGAGGCGATGCGGGCGATGTTGGGTCCGTCTTTCATAGTTCGATCCTAGTCGAACCATCGACCGGCGACAAAGCGCTAGGGTGAAGCCGTGCATCCAGGGAGAACACCGGCATGACCATCACCTGCTTCATCCGTTACCAGATCGACCCGTTCCAGCGCGAGGCCTTCCGCGAGTACGCGGAGAACTGGGGGCGCATCATCCCGCGCTGCGGCGGCCAGCTGCTCGGCTACTTCCTGCCCCACGAGGGCAGCAACGATATCGCCTGGGGGCTGATCGCCTTTCCCAGCCTGGCCGCCTACGAGGCCTACCGCACCCGCCTGAAGGGCGATGCCGAGGGGCGCGCCAACTTCGCCCTGGCCCAGGAGAAACGCTTCATCCTGCGCGAGGAGCGCAGCTTCCTCGAAGTGGTGGAGGGCACGCAGCCATGCTCGCGGTGATCTTCGAAGTGCAACCGGCAGCGGGCCGGCGCGACACCTACCTGGGCCTGGCCGCCGAGCTGCGCGAGCAGCTGCAGGGCATCGACGGCTTCCTCTCCATCGAGCGCTTCGAGAGCCTCAGTCAGCCGGGCAAGCTGCTGTCGCTGTCGTTCTGGCGCGACGAGGCGGCGGTGCGCCAGTGGCGCAACAGCGAGGAGCATCGCCAGGCGCAGATGGCCGGGCGTGACGGGGTGTTCGCCGATTACCGCCTGCGTGTCGCCGAGGTGTTGCGCGACTATGGCCTGCAGGCGCGCGAGCAGGCACCGGCGGACTCGCAGACGGCTCATGGGGGCTGAAAAATATATCCCGGCTGCCCGAGCGCCTTCGTTGTGCTCTGCCTAGTATGAGTGGAGGCTGACAAGGAGAGGGGGCAGCCATGGCCACGGCCGGCAAGAAAATGGGGCTCACCGGGCTGACCACCCTGGTGGCGGTGAACATGATGGGCTCGGGCATCATCATGCTGCCGTCGAGCATGGCCCAGCTGGGGGCGGTGTCGCTGCTGTCCTGGGTAATCACGGCCATCGGCTCGATGGCCATCGCCTACTGCTTCGCCCAGTGCGGCATCTACTGCACGCGGCCGGGCGGCATGTCGGCCTACACCGAGGAGGCGCACGGCAAGTCGGCGTTCTTCCTCTGTTCCTACCTGTACTTCCTGTCGCTGGCCATCGGCAACGTGGCCATCGCCATCTCCGCGGTGGGCTACATGACGCCCTTCCTGCCCTGGCTGGGTAGTGGCGCCATCCCGTTGTTCGTCGGTACGGTCGGGCTGATCTGGCTGACTACCCTGGCTAACTTCGGTGGGCCGAAAGTCACCGGCCAGATTGGTTCCATCACCGTCTGGGGGGTGATCATCCCGGTGGCTGGACTGTCGCTGATCGGCTGGTTCTGGTTCGATGCCGAGGTGCTGCGCCAGGCCTGGAATCCCAACGGCATCGCCACCAGCGAGGCCATCGCGCAGAGCATCCCGCTGACCCTCTGGGCCTTCCTCGGCATGGAGTCGGCGGCGCAGAATTCCGACGCGGTGGAGAACCCGCAGCGCAACGTGCCGCTGGCCTGCCTGCTCGGCACCCTGGGTGCGGCGGTGATCTATGTGGCCTCCACCACGGTGATCATGGGCATAGTGCCCAACGCCGAACTGGCCAGCTCCAGCGCGCCCTTCGCCTTCGTCTATGCGCAGATGTTCAACGGCTGGGTCGGCGACATCATCATGGCCCTGGCGGTGATGGCCTGCGTCGGGTCCCTGCTGGGCTGGCAGTTCACCCTGGCGCAGACCGCCAAGGTCACCGCCGAGCAGCAGATGTTCCCGCGCCTCTTCGCCCGTGTGACCCTGCTCGGCGCGCCCATCCTCGGGCTGATCGCCAACGCTGCGCTGCAGACCGGCATGGCGGTATCGACCATCTCGCCGAACGCCTCCGAGCAGTTCGGCAAACTGGTCAACCTGGCGGCGGTGACCAACATCATTCCCTACATCACCGCGCTGTCGGCATTGCTGATCATCATGCAGAAGGCCGGGGTGGCGCGCGGCGTGCAGTACCGCAACGGCGCGGCGCTGGCAGTGGCCATGGCCTACAGCTTCTATGCGTTGTATGCCTCGGGCACCGAGGCGGTGTTCGGCGGCATGCTGGTCACGGCGGTGGGCTACCTGCTGTTCGGCTACATCGCCGACCGTTTCCTGGATGAGCGATCCGGCCAGGCTGCCGCAGGGAGGGGGCGCTGATGATCCTACGTACGATCGCAGTTCTGGGCCTGGCCTGCAGCCTGGCATTGCCGGTGGCGGCGCAGACCTTGGAGCGGGTGCATGCCAGCAATGTTCTGACCCTGGGCTACGTCGACCGACTGCAGCCGTTCTCTTCCGGTCCGGTCGAGCGGCCGGCCGGCTACGTCGTCGAGCTGTGCCAGCGCATCGCCGAGCGCATCAAGCGCGAACAGTCCCTGCCGCATTTGCGCCTTGTCTATAGCCAGGTCGCCCGCGACGAGGCGCTGGCGGCACTGCAGGAAGGCCGGATAGATCTACTGTGCAGCCCGCTGGTGGCCAACCTGGAGCGTCGCCGCAGTTTCAGCTTCTCGTTGCCGATCTATCCCTCCGGGCGTGGCGTAGCGGTGCGCGGTGATGCACCACCGGCTCTGTTACGAGCATTGGAGGGCAAGGTGGAACGCACCGCGCCACAATGGCGCGCCACCATCAATCGCGGCCTGGCCCGCGGCAGCTTCGCGGTGATCGTCGGTAGCACCACCGAGCAGTGGGTGCGCCAGCAGTTGCGTCTGCTGGGGGTGGTGTCCGAAGTGTTGCCGGTGCAGAGCTTCGCCGAGGGGACCGCCCTCCTGGAGGCCGGCAAGGCCGATGCCTTCTTCGGCGACCGTGTGGTACTGCAGCAGCTGGTCGCCTCCAGCCAGGCGGAGAATCGGCCACGGGTGCTGGAGCGGATCTTCGAGATGGAGCCGGTGGCCCTGGCCCTGCCGCGCGGCGACGAGGACCTGCGCCTGCTGGTCGACAGCGAGCTGAGCCTGATCTACCGCAGTGGCGAGATCGAGCCCCTGTACCGCCAGTACTTCGGCGAGCCGGGCGAGCAGGTGCGCCTGCTGTTCAAGGCCTACGCGTTGCCCTGAGGGCGCCATGCCCGGGGAGGGCATGGCGCCTGGCGTCACAGGTTGGGCTTGCCGCCGGCGGCGGTCGAGGTGATGTTGAGGCCGGCGATGAGAAAGCCGGTCTCCTCGTCGGCCCGCGGGCAGTGCTCGACCCCCCTGGGCACCACGAACAGCTCGCCGGGCCGTAAGTCGATCGCACTGTCGCGCAGCTGGATGGTCAGGCAGCCATAGCAGACCATGAACAGCTCATCCTGGTCGTCGTGCTTGTGCCAGCGGGTCTCGCCGACGCCCTTGGCCAGCTTGAGCAGTTGCCCATTGGCCTCGCCGATGATGCGTTGCGACCAGTGTTCGTCGATGCGTGCCAGTTCGTCCAGCAGGTTGACCTTGTGCATGGCGGGTATCCCCATCACTTGATGCCGGCGCTTCTCAGGGCCGCCGGCAGGAACTCGGCCTTGGCCGCCTTGAAGCCGAAGGACACCGGGTTGCCGGAGTTGTACAGCAGGCCCATCACCAGGTAGCGGGAGCTGTTGAAATCATAGATGGCCTCGGCGGCGTACCAGGGCGTGTCGGCATAGTAGTACTGCACGTGGAAGCCCTCGGCGAAGCGCCACAGCGAACCGCGGCTGTCGTAGTGCTCGGCCAGGGCGATCTGCCAGGTGTCCTCGTCGATGTAGAAGACCCGCTTGGCATAGACATGGCGCTGGCCCTCGCGCAGGGTGCCGACCACCTTCCACACCCGGTGCTTCTCGTAGCGCAGCAGCTCCGGGTTGAGATGGCCCTTCTGGATCAGGCGTTCGGAGTCGAGATTCTGGTCGGTCAGGCGATGGTTGTTGTAGGGGATGTAGAGTTCCTGCTTGCCCTCCAGCTTCCACTCGTAGCGGTCGGGCGAACCCGAGTACATGTCGACGTTGTCCGAGGTGCGCAGCCCGTCCGCCGCCGTGCCGGGGCCGTCGTAGGCGACCTGGGGGGCGCGGCGCACGCGGCGCTGGCCGGCGTTGTAGAGCCAGGCCAGGCGCGGCTGCTGGTACTGGTCGACGGTCTCGTGGACCAGCAGCATGTTGCCGGCCAGGCGCGCCGGGGCCACGACTTCCTGCTTGGCGTAGATCATCACGTTGGCGTCGGTTGCCGGGTCGAAACCATTGAGGTTTTCCGGCCATACTGCGCGCTCTTCGATCTGCACTTCGCTGAACGAGCCGCTGGCCTGGGTGATGACCTGGGTCTGTGAGCGGAACAGGCTGCCACCGCGGTAGCGCATGAAGTGGTTCCACAGCGCCTCGAGGCCGTTCTTCGGCGCCGGGAAGGGGTAGTAGCCCTGGTAGTTGGTCACGCCGTTGCCATCGGGCGTCAGGCGCGCGCTTTCGCGGTTGCGGTCGGCGGCCTGGTATACGGCCTCGGGTACGGCGGCGGTACGGCGCGTCGGATAGACGTTGAGGCGGTAGCCGTTCTGGTTGCGGCGCAGCTGCTCGATCTGCCCGGGGCTGAGGTACTGCTGATACTGCGTGTAGTTGCTGTGATCGATGGTGAATTCGATGGGATCAGCGGCAAAGGGGTCGACGAAGCCGCTGGCGATGTTGGCCGCCGCCAGGGACTTGCGGTAGCCGCCCTGCCAGGCGGGGATGGAACCGTCGGCGTTGCCGGCCAGTTCGGCGCCCAGCGGTGTGGTGGGCGTCGCCTGGGCGGTGGCTTGCAGGGCGAGGCCGAGGACGAGGAACAGAGGCAGTCTGGTCATGGTCATTGCGCCTCGGCGGCCAGTTGCAGGCGGGCATGGGTGGTTTCCAGCTGGCGTTGCGCGTCTTCGGCGCCCAGTACCTTGGCCTGGAGGAACCAGCTGTGGGCGTACTCGAGGGCGGGCAGGCCGTCGGGGCCGTTGCTGGCCGCGGCGAGATGGCACTTGCCGATCTCCAGCGCCAGGGTCGCGGTGACGCTGTCCCGCTCCAGTTCGTTGGTGATGCACGGGCTTTCCGGCTGGGCCAGGACCGCGCCGCTGGCGAGGAGCAGGCCGGCTGTGAGGAGCTGCTTGAGCATGATGGGAGACCTCGGATCAGGGGGTTGAGGTTTGGTTCTATAATAGAACCGTGCAAGGTTGAAATTAGGTTCTATAATGAAACCTGTCAAGCGCTTTCGCGCCGGGTTTCTTTCGTGGCGTTCTGGAGGTCACAGAGTGGAAAGGCTCACGTTCGAGGATCGGAATTGCTCCATCGCTCGCTCGCTGGATGTGCTGGGGGACTGGTGGAACGTGCTGATCGTGCTGGAGTGCATGTGGGGCTCCAGCAAGTTCGACGAGTTTCAACGCAATCAGGGGATATCCAAGGGCATCCTGTCCAAGCGCCTGAAGCTGCTGCAGGAGCACGGCATCCTCAGCAAGCGCGCGGTGCAGGGCGGCACCGAGTACAAGCTGACCGAGAAGGGGCGGTCACTGCATGTGATAGTGGTAGCCATCCTGCAGTGGGGCGACCGCTGGAATCCCCTTCCGGAGGGGGCGCCTGTGGTGCCGGTCAACCGCAACAGCGGCGCTCCGGTGGCGCCCTTGGAGCTGCTCGATGCCGAGGGGCAGCCGGTGGGCATGCGCAACCTGGGATTGCTGCCTGGTCCCGGCGCCAACGCCAATACCCGCCGGCGCCTGGAAGAACTGGCGCGGCGGCGGCAAGCCAGCGAGCAGGTGGGCTGAGTCAGGCCTCGCCCTTGATCTCCTTGAGATGCTTGTACACCGTGGCGCGGCCCATGTTGAGCACGTTGGCGATGTAGTTGGCGGCGCTCTTGCCCTTGAACGCGCCTTCGGCGTGCAGGGCCTCGACCAGTTCGCGCTTGTGCTCGCGGGTGAGCAGGTTGAGGCCGAGCTGGCGCTGCTGCAGCCAGGCGTGCAGGAAGCTGTTGATGCGCTCCTGCCAGTCGTCGCGGAACAGCGCATCGGGCTGGGGTATCACCCGGCTGGCGGAGAGGAACAGGTCCAGCGCCTGCTTGGCGCTCTCCAGCATGGAGATGTTGAAGTTCAGGCACAGCACGGCCACCGGCGTGCCCCGGGCATCGCGCAGCACGGTGCTGACCGAGCGGATCTTCCGGCCGTCCCAGTTGAGCTTCTCGTAGGGGCCGATGTTGCGCTCGTCCGGGGTGTGCTCCAGCAGGTCCTCCAGCGCCGCGTCGTCGCCCACCGCGCGCTTGGACAGGTTGTTGGCGATGTGGTCGATCTTCTGCGTGCGCAGGTCGTGCAACACCACCTCGACATGGGGGAAGAACAGGGTGGCGATGGCGTCGGCGATGGCGCGGAAGTTGTCGAGGTCGGCGGCGGGGCGGGGCGTCATGCAGTGGGCTCCTGGGGCGGCACGGCGAGTGTGCCGCAAAGCGTCGGGGGCGTCATCAGGCGCCCCCGCTGCGTCTATCGACCCAGGCGGGCCGGCGAGAGCATCGCCGCGCTGAGGCCGAAGGCGGCGATATGCGCCGGCAGCGGCTGATGGCGGATCAGCGCGGCGCAGGCCTCGCCCATCGCCGCGCTGGTCTGGATGCCGTAGCCGCCCTGGGCGGCCACCCAGAAGAAGCTTTCGGCATCCTCGGCATAGCCGCCGACCAGATCGCCGTCGGCGACGAAGCTGCGCAGGCCGGCCCAGGTGTGCTGCGGGCGGCGGATGGTCAGGCTGGTATGCTCCTCGATCTGGTACAGGCCCATGGCGATATCCAGCTCTTCCGGCTGCACGTCGTGCGGTGCCACCGGGTCGGCGTTGGCTGGCGAGCCGAGCAGCTGGCCGGCATCCGGCTTGAAGTAGAAGGCTTCGTGCAGGTCCACCAGGCAGGGCCAGGCATGGCAGTCCAGCCCTTCCGGCGGCAGGAAGGTGAAGGCGGCGCGGCGCTTGGGCGTGAGACCGATGGGGGCGACCCCGGCCAGCTTGGCGATCTCGTCGCACCAGCCTCCGGCGGCGTTGACCAGCACCCGGCAGCGGTACAGCTGCTCGCCGCAGCGCACCTGCCAGCCGTCCGCGAGCCGCTCGATCGCGCTGACCTCGCGGTTGCAGTGGATTTCCCCGCCCTGCTGGCGGATGCCGCGCAGGAAGCCCTGGTGCAGGGCATCGGTGTCGATGTCTGCGGCGCTGGGGTCGAGCATGGCGCCATGCACCTTGTCGTGGCGCAGCACCGGCACCAGGGCGCAGGCCTCGTCGGCGCTGAGCAGGCGCATCTGCGGCACGCTGGCCTTGCCGCTTGCGTACTGGCGTTGCAGTTCCTCGGCGTCGCCGGAGAAGTCCACCACCATCTCGCCGCGCGGGCTGAGCAGCGGGTGCTCGCTGAAACCGGCCGGCGGCGCGTCGAAGAAGGCGCGGCTGGCGGCGGTCAGGGCGCGCACCTGCGGCGTGCCATAGGCCAGGGTATAGAGTGCGGCGGAGCGCCCGGTGCTGTGGTAGCCGGGTTGGCTTTCGCGCTCCAGCAGCAGGGTCCTGCCGTGCGCGGCGAGGAAATAGCCGGTGCTGGCGCCGGCGATGCCGGCACCGACGATCAGGAATTCGCTGTCGATCACGTCGCTCATTGGCCTTGCTCCAGCAGCTGATGCAGGGCATGGGCCAGGGCCATGTCTTCGAGGCCCAGGCCGATGGAACGGAAGAACACCGGGCGGCCATAGTCCGGCCTGGGGGCCAGGCCGACGACCAGTTCGGCCAGGTCGCCGCGGATCAGGTTGCGGCTCCAGCCGCCTTCCGCCGCCAGCACCATCTCGCCGGCGGCGCCGGGAGTGGTGGCGCGGTAGTCGCAATACACGTCCATGCCGGCCAGGCTCTGTGGCGGCACCTCGTGGGCGCGCGGCGCATTGGTGCTGATCGAGGTGGCCAGCACGTTGCGGCCGAGGCTCAGCGGATCGAGCACCGGCCCGGCGGCGGAGGTGCACAGCAGGATGACCTCGGCGTCGGCCACGGCCTCCTCCTGGCTGGCGCACAGCTGCAGGCGCGGGTCCAGGGCGCGCAGCTCGGCGTGTTTCGCGGCGCCCTCGGCGGCCAGACCGGGGGAGTACAGGCGGATGCTCTGCCAGTCGCGCAGGTTCTGCACATAGCGCAGGTGGGCGCGGGCCACCGGACCGCTGCCGATGATTGCCAGGCGCGTGACACCGGCCGGCGCCAGCTCCTCCACGGCCACCGCGGTGGTGGCGGCGGTGCGCGCGGTGGTCAGGCTCTTGGCATCGCACAGCAGCAGCGGCTGGCCGCTGCGCATAGACATCAGCAGGGTCCAGGCGGTGACGGTGGCGCCCTGCGGGCCGGGGATGTAGGGCGAGGTCTTGATCCCGTAGACCCCTTCATCGGCCAGCACGCCCAGGTAGTTGATGAAGTCGCCGCCGTCGGGGAACTCCACCAGCTGTTGCGCCGGCTGCAGCGCGCGGCCCCTGGCCAGGCTGGCGAACATGGTGCGCATGGCCTGGTGCACGTCGATACGGGCGAGCAGGCGTTCGGCTTCGGTCTGGTCGATCACGCGGGTCATGGTGGGCTCCGGGAGTTAAACTAATTTGTCCATAATGGATTTTAAAGTTTATTCCGGCAACCATGACGCCGCGCTCTGGCGCCTGGATGAATCTTGCTGTCGCTTCAGATGGTTCCCGCCGCCTTCAGCGCGGCGATCTGCTCGGCGCCATAGCCCAGCTCGCCGAGTACCTGGGCGTTGTGCTCGCCCAGCGCGGGCCCGGTCCACTGCACGTCGCCGGGGGTGGCGGACAGCTTGGGCACTATGCCCGGCATCCTGAACGGCTTGCCGTCGGGCAGCCTGGCCGAGAGGAACATCTCGCGGGCGAGGAATTGCGGGTCGGCGAACATGTCCTCGGCGGAATAGATGCGGCTGGCCGGCACTTCCGCGCGCACCAGCACGGCCTCGACTTCGGCGAGCGGCAGGCTGGCGGCCCAGCGGTCGATCACCCCGTACAGCTCGTCGCGCCGCGCATCGCGGCCGGCGTTGTCGGCCAGGTCCGGCGCATCGGCCAGATCCTCGCGGCCGATGGCGCGCATGAAGCGCTGGAAGATGGCGTCACCGTTGGCGCCGATCTGGATGTGCTTGCCGTCGGCGCAGGTATGGATGGAGGAGGGGGTGATGCCGGGCATGATGTTGCCGGTCCTCTCCCGCACGAATCCGAATACGTCGAACTCCGGCACCATCGACTCCATCATGGCGAATACCGCCTCGTAGAGCGCCACGTCCACCACCTGGCCGCTGCCGCCGTTGACTTCGCGCTGGCGCAGCGCCATCAGGGCGCCGATCACGCCCCAGAGGGCGGCGATGGAGTCGCCGATGCTGATGCCGGTGCGCACCGGCGGACGGTCCTTGAAGCCGGTGATGTAGCGCAGCCCGCCCATCGACTCGCCCACCGCGCCGAAGCCCGGCTGGTCCTTCATGGGGCCGCTCTGGCCGAAGCCGGACAGGCGTACCATCACCAGCTTGGGGTTCAGCGCGTGCAGCACGTCCCAGCCCAGGCCGAGCTTCTCCAGCACGCCGGGGCGGAAGTTCTCGATCAGGATGTCCGCCTCGGTCAGCAGCTTCTTGAGGACCTCGCGACCGTCCTCGTGCTTGAGATTGAGAGTGATGCAGCGCTTGTTGCGCGCCTGCACGAACCACCACAGCGAGGTGCCCTGGTACAGCTTGCGCCACTTGCGCAGCGGGTCACCGCCGTCAGGCGACTCGACCTTGATCACCTCGGCGCCGAACTCGGCGCAGATGCGCGAGGCGAAGGGCCCGGCGATCAGGGTGCCGAGTTCGACCACTTTCAGGCCGGCGAGGGGTTTGTTGGCGATCATGGGTTGTCCCTGCGAGTTCACGAATGCCGGCCAGCCTATCCTCGGCCGGCGGGCGATGCCAGGGCACTTCACCCGCCGGCAGTGGCCTTTTGCTAGAGTGCGGGCAAAGAGCCGTCCGTTCGTGCTCAGGGAACCGAGCCCTACCCGATGTCGCAACTGCATATCCCGTCTCTGCTGCTGGCCAATGTCAGCGTCGTGTTTTTCTGCGCCGCACTGATGCTCTACAGTTGGTGGCGCGGTCGCCACGAACGCACTCTGTTGTGGGCCAGCGTGATGCTGTTCCTCGAAGGGGCGGGGCTGATACTCAACGCCCTGCGCGGCCTGGGCTTCGACTGGGTGCCGATAGTCGTCGGCAATGTGGTCCTGCTGCTCTGCATCGGCATGACCTGGGCTGCCATGCGGACCTTCTGCGGGCGCGAGCCGCGCTGGTGGCTGGTCACCCTGGGGGCCTGGGGCTGGCTGTTGCTGTGCCTGTGGCCGGCCTTTTATGGTGATATCCGCTGGCGGGTCACGGCCTTTACCCTGCTGCTGGTCGCCTACATGCTGGCTGCCATGCATGAGCTCTGGCGCGCGCGCGGACAGCAGGTATCCATCCTTGCCGCCCAGCTGCTGATGGGCGGGCACGTGCTGTTCCATATCCTGCGCATGCTGTTTGGCACCTGGGGCAACAATGGCAGCGCACCTTACAGTCCGATGTTCGTCGCGCTGCTGATCGAGAGTGTGCTCTACGCCGTGGGCATGGCCTTTCTGGTGCTGTCCATGGTCAAGGAACGGGCCGAGCAGCAGTATCGAGTGGCGGCATACTCCGACCCGCTGACCGGCATCGGTAACCGCCGCGCCTTCCTCAGTGCCGGCGAGCACCTGTTGCGGCTGTGCGCCGAGCAGCGCCAGCCGGTGGCGCTGCTGCTGTGCGACCTCGATCATTTCAAGGCAATCAACGACCGACTCGGCCATGCCGAGGGGGACCGCGTGCTGCAGGCCTTCAGTGCCGGGGTGGTCGATCGCCTGCGCAAGACCGACGTGTTCGGGCGCATCGGTGGCGAGGAGTTCGCCTGCCTGGTAGCGGGGTCGCAGGCCGAGGCGTTGGCGCTGGCCGAGCGCATTCGCAGAGAGTTTGCCGAGGCCTCCGGCAGTTGCGCGCAGAGTGTCAGCATCGGCGTTTCCAGCAGCACCGCAGGCGGGTATGACCTGCCGCGTCTGTTGTCCCTCGCCGACCAGGCGCTCTATGCGGCCAAGCGTTCCGGGCGTAACCAGGTGCTGGCGTTCGGGGCGGACGGCGAACCCCTGGCGGCCTATTCGCGGTAGACTTGCCGCCTTTCCGCCAGCCAAGAAGCCCGCCCATGGCCCTGCAAGCCACGCCCTACAAAGTCGAACTGAACCTCACCGATATCGACCGCAACGTCTACGAAAACCTGCGCTTCACCGTGGCCAGGCACCCCTCGGAGACCGAGGAGCGCCTGTGCGTACGGCTGATCGCCTATGCGCTGTGGTACGGCGAGCAACTGGCCTTCGGCCGCGGCCTGTCCGATGTCGACGAACCCGCCCTGTGGGAGAAGAGCCTGGACGACCGTGTGCTGCACTGGATCGAGGTCGGCCAGCCGGATGCTGAACGCATGACCTGGTGCTCGCGGCGCACCGAGCGCTTCAGCGTGCTGGCCTACGGCAACCTGCGGGTGTGGCAGAGCAAGGTGCTCGACGGCGTGCGCGGGCTGAAGAACCTCAACGTGGTCGGTGTCGATCAGGCCGCCCTGGAAGAGCTGGCCCGCGACCTGCCGCGCTCGGTGAGCTGGAGCGTGATGATCAGCGACGGCCACCTGTACGTCACCGACGAGCGCGGCCAGCACGAGATTCCCCTGGAGTGGCTGGCCGGCGAACGCTGACCGCAGTCCTGGCGCGCGGCTCCGGAGGTCATCCGGGGCCGCTGCGCCGCGATGTTCCCGGATTGCATCCGGGTTACCCATGCCTGCTTCGGAATACTCCATGCGCATCGATCTTCGCCCCCTGCCCGCAACCCTGCCCGATCTGGGCCAGCTGCCGCCGCTGCTGACCCGCCTGTACGCCGCCCGTGGCGTGCAGTCCGCCGCCGAGCTGGACAAGGGCCTGGCGCGCCTGCTGCCGTACCAGCGGCTGAAGGGCATCGACGGTGCGGTGCAGCTGCTGGTCGAGGCCCTGGAGCAACGCCAGCGCATCCTCTTCGTCGGCGACTTCGACGCCGACGGCGCCACCGCCAGCGCGGTCGGCGTACTCGGCCTGCGCATGCTTGGCGCCGCCCACGTCGACTACCTGGTGCCCAACCGCTTCGAGTACGGCTACGGCCTGACGCCGGAGATCGTTGCCGTGGCCCTGCAGCGCCGGCCCGACCTGCTGGTGACGGTGGACAACGGCATCTCCAGCGTCGAGGGCGTGGCGGCGGCGAAGGCCGCCGGCCTCAGGGTGCTGGTCACCGACCACCACCTGCCGGGCCCGGAGCTGCCGGCGGCGGACGCCATCGTCAATCCCAACCAGCCGGGTTGCGACTTCCCCAGCAAGGCGCTGGCCGGCGTCGGGGTGATCTTCTATGTGCTGCTGGCGCTGCGCGCCAGGCTGCGCGAGCTGGATTGGTTCGCCCGGGCCGGGCAGCCGGAACCGAACCTGGGCGAGCTGCTCGATCTGGTGGCTCTCGGCAGCGTCGCCGACGTGGTGCCGCTGGATGCCAACAACCGCATCCTGGTCCACCAGGGCCTGGCGCGCATCCGTGCCGGCCGCGCGCGGCCGGGGCTCAAGGCGATCCTCGAGGTGGCCGGGCGGCAGGCGGCACGGATCAGCTCCACCGACCTCGGTTTCATCCTCGGCCCGCGCCTGAACGCCGCCGGCAGGCTGGACGACATGAGCCTGGGCATCGAGTGCCTGCTGTGCGACGACGAGGCGCTGGTCCGCGACATGGCCCAGCAGCTCGACGAGCTGAACAAGGACCGCAAGGCCATCGAGCAGGGCATGCAGCGCGAGGCCCTGGCCCAGCTGCGCGAGCTGAACGTCGAGGACCTGCCCTTCGGCCTGTGCCTGTTCGAGCCGGACTGGCACCAGGGGGTGATCGGCATCCTCGCCTCGCGCCTGAAGGAGCGCTACCACCGCCCGGCCATTGCCTTCGCCGATGCCGGCGACGGCCTGCTCAAGGGCTCGGCGCGCTCGGTGCCGGGCCTGCATATCCGCGATGCGCTGGATGCCGTGGCGGCGCGTCACCCGGGGCTGATCAGCAAGTTCGGCGGGCATGCCATGGCCGCCGGCCTGTCCCTGCCGCAGGAGAACTATGCGGCCTTCGCCGCCGCCTTCGATGCCGAGGTGCGCCGCCAGCTGAGCGCGGACGACCTCACCGGTCGCCTGCTGTCCGACGGCCAGCTGGGAGCCGAGGAGTTCCATCTGGAGCTGGCCAAGGCCCTGCGCCATGCCGGGCCCTGGGGCCAGCACTTCCCCGAGCCGCTGTTCCACGGCCTGTTCCAGATCGTCACCCAGCGGGTGGTGGGCGAGAAGCACCTCAAGCTGGTGGTCAAGACCGAGTGCGGCAGCCAGACCCTGGATGGCATCGCCTTCAACGTCGACCGCGACACCTGGCCCAACCCCAACGTGCGCTGGGTGGAGCTGGCCTACAAGCTGGACGTCAACGAGTATCAGGGCCGCGAGAGCGTGCAGCTGCTGGTCGCGCACCTGGCGCCACGCTGAGGCGCCGCCTAGGGTTAGGGGGACTTCGACGCCACGAGGAACCCCAATGGACCCCTTCATGCAAGCTGCCATCGACGAGGCCCGCCTGGGCCTGGCCGAGGGCGGCATTCCCATCGGCTCGGTGATCGTGCATGACGGCCGCATCATCGGCCGTGGCCACAATCGCCGGGTGCAGCAGGGCAGCGCTATCCGCCACGGTGAGATGGATGCCTTCGAGAATGCCGGCCGGCAGCCGGCCCGCGTCTACCGCGAGGCGGTGCTCTACACCACCCTGTCGCCCTGCGCGATGTGCAGCGGCGCCATCCTGCTGTACGGCATACCGCGGGTGGTGATCGGCGAGAACCGCACCTTCCTTGGCGAGGAGGCGCTGCTGCGCGAGCGTGGCGTGCAGCTGGAGGTGCTGCAGGACGCCGAGTGCATCCGGCTGATGGAGGACTTCATCGCCGCCCGCCCCGAGCTGTGGCATGAGGACATCGGCGAGTAGCCTGCAATATCCGGAAGCACAGCTCTGCACGCCAGCCGGCAACCCCGCTGGCTAGAATCGGTCTGTGCATGGAATGGCATTCGCCCCAGAGGAGAAGCATATGAATACCCGTGGACTGCTCGATCAGCTGCTCAAATCCGGCCAGGACCTCCTGCAGCAGAAGTCCGGCGGCTCATCGTCCGGCGGCCTGGGTGGCTTGCTCGGCAGCGTGGCCGGTGGCGGCAAGAGTGGCGGTGGCGACCTCGGCACCCTGCTCAAGGGCGCCGGCGGCGGAGCCCTGGCAGCCGGCGCGCTGGGCCTGCTGCTGGGTAACAAGAGTGCGCGCAAGGTCGGCAGCAAGGTCATCACCTATGGCGGCCTGGCCGCCCTCGGGGTGATCGCCTACAAGGCCTACGGCAACTGGCAGGAGCAGCAGCATGCGGCCAATGCGCGACCGGTCGCCGAGCCGCAGACGGTGGATCGCCTGCCGGCGCCGCAGGCCGAACTGCACAGCCAGGCGATCCTCAAGGCGCTGGTGGCCGCGGCCAAGGCCGACGGCCATGTGGACGCCAAAGAGCGCCAGCTGATCGAGGAGCAGATCGGCGCGCTGGCCAATGATCCCGAACTGCTGCGCTGGCTCGACGCCGAGCTGAACAAGCCGCTCGACCCGGCCGAGGTGGCGCGCGCCGCCAGCACCCCGGAGATGGCCGCGGAGATGTACATCGCCAGCGTGCTGATGGTCGACGAGGAGCATTTCATGGAGCGCGCCTACCTCGAGGAGCTGGCCCGCCAGCTCAAGCTGGAGCCTTCGCTCAAGGCCGAACTGGAGGCCCAGGTGCGCCAGGAGCTGGCCGCCGGCTGAGGCTCAGGCCGCCGGCGCTGCCCCGGTCTGGAATTCCGCGCGGTTCTTGCCGCCGTGCTTGGCGCGATACAGCGCCTGGTCGGCCAGCTCCAGCGCCTCGCCGAGGTCGGCATGGTCCAGCGGCCACAGCGCGCCGCCGATGCTGCAGCCAACGTTGGCCTCCTGTTCGCCCAGGCGCACCGGTTGGGCCAGCGACTGCAGCGCCCGCTCGGCGATCTGCCGGGCCTGAGTCAGGGCCTGGGCCGCAGGCACCTGCAGCACCATGAGGAATTCGTCTCCACCCAGACGCGCCACCAGGTCGCCGTCGCGCAGGCAGGCGCGCAGGCGGGCGGCCACTTCCTTGAGCAGCAGGTCGCCTGCGGCGTGGCCGAAGCGGTCGTTGACCGGCTTGAAACCGTCCAGATCCAGATAGAGCAGGGCCAGGCAGCCTTGCCCGGCCTGGCTGCGCTGCTGTGCCGCGGGCAGGAAGCGTTCCAGTGCCGCGCGATTGGGCAGACCGGTCAGCGGGTCGCTATGGGCGAGGTCCTCCATCAGGTTGAGCGCTGTCTGCTGGTGGGTGAGGCTTTCCACCAGGTGGCGGATCGACTGACTCAGCACGGCGATCTCGCTGGGGCTGCGCAGCTCGGGAATGGTGGTGATCTCGCCGGCGCTGAGGCGGTCGGCGGCGCGGGCGATCTGCCGTAGGGGGCGGGTGAAGTAGCCGGTCAGTGCCCAGCCCAAGGTAGCGAACAGCAGCGCCAGCCCACTGCCCCAGAGCAGGATGTTGCGCCTGGTCTCGCGGGCCGGGGCATAGGCCTGCTCGACGGCCTGGCGCGCCAGCACGATCCAGCCCAGGCCGGCGTAGTCCTGGTAGCCCTGGCTGTGGGCGAAGCCGGTGAGGTAGGCCTGGCCGTCCGGCCAGTCCTGCACGGCCCAGTAGCTGTCCCGGCCCTGCTGCTCGCGCAGGGCGGGCAGGTCGAGCACCTGGCCGATCATCGCCTTGGGACCCAGCAGCACGCTGTGGTCCTTGCCCAGCACCAGGAACTCCACCTGGCGCCGTTCCTGGATCGGTTCGAGCAGGGCCAGGCGCACTTCTTCGGCCCAGCCCCAGGACAGGTGCGAGGCCAGCACGCCGGTGAGCTGGCCCAGGTCGTTGCGTACCGGCAGGCTGATGTCGACGAATTTCATCGCCTCGCCGCTGGGGTTGGGCAACAGCTTAGCCAGCAGCACCGCCTCGTGCACGTCGCCGATGAACAGGCCCTGGCGGCCCTCGAGGTAGACCGGGCGCTGGGCGATGCTGGCACCCTCCAGCACGCCGTCGCTGGAAGCCAGGACCTGGCCCCGGGCGTCGGTGAAGCCGATCCAGGCGATGCTGGGGATCTGCTGCTGCAGGCGGTCGAGCAGCAGGCGGATCTCGCCGATGTCATCCGGCTCGCGCAGCGCCCGCAGCCCGCCGAGCACCTGCAGGTAGGCGGCGCGGCTGGCCATGTCGCGGTCCAGGCGGTCGATCATCTGCGCCGAGACCTCGGTGAGGTCGCGGCCGACCTCCTCGCGGATGCGCATGCTGGCGTCATGGCCGATCAGGCTGCCGAGCAGCCAGCTGAGGGCGCCGACCAGCAGGGCGATGAGAAGGGCGAAGCGAGTGCGCAGGCTCTGAGGGGGGCGCATGGTGCGGCGACTCCGAATGCGTGACGGTAAGAGTTCGCCCGGGTGGCCTTGGGCTGCGGTGGCGGGGCACGGTTTGAGTCTAGCCCAGCGCTGTCCGTGCCGGCATTGCACACAAACTCCGGGCAATCTGCAAACCCGGGCTGCATAGCTCGCCGCTGGCGAGAGTCGGTTAGACTGCTCGGCAGGCTCGGGAGGTGGGTATGAACTGGCGTCTGACGACCATCGGACTGGTGTTGGCCTGGTGCTGCGGCGCGGCGCAGGCCGGCGCGCTGTTGCTGGATCAGCGCGCGCTGTTGCTGGAGGGCAGTCGCCTGCCGCGCGAGGCGGCGCTGGACCGTCTGCAGCAGGTGCGTTTCGCCTTCCGCGAGGCGGCGCCCGAGACCGGTGAATGGCCGCTGTGGGCGCGTGGCTATGGCATCCAGGGCAGCTGGGACGGCGACGGCCTGGAGCGCCACGGCGAAGGCCTGCTGCTGGGCCTGGACCGGCCGCTCGGCGGGCAGTGGGTCGGCGGCGTGCTGGCCGGGGTGGCGCGCAGCCGGCTCGATCACCAGCAGGGCCATGCCAGCAGCGACAGCAGCCATATAGGCCTGTATGCCGCCACCCGCGTGTACAACCAGCTGGGCTTTCGCCTGGGGCTTCTGCACGGCTGGCACGACCTGCAGGGCGGCCGGGCGCGCAGCGCGCAGCTGTTCGGCGAGAGCAGCTTTGCCCTGGATTTTCGTGACTTCACCCTGGAGCCCTTCGCCGGCCTGGCCCTGGTTCATCTCGATGCCGAGGCCCAGCGCCGGGGCGATCTGCGCCTGCGCGGGGCGGACGAGGAGGGCGGCTACCTGACCCTCGGCTGGCGCCTGGCCGCGCCCTGGTACTGGCAGCAGCGCAAATGGGTGGGGCGCGCCAGCCTGGCGCTGCGCCAGGATCTGGGCAGCGATCGTCTGAATGCCGAGGCGATGACCGCAGATGGGCAGAGCCTGCGCCTGCAGAGCCGCGAGTTCGAGCGCAGCAGCCTGCGCCTCGACCTGGGTCTGGACCACGAGCTCAGCCGCAGCCTCTACCTCGGCCTGACCTACTCCGGCCACTATGCCGAGGACGCCCGCGACAATGCCCTGGCGCTGCGTCTGAGCGCCAAGTTCTGAGGGCGCTCCGCCGGTCAGGCTGCAGGCTGCCAGGGCGCATCGAGTCGGGTATACTCGCCGGCTTTTCCGAAACTTTGCGGTCGCGATCCGTTGCCTGTCCGGTCCAGCCTGGCGTCATGCCGCTGCGACGGGGCCTGGCCGGTTGCCCTGCGCCTTTGCCCGAGAGTGCTGCCCACCATGGAAATCAATCCGATCCTCAACAGCATCAAGGACCTGTCCGAGCGGACCCTGTCGATTCGGGGGTATCTTTGACTACGATCAGAAGCATGACCGCCTGATCGAAGTAAACCGCGAGCTGGAAGACGCCAGCGTCTGGAACAAGCCCGAGTACGCCCAGGGCCTGGGTCGCGAGCGCGCCATGCTGGCGCAGATCGTCGAAACCATCGACGACCTCACCGGCAGCCTGGCCGACTCCAAAGACCTGCTGGAAATGGCCGCCGAAGAGAACGACGAGGGCGCGGTCAACGACATCGTCGCCGAAGTCGAGCGCCTGCGCGAAATCCTCGAGAAGCTGGAATTCCGCCGCATGTTCAGCGGTGAGATGGACCCGAACAACTGCTACCTGGACATCCAGGCCGGCTCCGGCGGTACCGAAGCGCAGGACTGGGCCAACATCCTGCTGCGCATGTACCTGCGCTGGGCCGACAAGCGCGGCTTCGACGCCACCATCATCGAACTGTCCGAAGGCGAAGTCGCCGGCATCAAGGGCGCCACCGTGCACATCAAGGGCGAGTACGCCTTCGGCTGGCTGCGCACCGAGATCGGCGTGCACCGCCTGGTGCGCAAGAGCCCGTTCGACTCCGGCGCCCGCCGCCACACCTCGTTCTCGGCGGTGTTCGTGTCCCCCGAGATCGACGACAAGGTCGAGATCGAGATCAACCCGGCCGACCTGCGCATCGACACCTACCGCTCCTCCGGTGCCGGTGGTCAGCACGTCAACACCACTGACTCGGCGGTGCGTATCACCCACGTGCCGACCAACACCGTGGTGGCCTGCCAGAACGAACGTTCCCAGCACGCCAACAAGGACACCGCGATGAAGATGTTGCGGGCCAAGTTGTACGAGCTGGAGATGATGAAGCGCACCGCCGCCTCACAGGCCCTGGAGGACTCCAAGTCCGACATCGGCTGGGGCCACCAGATTCGCTCCTACGTACTCGATGACTCGCGCATCAAGGATCTGCGTACCGGCGTCGAGCGCAGCGACTGCCAGAAGGTCCTCGACGGCGACCTCGACCAGTACCTCGAGGCCAGCCTCAAACAGGGGCTCTGAGCCCTCACGCCCCCGAACTCAACTGATACAGACGCCAGGCAGATAGAACGACCATGAGCGACCAACAACTCGATCCGCAAACCCTCTCCCACGAAGAGCGGCAGCACGAAGAAAACAAGCTGATTGCCCAGCGCAAGGAAAAGCTGGCTGCCGTCCGTGAGCAGGGCAATGCCTTCCCCAACGATTTCCGCCGTGACAGCCTGTGCGCCGACCTGCAGAAACAGTACGCGGAGAAGACCAAGGAAGAGCTGGAAGCGGCCGCCATTCCGGTCAAGGTCGCCGGGCGCATCATGCTCAACCGTGGCGCCTTCATGGTCATCCAGGACACCTCCGGGCGCCTGCAGGTCTACGTCAACCGCAAGACCCTGCCGGCCGAGCAGCTGGAAGCGGTCAAGCACTTCGATCTGGGCGACATCATCGCCGCCGAGGGCACCCTGGCCCGTTCCGGCAAGGGCGACCTGTACGTCGACATGCTCAACGTGCGCCTGCTGACCAAGTCGCTGCGCCCGCTGCCGGACAAGCACCACGGCCTCACCGACACCGAGCAGCGCTACCGCCAGCGCTACGTCGACCTGATCGTCAACGAGGAGGTGCGTGACACCTTCCGCGTGCGTTCCCAGGTGATCGCGCACATCCGTCGCTTCCTCAACGAGCGCGGTTTCCTCGAAGTGGAAACCCCGATGCTGCAGACCATCCCCGGCGGCGCCGCGGCCAAGCCGTTCGAGACCCACCACAACGCCCTGGACATGGCCATGTTCCTGCGCATCGCGCCGGAGCTGTACCTCAAGCGCCTGGTGGTCGGTGGCTTCGAGAAGGTCTTCGAGATCAACCGCAACTTCCGTAACGAAGGCGTCTCGACCCGGCACAACCCCGAGTTCACCATGCTCGAGTTCTACCAGGCCTACGCCGACTACGAAGACAACATGGACCTCACCGAGGAACTGTTCCGCGAGCTGGCCCTGGCGGTGCTGGGCAGCACCGACGTGCCCTACGGCGACAAGGTGTTCCACTTCGGCGAGCCGTTCGTGCGCCTGTCGGTGTTCGACTCGATCCTCAAGTACAACCCGGAGATCAGTGCCGCCGACCTCAACGACATCGACAAGGCCCGCGAGATCGCCAAGAAGGCCGGCGCCAAGGTGCTCGGCTTCGAAGGCCTGGGCAAGCTGCAGGTGATGATTTTCGAGGAGCTGGTCGAGCACAAGCTGGAACAGCCGCATTTCATCACCCGCTACCCGTTCGAAGTCTCGCCGCTGGCCCGTCGCAGCGACGACGATCCGAGCGTCACCGATCGCTTCGAGCTGTTTATCGGTGGAAGGGAAATTGCGAACGCCTACTCCGAGCTGAATGATGCCGAAGACCAGGCCGCGCGCTTCCTGCAGCAGGTGGCCGACAAGGACGCCGGCGACGACGAGGCCATGCACTACGACGCCGACTTCGTCCGCGCCCTGGAATACGGCATGCCGCCCACCGCCGGCGAGGGTATCGGTATTGACCGCCTGGTAATGCTTCTGACCAATTCGCCGTCCATCCGCGATGTGATCCTGTTCCCGCATATGCGTCCGCAGGCTTGATCGCGGCGCCCGGAAAGGGCACCGTTGGAGTCAGGGTGGCACTTGGCCATCTCGCTGTTTGAAAGTCAGGGGTCTGCCGTCATGGCAGGCCCCTGTTTTTTGTCTTCAGCCAGTGCGAGGAAGGTCCAGCAGTGAACTCCAGCTCCGCCGCGCAGTGTCCGGTCCGCTTGGCCGGCGAGTTAGCCGAATCCGTGCAGTATCGTGGCCGCAAGGCCAGTCGCCAGGGCAGCGAGCAGCGCCGCCTGAGCATCCTCGAGGCGGCATTGCGCATCATCGTGCGCGAGGGGCTGCGCGGGGTACGCCATCGCGCGGTGGCCGCCGAGGCCGGGGTGCCGCTGTCGGCCACCACCTACTATTTCAAGGACATCCAGGACCTGATCGCCGACAGCTTCGCGCTGTTCGTGCAGCGCAGCTCGGCAAGCCTGGCGGCGCTCTGGGCCGGGGTGGACGAGGACTTCCGGCGCATCGCCGCGGCCATTGCGAATGATCCCGCTGCCCGCCGCGAGATGGTCGCCCATGTCATCGACCTGGCCGTCGCCCATGTGCAGGCCAAGATGCGTGCGCACGACGACGAGCTGCTGGTGGAACTGGCCTTTCGCCAGGAGGCGCTGACCAATGCCGAACTGCGCCCGCTGTTCCTCGCCCACCAGAGCCTGCGCATGCGCTTCGCCGAGCGCGCGGTGAGGGCCATGGGCTCCACCGCACCCTTCGAGGATGCACAGGTGTTGACTACGCTTATTTTGCGGATGGAATATCATGCCATCGTCGATGGGGTGGAAGACTTCGATCTAGAGGCTCAGCGCGCCGTATTGCAGCGCTTCCTGGACCTGCTGATCGGGTCTTGAGTCCCAGCCCCGCCCCGGCGGGGCTTTTCGTTTCTGGCAGCCGACCGAACCTCACAAGGAGTGCATGATGAAAGCCTGGCGCGTGGCCTTAGCCGCCCTGAGTTGCCTGCTGTTGAGCGGTTGCCTGGTGACCTTCAAGGACCCCATTCCGGCCAACGAGGCGGCGCCGATGCCGTTGCTCGGCGACTGGGAGCGCAAGGACGAGTGGGGCGAGCGGCAGTACCTGTCCATCGCCCGCGCCGGCTCCAACCTCTATCGCGCCAAGGCCTGGAGCGACAGCGCCGAGGATGGCGCGGCCGAGGAATACGGTTTCACCGTGGCCCACCATGGCCGCCGCTGGTACATCTCCGCCGGCCTGCCCAAGCGCCTGGGTGCCAACTTTGCCATCGCCGGCTTCGAGCTGACCGCCGGCAACGAACTGGTGATCTACAACCTGGATGTCGAGCGCATCCTCCAGGAGATGGAAGGCGGCGTGCTGCAGGGCCAGCCGGTGGAAACCCCGGAAGGCGAGGCGGTGCTGGTGACCAGCCCACTGGAGCAGGTGTTCGGCTACCTCGACGACCAGGCCAACGCCGACGTCTTCGTCGAAGTGGCGCGCTACCAGCGCAGCGTCGAGTAAGGGTTGCGCATGAGCCGGCGCAAGTCCCAGGACGACTATCACGACACGATCCGCGCCCTGTCCGGGCGCCTGGTCGAGGCGCAGACGCCGATCCGCGTGCTCGATGCCATCAAGTGGGATGACGGCGTGCGCCAGGGCTTCCTCAAGGCCAAGGGGCGCGAGCTGCCGGCGGTCGATCGCGCCTACTACGACAGTCGCCCGCTGGCCTTCGACCCGGTGGCGAAGAAGCTGGAATTCCAGAACATCGAGCGCGACATCACCCGCCAGCTCGGCCAGTTCAATCCGGTCGGGCAGATCATGCGGCGCATGTGCAAGGAATACCGCATGGTGATCCGCATGCTCGAGGCGCGCGGCACCGCCGACTTCGGCCTGATCTCGCAGGAACTCTACGGCGCCGCCTCGGACGCCTTCCACGCCGGCGACCCGACGCTGGCCGACCTCGGCCTGATGCTTTCCGACTACCTGAACAACATCGCCGCCCGCGGTGACCTGCAGGACGAGCCGAAGAGCCTCACCGCCAAGGACGCTGTGGCCATCCTCCAGGAACGCCTGGCCAAGGTGTTTGGCGACGACACCATTCGCGTGCTGGAGTCCGACGGCATCGTTGCCGATGCCGCCGCCGGCGCCGACTACATCAAGATTCGCAGCGACGCCCTGTTCAACGAACGCGACGTGCGTGCGCTGGAAGTGCATGAGGGTCTGGTGCATGTCGGCACCACCCTCAACGGTCTCAATCAGCCGGTGTGCACTTTCCTGGCCAAGGGCCCGCCCTCGTCGACCGTGACCCAGGAAGGCCTGGCCATCCTGATGGAGGTGATTGCATTCGCCTCCTATCCGTATCGCCTGCGCAAGCTGACCAACCGTACCCGTGCCATCCACATGGCGGAGGAGGGCGCGGACTTCCTGCAGGTGTTCGAGTTCTATCAGGAGCAGGGCTACGGCCTGGAGGAGAGCTACGGCAACGCCAGCCGGGTGTTCCGCGGCTCCACCCCGGACGGCCTGCCGTTCACCAAGGACCTGTCCTACCTCAAGGGTTTCATCCTGATCTACAACTACATCCAGCTCGCCGTGCGCAAGGGCAAGCTGGAGCAGATCCCGCTGCTGTTCTGTGGCAAGACCACCCTGGAAGACATGCGCACCCTGCGCCAGCTGGTCGATGAGGGGCTGGTGGCGCCGCCCAAGTACCTGCCACCGCAGTTCCGCGACCTCAACGCGCTGGCGGCCTGGATGTGTTTCTCCAACTTCCTCAACCATCTGAGCCTGGATCGCATCGAAGCGGACTACGCCAATATTCTCTAGATCCGCGGCTCCCCTCGCCCACTTGTGGGAGAGGGGTTGGGGGAGAGGGTAAATCATGTCCCTCTCTCGTAAACGGGAGAGGGCGCACCGCGCAACCTGCAAGGAATTCTTCCTATGCCCAGCCACACACTCGACTACGAAATCCTTGGAGCCTCGGCGCAGACCGTGGAGATCATCCTCGACCCGGGCGAGACGGTGATCGCCGAAGCCGGGGTGATGAACTACATGACCGAGGGCATCCGCTTCGAGACGCGCATGGGCGATGGCTCGGCCAGTGGCATGCTGGGCAAGCTGTGGGGTGCGGGCAAGCGCCTGCTCACCGGCGAGTCGCTGTTCATGACCCACTTCAGCAACCAGGGTAAGGGCCAGCAGCGGGTCGGCTTCGCCGCTCCCTACCCGGGCACCGTGGTGCCCATCGACCTGGCCCAGGTCGGCGGCCGGCTGATCTGCCAGAAGGACGCCTTCCTCTGCGCCGCCTACGGCACCGAGATCGGTATCAGCTTCAACAAGCGCATCGGCGCCGGCTTCTTCGGCGGCGAGGGCTTCATCCTGCAGAAGCTGGAAGGCGACGGCCTGGCCTTCGTGCATGCCGGCGGCACGGTGATCCGCAAGGAGCTGAACAACGAGACCCTGCGCCTGGACACCGGCTGCCTGGTGGCCTTCACCAGCGGCATCGACTACGACATCGGCCTGGCCGGCGGCCTCAAGAGCATGCTGTTCGGCGGCGAGGGCATCCTCCTGGCCACCCTCAAGGGCACAGGTACCGTGTGGGTGCAGAGCCTGCCCTTCTCGCGCCTGGCCGAGCGCATCTATGACGCCACCTTCAGGGCCCGCGAGGAAGTGCGCGCCGGCGGCAAGTAACCGGCCGCGATGTCACGCGCTGCGACATTGCGGACGCGCGGTGCGCCTGGGCAACGGGTAAACTCTCGCTTTTTTGTACAGCGAGCCTTTCCCATGAGTGAAGAACGCAACGCCATTCCCCTGATTCTCACCGGCATCGCCAGCGTCATCGCTACCGTCGGCGTGCTCTGGTACTACGGCTACCTGCATTTCGCCAAGGAGGAGGACGCCCTGCTGCTGGCCGACTTCACCATGCTCAAGACGGTGCCCGGCGAGGACTACAAGGTCTCGCTCAAGCCGGCCAGCCAGGTGGCGCAGTGCATCGACGGCGTGCTGGTGCTGTTCGATACCCAGCAGAAGGGCCTGACCGGCGTGCTGGTGGACAGCAAGAAGCAGGCGGTGCGCTGCATGGGCCAGGAAACCCCGCAGGCGCCGCAGCAGCAGTAAGCGCCAGCGCCGAGGAGGAACACGATGCAGATCGCAGTCTTCCACGGCGATATCACGGCCCTGGCGCTGGACGCCATAGTCAACGCGGCCAACAGCTCGCTGCTCGGCGGTGGTGGGGTGGACGGGGCCATCCACCGCGCCGCCGGCCCCGAGCTGCTGGCCTGCTGTCGCGCGCTGGGCGGCTGCCCCACCGGCGAGGCGCGTATCACCCCAGGCTTTGCCCTACCGGCCCGGCACGTGATCCACACGGTCGGCCCGGTCTGGCGCGGTGGCGGGCAGGGCGAGGCCGACCTGCTGGCCGCCTGCTACCGCAACAGCCTGGCTCTGGCCGAGGCGCACGGGCTGGCCGAGATCGCCTTTCCCGCCATCAGTTGCGGGGTCTACGGCTATCCGCCGGAAGCGGCGGCGCGGATCGCCATCGCCGAGCTGCAGCGTGGGCGCCAGGCCGATAGTAGCCTGCGCCGCGCGCTGCTGGTGGCCTTCTCCGCCGAGATGGCCGGGCTCTACCGGCGTCTGCTGGCGCCCTAGTGCTTGGCGCCATCCTGCTGCGCGGTCATTTCCCGCAGGTAGCGGCGCGACAGGGCGAGGAAGCGCGGCGTGGGGCCGATGTCCTCGTACAGCGGGTCGCCCTGCTCGTCGGTGGCCACCACCTTGCTGCCCTTGACGTAGGGCAGGCTGGCCTCCAGTTCCTCCAGGGCCGCGCCGATCAGTTCGCCGAGCAGTTCCTCGGCGCTGCGCTTGGGATACATCTCGCACAGCGCCGCCAGGCGCGCGGCGGCTTCCAAGTCGATATGGATGTGGTACTGGCTGCGGGTCAGGCGACCCTTGGCGTTCTGCTCCCAATGGCGGGCGAGTTCACGGATCTTCATACACACCTCGGTATGCCCATTCGTGGTGGGCGGTGGTCTGGTCGGGGACTGCCGGGCCCGACCCACGGGGCTTTTGCCCCCGCTCTGTTCAGCCTAGCTCGCCTGCGCCGGGCCCATGGCCATTCGTCGCGTGCTTGTAAGAAGCGGTCGCCCTGTGCAAGCTGAAGGCTCTATCCCGAGGCGGAGAGGACGGCCATGGCGGAAATCGATGCGCGCCTGCGCGAAGAGGTTCACCTGTTCGGCGAGTTGCTCGGCGACTGCATCCGTAACCAGCGCGGCGAGGCCTTCCTGGCCAAGATCGAGCTGATCCGCCAGGGTTCCAAGGCCGGTCGCCAGGGCTCCTCGGCCGGTGAACAGCAACTGCGCGAGACTCTCGCCGCGCTCAGCGACGACGAGCTGCTGCCGGTGGCGCGGGCCTTCAACCAGTTCCTCAACCTGGCCAATATCGCCGAGCAGTATCACCGCATCCGCCGGCGTCGCCCGGACGAGGCGCAACCCTTCGATGACCGGGTGCTGGCCGAGTTGCTTCAGCGCCTGGTTGCGGGCGGGCATGCCCCGGAGCAGCTGGCCCGCCAGCTCGGGCGGGTCGATATCGAGCTGGTCCTCACCGCGCATCCCACCGAGGTGGCGCGGCGCACCCTGATCCAGAAATACGACGCCATCGCCGCCCAGCTGGCCGCCCTCGATCACAACGACCTGCTGCCGGCCGAGCGCGGCGAGGTGCAACTGCGGTTGCGCCGACTGATCGCCGAGGCTTGGCACACCGAGGAAATCCGCCGCAGTCGGCCCAGCCCGGTGGACGAGGCCAAGTGGGGCTTCGCGGTGATCGAGCATTCCCTGTGGCAGGCCGTGCCGAGCTTCCTGCGCAAGGCCGACCAGGCCCTGCAGGACGCCTGCGGCCTGCGCCTGCCGCTGGAGGCGGCACCGGTGCGTTTCGCCTCCTGGATGGGCGGCGACCGCGACGGCAACCCCAATGTCACCGCCAGCGTCACCCGCGAGGTGCTGCTGCTGGCGCGCTGGATGGCCGCCGATCTGTACCTGCGCGACGTCGACCGGTTGGCCGCCGAGCTGTCCATGCAGCAGGCCAGCGACGAGCTGCGCCTGCGGGTCGGCGTCCATCCCGAGCCCTATCGCGCCGTGCTCAAGCAGCTGCGCGAGCGCCTGCGCGCCACCCGCGCCTGGGCCGAGGCGGCGCTGGCCGCGGACGTCGCCCCGGGCCCCGAGGTGCTGCACGACAACCGCGAGCTGCTCGAGCCGCTGGAGCTTTGCTACCACTCGCTGCATGCCTGCGGCATGGGCGTGATCGCCGAGGGCGAGCTGCTCGACTGCCTGCGCCGCGCGGCCTGCTTCGGCCTGTTCCTGGTACGCCTGGACGTGCGCCAGGACGCCGCCCGCCACTCCGCCGCCATGGCCGAGATCACCGACTACCTGGGCCTGGGCAACTACGCCGAATGGGACGAGGAGCGGCGCATCGAGTTCCTACTGCGCGAACTGGACAACCGTCGCCCGCTGCTGCCGGCGCAGCACCGGCCCTCGGCCGAGACCGCCGAGGTGCTGGCCACCTGCCGTGTCATCGCCGCGGCGCCGGCCGCCTCGCTCGGCACCTATGTCATCTCCATGGCGGGCGCGCCATCCGACGTGCTGGCGGTGCAACTGCTATTGAAGGAAGCCGGCCTGCAGCGGCCGATGCGGGTTGCACCGCTGTTCGAGACCCTGGCCGACCTGGACAACGCCGGCCCGGCCATCGACCGCCTGCTCGGCCTGCACGGCTACCGTGCGCGCCTGCACGGGCCGCAGGAGGTGATGATCGGCTACTCCGACTCGGCCAAGGATGCCGGCACGGTAGCCGCCGCCTGGGCCCAGTACCGCGCCCAGGAGACCCTGGTGGAGGTGTGCCGCAAGCACGAGGTCGAGCTGCTGCTGTTCCATGGCCGTGGTGGCACTGTCGGCCGCGGTGGCGGCCCGGCCCACGCGGCCATCCTGTCGCAGCCGCCGGGCTCGGTGAGCGGGCGCTTCCGCACCACCGAGCAGGGCGAGATGATCCGCTTCAAGTTCGGCCTGCCGGCACTGGCCGAGCAGAACCTCAACCTGTACCTGGCCGCCGTGCTGGAGGCCACCCTGCAGCCGCCGCCGGCCTCCGAGCCGGCCTGGCGCGCCGCCATGGACCGCCTGGCCGGGGAGGGCGTGGCGGCCTATCGCGCGGTGGTGCGCGAGCATCCGCAGTTCGTCGAATACTTCGCCCAGGCCACCCCGGAGCAGGAGCTCGGTCGCCTGCCGCTGGGCAGCCGCCCGGCCAAGCGCCGCGCCGGCGGGGTGGAGAGCCTGCGGGCGATTCCCTGGATCTTCGCCTGGACCCAGACGCGCCTGATGCTGCCGGCCTGGCTGGGCTGGGAGACGGCCCTGGGCAACGCCCTGCAGCGTGGCGAGCAGGCCCTGCTGGAGGACATGCGCGAGCGCTGGCCGTTCTTCCGCACGCGCATCGACATGCTGGAGATGGTGCTGGCCAAGACCGACCTGTCGATCGCCGCCCTGTATGACGAGCGCCTTGTCGATACAGCACTGCGACCCCTGGGTGCGCAGTTGCGCGACCTATTGTCGCAGTGCCGTGCTCTGGTATTGGGCCTGACCCGTCAGTCGGAGCTGCTCACCCACAGTCCGGAGACCCGCGAGGCGATTACCGTGCGCAATATCTACCTGGACCCGTTGCACCTGCTGCAGGCCGAGCTTCTGGCCCGTTCCAGGCAGCGCCAGAGTGCGGCGGAAAGCCCCCTGGAGCAGGCTCTGCTGGTCACCGTGGCAGGCATCGCGGCGGGCCTGCGCAACACCGGCTGAGGCCCCGCCGCCTCCGACTTTCGGTGGCTTGTGCAGCCTTGATGCGCTGTGTATCGTGGCCATCCTTTCGCCGCTCAGTGACGCGGAAAACCAATTAACGAGATTGGCCCCACGAGGCGAGTCCGACGACATTTCGGTCTTATTTTTTTGAGGAGCACTTCGATGCGCGTGATTCTGCTGGGGGCGCCCGGTGCCGGCAAAGGTACCCAGGCTGGTTTCATCACCAAGAAGTTCGGTATTCCGCAGATCTCCACTGGTGACATGCTGCGCGCCGCCGTCAAGGCCGGCACCGAGCTGGGCCTGCAGGCCAAAAGCGTGATGGATGCCGGCGGCCTGGTCTCCGACGACCTGATCATCAACCTGGTCAAGGAGCGCATCGCCCAGCCGGATTGCGCCAACGGCTTCCTGTTCGACGGTTTCCCGCGCACCATCCCTCAGGCCGAGGCCATGAAGGAAGCCGGCGTGACCATCGACAACGTGGTCGAGATCGCCGTCGACGACGAAGAGATCGTCCAGCGCATCGCCGGTCGCCGTGTGCACGAGTCCAGCGGCCGCGTCTACCACGTGGTCTACAACCCGCCGAAGGTCGCCGGCAAGGACGATGTGACCGGCGAGGACCTGGTTCAGCGCAAGGACGACACCGAGGAGACCGTGCGTCACCGCCTGGCCGTCTACCATTCGCAGACCAAGCCGCTGGTGGACTTCTACCAGAAGCTGTCCGCCGCCGAAGGCACCCCCAAGTACAGCGCCATTGCCGGCGTGGGCTCGGTGGAAGAGATCACCGCCAAGGTGCTCGAAGCCCTCAGCTGATCGGCTGACCGCTCTGTCCAACGGCCCGCAATCGCGGGCCGTTGGCGTTTATAATGCCTGCCTTTTTCTGCCCACCGGATGCCCCGATGACCACTCTGCTGGCCCTGGATACCGCCACCGAAGCCTGTTCCGTCGCCCTGCTGCACGAGGGCAGGGTGCTCAGCCACTACGAGGTGATCCCGCGCCTGCACGCCCAGCGCCTGCTGCCCATGGTCCAGCAGATCCTCGGCGAGGCGGGGCTGGCGCTGTCCGCGCTGGACGCCATCGCCTTCGGTCGCGGTCCCGGTGCCTTCACTGGCGTACGCATCGCCATCGGCGTGGTCCAGGGCCTGGCCTTCGCCCTCGACAGGCCTGTGCTGCCGGTCTCCAACCTGGCCGTGCTGGCCCAGCGCGCGCTGCGCGAGCATGGCGCGCAGCAGGTGGCAGCGGCCATCGATGCGCGCATGGACGAGGTCTACTGGGGCTGCTACGTCGCCGCGCAGGGCGAGATGCGCCTGCAGGGCGTGGAGGCGGTGCTGGCTCCGGAGCTGGCGCAGCTGCCGCGCGGCGCCGCGGGCGACTGGTTCGCCGCCGGCACCGGCTGGGGCACCTACGGTGCGCGTATCGGGCTGCAACCCAGCGGCAGTGATCCGGCCATGCTGCCGCATGCCCAGGACCTGCTGAGCCTGGCCCAATTCGCCTGGCAGCGCGACGAGGCGCTACCGGCCGACCAGGCCCAGCCGGTGTACCTGCGCGACAATGTGGCGACACCCAAGCAGGCGATCTGAGCGGCTGGCCATCCGTCCGCCATTTGACGCCGGCAAATTGCCATTTTTAGCCGCGGCCGCTACAGTCCACCGCACGTATTGCGAGCAGTAACAGATGCGTATCGACGGTTTCTCATCCTCCTACCCGCTGGATCGCAGCCCCCGCCCGGGCAGTGCGGTCACGCCCCTGCGCGAAAGCCAGCGCGAGGTCGAGGAACGTCGCGAACAGCCGGCATCGCCGTCCGCCACTCAGGGCTACGAGCAGCTGGCCCAGCCGCGCCGGGTGCAGGCCGGCAATGCCAGCAGCGACAGCCTGCCGGCGCGCTACCAGGATGGCTTCGCCCAGCAGCGTGGCCTCAGCGCCAAGGCTAACCAGGCCCTGGCTGCCTACGGCAATACCGCCGGATTCACCGAAGAGCGCGATGCCAGCGAAGTCCTGGGCCTAGACCTCTACGCCTGATGCTGCCCTACTTCATCGGCTGCCCGTCGTGGAACGAGCCGGCCTGGCGCGGCAGCTTCTACCCCGCCGATCTGCGTCCCGCCGAGACCCTGGCCCACTACTGCGCCACCTTCAATGCGGTCGAGGGCAATACCACCTTCTATGCCCGTCCTACGGCGCAGACCGTGCAGCGCTGGGCCGAGCAGATGCCTGCATCCTTCCGCTTCTGCGCCAAGCTGCCGCGCGATATCAGCCACGGCGGCGATCTGCGCGAGCATTTTGCCGCCAGCGCCGATTTCCTAGCCTTGCTAGCCCCCCTCGGCAAGCGGGTGGCGCCGCTCTGGCTGCAGCTGCCGGCCAGCTTCGGTCCCTCGCGTCTGGACGAGCTGCTGGCCTGGCTGGACGAATTCGCCGACCGTAGCGTGGCCGTGGAGCTGCGCCATCCGCTCTTCTTCGCTCGCGGCGAGGAGGAGCGCCTGCTCAATCGCGAGCTGCAGGCGCGAGGCGTGGAGCGTATCTGCCTGGACTCACGGGCGTTGTTCGCCTGCACCTCGCGTGATCCGGCGGTGCTGCATGCCCAGGCGAAGAAGCCGCGCCTGCCGCTGCGCCCGACTGCTTTCAGCGCCAGCCCGCAGCTGCGTTTCGTCGGCGGCCCGGACCTGGAGGCCAATCAGGCCTTTCTCGAGCCCTGGCTGGACAAGGTGGCGGACTGGATAGGCCAGGGCCTGACGCCCCATGTGTTCCTGCATACCCCGGACAATCAGCTGGCCGCAGCACAGGCGCTGCGTTTCCATCAGGCGCTGATGCAGCGCCTGCCCGGCTTGCCGGCGCTGGCGCGGTCCGAGCCTGAAGTGGAGCAGCTGGGGCTGATCTAGCGCCGCGCCAGCAGCAGGTCGGCGGCCTGACCGCTGCGGCCGTCGGCGAATTCGAAGCGGCCCAGCTGGGCGATCTCGTCGTAGGCGCCCAGGGCGATCTTGACGTCGCGCGCGCCCAGTTCGATGGCGGCGACCCCGGCCTGGTCCAGGCTCTGGCTGTGCTGGCGGCCCTCGGCGTCGAAACGCAGCAGGCGCAGGCGTTCGAACACCGCGTCCTGGGCATCGATGCGGCCATCGTCGTTGTCGTCGTACCTGGCCAGTTCGGCGAAGCCGTTGGCGGCGCCGTTCTGGTCGCCGAACAGCTCGCGGCCGTCATCGATGCGGCCGTTGCCGTTGCGATCCAGAGCCAGCAGGGCGTCGTCGCCGCCGGGTGCGCTGATGCGGTCGCGGCGGCCGTCGGCGTCCAGGTCGAAGCGCACGGCATCGTCCAGGCCGCGGGTGGCGAAGCCGTTGCCGGCCAGGTCGAGCACCAGTGGGTCGGTCTTCTGTGGCTGCGGGTTGGCGGTCACGTTCAGCTCCAGCTCGCGCTGCTGCAGCACCTGCTGGAAACTGGCGGCCTGGGCGGTGGCATCCGCCGGGGCCTGTGCTGCGGGCGGGGCGCTGCGCGCCTCCTCGATCTCGGCGGCGGCCGCCTCGGGCGCGGGCTGCTCGCCCTTGGGCATCAGGGTGCGGCGCAGGATCTGGTAGTCGAGGGAGTCGCGCAGGCCGGCGTCGAGCTGCTTGTCCAGCGCGGACGGGCGTGGGGTGGAAAGGGCATCGAACATGCGGGAACTCGGTGCGGTCGCCGTGGGCCGCGTCTGGCAGAATAGGGCACAGTTATGTATCGGCTTGGTGCCGCGTCTTTTGAGCGTTTTTTGAGCATATTTCCTGATGAGCGACGAACGGCCTATAACCAGAATCCGGGTCGAGGCCCTGCATCCGGCCCTGGCCGCCGAGGCCGCGCAGTGGGCCGCGCGCCTGGGGCTGCCGCTGGCCGGTGAGGCCGAGTTCGCCCTGCAGCTGAGCGAGCAGGGCCTGCAGCTGGCCGAGCTGGGCCCGCAGGCGCCGGGACCGATCCGGGTGGATTTCGTCGAGGGGGCCGTGGCCCATCGCCGGCTCTATGGCGGCGGCAGCGGGCAGATGATCGCCAAGGCGGTCGGCGTGCAGCCGGGCGTGCGCCCGAGTGTGCTGGATGCCACTGCCGGCCTGGGGCGCGACGCCTTCGTGCTGGCCAGCCTGGGCTGTGCCGTGACCCTCAGCGAGCGCCAGCCGATCATCGCGGCGCTGCTCGAGGATGGTCTGGCCCGCGCGCAAGGTGACGCCGAGGTGGCCCCCATCGCCACGCAGATGACCTTGCTGCACGGCAATGCCATCGAACTGATGCGCGACTGGCAGGGCGAGCCGCCCCAGGTGATCTACCTCGACCCTATGTTTCCGCACCGCGACAAGAGC
The DNA here is from genome assembly GCF_041729615.1 of Pseudomonas alcaligenes. Lineage (NCBI taxonomy): Bacteria > Pseudomonadati > Pseudomonadota > Gammaproteobacteria > Pseudomonadales > Pseudomonadaceae > Aquipseudomonas > Aquipseudomonas alcaligenes. Next base: position 1,110,991 of record NZ_CP154874.1, on the reverse strand, counting down.
GCCCTGGTGAAGAAGGAAATGCGCCTGTTCCGTCCCCTGGTGGGCGACGACCCGGACGCCCCCGCCCTGCTGCAGGCGGCCCTGGCCCTGGCCAGCCACCGGGTGGTGGTCAAGCGCCCGCGCAAGGCGCCGATCATCGAGGGCGCCAAGCCGAGCTATGCGCTGGAGGGCAAGTCCAGCCGCTACGACATCTACCCGAAGAAGGCCCTGAAGCCCTAGGGTCTGTAGGCGCGCACGAACAGCCGCACCACTTCCTGCACATGCTCTTCGGCAGCGCTGCCGCTCAGCGGCTGGGCGATGCCCATCAGCAGGCGGAAGTGGCAGCCGCCCTTGATCAGGCAGAAGAAGTGCTCGGCGGCGTGCTGCGGGTTGTCGATGCGCAGCTGGCCGCGTGCATCCGCCTGCTCCAGCAGGTGCTGCATGGCATCGATCACCCGCTGCGGACCGGCATTGAAGAACAGTTGCGCCAGCTGCGGGTTCTGCGCGCCCTGAGCCACCATCAGGCGGTGCATGGCCAGGGATTCCGCGCTGTTGATCAGGGCATTGAAGCCGCGGCCGATGGCCAGCAGGGCCTGCTCGACGCTGCTGTCCGGGCGCAGTTCGAAGAACAGCGAGGGCAGCTGCTCCTCGCACTTGGATTCCACCGCGCAGGCGAACAGCGTCTCCTTGTCGGTGAAGTGGCTGTACACCGTGAGCTTGGACACCCCGGCCTCGGCGGCGATGGCGTCCATGCTGCTACCGTCGTAGCCGTTGTGCATGAACAGGCGCTTGGCCGCCTCCAGGATGGCCTGGCGCTTGGCGGGGTCCTTGGGCCGTCCGGGGCCGCTGGATGGCTGTAACAGTTTGTCGGACATTTGGCCTTTTAATACTGGACTGGTGAGTTTGCTATTTTTACTATACCGGGCAGTATAAGTATTCCAAGCTCCTTTTGCGAAAGGTCCTCCATCATGCTCCGTCATGCCTTGTCCCTCGCCGTACCCCTGTCGCTGATCTCCCTGCTGGTTGCCTGCGGCAACGGCGAAACCGCCGAGGCGCCGGTACGCCCGGCCATGGTGGTGCAGCCGCTGCCGGCGGCGGACGCGGTGGATACCTACCCTGGCGAGGTGCGCGCGCGCTTCGAGCCGGAACTGGCTTTCCGCATCGGCGGCAAGATCGCCAAGCGCCTGGTGGATGCCGGCGACCGGGTGCGCAAGGACCAGCCGCTGGCGGAACTGGACCCGCAGGACGTCAAGCTGCAGCTGGAGGCCGCCCGTGCCCAGCTCAATGCCGCCGAGGCCAACCTCAAGCTGGTGCGTTCCGAGCGCGATCGCTACAAGACCCTGCTGGCCCGCCAGCTGATCAGCCAGTCGCAGTACGACACGGTGGAGAACCAGTACCGCGCCGGCGAGGCGCGGGTGAAGCAGATCAAGGCCGAGTTCGACGTGGCCAGCAACCAGGCCGGCTACTCGGTGCTGCGCGCCTCCCAGGACGGCCTGATCGCCCGCCGCCTGGGCGAGGTGGGCCAGGTGGTGGCCGCCGGGCAGACCGTGTTCACCCTGGCCGCCGATGGCGAGCGCGAAGTGCTGATCAGCGTGCCCGAGCATGCCCTGGAGCGCTTCCGCATCGGCCAGGAAGTCAGCATCGAGTTGTGGTCGCAGCCGGACAAGCAGTTCCCCGGGCGCATCCGCGAGCTATCGCCAGCCGCCGATGCACAGTCGCGCACCTTCGCCGCGCGGGTGACCTTCAGCGATCCCAAGGTCAAGGCCGAGGTGGGGCAGAGCGCCCGCGTGTCGATCACCGCCGATGGCGAGGTGCCGCTGTCGGTGCCGCTGTCCGCGCTCAGCGCGGAGAAGGGCACGCCCTTCGTCTGGGTTATCGACCCCAAGGAGTCCAAGGTGGTGCGCACGCCGGTACGGGTCGGCGCCTACGGCCAGGAGCGGGTGTCGATCCTGGAAGGCCTGAAGGAGAGCGATTGGGTGGTGGCCGCCGGCGTGCACGTGCTGCTCGACGGGCAGAAGGTGCGCCCGGTAGACCGCGACAACCGCGTGGTTGCGCTGGTCGGCAAGGAGTAAGCCATGTCCTTCAACCTCTCCGAATGGGCGCTGCGCAACCGCAGCGTGGTGCGCTACTTCATGATCGTGCTGGCGGTGATCGGCGCGCTGTCCTACACCAAGCTCGGCCAGAGCGAGGACCCGCCCTTCACCTTCAAGGCCATGGTGGTGCGCACCGACTGGCCGGGCGCCACCGCCGAGGAAGTCTCGCGGCAGATCACCGAGCGCATCGAAAAGAAGCTGATGGAGACGGGTGACTACCAGTTCATCAACTCCTATTCGCGCCCGGGTGAGTCGGTGGTCACCTTCATGGCCCGCGACAATATCCATTCCAAGGACATTCCCGAGCTCTGGTACCAGATCCGCAAGAAGGTCAACGACATCCGCCACACCCTGCCGCCCGGCATTCGTGGCCCCTTCTTCAACGATGAGTTCGGCACCACCTTCGGCAACATCTACGCGCTGACCGGCGAAGGCTTCGACTACGCGGTGATGAAGGACTATGCCGACCGCCTGCAGTTGCAGCTGCAGCGGGTCAAGGACGTGGGCAAGGTCGAGCTGATCGGCCTGCAGGACGAGAAGATCTGGATCGAGCTGTCCAACGTCAAGCTGGCGACCCTAGGCCTGCCGCTGGCGGCCGTGCAGCAGGCGCTGGACGAGCAGAACGCAGTGACCTACTCGGGCTTCTTCGAGACCCCCGCCGAGCGCATCCAGATGCGCGTGTCCGGGCGCTTCAAGACGGTCGACGAGATCCGCGATTTCCCCATCCGAGTGGGTGATCGCACCTTCCGCATCGGTGACGTGGCCGAGGTGCATCGCGGCTTCAACGACCCGCCCGCGCCGCGCATGCGCTTCATGGGCGAGGATGCCATCGGCATCGCCGTGTCGATGAAGGCCGGCGGCGACATCCTGGTGCTCGGCGAGGCCCTGGAGCAGGAGTTCGCCCGCTTGCAGCAGACCCTGCCGCTGGGCATGGAGCTGCACAAGGTGTCCGACCAGCCGGCGGCGGTGAAGACCGGTGTGGGCGAGTTCGTCCGCGTGCTGGTGGAGGCGCTGATCATCGTGCTGTTGGTCAGCTTCTTCTCCCTCGGCCTGCGCACCGGCCTGGTGGTGGCGCTGTCCATCCCGCTGGTGCTGGCGATGACCTTCGCCCTGATGCACTACTTCGGCATCGGCCTGCACAAGATTTCCCTGGGCGCGCTGGTGCTGGCGCTCGGATTGCTGGTGGACGACGCGATCATCGCGGTGGAGATGATGGCGATCAAGATGGAGCAGGGCTACGACCGCCTGCGCGCGGCCAGCTTCGCCTGGACCAGCACGGCCTTCCCGATGCTCACCGGCACCCTGATCACCGCCGCCGGCTTCCTGCCGATTGCCACCGCGCAATCCGGCACCGGCGAGTACACCCGCTCGATCTTCCAGGTGGTGGCCATTGCCCTGATCGTGTCCTGGATCGCCGCCGTGGTCTTCGTGCCCTACCTGGGCGACCGCCTGCTGCCGGACCTGGCCAAGCTGCATGCGAAGAAGCATGGTGGCAGCGCAGCGGGGCACGATCCCTACTCGACCACCTTCTACCAGACCGTGCGCGAGGTGGTGGAGTGGTGCGTGCGCCGGCGCAAGACGGTGATCCTGGTGACCATCGGCCTGTTCGTCGCCTCGCTGCTGCTGTTCCGCTTCGTGCCGCAGCAGTTCTTCCCGGCCTCCGGGCGCCTGGAGCTGATGGTTGACATCAAGCTCACCGAAGGCTCGTCGCTGAAGGCCACCGAGGAGCAGGTCAAGCGCCTGGAGGCCAAGCTCAAGGAGCACGAGGGCATCGACAACTACGTGGCCTACGTCGGCACCGGTTCGCCGCGTTTCTACCTGCCGCTGGACCAGCAGCTGCCGGCGACCCGCTTCGCCCAGTTCGTCATCCTGGCCAAGAGCATCGAGGACCGCGAGCAGCTGCGCAGCTGGCTGATCGAGGTGATGAACGAGGACTTCGCCTTCGCCCGTACCCGTGTCTCGCGCCTGGAGAACGGCCCGCCCGTGGGCTTCCCGATCCAGCTGCGGGTCAGTGGCGAGCACATCGACGAGGTGCGTGCGATCGCCCGCCAGGTGGCGGCCAAGGTGCGTGAGAACCCCTACGTGGCCAACGTCCACCTGAACTGGGAAGAGCCGAGCAAGGTGGTGTACCTGAACATCGACCAGGAGCGCGCCCGCGCCCTGGGCGTGACCAGCGCCGACCTGTCGAGCTTCCTGCAGAGCTCGCTGACCGGCTCCAGCGTCAGCCTGTATCGCGAGGACAACGAGCTGATCGAGATCCTCCTGCGCGGTACCGTGCGCGAGCGCCAGGCGCTGGAGTTGCTGCCGAGCCTGGCGGTGCCGACCGCCAGCGGCAAGAGCGTGGCCCTGTCGCAGATCGCCACCCTGGAATACGGCTTCGAGGAGGGGGTGATCTGGCGTCGCGACCGCCTGCCGACCGTGACCATCCTCGGCGATATCTACGGCAGCGAGCAGCCGGCCAGCCTGGTCAAGCAGATCATGCCGACCCTGGAGCCGATCCGCGCCGCGCTGCCCAGCGGCTACCTGCTGGAAGTCGGCGGCACGGTGGAGGACTCGGCGCGCGGGCAGAAGTCGGTCAACGCCGGCGTCCCGCTGTTCATCCTGGTGGTGCTGACCCTGCTCATGCTGCAGCTCAAGAGCATGTCGCGCACGGCCATGGTGTTCCTCACCGCGCCGCTCGGGCTGATCGGCGTGACCCTGTTCCTGCTGGTGTTCCAGCAGCCCTTCGGCTTCGTCGCCATGCTCGGCACCATCGCCCTGGCCGGCATGATCATGCGCAACTCGGTGATCCTGGTCGATCAGATCGAGCAGGACATCGCTGCCGGCATGGATCGCTGGCACGCTATCATCGAGGCCACGGTACGGCGCTTCCGGCCCATCGTGCTGACCGCCCTGGCGGCGGTGCTGGCGATGATTCCGCTGTCGCGCAGCGTGTTCTTCGGGCCGATGGCGGTGGCCATCATGGGTGGTCTGATCGTCGCCACGGCGCTGACCCTGCTGTTCCTGCCGGCGCTCTACGCGGCCTGGTTCAGGGTCAAGGAAGTGGAGCGCTAAGCGCTGCTGCCATGAAAAAGCCCGGCAAGTGCCGGGCTTTTTCATGGGCGGTGCGGCCGCTTCAGAGCGCGCCGAATACCTTCTTCGCCAGGCTGGTGGCGGCGCCGGCGGGGTTCTGGCGGATACTCGCCTCCTGCTCGGCGATCATCTTGAACAGGCCATCCAGGGCCTGCTCGGTGACGTAGCTCTCGACGTTGGCGCTCTTGGCATCGACCACGCCGAAGGCCGCGGCCTGGCCGGCGAAGGCGTTGTACTGCTGGGCCAGGCCGACCTTGTCGGTGGCCTGCTTGACGATCGGCAGGAAGCGCGCGCGGATCTGCTCGCGGCTGCTCTGGTTCAGGTACTGGGTGGCCGAATCGTCGCCCCCGGCGAGGATGGCCTTGGCGTCGCTCACCGTCATCTTCTTCACCGCATCCACCAGGATCGCCTGGGCCTGCGGCACGGCAGCCTCGGCGGCCTGGTTCATGCTGGCCTCCAGTTCCTCCACCTGCTCGCCCATGCCCATCATCTTCATGGTCTGCGCGGCCTTGCCCAGCTTGCCGGGCAGCTCGATGCGCACCTCGTCGTTGTTGCTGAAACCGCCCGGCCGGCCCAGCTGCTTGACGGCGATCTGCGCGCCCTGGGTCAGCGCATCCTTGAGCCCGCCGCTGGCGTCGCTCTGGCTCAGATCGGCCAGCGACAGGGCCAGGGCGTTGGCGGAGAGCAGCAGGCCGGCGGCCAGGGTGGTGAGTCGGAGCATGAGCGAATTCCTTCGTGCAGTGGGAGTTGAACGAGCTTAGCGGAGCGGACAGACAGAGATGAATGGATTTTCCATTCTGTACGCCTGGACCATGTGTGATATCTGCATCATTTCAGGCGTCGCGCAACAGGTCGTGGGCGTCCAGCAGCCGGAAGGCGATCTCGGGGTTGCGTTCCAGGCCACGGCGGATGGCGGCGGGGATGGCCTGGCGGGTCTTGCGGCACAGGCCGGGCAGCTCGTCGATGTGGATGGCGATGCCGCGCATGCTGCGTACCTCGTTGCTGCCCGGGGCGACGTGCACGCGCAGGCCGAGCAGCTCGAACATGCGCCTTTGCATGTGCTGCAGGTCTTCCAGGCTCTGCAGCTGCTCCAGACGTTCGAGCAGGCGCTTTTCCTCCTGGCGGGTCAGCTGCAGGATGCGCAGGTCGGTGCTCGCCTCCTGCAGCAGGCGGTCACGCTCGCAGGTGCAGGCGCCGGGCGGGCAGGGGTGGCGGATCGGGGCGGTCTGGGACATGGCGTTCGATCATAGCCAGGTCCGGGGTCGCGGCACAAACCGCCGGGGCCGCCGTGGACGGCCCCGCGGCCGGGGTCAGGCGCTCTGCGTGGCGTGCTCGCCGCGCTCCAGCGCCACCTGGCGGATCGACAGGCGGATTTCCGCCGGCAGCACGCGCTTGGCCGCGCCTTCCACCAGCTCGGCCAGCTGCGGGTGGTGGCTGAGCTTGCCTTCGCCGTTCTGGCGCAGCACGCCCTGGTCCAGCAGGGTCTGGATGAAGTGGCGGAACAGGCTCTTGTCGAAGAACTCCGGGGCGTTGAGGCCGTGCAGGATCGACAGGCGCTGGGCCATGACCACGCAGAGGTTCTCCAGTTCCTCGGCGGAGAGGGCGTACTGGCCGGCGTTGAGCAGCAGGGCGGTGGCCATGTAGAAGCGCTGCAGGGTCTGCACGATGGCGCGGGCCAGCAGGCTGAGCAGGACGAACTGGCGCGAGCTGGGTGCCGGGCGGATGAACATGTCGTCCTCGCGGCGCAGCAGGCCCTGCTCGACGAAGGCCTCCAGCCACTGGTCGACCACGCCTTCCAACTCCTCCTGCTTGAAGCGGATGAACAGCTCCGACTGCAGGTAGGGATAGAGCGCGCCGACGTAGCGCAGGATCTGCTCGCGGCTCATGCGCGAGCTGCTGAGGAAGAAGCTGGCCAGCAGCGCCGGCAGGGCGAACACGTGCAGCACGTTGTTGCGGTAGTAGGTCATCAGGACGGCGTTCTGCTCGTCCAGGTAGAGGATCCTGCCCAGGGCGTCCTTCTGCTCGGCCAGCAGGTCCATGCTCTGCACGTAGCGGATCAGGTCCTGGCCATCGCCCTGCGGCAGAGTGGCGTGGGGCGAGTAGGGCACCTTGCGCAGCAGTGCCAGGTACAGGTCGAGCACGCGCGCCAGGGCCTGCTCATCCAGCGCCAGCTTGCTGGTGGAGAGCAGGGCCAGGCCGACCAGGTTGACCGGGTTGATCGCCGCCGCCTCGTTGAGGTGCTGCGCCACCCGCTCGCCGAGGCGGTTGGTGGTGCGGTTGAGCCATTCGGGGCGGTACTGGTCGCCGTAGTCCTGGCTGCGCCAGCCCGGCTGCTCGGCATCGAGGAACTCGGCCAGCTTGATCGGCTCGCCGAAGTTCACCCCGACGCTGCCAAAGCGCTGGCGGCGGATCGCGCCGATGACCTTGAAGATGTCGAAGATCGACTCCTTCTTCTTCGCCGCGCCGCGCAGCTCGCCCAGGTAGGTGCGGCCTTCGAGCACGCGCTCGTAGCCGATGTAGACCGGCACGAAGGCGATCGGCAGGCGCGAGGAGCGCAGGAAGCTGCGCAGGGTGATGGCCAGCATGCCGGTCTTCGGCTGCAGGGTGCGGCCGGTGCGCGAGCGCCCGCCCTCGACGAAGTACTCGACCGGGAAGCCCTTGCTGAACAGGGTGTGCAGGTATTCGTTGAACACCGCGGTGTACAGCGGGTTGCCCTTGAAGGTGCGGCGCATGAAGAAGGCGCCGCCACGGCGCAAGATGCCACCCACGACCGGCATGTTGAGGTTGATGCCGGCGGCGATATGCGGCGGAGTAAGTCCGTTTCTGAACAGCAGGTAGGACAGCAGCAGGTAGTCGATATGGCTGCGGTGGCAGGGCACGTAGATGATCTCGTGATCATGGGCCAGGTCGCGCACCGCCTCCAGGTGGTTGACCTGGATGCCTTCGTACAGTTTGTTCCAGAACCAGCTGAGCACCGTCTCCAGGAAGCGGATGGCGGTGTAGGTGTAGTCCGAGGCGATCTCGTTGCCGTAGTGCAGGGCCTTGGCCTCGGCCTTCTCGACACTGATCTTCTCGCGCTCGGCCTCCTCGAGGATGGCCTGGCGCACCTGCGGGCCGTGGATCAGGCCTTTCACCAGGTTGCGCCGGTGCGATACGTCCGGGCCGATCACCGCGGCCTTGAGGCTGCGGAAGTGCACGCGCAGGATGCGCTGCACCATGCGCAGGGTGCGCTCGCGGCCCTTGCCCTGGTCGAGCAGCTCGCGCAGGTGGATGGGCGCGGAGAACTGCACGCGGGTCTTGCGCCCGAGAATCAGGATGCTGACCAGCTTGCGCAGGCGCCCGGTGACCGCCCAGGTGTCGGCGAACAGCAGCTTCCAGGGGCTGGTCTCGCGGTCCGGCGACTGGCCCCAGAACACGCTGACCGGGACTATCTGCGCGTCGTCCAGGGCATTGCCGTCGAGGCTGGCGAGCAGGCGCTGCAGGGTGGGCGGCGCGCCGCGCTTGTCATGGCCGCCGAACCAGCTGGGCTCGCGGGTCAGGTAGAAGAAGGCGGCCGGCTCTTCCTGCGCGCCGACCGTCACCGGCAGCACCGGGCGCGGCAGGCCGGCCTTGCTGCACTCGCTGTCGACCACCGCCAGGTCCGCCGCCGAAGGCTGCTGCAGCACGTAGAACACCGGCTTGCTGCGGTCCAGGCGCAGGTTGAAGGACGACTGGTTGATGGTTTCCGAGCGTACCCAGAGCAGCAGCAGGCGGCGCAGGGTACCGAAGGCGAGGCGGCGGAGCGGGGAGCGGGTCATAGAGTGCGGCTGTGAAAAAACGAGCAAGCGCTCGGGGCGGCTAGTGTGCCGTATTCGCCCCGTGGCGGCAAAAGCGCTGCAGGTACAAGTGTTCACCGGATGGTGCGCCGTTCCTGGCTTGCAGGCTGCTGGCGCCGATGCTGGCCAGGGCTCTGCAACTTTTCCTAAAAGCGGCTGTCTTGCCATGCCGCGGGTCGACTTTTATAGTCCGCCAGCGTTTGCAGGACCCCCGTGGTCAGCATGGCCCGGGGTTTCTCCCGTCGGGACGAGAGCCATGATCGAAATAAAAAATCTAACCAAGCGTTTTGCTCAGCACACGGCCGTCGATGGCCTCAGCTTCAAGGTCCAGCAGGGGGAAGTGCTGGGCTTCCTCGGCCCCAACGGGGCCGGTAAATCCACCACCATGAAGATGCTCACCGGCTTCCTGGCGCCGACCTCCGGCACCGCCAGCATCCTCGGTTTCGATATCCAGAGCGATACCCTCAAGGCCCAGCAGCAGATCGGCTACCTGCCGGAAGGCGCGCCCTGCTATGGCGACATGACGGTGCGCGGCTTCCTCGAATTCATCGCCGAAGTGCGCGGCTATCGCGGCGCCGAGAAAAAGCAGCGGGTGCAGCGCGCAGTCGAGCAGGTCGAGCTGGAAAAAGTGCTGGAGCAGAGCATCGAGACCCTGTCCAAGGGCTTCAAGCGCCGTGTCGGCCTGGCCCAGGCGATCCTCCACGATCCCAAGGTGCTGATCCTCGACGAGCCCACCGACGGCCTCGACCCGAACCAGAAGCACCAGGTGCGCAAGCTGATCCAGAGCCTGGCCAAGGACAAGATCGTGATCATTTCCACCCACATCCTCGAGGAGGTGTCGGCGGTGTGTACCCGCGCGGTGGTGATCGCCGCCGGCAAGCTGGTGGCCGACGGCACCCCGCTGGAGCTGGAGAGCCGCTCGCGCTACCACCAGGCCGTGACCCTGGTGGCAGAGGGCGAACTGGACCGCGCAGCCCTGGCGACCCTGCCGGGCGTGGTCGGCATCGAGGACAACGCCGAGGGCAGCCTGACCCTGCTGGCCCAGCCGGGCCAGGTGATCTTCCCGCAGGTCAACGAACTGATTCGCCAGCGCGGCTGGCAGGTGAAGGAGCTGGACGTGGAACGCGGCCGCCTCGATGAAGTATTCCGCAGCCTGACCCGGGGAGAAGCGGCATGAAGCAGTTGCCCGTGATCTTCAAGCGCGAGCTGGCCAGCTATTTCGCTACCCCTCTTGCGTACGTGTTCATCCTGATCTTCCTGGTGCTGTCCGGGGTCTTCACCTTCTACCTAGGCGGCTTCTACGAGAGCGGCCAGGCGGACCTGGCGCCGTTCTTCAACTTCCATCCCTGGCTGTACCTGTTCCTGGTGCCGGCCATCGCCATGCGCCTGTGGGCCGAGGAGCGCAAGTCCGGCTCCATCGAGCTGCTGATGACCCTGCCGATCACCCGCGCCGAGGCGGTGCTGGGCAAGTTCCTCGCCGCCTGGGTGTTCGCCGGCATCGCCCTGCTGTTGACCTTCCCGATGATCATCACGGTCAACTACCTGGGCGAGCCGGACAACGGCGCGATCTTCACCGGCTACTTCGGCAGCTGGCTGCTGGCCGGCTCCTACCTGGCCATCGGCTCGTGCATGTCGGCCCTGGCGAAGAACCAGGTGATCGCCTTCATACTCGCCGTCAGCGCCTGCTTCCTGTTCATCGTCAGCGGCTTCCCCATGGTGCTCGACGCCTTCGCCTGGGCGCCGCAGTGGCTGCTCGACGCGGTCGCCTCGCTGAGCTTCCTGACCCGCTTCGACGCGATCAGCAAGGGCGTGATCGACCTGCGCGACCTGCTCTATTTCATCACCCTGATGGCCGCCTGGCTGGCCGCCACCGCCGTGGTGGTCGATCTGAAGAAGGCTGACTGACCATGAAGAAACTGATGTATTCCGGCGCCGGCCTGCTGCTGATCGCCGTGGCCTTCCTGGCCTTCAACATGCTTGCCGCGCTGGGCCTGGGCAATGCCCGCCTGGACCTGACCGAGCAGAAGCTCTACACCATCTCCGAGGGCACCGAGCGCATCCTTGGCGAGCTGGACGAGCCGATCAACCTGTACTTCTTCTACTCCGACAAGGCCGCCCGCGACCTCGCCGTGCTGCGCAACTACGCCACCCGCGTGACGGAGATGCTCAAGGCCTACGAGCGCGCGGCGGGCGGCAAGATCAAGCTGCACATCATCGACCCCGAGCCCTTCTCCGAGGACGAGGACAAGGCCGCCGGCTTCGGCCTGCAGGCGGTGCCGGCGAACCAGGGCGGCGAGCAGATCTACTTCGGCCTGGCCGGCACCAACGCGGTGGACGACAAGCAGATCATCCCGTTCTTCCCGTTGGACCAGGAGGAGTTCCTCGAGTACCAGATCAGCCAGCTGGTGCAGGGCCTGGCCAAGCCGGAGCGGCCAGTGATCGGCCTGCTCTCCGGGCTGCAGCTCAACGGTGGCTTCGACATGATGGCGCGCCAGCCGATGGCGCCCTGGATGGTGATGGAGGAAGTGCGCCAGCTGTTCAAGATCGACAGCCTCAAGGCCGGCATCGACAAGATTCCGGACGAGGTCTCGGTGCTGCTGCTGGTGCACCCGAAGAACCTGCCGGAAGCGACCCTGTACGCCATCGACCAGTTCGTCCTGCGCGGCGGCAAGCTGCTGGTGTTCGTCGACCCGCTCAGCGAGGCGGACAACGCCGCGCCGGTGATGCCGGGCGACCAGCTGGACAAGGCCAGTGACCTGGAGCCGCTGTTCAAGGCCTGGGGCCTGCGCATGGTGCCGGACAAGGTGCTCGGCGACGGCTCCTACGCGCTGTCCGTGAGCATGGGCCAGGGCCAGCGACCGGCGCGGCATGCCGCCTGGCTGTCGCTGCCGCAGCGCGCGCTGAACCAGGACGACGTGGCCACCGCCGGCCTGGAGACCATCAATATCGCCTCCAGTGGCATCCTCGAGCCGATCGAGGGCGCCAAGACCCAGTTCGTGCCGCTGCTGCAGAGCTCCGAGTACGCCATGCCGTTCGACGCCACGCGCCTGTCTATGCTGGCCAACCCGGAGGAGCTGATCCGCGACCTGGAGCCGACCGGCGAGCGCTACGCCATCGCCGCGCGCATCAGCGGCCCGGCGCAATCGGCCTACCCGAACGGCATCGAGGGGCAGAAGGACGGCCTGAAGTCGGCGGAGAACATCAACGTGATCGCCGTGGCCGATACCGACCTGCTCAGCGACCGCATGTGGGTGCAGGTGCAGGACTTCTTCGGCCAGCGCGTGCCGCAGCCGTTCGCCGACAACGCCGGCTTCGCCATCAACGCGCTGGACAACCTGTCCGGCAGCGATGCGCTGATCAGCGTGCGTTCGCGCGGCCGCTTCAGCCGCCCGTTCGAGGTGGTCGAGGCGCTGCAGCGCGAGGCCGAGGCGCAGTTCCGGGTCAAGGAGGAAGACCTGCAGCAGCGCCTGGCCGAGACCGAGCAGAAGCTCGCCGCCCTGCAGCAGCAGGACCCGAGCAAGGCGCTGGAGCTGACCCCCGAGCAGCAGGCCACGGTGCAGCAGTTCCTTGCCGAGAAGGTGCGTATCCGCAAGGAGCTGCGCGAGGTGCGCTACCAGCTGAATGCCGATATCGAGGCCCTGGGGCGCACCCTCAAGCTGGCCAACATCCTGCTGGTGCCGCTGCTGCTGACCCTCGGCGTGCTGGCCCTGTGGCTGTGGCGCCGGCGCAAGGCCGCGTGATGCCCCCCGGGGGAGAGGGCCTGGCCCTTTCCCCCGCCTGCCTCTTTCCGATACCGATTCTTGCCGCGAGGAGAGCAAGACCATGACTCGCAAAACCTTATTCGTTCTGGCGGTGCTGGCGCTGGCCCTGGTGGCCAGCTGGTACTTCACCAGCCAGGTCAGCAAGCGGCCGGCGCCCGCGCAGGCCGAGGCCTGGCTGCCGGGGCTGCAGGCCGAGCAGGTGCAGGCCATCGAGGTCCAGCGCGCCGGCCAGCCGCTGGTGCGCCTGGAGCGCCGCGAGCAGGCCTGGGTGGTGCCGGCCAAGGCCGACTACCCGGCCGACCGTGCCGCCGTCGCCGCGCTGCTCAAGGCCCTGGGCGAGGCGCGCAAGGTCGAGCCGCGTACCGCCAATGCCGAACTCTACGCTCGCCTCGGCCTGGCCGAGCAGGGCAGCCCCGAGGAGCAGGCCGTGCGGGTGACCCTGCAGCGCGGCGAGCAGCCGCCGCTGCAACTGCTGATCGGCAAGCCCGGGCAGCGTGACGGGCACCTGGTGCGCCAGGCCGGCGAGGCGCAGAGCTGGCTGGTCAGCCAGCGCATCGAGCTGCCGGCCAGCGAGCTGGAGTGGCTGGACCGCCGCGTCGCCGCCGTGCCCTTCGCCACGGTGCGCGAGCTGGACCTGCGGCACGCCGGTGGTGAGCGCCTGACCCTCTATCGCGACAAGGCCGAGGAAGCCAACTTGCGCGTGCGCCAGCTGCCCGAGGGCAAGCGTCTGGCCTTCGACGGCGCCGCCGATGGCATGGCGCGCTTCTTCGCCGACCTGCGTTTCGCCGACGCCGCACCGCTGGCCCAGCTGAGCTTCGAGGACAAGCCGGTGCTGCAGTTCAGCCTGTCCACCTTCGCCGGCAAGACGCTCAAGGGCAGTCTGCATGGCCAGGGCGACCAGCACTGGCTGCTGCTGGAGCAGGGCAGCGACCTGCCCGCCAGCGAGCTGCCGGGGCGCAGCGACTGGGCCTATCGGATCGAGCCGTACCAGTACCAGAGCCTGGCCAAGAAGTTGACCGATGTGCTCGCCGCGGACTGAGGTAAAACCGCTGCAGGCCCTGTAGAACGGGGCCTGCAGACGGCCGAAAAAATCCCTTGGCAAGCCGAACGCTTGTTTTATACTCCCGATGCGGTCGCATCAGGACGCCATTCGGAACACCGCTCCACGCTCGTTTTGGCCGGGGTCGGAAAGAAGAAGAAGAACGTTTGCGCCGAACCGTCGAAGCCCACCAGGGCAACAACAAAACCGAGAATCGAGGGAAGTGGTAATGGCTGATCGTGAGGTCGGAACCGTCAAGTGGTTCAATGATTCCAAGGGGTATGGCTTCATTCAACGCGAAAGCGGTCCGGACGTGTTCGTCCACTACCGCGCCATCCGTGGCGAAGGTCATCGCACCCTGGTCGAAGGCCAGCAGGTGGAGTTCTCCGTGATCCAGGGCCAGAAGGGCCTGCAGGCGGAAGACGTGTCCAAGGTCTGAGACCTGCGCGACACACAACAAAAGGCCCGTCAGCGACGGGCCTTTTGCTTTTTCGGGAGGTTAATTCCCTCTCCCCCGACCCCTCTCCCACAAGTGGGAGAGGGGAGATCAATCGGTGCGCCAGATGATTTCCTGCTCGCCCTCGGCGTCGATCTTGATCCAGCGATCCGCCTCTTCTTCCGCTTCTTCCTCGCTCCAGCCGCCGGGGGCGCAGCGCACCTGCACGCCGAGCGCGGCGAAGGCGGCGCGGGCGCAGGCCAGGTCATCTTCCCAGGGCGTGGCGTCGCTTTCCAGATAGAGGCTATGCCACTTGCCCACGGCTTTCGGCAGCCAGGTCACCGGCACATCGCCGGCGCGGCACTTGAAGGTCTGGCCCTGCTGGCGCCACTCGCTGCACGGACCGATGGCCTCGCTCAGCCAGGCGGCAATGGCCTGCTGATCGGCGTCCTTCAGGTAGATCTCGATATCGGGTTGGCGCATGGCTCAGTCCTTGTTCTTTTCGATCCAATCGTAGCGGATGGCGACCGTCACCTCGAAGGCTTCGGCGATCACCGCGGCGCGGCGTTCGGCGCTGGCGCGCCAGCCGTGCGGGGTCATCGCCAGCAGGTCGGCGCGGGCCTGGGCGTCGGCCAGCAGCAGCGGGAAGCTGAGGGTCTCGCTGTGGGCCAGGTGCATGCCCGGCGGAATCAGCTCCAGATGCTTCTGGTCGTCGTAGTCGCGTACTTCGTCGTACAGCTTCTGCCGCAGTTCCATCAGGTGCGCGCGGGTCGGGCCCATGCGCAGCAGGCCGCCGCCGGGTTTGAGCAGGCGCAGCGCCTCCTGCCAGTCGAGTGGGCTGAACACGCTGGCCAGCAGGTCGCAGCTGGCGTCACTCAGCGGCACGCGGGCCATGCTCGCTACCAGCCAGCTGAGCTGCGGCGCGCGCTTGCAAGCACGTTTCACCGCCTCGCGGGAGATGTCCAGGGCGTAGCCCTCGGCATCCGGGAGCCGTTCGGCGAGCTGCGCGGTGTAGTAGCCCTCGCCGCAGCCGATATCCAGCCAGCTGCGCGGGCCGCGCTCGGCGGCCAGTTCGGCCAGGAGCCTGGCCAGTGGGGCGTAGTGGCCGCCATCGAGGAAGCGCCGGCGCGCCTCGACCATGGCTTGGTTGTCGCCCGGGTCACGGCTGTTCTTGTGCTGCACAGGCAGCAGGTTGTAGTAGCCCTGGCGGGCCCGGTCGAAGCTGTGCCGGTTGCTGCAGGCCAGGCCGCTGTCCGTCGGGCTCAGCGGCTCCTGGCAGATGGGGCAGGTCAGGCTCATGCCAGCAGTTTGACCAGGGTTTGGTAGTAGACCTCGGTGAGCAGGTCGAGGTCGCTGGCCAGCACGCGCTCGTTGATCTGGTGGATGGTGGCGTTGACCGGGCCCAGCTCGACTACCTGGGTGCCCAAAGTAGCGATAAAGCGCCCGTCCGAGGTGCCACCCGAGGTGGAGGGTGTGGTTTCGCGGCCGGTGACGCTCTTGATGCTGGCGGCCACGGCGTCGAGAAGCTCGCCCGGCTGGGTGAGGAAGGGCAGGCCGGACAGGGCCCAGTCCAGGTCGTAGTCCAGGCCGTGCTTGTCGAGGATGGCGCGGACGCGCTGCTGCAGGCCCTCGACCGTCGACTCGGTGGAGAAGCGGAAGTTGAACACCGCCTTCAGTTCGCCCGGGATGACGTTGGTGGCGCCGGTGCCGGCGTTGAGGTTGGACACCTGGAAGCTGGTCGGCGGGAAGTAGGCGTTGCCGTCGTCCCAGTGCTCGGCGGCCAGTTCGGCCAGGGCCGGGGCGGCCAGGTGGATGGGGTTGCGCGCCAGGTGCGGGTAGGCCACGTGGCCCTGCTTGCCGCGCACGGTGAGGGTGCAGCCGAGGGAGCCGCGGCGACCGTTCTTCACCACGTCGCCGAGCAGGCTGGTGCTCGAGGGTTCGCCGACGATGCACCAGTCCAGGCGCTCGCCGCGCTCGCGCAGGCGCTCGACCACCGCCTTGGTGCCGTGCTGGGCCGGGCCTTCCTCGTCGCTGGTGATGAGGAAGGCGATGGCGCCCTTGTGGTTGGGGTGGTCGGCGACGAAGCGCTCGACGGCGATGACCATCGACGCCAGGCTGCCCTTCATGTCCGCCGCGCCACGGCCGCAGAGCATGCCCTGCTCGTCCACGCGCACGTCGAACGGCTGGTATTGCCAAGCATCCAGCGGACCGGTGGGCACCACGTCGGTGTGGCCGGCGAAGCACAGCACCGGGCCCTCGCCGCCGCGCCGGGCCCAGAAGTTCTCCACTTCCTCGATGCGCATGCGCTCCACCGCGAAACCGACTGCCGCCAGGCGGCGCATCATCAGCTCCTGGCAGCCTTCGTCGACCGGGGTAACGGAGGGGCGGCGGATCAGGTCGCAGGCCAGTTCGAGGGTGGGGGAGAGGGTGGTCATTGCGGCTCCGGTACGGCGGTGGGCGAAAAGGCCGCCATTCTAAAGCAAAACGGCGGCGCAGGGTCCGTGGACGCTGCGCCGCCGTTGTGCTCGGGCCGCGGTGCTCAGGCCGCGCCGGCAGCTTCCTCGGCGTTCTGCGGCGGCGGCTTGGGCAGCGACGACAGCAGGGCCATCATCAGGGCGGCCAGGTAGGGCAGGGACTGTACCAGCAGGGTGGCGACCCAGAACTTCACGTCGGCGTTGCCGATGTCCTGCACGCAGCTGATGCCGATGGCCGCGCCCCACAGCAGGAGCATCACGAAGACTTCCTCGCGGGCCTCCGCCAGGGCCACCAGGATGCCGTGGTTGCTGGCCATCTTCGGCGTGCGGAAGAACGGGATGGTCTTGGTGAAGGTGCCGTACAGCACCGCCTTGGCGATGGTGTGGGACAGCGCCAGACCGGCGATGGCGGCCTGGAACGAGCGCACCAGGTCGACGCCCACCGCCTTGCGGTAGAGGAACATGATCTTGCCGAACTTGAAGAAGAACAGCGCCAGCGGCGGGATGGCGAAGATCAGTAGCGGCGGGTCGACCCGCTGCGGCACGATGATCATGCCGGCCGACCAGAGCAGGGCGCCGATGGTGAAGAAGATGTTCAGGCCGTCGGCGATCCACGGCAGCCAGCCGGCGATGAAGTGGTAGCGCTGGCCACGGGTCAGCTGCGAGCCCTCGCCGCGGAACAGGCTGCGCGCGTGGCCCTTCATGATCTGGATGGCGCCATAGGCCCAGCGGAAGCGCTGCTTCTTGTAGTCGATGAAGGTGTCGGGCATCAGGCCGCGGCCGAAGCTCTGGTGGGCATAGGCGGCCGAATAGCCCTTCTCGAACACGCGCAGGCCCAGCTCGGCGTCCTCGCAGATGGTCCAGTCGGCCCACTTCAGCTCGTCCATCACGCTGCGGCGGATCATGGTCATGGTGCCGTGCTGGATGATCGCGTCGCGGTCGTTGCGGGTGACCATGCCGATGTGGAAGAAGCCCTTGTACTCGGCGTAGCAGAGCTTCTTGAAGCTGCTTTCGTCGCCGTCGCGGTAGTCCTGCGGCGACTGCACCACGGCGATCTTCGGGTCACTGAAGTGCGGCACCATGTGCTTGAGCCAGTTGCGGTCGACGCAGTAGTCGGAGTCGATCACAGCGATCACTTCGGCGTCCGGCGCGGTGTGCGGCAGGATGTAGTTCAGCGCGCCGCCCTTGAAGCCCTCGATGGGCGCCACGTGGAAGAAGCGGAAGCGCGGGCCGAGCTGCTCGCAGTAGGCCTGCACCGGCTCCCACACCTTCGGGTCCTTGGTGTTGTTGTCGATGATGATGACTTCGTAGTCCGGGTAGTCCAGGGCCGCCAGGGCGTCCAGGGTCTGCTTCACCATCTCCGGCGGTTCGTTGTAGCAGGGCACGTGGATCGACACCTTGGGCCGGTAGGCGGTGTCGGTCAGCACCGGCAGGAAGTGCCGGCGGCGGGTGCGGGTCCAGGCCGTCTCGGCCAGCTCGTGGGCCTCGGTGAGCAGGACGATGAACACGCCCAGCGCGCCGATGCCGAGCAGGCCGCCGACGGTCAGGCTGAACCAGGTGCTGTACTGCTGGCTGTAGTCGTAGGCGATCCACACCAGGGCGGAGCCGCCGACGAAGGCGACGAAGGTCAGGAAGGTACGCCCGCGCTGGCGCAGGGCCGAGCCGTCGATCAGCATCAGTGCCAGGGCCAGCAGGCCCATGACCACCGAGGCCACGGCCAGCAGGCGCCATTGCGGGATGGCCACCACCGGCCCCTCGAAGGCGAACTTGGGCTGGCGGTCGAGGTTGTAGACGCCCCAGTAGGCGCCCACCGAGCCTTCCTCGCTGGCCTTCCACGGCTGGTCGAAGGCCTCGATGACGAAGTAGTTGTAGCCCTTGGCGTTCAGCGAGTTGACCAGGGTGCGCAGGTAGATGGCCTGCTCGGCCTGGTCCGCCTCGGCACCGCCGCGGGTGCGGCCGTTGCTCGGCCAGCCGACTTCGGAGAGCAGCAGCGGCTTCTTCGGGAACAGCTTCTTCAGGTCTTTGGCGCGCTCCAGGACGAACTCGCCGGAGTCTTCCATCGGCACGAACTCCCAGTAGGGCAGCACGTGCGCGGCGATCAGGTCGACGTGCTTGGCCAGCTCGGGGTTTTCCTGCCAGATGTGCCACTGCTCGGAGGTACTCACCGGCACCTTGACCGCCGCACGTACGCGATCGATGTAGCCGATCAGCTCCTCGACCTCGACTTCCTCGCGGAACAGCGATTCGTTGCCCACGGTGACCCGCACCACGCTGCGCGACTCGTTGGCCAGTTCGATGGCCTTGGCGATTTCGCGCTCGTTGCGCTCCAGATCGTTGCTGATCCACACGCCGAGGGTTACGCGCAGGCCGAATTCCTCGGCCAGACGCGGGATGTCGGCCAGCTTGCCGTCCACCGAATAGGTGCGGATGTTGTCGGTGTGCCGGCTCAGCAGCTCCAGGTCGGCGCGGATCTGCGCGTCGCTGGGGTAGGTGCCGGCCATCGGGCTTTGCCCGGCACGGAAGGGCGAGTAGGAGAAGCCGGAGATCTGCTCCGGCCAGTCCGGGGCGCTGACCGGGCGGTTGTAGAGCGCCCAGAGGCCGGTGAACAGGGCGGCGACCGCCACGATGACCACCAGATTGAGTCCGAGTTTGCGCGTTGGCATGGCTGTTTCGAATGGGCTGGAGAAGATGCCGGCGGACGCCGGTCGGCGCGCATGCTACTCCGCGGCCGCCGGCCTGTATAGCGCCGCCGGGCCCGTTGCCCTGGGCGGCTCACAGGGCCTGCAGGAGCAGGCGTTCATGCTGCTCCAGTGCGGCCTCCTGCGCCCCCTGGCCGCGCAGGTAGTCCAGCACCTGGAAGATCGCCTCGGCGTCCAGGCCGTGTTCGGACAGGCGGGTGAGCATGCCCATGTGCTTGAAGAAGCTGGCGCTGGCGGCAATGGCGGCCTCGATGCGCTGTTGCGCACTGCCCAGGCGCAGGCTCCAGACCCGCTCGGCATACTGCAGCAGCCTGGCCTGGCGCTGCGCCCGCTGTGCGCCGAGCCAGGCCGGCAGCAGCACCGCCAGGGCCTGCGCCGGCTCCAGGTGGTAGAGCAGGCTGAGCGCCTGGCCGAGCCGGCGCAGGCCATCGTCCGGCGCCGCGACCATTCCGGCCAGGCCCTGCAGCGCCTGGCTGGCGCACCACAGCAGGTTGGCCCGCACGGCATAGTCGCCGGGTTCGGCCAGGGCCCGCGGGCCGAGCTCCAGCAGGGTCAGCAGCAGGGCCTCGGCCTGGCGCTCCTGCAGCGGGCAGTCGTCGGGCTGGGCGAGATACTGCTGCAGGACATGGCCGAAGCCGGCCACCACGCCGTTGCCGATCTGCCGGGGCGGCAGGCTGAAGGTGGCGCAGGGGTCGAGAATGGCGAAGCGTGGCTGCAGGCAGGGGCTGGAAAAGCCCAGGCGCGCCTGCAGCCCGGCGTGGCACAGTTCGCCGTGGGGCGTGCTGGCCGACCCGCTGGCCAGGGTCGCTACACAGCCCAGCGGCACGGCGCGGCGGATCGGCGTGCCACAGAGCAGGTCGAAGGGCTCGCCGGGGTAGGCCAGGGCGGCGGCGATGAACTTGCTGCCGTCGATCACCGAGCCGCCGCCGACGGCGAGGATGAAGTCGCAGTGCTCGCGGCGGGCCTGGGCCACGGCACGCAGCAGGGTGGCGTACTGCGGGTTGGCCTCGATGCCGGCGAAGCGGCTGAGCCAGTGCCCGGCCAGTGCCTGCTCGACCTGCTGCCACACGCCGTTCTGCAGGATGCTGCCGCCACCGTGGGTGACCAGCAGCCGGCTGTCGGCGGGAATCAACTGGCCAAGGCTGGCGATCTGCCCGGCGCCGAACAGGATGCGGGTCGGGTTGTAGTAGCTGAAGTTGCGCATGGCGAACTCCACGCGGAGCGTCCTTGCACTATAGAAGCGTGCGCCGGGCCAGGGTCGTATAATGCCGGCCGAATTCTGAAGGTGCGACGAGATGGCAGACGAACAGCGCTTCGGTGGCATAGCCCGGCTCTACGGGCGCGAGGGCCTGCAACGCCTGGCCGCGGCCCATGTGGCGGTGGTCGGCATCGGCGGCGTCGGCTCCTGGGCGGCCGAGGCCCTGGCGCGCTGCGGCGTGGGCGAGATCTCGCTGTTTGACCTGGACGACGTGTGCATCACCAACACCAATCGCCAGGTGCATGCCGTCGAGGGCGCCGTGGGCAAGGCCAAGGTCGACGAGATGGCCGCGCGCATCCGTGCCATCAATCCGGCGTGCAAGGTTCATCCGGTGGCCGACTTCGTCACCCGCGAGACCATGGCCGAGTACATCACCGAGCAGCTCGACGGCGTTCTCGACTGCATCGACAGCGTGGCGGCCAAGGCCGCGCTGATCGCCTGGTGCAAGCGGCGCAAGATCCAGATCGTCACCACTGGCGGCGCCGGCGGGCAGATCGACCCGACGCAGATCCAGGTCGCCGACCTCAACAAGACCTTCAACGACCCGCTGGCGGCCAAGGTGCGCAGCACCCTGCGCCGCGACTACGGCTTCTCGCGCACGCCGGGGCGCAGCTACAGCGTGCCCTGCGTGTTCTCCAGCGAGCAGCTGCGCTACCCCAAGCCGGACGGCAGCGTGTGCCAGGCCAAGGGCTTCGTCGGCGAGGGGGTCAAGCTCGACTGCGCCGGTGGCTTCGGTGCGGTGACGATGGTCACCGCCAGCTTCGGCATGGTTGCCGCCGCGCGCATCGTCGACAAGCTGGTGGCCGGTGCGCGGCGGCCGTCCGAGCGTGCGGGCCAACCCGCCTGAACGCATTTTCCTTCCCGCGCCGCCCGGCGCATTCGAGTGCCTTTTGATGAACAACAACGACGTGCTGCGCAGCCTGCGCTACCTGCTGGATATCGGCGATGCCCAGCTGGCCGCGATCTGCCGGCTGGCCGACTACGAGCTGGCGCCCGAGACGGTGGCGGCCCTGCTCCGCAAGGAGGACGAGGACGGCTTCCAGCCCTGCAGCGACGAGGTGCTGGCGCACTTCCTCGATGGCCTGGTGTTCCACCGGCGTGGCCGCGACGACAGCCGTCCGCGGCTGCCGGTGGAGAAGCGCCTGACCAACAACATCATCCTGAAGAAGCTGCGGGTGGCCTTCGAGCTGCGCGACGACGACCTGCACGAGATCCTCCGCGCCGCAGACCTGCCGATGACCAAGGCCGAGCTCGGTGCGCTGTTCCGCAGCCCCGAGCACAAGAACTACCGCGCCTGCGGCGACCAGCTGCTGCGCAACTTCCTGCGCGGCCTGACCCAGCGTCAGCGCGGTTGAGGTCGGCGGGCTAAGCTGTAGGGGCTGACGGCCCCAGTCGTGAGGTGCCCATGTCCGTTCCGCTCCGTCGTTCGCCACTGCGCTGGCTGCTGCTGGCAGCTCTGGCGCTGGCTGGCCTGGTCGCGGCCGAGCCGGTGGTGCGCATCGGCACCGGCGACTGGGTGCCCTACGTCGACCAGCAGCGTGCCGATGGCGGTGCCCTGGCTCGGCTGGTCAGTGCGGTATTCGCCGCGGCCGGCTACCGGGTCGAGTATTCCTTCTACCCCTGGGACCGCAACGTGCTGATGCTGCAGCAGGGCGCGCTGGACGCCATCATGCCCTACAGCTGCAGCCCGATGCGCCTGGACTACGGCGTGTGCAGCGAACCGCTGGTGCGCGGCGAGATCGTCCTGTTCCACCGCAAGGACCTGCCGTTCGACTGGCAGCGCATCGAGGATCTCGGCCCCTACCGGGTCGCCACCACCCTCGGCTATTCCTACGGGCCGCAGTTCGACCAGGCGCAGCAGGCCGGACAGCTGCAGGTCGAGCAGAACAGCAAGGAGGACACCGCCTTCCGCCTGCTGGCGCTGGGCCGCGTCGACCTGCACCCGCAGGATCGCGCGGTCGGCTACGCCATGCTCAGGCGGCTGTTCTCCGAGCGTGAGCGCAGGGCCATCACTCACCATCCACGCTTCCTCAACACCGAGCCGCTGCGCCTGCTGTTCCGCAAGGGCGACCCGCAGGCCGAGGCACTGTTGCTGCGCTTCAACCGCGAGCTGGCCCGGTTCGCCGAGCGCGGCGACCTGCGCAGCCTGCAGCGTGCGCTGTACACCGGCGACCCGGACCGCTGGCGCCCGGGCGCGCCCTAGCCGGCCAGCTCGCGCATGCGCTGCAGCACGGCGTTGAGGCCGTTGCTGCGCGAGGGCGAGAGTTGGCGGGCCAGGCCCAGCTGGTCGAACCAGGCCGGCAGATCCAGCTCGGCCAGGGCCTGGGCGTCCAGGCCGTCGATGCGCGCCAGCAGCACGGCCAGCAGGCCGCGGATCAGCCGCGCATCGCTGCTGGCGCGGAAGCGCCAGTGTCCATCCTGCCGCTCTGCCACCAGCCAGACCTGGCTTTCGCAGCCGTGCACCCGGTTGGCTTCGCTACGTTCGCTCTCGCTCAGCCCTTGCAGGCGCTCGCCCCACTGCATCAGCAGGCGCGCGCGCTGTTCCCAGCCGGGGCAGGCGGCGAAGGCGTCGAGGGCCTCGCGGGCGGCGGCCGGCAGGCTCATCGCAGCAGCTCCAGGGCCTTGTCGAGGGCGGCGAAGAAGCGCGCGAGGTCCGCGCCATCGTTGTACAAGCCCAGCGACACGCGAATCGCGCCAGGCAGGCCGAGGCTTTTCAGCAGCGGCATGGCGCAGTGATGGCCGCTGCGCACGGCGATGCCCTGCTCGGTGAGCAGGTGGGCCAGGTCGGCGCTGTGCACGCCGGCCACCACGAAGCTGGCCAGCGCCACTTGCGGCGCCCCCAGCAGGCGCACGCCATCGCGACTGCTCAAGCCTGCCAGCAGCTCGGCATGCAGGGCCGCCTCATGGGCGGCGACGGCCTCGGCATCCAGCCCGGCCAGGTAGTCCAGCGTGGCGCCCAGGGCGATGACGGCAGCGATCGGCGGGGTGCCGGCCTCGAAACCCAGGGGCGCAGGGCGGAAGTGCGCATGCTGGTAGTCCGCCTGCAGCACCATCTCGCCGCCGAACTGCCAGTGGCGCAGGTCCTGCAGCGCCTGCCGGCGGCCATGGAGCAGGCCGACGCCCTCCGGGCCGTAGAGCTTGTGCGCGGAGCATACATAGAAGTCGCAGCCCAGCGCCTGCACATCA
The DNA here is from genome assembly GCF_041729615.1 of Pseudomonas alcaligenes. Classification (NCBI taxonomy): domain Bacteria; kingdom Pseudomonadati; phylum Pseudomonadota; class Gammaproteobacteria; order Pseudomonadales; family Pseudomonadaceae; genus Aquipseudomonas; species Aquipseudomonas alcaligenes. Next base: position 1,087,179 of record NZ_CP154874.1, on the reverse strand, counting down.
TGGCGACCGTGCACGACGCCCTGGGCGCCATCCACCACGCTCAGGGCGCCCCGGGCGCGGGCCAGGGCGAGCAGTTCGGCCAGCGGCTGCCAGCGCCCCAGCACGTTGGACAGCTGCGACACGGCGAGCAGGCGGGTGCGCGGGTCGATCAGGCTGGCAGCCCGGTCGAGGTCGACCTGGCCATGGTCATCCAGGGGCAGCACCCTCAGCTCCAGGCCGCGCCGCTCGGCCAGCTGCTGCCAGGGCAGCAGGTTGGCATGGTGCTCCAGGGCGCTGACGACTATCCGGTCGCCGGCCTGGAACAGGTGCTCCAGGCCGTAGGCCAGCAGGTTGAGCGACTCCGTGGTGCCGCGGGTGAAGACGATCTCATCGACGCTGGCGGCGTTCAGCCAGTGCGCGGCCTTGGCCCGGGTCGCCTCGAAGGCGCGGGTGGCGCGTTCGCCGGGCAGGTGCTGGGCGCGGTGTACGTTGGCCGCGCCGCCGGCGTAATAGCCGAGCATGCTGTCCAGCATGGCCTGCGGCTTCTGCGCGGTGGCGGCGCTGTCCAGGTAGGTCTGGCCCTCGGCGGCGAGGGCCAGGATGCCGGGGAAGTCGGCGCGCCAGGGAGAGGTGATGGGCATGGTCTGCGGCACTGCTGGGAAATGTGCTGAGTATAAATAGACAGGCCGGGCATGGGCCCGGCCTGTCTGTCGTCTCACGCGATCAGTTGTGCGCGTGCAGCGCCTCGTTCAGCTCGATCGCGGTCTTGTTGGTCTTGCACTCCACCGCGCCGGTCTGCGAGTTGCGGCGGAACAGCAGGTCGGGCTGGCCGGCCAGTTCGCGCGCCTTGACCACCTTGACCAGGTTGTTGGCCTCGTCGAGCAGGGCCACCTTGGTGCCGGCGGTGACGTACAGGCCGGACTCCACGGTGTTGCGGTCGCCCAGCGGGATGCCGATGCCGGCGTTGGCGCCGATCAGGCAGCCTTCGCCGACGCTGATGACGATGTTGCCGCCGCCGGACAGGGTGCCCATGGTCGAGCAGCCGCCGCCCAGGTCCGAGCCCTTGCCGACGAACACGCCGGCGGAGACGCGGCCTTCGATCATGCCCGGGCCGGCGGTGCCGGCGTTGAAGTTGACGAAGCCCTCGTGCATCACCGTGGTGCCTTCACCGATGTAGGCGCCCAGGCGCACGCGGGCGCTGTCGGCGATGCGCACGCCGGCCGGCACCACGTAGTCGGTCATCTTGGGGAACTTGTCCACCGAGAACACTTCCAGCAGCTCGCCCTTCAGGCGGGCTTCCAGCTGGCGCTCGGCCAGCTCGCCGAGGTCGACGGCGCCCTGGCTGGTCCAGGCCACGTTCGGCAGCAGCGGGAAGATGCCGGTCAGGTTCAGGCCGTGCGGCTTGGCCAGGCGGTGCGACAGCAGGTGCAGCTTGAGGTAGGCCTCCGGGGTGGAGGTCAGCGCGGCGTCCTCGGCCAGCAGGGTGACCACCAGCGGCCGATGGCTCTCGGCCAGGCGGGTGAGCAGGGCGGCCTGGGTGGCATCGATGCCCTTGATGGCGTTGGCCAGTTCACCGGCCTGGTTGGTGCTGATGGCGATGGCCTGGTTGCCGCCGCTGTAGCCCAGCTTGGCCGCCACGGTGGCGACCAGCTCGGCGGCCGGGTCGAGCAGGGGCTGGGCGTAGAAGACTTCCAGCCAGGCGCCCTGGCGGTTCTGGGTGCCGACGCCGAAGGCCAGGCTGAAGAGTTTGCTGCTCATGTCGTGTTCCTTTTACCAAGTGGGGTGGGGCGCGGCCTCAGGCCAGCGCGGCGGAATAGAGTTCGGGCTTGAAGCCGACCAGGGTGCGGTCGCCCAGGTCGAGCACCGGGCGCTTGATCATCGAGGGCTGGGCCAGCATCAGCTCGATGGCGCGGGCCTCGTCCAGGTCGGCCTTCTGCGCCTCGTCGAGTTTGCGGAAGGTGGTGCCGGCGCGGTTCAGCACGGTCTGCCAGCCATGCTCGGCGCACCATTTGTGCAGGCGGTCGCGGTCGATGGCGGCGCTCTTATAGTCATGGAAGTGGTAGCTCACGCCGTGCTCGTCGAGCCAGCTGCGGGCCTTCTTCATGGTGTCGCAGGCCTTGATGCCGTAGAGGGTGATGCTCATGGTCTTTCTCACAATCCTTGAACGAAGGCGCGGATGCGCTCGGCGGCCTCGATGCACTCGGCCAGCGGGGCCACCAGGGCCATGCGGATGCGCCCGGCGCCGGGGTTCTCGCCATGCACCTCGCGCGACAGGTAGGAGCCCGGCACCACGGTGACGTGTTCGCGGGCGAACAGCTGGCGGGTGAACTCGGCGTCGTCGCCCGGGGTGCGTGCCCACAGGTAGAAGCTGCCGTCCGGGCGCTGCACGTCCAGCACCGGCTGCAGGATGTCCAGCACCGCGTCGTACTTGGCGCGGTACTGGTCGCGGTTGGCGCGCACGTGGGCCTCGTCGTTCCAGGCGGCGATGCTGGCCAGCTGGGTCTGCACCGGCATGGCGCAACCGTGATAGGTACGGTACAGCAGGAAAGGTTTCAGGATGTCGGCGTCGCCGGCGACGAAGCCGGAGCGCAGGCCCGGCAGGTTGGAGCGCTTGGACAGGCTGTGGAACACCACGCAGCGCTTGAAATCGCTGCGACCCAGCTCGACGCAGGCGGACAGCAGGCCGGGCGGCGGGTTGTCCTCGTCGAAATACAGCTCGCTGTAGCACTCGTCGGCTGCGATCACGAAGTCGTGCTCGTCGGCCAGGGCGATCAGCTTCTTCAGTTGCTGCATGGGTACCAGCGCACCGGTGGGGTTGCCCGGCGAGCAGATGAAGAGGATCTGGCAGCGCTGCCAGACCGCGGCCGGTACCGCGTCGAAGTCCGGGTTGAAGCCGTTCTCCTCGCGGCACGGCAGGTAGTGCGGCTCGGCGCCGGCGAGCAGGGCCGCGCCCTCGTAGATCTGGTAGAAGGGGTTGGGGCTGACCACCAGGCCCGCGGCTTCGCGGTTGACCACGGTCTGGGTGAAGGCGAACAGCGCCTCGCGGGTGCCGTTGACCGGCAACACGTGGCGGGCGGCGTCCAGCCAGCCGGCCGGCACGCCGAAGCGGCGCTCGCACCAGGCGGCGATGGCTTCGCGCAGGGCCGGCAGGCCCAGGGTGGTGGGGTAGACGGCCAGCTGGTCGAGGTTGTCCGCCAGGGCCCGGGCCACGAAGTCCGGCGACTTGTGCTTGGGCTCGCCGATGGACAGGGCGATCGGCCGCTTGTCCGCCGGCGGGGTGATGCCGGCGAGCAGGGCGCGCAGTTTCTCGAAGGGGTAGGGCTGCAGCTGGGTCAGGGCGTGGTTCATGGGGGCTCTTGCGTGGTTCAGATGCTGATGGCGCCGACGCCGAGGGACTCGCCGTTGGCCTGCGACAGCTGGCGCACTATGGCCTCCTGCAGGCGGGCGCAGAGTTCCGGGTCGGACAGCGGCTGGTTGGCGGCGTCGGTGATGAAGAACACGTCTTCCACCCGTTCGCCCAAGGTGGCGATCTTGGCGTTCTGCAGCGACAGGTCGAAGTCGAGGAAGATCTTGCCGATCCGTGCCAGCAGGCCGGGGCGGTCCGGGGCGGTGATCTCCAGCACGGTGACCGGGCGCTGGGCGTCGTTGTGGATGGTCACCTGCGGGGCGAAGGCGAAGTGCTTGAGCTGGCGCGGCACGCGGCGCTGGATGATCGCCGGGTACTCGTCGGGATTCTTCAGCGCCTCGACCAGGCCGTCGCGGATCTGCTTGATGCGCGCCGGGTTGTCGCCGATACGGCCGCCATCGGCGTCCAGCACGATGTAGGTGTCCAGGGTGAACTGGCTGGTGGAGGTGATCACCCGGGCGTCATGGATGTTCAGGTTGAGCTGGTCCATGGCCGCCACCGTCACGGCGAAGAAGTCGTGCTGATCCGGGGCGTAGATGAAGATCTGCGTGGCGCCCTCGAACTCGCGCTGGGCGGTCTCCTTGATCAGCACCAGCGGGTCCTTGCCGGCCGGGTGCTGGAGGATGGCCTCGGTGTGCCAGGCCACGTCGGCGGCGCTGTGGCGCAGGAAGTAGTCGTCGCCGAGCTGGCTCCACAGCTGCTCGGCGTCGTCCTGGTCGATGCCGCCACGCACCAGGATGTCGATCGCCGCGCTCTGCGTCTGGCGGATCTGCTCCTCGCGGTCCAGCGGGTTCTCCAGGCCGCGGCGCAGGGCGCGCTTGGTCTCGGTGTAGAGCTGGCGCAGCAGGCTGGCGCGCCAGGAGTTCCACAGGCTGGGGTTGGTGGCGTTGATGTCGGCCACGGTCAGCACGTAGAGGTAGTCCAGGCGGGTCTGGTCGCCGACCAGCTGGGCGAAGTCGAAGATCACCTGCGGGTCGGAGAGGTCCTTGCGCTGGGCGGTGGTCGACATCACCAGGTGGTTCTGCACCAGCCAGACGATCAGCCGGCTGTCCCAGCTGGGCAGCTGGTGGCGCACGCAGAAGGCCTCGGCATCCACCGCGCCGAGCTCGGAGTGGTCGCCGCCGCGGCCCTTGCCGATGTCGTGGTAGAGCCCGGCCAGGTAGATCAGCTCGGGCTTGGGCAGCTTGTCGATCAGCTTGCTGGCCAGCGGGAACTTCTCCGCCAGCTCCGGCCATTTCAGCTTGCGCAGGTGCTTGATCAGGTTGAGGGTGTGGGCGTCCACCGTGTAGATGTGGAACAGGTCGTGCTGCATCTGCCCGACGATGTGGCCGAACTCCGGCAGGTAGCGGCCGAGGATGCCGTAGCGGTTCATCCGCCTCAGGTTGCGGTGGATGCCCTGGGTCGACTTGAACAGCTCGATGAACAGACTGGTGTTGCGGATGTCGCGGCGGAAGTCGTCGTCGATCAGGTGGCGGCTGTCGCGCAGCAGGCGGATGGTGTCGGCGCGCACGCCCTTGATCTCGGGGTGCTGGGCCATCAGCACGAAGACTTCGAGGATGGCGAAGGGGGTGCGCTTGAACACGCCAGGGCTGGTCACCTCGATATAGCCGTCGCGCACCTGGAAGCGGCTGTTCAGCGGCTGCGCCGGGCCGCGCTCGCCCTCGCGCAGCAGGACGTCCTCGAAGTGCTGGTTGATCAGCTCGGAGAGCTCGGCGACACCCATCACCACCCGGTAGTACTTCTGCATGAAACGCTCGACAGCCAGCCGGCCGTCGCCATCCTCGAAGCCGAGCAGGGCGGCGATCTTGCGCTGGTGGTCGAACAGCAGGCGGTCCTCGGCGCGCCCGGCGAGCATGTGCAGGGCGTAGCGCACCTTCCACAGGAACTCCTGGCTGGAGGCCAGCATGCCGTACTCGCTGTCGACCAGGAAACCCTGCTGCACCAGGGAGTGCAGGTTGAGGCTGCCGAACTGGCGGCGCGCCACCCAGAGGATGGTCTGGATGTCGCGCAGGCCGCCGGGCGAGCCCTTGACGTTGGGTTCCAGGTTGTACTCGGTGTCGTTGTACTTGGCGTGGCGCGCCTTGGCTTCCTTGCGCTTGGCCAGGAAGAACTCCTTGCTCGGCCACATGCGGTCGCTGGCGGTGACCTCCTGCATGCGCTGGCGCAGGTGTTCGGGGCCGGCGATGGTGCGGCTTTCCATCAGGTTGGTGACCACCGTCAGGTCGGCGCGCGCCTCTTCCGCGCACTCGGCGACCGAGCGCACGCTCTGTCCGACTTCCAGGCCGATGTCCCAGAGCAGGGTGAGGAAGCCCTCGATGGGCTCGCGGAAGGTCTCGTGGTCGGCGCTGTCGAGGAGGATCAGCAGGTCGATGTCGGAGTAGGGGTGGAGTTCGCCGCGGCCGTAGCCGCCGACGGCCAGCAGGGCGATGTCGGCGTCCTCGCTCCAGTCGAAGCGCTTCCAGGCTTCCTGGAGGATCTGGTCGACGAACCAGGCGCGGTCCTCGACCAGGCGGCGGATGTCGCGGCCCTCGCGAAAGCGCGCGTCGAGCACTTCGCGCGCCTGCTTGAGGGCCTTCTTGAAGGCGGCGATGGGGCTGGACTTGAGCGCCAGTTCCGCCTGGAACTGGCCGCGGTCAAACAACTCCGGGTCCATCTGGGGCATGCGCGCCTTCCTCTATATGGATGCTCAGGGGGAAGTGCGCGGCAGGGTGTCGTCGCTGCGCAGGGTGAGGATCTCGTAGCCGCTCTCGGTGACCAGTACCGTATGCTCCCACTGGGCGGAGAGCTTGCGGTCCTTGGTAATGGCGGTCCAGCCGTCGCCGAGCAGGCGGGTTTCCGGGCGGCCCTGGTTGATCATCGGCTCGATGGTGAAGGTCATGCCGGCCCTGAGTTCCATGCCGGTGCCGGCACGGCCGTAGTGCAGTACCTGCGGCTCCTCGTGGAACACCGCGCCGATGCCGTGGCCGCAGTATTCGCGCACCACCGAGAAGCCGTGCTTCTCGGCATGCTTCTGGATCACTTCGCCGATATCGCCCAGGCGCGCGCCGGGCTTGACCAGCTGGATGCCCTTGTACATGCATTCCTGGGTGATCTGGGCCAGGCGCTGGGCCCACTCCGGCACCTTGCCGACCATGAACATCTTGCTGGTATCGCCGTGGTAGCCGTCCTTGATCACGGTGACGTCGATGTTCAGCACGTCACCGTCCTTCAGCGGCTTGTCGTTGGGAATGCCATGGCAGACCACGTGGTTGATCGAGGTGCAGATCGACTTGGGGAAGCCCGGGCGGCCCGGCGCGGCGCCGTAGTTGAGCGGGGCGGGGATGGCCTTCTGCACGTTGACGATGTAGTCGTGGCAGATGCGGTCGATTTCTTCGGTGGTGACGCCGGGTTTGACGTGCTCGCCGATCATCTCCAGCACTTCGGCGGCCAGGCGGCCGGCCACGCGCATCTTCTCGATTTCGTCGGGCGTCTTGATGGTGACGGTCATGCGGTCTCTCTCGGCGCCGGTGGCGCAAGGCAAAAACGGGAAAGACGGCGATTCTAGCAGAAAGCCGCCGGGCGGCGGCATGCGGCTGGCTCCTGGTTCGGCTAGCCTGTCGCTGCTTTCTGTGGTATAAAACGCGCCGCTTTACGGGCAGAGCTGCTCGTAGGGCTTAACTCCGCACACGTATCGACACGATTTCCTGGGTGCCCGCAAGGGTTGGAGATTGGGATGCGTGGAGGCCTAACCCGACTTATCAAGGAACTATCATGTCCCAAGTCAATATGCGCGATATGCTGAAGGCCGGTGTGCACTTCGGCCACCAGACCCGTTACTGGAACCCGAAAATGGGCAAGTACATTTTCGGCGCGCGCAACAAGATTCACATCATCAACCTGGAAAAGACCCTGCCGATGTTCAACGAGGCTCTGTCCTTCGTTGAGAAGCTGGCTGCCGGCAAGAACAAGATCCTGTTCGTGGGCACCAAGCGTTCCGCCGGCAAGATCGTGGCTGAAGAAGCTGCTCGCTGCGGTTCCCCCTACGTTGATCACCGTTGGCTCGGCGGCATGCTGACCAACTACAAGACCATCCGTGCTTCGATCAAGCGCCTGCGCGAGCTGGAAACCCAGTCCCAGGACGGCACCTTCGCCAAGCTGACCAAGAAAGAAGCCCTGATGCGCACCCGCGATCTGGAGAAGTTGGATCGTAGCCTGGGCGGTATCAAGGACATGGGTGGCCTGCCGGACGCGCTGTTCGTAATCGACGTCGACCACGAGCGCATCGCCATCACCGAAGCCAACAAGCTGGGCATCCCGGTCATCGGCATCGTCGATACCAACAGCAGCCCGGAAGGCGTTGACTACATCATCCCGGGTAACGACGACGCCATCCGCGCCATCCAGCTGTACATGGGTGCCATGGCCGACGCCGTGATCCGTGGTCGTGGCAACGCTGCCGGCGGCACCGACGAGTTCGTCGAGGAAGCCGCTTCCGAGGCCAGCGAAGGCTGATAACGGGAAGCACCTTTCCCGTTGTGCGAGAAGGGGGCTTGGCCCCCTTTTTGCCACTTGCGAATTTTGTGCCCGGCGTGGCCGGGTTGAATGGTTGAACACCACTTCAAGAGGATTGTGAACATGGCAGAAATCACTGCAGCCCTGGTTAAAGAACTGCGCGAGCGCACCGGCCAAGGCATGATGGAATGCAAGAAGGCCCTGGTTGCCGCCGGTGGCGACATCGAGAAGGCCATCGACGACATGCGCGCCTCCGGTGCCATCAAGGCCGCCAAGAAGGCCGGCAACGTCGCCGCCGAGGGCGCCATCGCCGCTCGCGTCGAGGGTGGTCGTGGCCTGCTGATCGAAGTCAACTCGCAGACCGACTTCCTGGCCCTGCAGGACGACTTCAAGGCCTTCGTCAAGGAGAGCCTGGACGAAGCCTTCGCCCAGAAGCTGACCGAAGCCGCCCCGCTGATCGCTTCCCGCGAATCCGCCCGTGAGGCTCTGGTTGCCAAGTGCGGCGAGAACGTCAACATCCGTCGTCTGGCTGCCGTCGAAGGCGACGTCGTGGGGTCCTACCTGCACGGCCACCGCATCGGTGTTCTGGTCGTCCTGAAAGGCGGCAACGAGGAGCTGGCCAAGCACGTTGCCATGCACGTCGCTGCTTCCAACCCGGCCGTGCTGAACCCCTCCGACGTTTCCGAAGAGCTGATCGCCAAGGAAAAGGAAATCTTCCTGCAGCTGAACGCCGAGAAGATCGCCGGCAAGCCGGAAAACATCGTCGAGAACATGGTCAAGGGTCGTATCGCCAAGTTCCTGGCCGAAGCCAGTCTGGTCGAGCAGGCCTTCGTCATGGATCCGGAAGTCAAGGTCGGTGAGCTGGTCAAGAAGGCCGGCGCCGAGATCGTTTCCTTCACCCGCTTCGAAGTGGGCGAGGGCATCGAGAAGGTCGAGGCTGACTTCGCTGCCGAAGTGGCTGCCCAGGTGGCCGCTGCCAAGCAGTAAGACGGTTTCGCACTGTCGAACAGAAGAGGCTGCCCGCTTACGCGTGCAGCCTCTTTTGCAAAGCGGGCAATGCTCCGCACGATTTGACCGGGCAGTGGTCTGACTGCCGGGTAATATAAGCAGCCAAACAACGCCGCAGGAGAGATACGCAATGGCTCAGCAGGTGAGTGGTCGTCAACCTCGCTATAAACGCATTCTGCTCAAGTTAAGCGGCGAGGCCCTGATGGGCTCGGAAGAGTTCGGCATCGATCCCAAGGTGCTGGATCGCATGGCGCTGGAAGTCGGCCAGCTGGTCGGCATCGGCGTGCAGGTCGGTCTGGTGATCGGCGGTGGCAACCTGTTCCGTGGCGCGGCGCTGTCCGCCGCCGGCATGGATCGGGTCACCGGCGACCACATGGGTATGCTGGCCACCGTGATGAACGCCCTGGCCATGCGCGACGCCCTGGAGCGCTCGAATATCCCCGCCATTGTGATGTCGGCCATCTCCATGGTCGGCGTGACCGACCACTACGATCGCCGCAAGGCCATGCGTCATCTGTCCACCGGCGAGGTGGTGATCTTTGCCGCGGGCACCGGCAACCCCTTCTTCACCACCGACTCGGCGGCCTGCCTGCGCGCTATCGAGATCGATGCCGACCTGGTGCTGAAAGCCACCAAGGTCGATGGCGTGTACACTGCCGACCCCTTCAAGGACCCCAATGCGGAGAAGTTCGAGCGCCTGACCTATGACGAGGTGCTCGACCGCAAGCTGGGCGTGATGGACCTGACGGCCATCTGCCTGGTGCGCGACCACAAGATGCCGCTGCGGGTCTTCAATATGAACAAGCCCGGCGCCCTGCTGAATATCGTGGTGGGTGGCGCCGAAGGAACCCTGATCGAGGAGGAAGCACAATGATCAACGAGATCAAGAAGGCCGCCCAGGAGCGCATGAGCAAGTCCCTGGAGTCCATGGGGCGCAACCTGGCCTCCATCCGCACCGGGCGCGCGCACCCGAGCATTCTGGACAGCGTCAAGGTCCCGGCTTATGGCAGCGAGATGCCGCTGAACCAGGTCGCCGCGATCACCGTGGAAGATGCCCGTACGCTGAAGATCGTCGCTCACGACAAGACCCTGAGCGCGGCGATCGAAAAGGCCATCATGACCTCCGATCTCGGCCTCAATCCGAGCAGTGCCGGTGCCACCATCCGCGTGCCGATGCCGGCCCTGACCGAAGAAACCCGCCGTGGCTACACCAAGCAGGCCCGTGGCGTTGCCGAGGATGCCAAGGTGGCGGTGCGCAACGTGCGCCGCGATGCCCTGGCCGAGCTGAAGAAGCTGTCCAAGGACAAGGAGATCAGCGAGGACGAGGAGCGTCGTGCCGCCGACGAGGTGCAGAAGCTCACCGACAAGTTCGTTGCCGACATCGACAAGGCCCTGGAAGCCAAAGAAGCCGACCTGATGGCGGTGTGATGTGAGCAAGAGCAAGCAGGACGCCCCGGCGGCGGTGCCACGGCATGTCGCCATCATCATGGATGGCAATAATCGCTGGGCGAAGAAGCGGCTGCTGCCCGGCGTGGCCGGGCACAAGGCCGGCGTCGATGCGGTGCGCGCGGTCATCGAGGTGTGCGCCGAGTCCGGGGTCGAGGTGCTGACCCTGTTTGCCTTCTCCAGCGAGAACTGGCAGCGCCCGGCCGAGGAGGTCGGGGCGCTGATGGAATTGTTCCTCTCGGCCCTGCGTCGCGAGGTGAAGAAGCTCAAGGAAAACGCCATCAGCCTGCGCATCATCGGTGATCGCTCGCGCTTCCATCCGGAGTTGCAGGCGGCCATGCGTGAGGCCGAGCAGCTGACCGCCGGCGACAGCCGCTTCGTCCTGCAGATCGCCGCCAACTACGGTGGCCAGTGGGACATAGTCCAGGCCGCGCAGCGCCTGGCGCGGGAAGTCCAGGGCGGTCATCTGCGGCCGGAAGAGATCACTCCCGAGCTGCTGCAGGGGTGCCTGGCTACCGGTGATCTGCCGCTGCCGGACCTGTGCATCCGCACCGGTGGTGAGCACCGCATCAGCAATTTCCTGCTTTGGCAATTGGCCTATTCCGAGCTGTACTTTTCCGACCTGTACTGGCCGGACTTCAAACATGACGCCATGCGCAAGGCGCTGGCCGATTTCGCCACCCGCCAGCGCCGCTTCGGCAAGACCAGCGAACAGGTGGAAGCCGAGGCTCGCAGTCAATGCTGAAACAACGCGTCATCACCGCCCTGATCCTGCTGCCCATCGCCCTGGGCGGCTTCTTCCTGCTCGAGGGCTGGGCCTTCGCCCTGTTCATCGGTGCCGTGGTCAGTCTGGCCGCCTGGGAATGGGCGCGCCTGGCCGGTCTGTCCACCCAGCCGCAGCGGGTGGCCTACGGGGCGGCGGTTGCGGCCCTGCTCTACGGCGCCTGGCTGCTGCCGGCGCTGGCGCCCTGGTTGCTGGCGGCGGCGCTGCTCTGGTGGCTGGCGGCGACCCTGCTGGTGCTGAGCTATCCGGGCAGCAGTCGCTACTGGGGCGGGCTGCCCGGCAAGCTGCTGATTGGTCTGGTGATCCTGCTGCCGGCCTGGCAAGGCCTGGTGCTGCTCAAGCAGTGGCCACAGGCCAATGGCCTGATCATCGCCGTGATGGTGCTGGTGTGGGGGGCGGATATCGGCGCCTACTTCGCCGGCAAGGCCTTCGGCAGGCGCAAGCTGGCGCCTCGCGTCAGTCCCGGCAAGAGTTGGGAGGGTTTCTATGGTGGCCTGGCAGCCAGCCTGCTGATCACCTTGGTGGTCGGTTTGCAGCAGGGCTGGTCAACGGCTGGCCTGCTGCTGGCTCTGGGGGGCGCGGCACTGGTAGTGGCCGCCTCGGTGATCGGTGACCTGACCGAGAGCATGTTCAAGCGCCAGTCCGGGATCAAGGACAGCAGTAACCTGCTGCCCGGCCACGGTGGCGTGCTGGATCGCATCGACAGCTTGACCGCGGCCATTCCGCTGTTCGCCGTGCTGCTCTGGCTGGCGGGATGGGGCGCGCAGTGAGTCGTCCGCAACGCATCACCGTGCTCGGGGCGACCGGCTCCATCGGTCTCAGTACGCTGGATGTGATCGCCCGGCATCCCGAGCGCTACCAGGCCTTCGCCCTCAGCGGTTTCTCCCGGCTGGCCGAGCTCGAGCAGCTTTGCCTGAGGCATCGCCCGCAGTTCGCCGTGGTCGCCGATCAGGCCAGTGCCAGCAGGTTGCAGGATGCACTGCGTGGCGCTGGCCTCGCGACTCGCGTGCTGGTGGGCGAGGGCGGGTTGTGCGAGGTGGCCGCTCATCCGGATGTGGATGCGGTGATGGCGGCCATAGTCGGTGCCGCCGGCCTCAAGCCGACCCTGGCCGCCGTGCGGGCCGGCAAGAAGGTGTTGCTGGCCAACAAGGAGGCGCTGGTGATGTCCGGCGCCCTGTTCATGCAGGCGGTGCGCGAGCATGGCGCCACCCTGTTGCCGATCGACAGCGAGCACAACGCCATCTTCCAGTGCCTGCCCGGCGACTATGCCCGCGGCCTGGGGGCGGTAGGGGTGCGGCGTATCCTGCTGACGGCCTCCGGCGGGCCCTTCCGCGAGACACCGCTGGCCGAGCTGGAGCGCGTCTCGCCCGAGCAGGCGTGCGCCCATCCGAACTGGTCGATGGGGCGCAAGATCTCGGTGGATTCGGCCAGCATGATGAACAAGGGGCTGGAGCTGATCGAGGCCTGCTGGCTGTTCGATGCGCGGCCCGAGCAGGTCGAGGTGGTCATTCACCCGCAGAGCGTGATCCATTCCCTGGTCGACTATGTGGATGGCTCGGTACTGGCGCAGCTGGGCAATCCGGACATGCGCACGCCCATCGCCCATGCCCTGGCCTGGCCGGAGCGGATCGATTCCGGCGTGGCGCCTCTGGATCTGTTCGCCGTCGCGCGCCTCGATTTCCAGGCGCCCGACGAGCTGCGCTTCCCCTGCCTGCGCCTGGCGAGGCAGGCCGCCGAGGCGGGGGGCAGTGCGCCGGCGGTATTGAATGCGGCCAACGAGGTGGCGGTGGCGGCGTTTCTCGAACGGCGCATCCGCTTTTCCGATATCGCGCGTATCATCGAGGACGGCCTGAATCGCGAGGCGTCGTCCGCGGTCGACGATCTCGATGCGGTGCTGGCGGCGGACGCGCGCGCGCGCGCCCTGGCCGCTGACTGGTTGAATCGCCACGGGTGACAGCCCGGAGGAAGATGGAATGAGTGCGCTGTACATGCTTTTCGGTACCCTGGTTGCGCTCGGGGTGCTGGTCACCTTCCACGAGTTCGGCCACTTCTGGGTGGCGCGCCGCTGCGGGGTCAGGGTGCTGCGCTTCTCCGTCGGATTCGGCAGTCCGCTGCTGCGCTGGCATGATCGCCATGGCACCGAGTTCGTGGTGGCCGCCATCCCGCTGGGCGGCTACGTGAAGATGCTCGACGAGCGCGAGGGCGAGGTGCCCGCCGAGCAGCTCGATCAGGCCTTCAATCGCAAGACGGTCAAGCAGCGCATTGCCATAGTGGCTGCCGGTCCTATCGCCAATTTCCTCCTGGCCATCCTGTTCTTCTGGGCGATCGCCATGCTCGGTACCCAGCAGGTGCGTCCGGTGATCGGCGCGGTGGCGCCGGACAGCCTTGCCGCTACCGCTGGACTGCGTGCCGGCCAGGAAATAGTGGCGGTCGATGGCGAGGCGACGCCCGGCTGGTCGGCCGTCAACCTGCAGCTGATTCGGCGTCTGGGGGAGTCCGGTACCGTCGAGCTGCAGGTGCGTGAGGTCGGCTCTTCCCTAATTGCCGATCGTCAACTGGTGCTGCGCGACTGGCTGCGTGGCGTCGACGAGCCGGAACCTCTCGAGTCTTTGGGTATCCGGCCGTGGCGGCCGGCGAGCGAGCCCGTGGTCAGCGAGCTTGACCCGCAGGGGCCGGCTCAGGCGGCGGGCGTGCGTCTGGGCGATCGGCTGCTGGCGCTCGATGAGCAGGCTCTGGACGAATGGCAGCAGGTCGTCGACTGGGTGCGCTCGCGCCCCGGCGAACGGGTAGTTCTGCGCCTGGAGCGTGCGGGTGAGCAGGTCGAGTTGCCTCTGGTGCTGGCAGCGCGTGGTGAAGGTGAGGCGCGTAGCGGTTATCTGGGGGTTGGCGTGAAGGGGGGCGAGTGGCCTGCGCACATGCTGCACGAGGTCAGTTTCGGGCCGCTCGATGCGGTTGCCGAAGGGCTTCGGCGCACCTGGAATATGACCCTGCTAACCCTTGATTCGCTAAAGAAAATGCTGTTCGGCGAGCTCTCGGTAAAAAACTTGAGTGGGCCGATAACCATTGCTAAAGTGGCGGGCGCTTCGGCTCAGTCCGGCGTGGCGGATTTCCTCAACTTCCTCGCCTACCTGAGCATTAGCCTGGGGGTTCTCAATTTGCTGCCCATTCCCGTTCTGGATGGGGGGCATTTGCTGTTCTACCTGGTCGAGTGGGTGCGTGGTCGCCCATTGTCTGAGCGGGTACAGGGTTGGGGCATTCAGATAGGTATCAGTCTGGTGCTGGGGGTGATGTTGCTGGCCCTGGTAAACGATCTGAGTCGTCTGTAACGAATAGCTGAATTCCGAATCTGCCGCGTATCGCGGCAGTTTCTTTATTATCAGTTGGAATAAGAAAGGACTTCATGAAACGTCTGCTGCTACCTGCGGTCTTCGCCGCACTGATGATCGCCGAAGTTCACGCCGAGTCCTTCACCATCACCGATATTCGGGTCAACGGTCTGCAGCGGGTTTCCGCGGGAAGCCTGTTCGGCGCCCTGCCGCTGAATGTGGGCGATGCGGTCGATGACCGTCGCCTGGTGGATGCCACCCGTGCCTTGTTCAAGACCGGTTTCTTCCAGGACATCCAGCTCGGTCGCGAAGGTGACGTGCTGGTGATCAACGTGGTCGAGCGCCCCTCCATCTCCACCATCGAGATCGAAGGCAACAAGGCGATCACCACCGAAGATCTGATGAAGGGCTTGCAGCAGTCCGGTCTGGCCGAGGGTGAAATCTTCCAGCGCGCCACCCTCGAGGGCGTGCGCAACGAGCTGCTGCGCCAGTACGTGGCCCAGGGTCGCTACTCCGCCGAGATCGAAGCCGAAGTGATTCCGCAGCCGCGCAACCGCGTAGCCCTGAAGATCACCATCAATGAAGGCTCGGTCGCCGCCATCCAGCACATCAACGTGGTCGGTAACAGCGTGTTCCCGGACGAGGACCTGACCGCCCTGTTCGAGCTTAAGACCACCAACTGGCTGTCCTTCTTCAAGAACGATGACAAGTACGCCCGCGAGAAGCTGTCCGGCGACCTGGAGCGTCTGCGCTCCTACTACCTGGACCGCGGCTACATCAACATGGATATCTCCTCCACCCAGGTATCCATTACCCCGGACAAGAAGCACGTCTACATCACCGTCAACGTCGACGAGGGCGAGAAGTACAGCGTCAGCGAAGTGAAACTCTCCGGTGACCTCAAGGTGCCGCAGGAGGAAATCGAAAAGCTGCTGCTGGTCAAGCAGGGGCAGGTCTTCTCGCGCAAGGTGATGACCACCACCTCCGAGCTGATCACCCGCCGCCTGGGCAACGAGGGCTACACCTTCGCCAACGTCAACGGCGTGCCGCAGCCTAACGATGAAGACAAGACCGTCGCCATCACCTTCGTGGTCGATCCGGGCAAGCGCGCCTACGTCAATCGCATCAACTTCCGCGGCAACACCAAGACTGAGGACGAGGTGCTGCGCCGCGAGATGCGCCAGATGGAGGGCGGCTGGGCCTCCACCTATCTGATCGACCAGTCCAAGACCCGCCTGGAGCGCCTCGGCTACTTCAAGGAAGTCAACGTCGAGACCCCGCAGGTGCCGGGCACCGACGACCAGGTCGACGTCAACTACAGCGTCGAAGAGCAGCCGTCCGGCTCCATCACCGCCAGCGTCGGCTTCGCCCAGAACGCCGGTCTGATCCTCGGTGGCTCAATCAGCCAGAACAACTTCCTCGGTACCGGCAACAAGGTCAGCGTCGGTCTGACCCGCTCCGAGTACCAGACCCGCTACAACTTCGGCTTCGTCGACCCCTACTGGACCGTCGACGGCGTCAGCCTGGGCTACAACGCCTTCTATCGCACCACCGACTACGATGATCTCGATGTCGATGTTTCCAGCTACTCGGTCGACAGTTATGGCGCCGGTATGAGCATCGGCTACCCGATCAGCGAGACTTCGCGCCTGACCTATGGTCTGACCATCCAGCAGGACAGCATCGATACTGGTGTCTACACCGTCGACGAGATCTTCGATTTCATCGAGCAGGAAGGCGACAGCTACCTGAACCTGAAGGCTTCGATCGGCTGGTCCGAGTCGACCCTCAATCGCGGCGTGCTGGCCAATCGTGGTCATTCGCAGAGTCTGGTGCTGGAAACCACCGTGCCGGGCAGCGATCTGTCGTTCTTCAAGCTCGACTACCGTGGCCAGATCTTCCAGCCGATCAACGACAAGTACACGCTGCGTTTCCATACCGAGCTGGGCTACGGCGATGCCTATGGTTCCACCGAGGAGCTGCCGTTCTATGAGCATTACTTCGGCGGCGGCTTCAACTCGGTACGTGGCTTCGAGGACAGCAGTCTCGGTCCGCGCAGCACTCCTAGCCGGGGCTTCGCTGTCACCGGTAACGAAGGTACGGAACGCGACCCGGATCAGGACCCGCTTCCCTTCGGCGGTAACGTGCTGATCCAGGGTGGTGCGGAACTGCTGTTCCCGCTGCCGTTCGTCAAGGATCAGCGCTCCCTGCGCACCGTGTTGTTCTGGGACGTGGGTAACGTGTACGACACCTCCTGTTCTTCCTCTTCGCCGAGCTGCAACAACATCGATTTCGGCGATCTGGCAAGCTCCGTGGGTGTCGGTGTGACCTGGGTCACCGCCCTCGGACCGCTGAGCTTCAGCCTGGCGGCACCGATCAAGAAGCCGGAAGAGGCGGATACCCAGGTATTCCAGTTCTCCCTGGGCCAAACTTTCTAATTTGCTAGACAACAGTGTTTGTTGCAGGAGTGCATCGTGCGTAAGTTGACTCAACTGGTTCTGGTCGCCGCAGCCCTGATGGCGACCCCGGCCTTTGCCGAGATGAAAATCGCGGTGATGAACTATCAGATGGCCCTGCTCGAGTCCGATGCCGCCAAGAAGTATGCCGTTGATGCCGAGAAGAAGTTCGGCCCGCAGCTGAGCAAGCTCAAGCAGCTGGAAAGTGATGCCAAGCGCATCCAGGATCGTCTGGTCAAGGATGGCGAGAAAATGCAGCAGGCCGAGCGTGAGCGCCTGGAGCTGGAGTTCAAGCAGAAGGCCCGCGATTTCCAGTTCCAGTCCAAGGAGCTGAACGAAGCCAAGGCCATCTCCGACCGCGACATGCTCAAGCAGCTCAAGCCTAAGCTGGACAAGGCCGTTGAGGAAGTGATCAAGCAGGGCAACTATGACCTGGTACTGGAGCGTGGCGCCGTGGTCGACGTCAAGCCGCAGTACGAGATCACCCGCCAGGTCATCGAGCGCATGAACTCGCAGCGCTGATCATGAGCGCAACTGTCTTCACCCTCGGCGAACTGGCCGGGCGTCTCGGCGCTACCCTGCGTGGCGCCGCGGACAAGCCGATCCGCGGCCTGGCGACCCTGCAGGATGCCGGACCCGAGCAGCTGAGCTTTCTGTCCAACGCCCAGTACCGCAAATACCTCGCCGATACCCGTGCCGGCGTGGTGCTGCTGACTGCCGCTGATGCCGAAGGCTATGCCGGCGATGTACTGCTGGTGGCCAATCCCTACCTGGCCTTCGCCCAGCTTTCCCACCTGTTCGACACCAAGCCCGTTGCCCCTGCCGGGGTGCACCCGACTGCCATCGTCGCCGCCGACGCCCAGGTCGATCCGACTGCCAGCATCGGTGCCTACGCGGTGATCGAGAGCGGCGCACGCATCGCCGCTGGCGTCACCGTCGGCGCCCACTGCGTGGTCGGCGCGCGCAGCGAGATCGGCGAGGGTGGCTGGCTGGCGCCACGAGTGACCCTTTACCACGATGTGAAGATCGGCAAGCGCGTGGTCATTCAGTCCGGCGCCGTGCTCGGTGGCGAGGGCTTCGGCTTCGCCAACGAGAAGGGCGTGTGGCAGAAGATCGCGCAGATCGGCGGCGTGGTGCTGGGTGACGACGTGGAAGTCGGCGCCAACACCACCATCGACCGCGGGGCCTTGGCCGATACCGTTATCGGCAACGGTGTGAAGCTGGATAATCAGATCATGATCGCGCACAACGTGCAGATCGGTGATCACACCGCCATGGCCGGCTGCGTTGGCATCTCCGGCAGCACCAAGATCGGCAAGCACTGCATGATCGCTGGTGGCGTCGGCATGGTCGGGCACATCGAAGTGTGCGACAACGTGTTCGTCACCGGCATGACCATGGTCACCCGCTCGATCACCGAACCAGGCGCCTATTCTTCCGGTACCGCCATGCAGACCGCTGCCGACTGGAAGAAGAGTGCCGCGCGTATTCGTCAACTGGACGACATGGCGAAGCGCCTGCGCGAGCTGGAAAAGCGCCTCGCCGCCGTGACCCCGGACGGTCAGGCCTCATCTGATGCCTGACCGTGCCCGCGGCACCCCCATTTTTTAGAACAGGCTCTCCGCACATGATGGACATCAACGAGATTCGCGAATATCTACCGCACCGCTATCCTTTCCTGCTGGTGGATCGCGTAGCCGAGCTGGACGTGGAAGCCAAGACCATTCGTGCCTACAAGAATGTCAGCATCAACGAGCCCTTCTTCAATGGCCACTTCCCCGATCATCCGATCATGCCGGGCGTGCTGATCATCGAGGCCATGGCTCAGGCCGCCGGCATCCTCGGTTTCAAGATGCTCGATGTGAAGCCGGCTGACGGCACCCTGTATTACTTCGTCGGCTCCGACAAGCTGCGCTTCCGCCAGCCAGTGCTCCCTGGCGACCAACTGGTACTGCAAGCCAAGTTCCTCAGCGTCAAGCGCAGTATCTGGAAGTTCGAGTGCCAGGCCAGTGTCGATGGCAAGGAAGTCTGCTCGGCGGAAATCATCTGTGCGGAACGCAAGCTATGAGTTTGATTGACCCTCGCGCCATCATCGACCCTTCGGCCAAGTTGGCCGCGGATGTCCAGGTCGGCCCCTGGTCGATCATCGGACCCGATGTGGAAATCGGCGAGGGTACCGTGATTGGCCCGCACGTGGTGCTCAAGGGCCCGACCGTGATCGGCCGGCACAACAAGATCTACCAGTTCTCCTCGGTGGGCGAGGACACGCCCGACCTCAAGTACAAGGGTGAGCCGACCCGGCTGGTCATTGGCGATCACAACGTGATCCGCGAAGGTGTCACCATCCACCGTGGCACCGTGCAGGACCGCTCCGAGACCACCATCGGCGACCACAACCTGCTGATGGCCTATGTGCACGTCGGTCACGACAGCGTGATCGGCAACCACTGCATCCTGGTCAACAACACTGCGCTGGCTGGCCATGTGCACATGGACGACTGGGCGATCCTTTCCGGCTTCACCCTGGTCCACCAGTTCTGCCGCATCGGCGCCCACAGCTTCTCCGGCATGGGCACGGCCATCGGCAAGGACGTGCCAGCCTACGTCACCGTGTTCGGCAACCCGGCCGAGGCGCGCAGCATGAACTTCGAGGGCATGCGCCGTCGCGGCTTCAGTGCCGAGGCCATCGCCGCCCTGCGCCGAGCCTACAAGGTGGTCTACCGCCAGGGCCTGACCGTCGAGCAGGCGCTGGCCGAGCTGGCCGAGTCCGCTTCCCAGTTCCCGGAAGTGGCGGTGTTCCGCGATTCCGTCCAGGCCTCGACGCGCGGCATTACCCGCTGATATGAGTCGCCCCCTTCGTGTTGCGCTGGTGGCCGGCGAGGCTTCCGGCGATATCCTCGGCGCCGGCCTGATGCAGGCGCTCAAGCAGCAACATCCCCAGGTCGAGTTCATCGGCGTCGGCGGTCCGCGCATGGAGGCCGAGGGGCTTGTCTCCGCCTTCCCCATGGAGCGCCTGGCGGTGATGGGCCTGGTCGAGGTGCTGGGGCGCCTGCGCGAGCTGCTGGCGCGGCGCAAGCGCCTGATTCAGGACCTGATCGCCGCCAAACCGGACCTGTTCATCGGCATCGATGCCCCGGATTTCAACCTGACCCTCGAGCTCAAGCTGCGCCAGGCCGGCATCAAGACCGTGCACTACGTCAGTCCTTCGGTATGGGCTTGGCGGCAGAAGCGCGTGCTGAAGATCCGCGACGCCTGCGACCTGATGCTGACGCTGTTCCCCTTCGAGGCGCGTTTCTACCTGGAGCACCAGGTGCCGGTGCGCTTCGTCGGTCATCCACTGGCCAACACCATACCGCTGCAGGCGGACCGCGCCGGCGCCCGCGAGGCGCTCGGCCTGGCGCTGGATGAGCCGGTGGTGGCCCTGCTGCCGGGAAGCCGGGGTGGCGAAGTGGCGCGCCTGGGCGCGCTGTTCCTCGATGCCGCCGAGCGCCTGCGCACACTGCGCCCCGGTATCCGCTTCGTGCTGCCCTGTGCCAATGCCGAGCGCCGCGCGCAGCTGGAGGCCATGCTGGCCGGGCGCAACCTGCCGCTGCTGTTGCTCGATGGCCGCTCTCATGAAGCGCTGGCCGCCTGCGATGCGGTACTGATCGCCTCCGGTACCGCCACCCTGGAAGCCCTGCTGCACAAGCGGCCGATGGTGGTGGCCTACAAGGTGGCGCCGCTGACCTACCGCATCCTCAAGCGCCTGGTGAAGAGCCCCTACATCTCGCTGCCCAACCTGCTGGCCGAGCGTTTGCTGGTGCCCGAGCTGATCCAGGATGCCGCAACCCCCGACGCCCTGGCCCAGACGCTGGCGCCGCTGCTGGACGATGGCGCGGTGCAGACCGAAGGCTTCGACGTTATCCACCGCGCGTTGCGCCAGGATGCCTCGCAGCAGGCCGCCGATGCCGTGCTCAAGCTGGTTGGGCAGGCCTGATGCAGCTGGGTCTGGATTTCACGCTGGTCGAGGAGCTGGTCGCCGGCGTCGACGAAGTCGGTCGTGGCCCGCTCTGTGGCCCGGTGGTCACCGCCGCGGTGATTCTAGATCCGGCCCGTCCGATCGCTGGCCTCAACGACTCGAAAAAGCTCAGCGAGGCGCGCCGCGAGAAGCTGTTCGACGAGATCCGCGAAAAGGCCCTGGCCTGGTGCATCGCCCGCGCCGAGGTGGAGGAGATCGACCAGCTGAATATCCTGCATGCCACCATGCTTGCCATGCAGCGCGCCGTCGAAGGCCTGAGCATCACGCCGAAACTGGCGCTGATCGACGGTAACCGCTGCCCCAAGCTGGCGGTGCCCAGCGCGCCTGTGGTCGGCGGCGACGCCCAGGTGCCGGCCATCGCCGCCGCCTCTATCCTGGCCAAGGTCAGTCGCGATCGCGAGATGGCCGAGATGGAGAAGCTCTACCCCGGCTATGGCATCGGCGGGCACAAGGGCTACCCCACGCCGGTGCACCTGGAGGCGCTCAAGCGCCTGGGCGCCACGCCCATCCATCGGCGTTCGTTTGCGCCGGTACGCAATGTGCTCGAAGGGATCGAATAAGCGCCACACGGCGGGTTCGCAAGCTGATGTTTAAGTCGAGGCCCGGTACAATCCGGGCCTTATCGTTTCTGTGTCACCAACGGGATTGCCATGACCGCCAGCTTCGTCCATCTGCGCCTGCACACCGAGTTCTCCCTGGTCGACGGGCTGGTGCGGGTCAAACCCCTGGTCAAGGCTGTGGCGGCGGCCGGTATGCCGGCCGTGGCCGTCACCGACATGAGCAACATGTGCTCGCTGGTGAAGTTCTACAAGACCGCCATGGGCGCCGGCATCAAGCCGATCTGCGGTGCCGACATCTGGCTGGCCAGCCCGGACGAGGATGGCCCGCTGTCGCGCCTGACCCTACTGGTGATGAACGCCAAGGGCTACCGTAACCTCACCGAAATGATTTCCCGTGGCTGGGCCGACGGCCAGGACAACGGCCTGGTGATCATCCAGCGCGATTGGGTCAAGGAAGCGGCCGAGGGCCTGATCGCCCTGTCCGGCGCGCGCGAGGGCGAGGTCGGCATGGCCTTGCTGGCCGGCGAGGGCGTCCGCGCCGAGACCTTCCTCAATGAGTGGCTGGCGGTATTCCCCGAGCGCTTCTACCTGGAAGTGCAGCGCACCAACCGCGTCAATGACGAGGAGCACCTGCACGCGGCCGTCGAGCTGGCCGGGCGCACCGGTGTGCCGCTGGTGGCGACCAACGACGTGCGCTTCCTCAAGCGCGGCGACTTCGAGGCCCACGAGACCCGCGTGTGCATCGGCGAGGGGCGCACCCTCGACGACCCGCGCCGGCCGCGCAACTACTCCGAGGAGCAGTACCTCAAGACCCCGGAAGAGATGGCCGAGCTGTTCGCCGACCTGCCCGAGGCGCTGGAGAACACGGTGGAGATCGCCAAGCGCTGCAACATCGAGGTGCAGCTGGGCAAGTACTTCCTCCCCGACTTCCCGACGCCCAACGGCATGGGCATCGACGACTACCTGCGCCACGCCTCCTTCGAGGGCCTGGAGGAGCGCCTGAAGGTCCTGCTGCCCAGGGACACGCCGGGCTACGAGGCGAAGAAGCAGGTCTACGTCGACCGCCTGAACTTCGAGCTCGACATCATCATCCAGATGGGCTTCCCCGGTTACTTCCTCATTGTGATGGACTTCATCCAGTGGGCGAAGAACAACGGCGTGCCGGTCGGCCCGGGCCGGGGTTCGGGTGCCGGCTCGCTGGTGGCCTACGTGCTGAAGATCACCGACCTCGATCCGCTGGCCTATGACCTGCTGTTCGAGCGTTTCCTCAACCCCGAACGTATTTCCATGCCCGACTTCGACGTCGACTTCTGCATGGACGGTCGCGACCGGGTGATCGACTACGTGGCCGACAAGTACGGGCGCAACGCGGTGAGCCAGATCATCACCTTCGGCTCGATGGCGGCCAAGGCGGTGGTGCGCGACGTGGCGCGGGTGCAGGGCAAGTCCTACGGCCTGGCCGACCGCCTGTCGAAGATGATTCCCTTCGAAGTCGGCATGACCCTGGAAGCTGCCTACGAGCAGGAAGAGGTCCTGCGCGACTTCCTCAAGAGCGACGAGGAGGCCCAGGAGATCTGGGACATGGCGCTCAAGCTCGAAGGCATCGTCCGCGGCACCGGCAAGCACGCCGGTGGCGTGGTGATCGCACCGACCAAGCTCACCGACTTCGCCCCGACCTCCTGCGACGAGGAGGGTGGCGGCCTGGTGACTCAGTTTGACAAGGACGACGTCGAGCAGGCGGGGCTGGTGAAGTTCGACTTCCTCGGCCTGCGCACCCTGACCATCATCAAGTGGGCGATGGAGACCATCCATCGCATCCAGAAGCGCGACGGTGCCGCGGACGAGGAGCTGGTCAACATCGACTTCATCCCGCTGGATGACAAGAAGACCTACGACATGCTGCAGAAGGCGGAGACCACCGCGGTCTTCCAGCTCGAATCGCGCGGCATGAAGGAGCTGATCAAGAAGCTCAAGCCGGACTGCCTGGAAGACATGATCGCCCTGGTGGCGCTGTTCCGCCCCGGCCCCCTGCAGTCGGGCATGGTGGACGACTTCATCAACCGCAAGCACGGCCGCGAGGTGATTTCCTACCCGCACCCGGACTACCAGTACCCAGGCCTGGAGCCCGTGCTCAAGCCCACCTACGGCATCATCCTGTACCAGGAACAGGTGATGCAGATCGCCCAGGTGATGGCCGGCTACACCCTCGGTGGCGCGGACATGCTGCGCCGCGCCATGGGCAAGAAGAAGCCCGAGGAGATGGCCAAGCAGCGCGGCGGCTTCATCGAAGGCTGCGCGAAGAACGGCATCGACGCGGAGCTGGCGGGCAACATCTTCGACCTGGTGGAAAAGTTCGCCGGCTACGGCTTCAACAAGTCGCACTCGGCCGCCTATGGCCTGGTCTCCTACCAGACCGCCTGGCTCAAGGCGCACTACCCGGCGCCGTTCATGGCGGCGGTGCTGTCGGCGGATATGCACAACACCGACAAGGTGGTGATCCTCATCGAGGAATGCCGCCACATGAAGCTGCGCATCGACGCGCCGGACGTGAACACCTCGGAGTTCAAGTTCACCGTCAACGACGACGGGCGCATCGTCTACGGCCTGGGCGCGGTCAAGGGTGTCGGCGAGGGGCCGGTGGAGGCCATCGTCGAGTGCCGCGCGGAGGGCGGGCCCTTCAAGGACCTGTTCGACTTCTGCAACCGCGTCGACCTCAAGCGCATCAACAAGCGCACCCTGGAGGCGCTGATCCGCTCCGGCGCCCTGGACCGCCTCGGCCCCTACTATCAGGACGAACTCAAGGCCTACCAGGCCAGCGTCGACCTCAACCGTGCCGTGCTGCTGGCGGCCATGGAAGAGGCGGTGCAGGCCGCCGAGCAGACCGCGCGCAGCCATGACAGTGGCCACATGGATCTGTTCGGCGGAGTCTTCGCCGAGCCCGAGGCAGACGTCTACGCCAACCATCGCAAGGCGCGCGAGCTGTCGATCAAGGAGCGCCTGAAAGGCGAGAAGGACACCCTCGGCCTGTACCTCACCGGCCACCCGATCGACGAGTACGAGGGCGAGGTGCGTCGCTTCGCCCGCCAGCGCATCGTCGAGCTGCGTGCCGCACGCGACACCCAGACCATCGCCGGCCTGATCGTCGCCCTGCGGGTGATGAAGAACAAGAAGGGCGACAAGATGGGCTTCATCACCCTGGACGACCGCTCCGGGCGCATCGAGGCCTCGCTGTTCGCCGACGCCTTCGCCAGTGCCCAGGCGCTGCTGCAGACCGACGCACTGGTGGTGGTCGAGGGCGAGGTCAGCAACGACGAGTTCTCCGGCGGCCTGCGCCTGCGCGCCAAACGGGTGATGAGCCTGGAGGAGGCGCGCACCGGCCTGGCCGAGAGCCTGCGCATCCGCGCGCCGCGCGAGGCGCTGGCCGGAGACCGCCTGCGCTGGCTTGGCGAGCTGTTCGCCAAGCACCGCGGCGCCTGTCCGCTGACCCTGGACTACAGCGGCAGCGAGGCCAAGGCCGTGCTGCAGTTCGGCGAGCAGTGGCGCATCGACCCGGCGGACAACCTGATCCAGGCGCTGCGTGACCAGTTCGGCAAAGACAACGTCTTTCTCCAATACCGCTGAACGGCAGAGCGCCAGCCTGCCGCGACGCCTCGACCGCGGGCGCGCTATCCCTTAAGGTAGGCGCCACATGGAACACCGCCCGGCCCACGGGGCCGCCGATGCTAGACGGATGCCTATGAACCCGAACTTCCTCGACTTCGAACAGCCGATCGCCGACCTGCAAGCCAAGATCGAAGAGCTGCGCTTGGTAGGCAACGACAATGCGCTGAACATCAGCGACGAGATTTCCCGGCTGCAGGACAAGAGCAGCGCGCTGACCGAGACCATCTTCGGTAACCTCAGCAGCTGGCAGATCTCGCAGCTGTCGCGCCACCCGCGCCGTCCCTACACCCTCGACTACATCGAGCACATCTTCACCGAGTTCGACGAGCTGCATGGTGATCGCCACTTCTCCGACGACGCCGCTATCGTCGGCGGAACCGCCCGCCTGGACGGCCAGCCGGTGATGGTCATCGGCCACCAGAAGGGTCGCGAGGTGCGCGAGAAGGTGCGCCGCAACTTCGGCATGCCGCGCCCCGAGGGCTACCGCAAGGCCTGCCGCCTGATGGAAATGGCCGAGCGCTTCAAGCTACCGATCCTCACCTTTATCGATACCCCCGGTGCCTACCCGGGCATCGACGCCGAGGAGCGCAACCAGAGCGAGGCCATCGCCTGGAACCTGCGCGTGATGGCACGCCTGAAGACCCCGATCATCGCCACCGTGATCGGCGAGGGTGGCTCCGGCGGTGCGCTGGCCATCGGCGTGTGCGACCAGCTGAACATGCTGCAGTACTCCACCTACTCGGTGATCTCGCCGGAAGGCTGTGCCTCGATCCTGTGGAAGACCGCCGAGAAGGCGCCGGACGCGGCCGAGGCCATGGGCATCACCGCCGAGCGCCTGAAGGGCCTGGGCATCGTCGACAAGGTGATCGCCGAGCCGCTGGGCGGCGCCCATCGCGACCCGGCCGCCGCCGCCGAGTCGATCCGCCAGGAGCTGGTCGCCCAGCTCAAGAGCCTGCGCAAGCTGGACGATGCCAAGCTGCTGGAGCGCCGCTACGAGCGCCTGATGAGCTACGGCATCGCCTGACGCGTGGCGTGCATCATCTGCAACGGGCCTTCGGGCCCGTTGTTGTTTAAGCTGGCGGCATGACTGCGCTCGAATCCTCCCTGCTCGAATCTCTCCGGCCCTGGCTTGCTGCGCCGGCCTGGCATGTCGCTTTGTCCGGCGGCCTGGATTCGAGCGTGCTGCTGCACCTGCTGGCGCGCCTGCGCGAGCATGAGGCGCTGCCGCCGCTGTCGGCCATCCATGTGCACCATGGCCTGCAGGCCGTCGCCGACGGCTGGCCGGCCCATTGCCAGGCGCTGTGCGAGCAGCTGGGCGTAGCGCTGCATATCGAGCGGGTGCAGGTCGACGGTGCTGCCAGCCTCGAGCGGGCGGCGCGCGAGGCACGCTACGCCGCCTTCGCTCGCCGGCTGGAGGAGGGCGAGCTGCTGCTGACCGGTCAGCACCGCGATGACCAGGCCGAGACCCTGCTGCTGCGCCTGCTGCGTGGTGCTGGGGTGCGGGGCTTGGGAGGCATGCCGCCGAGCCGCCGCTTGGGTGCGGGCTGGCTGGTGCGGCCGCTGCTGGGCGTTGCGCGAGCCGATCTGGAGCGCTATGCCCGGCAGCAGGGGTTGGCGTGGGTCGAGGACCCCTCCAATGCCGACACGACGCTGGCGCGTAATTTCCTGCGCCGCGAAGTGCTGCCGGCGCTGGCACGCCACTGGCCGCAGGCGGCGGCGAACCTGGCGCGCAGTGCCGAGCACCTGCGCGCGGCCGAACAGCTGATGAGCGAACTGGCCGAGCTGGACCTGCTGGCGTCGCGCGGCGAGGGTCCTTTCGCCTGGCTGGGGCTGCCCTCGTTGGCGCTGGCGCCCCTGCTGCCGCTCTCCGAGCAGCGCCAGCGCAATGCCCTGCGGCATTGGCTGGCGCCTCTGACGCTGCTGCCGGACACCGAGCACTGGGCGGGCTGGCAGGACTTGCGCGATGCCGGCGTCGATGCCATCCCGATATGGCGCCTGGCCGGCGGCGAGCTGAGGCGCGCCGACGGACGGTTATGGTGGTTGTCCGGGGAATGGCTGCGACAGCCATCATTGCCCGCCGCCTGGGATGAGCCGACGCAGCCGCTGCAGCTGCCGGGCAACGGTGTCGTGCAATTGACCGGAACCCGACCGGCCGGGCCGCTGCGCCTGGCTTATCGTGCGGGGGGCGAGGTGATGGCGCTGCCGGGGCGCGGACATCGCGATCTCAAGCGCCTGCTCAACGAGCGTGCAGTACCGGCCTTCGTGCGTGGCCGCCTGCCGCTGCTGTATCGCGGCGACGAGCTGCTGGCGGTGGCGAACCTGCCCGGGCTGGACGGTTCGCAGCATGGCGCCTGGCAGTTGCACTGGCGCCCGCCGACCAGCGCACAAGGTTTGAGCTGATAGACCCTTTCCGGTAGACTACGCTCCCGTCTTGTTACTGCTTCTGTGGGCTCCCTCGGAACCCGCAGTGCATTGCTTATTTCAGGTTGGCCAAGGCCAGCCTGCGCTCTTACCCCGGCGGCGCTGACCGCTTGAACGCAGACTTCTAGGATTTTTCATGACGCGCTACATCTTCGTCACGGGCGGTGTTGTTTCTTCATTGGGGAAAGGCATCGCCTCGGCTTCCTTGGCGGCCATCCTGGAGGCGCGTGGCCTGAAGGTCACCATGCTCAAGCTGGACCCCTACATCAACGTCGATCCGGGCACCATGAGCCCGTTCCAGCACGGTGAGGTTTTCGTCACCCACGACGGCGCCGAGACCGACCTCGACCTGGGCCACTACGAGCGGTTCATCCGCACCACCATGACCCAGGACAACAACTTCACCACCGGCCGCGTCTACGAGCACGTGCTGCGCAAGGAACGCCGTGGCGACTACCTGGGTGCGACCATCCAGGTGATCCCGCACATCACCGACGAGATCAAGCGTCGCGTGATCAAGGGCGCCGGCGATGCCGACGTGGCCATGGTCGAGATCGGCGGCACCGTGGGTGACATCGAGTCCCAGCCGTTCCTCGAGGCGGCCCGCCAGCTGCGCGTGGAGCTGGGCGCCAAGCGCGCCATGTTCATGCACCTGACCCTGGTGCCCTACATCGCTACCGCCGGCGAGACCAAGACCAAGCCGACCCAGCACTCGGTCAAGGAGCTGCGCTCCATCGGCGTGCAGCCGGACGTGCTGATCTGCCGTTCCGACCACGAGATCGACCTGGCTTCGCGGCGCAAGATCGCCCTGTTCACCAACGTCGAAGAGCGCGCGGTCATTGCCCTGGAAGACGTCGACACCATCTATCGCATTCCCTCGGTGCTGCATGCCCAGGGCCTGGACGACATCGTGGTCGAGCGCTTCGGTCTGCAGTGCCAGCCGGCCGACCTCTCCGAGTGGGATCGCGTGGTCGACGCCAAGCTGCACCCGGAGAAGGAAGTCACCATCGCCATGGTCGGCAAGTACATGGAGCTGCTGGACGCCTACAAGTCGCTGATCGAGGCGATGGGCCATGCCGGCATCCAGAACCGCACCAAGGTCAACCTGCGCTATATCGACTCCGAGGAGATCGAAAACGAAGGCACCGCCAAGCTGGAGGGTGTCGACGCCATCCTGGTGCCGGGCGGCTTCGGCCTGCGTGGCGTGGAAGGCAAGATCAAGGCCGTGCAGTACGCCCGCGAGAACAAGATTCCCTACCTGGGCATCTGCCTGGGCATGCAGGTGGCGGTCATCGAATACGCCCGCAACGTGCTGGGCTGGAGCGACGCCAACTCCACCGAGTTCACCCAGACCAGCAGCCACCCGGTGGTCGGCCTGATCACCGAATGGCAGGATGCCGCCGGCAGCGTCGAGGTGCGCAGCGACAGCTCCGACCTGGGTGGCACCATGCGCCTTGGCGCCCAGGACTGCCAGCTGATGGCCGGCTCCACCGTGCGCGAGTGCTATGGCAAGGATGTGATCGTCGAGCGCCACCGCCATCGCTACGAGGTGAACAACAATCTGCTGCCGCAGCTGGAAGCCGCCGGGCTCAAGGTCAGCGGCCGTTCCGCCGACGGCGCCCTGGTCGAGGTGGTCGAGGCCCCGGGTCATCCGTGGTTCGTTGCCTGCCAGTTCCACCCGGAATTCACCTCCACCCCGCGCGATGGTCACCCGCTGTTCAGCGGCTTCGTCAAGGCCGCGCTGAAACAAGCCGGCAAGGCATAAGGACAGGATCATGGCTCAGAAGATCATCAAGGTCGGCGGTATCGAGATCGCCAACGATAAGCCTTTCGTCCTGTTCGGCGGCATCAACGTGCTGGAGTCGCGCGATCTGGCCATGCAGGCCTGCGAGGAGTACGTGCGGGTGACCGAGAAGCTCGGCATCCCCTACGTGTTCAAGGCCAGCTTCGACAAGGCCAACCGTTCCTCCATCACCTCCTTCCGCGGCCCGGGCCTGGAAGAGGGCATGAAGATCTTCGAGGAAGTGAAGAAGACCTTCGGCGTGCCGGTGATCACCGATGTGCACGAGCCCTACCAGGCCGCCCCGGTGGCCGAGGTCTGCGACATCATCCAGCTGCCGGCCTTCCTCTCGCGGCAGACCGACCTGGTGGTGGCCATGGCCAAGACCGGAGCGGTGATCAACATCAAGAAGGCCCAGTTCCTCGCCCCGCAGGAGATGAAGCACATCCTCAAGAAGTGCGAGGAGGCCGGCAACGATCAGCTGATCCTCTGCGAGCGTGGCTCCTCCTTCGGTTACAACAACCTGGTGGTGGACATGCTCGGCTTCGGCATCATGAAGTCCTTCGAGTACCCGGTGTTCTTCGACGTCACCCATGCCCTGCAGATGCCGGGCGGTCGTGCCGACTCCGCCGGCGGCCGCCGTGCCCAGGTCACCGACCTGGCCAAGGCTGGCATGAGCCAGGGCCTGGCCGGCCTGTTCCTCGAGGCCCATCCGGACCCGGACAACGCCAAGTGCGACGGTCCCTGCGCCCTGCGCCTGGACAAACTGGAGCCGTTCCTCACCCAGCTCAAGCAGCTGGATGACCTGGTGAAGAGCTTCCCGCCGATCGAGACTGCCTGATTCGGCAATTCTCCGGTAAAGTGCGCGCCCGTTGGCCGTACCCTTACGTAAACATTTGGAGTGCTATACGCGATGGCAAAAATTGTCGACATCAAAGGCCGTGAGGTTCTCGACTCCCGTGGCAACCCCACCGTAGAAGCCGATGTGATCCTCGAAGGCGGCATCATCGGCAGCGCCTGCGCGCCGTCCGGTGCTTCCACCGGTTCCCGCGAAGCGCTGGAGCTGCGTGATGGCGACAAGAGCCGCTACCTGGGCAAGGGCGTGCTGAAGGCTGTGGCCAACATCAACGGCCCGATCCGCGACCTGCTGCTGGGCAAGGACGCGGCCGACCAGAAGGCTCTGGACCGCGCCATGATCGAACTGGACGGTACCGAGAACAAGGCCAAGCTGGGCGCCAACGCCATCCTCGCCGTGTCCCTGGCCGCCGCCAAGGCCGCTGCCCAGGCCAAGGGCGTGCCGCTGTATGCGCACATCGCCGACCTGAACGGCACCCCGGGCGTCTACTCCATGCCGGTGCCGATGATGAACATCATCAACGGCGGCGAACACGCCGACAACAACGTCGATATCCAGGAGTTCATGGTCCAGCCGGTTGGCGCCAAGAACTTCGCCGACGCCCTGCGCATGGGCGCGGAGATCTTCCATCACCTGAAGGCCGTGCTGAAGGCCCGTGGCCTGAACACCGCCGTGGGTGACGAGGGCGGCTTCGCGCCGAACCTGGCTTCCAACGAAGACGCCCTGGCCGCCATCGCCGAGGCCGTGGCCAACGCCGGCTACAAGCTGGGCGAGGACATCACCCTGGCTCTGGACTGCGCTTCCTCCGAGTTCTTTAAGGACGGTCAGTACGACCTGGCCGGCGAAGGCAAGGTATTCAACGCCGAAGGCTTCGCCGACTACCTGGCCGGCCTGACCCAGCGTTACCCGATCATCTCCATCGAGGACGGCATGGACGAGTCCGACTGGGCTGGCTGGAAAGTCCTGACCGACAAGATCGGCGAGAAGGTCCAGCTGGTCGGCGACGACCTGTTCGTCACCAACACCAAGATCCTCAAGCGCGGCATCGAAGAGAAGATCGGCAACTCGATCCTGATCAAGTTCAACCAGATCGGCTCGCTGACCGAGACCCTGGAAGCCATCCAGATGGCCAAGGCCTCCGGCTTCACCGCAGTGATCTCGCACCGCAGTGGCGAGACCGAGGACAGCACCATCGCCGATCTCGCCGTCGGCACCGCCGCCGGCCAGATCAAGACCGGCTCCCTGTGCCGTTCCGACCGCGTGTCCAAGTACAACCAGCTGCTGCGTATCGAAGAGCAGCTGGGCGGAAAGGCGCCGTACCGCGGCCGTTCTGAGTTCCGCGGCTAAGCCGGGAATGGTAAAAGGGCAGCGCAAGCTGCCCTTTTTGTATGGATACTCGTGTCCCCATGTCTAACAAAGCGCCTTACTGGCTGTTCGTTGCGCTCGTGCTGGTCCTGGCCGGCCTGCAGTACCGCCTGTGGGTGGGCGAGGGCAGCCTGGCTCAGGTCGCCGAGCTGCAGCGCGAGATCGATGAGCAGAAGGGTGAGAACGAGCGCCTGCTCGAGCGCAACCGCATCCTCGAAGCCGAGGTGCTGGAGCTGAAGAAAGGCATGGAGACCGTGGAGGAGCGTGCTCGCCACGAGTTGGGCATGGTCAAAGAGGGCGAGACCCTCTATCAGTTGGCCGAATGAGCCATTCCGCACTTCCCGCCTTCTGGGTGGTGATTCCCGCCGCCGGCATCGGCTCGCGCATGCGCGCCGACCGTCCCAAGCAGTACCTGCAGCTGGCCGGGCGGACCATCCTCGAACACACCCTCGACTGTTTTCTCGATCATCCGCGCCTCAAGGGCCTGGTACTCAGCCTGGCGGCGGACGACCCCTTCTGGGCGGCGCTGCCCTGTGCCCGCGATCCGCGCATCCTGCGCGCCGAAGGTGGCGCCGAGCGAGCCGATTCGGTGCTGGCCGGCCTGCTGTGTCTGCTCGAGCTGGGTGCGCAGCCGGATGACTGGGTGCTGGTGCACGACGCGGCGCGGCCCAACCTGGCGCGCAGTGATCTCGACCTGCTGCTGGCCGAGCTGGCCGACGACCCGGTCGGTGGCCTGCTCGCGGTGCCGGCGCGCGATACCCTCAAGCGTGTCGGCGCCGATGGTCGGGTCGCCGAGACGGTGGATCGCAGTCTGATCTGGCAGGCCTACACGCCGCAGATGTTCCGCTTCGCCGCGCTGCACCATGCCCTGGCCGATGCTCTGGTGGCCGGCGCGGCCATCACCGACGAGGCCTCGGCCCTGGAGTGGGCCGGCCAGGCGCCGAAGCTGGTAGAGGGACGGGCGGACAATCTGAAGATCACCCGCCCGGAAGACCTGGAGTGGCTGCGCCAGCGCTGGGCGCACAAGCACTGAGGGATCTGGCGGGGCAGAGTGCCCCGCCGGCGGATTACACCCTGAACTGATTGATCAGCCGCCGCTGCTGCTCGGCCAGCTTGGTCAGCTCGGCACTGGCCTGGCTGGCTTCGTCGGCGCCACCGGCCACCTCGGCGGCCACCTGGCCGATGTTGGTGACGTTGCGGTTGATGTCCTCGGCCACCGCGCTCTGTTCCTCGGCGGCGCTGGCAATCTGGGTGTTCATGTCGTTGATCACCGACACCGCCTGGGTGATGTTCTCCAGTGCACTGGCCGCGGCCTGTGCCTGCTGCACGCTGTCGTCGGTGCGTGCCTGGCTCTGCTCCATCACGTTCACCACTTCGCGGGTGCCGTGCTGCAGCTGCTGGATCATGCTCTGGATTTCCTCGGTGGCCTGCTGGGTCTTCTGTGCCAGGTTGCGCACTTCGTCGGCCACCACGGCGAAGCCGCGGCCCTGCTCGCCGGCCCGCGCGGCCTCGATGGCGGCGTTGAGGGCGAGCAGGTTGGTCTGCTCGGCGATGCCGCGGATCGCCACCAGGATGGCATTGATGTTCTCGCTGTCCTTGGCCAGGGTCTGCACCACGCCCACGGCGCGGCCGATCTCGCCGGCCAGGGCGGAAATGGCCTTGGCGGTGCCCTCGACGATGCGCTTGCCGTCGTTGGCCGAGCGGTCGGCGTGGCTGGCCGCCTCGGCGGCCTGGGTGGCGTTGCGCGCCACGTCCTGGGCGGTGGCGGTCATCTCGTGCACGGCGGTGGCGACCTGGTCGATTTCCGCCATCTGCCGCTGCACGCCCTGGTTGGTGCGGATGGCGATGTCGGCGGTATGTTCGGAGGAGTCGCTGACCTTCTGTACCGAGGTGACCACGTCGCGGATCATGTTCTGCAGCTTGTTGAGGAAGGTGTTGAAGCCGCCGGCGATCTGTCCCAGCTCGTCGGCGCGGTCCACCTGCAGGCGTACGGTGAGGTCGCCGTCACCCTTGGCGATGTCGTCGAGCATGCCGACCATCTGTTTCAGTGGGCGGGCGATGCCGTAGCCGACGAACCAGATCACCAGCAGGCCTAGTGCTGCTACCAGCAGGCCAACCAGGGCCATGCCGAAGGTATCCTCGTTGGCCTGGGTTGCCAGCTCGCCCTGCAGCTGGCGCAGCTCGGCCAGCACCGCCGCGGTGGGCAGTTCGATGGCCAGGGTCCAGCGGGTTTCGGTACCGGCCACGCGGAAGGGCAGCAGCAGCTGGATCTGCTCGCGCTCCTCGTTCAGCTTGAGGATGGGCGCGTCGCTGCTGCTCTGCTTGAGCTGCTGCAGCAGCTCGGCGTCCAGCGCCTTCTCGGCGGGCTGGGTGATCAGGCTGGCGTCCTTGGTGGCGGCGATCAGGTTGCCGTTGGCGGAGATCAGCGCCAGTTCGCCCGCGCCGGAATAGAGGCCCTGCTTGGCCTGGTTGAGCAGGTCCTGGATGAAGTTCAGGGCCAGGTCGTTGCCGACTATCCCTTTGAATTGGCCGTCGACCATGATCGGCGCGTTGAAGGAGGCGACCAGCACCTGCTTGCCACCGAAGTCATAGGCGGCCGGGTCGATCACGCAGGGCTTGCCGGTTTCCTTGGGGCACAGGTAGTACTCGCCGGTGCGTACGCCGGTCGGCTGGCGCTCCTGGCTCTCCATCTGCTCGATGGTCAGCGGCTCGCGCTTGAGCTGGCCACCGTCGCGGTACCACCAGGGCATGAAGCGGCCGGTCGCATCGTAGCCGTTGTCCTTCTGCCCGGCGTAGAGGTCGTCATCCTGGTCGAAGGCGTTGGCTTCCCAGCCGATGTACAGGTCGATCAGGTCGGGGTTGTCCTTGAGGTATTCGCCGAGCAGTGCCGACAGCTCTTCGCGACTCATGCCCAGTACCGTGCCATCGGGCAGGCTCTGGCCGAGGCGGCTGTTCAGCGTGGCGATCGACTTGGCCAGCAGCATGGGCGCCTCGAACTGGCGTTGCAGGCTACCGACCTGGGCTTCCGCCAGGGCCATTAGGCGCTGGTTGATGGTGCCCTGCAGCAGGCTCTGGGTGCGCTCCTGCACCAGATCCTGGGTGCGTGCCCCGGCGAACACGGCATACAGCACCAGTGCCACGACCACTGCCAGAATACTGGCTCCGGCCAGGAAGGCCACGGAGAACTGGATGGACTTGAATCGCATAGGGACTCCACATCATCGGGTTACACCTGTCCCTGGCTTATCGGCTGGCCACCACAAAAGCATGAGTGCTCTTGCAACTAGCAAAGATGCTCGTCGGTCATAGTGCAAGCGGGAGCATTGCCCCGCCAGCAGCGGCGCCCTAGCATACGGCGCCTGTTTATCCGGAGGATTGCTATGCACAGCCTGTTTCGCCTGACCGCCCTGGCCAGCCTTTCCCTGCTGGCGGCCTGTCAGGCCGTGAATACCACCAGCGGCGGCGCGGTGGGGGTGGAGCGCAAGCAGTACATGTTCAGCATGTTGTCCACCCAGGAAGTCAACCAGATGTACGCCCAGTCGTACCAGCAGACCCTCAGCCAGGCCGCCAGCCAGGGTGTGCTGGACAAGAGCAGCAAGAACGCGCGGCGGGTCGATGCCATCGCCAGGCGTCTGATCGCTCAGGCCCCTGTGTTCCGGGCCGACGCCGCGCAGTGGGACTGGCAGGTCAACCTGATCGACAGTCCCGAACTCAACGCCAACTGCGGCCCGGGCGGCAAGATCATCGTCTACAGCGGCCTGATCGAGAAACTGCAGCTGACCGATGCCGAGATCGCCGCGGTGATGGGTCACGAGATCGCCCACGCCTTGCGCGAGCACAGCCGCGAGGCGATGTCCAAGGCCTATGGCATCGAACTGGCCAAGCAGGGGGCCGGCGCCCTGCTGGGGCTGGGGGAGGGCGGTGCCGCCCTGGCCGACGCGGCGGTGCAATACGGCATGATGCTGCCCAACAGCCGGGCCAACGAGAACGAGGCGGACATCATCGGCCTGGAGCTGTCGGCGCGGGCCGGCTATGACCCGAATGCGGCGATCAGCCTGTGGCAGAAGATGAGCCGTGCCGGCGGCGGCGCCCCGCCGGAGTTCATGAGCACCCACCCGTCATCGGGCAGCCGCATCGAGGCGTTGCGGGCGGCCATCCCCAGGGTGATGCCGCTCTACGAGCAGGCCAGGCAGTAACGAATAACGGCGCCCTCGGGCGCCGTTGTCGTGTCAGGGCAGGGCCTTCTCGGCGAAGGGGCGGGTTTCCAGGCCGAGCTGGGCGCGGAAGCTTTCCATGTCGAACATGGTGCAGATCTCGCGGATGTCGCCCGAGGGTGTCAGGGTCCAGAAGGCCATGGCGGAGATGCTCAGCACCTTGTCGCTGGGCGGATAGCCCAGGGCCGGCTTCTCGATGGTGCCGATCAGCGTACTCCAGGTCACCACCTTGTAGCCTTCGGCGATGCACTCCTCGACCACCACCTCCATGTCCGGCATGGCGCTGCGGATGTCCTGCACCATCTGCACGAAGGCCGAGCTGCTCAGCGGGCGGCCGATGAACGAACTCTTGTAGAGGAAATCGGGGCTGTGCATCTGCTCGGCCAGGGCCAGGCGGCCCTTGTTCCAAGTCAGATCGATGTGCTGGCGCACGCGTTTCTTCATCTCTTCCTGTGACATCTACTGCTCCTTCGGTTGGTACTGCGCAATCCCTTGCACAGATTACCAGCCAAATCCGCTGCCGCTGTAGTCGCGCGTTTCGACTGCCGCGCGGCCGGCGGTCACAGCCCGCCGGCCAGCCCCAGCGCCTGAGCGGCTGCGTAGAGTGCCAGGGCGGCGAAGGCCAGGGCGGCGAGGCGACGAATGAGCGTCAGTGGCAGACGATCGGCGGCGAAGTGGCTGGCCAGTACCACCGGCACGTTGGCGATCAGCATGCCCAGGGTCGTGCCCAGTACCACCATGACGAAATGCGGGTACTGAGCGGCCAGCATCACGGTGGCGACCTGGGTCTTGTCGCCCATCTCGGCCAGGAAGAAGGCGATCAGGGTGGTGAGGAAGGGGCCGAAACGCTTGAGGTGGGACTCCTCGTCTTCGTCCAGCTTGTCCGGAATCAGCGTCCATACCGCCACGGCGGCGAAGCAGGCGGCGAGTATCCAGCTCAGGGTGGTGGCCGAGAAGAAGCCGGCGACCCAGTTGCCCACGGCACCGGCGGCGAAGTGGTTGGCCAGGGTGGCGAGCACTATGCCCCAGATGATCGGCCAGGGGCGGCGGAAGCGGGCGGCGAGGAGCAGGGCGAGCAGTTGCGTCTTGTCGCCGATTTCGGCGAGGGCGACGATTCCGGTGGGGACCAGCAGGGATTCCAGCATCAGGCGTTCCTAAGGGGCGGGTTTGACTGTGCTATGACACGTACTACCTCCCCGCCCCGGGTTGAGGTGTGCGTGTCATAGGTCTTGTCAAACCCAAGGCCGCGCGGGCCTTGGGTCGCATGCGCCATGCTCTGCGGAGCAAGTGTGTTGACGCATGCCGGGTGAGCGGGCGCTCACGGGAGACTACTCCCCTAGGACGGGGCGCATTCTGCCCAAACCGACAGCATGCGGCAAGCCTCAGCGCCGAATGGCGCGGTAGATGCGAAAGCCCTCGGCATCCTTGAGGGTCTGGCAGGGGCCCAGATGCTGCTCGATCAGCGGCGGGTATTTGAGGAAGCTGTTGGCCACTAGGCGCAGCTCGCCGCCCTTGTCCAGATGGCGGCTTGCCTGGCGCAGCAGCTGCTCGCTGGCCTGGTAGTCGGTGTGCACGCCCGTATGGAAGGGCGGATTGCTGACGATGGCGGCCAGGCCCGTGGGCGCTGCGTCGATGCCGTCGCCGGCAATCACCTCGGCCTCCAGGCCGTTGGCGGCCAGGGTCAGGCGGCTGCTCTCGACGGCGAAGGCGTCGACATCGAGCAGGCTCACCCGGCTCTGCGGATAGCGGCGCTTGAGCACGGCGCCGAGCCCCCCGGCGCCGCAGCCGAAGTCGAGCAGATGGCCCTGCGGCAGGCCGTCCAGCTGCTCCAGCAGCAGGGCGCTGCCGCGATCCAGGCGGCCGTGGCTGAACACCCCGGGCAGGCTGATGACCTGCAGCGGGCCGTCGGCCAGTGGCAGTTCGAAGCGCTGCGCCAGGGCCTGCAGGTCGGGTGCTGGCGGCGCGTAGTCCACCATCACCTGCCACAGCTGGCAGTGCCTGGCGCTGTCCAGCTTGCGCGGCTTGCCGTAGGCGGCCAGCTGCTTGGCGGCGCGCTCGATGCCGCCACGCTTCTCGCCGACCAGGTACAGCTCGCCACCGGCCAGGCGAGCGGCCAGGGCCTGCAGCAGGTAGTCGGTGAGTTCGCGCGACTTGGGCAGGAACAGCACGGCGCTGTCGAACGCCGCATCGGGAGCCTGAGTGCCGAACCGGCTGCGCCCGGTGAAGCGCGCCTCCAGCGCATTCTGCTCGCCGGCATGCCAGCTCCAGCCATGGGCGCGCGGCAGCTGGCCGAGCAGGTCGTCGGCCGGCAGGCCAGCCAGCAGCAGATCGCCCTGGAACAGCTCTGCCTGGCGCAGCAGCACCTCGCTTCGTGGGTCCATGGCGATCTCCGGGCTAGCAAAAGGGCGCGTAGTTTACCCGTTGACCACCCGCATGGGAGCGCCGGCGAAGAAGGCCGTGGCGTTCTCCGCCAGTTGCCCGACGATGCGCTGGCGCGCCTCACGACTGCCCCAGGCGTTGTGCGGGGTGATGATCAAGCGCGGGATGTCGGTGGCCAGCAGCGGGTTGCCGTGGCGTGGTGGCTCCTCGCTGAGCACGTCGAGCGCTGCGCCGCCCAGGTGGCCGGCGCGCAGGGCGGCGGCCAGCGCCTGTTCGTCGACCAGGCCGCCACGGGCGGTGTTGAGCAGCAGGGCGTGCGGCTTCATCAGTGCCAGCTCGGCGGCGCCGATCAGGTGGCGGGTCTGCTCGGTCAGTGGACAGTGCAGGCTGAGGGCATCGACCTGCGGCAGCAACTCAGCGAGCGGCAGGCGGTCGGCGCGGCTAGGTCGGCCGGGCAGGGCGCCATACAGCACGCGCATCCCCAGGGCCTCGGCGAGTCGGGCAAAGGCGCCGCCCAGCTCGCCATGGCCGAGGATGCCGAGGGTCTTGCCCTCCAGC
The DNA here is from genome assembly GCF_041729615.1 of Pseudomonas alcaligenes. Lineage (NCBI taxonomy): Bacteria > Pseudomonadati > Pseudomonadota > Gammaproteobacteria > Pseudomonadales > Pseudomonadaceae > Aquipseudomonas > Aquipseudomonas alcaligenes. Next base: position 1,048,469 of record NZ_CP154874.1, on the reverse strand, counting down.
TCGATGATCGGGAAGTCGAGCAGGCAGAACTGGCTGGCGCGCTGCCAGGCGCCGGCGCGGACCGCCGCCTGGTAGTCGAGCAGGCGGGTGGCCAGGGCGAGCAGCAGCATCAGCGCATGCTGGGCCACCGAGGCGGTGCCGTAGCCCTGGCAGTTGGCGACCGTGATGCCGCGCTCACGGGCGGCGGCCAGGTCGATGTTGTTGGTGCCGGTGGCGGACACCAGAATCAGTTTCAGCTCGGGGCAGGCGTCTAGGGCGGCGGCGTCCAGGCGCACCTTGTTGCTGATCGCCACCTCGGCGCCCTGCAGGCGTTCGACGACCTGTTCGCCGGTCGTTGCGGGGTGCAGGGCCAGCTCGCCGAAGACCTGGCGCAGCGGCGCCAGGTCGAGATCGCCGAGGTCGAGGGAGGCGTGGTCAAGGAAGACGGCGCGGGCGCAGTTGCTCATCAGCTGTACCTGTTTCGGGGCAATGGACTGGCGTAAGGTTGCCAGATTCCCATCCTCTGGAGGTGCTATGTACTGGGCGGAATTTCTCACCGTGGCGCTGATCCACCTGCTGGCCGTGGCCAGCCCGGGGCCGGATTTTGCCATCGTCGTGCGCGAGAGCGTGGCCCATGGTCGGCGCGCCGGAACCTGGACGGCAGTCGGCGTCGGCACCGGCATCTTCGTGCATGTGGCCTACTCGCTGCTCGGCATCGGCCTGATCGTGTCGCAGTCCATCGTGCTGTTCAACGCGCTGAAGTGGCTGGCGGCGGCCTACCTGTTCTACATCGGCATCAAGGCGCTGCGCGCCAAGCCGGCGGCGCCGGGCAGCCTGGAAGTGGCCGGCGATGGCATCGAGCGTTCGCCACGCGCGGCATTCATGACCGGTTTCGTCACCAACGGCTTGAACCCCAAGGCCACGCTGTTCTTCCTCTCGCTGTTCACCGCAGTGATCAACCCGCACACGCCGCTGGCGGTGCAGGCCGGCTACGGCGTCTACCTGGCCTTCGCCACGGCGCTGTGGTTCTGCCTGGTGGCACTGCTGTTCAGCCAGCGCCGGGTGCGCGCCGGCTTCGCCCGCCTGGGCCACTGGTTCGACCGGCTGATGGGCGCGGTGCTGGTGGGGCTGGGCGTTAAGCTGGCCTTTACCGAGCTTCGATAAAGAGTCGTCCATGAAAAAGCCCCGCCTAGGCGGGGCTTTTTCGTTGCGCAGTGCTTAAAGCAGCTCGATGGCCACGGCGGTCGCTTCGCCACCGCCGATGCACAGCGACGCCACGCCGCGCTTGCCGCCCTTCTTCTGCAGGGCGTTGATCAGGGTGACGATCAGGCGCGAGCCGGTGGAGCCGACCGGGTGGCCCTGAGCGCAGGCGCCGCCGAAGACGTTGACCTTGGCATGGTCCAGGCCGTGTTCGCGCATGGCCAGCATGGTGACCATGGCGAAGGCCTCGTTGATCTCGTACAGGTCGACGTCGTCCTTGCTCCAGCCGGTCTTCTTGAACAGGTTGCTCATGGCGCCGATCGGGGCGATGGTGAACTCGCTCGGGTCCTGGCTCTGGGTGGCGTGGGCGACGATCTTCGCCAGCGGCTTGAGGCCACGCTTGTCGGCTTCCTCGGCGGTCATCAGCACCAGGGCGCTGGCGCCGTCGGAGATCGAGCTGGCGTTGGCGGCGGTGATGGTGCCGTCCTTCTTGAAGGCCGGCTTGAGGGTCGGGATCTTGTCCAGGTTGGCGGTCAGCGGCTGCTCGTCATCCTTCACCACCACCTCGCCCTTGCGGCTGGTGACGGTGACCGGGACGATCTCGCTGGCCAGTTCACCGCTCTGGATGGCAGCCTGGGCGCGCTTCAGCGACTCGATGGCGTAGGCGTCCATCTGCTCGCGGGTGATGCCGTACTTGTCCGCGGTCTCCTGGGCGAAGGAGCCCATCAGGCGACCGGTGCGGGCATCTTCCAGGCCGTCGAGGAACATGTGGTCCTTGATCTCGCCATGGCCCATGCGCAGGCCGGTGCGGGCCTTCTCGACGATGTAGGGGGCGTTGGACATGCTCTCCATGCCGCCGGCGACCATCACCTCGTTGCTGCCGGCCTTGAGCGCGTCGAAGGCCTGCATCACGGCCTTCATGCCGGAGCCGCACAGCTTGTTGATCGTGGTGCAGCCGGTGGCCGCCGGCAGGCCGGCGCCCAGCGAGGCCTGGCGGGCCGGACCCTGCTTGAGGCCGGCGGGCAGTACGCAGCCCATGATCACTTCCTGCACATCGGCGGGCTGGATACCGGCACGGGCCACGGCCTCGCGGATGGCGATGGCGCCAAGCTCCACGGCAGGCACGCTGGACAGGCTGCCCTGGAAGCCACCCATGGGGGTGCGGGCGCCGCTAACGATGACGATATCGGACATCGGTATTACCTCTGAAGAGTGAAGCCGGAACGGCAGGGACGAGTCGATTCTACTGCGTGACCGGTAATGGCCAAAGAGTCACCGGAAAAATCATTCTTTGGGTGGATTAAGTCGGAGGCAGAGCGGTTCTAGATTGGCGCCGAAGAATAACTCCAAGTACAGGTTACCGACATGCTGCAGACCCGAGTCATCCCGCCAGCCGCCAATGCCAACCAGGCTCCGCTGCTGATCAAGCGCTTGCTGCTCTCCGGCAGCCGTTACGAGAAGACCCGCGAGATCGTCTACCGCGACCAGCTGCGCTACAGCTACGCCACCTTCAACGAGCGCGTGGCGCGCCTGGCCAACGTGCTGAGCGCGGCCGGGGTCAAGGCTGGCGATACCGTGGCGGTGATGGACTGGGACAGCCACCGCTACCTGGAGTGCATGTTCGCCATTCCGATGATCGGCGCGGTGCTGCACACCATCAACATCCGCCTGTCCGCCGACCAGATCCTCTACACCATGAACCATGCCGAGGACCGCTTCGTGCTGGTCAACAGCGAGTTCGTGCCGCTGTACAAGGGCATCGAGGCCCAGCTGACCACGGTGGAGAAGACCATCCTGCTCACCGACGGCGCCGAGAAGAGTGCCGAGCTGCCCAATCTGGTCGGCGAGTACGAGAGCCTGCTGGCCGCCGCCAGTACGAAGTATGACTTCCAGGACTTCGACGAGAACTCGGTGGCCACCACCTTCTACACCACCGGCACCACCGGCAACCCCAAGGGAGTGTACTTCACCCACCGTCAGCTGGTGCTGCACACCCTGGCCGAGGCCAGCGTACTGGGTAGCCTGGACAGCGTGCGCCTGCTCGGCACCGATGACGTGTACATGCCGATCACGCCGATGTTCCACGTGCACGCCTGGGGCATCCCCTACGTGGCCACCATGCTCGGCATCAAGCAGGTCTATCCCGGGCGCTACGAGCCGGACATGCTGTGCCGGCTGATTCGCGAGGAGAAGGTGACCTTCTCGCACTGCGTGCCGACCATCCTGCAGATGATGCTCAACGCGCCCAGCGCCCAGGGCTATGACTTCGCCGGGCTCAAGGTGATCATCGGCGGCAGCGCGCTGAATCGCGCCCTGTACGAGGCGGCCAAGGCCCGCGGCATCCAGCTGACGGCGGCCTATGGCATGTCCGAGACCTGCCCGCTTATCTCCTGCGCGCACATCAATGAAGAACTCAAGGCCGGCAGCGAGGACGAGCGTGTCACCTACCGGATCAAGGCCGGTGTGCCGGTGCCGCTGGTGGAGGCCGCGCTGATGGGGGCGGACGGTCAGCTGCTACCCGCCGATGGCGAAACCCAGGGCGAGCTGGTGCTGCGCGCGCCCTGGCTGACTATGGGCTACTTCAACGAGCCGCAGAAGAGCGCCGAACTGTGGGAGCACGGCTGGCTGCACACCGGTGACGTGGCAACCCTGGATGATTTCGGTTTCATCGACATCCGCGACCGCATCAAGGATGTGATCAAGACCGGTGGCGAATGGCTGTCGTCGCTGGAACTGGAAGACCTGATCAGTCGCCATCCGGCCGTGCGCGAGGTGGCGGTGGTAGGGGTCCCCGATCCGCAATGGGGCGAGCGTCCCTTCGCCCTGCTGGTGCTGCGCGAGGGGCAGGCGCTGGATGCCAAGGGACTGAAGGAGCATCTCATCCCCTTCGTCGAACTGGGCCACATCAACAAGTGGGCGATACCCAGTCAGATCGCGCTTGTTACCGATATTCCCAAAACTAGTGTGGGCAAGCTGGACAAGAAACGAATTCGTCTTGATATCGCCCAGTGGCAGGCCGCGGGCAGCGCTTTTCTGTCTACGCTGTGAGACCGAAGCCGTGCGGGTGGGGGCTTCGGCACCCGATCCGAGCAAACGCTTGGCTTGTTAATTGCTGTTGCGATGGGAATCTGGCCGGTGGCGCTCCGCGTGACTGGCCGGTCTAGAGAGGTTGGGGGCTGGAAATCACACTTTCGAGGGATCAAGCCTCGGGGGGCGCTGGCTATAGTCCGCAGCATCCATAACAAAAAACACATGGAGTAGCGTCGATGACAACCACTAAACCGTTCTGGCGTCTGGCCAAGCTGCCTCTGGCAGTCAGCCTCGCCTCAACCCTCGCTGCCCCGGCTTTCGGTGTCACCTTCAACATCGGTGAGATCGAGGGTCAGCTCGATTCTTCTCTGTCTGTCGGTGCCAGTTGGTCGGTGCGTGGCGCCGATCCGGATCTGGTCGGTGCCCGTAACGGCGGCGAGGCTTCCTCGCAGACCGGCGACGATGGCCGCCTGAACTTCAAGAAGGGCGAGACCTTCTCGAAGATCTTCAAGGGCATCCACGACCTGGAACTGAAGTACGGCGACACCGGTGTCTTCATCCGTGGCAAGTACTGGTACGACTTCGAGCTGAAGGACGAGCATCGCCTGCTCTATGACATCGACGACAGCAACCGCAAGGAAGCCGCCCAGTCCTCCGGCGCCCAGATCCTCGACGCCTTCGTCTACCACAACTACACCGTCGCCGATCAGCCGGGTTCCGTTCGTCTGGGCAAGCAGGTGGTGAGCTGGGGTGAGAGCACCTTCATCTTCAACTCGATCAACTCCATCAACCCGGTTGACGCCGCCGCGTTCCGTCGTCCCGGAGCCGAGATCAAGGAAGGCCTGATCCCGGTCAACATGTTCTACGTGTCGCAGAGCCTGACCGAGAATCTCTCGGCAGAGGCCTTCTATCAGATCGAATGGGATCAGACCATTGCCGACAACTGCGGCACCTTCTTCTCCGTCGATGTGGTGCAGGATGGCTGCGTGGATCGTCTGGCCGTACAGGGCAGCGATCTGGATCCGACCGGCGCCGCCGGTTACCGCTACCTCGGTCGCCTGGGCGATGAGGATGCTCGTGACAGCGGCCAGTGGGGCCTGGCGCTGCGCTGGTTCTCGCCCGAGCTGAACGACACCGAGTTCGGTTTCTACACCATGAACTACCACAGCCGCACCCCGATTCTGTCCTATGTGGCAGGTGATCCCGGTCTGTACGACGTGGAGGATCCGGTTACCGGTGAGCTGAGCGGCAAGTACTTCCTGGATTACCCGGAAGACATCCGCCTGCATGGCGTGAGCTTCTCCACCAACGTCGGCTCCACTGCCGTGTCCGGTGAGCTGAGCTACCGCCCGAACATGCCGATGCAGCTCAATACCACCGACCTGACCGTTGCCTCCGTGGCTCAGGCCGGCCCGCTGATCTGGAACAACAGTCCGATCTACACCAGTGGTCATGCCGATCGTGGTGCGGGTGAGCTGATCAAGGGTTATGTGCGTAAGCCAATGACTCAGGCTCAGGTAACCGTGACCCAGTTCGTCGATCAGGTCATGGGGGCCGAGCGTCTGACCTTGGTTGGTGAGGTCGGTTATACCCACGTCAGCGATCTGGGCAAGAACGAGCTGCGTTTTGGTCGCGCCCCGGAGTTTGGTAATGGTGAGATTCCCACCAACTCTCTGTGCGAGACCCTGCTCAACTCGCCCAATCCGCAGAACTGCGACAACAAGGGCTTCTTTACCAACACCTCCTGGGGCTACCGCGCTCGCGCCATCCTCGACTACAACGACGTGTTTGCCGGTGTGAACCTCAAACCCAACGTCTCCTGGTCGCATGATGTGGATGGTTACAGCCCGACCTTCACCGAAGGCAACAAGGCCATCAGCGTCGGCGTCGATGCCGAGTATCAGAACACCTATACCGCCAGCCTGTCCTACACCGACTTCTTCGGTGGCGAGTACAACACCAACACTGATCGCGACTTCGTCGCCCTCAGCTTCGGCGTGAACTTCTAAAGGTCAGGACTATTAGGAACGTATGCACATGAAAACAACAAAGTACCTGCTGCAATCCGGGGCACTGGCCCTCTCCCTGCTGGCTACCAGTGTGATGGCTGCCGTCTCCGCCGATGAGGCCGCCAAGCTGGGCACCACCCTGACTCCGCTGGGGGCGGAGAAGGCTGGTAACGCCGATGGCTCCATTCCCGAGTGGACCGGCGGTCTGCCCAAGAATGCCGGTACCGCCGATGACCGCGGCTTCCTCAGCGATCCGTTCGCCAGTGAGCAGCCGCTGTTCACCATCACCGCGCAGAATGTCGACCAGTACAAGGACAAGCTGACTCCCGGTCAGGTCGCCATGTTCAAGCGCTACCCGGACAGCTTCAAGATCCCGGTTTACCCGACTCATCGCTCCGCCACTGCTCCGCAGAGCGTGCTGGACGATGTGAAGATCAACGCGACCAATACCAAGCTGGTCGAGGGCGGTAACGGTCTGGAGAACTTCAAGACCGCTTACCCCTTCCCGATCCCGCAGAACGGTCTGGAAGCGATCTGGAACCAGATCACCCGTTATCGTGGCGGTAGCGTGCGTCGCCTGGTTACCCAGGCTACTCCGCAGGCCAACGGCTCCTACAGCCTGGTCTACTTCCAGGACGAGTTCACCTTCCCGACCAGCCTGACCGACTACGATCCGAGCAAGCCGAGCAACATCCTGTTCTACTTCAAGCAGCGCGTGACCGCGCCGGCACGTCTGGCCGGTAACGTTCTGCTGGTCCACGAGACCCTGAACCAGGTGAAGGAGCCGCGTCTGGCCTGGCTGTACAACGCTGGTCAGCGTCGTGTGCGCCGTGCCCCGCAGGTGTCCTACGACGGCCCGGGTACCGCGGCCGACGGCCTGCGTACCTCCGACAACTTCGACATGTACAACGGCGCTCCGGATCGCTACGACTGGAAGCTGAATGGCAAGAAGGAGATCTACATCCCGTACAACTCCTACAAGCTGGACTCGCCGAAGCTGAAGTACGCCGACATCATCAAGGCTGGCCACCTGAACCCGGAACACACTCGCTACGAGTTGCACCGCGTCTGGCACGTGACCGGTACCCTGAAGGCCGGCGAGCGCCACATCTACGCCAAGCGTGATGTGTTCATCGACGAGGATACCTGGCAGGCCGCTGTGATCGACCATTACGACGGTCGTGGCGCCCTGTGGCGTGTCGCCGAGGCCCATGCCCAGTACTACTACGACAAGCAAGTGCCGTGGTACACCGTGGAAACCCTGCACGACATCATCTCTGGTCGCTATCTGGCCCTGGGTATGAAGAACGAGGAGAAGCAGTCCTACGACTTCAACTACAAGGCCGCTTCCAGCGATTACACCCCGGCTGCCCTGCGTCAGGCCGGCGTGCGTTAATCCTCGCGTCACCTGAAGAAGCCGGCCTAGCGCCGGCTTTTTCTTTTGTGTGATGTGCTTTGGGCTTCAAATGCGAGTACCAAGGGGATAGGCTGCGAAGATTGTGCTGTCGCCGATGACCCCGATGCTCTCGTGACCGATCTGTCCCGCTCTCCCGCCTTTGCCAGCCTCCCGAGCTCTTCGGGCGAGGGGCGCTTCTTTCGTCCGCCTCTGCCTGCCGGCCATGTTCGCCGCCCGCGACTGTGCGAGCGGTTGGAGGAAGGGCGCGAGGGTCGCCTGCTGCTGATCAGTGCCCCCGCTGGATTCGGCAAGAGTTCCCTGGCCGTGGAGTTCTGCGAGCGTCTCCCTGCACATTGGCAAAGTCTCTGGCTAGGGCTGAGCCGACGTGACGGCGACCCAGGGCGTTTTCTCGAACGCCTGCTGGAGGGCCTGCGTCAGTTTTTCCCGCGGATAGGCGATGAGGCTCTGGGCATGCTCAAGATGCGCCAGCGCCACCAGCCGTTTGCCTTCGAGGAGTGGCTGGACGGCCTGCTCGACGAACTGGGCGAGTGCCTGGACCCGCAACAACCTCTGCTGCTGGTGCTGGATGACTACCACCTGGCCCAGGGCGCGGTGCTGGATCGTTGCCTGCAGTTCTTCCTCAATCACCTGCCGGCCGGCATGCTGGTGCTGGTGACCAGCCGCCAGCGTCCGGACTGGCACCTGGCACGCCTGCGCCTGTCGCGCCAGCTGCTGGAACTGCAGGAACAGGACCTGCGCCTGACCCCGGAAGAAACCCGCGCCCTGTTGCTGGCGCAGGGCGCCGATCTGCCAGCCGAGCAGGTCGATAACCTGCTGCAGCGCAGCGAGGGTTGGGTCGCCGGGCTGCGCCTCTGGCTACTCACTGCCGGCGAGGGTGGGAGTGACCTGCACGGCGCTCAGGGCATGGTGCGTGACTACCTGCTGGAAGAAGTGATCGAGCGCCAGCCGCCCGAACTGCAGGCTTTTCTCTACGACACGGCTTGTCTGGAGCGTTTCTGCGCCGAGTTGTGCGATGCGGTGCGCGACAGTGGCGACAGCGCGGCCATCCTCCAGTATCTGCAGGCTCATCAGGTATTTCTGGTGCCGCTGGACGAGCAGGGGCGCTGGTTCCGCTATCACCACCTGTTTTCCGACCTGCTGCGGGCCAGCCCCAGCCATCAGCTGTCCTTGCCGCCAGCCAGTATGCACCTGCGTGCCTGTCGCTGGTTCAGCAGCCAGGGGTTGCTGGACGAGGCGGTGGAGCAGGCCCTGCGTGCCGGTCAGCCTGACGTGGCGGCCAGTCTGGTACAGAACTTTTCCGAGGAGCATCTGCTGGCCGAGCAGAATGTCGCCATGCTGTTGCGCTGGAAGATGGACCTGCCCGACAGCTTGCTGACCAGTACACCGCGCCTGATCCTGCTGTACAGCTGGGCGCTGGCCCTGGCCTGCCAACTGGATGCGGCCGAGGATCTGGCCAATCAGCTGGTGCGTTTCCTGCCGGCGCCGAGCCAGGCCGAACAGCAGTCGCTGCTGGCCCAGTGGCTGGCCATCAGCGGTGTGATCGCTCGTGGGCGCGGCGACAGTCAGCAGGCCGAGGCCTACTGTGGCGAAGCGCTGGCTGCGATGCCCACGGAGCACTATGGCTCGCGCCTGCTGTGCCTTTCGACCCTGGCCAACCTGGCCGTGGTGCGTGGTGACCTGTGGCGTGCTCGCGGCCTCAATCGTGAGGCGCTGGAACTGGCTCAGCGGCAGAGCAACCCTCTGTTCGAAGCGCTCTGCCTCTATGATCGTGGTCGTGTGTTGCTGGCGCGTGGCGAGATCGTGCGGGCACTCGAAGAGGTTCGCTCCGGCCAGGAGCGCCTGCGCGGCTTGTCGGCGCAGAAGGTCTACGCGGTGCGTGCCCGCCTGACCCTGTACGAAGGTTTCCTGCTGGCCCTGCGTCTGCGCCCCGACGAAGCGCGGCAGAAACTAAGGGCGGGGATTGCCGAGGCGCGCAGCTGCCGTGACATCAGCCTGCTGGTGGGCTACTGCATCCTGGCCAGCCAGGAGGGGCGCCAGGGGCGGTTCAACGAGGCCTTTGCCGAGTTGGCCGAGGCCGAACGGTTGATGCATATCTGGGATGTGCCGCCGGTCTATTACCTGGCGATGATCACGGTGACCAAGTGTGAGCTCTGGCTCAGCCAGGGCCAGATCGACCTGGCCAATGCCTGGTTGCTGCGCCTGGCCGAGACCTACAGCGGTGAGCAGGCCGCTGCGGCGCCGGAGTTCCATCCGCAGCTGCCGTTGCACATTGAGTTGCAGCGTGCCGCGCTGGAGCGCCGGCAGGGGCAGGGTGAGGCCGCCGAGCGTCGGCTGCGCGCCCTGGTGCTGCGGGCCCAGGCACAGGGTGGGCAGCTGCTGGGGGTGTTCGCCCAGGTCCAGCTGAGCCTGCTGCTGTATGCCGGTGGTCGCGAGCGCGAGGCTCAACTGCAGCTGCAGGCCAGCCTCGAAGCGGCCAGCGGCGGAACTCTGCTGCCCTTTCACGAGTTGCTGATGCACCAGCCGGCGTGGTTGCGTACGCAGTTGCAGATGGCACCGCTTACGCCGCTGACCGAAGCATTGCGCCAGTGCCTGCCAGCAGAGGCCGAGGTGCAGCCGTTGGCCACGGGGGCCGCGGAAGCGCTCAGCACTCGTGAGCTGGCGGTATTGCGCCTGATCGCCCTGGGCTGCTCCAACCAGGAAATCAGCGAGCGCCTGTTCATCTCCCTGCACACCGTCAAGACGCATGCCCGCCACATCAACAGCAAGCTCGGCGTCGAGCGGCGCACGCAGGCGGTGGCCCGGGCCAAGGCTCTGGGGCTGCTCAGTTGAGCACGCCCTCAGCATCGAATTCGCGGCGCCGCTCCAGGATCAGCTGCAGATTGTCGTGCTGCCAGGGGTGGAAGTCGGCCCGGTAGAAGTCGCAGTAGGCGCGTACCAGAGGCCGCAAAATGCCACGGTGCCCCCACAGCCAGGCCAGGCCGTCGCGCCACAGTCGCCAGTGCCATAGCTGGCCATCGCGCCGCAGCATGTGTACCAGGCCCTTGAAGGTGTCCAGGGTGAAGAAGAAGGTACTCTGCAGCATGGCGCGGCGACGCAGCCATACTTTGCCGCAGACCTGCTGGTAAAGGTCGAAGGCAACCGCCTTGTGCTCGCTTTCCTCCAGTGCATGCCAGCGCCACAGGCGCGCCATCTGCGCATCAGCCCCATCCAGCCAGTCCGGGTTCTGCAGAATGGCGTCGGCCATGATCGCGGTCAGGTGCTCCACCGCTACCGTGGCGGCCAGGTGCACCTTGGCTGGCAGATGCTTGCGCACGAAGGCCAGGCGCTTTTTCAGGCGGCGCTCCAGATAGTCCAGGTCGTAGCCGCAACCGCGCAGGGCCTCGTTGTAGTGTTCGTGCTCGCGGCTGTGATGGGCTTCCTGGCCGATGAAGCCGCGGATCTGCGCTAGCTGCTGCGGGTCGCTGACCTGATCGCGATAGGCGCGTACCGAGTCGATGAAGAAACGCTCGCCATCCGGAAACAGCAGCGACATGGCATCGAAGAAGTGACTCTTGAAGGCGTCACCGCCATGCCAGTGCCGGGCCCAGGGCGAGGGCAGGGCAAATTCCGGCTGACGGGGGCGGATCTGCAGATCGGGGGGGCTGGCCATGCCGTGGCCTCCATTCTTATCGTTATGGGCTGAGTGGACTATGGGCTTGCCGACTTTTTCCGGGCAAGGTTATCTTCAGCCAATATTCAGGTCATATCTGGCCAGTACATCCGTCATGAACAAGCCGCTGAACCTGAATGCCGAACTGGTGCCGCAGGCTTATGCCGAGGCCCTGCTGGCCTTGTGCGAGGAACTCGGCGTGCCGCGCGAGCGGCTGCTGACGCAGGCGGGAGTGCGTCAGCAAGTGCTGAACAACCCCACCGGGCGCATTAGCCTGGCCGACTTCCACCTGCTGGCCAGTGCCGCGCTGTTGCTCTGCGATGAGCCCGCCCTTGGGTTGCTCCTCGGTCGGCGTCTGAACGCTTCGGCCCACGGCATCCTCGGCTACGCGCTGCTGTCCAGTGCGGATTTGGGGCGTGCCATCCAGTTCGCCCTGCGCTATTACCGGGTGCTGGGGCTGACCTTCGAGCTGGAGCTAGTGGACAGCAGAGACTGGCTGGAGCTGCGCGCCAGCGAGTCGATCCCCTTGGGCACGCTCAGCCGCTTCGCCGCCGAGGGCCTGTTCGGCAGCCTCTACAGCATCGCCCAGTTTCTGCTCGGCGAGCGGCCGCAGGGAGTCGAGGTCGGCTTCGCCTATCCCGCCCCCGGGCATGCCCAGCTCTATCGCCAGGTCTTTGGCCGCGCTGCCGTTTTCGAGCAGCCCTGGCACTGGTTCCGCCTGCCGCGGTACTACCTGGCGCGCCCCATGGCGTTGGCCAATCCGGCCACCATGCAGATGTGCGAGCAGCAGTGCGAAGCGCTATTGGCCAGTCTGGACGTGCAGGAGGGCCTGCTCAGCCGTCTGCGCCGCCTGCTGCTGGCGCGCCCCGGGGACTTCCCCAGCCTGGACAGCGCCGCCCGTGCCCTGCACACCAGCGGGCGCAGCCTGCGCCGCCACCTGGCCGCCCATGGCACCAGCTACCAGCAAGTACTCGACGAGGTGCGCAAGCGCCTGGCCCTGCAGTACCTGCAGACCACCCACCTGCCGCTGTTCGAGATCGCCCAGCTGCTGGGCTTCAGCGACCCTTCCAACTTCCGTCGCGCCTTCCGCAAATGGACGGGCAGGGCGCCCAAGGATTATCGTGCGCGGCCCCTGACCGAGGAGAATGCCAGATGACCGACAGCCCGCAACCCAGCCTGATCCGCGAGACCTTCCCGGTTGGCCCGCTGCAGTGCAACTGCACCATCATCGGCGACCCGCTGAGCAAGAAGGCCATAGTCGTGGACCCGGGCGGCAATCCCGAGTTGATCATGGCGCGCCTGGAGGCCCATGGGCTGCAGGTGGTCAGCATCATCCACACCCATGCCCACCTCGATCACTTCCTTGCCTCCGGGCAGATGAAGGAGAAGACCGGCGCGACCCTGCACCTGCACAAGGACGACCAGTTCCTCTGGGACAACCTGGAAATGCAGTGCCGCATGTTCGGCGTGCCTTACACGCCGGTGCCGGCGCCGGACCAGTGGCTGGCCGACGACGAGGCACTGGCCTGCGGCTGCGGTGTGGCGCTGCATACGCCGGGGCACACGCCGGGCTCCACCAGCTTCTGGTTCCCCGCAGCCAAGCTGCTGATCGCCGGCGATACCCTGTTCCGCCGCGGTATCGGTCGCACCGACCTGTGGGGCGGCGACTACGCCACTATCGAGCGTTCGATCAGGCGCCTGTACACCCTCGACGAGGATGCCACCGTGGTTACCGGTCATGGGCCGGATACCCGCCTGGGTGACGAGATGCGCGAGAATCCCTTCATTCGTGCCTGAGCCTGCGGGAATCTTTCGGCCCCAGCCCTATCTAAGCTTTGCCGGTCCGTCTTACCGGTCACTTCGTTCCAGGAGCACGACAACATGCTGAACCCTACACGCCTGACCCTTGCCGCCCTGCTGGTCGCCCTGGTGACAGGTTGTGCCTCGCAGAATCCCTATGACAGCCAGAGCCAGCAGAGCTCCGGCGGCATGAGCAAGACCGCCAAGTACGGTGGCCTGGGCGCCCTGGCCGGTGCCGTGGCCGGTGCCGCGATCAATCACGACAACCGTGGCAAGGGCGCGCTGATCGGCGCTGCGGTGGCCGGCGCGGCCGGCGCCGGCTACGGCTACTACGTCGACAAGCAGGAAGAAGAGCTGCGCCGCAGCATGCAGGGCACCGGCGTGGAAGTGCAGCGCCAGGGCGATACCATCCAGCTGATCATGCCCGGCAACATCACCTTCGCCACCGATTCGGCGGACATCGCCAGCAGCTTCTACTCCCCGCTGAACAACCTGGCGTCGTCCTTCCGCCAGTACAACCAGAACAGCATCGAGATCGTCGGCCACACCGACAGCACCGGCAGCCATGCCTACAACATGAACCTGTCGCAGCGTCGTGCGCAGAGCGTGGCCAACTACCTGCTGGCCCAGGGGGTCGATGCCTCGCGCCTGAGCACCCGCGGCGCCGGCCCCGATCAGCCGGTCGCCAGCAACGCCACGGCCGATGGCCGGGCGCAGAATCGTCGGGTGGAAGTCACCCTGCGCCCCCTGCCTGGCGCCCAGTACTAAAGTCGCCCCCCACGAGGCCCCGCAAGGGGCTTCGTGCATTTCAGCGCTCGCTCGAGCGCCGTTGGTCGCCACAGTCTGAGTGGAAAAAATCCTGACTACACTCTCAGCAGATTGCGTGCGAAACCGCACGAGCGTGGGCATGCCTCAGGTGAGCGGGGCTGGCCCGGACCGGATCAGGAGACCTCATGGACGACAGTGCTCCCCACTTCTCGCCCCGCAAGCCCTGGATTCCCCTGCTGGTCAGCCTCTTGTTGCTGGCCGGTCTCAGCCTCCTGGTGTTCTGGCAGTGGTCGGTACTCGATGCCGGTAGCCGCGAGGCGCAGGAGCGTCGTTTCGCCCTGGCGGTGGATGGCGTCGAATCCAGCGTGCAGGAGCGCATGCGTGCCTACGAGATGGTCCTGCGCGGCATGTCCGGGCTGCTGGCCGGCAGTGACGACGTTTCCCATGGCGAATGGCAGCGCGCCACCGACCAGCTGCAGTTGCAGGAGCACTACCCGGGCATCCAGGCCCTGGCCTGGGGGCGCTACTTGCGCGCCGGCGAGCTGCCGGCCTTCGTGACCCGGGCGCGCGCCGATGGCCGGGGGGACTTCCAGGTCTATCCGGCCGGCGAGCGCGAGACCTACCTGATCGTCGACTTCATCAATCCACTGGATTGGCGCAACCGCCGCGTGCTCGGCTTCGACATGTACAGCGAGCCGGTGCGCCGCGAGGCCATCGAGCTCGCGCGCGATGGCGGCGAGGCGGTGCTGACCGGACCGGTACGACTCAAGCAGGAGACCGAGAAGGACGTGCAGGCCGGCGTGCTTCTTTACCTGCCGGTATTTCGCCTGAATGCCCCGTTGAGCAGCGTCGAGGAGCGGCGTGAGGCGGTGCTCGGCATGGTTTCCGGGTCATTTCGCATGGCTGACCTGATGCACGGCATCCTCGGCAGCAGCAGTGAGCTGTTCGAGATCGAGTTGACCGACCGAGCCGATGCCGACACTCCCCTGCTCAACGAGCGCAGCCCGCAGCCCCGTCAGCCAAGCTTCGAGACTCTGCGCACCCTGAACATCTACGGGCGGGACTGGCAACTGCGGGTCAGCAGTACGCCGGCCTACGAGGCCACGGTGAGCAACCAGAGCCTGCCGATCAGCCTGGTTACCGGCCTGCTGGCCTCGCTGCTGCTGTCCCTGCTGGTCGGCGGCTTCCTCTACCTGCGCGAGCGTGCGCTGGTAGCCAGTGAGGGCCAGAGCCAGCGCCTGCGCGAGAGCGAAGGGCGCTTCCGTCTGGTGGTGGAGGCCTCGCCCAATGCGATCGTGCTGGTCGACGGCCAGGGCCGGGTGGTCATGGTCAATCGGCAGACCGAGCAGATGTTCGGCTACGAGCGCAGCGAACTGCTCGGCCAGCCGGTGGAGCGGCTGCTTCCCGAGGGCTCGCGCCACGGCCATGTCGGCCTGCGCCAGGCCTACCACCAGGCTCCCGAGCATCGACGCATGGGCGGTAACCGCGAGCTGTTCGGCCAACACCGCGACGGCCGGCTGATTCCCGTGGAAGTCGGGCTGTCGCCGATCCGCTCCGGCCAGGAGACCCTGGTGCAGGCGGTGATCATCGACATCAGTGAGCGGCGTGCCGCCGAGGAGCGCTTCCGCCTGGTGGTGGAGGCCTCGCCCAACGCCATCGTGCTGGTCGATGGCCCCGGGCGGGTGGCCATGGTCAACCGGCAGACCGAGCAGATGTTCGGTTACAGCCGCGACGAGCTGCTCGGCCAGCCGGTGGAGAAGCTGCTGCCCGAATCCATGCGTGCGCTGCACCCGAAGTTGCGCGAAGGCTTCCTCAAGGACCCGACGCCGCGGCGCATGGGCAGCAACCGCGAGCTGTTCGGCCAGCACCGCGATGGCCGGCTGATTCCTCTGGAGGTCGGCCTGTCACCACTGCGCAGTGGCGATGACCTGCTGGTGCAGGCGGTGATCATCGACATCAGCGAGCGCAAGGCCGCCGAGCAGCGCCTGCGCGAGCAGGCCGAGCAATTGGCCCTGGCCAACCGCTACAAGTCCGAATTCCTCGCCAACATGTCGCACGAGCTGCGTACGCCGCTGAACAGCATCCTGATCCTCAGCGAGCAGCTCAAGCACAACGTCGCCGGTAACCTCACGGAGAAGCAGGTCAAGCACGCCGACATCGTCTACAAGGCCGGCAACGACCTGCTGCAGCTGATCAACGACGTGCTCGACCTGGCCAAGATCGAGGCCGGCCGGGTCCAGCTCAAGCTGGAACCGGTGAACATCCACGACCTGCTGGTGGAGCTGGATTCCAGCCTGCGGCCGATGGCCGAGATCAAGGGGCTGCGCCTGCTCACCCACCTCGAGCCCGGTGTGGCGCGGGTGATCCACAGCGACCGCGGGCGGTTGCAGCAGATCCTGCGCAACCTGCTGTCCAACGCGCTGAAGTTCACCGAGCACGGCGAGGTGGAACTGGCCATCGGCCGCTCGCCGGTATCCCTCGACGAAGAGCGCGAGACCCTGCAGTTCGTCGTCCGCGACAGTGGCATCGGCATCGACCCGGCGCAGCACGAGCGGATCTTCCAGGCCTTCCAGCAGATCGATGGCTCCACCAGCCGGCGCTTCGGCGGCACCGGCCTGGGCCTGGCCATCACCCGCCAGCTGGTCGAGGTGCTGGGCGGGCAGATCAGCCTGGAGAGTACGCCAGGGCAGGGCTCGCGCTTCATCGTGCGGCTGCCGGTGGTAGCCCTGCAGCAGAACAGCCGCGAGGACGAGTCGGCCAGCAGCCTGCCGCAGCGCAGCGGCAGCGGTCCGGCGATACTGATAGTCGAGGATGACCTGAACTTCGCTGCGGTGATCGCCGAGGAGGCCCAGGCCCATGGTTTCGCCAGCGTGCACTGTCGCAACGGCAAGCAGGCCATTGCCCTGCTGCAGAGCGAGCGCTTCGCCGCGGTGATCCTCGACATCCTCTTGCCGGACATCAGCGGCTGGCAGATCTACCGGCGCCTGCGCGGCCTGCTGCAGTACCGCGATGTGCCGGTGCACATCCTGTCCTGCGTGCCGCAGCCGCAGGACTGGCATGACGACGGCACCCGCTACCTGGTCAAGCCGATCGCCCGCGAGGACCTCGAGCAGGTCTTCCAGCACATCGCCGTCGAGCCCGACGCGCCGAGCCGCGCGCTGCTGCTGGTGGAGGACGTGGAGATCGAGCGCGAGCATTACCGCGAGCACCTGCTGCAGATCGGCTTCGCCGTGAGCGCCGTGAGCAGCGCCGAGGAGGCCATCCAGACCTACATCGGACGTGACTTCAGTGCCCTGGTCATCGATCTCGACCTGCCCGACCGTGACGGCTTCGACCTGCTCGAGGCGCTGCATCGTGAGCGGCCACTGCAGGGCTGCCAGGTGGTGATCAATACCGGCGTGGACGTCACTCGTCAGGATCTGCAGCGCCTGCGCCGCTACTCGGCGGTGGTGGTGCGCAAGAGCGGCGACGACCTGCGCCCCCTCAGCGCCGCCCTGCAGGGCTTCTTCGCCGATGTGCGCGAGCCGCAGGTCGACAGCTCGGGGCTGACCGGCAAGCGGGTGCTGCTGGTGGACGACGACATCCGCAACATCTACGCCATGACCGCGCTGCTCGACGAGATCGGCCTGGCCGTGCTGCCGGCCAAGGATGGTGTCGAGGCACTGGAGGTCTTCGCCCGCGAGCCGCTGGACCTGATCCTGATGGACATGGCCATGCCCAACATGGACGGCTACACCGCCACGCGCATCCTCAAGGGTGAGCGTGATTGTCGCATTCCGGTGATCGCCCTGACCGCCCATGCGATGAAGGGGGACCGCGAGAAGTGCATCACCGCGGGTGCCGACGACTACCTGGCCAAACCGGTGGGCCGCCAGGAACTGCTGGAAATGCTGCATCGCTGGCTGGCCGTACCCAATGATGCGCCCCGTCGGGCGCTGGGTTGAGCGGTCACGGGCGAAGGAGGTCGGTATGGCTCGGTTGCAGGTTGAGGCACAGATGGACCAGCAGGTGCTGCTGGTGGTGGACGACCGCGAGGAGAACCTGGTGGCGATGGAGGCGCTGCTCGGTGATGGCGACTGGAACGTGCGCACCGTCGACTCCGGCGAGGCGGCGCTGCGCTGCATGATGGACGAGGATGTCGGCCTGGTCCTGCTCGACGTGCAGATGCCGAAGATGGACGGTTTCGAGGTGGCCCGCCTGATGCGCGGCAGCCCGCACACCCGCTACACGCCGATCATCTTCCTCTCCGCCATCGCCCACACCGAGGACTCGGTGCTGCAGGGCTACGCCATCGGCGCGGTGGATTTCATCCTCAAGCCCTTCGACCCCAAGGTGCTCAAGCACAAGATCGGCGTGCTGCTGGAGCAGGAGCGCCATCGCCACGAACTGCAGCTGCTGACCCAGCAGCTGGACAGCGAGCGCGCCTTCAACGCCTCGGTGCTGGACAACGCCTCCGAAGGCATCCTGGTGATCGACCAGGACGGCATCATCCGCTTCGCCAACCCGGCCATGGCGCAGATGCTCCACGGTGAGGTGGCCGACCTGCAGGGCAGCCGCCTGCTGTCCTACCTGCATGCCCCGGCAGTACCGGCGGACTGGCAGGACACCGAGTTCTACCGCCACTGGCGCGCCGGCCAGACCTACCGCATGCACGATGCCGTGCTGGCCACCCTGAGCGGCGGCTACCTGCCGGTGGCGCTGTCCTGCTCGCCGCTGCCGCAGTATCAGAACTCCATGGTGCTGATCGCCCTGGACATGTCTGTGGTGCGCAACCTGCACGCCCAGCTGGAGTCGCAGGCGGTCACCGATGCGCTGACCGGCCTGCACAACCGCCGCGGCTTCAACCAGGCGCTGGAGAACGCGCTGTCGCGCATCGACCGCAGCGGCAAGCGCATGGCCGTGCTCTACCTGGACCTGGACGGCTTCAAGCGGATCAATGATTCACTCGGCCATGCCGCCGGCGACCAGGTGCTGCGCAGGGTGGCCGAGCAGCTGAAGACCTGCCTGCGTCCCTACGACGTGCTGGCACGCATGGGCGGCGACGAATTCACCGCACTGCTGGATTCCCTCGACCATCCGGAGGACGCGGCGCGGGTGGCGGAGAAGCTGATTGAGCTGGTGTCGGTGCGGCACAGGGTCGATGGCGTCGAGTTCACCCTGGGCGCCAGCGTCGGCATCGCCTGCTACCCGGAATGCGGGCAGACGGTGGACGGCCTGCTGCGTTCGGCGGACATGGCCATGTACGAGGCCAAGCGCGCCGGACGCCAGCAGTACCGTTTCTTCTCCCCGGAGATGAATGGTCGCGCCCGTTCCCGGCTGATGCTGGAGGAGAGCCTGCGCACGGCCATCGAGCAGGACGACTTCGTGCTGGTCTACCAGCCGCAGATCGACCTGGACAGCGGCCGCCTGCGCGGGTTCGAGGCACTGCTGCGCTGGGAGCACCGGGTGGCCGGGACCATCTCCCCCGGGGTGTTCATCCCGCTGCTGGAGGAGACCCGTCTGATCAACCGCCTGGGCGAGTGGATCTTCGAGCAGGGCGTGCGCCAGTGCCGCGCCTGGCAGACGCAGTTCGGCGAACGGCTGTTGCTCAGTCTCAACGTCAGCCCGGTGCAGTTCGGCATGCCACAGCTGGTGGAGGACCTGCGCCGGGTGCTGGAGCGGCAACAGCTGCAGCCCTCGCAGCTGGAGGTGGAGGTCACCGAGAGCGCGCTGATGCAGGACCTCGACACCACCCGAGAGCAGTTGCGCCAGCTGCGCGAGCTGGGAGTGCGCATCGCCATCGACGACTTCGGCACCGGCTACTCGTCGCTGGCCTACCTGCGCCACTTCGAGCTGGACACCCTGAAGATCGATCGCCTGTTCATTGCCAGCATGTTGGAGTCGCCCAAGGACGCGGCCATCGTCAGCACCATCATCGACCTGGCCCACCACCTGGGACTGGAAGTGATCGCCGAGGGGGTGGAGACGGTGGCGCAGCGCGACTGGTTGATCGCCCATCGCTGCAGCACCATGCAGGGTTTCCTGGTGGCGCCCGGGCTCAAGGCCGAGCAGGCCGGGGTCTTCCCGACGCGCCTGGACTGGGCGAACTGGCAGACACCAGACCCGTAGCCCGGATGCAATCCGGGAGTGGGGTTGCTGGTCGCCCGGCGTGTATCCGGGTGACCAGTGCGCCGGTCTGCGCCCCGATCAGCCCGGGAACTGGCGGTGCAGTTCGGCCAGCTGCGCGTCCTTGGCTTCCCACAGCTGGTTGACCCACTGCTGGAACTGCAGGCGGTACTGCTCGTCCTGGTCGTAGTTGCGGCCGATGAAGTCGGCCGGAATATCCAGCTTGTCGAAGCGCACCACCACCTCGCCCAGGCGCCCGCACAGCAGGTCCCAGAAGCCGGGGTTGCCGCCCGGGTAGTGGATGGTGACGTTGACCAGGGCGTCCAGCTGCTCGCCCATGGCGTCCAGCACGAAGGCGATGCCGCCGGCCTTGGGCTTGAGCAGGTAGCGGAAGGGCGATTGCTGCTGGGCGTGCTTCTGCGGGGTCAGGCGGGTGCCTTCGAGGAAGTTGAACACCGATACCGGATTGCTCTTGTAGCGCTCACAGGCCTTGCGCGTGGTGGCCAGGTCCTGGCCGCGCTTCTCCGGATGCCTGGCCAGGTATTCCTTGCTGTAGCGCTTCATGAAGGGGAACTCCAGCGCCCACCAGCACAGGCCGATCACTGGCACCCAGATCAGCTCCTGCTTGAGGAAGAACTTGAGCAGCGGCATGCGCCGGTTGAGCAGGTACTGCAGCACCAGGATGTCCACCCAGCTCTGGTGGTTGCTGGTCACCAGGTAGGAGTGGCGCGTGTCCAGGCCCTGCATGCCCTCGACGTTCCAGCGGGTGCGCCGGGCCAGGTCCATCCAGAACTTGTTGAAGCCGATCCAGGCCTCGGCGATGCCGTGCATGACGAAACGCAGGCCACGTTGCACCAGGGCAATCGGCAGCAGCAGCTTGAGCAGGGCGACGAAGAACAGTGGCCAGCACCAGAACAGGGTGTTGAGGGCCAACAGCAGGGCGCTGACGATACCGCGCAGCGCGTGGGGTAGAAAATGCAGCATGGGCGCGAGAGGCTCCGGGTCTGGGGGCTGCGGTGTGCCCCGATGCGATCGAGATACCTGCGGCACTCCCTGCGGCAAGTCGGTCCGGTGCCAAGGTTAACGCTTGTGCACTGAACGGCAAGTGCTGTGGCGGACCGCCTGGTCAGCTTCGCCGCGAGTGGCGGGCGCGGCGGATTCTAGCGCAAGCGCAGAGGCACGCGCCCGGCTCGGCCTCACTCCAACGGCAGGTGGCGGCTGATCAGGGCGCGCAGGGCGGCCGGCTTGACCGGCTTGGCCAGGTAGTCGAGGCCGGCGGCGTGCACCTCGGCCACCAGCTCCGGGCGGCCATCGGCGCTGATCACCACGCCCGGCAGCGGCTGGCCGAGACGGGTGCGCAGCCAGGCCATCAGCTCGGTGCCGGTGTCGCCCTCGTCCAGGTGGTAGTCGACCAGCGCCAGTTGTGGTTGCACCGCCTCGTCCAGCAGGTGTTCGCACTCCAGGCGGTTGCGCGCCGTCCACACCTGGCAGCCCCAGCGCGACAGCAGGCTGTGCATGCCGGCGAGGATGCTGTCCTCGTTGTCGATGCACAGCACCTGGGCGCCGCCGAGGGCCTGGCCGTTCAATTCGCTCACCGGCAGCGCCGCGCCTGCCGCGCTCTGGCTGCTGGCCAGCGGCACGCTGACGCTGAACACGCTGCCCTTGCCCGGCCAGGAGCGCACCTCCAGGCGGTGGCCGAGCACGCGACAGAGGCCATCGGCGATCGCCAGGCCCAGGCCCAGGCCCTTCTCGGCGCGGGTCTGGTGGCTGTCCAGGCGCTTGAACTCCTCGAAGATCACCTTGCGCTTGTCCTCGGGAATGCCCGGGCCGCGGTCCCACACCTCCAGGCGCAGCTGCCCGCCCTCGCGGCGCGCGCCGAGCAGCACATGGCCCTTGGCGTAGCGGAAGGCGTTGGTCAGGAAGTTCTGCAGCACCCGCCGCAGCAGGCGCGGGTCGCTGTCGATGCGCAGGCGGCAGGGCACCATACGGAAGTCCACGCCCTGCTCCTGGGCCAGCACCTTGAACTCGGCACCGAGGGCCTCGAACAGCTGGGCCAGGGGGAACTGGCTGCGCTCGGGGGTGATGCGCCCGCTCTCCAGGCGCGAGATGTCCAGCAGGTCGGTGATCAGGTCCTCGGCCGAGCGCAGCGAGCTGTCGAGGTGGCGCACCAGCTCGCGGGCTTCGCGCGGCAGGGCGTCCTGCTGGTGGGCGAGGGCGGCGGAGAACAGCCGGGCGGCGTTCAGCGGCTGCATCAGGTCGTGGCTGACGGCGGCGAGGAAGCGGGTCTTCGACTGGTTGGCGGCCTCGGCCCCGGCCTTGGCCTCGGAAAGCGCCTGGTTCAGCTGCGACAGCTCGCGGGTGCGTTCGGCCACCCGCTGCTCCAGGCCCTCGTTGGCTTCCTTGAGGGCGCGCTCGGCCTCGCGGAAGGCGGTGATGTCGGTGAAGCTCATGACGAAGCCGCCGCCGGGCATGGGGTTCCCGATCAGCTCGATGACCCGGCCGTTGGGGAACAGCCGTTCGGAGGTGTGCGCGTTGCCCTGGCGCATCCAGTGCAGGCGGCGGGTCACGTGGCTTTCCACCTCGCCGGGGCCGCACAGGCCGCGCTCGGCGTTGTAGCGGATGATGTCGGCGATCGGCCGGCCGACGCCGATCAGCCCCTCGGGGTACTCGAACAGTTCCAGATAGCGACGGTTCCAGGCCACCAGCTGCAGGTTCTGGTCGACCACGCTGATGCCCTGGGTGATGTTCTCGATGGCGCCCTGCAGCAGGGCGCGGTTGAACTGCAGGACCTCGGACGCCTCGTCGACGATGCGCACCACGTCCTCCACCTGCATCTCCCGCCCCTCGATGGCGGCGCGCACCACCGCGCGCGTGCTGGAGGCGCCGAGCACGCCGGCGAGCAGGCGCTCGGTGTGGGCGATCCACTCGCTGTCGGCGTTCTGGCTGAGGTTGAACGGCTTGTCCTGCTGGTAGGAGAAGCGCAGGAAGCTCTGCCTTGCCCGTTCCTCGCCGACGAAGCGCGCGGCCAGGGCCATCAGGTCGGCCACCTGCACCGCCAGCAGGTGGCGCGCGCCGGGCCGCGCGCCGGTGTCCAGGCCGATGAAGCGACCGGCCTGCCAGTGTTCGGAGACCCGCGTGCGGGAGAACCAGGAGACCCCGGCGAACAGCAGCCAGTTGCCGGCCAGCGACAGCACCACGCCACGGGTCAGCGGGTCGACCTCGAAGCCGATCGGGTAGTAGAGCAGCTCCGGCAGCAGCGGGAAGCTGTCCAGCGACCAGCGCAGGCCGCCGGCCACCAGCGGCAGCAGCAGGGTGTAGAACCACAGCGCGCAGCCGGCGGCCAGGCCGGCGAACACGCCGCGGCGGTTGGCCTGCTTCCACACCAGGGCGCCGAACATGGCCGGCGCCAGCTGGCCGATGGCGGCGAACGACAGCTGGCCGATGGTGGCCAGGCTGGCGTTGGAGCCGAGCAGGCGGTAGCACACGTAGGCCAGCAGCAGGATGATCAGGATGCTCAGGCGCCGCGCGCTGAGCATCCAGTGGCGGAAGGCCTCGAACGGCCGCTCGGCGCTCTGCCGGCGCAGCAGGGCCGGCAGCAGCATGTCGTTGGAGACCATGGTCGACAACGCCACCGCCTCGACGATGACCATGCCGGTGGCCGCCGAGGCGCCGCCGATGAAGGCCAGCAGGGCCAGAGCCGGGTGCGCCTCGGCCAGCGGCAGGCTGATGACGAAGGAGTCCGGTGCCACGTCGCCCGGCAGCAGCAGCTGGCCGGCCAGGGCGATGGGCACGACGAACAGTGCGGCCAGCAGCAGGTAGGCGGGGAACACCCAGCGCGCCAGGCGCAGGTCGCTGGCCTCGTTGTTCTCCACCACGCCGACGTGGAACTGCCGCGGCAGGCAGACGATGGCCAGCATGGCCAGGCCGGTCTGCACCAGCATGCTTGGCCAGCTCAGGGTCTGCGCCCAGAACGCGTCGAGTTCCGGCGCCCGGCTGGCGCGCGCGAGCAGGTCGTCGAAGCCGTCGAACAGGCCCCAGGTGACGAACAGGCCGACGGCGAGGAAGGCCAGCAGCTTGACCAGCGACTCGAAGGCGATCGCCAGCACCATGCCGCGGTGGTGCTCGGTGACGTCCAGGCTGCGGGTGCCGAACAGCACGGTGAATAGGGCGAGGATCAGCGACACGATCAGCGCCGTGTCCTGGCCGCGGCTGGGGCTGGGCTCGGTGCCCACCAGCAGGTTGACGCCGAGGACGATGCCCTTGAGCTGCAGGGCGATGTAGGGCAGCACGCCGACCAGGCAGATCAGCGCCACCACCACCGCCAGGCTCTGCGACTTGCCGTAGCGGGCGGCGATGAAGTCGGCGATCGAGGTGATGTTCTCCTGCTTGCTGATCGCCACCATCTTCTCCACCACCCAGGGGGCGAAGAGCAGGACGATCATCGGCCCCAGGTAGATCGGCAGGAACGACCACAGCTCGCCGGCGGCCTGGCCGACCGCGCCGAAGAAGGTCCAGCTGGTGCAGTACACCGCCAGCGACAGGCTGTAGACCCAGGCGCGCAGGCGCGGCGGCAGCGGAGTGCGGCGGCGGTCGCCGTAGAAGGCGATGGCGAACAGGATGGCCATGTAGGCCAGGGCGACGAAGGCGATCAATCCGCCGGACAGCGACATGCGGGCTCCAGATGCGGCATCTGCGAGCCTGTAGTCTCGCACGGGTTCCGCCAGCCGTCAGGCCGACCATGGTCGCAGCGCCCTTGAGTCGCCGCCGGGCCCCTGCTAGCGTGGCCGGCCGTGGTCGCTTTACCGGAGTCGCGTCATGTTCCAGCCCCAACCCGTCACCCTGCAGCAGGGCGCCCTGCGCCTGGAACCGCTGAGCGAGGCGGACCTGCCGGGGCTGCTGGCCCTGGCCGAGGCCAACCGCGAGTCCCAGCAGTACATGAGCGGCAGCAGCCGCCCGGACTGGTACCGCAGCGCCCTGGCCGAGCACCGTGAGGGCCGCGCGGTGGTGTTCGCCATCCGCCTGGCCGGCGAGCTGGTCGGCACCACCCGCTTCTTCGACTTCAACCCGGTGCTGCCGGCCGCCGAGATCGGTTCCACCTGGCTCGATGCCCGCCAGCAGGGCACGGGCCTGAACGGCATGATCAAGTACCTGCTGCTGCGCCACGCCTTCGAGGAGTGGCAGCTGGTACGCGTGCAACTGAAGACCGCCGCCAGCAACCTGCGCTCGCGGCGCGCCATCGAGAAGCTCGGCGCCGTGCGCGAGGGCCTGCTGCGCAACCATCGGCGCCTGGCCGACGGCCGCCTCGACCACACGGTGATGTACAGCATCACCGACAGCGAGTGGCCGCAGGTCAAGGCTGACCTGGAGGCGCGCTTCGGTGCCTGAGGCCGAGCAGTCACGCTTCAGCTCGGTGGCCGAGCTGGGCGGCCTGGAGCTGCTGTCCGCACGCTTCATCGAGCACTGCTTCGATCCCCATGTGCACGACAGCTACGCCATCGCCGTGCTGGAGGAGGGCGCCGAGCGTTATCGCTACCGCGGTGCCGAGCACCTGGCGGCGGCCGGCAGCTTCGCCCTGCTCAACCCGGACGAGGTGCATACCGGCTCCCGCGCCAGCGAGCAGGGCTGGCGCTACCGGGTGTTCTATCCTCATCCGCAGCAGTTCCGCGACCTGCTCGCCGAGCTGGAGCTGCCGCATGCCAGCGCGCCGATGTTCCATGGCAGCGTGCATGGCGACGCCGACCTGGTCGGCGCCCTGCTGCTGCTGCACCGCCAGCTGGAGGACCCGCAGGTCCCGGCGCTGCAGCGCCAGACCCTGTGGCGCGAGGTGATGCTGCCGCTGCTGCAGCGCCACGCGCGGATTCCCGAGGCGCGCGAGGCCGGGCGCGAGCCGCAGGCGGTAGCGCGGGCCAAGGAGCTGCTGGCCGCCAGCCTGGCCGCGCCACCGTCGCTGGAGCAGCTGGCGGCGGCGGTCAACCTGTCGCCGTTCCATTTCGCCCGGGTATTCCGCCGCGCCACCGGCCTGCCGCCGCACGCCTGGCTCAAGCAGCGCCGCCTGGAACAGGCGCGCGCGCTGCTGCGCGCCGGCTGTGCGCCGCTCGCGGTGGCCATGCAGCTGGGCTTCGCCGACCAGAGCCACCTGAGCCGCCAGTTCAAGCAGAGCTATGGCGTCAGCCCCGGCGAATACCGCCGGGCCTGCGCCGGCGGCTAGCGCGGCTTCAGCCCCTGGCCGCGGCCTGGATCGCGGTGAGGGCGATGGTGAACACGATGTCGTCCACCAGCGCGCCGCGCGACAGGTCGTTCACTGGCTTGCGCAGGCCCTGCAGCATGGGGCCGACGCTGACGCAGTCGGCGCTGCGCTGCACCGCCTTGTAGGTGGTGTTGCCGGTGTTCAGGTCGGGGAACACGAACACCGTGGCGCGGCCGGCCACCGGGCTGTCCGGTGCCTTCTGCCGGCCGACGCTGGCGATGGCGGCGGCGTCGTACTGTAGCGGGCCGTCGATCAGCAGCTGCGGGTTCTGCTCGCGGGCCAGGCGGGTGGCCTCGCGCACCTTCTCCACCTCGGCGCCGCTGCCGGAGTCGCCGGTGGAGTAGCTGATCATCGCCACCCGCGCCGGCACGCCGAAGGCCTCGGCCGAGGCGGCGCTCTGCAGGGCGATTTCGGCCAGCTCGGCGGCGCTCGGGTCGGGGTTCACCGCGCAGTCGCCGTACACCAGCACCTGGTCCGGCAGGAGCATGAAGAACACCGAGGACACCAGGTTGTAGCCCGGCGCCGTCTTGATCAGCTGCAGGGCCGGGCGGATGGTGTTGGCGGTGGTGTGGATGGCGCCGGAGACCAGGCCGTCGACCTCGTCCAGGGCCAGCATCATGGTGCCCAGCACCACGCTGTCCTCCAGCTGGGCCAGGGCCATGGGCGCGTTGAGGCCCTTGCCCTTGCGCAGCTCGACCATCGGCTCGACGTAGCGCTCGCGCACCAGGTCCGGGTCGAGGATCTCCAGGCCCGGCGGCAGTTCGATGCCCTGCGCCTTGGCCACCTTGAACACCTCGTCGGGCTTGGCCAGCAGCACGCAGCGGGCGATGCCGCGGGCCTGGCAGATGGCCGCCGCCTGCACGGTGCGCGGCTCGCTGCCCTCGGGCAGGACGATGCGCTTGTTCGCCTCCTGGGCGCGGCGCACCAGCTGGTAGCGGAACGCCGGCGGCGACAGGCGCAGCTCGCGCGGGGTGCCGCAGCGCTGCTTGAGCCAGTCCAGGTCGATGTGCCCGGCGACGAACTCGGTGACCTTCTCCGCGCGCTCGCGGTCGTCCACCGGGATTTCCTTGTTCATCCGGTTGAGGTTGGTTGCCGTGTCGTAGGAGCCGGTGCTCACCGTCAGCACCGGCAGGCCGCCCTGCAGGGCCCCCTGGCACAGTTCGAGGATGCGCGGGTCCGGCGGGAAGTCGCTGCATAGCAGCAGGCCGGCCAGCGGCACGCCGTTCATGGCCGCCAGGCTGGCGGCGAGGATGATGTCGTCGCGGTCGCCGGGGGTCACCACCAGCACGCCGGGCTTGAGCAGCTGCACGGTGTTGGGCACGGCGCGGGCGCACAGCACGATCTTCTGCACGCGGCGCTGCTCGTAGTCGCCGGCGTTGAGAATCCGCGCGCCGAGCAGCTCGGCCACGTCACGGGTGCGCGGGGCATTCAGCTCGTCCTGCCAGGGGATGCAGCCGAGCAGGCGGAAGTTCTCGGTGCGCAGCAGCGGCGAGAGCTGGCCGAGCTGCTCGGTGAAGGCCTCGATGCCCTGCGGGTGGCGCACCTTGTTGAGGATCACGCCGAGCATCTTCGGCTCCTGCGGGCCGCCGAACAGCTGGGCCTGGATCTCGATGCGGTCGGACAGCTCGGTCAGGCTCTCCGGCTCCTCGCCTTCCGGGGCCGAGACCAGGATGATCTCGGCGTCCAGGCTGCGCGCCAGGTGCACGTTGACCCGCGCGGCGTAGCTGGCATGGCGGGTTGGCACCATGCCCTCGACGATCAGCACGTCCATGCCGGCGGCGGCCTGCTGGTGCAGGCTGACGATTTCCTCCAGCAGCTCGTCCAGCTGGCCGTCGCCGAGCATGCGCTCGACCTTCGCCAGCGGCAGCGAGCGCGGTGGCAGCAGGCCGTGGGTGCGCGCGATCAGCTCGCTGGAGCGTTCCGGGCCGGCGTCGCCGGGGTGCGGCTGGGCGATCGGCTTGAAGAAGCCGACCTTCAATCCGGCACGCTGCAGGGCGCGGACCAGGCCGAGGCTGATGGAGGTGAGGCCGACGCCGAAACCGGTGGGGGCGATGAAGAAGGTATGCATGGGGTCTCCCTTGCAGGGGGTGATGGGCGCGCGCCTATGGGCGGGGGGCAATGCCCGCCAGGGCCTCAGGCATCGAGCAGGGCCAGGGTGTCGAGGGCGATCTGCCGTTCCTCGTTGGTCGGCACCACCAGCACCCGCGGGTGGCCTGCGGCGCCGATGGCGCCGGCGACGCCGCGGATGCAGCGGGCATTGGCCTGCGCATCGAGGGCCAGATTGAACAGTTTCAGGTGCTCCACCGTCTTGCTGCGGATCAACGGTGAATTCTCGCCGATGCCGCCGGTGAAGATCAGCCCGTCCAGCTGCGGCAGGGCGCAACTCATGGCGGCCAGCGACTTGGCCAGGCGGTAGCAGAACACCTCGATGGCCAGGGTGGCGCCGGCGTGGCCCTGCTCGCGGGCCTGCTCCAGGCTGCGCATGTCGTTGGACAGGCCGGACAGGCCGAGCAGGCCGCTGTCCTTGTTCAGCATGGCGTCGATCTGCTCCAGGCTCCAGCCCAGGGTGCGGGCCAGGTGGCCGTGCAGGTTGGGGTCGACGTCACCGCTGCGGGTGCCCATCACCAGGCCCTCCAGCGGGGTCAGGCCCATGCTGGTGTCGCGGCTCTGGCCATCGACGATGGCGCAGGTCGAGCAGCCGTTGCCCAGGTGGGCGGACAGCCAGCTGCTGCGCGTATAAGGCAGCCCGGCCAGTTCCGCCGCGCGCTGGCTGACGTAGCGGTGGCTGGTGCCATGGAAGCCATAGCGGCGCACGCCGTGCTCGCGGTACAGGTGTTCCGGCAGCGCATAGCGATAGGCGTGCTCGGGCAGGCTCTGGTGGAAGGCGGTGTCGAATACCGCCACCTGCGGCAGCTCGGGGAAGAGCTTGAGCGCCGCCTCGATGCCCTGCAGGTTGGCCGGGTTGTGCAGCGGCGCCAGCGGCGAGGTGGCGCGGATCGCCAGCAGGCTGACGGTGTCGATGCGGCAGGCCGCGGTGAACTGCTCGCCGCCGTGCACCACGCGGTGGCCGATGCCGTGCAGCTGGCCGCCGGTGGCGTTCTGCACCAGCGGCAGCAGGTGTTGCAGCGCGGCGCGATGGTCGCCGCCCTGCAGCAGCAGGCTGTCCTTTTCGCCATTGTGCTGCCAGTGCAGCACCGCTTCCGGGCTGGCCAGGCGTTCGGCCAGGCCGCTGAGAATGAAATCGGGCTGTTCCTCGTTGATCAGGGCGAACTTGATCGACGAGCTGCCACAGTTGATGACCAGGATGTTGCGTGCCGGCATGACTACTCCCTATCCACTTGCTCTGCCTTGGCGGCGCACCAGCCACAGACGAAGGGCTGGCCGAGGTGGCGCTGACGTTCGCGCGGGTCGAGCACCCAGGCCCGATTCTGCCACGGCGGCTGATGACGCAGGTGCTGCGTATGGCCGCAGGACAGCTCGGCGACCCAGTGGCCGTCCTCGTCCCGGTGGAAACCCAGCAGGCGGATGGCCCGTCCGTCAGGCCCGCGGTCGCTTTCGGCCGGTATGGCGGGTAAACTTGATCCCTTTCCATTCTCTAGCAAAAGGTTTTCCCTCCATGCTGATCGCCGCCAACAAGGCTGTCTCCATCGACTATACCCTGACCAACGATGCCGGTGAGGTGATCGACAGCTCCGCCGGCGGCGCCCCGCTGGTGTATCTGCACGGTGCCGGCAACATCATCGTCGGCCTGGAAAAGGCCCTCGAGGGCAAGCAGGCCGGCGACGAGCTGAGCGTGGCCATCGAGCCGGGCGAGGCCTACGGCGAGTACAGCGCCGAGCTGGTCGCCACCCTCAACCGCAGCATGTTCGAAGGCGTCGACGAGCTGGAAGTGGGCATGCAGTTCCACGCCTCCGGTCCGGATGGCGGCATGCAGATCGTCACCATCCGCGACATCGAAGGCGATGACGTGATCGTCGACGGTAACCACCCGCTGGCCGGCCAGCGCCTGAACTTCCAGGTCAAGGTGGTCAACGTGCGTGACGCCCATGCCGAAGAGATCGCCCACGGCCACATCCACGGCGAAGGCGGTCATCACCACTGATCGCCAATGGGAGCGAGCAAGACGACTTATGGTCGTTCCAGGCTCGACTCCGGCTGCTAAGCTGAGTAAACCGAAAAGGCGCCCACGGGCGCCTTTTTTGTCCCCCGAGGAGTCCGCCATGAGTGCTTTTCACGATCTCAATCTGCGTGCACTGGACGGCCAGGACCTGCCCCTGGCGCCTTACAAGGGCCGGATAGTGCTGGTGGTCAACGTGGCCTCCAAGTGCGGCCTGACCCCGCAATATGCCGGGCTGGAGAAGCTCTATCAGGAGTACCGCGAACGCGGCTTCACCGTGCTCGGCCTGCCGTGCAACCAGTTCGCCGCCCAGGAGCCGGGCAGCGAGGAGGAGATCCGCGAGTTCTGCAGCCTCAACTACGGGGTGACCTTCCCCCTGGGCAGCAAGCTCGAGGTCAACGGCCACGACCGTCACCCGCTGTACCGCCTGCTGGCGGGCGAGGGCGCCGAGTTCCCCGGCGACATCACCTGGAACTTCGAGAAATTCCTGGTCGGCCGCGACGGCCGCGTGCTGGCGCGTTTCTCGCCGCGCACCACGCCGGACGACCCGGCACTGATCCAGGCCATCGAGAAAGCCCTAGGCTGATTGCGCCAATCCTCCGGCCGATTACCCACCAGCCTCTTGCCCCCTCGGCGTCCCGGTAGCCTAATCGGGACCTCTGCCGAGGATGCCCGCGATGACCAGTTTTTCCCCCGACGAGCTCAGTCCCACGGCCTCGCCGCAGGCCCTGCGCGCGCTGATCGAGAGCCGCCGCTCGGTGCGTCGTTTCCTGCCCGAGGCGGTGCCCGACGCGGTGATCCGCGACTGCCTGGAACTGGCCGTGCTGGCGCCCAATTCCTGCAACCTGCAGCCCTGGAGCTTCCAGGTGGTGCGCGACCCGGCGCTGCTTGCGCGCCTGCACCCGGTGTGCATGAGCCAGAATGCGGCCAGGGCGCCGCTGATCATCGCCGTGCTGGCGCGCCCGGACACCTGGAAGCAGGCCTGTGCCAACATGGTCAAGTACTGGCCGGAGCCCGAGGTGCCGGCGCGCATCCGCCACTTCTACGCCAAGACTGCGCCCTTCCAGTACAACCAGGGTCCGCTGGGCCTGCTCGGCCTGTTCAAGCGCCAGCTGGTGAGGTTGGTGGCGCTGCGCAAGCCGCTGATGCGCAAGCCCAACAGCCATGCCGACATGCGCTTGTGGGCGGTGAAGTCGACGGCGCTGGCGGCGGAGAACCTGATGCTGGCCTTCCAGAGCCACGGCTACGCGACCTGCCCGATGGAGGGCTTCGACGAGGTACGCCTGCGCAAGGTGCTGGACATCCCGCGCCAGGCCATCCCGATCATGCTGCTGGCGGTCGGCCGGCAGGGCGAGAAGGGCGTGTACAACCCGCGCCTGCGCTTTCCGCTGGAGCAGCACGTCACCTGGCTCTAGGGACTCAGACGCGCCGCGCCAGCCAGGCGTGGATCAGCCCGGCCTGGAAGAACGGTACCGGCAGGGCGAAACCGCCGGCCGCGATGATCGCCGCGGTGCGCTCAGGCGACAGCACCCCGACATCCCTGGCATAGGCCTGGCGCATGCGTGCCATGGTCTCTGGCGAGAGTTCGGCCGCCGCCATCATGTGCATCCAGGCCGTCAGCAGCACTTCGTATTCCGCCGAGTCCAGGTCGGCGGCCAGGTCGGAGCTGGCGAGCAGCCCTCCGGGCTTGAGCCGTTCGGCAATCTCGGCGAAGAAGGCCGCGCGCGCCTGCGCTTCGAGAATGAACTGCGAGACCAGACAGCAGGTAGCCGCGTCGTGCGCAGCGGTTGCCGGCAGCGTTTCCAGATACCCCTCGTGGAAGTCGCAGCGGGCGGCGAAGCCGTCCCGTTCGGCCCGCTGCCGGCACACTTCGAGCATGGCCGCCGAAGGCTCCACTGCGGTGAAGCGCCAGCCCGGGTTCTGTGCGGCCAGATGGGCCAGCTCCGTACCGGTGCCGACGCCGACGCACAGGATGCGCGCAGTGCTCGGCAGCTCGGCGAACAGCGAGTCGACGAGCAGGTGCAGGCAGTCGCGCAGTGGCGCCGTCTTGGCCCACTGCCTGTCATAGCTGGCGGCCTGTTGCTGGAAGATGTCCCTGACCTCGTCGCGATGCATGTGGCGCTCCTCAAAAAACGCGGGTTCAGTGACAGCCTACCCTGCGTGTCAAGAGCGGCGGCGGTCGCTGGCGCGGCCTGCTTCTGGAGCGCAATCACCAAAATCAATAGTGCTGGGCGGGGCGAGACGACCGGTCATATGCTCGCCGCCATGAACAGTACAGTCCGACTCGACAAGCGCGACCTGATCCTGGCCAAGGGCTCGCAGGTGATGACCCGGCGTGGCTACCACGGCACCGGCGTGATGGAGATCGTCCAGGCCGCCGGCATCCCCAAGGGCAGCTTCTACCACTACTTCGCCAGCAAGGAAGACTTCGCCCTGCAGGCCCTGGAGTTCGTCTACGGGCCGCGCCTGGCGCGTTACGCCGAGGCCCTGGGCAACCCCGCGCTGAGCCCCAGTGCGCGCATCCTCGGCTACTACCGCGAGCTGCTGGCGCATTTCTCGCGTCAGGAGCAGCCTGAGTACCACTGCTTCATCGGCAGCCTGAGCTTCGAGATGAGCGAAGTGCTGCCGGCCATCGGCGCCGAGGTCGAACGTATCCAGCAGGCCTCGGTGGACATCCTGCGTGACTGTCTGGAACAGGCGCGCGCTGCTGGCGAACTGGCGGCCGACGAGGATTGCGACAACCTGGCGACCTTCATCGCCAACGCCTGGCAGGGCGTGCTGGCCCGCCTCAAGGTCGGCCGCAGCCTGCAACCCCTGGAAGCCTTCATTCAGCGTCTGGAGCTGCTGCTGCGGCCCTGACGCGTTTTTTTGCCCATCGACGAGACGACCGGTCAGCTGGCCGGCTAGAGGAGACACCATGACCGCCCCCGTCAAAGCCCTGTTCGCACCCTTCCGCCTGGGCAGCCTGGAACTGCCGACCCGCGTGGTCATGGCGCCGATGACCCGCTCCTTCTCCCCGGGCGGCGTGCCCAACGCCCAGGTGGTGGAGTACTACCGCCGCCGCGCCGCCGGCGATGTCGGCCTGATCATCACCGAGGGCACCACCGTCGGCCACAAGGCCGCCAACGGCTATCCGCATGTGCCGCGCTTCTACGGCGAGGACGCCCTGGCCGGCTGGAAGCAGGTGGTCGACGCCGTGCACGCCGAAGGCGGCAAGATCGTCCCGCAGCTGTGGCACGTGGGTAACGTGCGCAAGCTGGGCACCGAGCCGGACGCCAGCGTGCCGGGCTACGGCCCGTCGGAGAAGGTCAAGGACGGTAACCTGGTGGTCCACGGCATGACCAAGCAGGACATCGCTGAAGTGATCGCCGCCTTCGCCCAGGCCGCCCGCGACGCCAAGGCCATCGGCATGGACGGCGTGGAGATCCACGGTGCCCACGGCTACCTGATCGACCAGTTCTTCTGGGAAGGCAGCAACAAGCGCACCGACGAGTACGGCGGCGACCTGGCCAACCGTTCGCGCTTCGCCATCGAGCTGATCCAGGCCGTGCGCGCCGCCGTCGGCCCGGACTTCCCGATCATCTTCCGCTTC
This sequence comes from Pseudomonas alcaligenes, assembly GCF_041729615.1. Lineage (NCBI taxonomy): Bacteria > Pseudomonadati > Pseudomonadota > Gammaproteobacteria > Pseudomonadales > Pseudomonadaceae > Aquipseudomonas > Aquipseudomonas alcaligenes. Next base: position 1,014,556 of record NZ_CP154874.1, on the reverse strand, counting down.
TCCCAGTGGAAGCAGCAGGACTACACCGCACGCCTGGTGCAGACCGCCGAGGAGCTGGGCGCCTTCCTCAAGCCGCTGAGCGACGCCGGCGTGGACATCTTCCACTGCTCGACCCGCCGCTTCTGGGAGCCGGAGTTCGAAGGCAGCGACCTCAACCTGGCCGGCTGGACCCGCCAGCTCACCGGCAAGCCGACCATCACTGTCGGCAGCGTCGGCCTGGACGGCGAGTTCCTGCAGTTCATGGTCAACACCGACAAGGTGGCCGAGCCGGCCAGCATCGAGAACCTGCTGGAGCGCCTGAACAAGCAGGAGTTCGACCTGGTGGCCGTGGGCCGCGCCCTGCTGGTCGACCCGGACTGGGCGGTGAAGGTGCGCGATGGTCGCGAAGCCGACATCCTGCAGTTCAGCCGCGAGGCCCTGAAGCAGCTGCATTGATCCAGGCGGGCGCCCGCGCAGGGCGCCCCAGCGAAGGGAGTCAGCCATGTCGAAGAACCTGTTGTCCTGGATGCTGTTCGCCGCTTTCGTCGCCCTCGCGCTGGGCCTGCATTGGCATGCTCAGCTGCTGGTCTTCAGCGGTCTGGTGGGGGCGGGCAAGGCCCTGGTGTGGCTGGTCTGGCTGGCCTTTGTCGGCTACTCGATCCACTGCAGCCGGCGCGAGAACATCGTCAAGAGCATCCGCGGCATGGCTCGCCTGTACTGGGGGCGGCAGATCATCATCGATCTGTACCTGGGCGTGGCGCTGTTCCTGGCGCTGATTGCCCTGCACCAGGGCGCTCTGGTGATGCTGGCCTGGCTGCTGCCGGTGCTGCTGTTCGCCAACCAGGCCACGCTGCTGTATCTCGCCATCCATTTCGAGTCGTTGCTGGCCCTGCTGGCGAACTGACTGCGCCTTACCCCCGGTCCGCCTCGGCGGATCGTTTCAGCCCCGGCACACCGGGGCTTTTTTATGCGCGCTGTATCGTTTGCATTTTTCGCAACTGTGTTTGAAATATTGAACGCCGTGTGTTGCCATAGCCGACCTTGAGTCCGGGTGTGCGGAGGCGGCAGTGCTGTTGTCGGGTCGTGGTGTGGCGCTGTCGGTGGCGGCGTCGGTGATGTTCGTCCTGATTCCCGGCTATGTGCGCGAGCTGGCGCCGCTGGATGGCCTGCAGGTGTTCGCCCAGCGCATCCTCTGGTCGATTCCGGCGGTCCTGCTGCTGGTAGCCATGGCCCGCCAATGGGAGGTGCTCGGCGCCGCCTTCGTGCGCCTGCGCCGCGAGCCGCTGCTGCTGCTCGCCCTGCCGCTGGCGGCGGCGCTGATGGGCGTGCAGTGGCTGCTGTTCGTCTGGGCGCCACTGGCCGGCAGGATGCTCGATGTGTCGCTCGGCTACTTCCTGCTGCCGCTGGCCATGGTGCTGGTCGGCCGGCTGTTCTATGGCGAGCGTCTGCGCCCGCTGCAGCGCATCGCCGTGGGCTGCGCGCTGCTTGGCGTGGCCCACGAGCTGTGGCTGACCCAGGCGTTCTCCTGGGTCACCCTGGTGGCCGCGCTGGGCTATCCGCCGTACTTCATGCTGCGCCGCTGGATGCGACTGGACGCGCTGTCCGGCTTCGTCCTGGAGATGCTGGTGCTGGCGCCACTGGCCGTGTGGCTGATCCATGCCTACGGTCCGCCGGCGCTGTTCGAGCAGGCGCCGCAGCTGTGGTGGCTGCTGCCCGGCCTGGGCCTGCTCAGCGCCCTGGCCTTCGGCGCCATGATGGCGGCCAGCCGCCTGTTGCCGCTGGGGCTGTTCGGCATTCTCAGCTACGTGGAGCCGGTGCTGCTGTTCGGCGTCGCCGTGCTGTTCCTCGGCGAGGCCTTCGCCCCGCAGCAGCTGTGGACCTACCTGCCGATCTGGCTGGCGGTGCTGCTGACCGGCTGGGACAGCGCGCGCCTGCTGCGCAAGCAGGCGCGGCAACTGGGTTAGCTGGCTTCTACCCGATAGTGCAGCTGGGCGACGCCGCTGGCGAAGACCCGATGTGCCTGCAGGCTCAGGCGCTGTTCCAGGCCGCCGGCGAACAGCTGGATGCCGGCGCCGAGCAGGTGCGGGATGACGCTGACCACCAGCTCGTCGAGCAGGCCGGCGGCCAGGCAGTTGCCGGCCAGGCTGCCGCCGCCGACCAGCCAGACCCGTTGGCAGCCGCGCGCGGCCAGCTCCTCCAGGGCCTCGGTCGGGGTGCAGTGGCGGCCTTCGACGCCCGCCGGCGCCTGTGCCAGCGGGTTGCGCGCCAGCACCACGCAGGGCTTGCCGGGGTAGGGCCAGCCGCTGCCGAAGCCCTGCACCATGTCGTAGGTGGCGCGGCCCATCAGCAGGCCGTCGATGCCTCGGTAGAACTGCTCGTAGCCATGGTCGTCGCCGCAGGCCTCGATGGCTTCCAGCCAGTCCACGGCGCCATCCGGGCGGGCGATGTAGCCATCCAGGCTGGCGGCCACGTAGTAGATCAATTGTGGCTTCATGCGCCGGCCATTAGTCCAGGACGTTCTCGATGATCTCGTAGATCAGCCCGGTGGCCAGGGTCACCAGGACCACGTCGGTGCCGACCTGGCGCCACTCGTAGCCGTCGTAGTGCGGCAGCTGACCGAGCAGGCGGTTGTCGAAGCGCTTGGCGATGCCCGGCGGCAGCGGCTTGCCACGCGCCAGGTTCTTGCGGATGCCTGGCGGCAGGGAATCGGCGGGGCCGATCAGGTTGCGATTCTCGCCGAGGACGATGCGCACCCGGCCGATGTCGATGCTCGGGCCGCGCAGGTCGACGGTGACGTCGTCGCCGCCGCCGTGCTTGTCATGTTTATCGTGCTTGGGGGCGGCGCCGGCGCTGTTCAGCCCGAGGGCAAGGGCGGCGGCGATCAGGGCGAGCGGCAGGGTACGGGGCATGGGGCCTTCTCCGGTCAGGGGTACAGGTTTCGAGTGCGGCCGTGCCCGATCGTTCCCTCAGGCCAGTGCACGGCTGCGGTGGTCCAGCACTCGCAGTATGGCGCGCAACAGCATGCCGTACAGCGGCACGAACAGCATCAGGCTGACGGCCAGCTTGACCCCGTAGTCGACCGTGGCGATTTCCACCCAGTGCTCGGCCATGAAGGGGTTGTCGCTGCGCCAGAAGGCCACCGAGAAGAAGGCGAAGGTGTCCAGCAGGTTGCCGAGGATGGTCGAGGCGGTCGGCGCTATCCACCACTGCCGCAGCTGGCGCAGGCGGTCGAACACCTGGATGTCGAGGAGCTGGCCGAGCACATAGGCGAGGAAGCTCGCCACCGAGATGCGCAGGACGAACTCGTTGTACTCGCCCAGCGCCGCCAGGCCACGGAAGGCGCCTTCCTGGAACAGCACCGAGACCACGTAGGAGGCGAGCAGGGCAGGGAGCATCACCCGGGCGATCACCTGGCGCGCCGGGCCCTTGCCGAGCAGGCGCACGGTCAGGTCGCTGGCCAGGAAGATGAACGGGAAGCTGAAGGCGCCCCAGGTGGTGTGCCAGCCGAACAGGGTGATCGGCAGCTGCACCAGGTAGTTGCTGGCGATGATGATGAGGATATGGAAGGCGATCAGCACGGCCAGGGCCGAACGCTGCTGCGCGGTCTGCGAAACGAGCATGGAGGCTACCTTTTTGGGGATGGGGTTAGGGAACCCATGCCGGCCGGGATGGCAGGCGGCGCGCATTCTATCCGTTCGGACGGATTTGTACAAAATTCGATCAGATGCGGCCTTTTGCCCCGACAACCGTTAACCTATGCAGCTGTTTCCGATTTTTGTCCCGAGGTAAGCCCCTGTGTTCTCCCAATTCGCCCTGCATGAACGCCTGCTCAAGGCCGTCGCCGAGCTGAACTTCACCGAGCCGACGCCGGTGCAGCTGGCGGCCATTCCGCCGGCGCTGGAGGGGCGCGACCTGCGGGTGACGGCGCAGACCGGCAGTGGCAAGACCGCGGCCTTCCTGCTGCCGCTGCTCAACCGTCTGCTCGGCGACGCCAACGCGAAACAGCGCACCGACGTGCGCTCGCTGATCCTGCTGCCGACCCGCGAGCTGGCCCAGCAGATCCTCAAGGATGTGGAGCGCTTCTCCCAGTACACCTTCATCAAGAGCGGCCTGGTCACCGGCGGCGAGGACTTCAAGGAGCAGGCGGCGCTGCTGCGCAAGCAGCCCGACCTGCTGATCGCCACCCCCGGCCGGCTGATGGAGCACCTCAACGCCGGCAGCCTCAAGCTCAATGGTGTCGAGGTGCTGGTGCTGGACGAGGCCGACCGCATGCTTGACCTGGGCTTCGCCGAGGACATCGAGCGCATCACCCACGAATGCGCCAACCGCCAGCAGACCCTGCTGTTCTCCGCCACCGGCGGCGGCAAGGTGCTGCGCGAGATGATCGCCAAGGTCCTGCGCGAGCCGCTGCACCTGAAGCTCAACAGCGTCGACCAGCTCAGCGCGACCACCGTCCAGCAGATCATCACCGCCGACGATGCGACGCACAAGGAGCGCCTGGTGCAGTGGCTGCTGTCCAACGAGCCGCACCGCAAGGCGATGATCTTCTGCAACACCCGCGCCCAGGTCGACCGTCTCTACGGTCATCTGGTGGCCCTGGACTACAAGGCCTTCGTGCTGCACGGCGAGAAGGACCAGAAGGACCGCAAGCTGGCCATCGACCGCTTCCGCCAGGGCGGCAGCAAGGTGCTGGTGGCCACCGACGTGGCGGCGCGCGGCCTGGACATCGAAGACCTGGATCTGGTGATCAACTTCGACATGCCGCGTTCCGGCGACGAGTACGTGCACCGCATCGGTCGGACCGGCCGCGCCGGCGCCAGCGGCCTGGCGATTTCGCTGATCTGCCACAACGACTGGAACCTGATGTCGAGCATCGAGCGCTATCTCAAGCAGCGCTTCGAGCGCCGCGTGATCAAGGAGCTCAAGGGCAGCTACCAGGGGCCGAAGAACGTCAAGGCGTCCGGCAAGGCGGTCGGCGTGAAGAAGAAAAAGACCGACAAGAAGGACGGCGCCAAGAAAACGGTCACCAAGACGGCACCGAAGCGCCGCCCCAACGCGCCCAAGGCGGCGCCCCTGGTCAGCCAGGACGGCATGGCCCCGCTCAAGCGCAAGAAGCCGGCGGCAGAGTGAGGATGTTGCCCCCTCTCCCGTTTACGGGAGAGGGTTGGGGAGAGGGGCGTGGCTGGTTTTCCCTCTCCCCCAGCCCCTCTCCCACAGGTGGGAGAGGGGAGCATATAGGTCAGCGGTGAAACGAGAAGGGGGCCTGCAGACCCCCTTTTTCTTTTGGCGCGAACCGATCAGGGCACGATCAGGATCTTGCCGTCGCGCTCGCCGCTGGCGGCCGCGGCCACCGCTTCCTTGATCTGCGCCACGCTGTAGGTGGCGGCGATGCGCGCCTTGAGCTTGCCGCTGGCGATCAGCTGGGTCAGCTCGCCGAACACCTTCATCTGCTCGGCCGGGGTGGCCTTCTGGAACCACTTGGCCAGCCAGAAGCCGCGCAGGGTCACGTCGCGGAACACGAAGGAGGCGGCCGATACTTGGCACGGCTGGCCACTCATCAGGCCGTAGTTGACCAGGGTGCCGCCCTCGCTGAGGCAGGCTGCGATGTGGTCGGTGGCCGGACCGCCGATGGCGTCGATGCCGAGCATCAGCTTGGCGCCGCCAGTGGCCTCGCGCACGCGCTTGTGTAGGTCGGGGCCGTCCACCAGCACCACGTCGCCGCCCTCGGCCTTGACCCCGGCCACCGCCGACTCGCGGCGCACCACGTTGATGGTCTTGAAGCCACGCAGCTTGGCCAGTTGGATCAGGTAGCCACCGACACCGGAGTTGGCGGCGTTCTGGATCACCCAGTCACCGGGCTGCAGGTCGACGAACTGGCTGAGCAGCAGCGAGGCAGTCGGCGGGTTGATGGTCATCATCGCCAGCTGCTGCGGGTCGGCATTCGGCAGCGGAATCAGCTTGTCGGCGGGGGCGTTGAGGTGAGTCACCCAGGTGCCGCAGCCGACCGGCAGCAGCACGGTCTGGCCGACCTTGAGGTGCTTGACGCCTTCGCCCAGCTGCTCGACGCGGCCGACCCCCTCGTTGCCGCCGATGGCCGGCAGCGGCGGCAGCATGCCGTACTCGCCAGTCAGGGTGAGCACGTCGGACGGGTTGATCGGCGCGGCCAGCACCTTGACCAGTGCCTGGCCGGCGGCCAGTGGCGGCAGCTCCAGCTTGACCGCTTCGATGACGTCCTGCGGGACCTTGCCGCGGTGTTGGTATTCGGCTTTGAGCATGGCGTTTCTCCTTGGGCCAAGGGGCTGTCAAAGCGCTGAGTCTAGCCGCTGGGGGGCGCCTGCGGATGAATCCTGCGGCATACAGGTGGGTGATGGCGCTGGAGGTGGCAGCCGGCCTATCCTTGGCACAGTATTCAGGGGGAACTGCATGTCTTCACGCGCCTGGCTGTGGCTGGTCCTGCTACTGGCGCCGGTCGCCTGCGCGGAATCGCTGCGCATCGGCTTCGGTACGCACAAGCCGCCTTATGTCTTCGAGGGCGAACACCGCGGGCTGGAGTACGACATCGTGGCTGCCGCCGTGCGCGCCGCCGGTTACGACCTGGAGGTGCACTACGCGCCCATGGAGCGCCTGCACCTGGCGCTGCGTCGCGGCGAGTTGGATGGCATCGCCACCACCAACCGGCATAGCGGCATCGTGGCGCACTACTCGGCCACCTACATCCATTACCACAATGCGGCGGTGGCCCTGGCCGCGCGTGGCTACCGCATCTCCACCATAGCCGAGCTGGGACGCTATTCCATCAGCAGTTTCCAGCGCGCACGCTACCTGCTCGGGCCGGAGTTCCAGGCCATGGCCGACGCCAATCCGCGCTATCGCGAGGAGGCCCAGCAGATCAACCGCAACCGCCTGCTCTACAGCGGGCGGGTCGATGTGGTGATTGGCGATCCGCGCATCCTGCGCTACTTCAACCGCGAGGTGGCGGAGCAGGTCGATACGCGCCAGCCGCTGACCCTGTACCTGCTGTTTCCGCCCACGCCCTACAGCGTCGGCTTCCGCCTGCCGATCCAGCGCGAGCGTTTCGACCGAGGCCTCGAAGCCATCCGCGCCAGCGGCGAGTACCTCGAGATCGAGCGGCGCTACGCCGATTACTGAGCCGGGCCGGGTCGCTGCGCTCGCCTGTCAGGCTCGGCCAGGCCCTTAGAACTTCTCGTTGAGCCCCAGGTAGCGCCACTGGCCGACCGGTAGCTTGGCCAGGCCACTGCGGCCGAAGCGCAGGCGGCGGATGCCCAGCACCTGCAGGCCGACGTGCTCGCACATGTAGCGCAGCTGTCCCGGTTGCACCGCCTTGATGGCGAAGCGCAGGCGCGTCTCGCTCTGCCAGCTGACCTTGCACGGCGGCAGGGTGGTGCCCTTGTAGCTGAAGCCGAAGCTCAGGCGCTTGAGGCCCTTTTCGTCCAGGCTGCCGGCCACGTCCACCAGGTATTCCTGTTCCAGCTCCGCGCCTTTTTCCTTGAACAGGCGCTGCACCGCATGGCTCTGGCTGAATACCAGCAGACCGCTGGCGTCGGTCTCCAGCGGGGTGAGCAGCTCCAGGCGGCGCAGGTGGCGCTGCAGCGGGCGGATGCCGCTGGGGTCTTCGGCCCAGTGATAGGCGTGGCTGAGCAGCTGCTGGGCGGAGTTGGCGCCCAGGCCGCAGCCCAGGCCGACCGGCTTGTGCAGCAGCAGGGTGACCGGCGGCTGGGTTTCGGCCTTGGCGCCGGGCAGTAGCACCACCTGTTCGCTGGTCACCGGGTGCTGGGGTTCCTCCACCACCCGGCCGTCCACCGTCACCCAGCCTCCCTCGATATACAGCTCGGCCTCGCGCCGCGAACAGGAGGTGAGCTGGATCAGGCGTTTGGACAGGCGTTCGGCTTCGGTCATGGCGGTGGGTCACAAAAGGAAATGAACGGCATTGTACCCGGCCTGGGAGGAGCGCCGGGATTGGGCTACAAGGTATCGGTCGAACGGGAGGATGAAGATGAAGCGGTTACTGGCAAGTCTGCTGGCGAGCGCGCTGCTGGCGGCGCCGGCCCTGGCCGAGCGCAGCGAACTGGGCGAGCTGCAGCTGAGCGAGGTGGTGGGCGGCCTGGAACATCCCTGGGCGTTGGCCTTCCTGCCGGGCGGGCAGGGCAGCCTGATCACCGAGCGCCCGGGACGGCTGCGCTGGTTGGATGCTCAAGGGCGGCTTAGTGCGCCGCTGGCCGGCGTACCAGCGGTGTTCGCCCGCGGCCAGGGTGGCCTGCTGGACGTGGCGCTGTCGCCGAGCTTCGCCGCGGATCGCCTGGTCTACCTGAGCTACGCCGAGGCGGACGAGTCTGGCGACAAGGCCGGTACCGCGGTCGGTCGCGGCCGGCTGAAGGAGGACATGAGCGCACTGGAGGGCTTCCAGGTGATCTTCCGCCAGCAGCCCAAGCTCTCCGAGGGCATCCACTTCGGCTCGCGCCTGGCTTTCGATCCCCAGGGTTTCCTGTTCGTCAGCCTGGGCGAGAACAACCAGCGCGCCACCGCCCAGGACCTGGACAAGCTGCAGGGCAAGCTGGTGCGCCTGAACCCGGACGGCGGCGTGCCGACGGACAATCCCTTCGTCGGCCGCGCGGGCGTGCGTGCGGAGATCTGGTCCTATGGCCACCGCAACCCCCAGGGCCTGGCGCTCAACCCCCTGAGCGGGCGGATCTGGCTGCACGAGCACGGCCCGCGCGGCGGCGACGAGATCAATATTCCCGAGAAGGGCCGCAACTACGGCTGGCCGCTGGCCACCCATGGCGTCAACTACAGCTTCCTGCCGATTCCCGAGGCCCGTGGCGAGCGCGTGGCCGGCACCGAGCCGCCGCACCATGTGTGGGAGAAGTCGCCGGCGCTGTCCGGTATGGCCTTCTACGACGCCGAGCGCTTCCCGGCCTGGCGCCACAGCCTGTTCGTCGGTGCGCTGGCCGACCAGGCGCTGATCCGCCTGCAGCTCGACGGCGACAAGGTGGTACACGAGGAGCGCTTGCTGCAGGGCAGGGGCTGGCGCATCCGCGACGTGCGCCTGGGGCCAGACGGTTTTCTCTATCTGCTGACCGATGCGCCGGACGGCAAGCTGCTCAGGCTGGGGCTGTTGGAGTGACGGGGCAGGGCGTCAGTGTGCCGCCGCCTCCATGGCTGACTCCGGCTCCTGTGCCGCCACCAGCTCCGGTGGCAGCGGCTCGGTGACCACGCTGAAGTCGCTGATGCGGATGGCGCCACGGCCTTCGCCGAGCAGGTGGAAGGAGAATGCCTTGCGCGTTTCCGGGTTGTCGAAGTCGAAGCTCAGCTGGACGCTCTCGCCACGCTTGAGCGGTGGCAGCTCGGGGATGGGCAGGGCGTTGTTGCGGTCGAACTCCTTGGTCAGCAGGCGCAGGCTGGCACCCTGGCGGTCCAGGCGAACGGCCTCGATCTTCAGGGTCACGCGGGTGCGGGTGCCCTTGGGCATCTCCAGGTACTGGGCGCCGATCAGGTTGTCCGCCCAGTCGTCGCGCGACTCGGGCTTGAGCTCGATGCGCTCGCGGTTGGCGAACTGGTAGCGCTGGCCGACCTGTCCGCCAGTGATCGACTGGTCGAGCAGGGCGGCGCGCTGGCTGACCAGGCGTGCCTGGCGGCCGCTGATGCGCCCCAGGTACTCGGCCCGGTCGGCGATGAAGCCGCTGTTCGCGTAGCGCCGGCAGACCTGCTGGAAGTTGCACTCGGTGAACACCTTGCCGTCGTGCTGGCGCAGCAGGCCGTTGGTGTAGGAGATGATCTCGCGCGGCGTGGCGTAGTCGCGTAGCAGCGAACGCCCGGCGATGTTGTCCGGTACCGGCAGGGCGAAGTAGTCGAGCAGCGAGGCGGTCAGGTCGACGTGGCCGTACACCCCGGGCTTGACTTTGGGCAGCTTGTCCGCCTCCGGCGCCAGCATCAGGTTGAAGCCCCAGGCCGAGGCCAGGCGCACATTCTCCAGGCCGTGGGACTCGTCGGAGGTGATCACCACCAGGGTGTCTTCGAGCACGCCCTGTTTCTGCAGACCGTCGAGGAAGTCGGCTACCGCGTCGTCCAGGTAGCCAATGGCGGCCTGCTTGGCGGTGGGGTAACGCTCCAGATAGGCCTTGGGCGCCGAATAGGGCTGGTGGGTGCCGACCGTGAGCAGGGTGAGCATCCACGGCTGGCGGTTCTGCCGCAGCTGCTTGACGTACTTCAGCGCGCCCTCGAAGTAGGCCTTGTCGTCCATGCCCCAGGGGAATTCCAGGTAGGGCTTGTTCTTGAACCAGTCGCGGCCGTGGGTCTGCTCGAAGCCCATGTGCGGCATGATCTGGTCCTTGGCCATGAAACGCAGCCCGGCGCCCTGCAGGAAATGGGTGCGAAAGCCCATGGCGCGCAGCTGGTGCGGCAGGCACTGCAGGTTGCGGGTCTGGCTGTTGAGCAGCTCCACGCCCTTGGGCGTGCCCGAGTCCAGCTTGCTGTAGTCGCCGCAGAGCATGGCGTACAGGCCGCGGATGGTCTGGTGGCTGTGCAGCACGTAGTCCGGCGTGGTCATGCCGCGTTCGGCCCACTGGCTCAGGCGCGGCATCAGGTCTTCCTGGTAGCTGCTGCCGAGCAGCTGGCGATTCCTGGCGATGTAGGCGCCGGGGATGCCTTCCAGGGTGATGATCAGTAGGTTGCGCGCCTTGCCGCCGTTCGGCAGCAGCGGCGTGCCGGACAGGTCCAGCTTGCTCAGGCCGTCGATGTCCGGCGGCAGACCCGACTCATCGGCGTACCAGTGGTCCTCCAGGGCCACGCGGGCACGGCTGATACCCTCGGCCATGACCTTGTGCGGCAGGTTGAACAGCTGCCACTGGTCGTCCTCGCTCGGCTGCAGGTACTGCTGGGTGGCATGGCCGAGCAACAGGGCGGCGGGTAGCGCATAGGCGTAGCTGGAAATGCGCGGGCCGCTACGGCGGCCCAGCAGCAGGCAGAGCAGCACGGCGAGCGCCAGGGCCGTTGCCAGCAGCGGATAGCGGATGCCGCCGCCCTGGGTGGACTGGCTGACGAACTGCGGATCACTCAGGTACTTGAGGTCGTTGGGCTCGGGCATGCGCCCGACCGCGTTGATCAGCTCGGCATTGCCCAGCAGCATCAGCGCCCAGGCCACGGCCAGCGGTGCCGCTAGCAGCGGGCGGCGATAGCAGAGCAGCAGGAGCAGGCCGCCGATGCCGAGGTCGGAGACATAGCCCGGCCAGCTCGACCAGCCCAGCCAGTAACGGCTGGCGATGGGAAGCAGGAGGAACAGCAGGCCGAGGGCGAGAAGCGACGCGGCGGGAAAGGGCAGCCAGCGGCTGGAAGAACGCACGGAAACTCCTGGAATGGAACGGCGAGAGGCCGTGTCCATGAGACAAGGGGGCAGGGCCGAAGTTGCGGCCTGCCATGATTCTGAAACATGACCGTGCTAGGCGCCAGTGGCGCCTATCGCCGGCCACCGCGATGCTAGAATGCCGGCCTCTTCGAATTGGGTGACGAACATGGCTCTGATCGGGCGCTACAACTCTCTGCAGGTGGTCAAGCTGGCCGACTTCGGCCTCTTCCTCGATGGCGGCGCCGACGGCGAGATCCTCCTGCCCAAGCGCTACATCCCCAAGGGCGAGCCCTGCGAGGTGGGCGACTGGCTCAACGTGTTCATCTACCTGGACAGCGAGGACCGCCTGATCGCCACCACCGAGAAGCCCAAGGTGCAGGTCGGCGGCTTCGCCAGCCTCAAGGTGGTGGACATCAACCGGGTCGGCCTGTTCTTCGACTGGGGCCTGCCCAAGGACCTGCTGATGCCGCACTCCGAGGAGAAGCGCCCACTGCAGGTCGGCGACTACTGCGTGGTGCACGCCTACCTCGACCCGCGCACCCGCCGCATCACCGCCACCGCACGCCTGGATCGCTACCTGGACAAGACCCCGGCCAACTACCAGGTCGGCCAGGCAGTCGACCTGCTGGTGGTGGAGCAGACCGACCTGGGCTTCAAGGCCATCATCGACGGCCAGCACTGGGGCCTGATCCACAAGAACGAGGTGTTCAAGTTCCTCCGTGGCGGTTCCCAGGAGAAGGGCTTCATCAAGGAGCTGCGTGCCGACGGCAAGATCAGCCTGAGCCTGCAGCCGGTCGGCCAGCAGGCCCGCGACGAGCTGTCCGAGCAGATCCTCACCGCCCTGCGCGACGCCGGCGGCAGCCTGGCGCTGTCCGACAAGAGCTCTCCGGAAGCGATCAGCAAGGCCTTCGGCGTGAGCAAGGGCAACTTCAAGAAGGCCATCGGCGGGCTGTTCAAGCAGGGCCTGATCCGCATCCTCGACGACCGTATCGAGCTGGTCTGAGACCGAACGGCGAGGGCGACAGACCGCCTAGCGGCCGTTCTCGCCATGCTCGCGGGCTCTGCGGCCGTAGTGGTTTCGTTGCCCTGGCGGTGCGATAGAGTGGCGCCATAACCATGAACAGCGGAGTCGCCATGAGCCCCGAGGAACACTATCAGCGCCTGCAGAACATGTATGGCGCCGCGCCGGTCAACGCCTTCTACCAGCCGCTGCTGCGTGTCAGCGAGGGCGCGGCGGAGATCGAGATCCGGGTCGATGAGAAGTTCTTCCATGCCGCCGGCGCGGTACACGGCTCGGTCTACTTCAAGCTGCTCGACGATGCCGCCTTCTTCGCCGCCAACTCCCTGGAACCCGAGGTGTTCGTGCTGACCACGGCTTTCACCACCTACCTGACCCGCCCGGTGTCCGCCGGCAAGCTCAAGGCGGTGGGCAAGGTGGTCAACCGCAACCGCTCGCAGTTCATCGCCGAGGCCGTGCTCTATGGTGATGACGGCAAGGAAGTCGGGCGCGGCAACGGCGTGTTCGTGCGCAGCAAGATCAGCCTGGTGGACGCCCTGGGCTACGCCGACTGAAAACTGTCTACGTGGTCCAGCCGTTGTTGGTAGCGCCCTCGGATGCTCATTTACTGCTTGTAAACTGCGTTTCTGCGGGTGCTCCCGCCCAGGCTGGCCTGCCTCGCCGACGTTTCCGGCTTTTTTATCAGGGCTTGCGCGCCAGCAGCACGGCGCGGGTCGGCGCCGGTAGGCCCTCGACGGTGCGGCTGTGGTCGGCCGGATCGAGGAATTCCGGCAGCGACTGGAAGCGCATCCAGTCGGTGGCGCGCTGCTCCTCGACGCTGGTGGTGGACACGTCCACGCAGCGCACGTCGACGAAACCGGCGCGGCGCAGCCACAGCTCCAGCGCCGGCACCGAGGGCAGGAACCAGACGTTGCGCATCATCGCGTAGCGGTCCTCGGGCACCAGCACCTGCTGGGCATCGCCCTCGACCACCAGGGTCTCCAGCACCAGTTCGCCGCCACGCAGCAGCTTGTCCTTGAGGTCGAGCAGGTGGTCGATGGGCGAGCGGCGGTGATACAGCACGCCCATGGAGAACACGGTGTCGAAGCCTTCCAGCCTGGCCGGCAACTCCTCCAGCGCCAGCGGCAGGTGCCAGGCCGGCGAGTCGGGCAGGTAGTTCTTGACGGCGAGGAACTGGTTGAGGAACAGCCAGTTGGGGTCGACGCCGACCACTGCGTCGGCGCCGGCGCCGAGCATGCGCCACATGTAGTAGCCGTTGCCGCAGCCGACATCGAGGATGCGCTTGCTGGCCAGGTCCAGGTGCGGCGCCACCCGCGACCACTTCCAGTCCGAGCGCCACTCGGTATCGACATGCACGCCGAACAGCTCGAAGGGACCCTTGCGCCAGGGAATCAGGCCCTGCAGGGCCGTCTGCAGCGCGGCGCGGGTGGCCTCGTCGCAGGTGCCGTCCAGGCGCAGCGTCTCGCGCAGCTCGCTGCGCTCGGCGACCAGCGCCGGCAGCGCCTCCACGGCGGCGTACCAGCGTTCGAGATCGCCATGGCCGACGGCCAGCTTGGCGTCGAGCTGGCCGGGCAGGCCGGCGGCCCAGTCTTGCAGCGGGGTGCCAGCCAGCTGCTGTTGCAGGGCGTCGAGGTCGAGGCGGGAAAAGATCATGGCAGGGCGATCAGCGAGGCGAAGTTGAGGCACTGGAACCAGGGCACGACCCTGGAGAAACCGGCGGCCAGCAGACGCTCGCGGTGCTGCTCCAGGCTGTCCGGCTTCATCACGTTCTCGATGGCGCTGCGCTTCTGCGCGATCTCCAGCTCGCTGTAGCCGTTGGCGCGCTTGAAGGCCAGGTGCAGCTCGCCGAGCAGCTCGTGCTCGGCTTCGTCGGCAAAGCGCAGTTTCTCCGAGAGAATCAGCGCGCCGCCGGGCAGCAGCGCCTGGCGGATGCGCGTCAGCAGCTCCAGACGCTGCTCGGGGGCGACGAACTGCAGGGTGAAGTTCAGCGCCACCAGCGAGGCTGGCTGGAAGTCGAGGGCGAGGATGTCGGCCTCGATCACTTCGACCGGCAGCAACTCCTGGAACATGGCGTCCTGGGCGTGCAGGTACTCGCGGCAGCGCTCGACCATGGCATGCGAGTTGTCCACCGCGATCACCTTGCAGTCATCGGCCTTCACGTGGCGACGCAGGGCCTGGGTCACCGCGCCGAGCGAGCAGCCGAGGTCGTACAGGGCGCTGCGCGGTTGGGCGAACTGCGCGGCGAGCACGCCGAGGTTCTCGACTATGGTCGGGTAGCCCGGCACCGAGCGCTTGATCATGTCCGGGAAGACCTTGGCCACGTCCTCGTTGAACACGAAGTCCGGCACCTGGTCCAGGGGCTGGGCGAAGAGTCGGTCGGGCTGCTGTTTCACGGCGGTCGGTTCACGGCGGAAAAGGCCGGCATTCTAGCCAAGAGCGGGCGCCAACCCAACCGCCGTCAGGGCAACTGGTCGAGGATGAACTCGCCGCCGCCCTGCAGCGGGCCCAGCGGGTTGCGCTTGACCTCGTAGCGGCGGATGTTCGGCTCGCCGTTGCTGACCTTGTGCACCAGCACGTCGTCGACCAGCACGAACACGGCGCGGAAGGTCCAGCCCTTGAGTTCGCGGGTCTTGCGGAAGTTGAGCACGTCGGCCCAGAAGTTCCCCACGCGCTGGGTATCGGTCTTGTTGAACTCGAAGGCGTAGCCGATGCAGCGGTCCTTGGCCTCCAGGCAGCGCAGCATGCCGTCCGGCAGGTATTCGATGGGCACATTGGGCTGGACGAACAGCAGGCGCAGGTCGATGAACGAGAGCATCTTGCCGTTGCCCTGGGCTAGCGGGTCGAAGCCCAGGGAGAAGAGTTCGGAGCGGGTGGTCCTGCCCGGCTCGGCCTGGGCGTAGCGGATCTCGGTATCGGTGTAGTCACCGAAGGGCGAAACTACCTCTGCCCGTTGGCTGGGCAGCAGGCTGGTGCAGCCGGTCAGAAGCAGCAGGGGAAGCAACAGCGACATGCAACGAGAGCCAGGCATGACAACCTCCGTCGATGAGCCCCCCTTACTCTCTATAGACGATTTGTCGGGCCGCCGTCGTCTCGCCGCAGGGACGAGCGGTGTTTCTAGCCCGCTGAGCAGACAGTGCCGCGGATCTGTCGCGAGGCCAGTACCACCGCCGAGGCGGCGATGCCCAGTTGGCCCAGCCAGTAGCTGAGGATGATGGCGTAGCGCGCGCCATCGAAGGGTGCGACGAAGCGGTTGATGCCGATCAGGCTGTCCGACAGTACGAACAGCGCCGCGCCGCCGGCCGCCAGCCAGGCCGAGCGCGGCGCTACCACGCCGACCCTGGCCAGGGCGCGCCAGAGCATGGCGCCGATGGCCAGGCTGTACAGCGCCACGGGCGCCAGCAGGGTGCCGAGCCCGGCGCGGCTGAGCACGAAAAACATGCCGCCGGCCGCCGTCGCCGCGATCAGCAGGTCGAAGGGCGCCAGGCGGCGGGTATCGCCTAGGTAGGCCGCCAGGTAGGCCAGGTGCGCGAGCAGGAAGGCGCCCAGGCCGAACACGAAGAGGTCGGCCGGCCATTCCAGCAGCAGGTCGCCGAGCAGCGACAGGCCCAGGCCGATGGCGATCCAGCGTCGGTAGGCGCCGGCCGGTGCGGCGCGCAGCCAGAGCAGCAGGCACAGCACCGGCACGGGTTTGCTGAGCAGGGTCAGCCACTTGAGGTCGAGGTGCAGGCCGAGCAGGAACAGGGTGGTGCCGGCGAGGGCGACGAGCAGGAGCAATGGGCGCATGGCGGAACTCTCTTGTTGTTTGCGCCCAGTATGGCCGTCGAGTAGCTCTGCAGCAGTGCGCGGCGTGACAGCCAGGGTGGCTGATTGCGTCAGCGGCTAGAGCCAGATGGCTGCCTGTCCGTCATTCGCTCTGATTTTCTGCAACACCTTCGCGGCCTCTTCGTTATTGCGGTAGGCCAGCAGGAATCGATTCTTGCCGGACTTGCGATTCCAGACCGCCGGGCTGCCTGCTTTGGTGATGATGATTTCGCACTCGCCCAGGTTTCTGGGCAGGCGTACCCGCGCCATTGCATCCGCCTCAGCGCACGCTGATCGGGCAGTCGATGATCTTGGCCGGCGCCACCTCGACTTCCCAGGGGCGCTGGTAGTGCATCAGCAGGCGGCCGTTGCCGGCCTGGTAGGCCTGGTAGCGCCACGTCGACTTGCCGGCGCTGCCGACGATGCCGGCGTCCTCCGGGGTGATGTAGACCTCCGGGCTCAGGCTGCGCAGCACGCCTGGCGCGGCATCGACCACCACCCAGCGGAAGCCGGTGGTGGGGTTGCTCGGCAGGCTGATGGTCAGCGACTGGCCGCTGTACAGCTGCATCGGGCACTTGCCCAGCTGCTTCTCTTCCACGGCGACGCCGGACTTGGGCTGCGAGCCGCAGGCGGCGAGCAGGGCCAGGGTGCAGGGCAGCAGCAGGCGCAGGGCAGGTTTCATGGCGGACTCCGGTCGGGCGAAAACCGCCACAGCATAGCCGCTGTGCACGGGCGCGGGCGAGCGCAGTGCCGCTCAGTCGAACAGCACCCGGGCCACCTCGGCGTAGCGCCTGGCAAAGTGCACGGTCAGCCCTTCGCGCAGGTAGTCCGGCAGTTCGAGGAAGTCGCCGCGGTTGGCCTCCGGCAGGATCAGCTCGTGGAGCTTCTGCCGGCGCGCGGCGATCACCTTCTCGCGCACGCCGCCGATGGCCAGCACCTGGCCGGTCAGGGTCAGCTCGCCGGTCATCGCCACGCCCTTCTTCGGCGCCTGGTTGCGCGCCAGGGAGAGCAGGGCACTGGCCATGCTGATGCCGGCGCTGGGGCCGTCCTTGGGCGTGGCGCCCTCGGGCACGTGCAGGTGGATGAAGGCCTGGTCGAAGAAATTCGCATCGCCACCATACTTCTTCAGGTTGGCGGTCACGTAGCTGTAGGCGATCTCCGCCGATTCCTTCATCACTTCGCCGAGCTGGCCGGTGAGCTTGAAGCCGCGGTTGAGGGTGTGGATGCGCGTGGCCTCGATCGGCAGTGTGGCGCCACCCAGGCTGGTCCAGGCCAGGCCGGTGATCACCCCGGTGCCTTCGATGACCTGCTCGCCGCGGAACAGCGGCATGCCGAGGTAGCCTTCCAGGTCCCTGGGGCCGATCCGGACCTTGCTGCCCGGCTCGTCGAGCAGTCTGACCACCGCCTTGCGCACCAGCTTGCCCAGCTGTTTCTCCAGCTGGCGCACGCCGGCCTCGCGGGCGTAGCCCTCGATCACCGCGCGCAGCGCGGCATCGCTGATGGCGAGCTGGGCCTTCTTCACGCCCGCCTTGGCCAGCTGGCGCGGCCACAGGTGCTGCTTGGCGATGGCCAGCTTCTCCTCGGCGATGTAGCCGGACAGGCGGATCACCTCCATGCGGTCGAGCAGCGGGCCGGGGATGGAGTCCAGGGTGTTGGCGGTGCAGACGAACAGTACCTTGGACAGGTCCAGGCGCAGGTCCAGGTAGTGGTCGAGGAATTCGACGTTCTGCTCCGGGTCGAGGGTTTCCAGCAGCGCCGAGGCCGGGTCGCCCTGGTAGCTGGCACCCATCTTGTCGATCTCGTCGAGCATGATCACCGGGTTCATCACCTCGACTTCCTTGAGCGCCTGCACCAGCTTGCCGGGCATGGCGCCGATGTAGGTGCGGCGGTGGCCCTTGATCTCCGCCTCGTCGCGCATGCCGCCGACGCTGAAGCGGTAGAAGGGCCGCCCCAGCGATTCGGCGATGGACTTGCCGATGCTGGTCTTGCCCACGCCGGGCGGGCCGACCAGCAGCACGATGCTGCCGGCGATCTCGCCCTTGAAGGCGCCGACGGCGAGGAATTCGGTGATGCGCGCCTTGATGTCGTCCATGCCGGCGTGGTGCTTGTCCAATACCCGGCGCGCGTGCGCGAGGTCGAGCTTGTCCGCGCCGAGCACGCCCCAGGGCACGCTGGTGGCCCAGTCCAGGTAGTTGCGCGTCACCGCGTATTCCGGCGAGCCGGTCTCGAGGATGGCCAGCTTGCCGAGCTCCTCGTCGATGCGCTTCTGCGCCTGGGCTGGCAGGGTCTTGCCGGCCAGGCGGGCGCGGAACTCGTCGGCGTCGGCGCTGCGGTCGTCCTTGGTAATGCCCAGCTCCTGCTGGATCACCTTGAGCTGTTCCTTGAGGAAGAACTGGCGCTGGTGCTCGCCGATCTTGCGGTTGACCTCGGCGGACAGCTCGTTCTGCAGGCGTGCCACCTCCACTTCCTTGCGCAGCAGCGGCAGCACTTTCTCCATGCGCCGCAGGATCGGCACGCAGTCCAGCACCTCCTGCAGCTCGGCAGGGGTGGCGGTGGTCAGCGCGGCGGCGAAGTCGGTGAGTGGCGACGGGTCATTGGGGCCGAAGCGGTTGAGGTAGTTCTTCAGCTCCTCGCTGTACAGCGGGTTGAGCGGCAGCAGCTCCTTGATCGCGTTGATCAGCGCCATGGCATAGGCCTTGACCTCGTCGCGCGGGTCAGCCGGACTCTGCGGATAGTCCACCTCGGCCAGGTAGGGCGGGCGATGGCGCTTGAGCCAGCCGCGCACGCGCACCCGCCCCAGGCCCTGGGCGACGAACTGCAGCTTGCCGTCGCCACGGCTGGCGTGGTGCACGCGCACCAGGGTGCCGTGCTCGGGCAGGCTGGCGGTGTCGAAGTGGCGCGGGTCGGTCACCGGCTGGTCGACGTAGAACAGCGCCAGGCACTTGTGCTCGGTGTTGGCCACCAGCTCCAGGGTCTCGGCCCAGTGTTCCTCGTTGACGATGACCGGCAGCACCTGCGCGGGGAAGAACGGGCGGTTGTGGATGGGGATGACGTATAGCTTGTCCGGCAGCGTCTGCCCGGGCAGGGCCAGGCTGGTGGTCTTGGCTTCGATGATTTCCGGCGTGTTGTCCTGATCGTTCATGGCGCACCCTCGGTTATGGGGTGCTAGATGGGGCGAGGCGCCGGCGATTTCAACTGTGGCCCAGGCGGGTGCCCTGCAGCAGGCGCTCGATCGGCGGAGTGAGTAGGGCGAAGCAGTCGGCCGGGCCCAGGCTGGGCTGGCGCGCTTCGATCAGGTCGCTGCGCAGGCGCGCCAGCAGGGCGTGCAACTGCTGGTCGGCGTTGCCGGCGGCAATGCGTCGACACAGTTCGCGCATCTGCTCCTGCAGCACCGGCGGGCACTGGCCGTAGTTGGCGGCGCGCACGGCCAGGCCGCGCAGGCGGGCCAGGTCCTCGAGATTGCGGCAGGTGCTGGCGAGGCCGCGCACGACGCCGTGTGCGCGTGAGGCCAGGCGCTCTTCCAGGGTGTCGATCACCTGCAGCAGTACCTCGATCACCTGGCAATGGGCCTCGAAGTCGGCCGGGCGCATGCGCAGCAGCGGCCATTCGCGGTGCAGCGGGGCCAGCTCCAGGCTCTCGCCAGGCCAGTTCAGCCAGAGCTGGTCGAGCTGGCGGGCCAGGGCGTTGCGCTGGCTGACCGCGACGATGTCCTGCTGGGCGCCCAGGCCACGGTGTTTCTGCAAGGCACGCAGCAGCTCCAGGCTGCGCTGCAGGCACTGGCCTTCGAGCTGATCGAGGGTGGCGCGATGCATCTGTGCGGCGCGACGGGTCAACAATTGGCCCAGGGCCAGCAGGCCGAGGCCCAGGGCAAGGGCGAAAAGCAGTTCGGGGCTCATCTGGCGGGCTCGTGGTGCATGGGTGGGCGAATGGCAGGGTCGGCGGCGGCCAGCAGGCGTTGGCGCAGGGTGCCGAGCTGCTCGTCGATCAGCGGGGTGAGCAACTCGAAACATTCCTGCGGCGCGATGGCCACCCGCAGCGGCTCGATCAGCTGGCGTTGTAGGCGCTCCAGGGCCTGGGCCAGGGCGCTGTGCGGTGCCACCTGGCGCTGCAGGCGCAGGCTCAGGTAGCGCAGCTGCACCTGCAGCGGCAGTGGGCAGCGCGGCGCGCCGGCCCCACGTACCGCCAGGCCGCGCAGGCGCGCCAGCTCCTCCAACTCGCGGCAGCGGCGGGCGATCTCGATGTCCTCGCCCTGGCGCAGTTCGAACAGCTGCATGGCGGTCAGCAGCTGCTCGATCAGCCGGCAATGGCCGTCGAAGTCGTCGGCCTGGCTGCGCAACCGCTGCCAGGCCGGGAGCAGCTCCTCCAGCTCGGCGGCGGCGGGCGGCAGCTCGCGCCACAGCCGGTCCAGCTCGTCGGCCAGCAGTCGGCACTGGGCGCGCGCGGCGGCGCTGTCCTGGCCGCCCAGGCCGCGATGCTTCTGCAGGCGCTGGAGCATTTCCAGGCTGTGCATCAGGGCCTGCAGCAGCGCGCGGCCCTGTTGGCGGCTGCGGCGCAGGGCGTGGCGGCGGTAGAGCAGGGCCAGCAGCAGGAGCGTGGCGAGGCTGGCGCCGAGCAGGGTGGCGAGGCTCATGAGCTGGTCCTGCGCGTCAGGTACAGGGTCAGGGCGTGCAGTTCGCGGTTCTGCGCGCTCTGCTGGCCGAGGGCGGCGCCTATCTCGTGCAGCTGCTGGTTGAGCGCCTGGTTGGCCTGGGTGTGTTCGTCCAGGGCTTGGCGCATGGCGCCGAAAGCCTCCAGGTGGGAGGCGCTGAAGTCGGCCTGCTGGTGCAAGCGCGCGGCCAGCTCCAGGTTGCATGCGCAGCCCTGGCCGAGCAGCTCGCGGTGCTCGTCGACCTCGCTGCGCACGTGGTTCATCGACTGGCCGATGGCGGCGACCGCCTGGGTGATCTCGCTGGCCGCCGCCGCGGTGGACTGCGCCAGGTTGCGCACTTCCTCGGCGACCACGGCGAAACCGCGGCCATGCTCGCCGGCGCGGGCGGCCTCGATGGAGGCGTTGAGGGCCAGCAGCTGGGTCTGCTTGGCCAGGGCCTGGATCAGCTGCACCGCCTGTTCGACGGCGGCGTTGTGACGCAACAGCTGGCCGACGGCCTGGTCGGTACGGCCGAGGCTGGCCTGGATCAGTTGCATCTGATCGCCCACCAAGCGGGCATCGAGGCTGCCCTGTTCACTCATTTGGTGCAGGCGGCGGAAGGCCTGCAGGGCCTCCTCGGCCAGGTCGCCGATGTGCAGCAGGGTCTGGCCGATCTCCTCGCTGGCGGTGGCGATCATGTTCACCCGCAGGTTCTGCGCCTCGCCCTGCTGCTCGGTGTGCTCGGCCATGCGCTCCAGCGCCTGGGCGGCGAACTGCACCTCGCTGCGCAGGCGCTCGGCGGCGCGGCGCTCGTCGTCGCACTTGACCAGCAGGCGGGTACGCTCCGCGCTGCTCTCGAACAGGCCGGCCAGCTGTCGCAGCAGGTGGCTCTGCGCCTGTTGCTGGCGTCGCCAGCTGAGGCTCTGGGCACCACCGAGGTAGAGCAGCAGGGGCAGCAGGCAGAGGGCGGCGGCGTCCTGGTCGAGCAGCGCCAGCAGGGTGCTGGCCAGCGCCAGTGTGGCCAGCAGCCAGGTGCGGGCGGCGCCGCAGCGTTGCAGGCAGTAGATGCCGAGTTCCAGCATGAAGGCAGTCCAGGCGGGGCAGGGAAGTCAGCAGGACAAAGCAAGATGCTGGCCAGCCTCCATCCGTCGCAACCCATGCGGGAGGGCTGTTGCAACTAGGTGCAACCCGATAAAGTGCAGGCTTGCCCCGAGTCGGTGAAGAGAATGCTCAACGCCCGTCTGCTGCGCCTGGACGACCAGGCCCATGAACATGCCCACGACTACCACCAGCTGGTGCTGTCGCTGTCCGGTCGCGCGGAATTCGAGGTCGACGGCTGTGGCGGCGAAGTGTGCCGGATGCGCGCCTGCCTGGTGCCGGGCGACGCCGACCACCAGTTCGCCGGCATGGGCGACAACCGCATGCTGATCCTCGACCTGGACGAGCGCGACACCTCGCCGGAGGACCTCAGCCTGCTCGCCGAGCTGTTCGAGAGCCCGCGCTACCCGACCCTAGACGCCGATTTCCAGAACCTGCTGAGCTACGCCGGTGCCGAGCTGGCGCGCTACGGCAGCGACCCGCACCTGGCCCGCGCCCTCGGCGGCGTGCTGCTGCGCGCGCTGCACCTGCGCCTGTTCGGCGAGCGCGGCCGCAGCGCCGTGGCCGGCCTAGACATTGGCCGCCTGGACGCCTACATCGTCGAGCACCTGGCGCGGCGCATCACGGTGATCGAGCTGGCCCAGGTGGCCTGCCTCAGCCCCAGCCATTTCCACGCCCAGTTCAAGGACGCCGTGGGCCTGACTCCACACCAGTACCTGCTCAAGACCCGCCTCGACCACGCCGCGCGCCTGCTGCGCGAGAGCCCGCTGCCGCTGGTGCGGATCGCCGAGGAGTGCGGCTTCTCCAGCCAGAGCGCGCTGACCACGGCCATGCGCCGCTACCTGGGGCTGACCCCCAAGCGCCTGCGCGGCCTGCAGTAGCGCCTCAGTCGCCGGTCGCCACGGGGCGCGCCGGGTCGGTGATCCATTCGCTCCAGGAGCCCGCGTACAGCGGCGCCAGCGGGTAGCCGGCGAGGCTCATGGCGAACAGGTTGTGGCAGGCGGTGACGCCCGAGCCGCAGTAGGCCACCAGCGACTCCATCGGCCGCGTACCGCGCAGGGCGTCGAAGCGTACGCGCAGCTGTTCGGCGGGCAGGAAGCGTCCGTCGGCGCCCAGGTTGTCGGTGAACACCGCGCACTGCGCGCCGGGGATATGCCCGGCCACCGGGTCCAGCGGCTCCACCTCGCCACGGAAGCGCGGCAGGGCGCGGGCGTCCAGCAGGGTCAGATCGCTGGCCCCCAGGCGCTGCTGCAGCTGCGTGGCGCTCAGCAGCAGCGAGTGGTCCGGCTGGCCGCTGAAGCTGCCCGCCCGCTGTGCAGGCATGTCGGTGGTCAGCGCCAGGCCGGCTTCCTTCCAGGCCTTGAGGCCGCCGTCGAGCAGCCACACGCCGTCGCGCTTGCCCAGCCAGGCCAGCAGCCACCAGGCGCGGGCGGCGAAGGCGCCGGGACCGTCGTCGTACAGCACGATGGTCGAGTCGTTGTCGATGCCCCAGGCGCGCAGCCGGTCGACCAGGGCGGCGGCGTCCGGCAGCGGGTGGCGGCCGGTCAGGCCCTTGATCTTCGGCCCCGACAGGTCGTGCTCCAGGTCGGCGAAGCGCGCGCCGGGCAGATGCCCCTCGGCATAGCTGCGCGCGCCGTAGCCCGGGTCGTCGAGGGCGAAGCGGCAGTCGAGGACCACCAGGCCTGGCTCCTGCAGGCGGGCGTGCAGGTCGGTGGCGCTGATCAGCTGGGCGAGCGGCATGGGAACTCCTGTGTCGAAATCGTGACTATGGGCATCATAAAGACAGCCTTCCATAACCAGAAGCGAACCCCAGGCGGTTCGCCGCGCGAGGTAGTACTCATGCTCAGCCTGCAACCCGCCATCGAAAGCGCCAACCTGGCCCGCCGTGTCGGCGTGGTCCTGGGGTCGCTGCTGGTGACCTTCTACTACTGCAGCAAGGTATTGCTGCGCGCCGTCAGCGGACGCCTGCGGCGCGCCGACGTGGACCGCTACACCCGCCGCTGGTCGGGCCTGCTGCTGCGCCTGGTGCGCATGCGCCTGAGCGTGCACGGCCAGGTGCCGGACTTCAACGACGGGCGGCGCTACATCCTGCTCAGCAGCCACGCCAGCCATTACGACATCCCTGCCAGCTTCGTCGCCCTGCCGGGCTCGATCCGCATGCTGGCGAAGAAGGAGCTGTTCGGCATTCCGATCTTCGGCGCGGCGATCCGCGCTGCCGAGTTCCCCTCGGTGGACCGGCACAACCGTCACCAGGCGGTGAAGGACCTGGAGCAGGCGCGGCGCATGATGGAGAGCGGCATTGTCCTGTGGGCCGCGCCCGAAGGCACGCGCTCGAAGGATGGCCAGCTGCTGCCGTTCAAGAAGGGCTGCTTCCACCTGGCCCTGGACACCAACGCGATCATCGTGCCGATGGTCTTTCGCGGCATTCACGAGGTGCTGCCGGCGCGCACCTGGCGCTTCAATCTGGGCCTGCCGGTGCAGCTGCACATTGGTGCGCCGATCGACGCCAGTCGCTTCAGCCCCGAGCAGTTGCCGGAGCTGATGACGCAGACCCGCCAGAGCATGCAGGCGCTGCTCGGCGAGCCGGCGCCCGGTACGCCCCAGGGGCTGCTGACCGAGCAGCCGGTCTGACGAAAAAGCCCGCCGAATGGCGGGCTTTTTCATGGAAGTGTAAGAGCTCATCGCGTAGCCCGGATGCAATCCGGGGGGCGGAGCAGCCTGGTTCCCGGATTGCATCCGGGCTACGAATGATACTGTCGGAGCAAGTTGCCAATAGGGGGCTCCTCGCCCCCTGGCCCGCGTGGAGAGGGCTGTCTCAGCGGATCTTCAGCTTGCCGATCCGGTCGTTGTCCAGGCTGCCCAGGTACAGGTAGTCGCCCACCGGTTTCACCGAGGTGACCATGCGCAGGTGGGTGCCGCTGGTGTCGTGCAGGCTCTGCACGATCTCGCCCTGCTCGTTGAGGGCGATGGCCAGGCCGTAGGAGGCCGGCTTCGGCCACAGCGCGCGCGGCAGCTTGGCCAGCTGGGCCTTGATCCAGGGCTGGTTCTGCAGGAAGTCGGCGTCGCCCTTGCGCGGGGTCGGCAGGGCCACCCAGAAGGTGCCGGCGCGATCGCCCTGCAGGTTGTCCGGCATGCCCGGCAGGTTGTCGGCGAACAGGTCGTGGGTGCCGGCCTTGTCGCCCCTCAGCCAGTAGCGCTGGATGCGGTAGCGGTAGGTCTCGTTGACCAGCACGAAGTCCTCGTTCTGCGACAGGGCCACGCCGTTGGCGAAGTACAGGTCCTTGAGCAGCACCCGGGTCTGGCCGCTGGCCGGGTCGAACACCATCAGGCGGCCATAGGGGCGGCCTTCGAGCAGGTCGAGCAGGTAGTCCGGCTGCTGGAACTTGCTGGAGGCGTCGGTGAAGTAGATGCGCCCGTCGCTGGCGATATCGAGGTCGTCGGTGAAGACGAACGGGCCGCCCTCGGCCTCGGTGGCCAGCACCTCGATCTTGCCGGCCGGGTCGATGCGCAGCAGGCCCTTGTAGGCGTCGGCGAGGATCAGGTTGCCCTGGGCGTCGAAGTCCATGCCCAGCGGGCGGCCGCCGGTGGCGGCGAAGGTTTCCGTCTTTCCGTCCGCGCCGATGCGCACGACGCGCCCGTCATGCAGGCCGGCGTAGACCCGGCCCTGGGCATCCACGGCGGTGTCTTCCGGGCCGTGGATCTGCCCCCGGGCCAGCAGCTCGGCCTTCATCAGGGTGTCGTTGGGCTCCAGCACGCCGGTCATCTGCGGGGCCGGCCGCGGCTGCCAGGCCAGCGGGTCGATCGGGCTGGGGGTGAGGGCGAGGTAGCCGGCAGCGCCGGCGATGGCCAGGGCCAGCAGGCCGAGAAGCTTCTTCATTATGTTTCTTCCCTGGTTTGCGATGCGCGGCAGTGTACACGCAGGGCGCCGATGCCCGGTATCAGCGCCGGCCATATATACTGCGCGGCATTGATCAAGGAGTGCCGCGTGGCCATCGATATTCAGTGGATCCTCGACGACGCCAGCCTGGCGCGTCACTGCGCCGAGTGGCGGCAGTTGCCCTTCGTCGCCCTCGATACCGAGTTCATGCGGGTCGACACCTTCTACCCCATCGCCGGCCTGCTGCAGGTCGGTGACGGCCAGCGTGCCTACCTGATCGACCCGCTCGAGGTGAAGGACTGGACGCCCTTCGCCGAGCTGCTGGAAGACCGCGCCGTGACCAAGGTGCTGCACTCCTGCAGCGAGGACCTGGAAGTCTTCCTGCGCCTGACCGGCGCGCTGCCGGCGCCGCTGTTCGACACCCAGCTGGCGGCCGGCTACCTCGGCATCGGCTTCTCCATGGGCTATTCGCGTCTGGTGCAGGAGGTGCTCGGCATCGAGCTACCCAAGGGCGAGACCCGTTCCGACTGGCTGCAGCGGCCGCTGTCGCCGACCCAGGTCAGCTACGCCGCCGAGGACGCCCAGCACCTGGCCGAGCTGTACCAGGCTCTGCTGCCGAAGCTGCCGGCGGACAAGCTGGCCTGGCTGCTGGAGGATGGCGCCGAGCTGGTCGCCAACCTGCGTCGCGAGACCGACCCGGACGAGGCCTACCTGGAGGCCAAGCTGGCCTGGAAGCTGTCGCCCCAGCAACTGGCCGTGCTGCGCGCCCTGTGCGCCTGGCGCGAGCGTCAGGCGCGGGCGCGCAACCAGCCGCGCAATCGCATCCTGCGCGAGCACTCGCTGTGGCCACTGGCGCGCTTCCAGCCGGACAACACTGTGGCCCTGGCGCGCATCGAGGACATGCACCCGCGCACCGTGCGCCAGGATGGCGAGACCATCCTGCGGCTGATCCGCGAGGCCGCCGGGCTGCCGCCCGAGCAATGGCCCGAGGCCCTGCCGGCGCCGCTGCCGATCGAGGCCGGCGCGTTGCTGAAGAAGCTGCGCGCGGTGGGCCAGCGCGAGGCCGAGCGCCTGCAGATGGCGCCCGAGCTGATGCTGCGCAAGAAATCCCTCGAAGCCCTGCTCAAGAGCGGCTTCCCCGACGGCCCCTGGACGCTGCCGGACAACCTGCGCGGCTGGCGCCGCGAACTGATGGGCCAAGCCCTGCTGGACGTACTGCAATGAAGAAGATCTGCTCCATCTACAAAAGCCCGCGCAAGAACGAGATGTATCTCTATGTGCTCAAGGCCGAGGCCCTGAGCCGCGTACCGGAAGGCCTGCTGGCCGCCTTCGGCACCCCGCAGCTGTGCTTCGAGATGATCCTCACCCCGGAGAAGAAGCTGGCCCGCGAGGACATCCATCAGGTGCTGGAGAACCTCGACAAGCAGGGCTACCACCTGCAGATGCCGCCGCCCGAAGAAGAGTACATCCAGCACCTGCCGGAAGAGCTGCTGCGCCGCAACGACCCGGTGTGACGCCGGTGCGCATCCTCCTGCTGGAGCACGACCACGCCCGCTACGCCGAGCTGCTGCGCGCCGCCGCGCCCGAATTGCAGCTGGTGCCCGGCGCACAGGTCAGTAGCGAGCAGGCCAGCGCCTGCCCGATCTGGCTCGGCCAGCCGGACCTGTTGCTGCCGCTGCTGCGTCAGGGCCTGCGTCCGGCCTGGCTGCAGTCCACCTGGGCCGGCATCACGCCGCTGCTGGGCAGCGAGCTGCCGCGCGACTACCGCCTGAGCCGGGCGGTCGGCATCTTCGGCCAGCCGATGGCCGAGTATCTGCTGACCTACCTGCTGGCCCACCGGCGCCGGGTGCTGGCGCGCCTGGCCAGCCAGGTCGAGCAGCGCTGGGACAACCAGGCGCCGCGCAGCCTGCGTGGCTGCAAGGTGCTGATCGTCGGCACCGGCGATATCGGCGTGGAGGTGGCGCGCCTGCTCGCGCCCTTTGGCGTCGAGCTGCGCGGCATCGCTCGCCAGCCGCGGCCGATCGCGCCCTTCGCCGCGGTACATGGGCTGGATCAGCTGGCCGAGCAGGCGGCCTGGGCCGACTGCCTGGTCAACCTGCTGCCGGATACCCCGGCCACCCGCGACCTCTACGATGCCGCGCTGTTCGCCCGCATGTGTGGCGAGGCGCTGTTCGTCAATGCCGGGCGCGGCGTGGCGGTGGTCGAGGCCGACCTGGTCGCCGCCCTGCGCGCCGGACTGTTGGCCGGCGCGGTGATCGACGTGTGTCGCGAGGAGCCGCTGCCGCCCGGCCATCCGTTCTGGGATGCGCCGCGCCTGCTGCTCACGGGCCATAGCGCGGCGCCCACCGAGCCGACGGCGATGGTTGAGTTATTCCTCGACAACCTGCAGCGCTACCGTGACGGTCAGGCGCTGCGCGGCGAGGTGGATTTCGCCCGCGGCTACTAGCGGGCGTCGCCGGCCTCAGTAGCTGAAACGCCGCAGCATGCCCTGCAGGCGCCCGGACATCGCCTGCAGCGCCTGGATGGCCTGGACGATGCCGCCTTGGGCGGCAGAGTTCTCCTCGACTATCTGCGCCACCCGCTCGACATTGGCTGCCACCTGTTCGCTGGCGGCGCGCTGCTCCTGCAGGGACAGCGAGATCACATTGACCGCGTCGAGCGACTCGCTCAGCGCGGCGCGGATGTCCTGCATCGCCGTGCCGGCCTGTTCCACCAGGCGCGTGCCGCTGCCCAGGCGCTCGCGGCCCAGGCCCATGCTGCTGCGCGCCTGTTCCACGCCGCCCTGGATGGAGCCGACCAGGGCGACGATCTCGGTGGTGGACTGCGCGGTGCGGCTGGCCAGGCTGCGTACCTCGTCGGCCACCACGGCGAAGCCGCGCCCCTGCTCGCCGGCGCGGGCGGCCTCGATGGCGGCGTTCAGCGCCAGCAGGTTGGTCTGCTCGGCGATGCCCTTGATCACGTCGACTATGGCGCTGATGTTGGCTGACTGGGCGGCCAGTTGCTCGAGATCCGCCGAACTCTGCAGGACCAGCCCGGCGATGCTGCGCATTTCCTCGATGGCGGCGGCGGTCACCTCGAGGCCGTGGTCGCTGAGCCGGCCGGCCTTTTCCGCCATGTCGCGGGTCTGCTGGGCGTTCTCGGCGATCTGGCTGATGCTCACCGCCATCTCCTCCATGGTGGCGGCGATGGCCGAGGCCGTATCGCTCTGCACGTTGGCGCTGTTGAGCACCTGTTCGGAGGAGGCGGCCAGCTGCAGGGAGGCGCACTCGATCTGCTCGGAGGCCTCGCCGATGTTGCCGATCATGTCGCGCAGGCCGTGGTGCATGCTCTGCACCGATTTCATCACGCCGCTGCTGGCACGCTCCAGGCTCGCCTGGCTGTCCAGCTGGCCGGCGGCGATGCGCGCGCTGATGGCTTCCAGCTCGCCCGGTTCGGCACCCAGCTGCAGGCGCAGCAGGCGGGCGAAGTACAGCGCCTGGGCGCCGCCGAGCAGCAGAGCCAGCAGCAGTAGGCCCAGGCTTAGGCGCAGATCTCTGGTGTAGGTGGCCTGGCCCCGCTCGTACTGGTGCCGGGCCTCGCCCAGCTGGACCTCGATCAGCTCGGCGAACTTGGCCGACAGCGGGTCGATCAGCGGGTACAGGCGCTGGTCGGCGAACTCGCGCGTGGCTTCGCGCTGCGCCTGGCGCAGCAGGTCCTGCAGATGGTCGAGCGGCGCCTCGGCGGCGGCCATCAGTGGCTTGATCTCGGCGATCAGGCGTTGTTCCTCGGCGATCAGCTGGGTGTCCAGGTAGGCCTGCCAGGTCTTGTCGATATCGCTCCGGGCCTGGACTATCAGGGCTTGCGCGGCGCTGCTGGAGAGGCTGCCGCTGTTGGCCTTGTGCGTGGCGTCGACGATGTTGACCGCGTAGAGGTCGGCGATCAGCTTGAGGTCGCGCAGCGGCACCACCCGATCCAGGTACACGGTTTCCAGGCCGCGCACCGTCGACTGCAGCCCGTGCAGGCCGAGCAGCCCAACCAGCAGCAGGCTCGACAGCAGGGTGCCGATCAGCAGGAACAGATGGGTTCTGATCTTCCAGCTTTTCATGGGAGTCTTCCTTGAGGTAGGCAGGGGCTGGCCAGGGGCCATGACAGGAGAAGCCTAGATCAGTTCGGTGAATATCTGTTGTTTCGATCAGTAAAATTACCGGCCTGCGCGACCGCCAGTCGCGCCTGCTTGGCCGCGTTCCTGGCACGGGCTAGACTGCCGGCCTTCCCAGCTGTCCTCATCGTCATGGCCGCCATCGTTCAACCCTTCTGGAAACGCAAGACCCTCGCCCAGCTCGACCAGGACGAGTGGGAATCGCTGTGCGACGGCTGCGGCCTGTGCTGCCTGCAGAAACTGGAAGACGAGGACGACGGCAGCGTCTATTACACGCGCATCGCCTGCAAGCTGCTGGACCTCAAGACCTGCCGTTGCAGCGACTACGCCAATCGCCGCCAGCAGGTGCCGGATTGCGTGCAGCTCACCCCGGCCCAGGCCGACCAGTTCAAGTGGCTGCCGCCGACCTGTGCCTACCGCCTGGTCAGCGAGGGCAAGGACCTGCCGCTGTGGCACCATCTGGTCTGCGGCGACCCCGACGCCGTGCACCACGAACGCATTTCCCAGTCCGGGCGCATGCTTGCCGAAGGCAGCGTGGCCGAGGAAGACTGGGAGGATCATCTGATCTTCCGCGCCGGTTGAGTTTTTCCCTTCGGCGGCGGTCCAAGGTCGTTCTCATTCACCCGCATGGAGCCCTTCGATGCCCGCCCGCACGCTGTTGACCGCCACCCTTCTGCTCGGCCTGAGCGCGCCCCTGTGGGCCGCCAAGCGGGTCGACCTGGATTACCGGGTCAAATTCCTCCCGGAAAGCGACCAGGCCGAGGTCAGCCTGACCCTGGAAAAGGGCGAGTTCGTACAGAAACTGGCCTTCAATCTGGGCAGCAAGGACTACTACAGCGACTTCAGCACCGACGGTAGCTGGACCCAGGAGGGCCCCGACAGCGGCACCTGGCAGCCGGCCAAGGGCAAAAGCAGCCTGACCTACAAAGTGCGCATCAGCCATCCGCGCGATGCCGGCAAGTTCGATGCGCGGATGACCGCGGACTGGGCCCTGCTGCGCGGCGACGACCTGGTGCCCAGCGCGCGCCTGGTCAAGGACGACAAGGTCGAGCTGGTGGCGCGCCTGCAATTCGACCTGCCCAAGGGCTGGGGCGGCTTGGAGACCGGCTGGCCGCGCATCGGCGAGAACAGGTTCCGCATCGACAACCCGACCCGCAAGTTCGACCGCCCCACCGGCTGGATCCTCGCCGGCAAGATCGGCAGCCGCCGCGCCCGGCTCGGCGACACCGACGTGACGGTGGCCGCGCCGGTGGGCGAGGGCATGCGCCGCATGGACATCCTGACGCTGCTGACCTTCGTCTGGCCCGAGGCCCAGGCGGTGTTCCCGCGCGACCCCGCCAAGCTGCTGATCGTCGGCGCCGGCGACCCGATGTGGCGCGGCGGCCTATCGGCGCCCAACTCGATCTTCTTCCATGCCGACCGGCCGCTGGTCAGCGAGAATGGCACCAGTTCGCTGGTGCATGAACTGGTCCACGTGTTCAGCCGCATCCGCGACACCGATCGCAGCGACTGGATCAGCGAGGGCCTGGCCGAGTACTACGCCATCGAGCTGGTGCGCCGCGCCGGCGGCATGAGCGAGGATCGCTACCAGGCGATCCGCAAGAAGCTGGCGAAGTGGGGCAAGCCGGTCGACAGCCTGCGCACCGAGGACTCCACCGGTCCGGTCACCGCCCGTGCCGTGCTGCTGTTGCAGGAGCTGGACCGGGAGATCCGCAAGCACACCGACAACCAGCGCTCGCTGGATGATGTCACGCGCGGCCTGATGCGCCTGGAAAAAGCCAGCACCAAGGATTTCGTCGAGATCAGCGAGAACGTCATGGGCCGCGGCTCGGAAGTGCTGGACAGCGCGCTGCTGCGCTAGCGCCTCTCGGGCCAGGGAGGCAGCGCACTCAGCCCTTGCCCTTGAGCAGCGCCTCCAGCCCGGCCAGGGCCTTGTGGGTGACCTTGGCGCCGTTGCCGGCGCTGGCCGCCTCTTCCTTCTGGTAGTGCAGGTCGACCTGGCGCTGGTGCTCGTTGTCGTGGCAGTACAGGCACAGCAGCTCCCAGTTGGAGCCGTCTTCCGGGTTGTTGTCGTGGTTGTGGTCGCGGTGGTGCACGGTCAGCTCGCTCAGGCGCTTGCCGCTGAACTCGCGGCCGCAGCGCCCGCAGATGTGCGGGTACATCTTCAGCGCCTTCTCGCGGTAGCTGGTCTCGCGTCGGCGCTGGGCCTCGGCGAGGATCTGGTCGAGCTTGTTCATGGCGGTACCTGTGGTCGGCTGGGAAGTCGCGGGCCGGCGACCCTGCCAGAA
This sequence comes from Pseudomonas alcaligenes, assembly GCF_041729615.1. Classification (NCBI taxonomy): domain Bacteria; kingdom Pseudomonadati; phylum Pseudomonadota; class Gammaproteobacteria; order Pseudomonadales; family Pseudomonadaceae; genus Aquipseudomonas; species Aquipseudomonas alcaligenes. Next base: position 982,371 of record NZ_CP154874.1, on the reverse strand, counting down.
TAGAACGAAAGTCGCCGCCGCTGGAGCCCCCCATGCATCGTCTAGCGCCATTGCCGCTCCTGCTCCTCAGCCTCTGCGCCCAGGCCCAGCCCCAGGGCCTGCCGGGCACCGCTACGCCACAGCCCTATGCCCAGCCCCAGGTGCGCAGCCTGCCGGCCGCCCCCTATGGCACGCCGCCGCTGTTGGTCAATCCCGACCAGCCCGCCAGGCCGCTGGTCAATCCGCCGCCCGCGCCCAGGGATAAGCCGCTGCCACAGCTGGAGAAGCGGCAGCAGGGCCAGCAGCACCCTAGCGACAAGCCCTGAGCGGGCGCAGGAACAGCAGCGGCAGGGCGATGGAGAGGGCCGCCGCCGCATTCAGGTAGGCGTGCAGCGCCAGGTTGAAATGCACGGAAATGGCGCTGTCCAGCAGGCACCAGAGCAGCAGCGCGGCGAAGATCGCCGGCTTGATCGGCGCATGGCCGTGGCGGCGGTAGAGCAGCACCAGCACGCTGAACAGCAGGCCCCAGCTGGCCACGGTGGGGCCGAACAGGCCGACCATGGTGCGCAGCAGCGCCTGGTACTCCGCCGGCGGCGGAGTGGCCGAGACACTGGCGTGCAGGTAGTCGAAATAGGCCTGGGTGGCCGGCAGCTGGGCGGCGAAGGCCAGCGCCACGCCCAGCGCCACATGGCCCAGGCCGACCAGCAGCAACCAGCGGTAGAGCAGGGTCTGCATCAGCTCACTCCCAGTACCTTGAACAGGAAGGCGTATTCCAGGGCCACGTCCTTCAGCGCCTGGTAGCGTCCGCTCATGCCGCCATGGCCGGCGCCGAGGTCGGTCTTGAGCAGCAGCAGGTTGCTGTCGGTCTTCAGCTCGCGCAGGCGGGCCACCCACTTGGCCGCCTCCCAGTACTGCACGCGGCTGTCGTTGTAGCCGGCCACGGCGAGGATCGCCGGGTAGCCCTGCGCGCGCACGTTCTCGTAGGGCGCATAGCCCCTGATGCGCTCGAACACTTCAGGGTCGTTCGGGTCGCCCCATTCGTCGTACTCGGTCACGGTCAGCGGCAGGTCGGGGCTGAGCATGGTGTTGAGCACGTCCACGAAGGGCACCTCGGCGATGGCCGCGGCGAACAGCTCGGGACGCAGGTTGAGCACGGCGCCGATCAGCAGGCCGCCGGCGCTGCCGCCGCTGATCACCAGTTGCCCGGCAGTGGTCAGGCCGTCGGCGATCAGCTGCTCGGCGCAGGCGATGAAGTCGCCGAAGGTATTGGCTTTGTGTTCCAGCTTGCCGGCGCGGTACCAGGCCTCGCCCAGTTCGCCGCCGCCGCGCACGTGGGCGATGGCGAAGACGAAGCCGCGCTCCAGCAGGGACAGGCGCGCGTGGCTGAACCAGGGGTCGAGGCTTTCGCCGTAGGCGCCGTAGCCATAGAGGTAGAGCGGGGCGGGCGCGCCTGCCGCGAGCACGTCCTTGCGCGCCACCAGGCTGATCGGCACCCGGGTGCCGTCGGCGGCGCTGGCCCACAGGCGCCGGCTCTCGTAGGCGTCGGCGTCGAACGGGCCCTCCACCGGGGTCTGCTTGAGGACCTGCTGCGCACCGCTGGCCAGCTCCAGCTGGCGCACCTGGGCCGGGCGGCCGAGCGCCTCGTAGCGCAGGCGGACCACCTCGCTGTGGAACTCCAGGCTGTCCTGCACGTAGAGGCTGTAGGCGGCATCCGGTAGCTGCACGGGGTAGGGGGCGCCGCCCTGCGGGTGAACCTCGATGATCGGCAGGCCGCCTTCGCGCAGGCTGAGGACGAAGGCATCGCGGTTGAGGCTGACGCCCTCGAGCATGCGTGTCTCGCTATGGCCGACCAGCTCGCGCCAGTGCTCGCGGCTCGGCTGGGCCTCGTCCGCGACATACAGGGCGAAGTTGATGCCGGCCTGGTTGCTGCGCACGAACCAGGTCCACTGGCCGTCCAGCAGGCCGTGGTCGACGTCGTACTCGTGGTCTTCCTGGCGCGGCGCCAGGCAGCGGAACTCGCCGGCCGGCGTGTCGGCGTCGAGCACCCAGGCCTCGCTGGTGGTCTTGCTGCTCAGGCTGAGCACCAGCTGGCGCTCGGAGCTGGTGCGGTGGCAGCTGAGGAAGAAGCGCCCGTCGGCCTCCTCGAACACCAGGTCGGCGCCGGCGTTACCGAGCCTATGGCGGTACAGGCGGTGTGGCCTGTGGGTGTCATCCAGGGTGACGAAGAACAGGGTCCGGTTGTCGTTGGCCCAGGTCATCTGGCCGTCGCAGTCGTCGAACGGCAGCTCGCGCAGCAGGCCGCTGTCCAGTTCCTTGACGAACAGGCGGTAGACCTCGTCGCCGCTGGTATCCAGGCTGTAGCCGAGCAGGCGGTGGTCCGGGCTGATGGTGAAGGCGCCGAGCGACAGGTAGCCGTCGCCGGCCAGGGCATTGGGGTCGAGCAGCAGCTGCTCGGCGTTCTCGTCCACCGTCAGCGAGCCGTCGGCCGGGCGCGGGCAACGGTAGTGGCGCGGGTATTCGTCGCCGGCGCTGGTGCGCTGGTAGTACAGCCAGGGGCCCCAGGGCACCGGCAGGGACAGGTCAGTCTCGCGGATGCGGCCCTTGATCTCCCGGAACAGCGTCTCGCGCAGCGCGGCCTGGTCGGCCAGCTGCGCCTCCAGGTAGGCGTTCTCGGCCTGGAGATGCTCGAGCACCTCGGTGGCATCGCGCTGCTGCAGCCAGCGGTAGGGGTCGGCGCCGGCTTCGCGGCGGGCAATCGGGGCGTCGGTCATCGCGCTTCTCGGCTTTCGGTTTTCGGCTCGGGGGCGACCGCGGGGAGGCGCAGGTCGCGCAAAAGCCGTTATCATAAGCGCCCCTCTGCCGGCCAAGCCACGAAACGCCATGACCGAACAAGACTATCTGCTCGCCTGGGCCGTCTATGCCGTCGCCGCCCTCGGCTGCCTGCTGGTATGGATGCGCATGACCGGCTGGATGTGGCGCTGGCTGCGCGAGCCATTGCGCGTGCTGGTGGCCGTGCTGCTGCTGACCCCGACCATAGTCGACCCGGCCCGCGAGCTGTTCGCCCCGGCCATCGCCATCACCGCCCTCGACCTGCTGTTCAAGGTCGGCAACAACGCCTGGCGCGCGGTGGCCGACCTGGCCATCTACGGCCTGATCGCCTTCGCCGTGTGGCTGGCCTTCTGCGCCCTGCGCTGGCCCGTCGAGCGCTGGTGGCAGGCGCGCCAGGGCAAGCCGGCGCAGGCCGCTGCCGAGGACGACGAACCGACCCTGCGCCAGCTCATGGACCGTGATGAGCGTTTCGATGCCGACACCCGCCTGGACGCCCAGGGCGAGCGCCGCCTGCGCATCGAACCGCGCCTCTAGAGGCTGCGCGCGGCCGGCATGCGCCAAGGAGAGCCCATGAATTGCGTGTTCTGCGCCATCGCCGACGGCCAGCTGCCGGCCCATGTCGTCCATGAGGACGAGCATTTCCTCGTGCTGCTGGACATCTTCCCGCTGCGCCCCAGCCATGTGCTGATCGTCGCCCGCGGCCATGCACCCTTTCTCGCCGACCTGCCGGCCGCGCCGCGCGAGGCCCTGCTGGCCCTGGCCGAGCGGGTAGGCCGTGCGCTGTACCGCAGCGATCCTGCCGTGCTCGGCATCAACCTGCTGCTCAACGACGGCCCGGTGGCCAACCAGCATGTGCCGCACCTGCATCTGCACCTGATTCCGCGGCGTGTCGGCGACCTGCCGGCCCTGTGCTGGCGCATCCTCACGCGCTTCCTGCCGCTCGGCCGCAAGCGCCTCGAGGCACGCCTGGTGGGCGAGGCCGAGCGTCTGCGCGCGGCCCTGGCGGAGGGCTGAGCCATGTGCGAGCTGCTCGGCATGAGTGCCAACGTGCCCACCGACATCGTGTTCAGCTTCACCGGGCTGATGCAGCGTGGTGGCGGCACCGGCCCGCACCGCGACGGCTGGGGCATCGCCTTCTACGAGGGGCGCGGCCTGCGCCTGTTCCAGGACCCGGCGGCCAGCGTCGAGTCCGAGGTGGCGCGCCTGGTGCAGCGCTACCCGATCAAGAGCGAGACGGTGATCGGCCACATCCGCCAGGCCAATGTCGGCCGGGTGTGCCTGGCCAATACCCACCCCTTCGTGCGCGAGCTGTGGGGACGCAACTGGTGCTTCGCCCACAACGGCCAGCTGGCCGGTTTCGTCCCGCGCCTGGATTTCTACCGCCCGGTGGGCGACACCGACAGCGAGGCGGCCTTCTGCGACCTGCTCAACCGGGTGCGCGGCGCCTTCCCCGAGCCGGTGCCGGCCGAGGTGCTGCTGCCGGTGCTGGTGCAGGCGGCGCAGGAGTATCGCGGCAAGGGCGTGTTCAACTGCCTGCTCAGCGACGGCGACTGGCTGTTCTGCTTCTGTTCGACCAAGCTGGCGCAGATCACCCGTCGCGCGCCGTTCGGCCCGGCGCGGCTGAAGGATGTAGAGGTGACGGTGGACTTCCAGGCTGAAACCACGCCCAACGACGTGGTCACCGTGATCGCCACCGAGCCGTTGACCGACAACGAGCGCTGGAACCTGTTCCAGCCCGGCGAATGGAGCCTGTGGCGGCGCGGCGAGCGCGTCGCCCACGGGCAGATGGGGGAGTGAGGATGTTCAGGGCTTACTTGCGCTTGCTGGTGTTCGCCTTCGGCCTGCTGGTCGGGGTCCAGGTGCCGGGCTTCATCGACGACTACGCCAAGCGCGTGGCGGCCCAGCGTGCCGAGTCCGAGGAGAGCCTGCTGGGCTTTCGCGAGACCGCCGCGCGTTTCTTCAATGCCGATCTTAATGCTTTGGTCGCCCACTACCGCGCCAGCACCGACGAAGTGATGCGCAGCGACGCCGAGAGCGTCGCCCATCTGGTGACTCGTTCCGAACTGCTGGAAGGCGAGTGGCTGGCCATGCAGGGGCCCTGGTACGCCCAGGCCTGGCACCTGGCCACGGCCGCCGACCCTGAGCTGCTTGAGGCGGCCTACACCGCCTATACCTACCAGGTGCTGCTGGCGCCCCAGGCTATCGCCTGGGCACTGGGCGTCGGGCTGGTCCTGGCCTGGCTGGTCGAGCTGCTGGCGCTGGGCATCGGCTGGACCCTGGGCATCGGCCGCAAGCACAAGCCGATCGCCTACGAGAAGCGCCACTGGCGCTGACATGCAAAAGGCCCCGCGAGGGGCCTTTTTCTTTTGCCGCAGCCGTTGTCAGTTTTCGCGACCGTGCGCCGTGGCGGCCAACTGGCTGGTGTCCACCCGCACGAAGACCGAATCGCCGATGGCGGTGAGCACATCGCCGGCGTAGATCTCGCAGATCACTTGGGTCTTGCGCCCCACCTCGCCCTCGACCCGCGCGCGCAATTGCAGTGGCACGCCCATGGGCGTCGGCTTGATGTACTTGATGCCGAGGAACCCGGTGACACAGTCGATGCGCGGCAGGCTGCCGGGCTCGCGGCCTTCGGCGCGGTAGTGGTAGGCCATGGCCGTCCAGTTCGAATGGCAGTCCACCAGCATGGCGATCAGCCCGCCGTAGACCAGGTCCGGCCAGCCGCAGTGCATGGGGTCGGGCAGGTGTTCGGCGAAGACGTGGATGCCGTCCGCGTGCCAGCGGCTCTTGACGTGCAGGCCGTGCGGGTTGCGGCTGCCGCAGCCGTAGCAGACGCCATCGGGTGCGGCGGCGTCCTGCAGGGAAATATCGTGCATGTTTGGCTCGATGCGAAGGGATAACGCACCAAGCCTAACGGCTTTCGCCGCAAAGCAGAACGGGCCCGCATGGGCCCGTCCGTCACTTGGAGAGGAACTTCATGCCGTCTTCCAGCCCGCGCAGGGTCAGCGGGTACATCTGGTCGTTGATCAGCTCGCGGACGATGTTGGTGGAGGCGGTGTAGTTCCAGGCGTCCTTGGGGTAGGGGTTGATCCAGATGAGCTTCTTGTACTTGTCCATGAAGCGCTTCATCCATACGTAGCCGGCTTCCTCGTTCCAGTGTTCGACGCTGCCGCCGGCCTGGGTGATCTCGTAGGGCGCCATGGACGCGTCGCCGACGAACACCACTTTCCAGTCCGGCCCGTACTTGTGCAGCAGGTCCGAGGTGGAGAAGCGTTCGCTGGTACGGCGCAGGTTGTTCTTCCACACGCTCTCGTAGATGAAGTTGTGGAAGTAGAAGTACTCCAGGTGCTTGAACTCGGTCTTGCAGGCCGAGAACAGCTCCTCGCACACCTTCACATGCGCATCCATCGAGCCGCCGATGTCGAACAGGATCAGCAGCTTGACCGTGTTGCGCCGTTCCGGGCGCATCTGGATGTTGAGCAGGCCGGCGTCCTTGGCCGTGTGGTCGATGGTGCCGCCGAGGTCGAACTCTTCCGCCGCGCCTTCGCGGGCGAACTTGCGCAGGCGGCGCAGGGCCACCTTGATGTTGCGCGTGCCCAGCTCGACCTGGTCGTCGAGGTTCTTGTACTCGCGCTGGTCCCACACCTTGGCGGCCTTGCCCTGGCGTTTGCCGGCATCGCCGACGCGGATGCCCTCGGGGTTGTAGCCGCCGGAGCCGAAGGGGCTGGTGCCGCCGGTGCCGATCCACTTGTTGCCGCCGGCGTGGCGTTCCTTCTGTTCTTCGAGGCGTTTCTTGAACTCCTCGATCAGCTTGTCCAGGCCGCCCAGGCTCTGGATCTGCGCCTTCTCTTCCTCGGACAGGTGGCGCTCGAACTCCTTGCGCAACCACTCCTCGGGGATCAGTGCCTCGATGTGTTCGTTGAGGTTTTCCAGGCCCTTGAAGTAGGCGCCGAAGGCGCGGTCGAACTTGTCGAAGTGGCGCTCGTCCTTCACCAGGATCGCCCGGGCGAGGTAGTAGAACTCGTCCATGTCGGCGAACACGACGTTGTGCTTGAGCGCATTGATCAGGTCGAGCAGCTCGCGCACCGAGACCGGCACCTTGGCCGCGCGCATTTCATTGAACAGGTTGAGCAGCATGGCTGCGGACCTCTTGGGGTATGCGGACAATTCCCTCTCCCTTGAGGGAGAGGGCTAGGGAGAGGGTGAACGGACAACGCCGAGTAGCCGGCTTTCCCTCTCCCCCGGCCCCTCTCCCGCAAGCGGGAGAGGGGAGACAAGCAATCAGCGCCCGGCGCGGCGCGCCATGAAGGCCAGACGCTCGAGCAGCTGCACGTCCTGCTCGTTCTTCACCAGGGCGCCGGCCAGCGGCGGAATGGCTTTGGTCGGATCGCGCTCGCGCAGCACGGCCTCGCCGATGTTGTCGGCCATCAGCAGCTTCAGCCAGTCGACCAGCTCGCTGGTGGAGGGCTTCTTCTTCAGACCCGGCACCTTGCGCACGTCGAAGAACACGTCCAGCGCCTCGGCCACCAGCTCGCCGCTGATGCCCGGGTAGTGCACGTCGACGATCTTCTTCAGGGTGTCGCGGTCCGGGAAGGCGATGTAGTGGAAGAAGCAGCGGCGCAGGAAGGCGTCCGGCAGTTCCTTCTCGTTGTTCGAGGTGATGATGATGATCGGGCGCTGCTTGGCCTTGATCGTCTCGTCGGTCTCGTAAACGTAGAACTCCATCTTGTCGAGTTCCTGCAACAGGTCGTTGGGGAACTCGATGTCGGCCTTGTCGATCTCGTCGATCAGCAGGATCACCCGCTCCTCGGACTCGAAGGCCTCCCACAGCTTGCCTTTCTTGATGTAGTTGCGAACGTCGTGGACCTTCTCCGAGTTCAGTTGCGAATCGCGCAGGCGGCTGACCGCGTCGTACTCGTAGAGGCCCTGGTGCGCCTTGGTGGTGGACTTGATGTGCCAGGTAATGAGCTTGGCGCCGAAGGCCTCGGACAGCTGCTCGGCCAGCATGGTCTTGCCGGTGCCCGGCTCGCCCTTGACCAGCAGTGGGCGCTGCAGGGTGATGGCGGCGTTGACCGCGAGCTTCAGGTCGTCGGTGGCGACGTAGGACTGAGTGCCTTCGAACTTCATCGTGTAATCCTCGAACGGTAACGCGCGGGCGGCGCCCGGCACGGCGAACAGCTGAAAAAGCCAATATACCCCGCGCCCTGGCGCACTGTGAACGCAGACCCGCCATTCAGTCACTGAATGGCGGGTCACCCGCTCAAGGTCAGCGGCTGGACGCCCGCGCGGCCTGGGCATAGGCTTGGCGGTCTAGTTCCCGCTCGCACAAGGACTTCCGCCATGAGCCGCATCTATTCCGACAATGCCCAGTCCATCGGCAACACGCCGCTGGTGCAGATCAACCGCCTGGGGCCCAAGGGCGTGACCATTCTGGCGAAAATCGAAGGGCGCAACCCGGCCTATTCGGTCAAATGCCGGATCGGCGCCAGCATGATCTGGGATGCCGAGTCGCGCGGCGTGCTCAAGCCGGGCATGACCCTGGTCGAGCCGACCTCGGGCAACACCGGCATCGGCCTGGCCTTCGTCGCCGCGGCCCGTGGCTACAAGCTGATCCTGACCATGCCGGCCTCCATGAGCCTGGAGCGGCGCAAGGTGCTTAAGGCCCTGGGCGCCGAACTGGTGCTGACCGATCCGGCCAAGGGCATGAAGGGCGCCATCGCCCAGGCCGAGGAAATCGTCGCCGGCGATCCGGCCAGGCATTTCATGCCGGCGCAGTTCGACAACCCGGCCAACCCGGCCATTCACGAGAAGACCACCGGCCCGGAAATCTGGAACGACACCGACGGCGCCGTCGACGTGCTGGTGGCCGGCGTCGGCACCGGCGGCACCATCACCGGCGTGTCGCGCTACATCAAGCACAGCCGGCACAAGCCGATCCTTTCGGTGGCGGTGGAGCCCATTGCCTCGCCGGTGATCAGCCAGACCATCGCCGGCGACGAGGTCAAGCCGAGCCCGCACAAGATCCAGGGCATCGGCGCCGGCTTCGTGCCGAAGAACCTCGACCTGTCGATCGTCGACCGCGTCGAGCAGGTCTCCGACGATGAGGCCAAGGCCATGGCCCTGCGCCTGATGCGCGAAGAGGGCATCCTCTGCGGCATCTCCTGCGGTGCCGCCATGGCTGCCGCCGTGCGCCTGGCCGAGAAGCCGGAGATGCAGGGCAAGACCATCGTGGTGATCCTGCCGGACTCGGGCGAGCGCTACCTGTCCAGCATGCTGTTCAGCGACATGTTCACCGAGCAGGAGCTGCAGCAGTAAGCAGCTGCCGTGCATGAAAAAGCCGCCCATGAGGCGGCTTTTTTGTATCCCCTCTCCCCATGGGAGAGGGGCGGGGGTGAGGGTGCGACAGGCGACACGGAGTTGCCCGTCAGCCCCTCACCCAAAGGGAGAGGGAATGTCCTACGCCTTGGCCTGCGTCGTGCCCGGTGCGCTGGGCCGCACTAACGGCCGTAGCCCGGATGTAATCCGGGAAACAGGCCACTCCGCTCCCGGATTGTATCCGGGCTACGTTCTGGCCGGCGCAGCGCTCGGTGCGCTCGGCCGCACCACCAGCCACAGCGCCACACCGATCAGCAGGCAGCCGGGCAGGTAGTCCCAGCTCAGCGGTTCGCCCAGCAGCAGGGCGCCCCACAGCACGCCGAAGGGCGGGATCAGGAAGGTGGTGGTGCTGGCCTTGATCGGGCCAATGTCGGCCAGCAGACGGAAATACAGGACATAGGCGAAGGCGGTGCAGACCAGCCCCAGGCCGGCCAGCGACAGCCATACGGTGGGCCCGCCCCAGCTGGTCGGTGGTTGCCAGGTCAGGCTGCCGGCGAACAGCGGCAGCTGGAACAGGCTGGCACCGACCAGGCTGGCGAAGGCCACCAGGCGGTTGTCCAGGCCCAGCGGGCCGATCCAGCGGCGGGTGAGAAAGCCGGCGAAGCCGTAGCAGGTGGTGGCCACCAGGCAGGCAGCGGCGCCCAGCAGCAGCGGCAGGTCGAAGTCCACCGGGCCGGTGCGGGTCAGTACGGCCACGCCGAACAGGCCGAGCGCCACGCCGGCGGCCTTGCTGGTGGTCAGCCCCTCGCTGAAGAACAGCGCGCCGATCAGCACGCCCATTAGCGGCGTGGTGGCGTTGAAGATCGACGAGTAGCCGGCCGGCAGCACCAGCGCGGCCAGGCAGTACATCACCGAGGGCAGCCCGGCATTGATCACGCCCAGCACCAGGCAGGCGCGAAACTTGCCTTGGTAGTTCCACAGCGGCCGCATCAGCAGGAGGAAGGCCAGCAGGCCGAGGGCGCCGAGGCTGGCGCGGAAGAAGGCGGTCGGCAGGCTGCCCAGCACCGGCACGGCGATGCGCATGAACAGGAAGCTGGCGCCCCAGATGGCGGCGAGCAGCAGCAGGCGGAACAGATCGGCGGGTTTCATCAACGGCTCCAGGCAGGAGCCGCCAGATTACGCCGCCCGGCAGACGGCGCAATCCGCAGCTGGCTTTCAAATCGGCCGTACAGATGCATTCGCACGGCCGTGGTCATGGCTCAGAAGGTCTTGCTGGCGCTCACCACCAGGTCGGCGCCGCACAGGTCGTCGTAGCCGGTGAAGCTCAGGCACTCGGCGTCGGACAGGTCGGTATCGACATAGCTGAGGCCCCAGGTGATGCCGGCCAGCTCGCGGTTGAGCGAGACCTGCCAGTTGTCGTAGTCCTCGCGCGAATCGCTGTAGTCGGCGTTGAAGAACACCCCGTCCTTGTAGTCGACGTTCTCCCAGCGCAGCTCCAGGCCGATCTCCAGCGGCAGCTGGGTGCGGTAGCCGGCGTACCGGGTGAAGGCGGTTTCGTCCGTGTCGTGGGAGTGCTTGCCGCCGACGAAGAAGCCGTAGGCCTCCAGGGTCAGGTAGATGTCGCTGCCGTTGAACTGGCTCTCGCCGGGGAAGGTGTAGCGGTTGTAGTAGCCGTCCAGGCTGATGGCGTCGGTGATCTGCCAGTAGTAGCCGAGGTAGTAGTCGATCTCCTGGCGGGTGCCGAAGCGGTCGTCGTTCGCCCAGTCGTAGCCGAAGTCGACGTTGCTGGTCCACACCCCGGCGTACAGGCCGCTGGCGTGGCTGAGCATCAGGTCGAGCTGGGCGGCGGGGTCGCCGAGGGTCTGCGAGATGCCGCTGTTGCGGTAGTCGCTGTAGAGGCCTGGGGTGATCGCCAGGGCGAACTGCTCGTTGAGTTCGATGGCCTGGGCCTGCAGGGTGCCGCCGGCCGCGAGGGCCAGGGCGAGAAGGTGCTGGATGCGCATGGAAGAGCCTTGTGTTGTGGTTGTTAGGTCGGCAGTTCGAAGGCGAGCCGCTGCGCCGCGCGCCGCAGGGCGCACGGTGAAGGCGGCGGGTGGGTCTTATTCGGCGTGGGCGGTGGTGGCGCCGGCCTGGTGCACCGGCTTGCCGGCGAACCAGGTCTGCAGCACCCGGGTGTCGAACAGCTCGGCGTCGCTCACCGTGAAGATGTCGCGGTCGAGCAGGATCAGGTCGGCCCGCTTGCCGGGCGCCAGCGAGCCGATGCGCTCCTCCAGGCGCAGGGCCTTGGCGGCATTGATGGTGTAGGCACGCAGCATGGTTTCGCGGTCGATGCTCTCGGCGGCGTTGAGCACGCCGAGCGGGCCTGTGCGGGTGCTGGCCTGGGCGATGGCGTTCCACGGGTTGGGGCTGGACACCGGCCAGTCGCTGGCCCCGGCGATGGTGGCACCGGCCTTGTGCAGCGAGCGCGCCGGGTACTGGTAGCGGTAGGCGAAGGCGCTGACGTAGGGCTTGACCAGCTCCTCGGTGTAGCTCTCGGCGGTGGCCCACAGCAGCTGCATGGAGGCGATCACGCCGAGCTCCCTGAAGCGCGCGAACTCCTTGGGATTGACCAGTTGCAGGTGGGTGATGCTGTGCGGCAGCGCCTTGGCATTGTGCTGGCGGGCGTACTGCACGGCGTTTAGTGATTCGCGCACAGCGCGGTCGCCGACGGCATGCATGTGCACGATCCAGCCGCGCTGCTCGGCCGCGGCCAGCAGCGGGCCGAAGCCCTGCGGATCGATCAGCAGCTGGCCCTGCTTGTGGCTGTTGGTGTACGGGTCGATCACCGCGGCGGTCTGCCCCGGGTATTCGAGGATGCCGTCGACGAACACCTTGAGGCCGGGGAAGGTCAGGTTGGGCACGCCTTCGAACTGGCGCATCACCTCGGCCTGCACGGCGAGGTCCTCGGGCTTGCTCTGCGGGTGGGCCAGCAGCAGGGCGGCCACATGCACGTTCAGCTCGCCTTTCTCGGCCAGCTCGCGGTACAGCGGCAGTACGCCGAGGTCGCGGGTGGTGGGGCGCATCTCGAACAGCGACTGCTCGCCGCCGCCGTTGGCCGCGGCATCCATCCAGGCGGTGACGCCCACTTCCAGATTCAGGCGCACCGCCTCGCGGGCGGCCTTCAGCATCAGTTCATGGGAGGGCTTGGGCAGCTGGCTGCGTACCCGGTCCCAGCCGGTTTCGCTGAGGTAGCCGGTAGGCTTCAGGTCCGCCTCGTGCTCGATGTAGCTGGCTTCCTTGGCGTCCAGGGTCTTGATCAGTGCGGCATCGATGCCGACGCGCCGCAGCATGGCCTGGTTGGCCCAGCCGGTGTGCCCGTCGATGCCGTCGAGCACCAGCGGCTGCTCGGCCCAGCGGCCCTGGTTGAAGCGCTTGGCCAGTGCGCGGCTGTCCTTCCAGTAGGCCGAGCTGACGCCGCTGATGACGATGATGTCGTCCAGGCGCGCGGTGCCGGCCGCGTCCTGCGCGAGAATCCACTGTTCCAGTTCGGCCAGCGGCTTGACCTCGTCGTAGAGGTTGGCGCGCAGGCTGGCCAGGGCGCCCATCACCGGGTGGCTGTGGGTGTCGATCATGCCCGGCATCAGCACCTTGCCGGCCAGGTCGATGCGCTGGGTGCTGGCGTCGGCCAGGGCGAGGATGGCCGCGTCGCTGCCGACCTGGAGAATCCTGCCGTCGTCCACGGCGATGGCCTGGGCCCTGGGCTGGCTGGCCTCGGCGGTAAACACCTGGCCGTTGTAAAACACCAGATCGGCGGCGGCCATGGCTTCCAGGGAGGAAAAAGCTAGTGCACTTGCCAGTAACGCTCTTTTCACAGCAGACCCCTTGTTTTTATTGATCTGCCGGCGAGACTAGCGAGCATGGGGAGCAGGCAGAACGGCCTGTTCGCGCAAAATCCTTTTGCCTGGTAGGAAACGACCATGGACAAGTTCAGTGCCCTCGGCATGTTCGTCGCCACGGCCGAGCAGGGCAGTTTCAGCCGCGCCGCCGAGCTGCTGGGCAAGACGCCTTCGGCCCTGACCAAGGCCGTCGGCCACCTGGAGCGCGAGCTGGGCGCGCAGCTGTTCGAGCGCAGCACCCGGCGCATCGTGCTGACCGAGGCCGGGCGCCTGTATCTGGACACCGCGCGCCAGGTGTTGCAGCGCCTGCACGAGGCGGGCGAGGAAATCGGCCAGCTGCAGCATGGCCTGCACGGCAGCCTGCGGCTGACCGCGCCGCTGGCGTTCGGCCAGGCCTTTCTCGATCAGGTCTGCGCCGGCTTTCTGACCGAGTACCCGCAGATTCGCCTGCGCGTCGATCTGTGCGACGACTTCGTCGACCTGGTCGAGGCCGGCTACGACCTGGCCCTGCGCGAGGGGCCGAGCGACCTGCCGGGGCTGATCGCGCGGGTGGTCGGCAAGAACCGCATCTGCCTCTCCGCCAGCCCCGCCTACCTGGCCCGCAACCCGCTGCCACTGACGCCGCAGACCCTGGAGCAGCATGACTGGCTGATGTACGCCCACCCGGCGCTCGGGCGCGACGGCTGGTGGGTGGTGCGCGATGGAATGCGCATCCGCCTGCCGCACCCGCAGCGGGTGCGCCTGGAGAGCGACAACTACGACCTGCTGCTGGCCAATGCCGTGGCCGGCAACGGCGTGCTGCACACGCCGCTGTGGAGTGTCGCGCCCCATCTGGCCGATGGCCGCTTGGTGCGGCTGATGGCGGACTACCAGATCGAGCCGGACGCCTTCGGCGAAGACATCCTCGCGGTCTACCCCAGCCACCGCCGTGCCACCGGCAAGGTGCAGGCCTTCATCGATTACCTGCAGCGCTTCCTGGCCTTCACCCTGGAGGCTGACCGCTAGGGTCAATCGCGCCGAGCGCTTGGGTCATTGAGGGGCGGCGAGGGCGGGTCTACCTTGAGCGAGCCCGGCGGGGCAGATAACAACAAGAAGGGACGCCCGCATGACCGAACAACTGCCGCTAGAACGTTTCCAGCACTGGTGCGAGCGCACGCCCGAGCGGGTCTGGCTGCGCCAGCCGGTGGCCGGCGCCTGGCATGACTTCACCTGGCGCCAGGTCGACGACCAGGCACGGCGCCTGGCCACCGGCCTGCAGGTCCTGGGCTGCGCGCCAGGCGACCGGGTGGCGATCCTGGCGAAGAACTGCGCCGAGTGGTTCATCAGCGACCTGGCCATCATGATGGCCGGGCTGATCAGTGTGCCGCTCTATCCGCTGCAGACCGCCGAGAGCATTGCCTACGTGCTGGAGCATGCCGAGTGCCGGGCGATCATCCTCGGCAAGCTGGACGAACCGGACAAGCTGGAGGGGGCCATCGGCGCGCAGGTGGCGCGCATCGCCATGCCCTATCCGACCCTGCGCGCCGACTACCAGTGGCACCAGCTGCAGGCCCATGCGCCGTTGCAGCAGGTGCACCGGCAGCAGGGTGACGAGCTGCTCAGCATCCTCTACACCTCCGGTACCACCGGCCAGCCCAAGGGCGTGATGCTGTCGGCGCGGGCCATGGCCTTCTCCGCCGCCAACGCCTGCGCCGAGATGAAGATCGGCGAGCGCGACCAGTTCTTCTCCTACCTGCCGCTGTCGCACGCCGCCGAGCGCTTCCTGGTGCAGATGAACAGCCTCTACGCCGGCGCCGCGGTGGCCTTCGTCGAATCGCTGGAGACCTTCGCCGCCGACCTGCAGCACGTGCGCCCGACCGTGTTCTTCTCGGTGCCGCGGTTGTGGACGCGCTTCCAGCAGGGCGTGCTGGAACGCCTGCCGCAACGCAAGCTGGACCTGCTGCTGCGCCTGCCGCTGCTCGGCAGCCTGGTGGCGCGCAGGATTCGTCGTGGCCTGGGCCTGGACCGGGCGCGCATCCTGGTGTCCGGCGCCGCCGCGATTTCCCCGGGGCTGCTGGAGTGGTACCGGCGCATCGGCCTGACCATCTGCGAGGGCTACGGCATGACCGAGAACTTCGCCTACGGTTGCTTCAACCGCCCAGGGCAAGTGCGCTTCGGCACGGTCGGGCGGCCCATGCCCTTCCTCGAAATGCGCCTGGCCGACAGCGGCGAGGTGCTGTTCCGCAGCCCGACCCTGATGCAGGGTTACTACCGTGAGCCGCAGCTGAGTGCCCAGGCCCTGGAAGGGGGCTGGCTGCACACCGGCGACAAGGGCGAGGTGGATGCCGACGGCTACCTGCGCATCACCGGGCGGGTCAAGGACATCTTCAAGACCAGCAAGGGCAAGTACGTGGCGCCGGCGCCGATCGAGGGCGAGATCGCCAAGAACACCTGGGTCGAGCAGGTCTGCCTGATGGGCAGCAACCGCGACCAGCCGCTGGCGCTGATCGACCTGTCGCCAGCGGCCCGCGCCCAGGCCCGCGAGCAGATTGCCGCCGACCTGCTGGTGACCCTGGAGCGCCTCAATGCTGCGCTGCCGGCTCACGAGCGTCTGAGCCATCTGCTGCTGGTGAGCGAGAGCTGGACCGTGGACAACGGCAGCCTGACGCCGACCCTGAAAATCCGCCGCAACGTGCTGGAGGCCCGCTACGCCGAGTGGGTCGCCCGCCTGCCGCATCAACCTGCTGTTCACTGGGAAGACTGAATATGAAAGGCCCGCTGTCCTCGCTGAAAGTCCTCGACTTCTCCACCCTGCTGCCGGGGCCCTTCGCCTCGCTGCTGCTGGCCGACCTGGGTGCCGAGGTGCTGCGCATCGAATCGCCGACGCGCATGGACCTGGTACGCGTGCTGCCGCCGCATGTCGACGGCGTATCCGCCAGCCATGCCTACCTCAACCGCAACAAGCGCTCGCTGGCGCTGGACCTGAAGAAGCCCGAAGCACTGGAAGTGGTGCGCCGCCTGGTGGCCGAGTACGACATCGTGCTGGAGCAGTTCCGCCCCGGGGTGATGGACAAGCTCGGCCTCGGCTACGAGGCGCTGAAGGCGATCAATCCGCGGCTGATCTATGTCTCCATCACCGGCTACGGCCAGACCGGGCCGTACAAGGACCGCGCCGGCCACGACCTCAACTACCTGGCGCTGAGCGGCCTCGCCAGCTACACCGGGCGCCGCGACAGCGGCCCGCTGCCGCTCGGCATGCAGGTGGCGGACATCGCCGGCGGCTCGCTGCACGGGGTGATCGGCCTGCTCGCCGCGGTGATTGCCCGGCACAGCACGGGGCAGGGCCAGCACGTCGACATCAGCATGACCGACTGCGCCTTCAGCCTGCACGCCATGGCTGGTGCCGGTTTCCTCGCTGCCGGCCAGGAGCCGGACATGGAGAACCAGGCGCTCAACGGTGGCAGCTTCTACGACTACTACCGCACCCGCGACGGCCGCTGGCTGTCGGTGGGCAGCCTGGAGCCGCAATTCATGCAGCAGTTCTGCGCCGCCATCGGCCGCCCGGAGCTGGCCGCCCTGGGCCTGTCGCCCAAGGATCAGAAGGCGCTCAAGCGCGAGATCGAGATCGAGATCGAGAAGCACGATCTGGCCGAGTGGCAGCAGCGTTTCGCCGCCCTGGATGCTTGCGTCGAGCCGGTGCTCAAACTGTCCGAGGCGGTCGAGCACCCGCAGCTCAAGGCCCGTGGCGTGGTCACCGAAGTACCGCGTGAGGGCAGGGCGGCGCAGCGCCAGCTGGCCTGCCCGATCCGTTTCTCGCAGGGGCTGGAGTCACCCCGGCATATCGGCAGCGCCCTCGGCGCGCACAGCCTGGAGGTGTTGCGCGAGCTGGGCTACGACGAGGCGCAGATCGCCGCGCTACAGGCCGCCAAGGCGCTCGGCTAGCTGCCCGGCGCCGTTTCGGTGCCTGGCGGCCGTCATGCCGCGCCGCTGGACGGGCGCTTGATCGGGAACGCGACGAAGGGCTTGATTTCCTTGAGCACGAACATGCTCTGCATTTCCTTGATGCCGGGTAGCTGGCGCACGACTGTCATCGCAAAGTCGGCAAAGCAATCCAGGTCGCGTGCCACTACCTGCAACAGGAAGTCGGCGTCGCCGCCGATGCTGTAGCAGGCGACGACATCCTCCAGGCGCATGACTTCCTCCTCGAACTTCTGGGCCTCGGCCTTGCTGTGGCTGTCGATGCTGATGCGGATGAACACCATGACGCCCAGGCCGATCTTGCGCCGATCCAGCACGGCCCGGTAACCCTGGATGAAGCGGTGTTCCTCCAGCTGGCGGACCCTGCGCCAGCAGGGTGAGGGCCGACATGCCGAGGTGCTCGGCCAGGGTCTGATTGGTCATGCGGCCATCCTGCTGCAGGGCGGCCAGGATGCGGGCGTCGGTAGCCGTCAAATCGTGATCGGTCATAAATACCCCTGGGCTGTATCTATGTGAAATTTCCTGCCCTTTCTAATCGATTCGGAAGCCTAAGTAGAGAAGTTTTTCCCGGTCTGGAGGGTTAGAGTTTTCCCGTTCTCCTGGGGCGGCGACCATACCGCCCGTCGAGAGAGCTCTGCGCGCGCAGGCCGAGGTTTGCCGCAGTCGACCATCTTCTCGAGGGCCACAGCGTGCTCGATCTGACCCAACTCATGACTTATGCGCTGTCTTTGCTGATTGCGGCGATAGTGCCCGGCCCCGGCATGGCGGCGCTGGTCGCCCGCAGCGTGGGCGGCGGGGCGGCTGCGGGAACCTGCCTGCTGCTCGGCTTGATCCTGGGCGACCTGATCTACCTGTCGTTCGCCGTCTTCGGCCTGGCGCTGATCGCCGAGCATTTCGACCTGCTGTTCCAGTTGGTGCGCTGGGGGGCTGCTCTCTACCTGGGCTACCTGGCCTGGCTTTTCTGGTGCGCCGATCACCAGGAGATCGTGGTGGGACGGCCGGCGCATAGCCAGGAGCTGCTGTCCGCCGCCCTATCGGGGCTGACCATTACCCTGGGCAACCCGAAAACCATCGCCTTCTACCTGGCGCTGGTGCCCCTGGCCATCGACCTGAACAGCGTTTCCCTCGGCACCTGGGCATTGGTACTGGTGCCGCTTACCGTGGCGGTACTGCTGGTGGTGGGGGCGGTGTTCATTCTCGCGGCGGTGCGCATCCGCCACATGCTCTCGAGCCCGCGCGCCCAGCAGCACCTGTTCCGCGGGGCGGCCACGGTGATGCTGGGGGCGGCCCTGTCCATGCTGGTACGCTGAGCCAGGGGCCAGGACCGCCTCACTGCTGCTGTGTCAGCGGCAGTTCCAGGGTGGCGATGAAGCCGCCCTCCGGGTGGTTGTCCAGCAGCAGGCGGCCGCCATGGCGCTCGGCGGCGCGGCGCGCGATGGCCAGGCCCAGGCCGTGGCCGGCGGCGTCCTGGTTGGGCGCGCGGTAGAAGGGTTCACCCAGCCGCGCCAGCACCTCCTGTGGGGCGCCGGGGCCATGGTCGCGCACGCTGATGCGCAGCTGGCCGTCCTGCTGCTGCACCGTCACTTCGATGGGCTGGCCCGGCGGGTTGAAGCGCAGGGCGTTGCGCAGCAAGTTGTCTAGCGCGCGGCCGAGCATGTCCGGCCAGCCCGCGAGCGGCAGGGGGCGGCTGTCCATGCGGATCTGCAGGCGCTGGGCGGGGGCGGCCAGGGCGGCGTCGGCCTGCAGGCCGTCGAGCAGCTGGCGCAGGTCGATCGGGCGCGCGGCCCCGGGGTCGGCGTCCAGGCGGGCGAGGGCAAGAATCTCGCCGATCAGCGCCTCCAGGCGATCGCATTCCTGGGTCAGGCGGCCCCACAGCTTGTCCCGTTCGCCCGGCTCGGCGCGTTCGGCCAGGGCCAGGGCCACGCGCAGGCGTGCCAGCGGCGAGCGCAGTTCGTGGGAGACGTCGCGCAGCAGCTGGCGCTGGCTGCCGATCAGGTCTTGCAGGCGCGCGCCCATGCGGTTGAAGTCGCGGGCCAGCACGCCGAACTCGTCGCCGCGCGCGGCCAGCCTGGCCAGGCTGTGCTGCTGGTAGGCGGTCTGCCCGAGGTCGTGCACGGCGCCGCGCAGGCGGCCGAGCGGGCGGGTGATGGAGAAGGTCAGCAGCAGGCTGATGGCGGTCAGCACCACCAGGGCGATGCCGAGGGCACTGAGTGGCCAGAACAGGCTGTCGCGGTGCCAGGCCATCATCTCCGGATGGGGGATGCGGTAGATGAACAGGTAGGTCTCGCCCGAGGCCGGGCTCTGGTATTCCTCGGTGATGCGCCGCCAGGGCAGGCGTTGCGGGTTGTCCTGGCGTGCCTCGAAGGCGGCCGCGCGTGGCGGAAAGGTGCCGTAGACCAGGGCCTGGCCATTGTCGTTGAGCACCTGGACGTTGACCCGGAAGCGCCGCTTGCGCTTTTCCAGGAACTGCTGGGCGGCCTCGGGGCCGTCGCGCTCGTAGAGCTGGGTCCAGAGTTCGGGCAAGTCCTTGAGGGCCGGGTGGCGGCCGAGCACCCAGGCGTCCTGGTCCAGCGCGCGGCCCAGCAGCAGCGACAGGCCGGCGACCAGGGCCACCGCCAGCCAGAAGCTGGCGAAGATGCGCCAGAACAGTGAACGCATGGAGGCTCCTTGAAACGGTGGGCCCGGCACTGCGCCGGGCCCGATTGCCGGATATTACTCGGCTTTTTGTGCTTTCTCGGCCTTCCAGGCCTCGAATTCCGCGCGTTCGGCGCGACGTTTCGCCATCTCGGCCTTGTGCGCGTCGAAGGTCTTCTGCTGCTCCGGGGTGAGGATGGCGCGGATGGCCTTGTCATGCTCCAGGCGCGCGGTTTCCAGCTCCTGCTTGAGGGCGTCCTGGTCGGCCTTGGGCAGCTTGTCCAGATACTTCTGGGTGATCTCGCGGGGATCGCCCTTGCGCTCGCGCATCAGCTTGCCCATCTGCTCGCGCTGTTCGGCGCTGAGGTCGAGGTCGAGGTCCTTGAACATCCGCATGCCGTGGCCGCGGTGCTCGCCGTGCATGGCCTTGCTGCAGGGGCCGTGCTCGCCAGGGGCGCCTTCGGGCATGGCCAGGGCGAGGGTCGGCAGGCTGGCGGCGAGCAGCAGGGCGGTGAGGGTCTTGCGCATGATCTGTCTCCTTGTCTCGAAACCGGTGGTTTACCGGATGAGCCCAGTCTAGGGAGGGCAAGGTCAGGCGCGGTCAGGGGAGGGTAAAGGCTGGGTAAAGCCGAACCTGCCCGGAAGCCTGCTGCGCGTCAGGCATGCTGCGTTAAAACTGTGTTCAGAACGCTCATTTACCTCGCGTAAATTGCGCCTCTTCACCCAGTTTTGCCTTGCATGCCTGCAGCTCGCGATGCTTCTGAGCTGGTTCTCAGGGCGCGTAGTAGTAGCCACGGCTGCGCAGGGCGACGATGCGCGGGCGGCCGTCGGGGTGCGGACCGAGCTTCTTGCGCAGGTTGCTGACGTGCATGTCCAGGCTACGGTCGTAGAGGGTCAGCTTGCGACCCAGCGCCAGCTGGGCCAGGGCCTGCTTGTCCAGCGGTTCGCCGGGTTGCTGCAGCAGGGCCTCGAGGATGCGGCCCTCGGACAGGGTCAGGGCGATCTCGTGCTCGCCGAGGTTGGCCACGCCGCGCTGCGGGCTGTAGCTGAGGTCGCCCAGCTCCAGGCGCGAGGAGCTGGCGACCGGCTGGCTGCGGCGCAGCACGGCGCGCAGGCGGGCGGTCAGCTCGCGCGGGTCGCAGGGCTTGGCCAGGTAGTCGTCGGCACCCAGCTCCAGGCCAAGGATGCGGTCCAGCGGCTCGCCGCGCGCCGAGAGCATCAGCACCGGCAGTTCGGCGTGCTCGCTGCGCAGCTGCTTGAGCAGCTCCAGGCCGCTGCCGTCGGGCAGCATCACGTCGAGTATCACTGCCGCCGGGCTCTGCCCGGCCAGGGCCGCGCGGGCGCTGACACCGTCATGGCAGGCGCGCACGGCGAAACCTTCCTGCTGCAGCCAGCTGGCCAAGAGCTCGCAGAGCTCAGTGTCGTCGTCGATCAGCAGCAGGTCGGTCATGGCGGTTTCGGCGGCTCAGGGTCGCGCTCAGACCCACTCGCTGCGCCTTTTGTTCCGCCCGCCGGCGCTCAGGCGGCCGACGATGAAGGCGATCAGCGCGCTGCCGGCGCCGATGGCGTACCACAGCTGCTGTTCGCTGAGCAGGCGCGGCGGTTGCTCGGCCTGGGCCTGCTTGAGCTGCAGCTTGAGGCGCTGGTTGTCCTGGCGCAGACGGCTGATCTGCGCCGCCTCGCGCTCGCCGCCCTGCAGTTCACCGAGCTGGCGCTGACTCTCGGCCAGTTGCTGCTGCAAGGCGGCGATCTGTGCGGCGCCGTCGCTGCTCGGTGCCGTGGCTGCGGCAGGTACCGGATTGAGGGCCAGCGGCTGGGACTCTTCCGCGTGCAGGGCGGGGATGACGCAGAGGGTGGTGAGCAACAGGTAGAGCGGGCCTTGGCGCATGGGGAACTCCGTTGTGCGAATTATTGTTATGGGCCTGCGTCGTGGGTCGGATCAGGGCATTACCTGCTTGAAGGGTTTGACCAGCACGCTGGCGTAGACGCCGGCGGCACGGTAGGGGTCGGCGTCGGCCCAGCTCTGGGCGGCGGCGAGGGACTCGAACTCGGCGACGATCAGGCTGCCGGAGAAGCCGGCCGGACCGGGGTCGTTGCTGTCGATGGCAGGATGCGGGCCGGCCAGCACCAGGCGGCCTTCGGCTTTCAGTTGCTCCAGGCGGGCCAGGTGGGCTGGGCGGGTGGCCAGGCGCTTGTCCAGGGACTCGGGGGCATCGCTGGCGATGATGGCGTAGAGCATGTCAGTCCTTGCTTTGCTGGGGGGCGTCGTCGTGGATGTGGCGCGCCAGGTAGACGCCCTGGGCGATCAGGAACAGCACGGTCATGCCGAGGCTGCCGAAGACTTTGAAGTCGACCCAGATGTCGTGGAAGGTGAAGGCGACGAACAGGTTGGCGCAGCCGCTGAAGACGAAGA
Organism: Pseudomonas alcaligenes; assembly: GCF_041729615.1. NCBI lineage: Bacteria > Pseudomonadati > Pseudomonadota > Gammaproteobacteria > Pseudomonadales > Pseudomonadaceae > Aquipseudomonas > Aquipseudomonas alcaligenes. Next base: position 960,369 of record NZ_CP154874.1, on the reverse strand, counting down.
AGGCGATCCAGGCCAGGTTCAGGCGGACCCAGATCGGCTGCGGCAGCTGCACCGCATGGCCCATGATGCGCTGGATCAGCACCTTGTCGCCGATGAAGTGGGTGGCGGCGAAGCCGGCGGCGAACAGCCAGTTGACCACCGGCGCCTTCCACTTGAGGAAGGTCTCGCTGTGGAAAGCCAGGGTCATGCCGCCGAACACCAGGCAGGCCAGCAGGGTCAGCCACTGGCCCTTTTCCAGCTTGCGCTGGAGCAGGAGCAGCACGCCGTAGACCACCACCGAACTGGCGATCAGCACGGCGGTGGCGCTGAAGATACCGCCCAGCTCGAAGCTCTGGCCGGCCAGTTCGACGTTGCGCGGATCGAGTTTGTAGACGATGAAGAACAAGATGAGCGGGATGAAATCGATGAATTGTTTCACGGCGGCAGCCAGAAGCGGGATGTGGCGGCATAATAACAAACAACCCCGTTAACGAAAGACGCGCCATGAAGGTCGACCTGCACTGCCACAGCACCGCTTCCGACGGCGTTCTGCCGCCCGCCGAGGTGGTTGCGCGCGCCCATGGGCGCGGCGTCGAGCTGCTGGCGCTGACCGACCACGACACCCTCGAGGGCCTGGACGAGGCGCGCGCCGCCGCTGCCGGCCTGGGTCTGCGCCTGGTCAACGGCATCGAGCTGTCCTGCACTTGGGGCGGAGCGACCATCCATGTGCTCGGCTATGCCTTCGCCAGCGAGGCGCCGGCCTTGCAGCAGGCCATCGCCGAGCTGCACCAGGGCCGCTGGCTGCGCGCCGAGGAAATCGCCAGGCGCCTGGCAGCCAAGGGCATGCCCGGTGCCCTGGAGGGGGCCCGCGAAGTCCAGCAGGGCCTGGGCGACAGCGGCAACGCGCCGGCGCGGCCGCACTTCGCCGAGTTCCTGGTGCGCGCCGGGCATGTGCGCGACCACGCCGAGGCGTTCCGCAAGTGGCTGGGCTCGGGCAAGCTGGGCGACGTCAAGCAGCACTGGCCGACCCTGGAACAGGCGGTCGGCACGCTGAAGACGGCCGGCGCCTGGATCAGCCTGGCGCATCCCTGGCAGTACGATTTCACCCGCAGCAAGCGCCGCCGTCTGGTGGCCGACTTCATCGCCGCGGGGGGGCACGCATTAGAAGTGGTGAACGGCCTGCAGCCGGCCGAGCAGGTCGGCGGCTTGGCCATCCTGGCCCGCGAATTCGGCATGCTGGCGAGCGCCGGCAGCGACTTCCATGCCCCGGGCGACTGGTCCGAGCTGGGCATGTACCGCCCGTTGCCGGACGATCTGTCTCCTCTCTGGGAGCGCTTCGACCATGCACGCGCTACTACCGCCTGAACAGGGAACGTCAATGAGCCAGTTCTTCCAGGTCCACCCGGAAAACCCGCAGCCGCGCCTGATCAAGCAGGCGGTGGAAATCCTTCGCAACGGCGGGGTGATCGTCTACCCGACCGACTCCTCCTACGCCATCGGCTGCCTGATCGGCGACAAGGGCGCGGTGGAGCGCATCCGCCGCCTGCGCCAGCTGGACGACAAGCACAACTTCACCCTGGTGTGCAGCGACCTGTCGCAGATCGGCCTGTTCGCCAAGGTCGATACCGGCGCCTTCCGTCTGCTCAAGGCGCACACGCCGGGGCCCTACACCTTCATCCTCGGCGCCACCCGCGAAGTGCCGCGCATGCTGCTGCACCCCAAGCGCCGCACCATCGGCCTGCGGGTGCCGGCGCACCCCATCGCCCTGGCCCTGGCCGAGGCCCTGGGCGAGCCGCTGATGAGCGTGAGCCTGATCCTGCCCGGCGCAGACCTGCCGATGAGCGACCCCTACGAGATGCGCCAGGTCCTCGAACACCAGGTCGACCTGATCATCGACGGCGGCTACGGTGGCCTGGAGGCTTCCACCGTGATCAACCTGGCCGAGGGCGAGCCCGAGGTGATCCGCGTCGGCTGCGGCGACCCGACGCCGTTCCAGGGGGACGCGGCGTGAGCGAGCAGCTCGACAGCCAGGCCGGCGCCCAGCAGGAATTACCTTTTGCTCTGGTCTACGGTCAGGCCGTCACCGAGCTGCCGCTGGACCTGTATATCCCGCCGGATGCCCTGGAGGTCTTCCTCGAAGCCTTCGAGGGCCCGCTCGACCTGCTGCTGTACCTGATCCGCAAGCAGAACATCGACATCCTCGACATCCCGGTGGCCGAGATCACCAAGCAGTACATGGGCTATGTCGAACTGATGAAATCGGTGCGCCTGGAGCTGGCCGCCGAGTACCTGGTGATGGCCGCCATGCTGGCCGAGATCAAGTCGCGCATGCTGCTGCCGCGCTCGGCCGAAGCTGAGGAAGAGGAGGACGACCCGCGCGCCGAGCTGATCCGCCGTCTGCAGGAGTACGAGCGCTACAAGGCTGCCGCCGAGGGCCTGGACGAACTGCCGCGGGTCGGCCGCGACCTCAGCGTGCCGCGCCTGGACGCCCCCGAGGCACGGGCGCGCAAGCTGTTGCCGGAGGTCAGCCTGGAGGAAGTGCTGCTGTCCATGGCCGAGGTGCTGCGCCGCGCCGACATGTTCGAGAGCCACCAGGTGACGCGCGAGGCACTGTCCACCCGCGAGCGCATGAGCGAGGTGCTGGAGCGCCTCAAGGGCAATGGTTTCGTGCCGTTCGTCACGCTGTTTACTGTGGAGGAGGGCCGTCTCGGGGTGGTCGTCACCTTCATGGCGGTGCTCGAACTGATCAAGGAACAACTGGTGGAACTGGTGCAGAATGAGCCCTTCGCGCCCATCCACGTCCGTGCCAGAGCCGAATAGATGAACCTGAACGACCCCAAGGAACTCGCCTCCCTGCTCGAAGCCTGGCTGCTGGCCCTGGGTCGGCCGCTCTCGCTGGAACGCCTGGGTGAGCTGTTCGAGGAAGGCGAGCGGCCGGAGCCGGCGCAGCTCCGCGAGGCGTTGGAGGTGCTGCGCCAATCCTGCGAGGGGCGCGCCTTCGAACTCAAGGAAGTGGCCAGCGGCTACCGCCTGCAGGTGCGCGAGAAGTTCGCCCCCTGGGTCGGCCGCCTCTGGGAGGAGCGCCCGCAGCGCTACTCGCGGGCCATGCTGGAGACCCTGGCGCTGATCGCCTATCGCCAGCCGATCACCCGTGGCGAGATTGAGGACATCCGCGGCGTGGCGGTCAACAGCCAGATCATCAAGACCCTTCAGGAACGTGACTGGATTCGCGTGGTCGGCTACCGCGATGTACCGGGCAGGCCGGCCATGCTGGCCACCACCAAGGCGTTCCTCGATTACTTCAACCTCAAGAGCCTGGAAGAGTTGCCACCGCTGGCGGCCCTGCGCGAACTGGAGCCGGAGCCGATGCTGGCGCTGGACGACGACCTGCAGGTGCCATCTGGTCTGCAGGCGCGGGTGGATGCCGAGCTGGGTGAGGCGGAAGTGCCGGCCGAGCCGCGCGAGGAAACCAGCTTCCGCAGCCTGCTGGTCGAGCTGGACCAGATGGAGCAGGGCCTGAAGACCGATTTCAGTGATCTGCCGCAGTCTGCCGACGACGCGGAAGAAGAGCAGGGCGAGACGCTGGATAGCAGCGATTCCCTGCATTGAGGGGATTGAGACTTTCAATTCCGAGCTGAGGCCCTCTCGGCCTAAGCTGGCCGCGCCTTCCCCGAGCGGTTGTCCTCATGAGCAAGAATCCCTGCATCAATATCTGTGAGTTCGAGGCCGACATCTGTGTCGGCTGTGGCCGCAGCAAGCGCGAGATCAAGGCCTGGAAGAAGCTCGGCAAGGCCGAGCGCCTGGTGTTGCTGGCCGAGGCCGATCTGCGCCTGCTGGCGCTGGCGGCGACCGGGCGGCGCAAGCACCGCTGAGCGGTCTATAGTCAGTCAGCCGTGCGTGCGGGCGGCGATCCGCGTATGATGCGCGACCTTTTTCATCCTCAGTTACACCGGGAGGTGCCCAGATGAGCGAATCCGAATTCGAACCTCGTCCCAGCGGCGAGAAGCTGCAGAAAGTCCTGGCCCGTGCCGGCCTCGGCTCGCGTCGCGACATCGAGCAGTGGATCACCGATGGTCGGGTCAAGGTCAATGGCGCCATCGCCAACCTTGGCGCCCGTGTCGAGCCGCGCGATGCCATCAGTGTCGATGGCCAGTTGCTCAGACGCGAAGACGCCCAGGTGGTACGCCGCGTACTGATCTACAACAAGCCGGAAGGCGAGATCTGCACCCGCGACGACCCGGAAGGCCGCCCGACCGTATTCGATCGCCTGCCGCGACCGAAAGAAGGGCGCTGGATCAACATCGGCCGCCTGGACATCAACACCACCGGCCTGCTGCTGTTTACCACCGACGGCGAACTGGCCAACCGCCTGATGCACCCCTCCTACGAGATGGACCGCGAGTACGCCGTGCGCGTGCGTGGCGAGGTCACCGAGGAGATGATCGAGCAGCTCAAGGCTGGCGTGATGCTGGAAGACGGCCCGGCCAAGTTCACCGACATCAAGGAAGCGCCCGGCGGCGACGGCCTCAACCACTGGTTCCACTGCGTGGTGATGGAAGGCCGCAACCGCGAGGTGCGCCGCCTGTGGGAGTCCCAGGGCGTGGTGGTCAGCCGCCTCAAGCGCGTGCGCTTCGGCCCGGTGTTCATGACCTCCGACCTGCCCATGGGGCGCTGGCGCGAGATGGGCCAGCGCGAGGTGGACATCCTCAGCGAGGAGGTTGGCCTCAAGCCGGTGGCCCTGCCGGCGATGAAGGAGAAGATGCGCGAGAAGCTTGACCGCCTGCAGCGCAAGGCGGCCAAGCCGCTGGCCCGCGGCGAGCGGCCCAAGCGCGTGCTGCGTCCGGCCGAAGGCGAGGTTGCCGAGGCGCCCCGTGCGCCCCGTGGCGAGGGCGCCGAGCGTGCGCCGCGCAAGCCGGCTGGCGAGCGCCGCGAAGGTGGCCGTGGGACGCCGGTGGCCGAGCGGCCGTCCGAGGTGAACAAGAAGCGCGCCCCGCGCCCGGCGGTGGAACTGGCCGATCGGCCGGCGCGCAAGCCTCGCCCGGTCGCACCGGGCAAGCGCCCGCCGAGCGGCGATGGCCAGCGCCCCGGCTTTGGCCGCAAGCGCTGATCGGCGGCAATGAAAAAGGGGCTCCACGGAGCCCCTTTTTGCTGCCCGGCCTTATCAGCCGGCCATGGACAGGCGGTTGCGCCCCTCGCGCTTGGACACATAGAGCGCATTGTCGGCGCGGCGCTGCAGGCTTTCCGCCGTCTCGCCCGGCAGCAGGGTGGCGCAACCCAGGCTGATGGACAGCTCCAGGGCGCGGCCTTCTTCGAGGTATTGCAGGCCGAGCACGGCCAGACGCAGGCGTTCGCCGACCATCTGCGCCGCCTCGCGACTGGTGTTGGACAGCAGCACGAGGAACTCCTCGCCACCGTAGCGGAACACCATGTCGATGTTGCGCAGGCTGTTCTTCAGTGCGCTGGCCACGGCCTTCAGCACTTCGTCGCCGGTAGCATGGCCGAAGCGATCGTTGATCGATTTGAAGTGGTCGATGTCGAGCATCAGCACCGACAGCGGCTGCTGGCTGCGGCGGGCCAGTTCGATCTCGCGCTGCAGGGCCTGGTTCATGGCGATGCGGTTGCCGGTGTCGGTCAGCGGGTCGCGCAATGCGCTCTGCAGGGCGGAGCGGTAGAGCAGGGCATTGCGCAGCGGGAACAGCAGGCTGGCCAGCAGCGACTCCAGCTGGCCCAGTTCGTCGTCACTGAAGCGCTGGCTGCGGCGGAAGATCAGCTCGCCCAGGTACTCGCCCTCGTGGCTCAGGCGGTAGCCGGCCGAATGATTGGCGCGCTCACCCAGTTCGATGCGCAGGTCGCAGGCAGCCAGCTGGTAGCTCAGGCAGTCGAGCGGGACCAGGCGCTGCACTTCCTGGAAGAACAGGCCGAGGATGCGGTCGACTTCCAGGGAGGTCTGCAGCTGCAGGCTCAGCTGCTGGCGTAGCTGCGCCAGGCTGACCGGCTTCACGGCCCGACTGTTGCGCGCCGCATAGCCCAGGCGCTGCAGCTTGGCGGCATCGAAGTCGATCGTATTGGACGGGGTGTGTGGAGCCATGGAACTCAACCTCTGGCGCTGGGCGCGTTGATGGGAGAGGTAAAGCGAGTTCCGTGCCAATGAGATTTAACTTATTTAAATCAGATAGTTACGTTTATTTTTGGCGAGGGTTCGGCAAATTCTTGCCGGTTCCTTGGCGGCGATGCTGGCAATCTGATGCCGTTATGTGGGTGTCCGCCGGAAAACCGGCGGCAGGTCCTCACTGGGCGTCGAATGCCTGGCCGTTGACGTCCCGGCTGTCCGGGCCCATCAGGTACAGATAGACCGGCATGATGGCTTCCGGCAGCGGGTTGTTCGCTGGATTCTCCCCGGGGTAGGCCTGGGCGCGCATGCCGGTGCGGGTGGCGCCCGGGTTGACGCTGTTGGCACGTACGTTGGCGATGCCGTCTACCTCATCGGCCAATACCTGCATCAGGCCCTCGGTGGCGAACTTGGACACCGCGTAGGCACCCCAGTAAGCGCGGCCCTTGCGCCCGACGCTGCTGGAGGTGAACAGCACCGAGGCGTCCTCGGAGAGCTTGAGCAATGGCAGCAGGGTGCTGGTCAGCATGAACATGGCGTTGACGTTGACCTGCATGACGCGCATGAAGTTGTCGCCGGACAGCTGTTCCAGCGGCGTGCGCGGCCCGACGATGGCGGCGTTGTGCAGCAGGCCGTCGAGGCGGCCGAACTCGGCCTCCACGGTGGCGGCCAGCTCGTCGTACTGGTGCGGCAGGGCGGTTTCCAGATTGAAGGGGATCACCACCGGTTGCGGGTGGCCGGCGGCCTCGATCTGGTCATACACCTGGTTGAGGTTTTCCTCGCTCTTGCCCAGCAGCAGCAGGGTGGCGCCGTGGGCGGCATAGGCCTTGGCGGCGGCGGCACCGATGCCGCGGCCGGCACCGGTGACCAGGATGACGCGACCCTGGAGCAGGTCGGGGCGGGCGCTGTAGTCGAACATGGGGCGGGATCTCGTTGTTGCGTGAATCGGATCAGCAGCTGCACAGGGCGCGGTCGAGCACGGCGCGCAGCTCCAGGGGATGGTCCACCACCACGTCGGCGCCCCAGTGGCGCGGGTTGTCCTCGGGGTGGATGTAGCCGTAGGTGACGGCAGCGGTCTTGCAGCCGGCGGCGCGGCCGGCCTCGATGTCGCGGGCATCGTCGCCGACGAACAGCACCTCGGCGGGGGGTATGCCCATCTGCTCGCAGGCCAGCAGGAGCATATCCGGCGCCGGCTTGCTGCGCGGCACGTGGTCCGGGCAGACCAGTGTCGCCGAGCGCCCGGCCAGCTCGAGCCGTTGCATGATCGGCTCGGCGAAGCACACCGGCTTGTTGGTGGCCACGCCCCACTTGAGGTGCGCCGCCTCGATGTCGGCGAGCAGCTCGGGCATGCCGGCGAACGGCTTGCTCAGCACTGCGCAGTGCTCCTGGTAGCGCTCGAGGAACTCCAGGCGCAGGGCTTCGAAGCCTTCGGCGCCAACCTCCAGGCCGAAGGTGGCGGACACCATGGCGCGGGCGCCACCGGAGACCACGTCGCGGATCAGTTGCGCGTCCATTGGCGGCAGGTCGCGCGCGGCGCGCATGGCCTGGCACACGGCGACGAAGTCGGGGGCGGTATCCAGCAGGGTGCCGTCCATGTCGAAGAGTACTGCTCGCAGGGCCATGCGCCTCAGTCCTCGCGCAGGGTCTGGATCATGTAGTTGACGTCGACGTCCGCCTCCAGCTTGTAGCGTTTGGTCAGCGGGTTGTAGGTCAGGCCGATGATGTCACGCACCTCGAAGCCGGCCTGGCGACACCAGGCGCCGAGTTCGGACGGGCGGATGAACTTGCGGAAATCGTGAGTGCCGCGTGGCAGCAGGCGCAGCACGTACTCGGCACCGACGATGGCGAACAGGTAGGCCTTGGGGTTGCGGTTGATGGTGGAGAAGAACACCTGGCCACCGGGCTTGACCAGCTTGTGGCAGGCGCGGATCACCGAGGACGGGTCGGGCACGTGCTCGAGCATCTCCAGGCAGGTGACCACGTCGAACTGGCCAGGCATCTCCTCGGCCAGGGCCTCGGCGGTGATCTGCCGGTACTCCACCTCTACGCCGGACTCCAGCTGGTGCAGCTGGGCCACGGCCAGCGGCGCCTCGCCCATGTCGATGCCGGTAACCGTGGCCCCGCGCTGGGCCATGGACTCGCTGAGGATGCCGCCGCCGCAGCCGACGTCGAGCACCTTCTTGCCGGCCAGGCCGACGCGCTCGTCGATCCAGTTGACCCGTAGCGGGTTGATGTCGTGCAGCGGCTTGAACTCGCTCTCGCGGTCCCACCAGCGGTGGGCGAGAGCCTCGAATTTGGCGATTTCGGCGTGGTCGACGTTGCTCATGCGGACTTTCCTTTAAATCGAATGCTTGCCAGCAATGCGCGCGCCCCAGGCGCGGGCATTGGTGATGATGTTTTCTTCATCGAGACGTGTCAGTCGGCCGTCGTCGAGCAGCTGCTTGCCGCCGACCCAGAGGTGCTTGGCGCAGCTGCGGCTGCCGGCGTAGATCAGTTGCGACACCGGGTCGTAGACCGGCTGCTGGGCCAGGCCGGAGAGGTCGAAGGCGGCCAGGTCGGCCAGCTTGCCCGGCTCCAGCGAGCCGGTGTCCTCGTCCAGACCGAGGGCGCGGGCGCCGTTGAGGGTGGCCATGCGCAGCGCGGCGTGGGCATTCAGGGCGGTGGCGCTGCCGGCCACGGCCTTGGCGAGCAGGGCGGCGGTGCGGGTCTCGCCGAGCAGGTCGAGATCGTTGTTGCTGGCCGCGCCATCGGTGCCGACGGCTACGTTGACGCCAGCCTGCCAGAGTTTTTCCACCGGGCAGAAGCCGCTGGCCAGCTTGAGGTTGGACTCGGGGCAGTGGATCACGCTGCTGTTGCTTTCCACCAGCAGCTCTACGTCTGCCTCGTCGATCTGGGTCATGTGCACGGCCTGGAAGCGCGGGCCGAGCAGGCCCAGGCCCGCCAGTCGCTGCAGCGGGCGCATGCCGTGCAGCTCCAGGCTTTGCTGCACCTCGAAGGCGGTCTCGTGGACGTGCATGTGGATGCCGGCGTCCAGCTCCTCGGCCAGCATCAGTACCTGCTGCAGCTTGTCGTCGCTGACCGAGTAGGGCGCGTGGGGGCCGAAGGCGACCTTGATCCGCGGGTGCTGCTTGAGGTCGTCGAACAGGCGCAGGCCCTTGCGCAGGGCCTCCTCGGCATCACGCGCGCCGGGGGTGGGGAAGTCCAGCACCGGGATGGTCAGCTGGGCGCGGATGCCACTCTTGTGCACCAGCTCGCTGGCCACTTCCGGGAAGAAGTACATGTCGGAGAAGCAGCCGATGCCACCCTTGAGCTGCTCGGCGATGGCCAGTTCGGTGCCGTCGCGCACGAAGTTCTCGTCGACCCACTGGGCCTCGGCGGGCCAGATATGGTCCTGCAGCCAGCTCATCAGCGGCAGGTCGTCGGCCAGGCCGCGGAACAGAGTCATGGCCGCGTGGCCGTGGGCGTTGACCAGGCTTGGGGTGAGTACGCAGCCCGGCAGTTCGCGCACCTCCTTGACCGGGTGGCGCAGGGCCTCGGCGCGCGGGGCGAGCAGGGCGATGCGGCCATCGCGGATGCCCAGGCCGTAGTCGCGCAGTACCACGCCGGCGGGCTCGACCGGCACCAGCCAGCTGGGCAGGAGCAGCAGGTCGAGCGGCTGGCGCGGTTCGGGCATGGCATTTATCCGGGCAATAAAAAGGTGGCGGCAGTATAACTGAGCCACGGCGGGGCCGGCTCGCTATAATCCGCGGCTTTTCGTTTCATCTTGTGGGGATGTCATGCGCGACGAACTGTTGGCAGCGGAGAAGGTAAAGGCCATCGAGTGGCGCGACGGCATATTGTTCCTGCTGGACCAACGCCTGTTGCCAGGCGAGGAAACCTGGCTGGCCCATGACTCGGCCGCCGGCGTGGCCGAGGCCATCCGCAGCATGGTGGTGCGTGGTGCGCCGGCCATCGGCATCGCCGCCGCCTTCGGCCTGGTGCTGGGCGCGCGGGCGCGTCTGGCCGCCGCCGGCGACTGGCAGGCGGCGCTGGAGGAGGACTTCCGGATGCTGGCCGAGTCGCGGCCGACCGCGGTCAACCTGTTCTGGGCCCTGGATCGCATGCGCGAGCGCCTGCAGCGGCTGAAGGCGGGCGAGGATGCCCTGGCGGCGCTGGAGGCCGAGGCGGTCGGCATCTTCGACAGCGACCGCGAGGCCAACCTGACCATGGCCCAGCTCGGCCTGGAGCTGATCCGCAAACACCAGAACACTCCGCAGAAGCTGCTCACCCATTGCAATACCGGGGCCCTGGCCACTGGCGGCTTCGGTACCGCGCTGGGGGTGATCCGTGCCGCCCACCTGGCCGGGCTGGTCGAGCGGGTGTTCGCCGACGAGACCCGGCCCTGGCTGCAGGGCTCGCGCCTGACTGCCTGGGAGTTGGCCGGCGAGGGCGTGCCGGTAAGCCTGAACGCCGACTCCGCCGCCGCGCACCTGATGAAGACCGAGGGCATCACCTGGGTGATCGTCGGTGCCGACCGCATCACCGCCAATGGCGACGTGGCCAACAAGATCGGCACCTACCAGCTGGCGGTCAACGCCATGCACCACGGCGTGCGCTTCATGGTGGTGGCGCCCAGCTCGACCATCGACATGAACCTGGAAGACGGCGAGGACATCCCGATCGAGGAGCGCGACGGCCGCGAGCTGCTGGAGGTCGGCGGTCAGCGCATCGCCGCCGAGGTGCATGCGGTCAATCCGGTGTTCGACGTGACGCCGGCCGACCTGATCGACGCGATCGTCACCGAAAAAGGGGTGGTAGAGCGGCCAGATGCGGCGAAAATGGCGCAACTCATGTGCCGCAAGCGCCTGCACTGAGCCCGCCCGGCGGGGTAGGTCTGCACCGGTGACTGTGGTAAGCTCCGGCAGTTTTCGGGCGGCTCCGTGCGGGCCGCTCCATTTGCGCCAATAACCGACTTAACTCGTTGATTTGTCGTGAGTCGCTGCCACGCAGGGGCGGCCACGGCGGACTCCGGTCAGGCCCAGGAAGGGTGCGACGGGGTTTCACCAGAATAAGGAACCAGGCTTCTCATGGGCGAACTGGCCAAAGAAATCCTCCCGGTCAATATCGAAGACGAGCTGAAACAGTCCTACCTCGACTACGCCATGAGCGTGATCGTCGGGCGTGCGCTGCCGGATGCGCGCGACGGTCTCAAGCCGGTGCACCGTCGTGTGCTCTACGCCATGAGCGAGCTGGGCAACGACTGGAACAAGGCCTACAAGAAGTCCGCCCGTGTGGTCGGTGACGTGATCGGTAAGTACCACCCGCACGGCGACACCGCGGTGTACGACACCATCGTGCGCATGGCCCAGCCTTTCTCCCTGCGCTACATGCTGGTCGACGGCCAGGGCAACTTCGGTTCGGTGGACGGCGACAACGCCGCGGCCATGCGTTACACCGAAGTACGTATGGCCAAGCTGGCCCACGAGCTGCTGGCCGACCTGGACAAGGAAACCGTCGACTGGGTGCCCAACTACGACGGCACCGAGCAGATTCCGGCGGTCATGCCGACCAAGATCCCCAACCTGCTGGTCAACGGATCAAGCGGTATCGCCGTGGGCATGGCGACCAACATCCCGCCGCACAACCTGTCCGAGGTGATCGACGGCTGCCTGGCGCTGATCGACAACCCCGAGCTGACCGTCGACGAGCTGATGCAGTACATCCCCGGTCCGGACTTCCCGACCGCGGGCATCATCAACGGCCGCGCCGGCATCATCGAGGCCTACCGCACCGGCCGCGGGCGCATCTACATGCGTGCCCGCGCCACCGTCGAGGACATGGAGAAGGGCGGCAGCCGCCAGCAGATCATCGTCACCGAGCTGCCCTACCAGCTGAACAAGGCGCGCCTGATCGAGAAGATCGCCGAGCTGGTCAAAGAGAAGAAGATCGAAGGCATCACCGAGCTGCGCGACGAGTCCGACAAGGACGGCATGCGCGTGGTCATCGAGCTGCGCCGTGGCGAAGTCGGCGAGGTGGTGCTGAACAACCTCTACGCCCAGACCCAGATGCAGAGCGTGTTCGGCATCAACGTGGTGGCCCTGGTCGACGGCCAGCCGCGCACGCTGAACCTCAAGGACATGCTCGAAGTGTTCGTCCGTCATCGCCGCGAAGTGGTGACCCGCCGCACCGTCTACGAGCTGCGCAAGGCGCGCGAGCGTGGCCACATCCTTGAGGGCCAGGCCGTCGCTCTGTCCAACATCGACCCGGTGATCGAGCTGATCAAGACCTCGCCGACCCCGGCCGAGGCCAAGGAGCGCCTGATCGCCACCGCCTGGGAGTCCAGCGCCGTGGAGGCCATGGTCGAGCGCGCCGGCGCCGATTCCTGCCGTCCGGAAGACCTGGAACCGCAGTACGGCCTGCGCGAGGGCAAGTACTACCTGTCGCCCGAACAGGCCCAGGCCATCCTCGAGCTGCGCCTGCACCGCCTGACCGGCCTGGAACACGAGAAGCTGCTGGCCGAGTACCAGGAAATCCTCACCCAGATCGGCGAGCTGATCCGCATCCTGACCAACCCCGAGCGCCTGATGGAAGTCATCCGCGAGGAGCTGGAGAAGGTCAAGGCCGAGTTCGGCGATGCCCGTCGCACCGAGATCATGGCCTCGCAGATGGACCTGACCATCGCCGACCTGATCACCGAGGAAGAGCGCGTCGTCACCATCTCCCACGGCGGCTACGCCAAGAGCCAGCCGCTGGCCGCCTATCAGGCCCAGCGTCGTGGCGGCAAGGGCAAGTCGGCCACCGGGGTGAAGGACGAGGACTACATCGAGCACCTGCTGGTCGCCAACAGCCACGCCACCCTGCTGCTGTTCTCCAGCAAGGGCAAGGTCTACTGGCTGCGTACCTTCGAGATTCCCGAGGCCTCGCGCGCCGCCCGTGGGCGTCCGCTGGTCAACCTGCTGCCGCTGGACGAGGGTGAGCGCATCACCGCCATGCTGCAGATCGACCTGGAGGCCGTGCGCGCCCGCTTCGCCGACGAGGAGAGCGAGGACGACGACGTGGTTGCCGAGCAGGTCGCCGAGGTGGTCGAGGCGGAAGACGCCGAAGAAGGCGACGACGCCGACTTCAGCCAGGACGAGCCGACCGGTGCCTATATCTTCATGGCCACCGCCTACGGCACCGTGAAGAAGACCCCGCTGATCCAGTTCACCAAGCCGCGCTCCAACGGCCTGATCGCCCTGAAGCTCGAAGAGGGCGACTCGCTGATCGCCGCCGCCATCACCGACGGCTCGAAGGACGTAATGATGTTCTCCGACGCCGGCAAGGTGATCCGCTTCAAGGAGAGCAAAGTGCGCATCATGGGGCGCCTGGCCCGCGGCGTGCGCGGCATGCGTCTGGCCGATGGGCAGCGCATCATCTCCATGCTCATCCCGGAGGCCGGTGCGCAGATTCTTACCGCCTCCGCGCGCGGCTACGGCAAGCGCACCCCGCTGGCCGACTATCCGCGCCGCGGCCGTGGTGGCCAGGGCGTGATCGCCATGGTGATCAACGAGCGTAATGGCAAGTTGGTCGGTGCCGTGCAGGTGCTGGATGGCGAGGAGATCATGCTGATCTCCGACCAAGGCACCCTGGTGCGTACCCGGGTCGATGAGGTCCGTGGTGCGGGCCGTAACACCCAGGGCGTGATCCTGATCAAGCTGGCCGAGGACGAGACCCTGGTCGGCCTGGAGCGCGTGCAGGAGCCCTCCGGCGGCGACGAAGGCGAGCTGGAAGCGCTGGAAGGCGAAATCGTCGAGCAGAACGAAGAAACGGTGACCGAGGCCGAAGAAGGCGCGGAGACCGGTAACAGCGAAGAGTGAGAGAGTCGAAGTGAGCAAACGCGCCCATAACTTCTGCGCCGGCCCGGCCGCGCTTCCCACCGCCGTGCTGGAGCGTGCCCAGGCGGAGATGCTCGACTGGCAGGGCAAGGGCCTGTCCGTGATGGAGATGAGCCATCGCAGCGACGAGTACGTGGCCATCGCCGAGAAGGCCGAACAGGATCTGCGCGACCTGCTGAGCATTCCCAGCGACTACAAGGTGCTGTTCCTGCAGGGTGGCGCCAGCCAGCAGTTCGCCGAGATTCCGCTCAACCTGCTGCCGGAAGGCGGCGTGGCCGACTACATCGAGACCGGCATCTGGTCGAAGAAGGCCATCGAAGAGGCGCAGCGCTACGGCAACATCAACGTCGCCGCCAGCGCCAAGGGCTACGACTACTTCGCCATTCCCGGGCAGAACGAGTGGCAGCTGTCGAAAGACGCCGCCTACGTGCACTACGCCAGCAACGAGACCATTGGTGGCCTGCAGTTCGACTGGATCCCCGAGGTGGGGGATACCCCGCTGGTGGTGGACATGTCCTCGGACATCCTCTCCCGCGAGATCGACGTCTCCAGGTTCGGCCTGATCTATGCCGGCGCGCAGAAGAACATCGGCCCCAGCGGCCTGGTGGTTGCGATCATCCGCGAAGACCTGCTGGGGCGCGCCCGCAGCGTCTGCCCGACCATGCTCAACTACAAGGTCGCCGCCGACAACGGCTCCATGTACAACACCCCGGCGACCTATTCCTGGTACCTCTCCGGCCTGGTCTTCGAGTGGCTGAAGGAGCAGGGCGGCGTCGCCGCGATGGAGAAGCGCAACAAGGCGAAGAAGGACCTGCTGTACAAGGCCATCGATGCCAGTGACTTCTACACCAACCCGATCCAGCCGAGCGCGCGCTCGTGGATGAACGTGCCGTTCCGCCTGGCCGACGAGAAACTGGACAAGGCCTTCCTGGCCGGCGCCGAAGCGCGTGGCCTGCTCAATCTCAAGGGCCATCGCTCGGTGGGCGGCATGCGTGCCTCCATCTATAACGCCACCGGCCTGGATGCCGTGGAGGCCCTGGTGGCCTACATGGCGGAGTTCGAGAAGGAGCACGGCTGATGAGTGACGCCGATCAGCTCAAGGCGCTGCGGGTTCGCATCGACAGCCTCGACGAGAAGATCCTCGAGCTGATCAGCGAGCGCGCGCGCTGCGCCCAGGACGTGGCACGGGTGAAGATGGCTTCCCTGCCGGAAGGCGAGAAGCCGGTGTTCTACCGCCCCGAGCGCGAAGCCTGGGTGCTCAAGCACATCATGGAGCTGAACAAGGGCCCGCTGGACAACGAGGAGATGGCGCGGCTGTTCCGCGAGATCATGTCCTCCTGCCTGGCTCTGGAGCAGCCGCTCAAGGTCGCCTACCTCGGCCCGGAAGGCACCTTCAGCCAGGCCGCGGCGATGAAGCACTTCGGTCACTCGGTGATCAGCGTGCCGATGGCCGCCATCGACGAGGTGTTCCGCGAAGTGGCCGCCGGCGCGGTGAACTTCGGCGTGGTGCCGGTGGAGAACTCCACCGAGGGCGCGATCAACCACACCCTGGACAGCTTCCTCGAGCACGACATGGTGATCTGTGGCGAGGTGGAGCTGCGCATCCACCACCACCTGCTGGTCGGCGATACCACCAAGACCGACAAGATCACCCGCATCTATTCCCACGCCCAGTCCCTGGCGCAGTGCCGCAAGTGGCTGGACGCGCACTACCCGAACGTCGAGCGCGTGGCCGTTTCCAGCAATGCCGAGGCGGCCAAGCGGGTGAAGAGCGAGTGGAACTCGGCGGCGATCGCCGGTGATATGGCGGCCAACCTCTACGGTCTGACCAAGCTGCAGGAGAAGATCGAGGACCGTCCGGACAATTCCACGCGCTTCCTCATCATCGGCAGCCAGGAAGTGCCGCCGACCGGCGACGACAAGACCTCGATCATCGTCTCCATGCGCAACAAGCCGGGCGCGCTGCACGAGCTGCTGGTGCCGTTCCACACCAACGGCATCGACCTGACCCGCATCGAGACCCGCCCGTCGCGCAGCGGCAAGTGGACCTACGTGTTCTTCATCGACTTCGTCGGCCACCACCAGGACCCGCTGATCAAGGACGTGCTGGAAAAGATCAACAGCGAAGCCGTCGCCCTGAAGGTGCTGGGTTCCTACCCGAAAGCGGTTCTCTGAGGAGCCATCATGAGTTGCGATTTCCTCGCCCTGGCCGTGCCGGGCGTGCAGAAACTCTCGCCCTACGTGCCGGGCAAGCCGGTCGACGAGCTGGCCCGCGAGCTGAATCTCGACCCGGCCGGCATCGTCAAGCTGGCCAGCAACGAGAACCCGCTGGGCCCGTCGCCCAAGGCGCTGGAGGCGATCCGCGCGGCGCTGCCCGAGCTGACCCGCTACCCGGACGGCAACGGCTTCGAGCTGAAAACCAAGCTGGCTGCCCGCTGCGGCGTCAGTCCGGCCCAGGTGACCCTGGGCAACGGCTCCAATGACATTCTCGACCTGGTCGCTCGCGCCTGGCTGGCGCCGGGGCTGAACGCGGTGTTCAGCCAGTACGCCTTCGCCGTGTACCCGATTGCTACCCAGGCGGTCGGCGCGCAGGGCAAGGTGGTGCCGGCCAAGGAGCATGGCCACGACCTGGAAGCCATGCTGGCGGCCATCGACGAGAACACCCGCGTAGTGTTCGTTGCCAACCCGAACAACCCGACCGGCACCTGGTTCGGCCCGGCTGCGCTGGAGTCCTTCCTCGCCCGCGTGCCGCAGCACGTGCTGGTGGTACTGGACGAGGCCTATATCGAGTACGCCGAAGGCGACGAGCTGCCGGACGGCCTCGAATACCTGGCGCGCTACCCCAACCTGCTGGTCTCGCGCACCTTCTCCAAGGCCTATGGCCTGGCCTCGCTGCGCGTCGGCTATGCGCTGAGTTCGCCGCAGGTGGCCGATGTGCTCAACCGCGTGCGTGCGCCGTTCAACGTCAACAGCCTGGCCCTGAGCGCCGCCTGCGCGGCGCTGGACGATGCCGACTACCTGGCGGCCAGCCGGCGCACCAACGATGCCGGCATGGCCCAGCTGGAAGCGGGCTTCCGTCGCCTGGGGCTGAGCTGGATTCCGTCCAAGGGCAACTTCATCGCCGTCGACTTCGCTCGCGATGCTGCGCCGATCAACCAGGCGCTGCTGCAGGCCGGTGTCATCGTGCGCCCGGTGGCCGGCTACGGCATGCCGACCTTCCTGCGCGTGTCCATCGGCACCGAGCAGGAAAACGCCCGCTTCCTCGAGGCGCTGGAGCAGATTCTCCGTGGCTGATGCAATGCCGCTGCAACACGCGCTGGGCAAACTCGGCCGCCTGGTGGTGGTGGGGCTCGGCCTGATCGGCGGCTCCTTCGCCAAGGGCATGCGCGAGAAGGGGCTGTTCGACGAAGTGGTGGGCGTGGATCTGGATGCCGAGTCGCGCCGCCTGGCCGTGGAGCTGGGCGTGGTCGATCGCTGCGAAACCGAGCTGGCGGCCGCCTGTCAGGGCGCTGCGGTGATCCAGCTGGCGGTGCCTATCCTGGCCATGGAAAAGCTGCTGGGCCAACTGGCCAAGCTGGAACTGGGTGATGCGGTGCTCACCGACGTCGGCAGCGCCAAGGGCAATGTGGTGCGCGCGGCGCGCCTGGCCTTCGATGGCAAGGTGGCGCGCTTCGTGCCCGGCCATCCGATCGCCGGCTCCGAGCAGAGCGGGGTGGAAGCCTCCAATGCCGAGCTGTTCCGTCGGCACAAGGTGATCCTCACGCCGCAGGCCTCCACCGATGCAGCGGCGCTGGCGCTGATCGACCGACTTTGGCGCGCCCTTGGTGCCGATGTGGAGCACATGGAGGTGGAGCACCACGACCAGGTGCTGGCCGCCACCAGCCACCTGCCGCACCTGCTGGCCTTTACCCTGGTTGACTCGCTGGCCAAGCGCAGCGAGAACCTGGAGATCTTCCGTTACGCCGCCGGCGGTTTCCGCGACTTCACGCGGATTGCCGGCAGCGACCCGGTGATGTGGCACGACATCTTCCTCGCCAACCGCGAGGCGGTGCTGCGCACCCTCGACGCATTTCGCGACGACCTCGACGCCCTGCGCGGCGCGGTCGACGCTGGGGACGGGCATCAGTTGCTCGGCGTGTTCACCCGCGCCCGGCATGCCCGCGAGCATTTCAGCAAAATCCTGGCCCGCAGGGCCTATGTGGACGCCATGCACTCGAACGACCTGATCTACCTCGCCAATCCCGGTGGCTCCCTCTCCGGCCGCATCCGCGTACCGGGCGACAAGTCCATCTCGCACCGCTCGATCATGCTCGGCTCGCTGGCCGAAGGCGTGACCCAGGTGGAGGGCTTCCTCGAAGGCGAGGACGCCCTGGCCACCCTGCAGGCCTTCCGCGACATGGGCGTGGTGATCGAAGGTCCGCATCATGGCAAGGTGACCATCCATGGTGTGGGTCTGAATGGCCTCAAGCCGCCGCCCGGCCCGCTGTACCTGGGCAACTCCGGTACCTCCATGCGCCTGCTCTCCGGTCTGCTGGCCGCACAGCCGTTTGACACCGTGCTGACCGGCGACGCTTCGCTGTCCAAGCGCCCGATGAACCGCGTGGCCAAGCCGCTGCGCGAGATGGGCGCGGTGATCGAGACCGGTCCTGAAGGCCGTCCGCCGCTGACCATTCGCGGTGGCCAGCGCCTGACCGGCATGAGCTACGAAATGCCTATGGCCAGCGCCCAAGTCAAATCCTGCCTGCTGCTGGCCGGCCTGTATGCCGCCGGCGAGACCCGCGTGACCGAGCCGGCGCCGACCCGCGACCACACCGAGCGCATGCTGCGCGGCTTCGGTTATCCGGTAGCGGTCGATGGCAATGTCGCCAGCGTCGAGTCCGGCCACAAGCTCAGTGCCACTCATATCGAAGTGCCGGCTGACATCTCCTCGGCTGCCTTCTTCCTGGTCGCCGCCAGCATCGCCGAGGGTTCCGAGCTGGTGCTGGAGCACGTCGGCATCAACCCGACCCGTACCGGCGTGATCGACATCCTCAAGCTGATGGGCGCCGACCTGAGCCTGGAAAACCAGCGCGAAGTCGGCGGCGAGCCGGTGGCGGACATCCGCGTGCGCGCGGCCAAGCTCAAGGGTATCGACATCCCCGAGGACCTGGTGCCGCTAGCCATCGACGAGTTCCCGGTGCTGTTCGTCGCCGCTGCCTGTGCCGAAGGTCGCACCGTGCTGCGCGGCGCCGAGGAGCTGCGCGTGAAGGAATCCGACCGCATCCAGGTGATGGCCGACGGCCTGATCGCTCTGGGCGTGAAAGCCGAGCCGACCCCGGACGGCATCATTATCGAGGGCGGTCCGATCGGCGGCGGCGAGGTGTGGAGCCATGGCGACCACCGCATCGCCATGTCCTTCAGCGTCGCCTCGCTGCGCGCCACGGCACCGATCCGCATCCACGACTGCGCCAACGTCGCCACTTCCTTCCCCAACTTCCTCGGCCTGGCCGCCAGTGCCGGCATCCGCGTGGCGGAGGAGGGCAAATGAGCGCCATGGTGATCACCATCGACGGACCGAGCGGCTCGGGCAAGGGTACCGTCGCCGGCCTGCTGGCTGCCAAGCTGGGCTGGAAGCTGCTGGATTCCGGCGCGCTCTATCGCCTGCTGGCCTTCGCCGCCGGTAATCACGGCATCGACCTGACCAACGAGGAAGCGCTGAAGACACTGGCCGCCCACCTGGACGTGCAGTTCATCGACAAGCGCATCATCCTCGAGGGCGAGGAAGTCACCGACGCCATCCGCAATGAACAGGTCGGTGCCGGTGCCTCCATGGTCGCTTCGTTGCCGGCGGTGCGCGAGGCGCTCCTGCAGCGTCAGCGCGCCTTCCGCGAGGCACCGGGCCTGGTGGCCGATGGTCGCGACATGGGCACCGTGGTGTTCCCGGACGCGCCGCTGAAGATCTACCTGACCGCCAGCGCCGAGGAACGGGCCCGTCGCCGCTACCTGCAGTTGAAAGGCAAGGTGGAAGGTGTTAGCCTGACGAGTCTGCTAGACGAGATTCGTGCGCGTGATGAGCGCGACATGCAGCGCGCCGTGGCTCCGCTGAAGCCGGCGGCTGACGCCATTCAGCTGGATTCCACCGAGCTGAGCATCGAGCAGGTGCTGGAAAGAATTCTCAGCGAGGTCGCCAATCGTGATCTCGCGGGTAATTGAGCCACGGCTGACTTAAGTCGAAAGGCTCGCAAGGAGGCAGGCGGGAGACCAGTCACAGTCCCGCAGGCCTCTTTTTACATGAACGAACCCACATTGTCTGGAGTGTGGTTTGGGCGAATCCCCGCCCTTGATCAACAGGAATCAACATGAGCGAAAGCTTTGCAGAACTTTTTGAAGAAAGCCTGAAATCCCTCGACATGCAGCCGGGTGCCATCATCACCGGCATCGTGGTCGACATCGACGGTGACTGGGTCACCGTACATGCCGGCCTGAAGTCCGAGGGCGTCATCCCGCTCGACCAGTTCTTCAACGAACAAGGCGAGCTGACCATCAAGGTCGGTGACGAAGTCCACGTTGCGCTGGACGCTGTGGAAGACGGCTTCGGTGAAACCAAGCTGTCCCGCGAGAAAGCCAAGCGCGCCGAGTCCTGGCTGGTTCTGGAAGCTGCGTTCAACGCTGAAGAAGTGGTCAAGGGCGTTATCAACGGCAAGGTCAAAGGCGGCTTCACCGTTGACGTCAACGGCATCCGCGCGTTCCTGCCGGGCTCCCTGGTCGATGTCCGTCCGGTGCGTGATACCACCCACCTGGAAGGCAAAGAGCTGGAGTTCAAGGTCATCAAGCTGGACCAGAAGCGCAACAACGTTGTCGTTTCCCGTCGCAGCGTGCTGGAAGCCGAGAACAGCGCCGAGCGCGAAGCTCTGCTGGAATCCCTGCAGGAAGGCCAGCAGGTCAAAGGTATCGTCAAGAACCTCACCGACTACGGTGCGTTCGTTGACCTGGGCGGCGTAGATGGCCTGCTGCACATCACCGACATGGCCTGGAAGCGCATCAAGCACCCGTCCGAGATCGTCAACGTTGGCGACGAGATCGACGTCAAGGTCCTGAAGTACGACCGCGAGCGCAACCGCGTCTCCCTGGGTCTGAAGCAGCTGGGCGAAGATCCGTGGGTCGCCATCAAGGCCCGTTATCCGGAAGGCACCCGTGTTACCGCCAAAGTCACCAACCTGACCGACTACGGCTGCTTCGCCGAGCTGGAAGAGGGCGTGGAAGGCCTGGTGCACGTGTCCGAGATGGATTGGACCAACAAGAACATCCATCCGTCCAAAGTCGTTCAGGTCGGCGACGAAGTGGAAGTTCAGGTTCTGGACATCGACGAAGAGCGTCGTCGTATCTCCCTGGGTATCAAGCAGTGCAAGTCGAACCCGTGGGAAGACTTCTCCGGCCAGTTCAACAAGGGCGACAAGATCTCCGGCACCATCAAGTCGATCACCGATTTCGGTATCTTCATCGGTCTGGACGGCGGCATCGACGGTCTGGTTCACCTGTCCGACATTTCCTGGAACGAAGTGGGCGAAGAAGCCGTACGCCGCTTCAAGAAGGGCGACGAGCTGGAAACCGTCATCCTCTCCGTTGATCCGGAGCGCGAGCGCATCTCCCTGGGCATCAAGCAGCTGGAAGACGATCCGTTCTCCAACTACGCCTCCCTGAACGAGAAAGGCACCATCGTGCGCGGTACCGTCAAGGAAGTGGACGCCAAGGGCGCCGTGATCAGCCTGGGTGGCGACATCGAAGGCATCCTGAAGGCTTCCGAAATCAGCCGCGACCGCGTCGAAGACGCCCGCAACGTGCTGAAGGAAGGCGACGAAGTCGAAGCCAAGATCATCAGCATCGACCGCAAGTCCCGCGTTATCAGCCTGTCCATCAAGTCCAAAGACGTCGAAGACGAGAAGGATGCGATGAAAGAGCTGCGTAACAAGCAGGAAGCCGAGACCACTGGTCCGACCACCATCGGTGATCTGATCCGTGCCCAGATGAACCAGAACTAAGTTCCGGTTTCAGCTGGAAAAAGGGCGACTTCGGTCGCCCTTTTTCGTTTCCGCGCCAATCATCATCCCCTCTTGACATTCGGACTATCCAAAGCCTGGCGGGCGTGCTAAAAACACCCTACTAGATGATCTAGCCGCTTGAAAAAGAAGGGAAAACCATGACCAAGTCGGAGTTGATCGAGCGTATTGTCAGTCACCAGGGGCTACTGTCCTCCAAGGACGTGGAGCTGGCGATCAAGACCATGCTAGAGCAGATGTCCCAGGCTCTGGCTACCGGTGATCGCATCGAGATCCGCGGCTTTGGCAGCTTTTCCCTGCACTACCGTGCGCCGCGCGTGGGACGCAATCCCAAGACCGGCGAGTCGGTGCGGCTGGATGGCAAGTACGTGCCGCACTTCAAGCCTGGCAAGGAACTGCGCGATCGCGTCAACGAAGATGAGTGAATACCTGTTGAAAGTCCGGAGCTATTCGTGCTGAGTCGTGTGGGCAGGTTGTTGCTGTTCCTGGCCTTGATGCTGGTCGGTCTCGCGGTCATTCTGCTGATCCTGCAGAACCCTCAGCAGTCGCAGTTTCATTTCCTGCACTGGATTACCCCGCAATTACCTTTCTCCATTCTGCTGATCGTCGCCTTCCTGCTAGGGGCCTTTAGTTCCACTCTGCTGGGGCTCTGGCTGGCAGGTCGCAGAAAGCTCGGCTCGCTGCGTTTGCGCCGCACCTCAGCGCCGGAGTGATTCCGGTCGCATCTTGCTCGTTCCCCCTGCCGTTTGCTTCTTGGGCACAATGGCAACCTGAATAATCATCCCAGTGAGTGCTTACCCATGAAACGGGTGCTTGTGACAGGGGCCTCCGGTTTTGTCGGAAGTGCTTTGTTAGCGAGGCTCAGTCAGGAGCCTGGAATAGAAGTCATCGCTGGCGTGCGTCGCGAGGGCGGCCCCATGGCGGTTGGCGGCGTTGCTTGCCTGCAACTGGGCAACCTCGAGGAGTGCCGGTTCGAGGCGTTGCAGCAGCAAGGCATCTCGGTTGTGGTGCATGCCGCCGCCCGTGTTCATGTGATGCGCGAACGGGCGGACGATCCGCTGGCCGAGTTTCGTCGAGTCAATGTGCTCGGTACCCTGGCGCTGGCGAGGGCCTCTGCCGCTGCCGGGGTCAGGCGCTTCCTGTTTCTCAGCTCGATCAAGGTCAACGGCGAGGAGAGTCGTCCTGGCGTGCCCTTCCGGGCGGATGACGCGCCGGCACCCAATGATCCCTACGGTATCTCCAAGTACGAGGCCGAGCAGGGATTGCTGCAGATCGCCCGAGAGACCGGCATGGAGGTCGTGATCATCCGTCCGCCGCTGGTTCATGGGCCTGGGGTGAGAGCCAATTTCCTCAGTATGTTGAACTGGCTGGACCGCGGCTTACCGCTGCCGCTGGCAGGCATCGACAATCGCCGCAGCCTGGTGGCCCTGGAGAATCTGGTCGACTTGCTGTGTCACTGTATCGAGCACCCGGCCGCAGCCAACCAGGTGTTCCTGGTCAGCGACGGCGAAGACCTTTCGACAAGCGACCTGCTTCGGTGTCTGGGGGGCGCGATGGGCAAGCCTGCCCGTCTCTTGCCCTGGGCGGCGGCACTGCGTCGGGCATTGCAGTTGCTCGGGCGCGAGGCATTGATTCAGCGGCTGTATGGTTCCCTTCAGGTCGATATAAGCAAGACCCGTAGGTTATTGGGCTGGAATCCACCCGTGCCGGCTCGGCAGGCATTGTTACAGACTGCTGCAGGTTTCATGAGGAGCAAGACATGCTGATGCCGGCAATGCTTCTGATCACGGTGCTGCTGTTTGCCTGGGGCGTTACCGGCGGCATGCGTCATTACGCCTTGCGCCGCAATATTCTGGACATGCCCAACCAGCGCAGTTCCCACAGTGTGCCTACGCCGCGCGGCGGCGGTATGGCCATAGTGCTGAGCTTCATGCTGGCGCTACTTGTATTCCTGTTCCAGGGGCTGGTCGAGCCTGAGCATGCGGTCGCTCTGCTGGGTGGGGGGGGGCTGGTTGCCCTGATCGGTTTTCTCGACGATCACGGCCATGTACCGGCACGCTGGCGCCTGTTGGTACATTTCCTGGCAGCTGGCTGGGGGCTCTACTGGTTGGGCGGCTTGCCGCCGTTACAGCTGGGTGACACGGCTGTGCAGCTGGGCTGGCTAGGTATGCCGCTGGGGCTGCTGTACCTGGTATGGCTACTCAATCTGTACAATTTCATGGATGGCATAGACGGGATTGCCGGTATCGAGGCGGTCACCACCTGCGCCGCCGCCGGGTTGCTCTGTGGTGTGCTGGGTAACTGGCAGGCTGCCCTGCTGCCGGCGGTGCTGGCAGCGGCAGCAGGAGGCTTCCTGCTCTGGAACTGGCCGCCGGCAAAGATCTTCATGGGGGATGCCGGTAGTGGTTTCCTCGGCCTGATGCTCGGTCTGGTTTCCCTGCAGATGGCCTGGCTAGAGCCGCAGCTGCTTGGCGCCTGGGTTATCCTGCTGGGGGTGTTTCTGGTGGATGCCAGTATCACCTTGCTGCGCCGTTTCTGGCGTGGCGAGAAAGTCTACGAGGCACACCGCAGTCACGCCTATCAGCATGCGACCCGTTCGCTGGGGCGACATTTGCCGGTGACCGCCGCTGTCGCGCTGATCAATCTGCTCTGGCTGCTGCCCCTCGCGCTGTGGGTGGCGCTGAATGGAGATGCCTGGCTGGTTGTTCCCCTGGCCTATGCGCCGTTGATCTGGTTGGCGCTGAAATACCGTGCAGGTCTCGCAGAGTAGTGGTTGTCTGACATTTTTCGGGGCATGGAGCCTATGAATTTGCGCCTTTGGCTGGTGAGCTGGCCGCGTCGTTACAAGCGTCTGTTGCAGGTCAGCGCCGATATCCTGCTGTGCTGGGGGGCGCTGTGGCTGGCGTTCTGGGTTCGGCTGGGTTCGGACAAGCTGATCAACCCTCTGGGCGATCACCTCTGGTTGTTCGCGGCAGCGCCCTTGATCGCCATACCCATCTACATCCGTTCCGGTATGTACCGTGCGGTACTGCGTTACCTCGGCAACGATGCTCTGGTGACCATCTTCAAGGCGGTCACCGTGTCGGCCCTGCTGCTGGCGCTGGTGGTGTACTGGAACCGCAACGTTCCAGCCGTGGTGCCGCGCTCACTGGTATTCAACTACTGGTGGCTGAGTTTGTTGCTGGCGGGTGGGCTGCGCCTGCTGATGCGCCAGTACTTCATGGGCGACTGGTTCAACGTGCGCGCGGTCATGAGCCTGGTGGCCAAGGATGACGGGCTTCCCCGTGTGGCCATCTATGGTGCGGGAACAGCTGGCAACCAGTTGGTTGCTGCGCTGCGCATGGGGCGCTCGATGCGTCCGGTGGCCTTCATCGATGACGACGATAATATCGCCACCCGGGTGATCGCCGGGCTGAAGGTCTACAAGCCCAAGCACATCGCCCAGATGATCAATGAAACCGGTTGCCAGGAGATTCTGCTGGCCATCCCTTCGGCCAGCCGTGCGCGCCGCAAGGAAATCCTCCAGTACCTGGAGTCTTTCCCGCTGCATATCCGCTCGGTGCCGGCCATCATGGATCTCGCCAGCGGGCGGGTGCGCGTCGACGATATCCAGGAGGTGGATATCGCCGACCTGCTCGGGCGCGATGCCGTTCCGCCCCAGGTCGAACTCTTTGAACGCTGTATTCGCGACAAGGTGGTCATGGTGACCGGCGCGGGCGGGTCGATCGGCTCGGAGCTGTGTCGCCAGTTGCTCGGCAGCCAGCCCAGAACCCTCGTGCTGTTCGAGCATGCCGAGTTCAATCTCTACAGCATCCACGGCGAGCTGGAGGCCAGCATACGCCGCGAGTCCTTGCCCATCCGGCTGATCCCCATTCTCGGCTCTGTTCGATCCCAGGAGCAGTTGCTGGAGGTGATGCGCGCCTGGGGAGTCGACACGGTCTACCACGCGGCCGCCTACAAGCATGTGCCCATGGTCGAGCACAATATCGCCGAGGGGGTGCGCAACAACGTGATGGGTACCCTGAGTGCGGCACAGGCGGCGCTCAAGGCAGGGGTCGAGCATTTCGTGCTGATCTCCACGGACAAGGCAGTTCGTCCGACCAATATCATGGGCAGTACCAAGCGTCTGGCCGAGCTGGTGCTGCAGGCACTGAGCGGAGAGCCTGCGCCAGTGCTGTTCGGTGATCCGAGTGGGGTGCATCAGGTCAACAAGACGCACTTCACCATGGTGCGTTTCGGCAATGTTCTTGGTTCTTCCGGCTCGGTTATCCCGTTGTTCCGTCAGCAGATCAAGCGTGGCGGGCCGGTTACCGTGACGCACCCGTCCATCACCCGTTACTTCATGACTATTTCCGAGGCTGCGCAGTTGGTGATCCAGGCTGGCGCCATGGGGCAGGGGGGAGGTTTTCGTGCTGGACATGGGGCAGCCGGTCAGAATCCTCGACCTTGCCGAGAAGATGATCCACCTGTCCGGACTCAGTGTGCGCACTGAGCGTAATCCGCAGGGCGATATCGAAATCCAGTTCACTGGGTTGCGCCCGGGCGAGAAGCTCTATGAGGAGTTGCTGATTGGCGACAATGTCAGCCCGACCTGTCACCCGATGATCATGCGGGCCAGCGAGGAGAGCCTTTCCTGGGAGGTCATGCGAGACGTGCTCGAGGACATGCTCGGGGCTCTGCAGCGGGATGACTACGACAGGGTGCGGCAGTTGTTGCGGGAGACCGTGAGCGGATATGTTCCGGAAGGTGAAATAGTCGACTGGATGCATGTGCAGCGCCGCACAGAACCCAAGTAGTGGCGATTTGACGCTGACGAGCGGGTGGCTAGCTTTTCATGGGCGTGTCGGGAAGTACGCGCACCCATCCATGAAAAGGAGTTTTCGTCATGCTCAAGAAGCATCTTGCTGTCCTGCTGTTGTCCTGTGCCTCCTGCCTGTCCTTCAATGCCATGGCCACCGAGAGCGCCAAGCCTGCAGTGGCTCCGGCGGAGCAGGTGCAGCCGGCCGCCAGTTCGGTCAATCTGAATACTGCCGATGTGGCCACTCTCGAGGCCGGGCTGCTTGGCATAGGGCCAGCCAAAGCCCAGGCGATTGTCGACCATCGCAACAACAATGGCCCTTTCGCCTCGGTGGATGAGTTGCTCGAGGTCAAGGGTATCGGTCCGGCAACCCTGGAGAAGAATCGCGACCGTTTGAGCGTCAACTGAAGCTGTCGCGTCATGGAAAGCCGGTCGAATGACCGGCTTTTTTGCTTTTGTCGGGACGACGTTACAATGCCGCTCCGCAATCAGTTCTGGAGCCCGTCGTGCCTCGACAGCCCTCGCTCGGATTCATTGGCATTGGTTTGATGGGCCTGCCGATGGCTCATCGTCTGCTCGCAGCCGGTTATCCGCTGACCGTCTGGAACAGGACCAGGGGAAAGTGCTCCTCCCTGGTCGAGGCCGGGGCACTCCTGGCGGAGACTCCCGGTGAGCTCTGTGCCAGCGTCGATCTGGTGTTCCTGTGTCTGGCCGATACGGCAGCCGTGAGGCAGGTAGTATTCGGTCCAGAGGGTATCGCCCAGCGGGCTCATTCGGGGCAGCTGCTGGTCGATTTTTCCAGCCTGGAACCCGCCGCCACTCGGGAAATGGCTGCCCAGCTGGAGGCTCTTGGTGGCATGCGCTGGGTGGATGCCCCGGTTTCCGGGGGCACGCCTGGTGCCGAAGCCGGAACCCTTGCCATCATGGCGGGCGGGCGCGCCGATGACATCGAGCGTGTGCGTCCAATCCTGCGTCACCTGGGGCAGCGGCTGACGCGCATGGGTGAGGTGGGCGCCGGCCAGGTGACCAAGGTTTGCAACCAGATGCTGGTCGCTTGCAATGCCTTGGTGATTGCCGAGGTGGTGGCTCTGGCGCAACGTTCGGGGGTCGATGCGGGACTGATCGCCGAGGCGCTGGCGGGTGGCTTCGCCGACTCCAGGCCTCTGCAGATCCTCGCCCCGCAGATGGCCGAGGCTCGCTTTGAACCGGTCAAGTGGCATGTCCGCACGCTGCTCAAGGACCTGGATACCGCTGTAAGGCTGGCTCGTGAGCAGGGTGGAGCGACGCCAATGAGCGGGCTGGCCGCCCAGTTGATGCGTCTGCATGGTATTCAGGGGCATCTCGAACATGACCCGGCGACCCTGATCCAGCTGTTTCGCGAGACAGTCTCATGAGGCTCAGCGCCAATCTTTCTCTTCTGTTTACCGAGTTGCCACTGATCCAGCGGCCTCAGGCCGCCGCAGCCATGGGCTTCGATGGCGTAGAGATCCAGTTTCCCTACGAGCTGCCGGCGCTGCAGCTACAGGAGTCGTTGGCGCGCGCCGGGATGCCACTGGTACTGATCAATCTACCTGCTGCAGACCTGATGCAAGGGGGGGCTGGGCTGGCTGCCGTGCCGTCCCGGCGTGAGGCGTTCCGGCTCGCTCTGGAGGAGGCTCTGGCCTACGCGGCAGTGGTTCGCCCGGCCTGTGTCAATGTGCTGGCAGGGCGCTTGCCTGATGGGATCAGTCGCGCCGAGGCGCTGCACACCCTGGTGGATAATCTGCGCCTGGCCGCGCAGGCCTTCGATGCCCTGGGTATCCAGGTGCTATGCGAGGCCATCAATCCCCTGGACATGCCTGGTTTCCTCATCAACACACCGCAGCAGCTGGATGAGCTGCTACGGCAGGTGGGGCATCCCAATTGCCTGGCTCAGCTGGATCTCTACCACCTTGCCCGCCAGGAGCTGGATGCCGCGGCGGGTATCGACTTATTGAAAGGACGCATAGGCCATGTGCAGTTCGCCGACTGCCCGGGGCGCGGCGCTCCCGGCACTGCGCGGGTGGATTTCTTCATTGCCCTGAAGGCTCTGGCGGCGGCTGGCTATATCGGATGGTTCGGCGCCGAGTACAACGCGCCCACCCTGCGTCTCGAGGACTGTCGCTGGCTGGCGTCCTGGCGTTCCGCGTGGGAGAACCTGCAGGTGGAGGCACGTTGAGCGTGGGACTCCTGTCTGCAGCCGGACGGTCTTGGTCATGTATCGTTCGGGGTCGAGACCTCAGCGTATCCAGAGCGTCCGGTCGATTCCTCTCTTTGTCCAGCAGGCCCAAGGTTTGATGACAACTCGCAGTCTGGCCCGTCTGTTCAATATGGCGTTGCGCGGCCTGACTCTGGCCAGCAAGTTCCTCTTGATCTTCTTCCTGGCGCGCTTTCTCGAGCCTGCCGAGCTCGGGCTGTATGGCCTGGTGGTCGCGACCATTGGCTACGCCCTCTACCTGCTGGGGCTGGATTTCTATACCTTCTCGACCCGTGAAATTCTCAAGCATGAGCGTGGCGAGTGGGGTGGCTTGCTGAAGAGCCAGGGCGCTCTCACTACCTGGCTCTATCTGTTGTTCGTGCCGCTCCTGTTGCTGCTGTTCGCCCTGGGCATACTGCCTTGGCATCTGGCGGGATGGTTCATGGCCTTGCTGGTGCTGGAGCATCTGAATCAGGAGCTGATGCGCCTGTTGGTGGCGGTATCCGAGCCCCTGCTGGCGGGCCTGACCCTGTTCCTGCGCTCGGGGTGTTGGGCCCTGGTTCTGGTTCCGCTGATGGCCATCGATGAGGCGCTGCGCAGCCTCGATGCCGTGCTGCTGGCCTGGACCTTCGGCGGTTTGGCGGCCCTGCTATTGGCCGTCTGGCGCTTGGCGACCCTGCGCATCGGAGGCTGGCGGCGGCCCGTCGACTGGGCCTGGGTACGGCTGGGAATTCGGGTGGCGCTCCCGCTTTTACTCGCGACCCTGGCGCTGCGGGCCATGTTCATACTGGATCGATACTGGCTCGAAGCCTTGGCGGGGCTCGAAGTACTGGGGGCCTATGTACTGTTTGCCGGCCTAGCCAATGCCATGGTGTCGTTTCTGGATGCAGGGGTATTCGCCTTCAGCTATCCGCGAATGATCGCGGCCTATCAGCAACAGCTGACCGCCGTTTATCGTCAGGAATTCAGGGCGCTGCTGCTGCAGACAGGCATCGTCGCGATCAGCTTCTGCCTTGTCGCCCTGCTGGCCATCGAGCCGCTGTTGGTATGGCTGGGTAGAGCGGTCTATCTCGAGCAGCAGGGGATTTTTCCCTGGATCCTGCTGGCGACCTTGCTGCATTGCCTCGGCATGGTTCCCCACTATGGCCTGTATGCGCAGAGCAGGGACCGCTCTATCATTCACAGCCATATCGCCGGGCTGGTTGCCTTTATTCCCTCCACCTGGCTTTTCTCGCTACATTGGCCTGCTATCGCCATTCCCTCAGGGCTGTGCCTGGCGTTCTTCCTGATCCTGCTGTGGAAGTCGCTCGCTTATCTCAGGCTGACTCCGGCGCCCTATCGTTTACGTCTGCGAAGCTGATCGCGGGTTTCAACAAAGGTATCCAGCATGTTCGACAATTCATCCATCCTGATCACCGGCGGTACGGGATCTTTCGGCAATACCTTCGTGCCGATGATCCTGGCCAGGTACAACCCGCGCCGGGTAATCATCTATTCCCGCGATGAGATGAAGCAGTGGGAAATGGCCAAGCAGTTTCAGGGCGACCCACGCATCCGTTTCTTCATAGGTGATGTGCGTGATCGCGAGCGCCTGTACCGGGCCCTGGACGGCGTGGATTATGTGGTGCATGCCGCCGCCACCAAGATCGTGCCCACGGCGGAATACAATCCGTTCGAGTGCGTGAAGACCAACATCATCGGTGCCATGAACCTGATCGATGCCTGCATCGACAAGGGTGTCAAGCGCGTTGTCGCGCTGTCCACCGACAAGGCCAGCAGCCCGGCCAACCTCTATGGCGCCACCAAGCTGGCGTCGGACAAGCTGTTCGTTGCCGGCAATTCCTACGCCGGTGCTCATGAAACGCGCTTTGCGGTGGTGCGCTACGGCAATGTGATGGGCTCCAGGGGGTCGGTCATCCCGTTCTTCATGTCGATCAGGGACAAGGGTGTGCTCCCCATCACCGATGAGCGCATGACCCGCTTCATGATCTCCCTGGAGGAGGGCGTCGAGCTGGTCTGGCATGCCTTCGCGGACATGGAAGGCGGCGAGATCTACGT
The DNA here is from genome assembly GCF_041729615.1 of Pseudomonas alcaligenes. Classification (NCBI taxonomy): domain Bacteria; kingdom Pseudomonadati; phylum Pseudomonadota; class Gammaproteobacteria; order Pseudomonadales; family Pseudomonadaceae; genus Aquipseudomonas; species Aquipseudomonas alcaligenes. The sequence goes on along the minus strand of NZ_CP154874.1, from coordinate 929,321 downwards.
GAAGAAGATCCCTTCGATGAAGGTCACCGATCTGGCTCGCGTGGTGGCGCCACAGGCCCGCCAGGAAGTCGTCGGCATTCGACCGGGAGAGAAGCTGCACGAGCAGATGATCAGCGCCGAGGACTCCTACTACACCTACGAGTACCCCGAGCATTTCAAGATTCTGCCCGCGATCAACGACTGGGCCAGCTGTCCCAAGCGCATCAAGGATGGCCAGAAGGTCGCCGAGGGCTTCGTCTATGCCAGCGACAGCAATACCGAGTGGATGAGCGATGCCGCGCTGCAGGCCTGGATCGAGCAGAACCGCGAGAAGATCGGGAGTATCTGAGCCATGATCCCTTACGGTCGTCAGGACATCACCCAGGCGGACATCGAGGCGGTGGTGCAGGTGCTGCAGTCCGACTTCCTGACCCAGGGGCCGATGGTGCCACGCTTCGAGCAGGCGGTGGCGGGACATGTCGGGGCCGCGCATGCGCTGGCGGTGAACAGTGCCACCTCGGCCCTGCATATCGCCTGCCTGGCTCTTGGCTTGGGCCCCGGCGACCTGCTCTGGACCAGCCCCGTCACCTTCGTCGCTTCGGCCAACTGCGCGCTGTATTGCGGCGCGGAAGTGGATTTCGTCGATATCGACCCGCGCACCTACAATCTCTGCCCCCAAGCGCTGGAGCAGAAGCTGCAAGCGGCCGAGCGATTGGGCCGGCTGCCCAAGGTCGTGGTGCCCGTACACCTCTGCGGCCAGCCCTGCGACATGCAGGCCATCCACCGGCTGGCCAAGCGCTATGGCTTTCGCATCATCGAGGATGCTTCACATGCCATTGGCGGCCGCTACCGGGGTGAGTTCATCGGCAATTGCCGCTTCAGCGACATCACCGTATTCAGCTTCCATCCGGTGAAGATCATCACCACCGCCGAGGGCGGCATGGCCTTGACCAACGATGCTGCGTTGGCTGAACGCATGGCATTGCTGCGCAGCCACGGCATCACCCGCGAGCCGTCGCGCATGACCCATGAGGCGGACGGCCCCTGGTACTACCAGCAGATCGATCTCGGCTTCAATTACCGCATGACGGAGCTGCAGGCGGCCCTGGGGGTCAGCCAGCTGGAGCGCCTGGATCGTTACGTGGCTCGCCGTCACCAACTGGCTGCTCGTTACGATCAGCTTCTGGCCGGCTTGCCGGTCGCCACACCCTGGCAGCACCCCGATGGCTATTCGGGGCTGCACCTCTATGTGATCCGTCTGCACCTGAATAGCCTCGAGGTCAGCCACCGCGAGGTGTTCGAATCGTTGCGCGAGCAGGGTATCGGGGTGAACCTGCACTACATTCCGGTGCATACCCAGCCCTTCTACGAAGCGCAGGGCTTCAGGGTAGGTGATTTTCCCGAGGCTGAGCGTTACTACCGCGAAGCCATCAGCCTGCCCATGTACCAGACCCTGACCGATGCCCAGCAGGACGAGGTCATTGCGGCCCTGCGCAAGGCGCTTGCTCCATGAAAATCGCGGTCATTCCGGCCCGTGGCGGCAGCAAGCGCATCCCGCGCAAGAACATCAGACCTTTCTGCGGCAAGCCGATGATCGCCTGGTCGATCGAGGCTGCCCTGGCCAGTGGCTGCTTCGACCAGGTGGTGGTCTCCACCGATGACACCGAGATCGCCGAGGTCGCCCGGTTGCATGGGGCCTCCGTGCCCTTCATGCGCCCCGCCGAACTCGCGGATGACCATACGGGGACCATCCCGGTCATCCGTCATGCGCTCGAGTGGTTCGCCAGCCAAGGAAGCGTTCCGCAGGAGGTCTGCTGCCTGTACGCGACCGCCCCCTTCGTGACTGCTGAAGACATCCGCCGTGGCTTGTTGCTGTTGCAGGAAAACGCTTGCTCCTATGCCTTCTCGGTCACCAGCTACGCCTTTCCCATCCAGCGGGCGATTCGCATCACCGCTCAGGGGCGTGTCGCCATGTTCAATCCGGAGCATTTCGCTACCCGCTCCCAGGACCTCGAAGAGGCCTACCATGATGCCGGCCAGTTCTACTGGGGGCAGGCCGACGCCTGGCGCGAGGGCCGGCTGATCTTCGGTGCCGACTCGGTCCCGGTGCTGCTGCCTCGCCACCGTGTACAGGACATCGACACCGACGAAGACTGGGAGCGCGCCGAATGGCTGTTCAAGGTCATGCAGGCGCAGACGGGCCACTGATGTCATGAGAGTCGCTTTCCGTGCGGATGCGTCCCTGCAGATCGGCAGTGGTCATGTGATGCGCTGCCTGACTCTGGCTGATGCCCTGAGGGCGCAGGGAGCCGAGTGTCATTTCATCTGCCGTGCGCATGCGGGAAATCTCATCGAGCGGGTTCGCGGCCTGGGTTACGTGGTCCATGAGCTGCCGCCCGAGCCGGATGAGCTGACCCCGGAGGCGAGCGTGGCCCACCGCAGCTGGCTGGGGGCGACACAGGAGCAGGATGTGCGGGCCTGTACACCCATCCTGCAGGTGTTGCAGCCGGACTGGCTGGTGGTCGATCACTATGCCCTGGACGTTCGCTGGGAGACGCCATTGCGGGCGCTCTGCCGCAGCCTGCTGGTGGTCGACGATCTGGCCGACCGGGCGCACGACTGCGATCTGCTGCTCGATCAGAACCTGGGGCGTCGGCCTGAGGACTATGCGGGGCTGCTCCCGGCTCGTTGCGTTCGCTTGACCGGACCGCGTTATGCCCTGCTGCGCCCGGAGTTCGCCCGGTGGCGTGATTACAGTCTGCGGCGCCGTCAACGACCCGCGCTGCGTCATCTGCTGATCAGCATGGGGGGGGTGGATCAGCCCAACGCGACAGGGTTTCTGCTCGATGCACTGGGCACTTGCCCACTGTCCGAGGACTGCAGCATTTCCGTGATCATGGGCGGCAACGCCCCCTGGCTGGACGCCGTGCGGGGGCAGGCGGCAAGGATGCCGTGGCCAACGCAGGTGCTGGTCGGCGTCGATGACATGGCCCGGCGCATGGCAGACTGTGACCTGGCTATCGGCGCGGCCGGCGGAACTGCCTGGGAGCGCTGCTGCCTGGGTGTGCCTTCCCTGCTGGTGGTTCTGGCAGAAAATCAATGGTCTGGTGCAAGGGCGCTGCACCACTGCGGGGCTGCCGAACTCATCGGCGACCTCGCGGCAATCCCCGCCTTGCCCGCCAGCCTGGCGCATCTGGCAACCGATATGGCGTTGGCGCGGATGAGTCAGGCGGCCTCGCGGATAACCGACGGGCAGGGGGCGCAGCATGTCACGGCTGCGCTCATGGAGGCATGTCAGGCATGAGTTCTAGTCGACTTCGTGAGATGTGTGATGCCGACCTGGAGATGGTGCTTGCCTGGCGCAACCATCCCGAGGTGCGACGTTATATGTATACCCAGCACGAGATAGGCCTCGACGAGCATCGGCGCTGGTTCGAGCACTGTGCCAGCAACCCCTTGAAGCACCTGCTGGTGTTCGAGCATGCCGGTGCGGCCAGCGGCTTTGTCAGCTTTACCCAGATGAGTGATGGCAAGATCGCCGACTGGGGCTTCTACATCAGGCCCGATGCTCCCCGCGGTTGCGGACGGCTTCTCGGGCAGGTCGCGTTGCAGCATGCGTTCTCGGCCCTTGGACTGCACAAGGTGTGTGGCCAGGCCCTGGCCTACAACGAGCGCTCCATCGGTTTCCATCGTCGTCTGGGGTTCGAGCAGGAGGGCATCCTGCGTGATCAGCACTTCGATGGCGAGCGCTACCATTCGGTGGTGTGCTTTGGCCTGCTCGAGCCCGAGTGGCAGGCACGGAGAAAAGGATGAGAAACATGTCGAATAGCCCCAGCATTGCCATTGCCGGGCGGCGCATCGCGATCGATGCACCGCCCTATGTCATCGCCGAGCTTTCCGCGAATCACAATGGCCGGCTCGATACAGCCATGCGGATCATCGAAGCCGCCAAGCAGGCTGGGGCCGATGCCATCAAGCTGCAGACCTACAGGCCCGATACCATCACCTTGGACTGCGACTCGCCGGAGTTCCAGATTCATGGAGGGCTGTGGGACGGGCGTACGCTCTACGAGCTCTATCAGCAGGCGCATATGCCTTGGGAGTGGCACGGGCCGCTGTTCGAGCATGCGCACAAAGTGGGAATCACCCTCTTCAGTTCGCCCTTCGACAGCACAGCCGTCGACCTGCTGGAAGACTTGAATGCACCCGCCTACAAGATCGCTTCCTTCGAGGCGATCGACCTGCCGCTGATCCGCTATGTCGCCGGCACCGGGAAACCCATGATCATCTCTACCGGGATGGCCGATGCGGAGGAGATCGAGGAAGCCATCGCGGCGGCGCGCGATGGCGGCTGCAAGGAACTGGCCATTCTCCACTGCGTCAGTGGCTATCCGGCCCCTGCGGAGGATTACAACCTGCGCACCATTCCCGACATGCTCGAGCGCTTCGGCCTGGTGACCGGACTGTCCGATCACACCCTGGACAACACCACGGCCATTGCCAGTGTCGCCCTGGGCGCGGCGATCATCGAGAAGCACTTCACCCTGGACCGTCGCGGCGGCGGCCCCGATGACAGTTTCTCGCTCGAGCCGGCGGAGCTTGCAGCCCTCTGTCGCGACAGCAAGACCGCCTGGGCGGCTCTGGGGCGTGTCGACTACGGGCGCAAGTCGAGCGAGCAGGGCAATGCCCAGTTTCGCCGCTCCCTTTATTTCGTGAAGGATCTGAAAGCCGGAGACAGGGTCACGGCCGATGCGGTGCGCAGCGTGAGGCCGGGATTCGGTCTTGCCCCCAAGCACCTGGAGGCCGTGCTCGGGCGCCGCTTGGGAACCGACATTCCCGCCAACACTCCCGTGACCTGGGCCGTGCTGATCGAAGACTGAGGCGAGGGTGGCATGCGGCACGTCAAGGTTGTCATAGGTTTCACCCCCTTCCATGCGCTTTTTGCGGCAAGGCTGCTTGCGCAGCTGGAGGGTGAGGTTTACTGCCTGTTCACCAAGGGCTGGCCGCGAGAGGGACGGCCATACAGGCGACTGGGCTTTTTTTCCGGCAGGGGGCCCGTGTTCAGGGCGCTGAGCTATGTCGCATCGTGCCTGTATTTTTCCCTGCGCATCCACAGCCTGTTTCTGCGCGGGTACAAGGTGCATCTGTATGCGCCACACCCCTCCAACATTTTCACCAATTACCTGTTTTTCGCGCGGCGCACGGCCTCGGTGAATGTCTACGAGGATGGCCTGCTCAACTATTACGATGTTCCTGCCAGTCGAGGAGGGGTGAGCCAGGGGCTGAAGTGTCTGGCTCTGCTGTGCGGCATACCCTATCGGCACTATTCGGGCCACCTGGCGGGCTATGATGCCCGCAGGGTCGACTCGCTGTTCGTGTCCAGGGCGGGGGCGGTCGTCTCCCGAGAGAAGGTCGGGGCTGTCATGCAGCTGTCCGCAGTCGGCGGCAGTATCGAGCCGGTCGCGCGCAGGGTCCTGTTCCTCGATCAGGATGTCAGCCGCTTTATCCCCACGGCGCAGCGCGCGGCGCTGCTGGCCAGGATGTCAGCCCTCTATCCGCCGGGCGAGTACGAGTATTTCTACAAGGGCCACCATGACTTCGTCGCGGCCGGCGTCGATATGCGCAGCCTGTCGCCGGAACTCGCCTCCCGTCCAGCGGAGCTGGTGGTGGGCGATTTGCGTCCCGAGATTGTCGTGAGCTTCTTCAGTTCGGCGCTGCTGAACATCGCGGAGACGTTTCCCGGAGTGAAGTGCCTGGCCCTGGCGGCGGGTGAAGTGCGGATTTCACGAGATGGCAATCCGGGCTCGCTGGCCGATATCTTCTGCGCCGCGGGTGTGGAGTGTCTGGACATGACCGTGGCTGATTCCGTAGCAGCCGCCAAGTGATGAACATGCGGGACTGGGTTTGTTAACGGGGTGCGTCTGTCATGAAGCCGCCGTTCTTGCTGGGGTGACTGGGGATTATCGATATCGTGCAGAAAAAGCTATCCATTCTCGGGATCAGAGGAATTCCCGCCTGTCATGGTGGATTCGAGACCTTCGCCGAGAAGCTGTCACTGTTTCTTGTCGCTCAGGGCTGGAAGGTTACCGTCTACTGCCAGGAGGACGAAGGTGGTCCGCGGGGAGAGAGTACCTGGCAGGGCGTCAGACGAATCCATATACCGGTCCGCCTGCAAGGCGCTGCGGGAACGGTGATATTTGACTGGAAGTCCGTCGTTCATGCGTTGGGCGAGGATGGGCTGTTCCTGACGCTCGGCTACAACACGGCCGTATTCAATGCCCTGCAGCGACTCAAGGGGCAGGTGAACATCATCAACATGGATGGCATCGAGTGGCGCAGGGACAAATGGGGGGCAATTGCCAAGGCCTGGTTCTGGCTGAACGAACGTGCCGGCTGCTGGGTGGGCAGCCATCTGATCGCAGACCATCCGGATATCAAGGCGCATCTGGCGACTCGCGTAACGGCCGGCAAGATCAGCATGATTCCCTATGGCGGCGACGAGGTGCGCGGTGCCGATGCCGGGCTGTTGCAGGCTTATGGCATCGTTCCCGGAGAGTTCTCGGTCATCATTGCGCGCCCGGAGCCGGAGAATTCATTTCTGGAGATGGTGCGAGCCTTCAGCCAGAAGCGCCGTGACCATAGGCTGGTTGTGCTCGGTCAGTTCACTCCGCAGAGCAATGACTTCCATCGCCGGGTGATGGCGGCTGCCAGTGACGAAGTGATCTTCCCCGGGGCTATTTACGATGCTCCCGTCGTTCAGGCACTGCGTTTTCACTGCCGCTTCTATCTACACGGCCATCGTGTGGGCGGCACCAATCCTTCCCTGGTCGAGGCTCTGGGGGCGGGGTGCGCGGTGATTGCGCATGACAACGGATTCAACCGCTGGGTGGCCGGCACATGCGCGGCTTACTTCGCGGATGAGGCGGCTTGCGCTCGGCTGTTCGACGGGTTGCTCAGCGACCGGCTGGCTATCGAGCGAATGAAGAACGCCAGCCGTTCCCGCTTCCTGGAGCGTTTCACCTGGCCGCAGGTTCTTGGGGAGTACGAGGAATTGCTCACACGTTGGTACCCCGCGTCCTGAGTCGACGCCTGCCCGGCTCGGGGATGTGTATATTCGCCCAGCAGCGGTCGGGCTGGGTATGTTCATCCATGGTAACGATCGGCCAGGGGCCCAGGGCCCATTCACATCAGGGGAGTTTGCCTTACATCATGCCGTTCGAGTCCCGCTATCAGCCCACTTTTGCCGAGCGTTACCCGGTGCCCATGCTGGCAGCGGTGCTGGACTTCCTGCTGGTGGTTGCGGCGGTCTATCTCGCGCACTGGCTGCGTTTCGGTACGCTTCAGCTCAATCCCCTTTACATGCCGGCCACTCTGGTCATCGCGCTGGTCGTCATGCTCAGCTTCTGGTCCTGCAGTGTGTATGGGTCCTGGCGAGGGCTCTCTCTTACCCGGCAGCTGGGCAACGTCTTTATGGGCTGGGTCGTGGCCGTCGGTGTGTTGCTGACCCTCTCCGTCATGCTGAAGGTGTCCGAGAGCTATTCACGCCAGTGGTTCGGCTATGTCCTGATCATCGGTGGCAGCCTGTGTGTCGCCAAGCGCCTCGTGGCGTTCCTTGTGCTGCGGCAGCTGCGCTCTCTCGGGCGCAATCTGAAGATGGTTCTGATCGTCGATGCTGGCGGGAAGCCCGCCCATCAGTTGCATAATGGCCGTGCGCTGAGCGAGTTCGGCTTCCATATCGCCGGCAGAATGACCCTGTCGAACGGCGAGGATGACTTGCAGGCCCTGGAAGAGCGAGTCGTCGAACTCGGTGTCCATGAGGTCTGGCTTTGCCTGCCCCTGAGCGAGGGTGAGGCAATCAAGTCTGCTCTCTATGCACTGCGTCACCAGACCGTGGCGGTGCGCTTCTTCCCCGAGTGGGATGACGTGCCCTTGTTCAGCCACAAGATCAGCAACATCGCCGGGCTCTATGCGCTGGACCTCAGTTCCACGCCCATGGTCGGCCCCGCTCGCTTCCTCAAACGGCTGGAGGATCTTGTTCTGGGCGGGCTGATCTCCGTGTTGATCCTGCCGTTGTGCCTGGGCATAGCCCTGGCCGTTGCGCTGACCTCGCCTGGCCCCGTGCTGTTCAAGCAGTACCGGACCGGCATCAATGGCAAGCGCTTCAAGGTCTACAAGTTCCGCTCCATGGTCGTGCATCGGGAGGAGAGTGGCCAGGTGACCCAGGCGCGCAAGGGCGACTCGCGTGTCACGCGGGTCGGGGCATTCCTGCGTCGCACCAGCCTGGATGAGCTGCCGCAGTTCTTCAATGTGCTCCAGGGGCGCATGTCGATTGTCGGTCCCAGACCCCATGCCCTGGCGCACAATGAATACTACAAGGAGCTGGTCGAGTCCTACATGCAGCGGCACAAGGTCAAGCCCGGTATCACCGGCTGGGCGCAGGTCAATGGCTATCGGGGGAAACCGATACGCTGGAAAAGATGCAAAAGCGCGTCGAGCACGACCTCTGGTATATCGACAACTGGTCGCTGGGTCTGGATCTGAAGATCATCGTGCAGACGGTATTCAAGGGCTTCAGGGACACGAATGCCTATTGAGCCGCCAGGCTCGCCGAAAGAGCGGCCTGACCCCGTGTAGGCGGGGCAGGCCATACTTGTTGATTGTTTGGAGATGGTCTTTGAGCTTCAATCCAAGGGTATTCAGTGGCCAGTGGCGGGTTGTCCTGCTGGGGCTGATCGCGGTAGGTCTGTTCGTGCAGCTGACGGGCTTGCTCTTCAACAACGATGGCAGCCGTTATGCCACGCAGGTCTACCTGCTGCTGTTCCTGCCGGCGCTGGTATTGCTGGTAAGTGGCTCGCAGGCGATGGAGATCCTTCGGCAGCCGGCGGCCTGGGCTTTGCTCGCCATGCTGGCCTGGGTTCTGCTCGTCGCCAGCGTGCATGAGGGGTCGGACAAGGATGCGCTGCGCTGGTCCAAGGTTCTGGTGCTGATATCGCTCTATGTGTTTGCAGTGGCGAGCCTGGTTCGCTCGGGGGCCATACTCACCTATCTGATCGGTCTGGCCCTGGGGGTTGTCGTTGCGTTCGCCTGGCTGACCCTGGTCTACCAGTATGGTGTGCTGGATCATCCACTGAGCTATCCGGAAGTCAGGCAGTTCCGCCTGCGCGAGCTGGGCTGGAATGGCCTGGCCGATCTCGATCACCCCATAGTCGCCGGGCTCTACTACGGTGCCTTCGCCATCATGCTCTGCTGGTTCTTTGTCAGCTTCCCGGTTCGGCTCTGGCAGGGCGCGCTCCTGGCGCTGGCCATGCTGGGACTGCTGCTCTACGTGCTGTTCACGTTTTCGCGCGGGGCCTGGTTTTCCCTGGCGGGGGCAGGGTTGCTCCTGCTTCTGCTGGTGCCCAATCTGAAGTCGCGAGCCCTGCTGGGGTTGGGGCTGCTTCTGGCCGTCGCCCTGGCGATAGTGTTGTGGCCGGAGATCCAGGCCGAGCGTGGCATCGGCCTGAATAATCGTGAGCAGATCTGGGCCAGCTGGCTGTCGCGCCTGCCGGATTTCTGGTTGACCGGCAGTGGCGCCGGTACCGACATGTACTTCCGCTTTGCCAACGGCTATGAAACCTACCATGCCCATAGCCTCTACCTGCAGCTGTGGTACGAGCTGGGCCTGGTTGGCATCCTGCTCTTCGCCTGCCTGCTGGGCTGCCTGCTGTGGAAGGGGTGGTCCTGCCGCGAGCAGCCACTTGCGCGGTTAGGTCTTGCGCTGCTGGTGTTTGCCATGGTGGCCATGGTCAGCGACATCTATGCCATCTTTCATCGCCCCAGCCCTTATTGGGTAGTGTTCTGGTTTCCTGTCGGCATTCTGCTGGGGGTGCGCCGGACCGAGCCGGCGGTTGCCTGAAAGCTGAACTGAAAAAGGCCTGCGATTGCAGGCCTTTTCGTTGGTGCTGCTTCTGATCAGGCCTTGTTGCCGTCGTAGTCGTTGAGCGAGATGACCCGGGTCTTGCCGACTCGGTGGCGATAGATCTCGCGCAGGTACTTGATGGCCTTCTTCACGCTCTCGCGCGACAGGCGGATGTCGTTGATCGAGACGAACTTGTCCTGATCGTGGATCAGCTCACGGTACTTCTTCTCGTACATCGGCTTGATCGCGTACCAGTTGGTGTCGAGGATCTTCGCCGGGTTCTCGTACTCGTTGAGCATGGCCTCGACGCGCGCCTCGTCGAATTCCTCGGAGACGATGAAGTCGAGCATGGCGTTGTCCAGGCTCTCGTCGTAACGGTACTGGTCGCGGGCGAAGCAGCGCTTGATGAAGGCGACGATCAGGGTCAGGAAATCGTCCGACAGGCACGGGCTCTTGACGATCAGGGTGGTCAGCGACAGGTTGGCCGAGGCGCCGATCACCAGGGCGTAGCGCTTCAGGGTGGTGTTGGGGAACAGGCTGTTGAGATGGGTCTTGAGCCGGTTCAGGTCCATGTAGGACAGCTTGTAGTCCTTCGGCAGCGAGACGATGGACACCACCGAGGAGCAGTTCTTGAAGAAGTGCAGGTCACTCAGGGCGCTGGCGTCGTAGTTGGACTTCTTGTACTGCTCCAGCGCCGCACGGTAGCGCTTGGCCTCGATCGGCAGCAGGCTGATGCCCTCGATGGCCTGGGTCGCCTTGTTGAAGTGCGGCAGGTCGATGGAACGGAAGAACAGGTCGTCGATATTGAGCTTGGGCTGCTCCTTCTCGAATACCTTGAACTTCTCGGTCGGCGCCGGCGCGGCCTGCTCGGCCACCACGGACTCGGCATAGGCCACCGCGACCGGGCCGGCCAGGCTCATGAACAGGTCGTTGGCATCCAGGCGGATGGTCTCGCCGATATCGATGCCGGCACGGCGGAAGTAGTTCTGGTCGTAGTCGGTGGTCACCGCCTGGGCGGTGAGGATGTTGAAGATCTGCTGCGAGATGTACTGGTTGGCGTGGCGCTCCATGGCGTTCACGTCGATGTTCTGCACGTTGCCGCCGTCGCTTTCCTCGGCGTAGCGCATGATGTCGTTGGAGATCAGCATCATCGCGTTCCACGGGCGGATGCGGCGCATCACGCTCTCTTCGCCGGTTTCCTCGCTGTCGAAGTTGTAGGAGAAGTCCCATTCCTCGGCGAGGTACTTGCACAGCAGGCGGCCGGCGTTGATGTGCAGGGCTTCGGACATCTCGATGCGCTGGTCGGAGATGTTCGGCAGGATGCAGATGCCGCTGGTGAAGATCGGCTCGAAGACGAAGGAGTGCCCGCGATTGTCCTCGCTGCTGCTCTCCTGCTTGGTCTCGAAGGTCTTGCTCATGTAGGCGAACTGCTGGGCCAGGCCGAACTCCGAGGCCATGCCCGAGCCGGTGCCGCCGCCGGCGCTGAAGATGTAGAAGTACAGGCGCGACTGGTTGGCCTTGATGCCGCAGGAGTCGATCAGGTAGCTGTGGATGAACTTCCAGTCGGCGTTGGAGAAGCGCTGGGTATCCTTGTTGAGGATGATCTTGGCCAGGTACTGGCCGAGGATCGGCGCGTTACCGGCGCCGCCGGCGTGGACCTCGGACAGGTCCATGATCTTCATCTTGCTGTAGTCGTCGAGGAAGCCGCTGGTCTCGGCCTTGCGCGAGAAGCGGATGCGCCCCTCGATGTCCTTGTCCAGGTCGCCCAGCATCACCAGTGGCTCGATCAGGAATACCGGTTTGGCGGCGCGGCTGCCGGCCAGGCGCAGGTTGCTGCGTAGCCAGCCAGCCGGGCGCTGCTCGGAGCCGCTCTTTTCCTGGTTGCTGAATTCGTTGAGGTAGAAGCGCCGCGCGTTGTACACCAGCGAGGCGACGTCCAGGGCGATGTTGGAGCCGCAGCGGCCAAGGCCGATCAGGCACACCGAGGGGAAGTGCTGGGCGTGGCGGGCATCCAGGGCCTCGTCACCATGCAGCTTGGGGAACACCCGCTCGCGCAGGCCATCGAGGTTCTCCAGGATGCGGTCGATGTCGCGCTCGGTGAAGTACATGTACTGCTCGCCACCGATGTTGGCGGGGAGGTTCGGGGTTGCCGGTGCCGCCAGTTCCTCGACCGCGCTGGCGGTCAGGGTGCGCGGTTCGGAAACGGTGGAATCTACGTCTTTAGTTGTTTTCATCGGCGACATTCCGGGCTGTTGGCGGCAGCTTTCTTATTAAGGGAGTAGCATCAAAACAGCGCTGTTACATGACTAAGCACTATATACAGTGAACAGGCGTTATTCGAGGCGCCGTGTCGCTCTTTTTTATGCCCTATGCCGCGCCAGACCTGTGTCGACGACGGATCGCTGGCGAAATGCCATTTAGGGGTTGCGTGATGCTCGGCATGGTCGGTTTTCTGTCGGTGCCGTCGCGACGAGTGCGTAACTTCCGGGCCAGCGCAAGACACTTTCCCGGTGTGCTGCGCGAGACTTTCTGCTTGAACAAGTTGATGGTCGAAATATATGTCCGCGCGGTCAGAATTTGGATCCGAACGCTTGTCTGGCCCGTCTGTACAGGGGTAGGGTGACCGTCCCGGCCGAGATGGCTGCCCTGTTGTCGGATCTTGCGTGAAACCTGTATCCCGAGCCCTGCTGATGCTGGCTCTGGTGCTGGCGGCGATCAACCTGCGCCCCGGCATCACTTCCTTCGCCCCGCTGATCGAACGCATCGCCGAGGAGCTTGCCCTGAGCCGCGGCCTGATCAGCCTGACCACCGCCTTGCCGGTGCTGTGCATGGGCCTGCTGGCGCCGCTGGCGCCGCGCCTGGCCGTGCGCTTCGGCCTGGAGCGCACCATCGTCTGTTGCCTGGCCTTGATCGCCCTGGCGCTGCTGGTTCGCCTGGGTGGGCACGCCAGTGCCGTGCTGATCGGCAGTGCCGTGCTGCTCGGCACCGGCATCGCCGTGGCCGGGCCGCTGCTGTCCGGTTTCATCAAGCGGCATTTCCGTGATCAGGTCGGCCAGGTGGTCGGCTGGTATTCCTTCAGCATGGCCATCGGCGGTGCCGGCGGCGCGGTGCTGACCGTACCGCTGACCCAGCACCTGGGCGACGACTGGAGCCTGGGCCTGGCCGCCTGGTGCGTGCCGGCGCTGCTCGCCCTGGTGCTGTGGCTGCGCATGCCCAACCGCGCCGAGGCGGCGCAGCTTGGCGATGGCCAGGGGCTGCCCTGGCGCGAGCCGCGCGCCTGGCTGGTGACCGGTTTCTTCGCCATCCAGGCCGGCTTCTTCTACACCATGGCCACCTGGCTGGTGGCGCGCTACCACGAGGCGGGGCTCAGCCTGCTGTACAGCAACGGCCTGTTCAGCCTGTTCATGCTGGTCGGCCTGCCCAGTTCCTGGCTGATGCCCTGGCTGGCCCAGCGCTTCGATATCCGCCAGCCGCTGCTGGTGGCCTGCGGCCTGAGCCTGACCCTGTGCCTGGCCATGATCACCTTCCAGCCGACCCTGCTGCCCGAGCTCTGGGCCGTGTTGATGGGCTTCGCCCTGAGCGGCTCCTTCGCCCTGTCGCTGGTGCTGCCGCTGTACGAAGTGCACACGCCGCTGGCGGTCAGCCGCTGGACCGCGATGATGCTCTGCGCCGGCTACTGCATGGCCTGCCTGGCGCCGATCCTGGCCGGCCTGGGGCGTGATCTGGCCGGCAACTACCAGGCGCCGTTCATGGTGCTGATCGGTTTGGGAGGGCTGATGACGCTGATCGCCTGGGCCCTGCGCTCGCCGCGGCGCCCGGCCTGAGGCCCGGCTTTTTGCGCGTGTGGGGCACTGGTTCCTTTGCAGTCGCCATGCCCTGTGTTAGAAGGCAGCCTGCACTTTCTGGAGTACCCGAGTGGAGTCCGAATCCATCGTCTATGGCTGCATCCGCGACTGGCCGTCCGGTGACCGCGAGCAGCGCCTGGCGCGTCGCGCCACCAACCGGCGGATGCTGGAGCAGCTGCCCCAGGGCGAGTCCTGGGCCTTTCTCGGGCGTGACATGTTCTCCTTCTGCGCGGCCGAGGGCGAGGGCCTGTACCAGACCCAGGTGATCCACTTCGGCGCCAGCTACCAGGCCATCGAGTACGAATGGAGCCTGTGGATCAAGGAATTCGAGGCACTGCTCAAGCGCCTGTACTGGGCCAGCGCCGTGGTGCACCTGGAAACCGAGCTGAACGGCGTGCACACCTTCCGTTGGGAGTCGGAGAACGGCTTCCACAGCCCCCAGGAACAAGACCTGCGGGTACGCTGCGTGTGGGAGCGCGAGGGCAGCCTGCGCGGCTGAGAGAGGGGCGATGCTCAACTACTTCTGGTTCTTCCTCGCCGCGCTGTTCGAGATCGGCGGCTGCTACGCCTTCTGGATGTGGCTGCGGCTGGGCAAGAGCGCCTGGTGGATCGCCCCGGGCCTGCTCAGCCTGACCCTGTTCGCCCTGCTGCTGACCCGTGTCGAAGCGGCCTATGCCGGGCGCGCCTATGCCGCCTATGGCGGCGTCTACATCGTGGCTTCGCTGCTCTGGCTGGGGCTGATCGAGCGGACCCGGCCGCTGCTCTCGGACTGGCTGGGCGCGGCGCTGTGCCTGGTCGGTGCCGGCATCATCCTGTTCGGCCCGCGCTTCGCCAGCCACTGAGGCGAGGCTCAGTACTCCAGCCACTCCTTCGGCACTTCCTCGCGCAGCATCAGCTGGCACTGCTGGCTGTCGGGGTCGAAGGCGATCAGTGCCTGACCCTTCTCCAGTGCCCGGCGCGCCCGCTCGACGCGGGTCGCCAGCGGCGTGTCGTCGCCATTGTCGGTGCCGTCGCGGGTGACGAAGTCTTCCAGCAGGCGGGTGAGGGTCTCGGCTTCGAGCATCTGGTGGGGGATCAGCATGGCGGCTCCTGTTGGCGGGGCGGCCATGCTAATCGCTGGCGTTCGCCGCGGCGAGCAGGTGGCGATCGAGCACCGCGTAGAGCTGCTGGCAGTCCAGCGGCTTGCCGAGGAAGTCGTCCATGCCGGCCTCGGCGCCGCGCTGGCGATGCTCGTCGAGGATGTGTGCGGTCAGCGCGATGATCGGTACCGCCGGCAGCTGGCGCTGGTACTGCAGCTGGCGGATCTGCCGGGTGGCCTCGAAGCCGTCCAGCTCAGGCATCTCGCAGTCCATCAGGATCAGCGCGATGGCCGCCGGATCGCGGCGGTATTCGTCGACCGCCGCGCGCCCGTCGGCGACCAGGCGTACCTGGTAGCCGCGCTTCTTGAGAAAGCCCTGTACCACCATCTGATTCACCTTGTTGTCCTCGGCGACCAGGATGCAGGGCGCCCTGCCGCCACGGCTGGCCAGTGCCGGAGCAGGCTCCTGGGCTTCACGGCGGCGCTCGCTGTAGAGTTCCTGCAGGGCCTCGCGCAGACTGCTCAGGGACAGCGGCAGGGGCAGGCCGAGCAGGCGCAGGCCCAGGCTGTCCGGCAGGTGCTGGTGCTGTTCCGGCGGGCTCAGCAGCAGCACGCGCTGGCCGTGTTCCAGGTGCGGTCGCAGGCTGTCCAGCCAGTGGCCGCAGCTGCCCGGCCAGGGCGCCATCAGCACCAGCAGCGGTGGTGCACTGAAATCCTCCAGGTAGTCGCGCAGGCGCTCCGGATCCTGGCAGCGCTGGGTGCGCATGCCCCAGCGGCCGAGCAGGTGGCCGAGGTAGTCGAGCCCCTGGGCGTCCAGCGAGCAGAGCAGGGCGACACGGCTCTCCAGCAGGCCGAGCAGTTCGTCTTCCGTCTGCTCGCCGGGCTTCAGCGGAATATCGAAGGCGAAGCGCGAGCCCTGGCCCGGCGTGCTCTGCACTTCGATGCGGCCGCCCATCATCTCCACCAGCTCCTTGCTGATGGCCAGGCCCAGGCCGCTGCCGCCATAGCGCCGGGTGGTGCTGGAGTCGCCCTGGGCGAAGGAGCGGAACAGCTGGGTGAGCACCTCGTCGCGGATGCCGATGCCACTGTCGCTGACGGCGAATACCAGGTGCTGCTGGCCCTGACTGTTGCTGCGCCGGCTGATGGTCAGCGCGACGTGGCCTTCCTGGGTGAACTTCAGGGCATTGCCCAGCAGGTTCATCAGCACCTGCTTGAGCCGCGTCGGGTCGCCCAGCACGCGGCGGGGCACGCCGCCCTCCAGGCTGACGTAGAGGCGCAGGCGCTTCTCCAGTGCCTGGGCGGTGAACAGCACCAGGGTGTCGGAGACCATCTGCTCCAGGTCGAACTCGATCTCCTCCAGGCTCAGCTTGCCGGACTCGATCCGCGCGTAGTCGAGGATGTCGTTGATCACCGCCATCAGCGAGGTCCCGGAGCTGGCGATGGTGTCCACATAAAAGCGCTGGCTGCGCTCCAGCGGCGTCTCGCGCAGCAGCTGCAGCATGCCCAGCACGCCGTTGAGCGGGGTGCGGATCTCGTGGCTCATCTTGGCCAGGAAGCGGCTCTTGGCCTGGCTTTCGTACTCCGCCTGGGCCGCCGCCTGGCGTGAACGGTAGCCCTCCTCCTTGAGCAGGTTGATGCGGTCGGCCAGGCCGATCGACAGGGTCAGCAGCTCGATGGTCACGCCCACCTTGACCACCGCCGAGCCATAGATGCCGAAGATCTCCACGCCCAGCGAGCCGCTGGTGACCAGCATGAAGGCCACCAGCAGCACGCTCCAGGCCAGCACGTAGTAGGAGCCGTGGCGCACGCCGCGGCGCCAGGCGTAGATGCCGGTGAGCAGGAGGATCAGCGAGACCAGCAGCACCGCCAGGCTGGCCAGGATGTTCCAGGCGGCCAGGCCGATCAGCGGCACCGACAGCAGGCAGCCGACGATGCCCAGCATCAGCAGGCGCATGGCCTTGTCCAGCTGCGGGAAGTGCTGCGGGATGTGCAGGAAGTGGCGGCTGAACTGGACGGCTGTGAGGCAGTGCAGGTACATCAGGATGTAGATGCTCACCGACTGCAGCGCCACATGCTCGGGCAGCAGCTTGAACAGCATGCCGTCGAAGCAGGCGGCGAACAGGCCGACGTTGATGTTGTACACCAGGTACCAGAAGTAGGCGCGCTCGCGCAGCGAGAGGAACAGGAACAGGTTGTAGACGAACATGGCGAACAGCACGCCGTAGAAGGCGCCGTTGATGCCCATCAGGTTTTCCTGGGCCGCCGCGCTGGCACCGTGGGTGCTGAAGAACAGTGGCACGAAGATGGTGCTGGTGCTCTCCACCCGCAGCAGCAGGCTATGGTCGCCCGGCGCCAGCTGCAGCGGGAACCAGAAGTGGCGTACCTGCACCGGGCGCTGGGCGAAGGCGAAGGTGTCGCCGCTGTGCTGGCGCTGCAGCTGGCCGTTGGCGTCCTGCAGGTAGACGTCGATGTGGTCGAGCAGGGCGTAGTTGACTTCCAGGTAGCCGGCCAGCGGCTGTGGCCGGCTGTTGGCCAGGCGCACCCTGAACCACCACACCGAGTCGTTCTTGCCCAGGTTGGCGTGGTCGCCGGTCACCGGCTGGAAGGCGCTGTCCGGCAACTGCTGCGCCTCGGCGGGGCTCAGCTTGCCGCTCGGGTCTTCGTGGTAGGCCATGAAGGGCGCCAGCGACAGGCGCAGCTCGTCACGATCCAGCGGTGCCGGGGCGAGCGCCCACAACGGCCCGCACAGGCAGAGCAGCAGCACAGCCAGACACAAGCGCGGCATCCGCCAACCTCGGATTTCTTGTGAGTTATCCCTGCACTTTGCCCAGTTGCGCCACGCTCAGCAAGCACCGCGACGCAGCCCTAGTCCGCCGGGCTTGAGCGGCTGCCGAGCAGGCTGTCGATGGCCGGCACCTGGGTATCGCTGGCCATCTGCACGTCGTGCTCGATCTGGTGGCTGAAGCGCTCAAGCGACTGCTCGCGGGCCGGCTGGGCGTCGCTGGCGAACACCGGCGGGCTGAGCAGGTAGGCGCCGATCAGGCGGCTGAGCGCCGCCAGGCTGTCGATATGGGTGCGCTCGTAGCCGTGGGTGGCGTCGCAGCCAAAGGCCAGCAGGGCGGTGCGGATGTCGTGGCCGGCGGTCACCGCCGACTGCGCGTCGCTGTGGTAGTAGCGGAACAGGTCGCGGCGCACCGGGATCTCGCCGTCACCGGCCAGGCGCAGCAGATGGCGCGACAGGTGGTAGTCGTAGGGGCCGCCGGAGTCCTGCAGGGCCACGCTGACGCAGTGCTCGCTGGATTGCTGGCCGGGCGCCACCGGGGCGATGTCGATGCCGACGAACTCGCTGACGTCCCAGGGCAGAGCAGCGGCGGCGCCGGAGCCGACTTCCTCGGTGATGGTGAACAGCGGGTGGCAGTCGATCTCCGGCACCTCGCCGCTCTCGACGATAGCCTTGAGTGCGGCCAGCAGGGCCGCCACGCCGGCCTTGTCGTCGAGGTGGCGGGCGCTGATGTGGCCGCTATCGGTGAACTCCGGCAGCGGGTCGAAGGCGACGAAATCGCCCACCGCCACGCCCAGGGCCTCGCAGTCGGCGCGGGTGGCGCAGTAGGCATCGAGGCGCAGCTCGACCTGGTCCCAGCTCACCGGCAGCTGGTCCACCGCGGTGTTGAAGGCGTGCCCGGAGGCCAGCAGCGGCAGCACGCTGCCGCGCAGCACGCCGTTGTCGGTGAACAGGCTGACGCGGCTGCCCTCGGCGAAGCGGCTGGACCAGCAGCCAACCGGGGCCAGGGCCGGGCGGCCGTTGTCCTTCAGCTCGCGGACGATGGCGCCGATGGTGTCGAGGTGCGCCGAGACCGCGCGGTCCGGGCTGGTCTGGCGGCCCTTGAGGGTGGCGCGAATGGTGCCGCGGCGGGTCAGCTCGAAGGGGATGCCGAGCTCCTCCAGGCGTTCGGCGACGTAACGCACGATGGTGTCGGTGAAGCCGGTGGGGCTGGGAATGGCGAGCATCTCCAGCAGCACCTGGCGCAGGTAGGCGAGGTCGGGTTCGACGAGTCGGGTCATGAGGTCTCCTCGGAGGCGGTTGTGCTGGGGAGAGGGCACTGGCTCAGGGATGCACGCGGCTGAGCGGGAACAGCAGGTCGATGAAGCGCTCGGCGGTCGGTTGCGGCTCGTGGTTGGCCAGGCCGACCCGCTCGTTGGCCTCGATCAGCACGTAGTCGGGCTGGTCGGCGGCCGGCACCAGCAGGTCGAGGCCGACCACCGGAATCTCCAGCGCCCGTGCGGCGCTTACGGCCGCCTCGGCCAGCGCCGGGTGCAGGCGCGCGGTGACATCTTCCAGGGTGCCGCCGGTGTGCAGGTTGGCGGTCTTGCGCACGGCCAGGCGGGTGCCGGCCGGCAGCACGCTGGAATAGTCGTAGCCGGCATCGTGCAGGGTGCGCTGGGTCTCGGCGTCCAGCGGGATGCGGCTCTCGCCGCAGGTGGCGGCCTGGCGCCGGCGACTCTGCGCCTCGATCAGCGCGCCGATGCTGTGCACGCCGTCGCCGACCACGCTGGCCGGGTGGCGGATGGCGGCGGCCACCACCTGGTAGCCGATCACCACGATGCGCAGGTCCTGCCCCGGGTGGTAGCTCTCCAGCAGCACGCGGCTGTCGAACTGGCGGGCGCGGGCGATGGCATCTTCCACCGCCTCTGCACTGCGCAGGTCCACGGCCACGCCCTGGCCCTGCTCGCCGTCCACCGGTTTGACCACCAGCGCGCCCTGTTCGGCGAGAAAGGCGGCATTGCTCTCGGCATCCCCGGCCAGGCGCTGCGCCGGCTGGCGCAGGCCGGCGCGGGCGAAGGCGCGGTGAGTCAGGCGCTTGTCCTGGCACAGGGTCATGCTCAGCGCGCTGGTCAGGTCCGACAGCGACTCGCGGCAGCGGATGCGCCGGCCGCCCTGGCTGAGGGTGAACAGGCCGCCCTCGGCGTCGTCCACCTGCACCTCGATGCCGCGGCGCTGGGCCTCATCGACGATGATGCGGGCGTAGGGGTTGAGTCCGGCTTCGGGACCGGGGCCGAGGAACAGCGCCTGGTTGATGCCGTTGCGCCGCTTGATGGCGAAGGTCGACAGGTCGCGGAAGCCGAGCTTGGCGTACAGCGCCTTGGCCTGCAGGTTGTCGTGCAGCACCGACAGGTCGAGGTAGGCCAGGCCACGGCTCATGCCGTGCTCGATCAGGTGGCGCACCAGGGCTTCGCCGACGCCCGGGCGCGGGCAGTCCGGCGCTACCGCCAGGCACCACAGGCTGCTGCCCAGCTGCGGGTCGGCGAAGGCGCGCTGGTGGTCCAGGCCCATCACCGTGCCCAGCACGCGGCCGCCGACTTCGTCCTCGGCCAGCCAGTAGCTCGGCCCGCCGTCCTCGCGCGGGGTCAGCCGCTCGTGCTCCACTGGCAGCATGCCGCGCTGCAGGTAGAGGCGGTTGATGGCGTCCCAGTCTGCCTGGCCCTGCACCCGGCGTATATGGAAGCCGCGGAAGCTGCGTGGCGCCGGGCGGTAGTCGGTGAACCACAGGCGCAAGGTATCGGAGGGGTCGAGGAACAGCTGCTGCGGCGCCTGCGCCAGAACCTGCTGCGGCGCGGCCACATAGAGGGCTATGTCGCGTTCGCCGGCTCGTTCCTCCTGCAGTGCGGCCGCCAGGCTGGCGGCATCCGGGTAGGTATGGCCGATCAGCAGGCGGCCCCAGCCGCAGTGGATGCTCTGCGGCTGGCAGGCATCGCTGCCCTCGCGGGCCAGGTGTGCCTGCAGGCGCTCGTAGGACGGTGCCTGGCCGCGTTGCAGGCGCTGTTTGTAGGCAGTGGCGCGCATGGATGATCCCTCCCTCAGAGTCCCTGTTGATCCAGCCACAGGTGCAGCGCCGCCAGCTGCCACAGCTTGGAGCCGCGCAGCGGGGTGAGCTGCCCCTGCGGGTCGCTGAGCAGGCGGTCGAGCATGGCCGGCTCGAACAGGCCGCGATCCTGGCTGGGGTCGAGCAGCAGGTCGCGCACCCAGTCGAGAGTGGCGCCTTGCAGGTGCTTGAGGCCGGGCACCGGGAAGTAGCCCTTGGGCCGGTCGATCACCGCGTGGGGGATGACCTGGCGGGCCGCTTCCTTGAGCACCTGCTTGCCGCCGTCGCCGAGCTTGAAGCGCGCCGGGATGCGCGCGGCCAGCTCGACCAGGCGGTAGTCGAGGAACGGCACGCGCGCCTCCAGGCCCCAGGCCATGGTCATGTTGTCGACCCGTTTGACCGGGTCGTCGACCAGCATCACCGTGGTGTCCAGGCGCAGCGCCTTGTCCACCGGGGCGGCGGCGCCGGGCATGGCGAAGTGGTCGCGGACGAACTCGCCGGCCCAGTCCTCGCCCTGCCACTTGCGCTGCAGGGTATCCAGCAGCTCGCCGTGGTCGCGGTCGAAGAAGGCCGTGCGGTAGGCCTCGAGGGTGTCGCAGCGACCGTCCACCTGCGGGTACCAGTGGTAACCGGCGAACAGCTCGTCGGCGCCCTGGCCGCTCTGCACCACCTTGCAGTGCCTGGAGACCTCGCGCGACAGCAGGTAGAAGGCGATGCAGTCGTGGCTGACCATCGGCTCGCTCATGGCGCGGAAGGCCGCCGGCAGCTGCTCGATGATCTCCCGCTCGCCGATGCGCAGCTGGTGATGGCGGGTACCGTAGTGGTTGGCGATCAGGTCGGAGTAGTGGAACTCGTCGCCGCGCTCGCCGCCGGCATCGGCAAAGCCGATGGAGAAGGTCGACAGGTTGTCGACCCCTGCTTCACGCAGCAGACCGACCAGCAGGCTGGAGTCCACCCCGCCGGAGAGCAGCACGCCGACGTCCACGGCGGCGCGCTGGCGAATGCTCACCGCCTCACGCAGGCCGTCGAGCACGCGGTCGCGCCAGTCCGCCAGTTCCAGGGTGATTTCGTCGCGGTGCGGGCCGAATTCCAGCTGCCACCAGCACTGCTGCTCGCGGTTGCCGTTCAGGTCCAGGCGCAGCCAGCTGGCCGGCGGCAGCTTCTCGACGCCGCGCAGCAGGGTGCGCGGGGCTGGCACCACGGCATGGAAGTTGAGGTAATGATTGAGGGCCACCTGGTCCAGGCCGGTGTCGATGCCGCCGCCCTGCAGCAGGGCCGGCAGGGTCGAGGCGAAGCGCAGGCGCGCGCCGTCCTGGGTCAGGTACAGCGGCTTGATGCCGAGGCGGTCGCGGGCCAGGAACAGGCGCTCGCGGTCACGCTCCCAGATGGCGAAGGCGAACATGCCGTTGAGCTTGGGCAGCAGCTGCTCGCCCCAGGCGTGGTAGCCCTTGAGCAGCACCTCGGTGTCGCCGTCGGAGTGGAACTGGTAGCCCAGCGCCTGCAGCTCCGTGCGCAATTCCGGGTAGTTGTAGAGGGCGCCGTTGAACACCAGGCTCAGGCCCAGCTGGTGATCGATCATCGGCTGGCCGGAGGCCGGCGCCAGGTCCATGATCTTCAGGCGGCGGTGGCCGAAGGCCAGTGGTCCGCTGCTGTGGAAGCCACAGGCGTCAGGGCCGCGCGGGGTCAGGTGGTGGGTGATTTTCTCGAGAGCGGCCAGGTCGGCCGGCTGTTGGTCGAAGCGTAGTTCTCCAGCGATTCCGCACATAAGTCCTTACCGGTGTTGCCGTTGGGGAGGGGTTCGCGCGGTCACGAACCTTTTTACACCCAAACAAAATAATGCTTTCATGTCAAAGTTTTATTTCCAATAAAGCGCGGTATATGTCAGAAAAAATACTTCCTACTGAAATTGATTTGTCGCCCTTCGAGCCCGCCCTGTTCGCCGCCATGCGGCGCCTGCAGCAGGCCGGAGAGGTGCATGCCAAACGCCTGGCACGCTTCGGCGGACTGACCCCGATGCAGCTGATGATCCTGCGCGTGATGGAGGGCGAGGGGCGTATGACGGCCAGCGGTCTGAGCCGCCGCGTGAGCCTCAGTGCGGCGACCCTGTCGGGCATGCTGGAGCGCCTGGAGGAACGTGGCCTGCTGCTGCGCCAGCGCGACGAGGAGGATCGCCGGCGGCAGTGGCTGAGCGTCAGCGAGGCCGGGCGTGCGCTACTGGTGGCGGCGCCGCCGCTGTTGCCGCCGGCCCTGCGCAGCGCCTTGGCGGCGCTGCCGGAGTGGGAAAAGCACAGCCTGACCGCCGCGCTGCTGCGGGTGGCGGAGCTGTGTGGCGAAGTCGACTAGCGACTAGCGACTAGCGACTAGCGACTAGCCTTGGCCGCAGGCGCGGTTGGCCGGCACGGCCACGTCCATCAGCCTGGGGTTGGGCAGCTTGAGGTTGGCCATCAGCTGCGCATAGGCCGCGCCATCGGCGACCTGCAGGCGCGGGTTGTGCGCGGCTTCCTCGGCGATGCTGGAGCGGGTCCAGCCGCGGTAGTCGTGGCCGGGCCACACCTCGGTGTCACCGGGCAGGGCCAGCAGGCGCTGCAGGCTGGCCCACTGCGCACGCGCATCGCCGTTCTGGAAGTCGGTACGGCCGCTGCCGCGGATCAGCAGGGTGTCGCCGGTGAAGACCTTGCCCGGCTCGCCGGCGCTGGCCGGCAGCAGGAAGCAGTAGGAGTCGTCGGTATGCCCCGGGGTGTGCCAGGCGACCAGCTCGCGCTCGCCAAAGGCCAGGCGCTGGCCGTCGGCGAAGGTGAAGCTGGCGCAGGCGCTGCCGCTCTGCTGGCCGAAGCCGCTACGGCAGCCGGTGGCGCTGCGCAGCTCGCCGAGGGCGGTGATGTGGTCGGCGTGGGTGTGGGTGTCGAGCGCCAGTACCAGCTGCAGGTCCAGCTCGCGCAGCAGGCGCAGGTAGTCGTCCAGCTTGTCCTTCACCGGGTCGATCAGCACCGCCTGGCCGGCATCGACCAGCAGGTAGGTGTAGGTCGAGCTTTCGCTGTCGAAGAGTTGGCGAAACAGCATGATCAGTGTCCTCCGAGGAGTTTCTGCGCGGCCAGCGACAGACTGACCGCCACCAGCATCAGGGCGAACAGGCGCTGCAGCGTGCGTCCGCCCAGGCGCTGGGCCAGGGCGTTGCCGCCGAGCACGCCGGCCGCGCCGCCCAGGGCCAGGCCGGCCAACAGCGGCAGCGAGGGCTGCGCGCCGCTGAGGTAGAACAGGAAGCCGCCGCCGGAAACCAGGGCGATCACCGCCATCGAAGTGGCGGTGGCGGCCAGCATGCCGAGCGGGGTGAAGGCCAGCAGCGCCGGCACCACGAGGAAGCCGCCGCCGACGCCCATCAGCCCGGAGAACAGGCCGACACCCAGGCCGATGGCAACCAGCGGGGCGCTGCGCAGTGGACTGCTGCCCTCACGAGGCAGGCTCGAACTGCGCCACATGCGCCAGGCCGTCCAAAGCACCAGGGCGCAGAAGCCGAGAATCAGCACCGCCTCGGGAATCAGGCGGCCCAGCCACTGCCCGGCGACGTTGCCGGGCAGGCCGGCGAGGGCCAGCAGCAGCACCGGGCGCCAGGCCACCAGGCCCTGGCGGGCGCGCGGGACGGCACCGATCAGGGCGGTGATGGCCACGGCGCCGAGGCTGACGCCGATCGCATCGCGCAGCGGCAGGTGCAGGCTGAGCAGCAGGGGCAGGGCCACCAGCGAACCACCGGCGCCGGTGAGGCCGAGCAGCAGGCCGAGCACGGCACCGATGCCCAGGGCCTCCAGCAGCAATATCTCCATCAGCGGTTCCAGGGCATGCGGGCGAGCAGCAGGGCCATGGCGCAGGTGTTGCTGAGGCCGGCGAAGGTCAGGCCGGCGCCGACGAAGGCGGCCAGGCCATACCAGCCCGGATGCACCCAGGTGCCGAGTACGACACCCAGCAGCACCAGGCTGCCGGCGCTGATCTGCACCTGGCGCTGGATGCTGATCACGCCACTGGGGGCTTCTTCGGTGGGCAGGCCGCAGGCCACGCAGGCCTGGGTGCCGCCGTCGATCACCTGCACGCCGGGCAGCAATTGCTGCAACTGGTCGGCGGCGCGGCGCGCGCGCTGGCCGCTATGGCACAGCAGGTAGAGCTCGTCGCCGCGCTGCAGGCCTTCCTGGCGCAACTGCTGCACCAGGGCGGCCGGATTGAGCTGGTCGAGTGGCACGTTACGCGCGCCGGCCACGTGCTGGGCACGGAATTCCGCCGGGCTGCGCACGTCGATGAGGAAGCGCACATGCCCCTGCTGGCGCACGCTGGCGAAGCGCGGGGCATCGATCAGGCAGATGGTGTCGGTCATTGCAGGGTACTCCCTAGGGGTATGTGTTTCAGGTGTACTTGGTGAAGATGGCGCGCACGCGGGCCAGGGTCTCGGCATCGTCGCGCGCGGGGTCGAGCACGGTTTCCTCGAGCAGGCACGCGAGCATCTCCTGGTAGGCCTTGTCCAGGGCCTTGCGCGCGGCGGCGAACTGCTGGGCGATGGCCTCGCATTCCTCGCCGCGGCGGATCATCGCCTGGATGCCGCGGATCTGGCCCTCGACGCGGGCCAGACGCTTGAGCATGGCGTCCTGTTGCTGATGGTTCGGTGTGCTCATCACTATACTCCCTTGAGTATTTACTGGGGGGAGTATGTCGAGAGGGCTGCGCAGAGGCAAGCCCGTCCGTCGCCGGGCGTACTCAGGTGTTGCGAATCAGTTTGCGCAGGGCGAAACGGTTCGGGTGGCAGGCCTCGGCCACGGCGCGCGGCAGCGGCAGCGGTTCGTCATTCAGCCAGGCTGCCAGCAGCTCGCCGCACAGCGGCGCGCTGATCAGTCCGCGCGAGCCGTGGCCGCTGTTGACGTACAGGCCTTCGCGCCAGGGGCAGGGGGTATCCGGAACCTGGCGCGCATCCTTGGCGAGCACCGCGTAGGTCTCGGCGAAGGCCGCCGGGTCGGCCATTGGGCCGACGATCGGTAGGTAGTCGGGGCTGGTGCAGCGGAAGGCGGCGCGGCCTTCGAGCTGCGCCGGATCGAGGCGGCCAGCGTCCAGGCGCGCGGCCAGGTCGACGGAGATTTCCCGCAGCAGTTCCAGGTTGCCGGCGTGTTCGGCGGCGGTCGGCGTGCAGTCCTGGCTGTGGAAATCGAAGCTGGCACCCAGCGTATGTTCGCCGTCGCGCGCCGGCGCCACATAGCCTTCGGCGCAGACCACGCAGGCCAGCGCGGCGCTGCTGGCGGTCTGCGGCAGGCGGCTGATCTGTCCGCGGATGCGTTTGAGCGGCAATTCGGCGGCGAAGCGGCGTACCTCGGCGGCGCCGGCCAGGATCGCCACCGGCGCCTCGGCCAGCAGGCGCTCGCCGGCCAGGGCCTGCCAGTGGCCATCGACCCGCTGCAGCTCCAGCGCTTCACTGTGCGTCAGCAGGCGAATGTTCGGGTGGCTGGCGAGCTGGCGGCATAGCGCCGGCGGATGCACCCAGCCGGCCTCGGGATAGAACAGGCCGCCGGCCGGCAGCGCGACCCCGGTGATGGCCTCGGCCTCAGCGCGGTCCAGACTATGCAGCAGGTCAGCCGGGAAGGCCTCGGCCAGCCTGGCCTGGCGTTCGCCTTCCTGGGTGTCGAAGGCCAGCTGCAGCACACCGCAGGCGGCCCAGTCGCGGCCCTGCTGCAGCTGCTGGAGCAGGCGGCGGGTGTGGCCGAAGCCGGCCAGCACCAGTTGCGACAGCGCCGTGCCGTGGGCGGACAGCTTGAGGTAGAGCACGCCCTGGGGATTGCCCGAGGCTTCCTGCGCCACTTCGCCGTGGCGCTCCAGCAGGGTCACCTGCCAGCCGCGCGCGGCCAGGCTGGCGGCCGTGGCGCAGCCGGCCAGGCCGGCGCCGATCACCAGCGCCGCGCGCCTGTTCGGCCGCGACGGTCGGGCATACCAGGGCTTGTCCGCCGTGCCCGTGGCACCTTCGAAACGGCCGCAGAGCATCTCCCACTTCTTGCCATGCCCGGGCGCCCGGCGCATGGCGAAGCCGGCCTCGATCAGGCCCCGGCGCACCGTGCCCTTGCTGGTGAAGGTGGCCAGGCTGGCGCCGGGGGCGGACAGCCGCGCCAGCTGCTGGAACAGCGGCGGGGTCCACATCTCCGGATTCTTGTCCGGGGCAAAGCCGTCGAGGAACCAGACGTCGATGCGTGCATCCAGCTGCGGCAGCATCTGCTGGGCGTCGCCGACCAGCAGGGTGAGGATCACCCGGCCGCCATCCAGCACCAGGCGCTGGAAGCCGGGGTGGATGGCCAGGTACTGCTCCAGCAGCTGCCCGGACCAGGGCGCCAGTTCCGGCCACAGGGCCAGGGCGCGGCGCAGGTCGGCGGGCGCCAGCGGATACTTCTCAACGCTGACGAAGTGCAGGCGGGCGTCGCCCGGGGCATGGTGCGCGAAGGTCTGCCAGGCGCAGAGGAAGTTGGTGCCGGTGCCGAAGCCGGTCTCGCCGATCACCAGGCTCCCTCCGGCGGGCAGGGTGGCGCAGCGCTCGGCCAGGGCGTTCCCTGAGATGTACACGTGGCGCGTCTCGCCGAGACCGTCGTCGCGGGAGAAGTAGATGTCGTCGAACTGGCGGGAGCGTGGCTGGCCCTGCTCGTCCCAGTCGAGTTGGGCGTGGCGGAAATCGGTCATGCGGTCACCCTGGCGCGAGGTCGCGCATTGTAACCGGGGAATCCGCTAGGCTGAGCGAAGCGAAGCAAGGAGATGCACATGTTCGAATCCGCCGAATTGGGCCACGCCATCGACGAGGAAACCTTCGACCGGGAGGCCCCGGTACTGCGCGAGGCGCTGCTGGAAGCGCAGTACGAGCTGAAGCAGCAGGGGCGCTTCCCGGTGATCATCCTGATCAACGGCGTCGAGGGCGCCGGCAAGGGCGAGACGGTCAAGCTGCTCAACGAGTGGATGGACCCGCGCCTGATCCAGGTCAGCACCTTCGATACGCAGACCGACGAGGAGCTGGCCCGGCCGCCGGCCTGGCGCTTTTGGCGCCAGCTGCCGCCCAAGGGACGCATCGGCATCTTCTTCGGCAACTGGTACAGCCAGATGCTACAGGGGCGGGTGCACGGCCACTTCAAGGATGCCGTGCTGGACCAGGCCATCGACGGTGCCCTGGCGCTGGAGCAGATGCTCTGTGACGAGGGCGCGCTGATCTTCAAGTTCTGGTTCCACCTGTCCAAGAAGCAGATGAAGGCGCGCCTCAAGGAACTGCAGGACGATCCACAGCGGGCCTGG
Source organism: Pseudomonas alcaligenes (assembly GCF_041729615.1). Lineage (NCBI taxonomy): Bacteria > Pseudomonadati > Pseudomonadota > Gammaproteobacteria > Pseudomonadales > Pseudomonadaceae > Aquipseudomonas > Aquipseudomonas alcaligenes. Next base: position 901,370 of record NZ_CP154874.1, on the reverse strand, counting down.
CGCATCAGCCCGCTGGACTGGCAGCAGTCGAAGACCTACGACAAGTTCGTGCGCTACGGCGAGCGGGTGCTGCGCCGCACCAGCCGCGACTTCGCGCCCTGGTACGTGGTGGAGGGCAGCGACGAGTACTACCGCAGCCTGACGGTCGGGCGCATCCTCCTCGACGGCCTGCAGGCGGCGCTCAAGGCCAAGGTGCGGCGCGTGCCGCAGCCGCACGTGGCACCGATGATCGCCAGCCTGGACAACCGTGGCCTGCTGGACTGCCTGGACCTGTCGCAGAGCCTGGAGAAGGAGGAGTACCAGGACATGCTGGCCCTGGAGCAGGCGCGCCTGGCCATGCTGATGCGCGACAAGCGCATGCGCCGGCACGCCCTGGTGGCGGTGTTCGAAGGCAACGATGCGGCCGGCAAGGGCGGCGCCATCCGCCGTGTGGCGGCGGCCCTGGACCCGCGCCAGTACCGCATAGTGCCGGTCGCCGCGCCGACCGAGGAGGAACGGGCGCAGCCCTACCTGTGGCGTTTCTGGCGGCACATCCCGGCGCGCGGCAAGTTCACCGTGTTCGACCGCTCCTGGTATGGCCGGGTGCTGGTGGAGCGGGTCGAGGGCTTCTGCGAGCCGGCCGACTGGCTGCGCGCCTATGGCGAGATCAACGACTTCGAGGAACAGCTGAGCAACGCCGGCGTGGTGGTGGTGAAGTTCTGGCTGGCCATCGACCAGGACGAGCAGTTCCGCCGCTTCAAGGAGCGCGAGCAGATCGCCTTCAAGCGCTTCAAGATCACCGAGGAAGACTGGCGCAACCGCGAGAAGTGGAACGAGTACTGCGATGCGGTGGGCGACATGGTCGACCGCACCAGTACCTCGATCGCGCCCTGGACCCTGGTTGAGGCCAACGACAAGCGCTTTGCCCGGGTTAAGGTGCTGCGCACCATCAACGAGGCCCTGGAGCGGGCCTTCGCCAGGGCCCGCGACTAGGCTAGAAGGCGCTGCTACCGGCCAGGGCCCTGGCCTGCTGCATGCGCAGTACGTAGCGCGTGATTTCCCGCTCGGCATCCACCCGGGTGAAGTAGGGACCTTCCAGGGTGCCTTCGCGGGTGGCAAAGAAGTACTGGCCGTTGACCGCGCTGACCCGCTCGCTCCGGTAGTGGGTACCGGGGGCCGGGTCGATCTGACGTTGACCGAACATGACGAGGGCTCCTGCAACGAGATGCACTGTCTTCAGTCTAGTGACTGGCTGCCCGGGGAAGAGGTCGGGCGACGGGTGGTCATAAAATGATCAATTGTTGCAGCGGCACAGTTCGACCTTGTCCGGTCGGTCAACTGTGGCTGTGAGGTCGCTGCGCGGGGGCCTAGAATGGCTTTCCGCCCATTCCTCCCGCCGATCGAGAGCTCCATGCACGTTTCCTCCGGCCGCTGGCTCTACGGCCTGCTGCTCGCCCTGACCACCGCGGTGCTCTGGGGCATCCTGCCGATCAAGCTCAAGGAAGTGCTGCAGGTGCTGGATCCGGTCACCGTCACCTGGTACCGCCTGCTGGTTTCCGGCCTGCTGTTGCTGGCGTGGCTGGCGGCCAACCGCCGCCTGCCACGCTTCGCCCCGCTCGGGCGGCGTGGCCACGGCCTGCTGGTGCTGGCCGTGTTCGGCCTGACCGCCAACTACGTGCTGTACCTGATCGGCCTCAACATGCTCAGCCCCGGTACCACCCAGCTGGTGATCCAGATGGCGCCGATCCTGTTCCTGGTGGCCAGCCTGTTCGTCTTCCGCGAGTCGTTCAGCCTTGGCCAGGGCATCGGCATGGCCATCCTGCTGCTGGGTTTCGGCCTGTTCTTCAACCAGCGCCTGGCGGAGCTGCTGACCTCGCTGACCGCCTACACCACCGGGGTGCTGGTGATATTGCTGGCCTCCTTCGTCTGGGTGTTCTACGGCCTGGCGCAGAAGCAGCTGCTGACCCACTGGAGTTCGCCGCAGATCATGCTGGTGATCTACCTGGCCTGCGCACTGCTGCTGACGCCCTGGGCCCACCCGCTGCAGGTGCTCCAGCTCGATTCGCTGCAGGCCTGGCTGCTGCTGGCCTGCTGCCTGAACACCCTGGTGGCCTACGGCGCCTTTGCCGAGGCGCTGGCGCACTGGGAAGCCTCGCGGGTCAGCGCGACCCTCTCGGTCACCCCGCTGGTGACCTTCGCCGCCGTGGCCCTGGCCGCCCTCTGGTGGCCGGACCACGTGCAGCCGGAGCAGATCAACCTGCTCGGCTACGCCGGCGCCTTGCTGGTGGTGCTGGGCTCGGCGCTGACCGCCCTGGGGCCCTCGCTGCTGGCCGGCTGGCGCGCGCGCCGGGCCCGCCTGGCCGCGCTCAGGCCCTGACGCCCAGCTCCTCGGCCTTGCGCAACCAGCCCTGGCGCTGCTCCTCGGAGGAGGGGCGCACCGGGGCGAACTCGCTCAGGCGGCGGGTCTTGATGCCGCAGAAGCCGAGGATGGTGCGCACCATCTGCCGGTGGGCCGGCGCGCCGTAGATCCAGCGGAAATACCAGGGCGGGGTGTCCAGGGTCACCAGCAGGTCGGCGGTGCGCCCGCTCAGCAGCTTGTCCCACAGCTGCGAGCGGTTGCGGTACTTGAAGGCGAAGCCGGGCAGGAAGGTGCGGTCGAAGAAGCCCTTGAGCAGCGCCGGCACGCCGCCCCACCAGACCGGGTAGACGAACACCAGGTGCTCGGCCCAGTGGATCTGCCGCTGCGCCTCCAGCAGATCCGGCTCCAGCGCCTGGTGCTGGCCGTAGCCTTCGCGCAGGATCGGGTCGAACTGCAGCTCGCCGAGGCGCAGCTGGCGCACCACGTGGCCCTGGGCGCGGGCGCCGTTGCTGTAGGCCTCGGCGAGGGCGTGGCACAGGCCATCGCTCTTGGGCGTGCCGATGATCAGCAGGATGCGCTTACCGTCGCCTTCCAGCGGGGTGGCGCCACTCTTCGCTTCTTCAGCCATGTTGACCGGACTCCAGCATCTTTTCCGGGCGCACCCAGGCATCGAACTGCTCGTTGCTCAGGTGGCCCAGCTGCAGGGCCGCCTCGCGCAGGGTAAGGTCTTCGGCATAGGCCTTCTTGGCGATCTCGGCGGCCTTGTCGTAGCCGATGTGCGGGTTCAGCGCGGTCACCAGCATCAGCCCGTGCTCCAGGTTCGCGGCCATCTGCCGGGCATCCGGCTGCATGTCCGCCACGCAGTGGCGGGCGAAGTTGCGACTGCCGTCGGCGAGCAGGCGGATCGACTGCAGCAGGTTGTGGATGATCACCGGCTTGAACACGTTGAGCTGCAGGTGGCCCTGGCTGGCGGCGAAGGCGATGCTGGCGTCGTTGCCGAGTACCTGGCAGGCCAGCATGGACAGCGCCTCGCACTGGGTCGGGTTGACCTTGCCGGGCATGATCGAGCTGCCCGGCTCGTTGGCCGGCAGACGCACCTCGGCGAAGCCGGCGCGCGGGCCGGAGCCGAGCAAGCGCAGGTCGTTGGCGATCTTCATCAGGGCCACGGCCAGGGTCTTCAATGCGCCGGAGAGGGTGGTGAGCGGTTCGTGGCCGGCTAGCGCGGCGAACTTGTTGGGGGCGGAGACGAACGGCAGGCCGGCCAGTGCGGCGAGTTCCGCGGCCATGGCCTCGGCGAAACCGCGCGGCGCGTTCAGCCCGGTGCCGACCGCGGTGCCGCCCTGGGCCAGTTCGCACACCGCCGGCAGGGCGGCGCGGATGGCCCTCTCGGCGTAGTCGAGCTGGGCGACGAAGGCCGACAGCTCCTGGCCGAAGGTCACCGGGGTGGCATCCATCAGGTGGGTGCGCCCGGTCTTGACCAGGTGCATGTGGCGCGCCGCCTGCTCGGCCAGTGCGCCGGACAGCTCGGCGATGGCCGGCAGCAGGTCCTGCTGGACCGTCTGCACGGTGGCGATGTGCATGGCGGTGGGGAAGCTGTCGTTGGAACTCTGCGCGCGGTTGACGTGGTCGTTGGGGTGCACCGGGCTCTTGCCGCCGCGGCCCTGGCCGGCCAGCTCGTTGGCGCGCCCGGCGATCACCTCGTTGACGTTCATGTTGCTCTGCGTGCCGCTGCCGGTCTGCCACACCACCAGGGGGAACTGCGTGTCGTGCTGGCCGGCCAGCACCTCGTCGGCGGCCTGCTCGATCAGCCGGGCGATGTCCGCCGGCAGCTCGCCGTTGCGGCTGTTGACCCGCGCGGCGGCCTTCTTGATCAGCGCCAGCGCGTGCACCACGGCCAGCGGCATACGCTGCTCGCCGATGGCGAAGTTGATCAGCGAGCGCTGGGTCTGGGCGCCCCAGTAGGCGTCGTCGGGGACCTCGATGGCGCCGAGGCTGTCGGTTTCGATGCGGCTCATGGGGCGAATCTCCGGGATGATTGTCGGCAGTTTAGGCCCCGGAGGATCGGCGCGGTTCCACACCGTCCCTATCGGCGTGATTACCAGCGCGCGTGGGTCGCGCCGAGCCAGCCGTAGGCAGCGTTCACCGGCACCGTGCGGCCCTCGGGGTCGCGCAGGTCGCCATCGAAGCGGCCGAACCACTGGCGGGTGTCGGCGTAGAAGGGGCCGAGCCGGGGGCAGGCCTGGTGCAGCTGGCGCGGGGTGAAGCGCAGCTCGACCTGGCCGCTGGGGCTGCTCAGCTGCCAGGGCGCCAGCGGCCCCTGCGGGTTCTGCACGGTGTGCACCGGTTCGTGCAGCTGCAGCAGCTCGCCACCGAACCACAGGGCGTTCTCCGACAGGCCGCTATGGTCGGTCCAGCCGGCGCCGAAGTTGCCGGCGATGCCGCCGGGGGCGGCGAAGGCGGCGCGCGTCCAGTGGCTGTGCAGGGGCCACACGCCGCGGGCGAAATCCAGCGAGGCGAAGCTCTGTCCCACCGTGCACAGGTATTGCCGGCGCCCCAGTTGCAGGTGGCCGGTCACCGGCAGGCCGAGCTGGCGGCAGGTGGCGTGGAAGGTGCGCCTGCCCATGGGGCAGACCAGGTTGACCGATTCCAGGTGTGGCGGGCGCTGGATGTCCAGCGCCGCCTGCAGCGGCTGCCCGCCTATATCAGGGGCTTGCACGGTGAGGCGCACGGCAGTGCCGCGGTCCTCGGCCTGCAGCTGCAGGCGCGGGTGGTTGAACTCGTGGCTCTCCTGCGGCGTATCCGGCAGCGCGCAGCCCAGGCCGAGGGGGCGTAGCTGGGTGCGCGAGGCGCCCTGGCCGCTGTGCAGGTCGAGGAAATAGGCGGCGCCGTAGCCCAGGTAGTCGAGGTCGGCGAAGGTCAGCGCCAGCATCCAGTCCGGGGTGGTGATGCACCAGTGGTTCCAGCGCTTGCGCCGGCCCAGGTGGCGGGGCAGGGCGCAGTTCACCTGCGGCCTGGGCGACCAGCCGATGGCGGCTTCCAGCAGGCGGCCGCGCTCGTCGCACAGGGGCTGCGCCGAGGGGGAAGCGAGCGGGTTGGTGAAGCTGTTCATGCAACACATCCATGTGTAGGTACGGGCGCTGTGGCGCGCTCTGCGCCGCCGTACGCGGAGAAGGCGCCAAGCATGCACAGTTGTACCAGTACAGAGCAAGTGCTGGCTTTTTGCTCGTTCCGGTCGTCAGGCCGACGCTTGAGCGATGCCGGGGGCGCGCGCAGAATGGCCGCCCGCACCTATACCCGCCCAAGGATTGCCCGATGATTCGCCTGTGTGCCCTGTTTTCCCTCCTGCTGCTCGCCAGCCCCGCGCTGCATGCCGAGACGCCGGCCACCGCCAGCCATGTCGCCGAGGCCCGGCGCTTCCTGCAGCTGACCCGCGTCGACAAGCTCACCGTGCCGGCCTACGCCCAGGTGCAGCAGATGTTCGCCCAGCGTTTCGCCCAGGCCCAGGGCAAGGACAGCCAGAAGCCCGTGCTGGAGCGCTACCAGGCCCAGGCCAACGCGGCGCTGGACCAGGTGGTGGGCTGGAAGACCCTGGAGCCGGAGCTGCTGGAGCTGTACACCCGCGCCTTCAGCGAGGCCGAGCTGAAGGAACTGGTGGCCTTCTACCAGACCCCGCTGGGCAGCAAGGTGCTGGAGCGGATGCCGCAGCTGATGGCGATGTCCGCCCAGCTGACCCAGACCCGCCTGCAGCAGGCGGTGCCGGAAGTGGACAAGCTGCTCGGCGAGATGAACGCCGAGCTCAAGCAGTAGGAGTCAGTGACCATGAGCATGCGCGACCAGATCATCGCCGCCCTGCAGCCGCTGCAGGCCGAGCACCTCGATGTCCTCGACGAGAGCCACATGCACAGCCGTGGCCAGGAGACCCACTACAAGGCGGTGATCGTCAGCCCGCAGTTCGCCGGGCTGAACGCGGTCAAGCGCCACCAGAAGGTCTACGCCAGCCTCGGCGAGCTGATGCAGCAGTTCCACGCCCTGGCCCTGCACACCTACACCCCCGAGGAGTGGGCGGCGCAGGGCATGGCGCCGGATTCGCCGACCTGCCGAGGTGGCAGCAAGCACGACCACTGATCCCGCTGCGCGTGCCCCCAGGCACGTGGCTGCGCTAGAATCGCCCCCGCGCCGGCTCCAGCCGGCGCTTGCATTTCATCCCCGGTCCGCCCTTTGCGCGGGCGACCACTGGAGAGAGTCCCCATGACCGACAAGATCGTCGTGGCGGCGCTGTACAAGTTCGTTTCCCTGCCGGACTACGTCGCGCTGCGCGAACCCCTGCTGCAAACCCTGCTGGATAACGGCATCAAAGGCACCCTGCTGCTGGCCGAGGAAGGCATCAATGGCACCGTCTCCGCCAGCCGCGCCGGCATCGACGCGCTGCTCGCCTGGTTCCGCCAGGACCCGCGCCTGGCCGATATCGACCACAAGGAGTCCTACTGCGACGAGCAGCCCTTCTACCGCACCAAGGTCAAGCTGAAGAAGGAAATCGTCACCCTCGGCGTGCCGGGCGTGGACCCCAACCAGCGGGTCGGCACCTACGTCGAGCCCAAGGACTGGAACGCCCTGATCAGTGACCCCGAGGTGCTGCTGATCGACACCCGCAACGACTACGAGGTGGCCATCGGTACCTTCGAGGGCGCCATCGATCCCAAGACTAAGTCGTTCCGCGAGTTCCCCGAGTACATCAAGGCCCACTTCGACCCGACCCGGCACAAGAAGGTCGCCATGTTCTGCACCGGCGGCATCCGCTGCGAGAAGGCCTCCAGCTACATGCTCGGCGAAGGCTTCGAGGAGGTCTTCCACCTCAAGGGCGGCATTCTCAAGTACCTGGAGGAGGTGCCGCAGGAGCAGAGCAAGTGGCAGGGCGACTGCTTCGTCTTCGACAACCGGGTGACCGTGCGCCACGACCTGTCCGAGGGCGACTACGACCAGTGCCACGCCTGCCGCAACCCGATCTCCGCCGAGGACCGCCAGTCCGAGCACTACTCGCCGGGCATCAGCTGCCCGCACTGCTGGAACTCGCTGCCGGAGAAGACCCGCCAGGCCGCCCGCGAACGGCAGAAGCAGATCGAGATCGCCCAGGCGCGCAACCTGCCGCACCCCATCGGCTACAACTACAAGGCGCTGCAGGGCGACTGAGCCCTGCGCCACCTTGTCCCCTGCGCAGCGCCCTGCTGCGCGGGTACACTGCCCCGGCCTCCAGCCTGTCAAGGAACTGCCTGTGCGCCCAGCCCGCCTGCTCTACGTGATGGACCCCATGTGTTCCTGGTGCTGGGGCTTCGCCCCGGTCGTCGAGGCCCTGGCCGAGCAGGCCGGCGCGGCCGGCGTGCCGCTGCAGCTGGTGGTCGGCGGCCTGCGCCGCGAGCGCGCGGCCATGGATCCGGCGGCGCGGGTGCGCATCCTCGCCCACTGGCAGGCGGTCAACGCCAGCACCGGCCAGCTGTTCAACTTCCGCGACGGCCTGCCCGAGGGCTTCGTCTACGACACCGAGCCGGCCTGCCGCGCCCTGGTCACCGCGCGCCAGCTGGACGAGCAGAGCGTGGTCCCGCTGGCCGGGCTGATCCAGCAGGCCTTCTACGCCGAGGGCCGCGACGTGACCCGCGCCCAGCTGCTGGTGGAGCTGGCCGAGCGTGCCGGCATCCCGCGCATCGAGTTCGCCGCCGCCTTCGACAGCGAGGCCATGCAGGCGGCCACCGCCGCCGACTTCGCCTGGGTGCAGGACCTCGGCATCGCCGGCTTCCCTACTCTGCTGGCCGAGCGGGACGGCCAGCTGGCCCTGCTGACCAATGGCTACCAGCCGCTGCAGGCCCTGGCGCCGCTGCTCGGGCGCTGGCTGGAGCGTGCCGCACATGCCTGACCGCCTGAGCTGGGCGGAGATCCGCCAGCTGGCCCTGCGGCATCGCAAGGGCCTGATCCTGGCCAACCTGATCGCCGTGTTCGCCACCCTGTGCAGCGTGCCCATTCCGCTGCTGCTGCCGCTGCTGGTGGACGAGGTGCTGCTGGGGCAGGGCGATGCCGCGCTCAAGGTGATGGACCGCTTCCTGCCCGCGGCCTGGGAGAGCGCCGCCGGCTACATCGGCCTGATGCTGGCACTGACCCTGGTGCTGCGCCTCGGTGCCCTGGTGGCCAACGTGCTGCAGGCGCGGCTGTTCGCCCGCCTGTCCAAGGACGTGATCTACCGCCTGCGCATCCGCCTGATCGAGCGGCTCAAGCGCATCGCCCTGGGCGAGTACGAGAACCTCGGCGGCGGCACGGTCAGCGCGCACCTGGTCACCGACCTGGACACCCTCGACAAATTCATCGGCGAAACCCTCAGCCGCGTGCTGGTGGCCCTGCTCACCCTGACCGGCACGGCGGCCATCCTGCTGTGGATGCACTGGCAGCTGGCGCTGCTGATCCTGCTGTTCAACCCGCTGGTGATCTACGCCACGGTGCAGCTGGGCAAGCAGGTCAAGCAGCTGAAGAAGCTGGAGAACGACAGCACCTCGCGCTTCACCCAGGCGCTGACCGAGACCCTGGAGGCGATCCAGGAAGTACGCGCCGGCAACCGCCAGGGCTTCTTCCTCGGCCGCCTCGGCCAGCGCGCCCGCGAGGTGCGCGACTACGCCGTGGCCTCGCAGTGGAAGAGCGATGCGGCCGGGCGCACCAGCGGCCTGCTGTTCCAGTTCGGCATCGACCTGTTTCGTGCCGTGGCCATGCTCACCGTGCTGTTCTCCGACCTGTCGATCGGCCAGATGCTCGCGGTGTTCAGCTACCTGTGGTTCATGATCGGCCCGGTCGAGCAGCTGCTCGGCCTGCAGTACGCCTACTACGCCGCCGGCGGCGCCCTGGCGCGGATCAACGAGCTGCTGGCGCGCGCCGACGAGCCGCAGCACGAGGGCCGCGTCGATCCGTTCAAGGGCCGCGAGACGGTCGGCATCGAGGTGCGCGGCCTGCGCTTCGCCTATGCCGACGAGCCGGTGCTGAACGAGCTCAACCTGAGCATCGCGCCCGGCGAGAAGGTCGCCATAGTCGGCGCTTCCGGCGGCGGCAAGAGCACCCTGGTGCAGCTGCTGCTCGGTCTCTACAGCCCGCAGGCGGGGAGCATCCGCTTCGGCGGCGCGAGCCTGGAGGAAATCGGCCTGGAGCGGGTGCGCGAGCACGTGGCGGTGGTGTTGCAGCACCCGGCGCTGTTCAACGACACGGTGCGCGCCAACCTGTGCATGGGCCGTGAACGCAGCGACGAGGCCTGCTGGCAGGCCCTGGAGATCGCCCAGCTGGCGCCCGCCATCCGTGCCCTGCCGCAGGGCCTGGACAGCATGGTCGGGCGTTCCGGCGTGCGCTTGTCCGGTGGCCAGCGCCAGCGCCTGGCCATCGCCCGCATGGTGCTGGCCGAGCCCCGGGTGGTGATCCTCGACGAGGCCACCTCGGCCCTCGACGCCGCCACCGAGTACGCCCTGCACCAAGCCCTGGGGCGCTTCCTCAACGGCCGCACCACGCTGATCATCGCCCACCGCCTGAGTGCGGTGAAACAGGCCGACCGCGTGCTGGTGTTCGACGGCGGCAGCATCGCCGAGGACGGCGACCACCAGCAGCTGATCGCCGAGGGTGGGCTGTACGCCAAGCTGTACGGGCACCTGCAGCACTAATTCCGCTGTCCCTTGTCTCACTCCTGTGACGGTCTGCCGTGTTTCGGACGGTGGCTGAAATAGACTGCAGAATCCGGTGCTGTGGAGGATTGATGATGCGGAAATTACCGACTGTGCTGGCCTTGTCGGCCAGTGCCTTGCTGCTGGCTACAGCGGTGCTGCCGCCTGAGGCCAACCCCTTGATCGACTCGGCCTATGCGCGTGACGGTGGAGGCGGTGGCGGTGGCGGTGGCGGTGGCGGTGGCGGCGGCGGAGGCGGAGGTGGCGGCAGCGGTGGTCACGGTGGCGGCCATGGCGGTGGAGTGGGTGGCGGTCACGGTGATGGTGTGGGTGGCGGCAAGGGGCATGCCTTGGCCGGTGGCGAGCACTCCCAGGGCAAGGGCCAAGGCCTCGGTCATGCGACCGGAACCGGCGTTGGTCAGGGCCAGGGCCATGGCACGACCACTTCGGCGGCAGCCCGCTCCGGCCTGACGACTGGGCTGGCCAAGGCCATTGACGTGGTGGCCACTACGCCGGCGGCCATCGCCGGAGCACTGGGCTTGAGCAAGGCCGTGGAAGCCCAAGACAGGGATCCGGCGGATAACGCCGACGAGACCGCCGATTGAGCGGATGGTGGATAGGCGCTGGAGAATCGAGTCCGCTGTTCAGTCGTAGCCCGGATGCAATCCGGGAAGCAGGCCACTCCATAGCCCGGGTTGCATCCGGGCTATGGAGGGTCAAGGGCGTAGATTTCTCACTGCCTATGCGCAGGGCGTTGCGCCCGCCGCTTTATTTGCCCTCTTCCCCCGACCACTCCTGCAGCGCCTTGACCCGCGCCTGGCTATCGGCCAGCGGCTTGGCCAGGGACTCCTCGTAGAAGTCCAGCCAGCTGCGCGAGCCCGGGGTCATGCCGGCCAGTTCGCGCATGCCGTCCTTGAGTGCGCCGAGGGTGTGCTGGTAGTTGCGCTCCTGGCCGATCAGGGTGCGCGCGAGCATGCGCACGTTGTCCTTGTCCTGCTCGCCGCTGGCGGCCGCCGCAGGCGCGGCGTCGCCCGGCGCGGCCGGCTTCTGTTGCTGCTGCGAGAGCATCAGGATGAGCTTCTGCTGATCCTTGAGCTGCTGCTGCAGCGGGCTGATCTGCAGCTGCAGGGCGGCGACCTCCTTCTGCAGCGTCTCGACGCTGGCGCGACTGGCCAGGGCCGCCAGGGTTTCCTCGTCCGGCTCGGCGGAGCCACCGAGCACGGCCACCAGCACCCAGGCGATCAGGTTCAGCAGCAGGGCGCCGGCCAGGCCGTAGATCAGCAGGCGGTTGAGCTTGCCGGCCTGTTCCAGCTGCTCGATGCGCTGCGCGTCGTCGAGCACCTCGATGGCGGTCGTTTGGTTGTCGTCAGTCATGGGCTTCACCCTTCATTCTTGTGCTGCGCCTCCTGCGCCGTTCATGTCAGTGTGCCACTATTTTCCGGCGGATGCCGCGCGGGCCGCTCAGAATGAGGCCAGGATTCGCCCCAGCAGTTCCATCGCCGCCTCGCTCTGGGCGTCCCAGGGGTGACCATGGTTCAGTCGCGCGCAATGGCGGAAGCCGCGGGTGGCGGAGAAGATCGGCCCCGGCGCCAGGCTGATGCCCTGGGCCAGGGCCAGCTGGAACAGCTGTAGCGAGTCGACCCGCGCGGGAAATTCGAACCACAGGAAGTAGCCGCCGGCCGGGCGGCTCACCCGCGTCTCGGCCGGGAAATGCCGGGCGGCGGAGGCGAGCATGGCCGCCTGCTGGGTCTCCAGGGCGATGCGCAGCTTGCGCAGGTGGCGGTCGTAGCCGCCGTGCTGCAGGTAGTCGGCGATGGCCGCCTGGGCCGGCACCGAGGGCGAGATGGTGGTCATCAGCTTGAGCCGGGCGATCTGCTCGGCGAAGCGCCCGCCGGCCACCCAGCCGACCCGGTAGCCCGGCGCCAGGCTCTTGGAGAAGGAGCCGCAGTGCATCACCAGGCCCTGGTCGTCGCAGCCCTTCACCGGCCGTGGCGGTTGCTGGCCGTAATGCAGCTCGGCGTAAACGTCGTCCTCGATCAGCGGCACCTGGTGGCGCTTGAGCAGGGCATATAGCTCGGCCTTCTTCGCCTCCGTCAGGCTGGCGCCCATGGGGTTCTGCAGGCTGCTCATGAACCAGCAGGCCTTGATCGGCAGGCTGTCCAGGCGCTCGGCCAGCACGCCGAGGTCGATGCCCTCGCGCGGGTGCACGGGAATCTCCACCGCCTTGAGCTTGAGGCGCTCCAGCACCTGCAGGGTGGCGTAGAAGGCCGGCGCCTCGATGGCCACCAGGTCGCCCGGCCGGGTCACCGTCTGCAGGCACAGGTTGAGCGCCTCCATGGCTCCGTTGGTGATCACCAGTTCCTCCAGCGCCAGGCGCACCCCGGCGACCATGTAGCGCAGGGCGATCTGCCGGCGCAGGTCGGGGTTGCCGGCGGTCATGTCGGCGATCACCGCGTGGCCCGGCATGTCGCGCAGGGCATGGGCCATGCTGCGCGCCAGGCGCGGCAGGGGGAACAGTTCGGGGCTGGGGAAGGCCGAGCCGAAGGGCACGGTGGCCGGGTCCTTGAGCGAGCCGAGCACGGAGAACACCAGCTCGCTGACGTCCACCGCCGTGCTGGCGGCCGGGGTGGCGCCGACCTGCGGCTCGGCCAGCGGCTGGCGCGCCAGCTCGCGGACGAAATAGCCGGAACGGGCGCGGGCCTGGATCAGGCCGCGATCCTCCAGCAGGTAGTAGGCCTGGAACACGGTGGACGGGCTGACCCCGTAGGTGCGGCCGGCGTGGCGCACCGAGGGCACGCGCTCGCCGGGGGCGAGCACGCCGGAGCGGATCAGCTCGGCGATCTGGTCGGCGAATTGCTCGTAGCGCTTCATCTTGTCCGTGAGGGTGGCCGTGGGCAGGTCACAGTCTACGGGCAGCAGGCGGGGCGCGGCCATCAGCGCCCGCTCGGTGCGATGAAGGTGCTGTCGGCCTCCTGGCGCTCCTCGCCGTCGTGCATGTTGATCACCTCGAAGCGTACCGGCGCCGGGCTGCGGCCCAGCGGCTCGCGCTCCAGCACCACGCTGACCGGTACCTCGAGGATCTCGCCGGCGGCCAGGCGCAGGTCGCTCGGCCCGTTCAGGCGGAACGGCTGGCCGGGCACCAGGCCCAGGTGGTAGCGCTGCGGCTGCTGGCTCTTGTTGATCAGCTTGAGGCGGTAGACGTTCTCGATCTGCCCGGCGGCGTTCTCGCGGAACATACCGCGGTCCTTGGCCACGTCGAGGGACACCAGGGCGCGGGCCTGCAGGGCCCAGGCGAAGGCGCCGATCATCAGCAGCAGGGCCGCCGCGTAGCCGACCAGGCGCGGCCGCAGCAACTGGCGGCGGCCGCCCTGCATCTCGCGCTCGGAGCCGTAGCGGATCAGGCCGCGGGCGTAGCCCATCTTGTCCATCACGCTGTCGCAGGCGTCGATGCAGGCGGCGCAGCCGATGCACTCGACCTGCAGGCCGTCGCGGATGTCGATGCCGGTGGGGCAAACCTGTACGCACATCGTGCAGTCGATGCAGTCGCCGAGGCCCTCGGCCCGGTGGTCGACCTCCTTCCTGCGCGGGCCGCGGTGCTCGCCGCGGGCGGCGTCATAGGCCACCAGCAGGGTGTCGCGGTCGAACATCACGCCCTGGAAGCGCGCGTAGGGGCACATGTACACGCAGACCTTGTCGCGCAGCCAGCCGGCGTTGAGGTAGGTGGCGCCGGTGAAGAACAGCATCCAGAACAGCGCGGCGCCCTCCAGTTGGCCGCCGAACAGCTCGGCCGCCAGCGGGCGGATCGGCGTGAAGTAGCCGATGAAGGTCAGCGCCGTGAGCAGGCTCAGCGCCAGCCACAGGCCGTGCTTGGCGGCGCGGCGCAGCAGCTTGGCCGGGCCCCAGGGGGCGGCGTCGAGCTTGATGCGCTGGTTGCGTTCGCCCTCGGTGAGCTTCTCCACCCACATGAACAGCCAGGTCCACACGCTCTGCGGGCAGGTGTAGCCGCACCAGACGCGGCCGGCGAACACCGTGATGGTGAACAGGCCGAAGGCGCAGATGATCAGCAGCGCCGAGAGCAGGATGAAGTCCTGCGGCCAGAAGGTGGCGCCGAAGATGTAGTAGCGGTGCTCGGCCAGGTTCCACAGCACCGCCTGGCGACCATCCCAGTCCAGCCAGGCGGTGCCGAAGAAGATCAGCATCAGCAGCCCCGCGCCGTACAGGCGCAGGTTGCGGAAGCGGCCGCTGAAGCTGCGGGTGTGGATCGCTCCGCCGGCTTGTGCCGGGGTCAGGCGGGACGGCTGGCGCGGCGCGTCGGATTCGATGATCCGCGCCGCTATGCGCTCGCTCATGGTGGGCCTCTCGGGCTGCTAATCGGGCTGCGCGCACTGTGCCTGCCGGGCTGTTTGCATAACAGACTCAGGTTTGCCGGGAAAAACCGTATCAGATGCGTCGCGGGCGCAGTGCGGCGCAGGAGCGCAGCAGGTGGCAGCCGCCTGAACCACGCTGGCAAGAAATCGTTACGTGGATGCCGAGGTTCGGGGAGGGCTCCCGCTCGATTCGGGCGGTGTAAGAAAAACTTGCCGGCCCGCCAGGCTATCCCGCTTCTGGCGGCATCCGCCTCGGCTTGTCCGCGTGCCGGCTCGGGGTTGTGATGGGGGCAACCCACCCGCACCGCCGCCAAGGCGGGCGACTGCCCGACAACAACAATTCAGGGAGGCCGGATGAACGCCGTGGCCAAGATCGATCAGCACAACCCCATCGGAACCGACGGTTTCGAGTTCGTCGAATTCACCGCGCCGACGCCGGAGGGCATCGAGCAGCTGCGCCAGCTGTTCACCGCCATGGGCTTCACCGAAACGGCCAAGCACCGCTCCAAGCAGGTCTGGCTGTTCCAGCAGAACGACATCAACTTCGTGCTCAACGGCAACCCCACCGGCCATGTCCGCGCCTTCGGCGAGAAGCACGGGCCGAGCGCCTGCGCCATGGCCTTCCGGGTGAAGAACGCGGCCCAGGCCGCCGCCTACGTCGAGCAGCAGGGCGCCAAGCTGGTCGGCAGCCACGCCAACTTCGGCGAGCTGAACATCCCCTGCGTCGAAGGCATCGGCGGCTCGCTGCTGTACCTGGTCGACCGCTACGGCGACAAGACCATCTACGACGTCGACTTCGAATACATCGAGGGCCGCTCGGCGGGCGACCATGCCGTCGGCCTGCAGCAGATCGACCACCTGACCCACAACGTCAAGCGCGGGCAGATGGACGTCTGGTCCGGCTTCTACGAGCGCATCGCCAACTTCCGCGAGATCCGCTACTTCGACATCGAAGGCAAGCTCACCGGCCTGTTCTCCCGCGCCATGACCGCGCCCTGCGGCAAGATCCGCATCCCGATCAACGAGTCGGCCGACGACAAGTCGCAGATCGAGGAATTCATCCGCGAGTACCACGGCGAGGGCATCCAGCACATCGCCATGAGCACCGACGATATCTACGAGACAGTGCGCCGCCTGCGCGCCAACGGCGTGGACTTCATGACCACCCCGGACACCTATTATGAAAAGGTCGACAGCCGCGTGGCCGGCCACGGCGAGCCACTGGACCAGCTGCGCGAGCTGAACATCCTGATCGACGGGGCGCCGGGCGACGACGGCATCCTGCTGCAGATCTTCACCAACACGGTGATCGGCCCGATCTTCTTCGAGATCATCCAGCGCAAGGGCAACCAGGGCTTCGGCGAGGGCAACTTCAAGGCGCTGTTCGAATCCATCGAGGAAGACCAGCTGCGTCGTGGCGTGATCACTCAGGAGTGATGCGATGAGCCGCCAATGGATCAGCTTCCCCCTGCGCGAGGGCGAGCACTCGCGCCAGGCGCACTGCGATTTCCCCGAGGGCACCTACGAGCGGGAGATGGGTCGCGAGGGCTTCTTCGGCCCGGTGACCCACCTGCACCACAAGCACCCGCCCACTGGCTGGGTCGACTGGGAAGGGCCGCTGCGCCCGCACGCCTTCAACTTCAACAAGATTTCCAGCGAGCGCGACTGCCCGCTGGAGGCGCCACTATGCCTGCATAACGCCGACGTGAAGTTGCGCGTGTGGAAGACCCACGGCGCCATGCGCCACCTGGTGCGCAACAGCGACGGCGACGAGCTGCTGTTCGTGCATGACGGCGCCGGCCACTTCTACTGCGACTTCGGCCACCTGGAGTACCGCGACGGCGACTACCTGCTGATCCCGCGTGGCACCGCCTGGCGCATCGAGCCGAGCGCGCCTAGCCACTTCCTGCTGATCGAGAACACCGACGGCGCCTACCAGCTGCCGGACAAGGGCCTGCTCGGCCCGCAGGCGATCTTTGATCCGGCGGTGCTCGAACACCCGCACATCGACGCCGCCTTCAAGGCCCAGCAGGACGAGCACACCTGGCAGGTGCGCATCAAGCGGCGCAACCAGATCAGCACCGTCACCTACCCGTTCAACCCGCTGGATGCGGTGGGCTGGCATGGCGACAACACGGTGGTGCGCCTGAACTGGCGCGATATCCGCCCGTTGATGAGCCATCGCTACCACCTGCCGCCGTCGGCCCATACCACTTTCGTCGCCAATGGTTTTGTTGTGTGCACCTTCACCCCGCGCCCGGTCGAGTCAGATCCCGGTGCGCTCAAGGTGCCGTTCTTCCACAACAACGACGACTACGACGAGGTGCTGTTCTACCACCGCGGCAACTTCTTCAGCCGCGACAACATCGAGGCCGGCATGGTCACCCTGCACCCCTGCGGCTTCCCCCACGGCCCGCACCCCAAGGCGCTGAAGAAGGCCCAGGAAGACCCGGCCACCTTCGCCGAGGAAGTGGCGGTGATGATCGACACCCGCCGCGCGCTGGAGGTGGCCGAGGCCGCCGCTGCGGTGGACGTGCCCGAATACGTGAACTCCTGGCGTGCGCCGGGGAAACAAGGCTGACGCAGAACAGCCCCCTCTCCCATTCATGGGAGAGGGTTGGGGAGAGGGCAGTGCAGATCGGCACACCCTCTCCCCCGGCCCCTCTCCCACAAGTGGGAGAGGGGAGTAAAGGCCCGCGTGCGAACAGACGAATAGGTAGGAACCCATGAAACTCGCATCACTCAACCAAGGCCGCGACGGCGTGCTGATCGTCGTCTCCCGCGACCTTTCTCGCGCCGTGCAAGTGCCGCAGATCGCCGCCACCCTGCAGGCCGCGCTGGACGACTGGGCGACCAAGCGCCCGCAACTGGAAGCGGTCTATCAGCGCCTCAACGATGGCCTGGAGCTCGAAGCCTTCGCCTTCGACCAGGCCGCCTGCCACAGCCCTTTGCCGCGCGCCTACCACTGGGCTGACGGCAGCGCTTACGTCAACCACGTCGAGCTGGTGCGCAAGGCCAGGGGCGCGGAGATGCCGGAGAGCTTCTGGCACGACCCGCTGATGTACCAGGGCGGGGCGGACAGCTTTATCCCGCCGCACAGCCCGATCCGCCTGGCCGACGAGGCCTGGGGCATCGACCTGGAAGCGGAGATCGCGGTGATCACCGACGACGTGCCCATGGGCGCCACGGCCGCCGAAGCCGGCGAACATATCCGCCTGCTGCTACTGGTCAACGACGTCTCGCTGCGCAACCTGATCCCCGGCGAGCTGGCCAAGGGCTTCGGCTTCTACCAGAGCAAGCCGTCGTCGAGCTTCTCGCCGGTGGCGGTGACCCCGGACGAGCTGGGCGAGGCCTGGAAGGACGGCAAGGTGCACCGCCCGCTGGTGTCGCACATCAACGGCGCGCTGTTCGGCCAGCCCAACGCCGGCGTGGACATGACCTTCAACTTCCCGACCCTGGTGGCCCACGCCGCCAAGACCCGCCCGCTGGGCGCCGGCACCATCATCGGCTCCGGGACTGTCTCGAACTACGACCGCAGCGCGGGTTCGAGCTGCCTGGCCGAGAAGCGCATGCTGGAAATCGTCGAACAGGGCGAGGCGAAGACGCCCTTCCTCAAGTTCGGTGACCGGGTGCGCATCGAGATGTTCGACGCCGCCGGCCAGAGCATCTTCGGCGCCATCGACCAGGCGGTGGAGCGCTATGAGCACTGAGCTGACGCTCCATGGCTACTGGCGCTCCAGCGCCGCCTACCGGGTGCGCATCGCCCTCAATCTCAAGGGCCTGGCCTACCGCCAGACGCTGGTGCACCTGGTCAAGGATGGCGGCCAGCAGCATGCGGCCGAGTACCAGGCGCTCAATCCCCAGGGCCTGGTGCCGCTGCTGGTAGACGAGGGTAATGGCGGGGTGCGCATCGCCCAGTCGCTGGCCATCCTCGAATACCTGGACGAAGTCTTCCCGGTGCCGGCCCTGCTGCCGGCCGACCCTGCCCTGCGCGCCCAGGTGCGCGCCCTGGCCCTGCATATCGCCTGCGATATCCATCCGCTGAACAACCTGCGGGTGCTGCAGTACCTCAGCGCCGAGCTGGGTGTCTCGGACGAAGCCAAGAATGCCTGGTATCGGCATTGGGTGGAGAAGGGCCTGGCGGCGGTGGAGCAGGGGCTGGCGGTGCTGGACGGCGGCCTGTCGCTGGGCAACCGCCCGGGCTATCTCGAAGCCTGCGTGATCCCGCAGCTGTACAACGCGCGGCGCTTTGCCTGTTCGTTGGAGGCCTTCCCGCGCCTGTTGGAGATGGAAGAGCGCTGCCTGGCCCTCGATGCGTTCAAGGCTGCCGCGCCCGAGGCGCAGCCGGACGCAGTGCTCTAGTTCCCTCTCCCGTTTACGGGAGAGGGTTAGGGAGAGGGCGCTTTTGCTCTTGCTCTGTTGTTTGGCGATTCCGTGCCGTTGCCCATTCTGATCGTTCCCACGCTATGCGTGGGAACGCAGCCTCTGACGTTCCAGCGTCTGTCCATTTCGGCGGTTCGTGCCGCTGCTGACTTTCGTGTTAGTTGATGCATTGGTTCCGCCCTGCTGGGCGGGTTCCTTTTGGCAGTCGCCCCAAAAGGAACCAAAAGGGCTTGCCCCGCCATCCGGCCCTACGCTTCGCTCCGGGTTCGTTCGCTCCATCGCCGTTCCAGGGGCACGCCGCGAAGGGCCATCCCTGGCCCATCGCGTCTCTCGCGGCATCCATGCCGCTCAACCCCTTCCACAACGATTCCGCTCACCCTCCTGAAGGGGCGTTTGGTGCTGCCTGACAGTTCGACGAATTGGCACGCGAAGCGTGGCGGCGATCAATGCGCGAAGCGCCAAGAAAAACCACCAAGCAACTCGGAGCCCGAGTCCCCGTCAGGAGGCCGAGTGGAGGTGTTGCGCAGGGGGACGAGCCGCATGGATGCGGCGAGAGGCGTAAAGGGGCATGGACGCCCCTTGTACGCCGGCCCCCGGAGCGGCACCGGAAGGAGGGAAGTCTGGCCGCAGGCCAGACCCGGATGTCGGGGTGGCCTTCTCTTTGGTTACTTTCTCTTGGCCAGACAAGAGAAAGTGACTCGCCGTAAGGGCGAAAGGGGAGGGTTCGTTCAACGCAGTGGCTCGGAAAATAAATCTTTCCTTCCTTGTCCAAAGCTACTGAGGCGCAAACGCCTCTTGCCAATCCTGCGCTAAAAGATGGTTGGTCGCGGTATAAATCCTACCGTCCGATACCTGCGAGGCTCCTCCAACATGGTGATGAATTCTCGGGCGAAGACCGTCCATAAGCATTTTGCCGTGAGAATGTTGGAAGGAGACAGGAGTCAGTCCGTTTGCGGGAACGAAAGCATTGACTGGTGGAGGGTTGTCGGGCATTCCGGATGCAGCCCACTCTGGTTTCCCACGCTTACGTGAAACACCGTAAAGCGATGAAGATATCTGTCCACGAGCAACGCGTGCTGCATTCACGAGGTCGTCGCGCCTGAACGCGGTCACATGCGTAATAGCAGCATCGATTAATTCAGGGGCAAGGTCGTTGAAGACCTCCTTCAGATGTGCAGGTTGAGCAAATGAGTGCTCGACGTCGTTCAGAGGAGTGAAAACTTCAGTAACACGTGTCACGCCGTTACGCTGGCGTTCTGAGGCGGCAGTTGATAGCTCAAATTGCATCTCTTCTTCGGTGCGGAAGTCTCGATCTCGATGCAAGATAATTCGGGCGTCAGGACGCATGTCCGTGATCATGTTTGCCAGGAGCCTTGCTGCTGAGAGGTTTCCGCATCCGTTGTAGGAAAGCACTGCCAAGTTATCAGGTGCGCCGTTCGCTTTCGCAAGCACTGTAACCGGTCGTGTTAGCTTGTCCTCTGTCATCAGTATCACTGGTCGAGCAGGGTCGAAGGCGTCGGCACCGGCCGATAGCGCACCGAGCGTCATCAGAATCGGAATCGCAGGGCGCTGGGCGTCATCAACAGGTACTTTCGCTCCTTCGCTCATCCATGCCACTGCAGCGTCAGGGTCGTACATGAGACGTTGGATCAGTTGAGGCGAATGGCTGGCAAACAGAATGCGAGTTTGTGTCTCAGCCGCAACACTTCTAAGCGCATCATAGAGTCGCGTCTGGCTATCGGCATGTAGGTGAGCATCGGGCTCGTCCAGCAGAATCAAAGGGGGGGCATAGAAGCAGGCATAGGCGATGATCTGAATGACCTGGAGCATGCCAGTCGACGCCATGTCGAGCGTGACCGTAGCGTCAGATGTTTTGACTTCGACCTTTACGTAGCGATCACGTAGTGGATCGTGACTTACTATGACGCGTGTGCCTGGATAGCAGCGCTCAAGAAGCCGAGAGAAAGTCTTCCATCCGCTGTCTGGTAGGAGGCCAATATCGCTATCCTGGCGCCATGCAGTCCTCGCCATCTCATCTAAATCGCGCGTGAAAAGATGATCAAGAACGGTGCGTAGATAGAGGTTAGCGTCACCGTGCATGACTGCGGCGTCCATTGATCCCTTTGTCCGCCATTCTTCGCGGATCGGGATTCCGGATAAGCCAGGCGTAAATATTGAGAATGGGCGAACACTGTTCGCTAAGACGACTGCGAGGTCGTCGTCTCCCGCACGATTGATAGCGATATTTGCGTTCTTGCCGCGGCGGATTTCGAGCGTTATATGCTTGTCCGCGCTTGTGTCGAGATCTACGCCTCTGTAAGTAATCGAGTAGCCGAGATTCTGCGTCGCGCTATCTCCACGCCTCAAGTCCAGCAGTCGCTCAGTCGGTCGGAACAACACTGCATCGTTGGCGACAGTGCCTGCGAAGTCGGGCATTCCATTCGCGCGTATACCTCGAAAAGCTGCCTGTAAAATCGATACACCGAGCTGCGCCGCTTGCAGGGCGCTGCTTTTACCACTCGTATTACCGCCAACCAGCGCAGTCACTGGTTGTAAGTCAATTTCCAGGGACTCTATCCGCTTGAAGTGATTAATGGTGATTCTATCGAGCCGAACTCGCATGTATCTTCCTTAGAACATATCGATTGAATATGCTGATGTAAGAGTTGCTTGTAACACCACTTGACTCATGGCCAAAGCTCACTCTTCAGTTTTTGTAGGAGAATATCGGCCACTTACTTAGCCGTCATTTCTAGCGTAAGAAGTCACAGAGACTCAATTTTGATGCGGCCCTAGTAGGCCGCTCAATCCAACGGCAACTCCGTAGTCCTCTTCACCTCACTCATCGCAATATGCGAGTGCGCCTCGTGCACATGTGGCCGCTGCAACAGGTGGTCGCGCAGGAAGCGCTCGTAGTCGGCAATATCCTTGGCCACCACCTTGAGCAGGTAGTCCGAACCGCCGGCCATGGTGTGGCACTCCAGCACCTGCGGGTAGCCGACCACCGCCTGCTCGAACTCCTCCAGGTTGCTGCGGCCGTGGGCCGACAGCTTGATGTCGACGAACACCGTGATGCCCAGACCGAGCTTCTTCGGGTTGAGCAGGGCGACCTTGCGCTCGATCAGCCCCTCCTCCTGCATGCGATGGATGCGTCGCCAGCAGGGCGATTGCGACAGCTCCACCTTTTCGGCGATCTCGGCGGCGGAGAGGTCGGCGTTGTGCTGCAGCAGGCGGAGGATGCGGCGGTCGATGGGGCTCAGGGAATCCTGCATGAATTGTTCTCTTTATTGGTCATGAAGGGATAGGTCATGCGCAGTATCCCGCTGCAGGCCCGAAAAAAGAAAGAAAAATCCAGAACTCCTCGGTCATAGTTTTGCCCATACGACCCGTCGCGGTGATCCCGCGCCAGGGTTTAACGGCAGTGCTCAACAGGCACGCCACGCTCAGCACAAGAACAAAAGGAGCGCCCCATGTCTCTGGCCGAAATCCGTCTGGACGACAAGTACCGTGTAGCCACGGGCCAGCTGTACCTCACCGGTACCCAGGCCCTGACCCGCCTGCCCATGCTGCAGAAGCAGCGTGATGCCGCCTTCGGCCTGAATACCGCCTGCTTTATCTCCGGCTACCGGGGTTCGCCCCTGGGCAACCTGGACAAGAGCCTGTGGGACGCCAAGCAGTTCCTCCAGGAAAACCACATCCACTTCCAGCCCGGCGTCAACGAGGAGCTGGGCGCCACCGCCGTGTGGGGCAGCCAGCAGGCCAACCTATTCCCCGGCGCGCGCTACGACGGCGTGTTCGCCATGTGGTACGGCAAGGGCCCGGGCGTGGACCGCTGTGGTGACGTGTTCAAGCACGGCAACTCGGCCGGCGTGTCCCCGCATGGCGGTGTGCTGCTGCTGGCCGGCGATGACCACGGCTGCAAGTCCTCGACCATCGCCCACCAGAGCGAACATGCGTTTATCGCCGCGTCGATTCCGGTGCTCAATCCGGCCAACGTCCAGGAGATGCTCGACTACGGCATCATCGGCTGGGAGCTGTCGCGCTACAGCGGCTGCTGGGTGGCGCTCAAGACCATCGCCGAGAACGTCGATTCCTCGGCCGTGGTGGACGTCGACCCGCTGCGCGTGAAGATCAGCCTGCCGACCGACTTCCAGCTGCCGGAAGACGGCGTGCACATCCGCTGGCCGGACCCGCCCCTGGCGCAGGAAAAGCGCCTGAACATGTACAAGATCTACGCCGCGCGGGCCTTCGCCCTGGCCAACCAGCTCGACCAGATCAAGCTCGACTCGCCCAACCCGCGCCTCGGCATCATCACCACCGGCAAGTCCTACCTGGACGTGCGCCAGGCCCTCGATGACCTGGGCCTGGACGAGGCACTGTGCGCCAGGGTCGGCCTGCGCGTGCTGAAGATCGGCATGAGCTGGCCGCTGGAGCCGGTGTCCGTGCACAACTTCGCCGAAGGCCTGGACGAAATCCTGGTGGTCGAGGAGAAGCGCAGCATCATCGAGGACCAGCTCACCGGCCAGCTGTACAACTGGCCGGTCGGCAAGCGCCCGCGGGTGGTCGGCGAGTTCGACGAAGAGGGCAACTCGCTGCTGCCCAACCTGGCCGAGCTGACTCCGGCGATGATCGCCCGGGTGATCGCCAAGCGCCTGGCGCCGATCTACACCAGCCCGCAGATCGAGGAGCGCCTGGCCTTCCTCGCCGCGAAAGAAGCCGCGCTGGCCGCACCCAAGCACGACACCAAGCGTACCCCGCACTTCTGCTCCGGCTGCCCGCACAACAGCTCCACCCAGCTGCCGGAAGGCAGCCGCGCCCTCGGTGGCATCGGCTGCCACTACATGACCCAGTGGATGGACCGGCGTACCGACACCTTCACCCAGATGGGCGGCGAGGGCGCCACCTGGATCGGCCAGGCGCCGTTTACCGACACTAAACATGTGTTCCAGAACCTCGGCGACGGCACCTACTTCCACTCCGGCCACCTGGCGCTGCGCGCGGCCGTGGCCTCGGGCGTCAACATCACCTACAAGATCCTCTACAACGACGCGGTGGCCATGACCGGCGGCCAGCCGATCGACGGCGAGCTGCGCATCGATCAGCTCAGCCAGCAGGTCTATGCCGAAGGCGTGAAGCGCATTGCCCTGGTCAGCGACGAGCCGGACAAGTATCCGACCCACGCCACCTTCGCGCCCATCGTCACCTTCCACCATCGTCGTGAGCTGGACGCCGTGCAGCGTGAGCTGCGCGAGATCAAGGGCACCACGGTCATCCTGTATGACCAGACCTGCGCCACCGAGAAGCGCCGCCGCCGCAAGCGCGGCAAGCTGGCCGATCCGCAGAAACGCGCCTTCATCAACTCGGCCGTGTGCGAGGGCTGCGGCGACTGCAGCGTGAAGTCCAACTGCCTCTCCGTGCTGCCATTGGAGACCGAGCTGGGGCGCAAGCGCGAGATCGACCAGAACGCCTGCAACAAGGACTTCTCCTGCGTCGAGGGTTTCTGCCCAAGCTTCGTTACCGTGCACGGCGGCGGCCTGCGCAAGCCTGAGGCCCTCGGCGCCAAGGCGCTGTTCGTGGCTCTGCCGGAACCGCGCCAGCCGCAGCTCGACAGGCCCTGGAACATCCTCCTGCCGGGTGTCGGCGGCAGCGGCGTGACCACCGTCGGCGCCCTGCTGGGCATGGCCGCGCACCTGGAAGGCAAGGGCTGCACCGTGCTCGACCAGGCGGGTCTGGCGCAGAAGTTCGGCCCGGTGATCAGCCATATCCGCATCGCCGCCAAGCAGGACGATATCTATGCCGTGCGCATCGCCGCCGGCGAGACCGACCTGCTGCTGGCCTGCGACCTGGTGGTGGCGGCCGGCGAGGAGTCGCTGGCCAAGCTGAACGACAAGATCGCTCACGCCGTGGTCAACAGCCACGAGGCGGCCACCGCCGAATTCACCCGCAACCCGGACGCCCAGGTGCCCGGCGCAGCCATGCGCGAGGCGCTGGTGGAGGCGGTGGGTGAGGGCAAGACCCATTTCGTCGATGCCACCCGCCTGGCCACCGCGCTGCTCGGCGACACCATCGCCAGCAACCTGTTCATGCTCGGTTATGCCTATCAGAAGGGCCTGGTGCCGGTGTCGGCCGAGGCCATCAACAAGGCCATCGATCTCAACGGCGTGTCCATCCCGCTCAACCAGCAGGCCTTCCTCTGGGGCCGCCGTGCGGCCCATGACCTGGCCGCCGTGGAGCAGCTGGCCAAGCCGAAAACGCCCGATGCGCCGCGTTGCGAAACCTTCGACGAGATTGTTGCCGACCGCATGGCGCGCCTGACCGCCTACCAAGACGCGGCCTATGCGCAGCGCTACCTGGAACTGGTGACCCGCGTGCGCCAGGCCGACAGCGGTGCCGACCAGGCGCTGAGCCGCGCCGTGGCGCGCTACTACTTCAAGCTGCTGGCCTACAAGGACGAGTACGAAGTGGCGCGGCTGTATAGCGAGCCGGCCTTCCGCCAGGCGCTGGAGGCGCAGTTCGAGGGCGACTACCGCCTGCACTTCCACCTGGCGCCGAGCTGGCTGGCCAAGCCCGACCCGCGCACCGGCGCGCCGGTCAAGCGCGAGTTCGGCCCGTGGATGCTCAAGGTGTTCGCCGTGCTGGCGCGCTTCAAGTTCCTCCGTGGCAGTGTGTTCGACCCCTTCGGCCACAGCGCCGAGCGCAAGGTCGAGCGCGAGCTGATCGGCGAGTACGAGCAGTGGATCGAGCTGTTGCTCAGGGAGCAACGCCCGGACAACTACCGCACCGCCGTGGCCCTGGCCGAGCTGCCGGAGCAGATCCGCGGCTACGGCCACGTCAAGGAACAGGCCCTGGCCAAGGCCCGCGAACAGGCCAAGCAGCTCAAGGCCCGTCTGCTGGTCAGCGAGATCGCCGCCGTCCAGCTGTTCGAACCGGCCGCCTGAAAACTCACCCTCTCCCCTAGCCCCTCTCCCATGAATGGGAGAGGGGAACAGGTGCTCCCTCTCCCGCTTGCGGGAGAGGGCTGGGGAGAGGGTGGAACCCCCATCCGGCCTTCGGCCACCTTCTCCCAGGGGGAGAAGGGTTTATTCCGCACCCAACAAGAACATCGAGGAATCCATGCCCGTCTTCACCCATATCGACTTCGACCAGCACGAACAGGTGGTCTTCGGCCACGACCCGGCCAGCGGCCTCAAGGCCATCATCGCCGTGCACGACACCACCCTCGGTCCGGCCCTCGGCGGCTGCCGCATGTGGAACTACGCCAGCGACGAGGAGGCCCTGCGCGACGTGCTGCGCCTGTCCCGTGGCATGACCTACAAGTCCGCGCTGGCGGGCCTGCCGCTGGGCGGCGGCAAGGCGGTGATCATCGGCGACCCGCGCAGCGGCAAGAGCGAGGCGCTGTTCCAGGCCATGGGCGACTTCGTCGACAGGCTCGGCGGGCGCTACATCACCGCCGCCGACTCCGGCACCGGCGTGGCCGAGATGCAGATCATGGCCCAGCGCACCCGCCACGTGGCCGGCGCCGGCCAGCGCGAGGCCTTCGACGGCGGCAGCCGCGACGGCAATCCCTCGCCGTCCACCGCCTACGGCGTGTTCGTCGGCATCCGCGCGGCGGTGCGTCACCGCCTCGGGCGCGACGACCTCAAGGGCCTCAAGGTGGCCATCCAGGGCGTCGGCGAGGTCGGCTTCGGCCTGGCCCGGCACCTCAAGGAAGCCGGCGCCGAGCTGTGGGTGACCGACATCTTCGAGGCCAACCAGCGCCGCGCCGTGGAGCAGGTGGGCGCCCGCGCCGTGGGCCAGCACGAGATCTTCGGTCTCGACGTGGACGTGTTCGCCCCCTGCGCCCTGGGCGCCATCGTCAACCCGCAGACCCTGGAGGCGCTGCGTGCGCCGATCATCGCCGGCGCCGCCAACAACCAGCTGGCCAGCCCGGAGCTGGCCGAGCAGCTGCGCCGCCGCGACTGCCTGTACGCGCCGGACTACGCGATCAACGCCGGCGGCATCATCGACGTGTGCTACGAACGCACCGGCGGCAGCACCGCCGAGCTGAAGGCGCACATCGAGGGCATCGAGACGACCCTGGCGGAGATCTTCCAGCGCGCCCAGGCCGAGGGTGCCACCACCACCGCCATCGCCGATCGCATGGCGCGCGAGCGCCTCGGTCGCTGACCGCCGCGCCGCCGGCGTGCGGCGGCGCTTTTCCCTGTCACACACAACAACAAGCAGGTGACGCATGACCCGTGAAACACCGAAGAACCTCTGGCTGTCGCGCTGGGGCTTCATCCTCGCCGCCACCGGCTCCGCCGTGGGCCTGGGCAATATCTGGAAGTTCCCCTACATCACCGGCGAATACGGCGGCGGCGCCTTCGTCCTGATGTACCTGGCCTGCATCCTGGCCATCGGCATTCCGGTGATGATGACCGAGATCGCCCTCGGCCGCCGTGGCCGTGGCAGCCCGCTGGACGCGGTGGCGCGGGTGGTGCGCGAGAGCGGCGGCAACCCGCTGTGGCGCGGCATGGGCCTGATGGCCATGCTCTGCGGCTTCATGATCCTGTGTTTCTACGTGGTCGCCGCCAGCTGGGCCTTCGCCTACACTTGGAAGATGGCCTCCGGGGCCCTGGCCGCGCCGAGCGTCGAGGCCCTTGGTCAAGTGTTCGAGGCGCACAACGGCAACCCCTGGCAGCTCGGTGGCTGGAGCCTGCTGGTGGCGCTGCTGACCCTGTGGATAGTCGGCAAGGGTGTGCAGGCCGGCGTGGAGCGCGCCTTCCGCTGGATGATGCCGGGGCTGGCGCTGATGCTGCTGATCCTGGTCGGCTATGCCCTGAGCAGCGGCAAGTTCGCCGCCGGCTTCGCCTTCCTGTTCACCTTCGATGCCTCGAAGATCACCGGCGAGGCCCTGCTGGCCGCCCTCGGCCATGCCTTCTTCACCCTCAGCCTGGCTTCCGGCGCCATCCTCACCTATGGCTCCTACCTGCCGGACGGCCAGTCCATCGCCCGCACCACCCTGGTGGTGGCCATCGCCGACACCTGCGTGGCACTGCTGGCCGGCCTGGCGATCTTCCCGATCATCTTCGCCAACGGCATGAGCCCGAGCGCGGGGCCGGGGCTGATCTTCATGAGCCTGCCGCTGGCCTTCCAGCAGATGCCGTTCGGCACCGTCTTCGGCGTGCTGCTCTTCGCCATGGTGTCGGTTGCCGCGCTGACTTCGGCCATCTCCCTGCTCGAAGCCACGGTGGCCTACCTCAACGAGCGCCATGGCGTCAGCCGGGCCAAGGGCGCGCTGGGCTCCGGTGCGCTGCTGCTGGTGATCAGCCTGCTGGCGATGTTCTCCTTCAACGTCGGCGCCGAATGGAAGCTGTTCGGCTTCACCCTGTTCGATGGCCTGGACTACCTTACCTCGCGCTGGATGATGCCGCTGGGCGGCATTCTCATGGTGATCCTGGCCGGCTACTGCCTGCGCCGCGAGATCATGCGCGACGAGCTGGGCCTGCCGCCGGCCGGCTACGCCCTGTGGCTGTTCATGGTGCGCTACGTCAGCCCGGTGCTGATCCTCATGGTGTTCCTGCATGCCCTCGGCTGGCTGGGCTTCGACCCCATCGCCCGCTGGTACTGGATCGCCGGCGCCATCGGTGCCCTGGCCGTGCTGGGCGAGCTGCTGGCGCCGCGCGTGCGCCACGAGCTGGCGCTGCGCTGAAGGCTGGGGCCTTCTCATCCCTCTTCCACTGGTGGGAGAGGGGGAGAGGGAAACGGCTGTTTATGCCCTCTCCCTAACCCTCTCCCGTTGTAGCCCGGATGCAATCCGGGGGCGGTGCTGCCTGCTTCCCGGATTGCATCCGGGCTACGGCCCTCTCCGCTGAGCGGGAGAGGGGGCGTTGCCGGATTCCCTTCTGTTCCGTCGACTGAATGAGCAACTGTGACTGCCGCCTGACCGCTTGCCAGGCGCATAGTGCGAGGCTGGTGTCGGCGAGGGGCCGCCACCGCCGACATCGCCGCGGGCCTGCCCGTGGGAAGGACGCTCTATGAATTCTCTCTGGCGCACCAGTGGCTGGGTGCTGCTCGGTGCCTCGCTGATCCTCGCCCTGTCGCTGGGCATTCGCCACGGCTTCGGCCTGTTCCTCACACCGATGAGTGGCGAGTTCGGCTGGGGGCGCGAGGTGTTCGCCTTCGCCATCGCCCTGCAGAACCTGATCTGGGGCCTGGCCCAGCCGGTCACCGGGGCCATCGCCGACCGCTTCGGCGCGCGCCGGGTGGTGCTGGTCGGCGGCCTGCTGTACGCCGCCGGCCTGGCGCTGATGGCCCTGGCCGACTCGCCCTGGTCGCTGTCGCTGAGCGCCGGCCTGCTGATCGGCATCGGCCTGTCCGGCACTTCCTTCTCGGTGCTGCTGGGCGTGGTCGGCCGCGCCGCCTCGGTGGAGCAGCGCAGCATAGCGATGGGCATCGCCGCCGCCGCCGGCTCATTCGGCCAGTTTGCCATGCTGCCCGGCAGCCTGGGGCTGATCGGCTGGCTGGGCTGGTCTGCCGCGCTGCTGGCGCTCGGCCTGCTGGTGGCGCTGATCCTGCCGCTGGCCTTCATGCTGCGCGAGCCGGCGCAGGCGCCCCAGGCCCAGCCGCAGAGCCTGGGCGAGGCGCTGCGCGAGGCCTGTAGCCATCCGGGCTTCTGCCTGCTGGCGCTGGGTTTCTTCGTCTGTGGCTTCCAGGTGGTGTTCATCGGCGTGCACCTGCCGGCTTACCTGGTCGACCAGCATCTGCCGGCACTGACCGGCACCACGGTGCTGGCCCTGGTCGGCCTGTTCAACATCTTCGGTACCTACATCGCCGGCTGGCTCGGCGGCCGCCTGTCCAAGCCGCGCCTGCTGAGCGCCCTGTACCTGGCGCGCAGCCTGGTGATAGTGGCCTTCGTCTACCTGCCGCTGAGCCAGTGGAGCGCCTATGCCTTCGGCATCGCCATGGGCCTGCTGTGGCTGTCCACGGTGCCGCTGACCAACGGCACGGTGGCCACCCTGTTCGGCGTGCGCAACCTGTCCATGCTCGGCGGCATCGTCTTCCTGTTCCACCAGCTGGGAGCCTTCCTCGGCGGCTGGCTGGGCGGCTACCTGTACGACCGCACCGGCAGCTACGAGCTGGTCTGGCAGATTTCCATCCTCCTCGGCCTGCTGGCCGCGGCCCTCAACTGGCCGGTGCGCGAGCAGCCGGTGGCACGCCTGCGCGCCGAGGGGGGCGGCATGAGCCGCACGGCGCTGGCCGGCCTGACGCTGGCCGGCGCGCTGCTGCTGGCGCTGGCCTGGTGGGGCTGGAGCCGCGGCGGGCTGGCCCTGCTGCAGCTGGGCATGGGCCTGTGCTGAGGATTGCCGCTGGCGCGGCGGGCGAGTAGCTTTGCAGCATCGTCGTTCTGGAGGCTGCCGCCATGCTCTCGCGTATCGCCCTGTGCACCCTGGCTACCCTGTTCGCCGCGCCGCTGTGGGCGGCGGAATGCCCGCCACTGCTCAAGCAGCAGGGGCAACTGCAGCAACTGCGCAGCAAGGACAGCATCGACCTGTGCCAGCGCTTCGCCGGCAAGGCGCTGGTGGTGGTCAACACCGCCAGCCGCTGCGGCTTCACCCCCCAGTTCAAGGGCCTCGAGGCGCTCTACCAGCGCTACAAGGGCCAGGGGCTGGAGGTGCTCGGCGTGCCTTCCGACGACTTCCGCCAGGAGGCCGACAACAGCGAAGAGACGGCCCAGGTGTGCTACATCAACTACGGCGTGACCTTCGCCATGAGCGAGCCGCAGCCGGTCAGCGGCGACGCCGCGGTGCCGCTGTTCCGCGAGCTGGCCGCGCAGAGCAGTGCGCCGCGCTGGAACTTCTACAAGTACGTGGTGGGGCGCGACGGCCAGGTGGTCGCCAGCTTCTCCAGCCTGACCAAGCCGGACGACGAGGACCTGATCGCCGCGGTGGAGAAGGCCCTGGCGCAGCCCTGAGGATAGGGCGGAAACAAAAAAGCCGGGCAATCGCCCGGCTTTTTGCTGCCTGCCGTCAGAAACGGTAGGTGGCCTGCAGGCCCAGGCCATGGGCGCTGTTGTTGTACTCGGCGCTGTAGCCGGGGACCAGGGGGCTGGTGCCCGGCTGGTTGACCGAGGCCTTGCTTTCGCGCAGGTAGGAGTAGGCGACGTCGATGGTCAGGTCGCTATTCGGCGACCAGCCGGCGCCTACCGAGAAGACCTTGCGGTTGCCCACCGGAATGCGCACGGTGCGGTGCTGGTTCTCGGCCGGCGACGGGTCGATGGCCAGGCCGGTGCGCAGCACCCACTGCGGGTTGAGCTGGTAGGCGGCGCCGATGGCGTAGGACCAGGTGTCCTGCCATTTCAGCTCTTCGCTGACGCTGGCGAAACGGTTGCCCAGCAGCGGCAGGGTGGGGGTGCCCTCGTTTTCCACCACGATTTCCTGCAGGCGGCTCCAGCGGGTGAAGGTGGCGCCGGCGTACAGGGTCCAGCGCTCGTCCAGCTCGAAGGTCACCGAGGTGTCGACGCTTTCCGGGGTGGTGAAGTCCAGGGTGGCGTCGTACTCGCCGTTCGCCGCGGCCAGCAGCGGGACATCCAGGCCGCTCACCTTGGTGCGACCTTCCAGGGTGTAGTCGACCTTGGAGTGGTAGGTCAGGCCCCAGGCCAGGCGCTCGGTGACGTCCACCAGCACGCCGGCGTTGAAGCCGATGGCGGTGTCGTCGCCCTTGATGTTGATCTTGGTGTCGCCGGCGCCGCCGAGACCGGCCAGGGCGCCGTCGTAGATGTTCTTGGTCAGCTTGCCCTTGATCTTGTTGAAGGTCGGGCCGAAGCCGACGGAGACGCGGTCGTTGATCCGGTAGCTCAGGGTCGGCTGCAGGGTGACCACTTCGACCTTGCTGTACAGGCCCTTGTAGCGACCGCCGAAGCTCTTCTCGTAGTCGCTGATCAGGCCGTAGGGCACGTACAGGCCCAGGCCCCAGCTCCATTGCTCGTCGATCGGGCTGGCGTAATAGGCGAAGGGCACCGGGGTCAGCGGCACCATGTCGCCCTTGTGGGTCTCGGCGCTGGAGTCGTCGATGTCGACGTTGGCCTTGACCAGGCCGAAGCCGCCGACCACTTCCGGGCGCTCCAGCTTGCTCAGGCCGGCCGGGTTGCCGAACAGGGTGGTGGCGTCCTGCGCAGCCGAGGCGCGGCCGGCGAAGGAGGTGCCCATGCCGCTGACGCTCTGTTCGTTGATGGCAATTCCGTTGCCCAGGCTGTGAGTGGAAACCGCGCCGATGGCCAGCGCGAGGGAAGTCTTCAACCAGAGGTTTTTCATTAGGAAGCTCACGAACAGCTAAAACGAGGGCGGCAAGCTACCCCTTTTGCCGGGGCTTGCCAACCGCTCAGGAATGCCTTTTTCGTGAAGATTCGTTAATCAAATCATGCACATGCAGTTGACTGATAGGTCAACAAGTGGCGCTTCAGGCGGCGTGGTAGTGGCCGACCACGCAGTGTTGCCAGGCCTGCAGGTAGTCGCGCAGCCGGCCATGCGGCTGGAACACCCGGCGCCAGACACGGGCCATGCCGTGCAAGTCGTCGGCGGCCGGCAGGGTGGCCTGCTCGACCTCAACCAGCAGCCAGGCGATGGCCGTGGCGTAGCGCAGGTTGACCGCCAGCTCCAGTTCCGGCGCGGCGAGGAAGGCGTGCTGGCTGGCCAGGCCGCGCACCAGGCTGGCCAGGTCCGGGTCGCGCGCCAGGTGCTGGTCCCAGAGCAGGCGATGGCGCTGCGCGCTGATGTGGTAGAGGCCATGGCCGTGCGGGTCGCCGAGGGCGCTGCCGAGCGCCGACTGGCTGGCTGCGGCACCCAGGAGCAGGGTTTCGGCGCTGGCGGAGTGGCGCCCCAGGTAGAGCAGGGTGGGGCGAATGACGTGCTGGCAGAGGTCGCTGGCGGCAATTCCCATGGAGCCCTCGCGAAGGGTGCCGGCGGGGCCAGGTGCCTGGCAGCTGTTCTTGGTTCTAATAAAGGCCCCGCCGGGAGCGGGGTTAGCCGCTCGATTTGAAGTGTAGTACGACAAATCGAGTGTAAAGGGCTGTTTTTAAACTGTTTAAGGATTGGCGTGCCGGCTGATAGATCGGACGGTACTTAAAAACGACCGGCTACTCGCGTCGAGATCGAACAGCCGGCCTTGGGATCAGCGGCCCGGGGTCAGCAGCAGGCGCTTGCTGCCGTAGACCCGGTCGATGTTGCCGCTCTGGAACGGGAAGCTCATGTAGCCGCCCTTGAGCCAGGCCTCGATGCCATCGGCGTAGTGCCGGCTGGCCGGGTTGCCGGACTGGCCGGAGCTGTTGACCCCGATCATCGGCTCGGGCAGGCCGAAGTCGACGACGATGCGCATGGCCGGGATCAGCCAGACATCGAAGTCGTTGCCCCATTCGTAGGCGGCCACGTTGAGGGTGCCGTGGTCGCCGCCGGCCGGGTAGGGGCCGCGATCCAGGTAGTTGCCGATCGACTGGATGCCGCTGCGCTGGCTGGCACTGAGGTAGGGCGCCATCTTGCTGGCATTGCTGGTCCAGCGATACTGGTGCAGCTTGCCCCACTGCCAGGCACTGCGATTGGCACCCAGTTCGGCTTCGAGGAAGGTCACGGCATTGGCCAGGCTGCGCGCCATGATCGCCGGCTTGTCTTCCTTCTGTGCGGTCTCCACGTCATCCCAGAACGGGCTGTCGTCGCGGCCGAGCAGGTGGTCGGCCTGGGCCGAGTAGCTGTTGTTGGCGGTGTCCACCAGTGCCTGCCAGGCCGGGCTGGTCTGCGGGCCCAGTTCGTCGAGGAAGGTGGCCTTGGCACTCTCCTGCAGGAAGGCGCTGTACAGCGCGGCATCGGCCGAGGTGGCGGTCATGCGCCCGTCGAAGGCCATCAGGCGCTTGTACGCCTCCTCTGCCTTGGCGCGCTGCGGGGCGGGCAGGGCGGCAATGGCCTGCTTCAGCGACGCGGCCATGCTGGGGGCATCGAACATCGTCTGCAGTTTGCCGGCGAAGGGCGTGGTCTGGTCGTACTGCATGGCGATCATGCTCTTCTGGTCGTGCTTGCCGCTCCCTGCCAGTTGCGCGATGCGCTCGGCACGCTCGGGGTAGAACCAGGAGTTGGACAGCTGCATGCCATAGCCGCGTGGCACCGTGCGGTGGTTGGCGGTGCCCAGCCAGCCCTGCATGGGGGCCTGGTCATAGGGGTGCAGCATGGGGTCGGCGTAGCCGTCCCAGTCATAGGCGCCGTCCCAGCCTGGCGAGGGCACCAGGCCGGTGCCCTGCTTGCGGTTGGGGTAGCGGCCGGTGACCTGCCAGCCGATGTGCTGGGCATCGGCGAACACGATGTTCAGCGCCATGGCGCGCACTTCGCGGGTGGCCTCGAAGGCCTGTTCCACCGACTGCGCGCGGGACAGGTCGAAGAAGGCGTCGATCGAGCGGTCCGCCTCGGCCTGGATGCTGCGCAGGGCCAGGCCGTAGCCGCTGGTGAAGGGCAGCGGCTGCAGGGGCGACTTGCGCTCGCCGAGGGCGGAGTTCAGCAGCGGGCCGTGGCGGGTTTCCCAGATGGTTTCGCGGATCGGCCGCTGGCCCTTGATGAAGAAGGTCTCCTGGCGCTCGCGGGCCGGCTGCCACTTGCCGTCGGCCTGGTAGTAGAGGCGGCCGCCCTCGCGCTTGAGCTTCTCCAGGAACAGGTCCTGGTTGTCGCCCATGACCATGGTCATGCCCCAGGCCAGCTTGCCGTTGAAGCCGGCGACCACCGCCGGCACCCCGGCGATGGACACGCCAGCGGCCTGGAATTTCGGCGAGCGGATCTGCACGAAGTTCCACACCGAGGGCATGGACAGCGGCAGGTGGGTGTCGTTGGCCAGCAGGCTCTTGCCACTGCGGCTGTTCTGCGGGGCGATGGCCCAGTTGTTGGAAGCGGCGACGCCGAGCATGTTCAGCGCGGCGACCTGGCCGGCGGCGTCGTTCACCGCGGCCAGCCCGGGAATCTGGCCACTCAGGCTCAGGCCGCGCAGCTTCTCGGCTTCCTCGAAGGGCAGCGGCTCATCCGGGTAGCTCGGCAGCAGCCAGGCCAGCTTGTCGGCGCCGACCTTGTCGGCCAGCTTGAGGGCGGCGATCTCCTCCTGCAGGTTGACCGACAGGCCGAAGTTGAGCAGGCAGAACAGCAGCACCGAGTCTTCCGGTTTCCAGTAGGCCGGGCGGTAGCCGCTCTCGGCCAGGTCCATCGGCAGCTTGTCCCGGTAGCGGAACAGGTAGGCATTGACGCCGCGGGCGTAGACCTCGAAGAACTTCTTGATGCGCGGCGAGGCGTTCTTGTATAGCACCTCGGCCTGCGTACGCAGGTTGACCGTACGCATGAAACGGTCGATTTCCAGCACGCCGGGGCCATTCATCTCGGCCAGGCGGCCCTCGGCCAGCAGGCGCATGCCAACCATCTGGCTGAGGCGGTCGGCGGCGTGCACGTAGCCCAGTGTGAACAGGGCGTCGTGGAAGGTGGTGGTCTCGATCAGCGGCATGCCCAGCGGGTTGCGCCGCACCACCACGCTCTGCGCCAGGCCCTGGACGCGGACGATGCCCTGGTCCGGGTGCACGCTGCTGGCATAGCGGCTGTCGAGGAAGGACTGGCAGCCGCCGAGCAGCAGGGTGCTGCCGAGGGTGGCTAGGGCGGTGAGGCGGAGAAAGCGCGAACCCATGACTGGCTCCTGGCGCAGGGAGACGGATGATGGGTGCGGATTGTAGAGGGCGAATGCGCCGGGGAGTAGGGGCGCGGCAGGGGCTGGGCCCTGCCGGCGGAGGCGTTCAGGTCAGGCGCCGTGGCACTTCTTGAACTTCTTCTGGCTGCCGCAGGGGCAGGGGTCGTTGCGGCCGACTTCCTTCAGCGGGTTGCGCACCGGCTCCTGGTGGTGATGGTTGCAGTGCGGGCCGTGCACGTGACCGTCATCGTGATGGTGATGGTGATGGTGATCGTGGTCGTGGTTGCAGTCGGGGCCGTGGACGTGGGGTTGCTGAGTCATGAGGCTCACTCCGGAATGTGATCGCCGGGAATTATCTCGCCATTGCGCTGCAGATGCACGCTGCGGCCGAACAGCAGGCCGGTCTTAACCTCGCCGCGCAGGCTGTAGCGGATGGGCCGCTCGGGATCTTCCAGGGCCTTGACGATGCCCTTCAGGTGGCGCCACAGGTTGGTGCGCACCGGCACCTCGAACTCGTGGTGGCCGCGGGCCGGCACGTTGAACCACTGGCTCGATTCACCCTCGGCCAGGGGCGTGCCGTTGAGCTGCACGGCGTAGCTCAGACGGCGTATGGGCAGCTCGGCGGCGTTGGGGTTGTCGATGCGAAAACGCAGGGAGAACTGCTGTTCGAGCAGCTTGGCCTTGATCACGTCGACCTTGACCAGGCGCACGTCCGGCTCGATGAAGGCATCGCCGAACCAGCTGGAGCAACCGGGTAGTGCCAGCAGCAGGAACAGGCAGGTGATGGTGGTTCGCACCTGAGAAAACATCATATCTCTCCGAGGACCGGGCCAGTGTAACAAGCGCCTGCTTGGGTGCCAGCAGCTGTTTGCGGAAAAAAACTGCGCCATACTGGGGGCCGAATTGGACAGGAGTGTGACCATGAGCCTCTACGAGATCGCTTTCGCCGGGCAGGTGGTGCCGGGTGCGCCGCTGGAGCAGGTGAAGGCGAACCTGGCGCGGCTGTTCCAGGCCGATGCCCAGCGCATCGCCCTGCTGTTCTCCGGGCGGCGCATCGTGATCAAGAGCGGGCTGGATGCCGCCGGTGCCGAGAAGTATCGTGCGACCATGGAGCGGGCCGGCGCCCTGGCCATAGTGCAGGCGCTGGATGTCGAGGAGGTGGAGATGGCTCCGCCGCCGGCTGCTGCGCCGGCCCCGGTGGCACCGGCCGCCGCCACAGTGGCTGCCGCGCCGGTGAAGGGCGGGAGCGCGGCCCGGGTGATTCCGCGTGACGAATACATGGCGGCCTTCAGCGACGTCGAGGCGCCGGACTTCGGCATCGCCCCGGTCGGCGCCGACCTGCAGGATGCCAAGCCCGAGGCCCAGGCGCCGAAGGTGGACCTGTCGCAGTTCAGCCTGGCGCCGGTGGGCAGCGACATGGGCCAGGCCAAGGCGGCGCCGGCTGCACCGCCGCCGGACACCTCGCACCTCAAACTGCAGGAATAAGCCCGAGGCCCGCATCTGCGGGCCTCGTTGCGTCTGGCGTCAGCTCTCGCTGGTGCTGCACTTGGCTTGTGCCTGCTCGGGGGGCAGGTTGCGGATCGAGGTGTAGAACAGCTCGCAGGTCTGCACCTGGTCGGTGACCTGCCACTTCTGCGTGCAGGCATTCAGGGTCTGCTGCGGGTCGGCGCTGGGGTTCTGGCCCATGCCGGCCTGCCAGCAGGCGGCGCTGATGTCCTGGCCCATCACCTTGAGCCCGGCGGCGTCGGCCTTGGCCTGGTCGCCGCCATAGTTCTCCGGGTCGGCCGCGTACCAGATATAGCTCGGGTGGTTGGAGCCCAGTACCGGCACGTTCTGACCCGGCGCCGGGCTGATCGTGTCCAGGCCCAGCACGCCGATATTGGCGTCGTAGGTCTTGTTGACCCAGGTGCGCACCGGGCCACCGAAGGCGACCATCGGCAGCGCGGTGCCATCGCCTGCGGTGAGCTGGGCGACCATGGTCTTCTGGTAGTCGGTGAAGTAGTCGTAGACGCCCTCCAGGTCGCCGCCGGCGCTGGCTGGTGCGGCGATCGGGGCGATGTCGATGATGGTCTGGTAGGCCGGTGTCTGCGCCGCCGCCACGCCGTTCACGCTGAGCAGTGCGGCCCAGCGGTCGGTGGTCTTGGACTCTAGGTAGTCCTGGGCCTGGGTCAGCGAATAATCCGGTGGAAAATGCAGCAGTTCCACGCTCTTGCGGTTGTCCAGGGCCATGCCCAGGGGCAGGAAGAAGTACCAGCTGTACTGCCACTTGCCGTCGCCGTTGAGCTTGTCGGCGCCCGCGAAGGCCAGGTCGCCGGCGTTCAGCAGGTTGGTCAGTGGCGTGCCGTAGTCGCTGGGGACGCCGCTGAAGCTGGCGCTGAGCATGTCGCCGTCGCGGCTGACCTTGACCGTGGCGGCGGCGTAACCGTCGCGCTGCAGGCTCTGCCCCAGGTAGTGCTCGGCGGTCTGCTCCAGGGTCCAGTCGCGGTAACAGATCACGCTGCAGTTGTTGGGGAAGGCGAACAGGCGGGCGACCCGCTCGCTGCTGCCCAGTTCGACCCGGACATCATCGGCCTGGACGGCACCGACCCATAGCAGGGCGGCCAGGGCGGCCGCGGTTCCACTGTGCTTGTGCATCTGCTTCTCCTTGTCGGACCCGGCCCCCTGCCGGGTTCTGGTCAACAAATGAAGCAGAGTTTTCCTAGCTCAGATAGCTCGCGCAGCACTTCTTGAACTTCTGCCCGCTGCCGCAGGGGCAGGGGTCGTTGCGCCCTGCCTTGAGGGGCACCGTGGGGTCGAGGAAGTACCAGCGGCCATCGCGCTGGACGAAGGCCGAGCGCTCGCGATGGCTGTGCTCGCCGCTGCCGTCGTGCCAGCGCGCGGTGAAGGCGACGAAGGCGTGCTGGGGCTGCGCGCCGATCAGCTCGCTGCCTTCCACCTCCAGCCCCAGCCAGGTGCTGCCCAGGCTCCAGGCGCGCATGCTGTCACGCTCAAGGCCGTGCTGCTGGGCGGGCAGGGTGGTGGCCACCAGATAGTCGATCAGGCCCAGCGCATAGGCGCTGTAGCGCGAGCGCATCAGGTGCTCGGCGCTGGGTGCGGCGGTGCCCTGGTGATAGTGGCCGCAGCAGGCGTCCAGCGCGCTACCGCTGCCGCAGGGACAGGCTTGGCTCATGCAGTCACCACCAGTACTTGCCGAAGTTTTCCGGGTTGGCCCAGAACTTGGCATTGAGCCAGTCGGGCACCTGCTTGTAGTCGCGCAGATCGTAGGTGAACAGGGTCAGCGTCTGCCCCTCGCGCCGGAAGCGCTCGCTGGCCTGCAGGGCCAGGGCGAAGAAGTCGGTTTCCTGCCAGTTGCAGGCAGCCAGGTCGACCAGCACCGCCAGGCGGCTGGCATTGAGGTTGCGGATGCCACCCAGCAGCTCCAGGGCCGTGCGCTTGGGCAGATGCTCCAGGCAGTCCACCACCAGGGCCAGATCGTAACGCTGCGCGGCCAGTTCCGCCGGTAAGGGACCGGCCGGCGCCTGGGCCAGCAGGGCGTCCGGGTGGGCCTGCTGGAAGGCGCCGAGCGCCGGCGGCTGGCTGGCGCCGACCAGCAGCAGGCGCTGCGGGGCGTGGTGATCGAGCAGGGCGGCCAGTGCCTGCTGCGGGGTGCGGGAGGAAAATGCAAGGGTCATAGGCAGAAATCCCGAGTGCGAATGCCAAGACTATCGCGCTCCGCGTGATTGGCCTATGGACCTTGGTATGGAAACTGCCTATAACTGGCGGATAGTAAGGAAGCCATCTTTACTTCTTTGCTGTCGGTTGTGTGCCGATTCCCTACAGGAGACCTAAGAAGATGAGTATCACAAGGAAAGCTGTACCCCTGATCCTGGCAAGCGGCCTGCTGACCGGCTGTGCTGGTATCCAGAAGACCGATTGGCCGACTTGCGCCGCCGTTGGCGGTGTGACCGGTGCTGCGCTGGGTGCGATCGAGAGTGCCGAATGGGCAGGTGGCGGTGCCCTGCTGGGTGCCGGCATGGCCGCAGCCTACTGCTGGGTACATGGTGCCGAGGAGCAGGTTGCTGTCGTCGAGGAAGTGGCCGAGCCGGCCCCGACTCCGGAGCCGGCCGAGCCGGTCCGCGTCGAGCTGGACGTCAAGTTCGACTTCGACAAGGCTGCCGTGAAGCCCGAAAGCGAGGGCGACATCAAGGCCCTGGCCGACTTCATGAGCCAGTACCCGCAGACCACCACCGTGGTTGAAGGTCACACCGACTCCGTCGGCACCGACGCCTACAACCAGGGCCTGTCCGAGCGCCGTGCCAATGCCGTGCGTGACGTGCTGGTCAACCAGTACGGCGTAGGCGGCGATCGCGTCAGCTCGGTCGGCTATGGCGAGACCCGCCCGGTGGCCGATAACGCCACTGCCGAAGGCCGCGCCATCAACCGTCGCGTTGAAGCCGAAGTCGAGGCACGCCCCTAAGACGGCTCTCCCCGGCATGGCGACCGCCGAAAACTCTGCGGTCGCCCACCGGGGTTGGCTTGTACACTTTGGGGGAGCGGTCTTTACTCCTGTGTTACCGGTATTCAACCGGTGACACAGGAGATCACCGCCATGAGAACAAGACTCTCAAGGGCTGCATTACCCCTTCTCTTGGTCAGCAGTGTTCTTTCTGGTTGCGTCACGACTTCCAGTACGGGAGATGCGCCGCTAAACCAAGGGAACTGGCCCATTTGTACAGCGATTGGCGGCCTGGCCGGAGGCGGTCTTGGCGCAATCGAAAGTTCTACCTGGGCAGCTGGAGGTGCCGTGGCCGGTGCGGTCATCGGAACTCTGATCTGTTATGCCCAGGACGGCGACCAGGATGGCGATGGTGTGTTCGATCGCCGCGACCGCTGTCCGGATACCCCACCCAATACTCCCGTTCGTCACAATGGCTGCCCGTTGCCGGTCTACCCGGACGATGCGCCTGCCGCTGAGCCTGTGGTCGAGGTCAGCGATCCGGTGCGGGTCGAACTGGACGTCAAGTTCGACTTCAACAAGTCGGTGGTCAAGGAAGAAAGCCAGGCTGACATCAAAGCCCTGGCCGACTTCATGAGCCAATATCCGCAGACCAGCACCACGGTGGAAGGTCACACCGATTCCGTCGGCTCCGATGCCTACAACCAGGGCCTGTCCGAGCGCCGTGCCAATGCCGTGCGCGACGTACTGGTCAATCAGTATGGTGTGGCGGCTGACAGGATTTCGTCGGTGGGGTATGGCGAGTCTCGCCCGGTGGCTGACAATGGCACCGACGAGGGGCGTGCAGTCAACCGTCGGGTCGAGGCGTCAGTCGAGGCGCAACCTGCGCAATAGCGCTTCTGGCGGTGACCTGCTCCCGTGCCTTCTCAGGAAGGTGCGGGAGCAGATTCGCCTGCATCAGAAGGTCGGGCGGGCTGCGGCGATGAGCATCAGGGCCAGGCCCACCAGCAGGTTGCTGCCGACCAGGCGACGGATGCGCCCGAGCGCCTGGCCACCGGCTGGCCAGTCCTGCACTTGCACCGCCTGGCGCAGCAGCGGCAGTTGCAGGAAGCGTACGCGCAGGAACAGCGCGAGCATCACCAGATACAGGCCCATCATCACCTGCACGTAGCGCGGCGCGGTCTCGAAGCCGGCGAAGCGCAGGTGCAGCATGCCCATGCCGGTAATCGGCAGTGCCAGCACGGCGATCCATACCCACAGGAAGAAGCGCTGGAACACCTCCAGCCACAGGCTCAGGCGCTCGGGCGCCTGCAGCTTGGCCACGGCGGCCGGGCGCAGGATCATCCAGGCGAAGAACATGCCGCCGACCCAGACCAGGGCGGCCAGCACATGCACGGCATACAGGGCGGAAAAGACAGTCATCGGCAGACTCCGGTTAACGATGGCGCGCGAGCATAACCTATCGGTAAACTACTGAAAATTTATCCAGCCTTTCGCGCCCATGCTCAGTTCCGAACTCAAGTCCCAGATCCAGGGCGCCTACAGCCGTTTCCTCGAAGCCAAGGGGCTCAAGGCCCGCTATGGCCAGCGCCTGATGATCGCCGAGGTGGCCAAGGTGCTCGGCGCGATCAAGACCAACGACGAAGGCCAGCGCGACGGCGAGCCGGCCGTGGTGGCCGTGGAGGCGGGCACCGGTACCGGCAAGACGGTGGCCTACAGCCTGGCCGCCATCCCCGCGGCCAAGGCCGCCGGCAAGCGCCTGGTGATCGCCACCGCGACCGTGGCGCTGCAGGAGCAAATCGTGCACAAGGACCTGCCGGACCTGATGCGCAATGCCGGCCTGCAGTTCAGCTTCGCCCTGGCCAAGGGCCGTGGCCGCTACCTGTGCCTGTCCAAGCTGGACATGCTGCTGCAGGAGGGCCAGGCGCAGAGCGCCACGGCGCAGATGTTCGAGGAGGAAGGCTTCCGCATCGACGTCGATGAGCAGAGCCAGAAGCTCTACAGCAAGATGATCGAGAAACTCGCCGGCAACCGCTGGGACGGCGACCGCGACAGCTGGCCCGAGGAGCTGGAAGACCAGGTCTGGAGCACCCTGACCACCGACCACAGCCAGTGCACCAACCGCCACTGTCCTAATTTCCAGCAGTGCGCCTTCTACAAGGCGCGCGAGGGCATGACCAAGGTCGATGTGATCGTCACCAACCACGACATGGTCCTGGCCGACCTGGCCCTGGGCGGCGGCGCCGTGCTGCCGGACCCACGCGAGACCATCTACGTGTTCGACGAGGGCCATCACCTGCCGGACAAGGCCATCGGCCACTTCGCCCACTTCACCCGCCTGCGCAGCACCGCCGACTGGCTCGGCCAGGTGGAGAAGAACCTGACCAAGCTGCTGGCCCAGCATCCGTTGCCCGGTGACCTCGGTCGGCTGATCGAGCAGGTGCCCGAGCAGGCGCGTGAGCTGCGCACTCAGCAGCAGTTCATGTTCAGTGCCTGCGAACAGCTGGCCGATTTCCGCGCCGGCGAGGACATGGAGGGCCGCGAGCGGCCGCGCCATCGCTTCGAGGGCGGCCTGGTGCCGGAGCACCTGCGCGAGCTGGGCATCGAACTGAAGAAAGGCTTCGCCAAGCTCACCGACGTCTTCACCCGCCTCACCGAGCTGCTCAAGCAGGCGATGGATGACGAGGGCAGCAGTATTGGCCTCGCCAGTCACCAGGCGGAGGAGTGGTACCCGCTGTTCGGCAGCCTGCTGTCCC
Source organism: Pseudomonas alcaligenes (assembly GCF_041729615.1). NCBI lineage: Bacteria > Pseudomonadati > Pseudomonadota > Gammaproteobacteria > Pseudomonadales > Pseudomonadaceae > Aquipseudomonas > Aquipseudomonas alcaligenes. Next base: position 858,741 of record NZ_CP154874.1, on the reverse strand, counting down.
GCGCCCAGGGCAACTGGGAACTGTGGACCGCCTTTACCGTCGAGGACCCGGAAGACAGCCCGCCGATGGCGCGCTGGCTGACCCTGGCCGAGAGCGGTGCGGCCTTCGATATCGAAGTCAACGCCAGCCCGATCCTCGCCGCCGAGACCCTGCGCCGCAATCTGTGGAACGTCGCCTACGGCGCCCTGGTGACCTCGGCCACCCTGACCGCGCTGGGTACCTTCGACCGCTTCCGCATGCGTTCCGGCCTGCCCAAGGCAGCCGTGACCGCCGTGGTGCCGAGTCCGTTCCACCATGCCGACGCCGGTGTGCTGCGGGTGCCGGACCTTAAGGCCGACCCGCGTGATGCCGCCGCGCACACCGCCGCCATCATTCGCGACCTGCCGGAGCTGGTGAAGGGCGCACGCGGCACTCTGGTGCTGTACTCCTCGCGCAAGCAGATGCAGGACGTGTTCGACGGTCTCGACCGTGACTGGCGCAAGCGCGTGCTGATTCAGGGCAACCTTTCTAAGCAGGAGACCCTGAACAAGTACAAGGCGCGGGTCGACGACGGCGAGGAGAGCGTGCTGTTCGGTCTGGCCAGCTTCGCCGAAGGCGTCGACCTGCCGGGTGCCTACTGCGAGCACGTGGTGATCGCCAAGATTCCCTTCGCCGTGCCGGACGACCCGGTGGAGGCGGCACTGGCCGAGTGGATAGAGGCGCGCGGCGGCAATCCGTTCATGGAGATCGCCGTGCCCGACGCCTCGCTGCGCCTGATCCAGGCCTGCGGTCGCCTGCTGCGTACCGAGGCCGACCGCGGCACCATCACCCTGCTGGACCGCCGCGTGGTGACCCAGCGCTATGGCAAGGCGATCCTCAACGCGCTGCCACCGTTTCGCCGCGAGATCGCCTGACAAGTTCGGGATAGAGCCGGCGGACTGGCATCGGCGGCCCCGCCTGGTGTCTACTTGGGCATCTTCCGGAGTGCATGTTCGATGATTTGCCGTTCCCTGACCCTCGTACTCGCCCTCGGTATGGCCGCGCCCCTGGTGGCCGCGCCCCAGGGCCAGCAGACCCTGTTCAGCTTCATCAAGCCCACCGACGTGGTAAAGGTCGACAGCCAGGCCGCCAGCTTCCCCGAGCTGACCGCCGAGCCCACCGCCGAAGGCGAGGTGCTGCGCCGCTTCACCTTCACCGCCGCCGAGCGCCCCAGCCTGCGCCTGAGCCCGCAGAGCGGCGACTGGGACTGGTCGCAGGCCGCCGCCATGAGCCTGCGCCTGCAGAACGCCATGGATTGGGCGATCACCCTCGAGGTGCGCATCGAAAGCCGCGACGGCAAGGTGCTGAACAGCCGCATCGCCCTGCCGGCAGGCCCGGCGCAGACCCTGCTGGTGCCGCTCGCGGCCACCTCGCCCAGGGCCCTCGGCATGCGCGCCGGCGCGCCCATGCCGCTGAACTTGGAAGGCCAGCGCGTGCTGCTGGCGGAAACCGTGGAGGGTGAGCTGAATCTCGCCCAGGTCAGCGCGGTGACCCTCAGCATGCAGCGCCCGGACGTTGCGCAGAGCATCCTGCTCGGCCGATTCGGCGTGCAGGCCGGCACTGCCGCGCAGCAGGCGGCCTACACCGGCATTGTCGATGCATACGGGCAGTACAGCCGTGGCCAGTGGCCGGAGAAGGTGCGCAACGAGCAGCAGCTGCGCGATGGCGCCGCCCGCGAGCGTGAGCAGCTCAAGGCCTGGCTGGCCGAGCGTCCGCAGCAGGACCGCTTCGGCGGCTGGCTGGGCGGCCCCACTTTCGAGGCCAAGGGTTTCTTTCGTACCGAGAAGCGCGATGGTCGCTGGTACCTGGTGACACCGGAGGGCAACCCCTTCTACTCGCTCGGCGTCAACGCGGTCAGTGCCTGGCAGAGCCAGACCTACGTGGAGGGCCGCGAGAGCATGTTCGCCGCGCTGCCCAAGGACGGCGAGCCGCTGGCCGCCTACTACGGCCGGCGCGACAGCCGCAGCGACAGCGGCGCCAACCGGGGCCGCGCCTTCGCCCATGGGCGCTGGTACGACTTCTACCGCGCCAATCTGCAGCGCAGCTACGCCCAGCCGTGCCCGACCGTGCAGCCGCCGCTGGCGGCCACCCCGGCCCCGGCCGAACTGGCGCCCTGTCCGCTGCCCGGCTTCGATGCCGAGCGCTGGACCCAGCATGCCCTCGATCGCCTGCAGGCCTGGGGCTTCAACAGCCTGGGCAACTGGAGCGACGACACCCTGGGCGCGGCCAAGCGCCTGCCCTACAGCATCCCGCTGGCGATTTCCGGCGACTACGCCATCATCAGCACCGGCCACGACTGGTGGGGCGGCATGCCCGACCCCTTCGACCCGCGCTTCGCCATGGCCGCCGAGCGCGCCATCGCCATCGCCACCCGTGACCGCCGCGATGACCCCTGGCTGCTCGGCTTCTTCGCCGACAATGAGCTGGCCTGGGCCGCCCCCGGCGACGATCCGAAATCGCGCTACGCCCTGGCCTACGGCACCCTGCGCCTGACCACCGACGTGCCGGCCAAGCGTGCCTTCCTCAAGCAGCTGCGCGACAAGTACCGCAACCAGAACGGCCTGTCCAAGGCCTGGGGCATCGAGCTCAAGGCCTGGGAGCTGATGGAAGACCCGGGTTTCGAGCCGCCGCTGCCGAGCGCCGAATTCCCGCAGATCGAGAAGGACCTGCAGAACTTCCAGCGCCTGTTCGCCGACACCTATTTCAAGACCATCGCCGACTCGCTGAAGTGGCATGCCCCCAACCACCTGCTACTCGGCGGCCGCTTCGCCGTCGCCACCCCGGAGGCCATCGCCGCCTGCGCCCAGTACTGCGACGTGCTCAGCTTCAACTTCTACGTCAGGGAGCCGCAGCACGGCTACGACTTCGCCGCGCTGCGCGCGCTGGACAAGCCGCTGCTGGTCAGCGAGTTCCATTTCGGCTCGCGCGACCGCGGCCCGTTCTGGGGTGGCGTGGTCGAGACCTACAAGGAGGAGGAGCGCGGCCCGGCCTATGCCCACTTCCTGGCCAAGGCCCTGGAGGAGCCGAGCATCGTCGGCGTGCACTGGTTCCAGTACCTCGACCAGCCGGTGAGCGGCCGCCTGCTCGATGGCGAGAACGGCCACTTCGGCCTGGTGGCGATCACCGACCGGCCCTGGCAGGGCTTCGTCACGGCGGTGCGCAAGGCCAACCTGGGGGTGCCGGCCCGGCTGCTGGCGCCGAACAGGCCCTGATGCGGGAGCACATGCCGTTGGTCTGACGAGACGAGTTGGGCAAAGGGCCAGGATTCACAGGAGCGGTTCAGGCTGGAACAATGCCGGCCATTGACCGAGGAGTACCAGTTGCAGATCCAGGGCTACTACGACCTGCGCTTCGAACCGCTCAGGGAGGCATTCGCCGAGCTGTTCGAAGATCCCCAGGAACGCGGCGCCGCGCTGTGCGTGCAGATCGGCGGCGAGACCGTCATCGATATCTGGGCCGGCAGCGCCGACAAGGATGGCGCCGAGGCCTGGCACAGCGACACCATCCTCAACCTGTTTTCCTGCACCAAGACCTTCGCCGCCGTGGCGGCGCTGCAGCTGGTGGAGCAGGGCCGGCTGGAGCTGGACGCCCCGGCGGCGCGCTGGTGGCCGGAGTTCGCCGCCGCCGGCAAGGAGCGCGTGACCCTGCGCCAGCTGCTCAGCCACCGTGCCGGCCTGCCGGCGCTGCGCCAGCTGCTGCCGGCCGAGGCGCTCTACGACTGGGAACAGATGACCACCGCCCTTGCCGCCGAGCGCCCCTGGTGGACGCCCGGCGAGGCCCACGGCTACAGTCCCATCACCTACGGCTGGCTGGTCGGCGAGCTGCTGCGCCGGGTCGACGGGCGCGGCCCGGGCGAGTCCATAGTCGCGCGCATCGCCCAGCCGCTGGGCCTGGACTTCCATGTCGGCCTGGCCGAGCAGGAGTTTCCCCGCGTCGCCCATATCGCCCGCAAGAAGGGCAACCTGGGTGACGCCGCCGCGCAGCGCCTGCTCAAGTGCATGATGAGCGAGCCGGAGGCGTTGAGCACCCGCGCCTTCACCAATCCGCCGTCTATTCTCACCAGTACCAACAAGCCGGAATGGCGCCGCATGCAGCAACCGGCGGCCAACGGCCACGGCAATGCCCGTGCCCTGGCCGGTTTCTACGCCGCGCTGCTCGATGGGCGCCTGCTGGAGGCGGAAATGCTGGGTGAGATGACCCGCGAGCATGCCTGCGGCGAGGACCGCACCCTGCTGACGTCGACCCGTCTGGGCCTCGGCTGCATGCTCGACCAGCCGCAGGTGGCCAATGCCACCTATGGCCTCGGCCGCAAGGCCTTCGGTCACCCCGGCGCCGGCGGTTCGGTGGGCTTCGCCGATCCCGAGCGCGAGGTCGCCTTCGGCTTCGTCACCAACAGCCTCGGCCCCTATGTTTTGATGGACCCGCGTGCGCAGAAGCTGGCGCGTGCGCTGGGCCAGTGCCTATGAACCCGTTTTGTGGAAGATCGACCATGCATAAGAACTCCCTCGTCCTGCTGTGCTGCCTGAGCCTCGCCGCCTGCGCCGGTTCCTCCGACAAGTCCGACGGCGGCTCCAGCTGGTGGTCGTTCGGCGGCGAGGAGAAGCCGGTGGCGGTGAAGAAGGCGCCGCCGAAGATCGACCACCAGCTCACCGATGCCTGGCTCGACGAGTACGAGCCGCGCCTGAAGTCGGCGCTGTCCGGCAGCAAGATGGAGCTGGAACGCCGCGAGAACGTGCTGGTGGTGACCGCGCCGGTGGACAGCTCGTTCAATCCGGATCGTCCGAGCATGCTGATGCCGGCCGTGCTCGGCCCCTTCACCAAGGTGGCCAAGATCCTCGAGAAGGATCCGCGCACCGGCGTGCTGATCCTTGGCCATGCCGACAGCCGTGGCCAGCTGGACAGCAACTTCAAGCTCAGCGAGGACCGCGCCAAGGCCGTGGCCTCGATCTTCCGCCTCAGCGGCCTGCAGCGCGACCGCCTGCTGCTCAAGGGCGTCGGCCCGGACATGCCGCGCGCGGCCAACGACAGCGCCGCCGGCCGTGCGCTGAATCGCCGGGTGGAAATCGTCCTGACGCCCAAGCCGACCCTGGTCGCCCTGCTGGCCAAGTACAGCCAGCCGGCCGCCGCGCCGGCCCTGCCGGTGGCCCAGGTTGCCGCAGATCAAAAGAAGAAGGAAAAGGCGCAGTAAGCTCTGCGCCTGACATCTTCCGAGGACAGCAGCATGGTCGATAAGCGCAGCCCGGGTGAGCCTACCCCACCGGGCCTCCCCCCGACCCTCGCCGATATGCGGCGTGACTACACCCGCGACGGTCTCAGCGAGGAGCAGGCCCCGGCCGAGCCCTTCAGCCTGTTCCGCCGCTGGTTCGACGACGCGGTGAGAACCGAGCAGCCGCCGGTGGAGCCCAACGCCATGACCCTGGCCACGGTCGACGAGGACGGTCGCCCGCACTGCCGGGTGCTGCTGCTCAAGGGCCTGGACGAGCGCGGCTTCACCTTCTTCAGCAACTACGACAGCGCCAAGGGCCGGCAGCTGGCGGCGCGTCCCTTCGCCGCCATGACCTTCTTCTGGCCCAGCCTGGAGCGCCAGGTGCGCATCGAGGGGCGGGTGGAGAGGGTCTCCGCCGAGGAGTCCGACGCCTATTTCCAGGTGCGCCCGCTGGGCAGCCGCCTGGGCGCCTGGGCCTCGCCGCAGAGCCGGGTGATCGCCGGGCGCGAGGAGCTGCAGGCGCTGCTCGCCGAGACCGAGCGGCGCTTCCTCGATCGCGCTCCGGAGTGCCCGCCGCATTGGGGCGGCTATCGCCTACTGGCCGAGCGCATTGAGTTCTGGCAGGGCCGTCCCAGCCGCCTGCACGACCGCCTCAACTACCGCCTGCTGGATAGTGGCTGGCAGCGCGAGCGCCTGGCACCCTAAACTCGGGCCTCCTTCCGCGGAGGCCCGCTCCATGCTCGAACTCGACTCCACCCTGGCGCAGCACATAGTCGACCGCGCCATGGCCATCCTGCCGCACAACATCAATGTCATGGATGCCCAGGGCATGATCATCGGCAGCGGCGACCCGCAGCGCCTGCACACCCGCCACGAGGGTGCGCAGCTGGTGCTGGCCAACCGCCGGGTGGTGGAGATCGACGAGCAGGCCGCCGCCTGCCTGCGTGGCGTACGCCCCGGAGTCAACCTGCCGCTGTTCCACGCCGAACAGCTGATCGGCGTGCTCGGCATCACCGGCCAGCCGGAGACCGTGCGCCCCTACGCCGAGCTGGTGCGCATGGCCGCCGAGATGCTGGTCGAGCAGCGCCAGCTGCAGGCCGAGCGGCACTGGCAGCGCCATCAGCTGGAGGCCTGGTTGCGCCAGCTGCTGGAGCGCGAGGTGCCGATCGCTCAGCTGGCCGCCGAAGCTGAGCGCATCGGCCTGCAGCTCGGCTGGCCGCGCCAGCTGGTGCTGCTGGAGCTGGATGAGCAGGGCGACCCGGCGCGCCTGCTCGCCGCCCTGGCCGGCAAGGGCGAGCAGTGCGGGCCGCTGGCCGCGCGTCTGCTCCTGCTCGGCCGCCCCTGGCAATCCGGGCGCGACGATGCGGCCTGGCTGCAGCAGGCCGATGGGCGTGGCTGGGGCGTGCGCCGCCTGCTGCTCAGCGACGCCCTGGACGGCCTGGCCGACCTGCGCGAGGCGGCCCTGGCCCTGCGCGAGCTGCTGGCCTATGCCCAGGTCCACAAGCCGCAGCAGCGCCTGCTGCGGCTGGAGGAGCATCGCCTGCAGGCGCTGCTGCACGGCCAGCGCCACAGCTGGTCGCTGCAGCGCTGGCTGGCGCCGCTGCGCCGGGTACTGGCGCAGGATGCCAGCGGCCAGCTGCGCCAGACCCTGGCGGCCTGGTGTCGCCACGACGGCCACCCGCAGGCCTGCGCCGAGGCCCTGGGCATCCACCGCAACACCCTGCGCTACCGCCTGGAGCGCATCGCCGAGCTGAGCGGGCTGGACCTGGCGCGCCGCGACCAGCGCCTGCTGTTCACCCTCGGCCTGGAGTTGCTGGAGGACTGAGTTGTGCGCCTGCACAAAAGTCTTGAGTTGTAAGGGCCTTCGCTTGGTGCTGGCGCATAGGGTGTCGCCCCCCCGGGCTGGGCCACAATGCCGCCACACCTAACAACAACAATGAGGAATCGGCCATGCTCCTGGTCCTGATCCTGGTGGCGCTGATCGCGTTCATCGTGCTGTCCACCACCCGTCTCAAGCTGCATCCCTTCCTGGCCCTGCTCGCCGCGGCCTTCGTCGCCGGCTTCGCCTACCAGCTGCCCAGCGCGGAAATCGTCAAGACCATCACCAGCGGCTTCGGCGGCATCCTCGGCTACATCGGCATCGTCATCGTGCTCGGCACCATCATCGGGGTGATCCTCGAGCGCAGCGGCGCCGCCATCACCATGGCCGAGACGGTGATCCGCCTGCTCGGCGAGCGCTTCCCGACCCTGACCATGTCGATCATCGGCTACCTGGTGTCGATCCCGGTGTTCTGCGACTCCGGCTACGTCATCCTCAACTCGCTGAAGAACGCCCTGGCCGCGCGCATGAAGGTCTCGGTGGTGGCGATGAGCGTGGCCCTGGCCACCGGCCTGTACGCCACCCACACCTTCGTGCCGCCGACACCGGGGCCGATCGCCGCCGCCGGCAATCTGGGGCTGGACGCCAGCCTCGGCCTGGTCATTGCCGTCGGCCTGCTGGTGGCCCTGGTCACCGCCCTGGCCGGCATGTGGTGGGCCAACCGCTTCATCGGCAAGGACATCGCCCTGGAGGACGACGGCCTGCCGCTGCCGGCCGCCGAGGATTTCGCTGAGCTGAAGGCGCGCTACGGCAAGCTGCCCAGTGCCTTCCAGGCCTTCGCGCCGATCTTCGTGCCGATCCTGCTGATCTGCCTGGGCTCGATCGCGGTATTCCCCAGCAAGCCGCTGGGCGAGGGCCTCGTGCTCGCGGCGCTGAGCTTCCTCGGTCAGCCGGTGGTGGCCCTGCTGGTGGGCCTGGCGCTGGCCTGCAGCCTGCTCAAGAGTGACGACAAGCGCAAGGAGTTCCACGACCACGTGGTCGAGGGCCTGCTCTCGGCCGCGCCGATCCTGCTGATCACCGGTGCCGGCGGCGCCTTCGGCGCGGTGCTCAAGGTCACCCCGCTGGGCGACTACCTGGGCAGCACCCTGTCGGCGCTGGGCATCGGTCTGTTCATGCCCTTCGTGGTGGCGGCCGCGCTGAAGAGCGCCCAGGGCTCGACCACCGTGGCGCTGGTCACCACCTCGGCGCTGGTCGCGCCGCTGCTCGCCCAGCTCGGCCTGGATAGCGAGATGGGCCGCGTGCTCACCGTGATGGCCATCGGCGCCGGCGCCATGACCGTGTCGCATGCCAACGACAGCTTCTTCTGGGTGGTCACCCAGTTCAGCCGCATGCCGGTGGCCGTGGCCTACCGCGCGCAGACCGTCGCCACCCTGATCCAGGGTATCGCCGGCATCCTCACCGTCTGGCTGCTCAGCCTGGTTCTGCTGTAATTGCCGTGGCGCCCGCGGGCGCCACGCTCCTCGCGCAAGGTCGTAGCCATGAAAATCGTCATAGCACCCGACTCCTTCAAGGAGAGTCTGTCCGCCCTCTTGGTGGCCGAGGCCATCGCCGCCGGGTGGCGCCAGGTGTTCGCCGACGCCGAGATCCTCCTGCGGCCGATGGCCGATGGCGGCGAGGGCACGGTGGATGCCGTGCTGGCCGCCAGTGGTGGCGAACGCCGCGAGCTGCGCGTGCGCGGCCCCCTGGGCGAAGCGGTGACGGCGCACTGGGGCTGGCTGGGGGAGGGCACCGCGGTGCTGGAGATGGCCGCCGCCAGCGGCCTGCACTGGGTGCCGCGGGATAGCCGCGACGCCACCCGCGCCTGCAGCTTCGGTACCGGCGAGCTGATCCGCGCGGCGCTGGATGCCGGCGCCACACGCATCATCCTCGGCCTCGGCGGCAGCGCCACCAACGATGGCGGTGCCGGCCTGCTGCGCGCCCTGGGCGTGCGCTGGCTGGATGTCGAGGGCCGGGAACTGGCCCCTGGCGGCCTGGCCCTGGCCCGGCTGGCGCAGATCGACCTGCGCGGGCTGGACCCGCGTCTGCTGCGGGTGCAGGTGGAAGTCGCCGCCGATGTCGACAACCCCCTGTGCGGCCCACGCGGTGCCTCGCGGGTGTTCGGCCCGCAGAAGGGCGCCAGCCCCGCGCAGGTCGAGGCGCTGGACGCCGCCCTGGCGCACTATGCGCGGGTGATGGCCGCCACCCTCGGCGAGGATCATGCGCAGTTTCCCGGTGTCGGCGCCGCCGGCGGCCTCGGTTTCGCCGCGCGGGCCCTGCTCAAGGCGCGCTTCCGGCCCGGCATCGAACTGGTCGCCGAGCTGTCCGGCCTGGCCGCGGCGGTGCAGGACGCTGACCTGGTGATCACCGGGGAAGGGCGCCTGGATTCGCAGAGCCTGCATGGCAAGACCCCGGTGGGCGTGGCGCGCATCGCCAAGGCCGCCGGCGTACCGGTGCTGGCCCTGGCCGGCAGCCTCGGCGAGGGCTATCAGGCGCTCTACGCGGCAGGCATCGACGCCGCCTTCAGCCTGGCGCCGGGGCCGCTGAGCCTGGAGCAGGCGCTGGCCGGCGCGGCTGCCGAACTGCAAGCACGCGCCAGCGACCTGGCGCGGCTGTGGCGCCTGGCCCGCTAGCCGCGCCGCTGCAGGTAGTCCCGGGCCGCCTGGTGCAGCCAGTCTTCCAGCTGGCCGCGCCGCACGCCCAGGCGCTTGGCCTCGGCCAGCTTCTCCAGCAGGTGTTCCTGCATGGCCGGATCGCCGGCGGCGATGGACAGCGCCAGGTCGCGGTCCATCCAGCGGCGGATGCGCACGTAGAGCCAGCCATGGAAGTACAGGCCGGCCAGTGTCGTCACCGCGACTATGAAGTAGTCCATCGTGGAAATTTCCGGGAGAGGCTGCAGCCATCCTGCGCCCACGCTTGTCGCCTGCACAGCGGACCCGATGTCGCACCCGCCCTCTACACTCTGCGGGTAGGTGTGGCGTGGCGCGCGGCGGGTGACAGAAGCCGGGCTGCACGGTCTAATGGTTGTCGCACTATTCGGAGAGAGTCTCGATGCGTAATTCCAAACTGATCACCGCTTCCCTCGTGGCCCTGAGTCTGACCCTCGGCGGCTGTGCCTCCAGCCTGACCGGCGATACCTACAGCCGCGACGAGGCACGCAAGGTACAGACCGTGCGCATGGGCACCATCGAGATGCTGCGCCCGGTGAAGATCGAGGGTACCAAGACACCGATCGGCGCCGGCGCCGGCGCGGTGATCGGTGGCGTGGCCGGTAGTGGCGTCGGTGGCGGTCGCGGCGCCGCCGTGGCCGCGGTGATCGGCGCCGTGGCCGGTGGCCTGCTGGGCGCCGCCACCGAGGAAGGGCTGACCCGCACCCAGGGTGTGGAGATCACCGTGCGCGAGGACGATGGCACCCTGCGCGCCTACGTGCAGGCCGTGCAGGAGAACGAAATCTTCCGCGTCGGTGATCGCGTGCGCATCCTCACCGTCGACGGCACCAGTCGCGTCGCGCGCTGATCGGTCCGGAGGCCCGGCACTCGCCGGGCCCCTTGCGGTGGGCTGGTCGAGATAAGTTTTAGTAATAATTCATCCATGACTTGCTTCCGATAGTTATGGATAATCGGCGGACGAACCTGAGCGGCGGGGCCCTTCCGGCGCCAGGCAATGGATGATTCGCCCCTGCCGCAGCCACTCTGCTCAACGGCGGGTCTGGGGCCGCAGAGGGGAGATTCATGGAGCTGCTGCTCATCGTCGCACTGCCGTTGCTCGGTGCCCTTCTGCCCCTGTTGTGCGACCGCTACGGACGTGTGCCCTGCACCCTGGCGGCGGCCGTCGCGCCGTTGCTGGGGCTCGGCCTGCTGTTGTGGCAGGCCCCGGCGGTGTTCGCCGGCGAGCGGCTGCTGGTCTCCCAGCCCTGGCTGCCGCAGCTCGGCCTGAACCTGGCCCTGCGCCTGGATGGCCTGGGCCTGCTGTTCGCCCTGCTGATCCTCGGCATCGGCCTGCTGGTGATCCTCTACGCCCGCTACTACCTCTCCGAGCGCGAGCCGACCGGGCGCTTCTTCGCCTATCTGCTGCTGTTCATGGGTGCCATGCTCGGCGTGGTGCTGTCGGAGAACCTGCTGCAGCTGCTGATGTTCTGGGAGCTGACCAGCCTGGCCTCGTTCCTGCTGATCGGCTTCTGGGGGGCGCGCAGCGATGCGCGCAAGGGCGCGCGCATGGCGCTGACCGTCACCGGCGGCGGCGGCCTGGCGCTGCTGGCCGGCATCCTGCTGCTCGGTCATATCGTCGGCAGCTTCGAGCTGAGCGTGGTGCTGCAGTCCGGCGAGCTGATCCGCGCCCATGCCCTCTACCCGCTGGTGCTGGTGCTGGTGCTGCTCGGCGCCTTCACCAAGTCGGCGCAGTTCCCCTTCCATTTCTGGCTGCCCCACGCCATGGCGGCGCCGACCCCGGTGTCGGCCTACCTGCACTCGGCGACCATGGTCAAGGCCGGGGTGTTCCTCCTGGCGCGCCTGTACCCGGCGCTGGCCGGCTCCGACCTGTGGTTCTACCTGGTCAGCCTGACCGGCCTGACCACCCTGCTGGTGGGCGCCGGCATGGCGCTGTTCCAGCATGACCTCAAGGGCCTGCTGGCGTTTTCCACCATCAGCCACCTGGGCCTGATCACCCTGCTGTTCGGCCTCGACACGCCGCTGTCCAACGTCGCCGCGGTGTTCCACATCATCAACCACGCCACCTTCAAGGCCTCACTGTTCATGGCCGCCGGCATCATCGACCACGAGACCGGCAGCCGCGACATGCGGCGTATCAACGGCATGTGGAAATACCTGCCACACACCGCCGTGCTGGCCATGGTGGCGTCTTCGGCGATGGCCGGGGTGCCGCTGCTCAACGGCTTCCTGAGCAAGGAGATGTTCTTCGGCGAAACCCTCCGCCAACACCTGCTGGGCAGCTTCAGCTGGGCGATTCCGGCGGCGGCGACCCTGGCCGGGGTGTTCTCGGTGGCCTATTCGCTGCGTTTCATCCACGACGTGTTCTTCAACGGCGAGCCGGTCAACCTGCCCAAGTATCCGCCCCACGAACCGCCGCGCTACATGAAGATTCCGGTGGAGATCCTGGTCTTCCTCTGCCTGCTGGTGGGCATGCTGCCGGCCTACACTGTGGCGCCGCTGCTGGCGGTGGCGGCCGGCGCCAGCCTGGGCGGCGCGCTGCCGGAATACAGCCTGGCGATCTGGCACGGCTTCAACCTGCCGCTGGCGATGAGCTGCGTGGCGCTGGTCGGCGGCATCCTCGTCTACGCCCTGCGCCAGCCGCTGTTCCGCTGGTACGCCGGGCTGCCGGAGGTGGATGCGCGGATGATCTTCGAGCGCCAGGTGCAGAACCTGGTGCGCCTGGCCGGCTGGCTGACCGGGCGCCTGGAGAACGGTTCGCTGCAGCGTTACCTGAGCTTCCTGCTGATCGCCGCCCTGGTGCTGGTGGCCACCGCCCTGGCGCCGCTGCCGCAGCTGACCGGTGCGCGCGGCCTCAGCCCGCTGGACGGCATCACCGCGCTCGGCCTGCTGGTGCTGGCGGCCAGCGGCCTGCTCACCGCCGTGTTCCATCGCCAGCGCCTGGTGGCGCTGCTGATCCTCGGCCTGGGCGGCATGCTGGTGGCGCTGGCCTTCGCCCGCTTCTCCGCGCCTGACCTGGCGCTGACCCAGCTGGTGGTCGAGGTGGTGACCATCATCCTGCTGATGCTGGCGCTGTTCTACCTGCCCTCGCGCACACCGCGCGAGAGCTCCAGCCTGCGCGGCCTGCGCGATTTCCTCTTGGCCGGCGGCTGTGGGGTGATGGTGGCGCTGCTGGTGTACGTGGTGCTGACCCGCGCCTATGACGGCATTGCTCCGTTCTTCCTGGCCAACAGCGTCAGCGGTGGCGGCGGTACCAACGTGGTCAACGTGATCCTGGTGGACTTCCGCGGCTTCGATACCCTGGGCGAGATCACCGTGCTGGCCATCGCCGCGGTGGGCATCCTGGCCATGCTCGACGGCCTGCGCCTGCACAATCCGACCTGCGATCCGCAGGGGCGGCGCTGGGCCTGGGCGAAGAACCCGCTGGTCCTGCTCACCCTGTCGCGCCTGCTGCTGCCGCTGGCGCTGCTGATCTCGGTGTTCATCTTCCTGCGCGGGCATAACCTGCCCGGCGGCGGCTTCATCGCCGGCCTGGTCACGGCCGTGGCGCTGGCCCTGCAGTACATCGCCAGCGGCGTGGCCTGGGTCGAGCAGCGCCTGCCGCTCAACTACCAGCGCATGGCCGGCATCGGGGTACTGATCGCGACGCTCACCGGCCTCGGCAGCTGGGTCTTCGGCCGGCCGTTCCTGACCAGCGCCTTCGGCCATTTCGAGCTGCCGCTGGTGGGCGAGTTCGAGCTGGCTACTGCCATGCTGTTCGACCTTGGCGTCTATCTCACGGTGGTGGGCTCCACCCAGCTGGTGCTGACCCGTCTGGGCAAGCTCAGCCTGGTGCCCGCCGCGAGCAAGGAGATTCACTGATGGAAGCGCTGTTCGCCGTCACCCTCGGTGTGCTCAGTGCCAGCGGCGTCTACCTGCTGCTGCGCGGGCGCACTTTTCCGGTGGTGCTGGGCCTGACCCTGCTGTCCTACGCGGTCAACCTGTTCCTCTTCGCCATGGGCCGCCTGAGTGGCGACGTGGCGGTGATCGGGCAGAGCGCCAATCCGGCCGACCCCTTGCCGCAGGCCCTGGTGCTGACGGCCATCGTCATCGGCTTCGCCATGACCGCCTTCGTGGTGATCCTGGCCCTGCGTGGCCTGGCCGAACTGGGCAACGACCATGTCGACGGCCGCCCGGACGACCAGCCGCACAGCCCAACGGATGGAGGGCGTGCACTTTGAGTCACTGGCCGATCCTGCCCATCCTGCTGCCGCTGTTCGCCGGCGCGCTGCTGCTGATACTGCCGTCCCGCGAGCGCCTCAAGCGCGGCCTGTCGCTGCTCGCCACCCTGGCCTTGCTGCCGCTCAGCCTGTACCTGCTGCAGCTGGCGGACGACGGCCAGCTGCGCGTCTATGCCCTGGGCGACTGGCAGCCGCCGTTCGGCATCGTGCTGCTGCTCGACCGCCTCAGCGCCTGGCTGCTGCTGGCCACCGCCGTGCTGGCGGTCGCCGCGCTGCTCTATGCGCTGCGCGGCGACGACCGCCTCGGCCCGCGCTTCCACGCGCTGTTCCAGTTCCAGCTGCTGGGCATCAACGGCGCCTTCCTCACCGGCGACCTGTTCAACCTGTTCGTGTTCTTCGAGATCCTGCTGATCGCCTCCTACGCGCTGCTGCTGCACGGCCAGGGCGCGGAGCGGGTGAGGGCGGGGCTGCACTACGTGGTGCTCAACCTCACCGGTTCGGCGCTGTTCCTCATCGCCCTGGGCATGGTCTACGGCGCCAGTGGCACCCTGAACATGGCCGATCTGTCGGCCCGGGTGGCCCAGGCCAGTGGCGACCAGGTGCCGCTGCTGGCCGCGGCCGGCCTGCTTCTGCTGCTGGTGTTCGCCCTCAAGGCGGCGCTGCTGCCACTGTACTTCTGGCTGCCGCGCGCCTACGCCGCCGCCAGCGCGCCGGTGGCGGCGTTGTTCGCGATCATGACCAAGGTCGGCATCTACGCCATCCTGCGCCTGGCCACCCTGATGTTCGGCGCGGGCGCCGGCGAGCTGGCCGACCTGACCCAGGCCTGGCTCTGGCCGCTGGCCCTGGCCACGGTGGCGCTGGGGGCCGTCGGTGCGCTGGCGGCGCGCAGCCTGCAGATGCTGCTGGCCTATCTGGTGGTGGTCTCCGCCGGCACCCTGTTGGCCGCGGTGGCCATCGGCACGCCGCAGGCGCATGCCGCGGCGCTCTATTACCTGCTGCACAGCACCTGGGTGGTGGGCGGCCTGTTTCTCCTCGCCGACCTGATCGCCCGCCAGCGCGGCGACAAGGCCGGCGCCCTGGTGCAGGGGCCGGCGCTGGAAAATCCCGGCCTGCTTGGCGGGCTGTTCTTCCTCGGTGCCATCGCGGTGGTCGGCCTGCCGCCGCTGTCCGGCTTCCTCGGCAAGCTGCTGCTGTTGCAGGCGCTGCCGTCGCCGGCGCTGTGGGGCGTGCTGCTGCTCGGCGGTTTCGCCGTGCTGGTGGCGCTGAGCCGGGCCGGCAGCACGCTGTTCTGGCGCGTCGGCCTTAGCAGCCTGGACAGCGCCGAGCTGGACCCTGGCCGCCTGTGCGCCTGCCTGCTGCTGCTGGCCTGCGCGCTGCTGCTGGTGCTGCTGGCGGCGCCGCTGCTGGATTACGCCCAGGCGGCGGCCGCGCAGCTGCATGACCTGCCGCTGTACCGTTCGATCATCGTGGAGGCCGCACCATGATGCGACGACTCCTGCCACACCCGGCGCAGAGCCTGCTGCTGCTGTGCACCTGGCTGCTGCTGGTCGACTCGATCGCCTTCGGCCACTGGCTGCTGGGTGGTTTCCTCGCCATCGTCATTCCGCTGCTGCTGGGGTCGCTGCTGGTCGAGCATCCCAAGGCGTGGAGGCCCTTGCAGCTGCTGCGCTACCTGCTGATGGTGATCGGCGACATCCTGGTCGCCAACTTCCAGGTGGCGCGCCTGACCCTGGGGCGGGTCGGCGAGTTGCGCCCGGCCTTCGTCGAGGTGCCGATCGAGCTGGACAACGAGCTGGCCATCAGCATTCTGGTCAGCGTGGTGTCGATGACGCCGGGCTCGCTGGCCGCCGACCTCAGCCATGATCGCCGTACCCTGCTGGTGCACGGCCTCGACGTGCCGGACGTGCAGGCCATGATCGACGAGATCAAGCAGCGCTACGAGGCGCCGCTGAAGGAGATTTTCCCATGCTCGGCTACGTGATCCCGGCCTGCCTGGCCATGCTCGGCGCCGCCCTGCTGCTGGCCGTGGCGCGTCTGGTCAAGGGCCCCAGCCTGCCGGACCGGGTGCTGGCGCTGGACACCCTGTACATCAACGCCATCGCCCTGATCATCCTCTACGGCATCTGGCGCGGCACCGAGCTGTTCTTCGAGATCGCCCTGCTGATCGCCGTGCTCGGCTTCGTCAGCACCGTGGCGGTGGCCAAGTACATGCTGCGCGGAGACATCATCGAATGAGCCTGTGGCTGGAAATCCTCGTCAGTCTGTTCCTCCTGCTCGGCTGCGGCTTCGTCCTGGTCGGCGCCATTGGCCTGTACCGCCTGCCGGACTTCTTCACCCGCCTGCACGGGCCGACCAAGGCCACCACCCTGGGCATCGGTGGCATGGTGGTGGCCTCGCTGCTGTTCTTCTCCTTCGGCGAGAAGGGCTTCAGCCTGCATGAGCTGCTGATCAGCCTGTTCCTGTTCATCAGCGCCCCGGTCAGCGCCTACATGCTGGCCAAGGCTGCAGTGCTGCAGCAGCTGCCGCTGGAGCCGAAGACGCGCGGCAAGCCCTGGGAGCAGTAGGGCGCGCCCGCACAGTTTTGCTGCGCCGCTGTGCCTGTCGCCGAGCGGGGCCGCCTTCTAGACTGAGCTTTTCGACTGGAGGTGCGCATGGCCCGGCAGGGATCGTTGTTCGCCATGGCCTGCCTGGTGCTGGCCATGGCCCTGTGGGGCAGTTCGTTCATCGCCCTCAAGTTCGCCTTCGCCGAGTTGCCGCCGATGTGGGTGATCTTCGGCCGCATGGCCCTCGGCAGCCTGGTGTTCCTGCTGGCCTGGCGCTGGCGCGGGCGCCTCGACTACCGGCCCGGTGACTGGCGCTACCTGCTCGCCCTGGCCGCCTGCGAGCCCTGCCTGTACTTCATCTTCGAGGCCCTGGCGCTGCAGCACACCAGCGCCGCCCAGGCCGGCATGATCACCGCGCTGCTGCCGTTGCTGGTGGCCATGGGCGCCTTCGTCTTCCTGCGCGAGCGGGTGGCCGCCAGCACCTGGGCCGGCTTCCTGCTGGCGGTGCTCGGCGCCATCTGGCTGAGCCTGGCCGGCGAGGCCGACGCCAGCGCGCCGGCGCCGCTGCTGGGGAATTTCTACGAGTTCCTCGCCATGCTCTGCGCCACCGGCTATACCCTGCTGCTGAAGTTCCTCTCCGAGCGCTACTCGCCCTTCATCCTCACTGCCATGCAGGCCCTGGTCGGCTCGCTGTTCTTCCTGCCCCTGGCGCTGCTGACCGAGCCGCTGCCGAGCCAGTTCAGCGCGCTCGGCGTCGGCTCGGTGGTCTACCTCGGCCTGGTGGTCACCGTGGGCGCCTACGGCCTGTACAACTACGGTGTCAGCCGCCTGCCGGCCAGCCAGGCGTCCGGCTTCACCAACCTGATCCCGGTGTTCACCCTGATCTTCGCCGCCGTGCTGCTGGGCGAGCGCCTCAATACCGAGCAGTACCTGGCGGCCGGCCTGGTGTTCGCCGGCGTGGCGCTCAGCCAGTGGCGCAGCCGCGCGCCGGCGCCGGCCGGCATCCTGGATTGAGGCGGCGGCCATGAGCGATGAACGCCAGTGGATTCGCCAGGCGGTACGCATCATCGAGGCGGACTTCCAGCGCAGCGCCGACACCCACCTGATTCCCCTGGCGCTGCCGGGGCTGCCGGGCGTCGAGCTGTACTTCAAGGACGAGTCCAGCCATCCCACCGGCAGCCTCAAGCATCGCCTGGCCCGCTCGCTGTTCCTCTATGCCCTGTGCAACGGCTGGCTGCGCCCCGGCGCGCCGGTGATCGAGGCTTCCAGCGGCTCCACGGCGATCTCCGAGGCCTACTTCGCGCGCCTGCTGGGGCTGCCCTTCATCGCCGTGGTGCCGGCTGCCACCGCCCGCGAGAAGCTGGCGCAGATCGCCTTCCATGGCGGCCAGACCCATCTGGTCGAGGACCCCACGCGCATCCACGAGGAGTCCGTGCGCCTGGCCCGCGAGAGCGGCGGCCACTTCATGGACCAGTTCACCTACGCCGAGCGCGCCACCGACTGGCGGGCGAACAACAACATCGCCGAGTCGATCTTCCAGCAGATGCGCCACGAGCGCTGCCCCGAGCCGGCCTGGCTGGTGTCCAGCCCCGGCACCGGCGGCACCCTGGCCACCCTGGGCCGCTACGTGCGCTACCGCCAGCACGCCACCCGCGTGCTGTGTGCCGACGCCGAGCGCTCGGTGTTCTTCGCCAGCTATGTCAGCGGCGATCGCAGCCTGACTTTGGACTGCGGCTCGCGCATCGAGGGCATCGGCCGGCCACGGGTGGAGCCCTCGTTCATGGCCGATGTGCTGGACGCCGCCTGCCAGGTGCCGGACGCCCTGTCGCTGGCCGCCATGCACTACCTGGCGCGGCGCCTCAACCGGCGGGTGGGGGCGAGCAGCGGCACCAACCTGGTCGGCGCCCTGCTGGTGGCGCGGCGGATGGTCGAGGCGGGCGAGTCCGGTTCGGTGGTGGCCATCCTCTGCGACGGCGGCGAGCGCTACGCCACCAGCTACTACGACGAGGCCTGGCTGGCGGCACAGGGCTATGACCTGGCGCCGCTGACCGCGGCGGTGGCGGCCTGCGCCGAACAGGGCCAGGCGTTGCCGCCGCTGCCCTGCCTGTTCCGCTAGCGCCCCGCGCGGGGCGTGCGGATCACTGCTCCTGCCAGGGCGCCGGCGCGCCGACCAGGCGGCCCATGGCGCCGTGGATGCCCAGCTCGCGCAGCACGTTGAGCTCGCCCTCGGTTTCCACCATCTCGGCGATCAGCGGCAGGTCGATGCTGTTGGTGGCGCGGAAGATCGCCTCGATGAACACGCGTTTGTCGTCTTCCTGGTCGATGGCGCGGATGTAGCTGCCGTCGATCTTCAGGTAGGCCAGGCCGAGGTGGGTCAGGTTGCCGATCAGGCTGAAGCGCCCGCCGAAGTGCTGCAGGCCCAGGTGATAGCCGGTCTCGCGCACTTGCTGGCTGAGCCTTTCCAGCTCGGCCGGCGGCGGCAGGTAGCGCTCGTCCAGCTCCAGGGTCATGAGTTCGCCCTGCTGCGGATGGGCCCTGAGCACTTCCAGCAGCCTGGCCTGGCTGGCGCCGTCGCGCAGGGTGGCGGCGGACAGGCTCAGCGCCAGCGGCTGCGGGTACTTGGCCAGGTGCGCCAGGCTGTGTTCGAGCATGGCCAGGTCGAAGCGTGCCGCCCAGCCCAGGCGCTCGATCCAGGGCAGGAAGCGGCCGGCGGCCACGGCCTCGCCCTGCGGGTCGAGCAGGCGCGCCAGGACCTTGCGGTGCAGCAGCTGGCGGGTGTCGGCGCAGGTCGCCACCGGCTGGAAGTACAGCTGCAGCTTGCCCTGGGTGAGGGCCTCGTCGATCCATTTGCGCCAGTCGTGCTGGCCCTGGCCGGGCAGGGCATTGAAGTCGTCCAGGCGTTCCCAGGGCTTGCCCGGATTGGCCTGGGCCTGGGCCAGGGCCTGGTCGGCGCGGCCGATCACCGCGCTGACGTCCTCGCCCGGCTTGAATGCGGCGATGCCCAGGTGGGCGACCGGGGTGCAGTCGCTGGCGCCGGTCTGGCGCAGGCTCTCCAGGCTTTCGCTGAGATCCTGGGCGAGGCGGTCGGCGTCGTCAGCGGCCAGGCCGGGGGCGAGCAGGGTGAACTCGCCGCCGCGGCTGCGCGAGCCCAGCCAGTCCGGCTTGCCGTGCTGTTCCAGCAGGCGCTTGAGGATCTCGCCGATGGCGCCGATCAGCGCGTCGGTTTTCTGCCCGCCGAGACGCTGGTTGAGGCCGCCGAGGTCGTTGACCCGCAGGAACATCAGGTAGCCCTCGGCGTTCTGCTCGGTGACCGCCAGCTGGCTGGCCAGCTTGATGTCGAACAGGCGGCGGTTGGCCAGGCCGGTGAGGTTGTCCTGATAGGCCTCCTCGCGCAGCTTCTCGCTGCGCGCGGCTTCCTCGGCGAACAGCTGCTTGAGCTTCTCCACCATCTGGTTCATCGCCAGCACCACGCGCTTGAGTTCGGGGGTGCGCGGCACGCGGGGCAGGGTGAGGAATTCGCGGCGGGTGATGGCTTGGGCCTGCTGCACCATGTTGTCCAGCGGGCGCAGCTGGGTGCGCAGCAGCCAGCCGCCGAGGATGGCGCTGACCACCCCGCACAGTAGCAGCCAGAGCAGGCTGCCGATGGCGCTGTCCCACAGCTTGGCCAGGGCGAACTGCGGGTGGCTGAGCACCTCGACCCGCGCCGCCTGTTCCCAGCCGCGCATGATCAGCGCGTCGCCGCCCTGCGGGTCGAGGTCGACCAGGTCGACGAACCAGGCCGGCACCTTGTCCGAGGTGGTGGTGGTGCGCCGCTCGACTATCACTTCCTCGCTGGGGATGCGTACCACGCGGATGGTGGCGAAGTAGCCGCTGTCGAAGATCGAGCTGACCATCAGCTCGATCATCGCCGGGTCGTCGACGTGCGGGGTCATCGACAGGCCCAGCGCCGTGGCGGCGTCCTGGGCGTGCGAGCGCAGCTGGCTGAGCAGCTGCTCGCGCGAGGTCTCCACCCCGGCGATGAAGCTGCCGGTGAAGGCCACCACGAGGAACAGGCAGATGGCGAGAAACAGCTGTTTCAACAGGGACATGGTCTTCTCCTAACCTTCGCCGATGTCGAAGCCTTCGGCGCGCATCTTTTTCAGCAGATCCTGCCAGCGCGACAGTTTCTTGGTGTCGCTCTTGCGGCCGGTCTGCCCCGGCAGGTAGAGCCCCTCGGCATTGAAGGCGTAGACCGGCAGCAGGTCCTTGCGCTGGGAGGCCGGGCGGATCTCGCCGATCAGGTTGTCCAGCACCAGCGGCTCGGCGCCGGGGCTGGCGTAATAAGTCAGCACCATGTGCGCCTGGTTGTAGCGCAGCGCCTTGACGTAAGTGATGCGCAGCTTGTCGCTGGGGACGCCGAGACGGCGCAGGGTGAAGTACTTGGCGATGGAGTAGTCCTCGCAGTCGCCGGCGCCCTTGACCAGGGCCTCGATGGGGGTGGCCCAGTAGTCGTTCTGGCGCCAGTTGCGGATATCGTCGGAGAAGCGGAACTGGCGGTTGAAGAAGCGGTTGACCGTGGCCAGCTTCTCGCTCTCGGAGAGCTGGCCGCTGCTGCGGATCAGCTCATCCCAGGCCTCGATGCGGCCCTTGGCTATGCCGAGGTTGCCGTAGCGCTGCTCGGCCTTGCCGATGATCAGCGGAAAGTCCCAGCTGGCCTTGGCTGCCATCGCCAGCAGGAGGCCGAGCGCGGCACCGAGCAGCAGCCGGCCCGCCGGTAGGCGCGGGACTCGTCCCTGAATGCTCGGCCGCAGCTGCATGAAGGTTCTCTCCGCGGAAAGTGCTGAGAGTGTAGGCACTGCATCACGCTTTTGCCGCCTGCTGGCAGCGCCGCTCAGCGGCTGGGCAGGGTCTTCTGGTGCAGGATGTAGAGGCTGACCAGCACCGCGCTGGTGAGCATGAAGGCGCGCGCCCAGGGCAGCGGCACCAGGTAGCAGGACAGGCCGATGCTCGCCCACATCAGGCCGATGGCGTAGACCTTGCCCTTGAGCGGGATGCCGTTGCCTTCCAGGTAGTCGCGAATCCACGGGCCGAGGTGGCGGTGGTTGACCAGCCACAGGTAGAAGCGCCGCGAGCTGCGCACGAAGCAGGCGGCGGCCAGCAGCAGGAAAGGCGTGGTCGGCAGCACCGGCACGAAGATGCCGATCACCCCCAGCACCACGCTCAGCCAGCCGACCGCCAGCAGCGCGTAGCGCACGCTGCGATGGCGGTTCTGCGGGATGTCGGCGTGCGCCATAAGCGCGGCTTAGTGATGACGGGGCTTGAGCAGTGCGGGTTTCTCTTCCGGCGCCTGGCACAGCAGGAACAGGGCGGTGAGCAGCTCGGGAATCTGCTCGACCATGCTGTCCACCAGCTGGCGGTCGCGGGCAATCTCGGCGAATTCGGGCTGCTCGTCGAACAGGCCGGAGGCGACCATGATCGGCAGCAGCAGCTCGCTGACTTCGTCCTCGGCATCCTCGAACCACACGGCTTCGCGCAGGAACACGCCTTCCATGAAGCCGATGCACCAGCCGCGCAGCTCGGAGTCGTCCGGATCGTCGCCGAGGTCGAGCTCGCAGGGGATTTCCGGCTCGTCGTCGCTGGCCAGCTGGCGGGCGATGTGGGCCTTGAGCAGCTGCAGGGTGATCTCCACTTCCTCGCGCTCGATGTCGCTGCGGTAGTGCGGCGGCTCGGCGAACAGGGCGTCGATCCACTCGCGCTCGGGCACCTGCTCGGGGCAGATCGACAGGGCGGTCAGGTAGCCGTGGGCGGCCACGTAGTCCAGGGCCTCCTCGTGCAGGTCATCGGCATCGAGGAAGGCTTGCAGGCGGGACAATTGCTCGGCGAAGGACATCGTGGGACTACCTTGAGTGAGTAAACATCGGGATTCTAGTCGCCCATGCCGGCAAAAGCACGGCCGACGGGCGATGGCCTGCCGCCGGCGCGCCTCGCGTATACTGCGCGGCTCGCAACGGAGACCGGCATGCTCGACCAACAGGCCCTTGGCATCCTCAAAGACGTATTCGGCTACGACGCCTTTCGCGGCAACCAGGCGGCGATCATCGAGCGCGTGGCCGCGGGCGGCGATGCCCTGGTGCTGATGCCCACCGGCGGCGGCAAGTCGCTGTGCTACCAGGTGCCCGGCCTGCTGCGCGAAGGCCTGGCGGTGATCGTCTCGCCGCTGATCGCGCTGATGGACGACCAGGTCGCCACCCTCGACGAGCTGGGCGTGGCCGCGGTGGCGCTGAATTCGACCCTGAGCGCCGACGAGCAGCGCGAGATCGCCGAGCGCATCCGCCGCGGTGAGATCAAGTTCCTCTACCTGGCCCCCGAGCGCCTGGTACAGCCGCGCATGCTGGCCTTCCTGCAGCGCCTGCAGGTGGCCCTGTTCGCCATCGACGAGGCGCACTGCGTGTCGCAGTGGGGCCACGACTTCCGTCCCGAATACCTGCAGCTGGGCCAGCTCGCCGAGCTGTTCCCCGGCGTGCCGCGCATCGCCCTGACCGCCACGGCGGACAAGCGCACCCGCGAGGAGATCGCCCAGCGCCTGCACCTGGAGAACGCCGAGCGCTTCCTCTCCAGCTTCGACCGGCCGAACATCTTCTACCGCATCCAGCCCAAGGATCAGCCGCGCAAGCAGCTGCTGGCCTTCCTCGCCGCGCGCAAGGGCGATGCCGGCATCGTCTACTGCCTGTCGCGCAAGAAGGTCGAGGAGGTCGCCGACTTCCTCAGCGCCCAGGGTTATCCGGCGCTGCCCTACCACGCCGGCCTGCCCAACGAGCTGCGCGCCTACCACCAGAAGCGCTTCCTCAACGAGGAAGGGCTGATCATGGTGGCGACCATCGCCTTCGGCATGGGCATCGACAAGCCCAACGTGCGCTTCGTCTGCCACCTCGACCTGCCCAAGTCGCTGGAAGCCTACTACCAGGAGACCGGTCGCGCCGGCCGCGACGGCTTGCCGGCGGATGCCTGGATGGCCTACGGCCTGCAGGACGTGATCTTCCTCAAGCAGATGCTCGCCGGCTCCGAGGGCGACGAGCGGCACAAGCGCGTCGAGCAGCACAAGCTCGATGCCATGCTGGCCCTGTGCGAGGAGACGCGCTGCCGCCGCCAGGCCCTGCTGGCCTACTTCGACGAGGTGCTGGAGCAGCCCTGCGGGCACTGCGACACCTGCGTCGACAACGTGCAGACCTGGGACGCCACCGAGCCGGCGCGCCAGGCCCTGTCGGCGATCTATCGCAGCGGCCAGCGCTACGGCGTCGGCCATCTGGTGGACATCCTGCTGGGCCGCGAGAACGACAAGATCCGCGCTGCCGGCCACCAGCACCTGCCGGTGTTCGGCATCGGCAAGGCGCTGGCCGAGGGCGACTGGCGCACCCTGTTCCGCCAGCTGGTGGCGCGCGGCCTGGCCGACGTCGACCTGGACGGCTACGGCGGCCTGCGCCTGACCGATGCCTGCCGTCCACTGCTGCGCGGGGAAGTGACCCTGGAGCTGCGCCGCGACCTCAAGCCGCAGCAGGCGGCCAAGGCCAGCGGCAGCAGCGCCAGCCAGCTGGTGCGCGGCGAGGAGCGCGAACAGTGGGAGGCGCTGCGCGCCCTGCGCCGCAAGCTGGCGGAGGAGCACGGCGTGCCGCCCTACGTCATCTTCCCCGACTCGACCCTGCTGGAGATGCTGCGCAGCCAGCCGCGCAACCTGTCCGAGATGGCCCGGGTCAGCGGCGTCGGCGCGCGCAAGCTGGAGCGCTACGGCGAGGCCTTCCTCGAAGTGCTGGCCGGCGGCGAGTCCGCCGAGGCGCCCAGGGTGGTCAGCGACCTGCGCCACGAGCTGGTCAGCCTGGCCCGCGCCGGCATGACCCCGGCGCAGATCGCGGCTCAGCTCAACTGCGGCGAGAAGAGCGTGTACAACCTGCTGGCCGAGGCCATCGGCCGCCAGCAGCTGTCCCTGGAGCAGGCGCTGGACCTGCCGGAGGAGCTGCTCGGCGAGATCCAGGATGCCTTCCTCGATGGCGAAGGCGAGCTGCCGCCGGTGGCGGCAGTGGTCGAACAGTTCGCCGGGCGGGTAGAGGAGGGCGTGTTGCACTGCGTGCGCGCCGCCCTGCAGGCCGAGTTCGAGGTCTGACCGCGAGCGTTAACGAATGGTTACGCCAAATCACCGGCGACAAACTTGTGACGTGC
Source organism: Pseudomonas alcaligenes (assembly GCF_041729615.1). Lineage (NCBI taxonomy): Bacteria > Pseudomonadati > Pseudomonadota > Gammaproteobacteria > Pseudomonadales > Pseudomonadaceae > Aquipseudomonas > Aquipseudomonas alcaligenes. Next base: position 834,043 of record NZ_CP154874.1, on the reverse strand, counting down.
GTCTCAAAACGTTAGGGTGCTCCTGACGATTTCTTTGCGAGGTACAGGTGGCGCCGCATCCAGAATGGTTGGCCGAAGTCCGCTCCAGCCCCTATGCCGACCAGTTGGCACGGGGCTTCCGCCGCCTGCGTTTCGGCGCCGGGCTGGAGCGCGAATACCGCGACTACCTGCTGCGCGACAGCTTCGAGCTCAAGCGCACGGCCCTGGCCTTCGCCCTGGTGGTCTGGCTGGCCTTCGCCGGGGTCGACATCTTTATGGTCGACGGCTCCCTGCTGCTCGCCATGCTGGCCATCCGCCTGGTGGTGGCCCTGCTGTTGCTGGCCCTGGCCTGGAACATGGCGCATAGCGGCCTGTCGCCACGGCAGACGACCATGATGCTGGTGGGCATGCTGGCAATGGGCATTGGTACCGCGGCCATCATCACCCTCGGCCACAGCCAGGATCCCTTCTTCCCCTACGAAGGTCTGCTGCTGGTGTGTATCGCCGGCTACTTCCTGGCCGGCCTGCGCCTGGTCGAGGCCGCCAGCGCCTCGCTGCTGGTACTGCTGATCTATGGCCTGCTCGAATGGCTGGGCGGACTGGCGCCGGAGCGCCTGTACAACAACCTGCTGTTCCTGGTGTGCGGTAACCTGATTGGCGCGGTGGGCTGCTACGTGCTGGAGCTGAAGTCGCGCGAGCACTTCCTGGTCAGCCACCTGATGGGCCAGCTGGCGCACCAGGACAGCCTCACCGGGTTGCACAATCGGCGCAGCTTCGACCGCGAGCTGCCGCGCCTGTGGCGCCAGGCCCAGCGCGAGGGCAAGCCGCTGGCCCTGTTACTGTGCGATGTCGATCACTTCAAGGCGTACAACGACCACTACGGCCACCAGGCCGGCGATCGTGCCCTGCAGCAGGTCGGTACGGTGCTGCTGAGCGCCGCCCGGCGCCCGCTGGACATGGCCGTGCGCCTCGGCGGCGAGGAGTTCGCCGTGCTGCTCTACGGCATCGGTGCCGAGGAGGCGCGCCAGCGTGCCGAGGCCCTGCGCCAGGCCCTGCAGGCTTGCGCCATCGCCCATGCCGGCTCGCCCACGGCGGCGGTGCTGACCCTGTCCATTGGCGTCTCCTGCCTGCAGCCGCAGGCCGAGGAGGACCCCTTCAGCCTCTGCGGCCATGCCGACCGTGCCCTCTACGAGGCCAAGGCCTTCGGCCGCAACCAGGTGGTGACCTGAAGCGCCACCCGGGCTGGCGCCAACGGTCCCTGTGATGTCGCCGCGCGGCTGCTAGGATCGTGGCTTTCCACTGCCGGCAGTACTCATGGAACGACTGATCCAGGCCAACGGCCAACCCCACTACGGCATCTTCCCGGCGGCGCCGGGCGAGGTGAACTGGCGCGACTTCGACTTCCGCTCGCCGATGGGGCGGCGCCTCGGTGCCCTGGCCAAGTGGCGGCGCTACCACCAGTTCCAGTACTTCGGCATCGTCAGCGACGAGCTGATCGGCGGCTGCGCGCTGGCCGACATCAGCCTGCTCGGCGCCGGCTTCGTCTACCTGTTCCACCCGGCCAGCGGGCGCATGCTCGAGCGTCAGTTCAGGCGCCCGCTGGGCCTCGGCACGGCGTTCTCGCCGCGGCCCAACGCCGGCGTCTGCGAGCTGCGCAGCGGCGCCAACCGGCTGCGCCTGAGCAACCAGGGCCCGGACAAGCACCTGCTGGTGGAACTGGACGACGGCACGCGCATCGAGGCGAGCTTCTCCGAGCAGCAGTTGCAGCCCATGTGCATCTGCACGCCAACGGCGGTCAACGGCTGGGTCTACGCGCAGAAGGTGGCCGGCGTGCGCTGCCACGGCCAGGTGCACAGCGCCCTGGGCGACTTCGACCTGACGGCGCTGAATGCCTTCGCCCACCACGACTGGTCGGCCGGCTACATGCGGCCGGAGACGAACTGGAACTGGGCCTGCCTGTCCGGTGCGCTGGGCGGCACGCGGGTCGGCCTGAACCTGTCGTGCGGGGTCAACGAGACCAGCTTCAGCGAGAACTGCTACTGGCTGGATGGCGCCTTGCTGCCGGTCGGCGGCGTGCATTTCCAGTTCGACCGCGACGACCCGCTCAAGCCCTGGCAGATCCTCTCGGCTGACGGCCAGGTCGAGCTGCAGTTCCACGGCCATGGCCTGCACCGCGAGCAGCTCGACCTGGGCCTGCTGGCCAGCAACTTCAAGCAGGTGTTCGGGCGCTTCCAGGGCACCCTGCGCCCGCCGGGGCGCGCGCCGCTGCGCATCGACAACCTGTGGGGCTTCGTCGAAGACCAGTATGTCAAATGGTAACGGCGGGCTTGGCGACGGGCTTTTCAGGAGTTATGGTTAGTTGACTAATAATTAGGTTTTTCTGCTGTCCGCCGGGAACAGGGGATGCGGGCAGCGGCGAGGACCAGCGAGAGTCAACTATGCAGAACTTTGCGCAACACAGTTTCGGTATGCAACTGGCCCAGCTTTCCCGCGCCTGGCGCGCCGAGCTGGATCGTCGACTGTCCGGCCTGGGCCTGTCCCAGGCACGCTGGCTGGTGCTGCTGCACCTGGCCCTGCTCAAGGAGCCGCCGACCCAGCGCGAGCTGGCGCAGACGGTGGGTGTCGAGGGGCCGACCCTGGCCCGCCTGCTCGACGGCCTGGAGGCCCAGGAGCTGGTGCAACGCATCGCCGTGCCGGAGGACCGCCGCGCCAAGAAGGTGGTGCTCACCGACAAGGCGCGGCCGCTGATCGTGCAGATCGAGAGCATCGCCCTGCAGCTGCGCAAGGAGCTGTTCGCCGGCGTCAGCGAGGAAGATCAGCGCCTCTGCCAGCAGGTGCACGCACGTATCCTGGCCAACCTGGAAAAGTCCTGATGGGCAAGCCGCACGTGGTGATCAGCTACTGCACCCAGTGCCAGTGGCTGCTACGCGCCGCCTGGCTGGCCCAGGAGCTGCTCAGCACCTTCGCCGACGAACTGGCCATGGTCAGCCTGGAGCCGGGCACGGGCGGGGTGTTCCGCATCACCTGCGACGGCGTGCAGCTGTGGGAGCGCAAGGCCGATGGCGGCTTTCCCGAGGCCAAGGTGCTCAAGCAGCGCCTGCGCGACCTGATCGACCCGCAGCGCGACCTCGGCCACAACGACCGCTAGGCCTGTCGGCTCCGGTGCGGCGCCGTTGCGGGTGCGAGCTAGCCCAGATCCTCCACGCTGGCGGCGCGCTTGCTCAGGCGCGCCGAGATCAGCGTGGCGAGCAGGATCAGGCTGCCGCCGAAGAGCATGCGCAGGGTCGGCTGCTCGCTGAACAGCCACCAGGCGAAGGCGATGCCGTAGACCGGCTCCAGGGCGAACACCACCGAGGCGCTGCGCGCGTTGAGCACGCGCAGGCTGGCGACGAACAGGCTGTGTGCCAGGGCCGTGCAGAGCAGGCCGAGCAGGGCGATCCACAGCCAGTCCAGGGCCCGCACCGTGGGCAGTGCCGACCAGGCCAGCGGCAGGCTGACCAGGGCGATCGCCAGGTTCTGCCAGAGCGCCGCCTGGGCCGGCTTGACCCCGGCCGTGGTGGCGCGGTTGGACACCGAGACCATGGCGAACAGCAGCCCGGAGAACACCGCCCAGGCCAGGCCCAGGGTGGCGTCGCTGCCGAGGTCGAAGTGCGGGGTGACCAGCACCAGGCCGAGGCTGACCAGGCCGACCACGCCCCATTCGGCCAGGCGCACCTTCTCGCGGAACAGCAGCCCCTCGAGCAGCACGGTGAAGGCCGGGAAGCTGGCGAAGCCGAGCGTGGCCACCGCCACCCCGGACACCTTCACCGCGATGAAGAAGGCCCACCAGTGGCCACCCAGCAGCAGGCCGGCGCCGGCCAGGGCCAGGCGCCTGTTCCAGCTCAGCCGGGCCACCGCCTCGCCGAGGCGGGTCAGTGGCAGCAGGGCCAGCACGGCGAACAGGGCGCGGCCGAAAACGATGACCACTGGGGCGGCCAGGGCCAGCTTGCCGAAGATGCCGGACAGGCCGAAGAACAGGGCGCCCAGGTGCAGGGCGAAGAGGGCGGTGCGGTGCTGCATGGGACTTCCAGACTGCAGGATTAAGAAAAGTGGGGTTTTCCGGGGGCCGGACGAGGCGCCATGGCGTCACCGCCTGGCGCCTGCCATCGCTCAGGCCAGGCGGGCGCCGTTGGGCAGGGGCTTGTCGAAGCTGGCCAGCACCACTTTGCCATCGCTGTCGTAGACGCCGGTCACCAGCACTTCCGAGCGCACCCCGGCGACCCGCTTGGGGGCGAAGTTGCACACGCACAGCACCTGGCGGCCGACCAGTTCCGCGGCGTCGTAGTGGGCGGTGAGCTGGGCGCTGGAGGTCTTCACCCCGAGGTCGCCGAGGTCCACTTCCAGCACATAGGCCGGCTTGATCGCCTTGTCATTGGGGCGGGCGCTGAGCAGGGTGCCGACGCGCAGTTCCACGCGCTCGAAGTCCTGCCACTCGATGATCTGCATCGCGAAATTCTCCTGATGGCTCGGAGCAGTCTAGGCGCGGCGGCAGGCGCCGGTCTGTCGCGCTACTCGCGGGCGTTGTCGCGCGACTCGCGGCGCAGCTGGCTGGGGGTGACGCCCAGTTCGCGCACCAGGGCCGCGGTGAAGGCGCTCTGCGAGGCGTAGCCGACCCGCGCGGCGATCTCGCCGACCGCCAGACGGCTGCCGAGCAGCAGGCGGCGGCCGAGCTGCAGGCGGCGCAGGCGTACATGCTCCATCGGCGTGCGGCCGGTCTCGGCGAGGAAGCGCGTATGGAAGCGCGCCGCCGACAGGCCGCACAGGCGCGCCAGGTCGGCCACCTGCAGCGGGTGGGCGCAGTGCCGGTCGATGTGCGCGTCGAGGCTGGCCAGCGGCAGGCCCGCCGGCGCCGCCAGCGCCGGGGCGCCGCTGAGGCTGGCGAGGAGCAGGGCGGCGCCCTGCTGGGCGATCACCGCGTCGTCGATCGGGCTGGCCGCCAGCCAGTCGACCAGCTGGCTCTGCGCCGGGCTCAGCTGCACCCGCCCCGGGGTCTCCAGCAGGCGCCGGCTGGCCTCGGCATGGTGGCCTAGGCGCTGCTGCAGCCAGCCATCCTGCGGCACGTCCAGCACCAGGCAGCGGCTTCCGGCCGGGCTGGCGCAGGCGTGGTGGGCCGCGGGCGGTACCACGGCCAGGCTCATGCTGGAGACCTGGCAGCCGCGCCCGGCGACCTCGAAGTCGAGCCGGCCGGAGAGACCGAAGACCAGCTGGGCGTGGTCGTGGCTGTGGGCGATCTGCTCGTGGTGGTAGTGGCGCAGCGAGAGCAGCTGGGACATGGCGGAACTCCTGATCGAGCGGTCAGTGTACATCGCGCCGGCGGGGGTGGCTTGTCATGCAATGGTCATCGCGTCGTCACGGACGCTTCACCGCCGCGGCGCACGCTTGGCCAAACCCAGCCGGAGGCCGCCCATGAGCATCGCCGAGCGCAGCAAGCCCAGCCGCAAGCAGCACGTCCGCACCCTGTGGATTTCCGATGTCCACCTGGGAACCCGCGATTGCCAGGCCGAGCGCCTGGCTGCCTTCCTCAAGCGCTACCAGGCCGACCGCATCTACCTGGTCGGCGACATCATCGACGGCTGGAAGCTGCGCGGCGGCATCTACTGGCCGCAGGCCCATACCAACGTGATCCGCCGCCTGCTGACCATGAGCAAGCGCGGCACCGAGGTGATCTACGTCACCGGCAACCACGACGAATTCCTGCGCCGCTACTCGACGCTGATGCTCGGCAACATCCAGCTGGTCGACGAGGCCGTGCACGAGACGGCCGACGGCCGCCGCCTGCTGGTGATCCACGGCGACCAGTTCGACGTGATCACCCGCTACCACCGCTGGTTGGCCTTCCTCGGCGATTCGGCCTACGAGCTGACCCTGACCCTCAACCGCTGGCTCAACCACTGGCGCGAGCGCTGGGGCTACGGCTACTGGTCGCTGTCGGCCTACCTCAAGCACAAGGTCAAGTCGGCGGTGAACTTCATCAGCGACTTCGAGGAAGCCATCGCCCACGAGTGCGTCAGGCGCGGCCTCGACGGCGTGGTCTGCGGGCATATCCACCACGCCGAGATCCGTCCGGTGGGCGGCGTGGAATACATGAACTGCGGCGACTGGGTGGAGTCCTGCACGGCGCTGATCGAGCACCTGGATGGCAGCATCCAGCTCTACCGGCTGGCCGAGGACCAGGCGCAGGCCGCCGAAGTGGCAGCCATCGGGCAGGCCGCATGAGGATCCTCATCGTCAGCGATGCCTGGCATCCGCAGGTCAACGGCGTGGTCACCAGCCTGCAGGCGCTGGTCGGCGAGCTGCGTGCTCTCGGGCACCTGGTCAAGCTGCTGTCGCCGCAGGACTTCAGGCACCTGCCGTGTCCCAGCTACCCGGAGATTCCCCTGGCCTGGGACCTGTGGCGGGTCGGCGCGGCGATCCGCGACTTCCGTCCGGACTGCGTGCACCTGGCCACCGAGGGCCCGCTGGGCTGGGCCGCGCGGCGCTGGCTGAGGCGGCGCGGGCTGGCCTTCTCCAGTGCCATCCACACGCGCTTTCCCGAATATGTACACACCCGTTGGCCGTGGATTCCGCTCGCCTGGGGCTATGCCTACCTGCGCCGCTTCCACCGGCCGAGCCAGGCCGTGCTGGTCAGCACCGAGCGCCTGCGCCAGGAGTTCGCCGGGCAGGGCCTGCAGCGCCTGGCGCTGTGGCGCAAGGGGGTGGACAGCGCGCTGTTCCAGCCGCGCCCACAGGGCGCCGGCGCGCCGGTGTTCCTCTACGTCGGCCGGCTGGCGGCGGAGAAGAACCTGCGCGCCTTTCTCGACCTGCAGTTGCCCGGCGAGAAGCGCCTGGTCGGCGATGGCCCCGAGCGCGACGAGCTGCAGCGCGACTATCCACAGGCCAACTTCCTCGGTTACCTGCAGGGCGAGGCGCTGGCCGCGCAGTTCGCCGCCGCCAGCGTGCTGGTATTCCCGTCGCGCACCGACACCTACGGCCTGGTGATGCTCGAGGCCCTGGCCTGCGGCACGCCGGTGGCGGCCTTCCCGGTGGCCGGGCCGCTGGATGTGCTGGAGGCGGGGGTGAGCGGGGTGATGGACGAGGACCTGGGCCAGGCCTGCCTGGCCGCGCTGGCGCTGGATCGACGGCGCTGCGCCGAACAGGCCGCGCGCTCGTCCTGGCGTGCCTCGGCCCTGGAGTTCCTGGCCAGCCAGCCGCTGCTGGATGGCGAGCCGCTGGCCGAGGACGACTGGCAGCCGGCGCGCGCCTGAGCCTGGATGCGGGGCATGAAAAAGCCGCCCTCGGGCGGCTTTGTCGTTACAGGATGACCTTGTCGCGCAGCTTCTCGGCGGCCTGGTTGAGGGCCTGGATGACCTTCTCCTTGTCGTAGTTCTGGATGCCGTTGGTATCCAGGTACATGGAGAAGCCGGGCAGCTCGTGTTCGACGTAGCTGGAGCGGGCACCCAGGTCACGGCGGAAGTCCACCACCTGGTAGATCTGCACCGGCCGGCTGAAGCCCTTGACCGCGATCTGGCCCTTGTCGCGGCACATGATCACGTCCTTGATCAGCGAGTAGGTCTCGTGGGAGATGAGGATCTCGCCGGCCTCGGAGGAGCTTTCCAGGCGGCTGGCCAGGTTCACTTCGCGGCCGATGATGGTGTAGTCCATGCGCGTGTCGGCGCCGAAGTTGCCCACCGTGCAGTAGCCGGTGTTGAGGCCCATGCGGATCTCCAGCGGCTTGGTGATGCCCTGGGCGCGCCACTGCTGGCGCAGCACCTTCATGTGCTTGCGCATGGCGATGGCCATGGACACCGCGTTCAGCGCGTCCTTCTTGGCGCCCTGGCTGCTCGGGTCGCCGAAGAACACCAGCACGCTGTCGCCGACGAACTTGTCGATGGTGCCGCCGTACCGGAGGGCGATCTTCGACATCTCGTTGAGGTAGTTGTTGAGCAGGTCGGTGAGCTGCTCGGCCTCCAGCTCCTCGGACAGCTCGGTGAAGCCCTTGATGTCGGAGAAGAACACGGTGAGCTTCTTGCGCTGGGTCTCCAGGCGCACGTGCTTCTTGCCGCTGAAGATCATTTCCCAGACCTGCGGCGACAGGTACTTGGCCAGGTTGCGCGCCAGGCGTGCGGCCTTTTCCTGCTCGCGCTTGATCTCGCTGCGCGCCTGGGTCAGGCGCATGCCCTGCTCGTGCACGAAGAAGGCGGCGATGCAGATGTACAGGGTACTCAGCAGGATGCTGACCACCGCCACCAGGGTCGGCGTGGCGGTATTCAGCTCGGGGCGGATCAGCGCCGTGTTGAGTGCCATGCTGCCGGCCGCCACCAGCACGGCCAGGCCCATCTGGCGCAGACCTCCGGCGATCAGCGAGCTGAAGCACAGGGTCAGCAGGAACATCAGCGCCGGCACCGTCGAGAAGCCCATCAGCACGGCGGCGGCGCCGGCGTGCAGGGCGTCGAGGAACAGCAGGGTCAGGCGGGTCTGCTGCGGGTGGTCTTGGCGAAAGCGGTTGCCCAGGTGGTGGGCCAGGTGCGGGTAGAGCAGGGCATAGGGCACCATCCACAGGATGGCGTAGCCGAAATGGTTGGTGTAGGTGCCGGCAGCAATGGCCGCGGCAGGGGCGATGTACGCCAGCACCCGCGAGTAGTATTCGCGAAGCAACGGAGCAGGCTGCGCCCTGGGTGTTTCCTGGACGTTGGATTTCATCAAGTACGGACTATCCCTGCTGGATTTCTGACGCCTCTGGTGGGCGTCTGTTGGACTCTGCAAGAGCCAGGCCAGGCGGGATCATAACGGCGCGCGGCGCGCGGGGCCAGCGCAGCCTGCCGGAAGGCGGCCCCGGGCGGCGTGCGCCGCCGGGGCGTGGCGGGCCTCAGAAGCGGATGCGCCCGGTGAAGGCATCCTTGAGCATCACCCAGTCGCCCATGAAGCTGTACAGCGGATACTTGAAGGTGGCCGGCTTGTTCTTCTCGAAGACGAAGTGGCCGACCCAGGCGAAGCCATAGCCGGCGAAGGGCAGTGCCAGCAGCCACAGCCACTGCTGGGTGGCCAGGGCATAGCCGAGGATCGACAGCACCAGCAGGCTGCCGACGTAGTGCAGGCGGCGGCACACGTCGTTGCTGTGCTCCTGCAGGTAGTAGGGATAGAACTCGGCGAAGCTGTGGAAACGTTCGGTGGTTTCGGCGCTCATGGCGTACCTCCTGTCATTGTTGGCCGCAGTGTAGGCGAGCTGTCTCCTGCGGCCAGTGACATACAGTGCCAGTTTAGTATCCTCGTGGCGCCATTTCGTGCCGACCAACCCATAAGAACAATCGATGAGCGAACGTACCACTTCATCCAGCTGGGCATCCGGCATCGTCGCGGCCCTGGAGCTGGGCGGTGTCGATTGCCGCAGCCTGTTTGCCCGTCTCGGCCTCGACTATGCGGCGCTCGCCGATGCCGATGCGCGCTTCCCGCAGGATGCCATGACCCGCCTCTGGCACCTGGCGGTGGAGGCGTCGGGCAATCCGGCCATCGGCCTGAACATGGCCAAGGTGGTGCGCCCCTCGTCCTTCCATGTGGTCGGCTATGCGCTGATGTCCAGTCGCAACCTGCTGGAGGGCTTCACCCGCCTGGTGCGCTACCAGCGCATCATCGCCGAGGGCTCGGACCTCAGCCTGCGCCCGCTGCCGGACGGCTACGAGCTGGTGCTGGCGATTCATGGCGACCGCCTGCCGCCGGCGCGGCAGAGCGCCGAGGCCTCGCTGGCCTACTCGCTGGCGTTCTGCCGCTGGCTCACCGGCAAGCCGATCACGCCCCTGCAGGTGAGCTTCCAGAGCCCGCCGCCGGCCGATCTCGAACCCTTTCGCCAGGTGTTCCAGGCGCCGCTGCGCTTCAATGCCGAGCACTATTCGCTGCTCTACGCGCGGGCCGACCTGGAGACCCCGCTGCCCACCGCCAACGAGGCGCTGGCGCAGCTGCACGACCGCTTCGCCGGCGAGTACCTGGCGCGCTTCTCCGGCAGCCGGGTGACCCATCAGGCGCGCCAGGTGCTGTGCCGCCTGCTGCCGCAGGGCGAGCCCAAGCGCGAGGCGGTGGCCCAGGCCCTGCTGCTGTCCGAGCGCACCCTGCAGCGTCGCCTGCAGGAGGAGGGCACCAGCTACCAGCAGCTGCTCGACGACACCCGTCGCGAGCTGGCCGAGCAGTACCTGGCGCAACCCAACCTGACCCTGCTGGAAGTCGCCTACCTGCTCGGCTTCGCCGACCCCAGCAATTTCTTCCGTGCCTTCCGCCGCTGGTTCGATGCGACTCCGGGCGAGTATCGCGCGCGGTTGTGAGTGTGGCTGTAGCCCGGATGCAATCCGGGACAGCGGCCTCCCCGGATTGCATCCGGGCTGCATGGCTGCATGGCTGCATGGCTGCATGCTCACACGCATTTTCGATCTGACGAAAAATTCGCTTCGCCCGTCGCGAGCGCGCCTTGGCCAGGCTCGGCGCATCAGTGGCGCCAGAAGGCGGGGAACAGCAGGACCAGTACGGTGAGGATCTCCAGGCGCCCCAGCAGCATGCCGATGGTCAGCAGCCACTTGGCCAGGTCCGGCAGGCTGGCGTAGTTGCCCGCCGGGCCGACCACCTCGCCCATGCCCGGGCCGACGCCGGAGACCATGGCCGCCGCGCCGGTCAGGGCGGTGATCCAGTCCACCCCGCACATGGCCACCGCCAGCGCCAGGCTGGCGATGGTGATGGTGTAGAAGAAGGCGAAGGCGAGGATCGAGCGGACGATGTCCTCGTCCAGGCGGTGGCGGTTGTACTGCTGCTTGATCACCGCGCGCGGGTGGATCAGCTGGCGCAGGTTGGCCTTGAGCAGGATGTAGGCGACCTGGAAGCGGAAGATCTTCAGGCCGCCGGCGGTGGAGCCGGAGCAGCCGCCGACGAAGCCCAGGTAGAAGAACATCATGCTGGCGAAGGGACCCCACAGGTGGTAGTCGCCGACGGCGAAGCCGGTGGTGGTCATCACCGAGGTGATGTTCACCGCCACCAGGCGCAGCGTATCCAGCCAGTGCAGTTCGCTGGTGCTCCACTTCCAGCAGGCCAGCATCAGCCAGCTGGCCAGCAGCAGCATGAAGAAACCGCGCACCTGCTGGTCGCGCAGCAGGGCCTTGTAGTTGCCGCGCAGGGTGGCGACGTAGAGCACGAAGGGCAGGCTGCCGAGGATCATCACCAGCACCGCGACCCAGTGCACCGCCGGCTGGTCCCAGTGGCCGAGGGAAGCGTCGGAGGTGGAGAAGCCGCCGGTGGCGATGGCCGACATGGCGTGGTTGATGGCGTCGAACAGGTTCATGCCGGCCAGCCAGAAGGCCAGCACGGCCAGGCTGCTGAGGCCGACATAGGCCAGCACCATGTACTTGGCGACCATGTGCGAGCGTGGCATGACCTTGTCCGAGCGGTCCGAGGACTCGGTCTGGAACAGGCGCATGCCGCCGATGCGCAGCATCGGCAGGATGGCCACGGCCATGGCGATGAAGCCGATGCCACCGAGCCAGTGCAGCAGCGAGCGCCAGATCAGGGTGCCCGGCGACATGCTGTCCAGGCCGCTGAACACGGTGGCGCCGGTGGCGGTGATGCCGGACATGCTCTCGAAGTAGGCGTCGGTGACGCTGGCACGCTCGGCGAAGAGGAACGGCAGGGCGGCGAAGATCGACACCATGATCCAGCTCGAAACCGTCAGCATGTACATGTCGCGCGGGCGCAGCTGGGTCTGCTGCGGGCGCCCCTGGGCGACCATGGCCACGCCGGCCACCGCGGTGATCAGGCTGGACCAGAGGAAGGCGTTGATGCCCTTGGGCTGCTCGAAGACCAGCAGGGTGGCCACCGGCACCAGCATGCTCAGCGCCAGGGTGATCAGGAAGATGCCGTTGACGAAGGCGAGGATGCGCAGGCTGGACAGGGACATCGGCTCAGTGCTTCCAGAAGCTGCGGGTGACCAGCACCAGCACGGTGAGGATTTCCAGGCGGCCGAGCAGCATGCCGAGGGTCAGCAGCCACTTGGCGGAGTCCGGCAGGCTGGCGAAGTTGCCGGCCGGGCCGATGATCGGGCCGAGGCCCGGGCCGACGTTGCACACCGCGGTGGCGGCGCCGGTCAGCGCGGTGACCCAGTCCAGCCCGACCAGGGTCAGGGCCAGGGCCAGCACGCCGATGGTGATGGTGAAGAAGAAGGAGAAAGTGATCAGCGAGCGGACGATCTCCTCGTCCAGGTTGTGGTTGTTGTACTGCTGCTTGATCACCGCGCGCGGGTGCACCAGCTGCATCAGGTTGGCCTTGAGCAGCACGTAGGCGACCTGGAAGCGGAAGATCTTCAGGCCGCCGGAGGTGGAGCCGGAACAGCCGCCGACGAAGGTCAGGTAGAAGAACAGCAGTACCGCGAAGCTGCCCCAGGTGGTGTAGTCGCCCAGGGCGAAGCCGGTGGTGGTGACCACCGAGGTGACGTTGACCGCGACGATGCGGAAGGCGTCCAGCCAGCTGTGCTCCGAGTGCAGCCACAGCCAGGTACCGAACACCAGCCAGGTCAATACCAGGAAGCCGATGAAGCCACGTACCTGATGATCCTTGAACAGTGCCCGGCGGTTGCCGCGCAGGGCGGCGACATAGAGCATGAAGGGCAGGCCACCGAGAATCATGAACAGCACCGCGACCCAGTGCACCGCCGGCTGCTGCCAGTTGGCCAGCGACGAGTCAGAGGTGGAGAAGCCGCCGGTGGAGATCGACGCCATCGAGTGGTTGATCGCGTCGAAGGGCGTCATGCCGGCGGCCCAGAAGCCCAGGAAGCCCAGCCCGGTAAGAACCAGGTAGATCAGCAGGATGTACTTGGCGGCCATGTGCGAGCGCGGCATCACCTTGTCGCCCCAGTCCGACGACTCGGTTTGGAACAGGCGCATGCCACCGACTCGCAGCAGCGGCAGGATGGCCACTGCCATGCCGATGAAGCCGATGCCGCCCAGCCAGTGCAGCATCGAGCGCCAGATCAGGATGCCCGGCGACATGTGGTCCAGCCCGACCAGCACGGTGGAGCCGGTGGTGGTGACGCCGGACATGGTCTCGAAGAAGGCATCGGTGTAGCTGATGTGGGCGATGATCACCATCGGCAGGGCGGCGAAGCAGCACACCACCACCCAGCTGGCGGTGGTCAGCAGGTACATGTCGCGCGGGCGCAGCTGCACGTGCTTGGGCTTGCCCGGCAGGACCATGGCCAGGCCGGCGACGAAGGTGATCAGGCTGGACCAGAGGAAGGCGTTGAGGTCGTCGGTGCGCTCGAAGGCCAGCAGGGTGAGCATGGGGATGACCATGCTGACCGCCAGGGTGATGAGAAAGATACCGATGATGAAGCCGATGGTGCGCAGGGTCGGCAGGGCCATGAAAGGGGCTCGGGCTGCAGGCGAGGGCGCCATTCTACTCTGGCCGACCGGGCTGTAAATCCGTCGCCGGGGGCTTCACAGCTTCGCGCCGATTCATAGAATAGGCCCTCGGGTGCCGGCCCCTCACCGGTTTTCGAAAACCATCCAGCCATGTCCGAAGCCAATCCTTGCATCGCGTGCGGCGCCTGCTGCGCGCACTTCCGCGTGTCCTTCTTCTGGGGCGAGTGCCAGTCTGCCGGTGGCAGCGTGCCCGACCAGCTGGTCGAGCAGATCGGCCCCCACCATGTCGCCATGCTCGGCACCACCGCCAAGCCGACGCGTTGTGTCGGCCTGCTCGGCGAAGTCGGCGGCGCCACCCGCTGCACGCTCTACGAGCAGCGCTCCAGCCCCTGCCGCGAGTTCACCGCCAGCTGGGCTGACGGCCAGCACAACCCGCGCTGCGACGCCGCCCGCGCCGCCTACGGCCTGCCGCCGCTGGAGCCGCCGTTGATGCCGGAGCAGGTCGCGTAATCGGCTAGAATGCCGGCCTGTCCGTTCAGGAGTCGCCCATGCAAGCCCTCGATCTGTTGCTCAACCGCGTTTCCGTGGGTCGCCTGCTGGAGCCGGCGCCCGATGCCGCTCAGCGCGAGCTGATGTTCCGTGCCGCCCTGCGTGCGCCGGACCACGGCCAGCTGCGGCCCTGGCGTTTCCTCACCGTCGAGGGTGAGGCCCGCACCCGCCTGGGCGAGCTGTTCGCCCAGGCGCTGCTGGCGGGTAACCCTGAAGCCAAGCCGGAGGCGCTGGACAAGGCGCGAGCCATGCCGCTGCGCGCGCCGCTGCTGGTGGTGGCGATCGCCCGCCTCGGTGAGCACCCCAAGGTGCCGCAGGAGGAGCAGGTGCTGTCCGCCGGCTGTGCCGCCCATGGCCTGTTGCTCGCCGCCCAGGCGCTGGGTTTCGGCGCCATCTGGCGCACCGGCGAACTGACCCACAACCCCAGGGTGCGCGATGGCCTCGGCCTCAGCGCCAGCGAGAGGATCGTCGGCTTCCTCTACCTCGGCAGCTTCGAGGGCGAGCGGCGCACGCCGCCGGCCCTGCAGCCGGCCGATTTCGTCAGCGCCTGGAGCTGATCTGCACCTGGGCGACGGCCACCAGGCTCAGCAGGTGGCCGTCCGCTTCCACGAAGCGCCCCTCCAGTTCGCTGCCGGCCGGCCAGTCGTGGTGCAGGTCGAGCAGCAGGCGCAGGCGCGCGTGCCCGTCGGCGCCCTCCAGCAGCTCGGCATCCTGGAAGTAGAAGCGCTGCAGCACCAGCGGGTAGAGCGCCTTGAACAGGCTCTCCTTGAGCGAGAAGGTCAGCGTCACCCGGGCGGCGAAGGCCTCGGGCGGCAGCTGTGAGGCCCGCTGCAGTTCGCCGGGCGTGAGGATTTCCCCGGCCAGGCGGCTGGCGCGCTCGACGCTCAGGGGCTTCTCCAGGTCGATGCCCAGGCCGCGCCAGTCCAGCTCTCTGGCCACCAGGGCGGCCGCCTTGCCGCCCCCGTGGGTGATCGAGCCGACCGTGCCGGCGGGCCAGACCGGCACGCCCTCTTCGTCGCGCTCCGGTACCAGCGGCTGGCCGCACAGCTGGCGCAGGGCCTCGCGCGCACACAGGCGGCCGGCCAGGTACTCGCCCTGGCGCTTGGCCACGCCGCGCACCGGCGCTATGCCCTGGCGCACGAAGTCATCGGCCTGCAGCCGTGTCGGATCGAACTGCGCCCACACCAGGCGGCTGGCAGGCAGCAGCTCGGGCAGGGCGGGCAGCAGTTGGCAGAAGGCGGGCAGCGTCATGGCGGCATTCTGCCGTGGCCGGGCGGGACGGGCCAGCCGTTTACATTTCGTTGCACGGCAACAACGAAGTGCTACAGAGCAAACGCTTGGTTCTGGTAAGAATGGGACATGCGTTCCAAGTGAACGCTGGTGAGGTTGTAGCCCCGGCTGGCGTCGCGCCGCCGTGGTTTTACTCTACTGATCGAGTACGGGAGCCCAGTCGGACTCCCGTTTTTTTTGCCCGGTACCGCGGGCGGCTCAGAAGACTTCCTTGAACAGCGCCTGCATGTCGGCCCAGGAGCGCTCGTCGGCTTCCTTCTGGTAGCCCAGGTCGAGGCCGTGGCCCTGGTGCGCGTCGGCGCCGGGGTTGCTGAAGCCGTGCTTGGCGCCGGGCAGTTCGACGAAGCGGTAGTCGGCGCCGGCCTGGTCCATCTCGGCCTTGAACGCGGCGATCTGCTCGGGGGTGATGAAGCTGTCGGCGGCGCCATGCTCCACCAGCACCTTGGCCTTGACGCTGCCCGGCGTCGCCGGGGTGGCGGTGACCAGGGCGCCGTGGAAGCTCACCACCGCGGCCAGCGGCAGGCCCTGGCGAGCCATGTCCAGCACCACCTTGCCGCCGAAGCAGTAACCGATCGCGGCCAACCTGGCGGCATCGGTCTGCGGCTGTGCCTTGAGCAGGTCGAGGCCGGCCTGGAAACGCGCCTTGGGCGTGGCGGGGTCGGCCAGGGCGGCATTCATGAAGGCCTTGGCGTCGTCCGGGTGGCTGGTGTTCTTGCCATCGCCGTACATGTCCACGGCCAGGGCGCTGTAGCCGAGGGCGGCGAGGTCGCGGGCGCGGCGCTTGGCATAGTCGTTGAGGCCCCACCATTCGTGCACCACTATCACTCCCGGGCGCTGGCCGGCGATGCTGTCGTCCCAGGCGTGGTAGCCGACCAGGCGGGTACCGTCGGCGGCCGTGTAGGCGATCTCGCGGGTCTGGATTTCGGCTTGGGCCGCTCCGCTCAGGGCGCCGAGGCAGAGCAGGCCGAACAAGGCTTTGCGCATGGTGTGTCTCCGTTCTGCAGACAAGGTGGACTGGCCAAGATAGACCAAGGTGGAAGATTAGCCAGCTATCGTTCGTGACTTTCTGTGCTAGCCTGAGGCCCTGTTCCGGCTCGTCCGTTCGAGAGTCACGATGTCCGCATCCTCCCACCTGGTGCGCGGTAGCCCCGGCTACCGGCGTGCCACCCTGGCGCTGTTCTGTGCCGGCTTCGCCACCTTCGCCCTGCTGTACTGCGTGCAGCCGCTGCTGCCATCGCTGGCCGAACATTTCGCCGTGTCGGCGGCGAGCAGCGCCCTGGCCCTCTCGCTGACCACCCTGAGCCTGGCCCTGTGCCTGCTGCTGGCCGGCGCCCTGGCCGAGAGCTGGGGGCGCAAGCCGGTGATGGTCGCCGCCCTGGGCCTGGCGGTGGCGCTGGGCCTGGCCTGCGCCTGGGTGCGCGACTGGCACCTGCTGCTGCTCCTGCGCGCATTGCTCGGCCTGGCCCTGAGCGGCCTGCCGGCCCTGGCCATGGCCTATGTCGGCGAGGAGTTCGACCCCGAGGCGCTGCCGGCGGCCATGGGCCTGTATATCGGCGGCACCGCGCTTGGCGGCATGCTCGGGCGTCTGCTGGCGGGGTTGCTGGCCGACCTCGGCGGCTGGCCACTGGCACTCGGCGGTATCGCCGGGCTGGGTGTGCTGGCGCTGCTGCTGTTCCTCTGGCTGTTGCCGCCGTCGCGGCATTTCCACGCCCAGCCGCTGTCGCTGCGCGGGCTGCTCGGCAACTTCGCCGGGCACCTGGGCCACCCGCCGCTGCGCGAGCTGTTCCTCCAGGCCTTCCTGCTGATGGGCGGCTTCGTCGCCCTGTTCAACTATGTCGGCTTCCGCCTGGCGGCGCCGCCGTTCTCGCTGTCGGCGACGCTGATCGGCCTGCTGTTCGTGGTCTACCTGGGCGGCATCCTCAGCGCCGGCTGGGCCGGGCGCCTGGTGGCGCGGCATGGGGCGCGGCAGGTGCTGCAGGGTGGCATCGGCATCATGCTGCTGGGCGTCGCCCTGTGCGCCGCGCCCTGGCTGTGGGCGGTGGTGCTGGGCCTGGCGCTGTTCACCCTGGGCTTCTTCGCCGCCCATGCGGTGGCCAGCGGCCAGGTCGGCCAGCGTGCCCGAGGGGCGCGGGCGCAGGCCTCGTCGTTGTACCTGTGCGCCTACTACCTGGGCTCCAGCCTGGTCGGCTATGCCGCGGGCTGGGTCTGGCAGCGGGGCGGCTGGCTGGCGCTGCTCGCCGCCCTGGCCGGGTTATTTCTCCTGGCGCTGTGGCGCTCCCGCCGCCTGTGAACCGGGTGGTGTGATGCCCATCGACACGTAGATGCTGGTGAACCTGTCCATGCCCATTTCCGCCGGCTTGACCCATTCCACCGGCACGTAGAGCAGGCCGCCGCCCACCGGCACCGGCGCGGTGGGCACCAGGATGGCGTGGTAGGCGCGGCCGTCGATCTCGATCGGCTCGGGATTGGGCAGCAGCGCCAGCACGGCGGTGCCGTCACCGCCGAAGAAGCACCAGACCGGGCGCATGGCGGCCAGGTCGGCGTTGTCCTTCTGGTCGAGCAGGCCGACGAAACGATCGGCCAGGCCGTACAGGTTGCCGAGCAGTGGGATGCGCCGCAGGGTGCGGTCGAACAGGCGGCGCAGCGGGCCCTTGAGGCCCAGCTGCACGGCCAGGCCGAGCGGGTAGAGCGCCACCACCAGGGCCAGGGTGCCGAGCAGCCAGGCCAGCTCCGGGCTGCTGACGAAAGGCTGGCCGAGCCCGGCGAACAGCTTGCCGATGAAGCTGGTCGGGCCGATCAGCTGGTTCAGCAGGCTCACCAGCCAGCCCAGCAGGGCCAGCGACAGCGCCAGCGGCAGCAGGGCGAGCAGGCCGGCCAGCCAGGTGGTGGCGAGGGAATGGAAGCTGCGTTTGAACATGGCGAAGGCATCCGTGGGCGAGGGCGCGACAAGGCTATGCGATTGCGCGGCGGCCGTCGCGTTTTCGTTCAGCATTGGTTCAGCAAGGGTTCAGGAGCGGTTCAGGGCCGCGCCGGCAACATGGTTCCCGAGTTCAGCCACTGTCCCAACGCGGAGAAAACATCATGAAAAACACCCTGAGCAAACTCGCCCTGGCCACCACCCTGACCTGCGCCGCCGTCGGCGCCAATGCCGCCGACAGCTTCGTCGGCCTGACCTGGGGCCAGACCGACAACAACATCCAGAAGTCCCATGCGCTCAACCAGAATCTGGACAACCCCAAGCTGGACAAGGTGATCGACGGCAGCGGCACCTGGGGCGTGCGCGCCGGCCAGATGGACCAGGACGGCCGCTACTACCTGACCTACGAGAATCTCTCGGACAAGGACCAGGGCTACAAGCACCGCCAGCAGAACCTGCTGGGCAGCTACGACGCCTTCGTGCCGCTGGGCGACAACGGCACCAAGCTCTACGGCGGCGCCACCCTCGGTCTGGTCAAACTGGAGCAGGAAAGCCGCGGCTTCAAGCGCGACAGCGACATCGGCTACGCGGCCGGCCTGCAGGCGGGTATCCTGCAGGAGCTGAACCAGAACACTTCGATCGAGGCCGGCTACCGTTACCTGCGCACCAATGCCAGCACCGAGATGGCCCCGCACGGCGGCGGCAAGGTCGGCTCGCTGGACCTGCACAGCAGCAGCCAGGTATTCCTCGGCGCCAGCTACAAGTTCTGACCTACCAGGGAGAAGGCCGGGCGCACAGCCCGGCCTGTCGTGAGGGAGAGCCAGCATGAAGATTCTTGTGGTCGAGGACGAGGCGCTGCTGCGCCACCACCTGCACACCCGCCTGGGTGAGCGTGCGTTCGTGGTCGATGCCGTCGCCGATGCCGAGGAGGCGCTGTACCGCGCCCAGGAATTCAACCACGACATCGCCATCGTCGACCTCGGCCTGCCCGGCATGGGCGGGCTGGACCTGATCCGCCAGCTGCGTGGCCAGGGCCGCAGCCTGCCGATCCTGATCCTCACCGCCCGCGGCAACTGGCAGGACAAGGTCGAGGGCCTGGCCGCCGGTGCCGACGACTACCTGGTCAAGCCGTTCCAGTTCGAGGAGCTGGAGGCGCGCCTGCACGCGCTGCTGCGCCGTTCGGTCGGCCTGGTGCAGTCCAGCGTCGAGGCCGGCCCGCTCAGGCTCGACCTCAACCGCAAGCAGGCGCTGGTCGATGAGCAGCCGCTGGCGCTCACCGCCTTCGAGTACCGCATCCTCGAATACCTGATGCTGCACCCGCAGCAGGTGGTGTCCAAGGACCGCCTGATGGAGCAGCTGTACGAGGGCGACGACGAGCGCGACCCGAACGTCATCGAGGTGCTGGTCGGGCGCCTGCGCCGCAAGATCGAGGGTGCCTGCGCGTTCAAGCCGATCGACACGGTGCGCGGCCAGGGCTACCTGTTCACCGAGCGTTGCCGATGATCCGCTCGCTGCGTGTGCGCCTGATGCTCGGTGCCGCCGCCCTGGCGGTGCTGTTCATGGCGGCCCTGCTGCCGCTGGTGCAGGGCGCGTTCCGCAACGCCCTGGAGAACGTCATCGAGCAGCGCCTGGCGGCCGACGCCGCCACCCTGATTTCCGCCGCGCGCATCGAGGGTACGCGCCTGAGCATGCCCGCGCGCCTACCGGACGAGGAGTTCAACCAGCTCGAATCGCGCCTGCTCGGCTTCATCTACGACCGCGACGGCCGCGAAGTCTGGCGCTCGCCGTCCACCGCCGACGAGCAGATCGACTACCGCCCGAGCTACGACGGCGACGGCCATGACTTCCTGCGCCTGCGCGACGCGCGCGGCGAGGAGTTCTTCGTCTACGACCTGGAGGTGGACCTGCTGCGCGGTCAGGCCGCCGCCTACAGCATCGTCACCATGCAGCCGGCCAGCGAATACCAGGCCATGCTCGACAGCCTCGGCCGCCAGCTGCGCCTGTGGCTGGGCGGCGCGTTGCTGGTGCTGCTCGGCCTGCTCTGGCTGGGCCTGACCTGGGGCTTCGGCACCCTGCGTGGCCTGAGCCGCGAGCTGGACGAAGTGGAAGGCGGCAACCGTGACCACCTGAGCCGCGAGCATCCCAGCGAGCTGCTACGCCTGACCGACTCGCTGAACCGCCTGCTCGACGGCGAGCGGCGCCAGCGCGAACGCTACCGCGACTCGCTCGGCGACCTGGCGCACAGCCTGAAGACCCCGTTGGCGGTGTTGCAGGGCGTGGCCGAAGGGCTGCGCGAGCGCGAGCCGGCGCAGGTGCTGCAGAGCCAGGTGGAACGCATGAGCCAGCAGGTGGACTACCAGCTGCAGCGCGCCAGCCTGCGCAAGAGCGGCCTGGTGCGCCACCGCGAGCCGCTCGCGCAGGTGCTCGATACCCTGTGCGGCGCGCTGGACAAGGTCTACCGCGACAAGCGCGTGCAGCTGCAACGCGATTTCCCCGCCGAGCTGTGCGTACCGATGGAGCGCGGCGCGCTGTTCGAGCTGCTCGGCAACCTGCTGGAGAACGCCTACCGCCTGTGCCTGGGGCAGATCCGCGTCAGCGCGCGGATCGGCGCCGAGGGCTGCGAGCTGGTGGTCGAGGACGACGGCCCCGGCATCCCCGCCGACCAGCGCGCGCGCATCCTCCAGCGCGGCGAACGCCTGGACAGCCAGCACCCGGGGCAGGGCATCGGCACCGCCGTGGTGGTGGACATCCTCGACAGTTACGACGGCCAGCTGCAGCTGGAAGACTCCAGCCTGGGCGGTGCCTGCTTCAGGATGCACCTGCCGGGCTGAGTGGTGGCCCGCCGGCCGGGCCTATACTGCCTGGGGCGTGGCCGCCGCAAGGCGGCGCTCCGTCAGCATCCGCACCAGGGAGACCGCCAGCATGACCTTGCGCATCAACGATCCCGTGCCCGACTTTGCCGCCGAAACCGACCAGGGCCCGATCCGTTTCCATGAGTGGATAGGCTCGGGCTGGGCCATCCTGTTCTCCCATCCCAAGGATTTCACCCCGGTCTGCACCACCGAGTTCGGCGTGGTCGCCCAGCTGGCGGAGGAGTGGCGCAAGCGCAACACCAAGGTCATCGGCGTTTCGGTGGATGGCGCCGAGGCCCACCGCCAGTGGAAGGGTGACATCGAGTCCTTCTGTGGCGCCCCGGCGCACTTCCCGATCATCGCCGACGAGGGCCTGGCGGTGTCCAAGGCCTTCGACATGCTGCCGGCCGAGGCCTACCTGCCGGATGGGCGCACCGCCGCGGACACCGCCACGGTGCGTTCTGTGTTCATCATCGGGCCGGACAAGAAGCTCAAGCTGTCCATGACCTACCCGATGTCGGTCGGCCGCAACTTCGCCGAAGTGCTGCGCGCCCTCGACGCCCTGCAGCTGACCTACAACGTGCCGCTGGCCACCCCGGCCAACTGGGCGGTAGGCCAGGACGTGATAGTCGCGCTCGCCCTCAACGACCAGCAGGCCCGCGAGCAGTACGGCGAGATCGACATCAAGCTGCCCTACCTGCGCACTACCAGGGCGCCGCACTAGTGGCGGCGACCCCTCTACCGCTCAGCAGAGAGGGCGTGAGAGCGTAAGGCAGCTTCGTGCGCCACCGGGGCGCTCAGTCGTCCTGGGGGAGCCACTGCGGGTTCCACACCAGCTCCCAGAGATGCCCGTCCGGGTCCTGGAAGTACCCGGCGTAGCCACCCCAGAAGGTGTCCTGTGCGGGTTTGACGATGCGTGCCCCGGCCGCCTGCGCCCGTGCCATCAGGGCATCCACCGCGGCGCGGCTGGCCAGGTTGTGCCCCAGCGAGAAATTCGTCGGGCTGCCGGGGCCGAGCGGCAGCCCGCAGTCCCGGGCCAGGCTCCGGCGCGGCCACAGGGCCAGGCGCAGGCCGGACTGCAGCGCGAAGAAGGCCACCGCGCCATGCTCGAACTCCTGGCCGACGATGCCGTCCGTCAGCAGCCCTAGTCCGTCCCGGTAGAACCGCAGCGAGCGCTCCAGGTCATCAACGCCCAGCGTAATCACGGAAAGGCGAGCCTTCATCATCTGTCCCTCTGGCGTACCACGCTTATCGTGGAGTCCTGCCGCGCCTGGTTCCACCCAGGCCGCGCCAGATCCATCGGGCAAGCCACAGCGGCAAGAGCAGCACTGCCAGCCAGCCCAGCACCAGAACCGCGGGCTCGAGCCAGCCGGGCAAAATACCGGCGTGCGGCCCGGCCAGCACCAGTACGCCGAACAGGGCGAGCGCCGCCACCAGCACCAGGGCCAGGAGATAGCCGAGCAGGGTCGCCAGGATGCGCACTGCCGTGATCATCCCTAGGCCAGCAACAGCGCGACCGCCCAGTACAGGGCAATGCCGAGCTGCACGCCGAACGCCGCGAAGCGCGCGGTGACGGCCGCCGCCGAAAGGGAGGCGAGGTGGATGACGGACTGCACGATACGGGCTGCCAGCAACCCATAGGCGAGCGGGTCGGTGACTACGGCCTGGCCGGCCACCACCGCGAGTAGCAGCAGGCCGCCGAAGACGGGCAGCCCCTCCAGGCAGTTCGCATGGGCCCGGGCGAGCCGCTGCATGAAGGGCGACAGGTTGGAGTTCTCGGGATTGAAGCCGTTGGCGGCGACCTTGCCGCTCAGCACCAGTTGGGAACGGATGGCCTCCATCAGCAGCAGGAGCAGCAGGGTCCAGGTGATGAAGCCGAGCAGCGCGAGCAGTGAGGGTGACATGGGCGACTCCGGGGCGGTGGCTCTCGATGGAGATTAGGCGTTGGCAGAGGCGAAGGTGGGGAGCGCGTGCCGCGACGAGTCGAGGGGTTTATTCCTTGGTTCGATGCTGGAAAACGATATTGCTCTTGCGTCTAACGTTTGGTTAAGGGGCCGGCTTTAGCCGGTCCCGAGTGAGCAAAGCGAACGACTTGAATCATTTGTTAGGGAACTTCAGCGCAGAGGTGTTTTTTTGTTAATTTTCGAGTCCTCTAAGCATTGCTTTAATAGCAGTTGCTCCCCGCCGTAAATTTCTAATATTTCTGAGCGTTTTTTGTTGGTTTTGACGTTAAGACAGACGCATGAGAAGCCGTAATTTCCATTTGTACGGACAAATTCCTTTTGGTCAATTGTTGGGATTTTGTCCATTGAGGCTTCGTCTATAAAACCTCGACCTTGTGTTGATATCGTCCACTCAGAGTCGCTATCAATTAGCCATAGGTTTGCTGGTGTGGGATTTTCTAGCCAGCCACAGCGCTTTTCGGCTGAGATGGCGCAGAGAGGTAATGCGAGGAGTAGGATTGAAGCTGCGCGGTGCAATTTAATGTTTTCCCTGACGTTTGGTTAAGGGGCCGGCTTTAGCCGGTCCCGAGTGAGCGAAGCGAGCGACTTGAACCAGTTGTTAGGCGCTCCGCAGCGTGCGTTGAAACCACTCATACATAACTGCCATAGCCAGCTTTGCATCCTCCTCAAGAATTGAGACGGGGTGTGCCTTGCCTGCTAAGAACCTTGCACCAAATGAATGAGGGTGGTCATGGGCCTTGCGGTGCGTAAAAGGATTACGTAGTTCCCTGAGGTGGTCAGTGCGATCCAACAGATCACTTGGCAGTGGCAGATGATTGCGTGCGGACTTGATCATTAGCTCTAAAGTCCGTCGTTCTTGTGCTGATGCGAAACTTTCAAGCTCTTCGCTAAGGGTTTGTTCTATGAAAGAAGTGGCAAGAAGTAATGCGCCAATGAAATGGCCGGAAATAAAGCAAAGTCTTGCTTCTTCCATCATGTGGAGGACGGTGATCTCACCTGTTATCGCTCCAGTATTTGAAATATGTTGAGCTAGCCACTCAATTCGCTCCGCTCGTGCATTACGAGACAATTCGTCTGCTCGCAAAAGCGCCTCGATTAGATTCTCACGGGCTGCTGGTACTGTCATCGGAGTGCCTAACGTTTGGTTAAGGGGCCGGCTTTAGCCGGTCCCGAGTGAGCGAAGCGAGCGGCTTGAACCGGTAGTTAGAAGGCATCACAGCACATCGTTGATTAAAAATAAGCCTTCAAACTGCTCTTTTTTGTCTTCGGGGCCTTGGTCCAGCAAGCCAATGCGGACTAAGCCATAAACAATTTCACCAATATCCATTGATGAAGATATGCCCCAAGAGCTCAGTGTTTCTTTGGGAGCTTCAAATACTTCCTTGGCGTGAAGGACATAGCAGTGTGCAAAATTGAAGGCGCTTACATGGTAGGTGAGCCCAAGATTAGCAGGCGGCGCGGGAATGTTTTCATGATATTCAGGTGCACACTGGTATGCCTCAAGCGCGAACTCATAAGCCTCGCGGTTGTACTTTGTTTCTCCAAGCGCCTCTAGTTTTTCGGTGATATGGATTTGGTATTCGATTGTGCTGTACCAGTTGTCCATGATGGTTTCTAACGCTTAAATAACCGGCTAAAAAAGCCATCGGCTTTTTTTGTCCGGTTGATTTTTTTGTTAGGTTGCCATTTCTCGGTACCAAATCTGGCATCTTGGAGATATTTTGACCATACATCAACACCAAGCTCTTTTGATAGATTAGTGATTATTTGCTGTGCTCTATTCTCTACTTCGTTTGCTTTATTAAAAAATACCTCAAACGGGACAGATACGTTTGCATATTCTTCATCGCAGTCAGGATCGGATTGTCTTATATGAACATTCTCTCCAATGCGAACGGCCTCTATTTGCCATCCCTGATCCATATCTATATATGGCTCTTCAGGGTTGCCCTTTAACCATGAAAAAAGCTGCTGCATTTCAGATAGGCTGTCATACCATGGAAAGGAAACATGTACATCCTCTTCCGTATTCCAGAGCCAAAGTCGCAACCAAAAATACTGCCTTATCTCGTTGAATGGCTTGTTTCGACCTACCGATTTCTCAATGAGATTTTTGTAGTAAGAGGCGAGTTCATTCGTGTGTCCAATGGCTTCACTTGTTCTTGCCATCATTGGAACAACGCGTTCAAAGGGAGGTAGTTTGACAGTCTCACGATATTTCTCGTCTTGGAATTGCTCATGGCTATTTGGATCGCCAATATAAAAGTTATCGTGCAACTGAAAGCACACTTCAAGATCAAGGCAATCAATGTTCTTTGATTGTTTTACCCAATCTAATTCTTGCTCGATATTCATTGGTAACCTAACTATAAGTAGACGACACAAATGGCGTAATTTTTTCCGCCACTTGTGTCGCATAACATTCCTTGCCCTTGGCTAAGCCCCTGTTTTCCCTTGTGGCTGCTACGGCAAACACGACGGCTTTGCCGATTGGAAAAAGACAGGCTGCGGGGCAGGGCCGATATCTGTTTCATCTGCGACGCTACTGGCTCGCCTAGCGGCTGTCCATCGGGGGGGCGCCCAGTATCGCGCTCGGGTCCAGGTAGAAGATTTTCTTCCAGCCCTGGCTGCTGTCGTCCCAGCGCCAGGGATAGGGCAACAGGGTGACGACCGAGTAGTGCAGATGGGGTGGCTTGCCTTGGGCGTTGCCGGTGCTGCCGACTGTGCCGAGTAGGCTGCCGGGTCGCACCGGTTGGCCGGGCAGGGCGCTGTAGCTGTCGAGGTGGGCGAAGTAGTGCAGGCGCCACTTCGGGCCGAGCATCAGCATGACCTTGCCGCCCATCTGGATTTCGCCGCGAAACAGCACCAGGCCGTAGCTGGGGGCGACGAGCGGAGTGCCGGTGGCGGCGAAGATGTCGATGCCCTTGTGCGTGCCGGAGCGGCCCCAGGGCTCGAACCAGAAGCTCTGTGGGTGCCAGTCGCGGGCGCTGGCACCCTGCACGGGGATTTTTGGCCATTCCGGGGCCAGCAGCCAGGCCAGCGCGAGGCCGAGCAGCAGGTGACGTTTGCGGAGTTTCTTCAGGTTCATGGAGGCGCGTCCTTGCGGCGGGTGTTGGGGCGTGCGGCTAGCCGTCCTGGTGGGCGCGGTAGGCGCCGGGGGTGAGCCCGGTCCATTTCTTGAAGGCGCGGTGGAAGGCCGAGGGCTCGGAGAAACCGAGCTGTTCGGCGAGGGCGTTGATCGACAGTTCGTCGCGGCCCAGGTGGTAGATGGCCAGGTCGCGGCGCAGGTGGTCCTTGAGCTCCTGGAAGCTGCTGCCTTCCTCGCGCAGGTGGCGGCGCAGGGTCTGCGGGCTGATGTGCAGCTGCGCGGCGACGCTTTCCAGGTCCGGCCAGTGCGCGCAGTCGCGGCCGAGCAGGCGGCGGATGCGGCTGGTCAGGCTGTCGCCGCCGTCGGGGCGGGCCAGCAGGTCGGCCGGCGAGTGTTCGAGGAACTGCTTGAGGGTGCGCTCGTCCTGCAGCAGCGGCATGCCCAGGTAGCGGGTGTGGAACAGCAGGCTGGTGCTGCCCGCCTCGAAACGCCGTGGGCAGGGGAACAGCAGGTCGTACTCGCCGCTGTGGGCCGGCTCGGGGTAGGCGAAGCTGGCTTCTTCGAGGCGGATGCGCTGGCCGATCAGCCAGCTGCCGAGGCGGTGCCAGATCACCAGCAGGCTCTCGGTGAGGAAGTGGTCCGGGTCCCACAGGGCCGAGCTGTCCAAGGTCAGGCGCACCCGTTCGCCCTCGCGCTGCAGGGCCACGCGCGGCGCCTCGGGGAACAGGCCGTAGAACAGCATGCCGCGTACCAGGGCCTTTTCCAGGCTGTGGCAGTGGATGATGGCGTGGCACATCATGGCGAAGGTGCCGCGCTTGCTGGGGATGGCGCCGAAGCCCATGTACTCGTCGTCGAGCAGCGCCCACAGGCCCTGGATCAGTTGCGAAAATTGTTGCGGGTCGAGGCGCGCGCGCGGCTCGTCGAGCAGTGCCGGCTGGATGCCGACCTCGCGCAGCAGGCCGCCACAGTCGCGGCCCTGGCGCTCGGCGCCGCGCAGGGCGGCACGGATGAAGTGGCTGGCGATGGTGCGTTCGCGCATGGGCGGGCTCGTCGAGGGCGTCGGCGGATGTTAGGCGTTCGCCTTCGACGAGAACAAGACCACCCCTGTGGCGGCGTGATGGTTTGTCGGGGGCAGTCATCTACTGCGCCCCGTTACCCTGTGCAGCAAAGGCCGTTAGCGGAAGATTTCCACCTGCTCGCCGTTGAGCCGCGCCGGCCAAACCGGCAGCTGCTGGTCCGGGTACTCCAGGCAGCTGCCGTCGCGCAGGCGGTAGTGCTGCTTGTACAGCGGCGAGGCGATCACCAGCTCACCCTGCAGGTGACCGAGGATGCCGCGGCCGATCACGTTGGCGCCGGACTTGGGGTCGCAGTTGCCGATGGCGAACACCTGCTGCTCGGTTTGCGGCAGGTAGAACAGGGCCACCTGCTGGCCATCCAGCAGGGCGACCACGCCGGAGCCCGCCACCAGGTCGGCGGCGCTGCACAGCGGTTGCCAGCTGGCTTCGAGGTTGAGTGCGGTGTTCATCAGACGGCCTCCTCGGTCACGGGGATCAGTTGCAGTTCGTCTTCGCGCGCCGGGCGGCGCTGGCCGCGTTCGCGGACGAAGTGGATGTCCGGATCGCCGCCGTGCTCGTTG
Source organism: Pseudomonas alcaligenes (assembly GCF_041729615.1). NCBI lineage: Bacteria > Pseudomonadati > Pseudomonadota > Gammaproteobacteria > Pseudomonadales > Pseudomonadaceae > Aquipseudomonas > Aquipseudomonas alcaligenes. The sequence continues at coordinate 806,365 of NZ_CP154874.1, read as the reverse complement.
ACGAAGGTGCGGAAGCGCTTGAGCTTCTCCTCGTCCTTGAGCGCGTTGGCCCATTCGCATTCGTAGCGGTCGACCACCAGCTGCATCTGCGCCTCCAACTCGGCGGCCAGGCCCAGGCTGTCGTCGATGACCACGGCCTTGAGGTAGTCCAGGCCGCCTTCCAGCGACTCGCGCCACACCGAGGTGCGCTGCAGCTTGTCGGCGGTGCGGATGTAGAACATCAGCAGGCGGTCGATGTAGCGGATCAGGGTGGCGTCATCCAGGTCGGTGGCGAACAGCTCGGCGTGGCGCGGGCGCATGCCGCCGTTGCCGCATACGTAGAGGTTCCAGCCGTTCTCGGTGGCGATCACGCCGATGTCCTTGCTCTGCGCCTCGGCGCACTCGCGGGTGCAGCCAGAGACGGCGAACTTGAGCTTGTGCGGCGAGCGCAGGCCCTTGTAGCGGTGCTCGATGTCCAGGGCCATCTTCACGCTGTCCTGCACGCCGTAGCGGCACCAGGTGCTGCCGACGCAGCTCTTCACCGTGCGGGTGGACTTGCCGTAGGCGTGGCCGGTCTCGAAGCCGGCGGCGATCAGTTCGCCCCAGATGTCCGGCAGCTCGTGCAGCTGAGCACCGAACAGGTCGATGCGCTGACCGCCGGTGATCTTGGTGTAGAGGTCGTACTTCTTCGCCACCGCACCGATGGCGATCAGCCCGTCCGGGGTGATCTCGCCGCCGGGGATGCGCGGCACCACCGAGTAGGTGCCGTTCTTCTGCATGTTGGCCATGAAGGTGTCGTTGGTGTCCTGCAGCGGCACCAGCGACGGGTTCATGATCGGCTGGTTCCAGCAGGAGGCGAGGATCGAGCCCACCGCCGGCTTGCAGATGTCGCAGCCGACGTGGCCCTTGCCGTGCTTGGCCAGCAGTTCCTCGAAGCTCTCGATGCCTTCGACGCGGACGAAGTGGTAGAGCTCCTGGCGGGTGTAGGCGAAGTGTTCGCACAGGCTCTTGTCGACTTCCACGCCGCGGGCGGTCAGCTCGTGCTCGACAACCTGCTTGAGCAGCGCCGCGCAGCCGCCGCAGCCGGTGGCCGCCTTTGTGCAGGCCTTGATCCCGGCGATGTCGCTGCAGCCGCCGTCGATGGCCGCGCAGATCGCGCCCTTGCTGACGTTGTGGCAGGAGCAGATGGTGGCGCTGTCCGGCAGGGCGTCGGCGCCCAGCGCCGGGGCGCCTTCGCCGGCGGGCATGATCAGGCTGGCCGGATCTTCCGGCAGCTGGATGCCGTTCTGCGCGTACTGCAGCAGGGTGTCGTAGTAGCTGTTGTCGCCGACCAGCACGGCGCCGAGTACCTGCTTGCCATCGGCGGACACGACCAGACGGCGGTAGCTGGCCGTGGCCTCGTCGATGTAGCGGTAGCTCTTGGCACCGGGCATGGCGCCGTGGGCATCGCCGATGGAGCCGACGTCCACGCCGAGCAGCTTGAGCTTGGTCGACATGTCCGCGCCGAGGAAGGGCTGGCCCTCCTGGCCGCACAGCTGCGCCGCCACTAGGCGCGCCATCTGGTAGCCGGGGGCGACCAGGCCGAAGATGCTGCCGTTCCACGCCGCGCATTCGCCGATGGCGAAGATGTGCTCGTCGCTGGTCAGGCACTGGTCGTTGATGGCGATGCCGCCACGCGGGCCCAGCTCCAGGCCGCAGGCGCGGGCCAGGGCGTCCTGCGGGCGGATGCCGGCGGAGAACACGATCAGGTCGGTTTCCAGGAAGTCATCGCCGGCGAAGTTCATCCGGTAGCGGTACTCGCTGCCGGCGCTGATGCTCTGGGTGGCCTTGGACAGGTGCACGCCGACGCCCAGGTCCTCGATGCGCTGCTTCAGCGCCGCGCCGCCGAAGTCGTCCAGCTGCACCGGCATCAGGCGCGGGGCGAATTCCACCACATGGGCTTCCAGGCCCAGGGACTTCAGCGCATTGGCCGCTTCCAGGCCGAGCAGGCCGCCGCCGACCACCACGCCGCGGCGCTTGCCCTTGGCCGCGGCACGGATGCCGTCGAGGTCGTCCAGGGTGCGGTAGACCAGGCGCGAGTCGCCCTCGGCGCCTTCGATCGGCGGCACGAAGGGGTAGGAGCCGGTGGCCAGCACCAGCTTGTCGTAGCCGAAGCGGCCCTGGGCGGTGACCACCTCGCGCCGGGCGCGGTCGATCTCCAGCACTTGGCTGCTCAGGTGCAGGGTCAGGCCTTCCGCTTCATAGAGGGAGGCGGCGCTCATGGCCAGGGACTCGGCATCGCGGCCGCCGAAGTACTCGGACAGATGCACGCGGTCGTAGGCGCGCTGCGCCTCCTCGCCGAACACCTCGATACGGTAGTGCGCCAGGGCGCCGCCCGCGAGCAGTTGCTCGACGCAGTGGTGGCCGACCATGCCGTTGCCGACGACGATCAGTCGTTGCTTGTCAGTGGAGGCGTCTGTGCTGTTCATAGCGTTTCCCGGCCAAAGCTCATCAGGTTTTTCCGCGGCAAATAAAAAGGCGCCTGAAACCTTGCGGTCTCAGGCGCCTTTGCCTGTTCTGTGCGGTGCCTACGTGGGCACCCTGACGTCCATCGCGCGATCGCCATTGATCGACTGGACGGCCCGGATGTAGCGGGCTCGCTGGGGCTTATGCACTGCCTGTGCCAGATGCCTTTATTGTTCTCAAGTATCTGATATTAGTGGATTTATTCTGGTTGTTCGGGTGGCCGATGCGAGGCGGGCAAGACCCAAAACGATGCGCGAAAAGGGTGCGCTGCCCTATTGTGAATCGCTCGCCTGGCAGGACGGGCAGGGGCAATGCGGTCTCGGCGCTCTGTTCCATGACGCTCGGCGAAGGGCCGCCGCCGGCCTGGCGGATTTCCGCCAAAAAAGCCCGGGCGAGTGCGCTTGTGATTAATCAAGTAATTGATAATAAAGGATTTATTGTTCTTTAGCGGTATGGCACAGCGCTTGCGATAGGTGCGTCAGCCCCCAGGTCGGGGCGCTTACAAGAAATCCCTCCCGTGCAGGAGGGCTAGCACTTTGAGTAGCCGAGCGATCACCCCACCAGGGTGGCCGAGGCGGCGAGCGAGGAACTGCCATGACCCGCAAACCCTTCTACAAGAGCCTGTATGTCCAGGTCCTGGTGGCCATCGCCATCGGTATCCTGCTCGGCCACTTCTATCCGGAAACCGGGGTGGCGCTGAAGCCGCTCGGCGACGGCTTCGTCAAGCTGATCAAGATGGCCATTGCGCCGATCATCTTCTGCACCGTGGTCAGCGGCATCGCCGGCATGCAGGACATGAAGGCGGTGGGCAAGACCGGCGGCTACGCGCTGCTGTACTTCGAGATCGTTTCCACCCTGGCCCTGGTCATCGGCCTGGTGGTGGTCAACCTGGCCGAGCCGGGCGTGGGCATGCACGTCGATCCGAGCACCCTGGACGCCAGCAGCATCGCCGCCTACGCCAAGGCCGGCGAGGCGCAGAGCACCGTGGCCTTCCTGCTCAACGTGATCCCGTCCACCGTGGTCGGCGCCTTCGCCAACGGCGACATCCTGCAGGTGCTGTTCTTCTCGGTGATCTTCGCCTTCGCCCTGCAGCGCATGGGCGACTACGGCAAGCCGGTGCTGGAGTTCATCGACCGCATCGCCCAGGTGATGTTCGGCATCATCAACATGATCATGAAGGTCGCCCCGATCGGTGCCTTCGGCGCCATGGCCTTCACCATCGGCCAGTACGGCGTCGGTTCGCTGGTGCAACTGGGCCAGCTGATGCTGTGCTTCTACATCACCTGCGCCTTCTTCATCCTTGTGGTGCTGGGTGGCATCGCCCGTGCCCACGGCTTCAGCATCCTCAAGTTCATCAAGTACATCCGCGAGGAACTGCTGATCGTGCTGGGCACCTCGTCCTCCGAGTCGGCCCTGCCGCGCATGCTGACCAAGATGGAGAAGCTGGGGGCGAACAAGTCGGTGGTCGGCCTGGTGATCCCCACCGGCTACTCCTTCAACCTCGACGGCACCTCGATCTACCTGACCATGGCTGCCGTGTTCATCGCCCAGGCCACCGACACGCCGATGGACATCACCCACCAGCTGACCCTGCTGGCGGTGCTGCTGATCGCCTCCAAGGGCGCCGCGGGAGTGACCGGTTCCGGCTTTATCGTGCTGGCCGCCACGCTCTCGGCTGTGGGCCATCTGCCGGTGGCCGGCCTGGCGCTGATCCTCGGCATCGACCGCTTCATGTCCGAGGCCCGCGCCCTGACCAACCTGATCGGTAACGGCGTGGCCACCCTGGTGGTCGCCAAGTGGTGCAAGCAGCTCGACGAGAGCACCCTGCAGCGCGAACTGGCCGAGGGCGGCAAGCCGCTGGTCGAGGCCGTCGCTGCCCGCGAAACCGCCTGATGCCCTTTCTCGGTCGCCCCTGACAGCGGGGCGGCACTCTCCTGGCCCGTCCTCGCGGCGGGCTTTCTTTGTGCGAGACAAAGCATGACGGCCCTCACAGCCCTGAGCGATGATTGCGGCGCCGCCTCGCGCCTTCGGGCATAACTGTCGGCCTGTGCAACGACTCTGGAATGGATGCCATGTCGACCGCCCCGCACCCGACCCCGTCCGGGGTTGCGCGCCTCGCACCGACCTCCTGCCTCTATTGTTGAACCGCCCCGGCGCTGGCCGGCGCGGCATTCTGCGTTTCTGCTCGACCCGAGAGCCTTTCAGGCGATGACCACCCCGGCATCGCCTGTTTTTTTGCCGTTCGCAAACTGACCGGGAAGACTCATCCCCGTGGCGGCTTTTCCTCGGCCGCGGCACTGGCTAAGCTCGGCCTTCCGCACATGCAGCAGAGGCTTACCCATGTCGCAGCAACGGCCGGCCGCCGATATCGCCCGAATGATCCTCGATGGCTTCGACGACTATCGCGCGCACTTCCGCGAGATCACCAACGGTGCCCGCGCCCGTTTCGAGCAGGCCCAGTGGCAGGAGGCCCAGCGCGCCTCGGCGGCGCGCATCAACCTGTACGAGGAGAAGGTGGCTGAGGTCAGCGAGCGCCTGCGCCAGGCCTTCAGCGATGAGCTGCTGCTGGACATCGACCTGTGGCCGCTGGCCAAGAGTGCCTACATCGGCCTGATCGACCTGCGCAACGACGACGAGCTGGCCGAGACCTGGTACAACTCGATCTTCTGCGGCCTGTTCAGCCATGACCAGATCAGCGACGGTTGCATGTTCATCCACACCACCCGGCCCTCGCTGCGCCCCCACGAGCGCACGCCGCAGACCCGCAGCTACCATCCGCGTGGCGACCTCAACCAGGCGCTGCGGCAGATCTTCACCGACTACAGCTACAGCGTGCCCTTCGAGGACCTCGACCGCGACCTGGCCAGGCTGGAGCAGCAGCTGCGCGCCAACCTGCCGGACTGGGTGTGCAAGGACCAGGAGCTGACCATCGAGCTGTTCTCCTCGACCCTGTACCGCAACAAGGGCGCCTACCTGGTCGGGCGCATCTTCACCCCCGACGAACAGTGGCCGCTGGTGTTCCCGCTGCTGCACCGCGAAGGGCAGGGCGTGCAGATCGACACCCTGATCACCGACGAGGCGGAAGTGTCGATCATCTTCTCCTTCACCCGTTCCTACTTCATGGTGCGGGTGGAGATCCCGGCGGAGTTCATCGGCTTCCTCAAGCGCATCCTGCCGGGCAAGCACATCGCCGAGCTGTACACCTCGATCGGCTTCTACAAGCACGGCAAATCGGAGTTCTACCGTGCGCTGATCAACCACCTGGCGGGCACCGACGACAAGTTCATCATGGCCCCCGGCGTGCGCGGCATGGTGATGAGCGTGTTCACCCTGCCGGGCTTCAATACCGTGTTCAAGATCATCAAGGACCGCTTCTCGCCGTCGAAGAACGTCGACCGCAACACGGTGATCGAGAAGTACCGCCTGGTCAAAAGCGTCGACCGGGTCGGGCGCATGGCCGACACCCAGGAGTTCTCCGACTTCCGCTTCCCGCTGGCCAAGTTCGACCCCGAGTGCCTGGCCGAGCTGCTGGAGGTGGCGCCGTCCACCGTGCAGATCGAGAACGGCGATACCGTGCTGATCCGCCACTGCTGGACCGAACGGCGCATGACCCCGCTGAACATCTACCTGGAGCACGCCAACGAGGCCCAGGTGCGCGAGGCGCTGGAGGACTACGGCCTGGCCATCAAGCAGCTGGCGGCGGCCAACATCTTCCCCGGCGACATGCTGCTGAAGAACTTCGGCGTCACCCGTCACGGCCGCGTGGTGTTCTACGACTACGACGAGATTAGTTACCTGACCGAGGTGAACTTCCGGCGCATCCCGCCGCCGCGTTACCCGGAGGACGAGATGTCCGGCGAGCCCTGGTACTCGGTGGGGCCGAACGACGTGTTCCCCGAGGAGTTCCCGCGCTTCCTGTTCGCCGATCTCGGCCAGCGCCGCCTGTTCAACCAGCTGCACGGCGATCTCTACACCGCCGAATACTGGCAGGGGCTGCAGGAGGCGATCCGTGCCGGCAAGGTGATCGACGTGTTCCCCTACCGGCGCAAGGCGGACCTGATCGTCTGAGCCGTCCGCGGCTATAGCCATACCGTTTGTCGGGAGATTGTCGGGGCAGTGGTGGCCTTATGCCGGTTTGGTACGGATGTGCTAGACCTGAGATGTGTAAGACCTGGAAGTAATAACCACCACCCCCATATTTCCCCAAGGACGGTCTGCCTATGCGCCAGAACCTGCCCGTGACCCAGCGCGAGCGCACCTTCACCGATGCCGAGCGCCTGATTTCCACCACCGACCTCAACAGCAAGATCACCTACGTCAACGACGCCTTCGTCGCCATCAGCGGCTTTTCCCGTGAGGAACTGGTCGGCCAGCCGCACAACATCGTGCGTCACCCGGACATGCCGCCGGGGGTGTTCGGGCACATGTGGGACACCATCAAGCAGGGCAAACCCTGGATGGGCATCGTCAAGAACCGCTGCAAGAACGGTGACCACTACTGGGTCAGCGCCTATGTCACGCCCATCTATGAAAACGGCAAGCTGGCCGGCTACGAGTCGGTGCGCTCGGTGCCCAGCGAGGCGCAGAAGCGCCGTGCCGAGGCCCTATACGCCCGCCTGCGCGCCGGCAAGCCGCCGGTGCCGATGATCGAATACTGGACCTACGACCTGCTGCGCTCCTGGCCGCTGATTCTGGCCGGGCTGGTCATAGTGGCTAGCCATTCGCTGCTGAGTGGTCCCTGGCTGTTGGCCTTCATCGTCGCGGTGATGTTCGCCCTCGGCTCCTACCAGCTGTACAGCAAGCGCCAGCTGATCCGGCGCACTCTGGCCGAGCATCCCAAGGCCTTTACCAGCGCCCTGGTGGCCCTGACCTACAGTGACAACCGCGGTGCCCAGGCCCTGCTGGACATGGCCATGATCAGCGAGGAGGCGCGCCTGCAGACCGCCCTCACGCGCCTGGAGGACGCCGGCGAGAACGTGCGCCGGCGCGCGGCGCAGTCCGCCGAGCTGTCGCGCTCCGGCGCCGACCTGCTGGAGCAGCAGCGCAGCGAGACGGACCAGTCGGCCACGGCGATCAACCAGATGGCGGCGACCATCCAGGAGGTGGCGCACAACGTGCAGAACACCTCGCATGCGGCCGAGGAGGCCGACCGTCTGGCCCTGCAGGGGCGCGACCTGGCGGGCGGCAGCCTGCAGGCCATGCGGCAGATGGCCGATGCGGTGCACGAGATCGGCCAGGCGGTCAACGAGCTGGCCGCCTCGACCCAGTCCATCGGCAGCGTCGCCGACGTGATCACCTCCATCGCCGAGCAGACCAACCTGCTGGCGCTCAATGCCGCCATCGAGGCGGCACGCGCCGGCGAGCAGGGCCGCGGCTTCGCCGTGGTGGCCGACGAGGTGCGTGCGTTGGCCGGGCGTACCCGCGAGTCCACCGAGCAGATTCACCAGATCATCTCTTCCCTGCGCAATGGCGCGGACAAGGCGGTGAACACCGCCAGCCGCGGCGAGGAAATCTCCCGCGACAGCGTGCGCAGCGTCGAGGCGGTGCGTGAGGCGCTGGACGGCATCAGTCAGGCGGTGAGCCGCATCACCGGCATGAGCCAGCAGATGGCCGCCGCTTCCGAGCAGCAGGCGCATGTCGCCGAGGACATCAGCCGGCAGATCACCCGCATCGCCCAGCTCTCCGACCACAGCGCCGGCCAGGCCCAGCAGGGAGTCGGCATCAGCCAGGAGCTGGAGCAGATGGCCGAGTACCTGCATAGCCTGGCGGAGCGCTTCAACCGCTGATCCGGGCGCTATGGCACACTGCGCGCCCGGAGGAATGCCGCCATGTCCCGAGCGCGCTGCGAGCGCTGTGCCCGCCCGCTGAAACACTGCCTGTGCCACCTGATTCCGCGTCTGCCGAGCCGTACCCGGGTGCTGATCCTGCAGCACCCGGACGAGGTCGGCCACGCGCTGAACACGGCCCGCCTGGCGGCGCTGGGCCTGGAAAACGCAGAACTGCAGGTGGGTGAAGTGTTCGCCGATCTGCACTTCGATCCCGCCTACCGCGCCTGCCTGCTGTTTCCCGGTGAGACGGCGCAGGTACTGCCGCTGGCGCCGTCAGCGGCCGATGCGCGTCCGCTGCTGCTGGTGGTGCCCGATGGCACCTGGCGCAAGGCGCGCAAGCTGCTGCACCTCAATCCGCAGCTGGCGCAGTTGCCGCGTGTCTGCCTGCCGTCCGGGCTGAGTTCGCGCTACCGCCTGCGCAAGGCGCCGGCGGAGGGCGCGCTGGCGACCATCGAGGCGATAGTCGCGGCGCTCGAGTTGCAGGAGGCGCCGGCCTGTTTCGCCGAGCTGCTGCGCCCGTTCGAGGCGCTGATCGAGGGGCAGATCGCGGCGATGGGCGAGGACACCTACAGGCGCAACCACCTGCGCCAGCCCTGACTGGCCAAAGCCGCGGACGCCTGCTGCGAACTCACCAAACAGAACGGGCGCCCTTGGGCGCCCGCTGTGTCGTCACTGATCGTCGAAGAAGCGTTCGTGCCAGTCCACCAGCTTCTGCGGCGCGCCGAGTTTGTCGCCGTAGATCACCGAGTAGGACAGCACGTTCTGCACGTACTGGCGGGTCTCGTCGAAGGGGATGTTCTCCACCCAGACATCGAAGGACAGGTGGTCGGCGCCGCGCAGCCATTGGCGCACGCGGCCGGGGCCGGCGTTGTAGGCAGCCGAGGCGAGCACCCGGTTGCCGTTGAACTGGCCATGTACCTGGCTCAGGTAGGCGGCGCCGAGCTGGATGTTCTTCTCCGGTATCAGCGCCTGCTGCGGGTTGCCCAGCGGAATGCCGAACTTGCGCGCGGTCTCCTTGGCGGTGGCCGGCATCAGCTGCATCAGGCCCATGGCGCCGACCGGCGAGCGGGCGTCGGCCATGAAGGCGCTCTCCTGGCGGGTGATGGCGAATACCCAGCTGGAGTGCAGGCCGCGCAGCCTGGCCTGCTGGGTCAGGCTGTTCTTGTGCGCCATCGGGAAGCGGATGTCCAGGTCGTCCCAGTACTGCGCCTGGCTGATGGTGCGGATCGCCGGGAAGTACCAGCCCTTGTCGTAGGCCAGGCGGGCCTGGGCCACCAGTTCCTCGCGGCTGAACAGGCGGCTGACGTGGTACCACTCGCGGCGGCCGTCGACGATCTGGCCGCGGTCGTGGAATTCCAGGGCGCGGCGGATGCCGGCGGTGTTGCGCACCCTCTGCATCAGCTGCGGGTCGATGGCCATCGGCTTGTGGTTGAGGCTGTAGGGCACCTCGATGCGATCGGCGGCGAGGAAACCGTAGAAGTCGCGTTCCTTGGCCAACGGCTGGTACAGGGCGATGGCCTGCTGGCCCTGTGGTTGCGCCAGTTGCAGGCTGCGCGCCTGCCAGTAGCGCCAGCGGCTGGTGCCGGCCAGGTCCGCCGGCAGGCGGCTGGTCAGCTGGTAGGCCTCGTCCCAGCGGCCGTGGCGCAGCAGCAGGCGGGCGCGCCATTCGGACACCGTGTTGTCGCGCAGCTCGGGGTCGTACTGGGCCATGACCTGCAGAGCGCGGATATCGAAGCGCTTGGCCAGGGTCAGGCCGATTTCGCGGGCGATGGCGACCTTCTCCTCGGCGGAGAAGGGCAGTTTGGCGGCATAGACCTGCAGCAGGTTGAGGGCCTTCTCCGGATCCTGGCGTGCCAGGCGGCGCAGGCCGAGGCCGGCGGCGTCGGCCATGTGGCGGTCGGCCGGGGCGAAGCGCGCGGTCTGGCTCATCATCTGCGGCTTCTGCGCCGCCTCGAGCATCAGCTGGCCCTGCTTGCCCAGGCTCGGCAGGCCCTTCACCAGATAGCTGGCCAGGCCGTAGTTGCGCGCCTCGGCGGCCAGCTTGGCGCGCTGCCAGCGGCGCTCCTCGGTGAGCTGGCCATCGGCGCGCCAGGTGTTGAACAGGGTGTCACAGGCTTCGGGCTGGGATTTGCCGACCAGCCACAGCTTCTCCGCCGCGGCGCGCGCCTCGGCCTGCAGCCCCTGCTTGTAAAGGTACTGGCCGTGCAGGCAGTCCAGTTCGGTGAAGTTGAGCCTGGGGTCGTAGTGGTTGGCGAAGGTCTGCCATTCGCCGCGCTCGGCCAGCCAGCGCAGCCAGCGCAGCTTCATCCAGCCGGCCTGGGGCAGGTCGCCGTGCTCGGTGAGGAAGGCCTCGATCTCGTCGTTGCTGGCCCATTTCAGACGTGCGGTCAGCTCCTCGTAGGCCAGGTAGGGCTCCAGTGGATAGTCGCGCAGGGCGCTGGCGTAGCGCAGGTAGGGGCCCTTGTCGCCCTTGGCCAGGGCACGCTTGGCTTCGTCGTACATCTGCCGTTGCTGGGCCAGGCTGGCGGCCTGGGCGCTGGACAGGGCGAAGGTGCAGGAGAGCAGGGCGGAAAGCAGGCAGAACAGAGGGCGGCGCATGACACATCCGGGCAGAAGAAACGAAGACGAGCGCAAGGCTCTCGATAGGGCTAGCTTAGCCTTTTGCGCAAGGCGCGAGAATGCTTGGCGCTTTGCCGCAGCCTGTGCGCCCTGCAACTCGGTTAGAATGCGCGCCCCGTCTCACTAGGTACCCCCCATGACCCTGCTCAAGTTCTCCGACGTTTCCCTGGCCTACGGCGCCATGCCGCTGCTGGACGGGGTCTCCTGGCAGATCGCGCGGGGCGAGCGGGTGTGCATCATCGGGCGCAACGGCACCGGCAAGTCGAGCATGCTGCGCCTGGTCAAGGGCGACCAGATGCCCGACGACGGCGAGATCTGGCGCGCTCCGGCGCTGAAGATCGGCGAGCTGCCACAGGAGCTGCCGCGCGCCGACGAACGCACGGTGTACGACGTGGTCGCCGAGGGCCTGGCCGATGTCGGCCGGCTGCTCGCCGAATACCACCACCTGAGCCTGCACATCCAGGGTGACGATGACCTGAGCAAGCTGACCCGGGTTCAGCAGGAGCTGGAGGCGAAGGATGGCTGGCGCCTGCAGCAACTGGTGGAGAGCACCCTCAGCCGCCTGCAGCTGCCGGCGGACAAGACCCTGGCTGAGCTCTCCGGCGGCTGGCGCCGGCGCGTGCTGCTGGCCCAGGCGCTGGTGGCCGAACCGGACCTGCTGCTGCTCGACGAGCCGACCAACCACCTCGACATCGGCGCTATCGCCTGGCTGGAAGAGGCGCTGCTGGGCTTCGGCGGCGCCGTGCTGTTCATCACCCACGACCGTTCCTTCCTGCAGAACCTGGCCACGCGCATCCTCGAACTGGATCGCGGCCATCTGATCGACTGGAACGGCGACTACGCCAGTTTCCTGGTGCACAAGGAGCAGCAGCTGGCGGCTGAGGAGAGCGCCAATGCGCTGTTCGACAAGCGCCTGGCCCAGGAAGAGGTGTGGATTCGCCAGGGCATCAAGGCCCGCCGCACCCGCAACGAGGGCCGCGTGCGTGCGCTCAAGGCCATGCGCCAGGAGCGCAGCGAGCGGCGCGAGCGCCAGGGCAAGGCGAGCATCCAGCTGGAGGCCGCGGAGAAGTCCGGCAAGCAGGTGATAGTGGCGGAAAATGTCAGTTTTGCGCATCCAGGGGGAGCGGCGCTGATCCGCGACTTTTCCCTGGTGCTGCAGCGCGGCGATCGCATCGGCCTGCTCGGCGCCAATGGCACCGGCAAAACCACCCTATTGAAACTATTGCTTGGCGATCTGCAGCCTACTAGTGGCACGATAGTGGCAGGGACCAAGCTGGAAGTGGCGTATTTCGATCAGTTGCGCCATCAGTTGGACCTGGAAAAGACGGTGATCGACAACCTCGCAGAAGGTCGCGACTTCATCGCCATCGATGGTCAGAGCCGTCATGTACTGAGCTACCTCGGCGATTTCCTGTTCAGCCCGCAGCGTGCGCGCACGCCGGTCAAGGCGCTGTCCGGGGGGGAGAGGGCGCGCCTGCTGCTGGCCAAGCTGTTCAGCAAGCCGGCCAACATGCTGGTGCTGGACGAGCCGACCAACGACCTGGATGTGGAAACCCTCGAGCTGCTCGAGGAGGTGCTGCTGAATTTCCCCGGTACCGTGCTGATGGTCAGCCACGACCGGGCCTTCCTCGACAACGTGGTGACCAGCACCCTGGTCTTCGAAGGCGAGGGCAGGGTGCGCGAGTACGTCGGCGGCTACCAGGACTGGTTGCGCCAGGGCGGCTCGCCCAAGCTGTTGGGAGTCGGCGAAACCAAGCCGGCCAAGACCGAAGCCAGCGCGCCGGCAGAAGCGGCGCCGGCGCAGGAAAGTGCAGCGGCCCCGGCCGCGAAGAAGAAGCTCAGCTACAAGCTGCAGCGTGAGCTGGATGCCATTCCCGGGCAGATCGACGCCCTGGAGGCCCAGCTGGCGGAAGTGCAGGCACAGATCGCCGACCCGGCGTTCTACCAGCAGGCCCCGGCCATCACCGGAGTCGCCCTGGAGCGCCTGCAACGCCTACAAGAAGAACTGGACCAACTGCTGGAGCGTTGGGCCGAACTGGAAGCCTGAGAGGCCCGCTGCTGATACGTCGCCCGTGGGTGACGGAGCCACGGCGGGACCGCATTAAGCCTGTCGGAGACATGCATGGCGATTGAGTACCGCATCACTCTGGATGACAACCATCAGTTCAGCTACAGGATCGAGCTGGACCGTCAGTACGACCCCCGGAGTGCGGAAGAAACCCCCAAGTGGACGCGCCTGGAACACAACCAGTGCAGCAACTGCCCACTGAAGAGAGACGAGTTCAGCCGTTGCCCGGCGGCGGTCGACCTGCACCGGGTGATCGAGGATTTCCATGGTCTGCCGGCCTTCAAGAAGGCCCAGGTGTGGGTGCGCACCCCTGAGCGCGAGTACAGCAAGCAGGTCGGCCTGGAAGAAGGGCTGCGTTCTCTGCTCGGCGTGATCATGGCCACCAGCGCCTGCCCGGTGCTGGGCAAGCTCAAGCCGATGGCGCAGAACCACCTGCCGTTCGCCAGCAGCCAGGAGTTCATCCTGCGCACCATCTCCCTGTACCTGACCCGGCAGTACTTCAACTTCCGCGAAGGGCGTCGCCCTGACTGGGAACTGAAGGGGCTGGTCAAGCAGTTCCAGCAGCTGCAGCTGGTCAACCAGGCCTTCTGGCAGCGCATTCACGATGTCTGCGAGGGCGATTCCAACCTCAAGGCCTTCCTCACCTTCTTCTCCATGTCGTCGAGCATGACGGTGTCCATGGAGACGCAGCTGCAGAAGATCCGCCCGCTGGTGATGAGCGCCGGCGAAGTCCAGGAATAACGGACCAGGCCCGTTGCCGGGCCTTTCCTCACTCCTTGGGTTTTTTCAGGCGTACCGCCAGCACGTCGCAGGGGGCGCCGTGCAGCACGTCGTTGGCGGTGGAGCCGAGCAGCAGGGCCAGGCCGTGGCGACCGTGGCTGCCGACCACGATCAGGTCGCAGCCCTGTTCCTCGGCCAGTCGATGGATTTCCTGGCGCGGCTGGCCGTAGGCCAGGTGGCGCTGTTCCGCGCCCAGCTGCGGGTAGCGCCCGGCGAAGGTGTCGAGCCGCTCGCGGGCCTGGTCGAACTGTTGCTGCTGCAGCATCGACAGGTCCATCGGCACGTCGCCGCCGAAGGCCATGGCCATCGGCTCCACGATGTGCACGAGCGAGGTCTTGGCGCCGCTGCTGGCGGCAATGGCCAGCGCGCGCTCGGCAACCGGGTGGCATTCATCGGTCAGGTCGACGGCGATCAGGATGTGCTGGTAGGGCATCTGAGTCTCCTCCACTCCAATGGTCGTACTTGCAGTATGGCGTTGCTCCCTTCATAACACAGGCTTTTCCATAAAGTGACCCAAATGACCTGGTGGATAGTGCTTCTGATGGTCGCCGTCGCCCTCAGCCCGCTGGTCTGGTTGCGGCCCTCGCGCCGGCAGAGCGGACAGATGGCGCAGCGCCTGGCGGCGCGCCGAATGGGGCTGGGCATGCAGCTCAGCCAGCAGGAGTGGCCGCACTGGCTGAGCGGTTCGGCACCGGACAACTGCGCGCAGTATTACCGGGGGCGGCGTGCCGGGCGCAGCGATAGCTGGAGCTACTGGCAGACTGCACCCGGGCAGTGGTGCAACCAGTGGCGCGAGCCTTGCGTCGACGCCGTGCTGCTGGCGCATCTGCAGACCCTGCCGGCCGATGTCTACAAGGTCGAGGCTGGGCCGCAGATGGTGGCGTTGTACTGGGGGGAGCGAGGTGGCGAAGCGGAGCTGCAGAGGATTGCCGAGCTGCTCGCCGCCCTGGCCTGAGTGATAGTGCAGAGGCTCTAGCGCGGGGTTTGCATGGGTTTTTCGTGGCTTTTCGAGTGAATCCGGTCACTCTGTGACGTTGCGCTCATTTGGGGCGCCCGTGACGGGCAATTGACAATTGCCGGGTTTTCACTGAATGTACGCCCACCCAAATCAAACGGGCGTATGAATCGAGCGTTTCGCCTCTCAAGGCAGCGCCTTTACAGCCCGATTATCGCGTCGGCGGGTGTGTCGGATCGATTGGGGCTATGCTCGACGGCTCTATGCCTAGAGCGGCCCCGGCCGGTTGGCTCCGATGTGTACAGTCCAGCTTCCATACCGTGGAGATCAGTTGATGATTTACGAAGGTAAAGCCATCACGGTTAAGGCTCTTGAGGGCGGCATCGTCGAATTGAATTTCGACCTCAAGGGTGAGTCCGTTAACAAGTTCAACCGTCTCACCCTGACCGAGCTGCGTCAGTCCGTGGATGCCATCAAGGCCGACGGTTCGATCAAGGGCGTAATCGTCACCAGCGGCAAAGACGTGTTCATCGTCGGCGCCGACATCACCGAATTCGTCGACAACTTCAAGCTGCCCGACGAAGAGCTGGTTGCCGGCAACCTCGAAGCCAACAAGATCTTCAGCGATTTCGAAGACCTGGCCGTTCCGACCGTCATCGCCATCAACGGCATCGCCCTGGGCGGCGGTTTCGAGATGTGCCTGGCCGGCGACTACCGCGTTGCCGCCGAGAGCGCCAAGATCGGCCTGCCGGAAGTCAAGCTGGGCATCTACCCGGGCTTCGGCGGCACCGTGCGCCTGCCGCGCGTGATCGGTACCGACAACGCCATCGAGTGGATTGCTTCCGGTAAGGAAAACAAGGCTGCCGACGCCCTGAAAGTGGGTGCCGTCGACGCCGTGGTTGCCGCCGACAAGCTCAAGGACGCCGCTCTGGACCTGGTCAAGCGCGCCATCTCCGGCGAGCTGGACTACAAGGCCAAGCGTCAGCCCAAGCTGGAAAAGATCAAGCTCAACGCCATCGAGCAGATGATGGCCTTCGAA
Organism: Pseudomonas alcaligenes; assembly: GCF_041729615.1. Taxonomy (NCBI): domain Bacteria; kingdom Pseudomonadati; phylum Pseudomonadota; class Gammaproteobacteria; order Pseudomonadales; family Pseudomonadaceae; genus Aquipseudomonas; species Aquipseudomonas alcaligenes. The sequence goes on along the minus strand of NZ_CP154874.1, from coordinate 790,592 downwards.
ACCGCCAAGGGTTTCGTCGCTGGCCAGGCCGGCCCGAACTACCCGGCTCCGGTCGAAGCCATCAAGACCATCCAGAAAGCCGCCAACTTCGGTCGCGACAAGGCCCTGGAAGTCGAGGCCGCTGGCTTCGTCAAGCTGGCCAAGACCTCCGTTGCCGAGAGCCTGATCGGTCTGTTCCTGAATGACCAGGAACTGAAGAAGAAGGCCAAGCAGCATGACGAGATCGCTCGCGACGTGAAACTGGCTGCCGTACTCGGCGCCGGCATCATGGGTGGCGGCATCGCCTACCAGTCGGCCTCCAAGGGCACCCCGATCCTGATGAAGGATATCCGCGAAGAGGGTATCCAGATGGGTCTGAACGAGGCCTCCAAGCTGCTCGGCAAGCGCGTCGAGAAGGGCCGCATGGCTCCGGCCAAGATGGCCGAGGCACTGAACGCCATTCGCCCGACCATGTCCTACGGTGACTTCGGCAACGTCGACATCGTGGTCGAGGCCGTGGTCGAGAACCCGAAGGTCAAGCAGATCGTGCTGGCCGAGGTGGAAGGCGTGGTGAAGGAAGATGCCATCCTGGCCTCCAACACCTCCACCATCTCGATCAACCTGCTGGCCAAGGCCCTCAAGCGTCCGGAAAACTTCGTCGGCATGCACTTCTTCAACCCGGTGCACATGATGCCGCTGGTTGAGGTCATTCGTGGCGAGAAGTCCAGCGACGTGGCCGTTGCCACCACCGTGGCCTACGCCAAGAAGATGGGCAAGAACCCGATCGTGGTCAACGACTGCCCCGGCTTCCTGGTCAACCGCGTGCTGTTCCCGTACTTCGGTGGCTTCTCCAAGCTGCTGGGCTTCGGCGTCGACTTCGTGCGCATCGACAAGGTCATGGAGAAGTTCGGCTGGCCCATGGGCCCGGCCTACCTGTCCGACGTGGTCGGCATCGACACCGGCCACCACGGCCGTGACGTGATGGCCGAAGGCTTCCCGGACCGCATGGGCGTTGAAGGCAAGACCGCCGTCGACGTGATGTACGAAGCCAACCGCCTGGGCCAGAAGAACGGCAAGGGCTTCTACGCCTACGAGACCGACAAGCGCGGCAAGCCGAAGAAAGTCTCCGACCCGGCCGCCTACGAGCTGCTGAAGTCGATCGTCGTCGAGCAGCGCGAGCTGAGCGATGAGGACATCATCAACTTCATGATGATCCCGCTGTGCCTGGAAACCGTTCGTTGCCTGGAAGACGGCATCGTCGAGACCGCAGCTGAGGCCGACATGGGCCTGATCTACGGTATCGGCTTCCCTCCCTTCCGCGGTGGTGCTCTGCGTTACATCGATTCCATCGGTGTGGCCGAGTTCGTCGCCCTGGCCGACAAGTACGCCGAGCTGGGCGCCCTGTACCACCCGACCGCCAAGCTTCGTGAAATGGCCGCCAAGGGCCAGAAGTTCTTCGGTTAATCGCGCAGCGAACAGAGCGAGAGTAGAAATATGAGCCTGAATCCGAGAGACGCAGTCATTGTCGACTTCGGTCGTACCCCGATGGGTCGTTCCAAGGGCGGCATGCACCGCAACACCCGTGCCGAGACCATGTCGGCACACCTGATCAGCGGCGTCCTGGCGCGTAACACCAAGCTGGACCCGGCTGAAGTCGAAGACGTGATCTGGGGTTGCGTCAACCAGACCCTGGAGCAGGGCTGGAACATCGCGCGCATGGCGTCGCTGATGACCCAGATCCCGCACACCAGCGCCGGCCAGACCGTCAGCCGTCTGTGCGGTTCCTCCATGAGCGCCCTGCACACCGCCGTGCAGGCCATCCAGACCGGCAACGGCGACGTGTTCGTCGTCGGCGGTGTGGAGCACATGGGCCACGTCGGCATGATGCACGGCGTCGATCCGAACCCGCACCTGTCCCTGTATGCCGCCAAGGCTTCGGGCATGATGGGTCTGACCGCCGAGATGCTGGGCAAGATGCACGGCATCAGCCGCGAGCAGCAGGATGCCTTCGGTGAGCGTTCTCACCGTCTGGCGCACAAGGCCACCGTCGAAGGCAAGTTCAAGGATGAAATCATCCCGATGCAGGGCTACGACGAGAACGGCTTCCTCAAGGTGTTCGACTTCGACGAAACCATTCGTCCGGAGACCACCCTGGAAAGCCTGGCGGCCCTGAAGCCGGCGTTCAACCCGAAAGGCGGCACCGTGACTGCGGGTACTTCCTCGCAGATCACCGACGGCGCTTCCTGCATGATCGTCATGAGCGCCCAGCGCGCCAAGGACCTGGGCATCCAGCCGATGGCCGTGGTTCGCGCCATGGCCGTGGCCGGTGTCGATCCGGCGATCATGGGCTACGGTCCGGTTCCGTCCACTCAGAAGGCACTCAAGCGTGCCGGCCTGACCATGGACGACATCGACCACGTCGAACTGAACGAAGCCTTCGCTGCCCAGGCTCTGCCGGTGCTGAAGGACCTGAAACTCCTCGACAAGATGGAGCAGAAGGTCAACCTGCACGGCGGCGCCATCGCTCTGGGCCACCCGTTCGGCTGCTCCGGTGCGCGTATCTCCGGCACCCTGCTGAACGTGATGAAGCAGAACGGCGGTACTCTGGGCGTATCCACCATGTGCGTGGGTCTCGGCCAGGGCATCACCACCATCTTCGAACGCGTCTAAGCGTTAGTCGATGCGAAGACCGGGGCCTTGTGCCCCGGTTTTTGTTTTTCAGGAGAACTCCCATGCAACTGCAACCCGGTCTCTACCGTCACTACAAGGGCCCGCAGTACCGCGTGTTCGGTACCGCGCGCCATTCGGAAAGCGAGGAGTGGCTGGTGGTCTATCAGGCGCTCTATGGCGATTTCGGCCTGTGGGTGCGGCCACTGGAGATGTTCTGTGGCACGGTCGAACTGGACGGCGAGACGGTGCCGCGCTTTGCTCTGATCGAGGCCGAACCGGCAGTGATCGGGCAGGGGGCTGCCGGGAATCGCGCTTGACCGCAACTCGACAGCCACTATATATAGCGGTGCCTTGATAGGCTCCCGCCGCTTATTCTTTCTTTTTCGTATTCAGGAATTCTCCAGTCCATGGGCAAATCGCTGGTCATCGTGGAATCCCCGGCCAAGGCCAAGACCATCAACAAGTACCTGGGCAACCAGTTTGTGGTGAAGTCGAGCATCGGCCATATTCGTGACCTGCCCACCAGCGGTTCCGCCAGTGCCAGCAAGGAGCCGGCCAAGCGCGGCAAGGCCGCGGCTGCCGAGGCGCCGGCCCTATCGCCCAAGGAGAAGGCCAAGCGTCAGCTGTTCGCGCGCATGGGCGTCGATCCCGAGCATGGCTGGAAAGCCAAGTACGAGATCCTGCCCGGCAAGGAGAAGGTGATCGAGGAATTGCGCCGCCTGGCCAAGGATGCCGACACCATCTACCTCGCAACCGACTTGGACCGCGAAGGGGAGGCCATCGCCTGGCACCTGCGCGAGGCCATCGGCGGCGACGACAGCCGCTACAAGCGCGTGGTGTTCAACGAGATCACCAAGAAGGCCATCCAGGAGGCCTTCTCCCAGCCCGGCGAGCTGGACATCAACCGGGTCAATGCGCAGCAGGCGCGCCGTTTCCTCGATCGCGTGGTGGGCTACATGGTCTCGCCGCTGCTGTGGGCCAAGATCGCCCGTGGCCTCTCCGCCGGTCGCGTGCAGTCGGTGGCGGTGAAGCTGGTGGTGGAGCGCGAGAAGGAAATCCGCGCCTTCGTCCCGGAAGAATACTGGGAAGTGCACGCCGACCTGGGCACCGCCAAGAGCGACAAGGTGCGCTTCGAGGTGGTCCGCGAGAACGGTGAGGCCTTCAAGCCGCTGAATGAAGCCCAAGCCATGGCGGCGCTGGAGAAGCTCAAGGCCTCCAGCTACAGCGTGGTCAAGCGCGAGGACAAGCCGACCTCGAGCAAACCGTCCGCGCCCTTCATTACCTCCACCCTGCAGCAGGCGGCGAGCAATCGTCTCGGCTTCGGCGTGAAGAAGACCATGATGATGGCCCAGCGTCTCTACGAGGCCGGCTACATCACCTATATGCGTACCGACTCGACCAACCTGTCGAACGACGCCATCGACATGGTGCGCGGTTTCATCGACAGCGAGTTTGGCCAGAAATACCTGCCGGCCAAGCCGAACCTGTACTCCAGCAAGGAGGGCGCCCAGGAGGCGCACGAGGCGATTCGCCCGTCCGACGTCAACCTGCGCCCGACCCAGTTGTCCGGCATGGAGCGTGACGCCGAGCGTCTGTATGAGCTGATCTGGCGCCAGTTCGTGGCCTGCCAGATGCCGCCGGCCGAATACCTGTCCACCAGCGTCAGCGTGGCGGCCAGTGGCTTCGAACTGCGTGCCAAGGGCCGCATCCTCAAGTTCGACGGCTACACCCGCGTGCTGCCGCAACAGAGCAAGCCGGGCGAAGACGACGTACTGCCGGAGATGAAGGAAGGCGAGGCGCTCAAGCTGCTCAAGCTCGACCCCAGCCAGCACTTCACCAAGCCGCCGGCGCGCTTCTCCGAAGCCAGCCTGGTCAAGGAGCTGGAGAAGCGCGGCATCGGCCGCCCGTCCACCTATGCGGCGATCATCTCCACCATCCAGGAGCGCGGCTACGTCACCGTACACAACCGTCGCTTCTATGCCGAGAAGATGGGTGACATCGTCACCGAGCGCCTCGACGAGAGCTTCGCCAACCTCATGGACTACGGCTTCACCGCCGCCATGGAGGAGCATCTGGACGACGTGGCCCAGGGCGAGCGCGACTGGAAGCACCTGCTCGACGAATTCTATGGCGACTTCAAGAAAAAGCTCGAAGTGGCTGAGACGGCGGACAAGGGCATGCGTGCCAACCAGCCGACTCCGACCGATATCGCCTGTCGCGACTGTGGCCGGCCGATGATGATCCGTACCGCCTCCACCGGTGTATTCCTCGGCTGCTCCGGCTATGCGCTGCCGCCGAAGGAGCGCTGCAAGGCCACCCTCAACCTGATCCCGGGCGACGAGATCGCCGCGGACGACGAGGGCGAGTCTGAGTCCCGCGTGCTGCTGGGCAAGCACCGCTGCCCGATCTGCAGTACGGCCATGGACGCCTATCTGCTGGACGAGACCCGCAAGCTGCATATCTGCGGTAACAACCCGGACTGCGCCGGCTACGAGATCGAGCAGGGCCAATACCGCATCAAGGGCTACGAAGGTCCGAGCCTGGAGTGCGACAAGTGCGGCAGCGAGATGCAGCTGAAGACTGGTCGTTTCGGCAAGTTCTTCGGTTGCACCAATGCCAGCTGCAAGAACACCCGCAAGCTGCTGAAGAACGGCGAGGCGGCGCCGCCGAAGATGGATGCGGTGCCGATGCCTGAACTCAAGTGCGAGAAGGTCGACGACACTTACGTGCTGCGTGACGGAGCTTCCGGCCTGTTCCTCGCCGCCAGCGGCTTCCCCAAGAACCGCGAGACCCGCGCACCGCTGGTGCTGGAACTGATCCCGCACAAGGACGAGATCGATCCCAAGTACCACTTCCTGCTGGAAGCTCCTGCCAAGGATCCCGATGGCCGTCCGGCGGTGATCCGCTACAGCCGCAAGACCAAGGAGCAGTATGTGCAGAGCGAGGTGGACGGCAAGCCCACCGGCTGGCGCGCTTTCTTCGATGGCGGCAAGTGGAAGGTCGAAGACAAGCGCTGATCTCTGTTGCCCTCTGATACCGGGTGCCCATGCACCCGGCATGTTCCGCTCTCGCAGTCGAGGAGTAGGTCATGGCTCACGAGCCCTATACCCGCACCAATCAGAAGATCTTCTTCGCCGGCCTGGCGCTGGAGAGTCTGCGCAAAGCCGAGGCCGGCGAGGCCATGAATGCCCAGGCGCTGATGCAGTCTGAGCGCGAGGCCGTGCTGTTCCATCTCTATGGGGCCGTGCTGGGGCTGTGTCACGAGATTGCTGACTACTACAAGCTGGCGGAGGCTCGCGCGCCTCGTGTCGAGCTGCTGCTGAATCAGGAGGTCCTGCAGCGTTCCCCGACACCCGAGCTCGCCGAGCTGATGGAGATCGCCGCTCAGCCGGAGAGCTGGCTGGCGCGGCTGTTGGCCGCCTATGCCGCGCTGTTCGAGCCGCCGCAGACACCGAAGACGGCCAAGGTCGACCCGACCCTGCCGCTGATCCAGACGGTCAGCCTGGAGGCCGAGGAGGCGCCTCGGCTGGGGCATGCGGAGCTGGAAGGCTGGCGCCAGCAGCTCAAACAACTGGTGCTGCGTTACCGTGAGTCACTCAGCGAGTGCTGAAGTCCTGCTGCTGAGCGGTTGCGCGGTAATCATGCAAGGCTCTAGCGCGCATATTACAGGCAGCTAGAGCATCCCGTGGCCAGCGCTTCCGTAGGCCTCCCGTCGGCCTGCGGGCTAGGGCCTGCGGGCGGGTGCTGTTACACTGGCTGTCTGCTAGGAGAACCACACCATGTCCACTTCCTTCCTCGAAATCGTCGAACTGCCCGATGGGCGCATCATCCTGCGCCGTGCCGAGGATGAGGAAGTGCTGGTGACCCTGGATTTCTCGGCGGATGCCAAGGCCTTCCTGCAGGGGCATCACGTCGAGGTGGCCAAGGCCATGCTCAATGTCGGCGTGCAGATGGCCGGTCGTCTGGCCGAAGGCGACATGGAACAGGACGAGCAGCCACGCGTGCTGCACTGATCCACAGCTGCCCATTGGTGCAGCTGATTCGATTCCCTCGTTAGTCCAAGCGGATATTTAGACTCTGCGCGCTGCCCAGACGGGCGGCGCTGGTGAGGGTTGCGCGCTGCCCGGCTTGCAGGCTGATCCAGCTCACCACCGTATGGCTGCGCCCCAGGCGCAGAGCCTCGCGAGCCAGCTCCAGAGCGTCCTGGCCGGCGCGTGGCTGCAGCACCAGCAGTCGGTCGAGGTTGAGGCCGATGCTGCGCAGCCAGATGGTGGTGATGGAAGCGGGCGGGGCAACCAGGGTCAGCCAGCGGGCGTCCTGGTTCTGGCTCAGCTCGCGCAACACCGGGCCGAGCAGGTGGCGGCAGTTGCCGGGTGAGCCGGACAGGCGCAGCTCGCTGAAGGGTTCAGGTTCATCGATCCAGGGCGTTTCCAGTGCATCTTCGAGTAGTGGTGCCATGCTGGCACCCAGGAAGGCTTCAAACAGCGGGAGTTGCGAACGATTCAGCGACTGCGGGAACTGCATGAAGCTCTCCTTGATGCTTAGCGGCGGATCACGCCGACACTCAGGCCTTCGATCACCAGGTCCTGTTCTTCCAGGTCCACCTCGATGGGGGCGAACTCCGGATTCTCGGCGATCAGCAGGACCTTGTTGCCGTTGCGCTGGAAGCGCTTGACGGTGACCTCGTCGTCGATGCGCGCCACCACGATCTGGCCGTTGCGGGCCTCGCGGGTGGTATGCACGGCCAGCAGGTCACCGTCGAGGATGCCGATGTCCTTCATGCTCATGCCGCGCACACGCAGCAGGTAGTCGGCCTTGGGGTGGAAGAACTCCGGGTTGATCTTGCAGGAGTCCTCCACGTTCTGCTGGGCGAGAATCGGGGCGCCGGCGGCGACCCGGCCGATCACCGGCAAGCCTTCTTCCTCGGCGGCAGCCGGCTCGAAACCGGGGATGCGGATGCCGCGCGAGGCGCCCGGGGTCATCTCGATGGCGCCCTTGCGGGCCAGGGCCTTGAGGTGCTCCTCGGCGGCGTTGGGCGATTTGAAGCCCAGCTCCTGAGCGATCTCGGCGCGAGTCGGTGGGTAGCCGTTGTCCTCCAGGCAGCGCTTGATGAAGGCGAGGATTTCGGATTGTCGCGGCGTCAGTTTGAGCATGCTGGTGGTCTGTCTGTTTATACAGTTGCTGTGATTATATACAGTGATTCTTGACTGGCAACCCTTCTTTCATCTCTGTGGCGAAAGCGCCATTACTCCTGCCTCGCTGAGCGGGTTGGGATTTTCCCTGCCTGGCCTATGGTTAAATGCGTGACTGACCAGCCATGAATGGGCCTGCCAGACTTGACAGGGCAGTAGCCTGAAACGTATGTTTCAAACAAGTGTTTGTCAGGTGAGGGTGTCATGGCTCAATCAGAAACTGTTGAGCGCATTTTGGATGCTGCCGAGCAGCTGTTCGCGGAAAAGGGCTTCGCCGAGACCTCTCTGCGTCTGATTACCAGCAAGGCCGGCGTCAACCTGGCGGCCGTGAACTATCACTTCGGCTCCAAGAAGGCGCTGATCCAGGCGGTGTTCTCGCGTTTCCTCGGGCCCTTCTGCGTCAGCCTGGAGCGCGAGCTGGATCGTCGCCAGGCCAAGCCGGATGGCAAGGCCAGCCTCGAAGAGCTGCTGGAGATGCTGGTGGAGCAAGCCCTGGCGGTGAAGCCGCGCAGCGGCAATGACCTGTCCATCTTCATGCGCCTGCTGGGCTTGGCCTTCAGCCAGAGCCAGGGGCACCTGCGCAAGTACCTGGAAGAGGTGTACGGCAAGGTCTTCCGCCGCTACATGCTGCTTCTCAATGAGGCAGCGCCCAAGCTGCCGCCGCTGGAGATCTTCTGGCGCGTGCATTTCATGCTCGGTGCGGCGGCCTTCAGCATGTCCGGTATCAAGGCCCTGCGGGGCATGGCGGAGAACGACTTCGGCGTGGACACCTCGATCGAGCAGGTCATGCGCCTGATGGTGCCCTTCCTTGCCGCCGGCATGCGCGCCGAGAGCGGGGTGAGCGACGAAGTGCTGGCCAACGCCCAGTTCAAGCCGCGCAACAAGGCGCAGGCGGCCGCCAAGGCCGTCTGACGCTGTGCCCAAGCGGGCCGATGGGCTAAGCTAGCGGCCCATGCGCCCGCTCGATTTCCTGCACATCTCCATTGCCGATCAGCGCCTGTACGGCTTTGCCGACGGGCAGTTGGTCGTGCGCCTGCCGGTTTCCACCGCACTGAACGGTGCCGGCGAGCGCAGTGGCTCCAACTGCACGCCGCGTGGTCGCCATCAGGTGCGCGCGAAGATCGGCGAAGGCCTGCCCGAGGGCGCCGTGCTGCGCGGGCGACGCTGGACCGGCGAAGTCTGGTCGGAGGCGCTGGATGCGCAGTTCCCCGGTCGCGACTGGATTCTTACCCGCATCCTCTGGCTCAGCGGTTGCGAGCCGGGCTTCAACCGGCTAGGGCAGGTCGATACCTTTCGCCGCTACATCTATCTGCACGGCACGCCGGACAATCAGCCCATGGGTGTGCCGCTGTCGCACGGCTGTGTGCGTCTGCGCAACGCCGATCTGTTGAACCTCTTTCCCCGCGTGCCGTCTCACTGCGCGGTGATGATCGACGAAGCGCCGTGCCCGCAGTGGGCCACGGCCGATCTCGTTTAAGGACTTCTCTGTGACGACCCTGTTTGGTTCCCTGATGCTGGACATCCACGGTACCTGGCTGACCGCCGAGGACCGCCGGATTCTTCGCCAGCCCGAGGTGGGCGGCCTGATCCTGTTCGCCCGCAATATCGAAGATCCGCGCCAGGTGCGCGAGCTGTGCGCGTCCATTCGCGCCGTACGCCCCGACCTCTTGCTGGCGGTGGACCAGGAAGGCGGCCGCGTGCAGCGCCTGCGCAACGGTTTCGTGCGCCTGCCGGCCATGCGTGCCCTGGCCGACAACGACAACGCCGAGCAGCTGGCCGAGCACTGCGGCTGGCTGATGGCCACCGAGGTGCTGGCCGTGGGCCTGGACCTCAGCTTCGCCCCGGTGCTGGATCTCGACCACCAGCGCAGCGCCGTAGTCGGCAGCCGCAGCTTCGAGCGCGATGCCGAGCTGGCCACGCGCCTGGCCGGCGCCTTCATCCGCGGTATGGACGCGGCGGGGATGGCCGCCACCGGCAAGCACTTCCCCGGCCACGGCTGGGCCGAGGCCGATTCGCACGTGGCCATCCCGGTGGACGAACGCAGCCTGGACGAGATCCGTGCCAGGGACCTGATCCCGTTCCAGCGTTTGAGCCAGCAGCTGGCGGCGGTGATGCCGGCGCATGTCATCTACCCGCAGGTGGACGCCGGCCCGGCCGGATTCTCGCGGCGCTGGCTGCAGGACATCCTGCGCGGCGAGCTGGGCTTCGACGGCGTGATCTTCAGCGACGACCTGTCCATGGCTGGCGCCCATGTGGTGGGCGATGCCGCCAGCCGTATCGAGGCGGCGCTGAGCGCCGGCTGCGACATGGGCCTGGTGTGCAACGACCGCGCCTCGGCCGAGCTGGCCCTCGGCGCCCTGCAGCGCCTCAAGGTGCAGCCGCCCAAGGGCCTGGCGCGTATGCGCGGGCGTGGCTTCGCCCGTACCGACTACCGCGAGCAGCCGCGCTGGCTGCAGGCCGTTGCCGCGCTGCGCGCCGCGCAGCTGATCGACTGATTAAGGAAGCAGCATGACCATCTACGCCATCATCGGCGGCACCGGCCTGACCCAGCTGGAAGGCCTGACCCTCAAGCAGGCGCAGAACATCGACACGCCTTACGGTGCCCCCTCTGCCCCGGTGCTGCGTGGCGAGTACGCCGGCCACGAGGTGCTGTTCCTCGCTCGCCACGGCCACCCGCACCGCATCCCGCCGCACCAGGTGAACTACCGCGCCAACCTCTGGGCGCTGAAGCAGGCCGGCGCCGAGGCGATCCTCGCGGTCAACGCAGTGGGCGGCATCCATGCGGCCATGGGCAGCGGCCACCTGTGCGTGGCGCACCAGGTGATCGATTACACCTGGGGCAGGGCACACACCTTCTTCGAGGGCGAGATCGATCACGTCACCCATATCGACTTCAGCTATCCCTATGACGAAGCGCTGCGCGGCAAGCTGATCGAAGCGCTGCAGGTGCTCGCCTACCCGCACAGCAGTCACGGCGTATATGGCGCCACCCAGGGGCCGCGCCTGGAGACGGTGGCGGAGATCGCCCGCCTGGAGCGCGACGGCTGCGACATCGTCGGCATGACCGGCATGCCCGAGGCGGCCCTGGCTCGCGAGCTGGAGCTGCCCTATGCCTGCCTGGCGCTGGTGGTCAATCCGGCGGCCGGCAAGTCCAGCGGCATCATCACCATGGCCGAGATCGAGGCCGAGCTGGCCCGTGGCATCGACAAGGTGCGCGCCGTGCTGGGGCATGTGCTGAGCGCCTGAGTCATCAGGCCGGAATAAAAAAGCCCTGCACTGCGGGGCTTTTTTCATGGGGCGGCGCAATCAGGGCTGGGTGACTTTCACCAGCACGCCGAGGCCGCCGTTGTCCAGGTAGGTCAGCTCGTTCAGCTTGAGGCGGGTCTTTTGCCGCACGCGCTCGCTGCCGGTGAGCAGGCCGTCGGCGTCGAAGCGGTTGATCCAGAAGTCGGCCTCGAGGTCGACCAGGCGCTGCTGTTCGCTCAAGGACACCACGCCCTCCACCGGGAAGTGGCCGAACTGCTCGTCACCGGTGCTCAGTGCTGCCTTGCTCGGCGCGGCGGTCAGGTTCTGCGCCCAGGCCTTGTGCAGCAACACCTGGTAGCCGTTGCCCGGGTTGAGCTTGGCGGCCTCATCGTTCAGCGCGGTGCCGCGCTCGTTGCCGGCGATGGGGCTGGCGCCCACGGCCCAGTCATCCGGCGCCGGCTGGCTGGAGGAGAGGGCCTCGCCGGCCTGGCGGAAGACGATCACTTCGATCTGGAACAGGCCGTCGGCGAAGGCCTGCGGGGCCAGCAGGCAGAGCAGCAGGAGGAGAGGGCGAAGCACGCGCATGGGTCAGTCCTTTCAGGCGGATTGCGGGGCGAGGCGCTCCAGCAGCGCCTCCAGGGTATTGAAGCGTTCTTCCGGGCGCTCCATGGGCACCTGGAGCTTGAACAGGGTGGCGCCCTCGAATTTGTAGCGAGCCGGCGCGCTCTGGATCAGCTTGATCAGGGTCAGCGGGTCGACGCAGGTGTTGGCGGCGAACTCGATGCGCCCGCCCTGGGGGCCGGCGTCGATCTTGCGGATGCCGAGCTTCTCCGCCTGCAGCTTGAGCAGGGTCAGGCGCATCAGGTTCTTGGTCGGCTCCGGCAGCAGGCCGAAGCGATCGATCATCTCTACCTGCAGCTCCTTCAGGGCGTCCTCGTCGGCGGCCGAGGCGATGCGCTTGTAGAGGATCAGACGGCTGTGCACGTCCGGCAGGTAGTCGTCGGGGATCAGCGCCGGCACCCGCAGGTTGACCTCGGTGCCGCCCCCCAGCGGTTGCTCCAGGTTGGGCTGCTCGCCCTTGCGGATGGCTTTGACGGCCCGTTCCAGCATTTCCATGTAGAGGGTGAAGCCGACCGCCTGGATCTGCCCGCTCTGGCCGTCGCCGAGCAGTTCGCCAGCGCCGCGGATTTCCAGGTCGTGGGTGGCCAGGACGAAGCCGGCGCCGAGGTCCTGGGCATTGGCGATGGCTTCCAGGCGCTTCTGCGCGTCTTCGGTCATGCCCTTGCGCGGCGGCGTCAGCAGGTAGGCGTAGGCCTGGTGGTGGCTGCGGCCGACGCGGCCGCGCAGCTGGTGCAGCTGGGCCAGGCCGAACTTGTCGGCGCGCTCGATGAGGATGGTGTTGGCGCTGGGCACGTCGATGCCGGTCTCGATGATGGTCGAGGCCACCAGCACGTTGAAGCGCTTGTGGTAGAAGTCGCTCATCACCCGTTCCAGGTCGCGTTCGTGCATCTGCCCGTGGCCGATGCCGACGCGCGCCTCGGGCACCAGGGCCTGCAGGTCGGCGGCGCACTTCTCGATGGTCTTCACGTCGTTGTGCAGGTAGTACACCTGGCCACCGCGCAGCAGTTCGCGCAGCAGCGCTTCCTTGATCACCGAGTCGTGCTGCTCCATGACGAAGGTGCGCACCGACAGGCGCCGCGCCGGCGGGGTGGCGATGATCGACAGGTCGCGCATGCCCGACACCGCCATGTTCAGGGTGCGCGGAATCGGCGTGGCGGTGAGGGTGAGGATATCCACTTCGCTGCGCAGGGCCTTGAGCTGCTCCTTCTGGCGCACGCCGAAGCGGTGCTCCTCGTCGATGATCACCAGGCCGAGGTTGTGGAACTTCACGTCGTCCTGCAGCAGCTTGTGTGTGCCGATAACGATGTCGATCTTGCCTTCGGCCAGCCTGGCCACCGCCTCGTTGACTTCCTTGGCGGTCTTGAAGCGGCTCATCACCTCGACCGTCACCGGCCAGTCGGCGAAGCGGTCGCGGAAGCTGTTGTAGTGCTGCTGGGCGAGCAGGGTGGTGGGCACCAGCACCGCCACCTGCTTGCCGCTGTGTACGGCGATGAAGGCGGCGCGCATGGCCACCTCGGTCTTGCCGAAGCCGACGTCGCCGCACACCAGGCGGTCCATCGGCTTGCCGGCCAGCATGTCCTCGCGTACCGCGTCGATGGCGGCCTGCTGGTCCGGCGTCTCCTCGAAGGGGAAGCCGGCGCTGAAGGTGGCGTAGTCGGCGGCCGGGTCCTTGAACGCATAGCCCTCGCGGGCGGCGCGGCGGGCGTAGATATCGAGCAATTCCGCCGCCACATCGCGCACCTGCTCGGCGGCCTTGCGCTTGGCCTTCTGCCAGGTTTCCGAGCCCAGACGGTGCAGCGGCGCCAGGGCATCGTCGCTGCCGGTGTAGCGGGCGATCAGGTGCAGGTTGGCCACCGGCACGTAGAGCTTGGCTTCCTCGGCGTACATCAGGGCGAGGAACTCGGCGGCCTGGCCGTCGAACTCCATGGTCACCAGGCCCAGGTAGCGGCCCACGCCGTGGTCGATGTGCACCACCGGCGCGCCTTCGCGCAGCTCGGTGAGGTTCTTGATCACGTTGTCGCCACCGTCGCGCGATTTCTCGCGGCGGCGGCGCTGCATCACCCGTTGGCCGAACAGCGGGCTCTCGGCGACCAGGGCCAGGTCGTCGAGCAGCAGGCCCTCGTCCAGCGGTGCGATACAGATGGCCAGACGCTCGCGGCTGGCGGTGAACTCGTGCCAGTTGGCCACTTCCAGCGGCTTGAGCTTGAGGCGGGCGAGCAGCTCCAGCAGTACCTCGCGACGGCCGGCGGATTCGGCGCAGAACAGCACGCGGCCTGGATATTCCTCGATAAAGCGGCGCAGGGCGGCCAGCGGCTCGCTGGCCTTGGCCTGGATCGCCAGGTCGGGCAGGGGGCGGGCGTCGAAACGCTCGCGACCGACGCCGACTTCCACGTCCTCATGGCTGACCACCACGCGTGGCCAGTGCTTCAGGCGGGCGAAGCAGTCCTCCACCGGCAGGAAGATGTCGGCCGGCGGCAGCAGCGGGCGCTCGGGGTCGACGCGGCGGTCCTCGTAACGGTTGCGCGCATCCAGCCAGAACTGCTCGGCGGCCTGCTCGATGCCCGGCAGGGAGAACACCTGCGTGTCGCCCGGCAGGTAGTCGAACAGGGTGCCGGTCTCCTCGAAGAACAGCGGCAGGTAGTACTCGATGCCGGCCGGGGTGATGCCCGAGGCCAGGTCCTGGTAGATCGGGCAGCGGCGGAAGTCGACGTCGAAGCGCTCGCGGAAGCGCCCGCGGAAATCGGTGACGGCTTTCTTCTCCAGGGGAAACTCGCGGGCCGGCAGCAGACGGATCGACTCCACCTTGTCCACCGAGCGCTGGGTCTCCGGGTCGAAGGTGCGCAGGGTCTCGATCTCGTCGTCGAACAGGTCGATGCGGTAGGGCGTCTCGCTGCCCATGGGGAACAGGTCGATCAGCGCGCCGCGCACGGCGAACTCGCCATGCTCGTAGACGGTGTCCACGCAGCGGTAGCCGGCGGCTTCCAGACGGGCGCGCATCTCCTCGACGTCGAGCTTCTGGCCGACGTCCAGCAACAGGCCCGAGCCAAGCAGGAAACGGGTCGGCGCCAGGTGGTGCAGGGCAGTGGCGATCGGCACCACCAGCACGCCGTGTTTGATCTCCGGCAGGCGATAGAGGGTGGCGATGCGCTGGGAGATGATGTCCTGGTGCGGCGAGAAGACGTCGTAGGGCAGGGTTTCCCAGTCCGGGAAGTGCAGCACCGGCAGGTCCGGGGCGAAGAACGCCAGCTCTTCCTGCAGGCGTTCGGCGCTCTGGCTGTCAGCGGTCAGCAGCAGGGTGAAGCGTTTGGCGGCGCTTGCCGCCTCGGCGATGGCCAGGCTCAGCGCGGCGCCGGGCAGGTTGCCCCAGTGCTGTTTGCCGGCGGCGCCGGGCAGTTTCGGCAGTTGCAGTACGGACACGGGTGTCGCGGCCCCAGGCGAAAAGAAGGGGGCGATTGTAGCGAGGCGAGGTGGCGGCTGTCAGTGGCGACAGGCGCGCATTGCTCGGGGCTGAGCCAAGGCATATCATGTAGCCCCTTTTTTCAGCCCCTACATGTGGAAGGTATTGCTCGTGACTCAGAAGCCCGACCAGTGTCTCGGTGAGTGGATCGACCGTGAAGCCCTCGCGGAAGCGATGATTCCGTTGATCGGCCAGCTCTACCGCAACAACAACGTCGTGACCTCGATCTACGGCCGTGGCCTGATCAACCGCTCGGTGATCGATATCCTCAAGGCCCACCGTTTCGCCCGTCACCGTCTGGACGGCGAGAACGAACTGTCCGTGCATGACACCTTCCCCATCCTCAAGACCATGAGCGAGCTCAAGCTGGGCGCCGCTTCCGTGGACCTGGGCAAGATGGTCGCCAAGTTCAAGGCCGAAGGCGCCGGTCGCAGCATCGAGCAGTTCACTAAGGACGAGCTGGCCGACGTGGCTGGCAAGCAGAACGGCGCCGGCCGCGAAGGCACCGACGTCGTGCTGTACGGCTTCGGCCGCATCGGCCGCCTGCTGGCGCGCATCCTGATCGAGAAGACCGGTGGTGGCGACGGCCTGCGCCTGCGCGCCATCGTCGTGCGCAAGGGCGCCGAGAACGACCTGGTCAAGCGCGCCAGCCTGCTGCGTCGCGATTCCGTGCACGGCCCGTTCGACGGCACCATCACCATCGACGAAGCCAACAACACCCTGACCGCCAACGGCAACCTGATCCAGGTCATCTACTCCAACGACCCGGCGTCCATCGACTACACCCAGTACGGCATCAAGAACGCCCTGCTGGTGGACAACACCGGCAAGTGGCGTGACGCCGAAGGCCTGGGCCAGCACCTGAAGTGCCCGGGCATCGACCGCGTGGTGCTGACCGCGCCGGGCAAGGGCGCGCTGAAGAACATCGTGCATGGCATCAACCATGGTGACATCACCGCCGACGACAAGATCATCTCCGCCGCCTCCTGCACCACCAACGCCATCGTGCCGGTGCTGAAGGCCGTGAATGACAAGTACGGCATCGTCAACGGCCACGTCGAGACCGTTCACTCGTACACCAATGACCAGAACCTGATCGACAACTTCCACAAGGGCAGTCGTCGTGGCCGCAGTGCCGCGCTGAACATGGTGATCACCGAGACCGGTGCCGCCACCGCTGCCGCCAAGGCCCTGCCGGTGCTGAAGGGCAAGCTGACCGGCAACGCCATCCGCGTGCCGACGCCGAACGTGTCCATGGCCATCCTCAACCTGAACCTGGAAAAGGCCACCACCCGCGAAGAGATCAACGAGTACCTGCGCCAGATGGCCATGCACTCCGAGCTGCAGAAGCAGATCGACTTCGTCAATTCGCAGGAAGTGGTGTCCACCGACTTCGTCGGCTCGCGCCACGCCGGTGTGGTCGATGCCGAAGCCACCATCGCCAACGACAACCGCGTCGTGCTGTACGTGTGGTACGACAACGAGTTCGGCTACAGCTGCCAGGTCGTGCGTGTGATGGAAGACATGGCTGGGGTCAACCCGCCGGCCTTCCCGTACTAAGCGCCAGGGCAGGATGCAAAACGGGAGCTTCGGCTCCCGTTTTGTTTTTCAGCGTTCGGCCAGCAACTGCTCGCGCAGTTCGTCGGACAGGCCGTTCGGTGCCAGCCAGATGCCCAGGTAGGCGCTGGCCAGCTCGTCGCTGTCGCTGTGGAAGGCGCGGCTGCCGTTGATCTCCAGGCTCAGCCCGGCTCCCGGGGCGTAGCTCAGGGCGTAGCGGTCGCCGGGGCGGATGTCGCGGAAGCTGGCGTGCAGCGCGTCGATCATCGGGCGCAGGGCGTCCAGCCGGGCCGCTGGGTGCTGGCGCTCCAGGGTGACCCAGGCGGCCTTGATCACATCCGCGCGGGCGATGTCGCGGTAGTAGTACAGCTCCAGGCGCTGGTTGGCCTTCTGGCCGCTGGCCTGCTGGGGGCTGGTGCCGGCTTCCGTGTAATAGGCGGCGGAGTAGACATCGGCCCACAGGTAGGTGAGCAGGGCCTGGTTCTTGCGCTCCAGGGTGGTGCCGGCCTGCTGCTGGCGTTCAGCAAAGGCGGCTTCGCGCAGGCGGTCCGCGCTGTTGGCGTGGCTGGTGGTGGCGATGCTCAGCAGGAGCAGAAGCACGAGTCGGCGCATGGACAATTCTCCTGTAGGGTTTATCGCTTTTTTGCGCGACCTGGCCGAAGCGTCAAGACCGCTGCTGTTGCTTGGTGTTACGACTTGCTGGTCGAAGTTGAGACCGATTGGTGGGCAGCTCGCGCTTATGTCCTTATAATCCCGAGGCTTTTCGCTCCGGAATATCCTGGGGGCATGGCTGTGCCAGGCTCTCGCCCGCGGCTTTCTCCCGGTTTTCCGGCTGTGTTCGAACCCTGTGGAAACACTGAATCGGTGTTTGGATCACTCAATGATAAAAATCAAACGCGGGCTGGATCTGCCCATTAGCGGTGCACCCGAGCAGCGTATCGACGCTGCCCGTGCCGTGCGCAGCGTAGCCTTGATGGGGTGCGACTATCACGGAATGAAGCCGACCATGGCGGTCCAGGTCGGCGACCGGGTCAAGCTCGGTCAGGTCCTGTTCTCCGACAAGAAGAACCCGGGCGTGCACTTCACCGCGCCGGGTGCCGGCGTGGTCGCTGCCATCCATCGCGGCGAGCAGCGCGTGCTGCAGTCGGTGGTGATCGACCTGGAGGGCGATGACGCCGTCGAGTTCGCCCGCTACGACGCCGCCCAGCTCGCCAGCCTTGAACCCCAGGCGGTGCGCGACAACCTGCAGCAGTCCGGCCTGTGGACCGCGCTGCGCAGTCGTCCGTTCAGCAAGGTGCCGGCCATCGATGCCGTGCCCAGCTCGATCTTCGTCACCGCCATCGACAGCCATCCGCTGGCCGCCGATCCGGCCGTGGTGATCGCCGAGCGCCCGGCCGACTTCGAGAACGGCCTCAAGGTCCTGGCGCGCCTGGCCAAGGTGTTCCTGTGTCGGGCCGAGGGCGTCAGTCTGGCCGGCGAGGGTGTCGCCGGGGTGCAGGCCGAAGCCTTCGCCGGTCCGCATCCGGCCGGCCTGCCGGGCACCCATATCCATTTCCTCGATCCGGTTTCCAGCAGCAAGAGTGTCTGGCAGATCGGCTATCAGGACGTGATTGCCATCGGTGCGCTGTTCACCAGCGGCAAGCTGGACGTCACCCGCGTGGTCGCCCTGGGTGGCCCGGTGGTCGACAAGCCGCGCCTGCTGCGCACGCGCCTGGGCGCCAGCCTGGAAGAGCTGACCGCCGGCGAGCTGCAGGCCGGGCACAACCGGGTGATTTCCGGCTCGGTGCTGGGCGGTCGTACCTCGCGTGGCGCCTTCGCCTTCCTCGGTCGCTACCACGTGCAGGTCTCCTGTCTGCACGAGGGGCGCGAACGCGAGCTGCTGCACTACCTGCGCGCCGGGGTGAACAAGCACTCGGTGCTGAACATCTTCGTCTCCAAGCTGATGGGCGGCCGCAAGCTGGCCATGGACACCAGTACCAACGGCAGCCCGCGCGCCATGGTGCCGGTGGGCAACTACGAGTCAGTAATGCCGCTGGACATCCTGCCCACCCAGCTGCTGCGCTATCTGATCGTCGGCGACACCGAGATGGCGCAGAAGCTCGGCTGCCTGGAGCTGGACGAAGAAGACCTGGCCCTGTGCACCTACGTGTGCGCCGGCAAGTACGAGTACGGCCCGATCCTGCGGGACAACCTGACTCGCATCGAGAAGGAGGGCTGATTCATGTCCTTGCGTAAATTCCTCGACAAGATCGAGCACAACTTCGAGCAAGGCGGCAAGTACGAGAAGTGGTACGCCCTGTACGAGGCGGTCGACACCTTCTTCTACCGCCCCGGCAGCGTGACCAAGAGCACCGCCCACGTGCGTGACGGCATCGACCTCAAGCGCATGATGATCACCGTGTGGCTGTGCACCTTCCCGGCGATGTTCTTCGGCATGTGGAACATCGGCTACCAGGCCAACAGCATCTTCGCCGGCAACGCCGAGCTGCTGGCGGCCCAGGACGGCTGGCGCTTCGGCCTGATCGGCGCGCTGGCGGGCTTCGACCCGACCAGTGTGTGGGACAACTTCATCCAGGGCGCGGCCTTCTTCCTGCCGGTGTACCTGACCACCTTCATCGTCGGCGGCTTCTGGGAGGTGCTGTTCGCCTCCATCCGCCGGCACGAGGTCAACGAAGGCTTCTTCGTCACCTCCGTGCTGTTTGCCCTGACCCTGCCGCCGGACATCCCGCTGTGGCAGGTGGCCCTGGGCATCAGCTTCGGCGTGGTGATCGGCAAGGAAGTGTTTGGCGGCACCGGCAAGAACTTCCTCAACCCGGCTCTGGTCGGGCGGGCCTTCCTGTTCTTCGCCTACCCGGCGGACATGTCCGGCGACATGGTGTGGACCGCGGTGGACGGCTATGCCGGCGCCACCGCCCTGTCCGTGGCCGCCGCCAGCGGCATGGAGCAGGTTGCGGCCAACGGCCTGACCTGGACGAATGCCTTCATCGGCCTGGAGCAGGGCTCCATGGGCGAAACCAGCACCCTGGCCATCTTCATCGGCGGCGCCTTCCTGCTGCTGACCAAGATCGCCTCCTGGCGCATCGTCTCCGGCGTCATGCTCGGCATGATCGCCATGAGCACCCTGTTCAACGCCATCGGCTCGGACAGCAACCCCATGTTCGCCATGCCCTGGTACTGGCACCTGGTGGTCGGCGGCTTTGCCTTCGGCATGATCTTCATGGCCACCGACCCGGTCTCGGCGTCCATGACCAACACCGGCAAGTGGCTGTTCGGCGCGCTGATCGGCGTCATGGTGGTGCTGATCCGCGTGGTCAACCCGGCCTTCCCGGAAGGCATGATGCTGGCGATCCTGTTCGCCAACCTCTGTGCACCGCTGATCGACCACTTCGTGGTGCAGGCCAACATCAAGCGGAGGCTCGCCCGTGGCTAACAAGGAATCGACTGTACGTACCCTCACCGTCGCGGTGCTGGTGTGCCTGGTCTGCTCGGTGTTCGTCGCCGGCGCGGCCGTGGCGCTCAAGCCTGCGCAGGTGGAGAACCGCCAGCTGGACAAGCAGCGCAGCATCCTGGCCATCGCCGGCCTGGGCGAGGCGGGCATGTCCGCCCGCGAAGTGAAGGCGCTGTTCGCCGAGCGCATCCAGGCCCGCGTGGTGGACCTGGACAAGGGCGCCTTCAGCGACGCCCAGGACCCTGCCAGCTTCGACCCGCTCAAGGCGGCCAAGGACCCCAAGCTGTCCCTGGCCCTGTCCGGCGAGCAGGACATCGCCTCGATCAAGCGTCGCGAGAACTTCACCACCGTCTACCTGGTGGAGAAGGACGGCGCGCTGGACACCCTGATCCTGCCAGTGCGCGGCTACGGCCTGTGGTCGACCCTGTACGGCTTCATCGCCGTCAAGGGTGACCTCAACACCGTGGTCGGCTTCGGCTTCTACCAGCATGGCGAGACCCCCGGTCTCGGCGGCGAAGTGGACAACCCGAAGTGGAAGGCGCTGTGGTCCGGCAAGACCCTGTTCGACGAGCAGGGCCAACTGGCCGTGGAGATCATCAAGGGCAGCGTCGATGCGCAGTCGGCCAGGGCCACCCACCAGGTCGACGGCCTGGCCGGCGCCACCCTGACCAGCAAGGGCGTCAACAACCTGCTGCATTTCTGGCTCGGCGAGAGCGGCTTCGGCCCGCTGCTGGCCAACCTCAAGAAAGGGGAGGCGTGAGCATGTCGCAACCCACCATCAAAAGCGTACTGCTCGACCCGATCGTGCATAACAACCCCATCGGCCTGCAGATCCTCGGCATCTGCTCGGCGCTGGCGGTGACCTCCAACCTGAAGACCGCGCTGGTGATGTCGGTTGCCCTGACCCTGGTGACCGGCTTCTCCAACCTGTTCATCTCGCTGATCCGCAGCCAGATCCCCAGCTCGATCCGCATGATCGTGCAGATGGTGATCATCGCCTCGCTGGTGATTGTGGTGGACCAGATCCTCAAGGCCTTCGCCTTCAGCCTGGCCAAGCAGCTGTCGGTGTTCGTCGGCCTGATCATCACCAACTGCATCGTCATGGGCCGCGCCGAGGCTTTCGCCATGCAGAACCCGCCGCTGCTGTCGTTCTTCGACGGCATCGGTAACGGCCTGGGCTACAGCGCCATGCTGATCGTCCTCGGGGTGATCCGCGAGCTGTTCGGTGCCGGCAAGCTGCTCGGCTACAGCGTGCTGCCCACCGTCAGCGACGGCGGCTGGTACCAGCCCAACGGCATGCTGCTGCTGCCGCCTTCGGCGTTCTTCCTGATCGGCCTGATCATCTGGGCGCTGCGCAGCTGGAAGCCGGCACAGAAGGAGGCTCCGGCCTTCCGCATGGCCCCGCAGGTTTCGGATAAGGAGGCCTACTGATGGAGCATTACCTCAGCCTGTTCGTGAAGGCCGTGTTCATCGAGAACATGGCGCTGGCCTTCTTCCTCGGCATGTGCACCTTCATCGCCATCTCGAAGAAGGTGGAAACCGCCATTGGCCTCGGCATCGCTGTGGTGGTGGTGCAGACCATCACCGTGCCGGCCAACAACCTGATCTACACCTACCTGCTCAAGGAAGGTGCGCTGGCCTGGGCCGGGCTGCCGGAGGTGGACCTGTCCTTCCTCGGCCTGCTCAGCTACATCGGGGTGATCGCCGCCCTCGTGCAGATCCTCGAGATGCTCCTCGATAAGTTCGTGCCCAGCCTGTACAACGCGCTCGGCGTGTTCCTGCCGCTGATCACGGTGAACTGCGCCATCATGGCCGGCTCGCTGTTCATGGTGGAGCGCGACTACAACCTGGCCGAGAGCGTCACCTACGGCCTCGGTTCCGGCTTCTCCTGGGCCCTGGCCATCGCCCTGCTGGCCGGCATCCGCGAGAAGCTCAAGTACAGCGATGTTCCCGAGGGCCTGCAGGGCTTGGGCATCACCTTCATCACCATCGGTCTGATGTCGCTCGGCTTCATGTCGTTCGGCGGCATTCAGCTGTAAGGAGCACCTGATGGGTTTCGAAATCGCATTGGCCATCGGCATGTTCACCGCCATCGTCCTGGCGCTGGTGGTGATCATCCTGGCGGCCCGCGCCAAGCTGGTCTCCAGCGGCGACGTGAACATTGTCATCAACGGCGAGCGCACCCTGACCGTGCCGGCCGGCGGCAAGCTGCTGCAGACCCTGGCGGCGAACAACGTGTTCCTGTCCTCGGCCTGTGGTGGCGGCGGCACCTGCGCGCAGTGCAAGTGCATCGTCGAAAGCGGCGGCGGCGAGATGCTGCCGACCGAGGAGTCGCACTTCACCAAGCGCGAGGCCAAGGCCGGCTGGCGCCTGTCCTGCCAGACCCCGGTCAAGCAGGACATGCACATCGAGGTGGAAGAGTCGGTGTTCGGCGTGAAGAAGTGGGAGTGCACGGTGGAGTCCAACCCCAACGTCGCCACCTTCATCAAGGAGCTGACCCTGCGCCTGCCGGAAGGCGAGAGCGTGGACTTCCGCGCCGGTGGCTACGTGCAGCTGGAATGCCCGCCGCACGTGGTCAACTACAAGGACTTCGACATCCAGCCCGAGTACCGTGGCGACTGGGACAAGTTCAACCAGTGGAAGTACGTGTCCAAGGTCGACGAGACGGTGATCCGCGCCTACTCCATGGCCAACTACCCGGACGAGAAGGGCATCGTCAAATTCAACATCCGCATCGCCTCGCCGCCGCCGGGCAAGGACCATCTGCCGCCGGGCCAGATGTCGTCCTGGGTGTTCAACCTCAAGCCGGGCGACAAGGTCACCGTGTACGGCCCGTTCGGCGAGTTCTTCGCCAAGGACACCGACGCCGAGATGATCTTCATCGGCGGTGGCGCCGGCATGGCGCCGATGCGCTCGCACATCTTCGACCAGCTCAAGCGCCTCAAGTCCAAGCGCAAGATCAGCTTCTGGTATGGCGCACGCTCGCTGCGTGAAGCGTTCTACGTCGAGGAGTACGACCAGCTCGCCGCGGAGAACCCCAACTTCGAGTGGCACCTGGCGCTGTCCGATCCGCAGCCGGAAGACAATTGGCAGGGGTTGAAAGGCTTTATCCACAACGTGCTCTACGAGCAGTACCTCAAGGACCATCCGGCCCCCGAGGATTGCGAGTTCTACATGTGCGGCCCGCCCATGATGAACGCCGCCGTGATCAAGATGCTGCTGGACCTGGGCGTCGAGCGCGAGAACATCCTGCTGGACGATTTCGGTGGTTAAACCCGCGTTGTTCGCCCTGCTGGCCAGCGTCCTGCTGGCCGGTTGCGGCGAGAAGATCGAGGAGTTCGGCGGCCCGACCATGGGTAGCCACTACTCGCTGAAATATGTGGCGGGCGAGGGTACGCCTGAGCCTGCCGCCCTCAAGGCTGAAGTCGAGGGCCTGCTGGCCGAGGTGGACCAGCAGATGTCCACCTGGCGCGCCGATTCCGACCTCTCCGCGTTCAATCGCCTGCCGGCCGGCAGCTGCCGCGCCATGCCTGCGTCGGTGCTGGAGCTGGTGCGTTTCGGCGAGCGGCTGTCCGCCGACAGTGGCGGTGCCTTCGACCTGACCCTGGAGCCGCTGCTCGACCTCTGGGGCTTCGGCCCGCAGTCGCGTGGCGAGCGGGTGCCGACGGCCGAGGAAATCGCCGAGGTGCGCCTACGCACCGGTCATCAGCACCTGCGCATCGACGGCGACCAGCTCTGTAAGGACGCCGCCGTGCAGCTCGACCTCAACAGCATCGCCGCCGGCCATACGGTCGATCGCATCGCCGCGCGCCTGGCCGAGCTGGGCGTGCAGAGCTACCTGCTGGATGTCACCGGCGAGCTCAAGGCGGCCGGGCGCAAGCCGGACGGCAGCGCCTGGCGCGTGGCCATCGAGGCGCCGCGCGACGATCGCCAGGTGGCGCAGAAGGTGCTGGCGCTGGATGGGCTGGGCGTCTCGACTTCCGGTGACTACCGCAACTATTTCGAACGCGACGGCAAGCGCTACTCGCACACCCTCGACCCGCAGACCGGCGCACCGATCAGCCACCGCCTGGCGGCGGTGACGGTGGTCGATGCGCAGACCCTGCGTGCCGATGGGCTGTCTACGCTATTGATGGTACTGGGCCCCGAGCGTGGCTATGCCTTCGCCGAACAGGCGCAAGTGGCGGCCTTCTTCGTCACCCGTACCGACCAGGGTTTCGCCACACGCGCGACGCCCGCTTTCGAGCGCCATTTCGGCGCAGGAGAAACGCCATGACCTGGTTGCTGGTATTCGGTCTCATGCTGCTGGTGGTGCTGGGCATGGCCGTCGGCGTGCTCATGGGGCGCAAGCCCATCGCCGGTTCCTGCGGCGGCATCGCCAACCTCGGCATCGAGAAGGAATGCTCGATCTGTGGCGGCAGCCGCGAGAAGTGCGAAGAGGTCAATCGCGAACAGAAAGGCGATGTAGTGGACGCAAAGCTCGCCTACGACGCGACCAAGCGCTAATGTGCCGGGCAAAACGGCCCGGCTAAGCTGGGACGATGACAAGAAAGTGCCGCTAAGGCACCTGCAGGGCGCCTCGGGCGCCCTGAGCAGTTCTGAAAGGAGTAAGCATGGCGGTCTACAACTACGACGTGGTGGTGCTCGGTTCCGGCCCGGCGGGCGAGGGCGCGGCGATGAACGCGGCCAAGGCCGGGCGCAAGGTGGCGGTGGTCGACAACCGCCCGCTGGTCGGCGGCAACTGCACCCACCTCGGTACCATCCCGTCCAAGGCCCTGCGCCATTCGGTACGGCAGATCATGCAGTACAACACCAACCCGCTGTTCCGCCAGATCGGCGAGCCGCGCTGGTTCTCCTTCCCCGATGTGCTGAAGAGCGCCGAGCGGGTGATCGCCAAGCAGGTCGCCTCGCGCACCGGCTACTACGCGCGCAACCGCATCGACGTGTTCTTCGGCACCGCCAGCTTCGCCGACGAGCAGACCGTGGAAGTGGTGTGCGCCAGCGGCGTGGTGGAAAAACTGGTGGCCAAGCAGATCGTCATCGCCACCGGCTCGCGCCCCTACCGCCCGGCGGATGTGGACTTCAACCACCCGCGCATCTACGACAGCGACACCATCCTCAGCCTGACCCATACGCCGCGCCGCATCATCATCTACGGCGCCGGGGTGATCGGCTCCGAGTACGCCTCGATCTTCAGCGGCCTCGGCGTGCTGGTCGACCTGATCGACAACCGCGACCAGCTGCTCAGCTTCCTCGACGACGAGATCTCCGACGCACTGAGCTACCACCTGCGCAACAACAACGTGCTGATTCGCCACAACGAGGAGTACGAGCGCATCGAGGGCCTGGAGAACGGCGTGATCCTGCACCTCAAGTCGGGCAAGAAGATCAAGGCCGACTGCCTGCTGTGGTGCAACGGCCGTACCGGCAACACCGACAAGCTGGGCCTGGAGAACATCGGCATCAAGGTCAACAGCCGCGGGCAGATCGAGGTCGACCAGTTCTACCGCACCCCGATCAGCAACATCTTCGCCGCCGGCGACGTGATCGGCTGGCCGAGCCTGGCCAGCGCCGCCTATGACCAGGGCCGTTCGGCAGCCGGCAGCGCGGTGGAGAACGACAGCTGGCGCTTCGTCGACGACGTGCCGACCGGCATCTACACCATCCCGGAGATCAGCTCGATCGGCAAGAACGAGAAGGAGCTGACCCAGGCCAAGATTCCCTACGAGGTCGGCAAGGCCTTCTTCAAGGGCATGGCCCGCGCGCAGATCTCCCACGAGCCGGTGGGCATGCTGAAGATCCTGTTCCACCGTGAGACCCTGGAGATCCTCGGCGTGCACTGCTTCGGCTACCAGGCCTCGGAGATCGTGCATATCGGCCAGGCGATCATGAACCAGAAGGGCGAGGCGAATTCCATCAAGTACTTCGTCAACACCACCTTCAACTACCCGACCATGGCCGAGGCCTACCGGGTGGCGGCGTTCGACGGTCTCAACCGGCTTTTTTGAGCGGCTCCGACCGGTGGCCTGAACCGGTCGGGGATGACCCCCTCGGCGACTCCCGCAGCTGGCGCTGGCCGAACCGGGAGAGCTTCTGACCAGGCACGATGCTGCAAGAAAAAACCGGCCCAAGGGCCGGTTTTTCTTTCTCCCCTCTCCCGCTGGCGGGAGAGGGGCTGGGGGAGAGGGCGAGCTATCGACCCTCTCCCTGACCCTCTCCCATAAATGGGAGAGGGAATGTACACGCGGGCTAATAGGCTTCGGGAACAGTCCGTAGCCCGGATGCAATCCGGCAGCGGAGCCGCCTGCTAGCGCTTGAGCGTATCCACCGCCAGCCCCGGGAAGTCGGTGATGATGCTGTCCACGCCGAAGTCGGCCAGGCGGCGCATCAGGGCTGGCTCGTTGACCGTCCATACCGACACATGCAGGCCGGCCTTCTGCGCCTTGAGCAGGCGTTCCGGGGTGCACAGGGTCCAGTTCAGCGCGAGCATCGAGCAGCCGTGGTGGGCGGCGACCTTGAGCGGGTCGAGCCAGTTGTACTCGGCCACCAGGCCGCGCGACAGCTCCGGAGCCAGGCGGCGCAGGGCGCGCAGCACCTCGCGCGAGCTGCTGGTGACGGTGACCCGGTCCTTGATGCCGAAGCGCTCGGCCAGCGCCTGAATGGCCAGCACGGTGCGCGCCGCGCGTACCCGCGAGGCGCTTTTGACTTCCAGCTGCCAGTGCTCGAACGGGCATTGCTCGAACAGGGTGGCAAGCGTGGGGATGGGGCAGGGCGTCTTCCAGCCCGGCCCGCCCTGGCGGGCGTCGAGTTTCACCAGTTCCTCGGCATCGTGCTCCACCACCTTGCCGCGGCGGCCGGTGGTGCGCTTGAGGGTCGGGTCGTGGATCACCATCAGTTCGCCGTCACGCGACAGGTGCAGGTCGAGCTCGCAGCGGGTGACGCCGTGCTCCAGGCAACGCTGGAAGCTGGCGAGGGTGTTTTCCGGCGCTTCGCCCTTGGCGCCGCGGTGGCCGTAGATCAGGGTCACTGTCGTTCCTTGGAAATGGCATGGCGCTGCTGGTGGTGCAGCACGCTGTTGATCACATGGTCGTATTCGAAATAGACGCTGAAACTGCGGTAGTCCCAGCGGGTGATGGGAGGCTGGCCCACCGGCGGATGTTCCTCGTCGGCCAGGCCGAAGCGCTCCAGCACCGAGCGCTTGGACTCGCCCAGCTGGGGCAGGCCAGCGACGGCCTCACCCTGCTGGCCGAGGGGGATTTCCAGAGTCTCGGCCAGGCTGGGCGGCGGCAGCAATAGGGCGCAGAGCAGGGCGGGCGCCCACTTCATCGCTGCTGTTCCTTGGCCAGGCGGCGCTCCAGGGCCTGCTTCTGCAGGATGTGCCGGGCCAGCAGCTGGCGCTGGGCATCGGTCAGCGCCTCGAACTCGGTACCGATCTCGAACTGGCCATCGGCGCGTGCCTGGCAGTGCACCACCCGGGCCCGCAGCAGCAGGCCGAGGGCCTGGGGCATCAGCACCATCTTGATCGCCAGGTGACTGCCGGCGGGCACCGCCTGGCCGTGGTTGAAGCTGATGCCGCCCTCGGAGAGGGATACCCGGCGCGGCGCACCGACATCGCGCAGCAGGCTCTGCGCCACGGCCTGGCCGAGCAGGTCGATGCGCTTGTTGATCACCTTGAGGTAGTTGGCCATGGTGCGGTCGCGCTCGCTGATATGGCGCAACAGGTGCTGCGACTCGAAGTCGGTCAGGTGCAGTTCGCTGAGCAGATTGAACAGCGGCGAGTTGTCGTGCAGCGGGTCACTGGCGTGTGCTTCGGCCCCGGACAGCAGGCTGAAATCCAGTGCGATCGTATCCTCGATACGGTAGTATTCGCGGCGATCATCGACGTCTTGATTCGACATGGCGAACCCATGGCAGCAGTGGTGGTCTGAGTGTAAAGCCGCGCGCCAAGCCCCGCCACAAGGACGTTTCTCCCTTTTCGCCAGCGAACCCCTCACTCATGTTCAGACCCCTGCCGTTCTTCATCGGCGTGCGTTACACGCGAGCCAAGCGCCGCAGCCTGTTCGTCTCCTTCATCTCCCTGACTTCCATCATCGGCCTGGCCCTGGGCGTGCTGGTGATGATCGTCGTGCTGTCGGTGATGAACGGCTTCGACCGCGAGATGCGTGAGCGCGTGCTGGGCATGGTGCCCCACGCCACCCTCGACAGCGCCACGCCGATCCAGGACTGGCGCACCATCGGCGAGGGCCTGCAGCGCCATCCGCAGGTGGCGGCCATCGCCCCCTTCACCCAGATGCAGGGCCTGCTGACCAACAACGGCCAGGTGCAGAAGGTGCTGGTCAACGCCATCGATCCGGCCGAAGAGGCCAAGGTGTCGATCATCGGCAACTACTTCCGCGAGGGTTCGCTGGATTCGCTTAAGGCCGGCGGCTTCGGCATCCTCATCGGCGACCTGGCGGCGAAGAAACTGGGCCTGGCCATCGGTGACAAGGTCACCTTCGTCGCCCCCGAGGTGGCGGTGACCCCGGCCGGCATGTTCCCGCGCATGAAGCGCTTCACCGTGGTCGGCATCTTCCACGTCGGCGCCGGCGAGATCGACGGCCACGTGGTGATGACCCATGTGCAGGACGCCGGCCGCCTGCTGCGCCTCAAGCCCGGCGAGGTGCAGGGCATCCGTCTCAAGCTGCACGACCTGTTCCAGGCGCCGCAGGTGGCCTGGGAGCTGGCCACCCTGCTGCGCGAGCAGGACTTCTATGCCCGCGACTGGACCCGTACCCACGGCAACCTGTACCAGGCCATCCGCATGGAGAAGACCATGATCGGCCTGCTGCTGCTGCTGATCGTCGCGGTGGCCGCCTTCAACATCATCTCCACCCTGGTGATGGTGGTGACCGACAAGAAGGCCGATATCGCCATCCTGCGCACCTTAGGGGCCACGCCACGGCAGATCATGGCCACCTTCATGGTCCAGGGCTCGGTGATCGGCGTGGTCGGCACCCTGGTCGGCGGCGTGCTCGGCGTGCTCGCCGCGCTCAATGTCAGCGCGGCGATCAAGGGGCTGGAGAGCCTGCTGGGCATCCAGTTCCTCAATTCCGAGGTGTATTTCATCGACTACCTGCCCTCGCAGGTGCTGGGCTCGGATGTGGCGCTGGTCTGCGGCGCCGCCCTGGTCCTGAGTTTCCTTGCCACCCTTTATCCGGCCTGGCGTGCGGCGCGCACCCAGCCTGCGGAGGCTTTGCGTTATGAGTGACAAGTCCGTGCTGAGTTGCCGCAACCTGGGCAAGAGCTACGAGGAAGGCCCGCAGACGGTCGAGGTGCTGAGCAACGTCGAGCTGGAGCTGCTGCCCGGCGAGCGCGTGGCCATTGTCGGCACCTCCGGTTCGGGCAAGAGCACCCTGCTGAACATGCTCGGCGGCCTGGATACGCCGAGCAAGGGCAGCGTCTGGCTGGCCGGCGAGGAGCTGTCGGCGCTGAACGAGAAGGCCCGCGGCCTGCTGCGCAACCGCGCGCTGGGCTTCGTCTACCAGTTCCACCACCTGCTGCCGGAGTTTACCGCGCTGGAGAACGTGTGCATGCCGCTGCTGATCGGCAAGACGCCGATCCCCGAGGCGCGCCAGCGCGCCAGCGCGCTGCTGCAGCGGGTCGGCCTCGGCCATCGCCTGTCGCACAAGCCGGCCGAGCTGTCCGGGGGCGAGCGCCAGCGCGTGGCCATCGCCCGCGCCCTGGTCAACAACCCGGCCCTGGTGCTGCTCGACGAGCCCACCGGCAACCTCGACCAGCACACCGCCCAGGGCATCCAGGAGCTGATGCGCGAGCTCAGCCGCGACTCGCGCACCGCCTTCCTGGTGGTGACCCACGACCCGCAGCTGGCCGGCCAGATGGACCGCGTGCTGCGCCTGGAAGAAGGCCGACTGGTAGCCGCCTGATATGTTCAGACCACTCTCGCTTTTCGTCGGTACCCGCTACACCCGGGCCAAGCGGCGCAACCACTACATCTCCTTCATCTCGCTGACCTCGATGATCGGCTTAGGCCTGGGCGTGCTGGCGATGATCGTGGTGCTGTCGGTGATGAACGGTTTCCAGAAGGAGATGAGCTCGCGCATCCTCGGCATGGTGCCGCATGCCGCCCTGAGTGCCGACCGTCCGCTGGACGACTGGCAGGCGGTGGCCGCCACCGCGATGCAGCACCCGCAGGTTACCGGCGCCGCGCCCTTCGCCGAGCTGGAGGGCATGTTCTCCTACAAGGGCAGCATGCAGCCGGTGCAGATCAACGGCATCGACCCGGCGGAGGAGCAGAAGGTCTCGATCATCGGCCGGCACATGGTTCAGGGCCGCCTGGAAGACCTCAAGGCCGGCGAGTTCGGTGTGGTGATCGGCGAGATCAGCGCACGCCGTTTCCGCCTGAGTGTCGGCGACAAGCTGACCCTGATCGTCCCCGAGGCGAGCAAGGCCGCCGGCGGCATCACCCCACGCATGCTGCGCCTGTCGGTGGTCGGCGTGTTCAAGGTCGGCGCCGAGCTGGATGGCAGCCTGGCGCTGATCCATATCGCCGATGCCTCCAGCATCCAGCGCATGCAGGACGGGCAGGTGCAGAGCGTGCGCATCGCCCTCAAGGACCTGTACCAGGCGCCGCAGGTGTCGGCCGCCATCGCCACGCAACTGGGCGCCGGCTTCAAGGCGATCGACTGGACCCGCACCCAGGGCAGCCTGTTCAGCGCCATGCAGATGGAGAAGACCATGATCGGCCTGCTGCTGCTGCTGATCATCGCGGTGGCCGCCTTCAACATCATCGCCACGCTGATCATGGTGGTCGCCGACAAGCGCGCCGACATCGCCATCCTGCGTACCCTGGGCGCCACGCCGGGGCAGATCATGGCCACCTTCATGGTGCAGGGCACGGTGATCGGCTGCATCGGCACCCTGATCGGCGGCGTGCTGGGCGTGACGGTCGCGCTCAATGTCAGCGGCTGGGTGGCCTGGCTGGAGAAGGCCAGCGGCGCGCACATCTTCAGCTCGGATGTGTACTTCATCAGCAGCCTGCCGTCTGACCTGCGCGGCCTGGACGTGCTGCTGATCTGCGGCGCGGCGCTGAGCATGAGCTTCCTCGCCACCCTCTACCCGTCCTGGCGGGCGTCACGCACGCAGCCGGCCGAGGCCTTGCGCTACGAGTGAAGACAAGAACGCCGCGATCATCGCGGCGTTTTTCTTCATCTACTCGGTGGCCTGCCGGCGGCGCTCGGCGCGCTTGCGCCAGTTGTGCGCTACCCACCAGCGCCAGTAGGCCATGGTCAGGCCGTAGGCGCTGGCCGCCAGCACCGTGCCACTTAGCAGGGAGCCGAGCAGGAAGGGCTGCCAATGGGTGGCCAGCTCACCGGTGATCCAGTCCCAGGTCAGTTCCTCCGGCAGCTCCACCGGTGGTATGCCCATCAGCAGCGCGCCCAGCTTGTAGGTGCAGTAGAAGATCGGCGGCATGGTCACGGGGTTGGTCAGCCAGACCAGGCCCACCGAGATCGGCAGGTTGGCGCGGATCGGGATGGCCAGGCTGGCGGCCAGCAGCATCTGCATCGGCATGGGCACGAAGGCGGCGAACAGGCCGACGGCCATGGCGCGCGATACCGAGTGGCGATTGAGGTGCCAGAGGTTGGGGTCGTGCAGCAGTGCGCCGAGAAAGCGCAGGGACTTGTGCTCGCGAACCAGGGTCGGATCGGGCATGTAGCGTTTGAACAAGCGACGCGGCATGGGCAGTCTCGAAAGGCAGAAGCGCGGCTATTATGCACCGATGCTGGCAGGGCGGCTTGGCCGCTTTGTGACAGCGGATAACCCAGGATGGGATGCGATGCGCAAGGGAATGTTCGCGCTGGCGGCGGGGCTGGCCAGCCTGCCGCTGTTGCCGGCGCTGCCGCCGACCTGGCTGCTGCTGGCGTTGCTGCCGCTGGCGCTGATGCTGTTGCCCTGGCGCAGTCATCCGGTCTCCTTTTTTCTGCTCGGCTTCGTCTGGGCCTGCTTCAGTGCGCAGTCGGCCCTGGATGATCGCCTTGCCGTGGAGCTCGATGGCCGCACCCTGTGGCTGGAGGGACGGGTCAGCGGGTTGCCGGAAGTCGCTGCGGGCGTGGTGCGCTTCCAGCTGGAAGACGCGACCGCACGGGCGCACCGCCTGCCCGCGCGCATGCGCCTGGCCTGGTACGACGGACCGCCGCTGCTGGCCGGAGAGCGCTGGCGCCTGGCGGTCAAGCTCAAGCGTCCGCGGGGCCTGGTCAACCCACAGGGCTTTGATTACGAGGCCTGGCTGCTGGCGCAGCGCATCGGCGCCAGCGGCACGGTCAAGGCCGGCGAGCGCCTGCGCCCGGCCTCGGGGCCGGCTGCCTGGCGCGATGCGCTGCGCCAGCGCCTGCTCGCCGTCGAGGCGTTCGGCCGCGCCGGCGGCCTGGCGGCGCTGGTGCTGGGCGACGACTCCGGGCTCAGTCGGGCTGACTGGCAGGTGCTGCAGGACACCGGCACGGTGCACCTGCTGGTGATCTCCGGCCAGCACGTGGCGCTGCTGGCGGCGCTGCTCTACGGCCTGGTTGCCGGGTTGGCGCGGCTCGGGCTGTGGCCGCGGGCGCTGCCCTGGTTGCCCTGGGCCTGCGCCCTGGCCTTCGCCGGGGCGCTGGGCTATGGCCTGCTGGCCGGCTTCGAGGTGCCGGTGCGCCGTGCCTGCGTGATGGTCGCCCTGGTGCTGCTGTGGCGCCTGCGTTTCCGCCACCTGGGCCTGTGGTGGCCGCTGCTGCTGGCCTTCGTGCTGGTGCTGCTGGTCGAGCCGCTGGCCAGTCTGCAGGCTGGCTTCTGGTTGTCCTTCGGCGCCGTGGCGGTGCTCGCCTGGGTGTTCGGTGGGCGGCTCGGTACCTGGTCCTGGTGGCGCGTCTGGTGGCGTGCCCAGTGGACCCTGGCGCTGGGCCTGCTGCCGCTGTTCTTCGCTCTCGGCCTGCCGCTGAGCCTGAGCGGGCCGCTGGCCAACCTGCTCGCCGTGCCCTGGGTCAGCCTGCTGGTGGTGCCGCTGGCGCTGCTCGGAACCCTGTTGCTGCCCGTACCCTGGCTGGGTGAGGGGTTGCTGTGGCTGGCCGGTGGCCTGCTGGAGCTGTTGTTCCAGACTCTGGCCTGGATAGCCGCAATGCTGCCAGCCTGGTTGCCCACCGCCGTGCCGCTCTGGTGCTGGCTGCTCGGCAGCCTGGGGGTACTGCTCTGCCTGTTGCCGGCCGGTGTGCCGCTGCGTGGCTTCGGCCTGGTCATGCTGCTGGCAGTGTTGCTGCCGCCGCGCGAGCGCATTCCTGCGGGGCAGGCGGAAGTCTGGCAGCTGGACGTCGGCCAGGGCCTGGCCGTGCTGGTGCGTACCCGTGAGCACGTGCTGCTGTACGACGCCGGGCCGCGCTTCGGCGACTTCGACCTGGGCGAGCGGGTGGTGCTGCCCTCGCTGCGCCAGCTGGGTGTCGGCCGCCTCGACCTGTTGCTGCTCAGCCATGCCGACAGCGATCATGCCGGCGGTGCCGGGGCTGTGGTGCGAGGCATGGCGGTAGGGCGGGTGCTGAGCGGCGAGGCAGCGGTTCTGCCGGAGGCGTTGCAGGCCGGTGCCTGTGTCGATGGCGCCAGCTGGGAGTGGGACGGTGTGCGTTTCACCACCTGGCGCTGGTCCGCGGCGCAGGCGGGTAACCAGGCCTCCTGCCTGCTCAAGGTGGCGGCCGCAGGCGAGGCGCTGCTGCTCACCGGCGATATCGACGAGGCGGCGGAAAGGGCGCTCATGGCCGCTGGCCGGGATCTGCGCGCGGACTGGCTGCAGGTGCCGCACCATGGTAGTCGCAGCTCCTCCAGCGGCGCGTTCCTCGACGCCGTGGCACCGCGTGGCGCGCTGCTGTCGCGCGGCTGGCACAACCCCTTCGGCCATCCGCATCCGCGCGTCGTGGCGCGCTACGAGGCGCGAGATATTGCCCTGCATGACAGCGCCGAGCTCGGCGCCATCCGGCTAGTGCTGGGCGCAGGCGAGGGCATTGCCGCCTGGCGCGAGCGCCCGCGTTTCTGGCGGGAAAAATGAGAACCGGGGAGGTCTGCGCCGGCGCGACCCTATGCTAGAGTGGCGCCACTTTTCCGAGGGGGATTCACTACCGTGTGGGAGCTGGTCAAATCTGGCGGCTGGATGATGCTGCCGATCATTCTGTGTTCCATCGCCGCCGCCGGCATCATCGCCGAGCGCCTCTGGACCCTGCGGCCGAGCCGCATCACGCCGCCCCATCTGCTGGGCCAGGTGTGGCTGTGGATCAAGGAAAAGAAGCTCACCAACGACAAGCTCAAGGAGCTGCGCGCCAACTCGCCGCTGGGGCAGATCCTCGCCGCCGGCCTGGCCAACTCCAAGCATGGTCGCGAGATCATGAAGGAGTGCATCGAGGAAGCCGCCGCCCGCGTCATCCATGAGCTGGAGCGCTACCTCAATGCCCTCGGCACCATCGCCGGGGTGGCCCCGCTGCTCGGCCTGCTGGGTACCGTGCTGGGCATGATCGATATTTTCAGCGCCTTCATCGGCACCAACATGGCCAATGCCGCGCAACTCGCCGGTGGCATCTCCAAGGCCCTGATCACCACCGCCGCCGGCCTGTTCGTGGCCATCCCGGCGCTGTTCTTCCACCGCTTCCTGCAGCGCCGCGTCGACGAGCTGGTGGTCGGCATGGAGCAGGAGGCGATCAAGCTGGTGGAAGTGGTGCAGGGTGACCGTGACGTCGACCTGGGCAACGGCAGCGCGCCGGCGCCGAAGGAAGCCCGCAAAGAGGGCCGGAAGGCGTGAAGTTCCGGCGCAAACCGCGGGAGAACGTCGAGATCAACCTGGCGTCGTTGATCGACGTGGTGTTCATCCTGCTGCTGTTCTTCGTGGTCACCACCACCTTCACCCGCGAGACCCAGCTCAAGGTCGACCTGCCCGAGGCCGCCAGCGGCACGCCGCCGGAGGCCACCGAGCTCAAGCAGCTGGAAGTGCTGATCAGCCCCGAGGGCAGCTATTCGCTGAACGGCCAGGCCCTGCTGAAGAATGACCTGGAGGGCCTGATGGCGGCCCTGGGCAAGGAGTCCGGTGGCGACAACAGCCTGCCGCTGGCCATCAGCGCCGATGCCAAGACCCCGCACCAGGCGGTGATCACCGCGATGGACGCGGCCGGCAAGCTGGGCTTCTCCCACCTGCGCATCACCACGGTCGAGGCCGAGGCCAAGCCTTGAGCCTGGCCGCCCGGCTCACTGCCGCCTGGTACCAGGGCCATCCGGCCCTGACCCTGCTGCGCCCGCTGGAGTGGCTGTACCGGCGCGTGGTGCAGGGTAAGCGTCGCGCCTTCCTGGCCGGGGAGGGCGATATCTATCGCGCACCCGTACCGGTCGTCGTGGTGGGCAATGTCACGGTCGGTGGTACCGGCAAGACCCCGATGATCCTCTGGCTGATCGAGCACTGCCGGGCCCGTGGTCTGCGCGTCGGCGTGGTCAGTCGTGGCTATGGCGCCACGCCGCCGCAGCTGCCCTGGCGCGTGCGTGCCGAGGATCTGGCCGAGCAGGCCGGCGACGAGCCGCTGCTGATCGTGCAGCGCACGGACGTGCCGCTGGTGATCGACCCGCAGCGCGCCCGCGCCGTGCAGGCGTTGCTGGCGCAGGAAACCCTGGACCTGATCCTCTGCGACGACGGCCTGCAACACTACCGCCTGGCCCGCGACCTGGAGCTGGTATTGGTGGATGCCGCCCGTGGCCTGGGCAATGGTCGCTGCCTGCCGGCCGGCCCCCTGCGCGAGCCGGCCGAGCGCCTGACCGAGGTGGATGCGGTGCTGCGCAATGGCGCCGCCGAGGATGACGCGCAGGGCTATGCCCTGCAGCTGCGGCCCACCGCCCTGGTCAACCTGTGCAGCGGCGAGCGCGCTGCCCTCGATCACTTCCCGCCCGGCCAGCGGGTCCATGCGGTGGCCGGTATCGGCAACCCGCAGCGTTTCTTCAATACCCTCGAAGCGCTAAACTGGCGGCCGATCGCGCATCCCTTCGCCGACCACGCCAGTTACAGCCCCGAGGCCCTGCAGTTCAGCCCCGCGCTGCCGCTGCTGATGACCGAGAAGGATGCGGTGAAATGCCGGGCCTTCGCCGCCGCCGACTGGTGGTACCTGGCGGTGGAGGCGGCGCCCTCGGCGGCCTTCGTCGCCTGGCTCGACCGCGAACTGACCCGTCTACTGCCGGACAAGGCCTGAGCCTTACCGGCGCTCACAACGCCAGCAAGGACACCCCGATGGACACCAAACTGCTCGATATCCTGGCCTGCCCGGTCTGCAAGGGCCCGCTGCAGCTCTCCGAAGACAAGACTGAGCTGATCAGCAAGGGCGCCGGCCTGGCCTACCCGATCCGCGACGGCATCCCGGTGATGCTGGAGAGCGAGGCGCGCACCCTGACCGTCGACGAGCGTCTGGACAAGTAAATGAGCCACACCTTCACCGTAGTCATTCCCGCCCGCTACGCCTCCAGCCGCCTGCCCGGCAAGCCGCTGCAGGACATTGCCGGCAAGCCCATGGTCCAGCACGTCTGGGAGCAGGCGAAGAAGAGCTCCGCCGCCCGCGTGGTGGTAGCCACCGATGATGTACGCATCCTCGAGGCCTGCCAGGGCTTCGGCGCCGAAGTGCTGATGACCCGTGTCGACCACAACTCCGGCACCGACCGCCTGGCCGAGGTGGCGACCCAGCTCGGCCTCGCCGCCGATGCCATAGTGGTCAACGTGCAGGGCGACGAGCCGCTGATTCCGCCCGCCATCATCGATCAGGTGGCGGCCAACCTGGCCGCCAATCCGCAGGCCGGCATCGCCACCCTGGCCGAGCCGATCGAGGATGTGCAGGCCTTGTTCAACCCCAATGTGGTCAAGGTGGTCAGCGACAAGAGCGGCCTGGCCCTGACTTTCAGCCGCGCGCCCATCGCCTGGGCCCGCGACGCCTTCGCCAGGAGCCGCGACCTGCTGCCGGAGGGCGTGCCCTATCGCCGCCATATCGGCATCTACGCCTACCGTGCCGGTTTCCTGCATGACTTCGTCGCCTGGGGCCCGTGCTGGCTGGAGGACACCGAGTGCCTGGAGCAGCTGCGCGCCCTGTGGCACGGCGTGCGCATCCATGTCGACGATGCCCTGGAAGCGCCGCCGGCCGGCGTCGATACCCCGGAAGACCTGGAGCGGGTGCGCCGCCTGCTGGGGGCCTGATGCGCGTTCTGTTCGTCTGCATGGGCAATATCTGCCGCTCGCCCACGGCCGAGGGGGTATTTCGCCAGCGCCTGCAGCAGGCCGGCCTGCTCGAGCGGGTGACGGTGGATTCCGCCGGTACCGGCGACTGGCACGTGGGCAAGGCGCCGGACGATCGCTCCAGCCAGGCCGCTGCCGCCCGTGGCTATGACCTGTCCGGCCTGCGCGCGCGCCAGGTGCAGCGCGAGGACTTCCAGCGTTTCGACCTGATCCTGGCCATGGACCATGACAACCTGGCGCGCCTGCAGGCGCTGCGTCCGGCCAGCGGCGGCGGCGAGTTGGACCTGCTGCTGCGCCGTTACGACCTGGCCCTGGACGAGGTGCCCGATCCCTACTATGGCGGCGCCGACGGCTTCGAGCAGGTGCTGGACCTGATCGAGCAGGCCAGCGACGCGCTGCTCGCCGAGATCAAGGGGCGCCTGTGAGCCTGCAACTGCAAGAAGACGTCTCCCTCAAGCCGTTCAATACCTTCGGCGTCGATGCCAAAGCCAGGCTGTTCGCCGAGGCGCGCAACGACGACGAGGTACGTGAAGCCCTGGTCGAGGCCGCGCGCCGCGGCCTGCCGCTGCTGCCCATCGGTGGCGGCAGCAACCTGCTGCTGACCGCCGACGTCGAGGCCCTGGTGCTGCGCATGGCCAGCCGTGGCCTGCGCATTCTCGAAGACGATGGTGCGCGGGGGCTGGTCGAGGCCGAGGCCGGCGAGCCCTGGCATCCCTTCGTGCTGTGGAGTCTGGAGCAGGGGCTGAGCGGACTGGAGAATCTCAGTCTGATTCCCGGCACCGTCGGCGCCGCGCCGATGCAGAACATCGGCGCCTACGGCGTGGAGATCAAGGACGTCTTCGCCGGACTGACCGCG
This sequence comes from Pseudomonas alcaligenes, assembly GCF_041729615.1. Classification (NCBI taxonomy): domain Bacteria; kingdom Pseudomonadati; phylum Pseudomonadota; class Gammaproteobacteria; order Pseudomonadales; family Pseudomonadaceae; genus Aquipseudomonas; species Aquipseudomonas alcaligenes. Next base: position 752,309 of record NZ_CP154874.1, on the reverse strand, counting down.
CTGGATCGCCAGACTGGCGAGCTGCGCGAGTTCGATCTTGAGGAATGCGCCTTCGCCTACCGCGACAGCCTGTTCAAGCAGCAGCCGGGGCGCTGGCTGATCCTGCGGGTGCGCTTTGCCCTCAGTCGCCAGGCGCGCCTGCACCTGGACTATGGCCCGGTGCGCCAGCGCCTGCAGGCCGAGGGTATCGAGCTGCCGATGCCGAGCGACGTCAGCCGCGCCATCTGCGCCATCCGCCGCGAGAAGCTGCCCGACCCGGCGGAGCTGGGCAATGCCGGTAGCTTCTTCAAGAACCCGGTGGTGGCGGACGAGCTGGCCGGGCGTATCCGCGCCGAGCATGCCGACCTAGTCGCCTATCCGGCGGGCGTGGGGCAGAGCAAGCTCGCCGCCGGCTGGCTGATCGAGCGGGCAGGGTGGAAGGGCTTTCGCGAGGGGGACGCCGGCGTGCACCGCCTGCAGGCCCTGGTGCTGGTCAACCATGGACAGGCTACGGGGGCGCAGCTGCTCGACCTGGCCCGGCGCATCCAGGCGGATATCGAGCAGCGCTTCGGCGTGCGCCTGGAGATCGAGCCGAACGTGCTGTAAGCGGGGCGCAGAAATGAAAAAGGGGATGCCGAAGCATCCCCTTTTTCGTTACCGCAGGTCTCAGACCTGCGGCTTGGCCTCGTCAGCATCCGTCTGCGGGGCGGGCTCGGCGACCAGTTCGGCAGGCGCCTGCTCGTCGGCGCTGTTCACAGCAGCCGGCTCGGCGTTCACCTCTTCGGCAACCACCGCAGCGGGTTCGGCAACGACTTCCTCGACAGCGGTTTCCGCCGGGGCGGTCTCGGCCGGGGCGGCCTCGACTACCTGGACAGCCACTGCGGCGGCAGCGGCCGCTTCGGCAGCCAGGCGGGCCGCTTCCTGCTGGCGACGGCGCACTTCGCGCGGATCGTTGGGCGCGCGGCCACCGCTGGCCTGGGCCGGGGCAGGAGTCGGCGCGACCTCTACCGGTGCGGCCGGAGCTTCCACAACCGTGGCTTCCACGACTGGAGCGGCGGGTGCCGGCTCGACCGGGGCGATCTCGGCAGTCACGGGCTCGCTGGCGACCACCGGTGCGACGGGCGCCTCGGCGACCACGCTGGCTTCGGCCGGCTGCACCTGCTCGGCCAGCGGAGCCTGTTCCGGCTCGGCCTGAGCCTGTTCGGCGACCACGGCGACCACGGCAGCGGCGGCCACGACAGTGCCTTGCTCGGCGCTGGCCTCGGTGCCCTCTGCGGTCTCTTCGCCTTCTTCGCCGATCAGGTTGCCGTCGGCATCGCGCTGGCGCTCGCGGCGGTTGCTGCGGCGACGTTGGCCACGGGAGCGGCGACGCGGACGCTCGCCGCCTTCACCGGCTTCCTGGCCGTCTTCCAGCTGCTCGACGTTCTCCAGCACTTCTTCCTCGGCGGCCTCGGCGCTCAGCGCCTCGCTGCGCGGTTGGCGCTCTTCGCGCGGCGGACGCGGCTGGCGCTCCTCGCGCGGCGCTCGTTCGGCACGCGGCTCCTGGCCTTCGCCGGTGGCGGCGTCCAGCGGCTCGCGCAGTTCGCGACGGCGCTCCTCGCGCGGCTCGCGGCCCTCGCGCGGCTGGCGCTCGCGGCGGTTTTCCTGGCCTTCGCCACGCGGCTCGCGTGGTTCGCGGGCCTCGCGCGGCTGACGCTCTTCACGCGGCTGGCGCTCCTCGCGCGGGGCGCGCGGCTGGCGTTCCTCGCGTGGCTCGCGGGCTTCGCGCGGCTGACGCTCTTCACGCGGCTTGCGCTCTTCGCGTTCGCCACGCTCGCTGCGGTCGCGGTTGCCACGGCCGTCGCGGCGGTTCTGCGGGCGGCCGTTGCGGCGCTCGTCGCCACGCGGCTTGCGCTCGGCAGGCTTGGCTTCGGCGGTCGGCTGCTGCTCTTCTTCCTTGCCGGCGAACAGGCTCACCAGCGACTTGACCAGGCCCTTGAACAGGCTCGGTTGCGGCGTCGGGGCAGCCGGTGCCAGCGGGGCGGCCGGGGTCGGTGCGGCCGGGCGCGGCGGGGTTGCCTTCAGCGCGGCTTCCTGGCGCACCAGGGTGCGGGTGGCGCTGACCGGCTGGGCGTCTTCGACTTCCGCCGGGGTCATTTCGTAGCTGGACTGGCCGCTCAGCACTTCCGGGCTGTCGTCGCGCAGGCGCTGGACTTCGAAGTGCGGGGTTTCCAGATGATCGTTCGGCAGGATCACGATGCGCGCACGGGTGCGCAGCTCGATCTTGGTGATGCTGTTGCGCTTCTCGTTGAGCAGGAAGGCGGCAACCGGGATCGGCACCTGGGCGCGAACCTCGGCGGTGCGGTCCTTCAGGGCCTCTTCCTCGATCAGACGCAGGATGGCCAGCGACAGCGACTCGACGTCACGGATGATGCCCTGACCGTTGCAGCGCGGGCAGACGATGCCGCTGGTCTCGCCGAGGGACGGACGCAGGCGCTGACGGGACATTTCCAGCAGGCCGAAGCGCGAGATGCGGCCGACCTGAACGCGGGCGCGGTCGGCTTCCAGGGCTTCGCGGACTTTCTCTTCCACGGCGCGCTGGTTCTTGGCAGGGGTCATGTCGATGAAGTCGATGACGATCAGGCCGCCGATGTCGCGCAGGCGCAGCTGGCGGGCGATTTCCTCGGCCGCTTCCAGGTTGGTCTGCAGGGCGGTTTCCTCGATGTCGCCGCCCTTGGTGGCGCGCGCCGAGTTGATGTCGATGGACACCAGGGCCTCGGTCGGGTCGATGACGATGGAGCCGCCGGACGGCAGCTTCACTTCGCGCTGGAAGGCGGTCTCGATCTGGCTCTCGATCTGGAAGCGGTTGAACAGCGGCACGCTGTCCTCGTACAGCTTGATCTTGCTGGCGTACTGCGGCATGACCTGCTGGATGAAGGCCAGGGCTTCTTCCTGGGCCTCGACGCTGTCCACCAGTACTTCGCCGATGTCCTGGCGCAGGTAGTCGCGGATGGCGCGGATGATGACGTTGGATTCCTGGTAGATCAGGAACGGGGCGGCGCGGTCCTGGGAAGCTTCCTTGATCGCGGTCCACAGCTGGATCAGGTAGTCCAGGTCGAGCTGCAGCTCTTCGCTGGAGCGGCCGAGGCCGGCGGTGCGCACGATCAGGCCCATGTCGGCCGGGGCGTTGAGGCCGTTCAGCGCCTCGCGCAGTTCGTTGCGCTCTTCGCCTTCGATGCGGCGCGAGATGCCGCCGGCGCGCGGGTTGTTGGGCATCAGCACCAGGTAGCGGCCGGCCAGGCTGATGAAGGTGGTGAGGGCGGCGCCCTTGTTGCCGCGCTCTTCCTTCTCGACCTGGACGATGACTTCCTGGCCTTCCTTCAATACTTCCTTGATGTTGACGCGGCCGCCTTCGGGCGACTTGCTGAAGTATTCGCGGGAGATTTCCTTGAGCGGCAGGAAGCCGTGGCGCTCGGCGCCGAAGTCGACGAAAGCCGCTTCGAGACTGGGCTCGACGCGGGTGATGCGGCCCTTGTAGATGTTGGCCTTCTTCTGCTCGCGCGCGCCGGACTCGATGTCCAGGTCGTAGAGCTTCTGGCCGTCTACCAGGGCGACACGCAACTCTTCGGGCTGAGTTGCGTTGATCAGCATTCTTTTCATGTTGTACCAATGGTTTCCGGGGCTGCCGGAAACGGCGTTTGGCACACACGACTCTCACGGTCGGTGTCAGGGCGCGTTCAGGAGTGGTCGTAAATCACTCCAGTGTCCAGCGGTCAGGCCAATAGGGCCGGGCCGCGACTACGCTCCTGTTTGCTGTGGTGACAGAAGCACTCAGTCAGGGGAGGAATCAACCGGTCGGTGCGGACGAATCTGAAGCGTCTGGGTAATGCCTGTAGCTACGCTGTCCGACGGTTGTGCATCTCCACCCTACACGTATCGCTGAAATCGGGTGCCGCTCGCAGAATCCGCAGCGGGTTTGCATTACCGCAGGCTGGGCCTGCGCGTCTGTCGAGCCTGGTCGCGACTGCTGCGCTCAAGGCTCTTGTGGCTCAAGGCTTTGTTTCCGGGGGTGTTCGCGCTCTAGTTGCGGCGAAAGTCCCGTCGGACGGCCTCACGTCCTGAAAGGGTTGCGCTCGGCAGGGGTGGCAAGGTTGTCGGTCACCCGCTGGCCGGGCCGCTTTTGGCGGCGTTCGCGACTATAGCAGCAATGATTAAGTGCTTCAATTCCATAAAAAATTGTTATGATTGACAAATGACTACTCCCGCCTCTCCGACTTCCGGCGTCCAGCTGCTCGAAGTCGCGCCTGAGCTCGCCGGCCAGCGCATCGACAATTTCCTTCGCACCCAGCTCAAGGGTGTGCCCAAGACCCTTATCTATCGCATCCTGCGCAAGGGCGAGGTGCGGGTGAACAAGGGTCGGATCAAGCCCGAATACAAGCTGCAGGCCGGCGACGTGGTGCGCGTGCCGCCGCTGCGCCTGGCCGAGCGTGATGAGCCGGCGCCGCTGGCGCAGAGTCTGCTGGAGCGCCTGGAGGCGGCCATCGTCTACGAGGACAAGGCGCTGATCGTGCTGAACAAGCCGGCCGGCATCGCCGTGCATGGCGGCAGCGGCCTCAATTACGGGGTGATCGAGGCGTTCCGCCAGTTGCGCCCGGATGCCAAGGATATCGAGCTGGTGCATCGCCTGGATCGTGACACCTCCGGCCTGCTGATGATCGCCAAGAAGCGCAGCATGTTGCGCCACCTGCACGAGGCGCTGCGCGGCGACGGTGTGGACAAGCGCTACATGGCGCTGGTGCGCGGCAGCTGGCCGACCTCGAAGAAGAAGGTCGCCGCGCCCTTGCTGAAGAACAACCTGCGCTCCGGTGAGCGCATGGTCGAGGTCAATCCCGAGGGCAAGGAGGCGCTCACCGAGTTCCGCGTGCTGCGCCGCTTCGGCGAATTCGCCACCCTGGTCGAGGCCAGTCCGATCACCGGGCGCACCCACCAGATCCGCGTGCACGCCAAGCATGCCGGGCATTCGATTGCCGGTGATGCCAAGTATGGCGACGAAGACTTCACCCGCGAGATCCGCGAGCTGGGTGGCAAGCGCCTGTTCCTGCACGCCTATCAGCTCAAGCTCGAGCTGCCGGATGGCCAGCGCCTGGAGCTGGAGGCCGAGGTCGACGAGATGTGGGCGCAGACTCTGGAGCGTCTCGGTGCCTGACTATCAGCTGTTGATCTTCGACTGGGACGGCACGCTGGTCGACTCGATTGGTCGCATCGTCGAGTCCATGCGGCGTGCCGCCGATACCTGTGGTCTGCCGCAGCGCAGCGACGAGGCGATTAGGGGCATCATAGGCCTGGGCCTGCCGGAAGCTATCCAGACGCTCTACCCGGAGCTGCGCGAGGCCGTCCTGGTCGAGCGTTTTCGCGAGGGGTACAGCGAGCATTACCTGGCGCTGGAAAACGAGCCTTCGGCCCTGTTCGACGGGGTCGAGGAGTCACTGGAAGCCTTTCGCGAGCAGGGCTACCGTCTGGCGGTGGCCACCGGCAAGAGTCGCCGCGGCTTGCAGCGGGTATTGCAAGGGCGGGGCTGGCTGGATTATTTCGATGTCACCCGCTGTGCCGATGAAACGGCCAGCAAGCCGCACCCGCGCATGCTGCACGAGATTCTCCAGCATTGCGCCGTGGCGCCTGCGCGAGCACTGATGGTCGGCGATTCGGTCTTCGACCTGCAGATGGCGCGCAATGCGGGGATGGACTCGGTGGCGGTGGGCTTTGGCGCGCAGCCGCTGGAGAGCCTGCGTGCCCACGGGCCGCGCCTGGCGATCAGCGAGTTTTCCGAATTGCGTGCCTGGCTGCAAGGGTGCGCATCAGTTGCAACTGTCGAGGTGGGCGAGTATGTCGGATGAATTGAGGGCGTCGGGCGACGAGAAGGCCTGGAACCTGCTGGAAAAGACCCTGCAGGCGAGCGTCATCGAGCAGCGTCGTGCCCGGCGCTGGGGCATCTTCTTCAAGCTGCTGGTATTCGTTTACCTGTTCGTCACCCTGCTGCTGTTCTCGCCGCTGCTCAAGCTGAGCAAGTCCGCGTCCGCGTCCGTGGCCGAGAGCCATACGGCGTTGATCGAGGTGCGCGGCATGATCATGGCGGAGGAAGAGGCCAGTGCTGACAATATCGTCAGCAGCCTGCGCGCGGCCTTTGAGAACGAGAAGACCAAGGGCATCATCCTGCGCATCAACAGCCCGGGCGGCAGCCCGGTGCAGTCCGGCTACATCTATGACGAGATCAAGCGCCTGCGTGGCGAGTATCCGGATATCAAGGTCTATGCGGTGATCAGTGATCTGGGGGCCTCCGGTGCCTACTACATTGCCAGTGCCGCCGATCAGATCTACGCCGACAAGGCCAGTCTGGTTGGCTCCATCGGTGTCACTGCGACCACCTTCGGCTTCGTCGGGGTGATGGAGAAGGTCGGGGTCGATCGGCGCGTTTACACCTCCGGTGAGCACAAGGCCTTCCTCGATCCCTTCCAGCCGCCCAAGGAGGAAGAGACCCGTTTCTGGCAGGGTGTGCTGGAAACCACCCACAAGCAGTTCATCGACAGCGTGAAGAAAGGGCGTGGCGAGCGGCTCAAGGTCGACCAGCATCCGGAGTTGTTCTCCGGGCTGATCTGGTCCGGCGAGCAGGCCCTGGCGCTGGGCCTGGTGGACGCGCTGGGCAGCAGCAGCTATGTGGCGCGCGAGGTGATAGGCGCCAAGGACATAGTCGACTTCACTCGCGAGGAAAGCCCGCTGGATCGTTTCACCAAGAAGCTCGGCGCCAGCGTGGCCGAGCACCTGGCGCTATGGATGGGCTTCCAGGGGCCGACCCTGCGTTGAGTGGCGCAATGAAAAAGCCCGGCCAATGCCGGGTTTTTTCATTGATAGAGAGGGTTCAGGGAATGGCCACGCCTTCTTCTGCAAGCATGTGCACCAGGCGGATCAGGGGCAGGCCGACCAGGCTGGTGCCGTCCTCTCCTTCGGTGGCGCGGAACAGGCTGACGCCCAGGCCCTCGGCCTTGAAGCTGCCGGCGCAGTCGTAGGGTTGTTCGGCCTGCAGGTAGCGGGTGATCTGCTCTTCGCTCAGTTGGCGAAAATGCACGGTAAAGGCAATAGCGTCCACCTGGCAGCGTCCGCTGGCGCTGTTGAGCAGGGCCAGGCCGGTGAGGAAGGTCACGCTGTTGCCGCTGGCGGCCAGTAGCTGGCTGCGGGCGCGGCTGAAGTCGTGGGGCTTGCCGAGGATCTGCCGGTCCAGCACGGCGACCTGGTCCGAGCCGATGATCAGGTGCGCGGGGTGCAACTCGCCGAGGGCGCGGGCCTTGGCTTCGGCTAGGCGCCGCACCAGGGCTTCGGCGTCCTCCCCGGGGAGTGCCGTCTCGTCGATGGCGGGCGAGGCCCAGGTGAAGGGGTGGCGCAGGCGCGCCAGCAGTTCACGACGGTAGGGTGAGCTTGAGGCAAGCACCAGGGGCAGCATGGGGCGATCTCCGGGACGGGCGGCGGATTTTAGCGGCCGGCGCAGGCGACGGACAGGGCGGAAATTCCTTTGACAGGGGAGGGGTGCATCCCTAGAATACCGCGCCTATGTCGAATGGGCCGATTCCACCTCACGTTGATCCGCGCAAACTCGCCGATCGCGGTGTCACTCTCGAAGGGGAGATGCCGCTGGCCAGTTTCGAGCGACTGTGCGACTCGCTGGAAGATGATTCCGGCAAGGTGCGCGCGAAGCTGGTCTTCGAACGTGGCGAGCGTCGAGCTGTGAGTATTCACAGCGAGCTCGAGGTTGAGGTCAAGATGGTTTGCCAGCGTTGTCTGGAACTGGTCGCCCTGCCGATCCGCAGCGAGTGTCATTACGCGGTGGTGAAGGAAGGTGCGGATACCCAGTCGCTGCCCAAGGGCTATGACGTGCTGGAAGTGGGTGAAGATCCGTTGGATCTGCTGACGCTGGTCGAAGATGAGCTGTTGCTCGCTTTGCCCATCGTTCCGGCCCATGCCCCTGAGGATTGCCAGCAGCCGGCCGGTGCTAAAGAGCCCGAGTCGAGCGAGGACGAGGTATCGCGGTCCAACCCGTTCAGTGTTTTGGCGCAGTTAAAGCGTGACCCAAACGTTTAGGAGTTATTGAGTTATGGCTGTTCAGCAGAACAAAAAATCCCGCTCTGCCCGCGACATGCGCCGTTCCCACGACGCTCTCGAGGCCAACGCTCTGTCCGTCGAGAAGAGCACCGGTGAAGTTCACCTGCGTCACCACGTGTCGCCGGAAGGCTTCTACCGTGGCCGTAAAGTGATCGACAAGGGCGCTGACGAGTAATCCTTGTCCGCTCCGCTGATCGCGATTGATGCAATGGGTGGGGACTTCGGTCCCCACTGCATTGTTCCAGCCTGCGTCGCCAGTCTGGCTGAATTCCCCTCGCTGCACCTGGTCCTCGTCGGCCAAGCTCCCGTCCTCGAAGAACTGATTGCCCGTCATCCGGGTGTCGACCGCGCGCGTCTGCAGGTCGAGCACGCCAGTGAGGTGATCGGTATGGACGAGCGTCCCACCCATGCCCTGCGCGGCAAACCCGATGCCTCCATGCGAGTCATGCTCGAGCTGGTGCGCAGCGGTCGGGCCAGGGCCTGCGTCAGTGCCGGCAATACCGGTGCGCTGATGGCCCTCTCTTTATATGTGCTCAAGCCCCTGCCGGGCATCGATAGGCCGGCGATGGTCACTGCCGTGCCCACGGCCAGAGGCGTATGCCATCTGCTCGACCTGGGGGCCAACGTCGACTGCAGCGCCGAGCAGCTCTACCAGTTCGCCGTGATGGGGGCCGTGGCTGCCGAGGCCCAGGGCGTGCAGTCGCCGCGGGTTGCCCTGCTCAATGTCGGGACCGAGAACATCAAGGGCAACCAGCAGGTCAAGCTGGCCGCCAGCCTGTTGCAGCAGGCGCAGGGCCTGAACTACATCGGTTTCGTCGAGGGCGATGGCCTGTACCGGGGCGAGGCCGATGTGGTGGTGTGCGACGGTTTCGTCGGCAATATCCTGCTGAAATCCAGCGAGGGCCTGGTGTCGATGATCTCCGCGCGGATCGAGGCGCTGTTCAACGAGGGTATCGTCTCCCGCCTGGCCGGTGCCGTGGCCATGCCGCTACTCAAGCGCCTGCAGGGCGAACTGGCACCGGCGCGGCACAACGGTGCCAGCTTCCTCGGGCTGCAGGGCATCGTGGTGAAGAGCCATGGCGCGGCCAGTGTCGAGGGCTTTCAGAGTGCCATTCGGCGGGCCGTCATCGAAGTGCGCGAGAATCTGCCGCAGCGCCTGCATGGCCGCCTCGAGGATCTGCTGCTCTGACGAGCGGCTCCGCCATGTGTCCTGCCGCTGCCCGGGTCCGTCTTTTGAGCGCGCGTAATCGCTATTTTGGCAAAACCGGGCGCGCCTGCCTGTGACCGCTGGCGTGGCGGCTCCATCCAATCTGCAGTTCCCGGCGCGCCATGCTGCGCCACTTCCATCGACTAGATAAGGGAAAGTTTTGATGTCCGCCTCCCTCGCATTTGTCTTCCCTGGCCAGGGTTCGCAATCGCTCGGCATGCTCGCCGAGCTGGGCGCCCAGCAGGCGCTGATCCGCGATACCTTCGGCGAGGCCTCCGAGGCACTCGGCTACGACCTCTGGGCGCTGACCCAGCAGGGGCCGGAGGAGCGCCTGAACGAAACCGACAAGACCCAGCCGGCCATTATGACTGCCTCCGTTGCCCTCTGGCGCCTGTGGCTGGCCGAAGGCGGCGCCCGCCCGGCCTTCGTCGCCGGCCACAGCCTGGGTGAGTACTCGGCGCTGGTGGCCGCCGGAGCCATCGAATTCCGCGATGCGGTCAAGCTGGTCGAGCTGCGTGGCCAGTTGATGCAGCAGGCCGTGCCGGCCGGGCAGGGCGGCATGGCTGCCATTCTCGGCCTGGAGGATGCCGACGTGCTGGCCGCCTGTGCCGAGGCGGCGCAGGGCGAGGTGGTCAGTGCGGTCAATTTCAATGCGCCGGGTCAGGTGGTGATCGCCGGCAGCGCTGCTGCGGTCGAGCGTGCCATCGAAGCCTGCAAGGCGCGGGGCGCCAAGCGGGCCATGCCGCTGCCGGTCAGCGTGCCGTCGCATTGCGCGCTGATGCGCCCGGCAGCCGAGAAGTTTGCCGCGGCGGTCAACGGCCTGGCCTGGCAGGCACCGCAGATCGCCCTGGTGCAGAACGTCAGCGCCGCCGTGCCGGCCGACCTCGAAACCCTCAAGCGCGACCTGCTGGCCCAGCTGTACAGCCCGGTGCGCTGGGTCGAGAGTGTGCAGTTCCTTGCCGAGCGCGGCGTCACCGAACTGGTCGAGTGCGGCCCGGGCAAGGTGCTGGCCGGCCTCAACAAGCGCTGCGTCAAAGGTATCAATACCCACAATCTGGAAACCCCGGACGCCTTCGCCGCCGTGCGTGCGGCGCTGGCCTGAGTCACAAGGAGAGAAACATGAGTCTGCAAGGCAAGGTTGCACTGGTCACCGGCGCCAGCCGTGGTATCGGCCAGGCCATCGCGTTCGAGCTGGGTCGCCAGGGCGCCACCGTGATTGGTACTGCCACCAGCGAGGCCGGTGCCGCGCGCATCGGCGAGGCGCTCAAAGAGCAGGGCATCCAGGGTGCCGGCCTGATGCTGGATGTGTCCAACAGCGAGTCGGTGGATGCCGTTCTGGAGCAGATCCAGAAGGACTTCGGCGCCGTGGCCATCCTGGTCAACAACGCCGGCATCACCCGCGACAACCTGATGCTGCGGATGAAGGACGAGGAGTGGTTCGACGTCATCAACACCAACCTCAACAGCCTGTTCCGCCTGTCCAAGGCCGTGCTGCGCGGCATGACCAAGGCGCGCTGGGGCCGCATCATCAACATCGGCTCGGTGGTCGGTGCCATGGGCAATGCCGGACAGGCCAACTACGCGGCGGCCAAGGCCGGCCTGGAAGGCTTCAGCCGCGCCCTGGCCCGTGAAGTGGGCTCGCGCGCCATCACCGTCAACTCGGTAGCGCCCGGCTTCATCGATACCGACATGACCCGCGAGCTGCCGGAAGCCCAGCGCGAGGCGCTGCTGACCCAGATTCCGCTGGGCCGCCTGGGCCAGGCCGAGGAGATCGCCAAGGTGGTGGGCTTCCTCGCTTCCGACGGCGCAGCCTACGTCACGGGTGCCACGGTGCCGGTGAATGGCGGCATGTACATGAGCTGAATGTGACTCGGCCCTTCGGGAAATTGTCATAAAAGCCGTCTAAAGTCCGTTACAAAAGTGCAACCGGCGGAAGACGGCAGTTCGGAAGGGCCCGGGAAACCGGCTTGAAAGTTAGAAAACCCTTTCTATACACTGCAGCCCAGCTGCACGGAATTTTTCCATAGGAGTGAAAACTAGACATGAGCACCATCGAAGAACGCGTCAAGAAAATCGTCGCCGAGCAACTGGGCGTCAAAGAAGATGAAGTGACCAACAGCGCTTCCTTCGTCGAAGACCTCGGCGCCGACTCCCTTGACACCGTCGAGCTGGTGATGGCTCTGGAAGAGGAATTCGAGACCGAAATTCCGGACGAGCAGGCTGAGAAGATCACCACCGTTCAGGAAGCCATCGATTACATCACCGCGCACGCCTAAGCGCCGTAATCGCCGGTTTTCGGCCCAGAAAAGCCGCACTGCCCTCCAAGGCGTGCGGTTTTTCTTTATCGGGCCGGCAAGATTCAACAAGAAAGAGGATTGAGCAGTGTCGCGTAGACGCGTCGTGGTTACCGGTATGGGCATGCTGTCGCCGCTGGGTACCGATGTGGCCAGCAGTTGGCAGGGCATTCTGGCGGGCCGCAGTGGTATCGGCCTGATCGAGCACATGGACCTGTCGGCCTATTCCACCCGCTTCGGCGGTTCGGTGAAGGGCTTCAACGTCGAGGAGTACCTGTCGGCCAAGGAGGCACGCAAGCTCGACCTGTTCATCCAGTACGGCCTGGCCGCCAGCTTCCAGGCCATGCGCGATGCCGGCCTGGAGGTCACCGACGGCAACCGCGAGCGCATTGGCGTGGCCATGGGTTCCGGTATCGGCGGCCTGACCAATATCGAGAGCAACTGCAAGTCCCTGTTCGAGCAGGGGCCGCGGCGCATTTCGCCGTTCTTCGTGCCCGGCTCGATCATCAACATGATCTCCGGCTTCCTGTCGATCCACCTGGGTCTGCAGGGGCCGAACTACGCCATCGCCACCGCCTGCACCACCGGCACCCACTGCATCGGCATGGCCGCGCGCAACATCGCCTACGGCGAGGCCGACGTGATGGTCGCCGGCGGCGCCGAGATGGCCACCTGTGGCCTGGGCATGGGCGGCTTCGGCGCGGCCCGCGCGCTGTCCACCCGCAACGACGAGCCGGCCAGGGCCAGCCGCCCCTGGGACAAGGGTCGCGACGGTTTCGTGCTGTCCGACGGCGCCGGCGCCCTGGTGCTGGAAGAGCTGGAGCATGCCAAGGCGCGTGGCGCGACCATCTATGCCGAGCTGGTCGGCTTTGGCATGAGCGGCGATGCCTTCCACATGACCGCGCCGCCGGAAGACGGCGCCGGTGCTGCCCGCTGCATGAGCAATGCCCTGCGCGATGCCGGCCTCAATCCGGACCAGGTGCAGTACATCAACGCCCATGGCACCTCCACTTCGGCCGGCGACAAGGCCGAGGCCAGCGCGGTGAAATCGGTGTTCGGCGAGCATGCCTACAGGCTGTCGGTCAGCTCGACCAAGTCCATGACCGGTCACCTGCTGGGCGCCGCCGGTGCGGTGGAGGCGATCTTCAGCGTGCTGGCCCTGCGCGACCAGGTGGCGCCGCCGACCATCAACCTGGATGAGCCGGACGAGGGCTGCGACCTCGATTTCGTCGCTCACCAGGCCAAGCCGCTGGCGATCGACGCGGTGCTGTCCAACTCCTTCGGCTTCGGCGGCACCAACGGTTCGCTGGTGTTCCGCCGCTTCAACGGCTGATGCTGAGCTGGGTCGACGGCCGCCCGGCCACGGAGCTGCCCCTGGGTGACCGTGGTCTGGCCTATGGCGATGGCCTGTTCGAGACCATCGCCGTGCGCCGTGGTCGCGCCGTTTTGCTGCCGCGTCACCTGGCGCGGCTAGCGGAGGGTCTGCGGCGACTGGCCATCGACCTCGACCTGAGTGCGCTGGAAGCCGAGCTGCGGGCCTTCTTCGCCGAGCTGGGCGAGGGCGTGGCCAAGCTGCTGGTCACCCGTGGCGACGGCCTGCGCGGCTATGCGCCGCCGCGGCCCGCCCGGCCGAGGCGTATCCTGCTGGGCAGTCCGCTGCCCAGCTACCCCGCGGCCAATGCCGAGCAGGGCGTGCGCCTGTTCTCCTGTCGCACGCGCCTGGCCGAGCAGCCGCTGCTGGCTGGCCTGAAACACCTCAATCGCCTGGAACAGGTACTGGCCCGCGGCGAATGGCAGGACGCCGGCATCGCCGAGGGGCTGATGCGCGATACGTCCGGGCGGGTGATCGAGGGCGTGTTCAGCAACCTGTTCCTGGTCAGGGATGGGGTGCTGCTGACCGCCGAACTGTCGCGCTGCGGCGTGGCCGGGGTGATGCGCGCCGAGGTACTGGAGCAGGCCGCGCGTCTGGGTATCCCCTGCGAGATCCGCGACATTGGCTTCGACGAGCTGCTCGCCGCCGACGAGCTGTTCCTCTGCAACAGCCTCTATGGCATCTGGCCGGTGCGCGAACTGGCCGCCAGCGTCTGGCCGGCCGGCCCGCTCACCCGTAAACTGCAGGCCCTTATCCGCAGTCTTCTGGATTCCTGATTCGTGATTCGCAAGTTGCTGTTGCTGCTGGCCATCGGCCTGGCGCTGTTGGTGCTGGCCTCGGCCCTGGCCGGCTGGCGTCTGCACAGTGCCCTCAACCAGCCGCTCAGGCTGGAGGGTGAACGCCTGGTCGAGGTGGTGCCGGGCGATACCCCGGGTGGCCTGCTCAATCGCCTGGAGAGCGAGGGCGTGCTCGACGGCGCCTTCTGGCTGCGTCTGTACTGGCGCTTCAACCTGCCGGGCCAGGCCCTGCACAGCGGCGAGTACCGCCTGACCCCGCAACAGCGCGCGCGCGATCTGCTCGACCTGTGGCGCCGTGGCGAGGTGGTGCAGTACAGCCTGACCCTGGTCGAAGGCTGGAACTTCCGCCAGGTCCGCGCCGCCCTGGCACGCCAGGAGGCGCTGAAGCAGAGCCTGGCCGATCTCGACGACCAAGCGCTGATGGCGCGCCTCGACCTGGCTGGCGTCAGCCCCGAGGGGCGTTTCTTCCCCGACACCTATCGCTATGTGCGCGGCATGAGCGACCTGGACTTGCTCAGGCAGGCCCGCGACCGCCTGGACCAGGTGCTGCAGGAGGAGTGGGTCCGTCGCGCCGAGGGCCTGCCGTACCGCAAGCCCTACGACGCACTGATCATGGCCTCGATGGTGGAGAAGGAGACCGGCGTGGCCGAGGAGCGCGGGCAGATCGCCGGCGTGTTCGTCCGTCGGCTGCGCAGCGGCATGCGCCTGCAGACCGACCCGACGGTGATCTTCGGCCTCGGCGAGCGCTACAACGGCAACCTGACCCGCGCCCACCTGCTGGAGTCGACGCCCTACAACACCTATGTGATCGACGGCATGCCGCCGACCCCCATCGCCCTGGCCGGCCGCGAGGCGATCCACGCCGCGCTGAACCCGGTGGACGGGCGCAGCCTGTACTTCGTCGCCCGCGGCGACGGCAGCCATGTATTCTCGGAAACCCTGGAGCAGCACAACCGTGCCGTGCGCGAGTACCAGCTCAAGCGCCGCGCCGACTACCGTTCCAGCCCTGCGCCCAGATAAGGAAACCCCGTGAGCGGTCTGTTCATCACCCTGGAAGGCCCGGAAGGGGCCGGCAAGAGCACCAACCGCGAATACCTCGCCGCGCGCCTGCGCGAGCGGGGCATCGAGGCAGTGCTGAGTCGCGAGCCCGGTGGCACGCCGCTGGCCGAGCGCATCCGCGAGCTGCTGCTGGCGCCGAGCGACGAGACGATGGCCAGCGACACCGAGCTGCTGCTGGTGTTCGCCGCCCGCGCCCAGCACCTGGCGCAGGTCATCCGTCCGGCCCTGGCGCGCGGCGCCGTGGTGCTGTGCGACCGCTTCACCGATGCCACCTATGCCTATCAGGGCGGCGGTCGTGGTCTGAGCGAGGCGCGCATCGCCGAACTGGAGCGTTTCGTCCAGGGCGAGCTGCGCCCGGACCTGACCCTGGTGTTCGACCTGCCGGTGGCGGTCGGCCTGTCCCGCGCCGCCGCCCGTGGCCGCCTGGATCGCTTCGAGCAGGAAGGCCAGGCCTTCTTCGAGGCGGTGCGGCGCACCTACCTGGGCCGCGCCGAAGCCGCGCCCGCGCGTTACCGCGTGCTGGATGCGGTGCAGCCGCTGGAAGCGGTGCAGCGCGATCTCGATGCGCTGCTGCCGGAGATTCTGGAGCGCTGCCGTGGCTGAGGCCTATCCCTGGCAGGCGCCGCTCTGGCAGCAGCTGGCCAGCCGCCCGCGGCATGCCCATGCCTACCTGCTGCACGGCCCGGCCGGCATCGGCAAGCGTGACCTGGCCGAACGCCTGATGGCCCGGCTGCTGTGCCAGAAGCCTGACGGCCTGGATGCCTGCGGCCAGTGTAAGGCCTGCCACCTGCTGGCCGCCGGCACCCATCCGGACCTGTTCGTGCTGGAGCCGGAAGAAGCGGACAAGGCGATCAAGGTCGACCAGGTGCGCGAGCTGGTCGGCTTCGTGGTGCAGACCGCGCAGCTCGGCGGGCGCAAGGTGGTGCTGCTGGAACCGGTGGAGGCGATGAACCTCAACGCCGCCAACGCCCTGCTGAAAAGTCTGGAGGAGCCCTCCG
Source organism: Pseudomonas alcaligenes (assembly GCF_041729615.1). NCBI lineage: Bacteria > Pseudomonadati > Pseudomonadota > Gammaproteobacteria > Pseudomonadales > Pseudomonadaceae > Aquipseudomonas > Aquipseudomonas alcaligenes. The sequence continues at coordinate 736,476 of NZ_CP154874.1, read as the reverse complement.
GTGACACCGTGCTGCTGCTGGTCAGCCACCAGCCCAGCCGCTTGCTGCCGACCGTGAAGAGCCGTTGCGTGCAGCAGGCCTGCCCGCTGCCGAGTGAGGCGCAGAGCCTGGCCTGGCTGGCCCAGGCGCTGCCGGAATGCAGCGAGGAGCAGCACCGCGAGCTACTGGCCCTGGCCGCCGGCTCGCCGCTGCTGGCCCGACGCCTGCACGGCCAGGGCGTGCTGGAGCAGCGCGCGCTGGTGGTCGAGGGAGTGAAGAAGCTGCTCAAGCAGCAGGCCACTGCCAGTCAGCTGGCCGAGGCCTGGAAGAACCTGCCGATGGCCATGCTGTTCGACTGGTTCTGCGACTGGGCGCAGCTGATGCTGCGCTACCAGCTGAGCCGCGACGAGGCGGGGCTGGGGTTGGCCGATATGCGCAAGGTGGTGCAGTATCTGGCCGACAAGACCCCCCAGCATAAGCTGCTGGCCATGCAGGACTGGTTGCTGCAGCAACGGCAGAAGGTGCTGGGCAAGGCCAACCTGAACGGTGCTTTGCTTCTCGAAGCCCTGCTGGTGCAGTGGGCAAGCCTGCCCGGACCGGGCTAGAATCGAGAAATTGGATTAAGTTGCCAGGATTAGCGCATGAGTTTGCCACCGAATCTGGGACCGCGTAACGGCATCCTGTCCCTCACCATCAAGGACAAGTCGGTGCTGTATGCCGCCTACATGCCGTTCATCAAGAACGGCGGGCTGTTCATCCCCACCGCCAAGAGCTACAAGCTGGGCGACGAAGTGTTCATGCTGCTCAACCTGATGGACGAGCCGGAGAAGATCCCGGTGGCCGGCAAGGTGGTATGGATCACCCCCAAGGGCGCCCAGGGCAACCGCGCCGCCGGTGTCGGCGTGCAGTTCAACGACGGCGACAACACCGCGCGCAACAAGATCGAGACTTACCTGGCCGGTGCGCTGAAATCGGATCGCCCGACCCACACCATGTGATTGGCGGACATCGAGCTTCAAGGTAGAAGCGCCCGAATCGGGCGCTTCGTCATTTCAGAGACAGAGAAATTCCATGCTGGTTGATTCCCACTGCCACCTCGACCGCCTCGACCTGGCGGCCCATGACAGTTCCCTCGATGCGGCGCTGGCTGCCGCCCGTGCCCGTGGCGTGCAGCACTTCCTGTGCATCGGCGTCAGCGCCGCCAACGCCGGCGCGGTAAAGGCCCTGGCCGAGCGCTATGCCGACGTCGACTGCTCGGTGGGCGTGCATCCACTGGACCTGGAACAGGGCGAGGCGCCGGCACTGGACTGGCTGCTCGGCGAGCTGAACCACCCGCATGTGGTGGCCATTGGCGAAACCGGCCTTGACTACCACTACGAGCCGGAGGCGGCCGAGCTGCAGCAGCAGTCGTTCCGTCTGCACCTGGAGGCGGCGAAGATCACCGGCAAACCGGTGATCGTGCACACCCGCGAGGCGCGTGCCGACACCCTGGCGCTGCTGCGCGAGGCGGCGCTGCCGCAGGCCGGCGTGCTGCACTGCTTCACCGAGGACTGGGACATGGCCAGGGCGGCGCTGGACATCGGCTTCTACATCTCGCTGTCCGGCATCGTCACCTTCCGCAATGCCGACGCCCTGCGCGAGGTGGCGCGCAAGGTGCCGGCCGACCGCCTGCTGGTGGAGACCGACTCGCCTTACCTGGCGCCCATTCCCCATCGCGGCAAGCCCAACCTGCCGCAATACGTGCGCGAGGTGGCGGAATTCCTGGCGATGGTGCGCGGCGAGCGCTTCGAGGACCTGGCCGCGCAGACCACGGCCAATTTCCAGCGCCTGTTCCCCCTGGCCCGCGTGGCCTGATAGCTCGGTTCGCAAAAAACGCGGACAAAAAAAACCCGGGTTCTGGGGGATGAATCCGGGTCAAGACCATTAGGAGTAAAACAAGGTACGCGATCCACGGTACCTCGACTGGCGGGGCACTTGGGGGGAGATGCCGCGCACCAGTAATCCCAAGTATTGGCCAGGATTGCCCTTCGTCCAGATTGGTTGCGAGCCTTTCTTAAACGTATTTGGAATACCGCCGCAGCTGCTGAGCACTCAGCCTTGTCGCAGCTGGCTCAGCACGTCCAGGCTTTGCTCGATCACGGCGGGATCCGTGTAGAAATGCGGGGAAAAACGGATGCCTTTGCCCCGTTGCGCGCAGATCACCTGCTGTTCGCGCAGGCGCGCGAACAGCGCCTGGTGGTCCCAGTCGTCCAGGCTGAAGGTCAGGATACCGGCGCGCCGTGCCGGGTTGAGCGGGCTGTGCAGGTGGATGCCGGGGAGGCGCTGCAAGCCTTCCTGCAGCTGCAGCACCCGCTCCTCGATGAGTGCCGCCACCTGCACCATGCCCACTTCCTCGAGCAGCGACAGGCTGGCCTCCAGGGCCATGGCGCCGAGCATGTTCGGGCTGCCGCACTCGAAGCGCCGGGCGCTGCGCGCCGGCTGCCAGTCGGTGCGGCTGTAGTCGCCGGCGTGTTCCAGCATGTGCCAGCCGTATTCGTGCAGGGCCAGCCGCTCGCGCAGGTCGCTGCGGCAATAGAACACGCCGAGGCCTTCCGGGCCGAGCAGCCACTTGTGCCCGTCGGCCATGGCGAAGGCGCAGTCGCAGGCCTGCACGTCGAAGGGCTGGGCGCCGAGCTGCTGGATGGCATCCACGCACAGCAGCACGCCGCGCTGGCGGCAGGCGGCACCGAGGCGCGGCAGGTCCAGGCGCAGACCGCTGGCGTACTGCACCGAACTGATCGACAGCAGCCGCGTGCGCGGCCCGCAGGCGGCCAGCAGGGCGGCCTCCGGGTCGCTGCCACCCAGGCCGACCTGCACCACCTCGACGCCGCGCGGCTTCAGCGCCTCCCAGACGATGCGGTTGGAGGGGAACTCCTCGTCGCTGATCACCACCTGATCGCCGGCGCGCCAGTCCAGGCCGAAGGCGACGAACGACAGGGCCTCGGAGGTGTTCTTCACCAGGGCGATATCGGCCGTGCCCGGGGCGTTGAGCAGGCGCCGGAAGCGTTCGCGCAGGCGCTTTTCCACCTTCAGCCACTCGGGATAGTCGCGGGCGCCGACGCTCACATTGGCCTCGGCGAAGCGCCGCACGGCCTCGCCGGCACGCTTTGGCCAGGGGGCGACAGCGGCGTGATTGAGGTAGCGCAGGCCGGCAATCAGAGGGAATTCGTCGCTTAGATTGAGCATTGGGCCGATGATCCGTGCATTTTCGTGCTGAACAGGCATAATAATGCGCCTCGATTTTTCATCCTGTAGTCACTTTATGAACAAAGAACCTCGCAAAGTCCGTGAATTCCGCCGTCGCGAACAGGAAATTCTCGATACCGCGCTCAAGCTCTTCCTTGAACAGGGTGAAGACAGCGTCACCGTCGAGATGATCGCCGACGCCGTCGGTATCGGCAAAGGCACCATCTACAAGCACTTCAAGTCCAAGGCCGAGGTCTACCTGCGCCTGATGCTCGACTACGAGCGCGACCTCAACGCCCTGCTGCTGTCCGAGGACGTGGCCAAGGACAAGGAAGCGCTGGCGCGCGCCTACTTCGAGTTCCGCATGCGCGACCCGCAGCGCTACCGCCTGTTCGACCGCCTGGAAGAGAAGGTGGTCAAGGGCAATCAGGTGCCGGAGATGGTCGAGCAGCTGCACAAGATCCGTACTTCCAACTTCGAGCGCCTGACCCAGCTGATCAAGGGCCGTATCGAGGAGGGCAAGCTGGAGGACGTGCCGCCGTACTTCCACTACTGTGCCGCCTGGGCCCTGGTGCATGGCGCCGTGGCGCTGTACCACTCGCCGTTCTGGAGCAGCGTGCTGGAGGATCAGGATGGCTTCTTCCAGTTCCTCATGGACATCGGCGTGCGCATGGGCAACAAGCGCAAGCGCGACGGCGAAGCGCCGAACGCCTGATGCCATTCAGCCCGCCAATGATGCGTTCTTTGCCATCGGCGGCGGGCATATACTCCGGATTGAACACTGCCGGAGCTCTCCATGATCGTTGACCACCAGGGGCGGCGTTTCCGCAACCTGCGCATCAGCCTGACCGCCGCCTGCAACTATGCCTGCACCTACTGCGTGCCGGACGGCAAGCGCCTGGTCGCGGCGCAGGACGAGCTGTCCGCCGAGGCCATGGTGCGCGGCGTGGCCTACCTGATCGAGGCGGCCGGCATCGAGCGCCTGCGCATCACCGGTGGCGAGCCGCTGGTCAGCCCCAAGCTCGAGCACTTCCTGCGGGGCGTCAGCCGCCTGGGCCTGCAGGACATCAGCCTGACCAGCAACGGCCAGCTGCTCGCGCGCAAGCTACCGCTGCTGCTGGAGTGCGGCCTCAAGCGCATCAACGTGTCCCTGGATACCCTCGACCCCGAGGCCTTCCGCCGCATCGCCCGTGGCGGTGACCTGGCGACCGTACTGCAGGGCCTGGAGGAAGCGCGGGCGGCCGGGCTGAAGATCAAGATCAACATGGTGCCGCTGCGCGGGCAGAACCACGAGCAGGTGCTGCCGATGCTCGACTACTGCCTGGCGCGTGGCTTCGAGCTGCGCTTCATCGAGCTGATGCGCATGGGCCACCTGGCCCGCGAGGGCGCCAGCTTCCAGCAGCAGTTCTACGGCATGCCCGAGCTGCTGGCGGCGGTGGCCGAGCGCCATGAATTCGTCCAGGCCGAGGCACCGCTGGATGCCACCGCGCTGCGCTACGAGATTCCCGGGCGCGGCTTCTTCGGTGTGATCGCCAACGAGAGCGTGCCGTTCTGCCGCACCTGCTCGCGCCTGCGCCTGTCCTCCACCGGCTGGCTGCACGGCTGCCTGTCGTCGAGCAACCGCCACTATGTCGGCGATCTCCTCGACAAGCCGCGCCACCAGGCCCTTCCAGCCCTGCAGCGCCTGCTGGTGCGCGCCCTGGCGGACAAGCAGGACGTCGCTTTCGCCGGTGGCGTTACCGTCATGAAAATCATCGGCGGCTGACCGGCCGCCCCGTACCAAGCCAGAAACCCATGTCTGCCGAATTCCCCATCGCCTATATCGAGCCGGTGTTCCGTCCGCCGAGCGAAGCCCACTCGCTGATTCTGCCGGTGACCAACGGCTGTTCCTGGAACCACTGCACCTTCTGCGAGATGTACACCCAGCCGCAGAAGAAATTCCGTGCCCGTGACGAGGACCAGGTGCTGGAGGAGATCCGCCGCGCCGGCGAACGGCTGATCGTGCAGCGGGTGTTCCTCGCCGACGGCGACGCCCTGGTGCTGCCGACCCGGCGTCTGTTGAATATCCTGCAGGCCATTCGCGAACATATGCCCGAAGTCGAGCGCGTCTCCAGCTACTGCCTGCCGCGCAACCTGCGCAAGAAGTCGGTGGACGAGCTCAAGGAACTGGCCGACGCCGGCCTGAAGATGGCCTATGTCGGCTGCGAGTCCGGCGACGACGAGGTGCTGGCGCGGGTCAACAAGGGCGAGACCTTCGACTCCAGCCTCAGCGCCCTGGAGAAACTCGGCGCGGCCGGCATCACCCGCTCGGTGATGATCCTCAACGGCCTCGGCGGCACGACCCTGAGCGAGCAGCATGCCGACAACTCGGCGCGCCTGATGAACGCGGCCCAGCCGGAATACCTCTCCACCCTGGTGGTCAGCTTCCCCCTGGGCGAGGCGCGTTTCCGCGAGGGCTTCGCCGACTTCCAGGCGCTCGACCAGCAGCAGCTGTTCCGCGAGGTGGAGCGCCTGCTGCAGGGCCTGGAGCTGAACGACACCGTGTTCCGCAGCGACCACGCCTCCAACTACCTGGTGCTCAAGGGCAACCTGGGCGCCGACAAGGCCCGGCTGCTGGCCCAGGTACGCCAGGCCATCGAGCGGCCGGAGCAGGCCAGGCTGCGCCAGGAATGGCAACGCGGCCTGTGAGGCAGGGTTGGCGCGGAAGCTGCTATGTCTCTCTATCCGCCGGTTTTCCGTCACCGGCAGGGAGGAACTGCAATGCGTAGCCTGATTCTGCTGCTGGCGCTGTGTGCGCTCGGTGGCTGCATGAAGACCAGCGACCTGGCCGCCGGCGCCGAATACCACCTGCGCGATGCCGGCGTGCTGGATCACAGCGACACCCGCCGCTCCGCCTCCTGGCGGTTGCAGGCCGACTCCTTCGTGTACATCGCGCAGAGCCACTACAATCCGCCCGGCGGCGCGTCGCCGCGGCCCAACGTGGTGGCCGACGAGGCCTTCAAGGCCTTCGTCGAGTACTTCCCGTTGGTGCGTCGCTCGCCGACGCCGCTAGGCCTGGACGAGGCGATGAATGAGGCGCGTACCGCCGGCGCCCACTACCTGCTCTACACCCGCTTCGCCGACGCCGACGACCGCATCGGCACGGTGGAGGAGTGGGAGGACGAGGAGGCCCTCGACCGCCTCGGCGTCGACAGCGGTGTGCTGCAGCTGATGCTGATCGAGACCAACACCCGCTATCTGGTGGATACCGCGCGCATCCGCAATCGTGGCGGAATCCTGACGTTCTACGACAACCAGCCGGCCGACCAGCTGCGCGCCCCCTTCGAGCAGTATGCCCGCACCCTGCTGGGCGTCAGCCCGCGGTAGCGCCATACTGGCGGCTGGACACGAGGAGAGACACGCATGACCGATCCGGGCAAGGCCGGCGACCTGCTGGTGCAGATTCCCAAGGGCGAGGGCAAGGGCCTGCCGCCGGTGCATCTGTGGAACCCGGATTTCTGCGGCGACATCGACATGCGCATCGCCCGTGACGGCACCTGGTACTACCTGGGCACGCCGATCGGGCGCAAGCCGATGGTCAAGCTGTTCTCCACCATCATCCGCCGCGATGACGACAAGTACTTCCTGGTCACCCCGGTGGAGAAGGTCGGCATCGTCGTAGACGACGCGCCCTTCGTGGCCGTGACCCTGCAGGCGGAAGGCGAGGGTGAAGGGCAGTTGCTGCGTTTCACCACCAATGTCGACGAAGAGGTGGAGGCCGGCGCCGAGCACCCGCTGCGAGTCGAGATAGACCCCGCGACTCAGGAGCCGTCGCCCTACCTGCATGTGCGGCGCAACCTGGAGGCGCTGGTGCACCGCAACGTGTTTTACCAGCTGGTCGACCTGGCTGTGGAGCGGCAGATCGACGGACAGACCTGGCTGGGCGTCTGGAGCGGCGGCGAATTCTTCCCCATCGGGTTGCAGCCGGAATAGCTCCGCGCTTTCGCGCGTATCGCCAGAAGCCCTCGGTCGCCATACCGGGGGCTTTTTGCTGCAGGCCTACTGCGGCAGCCTGGCGATCACCTTGATCTCGAAGTCGAAGCCGGACAGCCAGGTCACGCCGAGAGCGGTCACCGTCGGGTAGGGCGCTTCGCCCCAGAACTCGGCCGCTACTTCCCAGATGGTCTCGAATTTGGAGTCGGGATCGACCATGAAGATGGTCGTGTCGACCACATCATCGAAGCTGCTGCCGGCCTCGGCCAGGATCGCGTTGAGGTTGGCAAAGGCCAGGCGTACCCGGGCCGCGAGGTCCGGTTCGGCCGAGCCATCCTTGCGGCTGCCGACCTGGCCGGAGACGAACAGGAAGCCATTGGAGCGAATCGCCGGCGAATAGCGGTGCAGCTCGTACAGGGCATGGCGGTCGGGCGGGAAAATCACATCACGGGTTGTCATCGGTCTCTCTCCATCGGTGGTTATCGATGGAGCGACTCTAGGCGCGTGCGCCAACCCGATAAACGCGCAACACTGTCCATCACTGTTTGTAGAATCCAAACAATCGGGAGTCGCGATGGACCGTTTCGATGCGATGCAGGCCTTCGCCCGCGTGGTGGAAACCGGCAGCTTCACCAAGGCCGCCGACACCCTGCACATGAGCAAGACTAGCGTCACCCAACTGGTACAGCAGCTTGAGGCAAGGCTGCGCGTGCGCCTGCTCAACCGCACCACGCGCAGAGTCAATGTCACCGCCGACGGCGCCGCCTACTACGAGCGGGTGATCCGCCTGCTGGCCGACATGGACGACGCCGAGACCAGCCTGTCCGCCGCCGCCAGCGCGCCGCGCGGCCGCCTGCGGGTGGACGTGCCCAGCCCCTTCGCCAGCCTGATCCTGATCCCGGCGCTGCCGGCCTTTCACGAGCGCTACCCGGAGATCCAGCTCGACCTGGGCGTCAGCGACCGCCATGTCGACCTGGTCGGCGACAACGTGGACTGCGTGGTCCGCGGCGGCGCCATCACCGACCAGTCGCTGGTGGCCCGGCATGTGGGCGACCTGCGCATCGGCGTGTACGCGGCGCCCGGCTACCTGGCACGCGCCGGCGTGCCCGCTCACCCGAGCGAACTGGCGGGGCAGCAGATCGTCAGCTTCCTCGGCGCCCGCACTCGTCAGGCGTTCTCCGGCATCATGCGGCGCGGCGACGAGCGCATCGCCCTGCAGGGCCGCCAGGCGCTGGCGGTGGACGACGGCAACGCCTACCTCGCCGCCGGCCTGGCCGGTCTGGGCATCCTCTGGCTACCGGAATACATGGCCAAGGCCCACCGGGCGAGCGGGGCGCTGCTGCCGCTGTTCGAGGACTGGCAACTGGAGCCGATGCCGCTCTACCTGGCCTACCCGCCCAACCGGCATGTCAGCGCCAAGCTGCGGGTTTTCATCGATTGGGTGGTGGAGCTGGCGGCAGAGCATGCGCCGCGAATTGGCTTGAGCGAGGCGCAGGGCGTGTAGCCGAGGGCCTACCCGCCGAGCGATGCATCGGCCGGCGCCCAAATCATGTTGCCTTGGCACGGAGTGGTATTCCGGTCGGCGTGGGTCGATGTTCCACCTGAGGTCAGGGGCAGCTTACGGCCAAAAGCGGACCTCCAACGTTAAGCTATTGGGGGCTCAAGCCCCTTCTAGGCTATAAGTCCGTGATTCACTGCATTCTCTAGCAGGGCGATAAAGTATCAGGCGATAGCAGAGCAGACAGATCACCCAATCGAACAGCAGGGTCCACAGATTGTGGGATAGAAAATGAGCACCCTGCATCATTCGACCCACCGAGAATACTGTTCCTAGAGCTAACGCCCCGACTAACGCTGCACCAGCGAGTCGCGGGTTCCTATCCCGTAATGCAAAGAAGAATGCAAGTAAGGAAAAGCCTGCCGATGCATGCCCTCCTGGCCAGCAGCGACCGGGTTCGGCAGTCGGAGCTCTTTTGCCGAGGAGGGGCGTGAAGACCTCATGGCCGCCAAACTCACTGAGACTCCAGGGGCACTGCACACCGGTCAGTGTTTTCAACGGACTTACAATACTGGTGGACAGTCCTAGAGCCAGAACGAGGTAGCCTAGTTGTTGTCGCCGGCTACGCAAGCGCGTGGGCAGCAGGCTTAGGATAAAGCCAGTTATTGCGAGTACGCCTAGCAGTATTACCGCTTGTTTCGCACGATCATGCAGTATGTCCTCAAGCCAAAAGCTGTGCTTTCCAATGAAACCTTCACCTGGCGTATAAAATAAACGAGCCAGGGCGAAGTCCAGCGGAGCTGGGTCGACTAATAAAAGAAGCCCCATCAGCGCTATTGGAATAGTGAGAGCAAGAGTGAAGTTGAACGGTCGCGATATCATGGATGCACTCTAATGCGGAGCCACCTCTAGTGGCACCGAGATGACTGGGTTGGCGGCTAGCGCTTGCTGAGATTTGTGGCTTCGGCAGGTTGCGCACGCCAGGCAATCAGATGCTTGGCAAACGCATGGCTGGCTCCCTGGTAGTACGCAATGTTCCGACTTAGCAACTGATCTTGTTTGTCTACTTCTTGCTCGCGACTTAGGCCCAGCGCGTCGCTATGCTTCCGCATTCCCTGGCGCGGACTCAAGATGGCCAGGTCCCGTCCATCGAATAGCCCCAGATGTTGATAGTTACCAAGTAGGGCGCGACCTGGCCGAGTCTCGTCGGCAAGTACGTTGCGCCCGTAGAAAGTCGACACATAGTCGATATTGAGTAGGCCTAGCAGAGTTGGGGCAATATCAACCTGGCTTGCCAGCGTTGACACCTCTCTGGGAGTAAGCAGCCCCGGTGCCAGAATAAATAGCGGGATGTGATAGTTAGCTACAGGCAGATCCTCCTTACCTGCACTTCCAGCCGTGTGATCAGCCACGAAGATGATCACGCTATTGTTGAACCAGGGTTTTTGGCGTGCCTGCGCAAGGAACTGGCCGATTGCATAGTCGGTGTACTTGACTGCGCCCTCGCGCCCCTCTCCAGAAGGAATGTCGATACGACCATCGGGATAGGTGTAAGGCCTGTGGTTAGATGTCGTCATCAGCTGTAAGAAGAATGGCTTGTTAGCAGCATAATCTTGGTCCGCAACCTTCAATGCCTGTATATAGAGGTCTTCATCGGCCATGCCCCAGGCATTCTGAAATTGCATGTCCTCCTCAGCCACACTGCTCTGGTCGACAATGCGATAACCATTACCGCCAAAGAAAGCATTCATGTTGTCGAAGTAGCCGCGACCTCCGTAGAGGAAAACGCTGTCGTAGCCCTTGGCCTGAAGTTGTTGCCCAAGGCTGGCATAGCCGGATTCGCGACCAATACGCTTGACGATTGAGCGTCCCGGGGTCGGCGGGATAGATAGGGTAATGGCTTCTAGCCCGCGATCAGTCCGAGTGCCGGTGGCATAGAAGTTATTGAAGAACAAGCTATTGCTGCGAAGCTGGTCAAGATTAGGCGTCAGATGGCGCGGATCACCAAAGCTCCCCAAGTACTTAGCGCTTAAGCTTTCAATAGTCACCAGGATGACATTGCGCCGCTGTTCCTGGCCTGGATTGTCGATGACACGACGAATATCGAGCGGATCCTCACCGACGAACCGAGCATTCGCTTCGCTAATCTCTTCACGCAGCAATTGGCCTGCACGCTCATCCGGTAAGGTCGAATAGAAACGTCGGTAGTCCAGCTCATTGTTGCGAAACGCGGCAAAAAACTGAAAGGGACCGTTACTAGCGAGCTCTCGCTGGTAAACATTGCCCCCCATGCCAAGCGGATAATCTTGGCCAATGACCAGGCTGACGCTGCAAGATGCCAGAGCAAGGGAGCCAAAGAATAATAGGGCTTTAGATTTTGGCTGTGGCTCCGCATTAAACACTGCAGACAGTGGTCGCTTGAGCGCTACGGTGACACCGATCGCCAGAGCGGCCAGCAGTGCAAGTAGCGGATAGATTGGGTAGGACTCAAGAATATTGTTGATCACTTCCTCGGAGTAGACCAGATAGTCCACCGCAATGAAGTTGAAACGTACGCCAAACTCGTCCCAGAACAGCCATTCGGCCACTGCAGTGAACAACATGGCAAACAGGCTGATGCTGGTGAGTGCACAGAGAACGGCTCTGTGGGTCAAGCTTCGCCAGAAGCGATTCGGGCAGAGCAGCAGATAGAGAGCCAGAGGCAATGCCGCATAAAGCAGGAAGCTCAGGTCATAGACCAAGCCGATGGCGTATAGGCGCAGAAAATCCAAGGCACCTGCATCTGCATCAGCCAAATGGGACAATAGCAGTACGGTGCGTGTAATGAAGAACACCAAAAGCCAGCTCCCCAAGAGCAGACTCAGATATCTCGGTTGTGCGTATCGAAGCTGTGGCATCGTATGATCCTGCTGGAGTAAACGAGCCGCAGTCTGCTGGTGTGAGCGTGAGAAGCACGTCAACGGGATGTGAAAAAAGCGTCAATTCATGTGTAGAGATATCGCCTATGCGCGTTCTGGTGATCGAAGACAATCGGGACATTCTTGCCAATGTGCTGGATTACCTTGAGCTCAAGGGGTACACCGTAGATTGCGCTCAAGACGGGTTGAGTGGATTGCATCTGGCCACTAGCCAACCCTTCGACCTTATCGTGCTGGATATCATGCTGCCTGGCATTGATGGGCTCCAGCTTTGCCGGCGCTTGCGAGAAGAGGCGCGAAGTGACATCCCCATCCTCATGCTGACTGCCCGGGATGCTCTGGATGATCGTCTGCATGGTTTGCGTGCCGGGGCCGACGATTATCTGATCAAACCTTTTGCACTTTCCGAGCTAGTGGCTCGTATAGAAGCCATCCTCCGTCGCGCGCATGGCAAACGTAAGCGCCTGCTGCAAGTCGCTGACCTAGTCTATGACCTCGACACCCTGAGCATCACCCGGGCGGGAAAGCCACTGAAGCTCAACCCGCTTGGTATGAAGCTGCTTGAAGTACTGATGCAGAGAAGTCCTGCAGTAGTGCGTAGGGAGTCATTAGAAGAGGCGCTCTGGGGCGATAATTGTCCAGACAGCGATAGCTTGCGCAGCCACATCCACCAGTTGCGTCAGGTGATCGATAAGCCATTTTCCGTAGCTCTGCTACATACCCAGCATGGAGTGGGCTATCGATTGGCGGAGGATACTAATGCGCACTAGGCAGCCACTGCTGCGCCGTATAGTTGCGGCCTTCGTACTGATGACGACATTGGTTAGCGGCGTATTCGCTCTGGGTATAGTCGCCATTGTGCATTTGATAGAAGAGCATCTGGTCTCTGAAGAGATGCACCGCGAGCTTCAGGAGGTCCTGCAGAACGATCTGGGTAATGGTCATTCGCCTCGTCTGGACTCCAGCACACGCTTCTATGCATCCAGCATCGCTGGGTACGCGCTTCCAAATGAATACGCCAACTTATCAACTGGTTTCTCTGAGATCGTCGATGGTGACCAGGCTTTCTATGCCTATACGCAGATCATCAACGGCGAACGCTACTTGCTTGTGCAGGAGCAACATGAGTTCGAGGCCCGCGAGAAAGCCCTGTTCAGTGTGGTGCTGGCCGGCTTTCTACTTTCGGTAGTGGGGGCCTGGGGCCTGGGGTTGTTGATGGCAAAGAGGGTCATGACCCCTGTCAGCAGGCTGGCTCAGCAAGTGCGCCATCGCGAACAATTGCATCCACTGGCCCCACCGCTGGCCCCGGAGTATGCCGACGACGAGGTTGGACAGCTGGCCGCAGCATTCGACAGCACGCTGGGCCAATTGCGCCAATCGCTCGAGCGGGAGAGGCTTTTCACCAGTGACGTAAGCCACGAACTGCGTACGCCCTTGATGGTCATCGCTAGCTCTTGCGAGCTACTTGAACAAGCCCCTCTCGAACCCCGTCAGCGTGAGCAGCTCGCTCGAATCAATCGAGCCAGTGAGGACATGCGGGACCTGGTCCAGACCTTTCTGCAGCTGGCCAGAAGCAATGACACTGTGTTTGCTGCCAGTTGCAGCCTTCAGCAAATTGCGGACGAGCAGGTCAGGCACTGGGAACCGCTAATGCACGAAAAGGGCTTGATCTTTGAGTTTCAAAGTGAGGGGCTGGATTCGGGGGCCTACAATCCGACCCTACTCCGCACCGTGCTGGCCAATCTGCTGCGTAATGCTTGGCATTACACGGAGACTGGGTATGTCCGGCTGGTCGTCGAGTCTGGCGCATTCCGCGTAGAGGACAGTGGGGCGGGCATTCCCGAGGATCAGCATGAGCAAATTTTTCGACCATTCGTCCGCGGTGAGCAGTCGCGAGGTGAGGGATTGGGGCTTGGGCTCTCTTTGGTTAAGCGAATCTGCTCACACCAAGGTTGGACTATCAGTGTTAAGGAGCTGCCCCCCAGTGGGAGTTGCTTTAGGGTGGTGTTGCAGAATCGAGCTTGACGCTTTTTTCACATTCTTTTGACGGGGCCATCATGGCCCCGTTTCTATCGTGGCGGGCATTCCCCAGGAGGATGCCAGGCCATGTCGAAAAACACCCCCATCGAGCTCGAATTTTCCCGCAAATACGATCACCAGCACTCCGTTGAATATCTGAACAAGCATCAGGATGGGCTGGCTCGACGCATATCACATTGGCGTGACCTGCAGGTAGCTCGGCAGGCATTGAGACTCGCGGGTGAGCCCAATCTGTTGTTAGACCTGCCCTGTGGCGCAGGGCGCTTCTGGCCAATGCTGGCGCAGAATAAGAATCGAGTCATTCTGGCCGCAGATAACTCGGCAGATATGTTGGCCACAGCCCGAGCCGGGCAGCCCTCCGAAATAGTGGCGCGCATCAAGACGTTCCAAACCTCTGCATTCGACATTGATCTTGGAGCTAACGCAGTCGATTGCATCTTCTGCATTCGGCTTCTCCATCACATCGAAGCAGCAGAACACCGTTTGGCCATCCTGCGAGAGTTTCACCGGGTCACGCGCGACAGTGTGATCATCTCCCTTTGGGTAGACGGAAATTACAAGTCCTGGCGGCGTCAGCGCCTTGAACGTCGCCGGGCCGCGAAGGGGCTGGAAGGAAAGAACCAAAATCGTTTTGTGGTCAGGCGCGAGGAGATCGAAGCAGAGTTCAAAGAGGCAGGGTTCAGAGTCATTGGCCATCGTGACTTCCTCCCGGGCTATGCCATGTGGCGTACCTACGTTCTGCGCAAGCTGGAGGATTAGTCGATGGGCATTCTGATCAGCCATTCGCTACCAGCCCCGCAGAGCACCGAGTTCGATCGCTGGTGGCATAGCCAAGGTGTGTGGGTAGAGCCCGCAAACAAGAGGCGTGGGGGGAAAGCGGTGTGCTGCTGTTGCAATCTCGTGATCCCAGGCGTCCGCAGCTCTATTGCAAACGCCAGGCTGGACATACCTATCGAACACTATTGCACCCCTTAGGGCAGCCCACTGTATTACGCGAGATAAAGGCATACAGGGCTTTTGCGCATCTGGGTATTCGTGTGCCGAAACTGGTGTACGGGGCTGCTCGCAAGCATGCAGGGCAATGGCAGGCGCTTTTGGTCACGGAGGCCTTGCCTGGCTTTATTAGCCTAGAGCAATGGTACGACGCTGATAAACCTGACCAGTCATTGCGGGGGTTGGTTATGAACCAAGTTGCCTCGATGCTCGCATCCCTGCACAGAGCAGGCTGGCAGCACGGCTGCTGCTACCCGAAGCATATCTTCGTCAAAATCGTGCCACGCAATACCGAGCCTCCCTTTGTTGAAACAGCAATCCTTGACCTAGAGAAGAGTCGGCGACGTCTCCGAGGCAAGGATGCTGCGCGCCATGACCTGAGCCAGTTATGGCGCCACCGCGGGCCAATCCCGGAGCCTGATTGCATTCACTTGCTACAGGAGCACGGCCGGCTTCTGGCTAAGTCTTGCCATGAAGCGGGTTCTGCCAAATGAATGATCTGGAAGCTGCCGAACTAGATGCACGCTCGCTCAAGGGACAGAAAGGGTTGACCCGTGTCGTGCGGGCTCTGGGTTATTCGATTGCAGGCCTGCTTGCGGCCTTTCGAGGCGAGGCGGCGTTTCGCCAGCTATTGCTGCTCAATACGCTGCTCATCCCTGTGGCAATAGCTCTGGATATCAGCAGTGTCGAGCGAGCGATGCTGGTTTGTGTGCTCCTGCTTGCACTGATTGTGGAGCTGATCAATTCCGCAATAGAGGCGACAGTAGATCGGGTATCCCTGGAGGTACACCCACTTTCTAAACGGGCCAAGGACATGGGAAGCGCTGCCCAGCTCATTGCCCTGATAACTATCGGAGCTGTTTGGTGCACTATCCTGGCATGATCCAGTAGGTTCCTAATGGTGTCTAGGAGCAATTAGCTCATGCTCAGGCGAGACTCTTGTCCCCCCGCGTGGGGTGGGTTAAGTGCCCCCTTAAAACAGGCATCTCACCATTCTTGGTTTCAGCGGATGTCTGCTTCTGGCCGCTAGCGGCCCCCACCACCTGGCCGCGATTCTTCCTTCAGTTCAGTACAGATCGGTGCGCCTGGTTGGCTTCACCGCCTGGATGAAGCTATAGCCCAGGCCGATATCGGTGATCACGCGGGTCAGCATGGCGGGGATGGCGATCAGCGCGTGGATCAGCATGGCCAGCGCCGCATAGGTACCGAACTCGGCGGTGCGCAGCGCCAGCGGCAGTGGATCGCGGCGGCTCTCCAGCAGCGCCTGGCGCAGGGCGGGCAGGTCGGCCCAGTGGTCGCTGTCGATCTTCTCGCGCATGGCCAGCAGGTACAGGTTGCGGCTGCGGCAGCCGCGGCGGAAGGCGCGCCACATGCGTTTCGGCTGCAGGACCAGACCGGTGGATAGGGCGATCAGGTTCATGGTGCCGAGCAGCGGCGAGTTGAGCATCGAGCCGGTGCCCAGTTCCCAGGCGCTGACTTCGCCCTCGCCGATGCGCCCGGTGCTGTAGCCGGTCACGATGTGGTGCAGGTCGTGGTACTTCAGGTAGATGTGCCGCGTCTCGATGTTCGGCAGCGGCACCAGCAGGCAGCCGGTGTAGACCGGCACCGTGCAGGCCTGGCGGTCGGCGGTGTCGCTGAAGCCGCAGCGGCGGTAGAAGGCGGCGAGTTCTTCTTTGAGGGTCATGGGTTCCATCCTTGGAACGGTTGTCAGCGTGGGTAGAGCGGTGGCAGCGGGCTGGTTTCCTGCGGGTTGGCCGCGGCCTCCAGCGGCGGCAGGTTGCGGATCGCCTTCCACAGGCTCTCGCCTTGCCACTGATTGCCGGTTTCGCTGTACAGCGCGCCATTCAGGCCGTCGAGGGCCTCGGACAGCGGCACGAAGCGCGCGGCCATGTCGGCCAGGGTTTCCGGCTGCTGGCGGGCCCAGGCATCCAGGGCCTGGCGGGTGGCGTGCGGGTCGTTGGCCAGGCAGGCGCGCTTGAGGTCGTCGAGCAGGGTGCGCGGGCTGGGGCCGCTCTGCGCCGTCGGCAGGATGGCCGGCTGGCGCCGGGCCCGCCACCACAAGCCGAAGCCCAGCAGGGTGGTCAGGCTGAGCAGGGCGCAGGCCAGCTGCCAGGGCCACAGCAGGGGGGCGTCGGCGGCGCCGGCCGTGCTCGCGGTGACCGCTGGGGCGTCGACTTCCAGCTCGGGGTTGCTCGCCACTTCCAGGGTGCGTGCCGGCAGGCTGGCGGTTTCCAGGCGATCCGCGTCGGTGTTCCACCACAGTACCCGCACTTCCGGCAGGGTCAGGCGCCCGCTCTGGCTCGGCACCAGTGCCTCGCTCTCCTCGCGGCTGCCGATCAGGCCGCGGTCGCTGCTCTCGTTGCGCAGCTGCGGCTGGTCCGGGTAGCGGCGCAGGCCGGGGCTGTCCTGCTGTGGCAGGGGCGGCAGCTGGGCGCTGGACAGACCCTCGGCGCGCAGCATGATGTTGCGCGTCAGCGAGTCGCCGACGCTGGGCTGGTCCGGCTCCGGGTTCCAGGCCTCGCTCAGGCTCAGCGCCCGCGCCGGCAGCCAGGGTGCGTCGGCCGGCCAGGCGGCCGGCCGGGCCCGGACCTGCAGGGGGATTTCCGGCGAACGCACGCGGGTCAGGCGTCCCGGGCGCGGGCCGAAGGGGTTGTAGTCGCGGTCGCGCAGCGCCGGGGTGGCGCTGAACACCTGGGCGGGGATCAGCAGCTCGCCGCTCTCCTGCGGGAAGATGGCGTAGCGCAGCTCGATCACCCCGTGGCGCACGCCGTTGACGTCGGTCTCGAAGGTGCGCGGGTCGCCCAGCTGCTCGACGCGGGCGTTGGGGATGCTCAGCGGCGTCAGGCTGCTGTCGTCGTACAGCGACACCGAGTGGTAGATGCGCAGGGTCAGCACCACCTGGGCCTGCACGTAGACGCTCTCGCGGTCCAGGCTGGCGTCGATGAAGATGGGCGCCAGCTTGCCATCGGCCGCCGTGCCGGCGCCGCCCTTGACCACCTGCAGGGTGATCGGCTGGCTCTCGGCGTCGCCCAGCCGCAGCGGCGGCACCACCACGTAGCCGCTCTGCCGCGGCAGCAGGGTGACGATCCAGCGGGTGCTGGCGCGGGTCTTGCCGTCGAAGGTGGCCAGGCGGTTCTCCTGGCGCGTGCTGACCACCTCGAACTGCTGCTTGAGCGGCTCCAGGTCGGGCATGCCGAAGACCGTGACGTCGTCCGACTCGAGGAACAGGTCGAAGGTCTCGCCCTCGTTCAGGCGTGCCCGGTCCACCGTGGCGGACAGGTTGGCGGCCAGCGCCGGCAGGCTGGCGAGGCAGAGGAGGAGGGCGCAAAGCAGGCGTTTCATCGGGACTGTTCCTGGCGCTGCTGTTGTTCGTAGAGGAATTTGCGCCGCAGCAGTTCGCCCGGGTCGTCGGGGATCTGCCGCAGCCATTGTTCCAGCGCGTCGCGCTGCTCGCCGCCGAGCGCCTCGGCGCCGCCGCTCGGGTTGTCGGCGGGCTTGCCCTGGCCGTCGCCGGCCTGCTGCTGGGGCTGCTCCGGCTGCGTCTGCGGCTGCGGGGCCGGTGGCTCGGCCGAAGGTGGCTGCGCGGGCTGTGGTTGGCCGGCGCCGGGCTGCGGCTGGCCGCCCTGCGCATTCTGCTCGGCCTCGTCCTGTTGCGGGTCGTCCTGGTTCTGCTGCTGCGTCTGTTGCTGCTTCTGCTGGCGCAGCAGCTGCTCGACTTGTGCCCTGTTCTGTTGCGCGGGCGCGAGCCCCGGGTCGCGTTCCAGGGCCTGGTCGTAGGCGTCCAGCGCGGCCTCCAGTTCGTTGCCCTTGGCCAGGGCGTTGCCACGGTTGTAGTGGGCGATGGCGCTGTCGGCACGGGCGAAGCGCTCGGCGGCGCCGGCATAGTCGCCGGCGCGGTACAGCGCCTCGCCCTGCCATTGCGGGTCCTGAAAGCGTGCGGCGGCCTCCCTGGGCTTGTCCGCCTGCAGCAGGCGCTGGCCCTGCTGGTCCGGGCGCAGCCACAGGTCGTCCCAGCCGAGGGCGTAGCTCGGCTGCGGGACCAGCGACAGCAGTAGCGGCAGGCAGAACAGCCAGCCACGGCGCCCGGCGCAGGCGGCGATCAGCAGCAGCGGCAGCAGCAGCCAGTGGCCCTGGTCGGCCCAGGCCTGCAGGCGGGTCGGCTCGGCGCCCTCGCGCAGGGCCTGGGGCCCGCCGAGCAGGTCGAGGCCCTGCAGGTCGGCGTCGTCCAGGCGCGCCTTGCGGTACAGGCCGCCCAGCTCGTCGGCGAAGCGGCGCAAGCCGGTGCCATCCAGGCGCGGCACCAGGATGGCACCGGCGGCGTCCTTGAGGAAGCTGCCGTCCTCGCCGCGAATCGGTGCGCCCTGGGCGCTGCCGATGCCGAGGATGGCCAGGCGCTCGCCACGGTTGCCGAGGGCCTGGCGGATGCCGCCGCGCTCCTCCTCGCTCAGTTCGCTGCCGATCAGCAGCAGCCGGCCGCGGCCCTGGGCGCCCTGGTCGAGCAGGGCCAGGGCCCTGGTCACTGCCAGGTCGGCGCGCCGCCCCGGCTCCGGCATGATCGACGGCTTGACCGCCTCCAGCAGGTTGCGCGCGGCGGCCAGGTCGTCAGACAGCGGCACCAGGGTATGGGCGCTGCCGGCATAGACGATGATCGCCGTCTGCGCATCGCTGCGCGCTTGCAGCAGGTCGAGCAACTTGCGCTTGGCCTGCTCCAGGCGGTTGGGTGCGGCGTCGGTGGCGAGCATCGCCGGGGTCAGTTCGAGCAGGACCACCAGCGGGTCGGCGCGCTTCTGGCTGGCCTGTTCCAGACGCTGCCAGCTCGGCCCGAGCAGGGCCAGCAGGGCCAGCAGCCAGGCCAGGCCGAGGGCGATCCACGGCAGCTTGTTGTTGCGCGCGCGGCCGCCGGACAGCAGCACGGCCTGGAAGGCGGCCGGCAGCAGCGCCTGCCAGCGCCCGCTGCGGCGCTGGCGATGCCACAGCTGCCAGAGCAGCCAGCCGAGCAGCGGCAGCAGGAGCAGCCACCAGGGGCGCAGCCAGTGCGGCCAGAGCATCTCCATCAGGCGCTCCTCGCCAGGCGCGCGGCCAGCGCCTGCCAGCGCTGCGGCCACAGCTCGCGCGCCACCAGCAGCAGGCTGACCAGCAGCGCCGCGGCCAGCGGCCAGGGGTACAGGGCCAGCGCCGGGCGCGCGCGGGTCGGCAGCTGGGCGGCCGGCTCCAGCTGGTCGAGGGTCTCTTCGATGCGTTGCAGCTCCGCGCTGGTGCGGGCGCGGAAGTAGCTGCCGCCGGTCTGCTCGGCGATCTCGATCAGGGTCGCCTCGTCCAGGTCGACCCCGGGGTTGAGCCCGAGCATGCCCATGATGCCGCTCTGCTCGGGGTCGGCGCCGATGCCGATGGTGTAGATCTTCACCTGCTGCTCGGCGGCCAGGCGTGCGGCGACCTTCGGCTCGATCTCGCCGCCGTTGTTGGCGCCGTCGGTGATCAGCACCAGTACACGGCTGTCGGCCGGGCGCTGGCGCAGGCGCTTGACCGCCAGGCCGATGGCATCACCGATGGCGGTCTGCGGCCCGGCGATGCCGATCAGCGCCTCGTCCAGCCAGGTGCGCACGGTGTGGCGATCGAAGGTCAGTGGCGACTGCAGGTAGGCCTGGCTGCCGAACAGGATCAGGCCGACGCGATCGCCCTGGCGCTCCTCGATGAAGTCGCCGAACAGCCGCTTGACCAGTTCCAGGCGGCTGATGTCCTCGCCGTCCCACTGCATGTCGGCGTGGTCCATGGAGCCGGACACGTCCACCGCCAGCAGCAGGTCGCGGCCGCTGGCCGGCAGGGGCAGCGGCTCGCCGACCCATTCCGGGCGGGCGGCGGCCAGCAGCAGGAACATCCACAGCAGGACGAAGGGCGCCTGCTGGCGCCAGGCCGGCAGGTTGGCGCGGGCGCGGCGCCCGCTGAGGCCCTCCAGCTCGGCGAGGAAGCTGACCTTGAGCGCCGCCTCGCCGCTGTCCGCCGCCGGCAGCAGCAGGCGTAGCAGCCAGGGCAGCGGAGCGAGGAGCAGGGCCCAGGGCCAGGCGAACTCAAACATGCTTGCGAATCCAGGTGTCGACGGCCTGGTTGAGGCCGTTGATGGCCTTGTCGTCGAGGCTGCAGTGGCTGCGGTAGGTGCCCTCGACCAGGATCATCCAGCGGGTCAGGCCGGCGGCCGGGCAGCGGCTGTCGAGGAACGCCAGCCAGGCACGGCCGCTGAGCACGTGGCTGTTGTCGTTGGGGTAGTCGGCACGGGCCAGGCGCTTGAGCAGGGCGTTGAGCTGCTGCAGCCAGGGGCCGGCGTGCTGGCCGTCGTAGGGGCGCACCAGGCGCGCCAGCTCGGCCAGGGCGGCCTGGCGCAGCGGGTCGAGCGGCTGCTCCTGTACCTGCAGCGCGCGCTTGCGCCTGGGCAGATAGCGGCGCAGGTACCACAGGCCCCAGAGCAGCAGCGGGATGAGCACCAGTAGCGCCCACCAGCCGGGCGCCGGCGGCCACCAGGGCACCGGCGGCGGGGCGATCGTCGGTTGCAGCTGGTCGAGCGGGTTCATGGCCGCTTGCCCGGTTGCTGGCTGCTGAGGTGTTCGCGCAGCTGTTCCACCAGTTCGCCGGCGGTGGACAGGGCCAGCAGCGGCACGCCGAGCTTCAGCGCCAGGCGCTGCCAGCGCGCGCGGCGCTGTTCGGCCAGGCCGCCGTAGGTGACGCGCAGCGCCTCGCCGCTGGTGTCCAGCTCCAGCTGCGCACCCTGCTCGATGAAGCGCAGCAGCCCGGCGTCGGGCAGCTCGTGGTCGAGCGGGTCGGACAACGGCAGCAGCAGCAGGTCGGTGTGCCGCGCCAGCAGGGTGAGCTGCTGCTCGGTGGCATCGTTGAGCGCGCGCTCGTCGCACAGGATGATCGCCAGGCTGCCCGGGCGCAGCACCTCGCGGGCGCGGCGCAGGGCCAGGCCGAAGCTGTCGCGGCCGTTCGCCGCGTCCGGGTGCAGGGCCTGGTTGGCGCGGGCCAGGCGGTTGAGCAGCTGCAGCAGGCTCTGCTTGCTGCGCCGTGGCTTGATCTCGTGGTGCTCGGCATCGCCGAACACCAGGCCGCCGATGCGGTCGTTGTGCGCCAGCGCGGCCCAGCCGAACAGGCTGGCCGCCTGGGCGGCGAGCACCGACTTGAACTGCAGGCGTGACCCGAAGAACAGCCGCCGGCTCTGCTCGACCATGATGAAGATCGGCCGCTCGCGCTCCTCGTGGAACAGCTTGGTGTGCGGCTCCTGGGTGCGCGCGGTGACGCGCCAGTCGATGGTGCGCACGTCGTCGCCGGCCTGGTACACCCGCACCTGGTCGAAGTCGACGCCGCGCCCGCGCAGCTTGGAATGGTGCAGACCGATCAGCGGGCTGCGCTTGGCCGGGGTGGAGAACAGCTGCACCTCGCGCACGCGGTGACGCATCTCGATCAGCTCGGCGAGGCTGACGCGGATGCCGGGAGGTGTGGGCTGGGCGTGCATGGGGCGCGGAACCTCAGCCTACGGCGCAGGAGTGCTCCCTCTCCCACGAGTGGGAGAGGGCCGGGGAGAAGGTAGTGTGGCCTATGACCCTCTCCCCCGCCCCTCTCCCATAAATGGGAGAGGGGAGAAAGCCGCTTTGGCCCATCTCCCGCACGCGGGAGATGGGCGGTTGGCTGTCGTGCGCGGCATCAGGCCACCGCCACCACGTCGAGGATGCGCTGGATCACCCGGTCCTGGTCGATGCCGGCGGCCTCGGCCTCGAACGACAGGATGATGCGGTGGCGCAGCACGTCGAACAGCACCGCCTGGATGTCCTCGGGGCTGACGAAGTCGCGCCCGGCCAGCCAGGCGTGGGCGCGCGCGCAGCGGTCGAGGGCGATCGAGCCGCGCGGGCTGGCGCCGTAGGCGATCCACTCGGCCAGTTCGGCGTCGTGCTTGGCCGGGGTGCGGGTGGCCATCACCAGCTGCACCAGGTATTCCTCCACGGCGTCGGCCATATACAGGCCGAGGATTTCCTGGCGCGCGGCGAAGATCGCCTGCTGGCTGACCCGGTGTTCCGGCTTGGCCTCGCCGTGCAGGGCGTCGCCGCGAGCCTGGGCGAGGATCTTGCGCTCCACGCTGGCGTCCGGGAAACCGATCTTCACGTGCATCAGGAAGCGGTCGAGCTGGGCCTCGGGCAGCGGGTAGGTGCCTTCCTGCTCGATGGGGTTCTGCGTGGCCATCACCAGGAACAGCGGCGACAGGTCGTAGGTCGAGCGGCCGATGCTGACCTGGCGCTCGGCCATGGCCTCCAGCAGGGCCGACTGCACCTTGGCCGGGGCGCGGTTGATCTCGTCGGCCAGCACCAGGTTGTGGAAGATCGGCCCCTGCTGGAACACGAAGCTGCCGGTTTCCGGGCGGTAGATCTCGGTGCCGGTGATGTCGGCCGGGAGCAGGTCGGGAGTGAACTGGATGCGGTGGAACTCGGCCTCGATGCCCTCGGCCAGCTCCTTGATCGCCTTGGTCTTGGCCAGGCCGGGGGCGCCCTCGACCAGCAGATGGCCGTCGGCCA
Source organism: Pseudomonas alcaligenes (assembly GCF_041729615.1). Lineage (NCBI taxonomy): Bacteria > Pseudomonadati > Pseudomonadota > Gammaproteobacteria > Pseudomonadales > Pseudomonadaceae > Aquipseudomonas > Aquipseudomonas alcaligenes. Next base: position 713,299 of record NZ_CP154874.1, on the reverse strand, counting down.
GCAGGGCGATCAGCAGGCGCTCGATGAGCTTTTCCTGGCCGAGAATCTGGGTAGCGAGAAATTGCCGCAGCGCGACAAGCGCCTCACGATGTTCCATCGAGGATCTTCCTGGAAAGGGACTGACGGGTTGCCGAAATCACCCGATCGGGCTGCCAACTCTACTGCATCGGCGCGCTAACTGGCATGCCCCCGGCCGGCTCTGCCGACCAGTTCCGCTTCCGCGCGGCTCACACAGACCGTGCTGCCGCGGCGAAGTTCAGCGCCGCCGGCGCCTCCAGCCCCGGTAGCGGGCTGGTGCAGCGCAGCGCGCTGTTGCCGGGGCGCGGCCCGCGCACGTCGGGCGCGCCGAACAGGCGCACCGCCAGGTAGTAGGCGAAAGCCAGCGGCCAGGCCATGCCGGCCTCGCGCAGCATGCGCAGGAACAGCAGGTCGGCCTCGTGCTTGGCCACCGGGGCGGCGTTCAGGTACTGGTAGAGGGCGTCGTGCACCAGGCTGGCCGGGTGCGCCAGCGGCCAGAACACCTCGCCTGCGCAGAGCTGCCCGTCGCACAGGCGCAGCACCCGGTGCGGCTTCTCCCACCAGTCCGGGATGCCGATGATGGCCAGCCAGTAGAACGGCACCTTGGGTGTGCAGCCGTCCCAGGCGTAGGTGCTGCTGCGGCTGAAGTCGTAGCGCACTTCCTGACGCTGCAGGTCGACGCTGGAGTGCCCCGGGTTGACTACCAGCCAGCCATCGTGGAGCAGCAGCCACTCGCCATAGAAGTAGCGCCCGGCGAACTCCGGGCAGTGGCGCACGAAGGGCTGGTCGATGTAGTTGAGCCAGGGGCCGGCGTGGTCGCGGCAGGCGAAGCCCCACTTCGCCTCGCTGGCGGCGCGCGCCGCCGCGGCGCGGCGCCGGCGCTCGGCGCGGCCGGCCCAGCGCGGCAGCAGCACGCCGAGGTAGACCGGCACCCCGGCCCACAGCAGGGGCGCCACCAGCGACGGCTGCAGCCAGGCGGCCAGGCCGAGCAGGGCCAGGCCGATGGCGGTGACCAGCAGGTTGCCGAAGTGGATCAGCAGGTGGCGATGAAACGGAGACTGCATGGCTTCCCTTCCCGATTGCATAGAGCGGAACCTTATCAGCGGATGCTCCTGCATGGCGATGAACGAATATGTCGCGCCGCCGCAATCCAGCTGCCATGGGCGGCCGCTAAGCTTGCCGTGACCTCATGGTCGCCCTGCGCCTGCCGAGTCCAGTCCATCGCCTAGACTGCATGGAATCCCGGCGCCGCGCGCCCATACACGAATAACAACACCAGCGGAGCATCACCATGGCGTTCTTCACTGCTGCCAGCAAGACCGACTTCCAGCATCAACTGCAAGCGGCGCTGGCCCAGCACGTCAGCGAGCAGGTCCTGCCACAAGTGGCCCTGTTCGCCGAGCAGTTCTTCGGCATCGTCTCCCTCGACGAACTCACCCAGCGCCGCCTCGGCGACCTGGCCGGCTGCACCCTGTCGTCCTGGCGCCTGCTCGAACGTTTCGACGCCGCCAAGCCGGTGGTGCGGGTGTACAACCCGGATTACGAGAAGCATGGCTGGCAGTCCACCCACACCGCGGTGGAGGTGCTGCACGCCGACCTGCCGTTCCTGGTCGACTCGGTGCGCATGGAGCTGAACCGTCGCGGCTACAGCATCCACACCCTGCAGAACAGCGTGTTCAGCGTGAAGCGCAAGAAGGGCGGCGAGCTGCAGCAGCTGCTGGCCAAGGGCAGCAGCGGCAAGGACGTGCAGCACGAGGCGCTGATGTACCTGGAGATCGACCGCTGCGCCAACGTCGGCGAGCTGCGCACCCTGGAGAAGGCCCTGCACGAGGTGCTCGAGGAAGTGCGCCTGGCGGTCGCCGACTTCCAGCCGATGAAGGCCCGCGCCGAGCAGCTGCTGGCCTGGCTGGACAAGGCCAAGCTCAAGGTCGATGGCGCCGAGCTGGAGGAGATCAAGACCTTCCTCGCCTGGCTGCTGGACAACCACTTCACCTTCCTCGGCTACGAGGAGTTCACCGTGGTCGAGGAGAAGGACGGCGGCCACCTGGTGTACGACGAGTCTTCTCTGCTCGGCCTGTCCAAGCGCCTGCGCGTGGGCCTGAAGAAGGACGAGCTGCACATCGAGAAGGAGGCGGTGGACTACCTGCGCGGGCCGCTGCTGCTGTCCTTCGCCAAGGCCGCCACGCCGAGCCGCGTGCACCGCCCGGCCTACCCGGACTTCGTCTCGATCCGCGAGCTGGACGCCAAGGGCAAGGTGGTCAAGGAATGCCGCTTCATGGGCCTGTACACCTCGTCGGTGTACGCCGAGAGCGTCAAGCGCATTCCCTACATCCGCCGCAAGGTCGACGAGATCAGCCGCCGCTCCGGCTTCGACCCCAAGGCGCACCTGGGCAAGGAGCTGGAGCAGGTGCTGGAAGTGCTGCCGCGCGACGACCTGTTCCAGACCCCGGTGGACGAGCTGTTCAACACCGCCATCGCCATCGTGCAGATCCAGGAGCGCAACAAGCTGCGCCTGTTCCTGCGCCGCGACCCCTACGGCCGCTTCGCCTACTGCCTGGCCTACGTGCCGCGTGACGTGTATTCCACCGAGACGCGGGTGAAGATCCAGCAGGTGCTGATGGAGCGCCTGCAGGCCAGCGACTGCGAGTTCTGGACCTACTTCTCCGAGTCGGTGCTGGCGCGCGTGCAGTTCATCCTCAAGGTCGACCCGAAGAACCGCGTGCAGATCGACCCGCTGCGCCTGGAGAAGGAAGTGGTGCAGGCCTGCCGTTCGTGGAAGGACGACTACGCCAGCCTGATCGTCGAGAGCTTCGGCGAGGCCCAGGGCACCAACGTCCTGGCCGATTTCCCGAAAGGCTTCCCGGCCGGCTACACCGAGCGCTTCGCCCCGCACTCGGCGGTGGTCGACATGCAGCACCTGCTCAGCCTGTCCGACGAGCGCCCGCTGGTGATGAGCTTCTACCAGCCGCTGACCCAGGGCGAGCAGGAGCTGCACTGCAAGCTCTACCACGCCGACACGCCCCTGCCGCTGTCCGACGTGTTGCCGATCCTGGAGAACCTCGGCCTGCGCGTGCTCGGCGAGTTCCCCTACAAGCTGCGCCGCGCCGACGGCCGCGAGTTCTGGATCCACGACTTCGCCTTCACCACCGCCGAAGGCGTCGACGTCGACATCCAGCAGCTCAACGAGACCCTGCAGGACGCCTTCATCCACATCGTCAGCGGCGAGGCCGAGAACGACGGCTTCAACCGCCTGGTGCTGACCGCCGCCATGCCCTGGCGCGACGTGGCGCTGCTGCGCGCCTACGCGCGCTACCTCAAGCAGATCCGCCTGGGCTTCGACCTCGGCTACATCGCCGCCACCCTGGTCAACCACGCCGATATCGCCAAGGAGCTGGTGCGTCTGTTCCGCACCCGCTTCTACCTGGCGCGCAAGCTCTCCGCCGAGGACCTGGAGGACAAGCAGCAGAAGCTCGAGCAGGCCATCCTCGCCGCCCTGGACAACGTCGCGGTGCTCAACGAGGACCGCATCCTGCGGCGCTACCTGGACCTGATCAAGGCCACCCTGCGCACCAACTTCTTCCAGAACGGTGCCGACGGCCAGCCCAAGCACTACTTCAGCTTCAAGCTCAGCCCGCGGCTGATCCCGGAGATCCCGCGGCCGGTGCCGAAGTTCGAGATCTTCGTCTACTGCCCGCGCGTCGAGGGCGTGCACCTGCGCTTCGGCGACGTGGCCCGCGGCGGCCTGCGCTGGTCCGACCGCGAGGAGGACTTCCGCACCGAGGTGCTCGGCCTGGTCAAGGCGCAGCAGGTGAAGAACGCGGTGATCGTGCCGATGGGCGCCAAGGGCGGCTTCGTGCCGCGCAAGCTGCCGCTCGGCGGCAACCGCGACGAGGTGCTGGCCGAGGGCATCGCCTGCTACCGCATCTTCATCAGCGGCCTGCTGGACATCACCGACAACCTCAAGGACGGCAAGGTGGTGCCGCCGGAAGGCGTGGTGCGCCACGATCCGGACGACCCCTACCTGGTGGTGGCGGCGGACAAGGGCACCGCGACCTTCTCCGACATCGCCAACGGCATCGCCCTGGACTATGGCTTCTGGCTGGGTGACGCCTTCGCCTCCGGCGGCTCGGCCGGCTACGACCACAAAGGCATGGGCATCACCGCCAAGGGCGGCTGGGTCAGCGTGCAGCGCCACTTCCGCGAGCGCGGCATCGACGTGCAGAAGGACAGCATCACCGTCATCGGCATCGGCGACATGGCCGGCGACGTGTTCGGCAACGGCCTGCTGCTGTCGGACAAGCTGCAGATGGTGGCTGCGTTCAACCACATGCACATCTTCATCGACCCCAATCCGGACCCGGCCAAGAGCTTCGTCGAGCGCAAGCGCATGTTCGACCTGCCGCGCTCGTCCTGGGCCGACTACGACGCCAAGCTGATCTCCGAGGGCGGCGGCATCTTCCTGCGCAGCGCCAAGAGCATCGCCATCACCCCGCAGATGAAGGCGCGCTTCGACATCCAGGCCGACAAGCTGGCGCCCACCGAGCTGATCAACGCTCTGCTCAAGGCGCCGGTCGACCTGCTGTGGAACGGCGGCATCGGCACCTACGTCAAGTCGAGCAAGGAGAGCCATGCCGACGTCGGCGACAAGGCCAACGACGGCCTGCGCGTCAACGGCAACGAACTGCGCGCCAAGGTGGTGGGCGAGGGCGGCAACCTCGGCATGACCCAGCTCGGCCGCGTCGAGTTCGGCCTCAATGGCGGCGCCAGCAACACCGACTTCATCGACAACGCCGGCGGCGTGGACTGCTCCGACCACGAGGTCAACATCAAGATCCTCCTGGGCGAGATCGTCGGCGCCGGCGACATGACCGGCAAGCAGCGCAACAAGCTGCTGGCCGAGATGACCGACGACGTCGGCAACCTGGTGCTGGGCAACAACTACAAGCAGACCCAGGCCCTGTCCCTGGCCGAGCGCCGCGCCCGCGAGCGCCTGCCGGAGTACAAGCGCCTGATGGCGGCGCTGGAGGCGGCCGGCAAGCTGGACCGCGCCCTGGAGTTCCTGCCCAGCGACGACGAGCTCAACGAGCGCGCCGCCAACGGCCGCGGCCTGACCCGGCCGGAGCTGTCGGTGCTGATCTCCTACAGCAAGATCGACCTCAAGGAAGCGCTGCTGAAATCCCTGGTGCCGGACGACGACTACCTGGCCCGCGAGATGCAGACCGCCTTCCCGGCGCGCCTGACGCAGAAGTTCGGCGAGGCCATGCGCCGTCACCGCCTCAAGCGCGAGATCGTCAGCACGCAGATCGCCAACGACCTGGTCAACCACATGGGCATCACCTTCGTGCAGCGCCTGAAGGAGTCCACCGGCATGAGCGCGGCCAACGTCGCCGGCGCCTACGTCATCGTGCGCGACGTGTTCCGCCTGCCGCACTGGTGGAAGCAGATCGAGGCGCTGGACTACAAGGTGCCGGCCGAACTGCAGCTGCAGCTGATGGACGAGCTGATGCGCCTGGGCCGCCGCGCCACCCGCTGGTTCCTGCGCAGCCGCCGCGAGGACCTGGACGCCGCCCGCGACGTCGGCCACTTCGCCCCGCGCGTGGCCGAGCTGGCCGGGCGCCTGGACGAGCTGCTCGAAGGCCCGGCCCGCGAACAGTGGCTGGCGCGCTACCAGAGCTTCGTCGAGGCCGGCGCGCCGGAGGAGCTGGCCCGCGTGGTCGCCGGCACCAGCCACCTGTACACCCTGTTGCCGATCATCGAGGCCGCCGACGTCACCGGCCAGCCGGCGGCGGACGTGGCCACCGCCTACTTCGCGGTGGGCGGCGCGCTGGAGCTGTCCTGGTACCTGCAGCAGGTCACCGGCCTACCGGTGGAGAACAACTGGCAGGCCCTGGCCCGCGAGGCGTTCCGCGACGACCTGGACTGGCAGCAGCGCGCCATCACCATCGCCGTGCTGCAGATGGCCGAGGGGCCCAAGGACATCGAGCAGCGGGTGGCCTTCTGGCTGGAACAGCACAGGCCGCTGGTGCAGCGCTGGCTGGCCATGCTCGCCGAACTGCGCGCGGCCACCGGCACCGACTACGCCATGTACGCCGTGGCCAACCGCGAGCTGATGGACCTGGCGCAGAGCGACAAGCAGGGGGTGTGCATTCCCTGACCCGGCGCGGCCCGCAGGCATTCGCCGTGCGGGCCACTAGCCGGCGATGCCGGCCTCGGTTAGCCTGCTCGCAAATAAAAAGTCCGTCAGACCGGTGCGGGTCCGTGTTTCGGCACGGGCCTTGCGTTGGCAAGCGGACAGCGGAGAGCAGTCATGACCGACATCCTGATTCTGACCCACGTCGATTATTGTCCCCCGGGTCACCTGGCCAGCGTCCTGCAGGCCCAGCAACTCGATTTCACCGTGCTGCGCGCCGATCTCGGCGAGCTGGCGCGCGTCGACCTCGACCGTCCCCGTGCGGTGGCGGTGATGGGCGGCCCCATGAGCGTGAACGACGACCTGCCCTGGATCAGGGCGGAAATCGACGCATTGCGCCACTTCATCCAGCGTGACATTCCCCTGATCGGCCACTGCCTGGGCGGCCAGCTGATCGCCAAGGCCCTCGGCGCGGCCGTGCACCGCATGCCCTACACCGAAGTGGGCTGGCAGCCGCTGGTGCGGCGCGACAACGGCAACCCCTGGCTGGCGCACCTGCCGCGCGAATTTCCCGTGTACCAGTGGCACAGCGACACCTTCGAGCTGCCGCCTGGCGCCGAGTGGCTGCTGTCCAGCCCCTGGTGCCCGAACCAGGGCTTCGCCTGGGGCGACAAGGTGCTGGCCCTGCAGGGCCATCCCGAAGTGACGGTGGAGGTGGTGGAGAACTGGCTGCGCGACTGGTCGCACCTGCTCGACGAGACCCAGGCCAGCCAGCAGGGCCTGCGCCAGATGCTGGCCGACCTGCCGAGCCGGGTCAGCGCCCTCAACCGGGTGGCGGAGGGCTTCTACCAGCACTGGCTGCACCTGGCCTTCGGCGAGCCGGCGTTGGCCCGGGCTGTCTGATCTGTCCCGGCGTGGCGCATTTTTCCTACACGGATTCTGCGGCGTAGCCCGGGTGCAATCCGGGGAGGGCGCTGCCTGCTTCCCGGATTGCATCCGGGCTAGCACTTTCAGTCAGCCATAAAAAAGGCCGCTCGAGCAGGAGCGATCGGCAGAAGGGGAGCGCCGATCTGCGAAGCGGCGGGCCTGATGCAGCCGCCGTTCGATGCCGTGCAGTCTGCCCAGCCGCCGCCGGCAGGGGAAATCGAAGCTGCCTATGCACCCCATAGAGAGGCTGCCACGGCCTGGGGCGCGGCCGCCGGCGCGGCGCCCGATATTGCCCTGAATTGGTGCGAGGATCTCGGGGTTGTCATACAGGTTATTGAAATAGAACGATAAATTTCGTGGCACGGGCCTTGCGATGGCACTCCTGTCCGGGTGACAAGGAGTACGGCATGGCCCGCACCTTTTATGACGAGATGTACGACGCGAGCGGCGCAGTCCGCCCGCACTACCGGGAGTTTGCCCGCTGGCTGGCCGACACGCCCGCCGAAGTGCAGGCCCAGCGCCGCCGCGAAGCCGACCTGCTGTTCCACCGCGCCGGCATCACCTTCACCCTCTACGGCGACGAACAGGGCACCGAGCGCCTGATCCCCTTCGACACCATCCCGCGCAGCATCCCCGCCAGCGAGTGGCGCATCGTCGAGAGCGGCTGCATCCAGCGCGTGCAGGCGCTGAACCTGTTCCTCGCCGACCTCTACCATGACCAGCGCATCCTCAAGGCCGGCATCATCCCGGCCGAGCAGGTGCTGGCCAACGAGGGCTACCAGCTGGCCATGCAGGGCCTCGACCTGCACCGCGACATCTACGCCCATATCGCCGGCGTCGACCTGGTGCGCGACGGCGACGGCAGCTTCTACGTGCTGGAGGACAACCTGCGCACGCCCAGCGGCGTCAGCTACATGCTGGAAGACCGCAAGATGATGATGCGCCTGTTCCCCGAGCTGTTCGCCCAGCAGCGGGTGGCGCCCATCGACCACTACCCGAGCCTGCTGCTGGACACCCTGAAGAGCTCCAGCCCGATCGACAACCCATCCGTGGTGGTGCTTACCCCGGGCCGCTTCAACAGCGCCTATTTCGAGCACGCCTTCCTCGCCCGCGAGATGGGCGTGGAGCTGGTCGAGGGCGCCGACCTGTTCGTCCGCGACGACCGCGTGTTCATGCGCACCACCGCCGGCCCGCAGCCGGTGGACGTGATCTACCGTCGCCTGGACGACGCCTTCCTCGACCCGCTGGCCTTCAACCCCGACTCCATGCTCGGCGTGCCCGGCCTGCTGGCCGCCTACCGCAGCGGCAACGTGGTGCTGGCCAATGCGGTGGGCACCGGGGTGGCGGACGACAAGTCGATCTACCCCTATGTCGGCGACATGATCCGCTTCTACCTGGACGAGGAGCCGATCCTCAAGAACGTGCCCACCTGGCAGTGCCGCAAGCCCGAGGAACTGTCCCACGTGCTGGCCCACCTGCCCGAGCTGGTGGTCAAGGAAACCCAGGGCTCCGGCGGCTACGGCATGCTGGTCGGCCCGGCTGCCACCAAGGCCGAGATCGAGCTGTTCCGCGAGCGCCTCAAGGCCAACCCGGCGGCCTATATCGCCCAGCCCACCCTGAGCCTGTCGACCTGCCCGACCTTCGTCGAGAGCGGCGTGGCGCCGCGCCATATCGACCTGCGCCCGTTCGTCCTGTCCGGTCGCGAAACCCGCCTGGTGCCCGGCGGTCTGACCCGCGTGGCGCTGCGCGAGGGCTCGCTGGTGGTCAACTCGTCTCAGGGCGGCGGGACCAAGGACACCTGGGTGGTGGAGGACTGATCATGCTTTCGAGAACTGCCTCCGACCTGTACTGGATGTCGCGCTACCTGGAGCGCGCCGAGAACCTCGCGCGCATGCTCGACGTCAGCTATTCGCTGTCGCTGATGCCGCACGACGGCTGTGGCGACGGCCTCGACGAACTGGCCCTGCCGCTGCTGATCACCGGCACCCTGGACGACTACCTGACCCGCCACGGCCAGCTGCACGCCGAGCGCATGCTGCACTTCTTCGCCCTCGATGCGGAAAACCCGGCCAGTCTCTACTGCTGCCTGCAGGCCGCGCGCGCCAACGCCCACGCCGTGCGCGGGCGGATCACCGCCGACATGTGGGAGAACATCAACGCCACCTGGCTGGAGATGCGCGGCATCGCCGCCGAAGGCCTGGGGCGCTACGGCATCAGCCGCTTCTGCGAGTGGGTCAAGGAGCGCTCGCACCTGTTCCGTGGCGCCACCTTCGGCACCATCATGCGCGGTGAGGCCTACCGCTTCATCCGCCTGGGCACCTTCATCGAGCGCGCCGACAACACCCTGCGCCTGCTCGATGCCCGCTACGAGATGCTCGGCGAGGCCGCCGACGAAGTCAGCGACACCTCGGCACGCGGCTACTACGAGTGGAGCGCACTGCTGCGCGCACTGTCGTCCTTCGAGTCCTTCACCGAGATCTACCGCGGCTCGCCGCGCACCCGCAAGATCGCCGAACTGCTGCTGCTGCGCCCCGAAGTGCCGCGCTCGCTGCGCGCCTGCATGGAAGAACTCAACCTGATGCTCGCCGGCCTGCCCGGCGAAAACGGCCGCCCGGCCCAGCGCCTGGCCGCCGAACTGGACGCGCGCCTGCGCTACACCAGCATCGACGAGGTCCTCGACGAGGGCCTGCACACCTGGCTCACCGATTTCATCCTGCTCGTCCGTCAACTGGGCAGCGCCATCCACACGTCCTATCTGGAGGTCGTATGAGACTCTCGATCCGCCACGACACCACCTACCACTACGACGACCAGGTGCGCGCGAGCATCCAGTACCTGCGCCTGACCCCACAGGAGAGCGCGCGCCAGCGGGTGATCAGCTGGCAGCTCGACCTGCCGCGGCCGGTACGCGCGCAGCGCGACCCCTACGGCAACATCCTGCATGTGCTGACTCTCGACGAGCCGCACGAGGCGCTGGTGATCGGCGCGCGCGGCCAGGTGGACATAGACCCGCACTGCGAGTCTGAGCGCGACACCCGCTCGCCGCTGCCGTACCTGCGCAGCACCCGCCTGACCCAGGCCGACGACGCCCTGCGCGATTTCGCCCGCACCAGCAGTGCCGGGCGCAACGACCGCGACGGCCTGATCGGCCTGATGCACGGTCTGCACGCGCAGATGCCCTACACCCCGGGCGCCACCCGGGTGGACAGCACCGCCGCCGAGGCCTTCGCCGGCCGCGCCGGAGTGTGCCAGGACCATACCCATGCCTTCCTGGCCTGCGCGCGCAGCCTGGGCGTGCCGTCGCGCTATGTGTCCGGCTACCTATACACCGAGGACGGCGGCCACCTGGCCAGCCACGCCTGGGCCGAGGCCTGGCTGGGCGATGCCTGGTACAGCTTCGATGTGACCAACCAGCTTTCGCGGCCGGAGCGGCATCTGAAGCTGGCGGTGGGGCTGGATTATCTGGATGCCTGTCCGGTGCGCGGGATGCGGCGCGGGGGTGGCGGTGAGCAGATGCATGCGCGGGTGAATGTTGCGGCGTTGATGCAGACGCAACAACAGCAGTGAGGCGTGGCGCGCAGGGCGCGCTTTTTCTCCCCTCGCCCGCTGGCGGGAGAGGGGCGGGGGAGAGGGGGCTTCTGCCTTTGTGGGAGCGGCCTTGGCCGCGATAGGAACTGTGCCGCTGCTCGTTTGCGTGTTGGTTGAAACATCAGTTCCGCCCTGCTGGGCGGGTTCCTTTTGGCAGTCGCCCCAAAAGGAACCAAAAACGCTTGCCCCCGACATCCGGCCCCGCCTGCGGCGGGGTTCCCTCACTCCATCATTGCTCCAGGGGCCGGCTTACAAGGGCCATCCATGGCCCTTTAAGCCTCTCGCCGCATCCATGCGGCTCGCTCCCTTCCACAACGATTCCGTTCGGCCTCCTGAAGGGGGCGATTGGAGTTGCCTGAAAGTTCTGTATTCCTTTCCCGATGGTTCCCACGCTCCACGTGGGAACCCATCCCGTGACGCTCCGCGTCATAGGCCTGCGAGCAACACAAAACAAGCAATGGGCGCAGAGCGCCAACAGCCACATTCCCACGCAGAGCGTGGGAACGATCAATGCGCGCAGCGCAAAGAAAAACCACCAGGCAACTCGGAGCTCGAGTCCCCGTCAGTAGGCCGAGTGGAGGTGTTGCGCAGGGGGACGAGCCGCATGGATGCGGCGAGAGGCTTAAAGGGCCAAGGATGGCCCTTCTAAGCCGGCCCCCGGAGCGGCACCGGAGGGAGGGAAGTTTGGCGGCGCAGCCGCCAAACCCGGATGTCGGGGTGCCCTTCTCTTTGGTTACTTTCTCTTGGGCAAACAAGAGAAAGTGACTCGCCGTAAGGGCGAAAAGCGTGGAGTCAGCTGAATTGAATGTTTCGCTTAGCACCGATGGAGGGCAAGCAGAGCGTTGTCCACGCACGAATATCCAGGCTGCTTGCTTGTTAGAGCTTTTTGCAGGTGAAGACACAATACCGCGGTGATTTCCATCTCTCTCCGTACATTTTTTGGATTTCATCATTCGGATATGTCTCGTCAAATCCATCAATGGCAAATCCAGCTTCTACTAATGTGTTTATGTACGTTGATAAGGGGCGATGATGATATGGCACGCCGCTTATGGGATTTTCACTGTCTTTTGTGATGGTGAATGTCACTTCCTGAGATGCAGGAGTCATATAGTTGTATTCATTGCCCCAAAATTTTTTGTAGTCGTTATAAAAGCATGGGTGAGGGATTGAAAATATGAAATGGCCTCCTTGAGTTAAATGATCTCCTATGGATATAAAAAATCCTTTTAGGTCATCAACTACATGGGCGACCATGTGGGATATGGATACTTGATAGACTTTTGTTTTCGGTAGGTCGAATGAAGTACAATTTATTAGCTCTACTTGAGTCGAGGTCAACACATCTTTTGCTACATCAAACATGCCCTTTGAAGGCTCGATTGCTGTAATGGATATGCCTCCTTTGGACAGTTCCTTTGAGATGTGCCCAGTGCCTGCGCCGATTTCTAATATACAGCTTGGGGATAGAGCTGTGACTCGACTAATAAAGAGTGGCTTAAATACTTCGTTGAAGGTCAGGTCTAGTCCAGACTCGATTTGCTCTCGCCTTATGCGAGCAGAGTTGCACCATCTATGGGGCATTTGCTAGCTCCTTGGATTTACGGATTATATCCTTGGCCATGGCAATTATTTGAGGGCCGGAGTTGTTGTCGAATGTAGTGATCTCATGTTCGGGATGCCCGCCTCTTGCTATGGCAAGCCTTTCTGCGCCGCTTCTATGTCCGTCAACTAGGGTGAAACGTGCCTCTGGTGGAAGTTTCTCGTTTGTAACATAGAATCTGACTCCGGCTTCGCTGAGTGGGCCTCTAATGTCTGTATCAACCTCGCTTGGGGTTATTATTTCCAGGAGAGTGCCGTTTCTTGCCATTTCTATGATTGCATTTTTTATTGGCTCTGATTTTCTTAGCCATGCAACGCGATTGCTAACAACTGTTACAGAGCTTCCTGAGTTTATGAAGTTGCGCATGAACTCAAGAGTTTCGTTTTCCTTTCTATTTATTTCTACTTCCGGTAGGTATTTCATGCCTTTCTTTGCGAATATGACTATTACTCCAACTACCTCGGCAATTACGGTGATCAATAGCCAGCCTAGGTGTGGTAGTTCTCTTGCGCCTTGTTCTGAGGTTGATTGGGTCCACAGAAAAATTAAGGCGCCAATGCTGGCGAAGGCTGTTATTCCAAATATGGTTAGAAATAAGTAAATTGCGTGCTTTAGTATCTTTTGCATGTTTCCTCTTTCGTGGCTCTACTTGTTCTTGAGGCGCGTGGCTGTGTATTAATAAGATTGGTGGGTGTGTCAGCGGCTGGCTCTGTGCTTCGCCATATGCCCCAAATACCCAATCAACTCCCCCAACTCCCTATCACTCAAAACCGCCTCACTAAACCCCGGCATCCGCCCCTGCGGCCACCTCCGCAGACTCTGCGGGTCCCGAATGTACTGCCGCAAAAAATCCCCCGCGAAATACTCCGTCGGGTTATGCGGAACATTCAGATCAGGCCCGAATTGCGAATCCCCCGCGCCATTCAGCCGGTGACAGGCCAGACAGTTCTTCTGGAACACCGCAAACCCCGCCTGCACCTCGGCGCTGGCATCCGCCGCCGGCAGCAGCGCCGGAAAACGCTGCGCCACCGGCGCCAGCAGACGGAAGGTGGAGACCTGGAACGGCCACTGCTCCGGGCCGATCTGCGCGGCCTCGGGGCTCTGCCACACCAGATAGAAGGGCCCGGCACTGGGCTTGTTCTTGGCGAGTGCCGGCCAGGGCTGGGCCGGGTCTTCCACCGCCAGCCAGGCGCGAGCGCCCTTGGTGCTGAGCAGAGGGGCGGCGGGCAGTTCGGCGGCGAAGCCGTCCAGGGCCACGGCCTGCAGGTGGTCGCCGGGTTGCACGCCGTCGAGCAGCGCCGCCAGCGGCACGGCGCGGTAGGTCATGGCGCGCTTGTAGGCTACATCGGCGGCAATCTCGATCTGCTGCGCCTGCGGGTGGCTCAACAGTTGTTCGGTGCTCCAGCTGCGGCTGCCCTGCGGCAGTTCCAGCTTGAGTTCGGCGGCGTGGGCAAAGGGAGCGAGCAGGGCGGCGCCCAGCAGCAGGCGGCTCAACAGTTGGTGCATGCGGGGCCCTCGCTCTGGTTGTCGCGGGCCAGCTTGAACTGGTCGTAGCCGCCGGCGTTGATCACCTGGGTGTAGCCCAGTGCCTGCAGCTCGTCCTGGGCGATGCTGGAGCGGCGGCCGCTGCGGCAGTAGAGAACCACCGGGGTGTTCTTGTCCGGCGCCACTTCGGCGATGCGCGCGGCGATGTCGCCGTGGGGAATCAGGGTGGCGCCGGGCAGGGCACCGCTGGCGAATTCGTCCGCGGTGCGCACGTCGATCAGCACGGCACCGGGCTGGGCCAGGGCGTGCAGGGCGGCGGTGGAGTCGATGTCGCCGGCCTGGGCGGCCAGCGGGCTCAGCGCAAGGCCGAGGCAGAGCAGGAAATGGCGCATGGCAAAGACCTCGTGAGGCGTTCAAGGCTCACGCTAGCACAGTCTCTGCGGGGGTTGTTCCGTGGCCCGAGCGCTACGGCATCGGGCCACGGCGGGGAAGAATGATCAGCCGACCAGACGAGTCACGTTGGGCAGGATCAGGATGACGGCGGTGGCAAGGACGATCAGGGTCGCCTGCCGGTACTTGGCTTGTTTGAACATGATGCTACTGCCTTTGTTCTTGTTGGTGTTTTGGCCAGTGGCCTGCAGAGCTTCGCAGGACGGGGCCTGGCACCGTGGCGCGGACAAAAAAGCCGCCCCGGCAAAACCCGGCGGCGGCACCTTGCACGGTTAATCCTAGGGGCCTCGTCACACTCAGCTTAGACAACTTCGTTTCTAGCGCGGCATCGGCAGAATCACGTAGTTATTGCCTGGGGCCTTTCCCCGAGGCGCGGCCCCTGAGCCAGACAGTTCGCTGCCTGGCGCGGGATGCGCAGTGGCTGGGCGACCGCTCGTCTGAGCCCAACGGTCAATGGCCCTGAGCGCATCGGTCATTGAGTCCACGGGGCACGGGATTAAGGTTAGGCCACCCGGCATCCGCCGTTGCCATGTACCGAGGACGTCATGACCGAAGCTTATATTTTCGACGCCGTGCGCACCCCGCGCGGCAAGGGCAAGAAGGACGGCGCGCTGTACAGCGTCAAGCCGGTGGACTTGGTGGTCGGCCTGCTCAAGGCCCTGGAGCAGCGCAACCGCCTGGACACCGCCCAGGTCGACGATGTGGTGCTGGGCTGCGTGACCCCGGTGGGCGACCAGGGTGCCGATATCGCTAAGACCGCCGTGCTGGCCGCCGACTGGGCCGAGTGCGTGGCCGGCGTGCAGCTCAACCGCTTCTGCGCCTCGGGCCTGGAGGCGGTGAACATGGGCGCGATGAAGGTGCGCTCGGGCTTCGAGGACCTGGTGGTGGTCGGCGGCGTGGAGTCCATGTCGCGCATCCCCATGGGGTCGGACGGCGGCGCCTGGGCGATGGACCCGGCGACCAACCTGCACACCAACTTCGTGCCGCAGGGCGTGGGTGCGGACCTGATCGCCACCCTCGAAGGCTTCTCCCGCAGCGACGTCGACGCCTTCGCCCTGCGCTCGCAGCAGAAGGCCGCACGCGCCAGTACCGATGGCTCGTTCGCCAAGTCGCTGATCCCGGTCACCGACCAGAACGGCATCGTCCTGCTCGACCACGACGAATTCATCCGTGGCGACAGCACCCTGGAGGGCCTGGGCAAGCTCAAGCCGAGCTTCGAGATGATGGGGCAGATGGGCTTCGACGCCACCGCCCTGCGCAAGTATTCGCACGTCGAGCGCATCGAGCACGTGCACACCCCGGGCAACAGCTCCGGCATCGTCGATGGCGCGGCGCTGATGCTGATCGGCTCCGAGGCCAAGGGCAAGGAGCTGGGCCTGAAAGCCCGTGCGCGCATCGTCGCCACCGCGGTGACCAGCACCGACCCGACCATCATGCTCACCGGCCCGGCGCCGGCCACCCGCAAGGCCCTGGCCAAGGCCGGATTGTCCGTCGAGGACATCGACCTGTTCGAGGTCAACGAGGCGTTCGCCTCGGTGGTGATGAAGTTCATGAAGGACATGGGCGTGCCGGAGAGCAAGGTCAACGTCAACGGCGGCTCCATCGCCATGGGCCACCCGCTGGGCGCCACCGGCTGCGCCATCCTCGGCACCCTGCTCGACGAGCTGGAGAAGCGCGAGCTGCGCTACGGCCTGGCCACCCTCTGCGTGGGCGGCGGCATGGGTATCGCCACCATCATCGAACGAATCTGATGAGCGTCCAGCCGCTGCTGCGCTCGGCCTGGCGTTGTTGGAATCTGGCTCAGAATGCTCATTTGCTACAGCAAACTGCGCTTCTTCGCCAAATTCCGCCTAGCCAGACCTTCGCTCGCGACGCGGCTGAATCGCTCCTCGAAGCTGAGGAATGAAAAATGACTGACGCCATCCGTTACGAAAAGGGCCAGGACAATATCGTCGTCCTGACCATCGACATGCCCGGCCAGAGCGCCAACACCATGAACGCGGTGTACCGCGAGGCCATGGGCCAGACCGTCGCGCGCCTGGAGGCCGAGAAGGACGCCATCGCCGGGGTGATCATCACCTCGGCGAAGAAGACCTTCTTCGCCGGCGGCGACCTCAATGAGCTGGTCAAGGTCACCAAGGCCGACGCCAAGCCGTTCTACGACATGATCCTCAATATCAAGGGCCAGCTGCGCCGCCTGGAGACCCTGGGCAAGCCGGTGGTGGCCGCGATCAATGGCGCCGCCCTGGGCGGCGGCTGGGAAATCTGCCTGGCCTGCCACCACCGCATCGCCCTGGACAACGCTAGCGTGCAGCTGGGCCTGCCGGAAGTGACCCTCGGCCTGCTGCCGGGCGGTGGCGGCGTGGTGCGCATGGTGCGCCTGCTCGGCCTGGAAAAGGCCCTGCCGTACCTGGCCGAAGGCAAGAAGGTACGCCCGGACGCCGCGCTCAAGGCCGGCCTGATCCACGACATCGCCGCCACTCCGGAAGAGATGCTGGCCAAGGCGCGCGCCTGGATCGCCGCCAACCCGACCGCTGCGCAGCCGTGGGACGTGAAGGGCTACAAGATCCCCGGCGGTACGCCGAGCAGCCCGGCCGTGGCGCAGATGCTGGCCATCGCGCCGAGCGTGCTGCGCGACAAGACCAAGGGCTGCTTCCCGGCGCCGGAGAAGATCATGTGCGCCGCCGTCGAGGGCGCCCAGGTCGACTTCGACACCGCGCAGATCATCGAGGCGCGCTATTTCACCGAGCTGACCACCGGCCAGGTGGCGAAGAACATGATCGGCACCTTCTGGTTCCAGCTCAACGAGATCAACGCCGGCAGCTCGCGTCCGCAGGGCTTCCCGCAGTACGTGACGAAGAAGGTCGGCGTACTCGGCGCCGGCATGATGGGCGCGGGCATCGCCTACGTGTCGGCGGCCGCCGGCATCGAGGTGGTGCTCAAGGACGTGTCCGTCGAGGCGGCCGAGAAGGGCAAGGCCTACTCGGCCAAGCTGCTCGACAAGAAGGTCAGCAAGGGCCACATGACGGCGGAGAAGCGCGACGCCTTCCTCGCTCGCATCAAGCCGACCGCCAGCGAGGCCGACTTCGCCGGCTGCGACCTGATCATCGAGGCGGTGTTCGAGGATCGTGAGCTCAAGGCCAAGGTGACTGCCGCCGCCGAGGCCGCCGCGCTGGCCGATGCGGTGATCGCCTCCAACACCTCGACCCTGCCGATCACCGGCCTGGCCGGCGCGGTGCAGAAGCAGGACAAGTTCATCGGCCTGCACTTCTTCAGCCCGGTCGACAAGATGCCGCTGGTGGAGATCATCAAGGGCGCCAGGACCAGCGACGAGACCCTGGCCCGCGGCTTCGACTACGTGCTGCAGATCAAGAAGACCCCGATCGTGGTCGAGGACAGCCGCGGCTTCTTCACCTCGCGGGTGTTCGGCACCTTCACCAACGAGGGCATCGCCATGCTCGGCGAGGGCGTCAGCGCGGCGATGATCGAGGCCGAGGCGCGCAAGGCCGGCATGCCGGTGGGCCCGCTGGCGATCAGCGACGAAGTGTCGATGAGCCTGATGGACCATATCCGCAAGCAGACCGTGGCCGACCTCGCCGCCGAGGGCAAGAGCATTCCCGAGCACCCGGCGTTCGCCGTGATCGACCTGATGCTCAAGGAGTACAAGCGCCCGGGCAAGGCCGCCGGCGGTGGCTTCTACGACTACCCGGAGGGCGGCAAGAAGCACCTGTGGCCCGAGCTGAAGGCGCGCTTCGAGAAGGCTGATGCACAGATCTCCCAGGAGGACGTGCGCGACCGCATCCTGTTCATCCAGGCCATCGAAACGGTGCGTTGCGTGGAGGAGGGCGTATTGAAGTCCGTCGCCGACGCCAATATCGGCTCGATCTTCGGCATCGGCTTCGCCGCCTGGACCGGCGGGGCGCTGCAGTTCATCAACCAGTACGGGGTGAAGGACTTCGCCGCCCGCGCCCAGTACCTGGCCGAGCAGTACGGCGAGCGCTTCCTGCCGCCGGCGCTGTTGCTGGAGAAGGCCGCGAAAGGCGAGGGCTTCTGAGCCCGAAGCATCCCTGGAACCCGCAAGACCGGCCCTCGTGGCCGGTTTTGCTTTGCGCGGGATTCTGTCAGTCTTGGCCTACAGGCCACCGGGGGAGCAGGGCGGAGCGTGAGCAGACGAAGGGAAATCGCAGCGTTACTGCTGGCGGGCCTGCTGCTGGCACCCGGCCCGGCCCTCGGCGCGGACGCCCTGAATGTCTACGTCGGCCAGGGGCAGATGCCCTTCGCCGACGACAAGCCGGACAATCGCGGTCTGTTCGGCGACCTGATGGCCGAGCTGTGCCGGCGCCTGCAGCGCGAATGCCATTATCACAGCGTGCCGTGGAAGCGGGTGCAGCTGGAGGTGGCCGACGATCCCCGCGGCATAGTGCTCAACCTGGGGCGCACGGCCGAGCGCGAGCCGGGCTTCGTCTGGCTGCTGGAGGTGCTGCCGACTTCCTATGTGCTGGCCAGCCCGCGGCGCCGCTTCGACAGCCTGGGCGAGGCGCTGGCCGCCGGCCCGCTGGTGGTCATGGGTGGTACGCCCAGGGCCCAGGAGGCGCTGGCGCTGAGGCAGGCCGGGCAGACGGTGGTGGAGGTGACCGATCCGCAGCAGGCGGCGCGCATGCTGCATGGCGGGCGGGTGCTGGCCTGGTACGAGATCGACCTGCGCGTGCACTACCTGTGGCGCTCGCTCGGCTATGCGGCCGATGGGGTGCAGACCGGTGAGCCGGTGGCCTCGACCCTCAGCTATATCGCCGGCAGCCCGGTGCTGGCCGATGCTCCGGCGCTGGGGCGGGAGATGCGCCAGGCCTTCGCGGCGATGCGTGGCGATGGCAGCTGGCGGCGCATTCTCGCCCGTCACCTGGGCGACGAGCTGGCGGCGCGCCTGGCCATCCCCTGAGGTGGCTCAGGCGGCCAGCTTGCCGCCGTACTGCTGGCAGAGCAGGGCGTGGATATCCAGCTTCTCGCTGTGCCGGGTGGGCATGCGCAGGGTCAGCAGGCTGCCGTCGTCCATGTGCACGGCCGCTTCGGACTCGAAGTGCAGGCCGGTGTCGTCCAGATTGACGTAGGTCACGCCGTAGCTGTTGCGGCTGGCGAAGGCTTCGGTGATGGACATGCTGGACTCCTCGGCGCCTCAGCGGCGCCCGGCGGCCGGGTGGGCCTGGTGGGTGGTGGCCGCGGCACTGCTATGGAAAGCGGAGGCGGCGATCAGGCTGGCGATGGCGGCGAAGCTGCTCATGGGGTGACTCCTCTGTGGTGGGTGAGCACGGCTGCATCTTTGCCGAGCCGGCCCATCGACAGAAGTGAATGGTGGGCATGGTAGGTATCAAGGCCGCTGATGATTGCCGGATATCGCCTGAATGCCCCGTCGCTGTTGCGTTTGGTGACCCTTCGATGCACGCTAAACGTCTCTTCCACAACCCTCGGCCGTTTCAGGTAATCCGCTCAATGTCACTGCGCATCTGCATTCTGGAAACCGATGTACTCCGCCCCGAACTGATCGACCAATACCAGGGCTACGGCCGCATGTTCGAGCGCCTGTTCGCCCAGCAACCGCTGGCGGCGCGCTTCGAGGTGTTCAACGTGGTGCAGGGCGACTATCCGGCAGACGGCGAGCGCTACGACGCCTACCTGGTGACCGGCAGCAAGGCCGACTCCTTCGGCAGCGACCCGTGGATTCAGACCCTCAAGGACTACTTGCTGCAGCGTTACGAGAATGGCGACAAGCTGCTCGGCATCTGCTTCGGCCACCAGTTGCTGGCCCTGCTGCTGGGCGGCCGTGCCGAGCGCGCGAGCCAGGGCTGGGGCGTGGGCATCCACCGTTACGAGGTGAAGCAGCGGCCGCAGTGGATGAGCCCGGCGCTGGAGGAGCTGACCCTGCTGATCAGCCACCAGGACCAGGTCACCTCCCTGCCGGAGAACGCCACCCTGCTGGCCTCCAGCGAGTTCTGCCCGGTGGCGGCCTACTGCATCGAGGACCAGGTGCTGTGCTTCCAGGGCCACCCGGAGTTCGTCCACGACTACTCGCGTGCCTTGCTCGACATCCGCCAGAAGTGCATCGGCGAGCCGGTCTACAGCCAGGCCGTGGAAAGCCTGGTGCATGACCACCAGGGCGCCGCCGTGGCCGAGTGGATGATGCGCTTCGTGGCCCAGGGCAAGAAGGGCGTGCAGGCCGCCTGAGGTCCCGGCGCGGGGTGCGCCGCGCCGCGGCCAGCCCGCGCGCCTTGGGTGGCTACAGCCAGCCCATGCGTTTGAAGTTGGCGAACAGCCCCGCGCAGCCCAGGCCGATGACGCCGAGCACGGCGAAGTAGCCGTAGTGCCAGGTGAGTTCCGGCATGTAGTCGAAGTTCATCCCGTAGATGCCCGCCACCGCGGTGGGGAAGGCCAGGATCGCCGCCCAGGCGGCGAACTTGCGTTGCGTCACGCTCTGCCGGGAGGCCTCCAGCAGCAGGCCGATCTCGATGGCGTGGTCGGCCATCTCGCGCAGCCCGGTGAGGTCTTCCAGCAGGCGGTTGACGTGGATCGCGATGTCGCGGAAGTACGGGCGCATGTGCTTGTCGATGAACGGGAACTCCAGCTGCTGCAGCTCCTTGCAGATTTCCGCCATCGGCGCGACCTGCCGGCGCAGGCGCAGCAGGTCACGGCGCAGGCCGTGTATGCGCTCCACGTCGGCCTGCTGCAGCGGTCGGCCGAGCACCGTCTCCTCGATGTCTTCCAGTTCGCCGTGGATGCAGTCCAGCAGCGGCCGGTAGTTCTCGATCACGAAGGCCAGCAGGGCATAGAGCACGAAGTCCTCGCCGTGCTCCAGCAGCAGCGGGCGCGCCTCGCAGCGCTGGCGCACGGTGGAGTAGGGGGCCGAGTCGCCGTAGCGGGCGCTGATCACATAGCCCTTGCCGGCGAACAGCTGGGTCTCGACGAATTCCAGGCGGCCGTCCTGGCGGATCGGCGAGTAGAGCACCATGAACAGGGCGTCGCCGAAGATTTCCAGCTTGGGCCGGGTGTGCTGGGCGATGGCGTCTTCCATGGCCAGCTCGTGCAGGTTGAACTGCTCCTGCAGGGTGTGCAGCTGGCTGCTGTCCGGGTCGCGCAGGCCGATCCAGACGAAGTGCCCGGCCTGGCTGGACCAGTGGCGGCCCTCATCGAGGGCGATATCGGCGACTTTCCTGCCACGGTGGTAGGCCGCGGCGGCAACGATCTGACCCATGGGGCGTCCTCTGCATGGCGATGGCGCAGCTTAACCCATGGTCATCCATCAGGTGGAAAAAGGCCCGGACTGTGCCGGGCCTCTGGTGTCACTGCTTCGCCAGAACTCCGCGCACCTGCGGGTCGTCGATGATCTGCCGCAGCTGTTCGCGGTAGGCGATCAGGATGTTGTTCTGCGGCGAGTCGCTGGCTTTCTGCACGATTACATCGCGCTCGGTGATGTTCTTGCTCAGCACTTCGCCATTGTCGATCCGATAGACATGGATGTTGGTGTCGGTGTCGAAGTTGAAGTCCGACACCCAGTTGAGATTGATGCTGAAGTACCACTCCTTCAGTTCCAGTGCCAGCAGGGTCTTGGCATTGGCCTGCTTGAGGGCCGCCTCGGCCTCGGCAGCGCTAGGCAGATGGTCCATCTTGACGGTTTGCGCCTGCCAGCCTTTCTGCTGCAGACCATTGCTCAGGCGATGTTCGAGGAATTCGGCAAGGTCGCGCTCCTTGTCGCCTTCGGCAACGGCGAGCACTTGTGGAACGCTCCAGTCAAAGGGAATGCCGAAGGAGCCGTGGGCCACGCCGATGAACTCGCGTGGTTTGCCCTTCTGGACGCGCGTGCGGTTGTCGATGACGGTGATCAGCACGCTGTCGTCATTCTGGTAGGCCGGTTGCGGCAGTTGTTGCTCGAACGGGATGGAGGACACGCAGCCGGTGGTCATTACGGCTGCAAGCAGGGCGCCGCACAGTTTGAGGGCGGTGGAGATGCGCATAGTCGAAGTTCTTTCTGACAGATCGATGGAGTGATGCGGGGCGGTTGGTGCCCGTATCGGTGCTTGTCAGAGGCCCGTTTCATGACCGAAACGGAAATGGCTCAGGCCTCCATGCCTGCAGCTGCTATCCAGTGCAGTGGCTGCACCATAACCAAATGATGGCCATGTGCCAAGGTTATGAATGAAAAGGGTTTAATGGCGCCTTCTAGGCCTTGGCCAGCTGCTGGTCGAGCTGCTCGATGCACTCGCGCATCACCTGCTGGCAGCGTTCCATCAGCTGCGGCAGGTCGTCCAGGGTCAGGCCCAGGGTGGGGATGGCCGGCAGCGAGCGGATCAGCACCTTGCCGCTGTTCCAGCGGTTGAGCTTGAGGCGCCCGGCATAGTTGCTGACGCACACCGGGACTATCGGCACGCCTGCGGCGATGGCCATCTGGAAGGCGCCTTTCTTGAACGGCAGCAGGCCCTTGCCGAGGTTGCGCGTGCCTTCCGGGAAGACCCAGATGGAGGTGTCGCGGCTCTGCAGGGTCTCGGTGGTCTGCAGCATGGCCTGTTTGGCCTGGCGCGCATTGCCCCGCTCGATCAGCACGTTGCCGGCCAGCCAGTAGAGCTGGCCGAAGAAGGGGATCCACTTCAGGCTTTTCTTGCCGATGCTGACGGTGCGCGGCGGCACCACGCGGCCGAGCACGTAGAGGTCGTAGTTGGACTGGTGGTTGGCGATGACCACGCAGGCCTGCTCCTGGCCGAACAGGCTCTTGACCTCCGCCTTCAGTTTCAGGCGCAGCAGGCACAGGGCCGGCAGCGAGTACAGGCGCGCGCACAGGCGGCTGTTGTCCGGGTTGAACGGGCGGCACAGGCCGAGCACCAGGCCGAGTACGCCGGCGAGGAGGAAATGCAGGCCCATCAACAACATGCGCGCGAGGAAAAGCATCGGTAGGCCTTCAGGCAGACAAAAAAGGCGCGCAGTGTACGGGCGTGCACAGCTTCGGCGCAATCGACTCCGATCAGAGGTTATTACCGGGTATTTATCCGCCGATGGCCGGCGTTCCCCGCATAAAGCACGAGCCCGGCGCGGGGCCGGGCTCGTGGTGGCAAGCGTGGGGTCAGCCGAGGTGCTGCTGGTCCAGCTCGATGGCCTTGTCCAGGGTTTCCAGCAGGGCCTTGCGCACCTTCAGCTTGGTGTTCTTGTGCGCGGTCATGTTGATCTTCTTCAGCTGCTGGGCGGCGGCCACGGCAGTGGCCATCAGCTGCTCGGCCGGCACCACCTTGTCGAGGAAGCCGGCGTCCACGGCGCTCTCGGGATTGAAGATCTCGCCGTTGATCACCGAGCGGTGGAAGGCGGACTTGCGCAGGCGGTCACGGGCCAGCTCGATGCCGGCGTGGTGCATGGTCATGCCGATCTGCACTTCGTTCAGGCCGATGTTGAACGGGCCTTCCACGCCGATGCGGTAGTCGGCCGAGAGCAGGATGAAGGCGCCCTTGGCGATGGCGTGGCCCGGGCAGGCGACGATGATCGGGAAGGGGTGGGCCAGCATGCGGCGGGCCAGGGTGGAGCCGGCGGTGACCAGGGCCACGGCGTTCTGCGGGCCGGAGGTCATGACCTTGAGGTCGTAGCCTCCGGAGAGGATGCCCGGCTGGCCGGTGATGATGACCACGGCGCGATCCTGCAAGGCCTGGTCCAGGGCGGCATTGAAGGCGGCGATCACGTCCGGGGAAATGGCGTTCACCTTGCCGTTGTTGAGGGTCAGGGTGGCGATGCCGTCTTCGAGTTGGTAGCTGATCAGGTCGCTCATGGCGCAAATCCTAGTGCGGAGTGGCTGGAAGTGGCGCTGACGTTACCCAGCGCGAGGCCGGGGGTAAAGCGCTTTGGCTGACCGCAGGGTCATCCGTCCGTCGGCCTTCACCTATCGGCGCCATCAGCAAGGCCAATTGGCCGCGGTAGCGGGCCGTGGCTTAGCTTGGCGGCGAACCCGAGGAGTCCCTGTCATGCCCCGCCTGCTGCCCTTTGTGCTCCGGCTCGCGCCGCTGCTGTCGCTGATCGTCCTGACCCTGCTGGCCATCAGCCCCGCCAGCCACAGCCCGACCGGCGTGCTGCAGCTGTTCCTGTTCAGCCTGTTCGTCTCCATCGGCTTCCTGCTGTTTGGCGCCAGGCGCTTCGAGAAGCCGGGCGCCGATACCCAGCACTCCGCATAAGCGCATGAATCGCCTGAAAAAAAGTTTGCATTCGGAAAAGCCTGCGGCTACATTAGCGCGCCTCGACGGACCAGACTGGTTCGCCGAGATCCGGTGAGGTGTCCGAGCGGTTGAAGGAGCACGCCTGGAAAGTGTGTATACGGGAAACCGTATCGAGGGTTCGAATCCCTCCCTCACCGCCAGACCCTATTGCAAAAGCCCCGAAAGCTGAAAAGTTTTCGGGGCTTTTGCTTTTCAGGGCCTGCAGGTGTCGAAGAAGCGTCGAGAGTCGCTGTTATTCGTAGTGCGACCAGAGCCGCAGCACCTTGACCACCTGTTCATCCTGCAGCACCTGATAGACCAACCGATGTTGGATGTTGATGCGGCGGGAGTAGGCGCCGGAGAGGTCGCCGACCAGCTTCTCGTAGGGCGGCGGATTCTGGAACGGGTTTTCCCGGATCACTTCAAGCAGGGCCTTGGCCTTGTCTTTCAAGCCTGCAGCGGCGAGCTTCTGTGCGTCTTTCTGAGCCTGTTTCGTGTAGACGAGCTGCCAAGTCACCAGTCCAGTTCCTTAGCGCATTCGTCTGCAGGCTCGGCCATACCTTCCTTGATGGACTCGCGCATACCGGGGATGGACAGCAGGTAGAGCGTTTCCTGGATGGCTTCCCAGTCCTCAGCAGATACCAAGACGGAGTTAGTCCGCTTCCCGGAGATCATGATGGGCTGGTGCGACTCGGCGGACTGATCCATGAGTCGATAGAGGTTCGTGCGTGCTTCGCTGGCGGTGAGAATGCGCATGCTGATCGGGCTCCGTGCAGGCATACCGGAAGCGTACGCCAATTCGTACGTCATGTTAAGTCGCCTCGTCGGCAGCAGGTCGAGCCGTAATTTGTCTGGTGGTTACCCTGAGGGCTTTCCCCTCAGCAGCGTGGCAGGGCGCGTTCGTACCAGGCGCGGCTGTTGTTGACCATGCGCACCAGCCAGAGCATCAGCGGGACCTCGATCAGCACCCCGACGACCGTGGCCAGCGCCGCGCCGGACTCGAAGCCGTAGAGCACAATGGCCACGGCCACCGCCAGCTCGAAGAAGTTGGACGCGCCGATC
Source organism: Pseudomonas alcaligenes (assembly GCF_041729615.1). Taxonomy (NCBI): domain Bacteria; kingdom Pseudomonadati; phylum Pseudomonadota; class Gammaproteobacteria; order Pseudomonadales; family Pseudomonadaceae; genus Aquipseudomonas; species Aquipseudomonas alcaligenes. The sequence goes on along the minus strand of NZ_CP154874.1, from coordinate 687,825 downwards.
ATGGTCGAGGGGCCGGCCACGTCATGCCGCACCCTGAGGCTGCGGTTGAGAAGGTAGCCCAGGGCGGCGATGAACAGCGTTTGCAGCAGGATCGGCAGGGCGAGCATGCCGATCACCAGGGGCTGTTCGATGATGGCCTTGCCCTGGAAGGAAAACAGCAGCACCAGGGTGGCCAGCAGCGCGACGATCGAGAAGGGCGAGATCTTCGCCAGGGCCCGCTCAAAGACCTCCCGGCCCCGCCCGAGCAGCCGGGCGCGCAGCAGTTGGGCGATGGCCAGCGGGATGACGATGTACATCGCCACCGAGAGCAGCAGGGTGTCCCAGGGCACCGGGATCGACGAGACGCCGAGCAGCAGAGCGACAATGGGGGCGAAGGCGAACACCATCACCAGGTCGTTGAGTGCCACCTGGGTGATGGTGAAGTTGGCATTGCCGCTGCACAGGTTGCTCCACACGAACACCATCGCCGTGCAGGGTGCGGCGCCCAGCAGGATCAGCCCCGCCATGTAGCTGTCCAATTCCCCGGGCGGAAGCCAGTCGGCGAACAGCACCTTGATGAACAGCCAGCCGATCAGCGCCATGGAGAACGGCTTGATCGCCCAGTTGATGAAGAGGGTGACGGCCATGCCCGCCTTCTGTTCGCGCACTTCATGCAGTGCCGCGAAGTCGATCTTCATCAGCATGGGGATGATCATCACCCAGATCAGCAGGCCGACCGGGATGTTGACCTGCGCCACCTCCAGCGCACCAACCGCCTGTGCGGCCTCGGGCAGGGCCAGGCCGAGCACGGTGCCCGCCACTATGCAAAGAAACACCCACAGGCTCAGGTAGCGTTCGAAAGCGCCGAGGGGCGCGCCGGCGTTCTGTCTGGTCGCGAGTTCGCAGGGGTTGCTCATCTCTGTCGCCTGTCTCCGTTGTCTGTACGGGGTATGTGGAACATCTGCTTTACCGAATATTCGAAAAATAATATATTCGCTCCCGTTCACCTTTGACAGACATCAACATGAGCCAGAAAAAGCGTGTCCTCTTCCTCTGCGTGGCCAACTCGTCGCGCTCGCAGATGGCCGAGGCGCTGTTGCGCCACATCGACTCGGAGCACTTCGAGGCCTGCAGTGCAGGGAGCGCGCCCACGCAGGTGGATGATCGCGCCCGCAGCGCACTGGAGCAGCTTGGCATCTCCACCGCAGGACTGTTCAGCAAGTCCATCGAGCAGGTCGCGGGTGAGCCCTTCGACTACGTGATCACCCTGTGCGACAAGTCCGCCCTGGAATGTCTGGCCCTGCCGGGCGCCGGCGAGTACATCGCCTGGAACTTCGCCGACCCGGCGACCAGCACGCAGAAAGACGCCTACCGCAAGACCCTGCATGAGATCCACGAGCGGATAAAGATGTTCGTGCTGATCAAGAGCAAGCCCGCCCCGGCGGCCGTAGGCGGCGACCTGCTGTCGCCCACCGAGGTCTTCAAGTGCCTGGCCGACGAGACCCGCGCACGCATCGCGCTGCTCGTGACCCTGGAACAGGAACTCTGTGTCTGCGAGCTGACCGCGGCGCTCGAACAGGCCCAGCCGAAGATTTCCCGCCACCTGGCCCTGCTGCGCGGCTGCGGCCTGCTGGAGGATCGTCGCCATGGCCAGTGGGTGTACTACCGCCTGCACCCGCAGTTGCCGCAATGGGTCGGCGAGATCCTCAAGCAGACGCTCGACAGCAATGCTGAATGGCTGCGCCAGGACGTGCAGCGCCTCTGGCAGATGCGTGGGCGACCGGGGCGCAAGTTGGTCTGTGACTGAGGCCCGCGCCGTGGCTCTGCCGGCCTTGCCCGCCGTCGCGCCCAGGGGCCAAGCGCTGCGCCGCGGCCCTCTCTAACTCCCCTGGGAATGAATGCCATGCACAACGATCTGCCCAACATCGATGCCGAGCTGCTCGACCTGCCGGCGCCGGACAAGCTGGCCGTCGAGTCGGCATCGGCCCACCCGCCGCGTATCCTGCTGCTCTATGGCTCCACCCGCGAGCGCTCGTTCAGCCGCTTGCTGACCGAGGAGGCGGCCCGCCTGCTGCAGCATTTCGGCGCCGAGACGCGCATCTTCGACCCGCGCGGCCTGCCGCTGCCGGACGATGCGCCGGACAGCCATCCCAAGGTGCAGGAGCTGCGCGAGCTGATGCAGTGGTCGGAAGGCCAGGTGTGGTGCTCGCCCGAACGCCACGGCGCGATGACGGCCGTGTTCAAGGCGCAGATCGACTGGGTGCCGCTGGCCATGGGCGCGATCCGTCCGACCCAGGGCAAGACCCTGGCGGTGATGCAGGTCTGCGGTGGCTCGCAGTCGTTCAACGTGGTCAACCAGCTGCGCGTGCTGGGGCGCTGGATGCGCATGTTCACCATCCCCAACCAGTCCTCGGTGCCCAAGGCCTTCATGGAGTTCGACGCGGACGGCCGGATGAAGCCGTCCTCCTTCTACGACCGCCTGGTGGACGTGATGGAGGAGCTGGTCAAGTTCACTCTGCTGCTGCGCGACCGCTCCGACTACCTGGTCGATCGCTACTCCGAACGCAAGGAATCGGCACAAGAGCTTTCCAGGCGCGTCAACCAGCGCGCCCTCTGATCGAAGGAAACCCCCTAGATGAGCCATCCCTACGACCTGCTCGATATCCCCGGCCTGCCCGGCAAGCTGATCTTCACGCCCTGCCCAGGCACCAAGGACACTTCGCTCGCGGCGGCGCTGGCGGTGCTCAAGCAAGCCGGCGCTTCGGCGGTCATCACCCTGATGCCGCAGGCCGAGCTGGATGCCAATGGCGCCGAGCGGATTGCCCAGCACTGCGAGGCCCTGGGCCTCGCCTGGTACCACCTGCCGGTGGCCGACGAGCAGGTGCCGCAGGAGGATTTCGCCCAGGGCTGGAAGGCTTCCCGCCAGGCGATGCTCGAGCAACTGCGCGCCGGTCAGTCGCTGGCCATTCACTGCAAGGGCGGTTCCGGGCGTACCGGGCTGATCGCCGTGCGCCTCCTGATCGAGGCCGGTCTGCCCCGTGACCAGGCCATCACCCTGGTGCAGGCCCTGCGCCCCAGGGCCATTCAACACCCCGCACACCGCGACTGGATCAACCAGTTCGACGCGACCCACTGACGGAGTCACCGACATGACCATCAAAGTAGGCATCAACGGCTTCGGCCGCATCGGCCGCCTGGCCCTGCGCGCGGCCTGGGACTGGCCCGAGCTGGAGTTCGTGCAGATCAACGACCCGGCCGGCGACGCCGCCACCCATGCCCACCTGCTGAACTTCGACTCGGTGCACGGCCGCTGGCAGCACGAGGCAGGCAGCGACGGCGACGCCGTGGTGATTAATGGCAAGCGCATCCGCGTGACGGCTAACAAGGCCATCGCCGACACCGACTGGAGCGGCTGCGACCTGGTGCTCGAAGCCAGCGGCAAGATGAAGACGGTCGCCGTGCTGCAGGGGTATCTGGAGCAGGGCGTGAAGCGCGTGGTGGTCTGTGCGCCGGTCAAGGAGCCGGGCGCGCTGAACGTGGTGATGGGCGTCAACCAGCAGCTGTTCGACCCGGCGCAGCACCGCATCGTCACGGCCGCTTCCTGCACCACCAACTGCCTGGCGCCGGTGGTCAAGGTGATCCACGAAGCGCTGGGCATCCGCCATGGCTCGATCACCACCATCCACGACCTGACCAACACCCAGAGCATCCTCGACACGCCGCACAAGGACCTGCGCCGCGCCCGTGCCTCAGGGCTCAGCCTGATCCCGACCACCACCGGCTCGGCCACGGCCATCGCCGAGATCTTCCCCGAGCTGCGCGGCAAGCTGAATGGCCATGCCGTGCGCGTGCCGCTGGCCAACGCCTCGCTGACCGACTGCGTGTTCGAGGTCGAGCGCGCGACCAGCGCCGAGGAGGTCAACGCGCTGCTCAAGGCGGCGGCCGAGGGCCCGCTGAAGAACATCCTCGGCTATGAGGAGCGCCCGCTGGTGTCCATCGACTACCGTACCGACCCGCGCTCCTCGATCATCGATGCGCTGTCGACCCTGGTAGTCAATGGCACCCAGGTGAAGGTCTATGCCTGGTACGACAACGAGTGGGGCTACGCTAACCGCGCGGTGGAGCTGGCGCGACTGGTCGGCGCGGCGGGGTAATCGGCGATCATGAAGGCGTTGTCAGCCCTGTCTGCGGAAGTCCGCCAGTACCTGCTGGTCACCGGCAACTACTGGGCATTCACCCTCACCGACGGCGCCCTGCGCATGCTGGTGGTACTGCACTTCCACAGCCTGGGCTACACGCCGCTGCAGATCGCCGCGCTGTTCCTGTTCTACGAGATCTTCGGCGTGGTCACCAACCTGGTTGGTGGCTACCTCGGCGCGCGCCTGGGCCTGAACCGCACCATGAACCTCGGCCTGGGCCTGCAGGTGCTGGCCCTGCTGATGCTCACGGTGCCGGCCGCCTGGCTGACGGTGCCCTGGGTGATGGGCGCCCAGGCGCTGTCCGGCATCGCCAAGGACCTCAACAAGATGAGCGCCAAGAGCTCGATCAAGCTCCTGGTGCCGGACAGCCAGCAGGGCACGCTCTACAAGTGGGTGGCCATCCTCACCGGCTCGAAGAATGCGCTCAAGGGCGTCGGCTTCTTCCTCGGCGGGGCGCTGCTGGCGCTGCTCGGCTTCAGCGGCGCGGTGCTGGCGATGGCCGCCGTGCTGGCGCTGATCTGGCTGGGCAGCCTGGTGCTGCTGAAGAAGGACCTGGGCAAGGCCCGCGCCAAGCCGAAGTTCCGCGACCTGCTGTCCAAGAGCCGGGCGATCAACATCCTGTCGGCTGCCCGCTTGTTTTTGTTCGGCGCCCGCGACGTGTGGTTCGTGGTGGCGCTGCCGGTGTACCTGAGTACGGTGTTCGGCTGGGACTTCTGGATGGTGGGTGGTTTTCTCGCTGCCTGGGGCATCGGCTACGGCATGGTGCAGTCCCTCGCCCCGGCCATCACCGGCAAGCGGCGCGGCCTCGTGCCGGATGGCCGCGCGGCCTTCGCCTGGGCCCTGGCCCTGGCCGGGTTGCCGGCGCTGATCGCCCTCGGCCTGACCGCCGGCTGGCCGGCCCAGCTGGTGCTGCTGGGCGGGCTGCTGCTGTTCGGCGCGCTGTTCGCGGTGAACTCCTCGCTGCACAGCTACCTGATCGTCAGCTACGCCAAGGAGGACGGGGTGTCGCTGGACGTGGGCTTCTACTACATGTCCAACGCCCTGGGCCGGCTGATCGGCACGCTGCTCTCGGGCTGGGTCTTCCAGGCCCATGGGCTGGTCGCCTGCCTGTGGGTCTCCAGCGCCTTCGTGCTGGCCGCCGCGCTCATCTCCAGCGCCTTGCCCAGGCATGGCGACACGGCGCGGCAGGCAGGCTGATCAGGCCGGCGCCCTGGCCAGGAACTGCTCGATCTCGCCTGCCGTGCTGCGGGCCGTGCGGGTCACCCCGATCAGCGTCGCCGAGGCCGAGCCCGTCCACTCACCAGGGCCCGGGTGCCCTCGACCGCCGCCAGGCCCCAGCGGGCCGTCTTCGGCGTCGAGGCCGAGAGCCGACAACCCGGTCCGTCGCAGGAAATACGCGGTAGCCAGGCCGGCCTGGCCACCGCCGATAATCACGACATCCCACAACGCTTCAGGTTGAGCCCCCATCTCGGGCTCCTGCTGGAAAGCAGTGTGAGTCTATCGGCTCGCCGATGCGACACGTGATCGGTCATCTCCCGAATGCTCGCCCAGGTCGGTAGTGGGGGCGAATATTCACGAGCGAAAGCGCCTGCCCCTCACCGGCCCGGGCACATTGCCAGCGATTTCGTAAACCCCTTGCGGAGAGCCCAGCCGATGGGCGCCGCCGGGGCTGGCGGTTAGAATCCTCCACTCCTAGGTGTGCGCGGGTGGCAAGCGGTGGATCTTCAGCGGGGCTTCGTCCTGACCAGGCACTGGCGTGATACGCCGGAGGGGACGCAGGTCGAGTTCTGGCTGGCAACGGACGACGGCCCCCGACGCGTGCGCCTGCCGCCGCAGCCGTCGGTGGCCTTCCTGCCGGTCGTCCAGCGGGCGCAGGCCGAGGCGCTGCTGCAGGGCGAGCGCGGCGTCGAGCTGCGCGCCCTGGGCCTGCGCGACTTCCAGCAGCGCCCGGTGCTGGGCCTGTACTGCCAGCAGCACCGCCAGCTGATCGCCCTCGACAAGCGCCTGCGGGCCGCCGGGGTGGAGGTGTTCGAGGCCGACATCCGGCCGCCGGAGCGCTACCTGATGGAGCGCTTCATCACCGCGCCGGTGCTGTTCTCGGGGCAGGCGCACGGCGATGGCGGCTTGGTCGAGGCACAGCTGCGCGCCGACCCCGACTATCGCCCGCGGCTGCGCCTGGTGTCGCTGGACATCGAGACCAGCGAGCGCGGCGAGCTGTATTCCATCGCCCTGGAAGGCTGCGGCCAGCGCCAGGTGTACATGCTCGGACCGGCCAGTGGCGCGGCGTCGCAGCTGGACTTCCAGCTCGACTACTGCGCCAGCCGCGGCGAGCTGCTGGAGCGCCTCAACGCCTGGCTGGCCGAGTTCGATCCTGATGCCATCATCGGCTGGAACCTGGTGCAGTTCGACCTGCGCGTGCTGCAGGAACACGCCAAGCGCCTGCAGGTGCCGCTGCGCCTGGGCCGCGCCGGCGACGAGCTGGGCTGGCGCGAGCACCGCAGCCACAATCACTATTTCGCCGAGGCCACCGGGCGGCTGATCATCGACGGCATCGAGGCGCTGCGCTCGGCGACCTGGAGCTTTCCCTCCTTCAGCCTGGAGAGCGTGGCCCAGAGCTTGCTCGGCGAGGGCAAGGCGATCGACACGCCCTACCAGCGCATGGATGAGATCAACCGCATGTTCGCCGAGGACAAGCCGGCCCTGGCGCGCTACAACCTCAAGGACTGCGAGCTGGTCACGCGCATCTTCGCCAAGACCCGGCTGATCGACTTCCTCCTCGAGCGCGCCGCCGTCACCGGCTTGCCGGCCGACCGCAGCGGCGGCTCGGTGGCGGCCTTCACCCACCTGTACCTGCCGCCCATGCACCGCCTGGGCTTCGTCGCCCCCAACCTCGGCGAGAAGCCACCCGAGGCCAGCCCGGGCGGCTTCGTCATGGACTCGCGACCGGGGCTGTACGAGTCGGTGCTGGTGCTGGACTACAAGAGCCTGTACCCCTCGATCATCCGCACCTTCCTGATCGACCCGGTGGGCCTGGTCGAGGGCCTGCGCCAGCCCGACGACGCGCATTCGGTGGCGGGTTTTCGCGGGGCGCGCTTCTCGCGCCGCCAGCACTGCCTGCCGGCCATAGTCGAGCGCGTCTGGCAGGGCCGCGAGGCGGCCAAGCGCGAGGGCAACGCGCCGCTGTCGCAGGCGCTGAAGATCATCATGAACGCCTTCTACGGCGTGCTCGGCTCCAGCGGTTGCCGCTTCTTCGATCCACGCCTGGCGTCGTCCATCACCCTGCGCGGGCACGAGATCATGCGCCGCACCCGCGAGCTGATCGAGGCCGAGGGGCACGCGGTGATCTACGGCGACACCGACTCCACCTTCGTCTGGCTGCGCCGCGCGCACGCTGAGGACGAGGCCCGGCGCATCGGCCGCGAGCTGGTGGCGCGGGTCAACCACTGGTGGCGCGAGCACCTGGCGCACGAGTTCGGCCTGCACAGCGCCCTGGAGCTGCAGTTCGAGACCCACTACAGCCGCTTCCTGATGCCGACCATCCGCGGCGCCGAGGAGGGCAGCAAGAAGCGCTACGCCGGCCTGGTGCGGCGTGAGGATGGCAGCGAGGAGATGGTCTTCAAGGGCCTGGAGACGGTGCGCACCGACTGGTCGCCGCTGGCACAGCGCTTCCAGCAGGAGCTGTACCGCCTGGTCTTCAATCGCCAGCCGCACCGCGAGTACGTGCGCGACTACGTGCGGCGCACCCTGGCCGGCGAGCTGGACGAGCTGCTGGTGTACCGCAAGCGCCTGCGCCGGGGCCTGGGCGACTACCAGCGCAACGTGCCGCCGCACGTGCGCGCCGCGCGCCTGGCCGATGCCCACAACGATCGCCTGGGGCGGCCGCGGCAGTACCAGAACGGTGGCTGGATCAGCTACCTGATCACCCGTGCCGGCCCCGAGCCGCTGGAGGCGCTGCACTCGCCCATCGACTACGAGCATTACCTGAGCCGCCAGTTGCAGCCGGTGGCCGACGCCATCCTGCCCTTCGTCCAGGACGACTTCGCCCGCCTGCTCGATCCGCAGCTCGGCCTGTTCTAGGACGAGGTGTATCCTGGGCCGGCGAATTCGATGAGGGAGGAGGGCGCAGTGCGCTGGGACATCTTCTGCAGCGTGGTGGACAACTACGGCGATATCGGCGTGACCTGGCGCCTGGCCCGCCAGCTGGCGGCCGAGCACGGCCTGGCGGTGCGCCTGTGGGTGGACGAGCCGGCCGCCTTCGCGCGCCTCTGCCCGCAGGCCGACGCGGCGCTGGCGCAGCAGTGGCTGGCCGGCGTCGAGGTGTGCCGCTGGACGGCGGACTTCCCGCCCGTGGCGGCGGCCGACGTGGTCATCGAGGCCTTCGCCTGCACCCTGCCGGCGCGCTACGTCGAGGCCATGGCGGCGCGCGCCGAGCCGCCGCTGTGGCTGAACCTGGAGTACCTCAGCGCCGAGGACTGGGTGCCCGGCTGCCACGGCCTGCCATCGCCACAACCGGGCGGGCTGCAGAAGTTCTTCTTCTTCCCCGGCTTCGTCCCCGGCACCGGCGGCCTGCTGCGCGAGGCCGGCCTGCTGGAGCGGCGGCGGCAGTTCCAGGCCGATGCCGGGGCGCGTCAGGCCTTCCTCGCCGGGCTCGGCGTGCCACCCGTGGCCGGCGCCTGGCTGATCTCCCTGTTCGCCTACGAGAACCCGGCGCTGGGGCCCTGGCTGGACGCCCTGGCCCAAGGCGCGCAGCCGGTGCAGCTGCTGGTGCCGCGCGGGCGCATCGAGGGCGATCTGTACCGCTGGCTGGGCGTGGCCGCTGCGCAGGCAGGCGACTGCTGGCAGCGGGGCAGCCTGCACCTGCACCTGCTGCCGTTCGTCAGCCAGGACGACTACGATCGCCTGCTGTGGAGCTGCGACTTCAACGCGGTGCGCGGCGAGGATTCCTTCGTCCGCGCCCAGTGGGCCGGGCGGCCGCTGCTCTGGCATATCTACCAGCAGGAGGAGGGCGCCCACTGGGACAAGCTCGACGCCTTCCTGGCGCTGTACCGCGCCGCTCTGCCGCCGCTCGCCGGCGAGGCGCTGACTGCCTGGTGGCATGCCTGGAATGGCCGTGGCGACATGGCGCAGGCCTGGCAGGCGCTGTGCGGGCAGGCCGAGGCGCTCGCGGCACACGCACAAGACTGGTGCCGGGAGCAGGCCTCTCGTCCTGATCTCGCCGCGGCGCTGGTGCAGTTTCACCGAAATTGGCTATCATGCGCCGCCTAGAAATCTGTACCTCCATCCAAATCCGGATATTCGTATGAAAACCGCACAAGAAATGAAGGCCAACAGTGTGGCCCTGATCGACGGCCACCCGTGGCTGATTCAGAAAGCCGAATTCACCAAGTCCGGCCGTAACAGCGCCATCGTCAAGATGAAGCTGAAGAACCTGATCAACGGCTCCAAGACCGAGACCGTGTACAAGGCCGACGACAAGATGGAGCCGGTCATCCTTGAGCGCAAGGAAGTGACCCTGTCCTACATCAGCGGCGACGACTACGTGTTCATGGATCCGGAGTACAACTCCTACGAACTGCGCGCCGAAGACCTGGAAAGCGTCCTGCCGTTCATCGAAGAAGGCATGACCGACATCTGCGAAGCCGTGTTCTTCGAAGGCAAGGTGATCTCCGTCGACCTGCCGACCACCATCGTGCGCCAGATCGTCTACACCGAGAACTCCGCCCGTGGCGACACTTCCGGCAAGGTCATGAAGCCGGCCAAGCTGCGCAACGGTACCGAAGTCAAGGTCGCCGACTTCTGCAACATCGACGACTGGATCGAGATCGATACCCGCGACGGTTCCTACAAGAGCCGTACCCAGGCGCCTCAGGCCTAAGCCTCCGCCTCGTGTAGAAAACCCGGCTTATGCCGGGTTTTTTATTGCCGCGCGGAATGGGGGCGCTGCTGGTGGCGCTCTGCCCCGTGCCGGCAGGCGCTCGGGCGAATGCCGGGCCGGGCCTGGCGCCCCTCAGACCTTCAGCCCCTGCTCGCGCAGGCGCTTGTACAGGGTGTTGCGGCTCAGCCCCAGGCTGCGCGCCAAGTGCGAGATGTTGCCGCCGCAGGCCTGGTACTGGCTGGCCAGGTCGCCGGCCTCGATGAGAGGCTCGCAGGTGGGCAGGTTGTCGGCCGCGTTCTGCAGGTCGGCGAAGAAGTCGTCCGGCAGGTGCTCGGCGCGGATCGGCTGGTCCTCGGCCATGGCCAGGGCGATTTGCATCACGCTGCTCAGCTGGCGCAGGTTGCCGGGCCAGGGGTGGCGCTGGAACAGCTCCAGCACCTCGCGGCTGAGGCCGGCCCACTGGCTGGGCTCGCGGTGGTGTTCCCATACGCGCTGGAACAGCGCGGCCTTGTCGCTGCGCTCGCGCAGCGGCGGCAGCTCCAGGTTGAGGCCGCTGATGCGGTAGTAGAGGTCGGCGCGGAACAGGCCGGCGTCCACATCCTGGCGCAGCGGGCGGTTGGTCGCCGAGACCAGGCGGATGTCCACCGGGTAGGGCTCGCCGCCCCCCAGCGGCTGTACGCTGCGCTCCTGCAGTACGCGCAGCAGGCGCGCCTGCACGGCCAGCGGCATGTCGCCGACCTCGTCGAGGAACAGGGTGCCTTTGTGCGCCTTGCGGATCAGACCGATGCTGCCCTTCTGGCTGGCGCCGGTGAAGGCGCCTTTCTCGTAGCCGAATAGTTCCGACTCCACCAGTTCGGCGGGAATCGCCGCGCAGTTCACCGCGATCAGCGGCTGGCCGGCGCGCGAGCTGGCGTTGTGCAGGGCCTTGACGAACACTTCCTTGCCGGCGCCGGTCTCGCCGTGGATGAGGATCGGGATGTCCTTCTCCACCAGACGCTCGGCCTGGCGTACGGCCTTGTCTACCCGTGGATCGCCGAGGTTGATATTGGCCAGGGTGAAGCCTTCCTGGCGCGGCGCCGGGGCCGCTTGCGGGCGGAAATCGCGCGGCTGGATACGCGGCTTGCGCGGGCGCTTGAGCAGGCCGTGGAAGCGGTAGCGGCCGGCGGCGCGCAGGGCGAAGGGCAGGGTCTCCGGCTGGGTGAGCAACTGCTGCAGCGGCACGTCGAACAGGCTCTCGATGTTCACCCGTGACAGACCGACGCCGAGCAGGCTGTCGGCGCGGCGGTTGGCCGAGACGATCTGCCCGGCCTCGTCGAACACCAGCAGGCCGGCCCACTGGCTGTCCAGGTTGTCCAGGCTGGTGTTGAAGCTGAGCTGGAAGTAGTCGTCCTTGAACAGGTTGAGGATCAGCCGGTTCTCCACCGACTGGCTCATCATCTTGACCATGCCCAGGGTGTGGGCCGGCGGCAGGTAGCTGTCGCTGGAGACGTCGAGCACACCGATCATCTGCCGGCTGGCGTCGAAGATCGGCGAGGCCGAGCCGGTCATGAAGCGGTTGGCCTTGAGGAAGTGCTCGTCGCGCTGGATGTGCACCGCCTGGCCGCAGGCCAGCGCCGTGCCGATGGCGTTGGTGCCGCTGTAGCGCTCCTGCCACCAGGCGCCGGGAACGAAGCCGGCGGCCTGGGCCGGCTCGACGAAGCGGCGGTCGCCCCAGGACTGCAGCAGCTGGCCCTGGTTGTCGGCCAGCATGATCAGGCAGTTGGAGTTGGCCAGGATGTTCTCGTAGTAGGGCAGCACCTCCTGATGGGTGGTCTGCACCAGGAAATGCTGGCTTTCCAGCAGGGCGGAGACCTCGCCGGGCGCGGCCTGGCCGAAGGCCGGCTGGCTCTGGTGGGTGAGGCCGAAGTCGCGGCAGCGGCTCCAGGAGTCGCGAACGATGGCGTCGTGGCTCGGCGCCGGGGCAGTGGCAGTCATGGGTATCGCCTGATTCTTGTCTTTTTTATAGGTCCGGCTTCCGTGCTGGCCTCACCGTTACTGCAATGGGCGGGCCGGCGGGAGTGTCCTGTCCTCCCGGCCCCTGGCCGCAGACGGTCAGGGGCAAAGCGTTCGCCCAGTGTTGTTCATTGCTGTTCAAAGTCAAAGGGCAAATTGTTCAGTTGTTCAGCTTTTACTGTTCAAGGCTGTTCAGTGCGCCTGCGCGCCGAGTATCTCCGTCCTTAGATAAATTCTTATTGGTCAGTGGGTTACGAGGTATTCCCTGGCGCGCAGCGGCGCTGGCACGAATGTCGCGTTATGGCTGTGTCGGCCGCGAGGGATCTTCGCGGCGACGGGCGCAATAATTATAAGGACACGCCATGTCGTTAACGCTGGAACATGTCTGTCGCGTGGTCGACCAGCAGGTCTATATCGACGACGCCTGCCTGAGCTTCGAACCAGGCTCCTTCAACGTGCTGGTGGGCCGCACGCTCGCCGGCAAGACCTCGCTGATGCGCCTGATGGCCGGGCTGGACAAGCCCAGCAGCGGCCGCATCCTGATGCACGGCGCCGATGTCACCGGCGTGCCGGTGCGCCAGCGCAACGTGTCGATGGTCTACCAGCAGTTCATCAACTACCCGAACCTGACGGTGTTCGAGAACATCGCTTCGCCGCTGCGCCAGGCCGGCGTGGCCAAGGCCGAGATCGAGCGTAAGGTGCAGGAAACTGCGCAGATGCTGCGCATCGACAAGTTTCTCAAGCGCTACCCACTGGAACTCTCCGGCGGCCAGCAGCAGCGTACGGCCATGGCCCGCGCGCTGGTCAAGGATGCCGACCTGGTGCTGTTCGACGAGCCGCTGGTGAACCTCGACTACAAGCTGCGTGAAGAGCTGCGCCAGGAGATGCGCGAGCTGTTCCGCGCCCGCCGCAGCATCGCCATCTACGCCACCACCGAGCCCAACGAGGCGCTGGCCCTGGGCGGCACCACCACCATCCTGCATGAAGGCCGGGTGATCCAGAGCGGCAAGACCACCGAGGTCTACCACCGGCCGCAACAGGTGCTGGCCGCCGAGCTGTTCTCCGAACCACCGATCAACCTGATGCGCGGGCGCATCACCGACAGCGAGGTGAGCTTCGAGGACTTCGTGCACTTCCCGCTGACCGCCGAGTTGCGCGGTCTGGAGCAGGGCGATTACCGCTTCGGCGTGCGCCCCGGGCATATCGGCCTGGTGCCGTCCAACGACGACGACCTGGAGCTGGCGGTGATCGTCGAGCTGGCCGAGATCAGCGGCTCGGAGACCTTCCTGCACGTGCGCAGCGAGCACTTCGCCCTGGTCCTGCACCTGCAGGGCGTGCACGAGTACGACGTGGATGCGCCGATCCGCATCTACATCCCGACGCACAAGCTGTTCGTCTTTGATACCCGGGACCAACTGGTCCTGGCGCCGATCCGCCGGTCCTGAGGAACGCAGCATGGCCGAGATACGCTTGCAGAACCTGGCGCACAGCTACAGCGCCCAACCGAGTGGGCCGGACGACTACGCCATCCGCGAGATGACCCATGTCTGGGAGCAGGGCGGCGCCTACGCGCTGCTCGGCCCGTCCGGCTGCGGCAAGTCGACCCTGCTCAACATCATTTCCGGGCTGCTCAGCCCGTCCGAGGGCCAGGTGCTGTTCGACATGCGCGAGGTCAACGACCTGCCGCCGCAGGAGCGCAACATCGCCCAGGTTTTCCAGTTTCCGGTGGTGTACGACACCATGACGGTGTTCGACAACCTGGCCTTCCCGTTGCGCAACCAGGGCCTGGCCGAGTCGCGGGTGACCAGCAAGGTGCATGAGATCGCCGAGGTGCTCGACCTGCACCCGCTGCTGCACAGGAAGGCGCGCAACCTGACCGCCGACGAGAAGCAGAAAGTCTCCATGGGCCGCGGCCTGGTGCGCGACGACGTGTCGGCGATCCTCTTCGACGAGCCGCTGACGGTGATCGACCCGCACCTGAAGTGGAAGCTGCGGCGCAAACTCAAGCAGATCCACGAGCAGTTCAACATCACCATGGTCTACGTCACCCACGACCAGCTGGAGGCCTCGACCTTCGCCGACAAGATCGCGGTGATGTATGGCGGGCAGATCGTCCAGTTCGGCACCCCGCGCGAGCTGTTCGAGCGGCCGAAACACACCTTTGTCGGCTTCTTTATCGGCAGCCCCGGGATGAATCTGGTCGAGGTCACGCCCTACGCCGGCGGCGTGTGCTTCGGCCAGACCCGTGTGCCGCTGGCGCCGGCGCTGTGCCAGCGCCTGGCCGAGCTGGCCGGCCGCCCGCTCAAGCTGGGCATCCGTCCGGAATTCGTCCACGTCAGCGACGAGCCCTTCGTCGACGCCCTGCGCGGCGAGGTGCGCCATGTGGAAGACCTGGGTACCTACAAGATTCTCACCCTGGAACTGGATGGTGTGACGCTCAAGGCGCGCCTGCAGGAGGATCTGCCGGTACCGCACAAGGTGGCCTACATCGGCTTCCCGTCGCAGTGGCTGATGCTCTACGCCGACGATGTGCTGGTGGAGGTGCGCGCATGAACAAGGTGATCAACAACAAGGCCTGGTGGCTGGTGCTGCCGGTGTTCCTGCTGGTGGCCTTCAGCGCCATTCTGCCGATGATGACGGTGGTCAACTACTCGGTGCAGGACATCTTCGACGCCAGCACGCGCACCTTCGTCGGCGTCGACTGGTACCGCCAGGTGCTGCAGGACGAGCGCCTGCACGACTCGCTGCTGCGCCAGTTCATCTTCTCCGCCTGCGTGCTGCTGATCGAGATTCCGTTAGGGATAGCCATCGCCCTGTGCATGCCGACCAAGGGCCGCTGGGCCTCGGCCTGCCTGATCGTGATGGCCATCCCGCTGCTGATCCCGTGGAACGTGATCGGCACCATCTGGCAGATCTTCGGCCGCGCCGATATCGGCCTGCTGGGCTGGACCCTGAGCAAGCTGGGCATCAGCTACAACTATGCCTCCAACACCATGGACGCCTGGGTCACGGTGCTGGTGATGGACGTGTGGCACTGGACCTCGCTGGTGGCGCTGCTGTGCTATTCGGGCCTGCGCGCCATTCCCGACGTGTACTACCAGGCCGCGCGCATCGACCGCGCATCGAGCTGGGCGGTGTTCCGCCATATCCAGCTGCCGAAGATGAAGAGCGTGCTGCTGATCGCCGTGATGCTGCGCTTCATGGACAGCTTCATGATCTACACCGAGCCCTTCGTGCTCACCGGCGGCGGACCGGGCAACGCCACCACCTTCCTCAGCCAGACGCTGACCAAGATGGCGGTGGGGCAGTTTGACCTGGGGCCGGCGGCGGCGTTCTCGCTGGTGTACTTCCTGATCATCCTGCTGGTGTCCTGGGCGTTCTACACGGCCATGACCCACAACGACCAGAAGAGCTGAGGAGCCTGCCATGACCCTTCGCAAAGCCCTGGCGCTGCTGCTCTACATCCTGTTCCTGCTGGTGCCGATCTACTGGCTGCTGAACATGTCGTTCAAGAGTAATACCGAGATCCTCGGCGGCCTGACCCTGTGGCCGCAGGACTTCACCCTGGCCAACTACCAGGTGATCTTCACCGACCCGAGCTGGTACACCGGCTACCTCAACTCGCTGTACTACGTGTGCCTGAACACCCTCATCTCGCTGCTGGTGGCGCTGCCGGCGGCCTATGCCTTCTCGCGCTACCGCTTCCTCGGCGACAAGCACCTGTTCTTCTGGCTGCTGACCAACCGCATGGCGCCGCCGGCGGTGTTCCTCCTGCCGTTCTTCCAGCTGTACTCGTCCATCGGCCTGTTCGATACCCACATCGCCGTGGCCCTGGCCCACTGTCTGTTCAACGTGCCGCTGGCGGTGTGGATCCTCGAGGGCTTCATGTCCGGGGTGCCGAAGGAGATCGACGAGACGGCCTACATTGACGGCTACAGCTTCCCCAAGTTCTTCGTGAAGATCTTCATCCCGCTGATCGGCCCCGGCATCGGCGTCACGGCGTTCTTCTGCTTCATGTTCTCCTGGGTCGAGCTGCTGCTGGCGCGCACCCTGACCTCGGTGAACGCCAAGCCGATCGTGGCGGTGATGACGCGCACCGTGTCGGCCTCCGGCATTGACTGGGGCGTGCTGGCGGCGGCGGGGGTGCTGACCATCCTGCCGGGCATGCTGGTGATCTGGTTCGTGCGTAACCACGTGGCCAAGGGCTTCGCCCTGGGCCGGGTCTGAGGAGAAACGACTATGGAATGGATGGCCTGGACCCCGGTCACGGCGGCCTTCTTCGGCGGCATCGCGCTGCTGCTGGTGGGCATGACGGTATGGGAAATCCGCTCGCCCTGCGCCGAGCGCAGGGGCTTTCTGCCGATCGCCACCACCCGTGGCGACCGGCTGTTCATCGGACTACTCGGCAGCGCCTACCTGCACCTGCTGGTCGTGGGCGCGACCGACTGGAGCACCTGGATAGCCTCGGCGCTGTCCGTCGTGTGGTTACTGGTGGTGATGCGTTGGGGCTGACCGGCTGCCTGTCGTTCCGGTCGCTTTTCTATTCAAGCAAGGAGGAGTCTATGTTCGACAACAACTACAAGACCCGACATAGCATGGCGCTGGCGGCCCTGCTGACGTTGTCCGGATTGAGCGGCGCGGCCTGGGCCGATGCCTACGAAGAGGCGGCGAAGAAGTGGATCGACAGCGAGTTCTCGCCGTCCACCCTGACCAAGGAGCAGCAGCTCGCCGAGCTCAAGTGGTTCATCAAGGCGGCCGAGCCGTTCCGCGGCATGGAGATCAATGTCGCCTCGGAGACCATCGCCACCCACGAGTACGAGGCCAAGGTGCTGGCCAAGGCCTTCAGCGAGATCACCGGGATCAAGCTGAACCACGACCTGATGCAGGAAGGCGACGTGGTCGAGAAGCTGCAAACGCAGATGCAGTCCGGCAAGAACATCTATGACGGCTGGGTCAACGACTCGGACCTGATCGGCACCCACTTCCGCTACGGCAAGGCGGTGGCGATCAGCGACATGATGGCCAATGAAGGCAAGGACTTCACCTCGCCGACCCTGGACCTGGAGGACTTCATCGGCCTGTCCTTCACCACCGGGCCGGACAAGAAGCTCTACCAGCTGCCCGACCAGCAGTTCGCCAACCTCTACTGGTTCCGCGCCGACTGGTTCGAGAAACCGGAGCTGAAGGCCAAGTTCAAGGAAATCTATGGCTACGAGCTGGGCGTGCCAGTCAACTGGTCGGCCTACGAGGACATCGCCCAGTTCTTCACCGAGCACGTCAAGGAAATCGACGGCAAGCGCGTCTATGGCCACATGGACTACGGCAAGAAAGACCCGTCGCTGGGCTGGCGCTTCACCGACGCCTGGTTCTCCATGGCCGGTAGTGGCGACAAGGGCCTGCCCAACGGGGTGCCGGTGGACGAGTGGGGCATTCGCGTCGAGGGCTGCCGCCCGGTGGGCTCCAGCGTCGCCCGCGGCGGCGACACCAACGGCCCGGCGGCGGTCTACGCCACCACCAAGTACGTCGACTGGATGCGCCAGTACGCGCCGCCGGAAGCCCAGGGCATGACCTTCTCCGAGGCCGGTCCGGTGCCTGCACAAGGCAACATCGCCCAGCAGATCTTCTGGTACACCGCCTTCACCGCCGACATGACCAAGCCGGGCCTGGCGGTGGTCAACGAGGACGGCACGCCGAAGTGGCGCATGGCGCCGTCGCCCAAGGGGCCGTACTGGGAGGAGGGCATGAAGCTCGGCTACCAGGACGCCGGCTCCTGGACCTTCCTCAAGTCGACCCCGGAGAAGCAGCGCCTGGCGGCCTGGCTGTACGCGCAGTTCGTCACCTCCAAGACGGTCTCGCTGAAGAAGACCCTGGTCGGCCTGACACCGATCCGCGAGTCGGACATCAACTCCCAGGCGATGACCGACGCCGCGCCCAAGCTCGGCGGTCTGGTGGAGTTCTACCGCAGCCCGGCGCGGGTGCAGTGGACCCCCACTGGCACCAACGTACCGGACTACCCGCGCCTGGCGCAGCTGTGGTGGCAGTTCATCGCCGAGGCGGCCAGCGGCGACAAGACCCCGCAAGAGGCCCTGGATGGCCTGGCGGCGGCCCAGGACAGCATGATGGCGCGCATCGAGCGCTCCGGCGTGCAGGGTGACTGCGGCCCGAAACTCAACGAGGAGAAGGACCCGCAGTACTGGCTGGACCAGCCGGGCGCACCCAAGCCGAAGCTGGCCAACGAGAAGCCGAAGGGCGAGACCGTCAGCTACGACGAGCTGCTGAAGTCCTGGCAGCAGGCCCAGTAAGGTCAGTGCTGGAAACGAAAACGGCGCCCGCGGGCGCCGTTTTTCATGGCCGGGGCGCTTACGCGTGCAGGTGTTCCGCGGCGTACAGGGTGTTCTCCAGCAGGCAGGCGCGGGTCATCGGGCCGACGCCGCCCGGCACCGGGGTGATCCAGCCGGCGCGCTCGACGGCGACGTCGAACTCCACGTCGCCGACCAGCTTGCCGTCGGCCTGGCGGTTGATGCCGACGTCGATGACGATGGCGCCTTGCTTGATCCACTCACCCTTGACCAGGCCCGGTTTGCCGGCGGCCACCACCACGATGTCGGCCTGGGCCAGGTGGCCCGGCAGATCCTTGGTGAAGCGGTGGGTGACGGTGACGGTGCAGCCGGCCAGCAGCAGCTCCAGCGCCATCGGGCGGCCGACGATGTTGGACGCGCCCACGACCACGGCGTGCTGGCCATGCAGGTCGATGCCGGTGCTTTCCAGCAGGGTCATGATGCCCTTCGGCGTGCAGGGGCGCAGCAGCGGCATGCGCTGGGACAGGCGGCCGACGTTGAACGGGTGGAAACCGTCGACGTCCTTGTCAGGGTTGATGCGCTCGAGCAGTTGCGAGGCGTCCAGGTGGGCGGGCAGGGGCAGTTGCACCAGGATGCCGTCGATGGCGTTGTCGCGGTTGAGCTGGTCGATCAACGACAGCAGTTCGCCCTGGCTGGTGCTGGCCGGCAGGTCATGGGCCACGGAAACGAAGCCGACTTCCTCGCAGTCCTTGCGCTTGTGCGAGACGTATACCTGGGAAGCCGGGTCGCTGCCGACCAGGATCACGGCCAGGCCCGGGGCGCGCAGGCCCTGCTGGCGGCGTTCGGCGACGCGTTTGGCGATATCCAGGCGGAGGTTGGCGGCAATGGCTTTGCCGTCGATCAGTTGTGCGGTCATGACGCTTGCTTAACCATGGCGAAGAGTGAAAAAAGATCGCGTATTCTCGCACGGCAGCCCGGTCGGGCAAAGGCGCATGCGCCCCCTGTTCCCGTAACTCCTTTTCCCAGCAGGATTTTTTTCATTCTCGTGTTGACGCTGCGAGGCGGCCTCTATAAGATTCGCCCCGCTTGTCGAGCACAGCCAGCCGCTGGGTAAGATGGCAACAGCCGGAAGCGGCTGGAGCTGTAGCTTAGAAGTCTGTTCCGCAGATGATTAAGCGCCCGTAGCTCAGCTGGATAGAGCATCCGCCTTCTAAGCGGATGGTCGCAGGTTCGAGTCCTGCCGGGTGCGCCATTGGCGGCTCAGGCACAAGCAACGCAATATGGTGGGCGTAGCTCAGTTGGTAGAGCACAGGATTGTGGCTCCTGGTGTCGTGGGTTCGATTCCCATCGTCCACCCCATATTCGAGAAAGCGCCAGGCCAGAAGCCTGGCGTTTTCGTTTCAAGCGTTACCACGCGGACGTGGTGAAATTGGTAGACACACCAGATTTAGGTTCTGGCGCCGCAAGGTGTGAGAGTTCGAGTCTCTCCGTCCGCACCATCTCCCTTGTAATCCCTCCTTATATATCCCGCCGTTTCTTGCTCGTTTTGTGCAGGTGACTTCTGTAATTCGAGCCACTAGAATGCTTGCCTTTCGATTCTGGGGCCGGAACGCCGGCTTATGTCTGTGCAACGAGGAATATCCATGCAAGTTTCTGTTGAAAGCACCTCCGCTCTCGAGCGCCGCATGACCATCGGCGTGCCGGCCGAGCGCATCGAGACCGAAGTGACCAAGCGCCTGCAGCAGACTGCCCGCCGCGCCAAGGTGCCTGGCTTCCGTCCCGGCAAGGTGCCGATGAACGTGATCCGTCAGCGCTACGAAGACTCCGCGCGCCAGGAAGCCCTGGGCGACCTGATCCAGGCCACCTTCTACGAGGCCATCGTCGAGCAGAAGCTGAACCCGGCTGGTGCTCCAGCGGTCGAGCCGAAAGTGTTCGAGAAGGGCAAGGACCTCGAGTACGTCGCCACCTTCGAAGTCTTCCCGGAGATCAAGCTGGCCGGCTTCGATGGCATCGCCGTCGAGCGCCTGCAGGCCGAGGTGACTGATGCCGACGTCGACAACATGCTGGAAATCCTGCGCAAGCAGAACACCCGTTTCGAGGCCGTCGAGCGTGCCGCCGAGAATGGCGACCAGCTGAACATCGATTTCGTCGGCAAGATCGACGGCGAGGCCTTCGCCGGCGGCAGTGCCAAGGGCACCCCGCTGGTCCTGGGCTCCGGTCGCATGATTCCGGGCTTTGAAGAGGCCCTGGTTGGCGTCAAGACTGGCGAAGAGCGCGTGATCAACCCGACCTTCCCGGCCGACTACCAGAACCTCGACCTGGCCGGTAAGACCGCCGAGTTCACCGTGACCGTCAACAGCGTCTCCGCACCGCAGCTGCCGGAGCTGAATGACGACTTCTTCGCCCTGTTCGGCGTCAAGGAAGGCGGTCTGGAAGGCTTCCGTGCCGAAGTACGCAAGAACATGGAGCGCGAACTGCGCCAGGCCATCAAGTCCAAGGTGAAGAACCAGGTGATGGAAGGCCTGCTGGCCGCCAACCCGGTGGAAGTACCGAAGGCCCTGATCGGCAACGAAGTGAACCGTCTGCGCGTGCAGGCCGTCCAGCAGTTCGGTGGCAACATCAAGCCGGACCAGCTGCCGGCCGAGCTGTTCGAGGAGCAGGCCAAGCGTCGCGTGGTGCTGGGTCTGATCGTCGCCGAAGTGGTCAAGCAGGGCGAGCTGAAGGCCGACGAGGCTCGTGTGCGCGAGCTGATCGAGGAAATGGCTTCCGCCTACCAGGAGCCGCAGCAGGTCGTGGCCTGGTACTACAAGAACGACCAGCAGCTGAACGAAGTGCGTTCGGTTGTACTGGAAGAACAAGTTGTAGATACTGTCCTGCAGAAGGCCAAAGTGACCGATAAAGCGGTCTCCTACGAAGAAGCGGTCAAGCCGGCGGAAGCCCCGCAAGCTGCCTGATCCCTCGCCTCGTTAGAGCACACCATAAGCCAGCCTTCGTGCTGGCTTATGCGTCTTTAGAGACATGACTATTAGGGAGAGATCGCTAGACATGTCGCATAACTCTTTCATCAACACCATGCCTGATATCCAAGCCGCCGGCGGCCTCGTGCCGATGGTGATCGAGCAGTCCGCCCGTGGCGAGCGTGCCTACGACATCTATTCGCGCCTGTTGAAGGAGCGGGTGATCTTCCTGGTCGGCCCGGTCGAGGACTACATGGCCAACCTGGTGGTGGCCCAGCTGCTGTTCCTCGAGGCCGAGAACCCGGACAAGGACATCCACCTGTACATCAACTCGCCGGGTGGCTCGGTGACTGCCGGCATGTCGATCTACGACACCATGCAGTTCATCAAGCCCGACGTGTCCACCATCTGCATCGGCCAGGCCTGCAGCATGGGCGCGCTGCTGCTGGCTGGCGGTGCCGCCGGCAAGCGCTACTGCCTGCCGCACTCGCGCATGATGATCCACCAGCCGCTGGGCGGCTTCCAGGGCCAGGCCTCGGACATCGAGATCCATGCCCGCGAGATCCTCACCATCCGCGAGCGCCTGAACAAGATCCTCGCCGATCACTGCAAGCAGCCGATCGACGTGATCGCTAAGGACACCGACCGCGACAACTTCATGAGCGGCGAAGAGGCGGTCAAGTACGGCCTCATCGACAAGGTTCTGGACAAGCGTCCCGTCTGATCCCCCGCTTCAGCGCAGCGGCCGGGCTCGCCCGGCCGTCCCGCAGGGTTGAAAATGCCCGCAATTGCCTTCATCTTGTGTTTCATGCCTACCGTATTGGATCGATCTAATGACTGACACCCGCAACGGCGAGGACAACGGCAAGCTGCTCTACTGCTCCTTCTGCGGCAAAAGCCAGCACGAAGTGCGCAAGCTGATCGCCGGTCCCTCGGTCTTTATCTGCGACGAGTGCGTCGACCTGTGCAACGACATCATCCGCGAGGAGGTGCAGGAAGCCCAGGCCGAAAGCAGCGCCCACAAGTTGCCTGCGCCCAAGGAAATCAGCGGCATTCTGGATCAGTACGTGATCGGTCAGGAGCGCGCCAAGAAGGTGCTCTCCGTTGCCGTGTACAACCACTACAAGCGTCTGAACCAGCGCGACAAGAAGGATGACGTCGAGCTGGGCAAGAGCAACATCCTGCTGATCGGCCCGACCGGCTCCGGCAAGACCCTGCTGGCCGAGACCCTGGCCCGCCTGCTCAACGTGCCGTTCACCATCGCCGACGCCACTACCCTGACCGAAGCCGGTTACGTGGGTGAGGACGTCGAGAACATCATCCAGAAGCTGCTGCAGAAGTGCGACTACGATGTCGAGAAGGCCCAGATGGGTATCGTCTACATCGACGAGATCGACAAGATCTCGCGCAAGTCGGATAACCCGTCCATCACCCGCGACGTCTCGGGCGAGGGCGTGCAGCAGGCGCTGCTGAAGCTGATCGAGGGCACCGTCGCCTCGGTGCCGCCACAGGGTGGTCGCAAGCATCCGCAGCAGGAATTCCTGCAGGTCGATACGCGCAACATCCTGTTCATCTGCGGTGGCGCCTTCGCCGGTCTGGAGAAGGTCATCCAGGCCCGCTCCACCAAGGGCGGCATCGGCTTCAACGCCGAAGTGCGCAGCCCGGACCTGGGCAAGAAGGTCGGCGAGGCACTGCGCGAGGTCGAGCCGGACGATCTGGTCAAGTTCGGTCTCATTCCGGAGTTCGTTGGTCGTCTGCCGGTCATCGCCACCCTCGATGAGCTGGACGAGGCGGCGCTGATGCAGATCCTCACCGAGCCGAAGAACGCCCTGACCAAGCAGTACGCCAAGCTGTTCGAGATGGAGGGGGTGGACCTGGAGTTCCGCGCCGACGCACTCAAGGCCGTGGCCAAGCGTGCGCTGGAGCGCAAGACCGGTGCCCGTGGCCTGCGTTCGATCCTCGAGGGCGTGCTGCTCGACACCATGTACGAGATCCCCTCGCAGAGCGATGTCAGCAAGGTGGTGATCGACGAGAGCGTGATCGAGGGCTCCTCCAAGCCGTTGCTGATCTACGAGAACAGCGAGCCGCCGGCCAAGGCCGCGCCAGACGCCTGATGTCTGCAAGTCGCTGAAACAAAGGGCCCTCCGGGGCCCTTTGCTTTTGCGCCTTTCTCGCTTGTTTTTTCCCGGGGGTGGCCCCATCTTAGGGCCAAGGGTACTCCCGTCCGTTTACGGCCGAATGGCCGCCGTAGAGCTGAAATCATGAAGACAACCATCGAATTGCCTCTCTTGCCGCTGCGTGATGTCGTGGTCTATCCGCACATGGTCATCCCGCTGTTCGTCGGCCGCGAGAAGTCCATCGAGGCCCTGGAGGCCGCGATGACCGGCGACAAGCAGATTCTCCTGCTGGCGCAGCGCAACCCGGCAGACGATGACCCGGGTGAGGACGCGCTGTACCGCATGGGGACCGTGGCCACCGTGCTGCAGTTGCTCAAGCTGCCGGATGGTACTGTCAAGGTGCTGGTCGAGGGCGAGCAGCGTGGCGCCATCCAGAAGTTCATCGAGGTGGACGGCCACTGCCGTGCTGAGGTGCAGCTGCTCGACGAGAGCGAGGTCGCCGAGCGCGAGTCCGAGGTCTTCACCCGCAGCCTGCTCAGCCAGTTCGAGCAGTACGTGCAGCTGGGCAAGAAGGTGCCGGCCGAAGTGCTGTCCTCGCTCAACAGCATCGATGACCCGGCGCGCCTGGTCGACACCATGGCCGCGCACATGGTGCTGAAGATCGAGCAGAAGCAGGAAATCCTCGAGATCACCAACCTGGCCGAGCGGGTCGAGCACGTGTTGGCCCTGCTGGATGCCGAGATCGACCTGCTGCAGGTCGAGAAGCGCATCCGCGGGCGGGTCAAGAAGCAGATGGAGCGCAGCCAGCGCGAGTACTACCTGAATGAGCAGATGAAGGCCATTCAGAAGGAGCTGGGCGACATCGACGAGGGCCACAACGAGATCGACGAGCTGAAGAAGCGCATCGAGAACGCCGGCCTGACCAAGGAAGCCCACGCCAAGGCCAATGCCGAGCTGAACAAGCTCAAGCAGATGTCGCCGATGTCGGCCGAGGCCACCGTGGTGCGCTCCTACATCGACTGGCTGACCAACGTGCCGTGGAAGGCCGAGAGCAAGGTGCGCCTGGACCTGGCCAAGGCCGAGGATATCCTCGAGGCTGACCATTTTGGCCTGGAAGAGGTCAAGGAGCGCATCCTCGAGTACCTCGCCGTGCAGAAGCGGGTGAAGAAGCTCAAGGGCCCGGTGCTCTGCCTGGTCGGTCCGCCCGGCGTGGGCAAGACCTCGCTCGCCGAGTCCATCGCCCGCGCCACCAACCGCAAGTTCGTGCGCATGGCCTTGGGCGGCGTGCGTGACGAGGCCGAGATCCGTGGGCATCGCCGCACCTACATCGGCTCCATGCCGGGTCGGCTGATCCAGAAGCTGACCAAGGTCGGCGTGCGCAACCCGCTGTTCCTGCTCGACGAGATCGACAAGATGGGCAGCGACATGCGCGGCGACCCCGCCTCGGCGCTGCTCGAGGTGCTGGATCCGGAGCAGAACCACAACTTCAACGACCATTATCTGGAAGTCGACTACGACCTCTCGGACGTGATGTTCATTTGCACCGCCAACTCGATGAACATCCCCGGCCCGCTGCTGGACCGTATGGAGGTCATCCGCCTGCCCGGTTACACCGAGGACGAGAAGGTCAACATCGCCATCAAGTACCTCACGCCCAAGCAGGTGCAGGCCAACGGTCTGAAGAAGGGTGAGCTGGAGTTCGATGACGCGGCGATCCGCGACATCATCCGCTACTACACCCGCGAGGCCGGCGTGCGCAGCCTGGAACGGCAGATTTCCAAGGTTTGCCGCAAGGTGGTCAAGGAGCATGCCAGGGACAAGCGCATCAAGGTGCTGGTGGATGCCGAGTCGCTGGAGCACTACCTGGGCGTGCGGCGCTATCGCTTTGGCCTGGCCGAGCAGCAGGATCAGATCGGCCAGGTCACCGGCCTGGCCTGGACCCAGGTGGGCGGCGAGCTGCTGACCATCGAGACGGCCGTGGTGCCGGGCAAGGGGCAGCTGATCAAGACCGGCTCGCTCGGCGACGTGATGGCCGAGTCCATGACCGCGGCGCTGACCGTGGTGCGCAGCCGGGCCAAGAGCCTGGGTATCGCCCCGGACTTCCACGAGAAGCGAGACGTGCACATCCACATGCCGGAGGGCGCCACGCCGAAGGATGGTCCGAGTGCCGGTATCGGTCTGTGCACCGCGCTGGTTTCGGCCCTGACGCAGATTCCGGTGCGGGCCGATGTGGCCATGACCGGCGAGATCACCCTGCGCGGCCAGGTGCTGGCCATCGGCGGGCTAAAGGAAAAACTCCTGGCGGCCCACCGAGGTGGAATCAAGACCGTGATCATCCCGGAAGAGAATGTCCGCGATCTCAAGGAAATTCCGGAAAATATTAAGCAAGACCTGACCATTAAGCCGGTTAAATGGATTGACGAGGTCCTGCAAATTGCGCTGCAATACGCCCCGGAGCCCTTGCCCGATGCGGCTCCCGAGATGGTTGCAAAGGATGACACGCGCGAGACTGATTCCAAGGAGCGAATCAGCACGCATTAGCCGGAAGGCTTCCTTGACACTATTTTCGAGCCCTTGTTATAAAGCGGCTCCTATGTGTCGGCAGGTCTTTCAGCACCCGCTTTGCTTACGCCAAACAACTAAGAAACAAACTCAACAGAAATAAGGGGACTTAAGAGTGAACAAGTCGGAACTGATTGATGCCATCGCCGCATCCGCTGATATCCCGAAAGCTGTCGCTGGCCGCGCGCTGGACGCAGTGATCGAATCCGTCACTGGCGCTCTGAAGGCTGGTGATTCCGTGGTGCTGGTTGGCTTCGGTACTTTCGCTGTCAAAGAGCGTGCTGCCCGTACCGGCCGCAACCCGCAGACCGGCAAGCCGATCAAGATCGCCGCTGCCAAGATCCCGGGCTTCAAGGCTGGTAAAGCTCTGAAAGACGCCGTCAACTAAGCGTCTCTCTGGCCTTTGCCCCTCCAGGCCAGGCTAGCCTGACCTGGTACGGAGCGGAGTCCCATCCGCTCCATCAGTTATGAGAAGGCGCATCCTCGGATGCGCCTTTCTTTTATCCGGATTCAACACCCACGCTGCATGGCTGCTTGTTCAGTGCAGCCGTTTCGGGGGAAGCATGCTGCAGAACATCAGGGATAACTCCCAGGGCTGGATTGCCAAGACCATCATCGGTTTGATCGTCATGCTGATGGCCTTCACCGGCTTCGATGCCATCGTCCAGTCCACCAGCAACAGTCGTAATGCCGCCGAGGTCAACGGCGAGGAAATCACCCTGGACAGCCTCAACGCCGCGGTGGATATGCAGCGCCGCCAGCTGATCCAGCAGTTCGGCAAGGACTTCGACGCTTCCCTGCTGGACGACAAGCTGCTGCGTAATGCCGCGCTGGACAGCCTGGTCGAGCGCACCCTGCTGCTGCAGGGCGCCAAGGACGCTGGCATGGCCGTCTCCGATGCCGCACTGGACCAGATGATCGTCCAGCTGCCGGTGTTCCAGGTGGAGGGCAAGTTCGATGCCGCGCGCTTCGATCAGGTCCTGCAGCAGCAGGGATTCACCCGCATGCAGTTCCGCGAGCGCCTCAAGCAGGACGTACTGATCAGCCAGCTGCAGGCTGCCCTGGCCGGCAGCAACTTCGTCACCGACGCCGAGCTGGACGCCTTCGTCCGTCTTGACAAGCAGACCCGCGACTTCGCCAGCCTGACCCTGCCGGCCGACAGCAAGGCTATCGAGCTGACGGACGAAGAGGTCAAGGCCTACTACGACGAGCATGCCGATCAGTTCATGAGCGTCGAGCAGGTGGTGATCGAGTACGTCGAGCTGAAGAAGGAGGCCTTCTTCGCCCAGGCCGAGGCCAGCGACGAAGAGCTGCAGGCGCTGTACCAGAAGGAAATCGCCAACCTGGCCGAACAGCGCCACGCGGCGCACATCCTCCTGGAAGTGAACGACAAGCAGTCCGACGAGCAGGCCAAGGCCAAGCTGGAAGAGGCCGCCAAGCGCCTGCAGGCGGGCGAAGACTTCGCCGTACTGGCCAAGGAGCTCTCGCAGGACCCGGGTTCGGCCGACAACGGCGGTGATCTGGGCTTCGCCGGCCCCGGCGTGTATGACCCCGAGTTCGAGAAGGCCCTGTATGCGCTGAACAAGGGCGAAGTATCCGCTCCGGTGCGCAGCGAGTTCGGCTGGCACCTGATCAAGCTGCTGGATGTCCAGGCGCCCGAGGTGCCGAGCTTCGACAGCCTCAAGGCCAAGCTGGAGCGCGAGATCAAGGCGCAGCAGGTCGAGCAGCGTTTCGTCGAGGCGGCCAAAGACCTGGAGGAGGCCAGCTTCGAGGCCTCCGACCTGGCGCAGCCGGCTCAGGAGCTGGGACTGCAGGTGCAGACCAGCGGCGCCTTCGGCCGCGAGGGCGGCGAGGGTGTGGCTGCCAATCGCCAGGTGGTACAGGCCGCGTTCAGCCCCGAGGTGCTGGAAGACGGCGCCAACAGCGGCGCCATCGAGCTGGATCCGGACACTACCCTGGTGCTGCGCGTGAAGGAGCACAAGAAGCCGACGCTGCTGCCGCTGGAGACGGTTGCCGCGGGCATCCGCGAGACCCTGGCGCGCAAGAAGGCTGGCGAGGCGGCCAAGGCCGAGGGCGAGGCCCTGCTGGCCCAGCTGCGTGAAGGTGGCGCCAGTGGCAAGGAGTGGAAGGTGGTGGAAGCCGCCACCCGCAGCCAGGAGGGTGTCGAGCCCGTGGTGCTGCAGGCGCTGTTCCGCATGGCCAAGCCGGCCGACGGCAAGCCCAGCTATGCTGGCGTGGCGCTGAACAATGGCGACTACGTGGTGCTGCGCCTGGATGGTGTCGGTCAGGCCAAGGCCGAGCTGAGTGCCGAGGAGAAGACCAGCTACCGTCGCTTCCTCGCCTCGCGCGCGGGTCAGCAGGATTTCGCCGCCTACCGCGAGCAGCTCAAGGAGCAGGCCGACATCGAGCGCTTCTGACGCCGATTCCAGCCCATGAAAAAGCCCGCTGAAAGCGGGCTTTTTCGTTTCCGGGGTTGCTATCAGTCTTCGATGGCGCCCATGGCGGTGGTGTTGAAGCCGCCGTCGACGTAGAGGATCTCGCCGCTGATGCCCGAGGCCAGGTCGGAGCAGAGGAAGGCGCCGGCGTTGCCGACTTCCTCGATGGTCACGTTGCGGCGCAGCGGGGTCTGCTTCTCGTTGGCGGCGAGCATCTTGCGGAAGCTCTTGATGCCCGAAGCGGCCAGGGTGCGGATCGGGCCGGCGGAGATGGCGTTGACGCGGGTGCCTTCCGGGCCGAGGCTGCCGGCCAGGTAGCGTACGCCGGCCTCCAGGCTGGCCTTGGCCATGCCCATCACGTTGTAGTTGGGCATGGTGCGCTCGGCACCCAGGTAGGAGAGGGTGAGGATGCTGCCGTTGCGACCCTGCATCAGCGGGCGACCGGCCTTGGCCAGGGCCACCAGGCTGTAGGCGCTGATGTCGTGGGCGATCCTGAAGCCCTCGCGGGTGGTCACTTCGGTGAAGTCGCCATCCAGCTGGTCGCCCGGGGCGAAGCCGACGGAGTGGACGATGCAGTCCAGGCCGTCCCACTTCTGGCTCAGGGCCTCGAAGACCTTGGCGATCTCCTCGTCGCTGGCTACGTCGCAGGGGAAGCACAGCTCGGCGCTGGAGCCCCAGCCCTCGGCGAACTCCTCGACGCGACCCTTGAGCTTGTCGTTCTGGTAGGTGAAGGCGAGCTCGGCGCCTTCGCGGTGCATGGCGGCGGCGATGCCCGAGGCGATCGACAGTTTGCTGGCCACGCCAACGATCAGTACGCGCTTACCGGCGAGAAAACCCATGTGCGTCATTCCTCTTTCAGTTAGTCGGCGGTTGCCGGAGCCATGAACGCGGCTTCCAGCAACTGCCGGGTATAGGGGTGCTGCGGCGCGGCGAACACCTGCTCGGCCGGCCCCTGCTCAACCACCTTGCCCTGCTTGACCACCATCAGCTGGTGGCTCAGGGCCCTGACCACCGCCAGGTCGTGGCTGATGAACAGGTACGTCAGGTTGTACTTGGCCTGCAACGAGCGCAGGAGTTCCACCACCTGACGCTGGACCGTGCGGTCGAGCGCCGAAGTGGGCTCGTCGAGCAGTATCAGCGCCGGTTTCAGCACCAGTGCCCGGGCAATGGCAATCCGCTGCCGTTGCCCGCCGGAAAACTCATGGGGGTAGCGATGCCGGGTCTCCGGATCCAGTCCCACCTCCTTGAGCGCGTCGATGACGGCCTGCTCCTGCTCCTCCTCGCTGCCCATGCCATGGATGCGCAGGCCCTCGCCGACGATCTGGCCCACGCACATGCGCGGGCTGAGACTGCCGAAGGGGTCCTGGAAGACCACCTGCATCTGCCGCCGCAGCGGCCTCACGGCCTTTTGCGACAGGCCGTCCAGCGTCTGGCCCTGGAAGCGGATGGCGCCACGGCTGGCCAGCAGCCGCAGGATCGCCATACCGAGGGTGGACTTGCCGGAACCGCTCTCGCCGACTATGCCCAGGGTCTGGCCCTGGGGCAGGCTGAAGTCGATACCGTCCACCGCCTTCACATGGTCCACCGTGCGCCGCAGCAGCCCTTTCTTGATCGGGAACCACACGCGCAGGTCGTCCACCTCCAGCAGCGGCGGGCCGGCGGGGTTGGCCGCCGGTTCACCGCTGGGCTCGGCGCCGAGCAGCTCCTGGGTGTAGGGATGCTGCGGAGCGCGGAACAATTCGTCACACGACGCCTGTTCGACGATGCGACCGCGCTGCATGACACATACGCGATGGGCGATTCGTCGCACCAGGTTGAGATCGTGGGTGATCAGCAGCAGGGCCATGCCTAAGCGCGCCTGCAATTCCTTGAGCAGTTCGAGGATCTTCAGCTGCACGGTGACGTCCAGCGCCGTGGTCGGCTCGTCGGCGATCAGCAGCTCCGGCTCGTTGGCCAGGGCCATGGCGATCATCACCCGCTGGCGCTGGCCGCCGGACAGCTCGTGCGGATAGGCCTTGAGGCGCTTGGCCGGCTCGGGGATGCCGACCAGCTCGAGCAGTTCGATGATCCGCGCCTGGGCCGCCTCGCCGGTGAGGCCCTTGTGCCAGGCCAGCACCTCGCCGATCTGCTTGCCGATGCTGTGCAGCGGGTTGAGCGAGGTCATCGGCTCCTGGAACACCATGGCGATGCGGTTGCCACGGATGCCGCGCAGCTTGTCCTGGGGCAGCTGCAGCAGGTCCTGGCCACCGTAGCGGATGCTGCCGGCGGGATGGCGGGCCAGCGGGTAGGGCAGCAGGCGCAGGATGGAATGGGCGGTGACCGACTTGCCGGAGCCGCTCTCGCCGACCAGGGCCAGGGTCTCGCCCTTGCGGATATCGAAGCTGACGCCTTCGATCACCCGCTGGGCCTGGCTGCCGATGACGAACTCGACGGCCAGGTCGCGCACTTCGATCAGGTTGTTCGCATCGCTCATTTCATTTCCTCGGGTCGAAGGCATCGCGGGCGGCTTCGCCGATGAACACCAGCAGACTGAGCATCAGCGCCAGCACGGCGAAGGCGCTGATGCCCAGCCAGGGCGCCTGCAGGTTGGCCTTGCCCTGGGCCACCAGCTCGCCCAGCGAGGGCTCGCCGGCCGGCAGGCCGAAGCCGAGGAAGTCCAGCGAGGTCAGGGTGCCGATGGCGCCGGTGAGGATGAAGGGCATGAAGGTCATGGTCGAGACCATGGCGTTGGGCAGGATGTGGTGGAACATGATGCCGCCGTTGCCCATGCCCAGGGCGCGGGCCGCGCGCACGTACTCCAGGTTGCGGCCGCGGAGGAACTCGGCGCGCACCACGTCGACCAGGCTCATCCAGGAGAACAGCAGCATGATGCCCAGCAGCCACCAGAAGTTGGGCTGCACGAAGCTGGCCAGGATGATCAGCAGGTAGAGCACCGGCAGGCCCGACCAGACTTCGAGGAAGCGCTGCCCGGCCAGGTCGACCCAGCCGCCGTAGTAGCCCTGCAGGGCGCCGGCCAGTACCCCGATCAGCGAGCTGAAGAGGGTCAGCGCCAGGGCGAACAGCACCGACACGCGGAAGCCGTAGATCACCCGTGCCAGCACGTCGCGGCCCTGGTCGTCGGTGCCCAGCCAGTTCTGCGCCGAGGGCGGCGCGGGGGCCGGTACCTGCAGCTCGTAGTTGATGCTGGAGTAGCTGAAGGGGATCGGCGGCCAGAGCATCCAGCCGTCCTTGGCCGCGATCAGCTCCTGGATGTAGGGGCTCTTGTAGTTGGCCTGCAGCGGGAACTCGCCGCCGAAGGTGGTCTCCGGGTAGCGCTTGAATACCGGGAAGTAGAATTCGCCGTCGTAGCGCACGGCCAGCGGCTTGTCATTGGCGATCAGTTCGGCGCTCAGGCTCAGCACGAACAGGGCGAGGAACAGCCACAGCGACCACCAGCCGCGGCGGTGGGCCTTGAACAGGGCGAAGCGGCGTTGATTGAGCGGGGAGAGCTTCATCGATCAGTGCTCCCGGCTTTCGAAGTCGATGCGTGGATCGATCAGGGTGTACATCAGGTCGCTCAGCAGCTTGGCCACCAGGCCGAACAGGGAAAAGATGAACAGGGTGCCGAATACCACCGGGTAGTCGCGGTTGACGATCGACTCGAAGCCCAGCAGGCCGAGGCCGTCGAGGGAGAAGATCACCTCGATCAGCATGGAGCCGGCGAAGAAGATGCCCAGCACGGCGCTGGGGAAGCCGGCCACCACGATCAGCATGGCGTTGCGGAACACATGGCCGTAGAGCACGCGGCGGTCGGTCAGGCCCTTGGCGCGGGCGGTGACCACGTACTGCTTGCCGATCTCGTCGAGGAAGCTGTTCTTGGTCAGCAGGGTCAGGGTGGCGAAGCTGCCGATCACCAGGGCGGTCACCGGCAGGGCCAGGTGCCAGAAGTAGTCGAGGATCTTGCCGCCCAGGCTGAGCTCGTCGAAGTTGCCCGAGGTCAGCCCGCGCAGGGGGAACCAGTCCCAGTAGCTGCCGCCGGCGAACAGTACGATCAGCAGGATGGCGAAGAGGAAGGCCGGGATGGCGTAGCCGACGATGATCGCCGAGCTGGTCCAGACGTCGAAGGCGCTGCCGTGGCGGGTGGCCTTGGCGATCCCCAGGGGGATGGAGATCAGGTAGGTGATCAGGGTGCTCCACAGGCCGAGGGAGATGGACACCGGCATCTTCTCCAGGATCAGCTCGATCACCGTGGCGTCGCGGAAGAAGCTCTCGCCAAAGTCCAGCTGGGCGTAGCTGCTGATCATCAGCCAGAAGCGCTCGGGGGCGGACTTGTCGAAGCCGTACATCTTCTCGATCTCGGCCACCAGCTCCGGGTCCAGGCCCTGGGCGCCGCGGTAGTTGGAACCGGCCACCGAGACCTCGCCGCCGCCACCGGAGACGCGTCCGGTGGCGCCGCCGGAGGCGGCGTCGAAGCCTTCCAGCTTGGCGATCATCTGCTCCACCGGGCCGCCGGGCGCGGCCTGGACGATGATGAAGTTGATCAGCAGGATGCCCAGCAGGGTGGGGATTATCAGCAGCAGGCGGCGAACGATATAGGCCAGCATTCAGTTGGCTTCCTTGTCGACGGCGGCGGCCGGGGCGGGATGCAGGGGTTCGGTTTCCCACCAGGTCATCAGGCCCAGGTCGTACTTGGGCGTCACGGCCGGGCGGCCGAAACGCTTCCAGTAGGCGATGCGCCAGCTGTCCACGTAGTAGTTGGGTACCACGTAGTGGCCCCAGAGCAGGGCCCGGTCGAGGGCGCGGGCATGGGTGACCAGCGCCTGGCGCGAGTCGGCGCGGATCAGGCCTTCCACCAGTTGGTCGATGGCCGGGTCGCGCAGGCCCATCAGGTTGCGGCTGCCGGGGTTGTCGGCGCTGCTGGAGTGCCAGAACTCGCGCTGCTCGTTGCCCGGCGAGCTGGATTGCGGCCAGATCGCCGAGGTCATGTCGAAGTCACGCGAGCGCAGGCGGTTGATGTACTGGGAGACATCGACCCGGCGGATCTGCAGGTCGATGCCCAGCTCGGCCAGGTTGCGCTTGAACGGCAGCACCACGCGCTCCAGGTTGGCCTGGAAGTTGAGGAACTCGAAGGCCAGGGGTTTGCCGTCGGGACCGATCATCTGGTCGTTTTCGATGCGGTAGCCGGCCTCGGTGAGCAGCTGGTAGGCACGCCGGCTCTGTTCGCGGATCATGCCGCTGCCGTCGCTGACCGGCAGCTTGAATTCCTGGTTGAACACCTCCGGCGGCAGCTGGTCGCGCAGCGGCTCCAGCAGTTGCAGTTCGGCGGCGTCGGGCAGGCCGCTGGAGGCTAGCTCGGAGTTGGCGAAGTAGCTGTGGGTGCGCTTGTAGGCGCCGTAGAACAGCTGCTTGTTGGCCCATTCGAAGTCGAACAGCAGGGCGATGGCCTCGCGCACCCGGCGATCCTGGAACATCGGCCGGCGCAGGTTGAACACGTAGCCCTGCATGCCGGCCGGGTTCTCGTTGTGGATCGACTCCTGGACGAAGCGCCCGGCACGCAGGGCAGGGCAGTCGTAGCCGGTGGCCCAGTCCTTGGCCGAATATTCCAGGTTGAAGTCGAACTGGCCGGCCTTGAAAGCCTCCAGGGCGACCTGGGTGTCGCGGTAGTAGTCGACCAGGATGCTGTCGAAGTTGTACATGCCGCGAGTCACCGGCAGGTCCTTGGCCCACCAGTCCTTGACCCGCTCGAAGCGTACGCTGCTGCCGGGCGAGACCTTGCTGATGCGGTAGGGGCCGCTGCCCAGCGGCGGCTCCAGGTCGCCCTTGGCGAAGTCGCGGCTGGCCCACCAGTGCTTGGGCAGCACCTGGATCTGGCCGAGGATCAGCGGCAGCTCGCGGTTGTCCTTGTGCTTGAAGTCGAAGCGCACCCTGAGCTTGTCCTCCGCCACCACCTGGGCCACGTCGCCATAGTAGTGGCGGTACATGGGATCGCCTTTTTCCAGCAGGGTGTTGAAGGTGAAGATCACGTCCTCGGCGGTCACCGGGGTGCCGTCGTGGAAGCGCGCCCTGGGATTGAGGATGAAGCGCACGTAGCTGTTGTCGGCGGCTCTGTCGATCTTCTCGGCCAGCAGGCCGTATTCGGTGAAGGGCTCGTCCGGCGAGTGGTAGGTGAGGCTGTCGTAGATCAGCCCGACATTCACCGCATTGCCCTTGGGGATGAAGGGGTTGAGGCTGTCGAAGCCGCCGATGTCGCGCTGGCGCAGGATGCCGCCCTTGGGCGCGTCCGGATTGACGAAGTCGAAGTGCTGGAAGTTCGCCGGGTACTTGGGTGGCTCGCCGTACAGGGTGATGGCGTGCCGCGGTTCGGCCTGGGTGGCGCCGGCTAGCAGGAGCAGCGTGGCGCCCAGGGTGCGCAGGGCATGTTTCATCGAGCGATCTCCGAGGACTTCAGCCACCAGGCCCGCAGCCCCAGGGTGTAGGGCGGGGTGGTGAGGAAGGCGAAGCGGTTGCGGTAGGCCAGGCGGTGATGGCTGACGTACCAGTTGGGAATGCTGTAGTGCTGCCAGAGCAGGACGCGGTCCAGGGCGCGGGTGGCGGCGACCTGTTCCTCGCGGGTCTGCGCCGCCAGCAGCTTGTCGAGCAGGCTGTCGACCACCGGGTGGCGCACGCCCGCGTAGTTCTTGCTGCCCTTCACGCCGGCCTGGCTGGAGTGGAAGTACAGCCATTGCTCCAGGCCCGGGCTGAGGCTCTGCGGCAGGGTCATGAGGATCATGTCGTAGTCGAACTGGTCGAGGCGCTGCTTGTACTGGGCCCGGTCCACGGTGCGCAGCTCGGCCCGGATGCCGATGCTGGCGAGGTTCTCGGTATAGGGCTGGAGTATGCGTTCCAGGTTGGGGTTGACCAGCAGGATCTCGAAACGCAGGCGCTGGCCCTTGGCGTTGACCAGATGCTGGCCAGAAGGTTTCCAGCCGGCCTCGGCGAGCAGGCCCAGGGCCTTGCGCAGGGTCTCGCGCGGGATGCCGCGGCCGTCGGTGGCGGGCAGGGCGAAAGATTGGCTGAACAGGCGGGCCGGCAGTTGCTTGCGGTAGGGCGACAGCAGCAGCCACTCCTGGCCTTCCGGCTTGCCGGTGGCGGCGAACTCGCTGTTGGGGTAGTAGCTGCCGCTGCGTGTGTAGGCGCTGTTGAACAGGGCGCGGTTGGTCCACTCGAAGTCGAACATCAGGCCCAGGGCCTCGCGGACCTTGCGCTCGGCGAAGGTGGCGCGGCGCGTGTTCATGAACAGCGCCTGGGTCTGGGTGGGGATCTGGTGCGGGATCTCGGCGCGGATCACCTCGCCGCGGGCGATGGCGGGGAAGCGGTAGCCGTTGGCCCAGTTCTTCGCCTGGTGCTCGATGTAGAAGTCGAACTCGCCGGCCTTGAACGCCTCGAAGGCCACGCTGCTGTCGCGGTAGAACTCGAACTCGACGCGGTCGAAGTTGTACTTGCCGCGGTTGACCGGCAGCTGTGCTCCCCACCAGTCCTTGACCCGCTCGAACACCAGGCGCCGGCCGGGCTCGACCTGGGTGATGCGGTAGGGGCCGCTGCCCAGCGGCACCTCGAAGCTGGTGGCCTTGAAGTCGCGGTTCTTCCAGTAGTGCTGGGCCAGCACCGGCAGTTCACCGAGGCGCAGGATCAGCAGCGGGTTGCCGCCGCGCTTGAAGATGAAGCGGATGCGGTGGCGATTGAGGATGTCGACCCGCTGCACTTCCTGCAGGGTGGTGCGGTATTGCGGATGACCGTCCTTGACCAGGGTGCGGTAGGAGAAGGCCACATCGTAGGCGGTGATCGGCTGGCCGTCGTGGAAGCGCGCCTCCGGGCGCAGGTTGAACACCACCCAGCTGCGGTCCTCGCTGTATTCCACGCTCCTGGCGATCAGCCCGTAGGCCGAGGCGGGCTCGTCGCCGGAAGGGTCGTAGGCACCGGTGCCGACCATCAGCGGCTCGTTGAACTCGCTGACCCCGTACTGCAGGAAGTTGGGCGCCGCCGAGGGGCTGCTGCCCTTGAAGCTGTAGGGATTGAGGGTGTCGAAGGTGCCGTAGGCCATTACCCGCAGCGTGCCGCCCTTGGGCGCGTCGGGGTTGACCCAGTCGAAGTGGGTGAAGCTGGCCGGGTACTTGAGGGTCCCGAACTGGGCATAGCCATGGCTTTCGATCAGGTTGGCGAAAGCAGGAAAGCTCATGGCCAGGCCGAAAATCAGCGAGAGCAAAGGACGCATCGGGTGCAGGGTCCAGTCCATGGGGCTTTCTGACGCTAGGCGGGGCGTTGCCGTCGTAGCTGCGGTGCCTGCCGTGCGTTTGTTTGCCCGGTACAGTAACAGCTTGTATCCGCAGGAAAAAGAGTGCCTTTTTCACAGCATGTGCCATCAATTTGATTACACTGAAACAAATTGAAATGAGGTTGCTGACTTGGCGGAACGCAGTATCGGTTTGCAGGCATGGATAGATCGACTCAATCAGGCCGAGTTGCCTGCCCTCGCCACCGTGGTGCAGGACCTGCATCGCCTGTCGCAGGCCGACAAGGCCTCGGTACAGCAGCTGGCAGACCTGCTGCTGCGTGACGCCTCGCTCACCGCCAAGGTGCTGCGGGTCGGCAACAGCGTCTACTACAACCCCTCGCAGGAAAGCATACGTACCATCTCGCGAGCCATAGTGCTGATCGGCTTCGACAACGTGCGGTTGATCGGCATGTCGGTCAGCCTGATCGACAGCCTGCTCACCCGGGTGCCACGCGAGCAGCTGCAGGCGCTGCTGGCGCGCTCCTTCCATGCCGCCGTGCAGGCGCGCAACATCGCCGGCTACGTGCTGACCAAGAACCAGGAGGAGGTGTTCATCGCCGCCCTGCTGCACACAGTGGGCGAGCTGGCCTTCTGGGCCTGCGGTGGCGAGCAGGCCGACGAGCTGGCCGATGCTCTGGAACAGCCCAACGTGGATGCCGACGAAGCGGTGCGCCAGGTGCTCGGCACCAGCTTCCGCCAGCTCACCCAGGGCCTGGTGAAGAGCTGGAACCTGGGCGAGCTGGCCAGCTTTGCCCACGGCAGTGGCAACCAGCACGATCCTGCCGTGCGCGCCGTCAACCTGGGCGTGAAGATCAGCGAGGCGGCCCTGGAGGGCTGGGATTCTCCGGCCATGGAGAAGCTGGTGCAGCAGCTGGCAGACTTCACCGGGGTCAGTCCCGAGGATGCCCTCAAACAGGTACTGGAGAGCGCCGATGAGGCCGTCGAGGTCGCCGCCACCTTCGGTGCCAGCCAGCTGTGCCGGCTGATTCCCAATACCGACCCGGAGCAGATCAAGCTGCAGCAGCAGGAGCGCAAGGCACGCCTGCTGCAACCGGACCTGCTGGTGCTGCAGCAGGCGCTGCAGGACCTCGGCATGATGGTCAACCAGAAGGCCGATGTCGGCCTGATCCTCGACACCCTGCTCAAGGGGCTGCATCAGGGCGCCGGGCTGGAGCGGGTGATGCTGGCGGTGCTGGCCGACGGGCAGACCTGTTTCCGCGCCAAGCGCGCGGTGGGCGAGGGTACCGAGCAGTGGCTGGCGGACTTCCAGCTGCCGGCCAAGCAGGCCGAGCAGCCGCACATCTTCAGTTATGCGCTGCGCAACCGCGAAGCGATCTGGATGGGGGTTCCGGCCAGCTACAACCTGGCCGAACTGGTGACCCTGCCGATGCGCCAGCTACTCGGCCAGGGCATGTTCTTCATCGCCCCGCTGATCGCCGGCAGCCGCGAGATCGGCGTGCTCTACGCCGACAGCCGTGTGTCCGGGCGGGCGCTCAAGCACGAGCAGTTCGTCGCCTTCCAGCGTTTCACCCAGCTGACCGGGCGCTGCCTGGAAGCGCTGAGCAAGCGCTGAGGCTTCAGTTGGTGTAGAGCGTCAGGGTCTGCCCGGGCTTGAGCGAGCGCGCGTTGCTGCGTGGGTTCCAGCTCTGCAGGCGCTTGACGTCGACCTTGAAGCGCTGGGCGATCAGGTACAGCGAGTCGCCCTGCCTGACCCGGTAGTAGGTGACTTTCTGCCGCTTGCCACCACCGGCCGCCGCCACCGCCTTGCCGCCGCTACCGCCGCGGATCTCCAGGACCTGGCCCAGGCTCAGCTTGCTGCGGGCATTCAGGCCGTTCCAGCGTTGCAGGTCCTGGAGCGAAACGCGGTGGCTATTGGCGATCTGCCACAGGGTGTCGCCCCGCTTGACCTTGTAACGCTGCGGCTGGCTGCTCGGGGCCTTGGCCACCTGCTGGTGCAAGGCCGGGGCCCGCTCGCTGCCGGCCTCGGCGGGAATGCTGAGGATCTGGCCGACGCGCAGGTGATTGCTGGAAAGGCGGTTGACGTCCTTCAGGGTGTTGACCGTCAGGTGGTAGCGGTTGGCGATGCTGTGCAGGTTGTCGCCCGAGCGTACCCGGTACTCCTGCCACTGCACCGGCGCCTGGGTCTTGATCAGGGTCAGGTTGGCATTGAACAGCTCGGCCTTGTCGATGGGCACCAGCAGGTGCTGCGGGCCATCCATGGTGATGCCCTTCTTGAAGGCCGGGTTGAGGCTTTCCAGCTCCTCTTCTTCCATGTCGACCAATGCCGCCACCCGGGCCAGGTCGAGGCCCGGCTTGCTCGCCACCTGCTCGAAGTAGGGCTCGTTGGCGA
The DNA here is from genome assembly GCF_041729615.1 of Pseudomonas alcaligenes. Lineage (NCBI taxonomy): Bacteria > Pseudomonadati > Pseudomonadota > Gammaproteobacteria > Pseudomonadales > Pseudomonadaceae > Aquipseudomonas > Aquipseudomonas alcaligenes. The sequence goes on along the minus strand of NZ_CP154874.1, from coordinate 648,770 downwards.
TCGGGTCGAGGCGCACGCCGTAGGCTTCGGGTGACAGGACGATCTGTGACAGGGCCAGCAGCTTGGGTACGTAGTTCTGGGTTTCCTGCGGCAGCGGCAGGTTCCAGTAGTCGGTCGGCAGGCCGAGCTTCTGGTTGCGCTCGATGGCACGGCTCACCGTGCCTTCGCCGGCGTTGTAAGCGGCCAGGGCCAGCAGCCAGTCGCCATTGAACATGTCGTGCAGGCGGCTCAGATAGTTCAGCGCGGCGTTGGTCGAGGCGGTGATGTCGCGGCGGCCGTCGTACCAGTTGGTCTGGCGCAGGTTGAAATGGCGGCCGGTGGAGGGGATGAACTGCCAGATGCCGACTGCATGGCTGCGCGAGTAGGCGAAGGGGTTGTAGGCGCTCTCGATCACCGGCAGCAGGGCCAGCTCCATCGGCATGCCGCGTTCTTCCAGGCGCTCGACCACGTAGTGGATGTAGCGGGTGCCGCGCTCGGAGGCGTTCTCCAGGAAGGAGGGGTTGCTGACGAACCACAGGCGCTGGTTCTCGATGCGCGGGTTGACACCGATCTCGTCCTGCAGCTTGAAGCCATCGCGCATGCGCTCCCAGATGTCCTTGGGCGCTTGCTCCTCGGTGGCCTCGTCGAGCCACTCCGGTTCCTGCTGCAGGCCTACGGCGCGATCGGTGTCCTGGCCCGGATTGTCGCTGCGGCCGGTACTCTGGCAGCCTGCCAGACCCATGCACAGGATCACCGCCAGAGCCCTTGCTCCTCGTGCCAATGCCGCTGAATCAAGGGTTCCGAAAGGTAATAAGAACATCGGTCGGTAGTACCTGCCGGCGCAAAAAAGTTCGGGGATTCTAGGAATGGCCCCGGGGGTGGTCAAGTTTTCACCAGTCCGCTGGTCGATTCTTAACCAGCCTTGAAGTTGTCCTTCCAGCTGCGCAGTGCGCTGAATACCTCGTCGGCCCTGCGCTGGCGGGGGCCGTCCCGCTCGTCGAGTTTTTCTTTAACGGATGTTTCCAGGCAGCGCAGGAAGGGGTTGGTGGCCAGCTCCAGGGCGATGGTCGATGGCAGGCTTATGCGCCCGGCGGCGCGCCAGGCGGCGACTTCGGCCAGGCGCGCGGCGATGGCGGGGTTGGCGGGCTCCACGGCGTGGGCGAAGTGCAGGTTGCTCAGGGTGTATTCGTGGGTGCAGTACACCCGCGTGGCGCCGGGCAGGGCGGCCAGGCGCTGCAGGGAGTCGTGCATCTGCTGCGGGGTGCCTTCGAACAGGCGGCCGCAACCTGCGGCGAACAGGGTGTCGCCGCAGAACAGCCAGCCTTCCTCGGCCTGGTGGTAGGCGATATGGCCCAGGGTATGGCCGGGCACCGCATATATAAGGAAGCTGCGGCCCAGCACCTCGACGCGTGCGCCCTCGTCCAGCGCCAGGTCGCGGGCCGGGATGTTTTCCCGCGCCGGGCCGCACACGCGGGCGCCGGTCGCCTGCTTGAGACGGGCGATTCCGCCGATATGGTCGGGATGGTGATGGGTGATCAGGATGTCGCTGAGCTGCCAGTCGCCATGCGCCTCCAGCCAGGCCAGCACGGGGGCGGCATCACCCGGGTCGACCACGGCGCAGCGGTGCTGCTGGTGATCCTGGATGAGCCATATGTAGTTGTCGCTGAAGGCGGGCAGGGCGTCGATCTGAAACATGCTCGGGGTCGCCAATCGAATCACAATGGCGCATCTTAAGCGGCAAAGAGCTGCTTGTGTCACGGGAGGTCCCGATGAGCGAACAACCTTTTGCCCAGGCCGACGCCGACTGGCTGAGTCTGACCCAGGCCGCCCGCCAGTGGCTGGCCTCGCCGCTCGGCGAGCAGCTGCTGGGCGAGGAGCGCAAGGCCCTGGACGAGGAACTGGCGCGCTACTTCGGCGGTTACCTGGTGCACTACGGGCCGGCCGAGGCCGAGCCGCCGAAGGCGCCGCAGATCCGCTGCAACGTGCGCCTGGGCGCGCCGCTGGCCGGCGTGCACATCGCCTGCGAGGAGCAGGCCTGGCCGCTGGGCGAACACGCTGCCGACGTGGTGGTGCTGCAGCATGGCCTGGATTTCTGCCTGTCGCCTCATGGCCTGCTGCGCGAGGCGGCGCGCAGCGTGCGGCCGGGTGGTTACCTGCTGATCTGCGGGGTCAATCCCTGGAGCACCTGGGGCCTGCGCCACTACTTCGCTCGTGACGGCTTCCGCCAGGCCCGCTGTATCTCGCCCAACCGCCTGGCGGACTGGCTCAGCCTGCTCGGCTTCGCGCTGGAGAAACGCCGCTTCGGGTGCTATCGTCCGCCGCTTTCCGCGCCGGCCTGGCAGGCGCGGCTGGCCGGGCTGGAGCGCTGGGGCGCCAGCCTGCATGCGCCGGGTGCGGGCTTCTACCTGCTGGTGGCGCGCAAGCTGGTGGTCGGGCTGCGCCCGCTACGGCCGATGCAGCGCGCCAGCATGGGCAAGCTGCTGCCGCTGCCGGTGGCCAAGGTCAGCCGGCGCGATTTCGAGAGCTAGAGCATTCAATGAGCGAAGACAAGGTCCTGATTTATACCGACGGCGCCTGCAAGGGCAATCCCGGCCCGGGTGGCTGGGGGGCGCTGATGGTCTACAAGGGCGCGGAGAAGGAGTTGTGGGGCGGCGAGCCCAACACCACCAACAACCGCATGGAGTTGATGGCGGCGATCTGCGCGCTGATGGCCCTGACCCGTTCCTGCCAGGTGCGCCTGACCACCGATTCGCAGTACGTGATGAAGGGCATCCAGGAATGGCTGCCGAACTGGAAGAAACGCGGCTGGAAGACCGCCAGCAAGGAGCCGGTGAAGAACGCGGACCTGTGGCAGGCGCTGGACGAGCAGGTCAATCGTCATCAGGTCGAATGGCAGTGGGTGCGCGGCCATACCGGCCACCCGGGCAACGAGAAGGCCGACCAGCTGGCCAACCGCGGCGTCGAAGAAGCAAGGGGAATGAAGCGTGCGTAGCGTCGTACTGGATACCGAAACCACCGGCATGCCGGTGACCGATGGCCACCGCATCATCGAGATCGGCTGTGTCGAGCTGGAAGGCCGCCGCCTGACCGGGCGCCACTTCCACGTCTACCTCAACCCCGATCGCGAGATCGACGAAGGCGCGATCGCGGTGCACGGCATCACCAACGAATTCGTTGCCGACAAGCCGCGTTTCAAGGACGTGGCCGACGAGTTCTTTGCCTTCATCGAAGGCGCCCAGCTGATCATCCACAACGCAGCGTTCGACGTCGGCTTCATCAACAACGAGTTCGCCCTGCTCGGGCAGAGCGAGCGCAGCGACGTCAGCGACTACTGCTCGATCCTCGACACCCTGCTGATGGCGCGTGAGCGCCACCCGGGCCAGCGCAACAACCTTGACGCCCTGTGCAAGCGCTACGGCGTCGATAACTCCGGGCGCGACCTGCACGGCGCACTGCTCGACGCCGAGATCCTCGCCGACGTCTACCTGACCATGACCGGTGGCCAGACCCACCTGTCGCTGGCCGGTGACGGCGGCGACGGCTCCGGCCGCGTGCTGCCCAGCCCGATTCGCCGCCTCGACCCGAACCGCGCGCCCATCCGCGTGCTGCGCGCCAGCGAGGAAGAGCTGGCCGCGCATGCCGCGCGCCTGGCCATCATCGAGAAGTCCGCTGGCGGCCCGTCGCTGTGGGCCAAGATGGAGGCGCCAGCGGAAGAGCCGGCGAGCTGAGGAGCCGCAGTCGTACGGCCAATGCGACCTTTTCTTACAGCCTTCCGCACAGGGGGTTCCGCCGCCATCGGCGAACTTCTAACCTGAAGGGATAGGTGCCCCAGAGCACCACTCCCTCAGGAAGGCACAATGTATAAAGACCTGAACTTCCCCATCCTCATCGTCCATCGCGACATCAAGGCCGACACCGTCGCCGGCGAGCGTGTCCGCGCCATCGCCGAGGAACTGGGCAAGGATGGCTTCACCATCCTCTCCACCGCCAGCTCCGCCGAGGGACGCATCGTCGCCTCCACCCACCACGGCCTGGCCTGCATCCTGGTGGCTGCCGAGGGGGCGGGGGAAAACCAGCGCCTGCTGCAGGACATGGTCGAGCTGATCCGCATCGCCCGTGTGCGTGCGCCGCAGCTGCCGATCTTCGCCCTCGGCGAGCAGGTGACCATCGAGAACGCCCCGGCCGACGCCATGGCCGACCTCAACCACCTGCGCGGCATCCTCTACCTGTACGAGGACACCGTTTCCTTCCTCGCCCGCCAGGTGGCGCGCGCCGCGCACAACTACCTCGACGGCCTGCTGCCGCCGTTCTTCAAGGCGCTGGTGCAGCACACCGCGCAATCCAACTATTCCTGGCACACGCCCGGCCACGGCGGTGGCGTGGCCTACCGCAAGAGCCCGGTGGGGCAGGCTTTCCACCAGTTCTTCGGCGAGAACACCCTGCGTTCCGACCTCTCCGTGTCGGTGCCCGAGCTGGGCTCGCTGCTCGACCACACCGGCCCGCTGGCCGAGGCCGAGGCGCGCGCCGCGCGCAACTTCGGCGCCGACCACACCTTCTTCGTGATCAACGGCACCTCGACGGCGAACAAGATCGTCTGGCACTCCATGGTCGGCCGCGACGACCTGGTGCTGGTGGATCGCAACTGCCACAAGTCGATCCTGCATTCGATCATCATGACCGGCGCCATCCCGCTGTACCTGTGCCCGGAGCGCAACGAGCTGGGCATCATCGGGCCCATCCCTCTGAGTGAGTTCAGCAAGGAGTCGATTCAGGCCAAGATCGACGCCAGCCCGCTGGCCCGCGGCCGCGCGCCCAAGGTCAAGCTGGCGGTGGTGACCAACTCCACCTACGACGGCCTCTGCTACAACGCCGAGATGGTCAAGCAGGCCCTGGGCGACTCGGTGGAGGTGCTGCACTTCGACGAGGCCTGGTACGCCTACGCCGCCTTCCACGAGTTCTACGCCGGGCGCTACGGCATGGGCACCCGCTGCGACGAGCACTCGCCGCTGGTGTTCAGCACCCACTCCACGCACAAGCTGCTGGCGGCCTTCAGCCAGGCCTCGATGATCCACGTGCAGGACGGCGGCGCGCGCCAGCTGGACCGCGACCGCTTCAACGAAGCCTTCATGATGCACATCTCCACCTCGCCGCAGTACGGCATCATCGCCTCGCTGGATGTGGCCTCGGCAATGATGGAGGGCCCGGCCGGGCGCTCGCTGATCCAGGAGACCTTCGACGAGGCGCTGAGCTTCCGCCGCGCCCTGGCCAACCTGCGGCAGAACCTGAAGCAAGACGACTGGTGGTTCAGCATCTGGCAGCCGGAGCAGGCCGGCGGCGAGGGCGTGCACACCGGCGACTGGCTGCTGCAGCCCAACGCCGACTGGCACGGCTTCGGCGATATCGCCGAGGACTATGTGCTGCTCGACCCGATCAAGGTCACCCTGGTGATGCCGGGGCTGTCCGCCGACGGCAAGCTGGCCGAGGCCGGCATTCCCGCGGCGGTGGTCAGCAAGTTCCTCTGGGAGCGCGGCCTGGTGGTGGAGAAAACCGGCCTGTATTCCTTCCTGGTGCTGTTCTCCATGGGCATCACCAAGGGCAAGTGGAGCACCCTGCTCACCGAGTTGCTGGAGTTCAAGCGTCTGTACGACGCCAACGTGCCGCTGCTCGACGCGCTGCCGTCGATCGCCCGCGAGGGCGGAGCGCGCTACGCCGGCATGGGTCTGCGCGATCTGTGCGATGAGCTGCACGGCTGCTACCGCGAGAACGCCACGGCCAAGGCGCTCAAGCGCATGTACACGGTGTTGCCGCAGGTGGCGATCAAGCCGGCCGATGCCTACGACAAACTGGTGCGCGGCGAGGTCGAGGCGGTGCCCATTGAGCAGCTCGAAGGGCGCCTGGCGGCGGTGATGCTGGTGCCCTATCCGCCGGGTATCCCGCTGATCATGCCGGGCGAGCGCTTCACTGCCGAGACCCGCTCGATCATCGACTACCTGCAGTTCGCCCGCACCTTCGACAGCCAGTTCCCCGGTTTCGATGCCGATGTGCACGGCCTGCAGCGCGACGGGGCGTGCTATACCGTGGATTGCATCAAGGAATAACGCCGGTCAGGTGACCGGGCCTGTGCAATCCGGGGGAAACATGGCTCAGGAGCAGAGCGGCAAGGGCGAGATGGGGTTCTGGACCTGCAGCGCCCTGGTGATCGGCAACATGGTGGGCTCGGGGGTGTTCCTGCTGCCCGCCAGCCTGAGTCCCTACGGCGGCCTGAGCCTGGTCGGCTGGCTGGTGTCGAGCACCGGTGCGGTGTTGCTGGCGCTGTGCTTCGCCCGCCTGGCGCGTTTCGACCCGGCCGCCGGCGGGCCCTATGCCTATACCCGCGATGCCTTCGGCAGCTTCGCCGGCTACCTGTGCGCCTGGATCTACTGGATGGCCGCCTGGATCGGCAATGCGGCGATCTCGGTGACCCTGGTCGGCTACCTGCAGGTGTTCCTGCCGGTGCTGCGCGACCCGCTGCTGATGGTCGGCACCGCCATCGGTGCGATCTGGTTGTGCACCCTGATCAACCTGCGCGGCATCCGCTCCTTCGCCGTGGCGCAGAACATCCTCACCCTGCTCAAGCTGGTGCCGCTGCTGCTGGTTGGCCTGCTCGGCTGGTTCTATTTCAATCCGGGCCACCTGAACATTCCCGAGCCGACCGCGCTGCCGGGCGGCGGCTATGTGCAGGCCATCGCCACCACGGCGGCGCTCACCCTGTGGTCTTTCATCGGTCTGGAGTCGGCCACCGTGCCGGCCGAGCACGTGCGCGATCCGCGCCGCATCATTCCGCGCGCCACCCTGTTCGGCACCCTGGTGGCGGCGGTGGTGTACATCCTCTCCAATACGGCGGTGCAAGGCATCCTGCCGCCCGATGTATTGGCCCACTCCAGCGCGCCCTTCGCCGATGCCGCGCGGGTGATGCTGGGCGACTGGGGCTACTACTTCATCGCCGGCGGCGCGGTGATCGCCTGCCTGGGCGCGCTCAACGGCTGGGTCCTGCTGCAGGGGCAGATCCCCATGGCGCCGGCGCGCGACGGCCTGTTCCCGGCGATCCTGGCCAGGACCAGCCGGCGCGGCGTGCCGGCCCACGGCATGCTCATCTCGGGGGTGCTGGTGACCCTGCTGGTGCTGGTCAATGGCCAGGGCGAGCTGGTCGAGGTGTTCAACGTGATCATCCTGCTCGGCACCATGGCCGGGGTGGTGCCCTATGTGCTGTGTGCTGCGGCGCTGCTGCACCTGCTGGCGACCAAGCCCGATGGTTTCAGCGCACGGGAGCGTGGTCGGCAGCTGCTGGTCGGCAGCTGCGCCTTCGTCTACTCGGTCTGGGCGCTCTACGGCACGGGCGAGCAGGCGGTGTTCTGGGGCTTCCTGGTGATGGTGGTGGGCATCCCGTTCTACACCTGGCGGCAGTGGCGCAACCGGCTGCAGTCCGTCACAGCCAGTGACTGACCGCCCACCAGCCCAGGCCGCCCATGACCACCGTGTAGGGCAGCGCCATCCACACCATGCGCCCGTAGGACAGACGTACCAGCGGCGCGATGGCCGAGGTGAGCAGGAACAGGAAGGCTGCCTGGCCGTTGGGCGTGGCCACGCTGGGCAGGTTGGTGCCGGTGTTGATCGCCACCGCCAGCACGTCGAAGTGCTCGCGGCTCATCTTGCCGTCGAGGAAGGCCTGCTTGACCTCGGTGATGTAGATGGTAGCGACGAACACATTGTCACTGATGGCCGAGAGCAGGCCGTTGGCAATGAACAGCATGCCCGGCTGCTGTTCGGTCGGCAGCGCCAGCACCCACTGGATGATCGGGCTGAACAGCTGTTGGTCGTGGATCACCGCGACCACGGCGAAGAACACCACCAGCAGCGCGGTGAACGGCAGGGCGTCCTGGAAGGCGCGGCCGATCTGGTGTTCGTCGGTGATGCCGGAAAACGCGGTGATCAGCACGATGACCAGCAGGCCGATCAGGCCGACCTCGGCGACATGGAAGGCCAGGCCGAGGATCAGGATCAGCGCCGCCAGCCCCTGCACCACCAGTGCCGCGCGCTGTGCCTGGGTACGGTGGGCGTCGTCCTCGCGGGCGTGCTCGGCCAGCACCTGGCGCACGGCAACCGGCAGGAGGGCGCCGTAGCCGAACCAGCGCAGCTTCTCCAGCAGCACGCAGGTGGTCAGGCCGGCGGCCAAGACCGGCAATGACACCGGCGCCACTTCGAGGAAGAACTGGCCGAAATTCCAGCCCACCTCGTGGCCGATCAACAGGTTCTGCGGCTCTCCCACCAGGGTGCACACGCCGCCCAGGGCGGTGCCCACGGCACCGTGCATCAGCAGGCTGCGCAGGAAGGCGCGGAACTGCTCCAGATCCTCGCGATGCAGTTCCACCACTTCATGGTCGCTGCTTACCCCGACCTCGTCGCGCGGGTTCTTGCCCGAGGCGACCCGGTGGTAGACGGAGAAGAAGCCGACGCCGACGCTGATGATCACCGCGGTCACCGTCAGGGCGTCGAGGAAGGCCGAGAGGAAGGCCGAGAACAGGCAGAACAGCAAGGCCAGCAGGGGCTTGGAGCGCACCCCGAGGAGCAGGCGGGAGAACAGGAACAGCAGCAGGCCTTTCATGAAGTAGATGCCGGCGACCATGAACATCAGCAGCAGGATCACCGGGAAGTTGTGTACCAGCTCCTTGTACAGGGCCTGCGGGCTGGTCAGCTGCAGCAGGATGGCCTGCAGTACCAGCAGGCCGCCGGGTTGCAGCGGGTAGCACTTGAGTGCCATGGCCAGGGTGAAGATGAACTCGCCCACCAGCAGCCAGCCGGTGACCACCGGTCCCAGGCTCCACAGGACCATGGGGTTGGCGATCAGGAAGAGGATGATCGACAGCTTGTACCAGTACGGCGAGTTACCCAGGAAGTTGTCCACGAAAGCGTGGGTCAGTGAGCGCTGCATCGGTGAATCCCCCCATTTTCAAGACCGAGCGTTCCGGCCCAGCTCTAAAAAGATCAAGTATTTATCGTATATAGTCAGAATTCTTCTTAGCTTTGCTAGCGTGTCCCAGGTCACAGTGGCCGGCATCGACATTTATGACGTGCTTGTTATAGTGGGCCGATTGCTTGCAAAACAATACATCTATAAGCGCGCCTCGGCGCGCCCTGTGCCGAGGATGATCTGCGTGTCCGATTACAAAGCCTTCCGCGTCGAACTGCAGGACAAGATCGCCCATGTGCAGATCAACCGTCCGGAAAAAGTGAACGCGATGAACGCGGACTTCTGGAACGAGATAATCGACGTCTTCCGCTGGATCGACGACACCGATGAAGTGCGCGTGGTGGTGCTGTCCGGCGCCGGCAAGCACTTTTCCTCGGGCATCGACCTGATGCTTCTGGCCCAGGCCGGCAGCGCGCTGAGCAAGGATGTCGGACGCAACGCCGAGGCCCTGCGGCGCAAGATCCTCCAGCTGCAGGCCTCCTTCAATGCCGTCGACAATTGCCGCAAGCCGGTGCTTGCCGCCATCCAGGGTTACTGCCTGGGCGGCGCCATCGACCTGATCTCGGCCTGCGACATGCGCTACTCCACTGTGGGCGCGCAGTTCTCCATCAAGGAGATCGACATGGGCATGGCCGCCGACGTCGGCACCCTGCAGCGTCTGCCGCGCATCATCGGTGACGGCATGATGCGCGAGCTGGCCTACACCGGGCGCACCATCGACGGCGCCGAGGCGCAGCGCATCAACCTGGTCAACCGTACCTTCGCCAGCCAGGAAGAGCTGCTGGCCGGCGTGTTCGACATCGCCCGCGAGATCGCCGCCAAGTCGCCGATCGCCATCCGCGGCACCAAGCACATGATCCGCTACATGCGCGACCATCGCGTCGACGACGGCCTGGAGTACGTGGCCAACTGGAACGGCGCCATGTTGCAGTCTGCCGACCTGCGCGTGGCCATGGCCGCGCACATGAGCAAGCAGAAGCCCGAATTCGCCGACTGACACCAGCCAAGAGAGGATCAGCAGACCCATGGTCACTGGCGCGACATCCCTGAGCCTGGTGCGTGACGAACTGTTCACCACCATGGAAGAGACCGAGCAGAGTCTCGAGCAGTTCATCGCCGAACGCAGCAACGGCAGCCTGCTGCAGCAGGCCGTGGAGAACCTGCAGCAGGTACGCGGCACCCTCAACCTGATCGAGCTGGCCGGGGCCGAACTGCTGGCCCAGGAAGTGCTGCAGCAGGCCACCGACATCCCCGTCGGTGCCGGCGAGGAACGCGACGGCCAGCTGGCCGCCCTGAGCAATGCCTTGTACGTTCTGCGCCGCTACTTGGAGAACGTCGACGCCCACCGCCTGGAAATGCCCGAGCTGCTGCTGCCGGCGATCAACGAGCTGCGCCAGGCCGGTGCCCAGCCGCCGCTGCCGGAAAGTTTCTTCTTCAGCGTACGCCTGGATCAGGCGCGTCCAGCCGTGGCGGCGACCAGCGCCAGTGCCGAGGACAGCCGGCGCCTGCGCCAGATGTACCAGGTCGGCCTGCTCGGCTTCATCCGTGAGGACAACCCGCAGGCCGGGCTCAAGCTGATGCTGCGTGCCCTGGTGCGCCTCGATGGGCTATTCGCCGACAAGCCGGCCGGACGCCTGTGCTGGGTCGGCGCCGCCGCCGTCGAGTCTCAGCTCGATGGCCAGCTGCTGCCGCGCAAGTCGCGCAAGCAGCTGTTCTCCCGCCTGGATCGCGAGATCAAGCAGGCCCTGGTCAGCAACGGCAGCTATGAGGCGCCGCGCAGCCTGCTCAAGGAGTTGCTCTATCTGGTGGCCCTGGCCGACAGCCGCGGCCCGCAGGCCAGCGCCGTGCGCGAGGTGTTCGGCCTGACCCCGCTGCCGTTCACCGATCATCTGCTCGACGAGGAGTACCAGCGTCTGTCCGGTCCCGGTCAGGGCGTGATGCGCTCGTTGTCCACCGCCATTCGTGAAGAGCTGGCGGGGGTCAAGGACATGCTCGACCTGATCGAGCGCGGCACAGCGCAGCCGGAGAGCTTCGGCACCCTGCATGCACAGCTGGGCAAGCTGGCCAAGACCCTGGGTATGGTCGGCCTCAGTTCGGCGGCCAATGCCCTGCAGGTGCAGCTGGCGGTGGTCGGCGCCTGGGGCGAGCACAGTCCGGCCGCCAGCGCCGATCTGCACAAGCTGGCCGAGGCCGTGCTCTATGTGGAAAGCATGGTGGCCAGTCTGGAGCGCGGCGAGCAGCGCAACCAGCGCCCGGCGCCGGCGCAGCCGGGCGACGAAGGTGAGGCCTTCGCCGCCCACCAGCTGGCCGAGGCGCGCATCGTGGTGGTCGGCGAGGCCCAGGGTGGACTGGCGCTGGCCAAGCGCGCCATCACCTCCTATCTGGAGTCCAGCGGCGATCGCATGCACCTGGCCAACGTGCCGGTCAGTCTGCAGGCGGTACGCGGCGGCCTCTGGTTCCTTGGTCAGGAGCGCGCGGCCAGGCTGATCGGCCTGTGCGGCGAGTACATCCAGACGCAGATGATCGACGCCCGGCAGATGCCCTCCGAGCAGATGCTGGAGACCCTGGCCGATGCGCTCAGCAGTCTGGAGTACTACCTCGAAGGTGGCGCCGTGCTGCGCCCCGAAACCACGCCCAGCGTGCTCGACCTGGCCGAGGAGAGCGTGCGTGCCCTGGGCCTGCCGGTAGCCGCCTGATGGCCGCTGGCTGGCAGACCACCCCACCGCTGGACAATGCCGCTGCCGGCGGCTGGGCCCTGGTGCGTGGCCCGCAGGGCTTTCTCGCCGATGCCAATGGCGTGCTGTTTCCGCGCGACTGGCTCAAGCGCGAGGATTGGCCGATCAGCGCCGAGCACGGGCTCGGCCAGTTCGATGGCCAGCCGGTGTGGCTGCTGCAGGTCGAGCAGCCCGTCGAGCTGCCCGGCGGCTTCTGGCAGGGCCTGCGCCAGTTCATGCTGCAGGCCGATTATCCGACCTTCCGCATGCTGTCCTTCGCCGAACAGGTCGCCCACTGGGATATCAACCACCGTTTCTGCGGCCACTGTGGCAGCCGCAATCGCCTGGTACCGGGCGAGCGCTGCCTGCGCTGCCCCGAGTGCGGCCTGGACAGCTATGCGCGCATCTCGCCGAGCATGATCGTGCTGGTCACCCGGGGCGACGAAGTGCTGCTGGCGCGTTCACCGCGCTTTGTCTCCGGCGTCTACAGCACCCTGGCCGGCTTCGTCGAGCCCGGCGAGTCGGCGGAGGAGTGCGTGGTCCGCGAGGTGCGCGAGGAGGTCGGCATCGAGGTCGGCCGCCTGCAGTACCTGGGCAGCCAGGGCTGGCCCTTCCCGCATTCGCTGATGCTCGGCTTCCATGCCGAGTACGTCAGTGGCGAGATAGTGCCGCAGGCCGACGAGATCGAGGACGCGCGCTGGTTCCCCATCGACCGGCTGCCGCCGCTGCCGATGTCGCGCTCGATCGCCCGCTACCTGATCGACCTTTATGTGGCGCGCCGCCTCGGCCAGCCGGAGCCCGAGCTGCTGCGCTGAGCTCAGCCGACGGCGTCGGTGAAGGTCAGGCGATTGCCGAAGGGATCGCGCAGGCTCATGTCGCGGCCGCCCCAGGGCATGGCCTCGATTCCCGGGTGCGCATAGCCGTAGTGCTTCTGCTCCAGCTCGCGGTGCAGTTCGTCCAGGTTGTCCGTGCCGATGCGCATCGCCACGCCGGGCTAGGCGTCGCCGTGGTGTTCGGAAAGGTGCAGCACGCAGTCAACGCGCGACACCTGCAGATACAGCGGCATGCCGGGCGCGAAACGGTGCTCCCAGTCGATCCGGAACCCCAGGTAGTCCAGGTAGAACTCCCGGGCCTTGGCCTCGTCGAAGATGCGCAGGATCGGAGTGCTGTTGCCGAGTCCCATGGCGAAACTCCCTGTCAGAACCAGTGCTGCCAGGCCAGGCGCGCGGTCAGGGCCAGTACCACCAGGATGAACACCGGGCGGATGAACTTCGAGCCGCCACGGATCGCCGTGCGTGCACCGAGGAAGGCGCCGGCCATCAGCGCCAGGCCCATGGCGATGCCGAGCAACCAGGCCACCTGGCCGGCGATGATGAACACCGTCAGCGCCATGGCGTTGCTGACGAAGTTCATGCTGCGCGCCACGCCGCTGGCGCGTACCAGGTCCATGGGGTAGAGCAGCAGGGTGCTGACCGTCCAGAAGGCGCCGGTGCCGGGGCCGGCCACGCCATCGTAGAAGCCCAGGCCGAAACCCTGCGGCCACTGTCGCCCTTGGGCCACCGGGGCGTCCTGCTGGCCATGGGTTTCCGGCGTCTTGCCGAACAGCAGGTAGAGGCCGCAGCCGAACACCACGGCCGGCAGCATCTGGTTGAGCCAGGCGGCCGGCAGCCAGTGGGCGATGATGGCGCCGATGGCCGCGCCGACAGCCGTGGCGAGCAGCGCATTGCACCACTGGCGCGGGTGGAACAGTTTGCGCCGGTAGAAGGTGTAGCTGGCGGTGGCCGAGCCGAAGGTAGCGCACAGCTTGTTGGTGCCGAGCACCAGGTGCGGCGGCAGGCCGGCGGTGAGCAGGGCGGGGATGGTCAGCAGGCCGCCGCCGCCGGCGATGGCATCGATGAAGCCGGCGGTGAAGGCGACGAGGGCGAGGATCAGCAGGGTGAGCGGGTCGACACCCAGCTCGAAGGGAAAGGGCATAAAAAACTCGAAGTGGGTTCAATTGTGCGGGGCTGTTGCTGGTTCCCTGCGCGGCTGCTCCGCATAATGCCGGCAAAAATTCGCAGAAGGAATCGCTCCCATGCAGCATGACGGCCTGGCCTGGTTCACCGGTCTGCTGGCCTTGCTGGCGCTGTTCATCGCCGCCCGCATCCTGTTCTCCCCCAACTGGTTCCTCGCCTGGCTGCGCGGCACCGTCGGCCTGGCCTTTCTCGCCCTGGCGCTGCTGGTCGGCGTGGTCGCCTACGACCTGCGCAGCTACGACGCACAGGTGCAGGACAAGCCGCTGGTGACCCTGAGCTTCGTTGCCGACGGCCCGCAGCGCTACCGGGTCAACCTGCTGGAAGGCGGGGAGGAGCGTGAGGTGCTGCTGGAGGGCGATCTGTGGCAGCTGGATGCCCGCCTGCTGGGCTGGAAGGGCCTGGCCGCGCTGATCGGCCTGGAGCCCGGCTACCGGCTGGAGAAGCTGTCCGGACGCTTCCTCGCCATCGAGCAGCAGCAGAATGCCCGCCATGCCCAGGTACAGCTGGCGCAGAGCCCCTATGGCATCGACCTGTGGCGCTGGCTGCGCCTGGGCCAGCGTGACTTGTTCCTGTTCGAGCCGCAGGCCGCGCGGGTCACCTACCTGCCGATCGCTGACGGCGCGATGTTCGCGGTCAGCCTCAGCCCCACTGGCCTGTTGGCCAAGCCGCTGAACCAGGCCGCCGAGCAGGCGCTCAAGGATTGGTGAGGGCCGCGCCGAGCGACTAGGCTGCAGGCATATTCCGCCGGCCAGGGGAGGCCGCATGTCGCAGTCGCATCGCCACCATACCCGCCTGGCGCGAGTGGCGCCGGGCCTCGCTGCGCTGCTGCAGTATCGCCGCGACTATCTCAAGGATGACCTGCGCGCCGGGCTGTCGGTGGCCGCGGTGGCCCTGCCGGTGGCGGTGGCTTATGCCGAGCTGGCGGGCTTTCATCCGGTCACCGGACTCTATGCCTGCATCCTGCCGATGTTGGTCTACGCCCTGTTCGGTACTTCGCGCCAGCTGGTGGTCGGGCCGGATGCGGCGACCTGCGCGCTGCTCGCCGCCGCCGTGGCGCCGCTGGCGGCGGGGGATGAGGCGCTCTACCTGTCGCTGTCGCTGACCCTGACCTTCTTCACCGGGCTGTTCTGCATCGCTGCCGGGTTGATGCGCCTGGGGGCGCTGGCCGAGTTCCTGTCGCGGCCGATCCTGGTCGGCTTCCTCAATGGCGTGGCGCTGAGCATCCTGCTCGGCCAGCTCGGCAAGATCGCCGGCTTCACCCAGCAGGCCAGCGGCATAGTGCCGAGGCTTGCCGAGTTCTTCACCCGTTACGCCGACTGGCACGGGCCGACCCTGACCCTGAGTGCCCTGAGCGTGCTGGCGATGCTCCTGTCCAAGCGCTATCTGGCCAAGTTGCCGGCGGCGCTGATCGCCATGACCCTCGCCGCCGTGGCCACTGCGGTGCTCGGCCTGGGGGCGCAGGGTGTGGCCACCATAGGGCTGATCCCCGCCGGGTTGCCGCCGCTGCATGTGCCGAGCTTTTCTCCCCAATTGTTGCCGACCCTGCTGGCCGATGCCGCCGGCCTGGCCCTGGTGAGCTTTTCCAGCATGATGCTGACCGCGCAGAGCTTCGCCGAGAAGAGCCGCTACAGCATCGACACCGACCGCGAGTTTGTCGCCCTGGGCCTGGCCAACATGGCCTCGTCCTTCTCCCAGGGCTTTGCCATCAGTGGCGCCGACTCGCGCACGGCGGTGGCCGACAGCAGTGGTGGGCGCAGCCAGCTGACCAGCGTGATCGCGGCCCTGGCCATCGCCCTGGTGCTGCTGTTCTTCACCGCACCGCTGGCCTATGTGCCGGTGGCGGCGCTTGGCGTGGTGCTGGTGTTCGGCGCCCTGTCGCTGGTCAACCTGCGCTTCCTCGCCCAGCTCTATCGCATCTCCCGGGGCGAGCTGGCGCTGTGTCTGCTGGCCACGGTCGGCGTGGTGGCGGTCGGGGCGATCCAGGCGATCCTGCTGGTGGTGGTGCTGGCGTTGCTGCGCTTCGTGCGCTCGACTTCGCGTCCGCTGGTGGAGGAGCTGGGCAGGGTGGAGGGCATGCGCGGTTTCCATGCGCTGCAGCGGCATGCGGCCGGCGAGCGCGAGCCGGGCATCCTGCTGCTGCGCTTCAATGCGCCGCTGGTGTTCTTCAATGCCCAGTTCTTCCGCCGTGCGGTGCGCCAGGCGCTGGACCAGGCCGGGCCCGGGCTGCGCTGGTTCGTCCTGGACATGCTGCCGGTGACCGATGTCGATGCCACCGGGTTGCTGGTGCTGCGCGAGTTGGTGGAGGAGATGACGGCGCGAGGGGTGACCCCGGTGATGGCCGGTCGCCGTTCCGAGTGGCAGCGCTGGCGCGAGGCGCGCGGCATCCAGGCACTGCCGCAGGTGCTGCATTTCGCCACCCTGCGCGAGGCGCAGCGGGCGTTCGCCGCGCAAAACAAAAGGCCGGGCGAAGTGCCCGGCCCTTGAAGAGGTCGCTGTGCCTCAGGAGAGGAAGCCGCCGTCCACGTTCAGCGCCACGCCAGTGGTGTAGCTGGACGCCTCGCTGGCCAGGTACAGCACAGCGCCGGCCATCTCGCTCGGGGCGGCCACGCGCTTGAGCGGGATGCGCTGCAGGGCCATGTTGAGGATGGCGTCGTTCTTGGTCAGGGCCGAGGCGAACTTGGTGTCGGTCAGGCCCGGCAGCAGGGCGTTGCAGCGGATGCCGAACTGCGCGCACTCCTTGGCGAACACCTTGGTCATGCTGATCACCGCGGCCTTGGTCACCGAGTAGATGCCCTGGAACTCGCCCGGCGAGACGCCGTTGATCGAGGCGACGTTGATGATCGAGCCGCCGCCGTTGGCCTTCATCAGCTTGCCGCCTTCGATGGACATGAAGTAGTAGCCGCGGATGTTGACGTCGACGGTCTTCTGGAAAGCGCCCAGGTCGGTGTCCAGCACGTTGCAGAACTGCGGGTTGGTGGCGGCGTTGTTGACCAAGATGTCGAGGCGGCCGAACTGCTCGCGGATGAAGGCGAAGACGTTCTGGATCTGCTCCATCTCGCCGATGTGGCAGGCGATGGCGGTGGCCTTGCCGCCGTCGGCGACGATGGCGTCGGCGACCTTCTGGCAATCGTCGATCTTGCGGCTCGAGACGATCACGTGGGCGCCCTGCTGGGCCAGCAGCTTGGCGATGGCCTCGCCGATGCCGCGGCTGGCGCCGGAGACGAAAGCGATCTTGCCGTCGAGGTCGAACAGGTGGGTCTTGGACATTCTGGTTACCTTGTCTGGGCCGGGTTAGAGGGTGGATTTGCCGATGACCTGCAGGGCCATCTGTTCCAGCAGCTTGTTCATCATGATGAACTGGGCGAAGCGCTTGTCCTTGGTCTGGCCATGGAAGAAGCGGTAGTAGATCTGCTGGACGATGCCGGCCAGGCGGAACAGGCCGTACACGTAGTAGAAGTCGAAGTTGTCGATCTGGATGCCGGCACGCTCGGCGTAGTAGTCGACGAACTGCTGGCGGGTCAGCATGCCCGGCGCGTTGCTCGGCTGGCGGCGCATCAGCTGCACGGGCGGCGGGTCGTTCGCCTCGATCCAGTAGGCGAGGGTGTTGCCCAGGTCCATCAGCGGGTCGCCGATGGTGGTCAGCTCCCAGTCCAGCACGCCGATGATCTGCATCGGGTTGGCCGGGTCGAGGATCACGTTGTCGAAGCGGTAGTCGTTGTGCACGATGCCCGGCTTGTGGTGGTCGGCCGGCATCTTGTCGCGCAGCCAGGCCTTGACCTGTTCCCAGGCCGGGGCATCAGGAGTCAGGGCCTTCTCGTAGCGGTCGCTCCAGCCTTCGATCTGGCGCTTCACGTAGCCTTCCGGCTTGCCCAGGTCGGCCAGGCCGCAGGCCTGGTAGTCGACGTTGTGCAGGTCGACCAGCTTGTCGATGAAGCTCTTGCACAGGGCGTTGGTCTGCTCGGCGCTGAAGTTCAGCTCGGCGGGCATGTCGCTGCGCAGGATGATGCCCTTGACCCGCTGCATCACGTAGAACTCGGCGCCGATCACCGACTCGTCGGTGCAGTGCACATAGGCCTTGGGGCAGTAGGGGAAACCGGCGTTGAGCTGGTTGAGGATGCGGTACTCGCGGCCCATGTCGTGGGCTGACTTGGCCTTGTGGCCGAAGGGCGGGCGGCGCAGGACGAACTCCTGCTCGGGGTATTCCAGTAGGTAGGTCAGGTTGGAGGCACCGCCGGGGAACTGGCTGATGCGCGGCGTGCCGGTCAGACCGGGGATGTGCGCCTTCAGGTACGGGTCGATCTGCGCGGCATCGAGTTCTTCGCCTTCGCGGATGCCGGTGGACTGGTCTGTCAGCGTCATGCTTATCCCTTCTGCTGATGATGGGTGCCACTAATCATTGGCTAATCTAATGTTGCCCTTAAGCAAAGCACAGCGTTATAGATTTGCGTGTTGGCCTTCGATCAAGCCACCTGATTGCCTGTGCGGCTGCTTGCGGGCGAAAAAAAACCGGGGCCCGAAGACCCCGGTTTTCCTGTGTCGCGGCCTGTGCCCTGAGGCTTATACCGGGAACAGTTCGGCCAGCTTCATGGCCAGCATCATGTCGCCTTCGGCGCGCAGCTTGCCGCCCATGAAGGCCTGCATGCCGTCGGTTTCGCCGCTGGCGATGCCGGCCAGGGTGGCGCTGTCCATGATCAGGGTGACGTTGGCGTTCGGGTTGTCGCCCTGTTGCACGTCGCAGGTGCCGTCCTTGACGATCAGCGCGTAGTTGTCGCCGTCTTCGATGTTGAACTGGAACACCAGGTCCAGGCCGGCGGCGGCGCTGGCGTTGAACTTGGACTTCATGCTGTTGATGGTGTCGGCAACGGAGCTCATGGTTTCTATCCTTTGTTATCAAGGGTTGCTGGCGGCCTTGCGGGCCGCTGTGGGCCGGTACTCAGCGATAGGTGATGAGTTCCGGGGTCTTCAACAGCTCCAGGTGCACACGGCTGTTGAAGGAAGCCAGGGTTGCCTCGTTGCCGCGGAACTGCAGGCGCGACAGCGAAGTATTGACGATCTGCCAGTTGAGCTCGAAGGCTCGCTCCGCCGGTACGCCGGTCAGCAGGTGGAGCAGGGCGGTGATGGTGCCGCCGGAGGTGAACACGGCGATGTTCTGGCCGCGCTCTGCACGTGCCAGCAGGCGCTGCAGGCCGTCGCCGACGGTATCGACGAAGCCCTGCCAGGTCTCGTGGCCCGGTTCGTCGTATGCGCCGCTGACCCAGCGGCGGATGATGCGGGCGAACAGGTGCTGGAAGGCGGCGCGATTATCCTTCGGGTTGCGCAGGATGGTCAGCGCATCCGGCTCGTCCGGCAGTATGGCCGGCAGCAGGTTGCGGATCACCGCCTCGGCGTCGAACTCGTTGAAGGCCGGATCGATCTCCAGTTCCGGCGCGTTCATGCCGGCGGCTACGCAGCGTTGCAGGGCAGAGGTGGCAGTATGCTGCTGGCGGCGCAGACTGCCGCTCAGGCAACGATCCAGTCCGATGCCGAGCTGCGCCAGGTGATCGCCCAGTACTTCGGCCTGGCGCACCCCGAGCGGCGAGAGCACGTCGTAGTCATCGGCGCCGAAGGAGGCCTGGCCATGTCGAATCAGGTAGATGCTGCCCACGTCCGCAAATATCCCGGCGGGTTGAATTCTCGCGAGGGTATTGGCAGAGCTGGGCGCCTGTCAACGAAAAAACATACGCTTGTTTGAAATGCTCGGGATGGCCGACGCACGGCTTGCCGCGGTTGGCCGACAGGCTCTGGCGCCGGTATGCTGGGCAACGAGCGGGAGCCCGGATCGGCACCCGCGACAGAATAGACGAGGGGGAACCTGTGGAGTTTCTGTTGGATTACGCGGACTTCCTGCTCCGCACCCTGACCGTGGTGATCGCCGTCATCGCGGTGCTGCTGACCATCGCTGCGTTGCGCGGCAAGGGCCGAGGCAAAGGTAGCGGCCAGCTGCAGGTACACAAGCTCAACGACTTCTACAAGGCCCTGCGCGAGCGGCTGGAGCACGAGTTGCTGGACCGGGCGCAGCTCAAGGCCCAGCGCAAGGCCGAGGCCAAACAGGCCAAGCAGGAGAAAAAGGAAAGCAAGGAAGGGCTGAGCAAGCCGCGGGTGTTCGTGCTCGATTTCGATGGCGACATCAAGGCCACGGCCACCGACAGCCTGCGCCACGAGATCACCGCACTGCTGTCCATGGCCACGGCCCAGGACGAGGTGGTGCTGCGCCTGGAGAGCGGCGGCGGCCTGGTGCATGGCTACGGCCTGGCCGCCTCGCAACTGGCGCGTATCCGCCAGGCCGGCGTGCCGCTGACCGTGTGCGTGGACAAGGTGGCGGCCAGTGGCGGCTACATGATGGCCTGCATCGGCGACAAGGTGCTCTCCGCGCCCTTCGCCATCCTCGGCTCCATCGGTGTGGTGGCGCAGCTGCCGAACATCCATCGCCTGCTGAAGAAGCACGACATCGATGTGGAGATGCTCACCGCCGGCGAGTACAAGCGTACGCTCACCGTACTGGGTGAGAACACCGAGAAGGGCCGCGAGAAGTTCCAGGAAGACCTGGACACCACCCACGAGCTGTTCAAGAACTTCGTGGCCCGCTACCGGCCGCAGCTGAATATCGACGAAATTGCCACGGGCGAAGTCTGGCTGGGCGTCTCTGCACTGAACAAGCACCTGGTCGACGAGCTCAAGACCAGCGACGAGTACCTTGCCGAGCGTGCTCGCGAGGCCGAACTGTTCCACCTGCATTTCGCCGAGAAGAAGAGCCTGCCGGAGCGCTTCGGCCTGGCCGCCAGCGTCACGCTGGACCGCCTGCTGTTGAACTGGTGGAGCCGCTTCAATCAACAACGTTTCTGGTAGGAGTAAGTCATGACCACCTTCAAGGCTCTGCTGGTCAGCGAGGAGAACGGCACCTTCGTGCCCCGTGTGGTCGAGCGTGCCGTTGCCGATCTGCCCGCCGGCGAGGTGCTGATCCGCGTACAGTACTCCTCGCTCAACTACAAGGACGCCCTGTCCGCCAGCGGCAATCGCGGCGTGACCAAGGCCTACCCGCATACCCCGGGCATCGACGCCGCCGGCGTGGTGGCGGAGTCCTCGGCTGGCGAGTTCGCTGCCGGCGACGAGGTGATAGTCACTGGCTACGACCTGGGCATGAATACCGCCGGCGGCTTCGGCCAGTACATCCGCGTGCCGGCCGCCTGGGTGATCAAGCGACCCAAGGGCCTGTCGCTGCGCGAGGCCATGCTGCTCGGCACCGCCGGCCTGACCGCCGCGCTGTGCGTGGACAAGCTGGAGCAGGCCGGGCTGACCCCGGCCGCCGGCCCGGTGCTGGTCACCGGCGCCACCGGTGGTGTTGGCTCGATCGCCGTGGCCCTGCTGGCGCGCCTCGGCTACAACGTCGCGGCCTCCACCGGCAAGGCCGGGCAGGGCGAGTTCCTGCGCCAGCTCGGCGCGCAGCAGATAGTGCCGCGCGAGGAACTGCAGGAAGGCAGCGACAGAGCCATGCTCAAGGAGCGCTGGGCCGGTGCGGTGGATACCGTCGGCGGCGAGATCCTGTTCAATGTGGTCAAGTCGCTGCGCTACGGTGCCAGCGCCGCCTGCTGCGGCCTGACCGCCGGCATGGGCTTCAAGGGCAACGTCGCCCCGTTCATCCTGCGCGGGGTCAACCTGCTGGGGGTGGATTCGGTGGAGCTGCCGCTGGTGGTCAAGGCCTCCATGTGGGACAAGCTGTCCCTGCAGTGGAAGCTGAACAATCTGGAGAGCCTGGCCGAGGAGCTGAGCCTAGAGCAGCTGCCCAAGGCCATCGAGCAGATCCTCGCCGGCCAGATGGTCGGGCGGGTGCTGGTCAATCTCGGCTGAAACGTCGAGAGGGAGAAAAGGGCCCGGCACATGCCGGGCCTTTTCGTTTCACGCCTGGCTGACGTACATGGTGATCTCGGCGCGGAACACCGGGGTGTCCTCGACGTAGGCCACCACCGGCACCTTCAGGTCACCGGTCTGGCTCCAGTCGATGGCGCTGCCGTCGGCCACGGCGCGCACGTCGCCCTTGGCCTTGGCCAGGTATTCCACCGTCATGCCGCGCGGAATCCAGCGGTAGCCGGCCGGGATGGAGGCGTCGGTCATGGTGCCGGCGGCCAGCTCTGCGGCGTTGCACAGGGCGATGGCGTGCACGGTGCCGAGGTGGTTGAGCACCTCGCGGCGCTTGGGGAAGGTCACTTCGGCGTAGCCCGGGCGCAGCTCGACGAACTGCGGGGCGATGCTGGCGAAGTAGGGGGCGACCTGGCCGATCATGGTGCTGAACTGGGCGGGACCGACCTGCTGGTACATCTGCATCATCTGACTCATGGGGGCTCCAGAAAACAGTGGCATTGAAGAGAAGTGCGCGCCCAGGCAGTATACGAATATCAGAATTAAATTCTAGAAAATTATTCTAATCTTATCGGAGGCCCCATGGCCCGCCGTTCCCGCAAGGACGAAATCCTCCAGGCCGCCCTGGCCTGCTTCACCGAATACGGGGTCGACGCGACCACCATCGAGATGATCCGCGACCGCTCCGGCGCCAGTATCGGCAGTCTCTACCACCACTTCGGCAACAAGGAGCGGATCCTCGGCGCGCTCTATCTGGCCGGCACCGGCGAGTACGCGGCGTTGCTGGAGGCCGGCTTTGCCAGGGCCGACAGCGCCGAAGCCTGCGTCAAGCTGCTGGTGACCAGCTATATCGACTGGGTGGCGGCCAACCCGGACTGGGCGCGCTTCATCTTGCACAGTCGTGGCCGGGTCGAGGCCAGCGAGCTGGGCGAGGAGCTGCGCGAAGCCAACCGCGTGCACTTCCAGCGCATCTTCGAGGCCTTGGCCGGCTATCGCGCGCAGGGCCTGTTCAAGGTCATGCCGGCCGACTGCTTCGCCTCGGTGATCATCGGTCCGGCCCATGACTTCGCGCGCAACTGGCTGGCCGGGCGGACCCAGACCCAGCTGGCCGACTGCCGCGAGCTGCTGGCGCAGGTGGCCTGGGACTCGGTGCGGGCGCCACAGTAGCCGCACATGTAGCCCGGATGTAATCCGGGAGGCAGGCGACTCCGCTCCCGGGTTATATCCGGGCTATGTCCACAAACGAAAAAGCCCCGCAGTGCGGGGCTTTCTCATGCGGCCGAACCATCAGGCGCGGCGGCGGAACAGCGGCAGCGGCTGATCGGTGGAGGCCTGGTAGACCTCGGAGAACTCTTCGAAGGCCTTGAGCGCGTCGTAGGGGTCCTTGTCCGCACGCAGGGCGAAGGCGTCGAAGCCGACCCGCTTGTAGGAGAACAGCTGGTCGCGCAGTACGTCGCCGATGGCGCGCACCTCGCCCTTGTAGCCGTAGCGGTTGCGCAGCAGGTAGGCGGTCGAGCAGTGGCGGCCGTCGGTGAAGGCGGGGAAGTTCAGGGCGATCACCTGGAAGTTGTCCAGCTGGTCGGCGATCTCCTCGATCTCCTCGCCGGCTTCCAGCCACACGCCCAGGCCGCCGTCGCGGGCCTTCAGGGCATGCGCATGCTCGCGCCACAGGGCCAGCGGCACGATCAGGTCGTCGCTGTTGCTGATGCTGTCGAGGGTGGCGTCCGCCGGCAGCAGGTGCCAGGTCTCGTCTAGCACCTGGCCGTTCTTAATGATTCGCTGCATAGACGCGCTCCTTGAACGGGTCGATTCCGATACGGCGGAAGGTGTCGAGGAAATTTTCCTCCTCGGTGCGCTGCTCGACGTAGACCTTGATCAGCTTGTCGATCACGTCGGCCATTTCCTCCTGGGCAAAGGACGGGCCGAGGATCTGGGCCAGGCTGGCTTCGCGGCCGGCGCTGCCACCGAGGGACACCTGGTAGAACTCCTGGCCCTTCTTGTCCACGCCGAGGATGCCGATGTGGCCGACGTGGTGGTGACCGCAGGCGTTCATGCAGCCGGAGATGTTGAGGTCGATGTCGCCGATGTCGAACAGGTAGTCCAGATCGTCGAAGCGGCGCTGGATGGCTTCGGCGACCGGGATCGACTTGGCGTTGGCCAGGGAGCAGAAGTCGCCGCCCGGGCAGCAGATAATGTCGGTCAGCAGGCCCACGTTGGGCGTGGCGAAGCCCTGTTCGCGCAGCTCGCCCCAGAGGGTGAACAGCTGCTGTTGCTCGACGTCGGCGAGGATGATGTTCTGGTTGTGGCTGTTGCGCACCTCGCCGAAGCTGTAGCGGTCGGCCAGGTCGGCGATGGCGTCCAGCTGCTTGTCGGTGACGTCGCCCGGGGCGGTGCCGGTGGGCTTGAGCGACAGGGTCACGGCGACATAGCCCGGCTGCTTGTGGGCGAAGGTGTTGCGCTGGCGCCAGCGGGCGAAGCCCGGGTGCTGGGCGTCGAGGGCGGCCAGTTCAGCGTCCTGGTCGCTCAGGGCCTTGTACGCCGGGTCGACGAAGTGGGCGGAGACACGCGCCACTTCGGCTTCGGTCAGGGTGGTCGGGCCATCCTTGAGGTGGGCGAACTCGGCCTCGACCTTCTCGGCGAAGACTTCCGGGGTCAGCGCCTTGACCAGGATCTTGATGCGCGCCTTGTACTTGTTGTCGCGACGGCCGTAGCGGTTGTACACGCGCAGAATGGCGTCGAGATAGCCCAGCAGGTGCTGCCAGGGCAGGAATTCCTTGATGAAGCTGCCGACGATCGGGGTACGGCCCAGGCCGCCGCCGACCGAGACGCGGAAGCCCAGCTCGCCGGCCGCGTTCTTCACCGCTTCCAGGCCGATGTCGTGCACCTCGATGGCGGCGCGGTCGCTCACGGCGCCGTTGACGGCGATCTTGAACTTGCGCGGCAGGTGGGTGAACTCGGGGTGGAAGGTCGACCACTGGCGGATGATCTCGCACCAGGGGCGCGGGTCGACGATCTCGTCCTTGGCCACGCCGGCGAACTGGTCGGTGGTGGTGTTGCGGATGCAGTTGCCGCTGGTCTGGATCGCGTGCATCTGCACGGTGGCCAGCTCGGCGAGGATCTCCGGCACGTCTTCCAGCTCCGGCCAGTTGAACTGCACGTTCTGTCGGGTGCTGATGTGCGCATAGCCCTTGTCGTAGTCGCGAGCGATCTTGGCCATCATGCGCACCTGCCGGGACGACATCAGGCCGTAGGGCACGGCGACGCGCAGCATAGGCGCGTAGCGCTGGATGTAGAGGCCGTTCTGCAGGCGCAGGGGGCGGAACTCCTCGCCGGAGAGTTCGCCGGCCAGGTAGCGGCGGGTCTGGTCGCGGAACTGCTTGACGCGGTCCTCGACGATCCGCTGATCGTATTCGTCGTATACGTACATATTCGTCCTGTGGTTCAGGCTACTGCTTAGTCAGGCTGGAAAGGCATGTTTGGCGCACGGCAACGCGCTCTCTGGTGGAGCTGGGCGAAGATAGCAGTTCATTAATATGTGCAAAAGTGATGTTTATATATATGCACTTCACTAAAAGTGATAAAGGCTCGCCGCTTGTGACGGGGGACGCTCTGGTCTTAACTACCTTGGCGAACCACCCATAACCACAACAAAGGGGGCAGCATGAGTGAGCATTCCAGTTCGGATGACAAGGACAGCGTCGTCGACGCCTGGGCGATCTTCGCCCTGATCCTGATTGCCGTGAGCACGGCGGTGTTCTGGGTCAGTCAGCAGTAGGGCGTTCGGGGTTGCTGCGAGCCAGCGGCGAGTGACCGGCGCTGGCTTTTAATCCTCAAAGGCATCGGTTGATGGCAGTGTGCCAGGCCATCCTCTGTATAATGCGCCGCGCCTTTACTGAATTCGGATTCATCATCGTGTTCCCGCGTGTTCTCTGCATCCTCGCCTTGGCGTTGTTTTCCGGCCTGGCGCATGCTTCCTCCGTGCTGTTTCTCAACCCCGGTTTCTCTCACGAGCGCTTCTGGGTCAGCTACTCCCAATATATGCAGGATGCTGCAGGCGATCTGGGCATGCAGCTGGAGGTGCTGTATGGCGAACGCGATGCGAACAACATCCTGCGGCATGCCCACCAGATACTGCAGCGTCCGCGCAAGCCCGACTACCTGGTATTCGTCAACGAGCAGTATGTCGGCCCCGAACTGCTGCGCCTGTTCGCGGACAGCGGGGTACGCCTGTTCGCCCTGCACAGCACCCTGACACCGGAGCAGCAGGCGCTGGCCGGCGGCCCTCGTGGCAAGTACGCCAACTGGATCGGCAGCCTGGTGCCGAATGACGAGGAAGCCGGCTACCTGATGGCCAAGGCGCTGATCGCCCTGGCACCTAGGAGTGGTGCCGACCTGGTGGCGTTCTCCGGGGTGAAGAACACGCCCTCGGCCACCCTGCGCGAACAGGGCCTGCACCGCGCGCTGGCCGAGCACCCGCAGATGCGCCTGCGCCAGCTGCTGTACGGCGAGTGGAAAGAGGAGCGTGCCTACGAACAGGCACAGGCGCTGCTGCCGCGCTACCCGGAAGTCGAGCTGGTCTGGTCGACCAATGACGAGATGGCCTTCGGTGTAATGCGCGCGGCCAAGGAACAGGGGCGCCAGCTGCGTTACACGGCCCTGAACAACTCCCCGCGTGCCCTGCAGGCGCGTGTCGACGAGAGCTTCAGCGTGTTGGCCACCGGGCACTTCATCCTCGGTGGCTGTGCCATGGTGATGCTGCATGATCACTCGCGTGGGCTGGATTTCGCCGAGCGCGGTGGTCTGGAGCAGATGGCGCATCTGCTGCGGCTGGTCGATGGTCAGGAGGCGCGCAGGCTGCTGAATCGCCTGCAGCGCCCCGAGATCGGTCTGGATTTCCGGCGCTTCAGCGCCACGCGGCAACCGAAGATGAAAGGCTACGCCTGCTCCATCGACAGTCTGCTGCGCTGAGGTTGGCGCTGCCGCGGCGTCACTGGTCGCGGCGGAAAGTTCCCGCTTCCGGAGTTTTTTGCAAAAACTCCGGAGTCTTTCGCAAGAAGCGGTCATCCCCCTGTCACTAGAGTCCTGCATCCCGCATTCGGGGCCTGCGCTTGCGCTGCCTCGGGGCTGGGCTACACCGAAAGAACGGAGCACCGCTGCGGCCCCCCGAATCCGTGGGATTGCGCCTGTGCTCCGCTGTCGCTTCCGGGAGGGAAGCGGCGTGATGCGGCGCCGGCAGCGGGCGTCAGTCTTCCAAGTCAGGGCCGCACGACCCTGGCCTTCAGGCTCCCGCCACAAGCGGGCGCATTTGCCAACCCCGTCGCGGTCAACACTGCGGCCATAACAACAAGCGAGAGGGCATCCTCCCATGACAGCCAGTACCCCCATGCTGATCACGTTCGTGGTGTATATCGCCGCGATGGTGCTGATCGGTCTCATCGCCTACCTGCGTACCAAGAACCTGTCCGACTACATTCTCGGTGGCCGCAGCATCGGCAGCTTCGTCACCGCGCTGTCGGCCGGCGCTTCCGACATGAGCGGCTGGCTGCTGATGGGCCTGCCGGGCGCCATCTTCGTCGCCGGTATCTCCGAGAGCTGGATCGCCATCGGCCTGATCGTCGGTGCCTACCTCAACTGGCTGTTCGTCGCCGGCCGTCTGCGCGTGCAGACCGAGCACAACGGCAACGCCCTGACCCTGCCGGACTACTTCACCAACCGCTTCGAGGACAACAGCCGCATCCTGCGCATCTTCTCGGCGCTGGTGATCCTGGTGTTCTTCACCATCTACTGCGCCTCCGGCGTGGTCGCCGGTGCCCGCCTGTTCGAAAGTACCTTCGGCATGAGCTACGAGACCGCCCTGTGGGCCGGCGCCGCCGCCACCATCGCCTACACCTTCATCGGTGGCTTCCTGGCGGTGAGCTGGACCGACACCGTGCAGGCCACCCTGATGATCTTCGCCCTGATCCTCACTCCGGTGATGGTGATGATCGCCACCGGCGGCATGGACACCACCTTCGCCGCCATCGAGCTGAAGGACGCCACCAACTTCGACATGCTCAAGGGCGCCACCTTCGTCGGCGTGATCTCGCTGATGGCCTGGGGCCTGGGCTATTTCGGCCAGCCGCACATCCTGGCGCGCTTCATGGCCGCCGACTCGGTCAAGTCGATCCCGGCTGCCCGTCGCATCTCCATGACCTGGATGATCCTCTGCCTGGGCGGCGCCGTGGCCGTCGGCTTCTTCGGTATCGCCTACTTCCAGGCCAACCCGGCACTGGCCGGCCCGGTCAGCGAGAACCCGGAGCGCGTGTTCATCGAACTGTCGAAGATCCTGTTCAACCCGTGGATCGCCGGCATCCTGCTGTCCGCCATCCTGGCCGCGGTGATGTCCACCCTCAGCTGCCAGCTGCTGGTCTGCTCCAGCGCCCTGACCGAGGACTTCTACAAGGCCTTCCTGCGCAAGGGCGCCAGCCAGAGCGAGCTGGTCTGGGTCGGTCGCGCCATGGTGCTGCTGGTCGCGGTGATCGCCATCCTGCTGGCTTCCAACCCGGAAAACCGCGTGCTGGGCCTGGTGTCCTACGCCTGGGCAGGCTTCGGTGCCGCCTTCGGTCCGGTGGTGATCCTCTCCGTGCTGTGGAAGGGCATGACCCGCAACGGTGCCCTGGCCGGCATGATCGTCGGTGCCGTCACCGTGGTGGTGTGGAAGAACTGGATCGGTCTGGGTCTGTACGAAATCATCCCGGGCTTCATCCTGGCCACCCTCGCCATCGTCATCTTCAGCCGCATCGGCAATGCTCCGTCCAGCGCCATGCACAAGCGTTTCGACGAAGCCGAGAAGGAATACCAGGACGCCCATATCTAAGGGCAGCTACCCCCCCGCGCGGCTGGCCGGTCGTCCAGTCGCGCGTTCAGCCCCGCAGCGCCCATCCCTCATCGGGCGCCGCCGGGCACCACGCACGACCCGTTAGTGCTTTACGGCCCACACCTGCTGGTGATGGGCCGTTTTTTTGCCCGCGATTGCCAGGCGCCTGGCATAGAATGCGGCGCCCAGCCGCCAGCCACGAACACCATGACTCCCGCCGCCATCGCTACCCTGCAGCAGCACCTGAGCGTCGCCTTCGGCGACTTGCCGCATGAGGCCCGTCGCCTGTTTCATGGGCGTGGCCGGCAGTGGCCGGGGCTGGAGCAGCTCACCGTCGACTGGCTGCAGGGCGTGTTGCTGGTGACGCTGTTCCGCGAGCCGCAGGCGCAGCAGCTGGCCGATCTGCAGCGGATGCTGCGCGAGTTCGCCGCCTCGCCGGCCTGGCGCAGCAGCGCTGCCGGGCACCTGCTGCTGCAGCATCGCTACCGCGCCGACAGCGCCACCGAGTACCTGCAGGGCGAGGCCATCGACGGCTGCGAGATCGTCGAGGACGGCCTGCGCTACCGCCTCGACCTGGGCCGCAAGCAGAACAGCGGGCTGTTCCTCGACATGCGCCTGGGGCGCCAGTGGGTGCGTCGGCAGGCGGCCGGGCAGGGTGTGCTCAACCTGTTCGCCTACACCTGCGGTTTCTCCGTGGCGGCCATCGCCGGCGGCGCCGCGCGGGTGGTCAACCTGGACATGTCGCGCCCGGCCCTGAGCCGCGGCCGCGACAACCACCGGCTGAACGGCCACGAGCTTTCGCGGGTGAGCTTTCTCGGCCACGACCTGTTCAACTCCTGGGGCAAGCTGCGCCGCGAAGGCCCCTTCGACCTGATCATCGTCGACCCGCCGAGCTTCCAGAAGGGCAGCTTCATTCTCAGCCGCGACTACGCCCGGATCATGCGCCGCCTGCCGGAGCTGCTGACGCCGGCGGGGCGGGTGCTGGCCTGCTGCAACGACCCGGCGATCACGCCGGATTTCCTCATCGCCGAGATGGCCCGCGAGGCTCCGGCGCTGCGCTTTGTCGAGCGCCTGGCCAATCCGCCGGAGTTCGCCGACAGCGACCCCGATGCGGCGCTCAAGGCGCTGCTGTTCTCGGCCTGATCCGCGCAAAATAAAACGCCCCGCGGGTGCGGGGCGTTCGCTGAGGCGGCGGGCGCTTATTCCTTGACCTTCATGTCCAGCGACAGGTCGCGGGCGGCCTTGGTGGCGAGAATGCCCATCAATTGGCCGATCTCGTCCTGGCGGCTGGCACTGGCGCCGTTGCCGGCGCCGCCCATCATCACGCCCGGCACCGGTGCCTGGGAGGCGGCCTCGGCCCAGACCTTGTTGATCTGTACCAGGGCATCGAGCTTGGGCTGCAGGGCGCCGTCCGCCTCGATCACCGCCTTGCGCGCGTAGGCTTCGGCATCGGCGGTGATCTTGGTGGCATCGGCGGTGATCGCCGCCTTGTCACGCAGCAGCTCGGCTGTCTGCTTCTCGATCTCGGCGCGCTGCTTCTCGCGCTCGGCGTTGATCACGGCCAGCTGCTTCTCGGTCTCGGCCTGGGTGGTCTGTTCGATCTGGTCGCGCAGGGTTTCCTGGCGGCGGGCCTCGACTTCCTTCTCGCCGCGAGCGGTGACCAGCAGCTTCTCTTCCTCTTCCTTCAGGCGGTTCTGCCGGGCCACGGCCAGTTCGGCCAGGGCCTGCTGCACCTTGACCATGCGCTGCTTGTACTGCGGGTTGGGGTCGACGTTGGTGATGCGCGCCTCGACCACTTCCACGCCGTACTTGCGGAACTGCTGCTGCTTGCGCACCGGGATGCCCTTGTCGTCCACCACCTTCTCGGTGACGAACTGGCTGGCGTTGTTGTCGCCGAAGTTGCCCTGTTCGGTGCCGGCCTGGAGGATCGCGGTCTGGCTCGGCAGGTGGCCGCGCGGGCCGCGCACTTCCTTGCGCTTGATCAGGTACAGGCCGTCGTTGAGCTGGTTCTCGAACTCGGCGGCGAACTCGCTGCGGGCGCCGGCGTAGTAGTCGTCGGCGCTCATCAGCGAGGCGGTGGCCTGCAGGGTTTCCTTGATGGCCGGCACCAGCGCGGTCTTGATGAAGTTTTCCGGGTTGCGGTACTCCTGGGCGATCTTCAGGAACTGGTCGCCGCCGGGCAGGCGAAAGCGCGCCGAGGACTCGACCTTGGCGTCGACGTTGCCGAGGAAGACGATGGGGAAGGCCTCGATGGTGGCGCCCAGGCTGTCGTTGTCGCTGCTGTCGTCGATCTCGTTGCCGGCGATCAGCACCGACTGCACGCTCAGTGCCTTCTTCCAGGGCGTGGCGCGGCCGAACCACTTGGTGGCGTAGCCGACGTCGTCGACGATCTTCTCTTCGCCGAAGATGGTCCGCACATGGGTGGCGAAGCCGGCTTCGTTGTAGAAGAAAATGCCGTTGAAGCCGATGAAACCGATGGCGGCGACCAGCACGGGCACGCCGACGTACTTGAACAGGGATTTGGGGGCGGGGGTGGCGGGGATTTCCATGATCGATCCTTGACTGCGGGAAAGGTGCGCGCATGCTGCGCAGGCTCCGCGGGAGCGTCAAGTGGCACCGTGCCGGTATGTGGCGCGTCTCTCGTCGCTCAGGCGAGCGGGAAGGGGGCCTGGTGCAAACCCTGCTCGTCGATCTGCAGGGCCCAGCCCTGGCGGTCCCAGTCGCCGAGGACGATGCGTCGGGCGCTCTGGCCGTTCACGTCGAGCTGGTGTTCGGCGGGGCGATGGGTATGGCCGTGGATCAGGGTGCGCACGCCATACTCAGCCATGATGCGCGGTACTTCGTCGGGGGTGACGTCGATGATCTCGCGGGCCTTCATGCGGGTCTGCGCGCGGCTCTCGCTGCGCAGCTTGCGCGCCAGCTTGCGGCGGGTGGTCAGCGGCAGGTGGCGCAGGATGAACAGGCTGATCGGGTTGCGCAGCAGGCGGCGCAGCTTCATATAGCCCTTATCCAGCGTACAGAGGCTGTCGCCGTGCATCAGCAGCACCGGCTCGCCATTGAAGCGCACGATGCTGGGGTCTTTCAGCAGGGTACAGCCGGCCTCGCGGCAGAAGGCGCGGCCGATCAGGAAATCGCGGTTGCCGTGCATCAGGTAGATGCGCGTGCCGGCATCGCTCAGTGAGCGCAGGGCGCGGGCGATGTCGTGCTGGAAGGGCGACATGCCGTCGTCGCCGACCCACACCTCGAAGAAGTCGCCGAGGATGTACAGGGCCTCGGCCTGGCGGGCGCGGGTCTGCAGGAAATGCACAAACGCCCGGGTGATGTCCGGGCGTTGCTCTTCCAGGTGCAGATCGGAGATCAGCAGGATCATCGAATCACTCGACGATTTCGGCCTTCTCGATCACCACGTCTTCCACCGGCACGTCCTGGTGGCCGGACTTCATGGTGGTGGCCACGCCCTTGATCTTCTCGACCACGTCCATGCCCTCGGTCACCTGGCCGAACACGGCGTAGCCCCAGCCCTGCATGGTCGGCGCGGTGTGGTCGAGGAAGCCGTTGTCGGCGACGTTGATGAAGAATTGCGCGGAGGCCGAGTGCGGGTCCATGGTGCGGGCCATGGCGATGGTGCCGACCTTGTTGGAGACGCCGTTGTTGGCCTCGTTCTTGATCGGCGCGCGGGTCGGCTTCTGCTTCATGCCCGGCTCGAAACCGCCGCCCTGGATCATGAAGTTGCTGATCACGCGGTGGAACACGGTGCCGTCGTAGTGGCCGCTCTTCACGTATTCCTTGAAGTTGGCCGCGGTTTCCGGGGCCTTGTCTTCGAACAGTTCCAGGGTGATGACGCCGTGGTTGGTATGCAGCTTGATCATGGAGTAGCACTCTCGAATTCGGGCAAGGCGGCGGGGGCAGGGTGGCGCGTTCGCGCCAAAAGGCCACGCCCGGTCGCTTTGCGGCTGTCAGGGGGTTGACGGGTTGGGTATCATACGGGCTTTGTCTTGACCGGCCTACTGTCTCGGCCGTCGCCGCCCTTCAGCTTAAGGACATCATGAGCAAGCCCACCGTCGAAAAAGCCGCGAATTTCCTGCGCCCCATCGTCCAGGCCGACCTGGACAGCGGCAAGCACAGCAAGATCATCACCCGCTTCCCGCCGGAGCCCAACGGCTACCTGCACATCGGCCACGCCAAGAGTATCTGCCTGAACTTTGGCCTGGCCCAGGAATTCGGTGGCGAGTGCAACCTGCGTTTCGACGACACCAACCCGGCCAAGGAAGACCAGGAATACATCGACGCGATCAAGGCCGATGTCGAGTGGCTGGGCTTCAAGTGGGCCGGCGAGGAGCGCTACGCCTCCAACTACTTCGACCAGCTGCATGCCTGGGCCATCGAGCTGATCAAGGCCGGCAAGGCCTTCGTCTGCGACCTGAACGCCGACGAGATGCGCGAATACCGCGGCAGCCTGACCGAGCCGGGCAAGAACAGCCCGTTCCGCGACCGCTCCGTGGAAGAGAACCTCGACCTGTTCGCGCGCATGAAGGCCGGCGAGTTCCCGGACGGCGCCCGTTCGCTGCGCGCCAAGATCGATATGGCCTCGCCGAACATCAACCTGCGCGACCCGATCCTCTACCGCATCCGCCACGCCCATCACCACCAGACCGGTGACAAGTGGTGCATCTACCCGAGCTACGACTTCACCCACGGCCAGTCCGATGCCATCGAGGGCATCACCCACTCCATCTGCACCCTGGAGTTCGAGGACCATCGCCCGCTCTACGAGTGGTTCCTGGCCAACCTGCCGGTGCCGGCCCAGCCGCGCCAGTACGAATTCGCCCGTCTCAACCTGAACTACACCGTCACCAGCAAGCGCAAGCTCAAGCAGCTGGTCGATGAAGGCCATGTGCAGGGCTGGGACGACCCGCGCATGTCGACCTTGTCCGGCTACCGTCGCCGCGGCTACACCCCGGCCTCGATCCGCACCTTCTGCGACATGATCGGCGTCAACCGCGCCGGCGGCGTGGTCGATATCGGTATGCTGGAATTCGCCATCCGCGAGGACCTGGACGCCAACGCCGCGCGCGCCATGTGCGTGCTCAAGCCGCTGAAAGTGGTGATCACCAACTACCCGGAAGGCAAGGTCGAGAACCTCGAACTGCCGCGCCACCCCAAGCAGGACATGGGCGTGCGCGTGCTGCCGTTCAGCCGCGAGATCTACATCGACGCCAGCGACTTCGAAGAAACCCCGCCGGATGGCTTCAAGCGCCTGATCCCCGGTGGCGAAGTGCGCCTGCGTGGCAGCTACGTGATCCGCGCCGACGAGGCTGTGAAGGATGCCGCCGGCAATATCGTCGAGCTGCGCTGCTCCTACGACGAGAACACCCTGGGCAAGAACCCCGAGGGCCGCAAGGTCAAGGGTGTGATCCACTGGGTGCCGGCCGCCGAGAGCGTCGAGTGCGAAGTGCGCCTGTACGACCGCCTGTTCCGCTCCGCCAACCCGGAGAAGAGCGAGGAGGGCGGCAGCTTTCTCGACAACATCAATCCGGATTCGCTGGTGGTGCTGACTGGTTGCCGCGCCGAGCCGTCGCTGGCAGGTGCCGCGCCGGAAGAGCGCTTCCAGTTCGAGCGCGAGGGCTACTTCGTCGCCGACCTGAAGGACACCCAACCGGGCAAGCCGGTGTTCAACCGTACAGTCACCCTGCGCGACTCCTGGGGGCAATAACGGCTGTCAAATTGCTGCGCTCGATCATGCTGTGTTGAAGCGAGGTTCGGAATGCTCATGTACTGCAGTACATTCCGCTTCCTCACCCCGCTTCGCCTTGCCTGATCTTCGCTCGCTGCTTTGAAAGCCGTTCTTGAGGAAATTTAAAGATGCTTTCCATCTACAACACCCTGAGCAAGACCAAGGACGTTTTCCAGCCGCTGGAAGGCAACAGCGTGCGCATGTACGTGTGCGGCATGACCGTGTACGACTTCTGCCATATCGGCCACGCCCGTGTGATGGTGGCGTTCGACGTGGTCACCCGCTGGCTGCGCGCGCGTGGCTATGACGTGACCTACGTGCGCAACATCACCGACATCGACGACAAGATCATCAAGCGCGCCAACGAGAACGGTGAGCCGTTCGAAGCGTTGGTCGAACGCATGATCGCCGCCATGCACGAGGATGAGGCGCGCCTTTCCGTGCTGCGCCCGGACATCGAGCCGCGTGCCACCGGCCATATCGCCGGCATGCACCAGATGATCCAGACCCTGATCGACAAGGGCTTCGCCTACGCGCCGGGCAATGGCGACGTGTACTACCGCGTCACCAAGTTCGAGACCTACGGCAAGCTGTCGCGGCGCAAGATCGACGAGCTGAAGATCGGCGCGCGCATCGAGGTCGACGAGATCAAGGAAGACCCGCTGGACTTCGTGCTGTGGAAAGGCGCCAAGCCGGGCGAGCCGAGCTGGGATTCGCCCTGGGGCAAGGGCCGGCCGGGCTGGCACATCGAGTGCTCGGTGATGTCCACCTGCTGCCTGGGCGAGACTTTCGACATTCACGGCGGCGGCCCGGATCTGGTGTTCCCGCACCACGAGAACGAGATCGCGCAGAGCGAGGCGGCCACCGGCAAGCTCTACGCCAAGGCCTGGATGCACGCCGGCGCGGTGCGCGTGGACGGTGAGAAGATGTCCAAGAGCCTGGGCAACTTCTTCACCATCCGCGAGGTGCTGGAGAAGTACCCCCCGGAAGTGGTGCGCTACCTGCTGGTGTCCAGCCACTACCGCAGCCCGATCAACTACTCCGAAGACAGCCTGAAGGAAGCCAAGGGCGCTCTGGAGCGCTTCTACAACGGCCTGAAAGGCCTGCCGGAGGTGGCGCCGGCTGGCGGCGAAGCCTTCGTCGAGCGCTTCGGCGCGGCCATGGACGACGACTTCAACTCGCCGGAAGCCTGCGCCGTGCTGTTCGAGATGATCCGCGAGGTCAACCGCCTACGCGAGTCGGATGAGCAGGCCGCCGCCGGCCTGGCCGCCCAGCTCAAGCAGCTGGCCGGCGTGCTCGGCGTGCTGCAGCTGGAGCCGGAGGCCTTCCTGCAGGCCGGCGCCGCCGGCAAGGTCGACGCCGCCGAAGTCGAAGCCCTGATCGCCGCGCGCCTGCAGGCCCGCGCCGACAAGAACTGGGCCGAATCCGACCGCATCCGCGACCAGCTCACCGCCATGGGCGTGGTGCTGGAAGACGGCAAGGGTGGCACTACCTGGCGCCTGGCCGAATAGGTCGGCGCCGCGCGCCATGAAAAAAGCCGCTCATTCGAGCGGCTTTTTTATGCCTGTGCATCGCGGCTTATTCGCCCTTGAAGCCCTTGGCCACCAGGTAGACCTCCCGCGAGCGCGGTCGCGAGGCTTCTGGCTTGCGCACCATCACCTTCTCGAACGAGCTGCGCACATCCTTCAGGAAAGCCTCGGAGCCTTCGCCCTGGAACACCTTGACCGCGTAGTTACCGCCGGGCTTGAGCACCTGGCGCACCATGTCGAGAGTGAGCTCGACCAGATACATCGACGAGGCCTGGTCGGCAACGGCGACGCCGCTGATGTTGGGGGCGATGTCGGAGATGATCAGGTCGGGCTGGCGGCCGTCCAGCTTGGCGAGGATCTGCTGGAACACACTGTCTTCGGTGAAGTCGCCCTGGATGAAGTCGACGTTGTCCAGCGGGTCCATCGGCAGGATGTCGCTGGCGATCACCCGACCTTGCTCGCCGACGATCTTGCCGGCCACCTGCGACCAGCCGCCGGGCGCGGAGCCCAGGTCCATGACCAGCATGCCAGGACGGATCAGCTTGTCCTTGTCGTTCAGCTCGATCAGCTTGTAACTGGCACGCGAGCGGTAGCCGTCCTTCTGTGCGCGTTTGACGTAAGGATCGTTGACGTGTTCGTTCAGCCAGCGGCTGCTGCTTTTGGAGCGTTTCATGAGGGGGCCAGGCACGGGAATCGGGTGAGATGCGCGCCGCCGCAAAGCGGGCAGGGGCGCAAAGTGGCGGCGATTATAAGCCGATAGTGCCGCGCAGGTTAAATCCACGGGCCCTGCGGCCCTGACAGCGGTGGCTGGTGGCGGCTACAATTGCTGGCCTACCCCCTCTCTATTGCCTCCTTTGCCGGAGTCACCGGCCAGGATACCGCCATGATTCGCATCACCGAACTGTCCCTGCCCCTCGACCATGCCGCCGATGAGCTGCGCGCGGCCATCGTCCGCCGCCTGGGCATCACCGACGCCGACCTGCTGAACTTCAGCGTGTTCAAGCGCAGCTACGATGCGCGCAAGAAGAACAGCGTGATCCTGTTCATCTACATCATCGACCTGGAGGTGCGCGACGAGGCGGGCATCCTGGCGCGTTTCGCCGGCGACCCGCACATCCGCCCGGCGCCGGACACCAATTACTACCCGGTCGGCCAGGCGCCGGTCGATCTGCGCGAGCGTCCGATCGTGGTCGGCTTCGGTCCCTGCGGCCTGTTCGCCGCGCTGCTGCTGGCGCAGATGGGCTTCAAGCCGATCGTGCTGGAGCGCGGCAAGGATGTGCGCCGGCGTACCAAGGACACCTGGGCGCTGTGGCGCAAGAAGACCCTGACCCCCGAGTCCAACGTGCAGTTCGGCGAGGGCGGGGCGGGGCTGTTCTCCGACGGCAAGCTGTACAGCCAGATCAAGGACCCGAAGTTCTACGGGCGCAAGGTGATGCACGAGTTCGTCCGCGCCGGCGCGCCGGAAGAGATCATGTACGTCAGCAAGCCGCACATCGGCACCTTCCGCCTGACCGGCGTGGTGGCGGCCATGCGCGAGGAGATCATTGCCCTCGGCGGCGAGGTGCGCTTCGAGAGCAAGGTCACCGATTTACTCATCGACGACGGCCAGCTCGAAGGCGTGGTGCTGGCCAGTGGCGAGACCCTGCGCAGCCGCCATGTGGTGCTGGCGCTGGGGCACAGCTCGCGCGATACCTTCCGCATGCTGCACCGCCAGGGCGTGTTCATCGAGGCCAAGCCCTTCGCCATTGGCTTCCGCATCGAGCACCCGCAATCGCTGATCGACCAGGCGCGCCTGGGCAAGTACGCCGGCCACCCGGAGCTGGGCGCCGCCGACTACAAGCTGGTGCACCACGCCAAGAACGGCCGCGCCGTGTACAGCTTCTGCATGTGCCCGGGCGGCACCGTGGTGGCGGCCACCTCCGAACCGGAGCGGGTGGTCACCAACGGCATGAGCCAGTACTCGCGCAACGAGCGCAATGCCAACGCCGGCATAGTCGTCGGCATCAACCCGGAGCAGGACTTCCCCGGCGGCCCGCTGGCCGGCGTGGAGCTGCAGGAGCGCCTGGAGTCGCGCGCCTATGAGCTGGGTGGGCGCGACTACTGCGCCCCGGGCCAGCTGGTTGGCGACTTCATCCGCGGCGTACCCTCGAGCGAGTTCGGCGAGGTCGAACCCTCCTACAAGCCCGGCGTGCGCCTGGGTGACCTGGCCCCCTCGCTGCCGGACTACGCCATCGAGGCCATCCGCGAGGCGCTGCCGGCCTTCGGCAAGCAGATCCGCGGTTTCGACCGGGCTGATGCGGTGCTGACCGGCATCGAGACCCGCACCAGCTCGCCGGTGCGCATCACCCGTGACAACGAGAGCCTGCAGAGCCTCAACCTCAAGGGCCTGTACCCTGCCGGCGAGGGCGCCGGCTACGCCGGCGGCATCCTCTCTGCGGGGGTGGACGGCATCAAGGTGGCCGAGGCGGTGGCCAAGTCGATCCTGGCGGGCCACTGATGAAGCTCGACGACATCAAGAAGCTGCAGCAGAAGAAGTACCGCGCCGAGTTCGGCCATTTCCTGGTGGAAGGCGAGCACCTGCTGCTGGAGCTGCAGAAGGCCGCCGTGCACAACCCCGCGCTGCGCGCCAGCCAGCTGTACGTGACGGCCGCCTACGAGCACTGGCAGAGTCCGTTCAAGACGCAGCTGATCGGCGAGCGGCAGATGGCGCAGATCGCCGACACCCAGACGCCGCAGGGCATCCTCGCCGTGGTGCCGCTCGCGGCGCTGGTGCCGCCGCCGCCGGCCCCGGGCGAGCGCGCCATCTACCTGCACGAGATCCAGGACCCGGGCAACCTCGGCACCATACTGCGCACCCTGGCCTGGTTCGGCGGCCTGCGCTGCCTGCTCAGCCCCGGCAGCGTCGACCCCTACAACCCCAAGGTGGTGCGTGCCAGCATGGGCGCCATCTTCCACACGCCGCTGGAACTGGACGTTGAGCTGGACACCCTGGGCGCGCGTTTCCCCTGCATCGCCTGCCTGGACATGCAGGGCGAGCCGGTGCAGTCGGCCGCCTTCAGAGCCTTCGACTGCTACCTGTTCGGCAACGAGGCACGCGGCGTGCCGCGCGAGCAGCTGGCCGCACTCGCGGCCCGGCCCTTCACCATCCCCGGCTGTGGTGCCATCGAGTCGTTGAACCTGGCCGCCACGGTCAACATGTGCGCCTTCGCCCTGAGCTCGTGAGCCGCACGGCGCGGGGCCTTGGCCCCGCGCCGTCCGCTCAGCCGCGTGCCAACGGTGGGGTGCGCGGCGGTACCCGGCGCCGCTGGCCGGTGGACTCGAAGGCCGAAGCCAGGCGCAGCAGGCTGTTGTCGTCGTAGGCACGGCCGGCGAAGGTCAGGCCCACCGGCATGCCGATATCGGCCATCAGCCCCATCGGCACCGTGACGGTCGGCACGCCCAGGTGGCGGATGGCCAGGTTGCCGTTGGCTACCCAGACGCCGTTGCTCCAGGCGATATCGGCCGATTGCGGATTGATATCGGCATCCACCGGGCCGACGTCTGCCACGGTGGGGAACAGCACGGCATCCAGCCCGAGGCCGTCCATCCAGTCTTCCAGGTCGAGCCGGCGGGTCTTCTCCAGGCCGCGCAGGCCGTCCGGCAGGGTGGCGATCTGGTCCCAGCTCTTCAGGCCGCGCTTGGCCATGTTGACGTACTCGTCCATGCCGGCGGCCAGATCGCCCTCGCGGTTGGGCAGGGTGCCCGGGTCGTGCGGGAAGATCTGCGGGCCGTCGACGTCCGCCAGCTTGTTCAGCCTGGGGTCGCCATTGGCGCGCAGGAAGTCGTCGAAGGCCCAGCCGGACAGTTCCCACAGCTCGTTATGCAGGAACTCGGGGGAGACGATGCCGCGGTTGAACACGGTCGGCGCGCCGGGGCGGTCGCCCTCGCAGTTGGACACCAGCGGGAAGTCCACTTCGATCACCTCGGCACCGGCGGCCTCCAGGGCCTGGCGCGCCGCCTCCCACAGGGCGATCACCGAGGCGCGGGTGTGGATGCGCTGGCCGGTCGGGCCTCCGATACCGGGGTTCTCGCTGGTGCCGGCGGCTTCGTCCTTGTTGATGAACATGCGCGGCACGCCCAGGCGCTTGCCCCTGAGCGCGGAGGCACCGGCGGCGAGTTCCAGGTAGGACGCCGGGCGTACCTCGGAAGGCTTGGGGATCGGCACCCAGGGCTGCAGGCGCCACAGGTCGCCACGCGTGTCCGGATCATCGGCCACCACCACGTCGAGCACTTCCAGCAGGTCGGCCATGGTCCGCGCATAGGGCACCACCACGTCCATGGTCGGCGTCAGCGGCCAGTTGCCGCGCACCGAGATCACCCCGCGCGACGGCGTGTAGGCGCACAGGCCGTTGTTCGAGGCCGGGCCGCGGCCGCTGGACCAGGTTTCCTCGGCCAGGCCGAAGGCGGCGAAGCTGGCGGCGGTGGCGGTGCCAGCGCCATTGGACGAGCCGGAGGCGAAGGGTGCGGTCAGGTACTTCTCGTTGTACGGGCTTTCGGCGCGGCCGTAGACGCCGCGCTGCATGCCGCCGTTGGCCATGGGCGGCATGTTGGTCTTGCCCAGGCAGATGGCTCCGGCGGCCCGCAGGCGCTCGATGGTGAAGGCGTCGCGCTGGGCCACCAGGTCCTTGAACGCCGGGCTGCCGGAGGCGGCGGTGAGGCCCTTGACCAGGTAGCTGTCCTTGGCGGTGTAGGGGATGCCATCGAGCGGGCCGAGGATCTCGCCACGCGCGCGGCGGGCATCGGAGGCCTCGGCTTCCTTGAGCGCATCGGGGTTGCGCACCACCACGGCATTCAGGCGGGTCGGCGTGGCAGGACCGTCGTAGGCATCGATGCGGGCGAAGTAGGCCTGGACCAGTTCGACGGCGGTGGTGCGGCCCGACTCCAGCGCGGCGCGCAGTTCGGCGATGGGCACTTCGGTGACTTCGATCATGTTGCCAACTCCTGCTACAGGTGGGGCGAGTTCCGCATCTCAGGCGCAGCTCGATTTAAATTCGATATTTATCGATAAAATACACTGCAAACCTTGCATAAATAAAGCCCTGTCGGCGCTTCGGCAGATTTCTGTCAAGGTTAGACCCGCGCGCCCAGGTTCAGGATGCGCCACTCATCGGTGGCAACCGGCGCGCCACCGAGGTCTTCTTGACGATGGCGGTGTTGCTCTCGGCATAGGCGTTGATGCGGTCCAGCAGCTCGTCCAGCTGCTCCATGGAACGCACGTGCAGGCGGGCGATAAAGCAGTCCTCGCCGGTGACCTTGTCGCACTCGGTGAACTCGGGGATGGACTGGATCAGCCGTTCCACCTCGTGCAGCCTGCCGGGCAGCGGGCGCACCCGGACGATGGCCTGCAGCTGGTAGCCGAAGTGGCGCGGATCGACTTCCACCGTGTAGCCGCGGATCACCCCACGCTCCTCCAGGCGGCGCAGGCGTTCGGCGACGCTGGGCGAGGACAGCCCGCTGATCTGCGCCAGGGCCTTGAGCGAGCGGCGCGAGTCGGCCATCAGGGCGCTGATCAGGATCTGGTCGATTTCATCGGTCATTGCAGGGGCCATTAGGTGAAATGAGAGGAACGCCTTCGCAATAAAGGCGAAGGCACGCGTACGCCTTAGATTAGCTCTGGAGCGAGTAGGGGGTGCATCCGAATAATGGACCCACTCACTGTGGAGGCTCGATCATGAACAACACCCTCAGGCGCGGCTCGCTGGAAATGCTCGCGGCCATGCTGATTTCCGGCACCATCGGCTGGTTCGTGCTGGTGTCCGGCCAGGCCGTGGTGGACGTGGTGTTCTGGCGCTGCGTGGTCGGCGGCGCCATGTTGCTGCTGGTGTGCGCGGCGCTCGGCCTGCTGCGCCGCGAGCTGCTGAGCCGGCGCGTGCTGGTCCTGGGCGTGCTCAGCGGGGTGGCCATAGTCGGCAACTGGCTGCTGCTGTTCGCCGCCTATTCCCAGGCGTCCATCGCCATCAGCACGGCGGTGTACAACGTCCAGCCGTTCATGCTGGTGGGCCTGGCGGCGCTGTTTCTCGGCGAGCGCATCACCCTGGTCAAGCTGGCCTGGCTGGGCCTGGCCTTCCTCGGCATGCTGGCCATCGTCAGCGCCCACGGCAGCGGGGCGGTGGCGGGGCAGAACTACCTGCTGGGCATCGCCCTGGCCCTGGGCGCCGCGCTGCTCTATGCCCTGGCGGCGCTGATCGTCAAGCGCCTCACTGGCACGCCGCCGCACCTGATCGCGCTGCTCCAGCTGTTCACCGGCACCCTGATGCTGGCGCCGCTGGCCAGCTACCAGCTGCCCGAGCAGGCGCAGGCCTGGGCCAGCCTGCTGACCCTGGGTATCGTCCACACCGGGGTGATGTACATGCTGCTGTACAGCGCCATCCAGAAGCTGCCGACGGCGCTGACCGGGGCGCTGTCGTTCGTCTACCCGATCGCGGCGATCTTCGTCGACTGGCTGGCCTTCGGCCACCGCCTCAGCCCGCTGCAGTGGCTGGGTGTGGCGGCCATCCTGCTGGCTGCGGCCGGCATGCAGCAGGGCTGGAGCCTGCGCCGGCGGCGCGTAGCGACCGCGTAGCGGATCAATCGTCGCGGGTCAGCACTTCCAGCAGCTCGATCTCGAACACCAGGTTGGAATTCGGTGGGATCGAGCCGACCTGGCGCTCGCCGTAGCCCAGGTGGGCCGGCACCCAGAGCTTGCGCTTGCCGCCGACGCGCATGCCCATCAGGCCAAGGTCCCAACCCTGGATCACGCGGCGCGTGCCGATCACGCACTGGAACGGCTTGCCGCGCGAGTAGGAGGAGTCGAACTCGCTGCCGTCTTCCAGCCAGCCGCGGTACTGGGTGGTGATCAGGGCGCCCTTGACCGCTTCCTTGCCGCTGCCGAGTTGCAGGTCTTCGATTCTCAGTTCGTTGCTCATGCTGATGCTCATGGTCCGTTCTGCAGGCCGCTATTGTTCAGGGATCGGGAGGCTTGGCAAGCGCCAAGGGGGACAGACTCTCGCCACTGGCTAGCCAGCTGTGGCGAGCCGGTGCCGTCGCGCGGCTGCAACTCTCTGCCTCATGAGCCTTGTCGGGGCAGGCGTGTTTTCGTTAGCGTGCCAGACTTCACGTAGCTGACCATCGGAAAGTGCAGCCTCATGACCCCAGCGCAAGCTCCGCAAGACCAGGACGTCCAGGGCTACACACTGGAGCGCAGGCTACAGGCACGCCGCCTGATGCAGATCTCCCAAGTGTCGTGCGCAGCCTTGCTGTGCATCGGCCTGCAGACCCTAGTGGCCGGGCAATGGTGGAACAGCGGCCTGGTGCTGGGGGCGCTGCTGGCTGTGCTGAGCGGGATAGTGCTGATCAGGCGCGGCCGGGTGGACAGGGCCATAGTGCTGGTGCTGTTCACGCACCTGGCGGTGATCACGCTGTCGCTCTGGCACAGCCAGGGGCTGTACAGCGGTGCGCTGCTGGGCTACCCGGTGCTGCTGATAGTGGCCGGCATGGTGGCGCCACTGCGTCTGTTCATCGGTCTGTTGCTGGCCATCCTGGCGGCGGTGGCAGGCCTCACGTTCGCCGCCCTGAGCGGTCTGCAGACCTTCACTCCGCAGCCCTTGGGCATAGGTCGTCTGGTCAATGTCAGCGCCCTCCTGGTGCTGGGCTCGGTGGCGGTATGGCTGCTGGCCAACGATCTGCGTATCACCCTGCTGCGCCTGCGCCAGGAAATCCTGCGGGTGAAGG
Organism: Pseudomonas alcaligenes; assembly: GCF_041729615.1. Classification (NCBI taxonomy): domain Bacteria; kingdom Pseudomonadati; phylum Pseudomonadota; class Gammaproteobacteria; order Pseudomonadales; family Pseudomonadaceae; genus Aquipseudomonas; species Aquipseudomonas alcaligenes. Next base: position 605,294 of record NZ_CP154874.1, on the reverse strand, counting down.
ATTCCGAGGCCAATTTCACCCACCTGGCCCAGCACGATGCCCTGACCAATCTGCCCAACCGCCTGCTGGTACGCGACCGCATGGAGCAGGCCATCGGCCACGCGCGGCGCGACGGCAAGCGGGTCGCGCTGCTGTTCCTCGACCTCGACAACTTCAAGACCATCAACGACTCCCTCGGCCACGACGCCGGCGACGAGCTGCTGCTGGAGGTGGCGCGGCGCCTGCGCGAGGCCGTGCGCGATATCGACACGGTGAGCCGCCAGGGCGGCGACGAGTTCCTCCTGGTGCTGGCCGATGTCGAGGAGTTGGCGGTGGTCTCCGCACTGGCCGCCCGCCTGCAACAGCACCTGGCCGTCCCGTTCAGCCTCAAGGGCATGCAGATCGTCAGCTCCAGCTCCATCGGCATCTCCCTGTTCCCCGATGATGGCGAGGACTTCGATACCCTGCTCAAGCATGCCGACACCGCCATGTACCAGGCCAAGGCCGCCGGGCGTAACACCTACTGCTTCTTCGACGAGCAGATGAACGCCGATACCCGTGAACGCCTGGGCCTGGAGCAGGATCTGCACCAGGCGCTGAGCCGCGCGGAGTTCGTCCTGCACTACCAGCCGATTGTCGATCTGCACGATGGCGGCCTGCTGGCGGCCGAGGGGCTGCTGCGCTGGCAGCATCCGCGGCGGGGACTGATCGGCCCCGATCTGTTCATCCAGGTCGCCGAGCAGTCCGGTCTGATCGTCGAAATCGGCGAGTGGGTGCTCGATGAGGCCTGCCGCCAGGCCATGCTCTGGCAGGCCGCCGGCCTGCCGCGCTTCGTGATCTCGCTGAACCTTTCGGCGGTGCAGTTCCGTCGCGGCAACCTGGAGCAGCTGGTGGCGGCGGCGCTGGATCGCTACGGCCTGCCGCCGGGCTGCCTGGAGCTGGAACTGACCGAATCCATCCTGCTGCAGGACTCGCCGGCCTTCATCGAACGCCTGCAGCGCCTCAAGGCGCTGGGGGTGAAGCTGTCCATCGATGACTTCGGTACCGGCTACTCCAACCTGTCCTACCTGCAGCGCTTTCGCGTGGACAAGCTGAAGATCGACCAGTCCTTCGTGCGCATGCTCACCGCCAACCCGCAGGACCAGGCGATAGTCACCGCCATCGTGCAGATGGCACGCAGCCTCGGCCTGCACACCACGGCCGAGGGCATCGAGGACGAGGCCACGCGCCAGCGCCTGGCCGATCTGGGCTGCGACCAGGGGCAGGGCTACCTGTTCGCCCGGCCCATGTCGGCGGCGGACTTCACCCTGTTTGCCCGCGGCCAGGCCGTGCCGGCCTAGTTGCCGGCCCGCAGGCCGCGCTGCAGGGCTAGGTCCCAGGGCGGCACGGGGGCGAAGCGCTGCCTGAGAAAATCCAGCAGCAGGCGCGTGCGCGTGCTGGCGTCACTGGCCAGGCGCAGGGCGTAGATGCCGCTGGGTTCGGCGGGCGGCAGGCCGTTCTCGCACAGCAGGGGCAGTAGCTCGCCGCGCAGCAGGTAGTCGCTGATCAGCCAGGTCGGCAGGTGGGCGATGCCCAGCCCGGCCACGGCACCGAACAGCAGGGTCTCGGCGTTGTTGGCGGTCATGCGCAGGCGCCCGGGGCGCAGCAGCTGCGCGCGCCCGTCGACGTCGAAGCGCCAGGCGTGCGGCGGCGACAGCGCGTCCCAGTCCAGGCCGTCGTGCTGCGGCAGCTCGCGGGCGTCGCGCAGCAGACCGCGGCGCTGGATGTAGTCCGGGCTGGCGCACAGCACCCGCACCAGGGGCGCCAACGGTGTGGCGACCAGGCGGGTGTCGGCCAGCGGGCCGATGCGCAGCACCAGGTCGACTTCGCCCAGGTGTTCGCCGTGCAGGTCGATGAAGCTGTCGATCAGCCGCAGCTGCACGTCCAGGCCTGGGTAGAGGGTGAGGAATTCGGCGATGGCCGGGGCCAGGTGGCGCCGGCCGAAGGGGGCCGGCGCGTCGATGCGGATCAGCCCCTCGGGCGCGCTGCTCAGCGACACTGCCTCGGCGCGCGCCTGCTGCAGCTCGCCGAGGATGCGCCGGGCCCGCTCGGCGAAGGCCAGGCCGGCCGGCGTGGCCCGCACCAGGTGGGTGCTGCGCTCCAGCAGCGTGCAGCCCATGGCCCGCTCCAGGCCGTCCATGCGCCGGGACACGGCGGATGGTGTGAGCTGCTGGCGGCGTGCGGCGGCGGAGAAGCTGCCGGCGTCCAGCACGTCCAGGTAGAGGCCGAGCTGCTGGGTGAGGGCGTCGGGGTTCATCGGGCTGCCTTTGCGAAAAATGCAAAGCCATTGTGCGCTGCTGTGCGTTTCCCTGCCAGGCTGCGCTGGCTAGCATGCACGCCATTGCTCCGGAGACCCGCATGAATCCCGTCGATATCCTGTTGAACCTGCTGCTCGGCCTGGCCATGGGCACCCTTGGCGGGCTGTTCGGCATCGGCGGCGGTCTGGTGGCGATCCCCGCCCTCGGCGTGCTGTTCGGCCTCGATCAGCAGCTGGCTCAGGGCACGGCGCTGGTGATGGTGGTGCCTAACGTGTTGTTGGCGCTGTGGCGCTACCACCAGCGCAACCGCATCGTGCTCAGGCACGCGCTGCTGCTCAGCGCTTCCGGCTTCATCTGCGCCTGGCTGGCCTCGCTGTATGCGGTGGAACTGCAGGCCGAGCGCATGCGCCTGGCCTTCGTCGGCTTCCTGGTCGCCCTGGCGCTCTACAACCTGCTGCGGCTGTTTATGCGCAGCAGTTCCGTGACCGGAGAGCTGCGCCAGCCCTGGCCCTGGCTGGGCGTGCTGGGCGGCGCGGCCGGCGCCCTAGGCGGGCTGTTCGGCGTGGGCGGTGCGGTGCTGGCGGTGCCGGTGCTGACCAACCTGTTCGGCGCCAGCCAGCTGGTGGCCCAGGGCCTGTCGCTGGCCCTGGCACTGCCCAGTACTGCGGTGACCTTGCTGACCTATGGCCTGCACGGGCATGTCGACTGGGCCATGGGCATCCCCCTGGCGCTGGGTGGACTGCTCAGCATCAGCTGGGGCGTGAGGTTGGCCCACGCTTTGCCGGAGCGCCTGCTCAAGGGGCTGTTCTGCGCCTTCCTGCTGCTCTGCGCGGTGCTGCTGGCGCTGGAGTAGGGCTATAGCCGGAAGCCTTCGACTATGTGTTCGGCCAGGGTGTCGATGACCTGCGACTGGCGCTGCGGGTGGCGCAGCAGGACGATGCTGGTCAGCGGCAGGGTGGGCAGCCCCTCGGCCTCGCCGAGGATGCGCATGTCCGGGGTGATCAGGCTCTGCAGCTGGGCGGTGACCGCCAGGCCGGCGCCGACCACGGCGAAGATCGCCGACAGGCTGGGGCTGGTGTAGGCGATGCGGTAGGGCCGCTCGATGGCGTCCAGCGCGTTGCAGGCCCAGGCGCGGCAGAAGCAGCCGGAATTGAACATGGCCAGCGGCATGGGGTTCTGCTCGTGGGGCGTGAAGCCCTGGGCCTCGGCCCAGACGAAGCGCTCCTGGCGCAGCAGCTGGCCGATCTCCTTGCCCGGCTCGCGGGTGACTATGGTCAGGTCCAGGTCCTGGCGTTGCAGCAGCTGGCCGGAGGTCTCGCAGTGCACCTCCACCTGCACCAGCGGGTAGGCCTGGGCGAAGCGCGAGAGGATGTCGGGCAAAAAGCGCATCACGTAGTCGTCCGGCGTGCCGATGCGCACGGCGCCAACCATGTGCGGCTCGCGCAGGGTGTTGAGCACCTCGCCGTGCAGCTTGAGGATGCGCCGCGCGTAGCCCAGCAGCACCTGGCCCTCGGGGGTGAGGCGCACCTGGCGGCCGTCGCGCTCGAACAGCGCGCGCTGCACCACGTCATCCTCCAGGCGCTTCATCTGCATGCTCACCGCCGACTGGGTGCGGTTGACCGCCTCGGCGGCGCGGGTGAAGCCACCGGTATCGGCGATGGCGACGAAGCTGCGCAGCAGTTCGGTATCGATGCTGGGGTAGTGGGCCATTCATCAATCTCCAAGATGCGTTGCATAAGAAACATTCGTTGGATTGATCTTAAGCGCGAACCGAAACTGGCGCCAACCCCACAGGGAGGGCGTGATGATGAAAGGTCAGAAAGGTTATGCGCTGGTGCGCTCGGCATCCTTCGAACGGGCCTGGCCGGCTCTCGGTCTGCAGGCGCTGCGGCTGCGTTTGCAGCGTTGGCACGAACTGGCCCGACAGCGCCGGCAGCTGGCCATGCTCGACGATGCGGCGCTCAAGGACATCGGCCTGAGCCGTGGCGATATCCTGCAGGAGAGCGAGCGGCCGTTCTGGGACGATCCGCTCAGGCGCTGAAGCCCCCGCATCGCTCGCCGGCGCCGCTTTCTGGGCGCGCCGGCGTACTGCAGATTGACTGAACAAGGAGTTCCGATGTCCCGCTACCACCTGGCCCAGCTCAATATCGCCAGCATGAAGGAGCCGCTGGAGTCGCCCGGCATGGCCGATTTCGTCAACAACCTGGCGCGCATCAATGCCCTGGCCGAGGCTTCGCCCGGCTACGTCTGGCGCCTGCAGGACGAGGCCGGCGACGCCACCGCCATCCGCCCCTTCGGCGACGAGGTGCTGGTCAACCTGTCGCTCTGGCGTGACGTGCAATCGCTCAGCGACTACGTCTACAAGTCCGCCCACACCGAGATGCTCAAGCGCCGCCGCGAATGGTTCGCCAAGGTCGAGCAGGCGCACATGGTGCTCTGGTGGGTGACGGCCGGCCATCGGCCGAGCGTGGAAGAGGCGGCCGCGCGCCTGGCGCATCTGCGCGAGCATGGCGCCACGGCCCATGCCTTCAGCTTCCGCCAGGCCTTCGCGGCGCCGGATGAGCCGGTCGCCCAGCACTGAGCGCTCGCCTGCTAGGCTTGGCGGCCATGAGCCTGTCATTGTCCCTCGCCCAAGCCCGCCGCCTGGCCCTGGCCGCCCAGGGCTTCGCCCGCGCGCCACGTGGCGCCATCGGCCTGCGCCAGCTGCGTGCGCAGGTCGGGCGGCTTGCCGTGCTGCAGATCGACTCGGTCAACGCCCTGGTGCGCTCGCACTACCTGCCGGCCTTCTCGCGCCTCGGCCACTACGACCACGCGTTGCTGGACGAGCTGGCCTGGGGCCCGCCGAAGCGCCGCAGCCTGTTCGAGTACTGGGGCCACGAGGCCTCGCTGCTGCCGCTGGAGCTCTACCCGCTGCTGCGCTGGCGCATGCGCCGGGCGGCAGGCGGGCAGGGCATCTACCGCCAGCTGGCCGAATTCGGTCGCCAGCAGCAAGGCCTCATCCGGCGTGTGCTGCAGGCGGTGCGCGAGCAGGGCGCCCTGGGCGCCGGCAGCCTCAGCACGCGCAGCGAGCGCGCCGGTCCCTGGTGGGACTGGAGCGCGGAAAAGCACGCGCTGGAGTGGTTGTTCGCCGCAGGCCTGGTGACCGTGGCCGGCCGGCGCGGCTTCGAGCGCCTGTACGACCTGCCAGAGCGGGTGCTGCCCGCCGCGCTGCTCGATCGTCCCGCTCTCGACGAGGCCGAGGCCCAGCGCCAGCTGCTGCTGCGCGCGGCCGACGCCCTGGGCGTGGCCAGTGAGCGCGACCTGCGCGACTACTTCCGCCTGGACGCGGCCGACGCCAAGCTGCGCCTCGCCGAGCTGGTGGAGGGTGGCGAGCTGCTGCCGGTCGCGGTGCAGGGCTGGAAGCAGCCGGCCTACTGTCGCGGCGAACCGAGCATTCCGCGGCGGATCGGGGCCAGTGCGCTGCTGTCGCCCTTCGACTCGCTGATCTGGGAGCGCGAGCGCACCGAGCGGCTGTTCGGCTTCCGCTACCGCCTGGAGATCTACACCCCGCCACACAAGCGGGTGTATGGCTACTACGTGCTGCCCTTCCTGCACCACGAGCGCCTGCTGGCGCGCGTCGACCTGCGCAGCGAGCGGGCGCAGGGGCGCCTGGCCGTGCATGCCGTGCATCTGGAAGAGGCAGTGCTGGGCGAGGAGGCGCTGCATGCCCTGGCCGCGCAGCTGCGTGCGCTGGCGCAGTGGCTGGGGTTGGCCGAGGTGGTGCTGAACTGCCGCTCGCCGGTGGCGGGACTGTTACGACCGCTGTTGCAGGGCTAGGCCCCGCCCGCGTTGCGCGAGCGGGGCGAGGGCTTATTGCTCGGCGGCGATACGCTGGCGGATATGCGCGGCGCGGTCGACCGAGCCCGGGTGGGAGTCGAACATGCTGCTGTCGCCGCCGCCCAGCTGGGCCAGCTTGTCGAAAGCGCTGGCCAGACCGTCCAGCGCTACGCCGCGCTGCTTCAGCAGTTCGAAGGAGAAGTCGTCGGCGGCGCTTTCCTGGGCCTGGGAGAACTGGGCGTTCACCAGCGCCTCGCCGAGGTCGCCCAGTTGCGAGGCGGACAGGGCGGAGACCGCACTGTTGCCCGAAGAGGCTGCGGCGCCACGGGCCACCGAGGTGGCGTAGGCGGCCTGCATGGCCTTCTTGGTGTGGCCGAGGGCGACGTGGCCCATCTCGTGGCCGAGCACGCCTTCCACCTCGTTGTCGTTCATCAGGTCCATCAGGCCGCTGTACACGCGCACGCAGCCGTTGGCCATGGCCCAGGCGTTGACTTCGTCGGTGAGGTAGACCTTGTAGTTGACCGGGGTGCCACCGGCCTGGCTGCCGAGGTTGGCGGCGATCCTCTCCAGGCGCCGGCTGTACTCGCTGTCTGCCGGGGCGATGGGCGCCTCGGCGTCCATCTGCAGGCAGGCCTCGTCGGCCATGCTCTTCACTTCGGCATCGCTCAGGGTGGCGGCCTGCATGGCTTGCAGGCCGGTGCTGAGCATCGCGTCCGGGCTCATGTTCTGGCAGCCGGCGAGCAGGCTGGCCAGGGCCAGGGTGGACAGGGGGAGGTGCAGTTTCATGGTCATCGTCCTTGAAGGTTGGGGCTGGTGGCCCTGAGGCATTCGGCCTCCGGCCGGCGCGCATTGTCGGCGATGCGGGGCGGTCCCGGGTGTGACCCGGGTCGCGTCATGACTCGCGGACTATCGCGCGGCGACCAGCCCTTCCTCGGTGCGCAGCTGCAGGCTCATGTCGTCGCAGCTGGCCGACCACTCGCGCAGCCAGGCCGGCATCTCCGGCGAGTTCTCGTCCAGGCCCAGGGCACGGGCGAATTCGCCGGGCGGCACGGTGCCTTTCGGAGAGCGGAACAGGCCGCGGATGACGATCACCCCCACCGTACGCCCGCCACTGACGAAGCGGTGCTCGACGAAGCTCCACTTGTCGTCCCAGCCGAGCATGCGAGTGTGGATCTCGAAGGCCTCGAACAGCTTCAGCTCGCGGCGAAACTTGCCCCAGGTGTCGCCGACTATGGGCAGTGCCCGATGGCGCAGGGCGACGCGGAAAGCGCCGCTGCGCAGCACGTAGTCCATGCGGCCGACATCGGCCAGGGTGAAATAGCGCCCGTTGGTGACATGGCGGTTGAAGTCGAGGTCCAGCGGCCACGCGCGCATGCGCACGACGGTGGTGGACAGGGCGTGGACCGGCTTGCGCCAGGGGCGGCGCAGGAGCATGAGGAGCAGGCGGAACCAGAGATTCATGAGTACGTCCGTTGGCGGGATGGCTGGAGCACTCTAGGGGCTGGCTTTGCGCTAAGGTAGGTGGATAAATGACTTTATCCATGCGAAATCTGCAAAAGCCATCATGCACGTGACCCTTCTGCTCGCCGACCACTGTTCCGCCGCCAGCGCCACCATGGCCCTGGAAATACTGCGCGCCGCCAACCTGTTCGCCGATGCCGGCGAGCCGCTGTTCGAGGTGGTGGTGGCGTCCCACGACGGCCTGCCCGTGCCTTCGCTGAGCGGCCAGGCGCTGCAGGCCGAGGTGGCGCTCGAGCAGGTGGCGCGTACCGATCTGGTGCTGATTCCCGGTTTCCTCTTTACCCTGCGCGAGGCCTTGCCCGGCTTTCATCGCTACCGCGACTGGCTGCGTCGCCAGCATGCCCAGGGCGCGGTGCTGGCGGCGATGTGCACGGCCACCTTCATGCTCGCCGAGGCCGATCTGCTGGGCGGCACCCGTGCCACCACGCACTGGGCCTTTGCCGAGCTGTTTCGCCGGCGTTACCCGGAGGCGCTGCTGGACGAACGGCAGATCCTCTGCGAGGACAACCGCCTGATCAGCAGCGGTGGCGCCAGCGCGGCGGTGGATCTGCTGCTGCACCTGGTGCGGCGCTTCGCCTCGCTGGAGCTGGCGCAGCTTTGCAGCCGCTACCTGCTGATCGACAACGTGCGCAGCGAGCAGTCTTCCTATGTGCTGTGGTCGATGCCGAAGAGCCACGGCGATGCCGATATCCTGCGGGTGCAGAACTGGCTGGACGAACACTTCGGCCAGCCGCTGCTGATCGACGAGCTGGCCGGCCGCTTCGGCTTTGGCGTGCGCAACTTCAAGCGGCGCTTCAAGGAGGCCACCGGCTATACGCCGCTGGCCTATGTGCAGACGCTGCGCCTGGAGAAGGCCAAGCAGCTGCTGGAAACCACGCGCATGAGCCTCGACAGCATCACCTTCGCGGTCGGCTATGAGGACAGCAACTCGTTCCGCCGCCTGTTCCAGCAGCGCGTCGGCCTGCTGCCGGCCGCCTACCGCAAGAAGTTCCAGGCCCGCGCCGGGTAAGCGGCGCCGCGGCTCAGGCCCTGGCCTGCTTGAGCGTCTCGGCGATCATGAAGGCCAGCTCCAGCGACTGATCGGCGTTCATGCGCGGGTCGCAGTGGGTGTGGTAGCGGTCGGACAGGCCGGCCTCGGTGATCGGCCGCGAGCCGCCGATGCACTCGGTGACGTTCTGCCCGGTCATCTCGATATGGATGCCGCCGGCCACGGTGCCCTCGGCGCGGTGCACCTGGAAGAACTGCTTGACCTCCGAGAGGATCTGCGCGAAGTCGCGCGTCTTGTAGCCGCTGGAGGCCTTGATGGTGTTGCCGTGCATGGGGTCGGAGCTCCACAGCACCTGGCGGCCTTCTTCCTTGACCTTGCGCAGCAGGCGCGGGAAGTGCGCCTCGACCTTGTCGGCGCCCATGCGCACTATCAGGTTGAGGCGGCCCGGGTCGTTGTCCGGGTTGAGGATGTCGATCAGGCGGATCAGCTCGTCCGGATCCATGCTCGGGCCGACCTTGACCCCGATGGGGTTCTCGATGCCGCGCATGAACTCGACGTGGGCGCCGTCCAGCTGGCGCGTACGGTCGCCGATCCACAGCATGTGCGCGGAGCAGTCGTACCAGCGCCCGGTGAGGCTGTCCTGGCGCACGAAGGCCTGCTCGTAGCCCAGCAGCAGCGCCTCGTGGGCGGTGAAGAAGCTGACTTCGCGCAGCTGCGGCGCGCTGTCCATGCCGACCGCGCGCATGAAGGCCAGGGTCTCGTCGATGCGGGTGGCCAACTGGTGATACTTCTCGGAGAGGGCCGAGTTGGCGATGAAGTCCAGGTTCCACTGGTGCACCTGGTGCACGTCGGCGAAGCCGCCCTGGGCGAAGGCGCGCAGCAGGTTGAGGCTGGCAGTGGCCTGATGGTAGGCCTGCAGCAGGCGCTCCGGGTCCGGCACGCGGCTGGCGGCGTCGAACTCGATGCCATTGACGATATCGCCGCGGTAGGCCGGCAGGGTCACGCCGCCGAGGGTTTCGTCATTGGCCGAGCGCGGCTTGGCGAACTGGCCGGCCATGCGCCCGACCTTGACCACCGGGCAGCCGGCGGCGAAGGTCATGACGATGGCCATCTGCAGCAGCACCTTGAAGGTGTCGCGGATCTTCGCCGCGCTGAACTCGGCGAAGCTCTCGGCGCAGTCGCCGCCCTGCAGCAGGAAGGCGCGGCCCTGGGTCACTTCGGCGAACTGGCGGCGCAACTCGCGGGCCTCGCCGGCGAACACCAGCGGCGGGTAGCCGGCCAGGGTCTGCTCCACGCGGGCCAGGTGGGCGGCATCGGGGTACTGCGGCTGCTGCTGGATGGGCTTGCCTCTCCAGCTTTCGGGACTCCAGGCGGACATCGGATTACTCACGGTCGATTCATCGGGCTGGCGGCATGTTAACTCCGCGCAGTGGGGCTGGTCAGCCGATAAGCGTGATAGAGTGGCTGAATCGACAGGAAGGGGCATCCGCTGCGGTCGGCCTGACGGCGAATACTCGGCTGCCGGCGGGGCGGCCGCGAGCGGGTGCTGAACCGGTGCGCTGGGCAGCGTTCCGGGAGACGGTGCTCTTGGCGGCACCTGGTGAATGATGAGGGCTTGACCCTCTCCCTAGCCCTCTCCCGCGAGCGGGAGAGGGGATGGTTCGTGGTTGGCTGTCGGCTCCGCGGCCCGGATCAACGCGTTGTAGCCCGGATGCAATCCGGGAAGCAGGCCACTCCATTCCCGGATTGCATCCGGGCTAGATCAGGCGCTGGCGGGCTGCAGCGCGCCTGCGGGTGCCGAGCGCGGCAGCACGTCGCGGGCCGGCAGGAAGCGGCCGTAGCGCTGCGCCTTGCCGAGGTCGTCCGGGTATTCCTGGCCGCGCTGGTAGGCGATGTGGCCGTTGATCAGGGTCAGTTCGACCGCCGCGTCGTTGCGCTTGACCACCCGCACCAGGCCGAGCACTTCCATTGGCGCCTCGGCGATGGCATCCAGCTCCGCGGTCAGGCCCTCGGGGTTGACGATCACCAGGTCGGCGCGGTCGCCGACGCGGATATAGCCGGCGTCCACGCCGATGAAGTCGGCCAGCTCGCCGCTGCAGCGGCGCACCGCCTGGCCCAGCTCCATGAAGGGCGCGCCGGCCAGCTGCGCATCACGCACGTACTTGAGGAAGCGCAGCGGGAAGTTGTACTGGGCGATGGAGCGCAGGTGCGCGCCGGAGTCGGCGAAGCCGGGGTGGGTCCAGGGGCTGGCCAGCAGCTTGCGCATGATCGGCTCGCGGTCGTTACCGTAACAGGTGGTCCACTTCAGTTCTTCACGATACTGGCAGGCCAGCTCGAAGTAGGCGTCCACCGCGTCCAGGCCACGGGCCTCGCCCAGTTGCTTGAAATTCTTGCCGACCAGGGCCGCGTCCGGGCACTCGGTCACCCAGCAGTCGGAGAAGTCGCGGTGCCACAGGCCCTTGGTGAGGATGGCCTTGACCTGCTTCTTGAACAGGGCGCGGAACTCCGGTTCCTTGACCTTGGCGTAGAGCTCGTCTGGGTCCTTGATGTTGCGCAGGATCTCGCCGGCGCCGAACTCTTCGAAGGCGTTCACGTTGAGCCCTTCCAGGCGCAGGGTGAAGGGCGCCGGCAGGGTCTGCCAACGGAAGTGGCCGCGCAGCACCTTGTTCGCCAGCCAGCCGGAGAGGCGGGTGAAGCGGTGCAACAGCGGCTGCGACTTGAGGTCCAGCGCGGTGAGCATGGTGCATTTGAGCGGCTTCCTGAACCAGCCGTGGGCCTGCCAGAGGAAGGCGAACACGTTGACCTTGGTTACCGCGTTCGGCGCGCCCTGCAGCACCGCGCCACGGCGGCGGAGAATGGCGAACAGGCGCGAGAATTCCTTCCAGCTGGCGAAGGTCGAGGGCAGCGGGCTGGACCAGGCGCGGTCGCCGTCCATCTTGTCCAGACGCGTGGTCATCACCGACAGGCCGATGCAGCCGGCGTCCAGCGCCTCTTCCAGCAACTGTTCCATGCGCTGCAGCTCGGCTTCGCTCGGCGTGATCTTCTGGGTGGCGCGCTCCAGGCCCATCACCGCCACGCGCAGCTCGGAGTGGCCGAGGAAGGAGTTGACGTTCGGCCCCAGCGGCAGCTGCTCGTAGAAGGCGCGGTAGCCGGCGGCGTCGCGCCAGCTCTTCTTCTCCTGGAGGATCGGCAGCACGTACTCGCGCGGCACCGCCTCGACGCGGGTGAACAGGTCCGAGCAGTCCTCCGGCTCGGCCAACACCATGCTTATCGAGCAGGAGCCGATGGTCACGCTGGTGACGCCGTGGCGCACCGACTCCTTCAGCGCCGGCGCGGCGATCACCTCGGCATCGTAGTGCGAGTGGATTTCCAGGAAGCCCGGGGTCACCCACTTGCCGCCGGCGTCGATCACCTGCCCGCAGCCGCTCTCGTCCAGCGGGCTGAGGCTGAGTACGTCGATGCGGCCGTCGCGGATGCCGACATGCCGCACCGCGCCGGGCGCGCCGCTGCCGTCGAAGTACAGGCCGTTCTTGATGATGATGTCGTAGCTCATAGGAGTCTCCAGGGAGCCAGCAGCAGGGTGCCGGTGAGCAGCAGCAGGCAGTAGATGGCGATGCGGAAGTGACGCTCGTCGAAGCGCCGGTGCAGGCGCTCGCCCAGCCACACGCCGAGCAGCAGCAGCGGCGCGTAGCTCGCCACCTGCGGCAGGGCCGGCAGCAGGCGGCCGTCGAGCAGGAAGGCGACGGTCAGCAGGCTATTGAGGCTGAACCAGACGCTGACCAGGGTGGCGCGCAGGCGTGCCTTGTCCAGCGCCGTGCCGGCCAGGCCGTAGACCAGCAGCGGCCCGCCCGAGGCGAACAGGCCGTGGCTGAGGCCGGCGCCTAGGGTGATCAGGCGCGTCAGCCAGGCCGGGCGCACCGGCAGCGCCTGGGCATGGCGCAGGCGCCACAGCTCGCGCCCGGCGAACCACAGGATCAGCGCGCCAAAGCCGGCCTTGAGCACCTGGGTGTCCAGGTGCGGCAGCAGCCAGTAGCCGAGCAGGGTGCCGGCGAGCATGCCGGGCAGGATGGTGCCGAGCAGCAGGCGGCGGTCGATCAGGCGCCAGTGGCGGCTGACCAGGTAGCCGGTCATGCCGATGTTCAGTGGCACCAGCACCGGCAGCAGCTGGTCGATGGGCAGCAGCAGGGCGCCGAGCGACAGGGCGATGACGATGCTGCCGAAACCGGTGATGGCCTCCAGGGTGTAGGCCAGCAGGATGAAGGCGCCGAGGGCGTAGGGAGCGAAGGCCATCAGCCCATCTCCGCGGCGAAGCGCCGGCTCATCTGCCGGTAATAGAGCGCCGGCGCCAGGCGCCAGAGCAGGCTGGCCAGCCAGCTGCCGCGGTCGGGGAACAGACGCTCGCGGCGCTGCTCCAGGCCCTTGAGGATTTCCCCGGCCATCCAGTCGGCGTCGCGAATCCGGCCTATGGTCGAGCGCGCGTGGCCGGCCGGCTTGCCGTCGGCGCCCAGGGCGTTGCGGTCGATGGGAGTGTCGAGGAAGCTCGGGTAGACCATCAGCAGGCCGATGCCGTCCCGCGCGAGCTCTGCGCGCAGGACTTCGAAGGCCTGGCCCAGCGCGCTCTTCGCCGCGCAGTAGCCGGCGCGGCCGAGCACCGGCATCCAGCCGGCCATCGAGCCGATGGCGGCGACCTGGCCACGGCTCTCGCGCAGCAGGCCGGCGGCGGCCAGGGTCAGCTCCAGCGGTGCGTGGTAGTCCACCGCCATGACCTTGCGGAACACGCCGGGGTCGGTGCGTAGGGTTGGCGAGCGGTGGGTGATGCCGGCGTTGTTGATCAGCACATCCAGACGGCCGAAGGCCGTGCGGCAGGCCTCGACCAGCTGGCCGTGCAGGGCCGGCTCGGTGATGTCGCCGGCCAGCGCCTGCACCCGCGTGCTGCCCAGTTCGGCGACCCGCGCGGCCAGGCCGGCGGCGTCGATATCGGTGAGCAGCAGGTCATCGCCACGGGCGTGGCAGGCCTTGGCCAGCGCCCAGCCGAGGCCGCTGGCGGCGCCGGTGATCAGCACCGTGCTCATGGCGTGGCCTCCCGGGCAGCTAGGGCATCTGGCGCGCTACGCGACCAGAACCAGGCCAGGCTCAGCCCGGAGACCAGATGCCAGCAGCCCCAGAAGGCGGCGATCAGCAGCATGCCGCTGGCCTGCGGGAAGAAGGTGAAGATGATCACCAAGCCCAGCGCCGAGTTCTGGATGCCGACCTCCAGGGTGATGGCGCGGCGGTCGGCCTCGGGCAGCCGGGACAGGCGTGCGCTGCCGTAGCCGATCAGCAGGGCCATGGCGTTGTGCGCCACTACCAGCCAGAAGAACAGGTGGAAGTGCTGCAGGAACTGCTGCCAGTTACGGCCGAAGGCCAGGCCGACGAAGGCCAGCATCACCAGCAGGGCGAAGATGCGCAGCGGCTTTTCCACCTTGAGGGTCAGCAGCGGGAAGCGTCTGCCGATGAACATGCCCAGCACCAGCGGCAGGCCGAGCACCAGCAGCACCATCAGCAGCAGGCCGAGCGGGTCGAGGGCGATATCGGTGAGCAGGGGCCGGGTGTATGGGTTGAGCCAGGAATAGAGCGCGAAGTTGAGTGGTGTCAGTACCCCGGCGGCGAGGCTGGAGACGGCGGTCATGCTCACCGACACGGCGACGTTGCCGCGCGCCATCCAGGTCATGATGTTGGAGAAGCTGCCACCCGGGCAGGCGGCCACCAGCTGCATGCCCAGGGCCAGTTGCGGGTCGATGCGTAGCACCCAGCAGGCCAGGCAGGTGAGGGCCGGCAGCAGGAGGAACTGAGCGAGCAGGCCGATCATCGGTGCCCTGGGTTCGCGGACGATGCGGCGGAAGTCCTCGGCGCGCAGGTCGAGGGACACGCCGAACATCATCAGCGCCAGGATGAGGTTGATCAGCAGCAGGCTGGACGGGTCGAACTGGATCTGTACGGCATCCATTTCACACCTCCCGCGCCAGCGGTGCGCCGGCCTCCGGGCCGACCTGCGCGGCGAGGTCGCGGCGCAGCTCGGCGATGTGCCGCTTGATCGCCGCGCGGTAGCTGTTCTTGTGCACGTAGTAGGCCATGCGCGGCAACTTGAGGTAGGCGTAGCCGCCGTCCAGGCGTTGGCCGGCGCGCTGCGCGGCGGTCTGGCGCAGGCGCCTGGCCGACTCACGGCCATCCAGCTGCTGGCGGATCGCCAGGGCCACCAGCTCGGCCTGCTCGGCGCGGCCCTGCCAGCCCAGGCCCGAGGCTTCGATCATGCCGAGCATGAACAGGTTGTCGTGCTGCGGGTGGAACACGTTGAGGTAGAGCTGCGGGGCGTCGGCCTCCGACGGCCAGTTCAGCTCGGCGCGGTCGATGAAGGGGTAATCCAGTTTGTATCCGGTGGCCTGCAGGATCAGGTCGTATTCGCCACGCTCGCCATTGGCAAAGGTCACCTGCCTGCCGTCTACCGCTTTAATGTCGCCACGCGGCTGGATATCGCCATGGCCGATATGGTGCAGCACCAGCGAGTTCATCACCGGGTGCGACTCGTACAGGCGGTAGTCCGGATCGGGCAGGCCGTACTGCGAGGGCTTGCCGAGCAGGGCGCGCACCAGCAGGCCGTCGATCAGCTGCTTGAGCCGGCGCGGCAGCTTGATCGCGCCGCCAAAGGTGTCGGTGGGCTTGCCGAGAATGAACTTGGGCAGGAAGTGGTAGCCGCGGCGCACCGATAGGTCGACCGATTGCGCGCGGTGCACGGCATCCACCGCGATGTCGCAGGCCGAGTTGCCGCAGCCGATTACCAGCACGCTCTTGCCAGCGAAGATCTCGGCGTTTTTATACGCGCTGGAGTGCAGCAGCTCGCCGGTGAAGGTACCGGGCAGGGTCGGCTGGTTGGGCTGGTGCAGGGTGCCGTTGGCGATCAGCACGCCATCGAAGTGCCATTCGCGCTGCTGCCCGGCGCACTCGCTGAGCAGGCGCCAGCCCTGCTCCTGCCGCTCGACGCGCAGCACGCGAGTGCTGAACTGGTAGTGCTGGCGCAGGCCGAAGCGTTCGGCGTAGTCGCGAAAGTACTGGCCGATCTGGCGATGGTGCGGGTAGGGCGGTACCTCGTCCGCCATGGGGAACTCGTCGAACTGGGTCATGCCCTTGGACGAGATCAGGTGCGCCGATTCGTACAGGGTGCTGTGCGGGTTGCTTATGTCCCACAGGCCGCCGACGTCCGAATGCAGCTCGAAGCCGACGAAGGGGATACCATGGCGCTGCAACTGACGGGCAGCGGCCAGCCCCATGGGACCGGCTCCGATGATGGCATGCATGCAAGGCTCTCTCTATGGGCTGCGCTGCTCAGGCGTGGTACAACGCGCACCTGTCACGCTCAGCCTCGTTATTCGAGCCCAGCATAGGCAGTCGCCCCTACGCCGTAACGGCTCAATCAGGACCTTTTCCGGTTAATTCGGGACCCCATGAGCAGCACGCCCTCCGTCACCGTTCACTACACCCAGGCCATCCTCCAGGCCGCCGAGCGCCTGGCCCTGCCGCTGCCCGCCGAGCTGCGCGCGCTGGGCGGCGAGGGGCGCATCGCCCTGGCCCGCCAGGACGCCCTGTGGGAGGCCTTCTGCGCCGCCGCCGGCGATGCGCTGATCGGCCTGCGCCTGGGCAATGCCCTGCAGGTGGGGCACCTGGACATGGTCGGTGCCCTGCTGATGAGCTGCGAGACCGTCGGCGAGGCCCTGGAGGCCCTGCTGGACTACTACCCGATCGTCGGCGAGGGCGGCGAGTTCAGCCTGCAGGCGGAGGCGGGCGGGGTGTGCCTGATCTATCGGCCGCTGTACAGGGTACGCCGCGAAGAGCGCGCCGAGGCGGTGCTGGCCAGCCTGGTGCACATGACCCGCTGGATCACCGGCGAGCGCGTCGGCCCGCGTGAGCTGCACTTCGCCCATGCCGCGCGCGAGGCCGAGGCGCGCTACGTCGAGCTGCTGGTCTGCCCGCTGCGTTTCGCCGCCGCCGAGTACGCCCTGCGCTTCGCCGCCGAGGACCTGCAGGTACCGCTGATCCAGGCCAATGCGCCGATGCGCGAGCACTTGCGCGCCCTGGCCGACGCCCAGCTTGAGCGCCTCGGCAGCCACAGCCTGGCGGTGCGCGTGCAGCAGCTGCTGCGGACCCAGCCACGCTGGGGCAAGGAACGCATCGCCGAACAGCTGGAGCTGAGCGGCCGCCATCTGAACCGCAAGCTGGCCGAGGAGGGCACCAGCTTCAAGCTGCTGCGCGAGCAGGTGCTGCATCGCATGGCCGAGCAGCTGCTGCGCGAGGAGCCGCGCCTGGCCGAAGTGGCCGAGCGGCTCGGCTTCTCCGACGAGAGCGCCTTCGCCAAGGCCTTCCGCCGCTGGAGCGGGCTGACGCCGGGGCAGTACCGCCAGGGGGTTGAAGGATGAATCTGCAACACGAGGAAGTCCTCCTGGAGGAGGTGCGCGACGCCTGGGGCGTGATCCGCGTGCTGGAGGTCGGCGACTACCGCTTCCTCGAGTTCGGCGAGGCCATCGAACAGAGCTGCACCTATACCCGCGACCCGGCCTGGCTGGAGTACGACTACACCCGCGCCATGCTGCTCGGCGCGCTGTGCCACGAGGCGCCGGAGAACGCCCTGTTCCTCGGCCTCGGCGGTGGCACCCTGACCCAGGCCTGCCTGAAGTTCCTCGACCTGGAGGACGTGGAGGCCATCGAGCTGCGTCCGGACGTGCCGCGCCTGGCCATGCAGTATCTGGGGCTGGCCGATGATCCGCGCCTCTACGTACGCGTCGGCGACGCCCTGGAGCTGCTGGACAGCGCCGAGCCCACCGACCTGCTGTTCGTCGACCTCTACACCGATACCGGTCCCGCGCCCGGGCACCTGGCCTGGAAATTCCTGGAGAACTGCCAGAAGCGCCTCAGCCCCGGCGGCTGGCTGGTGATCAACCAGTGGGGCAACGACGAGGGCAAGCCGCTCGGTGCCGCCCTGCTGCGCGGCCTGTTCCACCGCCATTACTGGGAGATTCCGGTGAAGGAGGGCAACGTCATCCTGCTGGTGCCGGCCGACCTTGACCAGCAGCTCGACCTGGCTGCCGTGACCGCGCGCGCCGAGGCCCTGGCGCCGCGCCTGGGCTACTCGCTGCAGCCGCTGCTGGACGTGCTGCGCCCGGCCAGCTGAGCGGCCGGCCCGGAGCTCATTCGCGCCACTCTCCGTGCGCAGTGCCGCGCCCGTTTCTCCCCGGGCGAGGGGCGGCCTTCGTTCTACCGTTCGGCCGCCATATGCAAAAACCTGCCCAACGGGAAGACTTTTCCTGTATGATTCGCGCCCGGCCAAAACTGGCCTCGTCAATACTCCACGAAGCTGTGCTTCGCTGCTGGTTCGCCCTGGCGAACTACCCTTGACGTTTCATCCATCGCGTTTTCGCAAACACCCGTCGATCGGCTGCCAGGGTGACCCAAAAGGTCCTTCACGGCGCGCGCAGCCTTTGTTCCTGGGTCTTTGCGGATGCACTTAGAGGCAGACCCATGACTCAGGAAGTAACCGGCACCTTTGCCGAGCTAGGCCTTCATCCCTCCATTCTCGCCGCCATCACCGCGGTGGGTTACGAAGAGCCGTCCCCCATCCAATCCCAGTCGATCCCGGTGATCCTGGCCGGCCACGACATGATCGGCCAGGCCCAGACCGGTACCGGCAAGACCGCCGCCTTCGCCCTGCCGATCCTGTCCAAGATCGACCCGGCCAAGCGCGAGCCGCAGGCGCTGATCCTGGCGCCGACCCGCGAGCTGGCCCTGCAGGTGGCCACCGCCTTCGAAACCTACTCCAAGCAGCTGCCCGGCGTGTCCGTGGTGGCCGTCTACGGCGGCGCGCCCATGGGCCCGCAGCTCAAGTCCCTGCGCATGGGCGCGCAGATCATCGTCGCCACCCCGGGGCGCCTGGTCGACCACCTGAGCCGCAACGACCAGCTGCTGTCGACCATCCGCCACATGGTGCTGGACGAGGCCGACGAGATGCTCAAGCTCGGCTTCATGGACGACCTGGAAGTGATCTTCCAGGCCATGCCGGAAAGCCGCCAGAGCGTGCTGTTCTCCGCCACCCTGCCGCACTCGATCCGCGCCATCGCCGAGAAGTACCTGCGCGAGCCGCAGCACGTCAAGATCGCGGCCAAGACCCAGACCGTCTCGCGCATCGAGCAGGCCCATCTGATGATCCATGCCGATCAGAAGATCAACGCCGTGACCCGCCTGCTGGAAGTCGAGGATTTCGACGCGCTGATCGCCTTCGTGCGCACCAAACAGGCCACCCTGGACCTGGCCGCCGCGCTGGAAGCCAAGGGCTACAAGGCCGCCGCGCTGAACGGCGACATCGCCCAGAACCAGCGTGAGCGGGTGATCGAGTCGCTCAAGGACGGTCGCCTGGATATCGTGGTCGCCACCGACGTGGCCGCCCGTGGCATCGATGTGCCGCGCATCACCCATGTGCTCAACGTCGACATGCCCTATGACCCGGAATCCTACGTGCACCGCATCGGCCGTACCGGCCGTGCCGGCCGCGAAGGCCGTGCCCTGCTGCTGGTGACTCCGCGCGAGCGGCGCATGCTGCAGGTGATCGAGCGCGTCACCGGGCAGAAGGTCGGCGAGGTCAAGCTGCCCAACCCGCAGCAGGTGCTGGACGCCCGCATCAAGAAGCTCACCGCCAACCTGGCGCCGCTGACCGAGGGCGCCGAGGCCAGCCACGGCGAGCTGCTCGACCGCCTGGTCGGCGACATCGGCTGCAGCCCGCGTGCCCTGGCCGCGGCCCTGCTCAAGCTGGCCACCAAGGGCCAGGCCCTGGACCTGGCCAGCGTCGAGCGCGAGCAGCCGCTGGTGCCGGGCGTCGGTGCCCCGCGCGAGCGTCGCGAGCGTGACGGCGACCGTCCGGAGCGTGGCGAGCGCAGTGGCGAGCGTGGCGACTTCCAGCGCCGCCCGATGGCCGCGCCGAGCGAAGGCAAGGTGCGCTGCCGCACCGCCCTGGGTACCCGCGACGGCATCGCCGCAAAGAACCTGCTGGGCGCCATCCTCAACGAGGGCGGCCTGCAGCGCGACGCCATCGGCCGCATCCAGATCCGCGAGACCTTCAGCCTGGTCGAGCTGCCGGAAGACGGCCTGGAGCGCCTGCTCGGCAAGCTCAAGGACACCCGCGTCGCCGGCAAGGCCCTGAAGCTGCGTCGCTATCGCGAGGACTGATAGCGTCCGCGCGAGTAAGAAGCCCCGCTTATGCGGGGCTTTTTTATGTCGCGTTGACAGCCCGCCAGGGCGCCAACAGTATTTTCCGGGTCGACAGAACCGAGTGGAATCATGTCCGCGGACAAGCCTCTGACCTTGCGCTTTGCCGGCTTCGAGCTGGACGAGGCAGACGCGCGCCTGAGCCGCGACGGCCGGCCCGTGCCCCTGCAGCCGAGGGCTCTGGCGCTGCTCTGCGCGCTGGCCCGCCAGCCGGGGCGGTTGCTGAGCAAGGATGCGCTGCTGGATGCGGTGTGGGGCCATCGGCATGTCAGCGAGTCGGCGCTCAAGGGCTGCATCAGTGCGCTGCGCCAGGCACTGGGCGATGATCCGCGCCAGCCGAGTTTCATCGAGACCGCCGCGCGTCTGGGTTACCGCTTCATCGGCCTGGCCGGGGCGAATCCGCCGGAGTCGCCGCTGATCGCCCGCGAGTCCGCATTGCAGTGCCTGCGCCAGGCCTGGCGCGGTTACACGGAGAGCCGGCGGCTGGTCTGGATCACGGGCGAGGCGGGCATCGGCAAGACTCGGCTGATCGAGACTTTCGCCGCCGAGTGTGTCGAGGGGCTGCAGGTACAGGGGCAGTGCAGCGAGCCGTTCGGCAGTGGCGAGCCCTACCTGCCCTGGCTGGAGCTGCTGGGCGAGCTGTGCCGACGCGACGAGCAGGTGCCAGCCCTGCTACGCACGGTGGCGCCCATGTGGCTGCTGCAGCTGCCCTGGCTGTGTGCCGCGGGAGAGGCCGAAGCGTTGCGCCGCGACTGCGCCGGTGCCAGCCCCGAGCGCATGCTGCGCGAAATGGGCGAGCTGCTTGCCCGCTATTGTCGCCAACGCCCGCTGTTGCTGGTGCTGGAGGACCTGCACTGGTGCGACTCGGCCAGCGTGCGCCTGCTCGACTACCTGGCGCGGCGCCGTGGCCTGCGCCAGCTCATGCTGCTGTGCAGCCTGCGTCCGGCCGAGCTGGCGGGCAGCGGGCATCCTCTCGATGGGCTGCGCCACGAGCTCAACCTGCGCGGCCTGAGCGAGGAGGTCGCCCTGCAGCCTTTTTCCCAGGCGCAGCTCGGCGACTATCTGGCCCGCCATCACCCCGCGCTGGCGGCATGCGGCGATCTGCCGGGCCTGCTGCATCGGCGCAGCGGGGGCCTGCCGCTGTTCGTCGAGAGCCTGGCCAGTGAGCTGGCCGCTGCGCCGCAGCAATCTGCCTGGCGGGTGCCCGAAAGCCTGGAAGCGGTGCTGCGGCGTCAGGCCGGGCGCCTGTCCGCTGAGCAGCTCGAACTGCTGGAGGTGGCCAGCGTGTGCGGCGGCGAGTTTGCCGTGGCTGTCCTGGCGCAGGTGCTGGGGCGCGACCCGGCGCAGATCCAGGCGGCATGCCAGGCGCTGACGACGGGACAGGCCTGGCTGGTCGAGCAGGACGCCGTGGCTCTGGCCTCTGGTGGGCTGGAAAGTTGCTTCGCCTTCCGCCACGCGCTCTATCGGCAGATGTTCTATCAGCGCCTGGCTGGCATGCGGCGGGTGAGCCTGCACCGTGCCGTGGCGGCCGCGCTGCTGCGTGGCGGGGCGGTGCCGGCCGCCGAGCTGGCCGAGCATTTCGAACAGGGGCAGGACCTGCCGGCTGCGCTGCGTCAGCTGGCGAGCGCTGCCGCCGTGGCGCTGCAGCGCTTCGCCGCGCAGCAGGCCCTGCAGTTCGTGCGTCATGGCCTGGCGCTGCTGGAGAGCCTTGAAGCTGGCGATGCCGAGCTGGAACTGGATCTGCTGCTCAAGGGGGGCGTCGCCAGTGCCCGGCTGCATGGCATGGCCTCGGCCGAGGCCAGCGAGTTCTACCAGCGGGCCCAGGAGCTGGCCACGGATCTGGCCGACTCCGCCGAGCTTGGCTGGGGCCTGGTCGGGCTGGCGCAGATGCGCTATGGCCGTGGCGAATATTTTCTCGCCCGTGCATTGGTCGAGCGGGTGGCGCGGCTGGCGCAGCAACTGGACGATCCGGCGCTGGAGATCGCGGCGTGCAATCTGGCTGGCATGCTGTGCGCGGTGCTGGGCGAGCACCAGCGCGGTCGGCAGCTGCTGGAGCGTGGCATCGAGTTGTGCGAGAGGCTCGGCGAGCGCCTGCCGAGCCAGCGCTTTTTCATCGACCCGCAGGTGACCATGCACGCTCATCTGGCCCTGCACCTGCTGCCGCTGGGCTTGTTCGCGCAGGCCGAGACTTGCTGCGCGGCCGCCCTGGCCAGAGCCCGCGCGCTGGGGCAGCCGCTATCGCTGGTGGTGGCGACCCGCTGTGCCGGCATGTTCGATCTGTTGCTTGACCGCCGCGAGGGCGTGCAGGTGCACGCCGCCAGGCTGGCACGGCTGTACGCCCGACACGGACTGGCGCAGGCCGACGGAGCGGCGCGCATCCTCTCGGGCTGGGCCATGGCGCAGGCTGGCGACGCACACGGCGGCCATGCGCGCATCCGTGAGGGCGGCGCCATTCTGCAACGCCTGGGCATGCTCGCCGGGCACGTTCAGGTGCTCGGTTTCGCTGCCGAGGCCCTGCTCGCCGGTGCCGACTGGCAGGGGGCCACGGCACTGGTGGCCGAGGCGGAGGCCCTGGCCGTGCGCCTGGACGAACGGGCGAGGCTGCCGGAGCTCGGCCTGTTGCGCGCTCGGCTTGAGCTCGCCCGTGGCGCTCCGCGGGCCGCGCAGGACGCCTTGCGCCAGGCCCTGGGACAGGCACGGGCCCAGCAGGCGCCCGGCAGCGAACTGCGGCTGCTGCTGGTCCTGTGCCGCCTGCCGCAAGCCCTGCCAGCCGATCGCGAGGCCTTGCGCGTACTCTGTCGCACCTTGCCACCCTGCGCCACGGCGCCCCTGCTGCGCGAGGCCCTGGCTCTGACCGAAAACTGACTCTTTGCTGACGACGCGCAGTCGGCGGCGTTTCACACTGAGCGCAAGGCCCGCCGCCGGCGGGCAGGGCACTGAGGAGCATTCGAGTGGAAGCACTGCTGACCTATCGCGGCGTGGTTTACCCCTGGCATTGCGATCACATGGGGCACATGAACGTCATTTGGTACACGGGCAAGTTCGACGAGGCCACCTGGGCCCTGTTCGCCCAGCTGGGGCTGACACCGGCGGCCCTGCGCGACAGCGGCCGCGGCATGGTCGCCGCGGATCAGCATATCCAGTACAGCAGCGAGCTGCTGGCCGGCGATCTCCTGAGCGTGCACACCCGCGTATTGGCGGTGGGCGGCAAGTCGATCCGCTTCCGCCACGAGATGCGCCGCGAGCCTGATGGCCAACTCGCCGCTGTCTCCACCCTGGTCGGCGTGCATATCGACACGCACCTGCGGCAGTCGCTGCCACTGCCGAAGCGGGTTCGCGAACTGGCCGAACCGCTGCTCGGCCTTGAGGAGGCGCAATGAGCCGTGAGTCTTTCGCCCTGCTTGAGCTCAAGGATGGTCGCACCCTGGGCTATCAGCAGTATGGCCATGTCGATGGGGCGCCATTGCTGGTGTTCCACGGCCTGCCCGGTTGCCGCCTGCAGGCCGGGTTGCTGGACGAACCGGCGCGCCGGCTCGGCGTGCGCCTGATCGCCGCCGATCGCCCCGGCGTTGGCCGTTCCAGCCCCAGCCCGCGGCGCAGTGTCCTGGCCTGGAGCGAAGACGTGGCGCAGCTGGCTGATCACCTCGGCCTGGTGCGCTTTGGTGTGCTCGGCATTTCCTGCGGTGGTCCCTATGCCCTGGCCTGTGCGCTGCGCTTGCGCGAGCGTCTCGGCTATGTCGGGCTGGTGGCGGGCATGGGGCCGATGGATAGCCCGGCGCTGCGCCGCGGCCAGCATCCGGCACTCCGGCTGCTGTTCGGCCTGGCCCGCCTGCATCCGGCACTGACCGCCCCTTTGCTCGGCCTCGACCGACGTCTGTTTCGGCGCGATCCGCTGCTGGCAGTGCAGCGCCTGGCGGGGATGATGACGCCGCCGGATCGGCGTTTCATCGGCGAGCACCCGGAGCTGGCCGAGCAGTTCGCCCTAAGCCTGGCCGAGGCCTATCACCCGGGCATTGCCGGGGTTCAGCAGGAGGTGCGCCTGGTCGCCACTGCACGCGGCTTCGAATTGGCCGAGATCGACATGCCGGTGTACCTGTACCAGGGCGGTCAGGATCGCAATGTGCCGCCGGCCCTGGCCGAACACATGGCGCGCGAGCTGTCACAGGCGCGCTATCGCTTCTTTGCGGAGGAGGGGCACCTGTCGATTCTGTGCAACCGCGCCGAGTTGTTCTTCGCCGACTTCCTCGCCGCCCGGGCCGGCTAAGCCTGCCGGCGCCTGTCGATGAGCACCGCGAGGGCCGCCAGGGCAATGGCCAGGCTGTAGGCGAACAGGCCCAGGTTGATGCCGAGGATCAGCTTTTCCGAGCCGTCGGACAGCACCATGGAGCCGTCGTAGTAGTCGCGCAGGGCGTAGGCGAGGAGGAAGCCGCCGGTGACGAACAGGGTGATCAGGCTGCTCAGGCGAATCTCGCTCCTGAACCAGACCAGCCACAGGCTGAAGGCGCCCAGGGCGCAGTTGGTGGCCAGCTGCCAGACCTCGTGCAGGCGGGCATGTGGTGTCCAGTGCGGGTTGAACACGTGGCTGGCGTTGATCTCGAAGATCGGCACCACCAGGGCATAGAAGACGATACCGACGGTAACCAGCAGTTTGGCGAACATGGCGAAGATTCCCGATCCTTGGACTGCGGCTACTCTACGGTTTTTCGTTCCATTCACCTAGTGCTTCGCTGCTCGGGCGGGCGCCGGACTCTGCCGCGACGTGGCTCAGGCGAGCTTGGGCTGCATCTGCTCGCGCACGCTGCGCAGCTCGCAGGCATCCTGGTTGAGGCGATGGATGACGTTGAGCAACTGCTGGCGCAGGACCTCGTCGCCGGTGCGCTCGGCGGCGCGCATCACGGCCAGGGCGGCGTCCTCGTTGTGGCTGGCGACCAGGTCGAGGGTCTTGCGGAGGGTGCGTGTCGCGCGCATGTCTGACGGCCTTGCTGGAAAATTGCCGGCAGCTTAGGCGAAGGCCATTTCCTTTTTATTTCAGTGGCTTGCCGTTCAGTCGAAACGGTAGACATCCATCCCCAGGGCGCCGTAGGTGAAGCCGCTGTGGACCAGCCCGAAACGCTCGCCGGCTCCCAGGGCGAAGAACAGCGGCAGCAGGTGCTCGTCCGTGGGATGGTTGCGTACGGCGTGCGGGGCCTGGCGGCGATAGTCGAGCAGGGCGGGGCGGTCGTCCTGCTGCAGCCTGGTCACCATCCAGTCGCGGAACTCGCCGGCCCAGGGCGTGATCACCTCGGGGCCGGCGCGCCAGTCCAGCTCGCCCAGGTTGTGGGTGATGCTGCCGGAGCCGACCAGCAGCACATCCTGTTCGCGCAAAGCGCGCAGTGCCTGGCCGATGCGAACCTGCTGGGCAGGGCCGGCATGACTGGGCAGGGACAGTTGCACGACCGGGATGTCGGCGGCGGGGTACATCAGCATGAGCGGCACCCAGGCGCCATGATCGCGCGGGCGCTGCTCGTCCAGCTCGGCCGGCAGGCCGGCGTCGACCAGCAGCTGGCGAACCTGCTGCGCCAGCTGTGGTGCACCCGGTGCGGGGTACTGCACGGCATACAGCGCGGCGGGGAAGCCGCCGAAGTCGTGCCAGGTGCGCGGCTGGGGCGCGCTGCCGACCAGCAGCCCATGGCTTTCCCAGTGCGCGGACACCACCAGCACCGCGCGCGGGCGTGGCAGCGCCGCGGCCAGGCCGGCCAGGGCGGGGCCGCTGGCACCTGGCTCCAGGGCGAGCATGGGGGCACCGTGGGAAATGAACAGGCTGGGCAGCATGGCGTTCTCCTCTGTCTGGCACCATTGTCCTACGGCCCGGCTTCGATGAATAACGCAGGTTTTGCGCCTGAGTGATCGAATCCGTGGAACGGTCGTGGCCCAGAAAGCACAAGGGCGACCCTGGGGTCGCCCTTGTCAGTGGAGGCTGCGATCAGCCGCGGCGGCGCAGGGCCTCGATGCGGTCTTCCAGCGGCGGGTGGGTCATCAGCAGGCCGGCCAGGCCGTTCTTCAGGCCACCGTTGATGCCGAAGGCGGTCATGCTGCTGGGCATGTGCACCGGCACGCCCTGTTCGGCACGCAGGCGCTCCAGGGCGGCGATCATGGCGCCAGTGCCGGCCAGGCGGGCGCCGGCGTCGTCGGCCTTGAACTCGCGGCGACGGGAGAACCACATGACGATGATGCTGGCCAGGATGCCCAGAACCAGCTCGGCGAAGATGGTCGCGATGAAGTAGCCGATGCCCTGGCCTTCCTCGTTCTTCAGGATCACCTTGTCGACGAAGTTGCCGAAGATGCGCGCGAAGAACATCACGAAGGTGTTCACCACGCCCTGGATCATCGCCAGGGTGACCATGTCGCCGTTGGCCACGTGGCCGATCTCGTGGGCCAGTACGGCGCGCACTTCGTCCGGCGAGAAACGCTCCAGCAGGCCCTGGCTGACGGCCACCAGGGCGTCGTTGCGATTCCAGCCGGTGGCAAAGGCGTTGGATTCGTAGGCGGGGAAGATGCCCACTTCCGGCATCTTGATGCCGGCCTCGCGCGACAGCTCCTCGACGGTCTGCAGCAGCCACTGCTCGTGGCGGGTACGCGGCTGGGTGATGATCTCGGTGCCGGTGCTCATCTTCGCCATCCACTTGGAGAGGAACAGCGAGATGAAGGAGCCGACGAAGCCGAAGACGGCACAGAACGCCAGCAGGCTGCCGTAGTTCTGGCCGGTGAAGCGATCGACCCCGAGCACTTTCAGGGTGACGCTGGCGATCAGCAGGACCGCCAGGTTGGTGGCCACGAACAACACTATGCGCATCATGGTGTGAAGCTTCTCCTCAGGCGAGAGACGGTCTAAGTATGCGAGCTATATAAGGTTGGCCCGTGGCGGGTTCAACCAAGGCACTATTTCAAACTATGTCGCTGGCCTGATTTAGAGCGCTTTCGAACAGCTGGCGAGTGAGGCGCGCGACCTTCTCGCTGTTGTGCTGGGCGAGTGCTTCGCGCAGCTGCCAGGCGAGGGTGGCGTGCACGCGCCGCACGCTGGGCGGCAGGGCATCGCCCTGAGGCAGGGCGTGGGCAATGCCGCGCGACAGGCGCAGGAAACCCTTCTCGGTGAGCACGGCCTGATCCAGGGCGTCGTAGGCGATGGTCGAGTCGAAGCGGATGTAGCCTTCCTCGGCCAGCCACAGCAGGGCGCCCAGGCAGGCCTGGTGGCGTTTGCTGGGCAGGCCGAACTCGTCGGGTTCCTCGCGGCCGATCAGGTCTTCCACGTACAGCGCTACCTTGCGCGGGAAGGCCTGGTAGAGCAGCAGCATTCCGCTGGCGGCATCCTTGTAGAACTCGTCGATCTGCAGGTCCATGGACTTACTGGCGGTAGGTCTTGAGGAAGTTGCCGATGCGCCCGATGGCCTGCTCCAGGTCGTCGACGCGCGGCAGGGTGACCACGCGGAAGTGGTCCGGCCAGGGCCAGTTGAAGGCGGTGCCCTGGACGATCAGCAGCTTCTCGGAGAGCAGCAGGTCGAGGACGAACTTCTCGTCGTTGTGGATCGGGCAGACCTTGGGGTCGATCTTCGGGAAGGCGTACAGCGCGCCCATCGGCTTGACGCAGCTGACCCCGGGGATGTCGTTGAGCAGCTCCCAGGCGCGGTTGCGCTGCTCCAGCAGGCGGCCGTTGGGCAGCACCAGGTCGTTGATGCTCTGGTAGCCGCCCAGTGCGGTCTGGATCGCATGCTGGCTCGGTACGTTGGCGCACAGGCGCATGTTGGCCAGGATATCCAGGCCCTCGATGTAGCTCTGCGCACGGTGTTTCGGGCCGGAGATGGCCACCCAGCCGGAGCGGAAGCCGGCCACCCGGTAGCTCTTGGACAGGCCGTTGAAGGTCAGGCACAGCACGTCCGGCGCCAGCGAGGCGGTGGAGATGTGCTGGGCCTCGTCGTAGAGTATCTTGTCGTAGATCTCGTCGGAGAACAGCACCAGGTTGTGCTGGCGCGCCACTTCCACCAGCTCCTCCAGCACCGCCTTGGAGTACACGGCACCTGTCGGGTTGTTCGGGTTGATCAGCACCAGGGCCTTGGTGTTCGGGGTGATCTTGGCCTTGATGTCGGCGATGTCGGGGAACCAGCCGGCCTGCTCGTCGCACAGGTAGTGCACCGGCTTGCCGCCGGAGAGGGCCACGGCAGCGGTCCACAGCGGGTAGTCGGGGGCCGGGATCAGCACCTCGTCACCGTTGTTGAGCAGTGCCTGCATGGACATCACGATCAGCTCGGAGACGCCGTTGCCGAGGTAGATGTCCTCGATACCGACACCTTCCACCTGCTTCTGCTGGTAGTACTGCATCACCGCTTTGCGCGCGCTGAACAGGCCCTTGGAGTCGCAGTAGCCCTGGGCGGTCGGCAGGTTGCGGATGACGTCCTGGAGGATTTCCTCGGGGGCTTCGAAACCGAACGGCGCCGGGTTGCCGATGTTCAGCTTGAGGATGCGGTGGCCTTCCTCTTCCAGGCGCTTGGCGTGCTTGAGCACCGGCCCGCGGATGTCGTAGCAGACGTTGGCGAGCTTGTTCGATTTGCTGACCTGCATGATGCTGTGTCCCGATGTGTGATGCCGCTGGCGCTGCCTGCCGGCTGTAACGCGGCAGACAGACTGGCGTCCAAAGAGGGACGCATCATACGTGCGGCCCGTGGCCCGGAAAAGATCGGGTTCGGGCTTTTTTCTGCCCCTGAGGTGTACTCCATGGAAAAGATCGAGAAACCCCTGGAAGCCTGGCGCGACGAGCTCTCCGACGCCCAGTTCCATGTTTGCCGGCTGGGCGGCACCGAGCGTGCCTTCACCGGCGAATACCACGACAGCAAGGTGCCCGGCGTGTATCACTGCGCCTGCTGCGGCGAGGCGCTGTTCGACTCGGACGCCAAGTACGACTCCGGCAGCGGCTGGCCCAGCTATTTCCAGCCGGTGAACGGCGAGGTGATCGCCGAGAAGGAGGACTTCAGCCACGGCATGCACCGCATCGAGGTCAAGTGCGCCAAGTGCGACGCGCACCTGGGCCATGTCTTCCCCGACGGTCCGCGGCCGACCGGGCTGCGCTACTGCATCAACTCGGTGGCGCTGAAGCTGGTGCCGCGCGGGTAGGGCAGGCATCCGGGCCGAGGTCCGCCCATCAGCGGGCCTTATTGGTGAGCAATTGAGTTGTATGCAATTCAATTGCTCGCTACATTCGCCGCACCTTTACCGCCAACGGAGCCACAGGCCATGAGCGACAAGCTTTTCGACATCCCGGTCACCACCATCAAGGGCGAGCAGAAGACCCTCAAAGACTTCGGCGGCAAGGCCGTGCTGGTGGTCAACACCGCCAGCAAGTGCGGCTTCACCCCACAGTACAAGGGCCTGGAGAGCATCTGGCAGCAGTACAAGGACAAGGGCCTGGTGGTGCTGGGCTTCCCCTGCAACCAGTTCGGCAAGCAGGAGCCGGGCGACGAGGGCGCCATCAGCGAGTTCTGCGAGCTGAACTTCGGCGTCAGCTTCCCGCTGTTCAAGAAGATCGACGTCAACGGCAGCGCTGCTCACCCGCTCTACGTGCAGCTGAAGAAACGCGCCCCGGGCCTGCTCGGCAGCCAGGGCATCAAGTGGAACTTCACCAAGTTCCTGATCAGCGCCGATGGCAGCCAGGTCAAGCGCTTCGCGCCGACCACCAAGCCCGAGGAGCTCACCAGCGAGATCGAAGCACTGCTGAAATGAGCCGGAGCCTCGACGGCGAAGCGCAGCTGCGGCTGGACAACCAGCTGTGCTTCAAGCTGTATGCCGCCTCGCGCGCGGTGATCCGTGGCTACAAGCCGATGCTCGACGAGCTCGGCCTGACCTACCCGCAGTACCTGGTGATGCTGGTGCTCTGGGAGTGGCAGGCCGAACCGCCCGAGCAGGCCACGGTCAAGGCCCTGGGCGAGCGCCTGATGCTCGACTCCGGCACCCTCACGCCGCTGCTCAAGCGCCTGGAGCAGCTGGGCCTGGTGCAGCGGCGGCGCTCCAGCAGCGACGAGCGCGAGCTGTGCCTGGCCCTGAGCGAGCAGGGGCTGGCGCTCAAGGCGCGGGTGTTGCCGTTGAAGGAGCGCCTGCTGTGCGACAGCGGCATCGACGTGGCGCAACTGGAGGGCCTGCGCCAGGGCCTGGGGCAGTTGCTGAGCCTGGTCAGGTCGCAGCCGTGAGCGGCAGCCAGTTGTCCAGCAGGCTGGCCAGGTCCTCGCGGCGGAAGGGCTTGGCCAGGTAGTCGTTCATGCCGGCCGCCTGGCAGCGCTCGCGCTCGTCGGGCAGGGCGTTGGCGGTCAGGGCGATGACCGGCAGGTTGGGCCAGCGTCCGCTCTGGCGGATGCGTCGGGTCGCCTCGTAGCCGTCCATCACCGGCATGTTGCAGTCCATCAGTACCAGGTCGACGGGGTGGCGCTCCAGGTGGCTGAGCGCCTCGCCGCCATGGGTGGCCACGGCCACCTCGCAGCCCAGCTTGGCCAGCATGCCCTTGGCCACCATCTGGTTCACCGGATTGTCCTCCACCAGCAGTACCCGCGCCTGGCGCGTGGCCGGCTGGCTGGCCTCGGTTGCGGTCATGGCGCTGGCCGGATGCGGCTGCAGCAGGCGCTGCAGGGCCTGGTGCAGGGCGGCACGGGCCAGCGGCCGTGCCAGTTGTTCGAAGGGCATCAGCTCGCTGGCCTGTGCCGAGGGGATGAAGGCACCGTAGGCCGATACCAGCAGCAGCGGCGTGTCCAGCTGCTGGCGCAGGCCGGGCAGGCGCTCCGGGTTGTCGCAGATCAGCAGGTCGGCCGGCCGGCCGCTCAGGCCGAGGTCGTCATCCTGGCGGCGGTAGTCCAGGCCCCAGCTGGGTAGCCAGCTGGCCAGCAGCTCGCCGAGACCACCGCCCGGTGGGCAGAGGCCCACGACCCTGCCCTGCAGCTGTGGCCAGCTGGTCGGCGGGTTGTGCTGGGGCAGCGGCAGGGTGGCGCTGAACTGGCTGCCGAAGCCTTCTTTCGACTGCAGATCGAGCTGACCCTGCATGGCCTCGCACAGGCGCCGGGTCAGCGCCAGGCCAAGGCCGGTGCCGCCGAACTGGCGGGCAATTCCGGCACCGGCCTGGGTGAAGGGCTGGAAGATGCGTTTCTGCGCGTCCTCGGGAATGCCGATTCCGGTGTCGCTGACCAGGATGCGCACGCCACCGGGGCTTGGTGCCACGCGCAGGTCGACGCGGCCGAAGCGGGTGAACTTGAGGGCGTTGGACAGCAGGTTGCTGACCACCTGGCGTACCCGGGTCGGATCGCCGAGCACCTGGGCCGGCAGCTGCGGGTCGATCAGGCAGGTCAGTTCGACATTGGGGCCGGCGTTCTGCGACAGCAGGCTGGCGGTGTCCTCCACCAGGGCGCCGAGGTCGAAGGGAATCCTCTCCAGCTCCAGCTGGCCGGCCTCGAACTTGGACAGGTCGAGGATGTCGTTGAGCAGCTCGACCAGCACCTTGCCCGAGTCGTGGGCGATCGACAGCTGCTGACGCTGTTCGGCCGTCAGCGGGCCGTCCAGCGACAGCGCCAGCATACCCAGCAGGCCGTTGAGCGGCGTGCGGATCTCGTGGCTCATGTTGGCGAGGAAGGCGGCGCGCGCCTGGGCCATTTCCAGCGCCGTGCTGCGCGCCTGCTCCAGCTCGCGGTTGGACAGGGTCAGGCGGGCGTTGGTGGCCTTCAGTTCGGCGGTGCGTGCCGAGACGATGTTCTCCAGTTCTGCCAGGTACTGGGTCAGGCGGTCCTCGGCCTCGCGGCGCTGGCTGATTTCCTGGTGGATGTTGGTTAGCTGCTGGTTGGTCACTGCCACCAGGGTGCCGATCTCGTCCTGCTCGTGGCCGTTCGGGCAGGGCACCGGAGTGAAATCGCGGCGCGGATCGCGGTCGGCCAGGGCGCGTATCACCCCGATCAGCGGCTTGGTCAGCATGGCGTAGAACAGCACCAGCAGGATCAGCGACAGCAGCAGGCTGCGGGCGAAGCCGGTGAGCAGGGTGAGCATGGCGCGGCGCAGGAAGTCGCTGCCGAAGGCGAAGGTGTCCACCTCCAGGCGCAGCACGCCGAGCGGCTCGTTGGGCGCATGGTCGACAAACAGCGGGTCCTCGAACTGGCGCCGCTCGCCGAACAGGAAATCGCTGAACACCCGGTAGCGGCTCTGCTCCGGCGGGCGGTCCACCGAGGCCAGTACCAGGCCGCTGTTGTCGATGATCTCGGCGCGCATCACCGCCGGCGAGCGCAGCAGGCCGAGCACCAGCTCCTGGGCCAGCTCGGCGTCGATGTTGTAGGAGATGCGCGCCGCCGGGTTGTGACTGATTTCCAGCAGGGAATGGATTTCCCGGTCGATGGAGGCGTCTTCGCTGGCATAATCCAGGCTGACCTGGATCAGACTCAGTAGGGTTCCCAGGATAAACGCCACCAGCACCGTCAGACTGGCCTGCTTGAACGACAGGCGGTGGGTGAGTGAGATATCCATAGGGCGCGGCGTTCTGGTCCTTTGCGGGTGCCTGCCAAGCATAGCCCATCGTGTCTGGGCGCCGGCAGGGCGGATATAAGGAGTGAGTCGTGGATTCCCGATTGAACAGTTTTCTGCAGCGGGCCGAGGGTGTGCTGCAGCGCATCGAGCCGCTGCTGCCGGCCGAGCGTGTCGAGCTGGACTGGCAGCAGGTGATCGCCGCGCGCTGGCAGCGCGAGGGGCGTGCCGGCTATCTGCAGCCGCTCAAGGTCAGCCTGGACCTGAGCCTGGACGACCTGGTCGGCGTCGATGCCCAGCGCGAGCAGCTGGCGCGCAACACCCGCCAGTTCGTCGCCGGGCTGCCGGCCAACCACGCGCTGCTGTGGGGCGCGCGTGGCACCGGCAAGTCGTCGCTGGTGCGTGCGCTGCTGGCCGAGCATGCCCGCGGCGGCCTGCGCCTGATCGAGATCGAGCGCGACCATCTGGCCGACCTGCCCAGGGTGGTGGATGCCCTGATCGGCCTGCCGCAGCGCTTCGTGCTGTTCTGCGACGACCTCTCCTTCGAGTCCGGCGAGGGCGACTACCGGGTGCTCAAGAGCGTGCTGGACGGCTCGCTGGAGCGCGCGCCGGACAACGTGCTGCTGTATGCCACCTCGAACCGCCGCCACCTGCTGCCGGAGAAGGAGAGCGACAACCTGGACAGCCGCATGGTCGATGGCGAGCTGCACCCCAGCGAGGCGATCGAGGACAAGATCGCCCTGTCCGACCGCTTCGGCCTGTGGATCTCCTTCTATCCCTTCACCCAGGAGCACTTCCTCGCCGTGGTGCGCCACTGGATCACAGTGCTGGCGCGCCAGGCCGGCCTGCAGTGGCAGTGGAGCCATGAGCTGGAAGTCCTCGCCATCCGCTGGGCGCTGGGGCGGGGCAACCGCAATGGCCGCTGCGCCTATCAGTTCGCCCGCAGCTGGGTCGGCCAGCAATTGCTGGAGGCGGCGCGATGATCGACCTGCAGCAGGCCGGAGCCGGGCGCACGGGCTATGCGCTGCTGGCCGCCCAGCTGGAGGCGTTGCTGGCCGGCGAGCGCGACTTCATCGCCAACGCCGCGCAGTTCTGCGCCTTCTTGTTCCATGAGCTGGAGGGCCTGAACTGGGCCGGCTTCTACCTGAACCGCGACGAGCAGCTGGTCCTCGGGCCCTTCCAGGGCAAGGTGGCCTGCGTGCGCATTCCCTTCGGCCGCGGCGTGTGCGGTGCGGCGGCGAGCAGCCGGCAGACCCAGCGCGTGGCCGACGTGCATGCCTTTCCCGGTCATATCGCCTGCGACAGCGCCTCCAACAGCGAGCTGGTGGTGCCGCTGGTCAAGGACGGCCGGCTGATCGGCGTGCTCGATCTGGACAGCCCGCACCTGGCGCGTTTCAGCGCCGAGGATCAGGCCGGCATCGAGCAGCTGGCGCAGCTGTTTCTCGACGCGAGCGACTGCTGAGCGGCGGGGCTGGCGCAGCTAGAGCATTTGCTCTATTTTCGCCGCCATAGCAGTCAGAGGAGCGCTCGCCTTGGTCGATGCCCTGCAGTTCGCCGCTGGCCGGTTCCATTGCCCGGTCAGCTTCTATGCCGCCCCGCAGGCTGCCCGCACCCTGATCGTGCTGCCGGCGCTGGGGGTGACCGCGCGCAAGTACGACGGCCTCGCCCAGCGCCTGGTGGCGGCCGGCCACAACGTGCTGGTAGCCGACTGGCCCGGGCAGGGCGAGAGCCGGCCACGGCCTGGCTGGCGCCACGACTACGGTTATCGCCAGCTGGTCGAGGAGTTCCTGCCCAAGCTGCTCGACCTGGCCCGCCGGCATTTTCCGGAGGCGGCGCCAGTGCTGCTCGGGCACAGCCTCGGCGGACACATCGCCACCCTCTATGCGGCGGCCAACCCGGACAGCCCGGTGCCGGTGATCGGCGTGGCCTGCGGCAATATCCACTACCGCCACTGGTCCGGTTCGCGGCGCCTGCTCACGCCGAGCGTGGCGTTGCTGTTCGGCCTGATCGTCAGCGTGCTCGGCTACCTGCCGGGACGGCGCCTGGGCTTCGGCGGCCAGGAGGCGCGCTCGCTGATGCGCAACTGGGGGCGGGTGGCCTTCAGCGGCGACTACCGTCACCTGGGGCTGGCCCTGGCACCGCCGGCGCGCAGCCGGGTGGCCTCGCTGTTCATCCAGATCGAGGGCGATCACTTCGCCCCGCCGGCCTCCACCCTCGGCCTGGCCCGGTTGATCCAGGCCGAACCGCAGCTGGCGCAGCTGGCTTCGCCCCGGCCGCCGCGGGAGAACCCGCACAGTGCCTGGCTGCGTGCCCCGCAGACGGTGGTCGAGCAGATCGACGCCTGGCTGCGCCAGGGGCTCAGCGCGGGATCAGTAGCAGCAGGCTGACCGCCAGCAGCACCAGCATGGTCAGCCCGTGGCTCACCTGGCGCAGCAGCAGGAGGCGGGCAAACAGGCCGGCGCAGTAGAGCAGGCGCAGCATGATGAAGGCGAAGCCGAGGGCGGCCACCAGCGGCCCGCCGATCTGCTCCGTGGTTTCGCCCAGGTAGAGCAGGACGATGAACAGCAGCGACTGTTCCAGGCTGTTGCCGTGGGCGCGTACGGCCTTGATCAGGTCCGGCTTGCCACCGTCGCCGAAGGCCACCTGGTGACGCATGCGCAGGCGCGAGACGTTGAGCGACAGGCCGATCAGCAGCAGGGCCAGGATGGCGGCGATGTACAGGCTGTAAGGCATGGCATTTCCTCTTGTTGGTGTTGTACGTCCAGCCTAGGGGCTGACATGCCCCCGGAGAAGCGGCAGAAACGACAAAGCCCGGCACGGGGCCGGGCGCGTCGTGCCGTCGGACTCAGGCCGCCGGGCGCTGCTGGCGCTGGTAGAGGAATTCCAGCACCGCCGTGCGGTACTCGTGGTACTGGTGGTCGTTGGCCAGGGCCAGGCGGTCGCGCGGACGCTCCAGATCGACGCGGACGATGTCGCCAATGGTGGCTGCCGGGCCGTTGGTCATCATCACGATGCGATCCGACAGCAGCACCGCCTCGTCCACGTCGTGGGTGACCATTACCACCGTGCTGTGGGTCTGGCCGACGATGCGCAGCAGCTCGTCCTGCAGGTGGGCGCGGGTGAGGGCATCCAGGGCGCCGAAGGGTTCGTCCATCAGCAGCACCTTGGGTTCCATGGCCAGCGCGCGGGCGATGCCAACGCGCTGCTTCATGCCGCCGGAGATCTCGTTGGGGTGCTTGTGGGTGGCATGGCTGAGGCCGACCATGTTCAGCGCCTCCAGCGTGCGCTCCTTGAGCCGGGCCTTGCTCTCCTTGCCGCCGAACACCCGCTCCACCGCCAGGTGGACGTTGCCGAAGCAGGTCATCCAGGGCAGCAGGCTGTGGTTCTGGAACACCACGGCGCGTTCCGGGCCGGGGCCGTCGATCTCGCGGCCGTTGCAGATCAGCCCGCCCTCGCTGGCCTCGAGCAGGCCGGCGATCAGGTTGAGCACGGTGGACTTGCCGCAGCCGGAGTGGCCGATCAGCGAGACGAACTCGCCCTTGGCGATGCTCAGGTTGACGTCACTGAGGGCCTGGAAGCGCCCCTTCTTGGTGTCGAAGTGTTTGCTGACGGCGGTCAGCTCGACGAACTTGTCCATGCACGGCTCCTTAATTCGCGTAGTCGAAGCGCTTGGCCAGCAGCAGGAGCGCCTGCTCCAGGGCCAGGCCGACCAGGCCGACGATGATGATGGCGATGAGGATGTGCTCGACGTTGAGGTTGTTCCACTCGTCCCACACCCAGAAGCCCAGGCCGATGCCGCCGGTGAGCATTTCCGCGGCGACGATCACCAGCCAGGCCACGCCGATGGCCAGGCGGATGCCGGTCATCAGGTGCGGCAGCACGGCGGGGAACAGGATGCGGGTCAGCACCTTGAACTCCGACAGCTTGAGCACGCGGGCCACGTTGAGGTAGTCCTGCGGCACGCTGGCCACGCCGGCAGCGGTGTTGAGGATGATCGGCCAGATCGAGCTGATGAAGATCACCCAGATCGAGGCGGGGCCGGCGGCCTCGAACACCAGCAGGCCGATCGGCAGCCAGGCCAGTGGCGACACCGGGCGCAGCAGGCTGATGATCGGCGCGAGCATGCCGGCGAGGAAGGCGAAACGGCCGATGGCGAAGCCCAGCGGAATGCCGATCAGCGCCGCCAGGCCGAAGCCGACACCGACCCGGCCGAGCGAGTTGAGGATGTTCCAGCCGATGCCCATGTCATTGGGGCCGTTGTCGTAGAACGGATCGGCGAACAGCTCCAGCGCCGCATACCAGGTCGACAGGGGGCCCGGCAGGCCTTCGCTGCGCGTTGCCACCAGGGCCCACAGGCCGATGAACAGGGCGATGCCGAGCAGTGGCGGGATGGCCGCCTTGCACAGGGCGGCGAGCGCCTCCGCGCCCGGCGAGGCCGGACGCGGAGGCAGGCTGGGAGCGGTAGCTTTGGCCACCGGAAGTGGCGCTTTGACAGGGGCGTTCATGCTCACTTACCTCCTCATGCCTTGATCGCGAAGGACGCGGCGTAGGCGGCCGGGTTGGAGCCGTCCCAGACCTTGCCGTCGATCAGCGTGCTGGCGCGCAGCGGGCTGCTCGGTACGGCCAGGCCGAGGGCGCCGGCTGCCTCGCTGTAGAGCTTGGTCTGGTTGACCTGGGCGGCCACGGCGGCGTAGTCCGGGTCGTCCTTGAGCAGGCCCCAGCGCTTGAACTGGGTGAGGAACCACATGCCATCGGAGTGGTAGGGGAAGTTCACGCTGCCGTCCTTGCAGAAGGCCATGGCGTGTTGGTCCTGCCAGCTGTTGCCCAGGCCGTCCTCGTAGTTGCCGAGGAAGCGCTGTTCGATGACCTCGGCCGGCGCGTTGACGTAGGCCTTGCCGGAAATCAGCTTGGCGGTGGCCTTCTTGTTTTCCGCGCTGGCCTCGATGAAGCGGCTGGCGTCGAGCAGGGCCATGATCAGGGCGCGGGCGGTGTTGGGGTTCTGCTCGACGAACTCGCGCGAGCAGCCCAGCACCTTCTCCGGATGGTCGGCCCAGATCTGCTGGGTGGTGACGGCGGTGAAGCCGATCTTGTCGTGAATCGCCCGCGCGCCCCAGGGTTCGCCGACGCAGAAGCCGTCCATGTTGCCGACGCGCATGTTGGCCACCATCTGCGGCGGCGGCACGGTGATGGTCTTGACGTCGGTGAAGGGGTTGATGCCGTGGTGGGCCAGCCAGTAGTACAGCCACATGGCATGGGTGCCGGTGGGGAAGGTCTGGGCAAAGGTCAGCGGCGTGCCGCCTTTCTTGATGTGTGCGGCGAGCTGCTCGCCGGTGGTGACGCCGGCGTCCCTGAGCTGCTTGGAGAGGGTGATGGCCTGGCCGTTCTGGTTCAGGCCCATGAGCACCGCCATGTCCTTCTGCGGCCCGGCGATACCCAGCTGGGAGCCGTACATCATGCCGTAGAGCACGTGCGAGGCATCCAGCTCGCCGGTGTTGAGCTTGTCGCGCACACCGGCCCAGGAGGCCTCCTTGCTCGGGGTGATGGTCAGGCCGTACTTGGCGGCGAAGCCCTGGGTGGCGGCGACCACCACCGAGGCGCAGTCGGTCAGCGGAATGAAGCCGATGTTCAGTGCTGCCTTCTCCGGGGCATCGGAGCCGGCGGCGTAGGCCGCGCTGCGCAGGAAGCCGGGGGCGGACAGGCCGAGGGCGGCAATGCCGCCGACCGTGCCGGCGATGGCGATGGATTGCTTGAGGAAATTGCGGCGGCTGTTGTCGACCGGTTTTTTCGAATCACGCTCACTCATGGGGTATTCCTTGTCATGGGCAATAAAAAACGGCGTACGCCAGAACGCCCGATGGGGGAGGGAGTTCTGACGGACGCCGTTGTCCGTGATCCGCGGCTCACCGCCGTTGGTGTGCTGCGCTGGAATCTGACTGTGCTTTTGCAAGGGGCTTGCCAGTTTTTCCGCAGGCTCTGTGGTCGACGGCAACGGAGGGCCTGTCATGCGCCTCGCTGGCTTGCAGATGGCTTGTGAATCAGTGGCTTAGGAGATACTGCGAGGGATGGATGAGGCTATGGCAGGCGCAGGGGCGGGAGGTGGATCTGCACCGTGCAGGAGCCTGGCCTGCACGGGCGTGAACGCTTTTGGTTCGGAACGCTGGCGCTTCAGACGCGCTGGCGCTGCGCCTCCTCGACGTATTCCTTGAGCCAGCGCAGCACTTCCACCGCTTCCCAGCGGCCAGAGTCGAACAGCGCGTAGGCCTGGCCCTGGTAGCCGACCACGTCGACCGGGCGGTGATAGCCGGCGCGCTGCAGCAGTGCCTCGATCTCGGCGAAGCAGGTGTTGAAATGCACCCGCTTGAACGGCGTCTTGCTGCCGGTGACCAGGCCCTCCAGGCGCAGCTCGTCGACCGTGGCGCGGATGCTCTCCAGCGGCATCTGGTTCACTCTGTTCTTCAGCTGCAGTACGTCCAGCATGGTCGATCTCCTCGGGTTCCAGGGCCACAAAAGAGTAAACGAAAAGCACTGTACAAATAAACACTACTGGATAATAGTACAGCTCAAGTGCCGTCGGCGCATCGCAACCGAAGTCGGAACAGGAGT
Source organism: Pseudomonas alcaligenes (assembly GCF_041729615.1). Taxonomy (NCBI): domain Bacteria; kingdom Pseudomonadati; phylum Pseudomonadota; class Gammaproteobacteria; order Pseudomonadales; family Pseudomonadaceae; genus Aquipseudomonas; species Aquipseudomonas alcaligenes. The sequence continues at coordinate 566,297 of NZ_CP154874.1, read as the reverse complement.
CGCTTATATGCACCACAAGCTGATGACAATTCTGCTGTTGGCCGTGCTGGCCGGCTGTGCCCAGCCGCAGCTGGAGCAACCCAAGGCCAATGGTGCCTACCTGGTGATCGAAGGCGGCGCGGCCTGGGCCGTGCTGGTACGCGACGGCAAGCGGGTCGAGGAGGCCGGCAGGGTACTCGACGTGGTCAAGCTGCCGGGACAGGAGTCGAGCATCGCCGCCAGCTACGTGATCGATACCCCCAATTGCGGGCGCCTGCAGTGGCTGACCGAGCGCGGTGGCGAGGGTGAGGTGACGCGCCTGGCCCATGGCGCCGGCGAGGCCCTGGAGCGGCCTGGCTGCAGCATCGCCAGCGACCTGTCGCGGGCCTGGACGGCGCTGGATTACTCGGGCTGAAATGAAAAGGCCCCGACTCGGGTCGGGGCCTTGGCCTTCTTACACCGCTGCAGGCTTGGCCTTGCCGGTCGCGCGTTTCGGCTTGGCGGGTGGCGCCTCGAGCAGGCCGTCGGCACGGAACATCGCCTTGATGCCGCGGATGGCCTGACGGGTACGGTCCTGGTTCTCGATCAGGGCGAAGCGCACGTGGTCGTCGCCATAGTCGCCGAAGCCCAGGCCCGGGGAGACGCAGACCTTGGCCTCCAGCAGCAGCTTCTTGGCGAACTCCAGCGAGCCCAGGTGGGCATAGGGCTCAGGGATCTTGGCCCAGATGTACATGGAGGCCTTGGGTTTCTCCACCATCCAGCCGATCTCGTGCAGCCCCTTGACCAGCAGGTTGCGGCGCTCGCGGTATTGCTCGGCGATATCGCGCACGCATTGCTGGTCGCCTTCCAGGGCGGCAATGGCTGCCACCTGCAGCGGGGTGAAGGTGCCGTAGTCGTGGTAGCTCTTGATCCTTGCCAGGGCCGCAACGAGTTCCTTATTGCCGACCATGAAGCCGACCCGCCAGCCGGCCATGTTGTAGCTCTTGGACAGGGTGAAGAACTCCACGGCGATGTCCTTGGCGCCCGGTACCTGCATGATCGACGGGGCCTTCCAGCCGTCGTAGACGATGTCGGCGTAGGCCAGGTCGTGCACCACCAGCACGTCGTACTGCTTGGCCAGGGCCACCACGCGCTCGAAGAAGTCCAGCTCCACGCACTGGGCGGTGGGGTTGGAGGGGAAGCCGAGGATCATCATCTTCGGTTTCGGAATGGCTTCGCGGATGGCCCGCTCCAGCTCGGCGAAGAAGTCCACGCCCGGCACCAACGGCACCGAGCGCACCTGGGCGCCGGCGATCACCGCGCCGTAGATGTGGATGGGGTAGCTGGGGTTGGGCACCAGTACGGTGTCGCCGTGGTCCAGGGTGGCCAGCATCAGGTGCGCCAGGCCTTCCTTGGAGCCGATGGTGACTATGGCTTCGCTTTCCGGGTCGATCTCCACGTCATAGCGGTCCTTGTACCAGCGCGAGATGGCGCGGCGCAGGCGCGGGATGCCGCGGGAGGTGGAGTAGCCGTGGGTGTCTTCGCGCTGGGCGACCTGCACCAGCTTCTCGACGATGTGCGGCGGCGTGGCGCCGTCCGGATTGCCCATGCTGAAGTCGATGATGTCCTCGCCACGGCGGCGGGCAGCCATCTTCAGCTCGGCGGTGATGTTGAAAACGTAGGGGGGGAGACGATCAATGCGCGCAAAGCGGCGCTTGGCGTTGTCGGCCATGCTGTCCTCGAAGTACGTAAGCGCCCGGAACCGTCCGAGCGACGCAGGCCACCTGCGTGTGGCCTGGCGCGAAGATAAGGGTGTGGGCCTGCCGTTGTCCAGAGCAGTTCTGCGGCAATGGGGCGGAGCAGTTGTCAGAGCCTGGTTGCGATCTTCTCACCTATCCCCATCACAGTGAGTGGGGTAGGTACGGCTCGCTTTGCTCCCTCTCCCGTTTACGGGAGAGGGCTGGGGAGAGGGGCTTTGAGCCAACGCCCTCTCCCCCAGCCCCTCTCCCACGAGTGGGAGAGGGGAGTTGCCGCGTCAGAGCTGTCGCTTCAGGCGCAGCAGCAGTTCGGCCAGGGCCTGCACGTCCACGTCCCGGGTGCGCCAGGACGATAGGCTGAGGCGGAAGGCCGGGCGCCCCTGCCAGATGGTCGAGCCGAACCAGACCTCGCCGCTGGCCTGGGCTGCCTCGCGGATGGCGACGGTCTGCTCATCCGAGTCGCCGCGCACCAGTACCTGGTTGAGCACCACGCGGTTGAGCACCTGGTAGCCACCGGCGCGCAGAGCCTCGGCCAGCTCACCGGCCTGGCGGATATGGCGGTCGATCATCTCGCGCAGGCCGTCGCGGCCGAGGCTGGCCAGCGCCGCCCAGATCGCCACGCCACGGGCGCGGCGGGAGAATTCCAGGGTCAGGTTCTTCTGCGCATCCTTGCTCGCCGTGGCGTAGGCGGCATCGCTGTTCATCGCCGCGGCCAGGGCGTCGGCGTCGCGGCAGATGGCCATGGCGCTGTCATAGGGGGTGTTCAGCCACTTGTGGCCGTCGCTGGTCCAGCTGTCGGCCAGCTCCACGCCTTCGGCCAGGTGCGCCGAGGAGGAAGCCCTGGCCCACAGGCCGAAGGCGCCGTCGACATGCACCCAGGCGCCGGCCTCGCGGGCCCTGGGGATCAGCTCGGCGAAGTGGTCGAACTCGCCGGTGTTGACTTCGCCGGCCTGTAGGATCAGCAAGGTGCGCGCGTCCAGCGCCGGCAGGCGCGCCGGGTCGATACGCCCGTGCGCGTCCACCGCGGCGTAGTGCAGGCGGTTCATGCCGAAGCCGAGGATGCGCAGGGCCTTCTTCACCGTGATGTGCGCGGTTTCCGAGAGCACCACGCGGATCTCCGGCGCGCCCATCAGGCCGTCGGCGTCGAAGTCCCAGCCCAGGCGGGCCAGCAGCGTACGGCGGGCTGCCGAGAGGCAGGCCAGGGTACAGGCGGTGGCGCTGGTGCCGAAACCGACGGCACTCTCGCGGGGTAGGCCGAGGGCTTCGCAGACCCAGCGCCCGGCGACTTTCTCCAGGCGGTCGGCGGCCGGCGAGTTGTCGAACGAGGAGGCGCACTGGTCCCAGGCCAGCACCAGGCGTTCGGCGGCGGCAGCGGCGGGGAGGGTGGCGCCGATGACGAAACCAAAGTAGCGCGGGCCGTTGCTGGCCACGGTGGCCGTCGAGCCGACTTCGTCGAGCTGCCGCAGTACCTGCTCGGGCTCCTGGCCGCGCTGTGGCAGCGCCTGGTCGAAGGCGCCTAGCGCCGCAATGGCGGCGGCGTCGGGGAAGACCCTGCGCTCGGGGGTGGCGTCGAAGTAGGCGAGGGCGCGGCGGTCGGCTGCGGCGAGCAGCTGGCGTTCATCAAGGCTCATGGCGGGTCCGTGACAGGCTGGGATATGCCTTCACGATAGCCAGTGGCCGGCCGTTGTAGCAGATACACAGTTGTCTGCAGATGGTCGTACAGTAGGTCTCTGTGCCATTGCAGCGGGGGTAACAGTTGGCTTTCGGGCGGTACAGTTGTGCCGCCCGGGCGGTCAATCACCAAGCATGTCGTGCATGGCGATGATCTGCTCGGCCACCTGGATCAGCTTCTGCTGGCGACTCATGGCCTGGCGGCGCATCAGGGTGTAGGCGTCCTCCTCGTTGCAGCTCTTCATCTTCATCAACAGGCCCTTGGCCAGTTCGATGCGCTTGCGCTCGGCCAGCTGGGCGTCGCGCGCCTGCAACTGGGCACGCAGGGCCTGGTCGCTCTCGAAGCGTGCCATGGCCACGTCGAGGATCGGCTGCAGGCGCTCGGCCTGGATGCCCTCGACTATGTAGGCGCTGACCCCGGACTGGATGGCCTGGCGCATCACCTGCGGGTCGTGCTCGTCGGTGAACATGACGATCGGTCGCGGCTGGTCGCGGGTCACCAGCACCACCTGTTCCATCACGTCGCGGCCGGGCGACTCGGTGTCGATCAGCACGACGTCGGGGCGCACCGCCTCGACCCGCTCGGGCAGGTCGATGGTCAGCCCGGATTCGTCGATCACCTCGAAACCGGCCTCGATCAGCGCACTCTTCAGGCGGCCGACCTTCTTCGGCGTATCGTTGATCAGGAGTATGCGTAGCATCTGGTTTCTATCTCGATCCGTTACAGGGCGATGGCGGTGGCGCTGTCGGCGCGCGCATGAATGGCGAAGGAGCGGGCGTAGCCGGCCGGGTCGCTGCCGTCCCAGGTGCTGCCATCGAGCAGGGTGGAGCGGCGCATCGCGTGTTCCGGCACCGGGACGCCCAGGGCCTCGGCGGCGCTGCGGTAGAGGTCCAGGCGGTGGATGCGGCGGGCGATGCTGAGGTAGTCCGGATCGTCCTTGAGCAGGCCCCAGCGGCGGAACTGGGTGAGGAACCAGATGCCGTCGGACAGCCACGGCATGTTCACCTCGCCGCCGGCGAAGAAGCGCAGCGGATGGGCGTCCAGCCAGGCGTGGCCGAGGCCGTCCTGGTACTGGCCGAGGAAGCGCGGGGCGATGGCCGAGAGCGGGGCGTCGACGTACTCGCTGCCGCTGATCAGCTGCGCGGTGCCGCGCTTGTTCTCCTCGCTCTCGTCGATGAAGCGGCTGGCCTCCAGCACGGCCATGGTCAGGGCGCGGGCGGTGTTGGGGTACTGTTCGGCGAATGCGCGGGTCACGCCCAGCACCTTTTCCGGGTGGTCGGCCCAGATGTCCTGGCTGGTGGCCAGGGTGAAGCCCTGCTCTTCCTCGACCGCCAGGGCGCCCCAGGGGCCGCCGGCGCAGAAGCCGTCGATACGGGCCGCGCGCAGGTGGGCGACCATCTGCGAGGGCGGCACCACCACGGTGCTGACGTCCTCCAGCGGATGGATGCCCTGGGCCGCCAGCCAGTAGTACAGCCACATGGCATGGGTGCCGGTGGGGAAGGTCTGGGCGAAGGTGAGCTTTGCACCACCTTGGCGCACGCGTGCGGCCAGTGCCTCGGCACTGGTCACGCCAGCCTGCTTGAGCGGCTGCGACAGGTTGATGGCCTGGCCGTTCTGGCATAGGCCCATGAGGATGGCCATCTCGGTGGCCGGGCCGCCGAGCCCCTGGTCGATGCCGTAGACCTGGCCATAGAGCATCTGCGCGGCGTCCAGCTCGCCGCTCAGCAGGCGGTCGCGCAGGCCGGCCCAGGAGGCCTGGCGCTGCAGGTTGAGGGTCAGGCCGTAGGGCTGGGCGAAGCCCTGCGTCGCGGCGACGATCAGCGAGGCGGAGTCGGTGAGGGCCATGAAGCCCAGATTCAGTGCGCTCTTTTCCGGGGCATCGCTGCCCGCGACCCAGGTCAGGGCATCGCTTCGGGTGGTGCTGCTGTCGGTCATGTCTTTGTTCCGCCGTTGAACAAAAAGGCGCCGTTCCTGGCCGCCGCGGGGCGGTGGCCGGAAACGACGCCATTGTCTGTGAACTGACTCCGCCGTTGGAGAGAGTTCTGCTGACTACAACTCTGCAAGCCATATGCCAGAGACGCAAAACCCCGCCGAAGCGGGGTTTGCGCAGAGCACGGGCGAGTCAGCGTTCCAGCATCTGCCTCACGTTGGCCTGGGGGATCTGCTGCTTGCGGCCTTCGCTGTCCTCGAATTCGAGCATGCCGGTGTCCTTGTCGAATTCCGGTTTGCCGTGGCTGACCAGCATCTGGCCATCGCTGGTGGTGATGATGTACTCGCTGGCGCAGCCGACGAGGCCAAACAGGCAGAGCAGGGTGATGCAGAGGGTGCGTTTCATGGCGGGCTCCTAGGCTGGAGAGGCTATCCATGACTCTAGCCGGGCCTGGGGGCGAGCGGCTGAGCTGCATCAAGAAAAAGCCCCGCACGGGGCGGGGCTTCTTCATTCGGCTAGGCTCAGGCCTGGATGACCGGGATCTTCGCGTTGGCCGCTGCTTCGCGGTACTCGGCGATCTGGTCGAAGCTCAGGTAGCGGTAGATGTCGGCAGCCATGCTGTCGATATCCTTCGCGTAGGCCATGTACTCCTCGACGGTCGGCAGCTTGCCGATGATCGAGGAAACGGCGGCCAGCTCGGCCGAGGCCAGGAAGACGTCAGTGGCGTCGCCCAGGCGGTTCGGGAAGTTGCGGGTAGAGGTGGAGACCACGGTGGCACCGGTCTGCACGCGCGCCTGGTTACCCATGCACAGCGAGCAACCCGGCATTTCCATGCGGGCGCCGGCCTTGCCGTAGATGCCGTAGTAGCCTTCCTCGGTCAGCTGGTGCTGGTCCATCTTGGTCGGCGGAGCGAGCCACAGACGGGTCGGGATACCACCCTTGACCTTGTCCAGCAGCTTGCCGGCGGCGCGGAAGTGACCGATGTTGGTCATGCACGAACCGATGAACACTTCGTCGATCTTGCGACCCTGCACGCTGGACAGCAGGCGGGCATCGTCCGGATCGTTCGGGGCGCACAGGATCGGCTCCTTGACGTCGGCCAGATCGATCTCGATCACAGCGGCGTACTCGGCGTCCTTGTCGGCTTCCAGCAGTTGCGGCTTGGCCAGCCAGGCTTCCATGGCCTGGGCGCGACGCTCCAGGGTACGGGCATCGCCGTAGCCTTCACCGATCATCCAGCGCAGCATGGTGATGTTGGACTTCAGGTACTCGGCGATGGCGCTTTCCGGCAGCTTGATGGTGCAACCGGCAGCGGAACGCTCGGCGGAGGCGTCGGACAGCTCGAAAGCCTGCTCGACGGTCAGCTCGTTGAGACCTTCGATCTCGAGGATGCGGCCGGAGAAGATGTTCTTCTTGCCCTTCTTCTCGACGGTCAGCAGGCCCTGCTGGATGGCGTAGTAGGGGATGGCATGGACCAGGTCACGCAGGGTGATGCCCGGTTGCAGCTTGCCCTTGAAACGCACCAGTACGGATTCCGGCATGTCCAGCGGCATCACGCCGGTGGCGGCGGCAAAGGCCACCAGGCCGGAACCGGCCGGGAAGGAGATGCCCAGCGGGAAGCGGGTGTGCGAGTCGCCACCGGTACCGACGGTGTCCGGCAGCAGCATGCGGTTCAGCCAGCTATGGATGATGCCGTCGCCCGGACGCAGGGACACGCCGCCGCGGGTCATGATGAAGTCCGGCAGGGTGTGGTGGGTGGTGACGTCGATCGGCTTCGGATAGGCGGCGGTGTGGCAGAAGGACTGCATCACCAGGTCGGCGGAGAAGCCCAGGCAGGCCAGGTCCTTCAGCTCGTCGCGGGTCATCGGGCCGGTGGTGTCCTGGGAGCCGACGGTGGTCATCTTCGGCTCGCAGTAGGTGCCCGGGCGCACGCCCTTGCCTTCCGGCAGGCCGCAGGCGCGACCGACCATCTTCTGCGCCAGGGTGAAGCCCTTGCCGCTGTCGACCGGGGATTCCGGCTTCTTGAACAGGGTGGACGGGGCCAGGCCCAGCTCGGCGCGGGCCTTCTCGGTCAGGCCGCGGCCGATGATCAGCGGGATACGGCCGCCGGCGCGGACTTCGTCGAGCAGCACGTCGGTCTTCAGCTGGAAGGTGGTGACCAGCTCGTCGCTGCCGTTGCGGCGCACTTCACCCTTGTACGGGTACACGTCGATGACGTCGCCCATGGCCAGGTTGGTGCAGTCGAATTCGATCGGCAGGGCGCCGGCGTCTTCCATGGTGTTGTAGAAGATCGGGGCGATCTTGGTGCCGAAGCAGAAACCACCGGCGCGCTTGTTCGGCACGAAGGGGATGTCGTCGCCGAAGAACCACAGCACCGAGTTGGTGGCGGACTTGCGCGAGGAACCGGTACCGACCACATCACCGACGTAGGCCACCGGGTAGCCCTTGGCCTTCAGCGCTTCCATCTGCTTGATGGGGCCGACGGAGCCCGGCTGGTCCGGGTTGATGCCGTCGCGGGCCATCTTCAGCATGGCCAGGGCGTGCAGCGGGATGTCCGGGCGCGACCAGGCATCCGGGGCCGGCGACAGGTCGTCGGTGTTGGTTTCGCCGGTGACCTTGAATACGGTCAGGGTGACTTTTTCCGGTACGGCCGGGCGGTTTTGGAACCACTCGCCCTCGGCCCAGGACTGCATCACGGCCTTGGCGGCGGCGTTGCCCTTCTTGGCGCGCTCGGCGACGTCGTGGAAGGCGTCGAACATTAGCAGGGTGTGCTTGAGTTGCTCGGCGGCAACGGTGGCCAGCTCGGCATTGTCCAGCAGCTCGACCAGGGTGGTGATGTTGTAGCCACCCTGCATGGTGCCCAGCAGCTCGACGGCGCGGGTCTTGGAGAGCAGCGGGGAGCTGACTTCGCCCTTGGCCAGGGCGGACAGGAAGCCGGCCTTGACGTAGGCGGCTTCGTCCACGCCAGCGGGAACGCGATTGGTGATCAGGTCAACGAGGAAGGCTTCTTCGCCTGCCGGCGGGTTCTTCAGCAGCTCGACCAGGCCTGCGGTTTGCTCGGCGTTCAGCGGCTGGGGCACGATGCCCAGTGCGGCGCGCTCTTCTACGTGTTTGCGATAGGCTTCAAGCACAGTTATTACCCTCATCAGTGGTCGCGGTGGCCCGCAACGCTCATCCATAAAACCGTCGCCCGTCGCGCCGCTGCGCTTTGTGAGCGCACTGGCCGGCGGGTCGACAGCCTCATACTAGAAGCTGCTTTCAAAGTTTTACGCCGCAGGAAGCGAGAGAGATGAGGGCTGGCGCGGGTTCCGCTGAACCCGGCGCCAACATCGTTCCTGGCGGATAACTGTGCTCGTGACGCTTTGAAAACAGCTTCTGACGGACATCGACGCCTAGAAAGGCGGCCCGATTCTACTGGAACGGGACGCCAAAGTTAAGCGCGAACCCCGATCCAATCGGGTTCCCAGGCTACTGCTTGTCGCTTGTCTGGCAAGTCGACAAAGGTCTGGTGGGTCATGGTGACCCTGCCCGGGGGAGCCGCTATCATGGACCGCCGTTTCACAGCACCCGTTTCTCCTCGCCCATGTCCAATCAGCGCATCAAGACGCCCTGCGTCGGCCTCTGTTCCACCGTCTACGGCGACCAGGTGTGCCGCGGCTGCAAGCGTTTCCATCATGAGGTGGTGAACTGGAACGCCTATGGCGAGGACGAGAAGCGCGCGGTCTGGCGGCGCCTGGAAGTGCTGCTGGTGCAGGTGATGCAGGGCAAGGTCGAGGTATTCGATCCGCAACGCCTGCGTGCCCAGCTGGAGCAGCATCAGGTGCGTTTCGTGCCCGAGCAGTCCGAGTATTGCTGGGCCTACCAGCTGATTGCCCGCGCCTCGCGCCTGATCAGCCGCCTGGATGCCTATGGCCTGGTCCTGCTGCCGGAGTTTCGCGACTGGGAGCTGCCGGCGCTGCGCGAGGCCATCGATCGCGAGTTCTTCCTGCTCTCCGAGGCGCACTACGAGCGCTACATAGCGCCGCGCTTCCTGCGCGAGGGCGTGGAAGTCCGGGTCTGAGACGAGGCCATGAAAAAAGCCGCCCGCGGGCGGCTTTTTTCATGGGGGCGCGGCTCAGCGCTGGGCGACCAGCTCTTCCAGGTGGGCGATGATCTCGTCCGGCTTGAGCACCAGCACATCGCTTTCCAGGGCATCCAGCACCACCTCGGCGGTGTTGCCGATCAGTGCCCCGGACAGGCCGGTGCGCGCCACGGTGCCGATCACCGTGACCACCGCGCTGAGCTTGTTGGCGGTGAAGGGGATCAGCACATCGGCCGGGCCTTCCTCGACGTGCAGGCGCTCGTCGCTGACGTCGTACTCGGCCTGGAAGGCCTTGCACTGCTCGCGGTAGCGCGCCTCGATGGTCTCCTTGAGCTGGAAGGTCGGGTCGGCCGCCGACAGCATGGGCGAGGGGTGTGCGCTGATCACGTGCAGGGTGCCCTTGGCCAGGTTGGCGATGTCGTAGCCATGGCTGACGATGCCGGAGTGCAGGGTACGGTGCTCGGCGTCGCTGTTGCCGACATCCACTGCGGCCAGGATCACGCCACCGGTCCAGGGCGTGTCGGTCTTGACCATCAGCACCGGGCCCGGGCAGTAGCGCAGCAGCTTCCAGTCCTCGGGGGTGAGGATGGCCTTCTTCAGCGGGTTGTCCGGCACGTGCTGCTTGACCACCAGGCCACAGCCCTCGGCCTGCTGCACCACGATGATGGTCTGGTACAGGCTCTCGTGCCAGGCCTGCTGGATGCTCACGTCGAAGCCTTCCTGCTGCAGGGCCGCCTGGTGTTCGGTGAGGAAGGCGCTGTGGTCGCCCTTCTTGTCGCAGACCAGCAGGTGCAGGTGCGACTGGGTCACGCTGGCGATCAGCTTGGCGCGTTTCATCGCCAGGACTTCGGGATGTTGCGGGTCCATCACCACCAGAATGCTGCGTATGGCTTGCATGAGCGTCTCCCTGTGCTTGAGGTGCTTGAATGCAGCCCACTATAGAGGCGGCCGCTGGCGGCGGTCTTGACCTGCATCACGGCATCGCTGGCCCCGCGCGCCTTCCCCCGTATAATGGCCCGCCCCGGCCCAGCCTGCCAGCATCCTCTGCAGTGGATAGTTCCCCGTGACTCTGCCCGATATTCCGCAATTTCTCGCCTGTTCCACGCCTGGCGCCTGGGTCGAGGCGGCCCTGGCCGACCAGGAAACCCTGCTGATCGACCACAAGAACAACGAGTTCAAGGCGGCCTCCACCGCCATGGCGCTGATCGCCAAGTACAACCAGCAACTGGACCTGATCAACTTCATGTCGCGCCTGGCCCGCGAGGAGCTGGTGCACCACGAGCAGGTGCTGCGCATCATGAAGAAGCGCCGCATCGAGCTGCGCCCCGTGTCTGCCTCGCGCTATGCCTCGGGGCTGCGCAAGCTGGTGCGCAGCCATGAGCCGCACAGGCTGGTGGATACCCTGGTGGTCGGGGCTTTCATCGAGGCGCGCAGCTGCGAGCGCTTCGAGGCCCTGGTGCCGCACCTGGACGAGGAACTGGGCAAGTTCTATGGCGGCCTGCTCAAGTCCGAGGCCCGGCATTTCCAAGGCTATCTCAAGCTGGCCTACCAGTATGGCGAGGCGCGCGATGTCGATGCCGTCGTCGCGCGGGTACGCGAGGCCGAGCGCGAGCTGATCGAGTCGGCCGATACGGAGTTCCGCTTCCACAGCGGCGTGCCTCAGGTCTGAGGTTTTCCTGCGGGCATAAAAAAGCCGGACCTGGGTCCGGCTTTTTCGTATGTACGAGTTTCAGGCGGCGACGAAGCTGGCCTGGCAGGCGAGGGCGGCCTGGCCGCTCTGCAGCTCGCCGAGGGTGTCGCGCACCACCTGCTTGGCCAGGCAGGCGCACTTGCCGCACTGGGTGCCGACGCCGAGGCTGTCGCGCACGTCACGATAGCTGCAGCAACCGTCGTAGATGGCTTCGCGAATTTGACCGTCTGTCACACCGTGGCACAGGCAAACGTACATGCTGCAGGCTCTAGTCAGGAGGTGGAGTGGCTGTTGGCGAAGGATACTAATGTTAATGAGAATGCTTGTCAAAGATTGAAGAGAAATCTTCACTGCCGCATTGCGTTTGTTTTCGGGAACGCTGCGCCTGAGCGCTCCGGGCAGGATTGCGGGCGCTGGCCGGCTAGGCGCGGGCAACAAAAAACCGGCCTGGGCCGGTCTCTTGTCTACACGGGTGATGCCTACTGGTCGAACTCGTCCCAGCCGCCCATTTCCTTCCAGCGGTTGACGATGCCGCAGAACAGCTCCGCGGTCTTCTCGGTGTCGTAGCGCGCCGAGTGCGCCTCCTTGCCGTCGAAGTCGATGCCGGCGGCCTGGCAGGCCTTGGCCAGCACGGTCTGGCCGTAGGCGAGGCCGGCCAGGGTGGCGGTGTCGAAGCTGGAGAAGGGGTGGAAGGGGTTGCGCTTGATGTCGCAACGGGCCACTGCGGCGTTGAGGAAGCCCAAGTCGAAGCTGCTGTTGTGGCCGACCAGGATGGCGCGCTTGCAGCCATTGGCCTTGATCGACTTGCGCAGGCCGCGAAAGATCTCGGTCAGCGCATGCTCCTCGCTCACCGCCTGGCGCAGCGGGTGATCCAGCTTGATGCCGGTGAACTCCAGCGCCGCCGCCTCGATGTTGGCGCCTTCGAAGGGCTCGATGCGGAAGAAGTGGGTGTGGTCCGGGTAGAGGAAGCCGCCTTCGTCCATGGCGATGGTGGTGGCGGCGATCTCCAGCAGGGCGTCGGTGGCGCAGTTGAAACCGCCGGTCTCGACGTCCACCACCACCGGCAGGTAGCCGCGGAAACGCGCGGCCATCGGGTGGCGCGGGCCGGACGGCAGGCTGCCGTCGAGTTCGTCGTCGAACTGTTCCTCGCTCATGCCTGGTCCTCCTGCAGGCGCCAGCGCAGCTTCTCGCCGGCGCGCAGGGGAATTACGACCTGCTCGCCCAACGGCAGCTCGGTCGGGCCGACCCAGTCCTCACGGACCAGGGTGATGCGGTCGGTGTTGCGCGGCAGGCCGTAGAAATCCGGGCCGTGGCAGCTGGCGAAGCCTTCCAGCTTGTCCAGCGCGTTGCGCTGCTCGAAGGCCTCGGCGTACAGCTCGATGGCGGCGTACGCGGTGTAGCAGCCGGCGCAGCCGCAGGCCGCTTCCTTGGCGTGCTTGGCGTGCGGCGCCGAGTCGGTGCCGAGGAAGAACTTCGGGTTGCCGCTGGTGGCGGCATCCAGCAGGGCATCCTGGTGGGTGTTGCGCTTGAGGATCGGCAGGCAATAGAAGTGCGGGCGGATGCCGCCGACCAGCATGTGGTTGCGGTTGTACAGCAGGTGGTGGGCGGTGATGGTTGCGCCGACGTTGGCCGGAGCTTCGCGCACGAACTGCGCCGCGTCGCCGGTGGTGATGTGCTCGAACACCACCTTCAGGCTCGGGAAACGCGCGACCACGCGAGTCAGGTGCTCGTCGATGAAGCGCTTCTCGCGGTCGAATACGTCGACCTCGGCGCGGGTCACCTCGCCATGTACCAGCAGCGGCAGGCCGACCTCGGCCATGGCCTCCAGCACAGGGAAGATGTTGTCGATGCTGGTCACACCGGAGTCGGAGTTGGTGGTGGCACCGGCCGGGTAGAGTTTGGCGGCATGCACGAAGCCGCTGGCCTTGGCGGCCTGCACGTCGGCGGCTGTGGTCTTGTCGGTGAGGTAGAGCACCATCAGCGGCTCGAAGTGGCTGCCGGCCGGGCGAGCGGCCAGGATGCGTGCACGATAGGCCTCGGCCTCGGCGGCGGTGCGCACCGGCGGTACCAGGTTGGGCATGATGATGGCGCGGGCGAAGGTCCGCGCGACATCGCGGACGGTGTGCTGCAGGACGGCGCCATCGCGCAGGTGGATGTGCCAGTCGTCTGGGCGCAGCAGGGTAAGGCGGTCGGACATGGGAGTTCCCGGCAGGTGAAACGTGCTGCGAATGCTACCAGTTTTGCCTCGGTGGCTGTTCCCGTTTCGTGCGCCCCCTTCTGCCTTTCAAGTTTCCAGCGCCGCCGCCGATATGGGCTGTGATAGCCGCATCTCCCCTCGGAGCCGACCTTGCGCCAGCCCAGCTTCCTCCTGCTCAGCCTGCTCGCCTGCCTGCCCTGGTGCATGCCGGCTGCGGCCATTACCTTCCAGACGCGCATGGAGAAGGTGGAGTGGAAGGTCGAGGGTGACCAGTTCGAATGCCGCCTGAGTCAGCCGATTGCCGACTTCGGCAGTGGTGAGTTCGTGCGCCGTGCCGGCGAGCAGGCCACCTTCCGGGTCAAGATGAACGAGCGCTGGATGGGGGCCGGTTCGGCCACCCTGCTGGCGGCGGCGGCGCCCTGGCAGCCGGGGCGCGGCGATATCAATCTGGGGGCGCTCACTGTCGGTAGCGGCCTGGTACCTTTCAACAGCAGCCAGGAGCAGGCCGGAAGGCTGCTCACCGGGCTGATGGAGGGGCGTAGTCCGCTGGTGCGCCACCGTACCCTGCAGGGCGGCGACAGCCTGGAGGTACGGCTGCTGCCTGTGAAGTTCAACCAGGCCTACAACGATTACCTCAAGTGCACCGCCGGCCTGCTGCCGGTCAACTTCGACCAGATCCGCCAGACTCAGCTCGACTTTCCCAGTGGCGCGACGCTGGAGCCGCTGGCCCAGGCCAAGCTGGACATCATCCTCGACTTCATCAAGGCCGATCCCAGCGTCAATCGTATCCAGCTCGACGGCCACTCCGACAACAGCGGCAACCGCCTGAGCAACCGTGATCTGTCGCGGCGCCGGGCGCTGGCCGTGGAGGAATACCTCAAGGCCAATGGCATACCGGCGGAGCAGATAGTGGTGCGCTTCCATGGCGAGCGTTATCCGCTGGTGCCGAACAACAGCGAGGCCAACCGGGCGAAGAACCGCCGGGTGACCATGACCCTGTCCCGCGAGCCGGTGCCCGAACCGGCTCCCGAATCGGCCCCGCCGGCTGCCACCGAGCCTGCGCCGGCTCCGGCCGCTCCAGCGGCGCCGACGACCGCCTCCTGAGTCGCACCGACGAACAAATCTGTCGCTTTGTCGCCCGTGTCTGTCGCGCCCCTGTAAATCGGCCGTCCTGGCCGGTAGAATCCCCGGTTTTCCGTACAACCCCGTGGAGTTGATTGGCATGGCGGACGTTAAGAAGGTAGTTCTGGCCTATTCTGGTGGCCTGGACACCTCGGTGATCCTCAAGTGGCTGCAAGACACCTATAACTGCGAAGTGGTGACCTTCACCGCCGACCTCGGTCAGGGCGAGGAGGTCGAGCCGGCCCGCGCCAAGGCCCAGGCCATGGGCGTCAAGGAAATCTACATCGACGACCTGCGCGAAGAATTCGTCCGCGACTTCGTCTTCCCGATGTTCCGCGCCAACACCATCTACGAAGGCGAGTACCTGCTGGGCACCTCCATCGCCCGCCCGCTGATCGCCAAGCGCCTGATCGAGATCGCCAACGAGACCGGCGCCGACGCCATCTCCCACGGCGCCACCGGCAAGGGTAACGACCAGGTGCGTTTCGAGCTGGGCGCTTACGCGCTGAAGCCGGGCGTCAAGGTGATCGCCCCCTGGCGCGAGTGGGACCTGCTGTCGCGCGAGAAGCTGATGGACTACGCCGAGAAGCACGCCATCCCGATCGAGCGCCACGGCAAGAAGAAGTCGCCGTACTCCATGGACGCCAACCTGCTGCACATCTCCTACGAGGGTGGCGTGCTGGAAGACACCTGGACCGAGCACGAAGAAGACATGTGGAAGTGGACCGTCTCCCCGGAGAAGGCCCCAGACGCCCCGACCTATATCGAGCTGACCTACCGCAAGGGCGACATCGTCGCCATCGACGGCAAGGAAATGACCCCGGCCCAGGTGCTCACCGAGCTGAACCGCATCGGCGGCGCCAACGGCATCGGCCGCCTCGACATCGTCGAGAACCGCTACGTCGGCATGAAGTCGCGCGGCTGCTACGAGACCCCCGGCGGCACCATCATGCTGCGCGCCCACCGCGCCATCGAGTCGATCACCCTGGACCGCGAAGTGGCCCACCTGAAAGACGAGCTGATGCCCAAGTACGCCAGCCTGATCTACACCGGCTACTGGTGGAGCCCGGAGCGCCTGATGCTGCAGCAGATGATCGACGCCTCGCAGACCAACGTGAACGGTGTGGTACGCCTGAAGCTGTACAAGGGCAACGTCATCGTGGTCGGCCGCAAGTCCGACGACTCGCTGTTCGACGCCAACATCGCGACCTTCGAGGAAGATGGCGGCGCCTACAACCAGGCGGACGCGGCCGGCTTCATCAAGCTCAACGCGCTGCGCATGCGCATCGCCGCCGGCAAGGGCCGCAAGCTGTTCTGATAAGCTGAACGCCCGTGCCAGACGAACCCCGGCCACGAGCCGGGGTTCTGTTTTTACGAAGAGGTAAAACCTGATGAGACTGCTGCATACCATGCTGCGCGTCGGCGACATGGACCGTTCCATCGCTTTCTACACCGAAGTGCTGGGCATGACCCTGCTGCGTCGCAAGGACTACCCGGACGGCCAGTTCACCCTGGCGTTCGTCGGCTACGGCAACGAGGCCGAGAACAGCGTGATCGAGCTGACCTACAACTGGGGCGTGGACCAGTACGAGCTCGGCACCGGCTACGGCCACATCGCCCTGGAAGTGGAAGACGTCTACAAGGCCTGCGAGGACATCCGCTCGCGCGGCGGCAAGATCACCCGCGAGCCGGGGCCGATGAAGCACGGTACCAGCATCCTGGCCTTCGTCGAGGACCCGGACGGCTACAAGATCGAGCTGCTGTCGCCCAAGCGCAGCGACTGAAAACTGCTAGGCTTTCAAGCAATGGCTTATCAATCGAGTGGACTCTCAGGAGTTGCTCATGGCTACTGACAAGCATGCCTACCGCCTGATCCGGGCGGTGCAGGAGCTGTCGATGGCTAGGGATGTGGATCGCGTGGCGGAGATCGTCCGCCAGGCGGCCCGCGGGCTGACCGGCGCCGACGGCGCCACCTTCGTCCTGCGCGATGGCAATTGCTGTCACTACCGCGACGAGGACGCCATCTCGCCCCTGTGGAAGGGGCAGCGCTTTCCTCTGGAGTTGTGCATCAGCGGCTGGGTGATGCAGCACCGCCAGGCCACGGTCATTCCCGATATCTACCAGGACCTGCGCGTTCCCCAGGACGCCTACCGGCCGACCTTCGTCAAGAGCCTGGTCATGGTGCCGATCCGCACGCTGGACCCGATAGGGGCCATCGGCACCTACTGGGCCAGCTGGCACCAGGCCAGTGACGCCCAAGTGGAGCTGCTGCAGGCGCTGGCCGATTCCACTTCCATCGCCCTGGAGAACATTCAGGTCTATGCCGAACTGGAGCAGCGGGTAGCGGAGCGCACCGCGCAGCTGACCGAGACCAATCGTCGCCTGCAGCGCGAGATCCGCGAGCGCGAGCTGGCCGAGCAGACAGTGCGCCAGCTGTCACTGACCGACGAACTGACCGGGCTGTACAACCGGCGCGGCTTCCTCCTGCTGGCCGAGCGCGAACTGGAGGCGGCGCGTCGCCGCCAGGGGCGCTGCCTGCTGCTGTATGCCGATCTGGATTACCTCAAAAAGACCAACGACCGCTTCGGTCATGCCGCTGGCGACGCCATGCTGATCGATGCCGCTCAGCTGCTGCGCTCGCTGTTCCGCAGCACCGATGTGGTGGCGCGTCTGGGCGGCGACGAGTTCGTCGTGCTGGCCAGCGACTACAACAGTGGCGAGGATGTGCTGAAGCGTCTGCAGGCAGCGCTGCGGATGTTCCAGCGCAACACCGGTCGACAGCTGTCGCTGAGTGTCGGCCTGGCCGAATCCTCGCTGCGGCATGGGGAGGGTCTGGACAGTCTGCTCACCCAGGCCGATGCCGCCATGTATGCCAACAAGCTCGAGCGCCGCCGCCTGCAGGCGGTAGGCTGAAAGCAAAAGCCCCGCACTGGCGGGGCTTTTTAATGGGGCAAGCTCAGAGGTCGAAGTCGTAGTCGTTGAGCTGCTTCTGCAGGCGACGCTCTTCGAGGTAGTTGTCGATGATGCGGCGCTTGGTCAGGTTGGTCTTGGCGACTTCCACCACGCGCTCACCGCTGTCGTCGGCTTCTTCCACGACCAGGTCTTCGTCGAGTTCGAGGTCTTCTTTGACTGTGCTCATCGGGCCCACTCCAGATTGCGGAATGCTGATGGCGCACCTTATAGCGACAAAGCCAGGGCCGGTAAAAAAGATTTTTTCAATCGTGATATTGGCTGGATCAATGGCCAATCAATCGTCGGAAGTCTTGGCCTTGTATTCGCACAGGTCTTCGATGCGACAGCTGCCACAGCGCGGCTTGCGCGCCTGGCACACGTAGCGGCCGTGCAGGATCAGCCAGTGGTGGGCGTCCAGCAGGAACTCCCTGGGCACGAACCTGAGCAGTTTCTTCTCCACCTCCAGCACGTTCTTGCCGGGGGCGATGCCGGTGCGGTTGCTGACCCGGAAGATGTGCGTGTCCACCGCCATGGCCGGCTGGCGGAAGGCGGTGTTGAGCACCACGTTGGCGGTCTTGCGGCCGACCCCTGGCAGCGCTTCCAGATCCTCGCGGTTATCCGGCACCACGCTGCCATGCTTTTCGATCAGGATGCGGCAGGCCTCGATGACGTTCTTCGCCTTGCTGTTGTACAGACCGATGGTCTTGATGTACTCGGACAGCCCCTCGACGCCCAGGGCGTAGATGGCCTCCGGCGTGTTGGCCACCGGGAACAGCTTGGCCGTGGCCTTGTTGACGCTGACGTCGGTGGCCTGGGCGGACAGGGTCACCGCGACCAGCAGCTCGAAGGGCGTGCTGTAGGCCAGCTCGGTCTTCGGTTCCGGGTTGTCCTCGCGCAGTCGGCTGAAGATCTCGAAGCGCTTGGCGGCGTTCATTCGATCACCCCGGTGACCCGCACGCGACGGCTGGCGGCCGGTGCCGCGGGTTCCACGGCCTTGGCGCGCTCGGCCAGCTGCTCGTCGATGCGGTTCTTCAGGGCGATCAGCAGGCCGAGGACGAGGAAGGCGCCCGGCGGCAGGATGGCCAGCAGGAAGCCCTGGTAGCCGGGCAGCAGGTTGAGCTGCCAGTTGGCGGCGATGGGGCCGAACAGCAGCTGCATGTTGGCGAACAGCATGCCGGTGCCCAGCAGTTCGCGCACCGCACCGATGGCCAGCAGCACGCCGCCGAAACCGGCCCCCATCATCAGGCCGTCGAAGCTGGCGTGGGCCACGCTGTTCTTCGCCGCGAAGGCCTCGGCACGGCCGAGGATGATGCAATTGGTGGTGATCAGCGGGATGAAGATGCCGAGGATCTGGTACAGCTCGTAGGTGAAGGCCTGCATCAGCAGCTCGATGCAGGTGGTCAGCGCGGCGATGATCATGACGAAGGCCGGCAGGCGCACGGCATCGGTGACCTGGCGGCGGATCAGTGCCACCGCGGCGTTCGAGCAGGCCAGCACCAGGGCGGTGGCGATGGCCATGCCGAGGGCGTTGACCACCGAGTTGCTCACCCCCAGCAGCGGGCACAGGCCGAGCAGCTGGACCAGGCCCGGGTTGTTCTTCCACAGGCCGTTGATGGCGATTTCGCGGTAACTAGCCATTCGGAGTCTCCACGGGGGCCAGCAACTCGGCCTTGTGCTTGTCAAAGTATTGCAGCGCCTTGTGTACTGCCTTGACCACCGCGCGCGGGGTGATGGTGGCGCCGGCGAACTGGTCGAACTGGCCGCCGTCCTTCTTCACTGCCCAGCCGGCCTCGTCCGGGTCGCTCAGGGAGGTGCCGTCGAAGCTGCGGACCCACTGGCTCTTGGCCAGTTCGATCTTGTCGCCCAGGCCGGGGGTTTCGCGGTGCTGCAGGGTGCGCACGCCGGCCAGACGGCCGTCGACCTGCACCCCGACCAGCAGGCGGATTGAGCCGCTGTAGCCGTCAGGCGCGGTGACCTGCAGGATCACTGCGCTGGGCTGGCCGCCGAGGGTGGCCAGGTAGGCGGGGGTGGGGCTCTTGTTGCCGAGCAGCTCGTCCTGCACCAGGCGGCTGCTGTCGAGCAGATGATTGTCGTAGCTGCCGGCCGGCAGGATCTGCGCCAGCGCCTGCACCCTGGCCTCGCGCTCGGCGGCGGCGATGCGTTCGGCGGTGCCCTGCTGGATGGCGGCCACGGTGCCCACGGTGGCCACGGCGAACAGACCGAGCACCAGGGCGTTCTTCAGCATGGAACGGGAGATTTCCGGCAGCACGCTCATTCTCCCAGCTTGAAGCCGCGTTCGGCCTTGCGGTGGCCGTAGGTGCGCGGGCGGCTGTAGTAGTCGATGGTCGGGGCGGCCAGGTTCATCAGCAGCACGGCGAAGGCCACGCCATCCGGGTAGCCACCCCAGGTGCGGATGATGTAGACCAGGATGCCGACCCCGGCGCCAAAGATGATCCGCCCCAGGTTGCTGGTGGCACCGCTGACCGGGTCGGTGACGATGAAGAAGGCGCCGAGCATGGTCGCGCCGGTCAGCAGGTGGAACAGTGGCGAGCCGTTGGAGTCCGAGCCCGAGCCGTTCCAGAACAGCAGGCTCATGACGAACAGGGCGCCGAGCATGCCGGCCGGGGCGTGCCAGCCGATGACCTTCTTCCAGAGCAGGAACAGGCCGCCGAGCAGGAAGGCCAGGTTGACCCATTCCACCGCCTTGCCGCCGAAGCTGCCGAAGGCCGGGTTCTGTGCCCACAGCTCGTCGATGGTCAGGCTCTTGTTGGCCTTCAGCGCATCCAGGGCGGTGGCCTGGCTCCAGCCGTCGGGCAGGGCGGCCAGGCCGAGGATCTGCTGCACGCCCTCCCAGGCGCCGACGCTGTGCGGCGCCGGCCAGCTGGTCATGGGGATGGGGAAGGAGATCAGCACCACCACGTAGCCGAGCATGGCCGGGTTGAAGGGGTTCTGCCCGAGGCCGCCATACAGCTGCTTGCCGAACACGATAGCGAAGCCCACCGCCACCGCGGTCAGCCACCAGGGCGCATAGGGCGGCAGGGCCAGGGCCAGCAGCACGGCGGTGACCAGGGCGCTACCATCCTTGAGGAAGAACGCCAGCGGGCGCTTGCGGATGGCCAGGATGGCCGCCTCGCAGGCCAGGGCGACCAGGCTGGCCCAGAGCAGGTTGACCAGGGTGCCGATGCCGAACAGCCAGGTCAGGGCCAGGGCGCCGGGCGCACAGGCGGCAGCGACCAGCAGCATGACACGCTGGGTCTTGTTGCTACCCCTGGCGTGGGGCGAGGTGATGCGGGGCAGGGCCATCGGGTCTCCGGGATCAGGCTTGGTGAGCGGCCAGGGCCTGCTCGGCGGTTGCCAGGCGGGCGCGGGCGGCTTCCAGGGTGTCGCTGGCGGTAGCGTCGTCGCGCTCCAGCTTGCGCAGGTCGGCGCGAGCGAAGGCCACCTCGGTCTTCAGTGCCTTGAGTTCGGCGTCGACGCCAGGTTGCTCGGTGCGCACCAGCTCCGGGGCTGGCTTGCCGGAGGCGTCCTCGGCGGCATGCAGAGCCTGTTCGGCAACGGACAGGGCCTGGCGCAGGCGCTCTAGCTCGCTTTCCTCGGCACCTGCTTTTTCGGCCTTCTTCAGCTCGGCGCGCTTCATCGCCATCTCGACCTTGGCCTTTTTCAGCTCGCTATCGTCGATTGCCTTGGCGGCAGGGGCTGGTGCTGCGGATTGCAGTTGCTCCAGTGTTTTTTCGGCCTCGACCAGCTTGGTGCGGGTCTGTTCCAGCTCGGCCTGCTGTTCGGCGCTAGGCGCTTCGAGTTTTTCCAGCTTGCGCAGCTGGGCCTTGAGCATGGCGGCTTCGATCTTGGCTTTCTTCAGCGCATCGTCGCTGGCGAGTGCGGCGGCCGAGGGTTCAGGCGCCGCGGATTGCAGCTGCTCTAGCGCCTTCTCGGCCTCGGCCAGCTTGGCGCGGGTCTGCTCCAGCTCGGCCTGCTGCTCGGCGCTGGGCGCCTCGATCTTCTCCAGCTTGCGCAGCTGGGCCTTGAGCATGGCGGCTTCGATCTTGGCCTTCTTCAGCGAGTCGTCGTTGGCCGGTGCAGCGGGTGCCGGTGCTGCGGATTGCAGCTGTTCCAGAGCCTTCTCGGCCTCGGCCAGCTTGGCGCGAGTCTGCTCCAGCTCGGCCTGCTGTTCGGCGCTGGGCGCTTCGAGCTTTTCCAGCTTGCGCAGCTGGGCCTTGAGCATGGCAGCTTCGATCTTGGCTTTCTTCAGCGCGTCGTCGTTGGCTGGCGCTGCTGCGGTCGGCGCTGGTGCGCTGGCCTGGGCGGTTTCCAGGGCCTTCTGCGCGGCCTCGGCGGCGCTGCGCAGTTCGGCGACCTGGGCCTTGAGTTCGTCGGTGTCGTGCTGGGCCAGCTGTTTCTCGGCCTTCTTCAGCGCCACCTGAGCCATGCTGACCTCGATCTTCAGGCGCTTGAGCTGCTCGTCGGCAGCACTCGGCGTGCTGCTCGCAGGCGCCGCTGCGGCGGCTTCGGCCTGGGCCGCCTTGGCCTTGGCGGCGCGCTCGGCGCGGGCGAGGCGCTCGGCCTCCTTGCGTTCTTCCTCGCGGCGCAGGCGCTCCTGGCGCAGCTCGAAGCGCTGCTTGGAGTGCTCAGCCTTCTGCTGCTTCTGCTCCAGCTCACGGATTTCCGCCTTGGCCGCGCGGTAGTACTGCACCAGAGGGATGCTGGAGGGGCAGACATAGGCGCAGGCGCCGCATTCGATGCAGTCGAACAGGTTGTGCGCCTTGAGCTGCTCGTGCTGCTGGCCGAGGGCGAAGAAATGCAGCTGCTGCGGCAGCAGGCTGGCCGGGCAGGCGTCGGCGCACTCACCACAGCGGATGCAGGGCATGGCCGGCGGAGGCGTCGGCAGCTCGCTGGCGCTGCCGGCCAGCAGGCAGTTGGCGGTCTTGATCAGCGGCACATCCAGCGAGGGCAGGGTGAATCCCATCATTGGGCCGCCCATCACCAGACGGTTGAGCTTGCTGGTGTCCAGGCCGGCGAATTCGAGCAGCTCACCGACCGGAGTGCCGAGCAGTGCCTCGACATTGCCCGGCCGTGCCAGGGCCGTGCCGGTCAGGGTGGTGATGCGAGTGATCAGCGGCTTGCCGAGCACCACGGCGTCATGGATGGCGACGCAGGTGCCGACGTTCTGGCAGAGCATGCCGATATCGGCCGGCAGGCCGCCGCTGGGCACCTCCACGCCGGTGAGGATCTGGATCAGCTGCTTCTCGCCACCGGAGGGGTACTTGGTGGGGAATACCTTGAGCCGGTAGCTGCGCTCGGCCAGGGCCGCGCGCACGGCGGCGATGGCCTCGGGCTTGTTGTCCTCGATGCCGATCAGCACCTCGTCCGGCTGGATCAGTTGCACCAGGATGTCGATGCCGGACACCAGTTCGGCGGTGCGCTCGCGCATCAGCACATCGTCGGCGGTGATGTAGGGCTCGCACTCGGTGCCGTTGATGATCAGGGTGTGGATCTTCTGCGTCGGCCGCACAGTGAGCTTGGCCGCCGTGGGGAAGCCGGCGCCGCCCAGGCCGCTGATGCCGGCCTCGCGGATCAGCTCCAGCAACTCTGCGGACTCCAGGTGCCGGTAGTCGGCATGGGGCGTCAGGTCGATCCACTGCTCCAGGCCGTCGCTGTCGATGACGATGGCCGGTGCGGGCAGGCCCGATACATGCGGGTAGGGCTGCGGGCCTATGAAGCTCACCGTGCCGGAGGTGGGGGCATGTAGCGGCGCGCTGACGAAGGCGCTCGCCTCGGCGATCTTCTGGCCCTTGAGCACCCGCTCGCCGACCGCCACGCAGGGCTCGGCGGCGGCGCCGATATGCTGGCCCAGCGGCAGAATGAGGCGCCTGGGCAGAGGCGCCTGGGCGATGGGCGTGCGGTTGGACAGCGCCTTATGCTCGGCCGGGTGGATGCCGCCGGGGATGTCCCAGATGCGTTCGTGCGCACTCATGCGGCCTGCTCCCTGTCACTGGCGATCAGCTGGCCGGGGGGCAGCGGCAGCTGCCACTTCCAGCTCTGCACGTTGCTGCCCACCGGCAGCATGTCGATGCAGTCCACCGGGCAGGGCTCGACGCACAGGTCGCAGCCGGTGCACTCGCTGGCGATTACCGTGTGCATCTGCTTGGCCGCACCGACGATGGCGTCCACCGGGCAGGCCTGGATGCACTTGGTGCAGCCGATGCACTCGGCCTCGCGGATCACCGCCACCATCTGCGGCTTCTCGCCTTCGACGGCGTCCAGCGGCTCGGGCTCGACGTCCAGCAGGTCGGCCAGGGCGGCGATGGTGGCCTCGCCGCCGGGCGGGCACTTGTTGATCTTGTCGCCGCCGGCGATGGCCTCGGCGTAGGGCTTGCAGCCCGGGTAGCCGCACTGGCCACACTGGGTCTGCGGCAGCAGGGCGTTGATCTGCTCGGCAATGGGGTCGCCCTCGACCTTGAAGCGCACGGCGGCGTAGCCAAGGATGGCGCCGGCCAGCAGGCACAGGCCGAGCAGGGCGAGGACAGCGATCAGTACCAGGCTCATAGCTTGATCAGCCCGGCGAAGCCCATGAAGGCCAGGGACATCAGCCCGGCGGTGATCATGCCGATGGAGGCGCCCTGGAACGGCTTGGGCACGTCGGCGATGGCGATGCGCTCACGCATGGCGGCGAACAGCACCAGCACCAGGGAGAAGCCCAGGCCGGCGGCGAAGCCGTTGGCGGTGGCGGTGATGAAGGTGAATTCGGCCTTGTTGGCGTTGACCAGGGCCACGCCGAGGACGATGCAGTTGGTGGTGATCAGCGGCAGGAAGATGCCCAGCACGCGGTAGAGCAGGGGGCTGGTCTTGTGCACCACCATCTCGGTGAACTGCACCACCACGGCGATCACCAGGATGAAGCTGATGGTACGCAGGAACTCCAGGCCCAGCGGCTCCAGCACGTATTCCTGCACCAGGTAGCTGCACATGGCGGCCAGGGTGAGGACGAAGGTGGTGGCCAGCGACAGGCCGATGGCCGTCTCGATCTTCTTCGACACGCCCATGAATGGGCACAGGCCAAGGAACTGCACCAGCACGAAGTTGTTGACCAGGATGGCGCTGACCATGATCAAGGCGAGTTCGGTCATCGAAACGTCCGTCTTGGGGCAAAGGCCGTAGGAAAAGGGCGCCTATTATCGGAAAGGGCGCAGAGGCAAACAAGCCGGCATAAGCCGGCTTGTTGTTCTTGGATAAGCCTAGACGGCTTATTTGACGCGCTGGCCCGGTTTGGCGCCGCTGTCCGGGCTGAGCAGGTAGATTTCCTCGCCGCCGGGGCCGGCGGCCAGCACCATGCCTTCGCTGACGCCGAACTTCATCTTGCGCGGGGCCAGGTTGGCCACGTACAGGGTCAGACGGCCTTCCAGCTTGCTCGGGTCCGGGTAGGCGGACTTGATGCCGCTGAACACGTTGCGCTTCTCATCGCCGATATCCAGGGTCAGGCGCAGCAGCTTGTCGGCACCTTCGACGAACTCGCACTTCTCGATCAGGGCGATACGCAGGTCGACGGCGGCGAAGGCGTCGAAGTTGATCTCGGCGGCCAGCGGGTCCTTGGTCAGTTCGCCATTGCCGGTGGGCTTGCTGGCTTCGGCGGCGAGATCTTCCTTGGAGGCTTCGGTCATGGCGTCGATCTTCGCGGGTTCGATACGGGTCAGCAGCGGGTTGAACGGGTTCAGCTGGTGGTTGGCCAGCGGGGTGGCCAGATCATTCCAGCTCAGCGGGGCGACATTGAGGAAGGCTTCGGCATCGGCGGCCAGCTCCGGCAGCACCGGTTTGAGCAGGATCACCAGCTGGCGGAACAGGTTGATGCCCAGGGCGCAGATTTCCTGCACCTCGGTCTGCTTGCCTTCGACCTTGTTCAGGGCCCAGGGCGCCTTGTCGGCGATCCAGGCGTTGGCGCGGTCGGCCAGGGCCATGATCTCGCGCATCGCACGGGCGAAGTCGCGGGCCTCGTAGGCCTCGGCGATGCTCGGAGTGGCGGCCTGGAAGGCCTCCCACAGTTCCGGCTCGGGGTTGGCGGCGACCAGCACGCCGTTGTTGCCCTTATGGATGAAGCCGGCGCAGCGGCTGGCGATGTTGACCACCTTGCCGACCAGGTCGGAGTTGACCTTCTGCACGAAGTCCTCGAGGTTGAGGTCGAGATCGTCGACGCCGCGGCCCAGCTTGCTGGCGTAGTAGTAACGCAGGTACTCGGGGTTCAGGTGATCGAGGTAGGTGCGCGCCTTGATGAAGGTGCCGCGCGACTTGGACATCTTCTGGCCGTTGACGGTCAGGTAGCCGTGCACGTTGACCGCGGTGGGCTTGCGGTAGCCGGCGCCTTCGAGCATTGCCGGCCAGAACAGGGCGTGGAAGTTGACGATGTCCTTGCCGATGAAGTGGTACAACTCGGCGGTGGAGTCCTTGCCCCAGAAAGCGTCGAAGTCCAGCTCCGGGCGCTTGGAGCACAGATTTTTAAAGCTGGCCATATAGCCGATCGGCGCGTCCAGCCAGACGTAGAAGTACTTGCCCGGCTCGTCGGGGATCTCGAAGCCGAAGTACGGCGCGTCGCGGGAGATGTCCCACTCCTGCAGGCCGCCGTCCAGCCATTCGGCGATCTTGTTGGCCACCGCTTCCTGCAGGGCACCGCTGCGGGTCCACTGCTTGAGCATGGCCTCGAAGTCCGGCAGCTTGAAGAAGAAGTGCTTGGACTCCCTGAGCACCGGTACGGCGCCGGAGATGGCCGAGCGCGGGTTCTTCAGCTCGGTGGGCTCGTAGGTGGCGCCGCATTTCTCGCAGTTGTCGCCGTACTGGTCCTCGGCCGCGCACTTGGGGCAGGTGCCCTTGATGAATCGGTCGGCGAGGAACATGCCCTTCTCGGGGTCGAAGTACTGGGTCACTGCGCGAGTGGCGATGTGGCCCTTGTCGCGCAGCGCCAGGTAGATCGACGCGGACAGCTCGCGGTTCTCGTCCGAGTGGGTCGAGTGGTAGTTGTCGAAGGCCACGCCGAAGTCGGCGAAGTCGGCCATGTGCTCGGCGCGCACGTTGTCGATCAGCTGTTCGGGCGTGATGCCTTCCTTCTCGGCGCGCAGCATGATGGCCGAGCCGTGGGCATCGTCGGCGCAGACGTACACGGCCTGGTTGCCGCGCAGCTTCTGGAAGCGCACCCACATGTCGGTCTGGATGTACTCCAGCATATGGCCAAGGTGAATCGAGCCGTTGGCATAGGGCAGGGCGCTGGTGACGAGAATCTTGCGGGCTTCGGGCATGGTGATCGGGCCATCGGGTGTTACGAGGGAAGTCGGCCACTATATAGCCGCAGCGGTTTTTTTTCATCCGTGCGGGGCGCCGCCCTGGGGTAATATGCCCGCCTGTTTTGCCCTGCCTTTCGGAGTAGCCCCATGAGCGCCGTCACCCGCGAAGCGGTCGAAGCCCGCCTGCGCCAGTTCACCGACCCCCACCTGAACCAGGACCCGGTCTCCGCCGGCTGCCTGCGCGAAGTCGACATCCAGGGCGGCAAGGTCGCCGTGCGCCTGGAGCTGGGCTATGCCGCCGGGCTGTTCAAGAGCGGCTGGGCGCAGATGCTGCAGATGGCCCTGGAAGGCCTGGATGGCGTGGACTCGGCACGGGTGCAGGTGGACGTGGCCATCGCCCCGCACAAGGCCCAGGAGCAGGTGCCGGCGCTGGCCGGGGTGAAGAACATCATCGCCGTGGCCTCCGGCAAGGGCGGCGTGGGCAAGTCCACCACCGCCGCCAACCTGGCCCTGGCGCTGGCCCGCGAAGGCGCCCGCGTCGGCATCCTCGATGCCGATATCTACGGTCCCAGTCAGGGCATCATGTTCGGCATCGCCGAAGGGACGCGACCCAAGGTGCGCGACCAGAAGTTCTTCGTGCCGCTGGAGGCCCACGGCGTGCAGGTGATGTCCATGGCCTTCCTCACCGACGACAGCACCCCGGTGGTGTGGCGCGGGCCGATGGTCTCCGGCGCGCTGATCCAGCTGGTGACCCAGACCGCCTGGGACGACCTGGACTATCTGATCGTCGACATGCCGCCGGGCACCGGTGACATCCAGCTGACCCTGGCGCAGAAGGTGCCGGTGGCCGGCGCGGTGATCGTCACCACCCCGCAGGACCTGGCCCTGCTGGACGCCAGGAAGGGCGTGGAGATGTTCCGCAAGGTCAATATCCCGGTGCTGGGCGTGGTGGAGAACATGGCCGTGCACATCTGCAGCAACTGCGGCCATGCCGAGCACCTGTTCGGCGAGGGCGGCGGCGAGAAGCTGGCGGCCCAGTACGGCGTCGACCTGCTGGCCTCGCTGCCGCTGTCCATGGCCATCCGCATGCAGGCCGACGGCGGCAAGCCGACCGTGGTGGCCGACACCGAGAGCCAGATCGCCATGATCTACCAGGAAATGGCGCGCAGCGTCGGTGCGCGCATCGCCCAGGCGGGCCTGGGCGCGGCGGCCATGCCGACCATCGAGGTCAGCGACGACTGACGTTGCCCTGCGGGATGAGGGGCCTTTGAACCGGGCCCCGCCTCCCGGTAAGATGCGCGATCATTTTTCAACCACTGCTTTCAGGACGCCCGCCATGAGCATCAAATCGGACAAGTGGATTCGCCGCATGGCCCAGGAACACGGGATGATCGAGCCTTTCGTCGAGCGCCAGGTGCGCACCGAAGGCGCCGAGCGCCTGATCTCCTACGGCGTTTCCAGCTACGGCTACGACGTGCGCTGTGCCGACGAGTTCAAGGTGTTCACCAACATCCACTCGGCCACCGTCGACCCGAAGAACTTCGACGAGAAGAGCTTCGTCGATGTGAAGGGGCCGGTGTGCATCATCCCGCCGAACTCCTTCGCCCTGGCCCGCACCGTCGAGTACTTCCGCATCCCGCGCGACGTGCTGACCATCTGCCTGGGCAAGAGCACCTACGCGCGTTGCGGTATCATCGTCAACGTCACCCCGCTGGAGCCGGAGTGGGAGGGCCACGTGACCCTGGAGTTCTCCAACACCACCACCCTGCCGGCGAAGATCTATGCCAACGAGGGCGTGGCGCAGATGCTGTTCCTGCAGTCCGACGAGGCCTGCGAGGTGTCGTACAAGGATCGCGGCGGCAAGTACCAGGGGCAGACGGGCGTGACCCTGCCGAAGACCTGATTCAGCTGGCACATGAAAAAAGCCGGGCAGTGCCCGGCTTTTTCGTTTCCGCCGTCAGGGTACCAGCGGCAGTTCGCGCTTGTGCCGGGTGTTGTCGTAGGTGCGCACGATGGTGGCGTAGGCCGCCTCGCTGACCGGCTGGCCATGCAGGAAGGCGTCGATCTCGGCATAGCTCACGCCATGCGCTTCCTCGTCCGGCTTGCCCGGGCGCAGCTCTTCCAGGTCGGCGGTCGGCGTCTTCATCACCAGGTGTTGCGGCGCCCCGAGGTGCTTGGCGATGGCACGCACCTGGTGCTTCACCAGGCCGGACAGCGGGGCCAGGTCGCAGGCGCCGTCGCCGAACTTGGTGAAGAAGCCCATGACCGCCTCAGCGGCGTGGTCGGTGCCGATCACCAGGCCGTTGTTGGCATTGGCGATGGCAAACTGGGCGACCATGCGGATGCGCGCCTTGATGTTGCCGACCACGAAGTCGCGGCGGGCGTCGGAGAGCTGCTGCAGGTGGCTGACCTGCTCGCCGAGGCCGGTCACGCTGTCCTCGATGTTGACCGTGTCCTCCTCGTCGGCGCGGATGAACTTCAGCGAGTCCTGGGCGTCGTGCTCGTCGTGCTGCACCTTGTGCGGCAGGCGCACGGCGATAAAGCGATAGGCCGCATCTCCCGTCTCGGCGCGCAGCTCCTCCACCGACAGCTGGGCCAGGCGCCCGGCGGTCAGCGAGTCGACGCCGCCGCTGATGCCCAGCACCAGCACCTTGAGGCCGGAGTTCTTCAGGCAGTTCTTGATGAAGGCCTTGCGCCGCTCGATCTCGGCCACCAGGGCCGCCTCGTCGGCGAAGGGCGGTACCACGTCCAGGGCGGCGGCGATTTCGGCTTGGCGGTTGCTCATCACGGGTTCCTCGGGCAGCGCGCCGGTGCGGTATTGGCAGCGGCGCTCGTTGTATCGCGGTCGATGGCGAAGCTTACTTGGAACAGCCGGAAAAGTGCACGGCAGAGCTGCGGCAAGTGGGCTCGATGAAATGGGTGGTGGCGCCATGCCATTGTCTTGTGCGTGAACTTGTCCCGGCTCTCGGCTACTCTGCGAGAAAAGAGTTTCAGCCAGGACGGCGTCCCCCTGCTTGCCGGTTTGCGGAAGTCTTCCCATGAAACCTCGCCCCATCATCCTGTGTCTCGCCCTCGCGTGCCTGGCCAGCCGGCCCGCGGTGGCCGCCAGCCTGTCTGCCGAGCTGTTCGACGAGCAGGGGCGGCCGCTGCCTGACGTGGTCCTCAGCCTGGTGGCACAGGGCGCTTCGAACCAGCCCGGCACCGGCCTGATGGACCAGCGGGGCAAACAGTTCAGCCCGCGGGTGCTGGCAGTCCGCACGGGCACCGAGGTCAGCTTCCCCAATAGCGACGACATCCGCCACCACGTCTACTCCTTCTCGCCGGCCAAGCGCTTCGAACTGCGCCTGTACAAGGACACTCCCAGCGCCCCGGTGCTGTTCGACCAGCCCGGTGTGGTGGTGCTTGGCTGCAACATCCATGACTGGATGGTGGGCTACATCTACGTCACCGACCATCCCTGGTTCGCCGTCAGCGATGCTCAGGGGCGCCTGACAATCGACGGCCTGCCGGCGGGGAGCTACCAGGTCAACCTCTGGCACCCGCGGCTGGAGAACATGCAGGCGCTGGCCGCCGGCACCCTGCAGGTGCCTGAGCAGGGGCTCAGCAGGAGCTTTGCGCTGCCGCTGGCGGGGCCGCTGGAAACAGCGGCGCCGCCCAACCCCAGCGCTTTCGGCGAAGTCTTCAGGAAGGCCACGCGTGAAGTTCAGCCATAGCTTCCAGGCGCGCATCGCCGTCGCGCTGGTCGCGCTGCTGATGGCGGTGGTCGGTGCCCTGTATTTCTCGGTCAAGGCGGCCACCGGCGTGGCCGTGGAAAGCCAGTTGCGCGAGGAGCTCGGGGTCGGTGGGCGGGTTCTGGAGCAGCTGATCGAGCTGCGCGGGCGCCAGCTGCACGATGCGGTACAGGTGCTGGCGGCCGACTTCGGCTTCAAGGAAGCGGTGGCCAGCGGCGATCGCGAGACCATCCGCTCGGCGCTGGCCAACCACGGTGCGCGGATCAACGCCGGCGCCGTGCTGCTGCTGGGGCTCAATGGCGTGCTGCAGGTCAGCAGCGACCCGCGTATCGGCGCCGAGGCCGCCGAACGCCTGGCCGGGCAGGTGCGCGATCAGGCGCAGCAGGGCAGCCGGGTGTTCCTGCTCCCCATCGCCGGCGAGGTTTACCTGCTGGTCGAGTCCTATGTCAGCGCGCCGCTGCCCATCGCCCGGGTGGTGATGGGCTTCCATATCGACGAGGCCTTCGCCCTGGAGTTGCGCGAACTCACCCACCTGGAACTGACCTTGCTGTCGATCGAGCAGGGGCAGGCGGCCGGCTGGCTGAGCACCCTTCCGGCGGCCATGCATGGCCAGTTGCGCGAGGAGCTCATGCAGCAGCGCGGCAGCACGGGCAGCCGCATGTTGCAGGCCGCCGGGCAGCGCTACCTGGGCGAATGGCGGACCCTCGCCAGCGGTGACGGCTACCAGGTGCTGGCATTGCTGCACAAATCCCTCGACCGTGCCGAACAGACTTTCGCTCCGCTCGATCGCGCCATCCTGCTGATCGCCCTGGCCGCATTGTTCGCTTCGCTGCTGGTGGCCCTGTTGCTGGCGCGCGGCCTGGCGCAGCCGGTGCGTGAATTGGCGCGGGTCGCCGGGCGTATCGGCCAGGGCGACTACCAGACGCCCATCGCGCTGCAGCGCGGCGACGAGCTGGGCAGCCTGGCCCAGGCCTTTACCCGCATGCAGGAAGGCATCGCCGAACGCGAGCGGCAACTGGCCCATAACGCCCTGCACGATGCATTGACCGGGCTGCCCAACCGTACCCTGGCGCTCGAGCGCCTGGGCAGTGCGATCAGCGCCGGGAGGCCGACGGCCGTGCTGTACCTGGGCGTGGCCAACTTCCGCGGCATTCTGGAGAGCTGCGGCGCCGATGGCGCCGACCTGACCCTGCAGCAACTCAGTCGCCGCCTGCAGGCCACCCTGCGTCCCGGCGACAGCCTGGCCCGGCTGCTGGCCGATGAGTTGCTGCTGATGCTGGATGGCTGCGACGGGGCCGCCGCCATCGCTGCGGCGGACCGCTTGCAGCAGTTGCTGCTCAAGCCGATGCGCGTGGGCACCCTGGATGTCGTCCTGGACTGCCGCATCGGCATCGCCGCCTTCCCCGAGCATGGCAACAATCCGGACGACCTCCTGCGCCGGGCAGCCATCGCCATGCACGATGCCGCCCACCTGCCCGGGCACCTGCAGCTGTACCAGGAGGGGCGCGATGATGCCCACCTGCGTCAGGTCAGGCTGGTACGCGACCTGCGCCATGCCGCTGGCAATGGCGAGCTGCAGCTGTACTACCAGCCCAAGCTGGATATCCACGGAGGTCACGTGCATCAGGCCGAGGCCCTGTTGCGCTGGAACCACCCGCACTACGGGGCGGTCTCGCCCGGCGAGTTCATTCCGCTGGCCGAACGGACCGGCAGCATCCAGTTGCTCACCGCCTGGGTGGTCGAGGAGGCCGTGCGCCAGCTGCATGACTGGAATGGGCGCGGCCTGGGCATGCAGGTATCGCTGAATATCTCCGCCGAGGATCTGGTCAACCTGGAGCTGGCCGAGCGCGTCGGCACCCTGCTGGTCGGCCAGGCGGTGGCGGCCGAGCAACTGGTGTTCGAGATCACCGAGAGCGCCATGATGCAGGATCAGCAGCGCGCGCTGGAGGTGCTGGAGCGCCTGCGCCGACGAGGTATCCAGCTGTCGGTGGACGACTTCGGCACCGGCTACTCGTCGCTGGCCCAGCTCAAGCGCATGCCCGTGCAGGAACTGAAGATCGACCAGTCCTTCATCCGCGAACTGAGCGAGCACGGCGAGGATGCGGTGATCGTCCGCTCGACCATCGAGATGAGCCACAGCCTGGGGCTCAAGGTGGTGGCAGAGGGGGTGGAGCTCGCGCCCGTCCTCGATCTGCTGCGGCGCTGGGGCTGCGACACCGCCCAGGGTTACCTGATCGGCAAACCGCTGCCGGCGCCAGCCTTCGAGCAGTGGCTGCAGCAATGGCACGAATCCCATCTGGCGAGGGCTCTCTGAACATGCTCAGGCCTCTGGCGACACTGTTCTGCTGCCTGCTGCCGACCCTGGTCGCCGCCGAGCAGGGGCGCCTGCTGGCCACCGGCGGTTCCAGCAGCATCGATGGCGCCGCCGGCGGAGGCATAGTGCCCTGGGCGGTACTGGCCGGTTATGGCGAGCAGGGCGAGTGGGGCGGCGCAGCCTTTCTCACCCGCGTGGAAACCGGCGACTACCGCCTGGATGTGGGCGGCGCGGCGTTTGCCTACGACAACCGGGTGGAGTTGTCCTTCGCCCGCCAGCGCTTCGACCTGGGCACCCTGGCGCGCGACCTGAGGCTGCCGGACGACAGCCTCAGCCAGGATATCTTCGGCGTGAAGCTGCGCCTGTTCGGTGACCTGATCTATGACCGCCTGCCGCAGCTGTCGCTCGGCGTCGAGCACAAGCGGCAGCGGGACTTCCGGGTGCCGCGCCTGGTCGGTGCCGTGCGCGACGAGGATACCGAGGCTTACCTGGCGGCCAGCCGTCTGATCCTCGGCGGCGCCTTCGGCTACAACCTGCTGCTCAATGGCAATCTGCGCTACAGCCGGGCCAACGAACAGGGCCTGCTGGGCTACGGGGGCGACCGCCGCGACCGCCACTCGCTGCTCAAGGAGGGCTCGGTCGCGGTGCTGCTCGATCCGCACTGGGTGGTGGGCGTGGAGTACCGTGAGAAGCCGGACAACCTCTCGTTTGCCGGCGAGAACGACTGGTCCGATCTGTTCGTCGGCTACTTCCCCAACAAGCACCTGGCCGTCGTGCTGGCCTATGCCCGTCTCGGCGAGATCGCCGGCCTGGATCACCAGGATGGGGTCTACCTGTCGCTGCAGGGGAGCTTCTGAGCATGCGCCTGCTGGCGATCCTCCTAGCGCTGCTGATCGGTGCCTGCGCCGGCCAGTCGCCCCGCGACGACAGCCTGTACCGCGGGCTGGGCGAGCAGGCCGGCATCACCCGTATCGTCGAGGGCATGCTGCTCAACGCCGCGCGCAACCCGCGCATCTCCCGGCATTTCCAGGACATCGACATCGAGCGCCTGCGCGACAAGCTGGTGGAGCAGTTCTGCGTGGAGGCCGGCGGCCCCTGCGAATACACCGGCGACAGCATGGAGGAGAGCCACAAGGGGCTGAACATCAGTCGCGCCGACTTCAACGCGCTGGTCGAGGACCTGATCGAAGCCATGGAGGCGGAGGGGGTCGCCGTGCCTGTGCAGAACCGCCTGCTGGCGCGTCTGGCGCCGATGCGCGGGCAGATCATCGAGCGCTAGGGGCGGCCCGCTAGACTCCGGCCAGGCCCAACACCAGCTTGACCAGGCCGAACAGCACCAGCACGAAGAGGCCGGTGAACAGCACGCCGAGGATGATGAAGTGGCTGGGCTTGCCGCGGCTGAAGTCGCGCGCGCGGTTCTTGCCGCTCTGCACGCCGAAGGCGGCGGCCAGCACGCTCTGCAGCATCTCACGAAAGGTCAGGGGCTTGTCGTCGTTCTCTGGGCTCATGGGGCACCTCCTGGGCTCAGCTTAGCCCAGGAGGCGGCACTCATAGCTCCGCGTCCAGCGCCTGCACGCGCTTGCGCTCCAGTTCGTCGAAGCGGCTGGCCTGCAGCTCGGCGATCGCCGCCTGTAGGTCGGGCTGGCTGAGGCCGGACTCGCGCAGCCTGTTGCGCTCGGCGGCGTAGTCGGCCAGGCGCTGCTGCCAGGCGGCCTGCTGGCGATCCAGCTCCTCCAGAGCGGCGGCGGCCTCGCTGCCCAGCGTGGACTCGCGCAGCTGGCGGATCTCCTCGGCGCTGGCGCCCCGGGCCTGCAGGGCCTGGGTGGCGGCATACAGCTCGCCGTGGCGACTGCTCTCGGCACGGGCCTGGCGCACATCCTCGGGCAACTGCAGCTCCAGCTCGGCCAGCGCCTGCTGACGCTGCTGCTCGTCGAGGCCGGCCTGCTGGCTCAGCGCCAGGCGCTGCACCATGTACTCGTCCTCGGCGTTGTCGCGGGCGAAGAACACGGCGTATTCCTCGCTGTTGAAGAACTGCTGGCGCACGGCGTTGAGCGCGTCCAGGCGCTGGCGCAGGGCTCCGGCATCCAGGTCGGGGCTGGCCTCGGGCAGGCCCTGCACGGCGATGCGGTAGTCCACATAGCGGCGCAGCAGGTCGCGGGCCTGGGCCAGGGCCGGCTCCTGCAGCTGCGCGGCGAGATCGCGGTGGATGCGCGTCAGCACCTTGTCCAGGCCTTCCTCTTCGCGACCTGCCAGATAGAAGTCGAACAGGTGCAGCAGGTCCTGCGTCAGCAGCAGGTTGCCCTGGCCATCCATCTTCAGGATCACACCGTGGCGGGTGCCTTGCAGCGATGGCGGAAGCGGGCCGGGATCGGCCAGGGTGTTGGCCGGGGCTTGCTGCAGCTGCCGGTTGAGGGCGCTGGCCTGGACGCTGCGCGCATCGCTCGGCGGAGTGATGACGAGTGCTTGGGCTGGAGCGCCTGGCAGGGGGTCGGGGCGATAGAACAGCAGGGTTGCGCTGACGGCGAGGGCGCCCATGGCCAGGGCGCCCAGGATGATTCGGTTGGACATCGAACGCTCCTCGTGGCGGGCATGGCGCTGACAGGCGCCATGCCCGCGCGTATTACAGGCCGAGGTTCTTCAGGCGGTTGGCCTGGGTCTGGTACAGAGTCTTCGGATTGGTCTCGAACAGCGACACCAGGCCCAGGACCTGGTTGGTGATGTCCAGGTGGTTCATGAAGTAGTTGTCCTTCAGCACCTTGCCGAAGTGGCTGGAGCAGCGACCGGTGACACCGTCGTTGGTCTCGCTGAAGCCGAAGGCCAGGTAGGTGACGCCGAACAGCGGGTCGGAGATGTCCAGCACGTTGGTCAGCGGTGCAGTACCGCTCATGGAGTACATGCGTACCGTGTTGCCCTTGATGCTGGCGGTCTCCGGGCCCTCGCCACAGGAGGTGCTGGGAATGCCGACCGGGTAGGTCGCGTTATTGGCCGCCGCGCCGGTCTTGTTGAACTCGGCGAGCATGGCGCGTACGTCCGACGGGCTCTTCCTGTTGTTCGACAACAGGTTGACCAGATTACCCACGGCGTTGGCGAACACGTCAAAGGCTACGCCCTGCAGGCTGCTGGGCGGAGCGACGCCGGTCACCAGGTCGGCCAGCGGCGAGCCCTTGTGCGGCGAGTTGAGGGTGGTCACCGAGGCGACCAGGTCGGGGCGGGTGTTCATCACATAGCGGGCGGTGAGGCCGCCCTGGCTGTGGCCGATCAGGTTGAACTTCTTCACCGTGCCACCGGAGGCGGCGCGGATCTG
This sequence comes from Pseudomonas alcaligenes, assembly GCF_041729615.1. Classification (NCBI taxonomy): domain Bacteria; kingdom Pseudomonadati; phylum Pseudomonadota; class Gammaproteobacteria; order Pseudomonadales; family Pseudomonadaceae; genus Aquipseudomonas; species Aquipseudomonas alcaligenes. Next base: position 530,326 of record NZ_CP154874.1, on the reverse strand, counting down.
TTCCAGCTGGGCGATCAGCGACTCGCCACGCTTGGCCGAGCTGTCGAAGGCGTTGATCTTCGGCACGTGCACCTTGGCGCCCTGGCTCTGCAGGGCGCTGGGGATCTTGTACCAGTAGTCGATGGTGGCGATGGTGTCGAAGGCGAAGATGCCGGGGACGAGGACGATGGGGTTCTTGGTCTGCGCCTGGGTGTTGGCCAGAGCAGGGAGGGAGGCGCACAGACCGAGGACGGCCAGTGCCGGAACGAGCAGCTTCTTCATGAGGTGTACCTGTGTGTTCGTTTTTTGTTGTTGTAACTCCGCACACAGCAGCGGAGGTGGCGGCCATGAAAGCACCGCGCGGGCGTCATCGTCTTGTAAGAACTGATGATCCTGCCGGCGACTCCGGCGCGGCAGTTGCGGCCGACATGGGCGCCTCTCAGCGGCGATTGAGTCGCTCGCCGAGGAAGTCGATCAGCACCCGTACCTTGGCGGGCAACAGGCGTGTCTCGGTAATGGCGTAGACCGGCAGGGACGGGGCTTGCCAGCCCGGCAGGACGCGCTGCAGGCGGCCGCAGGCCAGGTCCTCGGCGATCATTTCGTCCACCAGCATGGCGATGCCCTGGCCCAGCAGGGCCAGGCGGCGCAGCATGCCGACATTGTTCAGCAGGTAGCGCCCGTGGACCGCTAGGCTCAGCTGCTGCGCGCCGTTCTGCAGCACCCAGGGGGCATCCAGCATGCGCAGGCACTGGTGCTGCAGCAGCGCCTCCGGGCTGCCCGGTGGGCCCTGCCGCTCGAGGTAGGACGGGCTGGCGAACAGGCTGCGCTGCAGCGTGCCGAGCGGCCGGGCGATCAGCTGCGAGTCGGGCAGGGGGCCGATGCGAATCACCAGGTCGACCGGGTCGCGGATCAGGTCCAGGCGCCTGGGCGTGAGGTCGAGGTCGAACTGGATGTGCGGGTAGCGCTCGGCGAACTCGGCCAGCAGCGGTGCCAGGTAGACCACGCCGAAGTCGATGGGCATGGACAGGCGGATCAGACCGCTGGGATTGTCCACCAGCTCGGAGATCTCCTCATGGGCCAGGCGCGCCTCGTCGACGATGCGCCGGCAGCGTTCGTAGTAGAGGCGTCCACCCTCGGTGAGCTCGATGCGCCGGGTGGTGCGGTTGAGCAGGCGCAGGCCGATGCGTCGCTCCAGCTCGGCGATGCGTCGCGAGACCGTGGAGTTGGGCATGCCGATGGCCTCGGCGGCGCCGCGAAAGCTGTTCGCCTTGATCACTTCGACGAACAGCGCCATGTCGTTGAGCAGCTTCATGGACTCTTCCATTGCTCCATCAGTGGAGCAATCAATTCTGATTATCTGACTTTATCCTATACGGCTGCAGGAAGATGATCCGTTCACGTCAGATATTCCTCTGCGAGAATCCGGAGAACCGCCCATGCCGACTCAACTGCTCAGCCCGACCCGCCTGCATGACCTGGAGCTGCGTAATCACATGGTGATGGCGCCGATGACACGCTCGCGGGCCGATGCCGCCGGGGTTCCGCGCGCCTCCACGGCGACCTACTACGCGCAGCGCGCCAGTGCCGGGCTGATCATCAGCGAGGCGATCAACATCTCCGAGGATGCCATCGGCAGCCCGCTGACCCCGGGGCTGTACAGCGAGGCGCAGATCGCCGCCTGGCGGCAGGTCACCGAGGCGGTACATGCGGCGGGCGGCCGGATATTCGCCCAGCTCTGGCACACCGGCCGGGTCGGCCACTCCAGCGTGCGTGGCGGTGTGCTGCCGGTGGCGCCCTCGGCGGTGGCGATCCAGGGCCAGCAGCACTTCACCCTGGAGGGCATGCAGGATTACGAGGTGCCACGCGAACTCGGCCTGGACGAGATCCGCGCGATCATCGGCGATTACCGCCGCGCCGCCGAGAATGCCAAGCGGGCCGGCTTCGATGGCGTCGAGCTGCATGCGGCATTCGGCTACCTGCCCAACCAGTTCCTGGTGGATTCCGCCAACCTGCGCAGCGACGAGTACGGCGGCAGCATCGCCAAGCGCAGCCGCTTCGTGCTGGAGGTGATGCAGGCGCTGATCGACGTCTGGGGCAGCGCCCGGGTGGGCATCAAGCTGTCGCCGGTGATCCCGTTCAACAGCATGATCGACAGCGATCCCCAGGCGCTCTACAGCTACCTGCTGGGCGAGCTGAACGGCCTGCGCCCGGGCTATGTGCACCTGATGCGCGCACTGTTCCCGCTGGATCAGTTGCCCCATTGGCCGCGCGATGTGCTGGCGACCTTCGGCCCCCTGATCGACAGCCCGCTGATCGCCAACGGCGGCTATGACGCCGACAGCGCAGAGGCCGCACTCAAGGCCGGCGAGGCCGCGCTGGTGTCCTTCGGCACGCCCTTCGTCGCCAATCCCGACCTGCCGGCCCGCTATGCGCGCGGTGCCGAACTGGCCCAGGCCGATCGCGCCACCCTCTATGGAGGCGAGGACGCGGGCTACATCGACTACCCGACGCTCTGAGGGAGGGCGCCATGACTCGTCAGGGCCTCGGCAAGAGCCTGTTGGGCTTTGCCATAGTCGCCACGGTGCTGATAGTGGCGATTGCCGATGTGTTCAACGCCACCCACCTGTTCAATCCGGACTGGCCGGGGCACGCGCGGTTCCACATCGGCATGCAGTTCACCACCTTGCTGCTGGTGAGCCTGTTCTCCCTGGCCGCTCTGCTGCGGGGGCAGGTGTGGGCGGCTGCACTGGCGCCCGCCAGCTTCTGGCCGGGCCTGTTCGTCGCCTATGTGATTCCCGGCACCGACGTCTATGCCAGCGAGGCCCTGAGGGAACTGGGCGTGCCGATCAATCTGCTGCTGGCCGCGGTGCTTCTGGTGGTCACGGTGCTGGGTGTGCAGCTGTGGCGCTCGGGCATGCGCTCCTCGGCCTGAGGCGTCATCCGCGGGCCTGAGCGGCGCTGGCCAGAAAGTTCACCAGCTGCCGCGCATGGGGTGACAGCTCTTCCCAGCCTCGGATGCACAGGCGCAGTTCGCGGGTGGCCCAGGCGTCCTCCAGCGGCACGATGCGCACCGGCAGTTCCAGGGCGAAGCGGCTGGCGGCGGCCTCGGGCAGCATGGCGATACCGACGTCCTGGGCCACCAGCTGGGCGATGGCGTCGAAGCTCGGCGCGCGCACCCGGATCTTCAGTGGCATCACGTACTTCATCGCCATGCCCTCGATGAAGCGCTGCATGGCGCGCTCGGCCGGCAGGCAGACGAAGGCATAGCCGAGGGCGTCGCGCAGGGGCGCCATGTGTCGTTCAGCCAGCGCATGCTGGCGCGGCACCAGCAGCACCAGCTTGTCGTCGCGAAAGGGCAGGGAGAGCAGGCCACCGGTGGGCAGGTTGCCGTCGTACACGCCGATCTCGCACTCGCCCGCCTGCACGGCCTCGAGGATCTCGCTGCTCTTCTGCTCCACCAGCTGCAGGTCGATCTCCGGGTAGTCGGCGAGGAAGGGGCCGAGCGCGGCGGGCAGGAAGGTACTGTTGGCCACCGTGGTGGCGGCCAGCTGCAGGGTGATGCGCTCGGCACCGGCCAGCTCGCGCAGGGTGGCGCTGAGCTTTTCTGCCTCGCCCAGCACGCTGCGGCTGCGTTCCAGCACCAGGCGGCCGGCCGGGGTCGGCTGCATGCCATCGGCCCTGCGGATGAACAGGCTCAGCCCGCAGCGTTGCTCGAACAGGCGCAGGCGCGTGCTGGCGGCGGACACCGCCACCGGTACGCTGGCGGCCGCCTTGCTCAGGCTGCCGGTGGCGGCGATGGCACTGAGCAGGCGCAGGTCGGCGAGATCGAAATGCAAGGGCTTTCTCCTTTGCAGAAGGCTGTGTTCATGAAATAGCGATTCTGGCAGCCAGGCATTCTGTTCAGAATAAAGGCGGATCTTGCCTGCCGGAATCCCCATGAACGCCCTCAGCCTGCACTACCGCCTCTGGCTCAACGATGGCCGCCTGTTCGCCGTATTGTCCGCCGCCGGCTTCAGCCTCAAGGCCATCTTCGTCAAGCTCGCCTACGCGGCCGCCCCGGTGGACGCCATCACCCTGCTGGCCATGCGCATGGGGCTGGCCCTGCCGCTGTTCGCCTGGCTGCTCTGGCTGAGCCGTGGCACGGGCAACGCCCCGCTCGGGGGCATGGACGTGCTGCGCATCCTGCTGCTCGGCATGCTCGGCTACTACCTCTCCAGCCTCTTCGATTTCTACGGCCTGGAGTCGATCAGCGCGGGGCTGGAGCGGCTGATCCTGTTTTCCTACCCGACCCTGGTGTTGCTGTTCCAGGCCGTGGCCCTGCGCGAACCGCCGAGCCGGCGCACCCTGCTGGCGATGGGGCTGTGCTACGCCGGCCTGGGCATCGCCTTCGTCCATGACCTGCACCTGGGCGATGCCGGCACGCAGGTGCTGCAGGGCGCGGCCTGGGTGTTCGCCAGCGCCGTTACCTATGCGCTGTACTACTTCGGCACCGGCAGGACGGTGCAGCGCCTGGGTTCCATGCGCCTGGCCGGGCTGGCCGGCGGCGCGTCCGCGCTGATGGTGCTGGCGCACTACGGGCTCAGCCGCGACGTGACGCAACTGGCCAGCCTGCCGGGGCAGGTCTGGCTGTACGCGGCGCTGATGGCGCTGCTGTCCACGGCCCTGCCGATCTACTGGATGGCGCTGGCCGTGCAGCGCATGGGCGCCGCGCACACGGCGGCCATCGGCAACCTGGGGCCGGTGCTGACCATCCTGGCGTCCTGGGCACTGCTCGGCGAGGTGGTGTCGCTTTACCAGATGGCGGGCCTGGCGCTGGTGCTGTTCGGCGTTTCGCGGCTGCGACCGACGAAGTCTCCCTGAGCAGTACGACGCATTTGTTGCAACTTCCTGTGTCGACGGGCTTTTCCCCTCTGCACCGCTGTGATAACCCTGCGCCCACAAAAACAACAAGGGCGACAGACGTCCATGCCAGCCATCGATGCACCGGTGCTGCTGTACCTGTGGGACAAGCGCACCTTCTACCTCAGTGCCTTCAGCGAGCCGCTGCAGTTGTCGCAGGCTGCCGCCATGCTGCTGATCAGCCTGGACGACGAACTGCTGCTGCACAGCCAGGGCACCAGCCTGTACGGTCGCAGCATCCTGTTGCCGCCGGGCCTGGAGCTGATCGTGGACAGCCGTGGTTCGCGCGTGGCGATCTGCTACCTGGACGTGTTCGGCGAAGACTTCGCCCTGCTGGCGCCGCGCATGGCGAGGCAGGAAGCCGGGTTGCTGCATGGCCTGGACGAGGAGGCCTTGTGGATCAGCCGCTTCGATGCGCTGCATCGCAGCAGCGCGGGCCCCGAGGCCATCTGGGACTGGCTGGAGCGCCTGATCAACCCAGAGCGTCTGGTGCCGCCGGGGTTCACCTGCGATCCGCGCATCGTCCGCGCGGTGGAGTTGATCAAGGCCGACGTGTCGTGCAATCAGTCCATCGACTACCTCGCCGAGCGGGTCGGCCTGTCGGTGCCGCGCCTGACCCAGCTGTTCCGCCAGAAGATCGGCATCCCCATCCGTCGCTACCGCCAGTGGCACCGCCTGTTCGTCACCTGCGTCGGCGTGGCGCGCGGCATGAGCCTGACCGATGCCGCGGTGGCCGCCGGCTTCACCGATTCGGCGCATTTCAGCCATACCTTCCGCAGCATCATCGGGATGGCGCCCACCACCGTGCTGGCCCAGCCCGGCGGCATCCGACTGTACGCCGGCTGAACCCTCCAGCGCCTGGCAGCGCTTGTTCAGCTGCTCAGGCTGCGTCTGGCGAGCGTGCTATTGCAGGTGGTCGAGTAGCGCGGCGAAGTCCGGGCGCTCCTGCGTGGCCGCTTGCTGGCAGTCGGCGGCCAGCTGCTGCAGGGGTGCCGGCGGTGCGTCGCAGCGTTGCAGCAGTTCTTCCAGGAGGATGCCGAAGGCGCGGCTCTCCAGGCGCTGCAACGCCGCGCCCTGGGCGCTGCCGGGGGTGAAGAAGGACGCGGCGCCGAAGTCGCTGAGGCGGCAGTCGAGGCCGTCGACCAGCAGGTTGTGGGCATACAGGTCGCCATGCAGGATGCCGCGCCCGTGCAGGTGCGCCAGCGCGGCGGCCACGCCGCGGGCCAGGGCCCATACCTGCTCGGCGCGGAAGCGCTGCTCGGGCGCGTAGCAGTCGCGGGTGCAGCTGGCCAGCGAGGGTGGCCCGGCCAGCACGGCGAAGCGTGGCTCCAGCAGCTCCAGCAACAGGCCGTCCGGCTGGCCGGGCTGTGGCCGCAGCGGGCCGATCACCGGCAGTAGCTGCGGATGGCGACCGGCGGACAGGCAGGCGGCCATCTCGCTGTGCGGCAGGCCGTCGCTGGTCATCTGCCCCTTGAACAGCTTCACCGCCACCTCGCGCTCGCCCCAGCGCGCGCGATGGATCAGGCCGCTGGCGCCCTGGCCGAGCAGCTCGCCCAGTACCAGCTGCTCGCGCGCAATCGGCGCCTGCGGGTGGCTGGCCAGCGCGGCGGCTTCGGCACGGTCGCTGCCCGGGTTGCCGGCGAAGGCCAGCCAGGCCAGGCGCGGCAACTGCAGCAGCCAGTCGGGCAGGGTCTCCAGGCGGTTGGCGGCGATGCGCAGCAGCTCCAGCTGGTGCAGGGCGGCCAGGCTTGGCGGCAGCTGGCTCAGGCGGTTGCCGGCGAGCATCAGCTTCTGTAGGCGCGGGCGTTCGCCCAGGGCGTCCGGCAGTGCTTCGATCTGGTTATCGGTGAGGATCAGCCAGCGCAGCTTCTCTGGCAGCGCGGCGGCTGGCACCTCGCGCAGGCGGTTGGACTTGAAGCCGACCATCTCCAGCTGGGCGCAGTCGCCGAGCACTTCCGGCAGGGTCTCGAAGGGGTTGTCCGAGCAGAACAGCACTTGCAGCCGGTGTAGCCGCGACAGGTCGTGGGGCAGTGCGCGCAGGCGGTTGCCGCTGAGGTTGAGCACCTCCAGGCTGTCGGCCAGGTCGAAGATCTCCTCGGGAAACTCGCTGAGGTCGGCGGCCAGGTCCAGGCGGCGGATGCCGGTCAGCTCGCCGCGGCGCAGTTGTTCCAGGCTATGCATGTCAGTCGTTGTCCAGCAGTTGCAGGTGCAGGCGGCGCGGCAGGTGATCGGCGCCGAGGTCCGGCCCCAGATCCTGCTCGACCACGTGCCAGGGGCCGCGGACCAGCACCTGGTCGATGGCGATGCCGAGCCAGCCCCGGCCCAGCGCCGGCCAGGTGGCCTGCAGATCATTGGCGCGGTACCAGCCCAGCTCGTGCAGCTCGCGGGTGGCCTGCGACCAGGGGCTGGCGTTGAGGTCGCCGGCCAGCAGGCCGGGCAGCCCCCGCGCGGCATTGCGCTGCAGGGCGACCTGCAGGCCGAGGTTGCGCTTGTGGTGCCAGTAGGGCGACAGCGGCGGCATCGGGTGCACCAGGCTCAGGCTGACGGCCTGGGCGCCGCTGCGCAGGGTCGCCTCGATGCGCGGAATGTCGTCGCTGTCGCGCAGCACCTGGCCACCCTCCAGCGGCAGGCGCGACAGCAGGGCCAGGCCGAACGGCGAGTCCTCCGGGGCGAGCACGCGGTGCGGGTAGTCCTGCCAGCCGGCCAGTTGTCGGGCCAGGGCCGGAGTCACCTCCTGCAGCAGTACCAGATCGGCGGGCTGGGCATCGAGCCAGACGCGCAGCGCGGCGGCATCGTCGCTCTGCTGCAGATTGGCGCTGATCAGGCGCAGCTCCAGGCGCGCCTCGCCGGTTTGCGCGGGCAGCATCGGCGCCACGCTGAACCAGGGCAGCGCGAGCAGCGGCGCCAGCAGCAGCCAGCGCGGCCGGCGCGGTGCCAGCAGCACCAGGCAGCCCAGCAGCAGGGCCAGGTGCAGCCATTGCCAGTGGCTGGCCAGGTCCAGCAGCCAGGCCAGGTGTTGCGAGTGGTCCGCCAGCAGCGTCACCAGCCAGGGCGAGAGCAGCCCGAGGGCGGCGGCGAGCGGAAGCAGGCGCAGCATCAGCCGTGCAGCCGGCTGGTGTTGACGATGTCCACGGCGCGCGCGCGCAGCTGGCCGCAGCCGCCCTCGACGTCCTGGCCGGCGCTGTTGCGCACCTTGGTCAGCACGCCGCGGCTGTGCAGGTAGCGCACGATCTGCACGATGCGCTCGCCGTCCGGGCGCTGGTAGTCGTCACCCTCCAGGCTGTTGAAGGGGATCAGGTTGAGCACCGCGTACTTGCCCTTGAACAGGCGCAGGATCTCGTCCAGCTCGTCCTGGCCATCGTTGATGCCCTTGAGCAGGGTCCACTGGTACTGGATCGGGTAGCCGACCTCGCGGGCATAGGCCTCGCCCAGCTCCATCAGCTCGGCCGGGGCGATCTTCGGCGCCTTGGGCAGCAGGTGCTCGCGCAGTTCGGCCTTGGTGGTGTGCAGCGACAGCGCCAGGGCCGGCTTGACCCGCTGCTGCGGCAGGCGCTCGAACACCCGTGGATCACCCACGGTGGAGAACACCAGGTTCTTGTGGCCGATGCCGCCGTCGGTGCCCAGCACGTCGATGGCTTCCAGCACGTTGTCGAGGTTGTGCGCCGGCTCGCCCATGCCCATGAACACCACTTTCTTCACCGGCCGTTGGCGCCGCGCCAGCACCACCTGGGCGACGATCTCGGCGCTGGATACCTGGCGCAGCAGGCCGCTCTTGCCGGTCATGCAGAAGCGGCAGCCGACCGCACAGCCAACCTGGGTGGAGACGCAGACGCCGTCGCGCGGCAGCAGCACGCTCTCGACCATCTGGCCGTCGGCCAGGTCCACCAGCAGGCGCGCCGAGCCATCACCGGCGGGGTGGCTGGAGCGCACCCGGGCCAGGCCTTCGAGCTCCTCTGCGAGCTGCGGCAGGCCATGGCGCACGGAGAGGGGCAGGAAATGCTCGGTGTGCTGGCGGCGGGTGCCGGCATCCAGCGGCTTGCCCTGCAGCCAGGCACGTACAACCCGGCCGCGGTGGGCGGGCAGGGCGCCGAGGTCGGCAAGGCGCTGGTGAATGTCGGAGATACGCATGGGGCGCGCATGCTACCACCGGCCGTCAGCGAGGCGTAGGGCTGGTCGTCAGGCCTCGAAGTGCAGGGCCAGCCAGATGGCGTCCAGCGAGCACTCGGCGACCCGGTGCCGGCAGTGCGCGGGGATCAGCAGGGCATCGCCGGCTACCAGTGGCCGCTCGCCGTCGTCGAATTCGAGCCGCGCGCTGCCACGCAGCAGGGCCACCCACTCGGGCTCGGGCTGGTCGTACCAGAAGCTTTCCGGGCTGGCCTGGCCGTGGGAGACGATCTGCTCCAGCCGCAGGCCGTCCCGGCTCAGCAGTGGCAGGAACTGCTCCTGCGCCGCCGCATCGGGCACGGCCTGTAACAGGTTGAGCGTCTCCGGCGGCATGGCTTACTGCGGCTGCACGCTGATGGCCACGGCAGTGGTGACGCGCAGCACCACCTGGCGGCCGAGGTACTCGCTCTTCATCTCGACGTCCGGGCGGACCTTGATGGTGCGCTCGCTGCCGTCGGGCAGCTGCAGCGTGGCGGTGCGCAGGGTGGTGTCCATGCCCTTGACCAGCGCGGTGATCTCCACGGTTTCGGCGGCCAGCATGCCCGGCTTGTCGCCCAGCGGGGCGGTGGCCAGCATGCCGGCGGCGCCATCCTCGGCCGGCTCGCCCGGCTGGCGCAGGTAGACGATGCGCTCCTGGGCGATCACCGCCTTGACCCGATCGCCGACCTTGAGCTGGTCGAAGTTCTGCATCTGCGCGGGGGCAACCAGGGTGCGCTGGTTGCCCAGGTCGTCGCGCAGGGTGAAGGTGCGCTTGGCCGGGTCGACGGCGCTGACGCTGGCCAGCAGCTCCTCGGTCTCGAGCACGGCACCGCCCGGCACGCCCTCGGCGTAGGCGTCGGTGCGCTGGTAGTCGGTGGCCAGGTCGTCATCTGCATTGCTCTGGCAGCCGAGCAGCAGGGCAGTGGCGAGGGAAAGGCAGAGTGTGCGGCTTGTGCTCATTGGATGGCTCCTTGCTTGATGGCCTGCGACACGGCAAGTGGTTGTTGCCTCTGCAGGAGCAGCCTAGCAGCAGGCCAGCAGGGCGGTGCCGCTGGCGCGGGCGGATACGCTTCTTCCTGGTCGACTCCGCCTCAGCGGGCCGCGAGAAACTGGCCGAAGCCGGTCTGCCGTCCCAGCTCCGGCGCGATCTGCTCGTCATCCACCGCCAGCTTGCCGTTGATCAGCACATGGCTGACGCAGCCGGGGTTGCGGCAGACCATGCGCGGGATGCCGAAGCCCTGCATCTCGTCCCAGTGCTCCTGTTCCAGGTTCTGGCGCAGGCCGGCGGGGTCGAGCACCACCAGGTCGGCGCGGTCGCCGACGCGGATGTAGCCGGCGTCGATGCCCAGCCAGTCGGCCTGCTCGCCGGTCAGGCGATGCACGGCCTGCTCCAGGCTCATCACCGGGCGGCCCTCGTCATGGCTGTCCTGCACCAGCTTGAGGAAGCGCAGCGGCAGGTTGTAGAAGGCCATGTTGCGGATATGCGCGCCGGCATCGGAGAAGGTGATCAGGGTGTTCGGACTGCGCACCATCTCGCGCAGCTTGTCCTGGCGGTGGTTGCCGATCACGGTGAACCAGCGCAGCTGGCGGCCGTACTGCACCACCATGTCGAGGAACAGGTCGACCACGTGCAGGCCGCGCTCGCGTGCCACCTCGGCGAAGTTGCGGCCGACCAGCGAGGCGTCCGGGCAGCCGAGGATCACCGCGTCGCCGAAGTCGCGCTGCCACACCCGTGGAGACAGCTTGTCGGCGTAGAAGCGGCGGAAGGTGCGGCGGTACTGCTCGTCCTGCAGCAGCTGGTTGCGTTCGAGCTGGTCCTTGACGTCGAGGGCCATTTCGCCGGCGCCGAATTCCTCGAACAGCACTATATCCATGCCGTCGGCGTAGATGGCAAAGGGCGTGGGCAGCAGCTGCCAGCGGAAGTCGCCGCCCAGGCGGTTGGTCAGCCAGGCGGAGAAGCGCGCCAGCAGCGCCAGGCTGCGGTTGCCCTTGAGGTCGAGCAGGGAGATCAGGGTGGTCTTCAGCGGCTTGCGCAGCAGGCCGATGGCTTCGCCGATGTACTGGGTGATCTGCAGCGGATTGGCCGCGTTCGGCGCGCCCTGGTGTACGCGTCCGCGCCGGCGCAGCAGGCGGTTGAGGCGGCGCACCTCGCGCCAGCGCGCGTAGGTGCTGGGCAGGCTCTTCGACCATTCGCGGTCGCCGTCGATCTTGTCCCACTTCAGGCACATGGTGGACAGGCCGAGGAAGCCGCAGTCCAGCGCCTCCTCCAGCAGCGCTTCCATGCGCTGCAGCTCGGCTTCGCTCGGCGTCACCTGGCGGTCGGTGGCGCGATGCAGGCCCATCACCGCCACGCGCAGGTCGCTGTGGCCGAGGAAGCTGATCAGGTTGGGGCCCAGCGGATGGCGGTCGACGAACGCCCGCCACTGTGCGGGGCTGCTCCAGCTCTTGTGCTGACGCAGGATCGGCAACACCTTCTCGCGCGGCACCGTTTCCACCCGGGTGAAGATATCCGAGGCGTCCTCGGCCTCGCTGCACACCATGCTCAGCGAGCAACTGCCGACCAGCACCGTGGTCACGCCGTGGCGCACCGACTCGCTGAGGCTGGGCGCGACGATCAGCTCGGCGTCGTAGTGGGTGTGGGTGTCGAGAAAGCCCGGGGTGATCCACTTGCCCTGTGCGTCGATCGCCTGCGCGGCCAGGGTCGGGTCGAGCGGCTCGGCGCTGACCAGAGCGATGCGCCCGTCCTTGATGGCCAGGCTGCGGATGGCGGAGGGCGTGCAACTGCCGTCGAAATAGCGGCCGCCCTGCAGGATCAGGTCGTACTGAGCCATGGATCACCTCGGTGTGTTCTTGTTGTGCTCCGAGAGTAGGCGCCGAATCGACGGTTGACTTGTCATGACACGACAGTCGCGGCATTGTCGACTCGAAACGGCGGGGGCTGAACATGACCATTCGCTACGAAGTGCGCAGCGCAGCGCTCACCGGCCTGCCGGCCGAGGTGGCGAGCCTGGGCGGTGACCTCGATGCGCTGCTCGCCGGCGTCGGCCTCAGCCGCGCCGAACTGGATGACGGTGACTGCCTGATCGGCATCGAGCAGCTGACCCGCCTGCTGCACGAGGCCGCCGTGCGCCTGCACTGCCCGGACCTGGGCCTGCGCGTGGCGCGCCACCAGGGCGTGGAGATGCTCGGCCTGCTCGGGCGCCTGCTGGCGGGTGAGCCCGACCTGCAGGCGGCCTTTCTCGCCGCCCAGCGCTACCTGGCCCTGCACAACAAGGCTGAGCACTGGCGCCTGCTGCCGCTGGACGGGCGCGTGCAGGTAAGGCGCATCGAGCACTTCTTTGCCGTGGAGGGTGCCCAGCAGTACCGCGAGATGGCCATCGGCGCCTGCGCGCGGCTGGTGCATGCCATGGGCGGTGCCGACCTGCGCCCGCTGCGTGTGGAGTTCAGTCACAGCCCGGTGGCAGCGCCGGCGCGCTACCGCCAGCACCTGGGCTGCGAGGTGCGCTTCGACCAGGAGTTCGATGGCCTGGTGTATGACGCGGCGATCCTGCAGCGCCCGGTGTGCGCCCTCGGTGGCGCGGATGCCGGCTACCTGCGCGAGCGGCTGGATGGGCTGCAGGACAGCCTGGAGCTGCAGGTGCGCAGCCTGATCGTGCAGACCCTGGGCATGCGCCAGCACTCGCTGGGGCACATCGCCGCGCTGCTCGGCCTGCATCCGCGCACGCTGCAGCGCCGTCTGGCGGCCGAGGGGTTGAGCTTCAAGCCGCTGGTGCACCGGGTGAAGATGGACCTGGCCGGCTGGCAGGTGCACGCCTCCAGCATGCCGCTGACCCTGCTCGCCGATGTGCTCGGCTATGCCGACCAGGCGGCCTTCAGCAAGGCATTTCGCGAGGCCTATGGCATGTCGCCTTCGGCCTGGCGGCGGCTTCATCGGCCCGCGGCGACCGAGTGACGGGCAACGTGCTATCGTGCGCGCTTTTCGCGGAGGCCCCGATGAAATTCATCCACCAGCGCGAGCACCTGGAAGAAGGCGACACGGTCGTCATCCACTGCTCGCAGCCGTGCAACATCCGCCTGATGAACGATGCCAACTTCCGCAGCTTCAAGAACGGTGGCCGGCACACCTACCATGGCGGCGCCTTCGACCGCTTCCCGGCGCGCATCAAGGTGCCCAGCGACGGTTTCTGGAACATCACCCTGGACACCGTGACCCGCCGTGCCATCAGCCTGACGCGCAAGCCGCAGATGGAGTATTCGATCAAGTTCCTGCGCGGCAAGCGCCAGGGGATCTGAACGCCTCGCCCCGATCACGGCGCCTCGCCGTGCGCGCCAGGTGCATCGGGGTGGCGCCGCCGTGGCCGCAGCGGGTGCAGCAGCAGGCCCAGGCCGTCGTGCTGGTCCGGCTCCGCTGGCGCCTTGACGCCCACCCGCTGCGGCGCGCCATGCCGGCGGTAGGTGCCGAACAGCTGGTCCCACAGGGGTAGGGCGGTGCCGAAGTTGAGTGCCTCCGCCACGTTCACGCTGTGGTGCCAGCGGTGCAGTTCGGCGCTGCCGATCAGGTAGTTGAGCCAGCCCAGGGTGCCGCGGGTGTTGGCATGGGTGGCGAAGGACTGGGTCTGGCTGAACAGCCCGGCCAGGGCGATGGCCTGCGCATCGAAGCCCGTCAGCCAGAGCGGCAGCACATGCACCGTCTTGCGCAGTAGCAGGTCCAGCGGGTGGGTGGTGAAGTTGTTGGTCACGTTCAGTGCCGTGGGCCGGTGATGAACGAAGTGCACCCGCCACAACCAGCCGCCACGGTGCTTGAGGCGGTGCAGCCAGTAGTCGCCGAATTCGCCTAGCAGCGCCGCCAGCGGTACCGCCAGCCACAGCGGCAATGTGGCGGCGGGGCCGGCACCGGCCGCGTTCAGCTGCACCACCAGACCGCGGATCAGCAGGTCGGCCAGCGCGTCGGTGACCAGCAGGGCGAGGGCGAACAGGGCGTCGCGACGACGGTCGGCGGGCTGCGCGCGCCAGTCCTCGCGGTAGGGCCGGCGCCATTCCCAGAGGGCGAACCAGCCGAGGACCAGCAACAGGCCGCCCAGCAGCAGGAGCAGGTTGCCCCAGCCCATGTGCAGCGCCAGGGCGGCCCAGGCGGCGGCCAGCAGGAGGGCGCCAAGGTGGGCCCAGTTGAGGTGGGTGAGTGTGTGCATGCGGCGGTCATCCGTTGTAGGGTGTCGCCAGTTTTCCCCCGCCGGACCTGCCACCGCATTAACCTGGGTTTATGACCACCGATTCCCTGCACGATTGCCTGGCCTGTGCGCCGCAGCTGCTTGGCCAGCTCGAGCGTCAACCGCTGCTGGCCGAACGCTGGCAGACGCTGCCGCGCCGCGACTATGCGGCGGGGCAGCCACTGCTCAGGGCCGGCCAGGCGGTGGAGCAGGTCTGGTTCATCGTGCGCGGCCTGGTGCGCGTGGCGCACCTCTCGGCCCAGGGCGTCGAGCGCAACGCCGCCTTCCATGGCGAGGGCAGCTGGGTCGGCTGGGGCACACCGCCCTTCGCCACGACCAGCCCGGTGGACATCCTCGCCCTGGAGCCGACCCAGGTCCTGGAGCTGAGCTACGCCAATCTGCGCCAGTGGCAGACCGAGCTGCCGCTGGTGCAGGAGCTGCTCAGCGACGGCATTCGCGCGGTACTGGCGCGTAGCAGCCAGCGCGAGGCGGAGCTGCTGATGCTGGATGCCGAGGCGCGCTACCGGGCCTTCCTCGAGCAACGCGGCGACCTGGCGGCGCGCATCCCGCTGCACCATGTCGCCAGCTACCTGGGCATCACCAACGTGGCGTTGTCGCGCATTCGCGCGCGCATGGGCCTGGTGCGTCGCTGAGGCTCAGCGCCGCGCCACCGACATGGCGATCAGCCGCGACACCACCAGCGCCAGGTACATGACCCCGGCGAACTCCTCGATCATCACCAGCGAGCGGGCCACCGGCGTGAGCGGGATGATGTCGCCCAGGCCGACGCCGGAGAGGGTGGTGAAGCTGAGAAACAGCAGTTCCATCCAGGTTCGCGTGGCTTCCGGGTTGAGCGCGGCGCCGAAGCTGCCCGGCACCAGCAGCTGGCAGAAGGCGAACAGGTGGGCGAAGGCCCAGGCCAGCACGGTGAAGGTGGCGCCGGCGGCGTACAGCTCATCGGTGCTGGCATGCTGGTCGGCGCTCATGTAGGCGATCAGGCTGGCCGTTGCGTAGAAGTAGAACAGTGCCTCCAGCAGGGCGATCAGCGCCTCCAGCGCCGGATGGCTGAGCAGCATGTCGAGCAGGTTCAGTCCCACCACCAGCAGGGCCAGCAGCCCGGCCACCCAGGTCTGCGCCGGGCTGCGCTTGACCACCTGCAGGGCCATGCCCAGGACCAGCAGGCCGAAGGCGCCGAACAGCGCGCGGCCGATCTGGGTGCCCTCCATCCAGGGGTAGAGCAGCACGCCGAGCAGCTGCACGAACAGCAGGCCGGCAGAAGGGTGGCGGCGGACATAGGCGATGGGGGACATGGGTTGCCTGCGGTTCTGTCGAGGTTGGCTGAAGCAGTGTAGGAGTGGGCCTCAATCGAGCAACCGGGCGACCTGCGCAATGGCCTGGGCCTCGCGCTGTGCCCAGTCACCGCCGATCGCCACCCAGGGCCGTGCGTGGCGCTGCAGCCAGGCGCGGCAGTCGCGGTGGAAGCGCAGGCGCTCGGCCAGCTCGGGCTGGCAACGCTGGCCGTCGGCCTGCCATTCGACGCCCTCCGGCGACAGCAGCAGGTGCAGGTCGTAATGGCGCTGCAACAGCGTCGGCTCCAGCGAGGCGGGGCAGTCGCCGAACAGGGTACGACTCCACAGGATGTTGCTGAGCAGGTGGGTGTCGAGGATCAGCAGGTGCGGCTCCCGGGCGCGGGCAGCGTCTTCCCATTCGAGCTGGCCGCGGGCGATGGCCGGGATATCGGCCAGGCAGGTCTCGCGTTGTTCCCGGTCGATAAAATGGCGTACATATTCGCCCACCACCAACCCGCCGAAGCGTTGCTGCAGGCGCTCGGCGAGGAAGGTCTTGCCGCTCGACTCGGGGCCGGTCAGCACCACCAGCTTCATGCCGCTTGCAACCGTGCGGCGCGCCATTCGCGCAGGCCGAGCAGGGCCAGGGCGGTGAACACACCGTACAGCCCGGCCGTCAGCCAGTACTCCTGGAAGGCGAAGAAGCCGACGTAGAGCAGGTCGATCAGGACCCACAAGGGCCAGCACTGCCAGCGCTTGAGCGCCATCCACAGCTGGGCCAGCAGGCTGAAGGCGGTGAGCAGGGCGTCCGGCCAGGGATAGACGGCCTCGGTCAGGCGCGCCATGGCCAGACCCAGTGCCAGGCCGAGCAGCAGGGCGGCGCCAAGGCCGCTCAATACCTCATTGCGGCTGGCCGTGCTGACCGGTCGCCGCCCGCTGTCATCCACGCCCTGGCGCCATTGCCACCAGCCGTACAGCTGCATGGCGGCGAACACGCCGTGCAGCAACACCGCCGAATACAGGCGCGCATCGAAGAAGAACCAGGCGTAGAGCAACACCATCAGCAGGCCGATGGGCCAGCACAGCGGGTTCTGCCGCACGGTCAGCCAGACCGAGGTGATGCCGAGGGCGGAGGCGATGATTTCGAGAGGGGACATTTCTGAGATGGTTTGATTAGCTTTAGGGGATTTTAAATTCCGCTAGCTTGTTTCGTGACTTGATTGTTTTGTTGTGGTTCTTCTTAAGCCACATGTATTTCTTTGCAATTTTTCCCTGGATTGATTTTTCTTTGCCGGGCGGCAGGGATTTGTATGCGGACTTATGATTGTTAAGGTATTCGAGGATTTTTTCTCTTTGTATGCTTAAGAAGTTTCTTGTCACTTCACAGTTTTGCATGTAAAGGGTGGGGTGTTTTTTTATGGCGTTGAGGTTTGTGCTATTTGTTGCGTCGGTTTGTGCTGCCATGAATTCCAGTGTGTTGATAAAGTGCTCATCGTTTTCTTTGTAGATTAATTTGTTGTGAGAGTACATTGTGCTGAAGAGCCAATTTGCTCTTCTTATTGTATCGATTGATATGTCTTTGCTGAGGGCTATGCGAGGGTACTTTGCTATTTTGCTTTCTGCTTCGTGAGCATTGATAAGTCCTAGTCCTGAGCCAGTGTTTCCTTGTATGTCGCAGTAGCTATTGGATACTCCGCCGCGAATGAAAAAGCCCATTTGATAGAGGCAGTTTGCAATCAATAATTGGATTCGCATTATCATTATAAGCAGGGCGTTGACAGAGTGCTTTTCTAGAAGCTCTCTGTTTATGTTTGCTACTTCTTTGGGCTTCAGGGTGATTATTATGGAGTCTGAGATGATGGCGTACTTTATTTCGTATAGTTTGTAGAGGTCAAATAAATCCCTTGAATATCTTTGAATGACTTCGTGGGAGTTTTGTTTTTCAAGTATTTCTTTGTTTGAATTTAGAAAATTTATTAGCTCTTGGGCTTTTTCGTCAGAGGTGACATTTTTGTTTGCTTCGCTGAATCCTAAGAGGTCTAGAAAGAAAGTCCATTGTGTGGCCTTCATAAAGCTATCCTTGTAATCAATCTTGATACCCCAGATTCGGCGCCAGCCAGCGCTCGGTCACGGCCAGCTCCTGGCCCTTGCGCTTGCTGTAGCACTGCACCTGGTCCTGGTCGACCTTGCCGACCGCGAAGTACTGCGCCTCGGGGTGGGCGAAGTACCAGCCGGACACGGCCGCCGCCGGGAACATGGCGTAGTGCTCGGTGAGGAACACGCCGCTCTTGCCGGCCTTGTTGTAGTCGGCCTCGGGGTCGAGCAGCTTGAACAGAGTGCCCTTCTCGGTGTGGTCCGGGCAGGCCGGGTAGCCGGGGGCCGGGCGGATGCCGACGTACTGCTCGCGGATCAGCGCCTCGTTGTCCAGGGTCTCGTCCTTGGCGTAGCCCCAGTAGTCCTTGCGCACGCGCTCGTGCAGCCATTCGGCGCAGGCCTCGGCCAGGCGGTCGGCGAGGGCCTTGACCATGATCGAGCTGTAGTCGTCGCCCTTGGCTTCAAAGGCCTTGGCCACTTCCTCGGCGCCGATGCCGGCGGTGGTGATAAAGCCGCCCATATAGTCGGTCACACCGCTTTCCTTCGGCGCGACGAAGTCGGCCAGCGACAGGTTGGGCTTGCCGTCCGCCTTGATGCCCTGCTGGCGCAGGTGGTGCAGGGTGGCCAGGGGCTTGCCGTCGTCGCCGTAGACTTCGATGTCGTCGTGGCGCACCTGGTTGGCCGGCCAGAAGCCGAACACGGCGCGGGCCTTGATCAGCTTCTCGTCGATCAGCTTGTTCAGCATCGCCTGGGCGTCGTTGAACAGGCTGGTGGCGGCTTCACCGACGATTTCGTCGGTGAGGATGCGCGGGTACTTGCCGGCCAGGTCCCAGGAGATGAAGAAGGGCGTCCAGTCTATGTACTGGGCCAGCTCGCGCAGGTCGATGTCGTCCAGCACCTGCACGCCGGTGAAGCTCGGCTTGGGCGCGAGGTAGGTGCTCCAGTCGAACTCCGGCTTGTTGGCGATGGCCTCGGCGTAGCTCAGGCGCTCGGTGCGCGAGGCGCGGGCGGCGGTGCGCTCGCGCACCACCACGTACTCCTCGCGGGTCTTGCGCACGAACTCGGCCTTCAGCTCCTTGGACAGCAGGCTGGTGGCCACGCCCACGGCGCGCGAGGCGTCGGTGACGTAGACCACCGCGTCGTTGCTGTACTGCGGGTCGATCTTCACCGCGGTGTGGGCCTTGGAGGTGGTGGCGCCGCCGATCATCAGTGGCAGGGTGAAGCCCTGGCGCTGCATCTCCTTGGCCACATGGACCATCTCGTCCAGCGACGGGGTGATCAGGCCGGACAGGCCGATGATGTCGCACTTCTCCTCGATGGCGGTCTTGAGGATCTTTTCCGCCGGCACCATCACGCCGAGGTCGACCACGTCGTAGCCGTTGCAGCCGAGCACCACGCCGACGATGTTCTTGCCGATGTCGTGCACGTCGCCCTTGACCGTGGCCATGAGGATCTTGCCCTTGGCCTCGGGCTTGTCACCTTTCTCCGCTTCGATGAAGGGGATCAGGTGGGCCACCGCCTGCTTCATCACGCGGGCGGACTTGACCACCTGGGGCAGGAACATCTTGCCGGCGCCGAACAGGTCGCCGACCACGTTCATGCCGCTCATCAGCGGGCCTTCGATCACCTCGATGGGGCGCGCGCACTGCTGGCGGCACTCCTCGGTGTCCTCGACTATGTAAGTGGTGATGCCCTTGACCAGCGCGTGCTCCAGGCGCTTGTCCACCGGCAGCGCACGCCATTCCTCGCTCTCGGCCTCCTTCACCGCGCCGCCGCCCTTGTACTGGTCGGCGATGGCCAGCAGGGCCTCGGTGGCCTCGGCGTTGCGGTTGAGCACCACGTCCTCGACCTTGTCGCGCAGCTCCTTGGGAATCTCGTCGTAGATCTCCAGCTGGCCGGCGTTGACGATGCCCATGGACAGGCCGTTCTTGATCGCGTGGTAGAGGAATACCGAGTGGATGGCCTCGCGCACCGGGTTGTTGCCGCGGAACGAGAAGGACACGTTGGATACGCCGCCGGAGCTGAGCGCATAGGGCAGCTCGTCGCGGATATAGGCACAGGCCTCGATGAAATCGACCGCGTAGTTGTTGTGCTCCTCGATGCCGGTGGCCACGGCGAAGATGTTCGGGTCGAAGATGATGTCTTCCGGCGGGAAGCCCACTTCATTGACCAGGATGTCGTAGGAACGCTGACAGATTTCCTTCTTGCGCGCGGCGGTGTCGGCCTGGCCGACCTCGTCGAAGGCCATCACCACCACGGCGGCGCCGTAGCGCTTGCATAGCTTGGCGTGGTGCTTGAACTGCTCGACGCCTTCCTTCATGGAGATCGAGTTGACGATGCCCTTGCCCTGGATGCATTTCAGGCCGGCCTCGATCACTTCCCACTTGGAGGAGTCGATCATGATCGGCACGCGCGAGATGTCCGGCTCGGAGGCGATCAGGTTGAGGAAGGTGACCATGGCCGCCTTGGAGTCGAGCATGCCCTCGTCCATGTTGATGTCGATCACCTGGGCGCCGGCTTCCACCTGCTGCTGCGCCACTTCCAGGGCCTCGGCGTAGTTCTCCTCGCGGATCAGGCGGGCGAACTTGGCGCTGCCGGTGATGTTGGTGCGCTCGCCGACGTTCACGAACAGCGAGTTGCGGTCGATGGTGAAGGGCTCCAGGCCGGACAGGCGGCAGGCCTTGGGGATGTCCGGGATCACGCGCGGCGGATACTTGCTGACTGCCTCGGCGATGGCCTGGATATGCGCCGGGGTGGTGCCGCAGCAACCGCCGACGATGTTGAGCAGGCCGGATGCGGCGAATTCCTCGACCACTTCGGCCATCTGCGCCGGGGTCTCGTCGTACTCGCCGAAGGCATTGGGCAGGCCGGCGTTGGGGTGGGCCGAGACATGGGTATCGGCCTTGGCCGCCAGCTCCGCCAGGTAGGGGCGCAGCTCCTTGGCGCCGAGCGCGCAGTTCAGGCCGATGGAGATGGGCTGGGCGTGGCGCACCGAGTTGAGGAAGGCCTCGGTGGTCTGCCCGGACAGGGTGCGCCCGGAGGCGTCGGTGATGGTGCCGGAGATCATGATCGGCAGTTCCACGCCGTCCTCGTCGAACACCTGCTGCACGGCGAAGATCGCCGCCTTGGCGTTGAGGGTGTCGAAGATGGTCTCGATCAGGATCAGGTCGGCGCCGCCCTCGATCAGGCCGCGGGTGGCCTCGGTGTAGTTCTCCACCAGCTCGTCGAAGGTGACGTTGCGGTAGCCGGGGTTGTTGACGTCCGGGGAGATCGAGCAGGTGCGGCTGGTCGGGCCGAGTACGCCGGCGACGAAGCGCGGCCGGTCCGGAGTCTCGGCCGTCTTGGCGTCGGCCACCTGGCGGGCGACGCGGGCGCCGGCCAGGTTGAGCTCGTAGGTCAGCTCCTCCATGCCGTAGTCGGCCTGGGACACGCGGGTGGCGTTGAAGGTGTTGGTCTCGAGGATGTCGGCGCCGGCATCCAGGTAGGCCCGCTCGATCTCGGCGATGATCTGCGGCTGGGTCAGCAGCAGCAGGTCGTTGTTGCCCTTGACGTCGCTCGGCCAGTCGGCGAAGCGGGTGCCGCGGTAGTCGGCCTCTTCCAGCTTGTAGCTCTGGATCATGGTGCCCATGCCGCCGTCGAGGATCAGGATGCGTTCTTTCAGGGCTTGCGAAAGGGCCTGGAGGCGGGCGCTGCGGTCGGACATGGGGACTACCTGGGGTGAGCGTGTAGAAAGGCCGTGGATGATAGCAAAGCTGCATGTAATTACGGTGGTCTGGAGATTTGCATGAAAATGGCTCATGTTGGCGCGGTACGTCGGGGTTGCCGCATACAATGTCCTGACCCCGCATAAGGACATCGCCATGCCGCGCCGCTTTCTCGCCGTTCTGACCCTGCTCGCCAGCCCCTGGCTCGGTGCCGAGTCGCTGTCCTACAGCCGTGATATCCAGCCGATCTTCACGGCCAAGTGCGTGGCCTGCCATGCCTGCTACGACGCGCCCTGCCAGCTCAACCTGGGCAGCGGCGAGGGCGTGCTGCGCGGCGCCAGCAAGCAGCCGGTGTACGACGGCACGCGCACCCGCGCGCAGGCCACCACGCGGCTGTTCTTCGATGCCCGGGGCGAGGCGGCCTGGCGCGTGCGTGGCTTTTATTCGGTGCTGGATGGCCAGGCCGCGCTGGTCGCGCGCATGCTGGAGCTGGGGCGCGACAACCCGCTGACACCCAACGCCAAGCTGCCGGCGGACCTCGACCTGTCCATCGGTCGCGACAACCAGTGCCCGGCGCCCGAGGAGTTCGATGCCTACGCGAAGAAGTTCGCCCATGCCGGCATGCCCTTCGCCGTCAGCGGGCTCAGCGACGCCGAGTACGCCACCCTGCAGCGCTGGCTGGAGCAGGGGGCTGTGGTCGAGGAGCAGGCGCTGCAACCTTCGGCCACCGAACAACAGCAGATCGCCGAGTGGGAGGCCCTGCTCAACGCGCCCGGCGCGCGCGAGAGCCTGGTCAACCGCTGGCTGTTCGAGCACCTGTTCCTCGCCCACCTGTATTTCGAAGGCGGCGAGTCGGGGCACTTCTTCCAGCTGGTGCGCTCGCGCACGCCCAGCGGCCAGCCCATCGACCCCATCGCCACGCGCCGCCCCAACGACGACCCGGGCATGCACTTCCATTACCGCCTGTGGCCGATCCAGGGCGTTATCGTGCACAAGACCCACATCACCTACCCGCTTAGCGCGAAGAAGCTGGCCCGGGTACGCGAGCTGTTCTACGCCTCCGACTGGACGGTGGACGCGCTGCCGGGCTACGGCGCCCAGCACCGCTCCAACCCCTTCGAGACCTTCGCCGCCATCCCGGCCGAGGCGCGCTACCAGTTCATGCTGGATCACGCCGAGTACTTCGTGCGCACCTTCATCCGCGGGCCGGTGTGCCGCGGGCAGATCGCCACCGACGTGATCCGCGACAACTTCTGGGCACTGTTCCAGGACCCGCGCCACGACCTCTACCTGACCGATGCCGAGTATCGTGCCGAGGCCACGCCGCTGCTGGCCATGCCCGGCCAGTTCGACGAGATCGGCGACCTGCTGGGCCTGTGGCGCAGCTACCGCGACAAGCGCAACCAGTACGAGGAGCTGCGCCGCGACGCCTATGCCGAAGCGCTGCCGCCGAGCTGGTCGCACCTGTGGGCCGGCAACGACAATGCGCTGCTGTCGATCTACCGTCATCACGACAGCGCCATGGTGACCAAGGGCCTGATCGGCGCGGTACCGCAGACACTCTGGCTGCTGGATTTCCCGTTGCTGGAGCGCACCTATTACCAGCTGGTGGTCAACTTCGACGTGTTCGGCAACGTCTCGCACCAGGCGCAGACGCGCCTGTACTTCGACCTGATCCGCAACGGCGCCGAGCTGAATTTCCTCCGCCTGATGCCGCCGCAGGCACGCCAGGCCTACCTGGACGACTGGTACCAGAACAGCGGAAAGCTGAAGATGTGGCTGGACTATGCCGAGGCCGACCTGGACTCGCCGACCGCCCTCAGGCTGCCACCGCAGGGCGCCAAGAGGGCCTTCGCCGAGGCCCTGCTGGCGCGTTACGGCTCGCTGAACGCGGGGCCCGACCCGATCAACCGTTGTCGTGGCGCCGACTGCCACAGACCGGGCCTGGTGGCGGAGCTGGAGGATGCCGAGCAGGCGCTGAGCCGCCTGACCGGTCGCCCGGCCGGTGGCCTCAGGGTGATCGAACAACTGCCCGAGGCGACCCTGCTGCGCGTCGAGCTGGCCGATGGCCGGCGCGAGGTGTACAGCCTGCTGCGCAACCGCGCGCACAGCAACGTGGCCTTCATGATGGGCGAGTCGCTGCGCTACCAGCCGGCGCTGGATACCCTGACCGTCTACCCGGGCGTGCTGACCAGCTACCCGAACTTCATCTTCAGCCTGCCGGCGGCCGAGGTGCCGGCCTTCGTCGCGGCGCTGGAGCAGGCACGCGACGAGGCGGCCTTCGAGCAGGTGGTGATGCGCTGGGGCATCCGCCGCAGCCACCCCGAGTTCTGGCGGCATTTCCACGACCTGACCGTCTATATCCGCGAGACCGAGCCGGCAGAGGCGGCTGTGCTGGATATGAATCGCTACCAGAACCTCTGAGCCAAAAAAAAGCCCGCCGGAAGGCGGGCTTTTTGCTACGGGGCGTGGCGTTTAGAAATGCGCCTTGGCCAGGAAGCTGATGGCGCTCTGGTCGGTGCCGCCGAGGATTTCCGAACCGACGAAGCCGTCGTCGTCGATGCCGTACTTGTCGCTCCAGTAGTCGTACTCGACGCCGACGTAGAAGCGCTTGCCCCAGCCCATGGCCTTGGCCAGGTCGTACTTGATCTGCGGGTTGAAGTGCAGGTTGGCGTGGTAGCTGTCGTCGTTGTCCACCACCCAGTCCATGAAGCCGTCAATCACCAGGTCCGAATCGCCGACCGGGATGGTGTAGCTCCACACCGGGGTGATCTGCCAGACGTTGTCACCGTCGCGGCGGCCATCGGTGGTGCGCAGGTAGGTGTTGAGCTGGAAGTAGTCGAAGCCGGGGATGTTCAGATCCACGGCCGGGCCGAGCAGGTAGGACTCCACGTCGTCCTCGCCGAACTCGTAGGTGGCGGCCAGCAGCACATCCTTGACCGGGCCGAACGACAGGTCGGCACCGCTGAGCTTGCCCAGCGACAGGCGCGGGCTGATCTCGCCGTAGAAGGTGTGGCCGTCGCCAGCGCCGTTTTCGGCCTCGCCGTTGTACTTGATGGCATCGACGAAGATGAACAGGTCGCCGACGCTCCAGCCACTGGCATGCTCGAAGGTGATGGTCTGCTGCTTGTCCGGGTCGACGGTGAAGTCGGTGCCGTTGAGGTAGGTCAGGCTGTTGTCCTGCCATTGCAGCAGGTCGGCGGCCAGGGCCTGGCCGCTTGCGAGGGTGGCGGCCAGGCTCAGGCCGAGGGCGAAGCGGGACATCTACAACTCCGATTCTTGACTGGGTGGGCGAAAAAAGCGCGCTACTTTACCAGCCTTGCCTCGAGGCTGTTGCTGGCCAGACGGGCGGCCTGCTCGCGGGTCATGCCCAGGTCGCGCTCCAGGGCGGCGAAGTTCTCGCCGACGTAGCCGCCGAAGTAGGCCGGGTCGTCCGAGTTCACCGTCACCTTCACGCCGCGTTCGAGCATCTGCAGGATGTTGTGCTGGCGCATGTCGTCGAACACGCAGAGCTTGATGTTGGACAGCGGGCAGATGGTGAGCGGGATCTGCTCGTCGATGATGCGCTGCATCAGGCGCTCGTCCTCGATGGCCCGCACGCCGTGGTCGATACGCTCGACCTTGAGCAGGTCCAGGGCTTCCCAGATGTACTCCGGCGGGCCTTCCTCGCCGGCGTGCGCTACCGCGTGCAAGCCTTCGCTGCGGGCCTTGGCGAACACACGCTGGAACAGGCGCGGTGGGAAGCCTTGCTCCGAGCTATCCAGGCCGACGGCGACGAAGGCGTCGCGGAACGGCATGGCCTGCTCCAGGGTCGCGAAGGCGGCTTCCTCGGGCAGGTGACGGAGGAAGCTGAGAATCAGGCCATGGCTGATGCCCAGCTGTTTCTCGCCGTCGACCAGCGCCTGCCGGATGCCGCGCAGCACCACCTCGAAGAGAATGCCGCGGTCGGTGTGGGTCTGCGGGTCGAAGAAGGGCTCGGTGTGGATCACCCCCTGTTCCTGGCATTTGAGCAGGTAGGCCCAGGTCAGGTCGTAGAAGTCCTGCTCCGTGCGCAGGACGTTGGCGCCCTGGTAGTAGAGGTCGAGGAACTCCTGCAGGTTGTTGAAGGCGTAGGCGCCGCGCAGGCTGTCCACGTCGGCCCAGGGCAGGGCGATCTTGTTGCGCTCGGCCAGGGCGAACAGCAGTTCAGGCTCCAGCGAACCCTCCAGGTGCAGGTGCAGCTCGGCCTTGGGCAGGGCAGTGATCCAGTCGGTCATGGCGGTCAACTCGGGGAAATCCAGAGTGCATTCTAGCGAACCCGGCGCTGGGAATTATTCCTACTAAAATGCTAGGACTTTATCCGGCAGGGGCTATTGGCGTACACTGGCACCACGTTTGCGAGGAGTTGCCATGAGTGCCATCACCATTACCGACGCCGCCCACGATTACCTGTCCGACCTGCTGAAGAAGCAGAACACCACGGGCATCGGCATCCGCGTCTTCATCACCCAGCCCGGCACGCCCTACGCGGAAACCTGCATCGCCTACTGCAAGCCGGGCGAGCAGAAGCCGGAGGACACCGCCCTGGCGCTGAAGGAGTTCACCGCCTGGATCGACGCGGTCAGCGAGCCCTTCCTGGAAGACGCCGTGGTCGACTACGCCACCGACCGCATGGGTGGCCAGCTGACCATCAAGGCGCCGAACGCCAAGGTGCCGATGGTCAACGAGGACAGCCCGATCACCGAGCGCATCAACTACTACCTGCAGACCGAGATCAACCCGGGCCTGGCCAGCCACGGCGGCCAGGTGACTCTGGTCGACGTGGTCGAGGAAGGTATCGCCGTGCTGCGTTTCGGCGGCGGCTGCCAGGGCTGCGGCCAGGCCGACTACACCCTCAAGGAAGGCATCGAGAAGACCCTGCTGGAGCGCATCCCCGAGCTCAAGGGCGTGCGTGACGTGACCGACCACAGCAACCGCGAGAACGCCTACTACTAAGCGTTCCCGGATGCAAATAAAGGCGCCTGCGGGCGCCTTTCGTGTTTCTAGGCCGGCTGTACCTGCCTGCGGCCGCCGAGCAGCGCCAGCAGGGCCAGGCCCAGCAGCGGCAGCATGGCCAGGTTCACCGGGCTCCAGCCCAGGCCGCTGATCAGCGCGCCCGAGGCGAAGGAGGCGCAGGCCGCCACCGCGCCGTTGCCCAGTTCCATCAGGCCCTGGGCCTGGCCACGCTCGGCTGGGCTGTGGCCCTGGCCGAGCAGGGCGGTGCCGGCCACCAGCATCAGGTTCCAGCCTATACCTAGCAACAGCGAGGAGATCAGGAAGTGCGCCTGCTGCTGGCCGCTCGTGGCGATCAGCGCGCTGGCCACCAGCAGCGCTATGCCTATCTGCGCCACGCGCACGGCACCGAGGCGATCGACCAGCGGGCCGGCGACGAAGGCCGGCAGGAACATGCCGACCATGTGCCAGCGGATCACCTCGGCGCCGGCCGCCAGCGGCAGGCCGCAGAAGCTCATGGCCAGCGGCGTGGCGTTCATCACCAGGATCATCAGGCCGTGGCCGATAGCCGTGGTGGCGATGGCAGCGCGTACCAGTGGCCGGGCCAGCAGCTCGCGCATGGCCTGCAGGCCGCCGCTGTTGCCTGGCGGCAACGCGCCCTGGCGCAGGCCGGCGAGCAGAGGCAGGGCGAAGGCGGCTAGGGCGGCGAGCGCCAGGTAGGCGCCGACGAAGGGCGTGGCCAGGGCATCGCGCGCCCACAGGGTCAGCTCCGGCGCCAGCAGCGCGGCCAGCAGGCCGCCACCGATCACCCAGGCGGTGGCGCGGCCCTTGTGGGCGTCGTCCACGGCCTCCAGCGCGGCGAAGCGGTAGTACATGGCCGAGGCCTGGTACGGTCCGAGGATGAGCGCGCCCAGGCAGAACAGCCAGAAGTCTGCCAGCCATACGCCGGCGGCGCTGAGCAGGCCGCCGGCCACGCCGGCAGTGGCGCCCAGCAGCAACCCGGCGCGGCGCCCGCGGCGCTGCATAAAGCCCGACAGCGGCTGGGTCGTCAGCAGGTAGCCGAGCACCAGCAGGGCCAGCGGCAGGGTGGCCAGGGCGTTGGCCGGTGCCAATTGCAGGCCGACCAGCGAGGTCAGGGTCACGCCGATCAGGGTGCAGCTCCAGAACAGGCCCTGGGCGAGGAACAGGCGCAGCAGGGTGGGGTTGCGCAGTAGCAGCATGGCGTCAGTCTCGTGGGCAGCCGGCGGGCTTGAAGGTGCGTTCGGTGCTGGCGGGAAAGCGCGCCAGCTTGTCCGCCGGGCGTCGCGGGCGTTGCAGCAGCTCGCCGCCGCAGTTCGGGCAGCGGCCGTGCAGGCGCGACTGCGCGCAGTCGCGGCAGAAGGTGCATTCGAAGGAGCAGATCAGCGCATCCGGGCTTTCGGGCGGCAGATCGCGGTCGCAGCATTCGCAGCCGGGGCGCAGTTCGAGCATGGTGGTTCTCCGTGGCGTTCAGGCGAAACGTTCGGCGTAGTCCTGCGGGCTGACCGACAGGTGCTTGTGGAAGGTGCGGCGCAGGTTCTCCGGGTGGCGGAAGCCGGTCAGCCGCGCCACCGTGCCGATCGAGGCGCCGCTGTCCTGCAGCAGGCCGCGCGCGGCCTCCAGGCGCAACTGCTCGACGTAGCGCCCCGGGCCCATGCCCAGCTCCTGGACGAACAGGCGCGACAGGCTACGGGTCGACAGGTTGGCGCGCGCCGCCAGGGCCTCCAGTGACAGGTCGGCGGCCAGGTTCTGCGCCATCCATTCGAGCAGACCGAGCAGGCGCGGCGTGCGGCAGGCGTCCGGGGCGAGCAGGGCGCTGAATTGCGCCTGGCCGCCGGGGCGGCGGAGGAACATCACCAGGCGCCGGGCCACGGCCAGGGCCAGCGGGCGGCCGAGGTCGGCCTCGACCAGCGCCAGGGCCAGGTCGATGCCGGCGGTGACCCCGGCCGAGGTGAACACATGGGCGTCGCCGTCGCGGCCATCGGGGTCGTAGGTGTGCAGGCGGTCGCCGTCCACCTCGATGCGCGGGTGGCGGCGCAGCGCCGGCACGTCGGCCCAGTGGGTGGTGGCACGGCGGCCGTCGAGCAGGCCGGCGGCGGCCAGGATCAGGGCGCCGGAGCACACCGAGCCGAGTCGGCGTACCTGCGGTTCGGCGGCGCGCAGCCAGTCCAGCAGCGGCCGGTTGGCGCACTGCGCGGTCTCACCCAGGCCGCCGGGAATCAGCAGGGTGTCCAGCTCGGCCGGGTCGCAGTCACGCCAGGCGCGCTCGGCCACCAGCTGGAAGCCGGCGGAAGTGGCCATGGGGCCAGCCTGCTCGCCCAGCACCAGCAGGCGATAGGCCTCGGCCTGGCCCTGGCGGCGCAGCTCGACGTTGGCCGAGGCGAACACCTGCAGTGGTCCGCTGACGTCCAGGCTCATCACGTCGGGGTAGAGCAGGCTGGCGATGGTTCTCATGGCGCATCCTCGGGGAACTGGATGCAGTCTGCGCCCGCCGGCCTATGGCAACAAGGACAATAACCCCACAGATATGGACAGGCGCGCGCCAGAAAAAGCAAAACCCCCTCGCCATGTGGCAGAGGGGGTTTCTGGGGGGGCGGCAGGCCGGGTGGTATTACTCGGGCATGCTCCACGGGTCCAGCGCGTAGCCCTGGCGGCTGATCTGCTCGCGGGACTGGGTCAGGACGTCGGCCAGCTGGGCCGGGTCGGCATAGGTGCGGCTGTCCAGCTGTGCCTGGCCGAGGCGGCGGTTGGTGCGGTCGATCACCGCCAGGGTGATCACCCCGGTGCCGTCCTGGGGTTGCCAGGCGACGCACTGGAACGGCTGGAAGGCGCGGCCGGCGATGAGCAGAGCTTCGTTGACGCGGAGCGAGGTGTTCATGGGTCTGTTCTCCAAGAGTGCCCAATGTGCGATCTGGCCAGCGAAAGCACTGAATTGCCGTGGCCTGTGTTGAATGGATGGCGAAACCTGACCTTGGAGTCACATGCTGTCGTAAAAACATAGAAATATGTCGCATGTCGCCGTTTTGACGGCTCTTTTGCCTGCCCATGGAACGTCCCGGCATCCGCGTTATCCTAAAAGACGTGAACCATCCACACAGGAGTGTCCCCATGGGTTCCACCCTCAGCGGCCTGCTTAGCCTAGCCATCCTTGCCCTGGACATCTGGGCGATCATCAACGTGGTGAAGAGCAGTGCGGAAACCGGGATGAAGATCCTCTGGGTACTGCTGATCGTCTTCCTGCCGGTGCTCGGCCTGATCATCTGGGCCCTGGCCGGGCCGCGCGGCAACGTGCGCCTTTGAACGGCGGCGGGTGGAGCCCGCCGGCGGTTGTCCTTACAATGCGCGCCTTTTCATGGGCGGGCGCTGGTCCGTCCCAAACCACCAGCGACGACGGGGGCTACCCATGAGCGACTACCAGGAAACTCTTTACGACGGCTACGGCCAGCGCTTTCGCATGGACCGCCTGCTGCACGAGGTGCGCACCGAGCACCAGCACCTGGTGATCTTCGAGAATGCCCGCATGGGCCGGGTGATGGCGCTGGACGGGGTGATCCAGACCACCGAGGCCGACGAGTTCATCTACCACGAGATGCTCACCCATGTGCCGATCCTCGCCCACGGCGCGGCCAAGCGCGTGCTGATCATCGGCGGCGGCGACGGTGGCATGCTGCGCGAGGTGCGCAAGCACCGCAGCGTGGAGAGCATCACCATGGTCGAGATCGACGGTACCGTGGTGGAAATGTGCAAGGAGTTCCTGCCCAAGCACAGCTGCGGCGCCTATGAGGATCCGCGCCTGAACCTGGTGATCGACGACGGTATGAACTTCGTGGCGACCACCGCGGAGAAGTTCGACGTGATCATCTCCGACTCCACCGACCCGATCGGCCCGGGCGAGGTGCTGTTCTCCGAGAACTTCTACCAGGCCTGCCGTCGTTGCCTGAACGAGGGTGGCATCCTGGTCACCCAGAACGGCACGCCCTTCATGCAGCTCGGTGAAGTGCAGACCACCGCCAGCCGCATGGACGGCCTGTTCGCCGACTGGCATTTCTACATGGCCGCGGTGCCGACCTATATCGGCGGCAGCATGACCTTCGCCTGGGGAGCCACCGACCCCGAGTACCGCAAGTTGCCGCTGGAGACCCTGCGCCAGCGTTTTGCCGGCAGCGGCATCGTCACCCGCTACTACAACCCGGAGATCCACCAGGGCGCCTTCGCCCTGCCGCAGTACGTGCTGCACGCGGTGAACAAGCCGAGCAACGACTGACCGCAGGTCCCATGACAGAAGCCGGCGCAATGCCGGCTTCGACGTTTTCGGGCCACGGTGGACGGCGCCAGCCGCAGGCTCCATGCTTAGGCTGAGGTTTGAGGATCCGGGTATGTCGGTACGGCGTCTGTCCATTCTGCTGTTGATCTTTCTGTGCACCGGGCCGCTGTCCGCCGAGCAGCGGTCGCAGCTGCGGCTGTGCTACGAGCTTGGCGGGTTGCCGCCCTATGCCAGTTCTGCCGCACCGATCGAGCAGCCCGGCCTGATCATCGAGTTGATCCAGCAGGCCGCGCAGCAGGCCGGGCTGAGCCTGAAACTGCACCAGGAGCCCTGGAAGCGTTGCGTCCATCAAGTGCAGCAGGGGCACAGCGACGGCCTGTTCATCGCCGTCTGGCAGGCGGATCGCGATGCCTGGGGCCACTTCCCCGGGCGCGATGCGCTGGCCGGCACGCCGGTCAATAGCGCTCAGCGCCTGTGGCGGGTCGAGTACCCGGTCATCGTGCGCAGCGACGCCACGCTGCAGTGGGATGGACGACAGTTCACCGGTGTGCGGCATGGCGTCGGTGCACCGCTGGGCTATGTCGTCGCTCAGCGCCTGCGCGAGCTGGGCGTGCTGTCCAGCGAGTCACTGGCGCCGGCCAAGGCGCTCAAGCTGGTGGCGGCGGGGCGCCTGGATGGCTATGTGCTGGAACGCGAGATTGCCCAGGAGCTGATCGAGAGCCAGCAGCTGGAGGGGCAGCTGATGTTCCTGCCCCAGCCCCTGCTGGTCACCGAGTGGTATCTGCCGCTCTCGCACCAGTTCTACGCTGCCCATCCGGCGCAGGCCGAGGCCCTGTGGCAGGCCCTGGCCGAGCAGCGCGAGCGCCTGGGGGCGGAACTGGCGCGGCGCTATTTGCGTCAGCCGCCGCCCTGACGGTGTCTTATGGTTGTGCGGCCACCCGCTGGTGCAGCTGTTGCGACAGCTGATCCAGGCGTTCGCCGAGCACGACCAGTGATTCCTGTGCCTCCAGCAGTTCGGCGCTGGCCTGGCGCTGGCGCTGGCTGGCTTCGCGCTGGGCGGCGCTGTTGTCGCGTACCTGGGCCAACTGGCGATGGGCCTGGTCCAGTGCCTGGCTGTGCTGCAGGATGGCGCCCGACAGGTTGGCGGTCAGCGCGGCGTTTTCGCTCAGCGCCAGACCCACATCGCTGACTTGCTCGGCGCCGGTATTGACGATCTGCTCTGACTGGACCAGCACGTTCTGCACCGTGTCGGCGGTCTGGTTGCTGCGCTGCGACAGCGAGCGCACCTCGTCGGCCACCACGGCGAAGCCGCGGCCGTGCTCGCCGGCGCGCGCCGCCTCGATGGCCGCGTTGAGCGCCAGCAGGTTGGTCTGCTGGGCGATGGCGCTGATCATCTGCATGGACTCGGCGATGCGCTGGTTGCTGGCCTGGATCGCCTGCATGCTGTCCTGGGCCTGCTGCATGCGGCTGGCGCAGGTGTTGACCTGGCCGCTGCTGTGCTGGGTGTCCTGGCTCAGCTGCTGCATGTGCGCGGTGCTTGCGGCCAGGTGCTGCAGGACATCCTGCACCGCCAGGTCGAGCTGGTGCATGGCGTCGGCCTGCTGCTGCACGTCGCCATCGATGCTCTGGCAGCGCTGGCGCATGCTGTCGAGGGTGCGATAGAGCTGCTGCGACAGCTGGCGCAGGTCACCGGCGCTGTGGCGTACCTCGTCGAGCAGGCTGGCCAGCTGCTGGCTGCCGGCGGTGGCGGCCTTGCCGACCCGTTCCGCCTCCTCCAGGTGCTGCTGGGCGCCGTCCAGCGCCTGCTGGCGCACCCGTGCGCTGTACCACTGGGCCATCCACATGGTGAGTACCGGCAGCAGGTAGCCCGAGTACTCGTTGACCAGGGCATCGCGTGGGCTCAGCTCGAACTGCGGCAGGCTGGCCCCGGAGCGGTCCAGGCGGATCAGCCAGAACACAAACAGCAGCTGCAGCAGGCTCCAGAAGGCTGCACTGCGCCCGCCCAGCAGCAGGTAGGCGAAACCGATCACCACCAGCGGCCAGAAGATATGCGCCGAATGCAGGCCGCCGAGGTGATAGACCAGCACCATCGCGTAGCTGCTGATCAGCGCCATGGCCAGGTTGGCCGTGGCGCGCGCCGGCAGCCAGGCGTTGCGCAGCACCAGCATCGCCAGCGGCATGCCGACGATCAGCAGGAAGGAGCCCTGCATCAGGGCGTCATTGCCCAGGCGGCCCCATTTGATGCCGCTGTACAGGCCGATGACCAGGCCGCACAGGCAGAAGAAGGCAAGCATGCGGCTGAGCAGCTGCTCACCAGGAGCCAGCTCGGTTTGCGGCATGAAAGTGGCCAATAGACCTTGTTGCATGGAGATGGACTCCGTTTCTTGTAGGTTGCCGAGTGTTTCGGCGTCACGAGGAATGACTTGAATGCTGGCAAAAAGCCTTCAGGCAGATTACCTAGTCAATTACCCGGCGACGACTCCCTGGCGACGAGCGACCGGTAAAGGCTTCGACAATGGCCGATTTGCCATGCAGCCTGGCGTCAGCGCCTTGCAAGCAGCCTCACCAGAATGCCGACAGCCTGGGGATTGCGCGGATGCAATTTGCCCGGTGCTCCGCTAGGATTAGCCCCTTCTGCTTCCCAGCTGCGACGGTTTTCGATGAGTTATCAGGTCCTTGCACGTAAATGGCGTCCGCGCTCGTTCCGCGAAATGGTCGGCCAGACCCATGTGCTCAAGGCCCTGATCAACGCGCTGGACAGCCAGCGCCTGCACCACGCCTACCTGTTCACCGGCACCCGCGGGGTGGGCAAGACCACCATCGCGCGGATCATCGCCAAGTGCCTGAACTGCGAGACCGGCATCAGCTCCACGCCCTGCGGCACCTGCTCGGTGTGCCGGGAGATCGACGAGGGCCGCTTCGTCGACCTGATCGAGGTGGACGCCGCGAGCCGCACCAAGGTCGAGGACACCCGCGAACTGCTGGAGAACGTGCAGTACGCGCCGAGCCGCGGGCGCTACAAGGTCTACCTGATCGACGAAGTGCACATGCTCTCCACGCACTCGTTCAACGCGCTGCTCAAGACCCTCGAAGAGCCGCCGCCCCACGTCAAGTTCCTGCTCGCCACCACCGATCCGCAGAAGCTGCCGGTCACCATCCTCTCGCGCTGCCTGCAGTTCTCCCTGAAGAACATGCCGCCGGAGCGGGTGGTCGAACACCTGACCCATGTGCTGAGCGCCGAGAGCGTGCCCTTCGAGGAAGACGCCCTGTGGCTGCTCGGCCGCGCTGCCGACGGCTCGATGCGCGACGCCATGAGCCTGACCGACCAGGCCATCGCCTTCGGCGAGGGCAAGGTGCTGGCCGCCGATGTGCGTGCCATGCTCGGCAGCCTCGACCATGGCCAGGTCTATGGCGTGCTGCACGCCCTGCTGGAGGGCGACGCCCGTGCGCTGCTGGAAGCGGTGCGCCAGCTGGCCGAACAGGGCCCGGACTGGAACGGCGTGCTGTCGGAAATGCTCAACGTGCTGCACCGCGTGGCCATCGCCCAGGCCCTGCCGGAGGCGGTGGACAACGGCCAGGGCGACCGCGACAAGGTGCTGGCCCTGGCCCAGGCGCTGCCGGCCGAGGATGTGCAGTTCTACTACCAAATGGGCCTGATCGGCCGCCGCGACCTGCCGCTGGCGCCGGACCCGCGCGCTGGCTTCGAGATGGTGCTGCTGCGCATGCTGGCGTTCCGTCCGGCCGATACCGACGGGGCGCCGAGGTCACCTTTAAAGGACCTGGGGATCAGCAAGGCCACCGCTGATTCCAGCCAGACCCCGGTGGCCGGTGTGGCCCCCATGGCTGCGCCGGCCGCTATCGTTGCTCCGGTTGCTCCGGTTGCTCCAGCTGTTGCGCCAGTCGCGCCGGCACCCCAGCCTGTGGTGGCTCCGGCTCCGGCTCCGGCCCCTGAGGCCGTTGCACCGCTCGCAGCCATTGCCGAGGTTCCCGCTGCCGAGCCGGTCATCGCCTCTGTCGCGCCTGTGGCCGAGGTCGCACAGCCGGTCGATCTGCCCTGGGAGGCGCCTGCGCCGCAGCAACCGGTGCAGGTCGCCGAGCCCGTTGCACAGCTTGCCGAACAGCCTGCTGTGGCTCCTGCCGCTGTCGACGTGCCGGCCGAGCCGGCTCCGGCCGTTCAGACTCCCGCCGTGGCTGCGGCCGAGGAGGGCGATGACGACGAGCCACCACCCGGCGACTATGACTACTACGAGGCCGACGCCGACAGCCTCGATTACGATTTCGATGCCCCGGCCCAGCCCGAGGCCGTGGTGGCCGAGCCGCTGCCGGCCGCGCAACCCGCTACCGGCCTGGCCGCCGAGTGGCTCGACCTGTTCCCGCGTCTGGGCCTGTCCGGCATGACCGGCAGCATCGGCGCCAACTGCACGCTGGTCGAGGCCGACGGCGACGACTGGCTGCTGCACCTGGACCCGGCGCACAGTGCGCTGTTCAATGCCACCCAGCAACGTCGCCTGAACGAAGCGCTCAATCAGCACCTGGGGCGCAACCTGAAACTGCGCATCGAGCTGGTCCGCCCGGAGCAGGAGACTCCGGCCCAGGCCGCCGCACGCAAGCGCGCCGAGCGTCAGCGCCTGGCCGAGCAGTCGATCCACGACGACCCGCTGGTGCAGCAGATGATTCAACAGTTCGGGGCGAGCATTCGCCCCGACTCCATCGAACCCCTGACTCCCTGAGTCGATTAGCCGAGGAACACCATCATGATGAAAGGCGGCATGGCGGGCCTGATGAAGCAGGCCCAGCAGATGCAGGAAAAGATGCAGAAGATGCAGGAAGAGCTGGCCAACGCCGAAGTCACCGGCCAGTCCGGCGCCGGCCTGGTGAGCGTGGTGATGACCGGTCGCCACGATGTCAAACGCATCACCCTGGACGACAGCCTGATGCAGGAAGACAAGGAAGTGCTGGAAGACCTGATCGCTGCCGCGGTGAACGACGCGGTGCGCAAGGTCGAGCAGAACAGCCAGGAGAAGATGGCCGGCATGACTGCAGGCATGCAGCTCCCGCCCGGTTTCAAGATGCCGTTCTAAACCGTTTCGTAGGGTGGATAACCGCGTAGCGTTATCCACCGCACGGGTGGAAAGGCCTGTGGCCATTTTCCCCTAGACACGGCAGTCCCGTAGCCCGGATGCAATCCGGGAAAGCCTAATGCGATGTTCCCCCGGATTGCATCCGGGCTACATGTCCGTAGGAGTTCCATGAGCTTCAGCCCGCTGATCCGCCAACTGATCGATTCGCTGCGCCTGCTGCCCGGTGTCGGACAGAAGACCGCGCAGCGCATGGCCCTGCAGCTGCTGGAGCGCGACCGCAGCGGCGGCATGCGCCTGTCGCAGGCGCTGGCGGCGGCCATGGAGGGGGTGGGGCACTGCAAGCGTTGCCGCACCCTGAGCGAGGACGAGCTGTGCCCGCAGTGCAGCGACCCGCGTCGCGACGACTCGCTGCTGTGCGTGGTGGAGGGGCCGCTGGATGTGTTCGCGGTCGAGCAGACCGGCTACCGCGGGCGCTACTTCGTGCTCAAGGGCCACCTCTCGCCGCTGGACGGCCTGGGCCCGGAGGCCATCGGTATCCCCGAGCTGCTGGCGCATATCGGCGCCAGCCAGTTCAGCGAGGTGATCCTCGCCACCAACCCGACGGTGGAGGGCGAGGCCACGGCCCACTACATCGCGCAGATGCTGGCGGGCAAGAACATCGTGCTGTCGCGCATCGCTCATGGTGTGCCGCTGGGCGGCGAGCTGGAGCTGGTCGACGGTGGCACCCTGGCCCACGCCCTGGCCGGGCGCCGGCCGATCTCCGGTTGATTCAGCCGCCCGCCAGCGCCTGCAGCGCGGCGTCGTCCATCTCGTAGGCGATCCATTTCTCTACCCGGCGACCGCCCAGGCGCTGGTAGAAGGCTTCCGCGCGGCTATTGCCGGCCAGCACATCCCAGTGCAGGCGTCCGGCGCCTTGCTCCAGCCCCCATTGCGCCAGTGCGCCCAGCAGCTGCCGGCCCAGATTCTGTGAGCGCCAGTGCGCTGTCACATATAGCTCCTTGAGGCGCACGGTCGGACGCAGGTCGTAGGTGAAGGGGACGAGCAGCGCCACGGCATAGCCATGCAACTCGCCATCGGCGTCGGCGACGAAGATCCGGTACTGCGCCGCAGGGCCGAAGGCGCGCTGCACCAGCGCCTCTTCATCCACGGCGAACTCCGCCAGGCAATCCTCGAGGGCCGCCAGCTCGCGCATCAGTGCCAGCAGCGCCGGCACGTCTGTCTCGGTGGCCGTGCGGATCAGCATGCGCAGGCGATGCCCGGCTGGGCCTTGGCCTGTGCGGCGCCATCGCCGCCGACCAGGCTCAGGCCCTCGTCGAGCCAGCCGGTGACGCCGCCGAGCATCTCCTTCACCGCGTAGCCGAGGCTCGCCAGGCGCACGGCCGCGCGGTGCACGCCGTTGCAGTGCGGGCCGGCGCAGTAGACGACGAACAGGGTGTCGCGGGGAAACTCGGCCATGCGCTCGGCGCTCATCAGGCGGTGCGGGATGTTGATGGCGCCCGGCACATGGCCGGCGGCGTAGGCGGCCTTGCCGCGCACATCGACCAGCACGAAGTCGACCTGACCCTCCTGCTGGCTGGCGTGGACGTCCGAGCAGTCGGTCTCGAAGGCCAGGCGCTGGCTGAAATGCATCAGCGCGACGGCGGAAGTGGCGGCGGGGATGTGGCTGACCAGGCTCATGGTGGAACTCCTCGTGGTTGGGATGGCGCCACTGTATGAGCCGCCGCGACTCGGCTACAGTGGCGGCTCGGACAGGTATCGGAAATTTTCCGCCAATGCGCAACGACCCCGGCCTGGTGGCCATCCTCGCCTACGACGGCCTGTGCACCTTCGAGTTCGGCATCGCCGTGGAGATCTTCGGCTTGCCCCGGCCGGAGTTCGACTTTCCCTGGTATCGCCACCGCATCGTCGGCCTGGACCAGGGGCCGATGCGCGCCATGGGCGGCATCCAGGTGCTGGCCGATGCCGGCCTGGAGGCCCTGGCCGAGGCCCGCACCATCGTCATCCCCGGCTGGCGCGATCGTGCCGAGCGGCCGCCGCCGGCACTGCTGCAGGCCCTGCGCGAGGCCCACGGGCGCGGCGCGCGGCTGCTGTCGATCTGCTCCGGGGTATTCGTCCTGGCCGCCAGCGGCCTGCTCGACGGCCGGCGCGCCACTACTCACTGGCGCTACGCCGAGGAGCTGGCGCGGCGCTACCCGAACGTCGAGGTAGACCCGCAGGTGCTCTACGTCGACGCCGGCCAGCTGATCAGCTCGGCGGGCAGCGCCGCCGGCATCGACGCCTGCCTGCACCTGGTGGCGCGGGACTTCGGCAACCAGGTGGCCAACCGCGTGGCCCAGCGCCTGGTGATGGCGCCGCAGCGCGCCGGCGGCCAGGCGCAGTTCATTCCCGCGCCGGTGGCGCACTCGGCGCGGCACGACCTGTCCGCTCTGCTGGAGTGGGCGCGCCAGCGCCTCGACCAGCCGCTGGAAGTGAGCCAGCTGGCGCAGCGCATGGCGATGAGCGAGCGCACCTTTCTGCGTCGCTTCGCTGCCGCCACCGGCATGGCGCCCAAGGCTTGGCTGCAGCACGAGCGCCTGGCCCGTGCCCGCGAGCTGCTGGAAGGCGGCACGCAGAGCGTCGAGCGCATCGCCGAACAGTGCGGTTATCGCACCGTGGAGAGCTTCCGCATCGCCTTCCGCAATCACCTGGGAGTGCCGCCGAGCGCCTACCGCGAGCGTTTCGGGCAACGGGGGAAAGCCCCGCAAGGGAGCTAGGCGCGGTTCACTTCAATCCGCTGAAGGCGGGAGCCTTGGCGCGGTAGTGGGCGAGGGCGTCGACGAAGCGCTCTGCCTGCTCACGCTCGGTGATGCGGAACTCACGCAGAGTTTCGCCGCCCGGGCCGCTCAGGCGCACCAGAAAGCCCGGGCCGCGACTGCGCAGCTCGATGCCGTCGAGCGAGCCGAAGTAGATGCGCTCGCGGATGTCCTGCGGCTTGCCGCCGGTTGCATCGCGAAAGCCGAGGTAGTGGCTGTCCAGGTAGGTGGAGGCGGGTGCGCCGGGCTGCTGCATGGCCACTTCGGTGATCACCGCATAGGCCTCGCGTTCGGAAATGGCCCGTGGCTGGTAGCCCAGCGTCGTGCAACCCAGCAGCAGGGCGCTCAGGATGATGTGGATGGCGCGCATTTTTCCTCTCCCTGGCAGCGTGTTGGGGATATTCCGGCCTCCGCGCCGGTCATAGCGTCGACCGCCATCCGCTGCCATGATGGCGACCCACCGCCCCCCCGAATGACTCCCTGGAAAATCCGTGATTCCTGCTTCTGTTCGTCGCGCCGTGCTGCTCCTCGTCCTGGGGGCGCCGTTCGGCGCTTCTGCCGCCTGCCCGCCGGGGCAGATGGAGATCTGCCTCAGTGGCTGTTTCTGTGTGCCCGATGTCGAGCCAATTCGCGAGCAGGTCCTCGGCTCGGCCGCGGTGACGCTCGAGCGCTGGCTGCTGCAGTCACGCGATACGGCCCTGATGGCCGGGACCCTGCCGATGCCACTGGAGATCCGTGCACGGCTGTCGCCCTATTACGACAGTGATCTGCTCGATACGGTTCGCTACCGCGTCGGCGCGCTCGACGAGCTGGACGTGGCCAGCACCATGCTGCAGAACCCGGACATCAAGGCAGTGACCCTGGTCGACGTGGTGGTGTTCCGCAGCCAGGCGGCTGCCGAGCGCGACACCGGCCTCTGGGCCCACGAGCTGTGGCACGCCAGGCAGTACCGCGAATGGGGCTCGACCGGCTTTGCCCAGCGCTACACCCGTGACTTCGAGGCCGTGGAGAAGCCGGCTTACGACATGCAGATCCGCATCATGCAGGAGCTGATCACGTCCAGGAAACCATGACTTGAAAACCAAGCAAGCGCTCGGTTAGGGTGGCGGAAACAATAACGGGAGCCACCCGCATGTCCGCCTTCCAGGAATACTTTGACCCATCCCATCAACTGGTCCGCGACTCCGTGCGCCGCTTCATCGAGCGCGAGGTCCTGCCGCACGTGGCGGACTGGGAGGAGGCCGAGGAGTTTCCCCGCGAGCTGTACCGCAAGGCCGGCGCGGCCGGCATCCTCGGCATCGGCTATCCGGAGCAGTACGGTGGCAGCCACGAGGGCGACCTGTTCGCCAAGGTGGCGGCCAGCGAGGAGCTGATGCGCTCCGGCTCCGGCGGCCTGGTCGCCGGCCTCGGCTCGCTGGATATCGGCCTGCCGCCGGTGCTCAAGTGGGCCAGGCCGGCGCTGCGCGAGCGCGTGGTGCCCGAGGTGCTGGCCGGCGAGAAGATCATGGCCCTGGCGGTGACCGAGCCTTCCGGCGGTTCCGACGTGGCCAACCTCAAGACCCGTGCCGTACGTGACGGCGATTACTACCGCGTGACCGGCAGCAAGACCTTCATCACCAGTGGCGTGCGTGCCGACTACTATACGGTGGCCGTGCGTACCGGCGGCGAGGGTTTCGGCGGCGTCAGCCTGCTGCTGATCGAGAAGGGTACCCCCGGCTTCACTGTTGGCCGCTCGCTGAAGAAGATGGGCTGGCGGGCCTCGGACACCGCCGAGCTGTTCTTCGACGATTGCAGGGTGCCGGTGGAGAACCTGATCGGCGCGGAG
The DNA here is from genome assembly GCF_041729615.1 of Pseudomonas alcaligenes. Classification (NCBI taxonomy): domain Bacteria; kingdom Pseudomonadati; phylum Pseudomonadota; class Gammaproteobacteria; order Pseudomonadales; family Pseudomonadaceae; genus Aquipseudomonas; species Aquipseudomonas alcaligenes. The sequence goes on along the minus strand of NZ_CP154874.1, from coordinate 490,063 downwards.
AACATGGGCTTCGCCTGCATCATGGCCAACTTCCAGAGCGAGCGCCTGAGCCTGGCGCTGATGGCCAACATGACCTCGCAGCTGGCCTTGGAGGAGGCCATGGCCTGGGCCCGCGGGCGCGAGGCCTTCGGCAAGCCGATCGGCAAGTTCCAGGTGCTCAAGCATCGTCTGGCCGAGATGGCCACCCAGCTGGAAGTCTCCCGCGAATTTACCTATCGCCAGGCGGCCAAGATGGCCGCCGGCAAGAGCGTGATCAAGGAGATATCCATGGCCAAGAACTTCGCCACCGACGTGGCCGACCGCATCACCTACGACGCCGTGCAGATCCTCGGCGGCATGGGCTACATGCGCGAGTTGCTGGTGGAGCGCCTGTACCGTGACAACCGCATCCTCTCCATCGGCGGCGGCTCGAGGGAGATCATGAACGAGATCATCAGCAAGCAGCTGGGGCTCTAGCGCGAGAGTCGCAGGCCGGGGGCGGGGTTAGCGTCTATCGTTGCAGGCAGACTCCGTCACTGAGAGCTGCCCATGCGCGTGATGATCGTGGATGACGACCCCTGGCTGGCCGATCTGCTCAAGCAACTGGTATTCAGTGCCCGCCCGGCCGCCGCCGTCGACTGCTTCGGCGATGCCCAGAGCGCCTTCGATGCCTGGCAGCGCAGCCGCTACCAGCTGGTGCTGGCCGACTGGAACCTGCCGGACGACTCCGGCTTCAGCCTGCTGCAGCGCATCCGCCAGCAGGACAGGGGCACGCCGCTGGTGATGATCACCGGACGCTCCGATCGCGAGAGCGTGCTGTCGGTGCGGCCGCTGGCGATCAGCGCCTACATCACCAAGCCCTTCGACGTGCCCAAGGTCCTGGCCTGCATCGAACAGTTGCTGCCGGAAGACGCCACCCTGCTGGCCACTGCGGTATCCCGCGAGGAACTGCCCGACTACCTGGGGCGCCTCTCGGCGGCCGATCTCGACCTGCCGCTGCTGGCCGGGGTCAAGGAGCGCCTCAAGCTGGCGTGCCAGGGCGTGCCGCTGGATTTCCGCGAGCTCAGCGAGCAATGGCAGCATGATCCGGCGCTCTGCGCCTATCTGATCGCGGCGGCCAACAGCGCCGCCTACGGTGGCGGCGGTCAGGCCTGCGTCAGCCTGCCCGAGGCGCTCAAGCGCCTGGGCGGGCGTACCAGCCTGAACCTGGCCGTGGCCCTGGCGCTGCGGCAAGCCTGTGGCGAGGACGACTCGCTCCCGTCCTTGCTACTGCGCGAACATCTGGAGGCGGCGGAGCGTCTGGCCGAGCAGGTGGTGATCCTGGCCCGCCAGGCGGGCCTCGACCCTGCACCCTTGCAGGTTGCCGCACTGCTGCACCGCATGGGCGAGCTCTGCGTACTGCTGCAGAGCCAGAAGTGGGCCAGCCAGGGCAATAGCCTCGACGACCGCCTGCTCGGCCAGGCCATCGGTGACTTCGCCCAACCGTTCGCCCTCGGCCTGAAGAGCCATTGGGGCTTGCCCATGGCGCTGCGCGAACTGATCGGCGCCGTCTATGCGCTGCCGCAGGTGCAGGTGCGCCGCGAGCAGGTGCTGATGCGCCTGGCGGCGGCGCTGTGCAATGGCGAGTCGGCAGCGACTGTGGAGCGGCTCAGGCGTCTGGCCGGATTCGGTTGAACGGTGGGTGCCTGATGCTGGTCTAGTCTGTGTGGGTAGTCAGAAAGGGACTTCCGGGGAGGCCGTATGGCCGAACACCTGTTCAATGCAGCGCCGGTGATACTGATAGTCGACGACCAGCCGAGCGATGTGCTGATGCTCAGCGAGGCGGTGCGCGACCTCGGTGAGGTGCATGTGGCCAGCGACGGGCGCATGGCGTTGGAGGTGGCACGCTTCTGCAGGCCCGATCTGGTGCTGCTGGATATCCAGATGCCGCAGATGAACGGCTTCGAGATCTGCCGGGCGATGAAGGCCGACCCCAAGCTTTGCGATGCCGCCATCCTGTTCGTCACCTCGCACACCCAGAGCGAGAACGAGATCAAGGCCCTCGAATACGGCGGTGTGGACTTCATCCAGAAGCCGCTGAATCTGCCGGTGGCACGGGCCCATGTGCGGGCGCACCTGAACCTGCGGGCCGAGGCGAAGAAACTGGCCTACTACGACGCCCTGACCGGGCTGCCCAACCGCGTCCTGTTGCAGGACCGCGCCGAACAGGCCCTGCAGAAGGCGCAGCGTGGCCAGGGGCGGGTCGCCATGCTTCTGCTCGATCTGGACAATTTCAAAGGCATCAACGACTCGGTCGGCCATTCGGTAGGCGATGCCGTGCTCAAGGAGGTGGCCAGGCGCTTGAGCGAGAGCTCGCGGGTGATCGATACGGTGAGCCGCCAGGGTGGCGACGAATTCGTCATCCTGTTGCCCGATGTGCAGCGCTTCGAGGCCATCGGCGATTGCGTGGAGCGTCTGCTGGCGACCATCGCCAGGCCGATCGAGCTGGGCGGCAGCCAGTATCGACTGTCGGCCAGCATCGGCATCGGTGTGTTTCCCGACGACAGCACAGACCTCGAGGCGCTCTACCGTCACGCCGACGCGGCCATGTACCAGGCCAAGCAGGATGGTCGTAACCGCTACCGCTTCTTCTCGCAGAACATCGAGAGCAGCACCCGCGCCCGTCACCTGTTGGAGAACCACATGCGCAGCGCCCTGGAGCAGGGCGTGTTCGAGGTCTTCTACCAGACCAAGTTCGATGCCCGGCGGCGCCAGATCTGCGGCATGGAGGCGCTGATCCGCTGGCGCAGCGGCGAGGGGGCGCTGGTGTCGCCGGCCGAGTTCATCCCCCTGGCCGAGGAGACCGGGCTGATCGTGCCGATCGGCAAGTACGTGCTGCTGCAGGCCTGTACCGATGCCGGCAGGCTGCAGCGCCTGGGGCTGCCGGCCTGTGTCAGCGTGAATATTTCCGCGGTGCAGTTTCGCGAGGAGTCCTTCCTCGGCATGGTCAAGGGCATCCTCGCGCAGAGCGCCTTGCCGCCCAGCCTGCTGGAGCTGGAGATCACCGAGGGCGTGCTGGCCCACGACATCGCCGCGGCCAGCGCCACCCTCGGCGAGCTGAAGAGCATGGGCGTGCGCATCGCCATCGACGATTTCGGCACCGGTTATTCCAGCCTGTCCTACCTCAAGCGCCTGCCGATCGATGTGCTGAAAATCGATCAGAGCTTCGTCCGCGACATGCTCAGCGACCGCAGCGATGCCGCCATCATCGAGGCGATAGTGCGCCTGGGCCAGGCCCTGGATTTGGAACTGATCGCCGAGGGCGTGGAGAGCCAGGCCCAGGTCGATCGCCTGCTGGAACTGGGCTGCGATTTGATGCAGGGTTACCTGTACTGCCGGCCCATGCCGTTCGCTCAACTCAGCCAGCATCTCGCGGCCTGTGATGCAAGCGGTAACGGTCAGGCCACTCATTAAGGAATGCTTGTGCCCAACTTCCTGGCTTCGACTCCCCTGCGCCCACGTATTCTCTTTACCCTGCTGGTGGGAGCCCTGCTCACTGCACTGGCCGCCGAGCTGCTACACCGCGCCAATCGCGCACAGGCGCGCGAGGCGCTGGAGACTGCCGCCGTGCGCACCGCCGACCTGGTGGTCGAGCGCTTCCGCCTCTATCAGTACGGTTTGCGCGGCGCGCGCGGCGCGATACTCACCAGCGGCGAACAGGGCATCAGTCGCGAGCTGTTTCGTCGCTACAGCAACACCCGTGATATCGAGCGGGAATTTCCCGGCGCACGCGGCTTCGGCTTCATACGCCGGGTGCCCAGGGCGCAGGAACAGGCCTTCATCGAGCAGGCCAGGGCCGATGGCAAGGCGGACTTCGCCATTCGCCAGCTGGCGCCGCACGATGGCGAGCGCTTCGTCATCCAGTACATCGAACCGCTGGCCGGCAACCTGCCCGCGGTGGGGCTGGATATCGCCTCCGAGACCAACCGCCGGGAGGCGGCGCTGGCCTCGATGCGTAGCGGCGAGGCGCGCCTGACCGGGCCCATTACCCTGGTTCAGGCCACCGGCAAGCCGCTGCAGTCCTTCCTCATCCTGATGCCGATCTACCGCGATGCACTGACCCCGGATAGCCCGGCGGAGCGTGAGCGACAGACCTTCGGCTGGAGCTATGCGCCGCTGCTCACCGAGGAGGTGCTACGGGGCCTGGCCCTGCAGAGCGAAGGGCTGCGCCTGCGTCTGCGCGACATCACCCAGCCGGACCGGCACGAGCCGTTCTACGAGAGCCCCGCGGCCGCCAGTCAGCCGGGGGAGATCATGACCCAGCGCCTGCAGCGCGACATCCATGGGCGCCGCTGGCAGATCGAACTGGTCGCCTATCCTGCTTTCATCAAGCAGCTGCATCAAACCGCACCGCAGCAGATAGTGTTGATCGGCGCGCTGCTGACCCTGCTGCTGGCGGCCCTGGTCGGGGTGCTCGGAATCAGCCGGGAGCGCCGCCTGCAGATACTGCAGGAACAGTCGCGCCTGGCGGCCATCGTCGAGAGCTCCAGCGATGGCATCATCGGCCAGGCCCTGGATGGTCGCATCCTCAGCTGGAACCTGGGCGCGCAGCGTATCTTCGGCCATAGCGCCGAGCAGGCGCTGGGCCGCAGCTTCGCCGAGCTGACCCTGCCGCCCGAGCGTAGCGCCGAGGAAACCGACAACCTGCGCCGGGTGGCCGGCGGCGAGTCGATCCACGATTTTGATACGCAGCTGCTGGGGCGGGATGGCCAGCAGCTGGAGTTGTCGCTGTCCTCCTCGCCGATTCGCGATGCGCACGGCAGGGTGGTCGGCGTGTCCAAGACGCTGCGCGACATCTCCGCGCAGAAAGCGGCCGAGGCGCAGATCCTGCAGCTCAATGCCACTCTGGAGAGCCAGGTCGCCGAGCGTACCCGGGCATTGCACGAGCTCAATGTGCTGCTCGGCAGCGTGCTCGACTCGGCCTCGCAGGTGTCGATCATCGCCACCGACCCGCAGGGCCTGATCAGCGTGTTCAATCGTGGCGCCGAACGCCTGCTCGGCTATCGTGCGCAGGAAATGGTGGGCCTGCAGACGCCGGCGCTGATCCACCTGCCGGAGGAGATCGCCGCTCATGGCGCCGAGCTGAGCCGGCGCTATGGGCAGACCATCGAGGGGTTCCGCACCTTCGTGCATGTTCCCGAGCAGGAAGGTGTGGAGACCCGCGAGTGGACCTATGTACGCAAGGACGGCTCGCGCTTCCCGGTCACCCTGGTGGTGACCGCGATGCGCGACGACGACGGCGAGCTGCTAGGCTACCTCGGCATCGCCCTCGATATCACCCAGCGCAAGGCCGCCGAGCAGCGCCTGGCCGAGAGCCTGGAAACCACCCGGGCGGTGCTGGACACGGCGGTCAACCCGGTGTTCACCCTCGACTTCAGTGGCCTGATTCTCAGCAGCAACCCTGCGGCCCAGCTGACCTTCGGCTACGGTGCCGAGCAAATGCATAGCATGCACTTTGACGAGCTGCTCGAGGCGAAGTCGTTCCAATCCTTCGCAAGTGGTGTCAAGCAATTCTTCAGACAGGGTGAGAGCGGCGGGCAGCATGTGCTGGACCTTACCTGTGTGCGCCAGGACGGCTCGGAGTTTCCAGTCCATTTGTCCATCGGGACTATGCACAATGCAGGCAAAAGGCGTCTGGTCTGCGTGCTTACCGACCTGACCCAGCAACTGCTGCTGCGCCGCGAAGCATTGGCGGCACGCGACCAGCTGCTGCTGGCCGCCGAAGTGGCCGAGCTGGGCATATGGACCTGGAACCTGGCCGATAACCGCCTGCAGTGGAATGCGCGCATGTTCGAGCTTTACGACCAGCCGATCAGCCTTGCTCAGCAGGACCAGCTGAGCTATGCCCACTGGCGCGAGCGGGTGCACCCGGAAGATATCCAGGCCACCGAGGCCAAGCTGCAGGCCGCCGTGGCCGGCGAGGGTGTCTACGATCCGGTCTTCCGTGTTGTCCGCCCGGATGGCCGGGTGCTCTGCATCCAGGCCGGTGCGCAGGTCGAACGTGACGCCGAGGGCAATCCGCTGAAGGTCACCGGCATCAACCGCGACATCACCGCCCAGCTCGAACTGGAGTCGCGCCTGCGCGAGGCCAAGGAGCAGGCCGACGCCGCCAGCGCGGCCAAGAGTGCCTTCCTGGCCAACATGAGCCACGAGATACGCACGCCGATGAACGCGGTGCTCGGCATGCTCCAGCTGGTGCAGGCCACCGAGCTCAACCCGCGCCAGCTGGACTATGTGGAGAAGGCCCACGGCGCGGCGCAGTCGCTGCTCGGCCTGCTCAACGACATTCTCGACTACTCGAAGATCGAAGCCGGCAAGCTGCAGCTCGACCTGCATCGCTTCGAGCTCGAGCCGCTGCTGCGCGACCTGGCGGTGGTGCTGGCCGGTAACCAGGGGGGGAAGGAGATCGAGGTGATGTTCGACCTGGATGCCGAGCTGCCCAGCGCGTTGATCGGTGACAGCCTGCGGCTGCAGCAGGTGCTGATCAACCTGGCCGGCAATGCCCTCAAGTTCACCCAGCAGGGCCAGGTGGTGGTCAGCCTGCGCCAGCTGCGGCGCGATGCCCAGCGGGTCGCCGTGCGCGTGGCGGTGAGCGATACCGGCATCGGCATCAGCGCCGAGCAGCTGAGCCGCATCTTCGACGGCTTCACCCAGGCCGAGGCCTCGACCACGCGGCGCTTCGGCGGTACCGGGCTGGGACTGGTGATCTGCAAGCGCCTGATCGAGCTGATGGGCGGCGAGCTGCAGGTAGAGAGCCAGGTCGGCGAGGGCAGTCGCTTCTGGTTCGATATCGAGCTGGAGGTGGCCGAGCAGGCCAGTCTGCGCTCGGCCTGCAGCGCCCTGGATGCCAACCTGCGCCTGCTGATCGCCGATGACAACGCGGTAGCCGGCGAGCTGTTGTTGCGCACTGCTGCCTCCCTGGGTTGGCAGGCCGAGTGGGTGGCGGGCGGGCAGCAGGCCCTCGCACGCATCGACGAGTCGCTCGCGCAGGGGCAACCCTTCGATCTGGTCCTGATGGACTGGCGCATGCCCGACCTGGACGGACTCTCTGCGGCCCACATGATCGGTGAGCGCGCCAGCGACCGAGACATGCCGCTGGTGGTGATGATCACCGCCCACGGTCGCGAGGTGCTCGCCGACCGTTATCAGGAGGGACGGGCGCCGTTTTCCGGCTTCCTGACCAAACCGGTCACCCCGCAGCAGCTGGCCGCCGCGGTGCAGCGCGCGCTGGACGGCCAGCAGGCCGTCGCGGCCGCCGCCCCGCGCGCCGCGCCACAGCGTCTGGCCGGGCTGCGCCTGCTGGTGGTGGAGGACAACATGCTCAACCGCCAGGTGGCCGCCGAGCTGCTGGCCGGCGAGGGGGCGCAGGTCAGCCTGGCCGAAAACGGGCTGGAAGGCGTCGAGCGGGTGCAGCGCGAACAGCCGCCCTTCGATGCCGTACTGATGGACATCCAGATGCCGGATATCGATGGTCTGGAAGCCACCCGGCGCATCCGCCAGCAGGTGGGCACGCTCGATGTGCCGATCATCGCCATGACCGCCAACGCTTCCCGTGCCGACCGCGAGGCCTGCCTGGCGGCGGGCATGAACGATCACCTGGGCAAACCCATCGACCTGCAGCAGCTGGTGGCGACCCTGCTGCAGTGGACCGGCCGCGGCGCGGCGCTTGCTCCGCCAGGCCGCGAGGCGCAGACGGCGGGGCTGGTCGAAGGCGAAAGCTCGATTCTCGCGCGCTTCGGCGGCAATCTCTACCTGCTGCGCAGGGTGCTGCACAACTTCCAGCCGGAACTGGCCAAGCAGCTCGAGCGCCTGCATGAGCTGGCCGCGCGTGGCGAGCTGCAGGGTGTGCTGCTGCTGTTGCACACGCTCAAGGGCAGTGCCGGCACCATGGGTGCCAGCGCCTTTGCCGCACGGGTCGCCAGCCTGGAGCAACAGCTCAAGCAGGCGGACACCGAAGAGACGGCAGGCCTGCTGGCGCAGCTGGACTGGCACGAACTGGAAGTACTGCTGCAACAAAGTGTCGACGCCTTGCTGCGCCTGTTCGCCCCGGTTGCCGTGGCCGAGCCCGATAGGCTCGAACCCTTGCCGATGGAGAGCTGGCGCAGCGCCCTGCGCGAGCTGTGCGGTCTGCTGGAGCGTGGTGACCTGCAGGCCATCGAGCGGGCAGAGGCCCTCGACAGGTGTGCGCCGGCGGTTCTGCAGCCGGCCTTTGGGGTATTTCTTCAGGCCGTCGAGGCGCTAGACTTCAATAAGGCCCTGGCACTGGGGCGTGATCTGCTTGACCTGGCCCCGGGAGGCTGACTTGGAAGCATGGCTCGACCCGCGCCTGGGGCGCCCGAAACTGCTGCTGGTGGACGACCAGCCGATGAACATCCGGGTATTGCACCAGCTGTTTCGTTACGAATGCGATGTACACATGGCCACTGGGGGCGAGCAGGCCATCGAGGTGTGCAAGGCGCTGTTGCCGGACCTGATCCTGCTCGACGTGGTGATGGAGGGCATGGATGGCCATGAGGTGTGCCGGCGCCTGAAGGCCGACCCACTGACCCAGGACATCCCGATCATCTTCCTCAGCGCCAAAGGCGAGGAAGACGACGAGGCCATCGGCCTGGAGCTGGGCGCGGTGGACTACATCGGCAAGCCGTTCAATCCGACGATAGTGCGGGCACGGGTCAAGACCCATCTGACCCTCAAGCTGCAGAGCGACTACCTGCGCTCCATGGCCATGCTCGATGGCCTCACCGGTGTCGCCAACCGGCGCAAGCTGGAGAGTCGCCTGGAGGCGGCCTGGAGCCATGCCTGTCGGGAAGGTGGGCCTCTGTCACTGATCATGATCGACGTCGATCACTTCAAGAAATACAACGACCACTACGGTCACCAGAGCGGCGATCAGTGCCTGCGCCGCCTGGCCATCGCCCTGGCGGCCACGCTGAATCGCCCCTATGACCTGCTGGCACGCTATGGCGGCGAGGAGTTCGCCTGTCTGCTGCCGGATACCGACCTGGCCGGAGCCGAGCGGGTCGCGCAGAAGATGCTGGCGGCGGTCGCCGAGCTGCACATCGAGCACCTGGCTTCGGAGGTCGGGCCGCAGGTCAGCCTGTCGCTGGGAGCCGCCACCGTGCTGGCCTCGGCCGAGCGGGATGCACAGGATCTGCTGCGTTTCGCCGACGAGCAGCTGTATCTGGCCAAGAGCAGCGGGCGGGCACGTTTGTGCGCGCGCTTCTATGGGGGCTCTTAGCGCTCGCTGAGCTCGAAGGCGGTCAGGGTGAAGGTCGGAATGCCGGCATCCTGCAGTTTCTGCGAGCCGCCCAGTTCGGGCAGGTCGATGATTGCCGCAGCTTCGTGGACCTGCGCGCCGAGGCGGCGGACCAGGCGCGCGGCGGCCAGCAGGGTGCCGCCGGTGGCGATCAGGTCATCGAAGATCAGTACCCGGTCACCTTCGCACAGGCTGTCGCTGTGCACCTCCAGCAGGGCCTCGCCGTACTCGGTCTGGTAGCTCTCGGAGAGCACGTCGGCCGGCAGCTTGCCCTGCTTGCGGAACAGGATCAGCGGCTTGTTCAGCTCGTAGGCGATCACCGAGCCGATCAGGAAGCCGCGCGCATCCATGGCCGCCACATGGCTGAAGTCGGCCTCGACATAACGCTGGATGAAGCTGTCGGCGACCATGCGCTGGGCACGCGGCGACTGGAACAGTGGAGTGATGTCGCGGAATACCACGCCGGGCTTGGGGAAGTCCGGCACCGGGCGGATCAGCGACTTGATGTCGAATTCGTCGAAGATCATCGTGCTGTCCTCAGTCCGGCATGTTGCCGCCGGCCAGGGCGCACAGCTCGATGGGATCGAGGATGTGCACTTCCTTGCCTTCGGCTTCGATCAGGCCGTTCTGCTGGAAGCGGGTGAACACGCGCGACACCGTTTCCACGGCCAGCCCCAGGTAGTTGCCTACCTCGTTGCGCGACATGGCCAGGCGGAACTGGTTGGCGGAGAAGCCGCGGGCGCGGAAGCGCGCGGAGAGATTGACCAGGAAGGTGGCGATGCGCTCGTCGGCGGTCTTCTTCGACAGCAGCAGCATCATCTGCTGGTCGTCGCGGATCTCCCGGCTCATCACCCGCATCAGCTGGCGGCGCAGCTGTGGCAGTTGCACAGCCAACTCGTCCAGGCGCTCGAAGGGAATCTCGCACACCGAGGTGGTTTCCAGCGCCTGCGCCGACACTGGGTAGACTTCGCTGTCCACGCCGGACAGGCCGACCAGCTCGCTGGGCAAGTGGAAGCCGGTAATCTGCTCCTCGCCGGCATCGCTCAGGGTGAAGGTCTTCAGCGCGCCGGCACGCACGGCGAACACCGAGTCGAAGGCATCGCCCTGGCGGAACAGGAATTCGCCCTTCTTCAGCGGCCGGCCGCGCTTGACGATGCGGTCCAGCGCGTCCATGTCCTCCAGGTTCAGCGACAGCGGCAGGCATAGCGCCGCCAGGCTGCAGTCCTTGCAATGGGCCTGGTGCGAGCTGTGCACCTTGATGGTTTCTGACATCGAGAAGTCCCTGAGTGGAGAACACACACAAAGATGAAGGTTAACCCATGGGCCGCTGCCCAGGCCAGGGCGACGATGGTGGAACAGGACTGACCGTTCGCTCAAGTTATTTCCCGGGCGCCCGATAGCCAGGGCAGGGATGCGTCCGGGAGAACAGCATGTTGAGGATAGATGCGCACGGGCTCGGCGAGCGCCTGGTGCTCGGCGTGCAGCGCCAGGTGGCGCGGGCTGGCGGCGAGACGGCGGGCGAGCAGGAGCTGCGCGACGGCCTGCGGGTGAGCCTGTCCGAACTCGGGCGGGTGCGCGCCAGCGCGCAGCACAAGGATATCGACGAGGCCGACCTGCCGGACAACATCAAGGAAATCCTCAAGCTGATCCGCGCCCTGCGCCAGCAGATCGCCGAGAAGCAGGCCGAGCTGCAGGACCTGATGGCGCAGAGCGGGATGGACCCGCAACTCAAGCAGATGCGCGTGGAAGCCCTGCGCGGCGAGCTGTCCTCGCTGCAGGGCGCCCTGAGCATGGCTCAGGCCAGCCTGGTGGAGGCGCTCAAGGACAAGCGCCTGAGCGACGATCAGCGCATGCAGGCGGCCAAGCTGGCGATGGCCTGATCAGATCACCCGCGAGAAGCGCTGCTGGTTCTGCTGCTCCAGGTAGTGGTCGAACAGCATGCACAACGAGCGCACCAGCAGGCGCCCGGCCGGGCGCACCTCGATGCCCTGTTCGCCCAGGTCGATCAGGCCGTCGCGGGCCAGCTGCTGCAGCTGTGGCCAGATGGCGGCGAAGTAGCTGCGAAAGTCGATGGCGAAGCGCTGCTCGATAGTGCGGAAGTCCAGCTGGAACTGACAGATCAGCGCCTGGATCACGGCGCGGCGGATGCGGTCGTCCGCATTGCAGTGCAGGCCGCGCTGGGTGGCCAGCTGGCCGTTGCCCAGGCTCTGCTGGTAGTTGGCCAGGTCGCTGCTGTTCTGGCAGTAGAGGTCGCCGACCTGGCTGATGGCCGATACCCCCAGGCCGATCAGGTCGCAATGGCCGTGGGTGGTGTAGCCCTGGAAGTTGCGCTGCAGGGTGCCGTCCTCCTGGGCCATGGCCAGCTCGTCGTCGGGCAGGGCGAAGTGGTCCATGCCGATGTAGCGGTAGCCGGCGGCGGTGAGCTGCTCGATGCTGCGCTGCAGCATCTCCAGTTTCTGTGCCGGGCTAGGCAGCTCCTCGGCGTTGATGCGCCGCTGCGGCATGAAGCGTTCGGGCAGGTGCGCGTAGTTGAACACCGACAACCGATCCGGCTGCAGGGCGATCACCTCGGCCACGGTGCGGGCGAAGCTGTCCGGGGTCTGCCTTGGCAGGCCGTAGATCAGGTCGATGTTCACCGAACGGAACTGCAGGGTATGCGCCGCCTCGACGATGGCGCGGGTCTGTTCGAGGGTCTGCAGGCGGTTGATGGCGCGCTGTACCTCGGGGTCGAGGTCCTGCACGCCGAGGCTGACGCGGTTGAAGCCCAGCTCGCGCAGCAGGCCCATGGTCGACCAGTCGGCCTCGCGCGGGTCGATCTCGATGCCGTAGTCGCCGCTGTCGTCGTCCAGCAGGTTGAAGTGCCGGCGCAGGTGTTCCATCAGCCGGCGCAGCTCGTCGTGGCTGAGGAAGGTCGGGGTGCCGCCGCCGAAATGCAGCTGCTCGACCACCTGCCGGCGGTCCAGGTGGCGCGCGATCAGCTCGATCTCCTGCTCCAGGCGTTCCAGGTAGGGCAGGGCACGGCCGCGATCCTTGGTGATCACCTTGTTGCAGGCGCAGTAGTAGCAGATGTTGGCGCAGAACGGCACGTGCACGTAGAGCGACAGCGGGCGCAGGGCCTTGCGGCTGTCGCGCAGGGCGTGCAGCAGGTCGAAGGAGCCGACTTCACCGTGGAACTGCACGGCGGTGGGGTAGGAGGTGTAGCGCGGGCCTGGCCGGTCGTGACGGCGGATCAGGTCGGCGTCCCAGCGGATGGCATCGAGCATGGAGATATCCCTGGATTGGCGATGCGGCCAGTCTAGGGATTGCGCCGCGGCGGCTCTTGATCTGAGTCAGGCCGCTGCATCTTCGCCAGGCGTTTGCTGCGGCCCGGGACGGTGCCTCCCGCAGTGGCGCGGCGGCCTAGTGGCCCATCAGCCAGTGCTGGTGCGGTCCGGGCAGGGTCCACAGGCCGAACAGGATCACCAGCAGGCCGCCGGCGATGCGCACGCCGCGCCGGCGCAGCAGGGTGGTCAGGCGCTCGGCGGCCATGCCGGTGGCCAGCAGCACCGGCCAGGTGCCCAGGCCGAAGGCCAGCATCAGCAGGGCGCTGTCGGCCGGCGAGCCCTGGCTGGAGGCCCACAGCAGGGTGCTGTAGACCAGGCCGCAGGGCAGCCAGCCCCAGATGGCACCGAGCAGCAGGGCGCGCGGCAGGCTGCTGACTGGCATCAGGCGGCTGGCGATCGGTTGCAGGTGGCGCCACAGGTGGCGGCCCAGGCTTTCGATGCGGGTCAGGCCGCTCCACCAGCCGGCCAGGTACAGGCCCATGGCGATCAGCAGCAGGCCGGCGAGCACGCGCAGGAGCATGGCCGCCGGGCTGCTGGCCACGGCCCAGCCGGCCAGGCCGAGCAGCAGGCCGGCGGCGGCGTAGCTGAGGATGCGCCCGAGGTTGTAGGCCAGCAGCAGGCGCAGGCGGCGCGCGCGCTGCTCGGGCGGGATGGCCAGGGTCAGCGCCCCCATCAGCCCGCCGCACATACCCAGGCAGTGGCCGCCGCCGAGCAGGCCGAGGATCAGCGCGGAAACCAGCAGCGGTGCCAGATCAGCCACGCGGCTCGTCCTGCGCGTCGTCGTCCTTGTCCGCCTCGGCGATGGCAGCCTTGTGCTGCGGGTCCTCGTCGTCGAACAGGATGCTGTGGGCCGGGCTGTCGAGGTCGTCGTACTGGCCGTTGTCCACTGCCCAGAAGAACAGCCAGATGGCGAAGCCGACCAGGGCCACGGCAATCGGGATCAGAAAATAGATAGCGGACATGCTGGCTCCGGGGCCTGGCGCCACTCGCCGTCGATGGCAGAGGGCGTGCTTTCTACAGGGGTTTGATGCGGGCCAGGCGCAGGGCGTTGAGCACCACCAGCAGCGAACTGGCCGACATGCCGAGCGCCGCCCACAGCGGGGTGACCCAGCCGAGCGCGGCGAACGGCAGCACCAGGCCATTGTACAGGGTCGCCCAGGCCAGGTTCTCGACGATGATGCGCCGCGTGCGCCGGGCCAGGGCGAAGGCCTGCACCAGGCTACCCAGGCGGTTGGACAGCAGCACCGCGTCGGCGCTGGTCTTGGCCAGGTCGGTGGCGCTGCCCATGGCCACGCTGATGTCGGCGCCGGCCAGCACCGGTACGTCGTTGACCCCGTCGCCGAGCATCAGCACACGGCGGCCCTGCTGGTGCAGCTCCCTGAGCACGGCCAGCTTGGCATCCGGGGTGAGGCCGCCGCGGGCGTCGTCTATGCCCAGCTGGCGTGCCACCTCGCCGACCATGGGCGAGCTGTCGCCGGACAGCAGGATGATGTTCCAGCCCTGGGCGCGGCAGGCGGCGATCAGCTCGGGAGCATCCTCGCGCAGGCGATCACCGAGGACGAACCAGGCCAGCGGGCCGCGCTCGTCGCCGAGCAGCAGCCACTGGCCGTGCTCGCCGGGAATGCTCGGCGCCTCGCGCCCGGCCAGGGCGGCGACGTAGGACGGTTGGCCGATGCGCAGGCGGCGGCCGTCGACCATGCCCTGCAGGCCCTGGCCGGGTTCGCTGGCCAGCTGCTCGGCACCTTGGTTGCTGTGGCCGAAGGCGCGGGCGATGGGATGCTCGGAGCCGTGTTCGAGGGCGGCGGCCAGGGCCAGGCAGGCATCGGCGTCCAGCTCGCGCAGGGTCTCGATGCGCTCCAGGGTCAGGCGGCCTTCGCTCAGGGTGCCGGTCTTGTCGAAGATCACCGTGTCGATCTGCTTGAGGCCCTCCAGCACGTGGCCGCGGGTCAGCAGCAGGCCGAGCTTGTGCAGGCTCCCGGTGGCGGTGGTCAGCGCCGTCGGCGTGGCCAGCGACAGGGCGCAGGGGCAGGTGGCGACCAGCAGGGCCAGGACGATCCAGAAGGCGCGTTCGCTGTCGAGCTGCCACCAGACCAGGCCGACCACGGCGGCGAGGGCCAGGACGATCAGCAGGAACCACTGCGCTACGCGGTCGGCCAGCTCGGCCATCGGCGGTTTGTCGGCCTGGGCGCGTTCCAGCAGGCGGACGATGGCGGACAGCCGGGTATCTTCGCCCAGCGCCTCGACCTGCATGGTCAGCGGGCCCTCGACGTTGAGGGTGCCGGCGGTGACGGCGTCGCCTTCAGCGCGCGGCTGCGGCAGGTATTCGCCGGTGAGCAGCGACTCGTCGACGCTCGACTGACCGGCAAGGATGCGGCCGTCGGCCGGCAGCTGGGCGCCGGGCGGCACCAGCACGCGGTCGCCGACCGCCAGCTCGCGCAGCAGCACGCGCTGGCTCTGGCCATTGGCATCCAGGCGCAGGCAGGACGGCGGCAGCAGGCTGACCAGCTGCGCGGTGGCCGCCGCCGTGCGCTCGCGGGCGCGGCGCTCCAGGTAGCGGCCGGCGAGGAGGAACAGGGCGAACATGCCGACTGCGTCGAAATACAGCTCGCCGACCCCGGTGACGGTGGACCAGATGCCGGCCACGTAGGCGCCGCCGATGGCCAGCGACACCGACACGTCCATGGTCAGGTGGCGGGTGCGCAGGTCGCGCAGGGCGCCGCGGAAGAACTGGCCGCAGCAGTAGAAGACGATGGGCGTGGTGAGGAACAGGCTGGTCCAGCGCAGGATCTTGTCCAGCTCCGGCGACAGGTCGACATTGAACTCCGGCCAGGTGGCCATGGCCGCCATCATCACCTGCATCCACAGCAGGCCGGCGACGCCGATCTGGCGCAGCGACTTGCGATTCTCCGCGGCCAGGCGCTCGCTGGCCTCGTCGGGCTGCCAGGGATGGCCGGCGTAGCCGATGCGGCGCAGCTCGGCGAGCAGCTGGCTGAGGGGTATCTGGCTGTCGGCCCAGCGCACCTGCAGGCGCTGGTTGGACAGGTTGAGACTGACCTCGACTATGCCCGGCAGGCCGCGCAGGTGTTTCTCGATCAGCCAGCCGCAGGCGGCGCAGCTGATACCTTCGATCACCAGGCTGGTCTCGCTGACTTCGCCCTGGTGCTGGACGAAGCCCTGCTGCACCTCGTCGCGATCGTACAGCGCCAGCTCGTCCGGCAGGGCCTTGGGCAGGCTCTGCGGGTTGACCGCGTTGTCACTGCGATGCCGGTAGTAGTTGTCCAGCCCGCCGGCGACTATGGCCTCGGCCACCGCCTGGCAGCCCGGGCAGCAGAAGGCCCGCGTCTGTTCCAGGACGCGGGCCTCGAAGCGGCTGCCGGCGGGCACCGGCAGGCCGCAGTGATAGCAGGGCAGGGGACTGCTCATGAAGAACTTTATTCGCCGAGCGAGAAGCGCTGGCCGCTGGCCAGGTGCTCTTCCTCGAACAGACGCCAGTCCTTGCCGCCTTCCTGGCCGATCAGCTCGACGAAACGGCGTCCCTCGATGGCATCCAGCAGGTTGCCGGCGTAGCTGCCGTCGGCCTGGGCCTGCAGCACCACGCGGCGGTCACGCTCCGGCTGGGTCGGCGAGATCAGGTTGAGGACCAGCTGCGGCGGATTGCTGTAGCCCTGCAGCTGCAGGCTGACGGTGCCGCGCTCGTTGTCCAGCGCCAGGCTGGCCTTGAGCTGCAGGCGCTTGGCCAGGTCCTCGCGCTCCAGCGAGGTGTTGATGCCCTTGCCGACATCGTAGTAGTTGTCCGACAGCAGCCCCGGCGGGTTGCGGGTGGCGATCACCAACATGCTGGTGCCGAGCACCACGGCCAGGCCGAGGATGCCGAGGATGAACCAGACCCAGAACTCTTTGTACCAGGGGTTGACCGGGGTTTGTTGCGACGTCATGTAGGAACCTGTGTTCAGCGCACGCTGGGGCCGATGAAGCGGCTGTCGGCGTCGCTCTCGATGGACGGGTCTTCCAAGGCCTGGACCTTGAACAGGATTTCATTGGCGCTGGAGGGCAGCTTCTCCGGCTCGATGGACAGCTCCACCGGTAGCGACAGCACCTCGCCGGCGGCGGCCTTGACCTCGCGCTTGCCCTCGTAGCGCAGACCGTCGATGCCTTCGACGGAGATCAGGTAGGTCAGGTCGCGCTGGGCCTTGTTCATCAGCTTCACGGTGTAGACGTTCTCGACATGTCCCTGCTCGTTCTCGCGGAACAGCACGCGGTCCTTGAGCACGTCGACTTCTACCAGCGAGCGGCTGGCGATGGCCCAGGCGAACAGGCCCATCATGGTCACCAGGGCGACGGCGTAGCCTATCAGGCGCGGGCGCAGCAGGTGGGTCTTCTGCCCGGAAAGATTGTGTTCGGTTGTGTAGCTGATCAGGCCGCGCGGGTAGCCCATCTTGTCCATGATGCCGTCGCAGGCGTCGATGCAGGCGGCGCAGCCGATGCATTCGATCTGCAGGCCATCGCGAATGTCGATGCCGGTCGGGCAGACCTGTACGCACATGGTGCAGTCGATACAGTCGCCGAGGCCCTCGGCCTTGTAGTCGGCGGTCTTCTTGCGCGGGCCGCGGTTTTCGCCGCGGCGCGGGTCGTAGGAAACGATCAGGGTGTCCTTGTCGAACATCACGCTCTGGAAGCGCGCGTAGGGACACATGTAGATGCACACCTGCTCGCGCAGCCAACCGGCGTTGCCGTAGGTGGCCAGGGTAAAGAAGCCGACCCAGAAGTAGGCCCAGCCGTCAGCCGCGCCGGAGAGCAGGTCGGGAATCAGCTCGCGGATTGGCGAGAAGTAGCCGACGAAGGTCAGCCCGGTGACCAGGCCGATCAGCAACCACAGCGTGTGCTTGGCCGCCTTGCGGGCGAACTTGCTGGCGCTCATCGGCGCCTTGTCCAGCTTCATGCGCTGGTTGCGATCGCCTTCGGTGACCTTCTCGCACCACATGAAGATCCAGGTCCAAACGCTCTGCGGGCAGGTGTAGCCGCACCAGACGCGCCCGGCGAACACAGTGATGAAGAACAGGCCGAAGGCGCAGATGATCAGCAGCCAGGACAGCAGGGCGAAGTCCTGCGGCCAGAAGGTGGCGCCGAAGATGAAGAACTTGCGTTCCGGCAGGTTCCACCAGACGGCCTGGCGGTCGTTCCAGCTGAGCCAGACGGTGCCGAAGTAGAGCAGGAAGAGGAAGGCTCCGCCGCCGAGGCGCAGGTTGCGGAACAGGCCGGTGAAGGCGCGGGTGTAGATCTTTTCGCGGCTGGCGTAGAGGTCGACGGATTCGCCGCCCTTGGCCGGGGGAGGGGTGATGTTTCGGACGGGAATCTGTTCGCTCATCAGGGTCGTACCACGGCTGGGGTGAGTGCTCCCCCGATACTTGCCGAGGGAGTCAGAATTTCACATGCACTATGGTACGCCTGATCGAGCGTCGCCCGGGTGCGACCGGCGGTCGCGTCCGGGCGGGTGGAGCCTTACTTCTCGACTGCGGCGTCGGCCTTGCCCTGCGACAGGCTGTACACATAGGCGGCCAGCAGGTGCACCTTGTCTTCGCTGCCGACGTACTGCAGCTGGGCGGGCATGTTGCCGCTGCGGCCGTAGCGAATGCTCTGCTGCAGCTGGGCATAGCTGCTGCCGTAGATGAAGGCGCTCGGGTTGGTCAGGTTCGGCGCGCCCATGCTCGGGGTGCCCTTGCCGTCCGCGCCGTGGCAGGCGAAGCAGGTGGTGGAGAAGATCTTCTTGCCCGCTTCGATGTCGGCAGTCACGCCTTCCGGCAGCTTGCGACCGCCCAGTTCGGTGAGCACGTAGGCGGCGACGTTGCGCACGCCGTCCTCACCGATGGTCGGTGCCTGCGGCGGCATCATGCCGTGGCGACCACCGATGATGGTCTGCTTGATGTCGGCCGGCGAGCCGCCCCAGCGCCACTCGTTGTCGGTCAGGTTGGGGAAGCCGTAGGCGCCCTTGGCGTCGGAGCCGTGGCACACCGAGCAGTTGGAGGCGAACAGGCGGCCGCCCATCTTCAGGGCCTGCTCATCCTTGGCCACTTCCTCGATCGGCAGGCTGGCGTACTTGGCATAGATAGGCGCGTATTGCTTGTCGGCGCGAACCATCTCCTTTTCCCACTGGTGCACGCCGGTCCAGCCGGCTTCGCCGCTGGCGAAGGGCTTGCCGTCGCCGGCTTCGTTGTAGCCCGGCAGCAGGCCTTTCCAGGTGCCCAGGCCCGGGTACAGGGCCAGGTAGCCGAGGGCGAAGACGATGGTGCCGATGAACAGCATGAACCACCACTTCGGCAGCGGGTTGTCGAATTCCTCGATGCCGTCGAAGGCATGGCCCACGGTTTCCTCGGTGGTGTCAGGGCGCTGACCCTTGCGCACCGCGAAGATCAGCCAGGTGAGCGCGGCAATGGTGCCGAGGCTCAGTACGCTGATGTAGATACTCCAGAACAAAGTCATTCTTTATTGCTCCCAGAAGCTTGCTCGTCACGCTTGGGGGTCGGGGCGTCGTCGGCGAAGGGCAGGTTGGCCGCCTCGTCGAAGCTGGACTTGCGCTTGCTGCTGTAAGCCCAGAGCACCACGCCGACGAAGGCGATGAAGACCACCGCCGTGCCGATGCCGCGAATCATCCCGATATCCATCATGCGTTACCGTTTGTTCTTGATTGCGGTGCCAAGACCCTGCAGGTACGCGACCAGCGCGTCCATCTCGGTCTTGCCCTTGACGGCCTCGCGGGCGCCGGCGATGTCTTCGTCGGTGTAGGGCACGCCGAGGCTACGCAGAGCTTCCATCTTGGCCGCGGTGTCCTTGCCGTCGAGCTTGTTCTCGACCAGCCAGGGGTAGGACGGCATCTTCGACTCCGGCACCACGTTGCGCGGGTTGTACAGGTGGGCGCGGTGCCAGTCGTCCGAGTAGCGGCCGCCGACGCGGGCCAGGTCCGGGCCGGTACGCTTGGAGCCCCACAGGAAGGGGTGGTCCCAGACGCTCTCGCCGGCCACCGAGTAGTGGCCGTAGCGCTCGGTCTCGGCGCGGAACGGACGGATCATCTGCGAGTGGCAGCCGACGCAGCCTTCGCGGATGTAGATGTCGCGACCTTCCAGCTCCAGCGCGGTGCGCGGCTTCATGCCTTCGACCGGGGTGTTGGTGACGTCCTGGAAGAACAGCGGGACGATCTGGGTCAGGCCGCCGATGCTCACGGCGATCACCATGAACAACGACAGCAGGCCGATGTTCTTCTCGAAAATCTCGTGTTTGCTACCGGCCATCAGTGAGCGACCTCTGCAGGAATCAGGGCGGCGGCGTCGTACTTGCTCTTATCGGCAGCGCGTACGGTACGCCAGGTGTTGTAAGCCATCAGCAGCATGCCGGTGACGAAGAAGGCACCACCGATCATGCGCACCATGTAGCCGTAGTGGCTGGCTTCCAGCGCTTCGACGAAGGAGTAGGTGAGGGTGCCGTCCTCGTTGACTGCACGCCACATCAGGCCCTGGGTGATGCCGTTGACCCACATGGAGGCGATGTACAGCACGGTGCCGATGGTGGCCAGCCAGAAGTGCGCGTTGATCAGGCCGATGCTGTGCATCTGCTCGCGGCCGAACACCTTCGGGATCAGGTGGTACAGCGCGCCGATGGAGATCATCGCCACCCAGCCGAGGGCACCGGCATGCACGTGGCCGATGGTCCAGTCGGTGTAGTGGGACAGGGCGTTGACGGTCTTGATGGCCATCATCGGGCCTTCGAAGGTGGACATGCCGTAGAAGGCCAGGGATACCACCAGGAAGCGCAGGATGGGGTCGGAGCGCAGCTTATGCCAGGCGCCGGACAAGCTCATCATGCCGTTGATCATGCCGCCCCAGGACGGTGCCAGCAGGATCAGCGACATCACCATGCCGAGGGACTGGGCCCAGTCCGGCAGGGCGGTGTAGTGCAGGTGGTGCGGACCGGCCCAGATGTACAGGGTGATCAGCGCCCAGAAGTGCACGATCGACAGGCGGTACGAGTAGATCGGACGCTCGGCCTGCTTGGGCACGAAGTAGTACATCATCCCCAGGAAGCCGGTGGTCAGGAAGAAGCCCACGGCGTTGTGGCCGTACCACCACTGCACCATGGCGTCGGTGGCGCCGGCGTACATGGAGTAAGACTTGAACAGGGTCACCGGCATTTCCATGCTGTTGACGATGTGCAGCATGGCGGTGACCAGGATGAAGGCGCCGAAGAACCAGTTGCCCACGTAGATGTGCTTGGTCTTGCGCTTGATGATGGTGCCGAAGAACACCGCGCAGTAGGTGATCCAGACCAGACCCAGGAGGATGTCGATCGGCCACTCCAGCTCGGCGTACTCCTTGGAGGAGGTGTAGCCCAGCGGCAGGGTGATCACGGCCAGCACGATCACGGCTTGCCAGCCCCAGAAGGTGAAGGCGGCCAGACTGTCGGAGATCAGGCGGGCCTGGCAGGTGCGCTGGACCACGTAGTAGGACGTGGCGAACAGGGCGCAGCCGCCGAAGGCGAAGATCACCGCGTTGGTGTGCAGCGGGCGCAGACGGCCGAAGCTGGTCCACGGCAGGTTCAGGTTGAGTTCCGGCCACACCAGTTGGGCGGCGATGAACACACCGAGACCCATCCCGATGACCCCCCAGATTACCGTCATAACGGCGAACTGGCGGACCACCTTGTAGTTATAAGCAGTCTGACTGATTGCTGTGCTCATGCTAGGGGTTCCACGGTTAATGGAGTTTTATAGGGGCAAAAAACGGCGGCAAGTATGGAGAAATGAGGTACCCATTGCAACGCTAGATGCCTGTCCGATCAAGGTTTTAGCGGGCTTTGGCCCTGCTCGGAAGGCAGTTCGCGAGAGCTGCTTTCCGAACCTTTGCGTCTGAGTCGACGCCGCGCAGAAGAAGGGATCGCCTTGGATTTGTTCCTGGGTGCGACTGTCTGGCAGCTTAGACCAAGTCAAGCGAGGGAGGGTGCAACTGGTCGGCGGGTGCGACATCGGGTCGCACGAAGGAGGAGTGCGGGTGCCGGCTGGCACCCGCGGGCGGGGCATCCTTGCCCCTGAGGGTCATTCCTGGGCGAGCGACTGCTGCGGCTGTTTCTGCTGCGACAGGCTGTACACGTAGGCGGCCAGCAGATGGACCTTGTCCTCGCTGCCGACGTACTGCAGCTGCGCCGGCATGTGGCCGTTGCGGCCGTAGCGGATGGTCTGCTGCAGCTGGGCGAAGCTGCTGCCGTAGATGAAGGCGCTGGGCTGGGTCAGGTTCGGTGCACCCATGCTCGGGGTGCCCTGGCCGTCGGCGCCGTGGCAGGCGAAGCAGGTGCTGGCGAAGACCTTGCGCCCCGCCTCGATGTCGGCATGCTCGCCTTCCGGCAGCTGACGTCCGGCCAGTTCGGTGAGCACGAAGGCGGCGACGTTGCGCACGCCTTCTTCGCCGATCATCGGCGCCTGCGGCGGCATCATGCCGGTACGTCCGGCGGCGATGGTCTGCTTGATCGAGGCGGCATCGCCGCCCCAGCGCCACTGGTTGTCGGTCAGGTTGGGGAAGCCGTAGGCGCCCTTGGCGTCGGAGCCGTGGCACACCGAGCAGTTGGAGGCGAACAGACGGCCGCCCATCTTCAGCGCGCGCTCGTCCTTGGCCACTTCCTCGACCGGCAGGCTGGCGTACTTGGCGTAGATCGGGCCGTAGGCCTGGTCGGCCTTGTCCATCTCGCGCTGCCACTGCTTGACCTGGGTCCAGCCGCCCTCGTAGCCCGGCAGCTTGCCGGCGAAGTTGCCCAGGCCCGGGTAGAGCAGCAGGTAGGCGCCGGCGAACACCAGGGTGCCGAGGAACAGCATGAACCACCAGCGCGGCAGGGGGTTGTCGTATTCCTCGATGCCGTCGAAGGCATGGCCGAGGGTCTGGTCGGTCGGGCCCGGCCGCTCGCCGCTGCGGGTGGCGAAGATCAGCCACAGCAGGGCGAGCAGGCTGCCCAGGGTGAGCAGGGTGATGTACCAGCTCCAGAAAGTGGTCATGTCCTATTACCTCTTGTTCTTCAGGCTGGTGCCAAGCACCTGCAGGTAGGCGACCAGCGCGTCCATCTCGGTCTTGCCCTTGACGGCCTCGCGGGCGCCGGCGATGTCCTCGTCGCTGTAGGGCACGCCGAGGGTGCGCAGGGCCTGCATCTTGGCGGCGCTGTCCTTGCCGTCGAGGGTGTTCTCGACCAGCCAGGGGTAGGCCGGCATCTTCGACTCCGGCACCACGTTGCGCGGGTTGTACAGGTGGGCGCGATGCCAGTCGTCCGAGTAGCGGCCGCCGACACGGGCCAGGTCCGGGCCGGTACGCTTGGAGCCCCAGAGGAAGGGGTGGTCCCAGACGCTCTCGCCGGCCACCGAGTAGTGGCCGTAGCGCTCGGTCTCGGCGCGGAACGGGCGGATCATCTGCGAGTGGCAGCCGACGCAGCCTTCCTTGATGTAGATGTCGCGGCCTTCCAGCTGCAGGGCGGTGTAGGGCTTCATGCCCTTGACCGGCTCGTTGACCACGTCCTGGAAGAACAGCGGGACGATCTGGGTCAGGCCGCCGATGCTCACCGCCAGGACCATGGCGATGGCCAGCAGGCCGACGTTCTTCTCGAGTATTTCGTGTTTGCTGCTCATCAGTGGGCGACCTCAGCAGGGATCAGGGCTTCGCTGTCATATTCGGCCGGCTTGGCGGCACGCACGGTCAGCCAGGTGTTCCAGGCCATCAGCAGCATGCCGGCGAAGAAGATGGCGCCGCCCAGGACCCGCACCACGAAGCCGATATGGCTGGCTTCCAGGGCTTCGACGAAGGAGTAGGTGAGGGTGCCGTCGTCGTTCACCGCGCGCCACATCAGGCCCTGGGTGATGCCGTTGACCCACATGGAGGCGATGTACAGCACGGTGCCGATGGTGGCGAGCCAGAAGTGCGAGTTGATCAGGCCGAGGCTGTGCATCTGCTCGCGGCCGAACACCTTCGGGATCAGGTGGTACAGCGAACCGATGGAGATCATCGCCACCCAGCCGAGGGCGCCGGCGTGCACGTGGCCGATGGTCCAGTCGGTGTAGTGGGACAGGGCGTTGACGGTCTTGATGGCCATCATCGGGCCTTCGAAGGTGGACATGCCGTAGAAGGCCAGGGACACCACCAAAAAGCGCAGGATGGGGTCCGAGCGCAGCTTATGCCAGGCCCCGGAGAGGGTCATCATGCCGTTGATCATGCCGCCCCAGGACGGCGCCAGCAGCACCAGCGACATCACCATGCCGAGGGACTGGGCCCAGTCCGGCAGGGCGGTGTAGTGCAGGTGGTGCGGACCGGCCCAGATGTACAGGGTGATCAGCGCCCAGAAGTGCACGATCGACAGGCGATAGGAGTACACCGGACGCTGCGCCTGCTTGGGCACGAAGTAGTACATCATCCCCAGGAAGCCGGCGGTGAGGAAGAAGCCTACGGCGTTGTGGCCGTACCACCACTGCACCATGGCGTCGGTGGCGCCTGAGTACAGCGAGTAGGATTTGGTCAGGCTGACCGGCAGCTCCAGGTTGTTGACGATGTGCAGCATGGCCACGGTGAGGATGAAGCCGCCGAAGAACCAGTTGCCCACGTAGATGTGCTTGGTCCTGCGCTTCATCAGGGTGCCGAAGAACACCAGGGCGTAGGCGACCCAGACGATGGTGATGAGGATGTCGATCGGCCACTCCAGCTCGGCGTATTCCTTGGAGCTGGTCCAGCCCAGCGGCAGGCTGATGGCGGCCAGGACGATGACCAGCTGCCAGCCCCAGAAGGTGAAGGCGGCGAGCTTGTCGGAGATCAGCCGGGTCTGGCAGGTGCGCTGCAGCGAGTAGTAGCTGGTGGCGAACAGCGCGCAACCGCCGAAGGCGAAGATCACCGCATTGGTGTGCAGCGGGCGCAGCCGGCCGAAGCTGGTCCACGGCAGGTTGAAGTTCAGTTCGGGCCAGGCCAGCTGGGCGGCGATGAACACGCCGAGCCCCATCCCGACTATGCCCCAAACCACCGTCATAATGGCGAACTGGCGGACCACCTTGTAGTTGTAGGCCGCAGTGCTGGTTGTGTTCATGTGTTGGGCTTCCATCCACGGTTATGAAAAGCAGGGCAAGCATGGGTAATGGCAAGGTGATGGTTATTGACGGGGATCAATGCCGCGCGCGGGGATGGCTGTGGAACGGGGCGGACGGAATGTCGCAGGGCACCCTGATCCTCGCCCACGGCGCCGGCGCGCCGATGGACAGCGAGTTCATGCAGCGCATGGCCGAGCTGCTGGCGGCGCGCGGGGTGAACGTGCTGCGCTTCGAGTTTCCCTACATGGCGCAGCGCCGTTCAGGCGCAGGCAAGCGCCCGCCCAATCCGCAGGGGCAACTGCTGGACTGCTGGCGCGCGGTCTACGGCGAGGTGCGCGGCCTGGTGCCGGGGCCGCTGGCCATCGGTGGCAAGTCCATGGGCGGGCGCATGGCCAGCCTGCTGGCGGACGAGCTGGGGGCCGACGCGCTGGTCTGCCTGGGCTATCCCTTCTATGCCGCGGGCAAGCCGGAGAAGCCGCGGGTGGCGCACCTGGCCGAGCTGCGCACGCCGACCCTGATCGTCCAGGGCGAGCGCGATGCCCTGGGCAATCGCGAGACGGTCGATGGCTACCGGCTGGCGCCGGGCATCGCCATCGAATGGCTGGCGGCCGCCGATCACGACCTCAAGCCGCTCAAGGCTTCGGGTTTCACTCATGCGCAGCATTTGCAGCGGGCGGCGATGAGGGTGGCGGACTTCCTGAGGGGGTGACGGCCGCGCTGGCGGTTCGCCGCGGATAGAAAAAAGGCCGGCAATTGCCGGCCTTGTTCTGAGGATGCCCGCTTAGCGGTTGAAGCGCTCCACCAGGGAGTACTGGTCCTGGGCGGTGGTGGTCAGCGCCTCGCTGAGCTGCGCGGTGCTCTGCGCCTCGCCGGCCGTCTGGTCGGCCAGCTGGGCGATGGTGGTGATGTTCTGGTTGATCTCGTCGGCTACCGCGCTCTGCTCCTCGGCGGCGGCGGCGATCTGATTGGCCATGTCGGTGATGTTGGCCACTGCGTCGCTGATGCCCTGCAGCGCCTCGTCGGCCTTCTGCACGCGCTCCACGCCCTCGTCGGCCTGCTTGCGGCCGATTTCCATGGTCATCACCGCCTCCTCGGCGGTGCGCTGCAGCTTGGCGATCAGGCCGTGGATCTGCTCGGTGGACTCGGCCGTGCGCTGGGCCAGCGAGCGCACCTCGTCGGCCACCACGGCGAAGCCGCGGCCCATCTCGCCGGCGCGCGCCGCCTCGATGGCGGCGTTGAGGGCGAGCAGGTTGGTCTGGTCGGCGATGCCCTTGATCACGTCGACCACGCCGCCGATCTCGGTGCTGTCCTGGGCCAGGCGCGACACGGTCTCGCCGGTCTCGCCCACCGATTGCGACAGGCGCTGGATGGCCGCGCGGGTTTCCGAGGCGACATTGCGTCCCTCGCCGGTCAGGCGGTTGGCTTCCTGGGTGGCGATGGCGGCGCGCGCCACGTTGCTGGCCACCTCCAGGGTGGTGGCAGCCATCTCGTTGATCGCGGTGGCCACCTGTTCGGTTTCCACGCGCTGGCGCTCCAGCCCGGCCGAGCTGTTGTGCGCCAGTTGGTCGGCCTCGCGGGCCTGGCGGGTGAGGCGCTCGGCGGTGTCTTGCAGGCGGGTCAGGCAGGTCTTCAGGCGGGCTTCCTGGCTGAGCATGGCCATTTCCAGGCGCGCCTCGGCGCCGCGGCTGTCGGTGTACATCTGCGCGATCAGCGGGTCCGAGGTGGTCTGCTCGGCCAGGCGCAGCAGGCGCTTGACCCCGCGGGTCTGCCAGGCGATGCCGGCCAGGCCTAGCGGCACCGAGAGCAGGGCGGCGAGCAGGAAGCCCCAGGTCGAGCCCATCCAGTGGCCGATCAGGAAGCCGATCTGGCTGACCAGGATGAAGGGTAGCCAGGCCTGGGCCACCGGCAGCCAGGCGTCGCGCTTGGGAATCGCCGACTTGCCGGCGTTGATCCGCGCATAGAGCTGCTCGGCGCGGCGCACCTGCTCGGCGCTCGGCTTGACCCGCACCGATTCGTAGCCGACCACCTGGCCTTTATCCAGCATCGGCGTGACGTAGGCGTTGACCCAGTAGTGGTCGCCATTCTTGCAGCGGTTCTTGACGATGCCCATCCACGGGCGGCCCTTCTTCAGGGTTGCCCACAGGTGGGCGAACACGGCCGGCGGCACGTCTGGGTGGCGCACGATGTTGTGCGGCGCGCGCATCAGCTCGTCGCGGGTGAAGCCGCTGATGTCGACGAAGGCGTCGTTGCAGTAGGTGATCTGGCCTTTCAGGTCGGTGGTGGAGATCAGCCGCTGTTCGGCCGGGAAGGTGCGTTCGCGCTGGGTGACCGGTTGGTTGTTTTTCATTGCACGCAGGTCCGTTCTTCTTTGCTGCTTAATCGGCTCGAAGCGGGAAAAGTTGAGCCGCGATAAATGTTGGCCAGTCTATCCAGATTTGCTCCCGGTCACAGTTCTTTCGTGCCCGAGGCGGGCCGGCGGACCGCTCTGGTACGCCGGCCTGCCACCTCTCAGGCCTTGAGCAGCTGGCGCAGCACGTGGTGCAGGATGCCGCCGGCCTTGAAGTATTCGACCTCGTTCTGCGTGTCGATGCGGCACAGCACTTCCACCTCCTCGTGGCTGCCGTCCTCGCGCTGAAGGTCCAGCGCCAGGGTCATGTGCGGGCGCAGGGCGACGCCGTCCAGGCCGCCGATGGTGACCTTCTCGCGACCGCTGAGGGCCAGGGTCTTGCGGTCCTGGCCGGGCAGGAACTGCAGCGGCAGCACGCCCATGCCGACCAGGTTGGAGCGGTGGATGCGCTCGAAGCTCTCGGCGACCACCGCCTTCACCCCCAGCAGGTTGGTGCCCTTGGCCGCCCAGTCGCGGGATGAGCCGGTGCCGTACTCCTTGCCGGCGAAGATCACCAGCGGCACGCCCTCGGCCTGGTAGCGCATGGCCGCATCGAAGATCGCCAGCTTGTCGCCGCTCGGCCAGTGCCGGGTGTTGCCGCCTTCCTCGCCGCCGAGCATCTCGTTGCGGATGCGGATATTGGCGAAGGTGCCGCGCATCATCACTTCGTGGTTGCCGCGCCGCGAGCCATAGGAATTGAAGTCGGCCGGTGCCACGCCGTGCTCGGCCAGGTAGCGCCCGGCCGGGCTGTCGCGCTTGATGTTGCCGGCGGGGGAGATGTGGTCGGTGGTCACCGAGTCGCCGAGCAGGGCAAGGATGCGCGCGCCGTGGATGTCGCCCATGTGCGGCGGGTCGCCGGCGATGTCCTCGAAGAACGGCGGGTGCTGGATATAGGTGGAGTCGGCCTGCCACTGGTAGGTGGCTGCCTGCGGCACGGCGATGGCCTGCCACTGGGCGTCGCCGGCGAACACCGCCGCGTATTCCTTGCGGAACATGGCGCTGTCGACCTTGGCGATGGCCGTGGCGATCTCCGCCTGGCTCGGCCAGATGTCCCTGAGGTATACCGGCGCGCCATCCTTGCCGGTGCCCAGCGGCTCGCGGGTCAGGTCGAGGCGAACGCTGCCGGCCAGGGCGTAGGCCACCACCAGCGGCGGCGAGGCCAGCCAGTTGGCCTTGACCAGGGGGTGCACGCGGCCCTCGAAGTTGCGGTTGCCCGAGAGCACCGCAGATACCGTCAGGTCGCCGGCCTGGATGGCCTGCTCGATCGGCTCCAGCAGCGGCCCGGAGTTGCCGATGCAGGTGGTGCAGCCATAGCCGACCAGTTCGAAGCCCAGCTGGTCCAGGTGGCGGGTCAGGTCGGCGACGGCCAGGTATTCGCTGACCACCTTGGAGCCGGGAGCCAGCGAGCTCTTGACCCAGGGCTTGCGGCTCAGGCCCTTTTCCACGGCCTTCTTCGCCAGCAGGCCGGCGGCCATCATCACGCTGGGGTTGGAGGTGTTGGTGCAGGAGGTGATGGCGGCGATCACCACGGCGCCGTCCTGCAGTTCATAGCGCTGGCCGTTGTGCTCGACCCTGCTGCTGTCGCCGGCCGGCCTGGCCTGCAGGGCCAGCAGCTCGTCGAAGGCCTGGCTCACCTGCGGCAGCGGCACCCGGTCCTGCGGGCGGCGTGGCCCGGCCAGGCTGGCCTCCACCGTGCCGAGGTCGAGTTCCAGGCTGTCGCTGAACAGCGGGTCGAGGCCGGGCCGGCGCCACAGGCCCTGGGCCTTGGCGTAGGCCTCCACCAGTTGCACGGTCTGCTCGTCGCGCCCGGACAGGCGCAGGTAGCCCAGGGTGATGTCGTCCACCGGGAAGAAGCCGCAGGTGGCACCGTACTCCGGCGCCATGTTGGCGATGGTGGCGCGGTCGGCCAGCGGCAGGTCGGCCAGGCCGTCGCCGTAGAACTCGACGAACTTGCCCACCACGCCCTTGCTGCGCAGCATCTGGGTCACCGTCAGCACCAGGTCGGTGGCGGTGATGCCCTCGCGCAGCTTGCCGCTGAGCCTGAAGCCGATCACCTCGGGAATCAGCATCGATACCGGCTGGCCGAGCATGGCCGCCTCCGCCTCGATGCCGCCGACGCCCCAGCCGAGCACGCCGAGGCCGTTGATCATGGTGGTGTGCGAGTCGGTGCCCACCAGGGTGTCGGGGAAGGCCCAGGTGGCGCCGTCCTCGTCCTTGGTCCAGACGGTGCGCGCCAGGTATTCCAGGTTGACCTGGTGGCAGATGCCGGTGCCCGGCGGCACCACGCGGAAGTTGGCGAAGGCGTTCTGCCCCCAGCGCAGGAAGGCATAGCGTTCGCGGTTGCGCTGCATCTCCAGGGCGACGTTCTCGTCGAAGGCGCTGGGCGAGGCATAGCGGTCGACCATCACCGAGTGGTCGATCACCAGGTCCACCGGCGACAGCGGGTTGATCCGTTGCGGGTCGCCGCCGGCCGCAGCCATGGCCGCACGCATGGCGGCCAGGTCGACCACCGCCGGCACGCCGGTGAAGTCCTGCATCAGCACGCGCGCCGGGCGGAACTGGATCTCGTGGTCGCTGCGGTGCTGCTTGAGCCAGTCGATCATGGCCTTGATGTCGTAGGCGCTGACGCTGACGTTGTCCTCGAAGCGCAGCAGGTTCTCCAGCAGCACCTTGAGCGACAGCGGTAGGCGGGTGATGTCGCCCAGGCTGCTGGCCGCTTCGTCCAGGCTGTAATAGTGATAGGTCTGGCCACCGACCTGCAGGCTGCGACGGCAATTGAGGCTGTCCAGGGAAGGCATGGCGGGTCTCCCGCGAGGTAGGAACTCTGAAACTAGACCCTGCACGGGGCTCACGCCACTGCGTCGGGGCGCCGCCGCCACAGGACTCGGCTATCATGCGCGGCCGAAGGAGACCGTCCGATGAATACCCTGTTACTGCACTGTCGCCCCGGCTTCGAAGGCGAAGTCTGCGCCGAGATCAGCGACCAGGCCGCGCGCCTGGACGTGGCCGGCTATGCCAAGGCCAAACCGGGCAGCGCCCATGCCGAGTTCATCTGCGCCGAGGCCGAGGGGAGCGAGCGCCTGCAGCGCGGCCTGCGCTTCAACCGGCTGATCTTTCCCCGGCAATGGGCGCGCGGCGCTTTCATCGAGCTGCCGGAGAGCGACCGCATCAGCGTGCTGCTGGAGGTGCTGGCTGCCTACCCGCAGTGCGGCAGCCTGTGGCTGGAGGTGTTCGACAGCAACGAGGGCAAGGAGCTGTCGAACTTCTGCAGGAAGTTCGAGGCCCCGCTACGCAAGGCGCTGGGCAAGGCCGGGCGGCTGGTCGAGGACGCCGGCAAGCCGCGCCTGCTGCTGACCTTTCGCAGCGGCCGCGAGGTGTTCGTCGGCATCGCCCCGGCGAACAACTGCGCGATGTGGCCGATGGGCATCCCGCGCCTGAAGTTCCCGCGCGAGGCGCCGAGCCGCTCCACCCTCAAGCTGGAGGAGGCCTGGCACCACTTCATCCCGCGCGCCGAGTGGGATGCCCGCCTGGCCGCCGGCATGACCGCCGTCGACCTGGGCGCCGCGCCCGGCGGCTGGACCTGGCAACTGGTCAACCGCTCGCTCAAGGTCATCGCCGTGGACAACGGTCCCATGGCCGAGAGCCTGATGTATTCCGGCCTGGTCGAGCACCAGCGGGCCGACGGCTTCACCTTCCGGCCGCGGCGGCCGGTGGACTGGATGGTCTGCGACATCGTCGAGAAGCCGGCGCGCACCGCGGCGCTGATCGAGACCTGGCTGGGCGAGGGCCTGTGCCGCGAGGCGGTGGTCAACCTCAAGCTGCCGATGAAACAGCGCTACGCCGAAGTGCAGCGCCTGCTCGAGCGCATCGACAGCGGCCTCAAGGCACGCGGGCTGAAAGTGGCCATCGGCTGCAAGCAGCTGTATCACGACCGCGAGGAAGTCACCTGCCACGTGCGCCGGCTGTAACAGCCTAGGGTGTAGGCCCGGGATCGTTCGCTCCGGGGACGAGGCGGCAGGCCCAGTAGCTCTGCTTGTGGCCGCGGGCCTGGTACTCCGCGGCCAGGCGTTCGGCCTGCCGCCGGTCCAGCTCCGCGCGCACGACGAACTGGTTGCCGTTGTCGTCCAGGCGCATCACGCACCAGTCACGTTGCTCGTCCACCATTCGCCCTCCCGCGCTGGGCGCATCGTGGCCTTTGCGCCACAATAGCCGCCAGTTTTCCGGAGTAGCCCATGTCCCTGCAACCCGACGCCATTCTCGACGCCTGCGGCCTCAACTGCCCCGAGCCGGTGATGATGCTGCACAACAAGGTGCGCGACCTGCCGGCCGGCGGCCTGCTCAAGGTGCTCGCCACCGACCCCTCGACCAAGCGCGACATTCCCAAGTTCTGCATGTTCCTCGGCCACGAGCTGCTGGAGCAGGGCGAGGATGGCGGCACCTACCTGTACTGGATTCGCAAGAAGGCCGACTGATGGCCTACTACTTCGCCTACGGCTCCAACATGAACCCGGCGCGCATGCAGGCGCGCGGCCTGGCGGTCGAGCAGGCGCTGGCGGGGCGCCTGGGCGGCTACCGGCTGTGCTTCGACAAGCGTGCCCATGACCATCCGGGGCGAGCCTACGCCAACATCCGCCATCAGACCGGCGGGGTGGTGGAAGGCGTGCTCTATCGCCTGGCCGACGAGCACGAACTGCTCAAGCTGGATGTCTACGAGGGCACGCCGATCTTCTACAGCCGCGAGCGCATGCCGATTGACACGCAGCACGGGCCGATCGGCGCCTGGCTGTACATTGCCAACCCGGTCTGGCGCAGCGAGGGCCTGGCGCCCAGCCGCGCCTATCTCGAGCACCTGCTGGCCGGCCGGCCCTACCTGTCCGAGCCCTACTGGGCGGCGTTGGCCGCCACCCCCGCACTCGACGATTGAACCGGGACCTTACGCGCGGATATGCCGCCGCGCGCTGCGCGCCAGGCGGATGCCGAGCAGCACGGCCGCGCAGGTCAGGCCCGCCACCAGGCCCTGCCACAGGCCGCTGGGGCCGGAGGGCTGGCCCAGCCAGTCGGACAGGCCCAGTGCATAGCCCACCGGCAGGCCGATGCCCCAGTAGGCGAGCAGGGTGATCAGCATGGTCGCGCGGGTGTCCTGATAGCCGCGCAGGGCGCCGGCGGCGGTGACCTGCACGGCGTCGGAGAACTGGAACAGCGCGGAATACACCAGCAGGGTGGCGGCCATGGCGATCACCTCCGGGTCCGGGCTGTAGATCCGCGCGATCGGCTCGCGCAGCAGCATCACCAGGCTCGCCGACAGGCAGGCATAGGTCAGCGCGGTGGCCATCGCCACGCCGGCGGCGAAGCGTGCATCGCGCGGTGTGCCGCGCCCCAGCGACTGCCCCACACGCACGGTGGCGGCCATGGCCAGCGAATAGGGGATCATGAAGATCATCGAGCTGAAGTTCAGGGCGATCTGGTGCCCGGCCACCACGGTGGCGCCGAGGCCGCCGATGAGCAGGGCGATCACCGAGAAGATGCTCGACTCGGCGAAGATCGACACGCCGATCGGCAGGCCGACCGAGAGCAGGCGGCGGATCACCGGCCACTGGGGCCAGTCGAAGCGCAGGAACAGGCCGCTGGCGCGGTAGGCCGGGGCCCAGTGCACCCACCAGAGCATGCCCAGCAGGCTGCACCACATGACGATGCCGGTGGCCCAGCCGCAGCCGACGCCGCCCAGCGCCGGCAGGCCCAGCTTGCCGTAGATCAGCACGTAGTTCAGCGGGATGTTCAGCAGCAGGCCGCAGATGCCCAGCACCATGCTCGGCCGGGTGCGGCCCAGGCCGTCGCTGAAGCAGCGCAGCACCTGGTACAGCGCGGTGGCCGGGAAGCCGCAGGCGACGCCGCGCAGGTAGCCCATGGCCAGGGCGCTGAGTTCGGCATCCACGCCCATCAGGCGCAGCACCGGCTCGGCGTTCCACAGCAGCACCGCGCACAGCGTGCCGATGGCCAGCGCCAGCCACAGGGCCTGGCGCACCAGCGGGCCGTTCTCGGCCTCCTTGCCGGCGCCGAAGCGCTGGGCGACCTTGGCCGTGGTGGCCAGCAGGGTGCCGTTCATCAGCAGGAACACCGGCACCCACAGCGAGTTGCCCAGCGCCACGCCGGCCAGGTCGCGCGCGCTGACGCGGCCGGCCATCACGGTGTCGACGAAGCCCATCGAGGTGTAGGCCAGCTGCGCGATGATGATCGGCGTGGCCAGCGCCAGCAGGGCGCGGATTTCGGCCAGGGTACGGGCCGGGCGGGAGAGGGCGGGCATGGTGGGTCCAGCGGGAGATACGACAAGGCGCGCTAGTCTAGCCCTGTCCGGGTGGTCAGAAAAGCGCGGCCTACCTCCGCCGGCGCCGTACGCCTAGAATGGCGGCTCTACTGTGGAGTGCCCCATGCTGATAGTCGCCGACGAGAACATTCCCCTGCTCGACGAGTTCTTCGCCGCCTTCGGCGAGATTCGCCGCCATCCCGGCCGCGCCATCGACCGCGCCGCCCTGGGCGACGCCGAAGTGCTGCTGGTGCGCTCGGTGACCCGTGTCGACCGCGCGCTGCTGGAGGGCAGCAAGGTGCGTTTCGTCGGCACCTGCACCATCGGCACCGATCACCTGGACCTCGACTACTTCGCCGCGGCCGGCATCGCCTGGTCCAGCGCGCCGGGCTGCAACGCCCGTGGCGTGGTCGACTACGTACTGGGTTGCCTGCTGGCCCTGGGCGAACGTACCGGGCGCCGGCTGCCGGAACTGACCTACGGCGTGGTCGGTGCCGGCCAGGTCGGCGGTCGCCTGGTCGAGGTGCTGCGCGGCCTGGGCTGGGACGTGCGGGTCTGCGACCCGCCGCGCCAGGCCACCGAGGGCGGTGATTTCGTCGAGCTGGCGGAGATCCTGCGCGACTGCGATGTGCTCAGCCTGCACACGCCGCTGGACGCCGGCACCCGCCACCTGATTGGCGCCGAGCAGCTGCGCGCACTCAAGCCGGGCGCCTGGCTGATCAATGCCAGCCGCGGTGCGGTGCTCGACAATGCGGCGCTCAAGGCCCATCTGCGCGGCGGTGCCGACCTGCAGGTGGCGCTCGATGTGTGGGAAGGCGAGCCGCAGGTCGATCCGGAGCTGGCCGCGCTGTGCCAGA
Source organism: Pseudomonas alcaligenes (assembly GCF_041729615.1). Classification (NCBI taxonomy): domain Bacteria; kingdom Pseudomonadati; phylum Pseudomonadota; class Gammaproteobacteria; order Pseudomonadales; family Pseudomonadaceae; genus Aquipseudomonas; species Aquipseudomonas alcaligenes. The sequence continues at coordinate 455,834 of NZ_CP154874.1, read as the reverse complement.
TCGCCACCCCGCACATCGCCGGCTACAGCCTGGATGGCAAGCTGCGCGGCACGGCGCAGATCTACCAGGCCTACTGCCGGGCCATGGGCCTGGCCGAGCAGGTGCAGCTGGATGAGCTGCTGCCGCCGGCCTGGCTTGGCGAGCTGTCATTGCACGAGGACGCGGCCATCGACTGGGCGCTGGCCACCCTGTGCCGCGGGGTATACGACCCGCGCCGCGACGACGCGGATTTCCGCCGCAGCCTGGTCGGCGACGCGGCGCAGCGCAAGGCGGCTTTCGACCAGCTGCGCAAGCATTATCCCCATCGCCGCGAGATCGACGGTCTGCAGGTGCGCCTGGACGGTGATGCGCCGCATCTGGCGGCGTTGGTGGGGGCCCTGGGCTGCCGGGTGCTCTAGCCGGCCTGGCGCTGCTGCAGGCTCTGTTCCAGTTCGCGACAGGCCTGCAGGATCATCTGCTCGGTGATGGGGATTTCCCGGCCCTCGGCATCGATGATGGCGCCGCCGACCGGCTGCTGCGGGTTGAAGGGCACGACTTGGGCCTGGCTGGGCTGTTGGGTGGGCTGCATGGCCGTCTCCTGATCTGACGATGGGCCGCAGTCTAGGGTGGGCAGATGAAGGCGCGGTGACAGAACCGCGCGACTTGGATTGACGGGCGTGGCCGTTGCCGCGCCGCTTTGGAGTGGTTATGAGCGTTTTCCATCTGGGCCTGATCATCAACCCGCTGGCCGGCCTCGGCGGCCCGGCGGCGCTCAAGGGCAGCGACGGCGTCGCCGCCGAAGCCCTGGCGCGGGGCGCCGAACCGCGCGCGGCGGAGCGCACGCGCATCGCCCTGGAGTGCCTGCGGCCGGTCGCCGAGCGCCTGCAGTTCCTCACCTTTCCCGGGCCCATGGGCGCCGACCTGCTGGCCGAGCTGGGCTATGCCCACCGGGTGCTCGGCAGCCTAGGCGAGGGCCCGACCACGGCGGCGGACACCCGGGCGGCGGTGCGTGAGCTGCAGGACGCCGGCTGCGCGCTGATCCTGTTCGCCGGTGGCGACGGCACCGCGCGCGACGTGTGCAGCGCGGTGCGCGAGGAGCAGCCGGTGCTGGGCATCCCGGCCGGGGTGAAGATCCATTCCGCGGTCTATGCCATCAGCCCACGCGCCGCCGGGCAGATGGCCCTGCGCCTGATCGAGGGCGGCCTGGTGCGGCTTTCCAGCGGCGAGGTGCGCGATATAGATGAAGCGGCCCTGCGCGACGGCAGGGTCGGCTCGCGACATTACGGCGAGATGTGCGTACCGGTGGAAGGCGAGTTCATGCAGCACGTCAAGCAGGGCGGCATGGAGTCCGAGGAGCTGGTGTTGGTGGACCTGGCCGACTGGCTGGCCGAGAGCTGGGAGCAGGGCGTGCGCTACGTCTTCGGTCCCGGCTCGACCCTGCATGGCCTGGCGCAGAACCTGGGGCTGGAGACCACCCTGCTCGGCGTGGATGTGATCGAGAACGGCCAGGTGATCGCCCGCGACGTGACCGAGGCGCAGCTGTTCGCGCTGGTCGATGGCCAGCCTGCGCGCCTGCTGGTCACCGCCATCGGCGGCCAAGGCCATATCATCGGTCGCGGCAACCAGCAGATCAGCCCGCGCGTGTTGCGCGCCATCGGCCTGGAACACCTGCGGGTGATCGCTACCAAGCGCAAGCTCGGCACCCTCGAAGGCCGCCCACTGCTGGTGGACAGCGGCGATCCGGCGCTGGACGAGGCTTTTCCCGATGCCGTGCGGGTGTGGGCTGGTTACAAGGAAGAGCTGCTGTACCCGATTCGCTGAACGCGCAGCGGAGGCCCGGTGATGAAGTCGCTGTCCATTGTCACGCTGTTGCTGGGGCTGTTGCTCAGCCTGTCCGCCGGGGCGGCCATCGACCCGCAGCAGCTGGTGCAGGCCGCGCGCAGCCAGGTCGGCGTGACCCTGGGCTACGACCCGGTCTACCGTCGGCTCGACTATCCCGGCGGCGACGTGCCGCTGGCCACCGGCGTGTGCACCGACGTGCTGATCCGCGCCCTGCGCCAGCAGGGGCTGGACCTGCAGAAGAGCGTGCATGAGGACATGCGCGCGCACTTCTCCGCCTACCCGCGCAACTGGGGCCTGCAGCGCCCGGACCGCAATATCGACCACCGCCGCGTGCCCAATCTGATGACCTGGTTCCAGCGCCAGGGCATGGCCCTGAAGGTCAGCGACAAGCCGGCGGACTACCAGGCCGGCGATATCGTCACCTGGGACCTGGGGCGCGGCCTCACGCATATCGGCATCGTCTCCGATCGCACCAGCCCGGCGGGCGTACCGCTTGTGCTGCATAACATCGGGCGTGGCACGCAGGAGGAGGACATCCTGTTCGGCTTCGCCATCACCGGTCACTATCGCTTCGTGCGATGAGTTAGCATCGCGGCAGGATTTCCGGAGGTCGCGATGGCTCTACCACCCCATATCCAGGCCGGCGAGCGCGTGGTGCTGTTCGACGGCGTGTGTCGGCTGTGCAACGGCTGGGCGAAGTTCCTGATCCGCCACGACCGCGAGCGGCGCTTTCGCCTGTGCTCGGTGCAGTCCGCCGAGGGCCAGGCGATCCTGGCCTGGTTCGGCCTGCCCACCGATGCGTTCGAGACCATGGCCTATGTCGAGGGCGAGGCGCTGTTCGTGCGCTCCGACGCGGTGCTGCGCATCGTTGCCCAGCTGCCCGGCGCCTGGCGCTGGCTGGCCTGGCCGCGCATCCTGCCGCGCGCCTTGCGCGACTGGTGCTACGACCGCATCGCGCTGAACCGCTACCGCCTGTTCGGCCGCTATAAAAGCTGCCTGATGCCGGACCCGGATCACCAGGAGCGCTTCCTCGACAGCGCCGAGCCGCGCTCATGAGCCTGCTGTCCGCGAGCCGGCGTGAGGCGCTGCGCCTGGCCTGGCGCTTCGTCGTGCCCTATCGCGGGCGGGTGATCGGCGCCTTGCTGGCACTGATGTTCACCGCCGCCATCACCCTGTCCATGGGTCAGGGCATCCGCCTGCTGGTGGACCAGGGCCTGGCCACCCAGTCGCAGGCCGCGCTGAAACACTCCATCGGCCTGTTCTTCGTCCTGGTGCTGGCGCTGGCGGTCGGCACCTTCAGCCGCTTCTACCTGGTCAGCTGGCTTGGCGAACGGGTGGTGGCCGATATCCGCCGACGCGTGTTCGACCACCTGATCGAGCTGCACCCCGGCTTCTACGAGAGCAACCGCGCCTCGGAGATCCAGTCGCGCCTGACTGCCGACACCACGCTGCTGCAGACGGTGATCGGCTCCTCGCTGTCCATGGCCCTGCGCAACGGCATCATGCTGATCGGCGGGGTGATTCTGCTGTTCGTCACCAATGCCAAGCTCAGCGCCATCGTGGTCTGCTCGTTGCCGCTGGTGGTGGCACCGATTCTGATCTTCGGCCGCCGCGTACGCGCGCTGTCCAGGCAGACCCAGGACCGCGTCGCCGATGTCGGCAGCTACATCGGCGAGACCCTCGGCCAGATCAAGACGGTGCAGGCCTACAACCACCAGAGCCAGGACCGCCAGCGCTTCGCCGGCACCGTGGAGGCGGCCTTCGCCACCGCGGGCAAACGCATCCGCCAGCGCGCCTGGCTGATCACCGTGGTCATAGTCCTAGTGCTCGGCGCGGTGGGCGCCATGCTCTGGGTCGGTGGCATGGACGTGATCGCCGGGCGCATCAGTGGCGGCGACCTGGCCGCCTTCGTGTTCTACAGCCTGATCGTCGGCATGGCCTTCGGCGCCATCAGCGAGGTGATCGGCGAGCTGCAGAGCGCCGCCGGCGCCGCCGAGCGCATCGCCGAGCTGCTGCGCACGCGCAATCTGATCACCGCACCTGCGCAGGGCGAGCGGCTGCAGCTGCCCGAACGGGTGAGCGGTGCGCTGGAGCTGCGCGGTGTGCGCTTCAGCTACCCGAGCCGGCCGGAGCATCCGGCCATCGATGGCATCGACCTGGCCGTGCGCGCTGGCGAGACCCTGGCGCTGGTCGGCCCCTCCGGCGCCGGCAAGTCGACCCTGTTCGATCTGCTGCTGCGCTTCTTCGACCCGCAAGAGGGCGAGATCCTGGTCGAGGGCCTGCCGATCCAGCGTCTCGACCCGCTCGACCTGCGCCGCTGTTTCGCCCTGGTGTCGCAGAACCCGGCGCTGTTCTTCGGCAGCGTGGCGGACAACCTGCGCTATGGCCGACCCGAGGCCACGAATGCCGAGGTCGAGGCGGCCGCGCGCGCGGCGCACGCCCACGAGTTCATCGAGCGTCTGCCGCAGGGCTACCAGACCCACCTGGGCGAGGCCGGGTTGGGGCTTTCCGGCGGCCAACGCCAGCGCCTGGCGATCGCCCGCGCGTTGCTTAGCGACGCGCCGATCCTGCTGCTCGACGAGGCCACCAGCGCGCTGGACGCCGAGAGCGAGCACCTGATCCAGCAGGCCCTGCCGGAGCTGATGCGCGGGCGTACCACCTTGGTGATCGCCCACCGCCTGGCCACGGTGAAGAATGCCGACCGCATCGCGGTGATCGACCGCGGCCGCCTGCAGGCCATCGGCACGCATGGCGAGCTGGTGCTGAGCAACCCGCTGTATGCCCGGCTGGCCGAGCTGCAATTCAATACCGAGCGCCGCGAGCGCGACTGAGGAGTGGGCGTGGAAAAGGATTTCGGGGTGGTGGTGCTGGGCGGTTATGGCAACTTCGGCCAGGTCATCGTGCGCAGGCTCAGCGGCATTGCCGGCATGCGCGTCTGGGTGGCCGGACGCGACCGCGCCAAGGCCGAGGCGCTGGCCGCACAGAGCGGCAGCCAGGCGCTGCCGCTGGACATGAACGCTGCAGACCTGGTCGAGCGCCTGCGTGCCACTGGGGCGCAGATGGTGATCTCCACCGCTGGGCCGTTCCAGGGGCAGGACTATCGGGTCGCCCGCGCCGCCATCGAGGCCGGCATGCACTATGCCGACCTGGCCGATGCGCGGGCCTTCGTCTGTGGCATCGGCGAGCTGGATGAAGCAGCGCGGGCCGCCGGGGTGCTGGCCTGCGGCGGCGCCAGCTCGGTGCCGGCGCTGGCCGGGGCGGTGATCGATGAGCTGCTGCCGCGCTTCTCGCGGCTGGACAGCATCTGGCATGGCATCAGCTCTTCGGAGAAGACCCCGGGCGCCTCGACCCTGGCGGCGGTGCTGGACTATTGCGGCAAGCCGTTCCGGCAATGGCGCGATGGCCGGTGGCAAACCGTGTATGGCTGGCAGGACCTGGCCCGCCACGACTTCCCGGCGCCGCTCGGCCCGCGCTGGGTGGCCAACTGCGATATCCCCGATCTCGAACTGTTTGCGGCGCGCTATGCCGGCGTGCGCAGCGTGCGTTTCTCCGCCGGTGTCGGCCTGCGCATCACCCAGTTCGGCACCTGGGCGCTGTCCTGGCTGGTGCGTGGCAGCCTGCTGCGCAGCGCGGTGCCGCTGACCCGGTTCCTGCACCGCCGCGCCGTGTCGGTGGAGCCTTTCGGCGACGGCCGCAGCGGTATGTTCGTGCGTCTGCAAGGCTTGGACCCGCAGGGGCAGCCGCTACGCCTGTGCTGGGAACTGCTGGCCGAGCACAACGACGGCCCCAATATTCCCTGCATGGCCGCCGTGGCCCTGGCGCGCAAGCTGGCCGCCGGCACCCTGCAGGCGCGCGGCGCCATGCCCTGCCTGGGGCTGCTGACGCTGGGCGAGTACCTGGCGGAGCTGCAGGGGCTGGCGATCACCAGCGCGTTGCGCCAGCTCTGATCAGGCGTGCTTGCGCGGGCGGATGGTCGCTGCCGCGCCGGAGGAAGCGAGGATGATGGCGCCGATGGCCAGCCACTGGGTCGGGCTCAGCCGCTCGCTGAGGAAGATCAGCCCGGAGAGGGCGGCGATGGCTGGCTCCAGGCTCATCAGCACGCTGAAGGTGCGTGCCGGCATGCGGGTCAGGGCGACCATCTCCAGGCTGTAGGGCAGCGCCGAGGACATCACCGCCACGGCCAGGGCCACCGGCAGCAGGTCGAGGGAGAACAGGCCGTCGCCGACCGACCACAGCCCCACCGGGAACACCAGCATGGCTGCTACCAGGGTGCCGAAGGCCACGGTCTGCCGGCCATGGGCGGCGCCGGCTTTCTGCCCGAAGAGGATGTACAGCGCCCAGCACACCCCGGCCCCCAGGGCCAGGCCCATGCCCAGCGGGTCGAGGTGGTCGTCGGCGGCGGTATTCGGCAGCAGCAGCCAGAGGCCGAGCGCGGCCAGGGCGATCCACAGGAAGTCCAGCAGCCGCCGCGAGCCGAACAGCGCCAGGGCCAGCGGGCCGGTGAATTCCAGGGCCACGGCGATGCCCAGCGGGATGGTCTTCAGCGACATGTAGAACAGCAGGTTCATCGCCCCCAGCGACAGGCCGTAGCCAAGCAGCGAGCGCCACGCAGCGAGATTCGGCCGCGTGCGCCAGGGTTGCATGACGACGCACAGGATCAGCGCGGCCAGGCTCAGGCGCAGCGCAGTGGTGCCCTCGGGGCCGATTAGCGGGAACAGGCTCTTGGCCAGGGAAGCGCCGCTCTGGATCGAGGTCATGGCGACCACCAGCAGGGCGATGGGCAGGAGCAGGGAGGGGCGGGGCATGGCGCGTTCCGAATGATGCGGCAATAAAAAAACCGGCCACTGGGGCCGGTTTCTGCAACTCAGCCTAGCTTAGCGGTATTCGCACAGGTAGGCGGTGTCTACCGCTACCTTCAGCTGGAACTTGCTGTTGCCCGGCACGGTGAACTGGCTGCCGGCGGCGAAGGTTTCCCAGTTGTCGCTGCCCGGCAGCTTGACGGTGAGGGCGCCGGCGACCACGTGCATCACTTCCAACTGGGCGGTGCCGAACTCGTATTCGCCGGGGGCCATCACGCCGATGGTGGCCGGGCCTTCGGCCATGGCGAAACCGATGGATTTGACGGTGCCGTCGAAGTATTCGTTGACCTTGAACATGGCGGGCTCCTCGGAAGGGTCAAAAAGGCCCGCCAGTATGCCCAAGGCCGGCCTGCACGTCATCCGCCGCCAGTGAATATCAGCGGTAGCAGGCGGGCGGTATTGCGCGCGTCTTCCAGGGCGCGGTGCTGCTGCCCGCGGAACTGCAGGCCGGTCAGCTGCAGGGCGCCGTTGAGACCGACGGCACGCTTGAGCTGGCGGCTCTCGGCGAAGCGCTGCTTGAGGTTGTGGTGGGGGAGATCCTGCAGGACGCTGCGCAGGCCGTGGCGCTGCCATTCCAGCTGCAGCTGGCGGCGATCGTAGTCGCCCCAGCTGCCCCAGCCCTGCAGTCGCGGCAGGTGCGGCGCCAGCCAGCACTCGAACTGCGGCCAGACCTGGGCGAGGGGCGCGGCGGCGTCGACCTGCGCCTGGCTGATATGGGTCAGCTCGCGGCAGAAGGTGGTCAGGCAGGGGCGGCGCAACGGCCGCACGAAACGCTGGAAGGGTTCCAGTTCGTGGCCGGCGGCGTCCACCAGGGTGGCGCCGATCTCGATGATTTCCATGTCTTCCAGGGGCCAGCCGCCTTCCTCGGTGGTGGCCTCCAGGTCGATGACTAGCCACTGCTGCATGCGTCCCTCCTTAGCTGGCAGTCAGTATGGGCGGCCCGCGCCGCCGCGGCAAAGCACCGTGCACAGTTTTGCCCTGCAGCTGTGCTGGCCGGGGCCCCCCCGATAAGGGATATGCTTGGGGCATAACGAGTAAGGAGGTGAGGCATGGCAAAGGTGGCATTCATTGGCCTGGGCGTGATGGGTTTTCCCATGGCCGGGCATCTGGCGCGCGAGGGGCATGAGGTCTGTGTGTACAACCGTTCGCCGGCCAAGGCGCAGCAGTGGCAGGACGAGTTCGCCGGCACGACGGCGCCGACCCCGCGCGAGGCCGCCCAGGGCGCCGAGTTCGTGATGACCTGCGTGGGCAACGATGATGACCTGCGCAGCGTGCTGCTGGGGCCGGATGGTGCTTTCGCCGGCATGGCGCCGGCCAGCGTGCTGGTCGACCATACCACCGCCTCGGCCAATGTTGCCCGTGAGCTGGCGGTGATTGCCGCCGAGCGCGAGCTGGGCTTTCTCGATGCGCCGGTGTCCGGCGGCCAGGCGGGCGCGGAGAACGGCATGCTGACGGTGATGGTCGGTGGCGAGGAGAGCTTCTACAAGCGTGCCGAGCCGGTCATCGATGCCTACGCCAAGATGATCAAGCTGATGGGGCCGGTGGGCAGTGGCCAACTGACCAAGATGGTCAACCAGATCTGCATCGGTGGCCTGGTCCAGGGCCTGGCCGAGGCGCTGCACTTCGCCCAGTGCGCAGGGCTAGACTGTCACGCGGCGATGGAGGTGATCAGCAAGGGCGCGGCGCAGTCCTGGCAGCTGGAGAACCGTCACCAGACCATGCTGGCTGGCAAGTTCGACTTCGGCTTCGCCGTGGACTGGATGCGCAAGGACCTGTCGATCCTGCTGGAGGAGGCTCGCCGCAACGGCGCGCAGCTGCCGGTGACGGCGCTGGTCGACCAGTTCTACTCCGATGTGCAGGCCATGGGCGGTGGCCGCTGGGATACTTCCAGCCTGATCGCCCGGCTCAAGCAGCGCAGCTGATGGCGCTCGGCCCGTTCGGAGCCGGGCGGGCTACCTTCAGGCGCGGAAGATGAAGTACACGGCGCCGAGCAGGCATAGGCCGGCCCACAGGTAGTCCAGCTTCAGCGGCTGGTGCATCACGTAGACGCTGAACGGCACGAACACCGCCAGGGTGATGACTTCCTGCATGATTTTCAGCTGGCCGACCGACAGTTCGGTGTAACCGATGCGGTTGGCCGGCACCATGATCATGTATTCGAAGAAGGCGATGCCCCAGCTGATCAGCGCGGCGATGAACCAGGGCTTGGCGTTCAGCGTCTTCAGGTGTCCGTACCAGGCGAAGGTCATGAAGATGTTGGAGAGGGTCAGCAGGGCGGCGGTTTGCAACCAGACGGGCATGGGCTGGGCTCCGGGGTGAATCCGGCAAGCCTAATCAGGCGCTTTTCGTTCGGCAACCGGCTGGCTAGGCGCTAGAATCGGCGCCCTCGTTGACCTGCCTGTCGTGAGGTTGCCTCCATGCAATGTCGCACCGGGTGCGGTGCCTGCTGTATCGCGCCTTCCATCAGTTCGCCGATTCCCGGCATGCCCCAGGGCAAGCGGGCTGGCGAGCGTTGCCTGCACCTGACCGCCGAGCTGCGCTGCGCCATCTTCGGCCAGCCTGAGCGGCCATCGGTCTGCTCCGGTTTTTCCGCCGACCCGGAAGTTTGTGGGAGCAGCCGCGAGGAGGCCATCCGCCTGCTCGGCTGGCTGGAGCAGGCCACCGCCTGACCCTATCCGGCCCGCCTTCCGGGCGGGCCCAATTCTTCGAGGAGCAACAATGGTTTTCTTTCGAATGGCGGCGCTCTGCACCTTCGGCCTGCTGGTCAGCGCCCAGGTGCAGGCCGAGAGCTGGCAGCTGAGCAAGGACGAGGAGGGTATCCGGGTCTACCTCAGCGAGGTACCGGGCTCCAAGTACAAGGCTTACCGCGGCGTAACCACGATCAAGGGCGATGTCGCCAGCTTGCGCGCCCTGCAGGAGGATGTGCAGGGGTCATGCACCTGGATCCACGCCTGCGCCGAGCAGCGCCTGCTCAAGCACGAGGGGGCGCAAAGCTGGGTCTATACCCGTTTCGCGATGCCCTGGCCGGTGCAGGCGCGCGATTCGATCCTGCATGTGGTGTCGGAACAGGGTGCCGACGGCAGCCTGACCCGCCGGCTGGAAGGGCAGCCGCAGTACCTGCCGGAGGATCGGGAGCATGTGCGGGTCGCCAGCCTGCAGGGCTACTGGCGCTTCGTGCCGCAGGGTGAGGGCCAGGTCGAGGTGACCTACCAGGTGCACACCGAGCCGGGTGGCAGCGTGCCGTCCTGGTTGGCCAACAGTTTCGTGGTGGATGCGCCGTTCAATACCCTCAAGGGATTGCGCGAGCTGGCCGAGAAACGCTGAGGCCGCAAACGAAAAAGGCTGCCATTCGGCAGCCTTTTTTTTTACCCGCAAAACTTACTTGCGGTCTTCCAGCTTGACGTAGTCGCGCTTGTCGTAGCCGGTGTACAGCTGGCGCGGACGGCCGATCTTGTAGGGGCTGGAGAGCATTTCCTTCCAGTGCGAGATCCAGCCGACGGTACGCGACAGGGCGAAGATCACGGTGAACATGCTGGTCGGAATGCCGATGGCCTTGAGGATGATGCCCGAGTAGAAGTCCACGTTCGGGTACAGGTTGCGCTCCTTGAAGTACGGATCGGTCAGGGCGATCTCTTCCAGGCGCATGGCCAGTTCCAGCTGCGGGTCGTTCTTGATGCCCAGTTCGGCCAGCACTTCGTCGCAGGTCTTCTTCATCACGGTGGCGCGCGGGTCGCGGTTCTTGTACACGCGGTGGCCGAAGCCCATCAGCTTGAACGGATCGTTCTTATCCTTGGCCTTGGCGATGTACTTGTCGATGTTCTCGACGCTGCCGATCTCGTCCAGCATGGTCAGCACGGCTTCGTTGGCGCCGCCGTGTGCCGGGCCCCAGAGAGCGGCGATACCGGCGGCGATACAGGCGAACGGGTTGGCACCCGAGGAGCCTGCCAGGCGCACGGTGGAGGTGGAGGCGTTCTGCTCATGGTCGGCGTGCAGAACGAAGATGCGGTCCATCGCCTTGGCCAGCACCGGGCTGATCGGTTTGATCTCGCACGGGGTGTTGAACATCATGTGCAGGAAGTTTTCTGCGTAGTTCAGGTCGTTACGCGGGTACATCATGGGCTGGCCCATGGAGTACTTGTAGGCCATGGCGGCGATGGTCGGCATCTTGGCGATCAAGCGCATGGCCGAGACTTCGCGGTGCTGCGGATTATTGATGTCCAGCGAGTCGTGGTAGAAGGCGGAGAGGGCGCCGACCACGCCGCACATGATGGCCATCGGGTGGGCGTCGCGGCGGAAACCGTTGAAGAAGCTCTTCAGCTGTTCATGAACCATGGTGTGGTTCTTGATGACGCTGACGAACTTGGCCTTCTGCTCGGCGGTCGGCAGTTCGCCGTTCAGCAGCAGGTAGCAGGTTTCCAGGTAGTCGGACTTCTCGGCCAGCTGCTCGATGGGGTAGCCGCGGTGCAGCAGAACACCGGCGTCGCCGTCGATGTAGGTGATCTTCGACTCGCAAGAGGCGGTCGACATAAAGCCAGGATCAAAGGTGAAGCGACCCGTGGCGGTCAGGCCCCTCACGTCGACAACATCGGGACCTACGGTGCCGGTCAGTACGGGCAGCTCTACGGGGGCATTGCCCTCGATGATCAACTGCGCTTTTTTGTCAGCCATGTGTGGCCTCCTGTTTATGCTTGGAATCATCAGACAGCCCCCCACGCAGGGCCCGGGACACTATAGAGACATAAATCTGAAAGTCAATTTACTGAAACCCAGACGGCAGACGGGTTTCAGCCCTTTTTCAGGGCGCGGGGAGGGGCCTAATACGTCATTTATTTGAGCCGCGCAATCCGCTTTTGGGTGTGGGGTCTTGCGTTGTCATTAGTAACCTAACTGTCTATACTCTGCGCCCGGCCGTCAGAGGCTTTAGAGCCTTTAATAAGGCGGCTGGCACTCCCTTGGTGAGGGGTACCTGACCAGTGCACTTCCCGACAACTTGCCCTGCTTGTTAGGGGCCTCTAGTGTGAAAAAAGCCGTGAATAGCCAACGACCTGTAAACCTAGATCTCAGGACCATAAAACTCCCGATCACAGCTTATACGTCCATTCTGCACCGGGTTTCCGGTGTCATCCTCTTCCTGGGTATCGTCGTGATGCTGTTTGCTCTCGACAAATCCCTGGTGTCCGAGGAGGGCTTTGCAGAAGTCCAGGCGTGCCTGGCCAGCCCACTGGCCAAGTTGATCATCTGGGGTCTGCTGTCCGCCCTGCTGTACCACCTGGTGGCCGGTGTACGCCACCTGATCATGGACATGGGTGTCGGTGAGTCGCTGGAAGGCGGCAAGCTGGGCTCGAAGATCGTCATCGCCGTGTCGGCGGTGGTCATCGTGCTGGCGGGAGTTTGGATATGGTAACTAATGTCACCAACTTTTCGCGCTCGGGTCTCTATGACTGGATGGTGCAGCGCGTCTCTGCTGTTGTCCTTGCTGCTTACTTTCTGTTCCTGATTGGCTATCTGGTGGTCAATCCGGGGCTGGGCTATGCCGAATGGCATGCCCTGTTCTCCCACAATGCGATGCGCATCTTCAGCCTGCTGGCGCTGGTTGCGCTGATCGTGCACGCCTGGGTTGGCATGTGGACCATCACTACCGACTACCTGACGCCCATGGCTATCGGCCGTTGGGCGACCGGCGTGCGTTTCCTCGTCCAGGCGGCTTGCGGCGTGCTTCAGTTCGTCGTGTTCGTCTGGGGTGTGCAGATCCTGTGGGGTTTCTGATTCATGTCTAGCATTCGTACTCTTTCCTATGACGCCATCATCGTCGGTGGCGGTGGTGCGGGCATGCGTGCCGCACTGCAGCTGGCTCAGGGTGGTCACAAGACTGCCGTGGTGACCAAGGTCTTCCCGACCCGTTCGCACACCGTGTCCGCCCAGGGCGGCATCACCTGCGCCATCGCCTCGGCCGACCCGAACGACGATTGGCGCTGGCACATGTACGACACCGTCAAGGGCTCCGACTACATCGGTGACCAGGACGCGATCGAATACATGTGCTCCGTCGGTCCGGAAGCCGTGTTCGAACTCGAGCACATGGGCCTGCCGTTCTCCCGTACCGAGCAGGGCCGCATCTACCAGCGCCCGTTCGGTGGCCAGTCCAAGGGGCCGGACAATCCGACCCAGGCGGCCCGTACCTGCGCCGCGGCCGACCGTACCGGTCACGCCCTGCTGCACACCCTGTACCAGGCCAACCTGAAGGCTGGCACCTCGTTCCTCAACGAGTGGTACGCGGTGGACCTGGTGAAGAACCAGGACGACGCCATCGTCGGCATCATCGCCATCTGCATCGAGACCGGCGAGACCGTCTATATCCGCTCCAAGGCCGTGGTTCTGGCCACTGGCGGTGCCGGTCGTATCTACGCCTCCACCACCAACGCCCTGATCAACACCGGTGACGGTGTCGGCATGGCCCTGCGTGCCGGCGTGCCGGTGCAGGATATCGAGATGTGGCAGTTCCACCCGACCGGCATCGCCGGCGCCGGTGTACTGGTCACCGAGGGTTGCCGCGGTGAGGGTGGCTACCTGATCAACGCCCACGGCGAGCGCTTCATGGAGCGCTACGCGCCGAACGCCAAGGACCTGGCCGGTCGCGATGTGGTTGCCCGCTCCATGGTCAAGGAAGTGATCGCCGGCAACGGCTGTGGCCCGAACAAGGACCACGTGCTGCTGAAGCTCGATCACCTCGGCGAGGAAGTGCTGCACAGCCGTCTGCCGGGCATCTGCGAACTGTCCAAGACCTTCGCTCATGTCGATCCGGTGGTCGCGCCGGTTCCGGTCATCCCGACCTGTCACTACATGATGGGTGGCGTGGCCACCAACATCCATGGCCAGGCCATCACCCAGGACGCCAGCGGCAACGACAAGATCATCGAAGGTCTGTTCGCCGTGGGCGAAGTCGCCTGCGTATCGGTACACGGTGCCAACCGTCTGGGCGGCAACTCGCTGCTCGACCTGGTGGTATTCGGCCGCGCCGCCGGCCTGCACCTGGAGAAGGCGCTCAAGGAAGGCGTGGAAGTTCGTGGCGCCAGCGAGACCGACATCGAGCAGTCGCTCAAGCGTCTGTCCGGCGTCAACGAGCGCAGCAGCGGCGAAGAAGTCGCCCCGCTCAAGCGCGAGCTGCAGCAGTGCATGCAGAACTACTTCGGTGTATTCCGTACCGGCGAATACATGAAGAAGGGCATCGCCCAGCTGGCCGACCTGCGCGAGCGCATCGCCAACGTCAAGATCGCCGACAAGAGCCAGGCCTTCAACACCGCGCGCATCGAAGCGCTGGAGCTGCAGAACCTGCTGGAAGTGGCCGAGGCCACTGCCATCGCCGCCGATACTCGTACCGAGTCGCGTGGTGCCCATGCCCGTGAAGACTACGAGGAGCGTGACGACGAGAACTGGCTGTGTCACTCCCTGTACTTCCCAGGTGACAAGCGTGTGGCCAAACGCGCGGTCAACTTCGCGCCGAAGACCGTTCCGGCGTTCGAACCCAAAGTACGTACTTATTAAGGGTGGCAACCATGTCTCTTGGCAAAACCTTGCAAGTCAGCGTCTATCGCTACAACCCGGAAAAGGACGCCGCACCTTTCATGCAGGACTTCGACATCGAGATCGATGGCAAGGACCTGATGGTGCTCGACGTGCTGGCCCTGATCAAGGAACAGGACGAGGGCTTCTCCTACCGTCGTTCCTGCCGCGAGGGCGTGTGCGGTTCCGACGGCATGAACATCAGCGGCAAGAACGGCCTGGCCTGCATCACCCCGATCTCCACCGTGGTGAAGGGCAACAAGCTGGTCATTCGTCCGCTGCCGGGCCTGCCGGTCATCCGTGACCTGGTCGTCGATATGAGCATCTTCTACAAGCAGTACGAGAAGGTGCAGCCGTTCCTGCAGAACGATACTCCGGCTCCGGCCATCGAGCGTCTGCAGAGCCCGGAAGAGCGCGAGAAGCTGGACGGCCTGTACGAGTGCATCCTGTGCGCGTGCTGCTCCACCAGCTGCCCGTCGTTCTGGTGGAACCCGGACAAGTTCCTCGGTCCCGCTGCGCTGCTGCAGGCCTATCGCTTCCTGGCCGACAGCCGCGACACCAAGACCGCCGAGCGTCTGGCGTCCCTGGACGACCCGTTCAGCGTGTTCCGCTGCCGCGGCATCATGAACTGCGTCAACGTCTGCCCGAAAGGCCTGAATCCGACCAAGGCCATCGGTCACGTGCGCAACATGCTGCTGCAGAGCGGTACCTGATCCACCGCTTCACGTAACACCTGCGTCGGCGGAGCGATTCGCCGGCGCAGTAAAGCCAGGGCCCCAGCTCACAAAGCCGGGGTTCTTATTTGAAAGAAAATGACGACCAGCAGGGGCATCCGGGCTGGTACCCGGACTATCTGCGGGATCCGTAGTGGCTTACCAGGTCGCTGCTCTAGGACTATGAATGGCCCAGCTACGGCTTCTACGCCGGTGGTGTCCCCTTACCGAGGGTGACCAAGCATGCAAGAAAGCGTGATGCAGCGCATGTGGGACAGCGCCCACCTATCCGGTGGCAACGCGGCCTACGTGGAAGAGCTCTATGAGCTCTACCTGCACGATCCCAACGCTGTGCCCGAAGAGTGGCGCACCTACTTCCAGAAACTGCCGGCCGACGGCCATGCCGCCACCGACGTTTCGCACTCCACTGTCCGCGATCATTTCGTGCTGCTGGCGAAGAACCAGCGCCGCGCTCAACCGGTTTCCGCCGGGAGCGTCAGCAGCGAGCACGAGAAGAAGCAGGTGGAAGTCCTGCGCCTGATCCAGGCATACCGCATGCGCGGCCACCAGGCCTCGACGCTCGACCCGCTGGGTCTGTGGAAGCGTCCGGCACCGGCCGATCTGTCGGTCAACCACTATGGCCTGACCAACGCCGACCTCGACACCACCTTCCGCACCGGTGAACTCTACATCGGCAAGGAGGAGGCGACCTTACGGGAAATCCACGAGGCGCTGCAGCAGACATATTGTCGCACCATCGGTGCCGAGTTCACCCACATCGTCGATTCCGAGCAGCGCAAGTGGTTCCAGCAGCGCCTGGAGAGCGTGCGTGGCCGTCCGGCTTACTCGGCCGAGGTGCAGGGCCACCTGCTCGAGCGCCTGACCGCCGCCGAGGGCCTGGAAAAGTACCTGGGCACCAAGTACCCGGGCACCAAGCGCTTCGGTCTGGAAGGCGGCGAGAGCCTGATCCCGCTGCTGGACGAGATCATCCAGCGCTCCGGCTCCTACGGCACCCAGGAAATCGTCATCGGCATGGCCCACCGTGGCCGCCTCAACGTGCTGGTCAACACCTTCGGCAAGAACCCGCGCGACCTGTTCGACGAGTTCGAAGGCAAGCAGGTCGAGGGCCTGTCCTCTGGTGACGTGAAGTACCACCAGGGCTTCTCCTCCAACGTCATGACCCCGGGCGGCGAAGTGCACCTGGCGCTGGCGTTCAACCCGTCGCACCTGGAGATCGTCTCCCCGGTGGTCGAGGGTTCCGTGCGCGCCCGCCAGGACCGCCGCAACGACACCACCGGCGACAAGGTGCTGCCGATTTCCATCCACGGCGACGCGGCCTTCGCCGGCCAGGGCGTGGTCATGGAAACCTTCCAGATGTCGCAGACCCGTGCCTACAAGACCGGCGGCACCATCCACATCGTGATCAACAACCAGGTCGGCTTCACCACCAGCCGTCCCGAGGACTCGCGTTCGACCGAGTACTGCACTGATGTGGCGAAGATGATCCAGGCGCCGATCTTCCACGTGAACGGCGACGACCCGGAGGCCGTGCTGTTCGTCACCCAGCTGGCCGTCGACTACCGCATGCAGTTCAAGCGCGACGTGGTCATCGACCTGGTCTGCTACCGCCGCCGCGGCCACAACGAGGCCGACGAGCCGAGCGGCACCCAGCCGCTGATGTACCAGCAGATCGCCAAGCAGCGCACCACCCGCGAGCTGTATGCCGACAGCCTGGTGCAGTCCGGCCGTATCGCCGAGGACGCGGTCAAGGCCAAGATCGAGGAATACCGCAGCGCGCTGGACAACGGCCAGCACGTGGTCAAAAGCCTGGTCAAGGAGCCGAACAAGGAGCTGTTCGTCGACTGGCGCCCCTACCTGGGCCATGCCTGGACCGCGCGCCACGATACCCGCTTCGAGCTGAAGACCCTGCAGGACCTGGCCAACAAGCTGCTGGAAATCCCGGAAGGCTTCGTCCTGCAGCGCCAGGTTGCCAAGGTGCTGGAAGACCGCGCCAAGATGACCGCCGGCGCCATGCCGATCAACTGGGGCTACGCCGAGAACCTGGCCTACGCCACCCTGCTGTTCGAAGGCCATCCGGTGCGCATGACTGGCCAGGACGTCGGCCGCGGCACCTTCTCGCACCGCCACGCGGCGCTGCACAACCAGAAGGACGCCAGCACCTACCTGCCGCTGCAGAACCTGTTCGAAGGCCAGCCGCGCTTCCAGCTGTTCGACTCCTTCCTCTCGGAAGAGGCCGTACTGGCGTTCGAATATGGCTATGCCACCACCATGCCCAACGCTCTGGTGATCTGGGAAGCGCAGTTCGGCGACTTCGCCAACGGTGCCCAGGTGGTGTTCGACCAGTTCATCTCCAGTGGCGAGCACAAGTGGGGCCGCCTGTGCGGCCTGACCATGCTGCTGCCGCACGGCTACGAAGGGCAGGGCCCGGAGCACAGTTCCGCGCGCCTGGAGCGCTTCCTGCAGCTGTGCGCCGAGCACAACATGCAGGTCTGCGTGCCGACCACCCCGGCGCAGATCTACCACCTGCTGCGCCGCCAGGTCATCCGCCCGCTGCGCAAGCCGCTGGTGGTGCTGTCGCCCAAGTCGCTGCTGCGCCACCCGCTGGCCATCTCGACCCTGGAAGAACTGGCCGAGGGCTCGTTCCAGACCGTCATCGGCGAGATCGATCCGATCGAGGCGAAGAAGGTCGAGCGCGTCATCCTGTGCAGCGGCAAGGTGTACTACGACCTGCTGGCCAAGCGCCGTGCCGAGAACCGCGAAGACACCGCCATCGTGCGTATCGAGCAGCTCTATCCGTTCCCCGAGGACGACCTGGCCGAGGCTCTGGCGCCGTACAAGAACCTCAAGCACATCGTCTGGTGTCAGGAAGAGCCGATGAACCAGGGCGCCTGGTACTGCAGCCAGCACCATATGCGTCGCGTCGCCTCGGCGCACAAGAAGGAGCTGTTCCTGCAGTACGCCGGTCGCGACGCTTCGGCGGCCCCGGCCTGTGGTTATGCCTCGATGCACGCCGAACAGCAGGAAAAACTGCTGAACGACGCCTTTACTGTCTAACGCCTTCGCGCATCGGGGCGACGGCATGGGTCGTCGCCCCCTGAAGAAACGAATTTAAGGAAACACACATAATGGCTATCGAGATCAAAGCCCCAACCTTCCCGGAATCGGTTGCCGACGGCACCGTGGCCACCTGGCACAAGAAGCCGGGCGATGCGGTCAAGCGCGATGAGCTGATCGTCGACATCGAAACCGACAAGGTGGTGATGGAAGTACTCGCCGAAGCCGACGGCGTGCTCGCCGAGATCGTCAAGAACGAGGGCGACACCGTCCTGTCCGGCGAGCTGCTGGGTCGCCTGGGTGCCGCCGGTGCCGCCGTCGCCGCTACTCCGGCTGCGGCCGCTGCCGCTCCTGCCGCCGCAGCTCCGGCTGCCGCTGCCGCCGCCAGCGATGACGCCATCCTGTCGCCGGCCGCGCGCAAGATCGCCGAAGAGGGTGGTATCGACCCGAACGCCATCACCGGCACCGGCAAGGGCGGTCGAGTGACCAAGGAAGACGCCGTCGCCGCCGTCGCCGCCAAGAACTCCGCGCCTGCCGCTGCTGCCAAGCCGGCTGCCCCGGCTGCCGAGGCGCCGGTGTTCGCCGCCGGCGATCGCGTCGAGAAGCGCGTGCCGATGACCCGCCTGCGTGCCAAGGTCGCCGAGCGCCTGGTCGAGGCCCAGTCCACCATGGCCATGCTGACCACCTTCAACGAAGTGGACATGCACGAAGTCATGGCCCTGCGCAGCAAGTACAAGGATCTGTTCGAGAAGACCCACAACGGCGTGCGCCTGGGCTTCATGTCCTTCTTCGTCAAGGCGGCGGTCGAGGCGCTCAAGCGCTTCCCGGCGGTCAACGCCTCGATCGACGGCAACGACATCGTCTACCACGGCTACCAGGACATCGGCGTGGCCGTGTCCAGCGACCGTGGCCTGGTGGTTCCGGTGCTGCGCAATGCCGAGCTGATGAGCCTGGCCGAAGTCGAGAACGGCATCGCCACCTTCGGCAAGAAGGCCCGTGAGGGCAAGCTGTCGATCGAAGAGATGACCGGCGGCACCTTCACCATCACCAACGGCGGTACCTTCGGCTCGATGATGTCGACCCCGATCGTCAACCCGCCGCAGGCCGCCATCCTCGGCATGCACAACATCATCCAGCGTCCGGTGGCCATCAACGGTCAGGTCGTGATCCGCCCGATGATGTACCTGGCGCTGTCCTACGATCACCGCCTGATCGATGGCAAGGAAGCGGTGAGCTTCCTGGTGACCATCAAGAATCTGCTGGAAGACCCGGCTCGCCTGCTGCTGGACATCTGATTCCACGGCTGCGCAACGCGGCGGTCCTCACAAGGGGCCGCCCGGTTTTATTCGAGAAGGAATGAGTTATGACCCAGAAATTCGACGTGGTAGTGATTGGCGCGGGCCCGGGGGGCTACGTGGCCGCCATCAAGGCCGCGCAGCTCGGTCTGAAGACCGCCTGCATCGAGAAATACCAGGACAAGGACGGCAAGGTCGCCCTGGGCGGTACCTGCCTGAACGTCGGCTGCATTCCGTCGAAGGCGCTGCTGGACAGCTCCTACAAGTACCATGAGGCCCACGAGGGCTTGAAAGTGCACGGCATCGAGGCCAAGGGCGTGACCATCGACGTACCGCAGATGGTTGCGCGCAAGAACACCATCATCAAGAACCTGACTGGCGGCGTCGCCGGCCTGTTCAAGTCCAACGGCGTGACCCTGCTGGAAGGCCACGGCAAGCTGCTGGCCGGCAAGAAGGTTGAAGTCACCGGTCTGGACGGCTCCGTCCAGGTGGTCGAGGCCGAGAACGTGATTCTCGCCTCCGGCTCGCGTCCGGTGGACATTCCGCCGGCTCCGGTCGACCAGGACGTGATCGTCGACTCCACCGGCGCCCTGGAATTCCAGGCCGTGCCGAAGAAGCTGGGCGTGATCGGCGCCGGCGTCATCGGCCTGGAGCTGGGCTCCGTCTGGGCCCGCCTGGGTGCCGAAGTGACCGTGCTGGAGGCCATGGACAAGTTCCTCGCCGCCGCCGACGAGCAGATCTCCAAGGAAGCCCTGAAGATCCTCAGCAAGCAGGGTCTGGACATCCGCCTGGGCGCCCGCGTGACTGGCAGCGAAGTGAAGAAGAAGCAGGTGACTGTGACCTTCACCGACGCCACCGGCGAGCAGAAGCTGACGTTCGACAAGCTGATCGTCGCCGTCGGCCGTCGCCCGGTGACCACCAACCTGCTGGCCGCCGACAGCGGCGTGACCCTGGACGAGCGTGGCTTCATCTTCGTCAACGACCAGTGCGAAACCAGCGTACCGGGCGTCTACGCCATCGGTGACGTGGTGCGCGGTGCCATGCTGGCGCACAAGGCCTCCGAAGAGGGCGTGATGGTTGCCGAGCGCATCAAGGGCCACAAGGCGCAGATGAACTACGACCTGGTCCCGTCGGTGATCTACACCCACCCGGAAATCGCCTGGGTCGGCAAGACCGAGCAGCAGCTCAAGGCCGAGGGTGTCGAGATCAACGTCGGTACCTTCCCGTTCGCTGCCAGCGGTCGCGCCATGGCCGCCAACGACACCGCCGGTCTGGTCAAGGTCATCGCCGATGCCAAGACCGACCGCGTGCTGGGCGTGCATGTCATCGGCCCGAGCGCCGCCGAGCTGGTCCAGCAGGGCGCCATCGGCATGGAATTCGGCACCAGTGCCGAAGATCTGGGCATGATGGTGTTCTCGCATCCGACCCTGTCCGAGGCGCTGCACGAAGCGGCCCTGGCGGTGAATGGCCACGCCATCCACATCGCCAATCGCAAGAAGCGCTGATGCGTGTGGTGCCGCGCCTGGCGCGGCACCCCAATTTAAAACCACGGCGGGCGGCCCGTGGCGGCTCGCAAGAGTCGGTCGCAGGAATGCCCGTCGGACTGCTAACCAGAGCAGTCACAGGTGGCGCGGCGCCATGAGCGCAGCGTCGAAATGCGCAATACCTAAACGAAGAACGGTAGACAAGCATGAATCTTCACGAGTATCAGGGTAAGCAGCTGTTCGCTGAATACGGCCTGCCTGTATCCAAGGGCTTCGCCGTGGACACCCCGGAAGAAGCGGCTGCGGCCTGCGAAAAGATCGGTGGCAGCGAGTGGGTTGTCAAAGCCCAGGTGCATGCCGGTGGCCGCGGCAAGGCCGGTGGCGTAAAGCTGGTCAAGAGCAAGGAAGACGCCAAGGCGTTCGCCGCCAACTGGCTGGGCAAGCGCCTGGTGACCTACCAGACTGACGCCAATGGCCAGCCGGTCAGCAAGATCCTGGTCGAGTCCTGCACCGACATCGACAAGGAGCTGTACCTCGGCGCCGTCGTCGACCGCTCCAGCCGTCGCATCGTGTTCATGGCCTCCACCGAAGGTGGCGTGGACATCGAGAAGGTCGCCCACGACACTCCCGAGAAGATTCTCAAGGCCACCATCGACCCGCTGGTCGGCGCTCAGCCGTTCCAGGGCCGCGAGCTGGCCTTCCAGCTGGGCCTGCAGGGCGACCAGATCAAGCAGTTCACCCACATCTTCGTCAACCTGGCGAAGCTGTTCCAGGACCACGACCTGGCCCTGCTGGAAGTGAACCCGCTGGTGATCAAGAAGGACGGCAACCTGCACTGCCTGGACGCCAAGATCAACATCGACTCCAACGCCATGTTCCGTCAGCCCAAGCTGCGCGCCATGCACGACCCGTCCCAGGACGACGCCCGTGAGGCCCATGCGCAGAAGTGGGAACTGAACTACGTCGCGCTGGAAGGCAACATCGGCTGCATGGTCAACGGTGCCGGTCTGGCCATGGGCACCATGGACATCGTCAACCTGCATGGCGGCAAGCCGGCCAACTTCCTCGACGTGGGCGGCGGTGCGACCAAGGAGCGCGTGACCGAAGCGTTCAAGATCATCCTCTCCGACAGCAACGTGAAGGCCGTTCTGGTCAACATCTTCGGCGGCATCGTGCGCTGCGACATGATCGCCGAAGGCATCATCGGCGCGGTCAAGGAAGTCGGCGTTAAAGTGCCGGTCGTGGTCCGTCTGGAAGGTAACAATGCCGAGCTGGGGGCCAAGGTCCTGGCCGACAGCGGTCTGAACATCATCGCGGCTACCAGCCTCACCGACGCTGCCCAGCAGGTCGTCAAAGCCGCGGAGGGCAAGTAATGAGCGTCCTGATCAACAAAGACACCAAAGTCATCTGCCAAGGCTTCACCGGTAGCCAGGGCACCTTCCACTCCGAACAGGCCATCGCCTACGGCACCAAGATGGTCGGCGGCGTGACCCCCGGCAAGGGCGGCACCACCCACCTCGGCCTGCCGGTGTTCAACACCGTCAAGGAAGCCGTGGAAGCCACCGGCGCCGATGCCTCGGTGATCTACGTTCCGGCTCCGTTCTGCAAGGATTCCATCCTCGAAGCGGCTTTCGGCGGCATCAAGCTGGTCGTCTGCATCACCGAAGGCATCCCGACCATCGACATGCTGGAAGCCAAGGTCAAGTGCGACGAGCTGGGCGTGCGCCTGATCGGCCCGAACTGCCCGGGCGTGATCACTCCCGGCGAGTGCAAGATCGGCATCATGCCGGGTCACATCCACCTGCCGGGCAAGGTCGGCATCGTGTCGCGTTCCGGCACCCTGACCTATGAAGCCGTGAAGCAGACCACCGACGCCGGCTTCGGCCAGTCCACCTGCGTGGGCATCGGCGGTGACCCCATCCCGGGCTCCAACTTCATCGACATCCTGAAGCTGTTCCAGGAAGACCCGAAGACCGAAGCCATCGTCATGATCGGTGAGATCGGCGGTTCCGCTGAAGAAGAAGCCGCAGCCTACATCAAGGCCAACGTGACCAAGCCGGTGGTGTCCTACATCGCCGGTGTCACCGCGCCGCCCGGCAAGCGCATGGGCCACGCCGGCGCCATCATCTCCGGTGGCAAGGGCACTGCGGACGAGAAGTTCGCCGCCCTGCAGGACGCCGGTGTGAAGACCGTGCGTTCCCTGGCCGACATCGGCAAGGCCCTGGCCGAGCTGACCGGTTGGGAAGTCAAGAACGCCTAAGGCGCTCGCGACTGGAAGGAGGCCGCCCCCGGGCGGCCTTTTTCATTTCTGGCCGGTTCGTCAGAAAATTGTGCTGTCGCGACACTTTGTTGCGTCGCATCGACAGCCCGACCGCCGTCCGGCGCGGCTCGTCGGAAAAATCGTTAGTCTTGCAACTATTTTCCCGCCAGGCCCCACAAGGGCAGGGCGGGAGCCAAGGTCGCTGCCTGCAAACCCGGGGAGCGACGTTTCCCAATCCAGCGGAAACCCTGCCGTTTTCCCATGAATTTCTGCCTGTGGTACTTCCTGCTATGAATCGTTTGAAAAGCCTCGACCTCCTGGCCCTTGGCTTCATGACCTTCGCCCTGTTCCTGGGCGCCGGCAACATCATCTTCCCGCCCAGCGCCGGCATGGCCGCCGGTGAGAACGTCTGGTCCGCCGCCTTCGGCTTCCTCATCACCGGTGTCGGCCTGCCGCTGCTCACCGTGGTAGCGCTGGCCCGGGTCGGCGGCGGCATGGACGAGCTGACCGCGCCGCTCGGCCGCCGCGCCGGCACCCTGCTGGCGGTGGCCGTGTACTTGGCCATCGGCCCGCTGTTCGCCACCCCGCGCACCGCCGTGGTGTCCTTCGAGATGGGCGTGGCGCCGTTCACCGGCAACGAGCCGCTGCCGCTGGCCCTGTACAGCGTGGCCTACTTCGCCGCCGTGCTGTTCCTTGCCCTGAATCCGGGCAAGCTGGTCGACAGCATCGGCAAGTTCATCACGCCGCTGCTGCTCGCCGCCCTGCTGGTACTGGGTGGCGCCGCCCTGCTGGCCCCGGCTGGCGGCATCGGTGCGGTCAGTGACAGCTACCAGGCCATGCCATGGGTGCAGGGTTTCCTGCAGGGTTACCTGACCATGGATACCCTGGGTGCCCTGGTGTTCGGTATCGTCATCGCCACCGCGATCAAGGATCGTGGCGTCAGCGACAGCGCGCTGATCACCCGCTATTCGGTGGTCGCCGGCATCATCGCCGCCATCGGCTTGTCGCTGGTCTACCTGGCGCTGTTCTACCTCGGCGCCACCAGCCAGGGCATCGCCGGCGACGCGCAGAACGGCGTGCAGATCCTCACCACCTATGTCGAGCACACCTTCGGCATCTACGGCAGCCTGCTGCTGGCGGTGGTCATCACCCTGGCCTGCCTGACCACCGCGGTGGGCCTGCTGACCGCCTGTGGCGAATACTTCAGCAAGCTGCTGCCGGTGTCCTATCGCGCCGTGGTGCTGACCTTCGGTGTATTCAGCCTGCTGGTGGCCAACCAGGGCCTGACCCAGCTGATCAGCGTGTCGGTGCCGGTGCTGGTCGGCCTCTATCCGCTGGCCATCGTGCTGGTCGCGCTGAGCCTGCTGGATGGCTTCTGGTGTTCGGCGCGACGGGTGTTCGTCCCGGTGATGGGCGTGACCCTGGTGTTCGGCCTGGTCGATGCCTTCAACGCGGCAGGCCTGAAGAGCCTGGTGCCGGCTGTCTTCGCCCATCTGCCGCTGGCCGAGCAGGGCCTCGGCTGGCTGCTGCCGGTGGGGTTGACCCTGCTGGTCGCCGCGGTGCTCGACCGCCTGCTCGGCGAGCCGATCCGCCAGGCCGCCTGATACCGCGCCGGGGCTGTGCAAGGCAGCCCCGGACCCTCTGCGTCGCACCTTTTGGCGCGCTGCACCTGTTCTTTGGCGTATCTGGCACCTTTCGCCGATTGCCGCCCAACCTGACCTGCCGGACAATCGCCTGGTACTTTCCAGCAGTCCAGCCGCCATGTCGCAAACCATCTTCTTCGCCCACGCCAACGGTTTCCCCTCGGCCACCTACGCCAAGCTGTTCGACGCCCTGGCGCCGGACTACCGCGTGCGCCACCTCGGCCAGCATGGCCACGATCCGCGCTTTCCGGTGGACGACAACTGGAACAACCTGGTGGACGAGCTGATCCTGCATCTGGAGCGGGGCGACGAGCCGGTCTGGGGCGTCGGCCATTCCCTCGGCGGCGTGCTGCACTACCATGCCGCGCTGCGCCGGCCGGAGCTGTACCGCGGCGTGGCGATGCTCGACTCGCCGCTGCTCACCGGTGTCGACCGCCTGGTGATTCGCGCCGCCAAGCGCTTCGGTTTCATCGACCGGATCACCCCGGCGGGCAGGACCGTCGGCCGTCGCGAGTCTTTCGGCGACCTTGCCGAGGCGCGCGACTACTTCGCCGGCAAGAGCCTGTTCCGTCGCTTCGATCCGGACTGCCTGGATGCCTACGTGCGCCACGGTCTGCGCGAGGAGGGCGGCGGCCTGCGCCTGCGCTTCGACCCGGCCACCGAAATCAGCATCTACCGCAGCGTGCCGCACACCGTGCCGGGGCGCCCGCAGCAGCTGGCCGTGCCGCTGGCGGTGGTGCGCGGGCGGCACAGCCGGGTGGTGCTGCCGCACCACGCCCGCCAGGTCAACCGCGTGCCCAAGGGCGAGTACCACAACCTGCCCGGCGGCCACATGTTCCCTCTGGAGCGCCCGCAGGACACCGCGCGCCTGTTGCGCGAGCTGTTCGCCCGCTGGCAGGGACAGGACATGGAGCGTTCGGCATGAGCCTGAGAGTGGAGGAGACCCGTTTCAGCCTGCCGCACGTGGAGCTGGCCGCGCACCTGTTCGGCCCCGAGGACGGCATCCCGGTGATCGCCCTGCATGGCTGGCTGGACAACGCCATGACCTTCGCCCGCCTGGCGCCGAAGCTAGAAGGGCTGCGCATCGTCGCCCTGGACTTCCCCGGCCACGGCCACTCCGGCCACTATGCCAGCAACTCCAGCTACAGCATGTGGGAGTACCTGGAGGACGTGCTGCTGGTGGCCGAGCAGCTCGGCTGGCAGCGCTTCTCGCTGCTCGGTCATTCGCTCGGCGGCATCATCTCCACCCTGCTGGCGGCGGCGGTACCGGAGCGCATCGAGCGCCTGGCGCTGATCGACGGCCTGGTGCCCTACACGGCCGAGGCCGACAGCGCGCCCAAGCGCCTGGGCGATGCGCTGCGCGCGCGCCTGGGGGGGCGCGACAAGCAGAAGCCGGTCTACCCCGACCTGGACAAGGCCGTGCAGGCGCGCATGAAGGGCGTGGTGGCGGTCAGCCGCAAAGCCGCCGAGCTGCTGGCCCAGCGCGGCCTGGAGCCGGTGCCGGGCGGCTACACCTGGCGCACCGACATCCGCCTGACCCTGCCCTCGGTGATGCGCCTGACCTTCGCCCATGTCGAGCACTTCGTTCGCGCCGTGCAGTGTCCGGTCAGCCTGATCCTCGCCGAGGGCGGGCAGATGAACGTCGAGCCACGCCTCAAGGGGCTGATCGAGCAGGCGAACTTCGAGACGCACATCCTGCCCGGCGGCCATCACCTGCATCTCAACGACGAGGCCGGCGCACAGCAGGTTGCAGACTGTTTCAATCCATTCTTCCGACGCCCTTGACGCAGCCCCGGCAACTGCCGAGGCTGTGCGCATCGCTTCGGAGGTTGTCATGATCGAGCTGTACACCGCCGCCACGCCCAACGGGCACAAGATCTCCATCGCCCTGGAGGAGCTGGGCCTGCCCTACGAGGTGCACGCGCTGTCCTTCGACAGGCAGGAGCAGAAGGCCCCGGAATTCCTGCGCATCAACCCCAACGGGCGCATTCCCGCCATCGTCGACGACGGCTTCGCCGTGTTCGAGTCCGGCGCCATCCTCATCTACCTGGCCGAGAAGACCGGCCGCCTGCTGCCGAGCGACCCCAGGGGCCGCTCGCTGGCCATCCAGTGGCTGATGTTCCAGATGGGTGGGGTAGGGCCCATGCAGGGCCAGGCCAACGTGTTCTTCCGTTATTTCCCGGAGAAGCTGCAGGGCGCCATCGACCGCTACCAGCACGAGACCCGCCGCCTCTACGAGGTGCTCGACCGCCGCCTGGGCGAGGCCGAGTACCTGGCCGGTGCCTACAGCATCGCCGACATCGCCACCTATCCCTGGGTGCGCGTCCATGACTGGGCAGGCGTCGCGGTGGACGGGCTGGACCACCTGCAGCGCTGGATGGCCGCGCTCGCCGCGCGCCCGGCCGTGCAGCGCGGCCTGCAGATCCCCGCTCGCCCGCGCGACGATGCCAGCCTGGTGCAGACCGCGCAGGCCATGCTGACACGCTAAGGAGCCGCATGCGTTATCCATTTCTGATCTCTCTGAGCCTTGCCTGTGGCACTGCGCTGGCTGCTGACGTATCCGGCAGCCAGGATCTGCAGAGCCTGCCGCGCTTCCCGCGCGCCGAAATAGTCGACTACCGCGATGTTGCCAACGAGGAGAGACGCTACCCGCAGGACGGCCTGCGCCGCATCAGCGGCCAGCTGCGGGTGTCGCAGGAGGTGGTCACCGAGGGGCGGCTGCGCGCGTTGACCTACCGTCTTCCGGACGAGCACCCGCCGCGCGAGGCGCTGACGGCGGCGCGCGCGCATCTGCAGGAGCAGGGCGCCCAGCTGCTGTTCTGGTGCGAGGGACGTGACTGTGGCTCCAGCAGCCTGTTCGCCAACGCCATCTTCGGCAATGCCAAGCTGTACGGGCCGGAGGAGCGCCAGAGCTACCTGCTGCTGCGCCTGGCCGCCCCCGAGCAGGACAGCCTGCTGGCCCTGTACGGCATCACCCGCGGCAACCGCCGCTCCTACCTGCACGTGGAACAGCTGGATGCCGCCGCGCCGCTGCCGGCGCTGCTGCCGACGCCGGCCACCCTGCAGCGCCTGCTGCGCAGCAGTGGCGAGCTCAGGCTGGCGCATCTGGGCGCACCGGACGAGCAGTGGGGCGACCTGCTGGCGCGTACCCTGAGCCTGGACAGCACCCAGCGCGTGCGCCTCTCGGGCGCCGCGGCCGAAGCCTGGCGCGAGGCCCTGGAACGGCGCGGCGTGCGCAGCGGCCGGCTGCAGAGCGGCACTGCCGAAGGTGCGGGCCTGCACCTGGAACTACTACGCTGAAGGATGATGGCGAGTCGGGCCGCTTCCCGCCCGGCACTGGGGAATTCGAAGCATGCTGAACAATGATCGCCTGTTGGTGCAGATCCTCCTGCTGGCGCTGCTCGGTGCCTGCGTCTGGGTGCTGGCGCCGTTCTTCTCCGCGCTGTTCTGGGCCGGCGTGCTGGCCTTCGCCAGCTGGCCGCTGATGCGTCTACTGACGCGGGCGCTGGATGGCCGCCAGGCCTACGCCGCCGGGGTGCTCACCGCCGGCTGGATGGTGCTGGTGGCGGTGCCGCTGGTCTGGCTCGGCTTCAACCTGGCCGACCATATCCGCGATGCCACCGCGCTGTTCAAGGACTTCGAGGTCGATGGCCTGCCGGACCCGCCCGCCTGGCTGGGCGGGCTGCCGCTGGTGGGTGAGCGCCTGGTCGGTCTGTGGACGCGCATCGACAAGGAAGGTGGCGAGCTGCTGGAAACCGTGCGCCCCTACCTGGGCCAGGTCGGCAACTGGCTGCTGGCACGCAGCGCGCAGATCGGCGGCGGCATGCTGGAGCTGGCCCTGAGCCTGGTGCTGGTGTTCTTCTTCTACCGCGACGGCCCGCGCATGGCGGCTTTCGCCCAGAGCCTGCTGCAGCGCCTGATCGGCGAGCGCGCCGAGCACTACCTGGATCTGGTGGCCGGCACCGTGCAGCGGGTGGTCAACGGCGTCATCGGCACCGCAGCGGCCCAGGCCCTGCTGGCCATGATCGGTTTCTACATCGCCGGGGTGCCGGGTGCCCTGGTGCTGGGCATCATCACCTTCGTCCTCAGCCTGATTCCCATGGGCCCGCCGCTGGTGTGGATTCCCGCCACCGCCTGGCTGGTCAGCCAGGGCCAGTACGGCATGGCGGTGTTCCTCGGCGTCTGGGGCATGTTCGTCATCAGCGGCGTGGACAACGTGCTCAAGCCCTACCTGATCAGTCGTGGCGGCAACCTGCCGCTGGTGGTGGTGCTGCTCGGCGTGTTCGGCGGCATCCTGGCGTTCGGCTTCATGGGCCTGTTCCTCGGCCCGACCCTGCTGGCCGTGGCCTTCAGCCTGCTCGGCGACTGGGTGGGCAACATGCCGCCCGAGACCAAGGCGCAGGCCGAGCGTAAGGACGGGGAATAGTTGGCATCCTGCGCAGATTCCTGCCAGGCGGCCTTGGTCGGCGCGGCGCCACGGTGATAGCCTTGCCCGGCTCTCCGGCCGCGCTTGCCGGAGCCGGGCGGCCCATCGCCCAGCCTCAGACCGCGTGCGGGTCCGCAGAGGCCATACGTGGTTCAGGGAAGAAAGACCAACACTACACAACGGACACCCCACCCCATGAAAAAAACTGCAGGTATAGCCGCAGGCCTGATCCTGGCCGTCGGCGCTCTCGGCACGGCTGGCGCCTGGTACACCGGTAACCAACTGCCCACGGTGCTGGACGAGTCGATCAAGCGCGCCAACGCCGACCTGGCCAAGACCCTGCCGGCGCTGGGCCTGGATGCCTCCATCGAGCTGCTGGCGCTGGAGCAGCAGTTCTTCAGCAGCACCGCGCGCTACCGTCTGACCTTCAGCGGCTCGCTCGACGGCGAGGCGCCGCAGCAGTTCGAGCTGCTGATCAACGACCGCATCGAACACGGCCCCTTCCCGCTGTCGCGCCTCAAGGCCTTCCAGTTGATGCCGGTGATGGCGACCAGCAACTACGCGCTGGAATCGAGCCCGGCCTTGGAAAAATGGTTCGCCGCCGCCAACGGCAAGTCGCCCCTGGAAGGTCAGGCCAGCCTGGGCTATGACCGCTCCGTGGCGGGCAACCTGCGCTTCAATCCGGTCCAGGTGGCTCTGGATGAAGACAGCCAGCTGGACTTCAGTGGTCTGGACATCGACTTCGACAGCACGGCCGAGGCCAAGGCCATAGACGCCAATGGCCTGATGGACAGCCTGCGGATCAGCACCAAGCTGAGCGAGAGCCAGAACCCGCTGACCATCGAGCTCAAGGGCCTGACCCTGGACAGCCAGACCGCCAAGGGCAGCAGCGAGTTCTACCTGGGGCGCAACGAGGTCAAGCTGCAGACCGCGCAGATCCTCATCGGCGATGGTGAGCCGATCCTGCTGAGGGACATCTCCCAGCTCGACGAAACCAGCGAAGCCGACGGCAAGCTGGCCGCCCGCTCCACCTACAAGATCGGCATGGTCAGCTACCAGGGCCAGGACATCGGCGGCCTGGACATGGTCTCCAGCGTGAAGAACCTCGACGCAGCGGCCCTGCAATCGCTGCTGGCGCTGTACAGCGACATCATCAAGAGCACCGGCCAGCTGCAGCAGGCCAGCCTGGAGGCCGAGGACGAGCTGCCGCAGCTGTCCGAGGCGCAGAAGGCCCAGCTGATGGTGGACCTGGAGAAGCTGCTGGCCGCCAATCCGGGGATTGCCCTGGAGAAGCTGGCGTTCAAGACCGCCAACGGTGAAAGCAGCTTGAGCCTGGCCCTGGACTTCGCCAAGCCCGAGTCCTTCGAGTTGCCGCCGCCCGAGCTGGCCAAGCAGCTGATCACCCAGCTGGATGCCAAGGTCGCCGTGTCCAAGGCGATGATCGGTGACGTGATCGGCCTGCAGGCCACCTTCGCCGGCGAAACCGACAAGGAAGCGGTTGCCCAGCAGGCGTCGATGATGACCGAGATGGCCAGCGGCATGGCGCTGTCCACCGAGCTGGCCAAACTGGAGGGTGACAACATCGTCACCAGCCTGCATTACGCCGACGACAAGGTGGACTTCAACGGCAAGCAGATGAGCGTCGAGGAGTTCGTCGCCATGGCCTTCGCCAGTGGCGCCGGCCTGGGCATGGGTGGTGGCGCTATGGGCGAGGAAGATCCGGCCATGCAGGGTCTGCAGCTGGAGGAAGAGGGGAGCGCCGAGGCAGAGAGCTCCGTCCAGTAAGCACCACCCGGCAACGAAAAGGCCCGCTGCGATGCGGGCCTTTTTCTTTTCTGCGGCCGTTCCGGTCCGCGATCTTTACGCATTCTTTATGCGCAGCTCCCTGAGGCCAATCGCGCCTTTACGCGCGCCGGCGGAACAATGCCGGCAAGGCGGTAGAGACCGCATAACGGAGCAGAAACATGAGCATTCTCGACGGGGTGTCCCTAGGCCTGGCCCTGGGACTTTTCATTTATTTGCTGGTTGCGCTGCTGCGCGCCGGACGGCAGAGCTAGGAGGCCCCATGCAAGTCCAAGACTACTGGCTGATTCTGGCCTTCTTCGCACTTGTGCTGGTGCCGGCACCTTTCCTCGGGCGCTATTTCTTCAACGCCATGGAAGGCAAGCGCAACCTGCTGAGCCCCGTGCTGCAACCGCTGGAGCGCCTGTGCTACCGGGTGTCCGGGGTCGACCCCGAGCGCGATCAGGACTGGAAGACCTACAGCCTGGCGCTGCTGGCCTTCAGTGCTGTTTCCCTGGTGGTGCTGTTCACCATCCTCATGCTGCAGCACCTGCTGCCGTTCAATCCGCAGCAGCTGCCGGGCCTGGAGTGGAGCCTGGCGTTCAACACCGCGGTGAGTTTCGTCACCAACACCAACTGGCAGGCCTATAGCGGCGAGGCTGCACTGAGCTACTTCAGCCAGATGGTTGGCCTGGGCGTGCAGAACTTCGTCAGCCCGGCCGTCGGCCTGGCCATCCTGGTGGCCTTTGCCCGCGGCATCGCGCGCAAGTCGAGCAACGGCATCGGCAACTTCTGGGTCGATGTGACCCGCGCCGTGCTCTATGTGCTGCTGCCGCTGTGCGTGCCGCTGGCCATCTTCCTGGTCTGGCAGGGCGTGCCGCAGACCTTTATGGACTATGCCCATGCGACCACTGTGCAGGGCGCCGAGCAGACCATTCCGCTGGGTCCGGCCGCCAGCCAGATCGCCATCAAGCAGCTGGGCACCAACGGTGGTGGTTTCTTCGGTGTGAACTCGGCGCACCCGTTCGAGAACCCGACGGCCTGGTCCAACCTGTTCGAGGTGGCCTCGATCATCCTGATCCCGGCCGCCCTGGTGTTCACCTTCGGCCACTACGTCAAGGACCTGCGCCAGAGCCGCGCTATCCTGGCCAGCATGCTGATCCTGTTCGTTGCCGGTCTTGGCATCACCCTGTGGGCCGAGTACCAGCCCAACCCGGCCCTGGCGGCGCTGCCGATCGAGCAAGCCGGCTCGCTGGAAGGCAAGGAGGCGCGCTTCGGCACTGCCGCCTCGGCACTCTGGGCGGTGACCACCACGGCCGCTTCCAACGGCTCGGTCAACGCCATGCATGACAGCTTCAGCGCCATCGGCGGGCTGGCACCGATGTTCAACATGATGCTCGGCGAGGTGATCTTCGGCGGCGTCGGCGCCGGCCTGTACGGCATGCTGCTGTTCGTCCTGATTGCCGTGTTCCTGGCCGGCCTGATGATCGGCCGCACTCCGGAGTACCTGGGCAAGAAGCTGGAGGCCCGCGAGGTGCGCCTGCTGGTCGCCACCCTGCTGGTGATGCCGGTCGGTGTCCTGGTGTTCTGCGCCCTGGCGGTGAGCCTGGACGGCCCGGCAGCCTCCATCAGCAACCCGGGTGCCCACGGCTTCAGCCAGGCGCTGTATGCCTACACCTCGGGTACCGCCAACAACGGTTCGGCCTTCGCCGGCCTCCAAGCCAACACGCCGTACCACAACCTGATGATCGGCCTGGCCATGCTGCTCGGCCGCTTCGGCTACATCCTGCCGATCCTGGCCATCGCCGGCAGCCTGGCGGCGAAGAAGCGTGCGCCGCTGGACGGCAACAGCTTCCCGACCCATGGCCCGCTGTTCGTCACCCTCCTGGTACTGACCATCCTGCTGGTCGGTGGCCTGACCTTCCTGCCGGCGCTGGCCCTGGGCCCACTGGCCGAACACCTGGCGTTCTAACGGAGAACCATGATGAATGCCCCTGTAAAGGCGCAACAAGGCGCCAAGACCCCCAAAAACCAGGCCAAGACCAGTTTCGCTGCGCTGTGGAAGCCAGCTTTGAAGCAGGCCTTTGTCAAACTGGACCCGCGCCAGCTGCTGCGCTCGCCGGTGATGCTGGTGGTGGAGATCACCGCCGTGCTTACCACGATGCTGTGCTTCGTACCCAACCCTGCGGTGAGTACCGGCCTGGCCGTGCAGATCGCCCTGTGGCTGTGGTTTACCGTGCTCTTCGCCAACTTCGCCGAAGCCCTGGCCGAAGGCCGTGGCAAGGCCCGCGCCGATAGCCTCAAGGCTGGCAGCCAGGGCCTGACCGCACGGCGCAAGACCGCCGGCGAGCAGTACCAGGTGGTTGCCGCCAGCCAGCTGCGCCGCGGCGATATCGTGCGCGTCGAGGCCGGCGAGCTGATCCCCGGCGATGGCGAGGTGATCGAGGGCATTGCCGCCGTCAACGAGGCGGCCATCACCGGTGAATCCGCGCCGGTGATCCGTGAGTCCGGCGGCGACCGCTCGGCGGTGACCGGCAACACCCGCGTGGTGTCGGACTGGCTGCTGGTGAAGATCACCGCCAACCCGGGCGAGTCGACCCTGGACCGGATGATCGCCCTGGTCGAGGGTGCCAAGCGGCAGAAGACCCCCAACGAGGTGGCGCTGGACATCCTGCTGATCGGCCTGAGCCTGATCTTCCTGCTGGTGGTGGCCACCCTGCAGCCGTTTGCCCGCTATGCCGGCGGTGACCTGCCGCTGGTGTACCTGGCCGCGCTGCTGGTGACCCTGATCCCGACCACCATCGGCGGGTTGCTCTCGGCCATCGGCATCGCCGGCATGGATCGTCTGGTGCGCCTCAATGTGATCGCCAAGTCCGGCCGCGCGGTGGAGGCGGCAGGTGATGTGCATGTGCTGCTGCTGGACAAGACCGGCACCATCACCTTCGGCAACCGCCGCTGCAGCGCGGTGATCAAGGCCCCTGGTATCAATGGCAAGGAGCTGGGTGAAGCGGCACTGCTGGCTTCCCTGGCTGACGATACCCCGGAAGGTAAATCCATCGTCGAGTACCTGCGTCCACTGACCACGCTGCGAGAGCCGGCGCGCAGCGAAGTCAAGGCTATCGCCTTCAGCGCCGAGACTCGCCTGTCCGGTGTCGACTGGAACGGTCACAGCTACCGCAAGGGCGCGGTGGATGCCGTGCTGCTGTACCTCGGCATGGCCCGCGACGCAGTGCCGGCAACCCTGGCTCGCGAGGTGGAGAAGATCGCCCAGAGCGGCGGCACCCCGCTGCTGGTGGCCGGCGACGGCCAGCTGCTCGGCGCCATCCACCTCAAGGACGTGGTCAAGCCGGGCATCCGCGAGCGCTTCGCCGAGCTGCGCAGCCTGGGCATCCGCACCGTGATGGTGACCGGTGACAACCCGCTGACCGCCGCGGCCATCGCCGCCGAGGCCGGCGTCGACGACCTGATCGCCGAAGCCACGCCGGAGAAGAAGCTGCAGCGCATTCGCGCCGAGCAGGCCGAAGGCAAGCTGGTCGCCATGTGCGGCGACGGTGCCAACGATGCCCCGGCGCTGGCCCAGGCCGACGTCGGCCTGGCGATGAACGATGGCACCCAGGCCGCCCGCGAGGCCGCCAACCTGGTGGACCTGGACTCGGACCCGGCCAAGCTGCTCGACGTGGTGCAGGTAGGCAAGGAGCTCTTGGTGACCCGTGGCGCGCTGACCACTTTCTCGGTGGCCAACGACGTGGCCAAGTACTTCGCCATCCTCCCGGCGCTGTTCGCCGGCATCTACCCGCAGCTCGGCGCGCTCAACCTGATGCAACTGCACAGCCCGCAGAGCGCCATCCTCTCGGCCATCGTGTTCAACGCGCTGATCATCATCGCGCTAATCCCCCTGGCCCTGCGCGGGGTGCGGGTCAAGGCCCTGGACGCGGCCAGCCTGCTGCGCCGCAACCTGCTGATCTACGGCCTGGGCGGCATCCTCGCGCCCTTTGTCGGGATCAAGATGATCGACGCGCTGCTGGTGGCGGTGGGGCTGGTGTAGTGATTTTTCTCCCCTCTACCGCTTGCGGGAGAGGGGCCGGGGGAGAGGGTAATGGCACACAGAAGCCCTCTCCCTAACCCTCTCCCATAAATGGGAGAGGGGACTGATTCGGTGTAAACCTGAAAATTCGGAGAACCATCATGCTTAAACAACTGCGCCCGGCCATCGCCATGCTGGGCCTGATGACCCTGGTGACCGGCGTGGCCTACCCGCTGGCCGTCACCGGCGTGGCCCAGCTGGCCTTCCCCGAGCAGGCCAACGGCAGCCTGGTGCGCGATGCCCAGGGCGAGGTGCGTGGCAGCACCCTGCTGGCGCAGAACTTCGAGGGCGACCAGTGGTTCCAGCCGCGGCCGTCGGCCGGTGGTTTCGCCACCGTGGCCAGCGGTGCCAGCAACCTGGCACCGAGCAATCCGGCCCTGGCCGAACGCATCGCCAAGGACGCCCAGCGTCTGGTCGGCGAGGGTGCCGCGCCGGTGCCGCTGCAACTGGTCACCACCTCCGGCAGCGGTCTCGACCCGCATCTGTCGCCGGCCGCCGCACGCTGGCAGCTCACCCGCGTCGCCGCAGCGCGCGGCATTCCGGCAAACAGCCTGGAGCGCCTGGTCGAGCAGCACACCGAGCGCCCGCTGGTGGGCCCGGCGGTGGTCAACGTGCTGGCGTTGAACCTGGCGCTGGCGGACAATCGCGCATTCGCAGGTAACGAGAACGCTCCATGAGTGACGCGCAACGCGCCGATGCCTTGCTGGCCGAGATGCCCCGTGAAGGGCGTGGCCGGCTGAAAGTCTTCCTCGGTGCGGCACCCGGCGTGGGCAAGACCTTCGCCATGCTGCAGGCGGCGCAGGCGCAGCTGCGCCAGGGGGTCGACCTGCGCGTCGGCGTGGTCGAGACCCATGGCCGGGCGGAGACCGAAGCCATGCTCGCCGGCCTGCCGCAGCAACCCTTGCGGCGCCTGGAGTACCGCGGCGTGCCGCTGGTCGAGATGGATCTCGACGGCATCCTGGCCAACCCGCCCAAGCTAGTGCTGGTCGACGAGCTGGCCCACAGCAACGTGCCGGGCAGCCGGCACGCCAAGCGCTGGCAGGACGTGCAGGAGCTGCTCGACGCCGGCATCGACGTCTACACCACGGTCAACGTGCAGCACCTGGAAAGCCTCAACGACCAGGTGCGCGACATCACCGGCGTGCAGGTGCGCGAGACCCTGCCGGACTGGGTGCTGCAGGAGGCCGACGAGATCCTGCTGATCGACCTGCCGCCGCGCGAGCTGCTCGAACGCCTGCGCGAAGGCAAGGTCTACGTGCCGGAACAGGCGCGCGCGGCCATTGACGCCTTCTTCAGCCAGACCAACCTCACCGCGCTGCGCGAGCTGGCCATGCAGACCGCGGCGGCGCGGGTGGATGCCGACCTCAACCGCCGTTATCGCCAGCAGGGCCAGGAGGCGCCGAGCGTGCGCGGTCGCCTGCTGCTCGGCATCGACGGCGACGCCCAGGCCGAGCGCCTGGTGCGGCATGCCAGCCGGGTGGCGGAGCGGCGCCATCTGCCCTGGTCGGTGGTGCATGTGGACACCGGCGGCGAACGCGACGAGGAGCGTCTCGGCAACCTGCAGGCCGCCCAGCAACTGGCCGAACGTCTGGGCGGCGAGGTGGTGGTGCTGCGTGGTGGTTCGGTGGCCGACACCCTGGTCGAGCATGCCCGCGAGCGCCGCGCCAGCCTGATCCTGGTCGGCCGCAGCCGCCAGCGGCTGCGCCGGCGCTGGCGTTTCGGCCGCGGCCTGGCCGAGCGCCTGCTGAGCCTGGGCGAAGGCCTGGAAATCAGTGTGCTGGATACCGAGGCCGAACGCGCGCCTGCCAGCCCGCGCGTGCGCGCGGCACTGCAGTGGCGCGACTATCTGCTGGCGCCGCTGGCCACCGCCCTGGCCGTCGGCATGGCCCTGGGGATGTCGCGCCTGCTGGAGTTGCCGAACATCTCGCTGATCTTCCTCGCCGCCGTGCTGGTGGTGGCGGTGCGCAGCTCCCTGGGCCCGGCGCTGCTCTGTGCCGGGCTGTCGTTCCTGGCCTACAACCTGCTGTTCATCGAGCCGCTGCTGTCGCTGAAGATCGCCCGCCAGGAGGATGTGCTGACCCTGCTGTTCTTCCTGCTCATGGCCGGCCTCACCGGCAACCTGGCAACCCGTCAGCGCCGCCAGCTGCAGAGCCTGCGCCAGACCCAGGCGGAGACCACGGCGCTGCTTGAGCTGTCGCGCAAGCTGACCGCCGCCACCGACCGCCAGGCGGTATTGAGCGCCGCGTTGCAACAGTTCGGCCAGTGGCCGGAACTGGAGGTCAGCCTGCTGTCGCGCGCGCGCGATGGCGTATGGAAGACCGCGGCCGGCGCCCAGCGCCTGCTTGCCGAGACGGAGCGTGCCGCGGCCGACTGGGCCTGGCAGCACGAGCAGCCGGCCGGCCTGGGCACCGGCACCCTGCCGAACGGGCGCTGGTGGTGGTGGCCGCTGTCCGGCGAGGAGGGGCCGCTGGCGCTGCTCGGCGTGGCGCCCAGGGACGAGCGGCCGCTGAGCCCCGAGCGGCGCCGGTTGATCGCCGCGCTCGGCCAGCCGCTGGCCCAGGCCCTGGAGCGCGCGCAGCTGGCCGAAGACCTGGAAGCGGCGCGTCTGCACGGGCAGACCGAGGAACTGCGCAGCGCGCTGCTGGCCTCGGTGTCGCACGACCTGCGAACGCCGCTGACGGCCATGCGCGGCTCGATCGACAGTCTGCTGGCGCTCGGCGAACAGATTCCCCTGGCCGACCGTCGCGAGCTGCTGGAGGGCACCCGCGATGAGGCCGAGCGCCTAGATCGTTATATCCAGAACCTGCTCGACATGACCCGCCTCGGCCATGGCGGCCTCAAGCTCGCGCGCGACTGGGTGGCGCCGGCGGACATAGTCGCCAGCGCCGTGCAGCGTCTGCGTCCGGTGCTGGCGCCGCTGCAGCTGGATCTGCGGGTGCCGCAGCAGCTGCCGCTGCTCTATGCCCACGCGGCGCTGATCGAGCAGGCGCTGGTCAACGTGCTGGAGAATGCCGCGCGTTTCTCGCCCAGCCAGGGGCACCTGCGGCTGACGGTGGAGGCCGATGCCGAGGAGCTGCGCTTCGCCGTGGCCGACCAGGGGCCGGGCATCCCCGAGGCGGAACGGGAGAAGATCTTCGACATGTTCTACACGGCCGCCCGCGGCGACCGTGGCGGGCAGGGCACCGGCCTGGGCCTGGCGATCTGCCAGGGCATGGTCGGCGCCCACGGCGGGCGGGTGACGGTAGGCGAGGGCCTGGACGGCCGCGGAGTCTGTCTGACCCTGCATCTACCGCTGCATCCGCAACCCCTGTTGGAAGACGAATCCGCATGAACAGTATTAGCGCGAGCATCCTGGTGATCGACGACGAGGCGCAGATCCGCAAGTTCCTGCGCATCAGCCTCAGCGCCCAGGGCTACAAGGTGCTGGAGGCCGGCAATGGCCGCGAGGGGCTGGCCCAGGCCGCCCTGGCGCGGCCGGACCTAGTGGTGCTGGACCTTGGCCTGCCGGACATGGACGGCAAGCAGGTGCTCGGCGAGCTGCGCGAGTGGAGCCAGGTGCCGGTGCTGGTGCTCTCGGTGCGCGCCAGCGAGGGCGAGAAGGTGCTGGTCCTGGACGGTGGCGCCAACGATTACGTGACCAAGCCCTTCGCCATCCAGGAGTTTCTCGCCCGGGTGCGCGTGCTGCTGCGCCAGGCCGGTGCCGGCGAGCAGCAGGAGGCGGCGGTGCAGAGCGGCCCGCTGTGCCTGGACTTCGCCTACCGGCGGGTCAGCCTGGACGGTGCCGAGGTGGCGCTGACGCGCAAGGAGTACGCAGTGCTGGCCATGCTCGCCCGCCATATCGGCCGGGTGGTGACCCAGCAGCAGCTACTCAGGGACATCTGGGGGCCGAGCCATGTCGAGGACAGCCACTACCTGCGGGTGGTGGTGGGGCATCTGCGGCAGAAGCTCGGCGACGACCCGGCGGCGCCGCGCTTCATCGTCACCGAGGCTGGGGTCGGCTACCGGCTGCGAGAGCTGTAGGGCGGCTGCAGTCGGCGCGGGCTCTGCCGCGCTTTCATCTACCTGGCTTAGCCGTGCTCGCGCTCATACTTGTCCAGGGTGTCGTTGGCAATCTGCCGGCCGAGCATGATCAGCTCGGGCGCCTTGTGGAACTCGAAGAAGCGGCACACCCGCTTGGGCACGTTGATCAGGATGTCCGGCGGGTAGCCGGCGATCTTGTACTGGGCCAGCGAGGTCTGCATGGCCTCGAAGCTCTGGTTGACCAGTTCCAGCAGCGAGGCCGGGCCGACGTTGCCGAGTACCTGCGAGCTGCTGGCCGATTTTGGCACGCTGTCCTCGCCGTCTCGCGCCACCTTGGGTTCGATCCATGGATTGTGGATGTCCGCGCCTTCTTCGTCGGTTTCGCGGCGCAGGAAGGGCAGGCGGGCGCTGAGCGAGCCCATCAGCTGGTCGATCTTGCCCTTGAACGCCGCCGGCCGTTCGATCACCGGCAGGCTGTACTGCCTCTGGTTCAGGGAGTTGAGGTTGACCGCCACGATCAGGTCGCAGTGGCTGGACACCACCGGCACGATGGGCAGCGGGTTGAGCAGGCCGCCGTCGACCAGCATGCGCGAGCCCTGGGTCACCGGGGTGAACAGGCTGGGGATGGCTGCCGAGGCGCGCATGGCCTTGTGCAGGCAGCCTTCCTGGAACCAGATTTCCTGCTGGTTGGTCAGGTCGGTGGCGACCGCGGTGTAGGGAATCGCCAGGTTCTCGATATCGATCTCGCCGACGATCTCATGGATCTTGCCGAACACCTTCTCGCCGCGGATGGCGCCGAGGCGGAAGCTGACGTCGAGCAGGCGCAGCACGTCAAGGTAGTCCAGGCTCTCGGTCCATGCGCGGTATTCGCGTAGCTTGCCGGCTGCGTAGATGCCGCCGACCACCGCGCCCATGGAACAGCCGGCGATGCAGCCGATCTCGTAGCCGCGCGCCTCCAGGGCCTCGATCACGCCGATATGGGCATAACCGCGCGCACCGCCGGAACCCAGCACCAGGGCCACTTTCTTGTTCATTGCCAAATCCCCCACAGATGCTTCGAACATACCCGTCCAGAGCGGTCGCGCCAAGGACGGCTTTGCTAGAATCGCCTGCGTCGGGCACTTTGCCCGTGCATGGGTATCCAAGCCGTACACCCGTTTCCCAGGAGAGAGAAGATGACGAGAATCGCCACCCTTGCCCTGTTGGCCCTGGCCCTTACCGGTTGCGCCGCCAAGACCGCCTACCGCGACAGCTGCGCCAACCAGCTGGATGCCGCCTGGCGCGAGCTGGATCTGGCCAAGGCCGAGGGTTTCGCCGGTACCGTCAGTTACTCCAAGGCGCTGACCCTGCTGACCGGCGCCAAGACCTCGCAGCAATTCGAAGGCTACGAGAGCTGCACGCGCAATGCCGAGAAGGCACGCTTCTACATCCGCGAATCGCGCGCCGGGCGCTGAGGATGCTGCTCGATTTCACCACTCTGAGCGCGCTGGAGGCCTATCGCTGGCTGGCCGCGACAGTGACCCCGCGGCCCATCGCCTGGGTCTCCACGCGCTCGCCCGAGGGCGTCGATAACCTGGCGCCGTTCAGCTTCTTCCAGGTGATCAGCGACCAGCCGCCGACGTTGATGATCAACGTCGGCAGTCGTGATGACGGTAGCCTCAAGGACAGCCTGCGCAACGCGCGCGACACCGGCGAGCTGGTGATCCAGCTGGTGCCTTTCGCTCTGGCCGAGGCGATGAACGCCACGGCGGCGCTGTTCGGTCCGCAGGTCAGCGAGTTCGAGCACTGCGGCATCGCCCGCGAGCCCTCGTTGCGCGTCGCACCGCCGCGGGTCGCCGGCGCGCCGGTGGCCTTCGAGTGCCGGGTGGCGGAGATCCAGCCCTACCCACGGCAAGCACCGAACTGCCACCTGATCTTCGCCGAAGTGTTGCTGGCGCATCTGGACGACAGCGTGCTGGGTGAGGACGGGCGCATCGATGCGTCGCGCCTGGACCTGGTCGGTCGTCTCGGTGGCAGCGGCTACACCCGCACCCGCGAGATATTCCGCATGCAGCGGCCGTCCTGATCCGTCGCACAGTTTCGTGAGCAACTGTTTCGCGGCGCTTTGCCCGGCCCGTGCCGCCCAGTAGCATCGGCGCATTGGAACAGGAGCGAGCGATGCTGACGAAACTGGATGCGGTACTGCACGAGGTCAATCAGGTGCTGCTGGGCAAGGAGCCGCAGGTGCGCCTGGCCCTGACCTGCCTGCTGGCGCGTGGGCACCTGTTGATCGAGGACCTGCCCGGCATGGGCAAGACCACCCTCAGCCATGCCCTGGCGCGGGTGCTGGGCCTGAGCTTCCAGCGCATCCAGTTCACCTCCGACCTGCTGCCCGGCGACATCCTCGGCACCTCGGTGTTCGACAAGGACAGCGGGCAGTTCGTCTTCCATCCCGGGCCGATCTTCGCCGAGTTGGTGCTGGCCGACGAGATCAACCGCGCCACGCCGAAGAGCCAGAGCGCGCTCTTGGAGGCCATGGAGGAGGGCCAGGTGACCATCGAGGGCGCCACCCGGCCGTTGCCGGAGCCTTTCTTCGTCATCGCCACGCAGAACCCGGTCAGCTCCGGCGGTACCTTCGCCCTGCCGGAGTCGCAGCTGGACCGCTTCCTCATGCGCCTGTCGCTGGGCTACCCGGCGCGTGCCGCCGAGCGCTCGTTGCTGCTCGGCGAGGCGCGGCGCGATCTGCTGCCCAGGCTGGAGCCCATCCTCGATCATGCCGAGCTGGCGGCGATCCAGGCGCTGATCCCGCAGGTGCGCGCCAGCGACGCGCTGGTCGACTACGTGCTGCGCCTGGTCGAGGCCACCCGCAGCGAGCCGCAGTTCGCCTGGGGCCTGTCGCCGCGCGCCAGCCTGGCGCTGCTGGCGGCGGCGCGGGCCTGGGCCTTCCTCGCAGGGCGCGACTATGTGATCCCGGAGGATGTGCAGGCGGTGCTACCGGCGGTGGTCGGCCACCGTTTGCGCGAGCGTGCCGACCCGGCCGGCCACGGCGGCGGCACGCTGGTGCAGTGGCTGCTGCGCGAAGTCGCGGCGGTGTGATGGGCATCCGCGCTCGCTGGCGCCGCTGGGTCGCCCGGCGCATCCCGGCCGCCGCGCAGGTGCAGCTGAACCAGCGGCGCATCTTCATCATGCCCGACCGGGTCGGTGCGGCCTTCGCCGTGGTGCTGCTGCTGATGCTGCTGGCCGCCATCAACTACGAGAACAGCCTGGCCTATGGCCTGACCTTCCTGCTGGCGGCGGTATTCGTGATCGCCATCCTGCACACCTACCGCAATTTCGCCGGCCTGCTGCTCAAGGCCGGCGCCAGCACCGCCGTGTTCGTCGGCGAGCAGGCGCGTTTCAAGGTGCGCCTGGAGGGCGTCGAGCATGCCCACCAGGCCATCGGCCTGGGCTGGCCGCCGCAGCCGCTGCAGCAGGTCGACGTCCCCCAGGGTGGCCAGCGCGAGTGCGAGCTGAGCCTGCCGGCGCTCAAGCGCGGCTGGTTGCGGCCCGAGCGCATGCGGGTGGAGAGCCATTTCCCGCTGGGCATCCTGGTGGCCTGGAGCTGGGTCGATCTGGACCAG
This sequence comes from Pseudomonas alcaligenes, assembly GCF_041729615.1. NCBI lineage: Bacteria > Pseudomonadati > Pseudomonadota > Gammaproteobacteria > Pseudomonadales > Pseudomonadaceae > Aquipseudomonas > Aquipseudomonas alcaligenes. The sequence continues at coordinate 413,213 of NZ_CP154874.1, read as the reverse complement.
GCCGTGCTGGTCTATCCGCGCCCGCTGGAGGGCGAGCTGCCGCTGGCGGCCGGCGGCAGCGACGACGAGGAAGAGGAGGGTGCTCGCGCCAGCGGCCAGGGGGCCGACGACTACCAGGGGCTGCGCGGCTACCAGCCCGGCGACTCCAAGCGGCGCCTGCACTGGAAGGCCTTCTCGCGTGGCCAGGGGCTGCTGGTCAAGGACTTCGCCGCGCTCGCCGGGCGTGACCTGTGGCTGGATTTCCAGGCCCTCGGCGGTGATGCCGAGGAGCGCCTGTCGCGCCTGTGCTACTGGGTACTGCAGCTGGACGCACGGCAGCAGGCCTATGGCCTGCGTCTGCCCGGCTGCGAGCTGGCGCCGGATCATGGCGACGCCCATCGCGAGGCCTGCCTGCGCGCCCTGGCACTCTATGGGAGCAAGCCATGAGCAGGGGACAGCCGAGCGCGATCCAACCGATTCCACGCATCGCCCTGACCTGGCTGCTGGTGGCCCAGGTGCTGGTGATACTGCCGCACCTGCTGCACCTGCCGCCTTGGATCATCGGCCTGTGGCTGTTGTGCGCCGGCTGGCGCATACAGGTCTACCGCATGCGCGCGCGCTTCCCCAACGGCCTGGAGCGGGCCGGCTTGATGCTTGCGACGGCGGCCGCCGTGTTTCTCTCGCGCGGCAGCCTGATCGGCCTCGATGGCGGCGTGCTGCTGCTGGTGGCCGCCTTCATCATCAAGCTGGTGGAGCTGCGCAGCCGGCGTGACGCCCTGCTGCTCATCTTCCTCGGCTTCTTCGTGGTGGTCACCGCCTACCTGTTCGACGACAGCCTACTGGCCGCGCTCTACAGCCTGCTGCCGGTGACTGCGCTGCTGGCCGCGCTGATCGGCCTGCAGCACAGCGGCCTGGCCGAGCGCCCGGCGGCCACCTTCAAGCTGGCGGCCTCGATGTTGTTGCAGGCGGTGCCGCTGATGCTGCTGCTGTTCCTGTTCTTCCCGCGCCTGGGCCCGCTGTGGAGCCTGCCCAACCCGCAGCAGAGCAGTACCGGGCTGTCCGACAGCATGGCGCCGGCCGACGTGGCCGAGCTGAGCCGGTCGCCGGCGCTGGCCTTCCGCGCCAGCTTCAACGGGGAGATTCCGCCGCGCGAGCAGCTGTACTGGCGGGCGCTGACCCTGGAGCACTTCGACGGCCGGCGCTGGTCGCAGTCCGCGGGCAGCCGGCGCGGCGGCGCCGTGCAGTGGTCGCCGCAGGGCGAGGCGCTGGAATACAGCATCGTCATGCAGCCCAGCGGCAGGCCCTGGCTGTTCGTGCTGGACGTCGGCCTCAGCGAACTGCCGGGAGCGAGTCAGATGGACGACTTCCGCGTGGAGCTGCGCCGCCCCGTGCTGCAGAACCTGCTCTACGAGGCGCGCTCCTGGCCGACGGCGCTACGCCAGCCGGTGCTGCCCGCCGATATGGCGCGGCGTACCCTGCAACTGCCCCCCGTGGGCGATCCGCGCAGCCGCGAGTGGGCCGCGCAGCTGCGCCGCCAGCACGAGCGGCCGCAGGCGCTGGTCGCCGCGCTGCTGCAGCATTTCAACCGCGAACCCTACGGCTACACCCTCAAGCCGCCGCCGGTGGGTGAGCACAGCATCGACGAGTTCCTCTTCCGCACCCGCCAGGGCTTCTGCGCCCACTATGCCGGGGCCATGGTCTTCGTCCTGCGCGCCGCTGGCATTCCGGCGCGGGTGGTCGCCGGCTACCAGGGCGGCGAGCTGAATGCCGCCGGCAATTACCTCTCGGTGCGCCAGCTGGATGCCCATGCCTGGGTCGAGTACTGGCAGGAAGGGCGCGGCTGGGTCAGCGTCGACCCGACCTTCCAGGTGGCGCCGGAGCGTATCGAGCTCGGCTCCCAGGATGCCCTGGCGAGCGATGAGGGCTTCCTCGAGGGCTCGCCCCTGTCGCCATTGCGCTACCGCGACATCGCCTGGCTCAACCAGCTGCGCCTGGCCTGGGACAACATCAATCACAACTGGCAGCGCTGGGTGCTGGGCTACCGCGGCGAGCAGCAACTGAGCCTGTTGCAGCGCTGGTTCGGTACCCTGGAGTGGCACACCCTGGTGCCGGCCCTGGTCGGCGGCGGCGCCCTGTTGCTTGGCCTGCTGGCACTCTGGCTGTTCAAGCCCTGGCGCCGCGAGCGTGACCCGCAGCGGCGCGTGCTGCGCCGCTTCGAGACGCTGTTGCGCCGGCACGGCCTGCATCGTGCACCGGGCGAGGGCGTGCGGGCTTTCGCCGCCCGGGCGGCGCAAGCCCTGCCGCAGCAGGGCGAACTGATCGCCGCCTTCGCTGCGGCCTTCGAGGCCCAGCGCTACGCCGGCGCAGCCGCGGCGCCGGAGGACATGCGCCGCCTGCTGCGGCGCCTGCGCCGCGAGTTACCCTGGCGAGCACGACCGGCCACGGAGGATCAGAGATGAGTCAGTTCCAGCAGGTGCTGTTCGAGCAGGTGATCGTCCAGCAAGTGCGCTTGTATGCCTGCCTGGCGCGTCTGCGCGAGCAGACCGATGCCGAGGCCCTGCATGACCTGCGCATCACCCTGCGGCGTCTGCGCAGCCTGTTGCGGCCGCTGCGCCGCGAGCCGCTGTGCGCCGCCCTGGAGCGGGCCGCCGCCGCGCTGGGCCAGGCCAGCGGCCCGTTGCGCGATCTGCAGGTGCTGGCGCTGGAGCTGGAGAGCCGGGGGCTGCCCGGAGCGGCCCGTGCCCGCCGCAGCCAGCTCGCCGCCGGCCTGCCCGGGTTGCTGGGTGGGCTGGCGCTGCGACGCCTGACGATCCTGCTCGATGACTGGCCGGAGGACTGCCGCCAGGCGCGGCAAACCAATGAGTGGAGGGCCCGGGGCAGGACCGTGGCGCGCTACATGGAGCGCCAGACCGAGGCGCTGGCGCAGGCGCTGCGCGATCCGGCCCATGACCGTCACCGCCTGCGCCTGCTGATCAAGCGCCTGCGCTATTGCGCCGAAGCCTGGCCGCACCAGGCCGGACTCGCCGAGGAGGCATTGCGCGCGCTGCGCACCGCGCAGGGCGCGCTGGGTGACTGGCACGACCACTGGCAGTGGCTGCAGCGCCTGCAGGTCGAGGCGGACCTGCGCCCCTGTGCTGCCGCCTGGAGTGAATCCCTGCAGCTGGCCGAGCAGGCCGCCGACCAGGCCCTGCAGGAATTGCTCGCGCACTTTGCGCTGCGCTGAATGGGCGCCGATATGGGCGCTCGATTGGCCAGCCAGTCACTCCCGCAGTGGCGCGCTTTTCTCTAAGCTTCAGCGTGCATGACAGGAGATTGCGCATGACTTTCGCTGAACTGATCCACGCAGTACACACCCACCCGCAGCATGTCGTCGTTCCGGGCCTGTGGGGCCAGGGCCGCGCCACTTTCGGCGGCCTGGTGGCGGCCATGGTCTACGAGGCCATGCGTCTCAGGGTGCCGGCCGGGCGGCCGGTGCGCTCGCTGTCCATCACCTTCGTCGGGCCGCTGCTGATGGGCGAGCCGGTGGCGTTCGAGGTGGAAGTGCTGCGCGAGGGCAAGTCGGTCAGCCAGGTGCTCGGTCGCGCCGTGCAGAATGGCGCGGTGGTGGCCCTGGCCCAGGGCAGCTTCGGCGCCTCGCGGCAGTCCGCAGTGCGCGTCGAGGCCGAGCCGGCGCCGGCCATGAAGGCGGTGGAGGAGTGCCCCGAGCTACCTTACGTGGCCGGTGTGACGCCGGAGTTCACCCGTTTCCTGGCCATGCGCTGGGGGCAGGGCGGCATGCCGTTCAGCAACACCCCGGCGCGCCACATGGGCGGCTGGGTACGCCTGCGCAGCGACGTCAGCTATGACAGGGTGAACGAGGCCCACCTGCTGGCCCTGGTCGACGCCTGGCCGCCGGCCGTGCTGGCGCACCTGAGCAAGCCGGCGCCGGGCAGCTCGCTGACCTGGACCATCGAGTTCGTCCACCCGATCCCCAGCCTGACCACCCATGACTGGTGCCTGTACCAGGCCGAGATCGAGCATGCGCTCGACGGCTATGGGCACATCGCCGCGCGGCTGTGGACCGCCGATGGCCAGCTGCTGGCGCTGAGCCGGCAGACCACCACCGTCTTCGACTAGAGCTCGGGGAGGCCGAAGAAGGCCCGTGCCGCGGCGCTGCTGTGCGCCGCCAGCGCGGCCTGGCTCTCGCCGCGGTGCAGCGCCACTTCGCGCAGCACCTCGGTGAGGAAGGCCGGCTCGTTGTGGCCGCTCTTCGGCTTGGGCCGCAGGCTGCGCGGGAGCAGGTAGGGCGCGTCGCTCTCCAGCATCAGGCGCCCGGCCGGAATGTCGCGCATCAGCGGATGCAGGTGGGTGCCGCGGCGCTCGTCGCAGATCCAGCCGGTGATGCCGATATGCAGGTCGAGGTCGAGGTAGCCATAGAGGGTCGCCTTGTCGCCGGTGAAACAGTGCACCACGGCGGCCGGCAGCCGATCGCGGAACTGCCGCAGGATGGCGGTGAGGCGTTCGCCGGCCTCGCGTTCGTGGAGGAACACCGGCAGCTGCAGCTCCACGGCCAGCTCCAGCTGTTCCTCCAGGGCCTTTTCCTGCTGCGGGCGCGGCGAGAAGTCGCGGTTGAAGTCCAGCCCGCATTCGCCCACGGCGCGCACCGGTGCCTCGGCCAGCAGGGCGCGCAGCTGGCGCGCGCTGTCGGCGTTCCACTGGCTGGCGTCATGCGGGTGCACGCCGGCGGTACTGAACAGCTGGCGGCCGCTGGCGTCCAGTTCGCGGCAGAAATCCAGGGCCTGCTCGCTCTCTTCCAGGCTGGTGCCGGTCAGCACCAGCTGGCACACGCCGGCCGCCCGGGCGCGTTCGAGCACCGCCTGGCGTTCTCGGGCCAGGCTGGGATGGGTCAGGTTGACGCCGATGTCGATGAGTTGCATGGTGCTACCTCGCAAGCCGAGCGGGGCAGCATAGCAGAGCCTTGCTTTATGTAATAAACCAAGTAATTACAGGTGGTTATGTATGCTTGTTAATGTTTATTACCAGCTCGGGCTGGCAGATTGACGGTCGCTGTGACAACCTCCGCGCCCCTCGCGATGGAACCATCCGTCGCCGGGATGCTCTCAGTCGGCCGGGTCGTTCCTTGACCCGGCACCACCCGGAGGTCCGATGACGCGAGCGCTGCTCCTGCTGCTCTGCTGCCTGGCAGTCCTGCCGGCCCATGCGCGCCTGAGCGGCCTCGGCGGCAACCTGCCGCAGGCCACGAGCCAGCGCGACCTGGCGCAGATCCGCAAGAGCGGCGAGCTGCGCGTGCTGGTCAACCAGAGCCGCAACAGCTCCGGCGAGATCAAGGGCCAGGCCATCGGCATCGAATACCAGCGCCTGCGCGCCTTCGAGCAGTACCTCAACCGTACCGCGCGCGATGGTCGTGAGCTGCGCCTGAAACTCATCCCCAAGGCCAAGGACCAGCTGGTGGCCGCCCTGCAGAAGGGCGAGGGCGACCTGGTGGCGCCCGGTGAACTGCTCGATGCCCATCCGGGCCTCGGTATCAGCGCCAGCACGGCGATCCGCCGCGACGTACCGCTGGTGGTGGTCGGCAACCTGCGCAACCGCCACTACAAGAGGCTCGCGGACATGTCCGGGCGCAGCCTGACCCTGCCGATGGGCAGCGCCGTCGCCGATGCCCTGCGCGAGGTCAACCAGCAGCTGGCGCAACAGGGCAAGCCGCCGGTGGTGGTGGAATGGGCCGATCCCAGCCTGGCCGTCGAGGACGTGCTGGAGATGGTGCAGGCCGGCATCTACCCCTGGACGGCGGTGGAGTTGCCGATTGCCGAGCGCTGGCGCAAGGTGATGCCGCGCCTGCGCATCGAGCGCCACCTGGTGGTGGGCGCCGGGGGCGACATGAGCTGGTTCGTGCGCCGCGAGTCGCCCATGCTGCGCGCCAGCATCGACCGTTTCCTCGAGGGTTACCGCACGCCGGGCGATCAGGACTCCACCCTGCAGCGTGTCTATCGGCGCTCCTACAAGGTGCGCAATCCGTTGGCCCAGGCCGACCGGCAGCGTCTGGAGCGAGTGCGCGCGGTGTTGCAGAAGCACGGTGCGCAGCAGAACCTGGACTGGCTGCAGCTGGCGGCGGTGGCCTACAAGGAGTCCACCCTCAACCCGGCCGCGCGCGGCGCCTCCGGCGCTACCGGGCTGATGCAGATCACCCCCGCAGCGGCGCGCAGCGTCGGCGTCGGCAATATCCACGCGCTGGACAACAACGTGCTGGCCGCGACCCGCTACATGGCGTGGATTCGCCGCGAGTTCTTCTCCAGCCGGCAGATCGCCGAGAGCGAGCGCATGGCCTTCGTCCTGGCCGCTTACAACATGGGGCCGCAGCGGGTCCAGGGACTGCGCGCCGAGGCGCGGCGACGTGGGCTGAATGCCAACCAGTGGTTCTTCCAGGTGGAGCGTGTGGCGCTGGAGCAGATCGGCATGGGCGTGGTCAGCTATGTCAACAGCGTGAATAAGTACTACCTTGCTTATGACCGCGAGCGCTTTCTGCTGGAGCCCCGCAAGCAGAAGCTCAGTGTCAAAGACTGATCGAATTAATTGATTTTAATATGCGCAAAATTGCGCTTTCAATATCGCTTAATTCGAATAGTATGTGCCTCACCAACAGCACACACCCCCTCACAAGGAACTGGCACATGAACAACCTGATCAAGACCCTGATGTCCACCAACGCCGGCTATGGCATCACCCTGCTGCGTGTCGTCACCGGCCTGACCTTCGCCGCCCATGGAGCGCAGAAGCTGTTCGGCTGGTTCGGCGGCTACGGCCTGGAAGGTGTGGGCCAGTGGATGGAGAGCATCGGCATCACCCCCGGCTACCTGATGGCTCTGCTTGCCGGTAGCGCCGAGTTCTTCGGCGGCCTGGCCCTGGTGGTCGGCCTGCTGGTCCGCCCGGCGGCACTGTCCCTGCTGGTATCCATGCTGGTGGCGGTATTCGCCGTGCACTGGGCCAATGGCTTCTTCATGGCCAACAACGGCTACGAGTACGCCATGATCCTCGCCGTGATCAGCGCGGCGCTGATGGTCGAGGGCGCCGGCAAGCTGTCGCTGGATCGCCGCATCGCCGGCTGAGACGGTTGCACGGAGACAAGGCCCGCGAAAGCGGGCCTTTTTGCATTCAGGGTGTCTCCTCCCGGCTCTGCGCCAGCTGTTCAGCTGCTTCCAGGCGCAGGCGCTCGCTGTCGTCGAAGCGCTGCGCGGCCAGTTCGGCAATTGCTGCCTGTTTGTCACTTTCGCTCAAGCCGTCGTTGGCCAGCACCCTGGCCTTTTCCCGACGGTAGTCGGCGAGGCGCTGGCGCCATTGCTGGCGCTGCTGGTCCAGCGCTTCCAGGCGCGCGGTGGCCTCGGCGCCGACCAGTTGCAGGCGCAGCTGCTGGATTTGCGCGGCGCTGGCGCCCTGGGCCTGCAGGGCTGCGGTCTGCTGGCGCAGCTCGGCTTGCAGCTGCGGGGCCAGCACTGCCTGTAGCTCCTCCGGCAGGCCGGCACGCAGGCGGTCGAGCGCCTCGGCCTTCTGCCGGTCGTCCAGCGTCTGGTCGTGACGGATCGCCAGGCGCTGCAGGGTGAAGCCGTTGTAGGCCTCTTCCTCGGCGAAGAAGGCCTGGTGCGTTTCGGCGCTGAACAGGCTGGCACGCAGGCTCTGCACCGCCTGCTCGCGCTGGCGCAGGGCATCCAGGCTGGCCATCTGCGGCAGGTCCTTCTCCAGTTGCACCAGTTGGCGCTTGTATTCCAGGTACTGCTCCAGCAGCGCCAGGGCCTGGCTTTCGGCCGGCTCGTCGAGCTGGCTGCGGACATAGGCCTGTAGGCGCTCGATGGTGGCTGTGAGGCTGTCCTCGCCATAGGCGCTGAGGAAGTAGTCGAAGATGCGCCGGATATCCCGCTCGATCAGCAGGTTGCCGGCCGCATCGAGGCGGAACTGGCCATCCACCTGGGTTCCGGCGAAGGAGGGTGGCAGGGGTGCGATTTCGGCAGCCAGGGGCGGTGCTGCAGGTGCGTCGTCGAGGGTTTGCTGCAGCGCTGGCGACGGCAGCGGTGCGCCAGGCGCAGTCGATAGCGCCGCTGGGCTGGGTGCTGGAGTCAGTGGGTTGAGGGCGAGGGTGACGGCGATGCCGGCCCCGATCAGCAGGGGAACGGCCAGAAGCAAGGCTTTGTTCACGGCGAGACTCGGCGGGGGAAAACATCGGGGCCCTGTGGGCCCCGATCCATGGCTCAGAGGCCGGCCAGTTTGAGGCGGTTGGCCTGCTGGCGGTACACGGTGACCGGATCGGTCTCGAACAGGCTGGTCAGGCCGAAGGTCTGGTTGACCTCGTCGAGGTGGTTCATCCGGTAGTTGTCGCGGATTACCTTGCCCAGGTGCGAGCTGCAGCGCCCGACCAGGCCGTCGTTGGGCTCGTCGAAGGTCAGCGAGCTGGCGCCCATCAGCAGGTCGCTGACGTCGAGCACATTGGTCAGCGGGCTGGTGCCGCTCCAGGAGTAGTAGCTGACGCCATTGACCTTGTAGGCACCTTCGCCGCAGGCGCTGGTCGGGATGCCCTGCGGATACTTGGCGTTGAACGCGGCGGCGCCCTGGCTGTTGAGCGATTCGAGGGCGCCCAGGGCGTTCTGCGGGCTGGTGCTGGAGCTGCCGGAGAGGAAGTTGATCAGCGCACCCAGGCCGTTGACGATGCCGGCGACTATCGCCTCACCGGCCGAGCCCGGGGGAATCTGGCGGATGAAGTCGGCGGTGTCCGAGCCCTTGTGCGGGGCGCCGACGCTGGTCACCGAGGCCACCAGGTCCGGGCGTACGGCGGCCACGTAGCGGATGGTCGGGCCGCCATGGCTGTGGCCGACCAGGTTGACCTTGCCCTTGCCGCTGATGGCGGCGATCTCTTCCACCTGCTCCAGCAGTTCCTCGCCGCGCAGCTCGGAGGTGTTGAGCTGGCTGACTTCGGTGATGTAGACGCTGGCGCCGTCGGAGCGCAGCGAGGACGGGATGCCGTACCAGTAGTCGACGCCGAGGATGCTGTCGAAGCCGAGCATGCCGTGGGTCAGGACGATCGGGTACTTGGTCTTGGTGTAGCCGGTGGAGCCGAACAGGCCGGCTTCGGCTGTGCCGGACAGCAGCAGGCTGCTGCCGATGCAGAGGGCGAGCAGGGTTTTCTTGTTATTCATGTTTTGCTCTCGAGCGAAGGGTTGGGCACTGATCCATCCTTGCATCCAGCCATCCGGCGCTTCCCGGGCCGGTACTTCAGCAGGCTCGGTGGGGCAGGATCTGTGCCAGGAACGAGGTGGATTAGAACAAAGGCTCTAAACGGGCGTTTGTGACGAAAGCCAGCGGCGGCAAGGGTTCTGTTATCACCTAGGGGATGTTACCGAGGGAAACAGGAGCGTTTCTCGACGCCCCTGTGGGACCTGGCTTGCCGCCTGCCAGCCCACTGCGCTCACTGCTCCTGCACGCTTCCCAGTGGCCAGCGGCACAGCGCCTGATAGCGACCGTCGAGCGAGCGGTACAGGCGCAATTCCTCGACCCGCCAGGAAAAGGTGGCGGGTATCGCGGCGCAGGGCATGCGGCTGCGGCGTGCCAAGGTCAGGTGCGGGCGATAGGGGCGCGACTCCGTGGGCAGCCCGGCCAGGGCCAGCTGCTCGTTCAGGCCGCGCACCAGTTCCAGCAGGGCCGCGGGTGGCTGGCTCGGCGCCAGATGGAGCAGGCCGCCGGGCCAGCACTGCAGGCGATCCAGGCTCAGGTCGAAGCCCAGCTGGGGCAGTGGCAGGAGTGGCGGCAGCTGCTCCAGCAGGGGCAGCATGCTGGCTGGCCGCTGGCCGAGAAAGGCCAGGGTCAGGTGCAGGTTGCCCCGTGCGGTGGGCACCCCGGAAAAGCCCTGGGCCAGGCGCCAGGTGTCCAGGCGCCTGGCGACGGCCGCCGGACAGGGTAGGGCGAAGAACAGTCTGAGGCTCGTATCCGGCATGGCTTCACCTTGACAGCACTGGGCGGCATTCCTAGGATCGCACCTCATGGCGCCGATTTAAGAGCAACTTGCGGGGCGCCGCCCGGTTGGGCGAATACCGCTAAAGCGCTGGCCGGTGTCGCCTCCCACCGCAGTCCGGCGGGACTATGAGGCCGAGACTGCACCCATGAGTTGCCCACGCACCCATCTGCATTTTTCCCCCCTGCCGCGTACGACGGTCAATCGCCACCCGCATGTGTTGCTGGTCGGCAGTCATCAGGCGCGCCTGCTCAAGGGCCTGGAAGGCTGGCCCAAGCACTGGCCGGGCGCCCGCAACTTCCTGATCCGCTTCTCCGGCGCCGAGGCGCAGGAGCTGGCGCGCCTGCCTGCCGATGCCTTCGATCTGGTGGTGGTCGGCGCCGAGGCGCGCCCGGTGAGCGGCGCGCTGATCGGAGAACTGGTGCGTGTGGCCCGCCAGGGGTTGATCAGCCTGCGCTGAAATCCGGGTAGTCGATGGCGGTGATGTAGAACGCCTGCTCGCCGCCGGGCGTGTGCACGCGCACTTCGGCATCCAGCGCCTTGCCCACCAGAGCGCGGGCCAGCGGCGAATCGATGCTGATCAGTCCCTGCTTGAGATCCAGTTCGTCGGGGCCGACGATGCGGTAGCGCGACTCGCCGCCATCCTCGTCCTCCAGGGTCACCCAGGCGCCGAAGTAGACCTTGCCCGGGTCGGCCGGACGGGCGTCGACCACCTTGAGGTTTTCCAGGCGCTTGGTGAGGAAGCGCACGCGGCTGTCGATCTCGCGCAGCATCTTCTTGCCGTAGATGTACTCGGCATTTTCCGAACGGTCGCCAAGGGCGGCGGCCTCGCTGACCGCCTGGGTCACCTGGGGCCGGCGCACGTGCCACAGCTCGTGCAGTTCGGCGCGCAGGCGCGCCTCGCCTTCGGGGGTGATCAGCGGGGTGCCGGCGGTGCGGGGCGGTCGATAACGGCTCATGATGCTCGTGAAGTATTGAGGTCGGGCGATTCTACAAGCTCAGACTTCGCGCAGCACCGTCAGCGGCGAGGCGTTCAGCGCCCTGCGCGTGCCCCAGACGCCGGCGCTGCCGACCAGCAGGGCGCCGATCAGCGGCAACAGCAGCAGCCAGGGGTGCGGCTGCCATTGCAGCTCCAGCGCATAGCGATAAAGCAGGAAGCTGACCAGCTCGCAGCCGAGCGCCGCCAGCAGCCCACTGCCGGCGCCGAGCAGGCCGAACTCGGCACGACGGGCGCGCAGCAACAGGCGGCGCTCGGCGCCCAGGGCGCGCAGCAGGGCACCCTGGCGCAGGCGTTCGTCGAGGGTCGCCTGCAGCCCGGCGAACAGCACCGCCAGGCCGGCGGCGAGAACGAACAGCAGCACGTACTCCACCGCCAGGCTGACCTGGGCCATGATGCTGCGCAGCTGCTCCAGCAGCGCCTCGACCTGCAGCAGGGTGACGGCCGGGAACTGGCGCGACAGCTCCACCAGCTGCCGCTCGCTGTGCGGCGGCAGGTAGAAGCTGGTCAGGTAGGTGGCGGGCAGGTCCTGGAGGGTCTGGGGTTCGAAGATCATGTAGAAGTTCGGCTGGAAGCTGTCCCAGTCCACCTCGCGCAGGCTGGCGACCCTGGTCTCGCGCTCGAGGCCGCCCACGCTGAAGGTCAGGCGGTCGCCAAGTTGCAGGCCGAGGCTCTCGGCCAGCTTGGACTCTACCGAAACGCCGGGCAGTCCGCCGGGCGTGCCGGCCTGCCACCACTGGCCGGCCAGCAACTGGTTGCCCTCTGGCAGCTCGGCGGCCCAGGTCAGGCTGAGGTCGCGCTGGATGGCACGCTCGCCCTGGCTGTCCTTGCTGACGATGGACTTAACCGGTTCGCCGTTGATCAGCGTCAGGCGCCCGGCGACTATCGGGTAGAGCGGCGCCGGTTGTGGCGACAGCTCGGCGAGGCGGGCGGCGAAGGCATCCTTCTCGGCCGGCAGCACGTTGAGGGCGAAATGGTTGGGCGCCTGCTCGGGGAGCTGCTCCTGCCAGGTGTCGAGCAGTTCGCCACGCAGCAGGGCGATCAGCGCCATGGCCAGCAGGATCAGGCCGAAGGCCAGCGACTGGCCGGCGGCCGCCAACGGATGGCGCAGCAGTTGGCCGAGGCCGAGGCGCCAGGGCAGGGCGGCACGGGCCAGCAGGCGGCGCAGGGCGTTGAGGCCGAGCAGCAGGGCGCCGCCCAGCAGCAGGGTGGCGAGCAGGCCGCCGCCGAGCAGGCCGAGGGTCAGCTTCAGGTCCAGGCTCAGGCGCCACATGATCAGGCCCAGCGCCAGCAGGGCGGCGCCGTACACCAGCCAGGAGCTGGGCGGCACCGGCAGCAGGTCGCGGCGCAGTACCCGCAGCGGCGGCACGCGGCCGAGGGCGGCCAGCGGCGGCAGGGCGAAGCCGGCCAGGGCCACCAGGCCGGTGGCGATCCCCGCCAGCGCCGACAGCAGCCCGCCCGGCGGCACGCCCGGTGGCAGCAAGCCCTGCAGCAACTTGAACAGCACCAGTTGGCAGATCCAGCCGAGCAGGGCGCCGAGCAGGCTGGCAAGCAGGCCGAGCATGGCCAGTTGCAGGGCGAACAGCCCGAGGGCCTCGCGCCGCGACAGGCCCAGGCAGCGCAGCAGGGCGCTGGCATCGAAGCGGCGCGCCGCGAAGCGTGCGGCGGAGAGGGCAACGGCGACGCCGGCGAGCAGCACGGCGGCCAGGCTGGCCAGGTTCAGGTAGCGTTCGGCGCGGCCCAGGGCGCCACCGATCTGCCGGTTGCCGTCGCGGGCATCCTCCAGGCGCTGATGGGCGGCCAGCGTCTGTTCCACCGTCTGCCGGTAGCGGGCTAGCGCCTCGCCATCGCCGCGCCACAGCTCGCGGTAGCGCACCCGGCTGCCCGGTTGCACCACGCCGGTGGCATCCAGGTCGTCCAGGTGCATCAGCACGCGCGGGGTGAGGCTGTAGAAGTCGCCGGCGCGATCCGGCTCGTGGGTCAGCACGCGGGTCAGCCGCAGGCTCAGGTTGCCGACCTCGATACGGTCACCGACTTCGAGGTTCAGTGCAGCGAACAGCCGCGCTTCGGCCCAGGCCTCGCCCGGGCGCGGGCCGGGACCGCTTTCCTCCGCCGCATAGGGTTGCGCCGCGCTCTTCAGCTCGCCGCGCAGCGGGTAGCCATCGCCGGCGGCCTTGACGCTGGCCAGCTGGATGCCCTGGTCGCCGGCGATCACGCTGGAGAATTCGACCACCCGGGCGAGCTCCAGGCCCAGGCGTCGCCCGCTCTCCACCTGCTCCGGCGTCGCCGGTGCGCTGCCATTGAGGACCAGGTCGGCGCCGAGGAATTCGGTGGCTCGCAGCAGCATGGCACCATTGAGGCGGGCGCCGAAGTAGCCGATGGCGGTGCTGGCGGCCACCGCCACCAGCAGGGCGAAAAACAGCACGCGCAACTCGCCGGCGCGGGCGTCGCGCAGCAGTTGGCGCCAGGCCAGGACGAACAGGCGGGCAAACATCGATCAGGGCTCCACGCTGTCGACCAGGCGCCCGGCTTCCAGGCGGATCAGGCGCCGGCAGCGATGGGCCAGACGCTCGTCATGGGTGACCAGCACCAGCGTGGTGCCGCGCTCCTGGTTGAGCTCGAACAACAGGTCGCTGATGCGCTCGCCGGTGTGGCTGTCGAGGTTGCCGGTCGGCTCGTCGGCGAACAGGATCGCCGGCTCGGCAGCGAAGGCGCGCGCGATGGCCACGCGCTGCTGCTCGCCGCCGGATAGTTGCCGAGGATAGTGGCCGAAGCGCTGGCCCAGGCCGACCCGTTCCAGCAGCGAGGCGGCACGCTGGCGGGCATCGCCGCGGCCTTCCAGCTCCAGCGGCAGCATGACGTTCTCCAGCGCGTTGAGGTTGTCCAGCAACTGGAAGGACTGGAACACGAAGCCGACATGCTCGGCACGCACCCGCGCGCGGCTGTCTTCGTCGAGGGTCTGCAAGGGGTGGCCGGCCAGCTCGACCGCGCCGGCGCTGGGCAGGTCGAGGCCGGCCAGCAGGCCGAGCAGGGTCGACTTGCCCGAACCCGAGCTGCCGACGATGGCCAGGCTGTCGCCGCGCTCCAGGTCGAAGGACAGGTCGTGGAGGATGGCCAGCTCGCCTTCCGTGCTGGGAACCACTTTGATAAGGTGCCGCGCAGATAGAATGCTTGCGCTCATGGAGAGTCCGATGCGTGCATTGTGGATGAGCGGTGCGCTGACCCTGCTGCTGTGGGCACAAGGCGCACTGGCCGGCACCGTACTGGTGGTCGGGGATAGTATCAGCGCCGCTTTCGGCCTGGATACCCGCCAGGGCTGGGTCGCCCTGTTGCAACAGCGCCTGCAGGAGGGCGGTTTCGAGCACCGGGTGGTGAACGCCTCGATCAGCGGCGACACCAGCGCAGGCGGCGCCGCACGGCTGCCGGCGCTGCTTGCGCAGCATCGACCGCAGCTGGTGATCATCGAGCTGGGCGGCAACGATGGCCTGCGTGGCCAGTCGCCCGCGCAATTGCAACAGAATCTTGCGCGCATGGTGGATGCCTCCCGCGCGGCCGGTGCCGGGGTGTTGTTGCTGGGCATGCGCCTGCCACCCAACTACGGCCAGCGTTACACCCAGGCCTTTGCCCAGGTCTATGCCGATCTGGCGATGGATAAGAAGGTGGCGCTGGTGCCCTTCTTTCTCGAGGGTGTCGGCGGGGTGGCCGGGATGATGCAGTCCGACGGCATTCACCCCACGGCCGCGGCTCAGTCGCTGATGCTGGACAACGTCTGGCCGACCCTGCAGCCGTTGCTCTGAGCCTTCCCCGAGTGGCGGCTTTCGGCTATCGTGGCGGCCCCGCCCCGGAGCCCTGAATGCCGCGTCCTGCCTGGTCCCTATACGCCTACCAACTGATCGTGCCCGACGAGCAGCTCGACCTGTTCGCCTGCCGCGAGGCGCGGGTACATCTGGTGGCGCGCCAGCTGGAACTGGGCGGTTTCGCCGATCGCACCCTGTGCGGCGGATTGCTGCCGGCACTGCCGGTGATGCGCGACGTGGATCGTGACGGCCTGCGTGACAAGCGCCTGTGTCCGTCCTGCAAGGGCGCCCTCGAGGCGCACAAGCGCGGCGAACGGCTCCTGTGGCCCGACGCCTGAACCCTCCCGGCTCGCGGGGTGTCGGTGTACAATCCCGAGTCTTTCCATCAGCCATTCTTGCCAAGGATTTAAGGATGTTGCCGCTCGCCCGTTCCCTGAGCCTCGCCAGCCTGATCGTGGCCGGCCCCGTCGCCGCCCTCGAACTCCCTCTGCCGCCCCCCGGCGAAGACATCGTCGGTCAGATCCAGGTGATCAAGGCCAAGTACGAGGATACGTTCGCCGACCTGGGAACCGCCAACGATCTGGGATATCTGGAGATGGTCGCCGCCAACCCGGGCGTCGATCCCTGGCTGCCGGGCGAGGGTGCCGAAATCATCCTGCCGACCCGCTACATCCTGCCGCCGGGGCCGCGCGAAGGTATCGTCATCAACCTGGCCGAATACCGCATGTACTACTTCCCGAAAGGGCAGAACGTGGTGCACACCTTCCCGCTGGGTATCGGCCGCGAAGGCTGGGGCTCGCCCATCGCCACCACCACCATCACCGGCAAGACGCCGAACCCGGGCTGGACTCCGCCGGCTTCGATCCGGGCCGAGCATGCCGCCGACGGCGATCCGCTGCCGGCCTACGTGCCGCCGGGGCCGGACAATCCGCTGGGCCCGTTCAAGTTCAACCTGGGCACGCCGGGCTACCTCATCCATGGTTCGAACAAGAAGTTCGGCATCGGCATGCGAGTCAGTCACGGCTGCTTCCGCATGCTCAACCACAACGTGCTGGAACTGGCCAAGATGGCGCCGGTGGGCACCAAGGTGCGCATCATCAATGAGCCCTACAAGTTCGGCGTGAGTGGCGGCAAGGTTTACCTGGAGGCGCATGCGCCCCTGAGCGACAGCGAGGAGCCGTCCGTGGTGGACAAGCATGCCGCGGTGATCAACGCCCTGCTGAAGAACGAGCAGCTCGGCGCCAGCATGCGTCTGGACTGGGAAATGGTGCGTGAGGTGGTGGCTTCCGAGGACGGCATGCCGATCGAGATCGCCCAGCCCCAGGAGGCCGTGGCCAGCCAGGACAGCGTGCCGCTGGAAATCTGACCGGCTCATTGCGGAAGCCCGCCAGGCGAGAGCCTCGCGGGCTTTTTGTTGTGCGCAATAATCGCGGGCATTAAAAAAGCCGACCCGGCGAACCGGGTCGGCTTCTTCAAAGCCTCGGCAAGTATTACTTGCGGCTGGCTTTTTCCAGCATGCGCAGAGCGCGCTCGTTGGCTTCGTCAGCGGTCTGCTGAGCCTTCTGAGCAGCAGCCAGAGCTTCGTCAGCCTTGCGGTAGGCTTCGTCAGCACGAGCCTGAGCGCGGGCAGCGGCGTCTTCGGTAGCGGTCAGACGGGCTTCGGTTTCTTTGGACATGCTGCTGCAACCGGTAGCCAGAACGGCGGCCAGGGCCAGAGCAGAGAATTTCAGAACGTTGTTCATCGTGTTCCCCTTAAGGTGGACTTTCCATGAAAAGCAATTTCCCGAGCGTGGGAAATTAGCCGGGCTACATACTACCCATTACTTTTAGTAAGTAAACCGACCTGAGGCAAGCGAAGCAAAAATTTTTTCGGTCTGTTCAAGTTTGACTCTTTTTTGTTTAAAAAACATACAGTTCGCTCTTTCAAAGAGCCTCTGGCGCGACACTTCATGTGGAACGGCAGTGCATATCGGATGCATGGTCTGGCGTCCGGGCAGTTGTTAAGATCAGTGTTGTCGTATCCGGCAGGATGCAATTCCCGGGCAGTTCAAGGAAGTACGGATGTCGAAACTCATCAAGTGGGGTCTGTTGGCCGTTTTGGCCGTGGCCGTGTTGATCAAGGTCTCATTGTGGCTCTCGGTGCGTTCCATCATGAACGAGGCGATCGAACAGATGGCGCCGATGATGCGGATGAGCTACGAGGGCATCACCTCATCCTTCGATGGCCGGGTCGGCATCGAGGGTATCCGGGTGGACATCCCCATGTTTCGCGATCAGTTCCGCATTGCCCATGCCGAACTGCAGTTCAAGGGGCTCAGGGATCTGCTGTCCTTCAAGGAACGCCTGGAGCAGGGCAAGTTCCCCGAACAGATGGCCGTCAACATCCGTGGGTTCGAACTGGATGTGCATGGCCCGTTCATGGAAATGATCCACCAGGCTCCGCAGCAGCCGGACCTGCAGGCGGCCATCAGCAGTGTCGCCTGCGGCAGCTCCAGGCAGATCGGTGTCGATGAGTTGCTGGAAATGGGCTATCGCACCCTGGAAACCGATGGCCAGTTCTCCTACCTGTTCCAGCCCGGCGCGCAGAAGTTGACCTTCACCCTGAATGCCGACACCCGCGACATGGGCGACTATCGCGTCAGCTTTGCCCTGGCTAACATGTCGGAGAAGCCGGGCGACCTGCGGGTGAACCCACCACGGATTGCGTCGATCACCCTGGAGATCAATGACAACCAGTATCAGCGCAAGGTCAACGATTACTGCGCCGGCAAGCTTGGGCAGTCGGCGGAGGAGTACCTGCAGACTTCCGTCGATCATCTGGATGGAGCGCTGCGTGCACAGCGTATCGCCCTGGATCCGGCGTTGCTGGAGTCGCTCAAGGGGTACTACCGCGATCCCCAGGCGTTACGCATGGAGCTTCTGCCGACCGAGGGCGTTGCCTGGAACGGCTTGCAGTTTTTCGAGCCCAAGGACGTGATCGCGATGCTGCGTCCGGTGCTGCTGATCAATCAGCAGGCGGTGGAACCTCTGGCGTTTTCCTGGGTCGATCCCCAGGCGGTCGCTGCACCTGAGCCGGACGAGCTGGTGCGTGCGCAAGAGCAAGAGCAGGAAGATGTGGGGCCGCGATACGAGTTCGTCAGTGTGGCGAGCCTACCCGGTCACGCAGGCAAGCGGCTACAGTTCATTACGCATGACGGCACCTACTATCAGGGGGTGCTGCACAAGGTGGAGAACGGCAGGGCCTTCCTGAGCGTGCAATTCGGTTCGGGATCTGCCGAGATGTTTCTTCGTCTGAAAAAGATCGATAAGGTAAGGGTTCTGCTCTAGAACCTGACGAGGAGATGAAATGAGCGAGGGGTTGTCCATCCACCATGACCAGGCGGGTCATCAGTTCGAGGCTGTCATCGACGGCCACCGCGCCTATCTGGCCTACATGGATCTGGGCAAGCAGACGCTCGACATCTATCGGACCTTCGTGCCCAACGCTCTGCGCGGGCGTGGTATCGCGGCGGCACTGACCCAGCAGGCGCTGGAGTATGCCGAGGCCATGGGCTACACGGTCATTCCGTCCTGCTCCTATGTGGAGCGCTATCTGGAGCGCCGCCAGCGCCAGCAGCTCAAGCACTGAGCGCAGGCGCACAGAAAAACGCCGGGCATTGCCCGGCGTTTTCGTTTCTGCCGCGGATCAGCCGCGCTGGCGCTTGGGCAGCACGTCCTTGAGCTTGGCATGCATGCTGCGCAGGGTCTTCTCGGTGGTGTCCCAGTCAATGCAGGCATCGGTGATGGAGACGCCGTACTTGAGATCGCTGAGGTCCTTCGGAATCGCCTGGTTGCCCCAGCCCAGGTGGCTCTCCACCATCAGGCCGACGATCGAGTTGTTGCCCTCGAGGATCTGATTGGCGACGTTCTCCATGACCAGCGGCTGCAGGGCCGGGTCCTTGTTGGAGTTGGCGTGGCTGCAGTCGACCATGATGTTCGGGCGGATCTTGGCCTTGCTCAGTTCCTGTTCGCAGATGGCCACGCTGACCGAGTCGTAGTTCGGCTTGCCGTTGCCGCCGCGCAGCACCACATGGCCGTAGGCATTGCCCTTGGTGGTGACGATGGAGACGCCGCCTTCCTGGTTGATGCCGAGGAAACGGTGCGGGCTGGATACCGATTGCAGGGCGTTGATCGCCACGGTCAGGCCGCCGTCGGTGCCGTTCTTGAAGCCCACGGCGGAGGACAGACCCGAGGCCATCTCGCGGTGGGTCTGGGATTCGGTGGTGCGCGCGCCGATGGCCGACCAGCTGATCAGGTCCTGCAGGTACTGCGGGGAGATCGGGTCGAGCGCCTCGGTGGCGGTCGGCAGGCCCATCTCGGCCAGGTCGCGCAGCAGCTGGCGACCGATGTGCAGACCGTCCTGGATCTTGAACGAGTCGTCCAGGTAGGGGTCGTTGATCAGGCCTTTCCAGCCCACGGTGGTGCGCGGCTTCTCGAAGTACACGCGCATCACCAGGAACAGGCTGTCGGACACCTCGGCAGCCAGCACCTTGAGGCGCTCGGCGTATTCGTGGGCGGCCTTGATGTCGTGGATGGAGCAGGGGCCGACCACCACGAACAGGCGGTGATCCTTGCCGTCGAGAATGTCGCGGATCACCTGGCGGCCATGGGCGACGGTGCGCTGGGCGGCTTCGGTGAGGGGGATTTCGCGCTTGAGCTGCGCCGGGGTGATCAGGGTTTCATTGGATGAAACGTTGAGATCGTCAATCGGTAAATCAGCCATCGTGGTACTCGTCAGGTCACGGGAGCCGAGCGCCTCTTCAGGCGGAATCATGGGGCGCAGCGGGGGACAGGAACCTTAACGCGTTCCAGGCCGTCTAGACAATGGCCGAAACTCGCCGGTGCTAGTGGATTTGCGTGCTGGGGAACTCGGCGGCGTGCAGGGTGATCCATTCGCGGGCGATGGTTTCCACCTCCAGTGGCCTGCCCAGCTCCTCCTCGCGCTGGTGGCGATAGTGCTCAATCTGGCAGACCTGCTCGACCATGCGGGCGCGAAACAGGGTGTCCTCGTCGATGAAGGCGATGCCGACCAGGTAATTGTCCAGCTGCCTGCGACACCAGGCCACCACGCCCGGATAACGGGCCTGCTCGCCGAGCAGGGGGATGCGCAGCTCGACGGCGGTGCCCTTGCGGAAACCCTTGCTGCAATTGCACGCGACCCCACCCAGGCTGATATTGTTCAGCCTCTGTTTCGGCAGAAAGGCGTGCTTGCGCTGGACCAGCTCCACCGGCATGTCGCTCGGGTGACGCAGAAAACGACGCATTTCGACTACTCCGGATGCCATCCCTTTGACATCAGTCATGAACAGTATAGTCCCCAGTCTGGAACTGACCGACCTGGATGCCGACCGCCGGTTGCTGGACCTGGCGGGCCGCTCCTTGCTCATATTCACTAGCATGGGCTGTGCCAGTTGCCGCTGGGCGCGCCGCGAGTTGCCCGCGATGCCGCTGGCTGTCGAGCGCCTGTGCTGGGTGGATGCCGGCCACAATGGCGGTCTGGTCGAGCGCTACGGCGTCTTCCACCTGCCCAGCCTGTTTCTGATCCGCGATGGCCAGTTTCTTGGCGCACTGCACACCCCGCTGCGCCTGCCCGAGCTGGCAGCCGCACTGCTGCAGGCCCTACGCCGTGATCCCGAGGAGCTTCCCTGATGCCGGATCAGCAACGCCCGCGCATTGGCATCATCGGCACCGGTGCCATCGGCGGTTTCTACGGCCTGATGCTGGCCAAGGCGGGGCATGACGTGCATTTCCTGCTGCGCAGCGAGTACCCGGCAGTGCGGGAGCAAGGATTGCAAATCGATAGCGCCGTGCATGGCCGTTTGCACCTGCACCCGGTGCAGGCCTGGCATAGTGCCGCCGAGATGCCGCCCTGCGACTGGCTGCTGGTGGGGGCCAAGACCACCAGCAATGCCGAAATGGCGCCGCTCATCGCCCAGGCCGCTGCCTCTGGGGCCAAGGTGGTGCTGTTGCAGAACGGCCTGGCGGTGGAGCAAGCGCTGCGCCCGCTGCTGCCGGATTCTTTGCACCTGCTCGGCGGGCTCTGCTTCATCTGCGTCCATCGTGCTGCCCCGGGGGTGGTCGAACACCAGGCCCTGGGCGCGGTGAACCTGGGCTACCACTCCGGCCCTGCGGTTTCGGCGCAAGAGCGCCAGGAGCTGGTCGAGGAGGGCGCCCGGCTGTTCCGCTCAGCCGGCGTCGAATCCACGGCCATGGCCGATCTGCAGCAGGCCCGCTGGCAGAAGCTGGTGTGGAACGTGCCCTACAACGGCCTGTCCGTGCTGTTGAATGCCAGCACCACACGGTTGATGGCCAGTGACGACAGCCGGGCGCTGATCCTTGCACTGATGCAGGAGGTGATGCAGGGGGCTGCCGCCTGCGGCCACGCGTTGCCGGATGGCTATGCGCAGCAGCTGTTGGCGGCGACCGAGCGCATGCCGGACTATATGCCCAGCATGTACCATGATTTCCGACACAAGCGTCCGCTGGAGCTACAGGCCATCTACGCCGCACCTCTGGCGGCCGCAGCGGCGGCAGGCTGCGAACTGCCGAAAATGCGCCTGTTGCATCAGGCGCTGCGCTTTCTCGAGGCCAACCGAGGCGACTATGGGCAAGGGACTGGGTGACAAGCTGGTGCTGGCGATCTCCTCGCGGGCGTTGTTCGACCTGCGTGAGAGCCACCGCATCTACGAGAACGAGGGTGTCGAGGCCTACCGGCAGTACCAGATCGATCACGAGGACGAGATTCTCACCCCGGGCGATGCCTTTCCCCTGGTGGAGAAGCTGCTGAGCCTCAATGGCAACCTCGGCCAGGCCCGGGTCGAGGTGATCCTGGTGTCGCGCAACAGCGCCGACACCGGCCTGCGGGTGTTCAACTCGATTGCCCATCATGGCCTCGGCATCTCCCGCGCGGCCTTTGTCGGCGGGCGTAGCCCCTATCCCTACCTGGCCGCCTTCGGCAGCCACCTGTTCCTCTCCACCCATGCCGAGGATGTGCGCAGTGCCCTGGAGGCCGGCTTCGCTGCCGCCACCATCCTCTCCGGCGGGCCGCGGCGTGCCGCCAGTACCGAGCTGCGCATCGCCTTCGATGGCGATGCCGTGCTGTTCTCCGACGAGTCCGAGCGGGTCTACCAGCAGGGAGGGCTGGAGGCCTTCCAGCGGCACGAAAAGGATTCGGCCCGCGAGCTGCTTGGCGGCGGTCCGTTCAAGCCGTTCCTGTCCGCCCTGAATCGACTGCAGCGCGAGTTCCCCGAGGAAACCTGCCCGATCCGCACGGCGCTGGTCACCGCCCGTTCGGCGCCGGCCCACGAGCGGGTGATCCGCACCCTGCGCGAGTGGGATATCCGCCTGGACGAGTCGCTGTTCCTCGGCGGTCTGGACAAGTCGGCCTTCCTCGAGGCCTTCGCCGCCGACGTGTTCTTCGACGACCAGACCGGTCACTGCGAGCGCGCCCGCGACGTGGTCGCCACCGGCCATGTGCCGCACGGGGTGAGCAACGAACTGCAGCCCTAGGCGACTTGCCCAGCGCTGCTAAGCTCAGAACAGGGCCGCTAGCAGGAAGTCAGGGAGGCCGCATGCTGCGTTCGATACTCTACGCCACCGACCTGGGACTCTATGCCCCCTATGTGCTGCAGCATGCCCTGGCGCTGGCCCGGGCCTTCCGGGCCGAACTCCATGTGGTGCATGCGGTGGAACCGCTGGGGCTGTTCGCCGAGTCGGTGCTGCAGACCTATCTGGACGAGAAGACCCTGCAGGAGCTGCGCAGCAAGGGGCTGACCACCGTGATGGGCAGCATCGAGCAGCGCGTGCTGGAGGGCTTTCGCGACGAGATGGGCGAGGCGCAGCAGGACATGCAGATCATCCGCAGCGTGCGCGTGGGGCAGGGCGACCCGCCCCAGGTGATTCTCGACGAGGCGCGCAAGCTCGGGGTCGATCTGCTGGTCGTGGGCAGCCACAGTCATGGTGCTCACCACGATATCCCGCTGGGGCGCACGGCAGCGCGCCTGCTGCAGCTGTCCGAGACGCCGGTCTATCTGGTGCCCATGTTGCAGCACCGCTGATGGGGCTTATCGCCAATGGCTAGACGAACGGCATGCACAGCTCGAAAAATCGTCTAGTTTTAAAGACTAAACCGCTAATATGGTTATATCGCTGAGCTGGCAAATTCAGGCGGCGTCTATCTGCTTTGAGGGGATTCTATGAAGCTGCAGCAGCTGCGCTACATCTGGGAAGTGGCGCACCATGATCTGAACGTTTCCGCCACGGCGCAGAGCCTCTATACCTCGCAGCCCGGCATCAGCAAGCAGATCCGCCTGCTGGAGGACGAGCTGGGCGTCGAGGTGTTCGCCCGCAGTGGCAAGCACCTGACCCGCGTCACCCCGGCCGGCGAGCGCATCATCACCACCGCCGGCGAAATCCTGCGCAAGGTCGAAAGTATCAAACAGATCGCCCAGGAGTTCTCCAACGAGAAGAAGGGCACCCTGTCCATCGCCACCACCCACACCCAGGCGCGCTATGCCCTGCCTGCGGTGATCAGTGGCTTCATCAAGCAATACCCAGAAGTGGCCTTGCACATGCACCAGGGCACGCCGATGCAGATCGCCGAGATGGCATCCGACGGCACCGTCGACTTCGCCATTGCCACTGAGGCGCTGGAACTGTTCGGCGACCTGGTGATGATGCCCTGCTATCGCTGGAACCGCTGCGTGATCGTGCCGCAGGGCCATCCCCTGACCAAGCTGCCCAAGCTGACCCTGGAGGCCCTGGCCGAGCACCCGATCGTCACCTACGTGTTTGGCTTCACCGGGCGCTCCAAGCTGGACGAGGCCTTCAGCCATCGCGGGCTGACGCCCAAGGTGGTGTTCACCGCGGCCGATGCCGACGTGATCAAGACTTATGTGCGCCTGGGGCTGGGGGTCGGCATAGTCGCGCGCATGGCGGTGGACGCCAAGCTCGACAGCAACCTGGTGGTGCTGGACGCCAGCGAGCTGTTCGAGCCCAGCGTGACCAAGATCGGCTTCCGCCGGGGCACCTTCCTGCGCGGATTCATGTGCGACTTCATCGAGAAGTTCGCGCCGCACCTGACCCGCGATGTGCTGGCCAAGGCGGTGCAGTGCCACACCAAGGCCGAGCTCGACGAGCTGTTCGAAGGGGTCGAGCTGCCCGTCCACTGAGACGGCTGACGAAAAAAAAGCCCGGCATGTGCCGGGCTTTTTCATTCAGGCTCTGGCAATCACGTTGCCGGCGTGCAGGCCGCATTCCTTCTGGGTTTCCTCCTCCCACCACCAGCGCCCCTCGCGCTCGTGCTGGTTGGGTAGCACGGGGCGGGTGCAGGGCTCGCAGCCGATGCTTATGAAACCGCGCTCGTGCAGGCTGTTGTAGGGCAGCTCGAGCATGCGGATATAGGCCCAGACTTCCTCGCTGCTCATTTGCGCCAGCGGGTTGAACTTGTACAGCGGTTTTTCCGGCGAGGAGAAGGCCGCGTCCAGTTCCAGCACGGATACCTGGCTGCGGGTACCGGGGCTCTGGTCGCGACGTTGGCCGGTGGCCCAGGCCCTGACGCTGGCCAGCTTGCGCTTGAGCGGTTCGATCTTGCGGATGCCGCAGCACTCGCCGTGGCCGTCCTTGTAGAAGCTGAACAGTCCCTTGGCGCGCACCAGGGCCTCCAGTTTCTCGGCGTCCGGGCTCATCACCTCGATGGCGATGCCATAGTGCTCGCGCACCTGCTCGATGAAGCGATAGGTCTCCGGGTGGAGCCGGCCGGTGTCGAGGGTGAAGACCTTGACCTGCTTGTTGATCTTCCAGGCCATGTCCAGCAGCACCACATCCTCGGCGCCACTGAAGGAAATCCACAGCTCGTCGCCGAAGTGTTCGAAGGCGAGCTTGAGGATTTCCTGGGGGGATTTGTTGGCATAGGCCGCTGCCAGTTCGGCAACGTTGAAGTTCTGGCTCATCGGGCTGGCTTCCTGGTGGTCGGCGCTCGGGCGCTCTGTGGCGGGGATCTTAGCAAGAAAGCCGTTATGCGCCTAAATAACCAAATCAGAGAGTAACTGAGGTATTCAGGTATAAGCATCGCGTTGCACCCTGTCCGGTGAATCGCTAGAGTGCCGGCTTCCTTCATTCAGCCCGTTAGGAGTCTCCCGTGGAAATCGCCTGCCTCGACCTCGAAGGTGTACTGGTTCCGGAAATCTGGATCGCCTTCGCCGAAAAAACCGGCATCGACGCGCTCAAGGCCACCACTCGCGACATTCCTGACTACGACGTGCTGATGCAGCAGCGTCTGCGCATCCTCGACGAGCACGGCCTAAAGCTGCGCGACATCCAGGAAGTGATCGCCACCCTCGAGCCGCTGGAGGGCGCAGTGGAGTTCGTCGACTGGCTGCGCGAGCGTTTCCAGGTGGTGATCCTCTCCGACACCTTCTACGAGTTCTCCCAGCCGCTGATGCGTCAGCTGGGCTTTCCGACCCTGCTGTGCCACAGACTGATCACCGACGAGACCGATCGGGTGGTGAGCTATCAGCTGCGCCAGAAGGACCCCAAGCGCCAGTCGGTGATCGCCTTCAAGAGCCTGTACTACCGCGTGATCGCCGCCGGCGATTCGTACAACGACACCACCATGCTCAGCGAGGCTCACGCCGGCATCCTGTTCCACGCCCCGGACAACGTGATCCGCGAGTTCCCGCAGTTCCCGGCGGTGCACACCTACGAGGACCTCAAGCGCGAGTTTCTCAAGGCGTCCAATCGCCAGCTCAGCCTGTAAGGTTCAGCTCAATGAAAAAGGCCCGCATTTGCGGGCCTTTTTCATGGGCGCTCAGAGCGCCTCCAGCGTCTGCAGCAGCACCTTCACCTTGGTGATGGACTCCTGGTACTCGGCCTGCCAGTCGGAGTCGGCCACTATGCCGCCGCCACCCCAGCAGCTGACCATGCCATCCTTGACCAACAGGCTGCGGATGGCGATGGAGCTGTCCAGTTCGCCGCGCACGTCGAGATAGAGCAGGGAGCCGCAGTACAGGGCGCGGCGGGTCGGCTCCAGTTCGTCGATGATCTGCATGGCGCGGATCTTCGGCGCGCCAGTGATGGAACCGCCGGGGAAGCTGCCGGCGATCAGGTCCAGCGCGTCCTTGTCCGCGGCCAGTTCGCCGGTCACGGCGCTGACCAGGTGATGCACGTTGGGATAGCTCTCCAGGGCGAACAGCTGCGGTACCCTGACCGAACCGACGCGGCAGCTGCGTCCCAGGTCGTTGCGCAGCAGGTCGACGATCATCAGGTTTTCGGCGCGGTCCTTGGCGCTGGCCTGCAGCTCAGTGGCATTGGCCGCGTCCTCGCCTGGCGTGGCGCCACGAGCCCGGGTGCCCTTGATCGGCCGGGTTTCCACCCGTCCACGGCTGACCTGGATGAAGCGCTCCGGTGACAGGCTGAGGATGGCGCCGCCGTCCTCCAGCGCCTGGAAGCCGGCGAAAGGCGTCGGGCAGGCCGCCCGCAGTGCCTGGTAGGCACTCCAGGCGTCGCCCTGGCAAGGCGCCTGGAAGCGCTGGGCGAAGTTGACCTGGTAGCAGTCGCCGGCCTGGATATAGGCTTGGATACGCTCGATGGCGTTTCGATAAGCGTCCTTATCGAGGTCGGGGTGGAAGGGGCGCCGCAGGGAAAAGGGTTGGCTAGGTGCCGGGCTGGCGGTCTCGAACAGCTGGATCAGGCGCGCGCATTCGCTCTGCGCCAGCTGTGGGTGGAACACCAGCTGGCTGGTTTGCCGATGATGGTCGCTGATCAGGGCCCAGGCGTAGAGGCCGAAGCGGGCATCGGGCAGCGCCAGGTCGTCGATTGCCTGGCTCGGCAGTCGCTCCAGGCGGCGACCGAAGTCATAGGCCAGGTAGCCGATCAGGCCGCCGGTGAAGGGCAGCTCGCAGCTGTCCGGCGCATCGGCATGGCCCAGATCCGCCAGCCCGCCGCGCAGCCGCTGGAAGAAGGCTTCGCCGCTTTCCCCAGGGTGCGGAGAGTAGCTGGCTCGCGGCCAGGCGCTGAGCAGGTCATAGCGGCCACGTTCGGCCTGCGGGCGGCCGGCGTCCAGCAGCACCGCGCCCGGTGCCTGACGCACCAGGGCGAAATAGGCAGCGGGGTCGGCCTGGTAGGGCAGCGGGTGAAGGCGACAGAGACTCATGGGCTTCTTCGGGGCTATGGAGCGTCCATTGTAAGGCTCAATGAAAAAGCCCGGCATCGCCGGGCCTGTTCCTGTCGCCGCAACTCAGATGTCCTTCGGCTTGACGTGACCGAACAGCTGCTGGGAGAAGCGCACGCGTTCCTCCACGCTTTCCTTCACGCCCTTCTTCTCCAGTTCGGCGATATGCGCCTCCACCGCGTGGGCGCGATGGGTCAGGCCGCAATCGTTGGCGATCTGGATATTCAGGCCGGGGCGGGCGTTGAGTTCGAGGATCAGCGGGCCCTTGTCCTGGTCCAGCACCATGTCCACGCCGATATAGCCGAGACCGCAGAGTTCATAGCAGCCGGCGGCCAGCTTCATGAAGCCGTCCCAGTTGGGCAGTTGCACGCCGTCCACCGCATTGGTGGTGTCCGGGTGCTTGCTGATCTTGTTGTTCAGCCAGGTACCCTTGAGGGTGATGCCGGTGGCCAGGTCGACGCCGACGCCGATGGCGCCCTGGTGCAGGTTGGCCTTGCCGTTGGACTGGCGGGTCGGCAGGCGCAGCATGGCCATCACCGGGTAGCCCATCAGCACGATGATGCGGATGTCCGGCACGCCCTCGTAGCTGATGCTCTTGAAGATCGGGTCCGGGGTCACCCGGTACTCGATCAGCACGCGGTCACGGTGCCCGCCGAGAGAGTAGAGGCCGGTGAGGATGCTGGAGAGCTGGTGCTCGATGTCTTCCTGGCTGACGATCTTCCCGGACACGGTCTTGAAGCGCCCCTCGAAGCGGTCGGCGATCACCAGGATGCCGTCGCCGCCGGCGCCCTGCGCCGGCTTGATCACGAAGTCGTTGTGGCCCTCGATGATCTTCTCGAAGTTCTCGATCTCCTTTTCCGTGGAGATGATGCCGTACAGCTCCGGCACATGGATGCCGGCCTCGATGGCCCGCTCCTTGGTGATGATCTTGTCGTCGACGATCGGGTACAGGTGCCGCTTGTTGTATTTCAGCACGTAGTCCGCGTTGCGTCGGTTGATACCCATGATGCCTTTGGCTTCAAGGGCCTTCCACGTCTTCCACAGGCCGATCATGGGTTCAATCCTTCAGGAAGGCTTTGAAGCGGAACAGTTCGGTCAGGCGGTAGCCGCGATAACGACCCATCGCCAGCATGAAGCCCACCAGGATCAGCAGCACCGCCGGGAAGGTGAAGACGAAGTAGGTCAGCTGCTCGATGGTCATCAGGGCATGCGCCAGCGAGGCGGCGATCAGGGTGCCGACGGCGACCTTGAAGGCATGATTGCCGCCACGCTCTTCCCAGGTGATGGACAGGCGCTCGATGGTCATGGTCAGGATCACCATCGGGAACAGGGCCACCGACAGGCCGCGCTCCAGGCCGAGCTTGTGGCTGAACAGGCTGATCACGGCGATCAGTACGACCACGAAGGTCAGCACCACCGACAGGCGCGGCAGCATCTGCAGCTTGAGGTGCTCCAGGTACGAGCGCAGTGACAGGCCGAGGGCGGTGATGATGGTGAACAGCACGATACCGAAGCCCAGCTGGGTTTCGCGGAAGGCCAGGGCGATCAGTACCGGGGTGAAGGTGCCGAGGGTCTGCAGGCCGCCGAGGTTGCGCAGGATCAGGATCACCAGCACGCCGATCGGGATCATGATCATGATCTGGTAGGTCTGCTGGGTCTGCAGCGGCAGGCCGTACAGCGAGTACTCGAGGAAGTCGACGTCGGTGTTCTCGTCAGTCAGCTTGGCCAGGCGGATGGCGTTCATCTCGCTGTTGTTGAGGGTGAAGCTGACCTGCGGCTTCTTGCCGCCTTCGATGGTCACCAGCGGCTCGTCACCGGTCCACCAGACCACGCGGTCGCTGGGCAGGCCCTGTTCGCCGCTTTCCGGGTTGAAGTACAGCCAGTTCTCGCCATTGAAGCTGCGCAGCCACAGCTCCGGGCTCTGCTGGGCATCGGCGACCAGGCGAATGGTGTGCACACGCTCCATCGGTACGTGGGCGATGGACAGCAGCAGGTCGATCACCTTGGCCTTGTTGGCGGTGGAGGCATCGCCACCGAGCAGCAGCTTGACGTTGTCGTCGTTGACGTTATTGACGCGCTTGATGGTCTCGCTGATGAAGGTCTGTACGTCCGCCGAGTGCTGGCGGATGGGGGCGAGCAGTGCTTCGGCGGCGATCTTCTCCGGGCCTTCGACCGGGATGCTGTCACGGAAGATCGGGCCCTTGGCCTTGGCCGGTTCGCCGCTGTAGCGCTTGGTCAGCACCAGGCGGTAGTAGAGGGTCTGGTTGCCGTTGGCGCGGCGGGCCGACCAGGTCAGCTTGCGGTTGCCATCGACGCGGTTGACGCTGACGCCGTAGTTGTTGGAGATGAAGCTCTCGTTGAGGCTGACATAGTCCTGGTTCAGCGGCGGCACGAACATCTGCACCTTGACCGGCTCGCGCGGGCTGGCCTGGAACTCGACCTTGGCGTCGATGTTCCACAGGTCATCGGTCTCGTCTTCGGTCACCGGGATGCCGAGGATGAAGATCTGATAGGCCGTGACCAGAATGCCCACCGTCACCAGGAGGGTGATAAGGACTTTCAGATGCAGGGTAAGAGAGCGCATGTGAGTTACTCGGCAGAGTTTGCGTCAGGGGTGCAGCCGGGTTTGCCGGCCGCATATTTAAGGCTGGGGTCGACCACGGCATCCAGGCGTTTCAGCGCCTCGGAGCCGATCAGCAGCGGGTATTGGAAAGCGCTGCGGTCGGTCAGGTTCACTTCGATGGTGCGCAGGGACTTGCCCATGCACACCTGCAGTTCGATCACCGGGCGGGCAGTGTAGGTCTTGCCTTCTTCCGGATCATAGTCGCCGGCGCGCCGCTTGATCTTGCTGATGCGTGCCAGCGGCCGCTCGATCGGGTGCTCGTGGGCGTCATCGATGGCCAGGTAGAAGCGCACCCAGGTCTCGCCGTCACGCTTGAAGCGCTTGATGTCGCGGGCGCTGAGGGAGGCGGTCTTGGCGCCGGTGTCCAGTTTGGCAGCGACCTCCAGGTCGAGGTCGGCAAGGTGGATGTATTCGTTCAGACCATAGACGGTCTTTTCGGCGGCGAGACTCAGGCCGGGAAGCAGGCTGCAGCAGAGGAAGATGGCGAGAGACTGGAGTCGCATAAATCCTTGGATGGTCGCGTCGTCGGGGGCGGCGGCGGGGCGCAACAGCCGGCGGGTGAAGTCTAGCAGGTGCGGCCAATGGCCTGCGCCGGCTCGAGCGGTCGGCATTCTAACATGGGGTTTTTCTGCGGCGACAGCCGCTTATGAGCGTTTCTGCAGGTGAAGTGCACGATTCGATGGCAAGAACCGCTCGGGCAGATTGTCGACAATACGCCTTGACCATGAGCTTCTCTGGGCGTAATTTCCGATCATCTGTGAATTGGTGTCGACAATCATGCTCGAGCATCTCGAACCCCCGATCGCCGATCAGGCGGACTCGGAAACCCTGGCGGAGTCCGTCTTCCGACGTATCCAGGCCGCCATCGTGTGTGGCGAGATCGCCCCGGGCAGCAAGATTTCCGAACCCGAGCTGGCGCGCACCTATGGCATCAGTCGCGGGCCGCTACGTGAGGCGATCCACCGCCTGGAGGGGCAGCGCCTGCTGGTGCGGGTCCCCCATGTTGGTGCGCGGGTGGTCTCGCTCAGCCACGCCGAGCTGATCGAGCTGTACGAGATCCGCGAGTCGCTGGAGGGCATGGCCTGCCGTCTGGCGGCCGAACGCATGACCCAGGGGGAAATCGACGAGCTGCGCCGGGTGCTCGATCTGCATGAGCGCGATGCCGCGTTCCAGGCCGGGGTCGGCTACTACCAGCAGGAAGGCGACTTCGACTTCCACTACCGGATCATCCAGGGCAGCGGCAACAAGACCCTGGCCCAGATGCTCTGCGGCGAGCTGTACCAGCTGGTGCGCATGTACCGCCTGCAGTTCTCCGCCACGCCCAACCGGCCGCGCCAGGCCTTCGCCGAACACCACCGCATTCTCGATGCCATCGCCGAGCGTGACGGCGAACTGGCCGAGCTGCTGATGCGCCGTCACATCGGCGCTTCCAAGCGCAACATCGAGCGTCACTACCTGGATGCTCAGTCCAAGACAGCCAAACCACGAGGTGAGTCATGAGTCAGCTTTCCCCCGGCCAGCGCTTCCGCCAGGCCCTGGCCGAAGAAAAGCCCCTGCAGGTCATCGGCGCGATCAACGCCAACCACGCGCTGCTGGCCAAGCGTGCCGGCTTCCGGGCCATCTACCTCTCCGGGGGCGGCGTTGCGGCAGGATCGCTCGGCCTGCCGGACCTGGGGATCAACACCCTGGACGACGTGCTCACCGACGTGCGCCGCATCACCGATGTCTGCGACCTGCCGTTGCTGGTGGACATCGACACCGGTTTCGGCCCCAGCGCCTTCAATATCGAGCGCACCATCAAGAACCTGATCAAGGCCGGCGCCGCCGCCGCCCATATCGAGGACCAGGTCGGCGCCAAGCGCTGCGGTCACCGCCCGGGCAAGGAAATCGTCTCCTGCGAGGAGATGGTCGACCGCGTCAAGGCCGCCGCCGATGCCAAGACCGACCCGAACTTCTTCCTGATCGCCCGCACCGACGCCATCCAGGCCGAGGGCGTGGACGCCGCCATCGAGCGTTGCCAGCGCTACGTGGAGGCGGGCGCCGACGGCATCTTTGCCGAGGCCGCCTACGACCTGCCGACCTACCAGCGCTTCGTCGATGCGCTGAAGGTGCCGGTGCTGGCCAACATCACCGAGTTCGGTGCTACCCCGCTGTTCACCCGCGACGAGCTGGCCTCGGTCGGCGTGTCCATCCAGCTCTACCCGCTGTCGGCCTTCCGCGCCGCCAACAAGGCCGCGGAAACCGTCTACACCTCGATTCGCCAGAACGGCCACCAGAAGGACGTGATCGAGCTGATGCAGACCCGTGCCGAGCTGTACGACCGCATCGGTTACCACGCCTTCGAGCAGAAGCTCGACGCGCTGTTCGCCGCCGGCAAGAAGTAAGCGGCCCGCCCACAACAATAAGCAGTCTTGAGGAGATCGCGATGAGCGCCAGCGAAACCACCACTGCCGGCTTCAAGCCCAAGAAATCCGTGGCCCTGAGCGGCACCGCCGCCGGCAACACCGCCCTGTGCACCGTCGGTCGCAGCGGCAACGACCTGCACTACCGCGGCTACGACATCCTGGATGTCGCCACCACCTGCGAGTTCGAGGAAATCGCCCACCTGCTGGTGCATGGCAAGCTGCCCAATGTCGCCGAGCTGGCCAGCTACAAGGCCAAGCTCAAGGCCCTGCGCGGTCTGCCGGCTGCCCTCAAGGCCGCCCTGGAGCAGCTGCCGCCCTCCGCCCACCCGATGGATGTGATGCGCACCGGCGTGTCCGTGCTCGGCTGCCTGCAGCCGGAGAAGGATGACCACAACCATCCGGGTGCCCGTGACATTTCCGACAAGCTGATGGCCTCGCTGGGCTCCATGCTGCTGTACTGGTATCACTTCAGCCACAACGGCAAGCGTATCGAGGTGGAGACCGATGACGACTCCATCGGCGGCCATTTCCTCCATCTGCTGCATGGTGAGAAGCCGCGCGAGTCCTGGGTGCGCGCCATGCACACCTCGCTGATCCTGTATGCCGAGCATGAGTTCAACGCCTCCACCTTCACCTCGCGGGTGATCGCCGGCACCGGCTCCGACATGTTCTCCTGCATCGCCGGTGGCATCGGCGCGCTGCGCGGGCCCAAGCACGGCGGCGCCAACGAAGTGGCCTTCGAGATCCAGAAGCGCTACGACGACCCGGACGAAGCCGAGGCCGATATCCGCGAGCGGGTAGGGCGCAAGGAAGTGGTGATCGGTTTCGGTCACCCGGTCTACACCGTGAGTGACCCGCGCAACAAGGTGATCAAGGAAGTGGCGCGCCAGCTCAGCGCCGAGCAGGGCAACAGCAAGATGTTCGATATCGCCGAGCGCCTGGAAAGCGTGATGTGGGAAATCAAGAAGATGTTCCCCAACCTCGACTGGTTCAGCGCCGTCAGCTACCACATGATGGGCGTACCGACCGCCATGTTCACCCCGCTGTTCGTCATCGCCCGCACCTCGGGTTGGTCTTCGCACGTCATCGAGCAGCGCATCGACGGCAAGATCATTCGCCCGAGCGCCAACTACGTCGGCCCGGAAGATCTGAAGTTCGTGCCGCTGAAGGACCGCAAATGATGAACACTCAATACCGCAAGCACCTGGCCGGCACCGCCCTGGACTACTTCGACACTCGCGAGGCGGTCGACGCCATCGCCCCAGGCGCCTACGCCAAGCTGCCGTACACCTCGCGCGTGCTGGCCGAGCAGCTGGTGCGCCGCTGCGAGCCGGAGCTGCTGAGCGATGCGCTCAAGCAACTGATCGAACGCAAGCGCGACCTCGATTTTCCCTGGTACCCGGCACGCGTGGTGTGCCACGACATCCTCGGCCAGACCGCACTGGTCGACCTGGCCGGCCTGCGTGACGCCATCGCCGAGAAGGGCGGCGATCCGTCCAAGGTCAACCCGGTGGTGCCGACCCAGCTGATCGTCGACCACTCGCTGGCCGTGGAGGCGCCGGGCTTCGACCCGGACGCCTTCGACAAGAACCGCGCCATCGAGGAGCGCCGCAACGAGGATCGTTTCCACTTCATCGAGTGGACCAAGACGGCGTTCAAGAACGTCGACGTGATCCCGGCCGGCAACGGCATCATGCACCAGATCAACCTGGAGAAGATGTCGCCGGTGATCCAGGCCCGAGGCGGCGTGGCCTTCCCGGATACCTGCGTGGGCACCGACTCGCACACCCCGCACGTCGACGCCCTGGGCGTGATCGCCATCGGCGTCGGCGGCCTGGAGGCCGAGACCGTGATGCTCGGCCATCCGTCGATGATGCGCCTGCCCGACATCGTCGGCGTCAGGCTGAGCGGCAAGCGCCAGCCCGGCATCACCGCCACCGACATCGTCCTGGCCCTGACCGAGTTTCTGCGCAAGGAGCGCGTGGTCGGCGCCTATGTCGAGTTCTTCGGCGAGGGCGCGGACAGCCTGTCGATCGGTGATCGCGCGACCATCTCCAACATGTGCCCGGAATACGGCGCCACCGCGGCGATGTTCTACATCGACCAGCAGACCATCGACTACCTCAAGCTGACTGGTCGCGAGCCGGAGCAGGTTGCCCTGGTCGAGCAGTACGCCAAGACCACCGGTCTGTGGGCCACCGCCCTGGAGACGGCCGAGTACGAGCGCGTACTCGAATTCGACCTGTCCAGCGTGGTGCGCAACATGGCCGGCCCGAGCAACCCGCACAAGCGCCTGCCGACCTCGGCACTGCACGAGCGCGGCATCGCCGACGAGGCCAAGCTGGCGGCGGCCAAGACCGAGGAAGCCCAGGGGCTGCTGCCCGATGGCGCGGTGATCATCGCCGCCATCACCAGCTGCACCAACACCTCCAACCCGCGCAACGTGGTGGCGGCCGGGCTGTTGGCGAAGAAAGCCAATGCGCTGGGCCTGGTGCGCAAGCCCTGGGTCAAGACCTCCTTCGCGCCGGGTTCGAAAGTGGCCAAGCTGTACCTGGAGGAGGCCGGCCTGCTGAGCGAGCTGGAAAAGCTCGGCTTCGGCATCGTCGGTTACGCCTGCACCACCTGCAACGGCATGTCCGGCGCGCTGGACCCGAAGATCCAGCAGGAGATCATCGACCGCGACCTGTATGCCACCGCCGTACTCTCCGGCAACCGCAACTTCGATGGGCGCATCCACCCCTACGCCAAGCAGGCCTTCCTGGCCTCGCCGCCGCTGGTGGTGGCCTATGCCATCGCCGGTACCGTGCGTTTCGATATCGAGCAGGACGTGCTGGGCACCGACCAGAACGGCAAGCCGATCACCCTGAAGGACCTGTGGCCGAGCGACGAGGAGATCGACGCCATAGTCGCCGCCAGCGTCAAGCCGGAGCAGTTCAAGCAGGTCTATATCCCGATGTTCGACCTGGGCGCCGTCAAGGAAGCCGAGAGCCCGCTGTACGACTGGCGCCCGATGTCCACCTACATCCGCCGCCCGCCATACTGGGAAGGCGCCCTGGCCGGCGAGCGCACCCTCAAGGGCATGCGCCCGCTGGCAATCCTGCCGGACAACATCACCACCGACCACCTGTCGCCGTCCAACGCCATCCTGGCGGATTCGGCCGCCGGCGAGTACCTGGCGAAGATGGGCCTGCCGGAGGAGGACTTCAACTCCTACGCCACCCACCGCGGCGACCATCTGACCGCCCAGCGCGCCACCTTCGCCAACCCGCAACTGGTCAACGAGATGGTGGTGGTCGACGGCGCGGTGAAGAAGGGCTCGCTGGCGCGCGTCGAGCCGGAAGGCCAGGTGATGCGCATGTGGGAAGCCATCGAAACCTACATGAACCGCAAGCAGAACCTGATCATCGTCGCCGGCGCCGACTACGGTCAGGGCAGCTCGCGTGACTGGGCTGCCAAGGGCGTGCGTCTGGCTGGTGTGGAGGTCATCGTCGCCGAAGGCTTCGAGCGCATCCACCGCACCAACCTGGTGGGCATGGGCGTGCTGCCGGTGGAGTTCAAGCCGGGCACCACCCGCCTGACCCTGGGGCTGGACGGCACCGAGACCTACGACATCGAAGGCGAGCCGTCGCCGCGCTGCGACCTGACTCTGGTGGTCAATCGCCGCAATGGTGAAGTGCTCAGGGTGCCGGTGACCTGCCGCCTGGATACCGCCGCCGAGGTGCGCGTGTACAAGGCCGGCGGCGTGCTGCAGCGCTTCGCCCAGGACTTCCTCGAGTCCACTGCCGGCTGAGGCCGGCACTGACCCCCTCTCCCTCGGGAGAGGGGCTTCAGCCTGTAGCCCGGATGCAATCCGGGGTGCTCCAGTCCTCCCGGATTGCATCCGGGCTACCTTGACTCAGCCAGGACGAAATCATGGCTCATCAACCCCAGATCAAGATTCCCGCCACCTACATGAGGGGCGGTACCAGCAAGGGCGTGTTCTTCCGCCTGCAGGACCTGCCCGAGCGCTGTCAGGTGCCGGGTCCGGCCCGCGACGCGCTGTTCATGCGGGTGATCGGCAGTCCCGATCCCTATGCCGCGCATATCGACGGCATGGGTGGCGCCACGTCCTCGACCTCCAAGTGCGTGATCCTGTCGAAAAGCAGCCAGCCGGACCACGACGTCGACTACCTCTACGGCCAGGTCTCCATCGACAAGGCCTTTGTCGACTGGAGCGGCAACTGCGGCAACCTGTCCACCGCCGCCGGGGCCTTCGCCATCCAGGCCGGGCTGGTCGATCCGGCGCGCATTCCGGACAACGGCGTGTGCGTGGTGCGCATCTGGCAAGCCAATATCCACAAGACCATCATCGCCCATGTGCCGGTCAGCAATGGCCAGGTGCAGGAGACCGGCGACTTCGAGCTGGACGGGGTGACCTTCCCGGCAGCGGAGATCGTGCTGGAGTTCCTCGATCCGTCCGACGATGGCGAGGAGGGCGGCTCGATGTTCCCCACCGGCAACCTGGTCGATGAACTGGAAGTGCCCGGCGTCGGCACCTTCAAGGCGACCATGATCAGCGCCGGCATCCCCACCGTGTTCGTCAATGCCGAGGACATCGGCTACCAGGGCACCGAACTGCGCGAGGCCATCAATGGCGATCCGGCGCAGCTGGCGCGCTTCGAGCAGATCCGCGTGGCCGGCGCCCTGCGCATGGGCCTGATCAAGACGGCCGAAGAGGCTACTACTCGCCAGCACACACCGAAGATCGCCTTCGTGAGCAAGCCCAAGAGCTACCAGGCCTCCAGCGGCAAGCGCATCGAGGCGAACGAGGTCGACCTGCTGGTACGGGCGCTGTCCATGGGCAAGCTGCACCACGCCATGATGGGCACCTGCGCGGTGGCCATCGGCACGGCGGCGGCGGTGCCCGGTACCCTGGTCAACCTGGCGGCGGGCGGCGGCGAGCGCGAGGCGGTGCGCTTCGGTCATCCGTCCGGCACCCTGCGGGTCGGCGCCCAGGCCAGGCAGGTTGACGGTCAGTGGACGGTGACCAAGGCCATCATGTCGCGCTCGGCGCGCATCCTGATGGAAGGCTGGGTGCGGGTGCCGGGCGACGCTTTCTGAGGCGTCGTCAGCGGTTGTTGACGCCCAGCATCAGGCCGCCGGCGCCGACGAAGAAGGCGCCGGTGCCCTTGTTCAGGCGGCTGATGCCCTTGCGGCTGCGTACCAGGCGACGGATCTGCATGCCGAACAGGGCGTAGGTGAAGGTGGCGACGCAGAGTTCGGCCAATAGGTAGGTGCTGCCCAGGTAGAGAAACTGCTCGGCCGCCGGCTGATCCGGCTTGATGAACTGCGGGAAGATCGCGGCGAACAGCAGGATGGCCTTGGGGTTGCTGATGCCGATCAGGAATTCGTTGAGCATCAGGCGGGCTATCGGAGCCTTCACCGGCTGGCGTTGCAGTGGCTCCTCGTCGCTCAGCTGCAGGCCGCTGAAGCTGGTGCTGCGCCAGGTCTTGATGCCCAGGTAGACCAGGTAGGCGGCGCCGACCCACTTGATGATGGTGAAGGCGGTTTCCGAGGCCAGCAGCATGGCTCCCAGGCCGACGGCGGAGATGAACAGGAAGATGGCGAAAGCTGCCAGCCGGCCGAAGGTGGCCAGCAGGGCGGCACGGAAGCCGTAGTTGATGCCGTTGTTCAGGGCGCAGAAGTTGTTCGGCCCGGGGCCGAGCGAGATGAGTGCGGCAATCGGCGCGAACAGGACTGCATCCATCAGGGTCATGGCGGCCACCAGGCGGCTGAAGGTTATTTGAGGCGGCGTTCCACGCCTTTTTCCACCAGGATCTTGGCGGAAATCTCTTCCACCGAGAAGTGGGTGGAGTTGATGAAAGGCAGGCCCTCGCGGCGGAACAGGTTTTCCACCTCGCGCACCTCGAACTCGCACTGCGCGTAGCTGGCGTAGCGGCTGTTGGGTT
Organism: Pseudomonas alcaligenes; assembly: GCF_041729615.1. NCBI lineage: Bacteria > Pseudomonadati > Pseudomonadota > Gammaproteobacteria > Pseudomonadales > Pseudomonadaceae > Aquipseudomonas > Aquipseudomonas alcaligenes. Next base: position 375,265 of record NZ_CP154874.1, on the reverse strand, counting down.
TGCGCTCGTGGCGGATGGCGGTGAGCCGGTCCGGGTCGATGGTCAGGCCGAACAGCTTGTGCTTGTAGGGCTTGAGCGCGGCCGGCAGCTGCAGGCGCTCCATGTCCTCTTCGGTCAGCGGGTAGTTGGCGGCGCGGATGCCGAACTGCATCGCCATGTACAGGCAGGTGGGCGTCTTGCCGCAGCGCGACACGCCGACCAGGATCAGGTCGGCCTTGTCGTAGTAATGGGTGCGGGCGCCGTCATCGTTGTCCAGGGCGAAGTTGACCGCCTCGATGCGCTCCATGTAGTTGCTGTTGCTGTCGATGGAGTGGGACTTGCCGACCGAATAGGAGGAGTGCTCGCTGAGCTCGGCCTCCAGGGGGGCGAGGAAGGTCGAGAAGATGTCGATCATGAAACCGTCGGACTTGGCCAGGATGTCGCGAATCTCCTGGTTGACCACGGTATCGAAGATGATCGGCCGGGCGCCGTCTTTCTCGGCAGCCTGGTTGATTTGCTGTACCATGGCCCGCGCTTTTTCGATGCTGTCGATATAAGGGCGCGTGAGCTTGGTGAAGCTGATGGCCTCGAATTGCGCCAGCAGGCTTTGCCCGAGGGTTTCGGCGGTGATGCCGGTGCCGTCGGAGATGAAGAAAGCGGTACGTTTCATTGATGCCGGAGGCCTTAAGTCAGGAACGATTCTTGGCTATCATAGGCCCCCTTTGCCGGGCCCGTACTGGCCGGCATTGTGACTTATTTCCTTGAGGCAAAGCCAGGCTGCGGCGGCGCTGCGGCGGCTCTGCCACATACAGTGGAGAGTTCACCTTGGTAGAGTATGTCATTTCCCTCGATAAGCTCGGCGTCCACGATGTGGAGCGTGTAGGGGGCAAGAATGCATCCCTCGGCGAGATGATCAGCAACCTCGCCGGTGCTGGCGTATCGGTGCCCGGCGGCTTCGCCACCACCGCCCAGGCCTACCGTGACTTCCTCGAACAGAGCGGTCTGAACGACCGCATCCACGCCGCCCTCGACGCGCTGGACGTGGACGATGTCAATGCCCTGGCCAAGACCGGCGCGCAGATCCGCCAGTGGGTGATGGACGCCGAGTTCCCGGCCCAGCTGGACGCCGACATCCGCAAGGCCTTCGCCGAGATGAGCGGCGGCAACGAGCAGATGGCTGTGGCCGTGCGTTCCTCCGCCACCGCCGAAGACCTGCCGGACGCCTCCTTCGCCGGCCAGCAGGAGACCTTCCTCAACATCCGCGGCGTGGACAACGTGATCCGCGCGGCCAAGGAAGTCTTCGCCTCCTTGTTCAACGACCGCGCCATCGCCTACCGCGTGCACCAGGGCTTCGACCACAAGCTGGTCGCCTTGTCCGCCGGCGTGCAGCGCATGGTGCGCTCGGAAACCGGCACCGCCGGCGTGATGTTCACCCTGGATACCGAGTCCGGCTTCCGCGACGTGGTCTTCATCACCGGCGCCTACGGCCTCGGCGAGACCGTGGTGCAGGGGGCGGTGAACCCCGACGAATTCTACGTGCACAAGCCCACCCTGGAAGCCGGTCGCCCGGCCATCCTGCGCCGCAACCTGGGCAGCAAGGCGATCAAGATGGTCTACGGCGACGAGGCCAAGGCCGGTCGATCGGTCAAGACCGTCGACGTCGACCGTGCCGACCGTGCCCGTTTCTGCATCAGCGACGCCGAAGTGGCCGAACTGGCCAAGCAGGCACTGATCATCGAGAAGCACTACGGCCGCCCGATGGACATCGAGTGGGCCAAGGACGGCGACGACGGCAAGCTCTACATCGTCCAGGCCCGCCCGGAAACCGTGAAGAGCCGCGCCAGCGCTACCGTGATGGAGCGCTACCTGCTCAAGGAGAAGGGCAAGGTTCTGGTCGAGGGCCGCGCCATCGGCCAGCGTATCGGCGCCGGTCGCGTGCGCGTGATCCACGACGTCTCCGAGATGGACAAGGTGCAGCCGGGCGACGTACTGGTCTCCGACATGACCGACCCGGACTGGGAGCCGGTGATGAAGCGCGCCAGCGCCATCGTCACCAACCGTGGCGGTCGTACCTGCCATGCGGCGATCATCGCCCGCGAGCTGGGCATTCCGGCCGTGGTCGGCTGCGGCAATGCCACCCAGGTGCTGCAGGATGGCCAGGGCGTGACCGTGTCCTGCGCCGAGGGCGACACCGGCTTCATCTTCGAGGGCGAACTGGGCTTCGACATCCGCAAGAACTCGGTCGACGCCATGCCCGAGCTGCCGTTCAAGATCATGATGAACGTCGGCAACCCGGACCGCGCCTTCGACTTCGCCCAGCTGCCCAACGAGGGCGTGGGCCTGGCCCGCCTGGAATTCATCATCAACCGCATGATCGGCGTGCACCCCAAGGCGCTGCTGAACTTCGCCAGCCTGCCGGCGGAGATCAAGGACAGCGTGGAGAAGCGCATCGCCGGCTACGACGACCCGGTCGGCTTCTACGTCGAGAAGCTGGTCGAGGGCATCAGCACCCTGGCCGCGGCCTTCTGGCCGAAGAAGGTCATCGTGCGCCTGTCGGACTTCAAGTCCAACGAATACGCCAACCTGATCGGCGGCAAGCTCTACGAGCCGGAAGAAGAAAACCCCATGCTCGGCTTCCGCGGCGCCTCGCGCTACATCAGCGAGAGCTTCCGTGACTGCTTCGAGCTGGAATGCCGCGCGCTGAAGAAGGTGCGCAACGAGATGGGCCTGACCAACGTCGAGATCATGGTGCCCTTCGTGCGCACCCTCGGCGAGGCGTCGCAGGTGGTCGAGCTGCTGGCCAGCAACGGCCTGGCCCGCGGGCAGAATGGCCTGAAGGTCATCATGATGTGCGAACTGCCGTCCAACGCGCTGCTGGCCGACGAGTTCCTCGAATTCTTCGACGGCTTCTCCATCGGCTCCAACGACCTGACCCAGCTGACTCTGGGCCTGGATCGCGACTCCGGCATCGTCGCCCATCTGTTCGACGAGCGTAACCCGGCGGTGAAGAAGCTGCTGGCCAACGCCATCGCCGCCTGCAACAAGGCCGGCAAGTACATCGGCATCTGCGGCCAGGGCCCCTCGGACCACCCGGACCTGGCCAAGTGGCTGATGGAGCAGGGCATCGAGAGCGTCTCGCTGAACCCCGACTCGGTACTGGATACCTGGTTCTTCCTCGCCGAAGGCCAGTCCGCCTGAGTCATCCTCACCGGTAAAGGCGGGAGCGATCCCGCCTTTTTTATGCAAGATCGAAGATGCAAAGCAGTAGCGAATTGTTTCCCGTCGCCCTGGTTAGCGCCGAGCTGCGTGGCGATCTGAGTGAAGATGTCTATCGCCTCAAGCCCGGCAACAGCCCGGATTTCTCCGTCGAGCTGGCGCTGACCCGCCTGGGCCTGGCCGACCAGGCGCACACCGGCGTGCCGGTGATCCTGCTGCATGGCAGCTTCTCCAACCGGCGCTTCTGGTACTCGCCGCGCGGCATCGGCCTCGGTCCTTATCTGGCCCGGGCCGGTTTCGACGTGTGGATCGCCGAGATGCGTGGCCACGGCCTGTCGCCGCGTAACCAGGCGTACAAGCACAACACGGTGGCCGACTACGCGCGCTACGACCTGCCGGCCATCGCCGCCTTCGTCCGCGAGCAGACCGGGCAGACGCCGCACTGGGTCGGTCACTCCCTGGGCGGCACCACCCTGGCCGCGGCACTGGGTGGCGGCTACCTGAATACCGAGGATGCCGCCTCGGCAGCCCTGTTCGGCACGCAGATCAGCCGCATCTACTGGCCGCTCAAGGTGCCGCCGGTGGAGTGGGGTAGCCGGCTGCTGCTCAAGGGCTTCCATCATATCTCCGGCGCCCGCTTCAAGCGCGGCCCCGAGGACGAGCCGATCGGCCTGGCCCTGGAAAGCCTGCGCTGGCACCGCCTGTTCGGCCGTTTCGGCGATCGCGAGCGCGACTGGTGGGCCGGCATGGCCGAAGTGCAGGTGCCGCTGCTGGCGGTGAGCGCCGTCGGCGACCTGCAGGACCCGGCCTGGGCCTGTCGCAAGCTGTTCGAACAGTTCGTCGCCGCGCCGCGCAGCTTCCTGCTGCTGGGCAAGGACAAGGGCTTCTCCAGCGACTTCGGGCATGTCGAGATGCTGGTCAGCAAGGAGGCGCAGAGCGAGGTCTGGCCGCTGGTCGAGCACTGGCTGCGGGAACTGCGGCTGCCGGCGGAAAAGCAGCAGGATTGAGCTTACAAGCGCTCTGGCATGCGGCTAAGATGTGACGAAAACCGCTGCAATGGTCACGTTTCCCCATGTTCGTTGCCCTGGAGCGCCTGATCAACCTGCAGGATGGCTATCGGCGCACCTTCCAGGTCGCCGGTCGCGATCTGCTGTTGCTGGTGGTCGACGGACAGCCTCTGCTGCTGGAGAACCGTTGCCCGCATCAGGGCGCGCCGCTGCACAACGCCACGCTGAGCGGCCGGGTACTGCGCTGTGCGCGCCATGGCCTGGAGTTCGACCTGCACAGCGGCCGGTCGCTCAACGGTCGCTGTGCGCCACTGAGCCGGTTCAGCCTGGCCTATGATGGCGACCGCATCGGTATCGATATCTGAGTTTCAACCCCAAGGAGCTTTCCCATGCAATACGTCACCCCCGATCTGTGCGACGCCTATCCGGAGCTGGTGCAGGTGGTCGAGCCGATGTTCGCCAATTTCGGCGGCCGCGACTCCTTCGGCGGCGAGATCGTCACCGTCAAGTGCCACGAGGATAACTCGCTGGTGAAGTCCCAGGCCGACCAGCCGGGCAAGGGCAAGGTGCTGGTGGTCGACGGTGGCGGCTCCCTGCGTCGCGCCCTGCTGGGCGACATGATCGCCGAGAAGGCGGCGAAGAACGGCTGGGAAGGCATGGTGATCTACGGCTGCGTGCGTGACGTCGACGTGCTGGCGCAGACCGATCTGGGCGTGCAGGCCCTGGGCAGCCACCCGATGAAGACCGACAAGCGCAACATCGGCGACCTCAACATACCGGTGACCTTCGGTGGCGTGACCTTCAAGCCGGGCCACTACGTATATGCCGACAACAACGGCATCATCGTCGCCCCCGAACCGCTGCAGATGCCGGAGTAAGGCCGCGGGCCCGGAGATGTACGAGAAGGACAACCTGCAGTGGGGGCTGGTACATGCCTTCATCCTCGATGGCCAGGGTGGCGCCCGGGCCATCGAGCGCGAACGGCTCGACGCCCTGCAGCTGGCCGAGGGCGAGAGCCTCTGGCTGCACTGGGATCGTGGTCACCCGCAGACCCAGGCCTGGCTGCGCCAGGACAGCGGCCTCGGCGAGTTCAGTTGTGACCTGCTGCTGGAGGAGAACACCCGGCCGCGCTTGCTGACCTTGCCCGAGCACCAGCTGCTGTTGTTCCTGCGCGGCGTCAACCTGAACCCGGGTGCCGAGCCCGAAGACATGGTCTCGGTGCGCATCTTCGCCGATGCCCGTCGGGTCATCTCCCTGCGCCTGCGGCCACTGCGAGCCACCGAGGAGCTGATCGCCCTGCTGGAAAAGGGCCAGGGGCCGCGCGACGCTGCCGAGCTGGTGCTGCAGCTGGCGCATCACATGACCGACCGGGTCGACGGGCTGATCGAGGATCTCTCCGAGCAGCTGGAAGGGCAGGAGGAGCGCCTCGACAGCGATGCGCGCTTCATGCCCGACCATGGCCTGGTCCTGCATGTGCGCCGTCGCGCCGCCGGCCTGCGGCGCTTCCTGGCGCCGCAGCGCGACATCTTCGCCCAGCTGACGCGTAACGGTTTCGGTGACGGCGACCAGTGGAACGAGCTGAACAACCGCCTGACCCGCTACCTGGAAGAGCTGGAGATGGTGCGCGAGCGGGTGGGGCTGGTGCTGGAGTCCGAGCACCGGCGGATGAACGAGAAGATGAACCGGGCCATGTACCTGCTCGGGGTGACCACGGTGTTCTTCCTGCCGATGAGCTTTCTCACCGGGCTGCTCGGCATCAACGTCGGCGGCATTCCCGGCGCGGACAGCGAGTATGGCTTCCTGCTGATCTGCGCCATCCTGTCCAGCGTCGGCGCCCTGCAATGGTGGTTGTTCCGCCGCTGGCGCTGGCTCTAGATGTGACCCGTGGCCGGCTCGCCACGTCTAGGCAACAAATCCGTGCGAGGTACGCATGTACGATCCCTTTGAAGAGTCCCTGCGCGACCTGTTGAAGTCCGCGCCAGCGGAGCATGACGACGATGCGACCCTCGGGCGCGTGCTCAAGACGGCCAATCGCCAGGTTGGCGTCGGCGATCTGTTCGGCCTCATGGGTCGTGGCCTGGAGGCTTTGATGATCGCCCTCAACAATGGCTCGGCCCATGTGATGCCGGTATCCCGCTCCACCGCCCGTTCTGCAGACAAGGCTGACTGAATATGGAACTCGATCCCTGGACCCAAGCTCTGGTTGCGGCCATGACCACCCTCTGGAGCAAGATCGCGGGCTTCATCCCCAACCTGTTCGTGGCGCTGATCCTCGGCCTGCTCGGTTTCGTGGTGGCCAAGCTGCTCGACACCCTGATCTCCAAGCTGCTGGCCAAGCTCGGCCTGGACCGTCTGATGAACGGCACCGGACTGACCAAGCTGATGGCGCGGGTCGGCATCCAGGTCTCGGTCTCGACCCTGATCGGCAAGATCATCTACTGGTTCGTGCTGCTGATCTTCCTGGTCTCGGCCGCCGAGTCGCTGGGCCTGCAGCGGGTTTCCGCGACCCTGGACGTGTTGGCCCTGTACCTGCCCAAGGTGTTCGGTGCCGCCCTGGTGCTGCTCGCCGGCGTGCTGCTGGCGCAGTTGGTCAGCAGCCTGGTACGCGGCGCCGCCGAAGGCGTGGGCCTGGACTATGCCGCCGGCCTGGGGCGCATCGCCCAGGGCCTGGTGATCATCATCAGCATCTCGGTGGCCATTGGTCAGCTGGAGGTGAAGACCGACCTGCTGAACAACGTCATCGCCATCGTGCTGATTTCCGTGGGCCTGGCCGTGGCCCTGGCCCTCGGCCTGGGCAGCCGCGAGATTGCCGGACAGATCCTGGCCGGCATCTATGTGCGCGAACTCTACGAGGTTGGGCAACAAGTGAAGATCGGTGAGGTCGAAGGCCAGATCGAGGAGATCGGCACGGTGAAGACCGTTCTGCTCACCGAGGAGGGCGAGCTGGTTTCGCTGGCCAACCGTACCCTGCTCGAGCAGCGCGTCAGCAGCCGCTGATCCGTCAATCCCTGCTAATGTATGCGACCAGCGCAGCCCGCGTTGCGGGCTGGCGCTGTCATCTGACCTGACCGGCACGAGTCGTTTTGAACAAGGCCCAATCGCTCCCCACGCGGTATGACCCACGCGAGCTCTCGGATGAAGAGCTGGTGCAGCGCGCCCATGTCGAGCTGTTCCACGTTACCCGCGCCTATGAAGAGTTGATGCGCCGTTACCAGCGTACACTGTTCAATGTCTGTGCTCGTTACCTTGGCAATGATCGCGACGCCGACGATGTTTGCCAGGAAGTGATGTTGAAAGTGCTGTACGGTCTGAAGAACTTCGAGGGCAAGTCGAAGTTCAAGACATGGCTATATAGCATCACTTATAACGAGTGCATTACCCAGTATCGCAAAGAGCGGCGCAAGCGCCGTTTGCTCGATGCACTGAGTCTCGATCCGCTTGAGGAAGCCTCCGATGAGAAGGCCCCCAAGCTGGAAGAGAAGGGCGGCCTGGATCGCTGGCTGGTGCATGTCAATCCGATCGATCGGGAAATTCTGGTATTGCGCTTCGTTGCCGAACTGGAGTTCCAGGAAATTGCCGACATCATGCACATGGGCCTGAGTGCCACCAAGATGCGCTATAAGCGCGCGCTCGATCGTCTGCGCGAAAAGTTTGGCAGCACGGCGGAAACTTAATCTGCGACAAACAATCTCACACGCGGCGCTGTGTATTTTTGTTACACTGCGCGCCAAGTTGTTCCCGGCCTGAAGGTGGGCAACTCATAACCGCATTATTGATGGGGATTTACGGATGAAACTGAAAAACACCTTGGGCGTCGTCATCGGTTCGCTGGTGGCTGCCACTTCTCTGAACGTGCTGGCTCAAGGCCAAGGCGCCGTTGAAATCGAAGGCTTCGCCAAGAAGCAGTACTTCGACAGCGCCCGAGATTTCGAAAACAACGGCAACCTGTTCGGCGGCTCCATCGGTTACTTCCTGACCGACGACGTCGAACTGCGCCTGGGCTACGACGAAGTGCACAACGCCCGTGCCGAAGATGGCCGCAACATCAAGGGCTCCAACACCGCCCTGGATGCCCTGTACCACTTCAATGCCCCGGGTGACAGCCTGCGTCCGTACATCTCCGCCGGCTTCTCCGACCAGAGCATCGGCCAGAACGGCCGCGGTGGCCGCAACGGTTCCACCTTCGCCAACCTGGGCGGTGGTGCCAAGCTGTACTTCACCGAGAACTTCTACGCCCGTGCCGGCGTCGAGGCTCAGTACAACATCGACCAGGGCGACACCGAGTGGGCCCCGAGCATCGGTATCGGCCTGAACTTCGGTGGCGGCTCCAAGCCGGCCCCGGTAGCCGAGCCGGTAGCCGAGCCGGTTGTTGAAGAAGTCGCGCCGACTCCTGAGCCGGCCGAAACCGTTCGCGTCGAGCTGGACGTGAAGTTCGACTTCGACAAGGCCAAGGTCAAGGAAGAAAGCTACGGCGACATCAAGAACCTGGCCGACTTCATGAACCAGTACCCGCAGACCAGCACCACCGTTGAAGGCCACACCGACTCCGTCGGCACTGACGCCTACAACCAGAAGCTGTCCGAGCGCCGTGCCGGTGCCGTTCGCGAAGTCCTGGTCAACCAGTACGGCGTGGGCGCCGAGCGCGTGGGTTCGGTCGGCTACGGCGAGTCCCGCCCGGTTGCCGACAACGCCACCGAAGCTGGCCGCGCGGTGAACCGTCGCGTGGAAGCCGCCGTGGAAGCCCAGGCCAAGTAACAGGCCCAGGCGCTAAGCAAGAAACCCGGCCCCGGCCGGGTTTTTTGTTGCCTGCGATTTGTCATGCCGGCGTCATCAGATCGCCATGCCCCTGCGTTGCAATCGATGCAAACGACGAGGGCCGGGCTATGCGACTGTGCGTGATCGGGGCGGGGTATGTGGGGCTGGTGACGGCGTGCTGCTTCGCCGAAATGGGCAACCGGGTGGTCTGCGTCGAGCGCGACCCGTTTCGCGTGGCGCGCCTGCAGCGCGGCGAGGTGCCGATCTACGAACCCGGCCTGGAGCCCCTGCTGCGGGCCCATCTCGCCAGCGGCCAACTGAGCTTCACCAGCGAACTGGCCGAGGGCCTGGCAGGCGCCGAGATCGTGTTCATCGCCGTCGGCACGCCGACCGGCGAGGATGGCTCGGCCGACCTTAGCCATGTGCTGGCGGTGGCCGACCAGCTTGGCCGCCAGCTGACGGCCCCTTGCCTGGTGGTCGACAAGTCCACCGTGCCGGTCGGCACGGCCGAACGGGTGGCCCAGCGCATCCAGCGTGGCCTGAGCGCCCGCGGGCTGCGCGTGCGCGTGCGCGTGGCGAGCAATCCCGAGTTCCTCAAGGAGGGCAGCGCCGTCGACGACTTCATGCGCCCGGACCGCGTGGTGCTGGGCTGCGACGAGGGCGAGAGCGCCGAGCAGCTGCGCCGGCTCTACGCCCCGTTCCTGCGCAACCACGAGCGGGTGCTGCTGATGGGCGTGCGCGCGGCCGAGTTCACCAAGTACGCGGCCAATGCCTTCCTCGCCACCAAGATCTCCTTCATGAACGAGATGGCCGGGATCTGCGCGCGTCTCGGCGTGGATATCGAGGACGTGCGCCGCGGTATCGGCAGCGACAAGCGTATCGGCACCCACTTCATCTATGCCGGCTGCGGCTACGGCGGCTCGTGCTTTCCCAAGGACGTGCGCGCGCTGATCCGCACGGCCGAACTGGAGGGCTTCGAGCCCGGCATCCTGCGGGCCGTGGAGGCGCGCAACGCGCTGCAGAAGACCCTGCTGTTCCAGGCCCTGCGCGAGCACTTCAACGGTCATCTGCAGGGGCGGGTGGTGGCGCTCTGGGGGCTGGCCTTCAAGCCGGGCACCGACGACCTGCGCGAGGCCCCCAGCCTGGTGCTGCTCGATGCCCTGCTGGCGGCCGGCGCACGGGTACAGGCCTGCGATCCGGTGGCCTGCGGTGCGCTGGCCGGGCGTTACGCCGAGGCGCTGGAGAGCGGCCAGCTGCGCCTGAGCGAATCGCTTTACGCGGCGGTGGAGGGGGCCGACGCCCTGGTGCTGGTGACCGAGTGGAAACAGTTCCGCCAGCCGGACTTCGCGCGCATCCGCGGAGCGATGCGCATGCCGGTGCTGTTCGACGGGCGCAATATCTACGAGCCGGCGGAAATCGCCGCCCTGGGCTTTCTCTACCGTGGCATCGGCCGGCCGCAGGCGGGGCATTGTAAGGCCAGCGCCGCCTGATTAGACTGCGCGGCAATTCAGCCCCTCGCAGTACCAAGGATTGCCATGATCAAGAAATGTCTGTTTCCGGCTGCCGGCTACGGCACCCGCTTCCTGCCGGCCACCAAGGCCATGCCCAAGGAGATGCTGCCGGTGGTCAACAAGCCGCTGATCCAGTACGGCGTCGAGGAAGCCCTGGAGGCGGGCTTGAGCGAGATCGCCATGGTCACCGGCCGCGGCAAGCGCGCCCTGGAAGACCACTTCGACATCAGCTACGAGCTGGAGCATCAGATCCAGGGCACCGACAAGGAGAAATACCTGGTCGGCATCCGCCGCCTGATCGACGAGTGCAGCTTCTCCTACACCCGCCAGGTCGAGATGAAGGGCCTGGGCCACGCCATCCTCAGCGGTCGCCCGCTTATCGGTGACGAGCCGTTCGCCGTGGTGCTGGCCGACGACCTGTGCTTCAACCTCGAAGGCGACGGCGTGCTGCAGCAGATGGTCAAGCTGTACAACCAGTTCCGCTGCTCCATCGTCGCCATCCAGGAAGTGCCGAAGGAAGAGACCTCCAAGTACGGCGTGATCGCCGGCGAGATGATCCGCGACGATATCTACCGGGTGAACAGCATGGTCGAGAAGCCCAAGCCGGAGGACGCCCCGTCCAACCTGGCGATCATCGGCCGCTACATCCTCACCCCGGACATCTTCGAGCTGATCGAGCAGACCGAGCCGGGCAAGGGCGGCGAGATCCAGATCACCGACGCGCTGATGAAGCAGGCCCAGGACGGCTGCGTGATCGCCTACAAGTTCAAGGGCAAGCGCTTCGACTGCGGTGGCGCCGAGGGCTACATCGAGGCCACCAACTTCTGCTACGAGAATCTGTACAAGACCGGCCGGGCCTACTGAGTCTGACCGTCTGCCACGAGGCCACCTGCGGGTGGCCTCGTCGTTTCGGGCTTTTCTATCAGGGGATGGGCATCGCCTCGGAGCCCGGTCCCAGCGGCTGGCCGTAGCTGAACTCGACGTAGTTGCCGGCCGGGTCGCGCAGGCCGCAGTAGTAGCCGACCGGGTAGGGCTCGTCGCGCGGCGCCCAGATCAGGCAGCCGGCCGCGGCGGCGCGGGCTGCGATGGCGTCCACCGCCGCGCGGCTGTCCAGGGCGAAGCCGAAGTGGCTGTAGTCGTCTGCGGCCAGGTTGCGGTCGCTGCCGCCGGGCATGATGACGAAGATGAACTCGTGCTCCTTGCCCGGCTCGGCCATCCACACGATGCGCGAGCCCTTGCCGGCGCGTTCGTGGATTACCCGCAGGGCGCAGAAGTCGCGGTAGAAGGCGATGCAGGCGTCCAGGTCGGGCACATGCAGGGCGATATGGGTGAGGGTGGGGCGCATGGCGAATCCTCCGCAGTCGCTTTCAGCATACACGCGAGCCTTCTCCGGTATGCTTGCGCGATTGCAAGGAGACCCGTCCATGACCCATGACTTCGACCTGTTCGTGATCGGCGCCGGCTCCGGTGGCGTGCGCGCCGCCCGTTTCGCCGCCGGCTTCGGTGCCCGCGTGGCGGTGGCCGAGAGCCGCTACCTGGGCGGCACCTGCGTAAACGTCGGCTGCGTGCCGAAGAAGCTGCTGGTCTATGGCGCGCACTTCGCCGAGGACTTCGAGCAGGCCGCCGGCTTCGGCTGGAGCCTGGCCGAGGCGGACTTCGACTGGCCGACCCTGATCGCCAACAAGAACCGCGAGATCCAGCGCCTCAACGGCATCTACCGCAACCTGCTGGTCGGCAGTGGCGTCAGCCTGCTGGAAGGCCACGCGCGCATCCTCGACCCGCACTGCGTCGAAGTGAACGGCCAGCGCTACAGCGCCAGACACATCCTCATCGCCACCGGCGGCTGGCCGCAGCTGCCGGACATCCCCGGCAAGGAACTGGCGATCGGCTCCAACGAGGCCTTCCACCTGCAGCAGCTGCCGCGCCGCGTGCTGGTGGTCGGCGGCGGCTACATCGCCGTCGAATTTGCCTCGATCTTCCACGGCTTCGGCGCGCAGACCTCGCTGCTCTATCGCGGCGAGCTGTTCCTGCGCGGTTTCGACGGCGCAGTGCGCCGCCACCTGCGCGAGGAACTGGAGAGGAAGGGCCTCGACCTGCAGTTCAACAGCGATATCGCGCGCATCGAGCGCCAGGCCGACGGCAGCCTGCTGGCCACCCTGCGCGACGGCCGCCGGCTGGAAACCGACTGCGTGTTCTACGCCACCGGCCGCAGGCCCATGCTGGACAACCTGGGCCTGGAAAATACCGGCGTCGAGCTGGACGAGCGCGGCTTCATCCGCGTCGACGAGCAGTACCAGACCGCCGAGCCGTCGATCCTCGCCCTGGGCGACGTGATCGGCCGGGTGCAGCTGACCCCCGTGGCTCTGGCCGAGGGCATGGCCGTGGCGCGCCGGCTGTTCCGCCCCGAGGAATACCGTCCGGTGGATTACCGCAACATTCCCACCGCCGTGTTCAGCCTGCCGAACATCGCCACCGTCGGCCTTACCGAGGAACAGGCGCGGGCCGAGTGCTATGCGGTGAAGGTCTTCGAGAGCCGCTTCCGGCCGATGAAGCTGACCCTCACCGAATGCCAGGAGCGCACCCTGATGAAGCTGGTGGTGGATGCCGACACCGACCGCGTACTGGGCTGCCACATGGTCGGCCCGGAGGCGGGCGAGATCATCCAGGGCCTGGCGGTGGCGATCAAGGCCGGTGCCACCAAGCGCGTGTTCGACGACACCCTGGGCATCCATCCGACGGCGGCCGAGGAGTTCGTCACCCTGCGCACGCCGGTGGGAGCCTGATGCCGGCACGGCGGGCCTTGAGGTAAACTCCGCGGCCCGCCACCGTCCGTGAACTCCGCCATGCAGCAGCTTTTCTACCTCTCCGACCTGTTCGGCGTCGCCGTCTTCGCCATCACCGGCGCCCTGATGGCCGGGCGCAAGTCCATGGACCTGTTCGGCGTGCTGGTCATCGCCATCATCACCGCCCTCGGCGGCGGCACCCTGCGCGACCTGATTCTCGACAACCATCCGGTCAGCTGGATCCGCAACGACACCTACATCCTCATCGCCTCCATCGCCGCGGTCGGCACCGTGCTCTGGGTGCGCCTGACCCAGCCGATCCACGAGCGCGGCTTGCTGATCGCCGACGCCTTCGGCCTGGCCGTATTCACCGTGATCGGTACCGAAGTGGCGCTGCAGCACAACGTGCCCTACAGCACCGCGGTGATCATGGGTGTGATGACCGGCGTGGCCGGTGGGGTGATGCGCGACGTGATCTGCAACGAGATCCCGCTGATCTTCCAGAAGGAAATCTACGCCACCGCCTGTATCCTCGGCTCGCTGGTGTTCATCGGCCTGCGCGAGCTGGATACCCCGCACTGGCTGGACACCGGCATCGCCATGCTGGTGGTGCTGCTGACCCGCCTGGCGGCGATCCGCTGGCACCTGTCGCTGCCGCGTTTCCATTTGCTGGACCGCGACTGAGCAATTTTCCCGGCTTTCACCCAGACTATTCGGCAACTGCGAGGCGAGGTGGCCAATGGAACCGATGCTGGATGAGCGCGGCAAGCTGCCGCCACTGGAACGACTGATCGCCTGCCACGAGTGCGACCTGCTGATGCTCCATCCGCACCTGGACGAGGAGCAGAAGGCCTGCTGCCCGCGCTGTGGCTACGAGATGCTGGTACGCCGCGCGCACATGCGCCGGCGCGCCCTGGCCCTGGTGCTGACCGCGCTGATCCTGTTCGTGCCGGCCAACTTCCTGCCCATCATGAGCCTCAACCTGCTCGGCCAGAACGCCGTGGATACGGTGTGGAGCGCGGTGGTCGGCATGTATCACACGGATATGCAGGGCGTTGCCGTGGTGGTGTTCCTGTGCAGCATGCTGATCCCGCTGCTCAAGCTGCTGTGCCAGCTGTTCGTCCTGCTCAGCCTGCCCAGGCCCGCCTGGCGGCCCTACGCCATTGGCTACTATCGCCTCTATCACCACCTGCGCGAGTGGGGGATGCTGGAGGTCTACCTGTTCGGCATCATCGTCTCCATCGTCAAGCTGATCGACATGGCCGAGCTGCACCTGGGCATCGGCCTGGCCTGCTTCATCGCCCTGATGCTGGCGCAGATCTGGCTGGAGGTGACCATGTCGCCGCACCAGGTATGGGAAGCCCTGGACGGCGCGGAGGATGAACATGCGCGCGCTTGATGCCGGCATCATCGTCTGCGACGAATGCCACAAGCTGGAATACCTGCGTGAAGGCGAGGAGCAGCACTGCGGCCGTTGCGGCGCCCGCCTGCACGCCCGCCGGCCCAACAGCATCGCGCGCACCTGGGCGCTGCTGATCACCGCCGCCATCCTCTACATCCCGGCCAACCTGCTGCCGATCATGACCGTCAGCTTCCTCGGCAAGGGCATGCCCTCGACCATCATGGGCGGCGTCATCGAGCTGATCCAGGCCGACATGCTGCCGATCGCCCTGGTGGTGTTCGTCGCCAGTATCCTGGTGCCCACCTTCAAGCTGGTCGGCATCGCCCTGCTGCTTTACTCGGTGCAGCGCCACCAGCCGATGTCGGCGCGCCAGCGCATCCTCATGTACCGCTTCATCGAATGGATCGGGCGCTGGTCGATGCTCGACATCTTCGTCATCGCCATCCTGGTGGCGCTGGTCAACTTCGGCAACCTGGCGACCATCTCCGCCGACCTCGGCGCCGCCGCCTTCGCCACGGTGGTGATCCTGACCATGCTGGCGGCGGTGACCTTCGACCCACGCCTGATCTGGGACAACACCGACACCGAACAGGAAGAGACCGCCAGCCCGCAGGCCAGCCAGGGCTGAGTGCCGGCGCGGGCCCCTCAGTCCGGGCGCTGCGCCTTCTTCCAGTCGTCGGTCAGCAGGCCGGCGAAGCCCCAGTCCTCCTCGGCGATTTCCTGAATCACCACATGGGTGTGTTCGGGCTTCTTGCCCAGGACGCGCACCAGCGAATCGGTGATGTCCTTGACCAGCTGCGCCTTCTGCTCGCGGCTGGCGCCTCGGGTGATCTGCACATTGACGTAGGGCATAGGGAATGGCTCCTAAAGAAGAAGAGGAGGGTGGGGGCATGATGCACGACTGTCAGTCGATGATGTCTGGCCTGCCGAGTGGACTTCTTGGCCGAGTGACCACTGAGGGACACGCCCTGATGCTACGGCTTATAGCTGAAATGCAATAACTGCCAGCATCTAAAAGCCAAGAGTGGCAAGAAAGTTGGCTGTAAAAACCAGGCCGTACAGACGCACAGTCGTTGTGCATATCTGTCCGTAGTGTATTACCTAACGATTAAGCTAACGGGCGGCGGCACGCCGTCCCAGCGAATGAAATGAGCGGCTTCAGCGCCTAGTTAGGAGCGAGCCAATGCCTATGAGTAATACACCAGCTGTAGTGCTCAGGATAGGTACAAAAAATAGCATTTGCCGCAGATAAAAAACCAATGATTCATTTGTGAATTGTAGGTAAGCGTAGCCAGTTATGAGCAATAATAAAGCTGCCGCAATAGTAAATAAAACTGAGCGCGCAAGTGTTGATTTTGTACTAAATAGTTTTTTACTCAGCCACCAGAAAGCAAGGTATGGAGTGAGTGTATATATAAGCCATGGAATGGATTTTGGCGAGAATTCAATCCACTCACGAGTCCAGTAAAATAATGCCGCATAGAGCGCAATTGTTGCTGCAATAAGATTTATGAATTGAGTGATTCTTTTAGCCACAGCCATGTGGGCTCCTAACGTTTGGTTAAGGGGCGGGCTTTAGCCCGTCCCAGTGAGCGAAGCGAACGGTTTGAACCAGTTGTTAGGCGTAGCTACGGCCGATGATCTTCTTCGCTGTTATCTTGATTTCCCCATGCAGATCCCATGAGATAGCTAATAATCATAAATATTACGACCGCACCTATGAAAAAAAACACCTCTTCGGATTGGAGTGTTCCTCGACCGAAGCTAGGCGATGCGTCTGGTGGGGGCGCAGCAAGAATGGAAGAGCTTAAGGTGAGCATGGTTATGAATATGAATTTATACATAAATTCCTTTTTGAGTTTTAAATATCCTAGAGGCTGTTACTTGCCTAACGTTTGGTTAAGGGGCCGGCTTTAGCCGGTCCCGCAGTGAGCGAAGCGAACGACATGAACCATTTGTTAGGGGTGCTCGATGTACCATTTCAGATACTTGACTCGCTCTTGTGTCTTTTCTAAAAGACAAGCAGTGTAGATTGTTCCAAAACCGCTGCCTGTGATTGATTCGTAGGTCTCAAAGTCGCAGCTTTCATCTCGAAATTTTATCCAGGAAATTTGAGTTTCTTTGAGATAACTTTCTTGAGGTTTTATTCCTTGAATCGGCGATGGTTCATTGTTTTTATATCTTGCAGTGAGTACCTTGTATGCCTGATTTAAAGCGGTGTCAGCTTCTTTGAGTTGATGCTTTAGGCATTCGTGCATTTCTATTTCAGTGGCTGCAGAGCTGCATGCGCGTTCTTTCATAGGGGCTGCATAAGCGACACCTGCGAAAGCTCCAATAAAGATAAGTATTGTTGCCAGCTTTCGGTTAATTATTCCCCTAACGTTTGGCTAAGGGGCGGCCGCAAGCTCTGCTTGCGGACGTCCAAGTGAGCGGAGCGAACGACTTGAGACAATTGTTAGGCTCGGAGCTGAGCCGAACACTGCTGCTGCAAACCCCGCATTTGCTTTACCGCAATGGCCTTGCAAGCGGCGCGATGGCTGCAGTCGTGAACTTAATCTTCTGCTTATTTGCTGCACGATTTTGAAGATGGCCTGCGCGCTTTCCATGCGTTTACTTTCCTGATTGCTCTTGCTGCCTAACGATTAAGCTAAGGGGCCGGCTTTAGCCGGTCCCGGCGAACGGAGTGAGCGATTTGAGCGCATTGTTGGGCGTCATTCGGTGTATATTCTAAATCCAAATAATTTCCAAGAAATTCCCTCATAGATGAATTGCTGCTCAAAATAGAGATGCACTGGTGTTGTCTCATAGTGTCCTTTGATTTTAAGGATTCCGTTTTCATCAATCCCGGACTCTGCATCAATTATTGGCAGCAAAGGGTTTACAACTGATAGATCCATTCCAGAGTTGAATATTTCACCGAAAGTTTCATCTAGTTTCTTGGCGGTGACTTGTGCCTTCCAGGAGTTTGAGATGGTGCTGTGGAAGTGCTCCATGCTCTTTTTTTCAACTGACAATGCGAAGTCGTAAAGGGATTTCTTAACTAGCTCGACCTGCTCTTTTGGAGTTGGGGCTGAAAGTGATGAATTTTCAGATTGAACGCCGGCAGATGGCTTCTGCATGGAGTAAATTTTCCACGTCTCACCCTCTTTTACGAAGGTGATTTTAATCGGTACATTTCCGCCAGAATTTGTAATTACCGAGCCCTCTAGATCGCCTTGCCCATTGGTTACACTTCTACTGACCCAGTCTGCCTCTTTGAAGTTCAGTATTGCGCTTTTGGAAAGATATTCCTTTAAGGCTTGTTCGTCGGTGCTAGTGCGAAATTCCTCAGATAGGAAGGTTCGGGCTTTAGCAAAGTCTTGAGATTTAATTGATTCGAAAAAATTATCTGCTGTCTCTGTCATGCCGGAGGTCATGTGGAAGACAACAGCTATAAGAGTCCCAATAAGGGCGGCTGCGGCGAGAAGGGCTAATGTAACTATCTTGATAGTCTTGCTCATAAATTGACTCTAGTGGTTTCGGGATAGGCTTGACGCCCAACGTTTGGTTAAGGGGCCGGCTTTAGCCGGTCCCGAGTGAGCGAAGCGAACGACTTGAACCAATTGTTATAGGGCTTTCTCACAGCTTGGAGAGCCTCCGAACTGTGTTTGACGAACGCAGAAGAAGCCTTTTTTAACTAGTGTTATTGTGACGTTTCCACAGTCACTTTCTGAGTTAAGTTCCTGGATGGAAATTTTTTCAGCGCGCTTTGGTTGTGGGATATGTATATCGCAGTGTCCACTACTTAGAGAGAATGCGGTGTAAGCTAGGTTGTCTTCTCTGTCAGATTTTATAGAAAACTCTGGGCATGTTTTATTTTTTATTGTGACGATTATTTCTTTACTTGGCTTTTCTGAAAGGTAGAACACGGGGATAAAGTAAGGGGCGATTATTTGGCTAGAAGACGATGTTGCGCCATTGGTTTCTATTTTATTGCTCATGCACTGAGTTGGGCTTTTTTTGTTAAGTTTTAAATTTTTTTCTTCAAGTACCCAGTAATTGCCGGATTTGTAATCTGCAGATATGCATCCGCTAGATACGATGGCTATGAGAATTATTAATGCAGTGCGCACGATAGTCCTATAACGATTAAGCTAACGGGCAGACAAAAGCGTAGCTTTTGGCTGTCCAGCGAACGAAGTGAGCGACAGTTGAGCGCATTGTTATGCGCTTGCCACGCCATATTGCTTTTCTATTCTAGCTATTTCTCTCTTGAGATAGCTTATTTGTGCTTTAGCCCAAACAGTCGGGTCTTTCTGTTGCACCTTGTTCATCTCTGCGCCCAGGTAATCGCAGATGTCATCTTTTTTCGAGAAGCGAGCAAGCGTGAATGGAGGGTTTCCTTCAGTGAGTGCATGCAGATCTGCGCCAGATTCAACAAGCAGTTTTACCATTGAGAGATCGCACATCGAGGCAGCTTCGTGCAAAGGTGTATGACCGAGGTCGCCGCGGGCATTGATTTCAATACCAAGTTCAATTAGCTCTTTAGCCAGAGATAGTTCGTTTCTTATAACGGCGATATGTAGGGCATTTTCGCCCTCATGATTGCACCAGTTTATGTCCGTAAAATCTGCTTCCTCGAATGACGGCAAGTCAGATTTCAGGCCGTTGAGAAACTTTTGCAAATTTTGGCTGCGTTCCATGCGAATTTCCTGCAGTGCATAACGATTAAGCTAACGGGCGGCCAAAAGCGTAGCTTTTGGACGTCCAGCGAACGAAGTGCGCGATAGTTGAGCGCATTGTTAGGCGCTGCCTCGATGTTGCATGAGTTTATATATAGCCCAAGAGCCGGCTGTGCTGAGTATTGGCGCCCCAATACAGGCTAAGCCGAACGCTGCCATAAGGGGTTGTCCACATTCTGGATAGGCTGCTGAGCAAGAAAAGGCATAAGAAAAAACTACAAATATAGTGATGCCAAACACTCCAAGTGTTGCAAGAAATGCAAATGCTGTGATCGTTAATTTGGTTTTCGTAGTCAATTCTTTCATGTGCGACGCTGTCTTTTATTTTTTGTAGCCTAACATTTGGTTAAGGGGCCGGCTTTAGCCGGTCCCAGTGAGCGCAGCGAACGATTTGAACCATTTGTTAGACCATTGGCTAGCCAAACAAAGAGCTATATTCATGAGCGCGATGTGCTGTTATGCCGTTTGACTGTTCGTCGTAGAGTTGATGTTGTTGCTGCTTAACTTGAATAGTTGGTCTTGTTGTTGGGCCTGTGAGTTGTAGGTAACCAACAAGGTCTACAGTGCTTGATAAGGTAGGTATGTTATTGGCTATTTTTACAATGAAAGATGATTCGTTTCCTTGCTCTGGATCAGACCAAAGGTCGTAAACCCGCTCAAACGTCGATTGGTCAGCCTCAACCCATATGCCGATGTTATATGGCAAATCGCGGCCTTTGACTGGTAATGGCAACAACGCACGAATAAAGAATCTAGCATCTGAAATTACACAAAGATCGTCATTTTCGTGAACTGATTCTTCACGCTCCTTCTTGGAGAGGCTGACAACATCGTCGGGACGGCGAAATGTTAGCTCAAGCTCCTCAAGTGGGTGGTCCTTTCCACAGCATTCACATATCAACACGGTACTCCTTGTGGTCTAACGATTAAGCTAAGGGGCCGGCTTCGCCGGTCCCAGCGAGTGAAATGAGCGATTTGAGCGCATTGTTATAAGCCACCAAGCTAGTAAAGCTCAATGCGAATATTTGGGTTCGCATACACGCGAACACCGTAAGGGATTGCCGACTCACCGTCGTACCGATTACCAAAACATTTTGCAGGTGCAAACTCCAAATACTCAGTAGGCCATTTTTTAACGTAACGTACGCCCGAGTATTCAAGAAGCTTCATGGAGAAGAGTGGTTGTTCAGCGTCTTTATGATAAAGATCAAAGTAAACATCCCCGTCGTACGGGTATATCGATAAGTCTAACTTAGCTCCGCTTTTTTCTACCTTGTAGCGATAGCAGATACCTTCGGTTTCGATTTCCGGAATAGTTTCAAGGCAGGTCAATACATCACTTTCGTCCCAGGCAAGCACGCAAATCCCTCCGTGGCTTATAACGATTAAGCTAACGGGCAGGCAAAAGCGCAGCTTTTGGCTGTCCAGTGAACGAAGTGAGCGACGGTTGAGCGCATTGTTAGAGCTTACACCTCGTGGATAATTATGTGCTCTGGTTTAAAGATGTTGGCTTGACCTGACTCATGTTCCTTCAGGCGCCATCTATAGCCGCCGGCTCGAATGAGCTTTACAGCCTCGGCGATATCGGTAATGCCAGAAACTTTGTTTTCTGCTTTTTGGATTTTGTCGCTTGAGTTCAGGGCTTGAAGTTCTTCGGAGAAAATAGGGAATGATCCGTCTTTTTCACGATATGGGACGAATATGGCGTCTATCACTTGGCCTTTCATGCCGACGGCGTAGATTATGTAGTTTACTGGCATGTGATTAGCTCTAACGATTAAGCTAACGGGCGGCCAAAAGCACTGCTTTTGGACGTCCAGCGAACGGAGTGAGCGGCAGTTGAGCGCATTGTTAGGCGCACACAACTGGTAGCTCTTGTACGGACTCAATTGAGGCCGAGCTGCATTTGATTTTGCCACCAAAGCCCCAAATTGATTCAATTAGGACGATTAATTCTCCATCCTCTGTGGGTGTGAACTGAATTGAGTCTATGGCGTTTTGGTGGTTGAACTCTGATATGGATATGTCACTGAGGCCGCCAAATGAAAAATTTACCAACACGCTTTTGGTGACTGCGAGCTCATAGTCGGCGGTTCCTACGCCAACTTCTGTGTACTGCCTAACATGGACGCACAAATTTGCAACTGGCGAATTGGCGTTTAGCGGCAGCGCACGCGATGCGGAAAAAGATATGACTTCGGCATCATGAAAACCTGGCCACCCACCTAGGGCTTCGACCACTTTCTCCGATCCGTGGATTAGCTTTGTAGTTTCCATGTGAGCCTAACGATTAAGCTAACGGGCGAGCAAAAGCGCAGCTTTTGCGAGTCCAGCGAACGAAGTGAGCGGCAGTTGAGCGCATTGTTATGTTTCTCCTACACCGATGCTAGTCTAGGAAGTCCACTGGGACTGTATTCATAAACTCTTTAGCTCTATTAATGAGAGCTTCCCACTCGGCTTTAGGCTTTTCGGTTACGCCATTTTCACTAAGTGACTTCTCAAGTAAGTCAGCTAGCCCCCAGATAGCTCTCTTTTCCTCATTTGAGAGGCTGTCGTATGGCTGCAGGTCTGAAAACTTGTCAGAGATTACCTCCCAGGCGAGTAGGAGGTGGCCAAGGGGTATTTTGATCGATGCTTCTTTAGAGAAATCTTCGGTGTCCATTTTGGAGATTTCCTGCACTTGAAACATAACGTTTGGTTAAGGGGCCGGCTTTAGCCGGTCCCGAGTGAGCGAAGCGAGCGACTTGAACCATTTGTTAGGGCTCCACATTACTCAACCACTATTGTGTTGTCCGAAAAGGTGGCGCAAAAGGCTTCAGGCCCCGAATAGTCTTGTGGCAAGAGAGATATTGAAATAGTGGAGCCGTTTAAAAAATTAAGCTCGAAGTGCTGGTTTTCTTGAAATGATACGGCGCAAACCTCTGAATTGATGATTTCTGATAGTTGTTTGCTTAGCGATACCGGGTTGAATGCGGCCAGTGCGCAATTGCTAAATTGAAAGCCTGCACCATCCGCAGATACTTCAGCATCCAGCAATTTCATGCCAACAAGCCGCTCAAGTGGGCGCATGTGGATCCCTAACGTTTGGTTAAGGGGCCGGCTTTAGCCGGTCCCGAGTGAGCGGAGCGAACGACTTGAACCAGTTGTTAGGCTCGCGCTGGAGCCTAGGCCATTCATGTGGAAGGCTCCACAGTGGCATCTATTAGATCTTTGCGCTGGCCGATTTCGAGTTCTTCCTCGTGGCAGTAGAAAAGGACTGTCGATGAGAGATTGTGCAGAACTACAGCATCGTCTCGTGCGGGTAGGAAGATCTCATGCCAACGCTCAACGAACTCTGCGGCTTCCACCACCGCAACTTCTGATTCGCTGTAGATGATTTGAACTGTGCCAGTAGATGGAATTCTTTTGGCTAACCAAGCCTTGGCGACTGCATAGCTTTCAATAATTAGGCGATCAATGGTTGCAACGCTTTCTTCATTTAGCCCATATCGTTTTGGGTGACTGTACTTGAGCGCATAATCATACGCATGCTGAGCTTTTAAAGGCTCTAGCCACCTGGCTTTAACTCCTGCGTCCGAATACTCTTTTGCGTACATTTGATAGAGCCTAACGGTTAAGCTAACGGGCGTCCAAAAGCGCAGCTTTTGGACGTCCAGCGAACGAAGTGAGCGACAGTTGAGCGTATTGTTAGGCGCTGGTGGACTTCCATTTCTTGATTCCCTGTCTTGCGAGTAAAACTCCCGTGCTAAAGCAGATTGCACAGAAAATGGTTAAATGTAGCCAGGTAAATGTAGTGCACTCTGCGCTTGATGTTGTGGAGCAGATGCGGAAGAAATAATCACTGCTTGAGCTTTGCGCTTCAATTAGAGCGCGCCATGCAAGCGATATAGACACTAAAAATAGTGAGAGTGGGAGCATTGCCGTTATCAGTAAAGCAATGGCTGGAATTTTTCCTTGGCTCATTTGAAGTGCCTAACTAGTGTTTATACGACATGCCTAGGGGTAGGCATATTGTTCGTAGCTGGGTGTTTCTGGCTATTACTGGGCATATTGATGTCTACATATGGCAATTATGTCCAGATGATCCGCTCTGCCAGCCCCAGCCTCTCTGCCTCGCTTCGTTCTATCAGCCATACCTGATTCTCGCGGTCCCATTTGCCGCCGGCGCTTCTGATCAGTCGCTGGAGGTCGCTCTCATGGCGAAAAATGCGCAGTGCCACCGGGGCGCAGGGGCTTGTGGCGGGGCTTTGAACAGGGCGAATTTCTGTTCGACGATCAGTTCGACCGTGGTGTAGTGGGTGTTGGTCTTGCGGTCGAGACGGTAGCGTACGTTGACCAGCTGTTTGCCGTAGCGCTCGAGCAGTGCCTTGGTGCCGGGTTTTCCGGGCTTGAGGGTTTTGACAACTTCCATATTGTCCCCGGGGATGTGGGTATTGCTCGGCAGTCTGCCCCAGTGCCGGCAATTTGCTCAAGCCGGCAGCGCGGGGAAGCGCTGCCGCTAGGTGAGTTAGTCGCGCAGTTCCGCTAGATCGCGGTACAGCTCCAGCGCCTGGGGGTTGGCCAGGGCGTCGGTGTTCTTCACCGGCTTGCCATGCACCACGTTGCGCACCGCCAGTTCGACGATCTTGCCGCTGATGGTGCGCGGGATGTCGGCCACGGCGACGATCTTGGCCGGTACATGGCGCGGGGTGGTGTTGGCGCGGATCACCTGGCAGATGCGCTGCTTGAGCTCGTCGTTCAGCGTCACGCCTTCACGCAGGCGTACGAACAGCACCACGCGCACGTCGCCGTCCCAGTCCTGGCCGATGGCGATTGACTCCAGCACTTCTTCGACCTTTTCCACCTGGCGGTAGATCTCGGCGGTGCCGATGCGCACGCCGCCGGGGTTGAGCACGGCGTCGGAGCGACCGTGGATCACCAGGCCGCCGTGCTCGGTCTGCTCGGCGTAGTCGCCGTGGGCCCACACGCCAGGGAAGGTCTCGAAGTAGGCAGCGTGGAACTTGGCGCCGCCTTCGTCGTTCCAGAAGCCCACCGGCATGGAGGGGAAGTGGCGGGCGCAGACAAGCTCGCCTTTCTCGCCGATGACCGGCTGGCCGGCCTCGTTCCACACCTGCACATCCATGCCCAGGCCCTTGCATTGCAGCTCGCCGCGCCACACCGGCAGGGTCGGGTTGCCGAGGGCGAAGCAGGAGACGATGTCGGTGCCGCCGGAGATGGAGGACAGGCAGAGGTCCGCCTTGATGTCGCGGTAGACGTATTCGAAGCTCTCGTGGGCCAGCGGCGAGCCGGTGGAGAGGATAGCCTTCAGCCGGCTCAGTTCGTGCGTTGCGCGCGGTTTGGCGCCGGCCTTTTCCAAGGCGGCGATGAACTTGGCGCTGGTGCCGAAGAGGGAGATGCTCTCGGCGTCGATCAGGTCGATCAGGCGCTCGGCCGTGGGATGGAACGGCGATCCATCGAACAGCACCAGGGTGGCGCCCAGGGCTAACCCTGAGACCAGCCAGTTCCACATCATCCAGCCGCAGGTGGTGTAGTAGAACAGGGTGTCGTTGGCCGTCAGGTCCGTATGCAGGCCGAGTTCCTTGACGTGCTGCAGCAGGGTGCCGCCGACGCCATGGACGATGCACTTGGGCACGCCCGTGGTGCCGCTGGAGTAGAGGATGTACAGCGGCTGTTCGAAGGGCACCGGGGTGAAGCCGGGCTCGCCGCCGGCCTGGTAGAAGTCTTGCCACAGGCTGACACGGGCGGCGGTGCGGAAGTCGCTCGCCTGGGCTTCGAGGCGGGAGTAGGGCACCACCACCAGTTGCTGCAGCGAGGGCAGGCGTTCGAGGATTTCGTTGAGCTTGGTGGTCAGGTCAAGGTTCTTGCCAGCGTAGCGGTAGCCGGCGGCGGCGATCAGCACCTTGGGTTCGATCTGGCCGAAGCGGTCGATCACGCCCTGGGTGCCGAAGTCCGGCGAGCAGGACGACCAGGTTGCGCCGAGGCTGGCGGTGGCGAGCATGCCGACCACCGTCTGCCAGGTGTTGGGCATGAAGGCGGCGACGCGATCGCCAACCCCGACACCGGCGGCCTTGAGGCTCTGTTGCAGGCCGGCGACATGGGCGGCCAGCTCGGCGTAGGAGAGCTGCTCGCGCGAGCCGTCCTCGCCGATGGCGACCAGCGCCGGTTGGCCATCGCGGCGACGCAGCAGGTGTTCGGCGAAGTTCAGGGTGGCGCCGGGGAACCAGTGCGCGCTGGGCATGGCCGCACCCTCGCGCAGCAGCGCCTCGGGCTGGCGCGTGAAGCGCACCTCGAAGAAGTCGACGATGGCCTGCCAGAACGCCTCGCGCTGCGCCACGCTCCAGGCGTGCAGGGCCGGGTAGTCGGCCAGTTGCAGCCCATGGCGCTGGTTGATGAAGCGACGGAACGCGTCCATGCGGGTGGCGGCGATGCGTTCGGCAGACGGTGTCCAGAGCGGTTGTTGCATCTCTATTCCTCGGTGGTTCTTGTCGTGCACAGCCTAAAGAGTTGATCGCTGCCCGCTACAGGCTGTGCCGCGGGGCTGCGCGATCCCCCGCAATGCCTCCGTGGCGTGGCTGCTACGGGGCGGTGCTTGCGGCATTCGGCCTGCGTTGCGGGCTTTACAGCCTGTCAGGAAAAGCTGACAGGGCCTCGGGCCGATCATTCGTTCAGCGCTGTTGCTGGGCCAGCCGGGCCTTGGCCACGCGCGAGCCGTTGTCGCGGCCGAGCACCTGGCAGATGCGTGCGCCGGCGTCGATCAGCTTGTCCAGGTCGATGCCGGTTTGGATGCCCATGCCCTGCAGCAGGTACAGCACGTCCTCGGTGGCGACGTTGCCGGTGGCGCCCTTGGCGTAGGGGCAGCCGCCCAGGCCGGCAACCGAGCTGTCGAACACGGCGATGCCTTCCAGCAGGCTTGCGTAGATATTGGCCAGGGCCTGGCCGTAGGTGTCGTGGAAGTGCCCGGCCAGCTTGTCGCGCGGAATCTCGCGGCCGACCACCTCGAACAGGTGGCGGGTCTTGCCGGCGGTGCCGGTGCCGATGGTGTCGCCCAGCGAAACCTCGTAGCAGCCCATGGCGAACAGCTCACGCGCCACGGCGGCGACTTGCTCCGGCGCCACTTCACCTTCGTAGGGGCAACCGAGTACGCAGGAGACATAGCCGCGCACGCTAATGCCGTGGGCCTTGGCCGCCTCCATCACCGGCACGAAGCGCTGCAGACTCTCGGCGATGGAGCAGTTGATGTTCTTCTGCGAGAAGGCTTCGCTGGCGGCGGCGAATACCGCCACTTCCTTCACGCCGGCCTCGACGGCAGACTCGAAGCCCTTGAGGTTGGGGGTAAGGGCGCCGTAGACCACCCCCGGCTTGCGCTGGATGCCGGCGAACACCTCGGCACTGCCGGCCATCTGCGGCACCCACTTGGGCGAGACGAAGCTGCCCACCTCGATATAGCTCAGGCCGGCGGCGCTCAGGTCGTCGGTCAGGCGCACCTTGTCGGCCACGCTGATCGGCTGTTTCTCGTTCTGCAGGCCGTCGCGCGGGCCGACCTCGACCAGGCGGACATGTTGCGGCAGGTTCATCGCATTCTCTCTCGCTTCGTGGGTGGCCCTCAGGCCTCTTCCAGCTCTACCAGGGCGGCGCCTTCGCCGACCATGTCGCCCTCGGCGCAGTACAGTGCCTTGACCGTGCCGGCGTGGGGCGCGCGGATGCTGTGCTCCATCTTCATGGCCTCCAGCACCACCAGGGCGGCGCCAGCCTCCACGGCCTGGCCGGGTTCGACCAGCACGCGCACGATACTGCCGTTCATCGGTGCCGTCAGCCCGCCGTGCTGGGCGTGGCTGGCCTCGGCCTCGGCGATCGGGTCGACGCGGCGCACCTCGTGCAGGCGGCCCTGCCATTCCAGATACAGCGTATCGCCGCGGCGGATGGCTCGGTGGGCAAGGCGCAGACCGCCCTGTTCGATCCACAGTTGTTCGCCCAGCAGCTTCGACTGCAGCGCACCGCGCAGATGTACGGTCTGGCGCTGCTCGCCGCAGCTCAGCTGCAGGTCGGTCTCGCTGGCCAGGCCGGCGCGCCAGCCGAGGTTGCCGCTCCACGGTGAGTGATAATCCTCATGGCTGCGGCGCGGCGCTTCGCTGTGCAACCAGGCTTCGCCGGCCAGTTGCCAGAACTCGGTGGGCAGCTCGGCCACGGTCGGCAGCAGTTGTTCCTGGTGACGGGCGATAAAGCCAGTATCCAGTTCCGCGTTGGCGAAGGCCGGGTGGGCCAGCACGCGGCGCAGGAACGGCAGGTTGCTGGCGAAGCCCCCGACGACGGTTTCCTCCAGCATGGCCAGCAGGCGCTGGCGGGCCTGTTCGCGGTCCTCGCCCCAGGCGACCAGCTTGGCCAGCATGGGGTCGTAGAAGGGCGAGACGGTGTCGCCCTCGGCCACGCCGCTGTCCACCCGGCGGCCTGGGCCTGCGGTCGGTTCGCGATACAGCTTCAGGTCGCCGGAGGCGGGCAGGAAGTCGTGGTCGGTGTCCTCGGCGTACAGGCGCACTTCGATGGCGTGGCCATTGAGCGGCACCTGTTCCTGGGTGATCGGCAGCGCCTCGCCACGGGCCACGCGAATTTGCCAGGCCACCAGGTCGAGGCCGGTGATGGCCTCGGTAACTGGGTGTTCAACTTGGAGCCTTGTATTCATTTCCATAAAGAAGAACTGGCCGCGTGCATCGAGCAGGAATTCCACGGTGCCGGCGCCGACATAGCCGATGGCCTGGGCGGCCTTGACCGCCGCCTCACCCATGGCGCGGCGCAGCTCGGGTGAGAGGCCCGGAGCCGGCGCTTCCTCGACCACCTTCTGGTGACGGCGCTGGATCGAGCAGTCGCGTTCGTTGAGGTACAGGCAGTTGCCGTGGCTGTCGGCGAACACCTGGATCTCCACGTGGCGCGGCTGCAACACGTATTTCTCCACCAGCATGCGCGAGTCGCCGAAGGCGGACTGGGCTTCGCGCTGGGCGGATTCGAGGGTTTCGGCCAGCTCGCTCTCGCGCTCGACCACCTTCATGCCCTTGCCGCCTCCACCAGCAGCGGCCTTGAGCAGCACCGGGTAGCCGATGCGCTCGGCGGCAACGCGGAAGGTTTCCACGTCCTGGGCCTCGCCGTGGTAGCCGGGCACCAGGGGCACGCCGGCGTCTTCCATCAGCGCCTTGGCCGCGGACTTGCTGCCCATGGCGTCGATGGCGGTGGCAGGCGGGCCGAGGAACACCAGGCCGGCGGCCTCGATGGCGCGGGCGAAGCCGGCGTTCTCGGAGAGGAAGCCGTAGCCCGGGTGGATGGCCTGGGCGCCGCTGGCCTTGGCCGCGGCGATGATCTTGTCCACCAGCAGGTAGCTGTCGGCCGGCTTGGCGCCGCCGAGATTGACCGCCACATCGGCCTCGCGCACATGGCGTGCATGGGCGTCGATGGCGCTGTGCACGGCCACGGTCTTCAGGCCCAGGGCCTTGGCGGTGCGCATTACCCGGCAGGCGATCTCGCCACGGTTGGCCACCAGCAGGGTGTCAATGTGCTTGCGGCTCATGCTTGCGGCTCCTGCCAGGCGGGCGTGCGTTTTTCCAGGAAGGCGTTGAGCCCCTCCTGGCCTTCGGGGCTGACGCGGATGCGGGCGATGGCGTTCTCGGTGTAGCGGCGCAGGGGCGGGGAGAGCACGCCGCTGGCCACTTCGCGCAGCAGGTCCTTGCTGGCCTGCATGGCCTGCGGGCTGTTGAGCAGCAGGTTGCCGACCCAGGCCTCGACCTGGGCGTCCAGTTCGGCGGCGGGGTAGGCCTCGGCCAGCAGGCCCAGCTCGCGGGCGCGGTTGCCGGAGAAGCGTTCGGCGGTCAGCGCATAGCGGCGCGCGGCGCGCTCGCCGAGGGCCTGGACCACGAAGGGGCTGATCACCGCCGGGGCCAGGCCGATGCGCACTTCGGACAGGCTGAACAGCGCGTCGTCCGCGCCGATGGCCATATCGCAGCAGCTGACCAGACCCACCGCACCGCCGAAAGCCGCGCCCTGGACCACGGCCAGGGTCGGAATCTTCAGGGCGTTGAGGTTGTACATCAGCTCGGCCAGCTCGCGGGCATCATTCAGGTTGGCGTTGTAGTCGAGCTTGGCCGAGGCCTGCATCCAGGCCAGGTCGGCGCCGGCGGAGAAGTGCCTGCCACGGCCGCGCAGCAGCAGGAAGCGCAGGGTCTTGTCAGCGGCGATCAAGTCGAGGGCGAGGATCAGCTCGCGGATCATTTCGGCGTTGAACGCGTTGTTCTTCTCCGGACGGTTCAGCCACAGGGTGGCGAAGCCGCGCGGGTCTTTTTCCAGCTGTACGGTAGTGAAGTCGGTCATAGCGGCTCCAGGTATTCTGCTGTTGCTCCCTCGCCCCCTGCTGCATAAACAGGTGCAGGGAGAGGGCTTGGGAGAGGGTGGCTGTGGCAGCGCTTTTTCCCTCTCCCCCGGCCCCTCTCCCGCAAGCGGAAGAGGGGAGTTGATGTCACATCCGGAACACGCCGAACTGGGTCGGCTCGATGGGCGCATTGAGGCTGGCGGACAGGGCCAGGCCGAGCACGTCGCGGGTCTGCGCCGGGTCGATCACGCCGTCGTCCCACAGGCGGGCGCTGGAGTAGTAGGCGTGGGCCTGCTGTTCGTACTGGGCGACTATGGGCTGCTTGATGCGCGCCTCCTCCTCGTCGCTGAACGGGTGGCCGGCGCGGGCGGCCTGCTCGCGCTTGACCTGCACTAGCACACCGGCGGCCTGCTCGGCACCCATCACGCCGATGCGCGCGTTGGGCCACATCCACAGGAAGCGTGGGTCGTAGGCACGGCCGCACATGCCGTAGTTACCGGCGCCGAAGCTGCCACCGATGATCACGGTGAACTTCGGCACCTTGGCACAGGCCACGGCAGTGACCAGCTTGGCGCCGTGCTTGGCGATACCGCCCTCTTCATACTTTTTCCCGACCATAAAGCCGGTGATGTTTTGCAGGAACAGCAGGGGGATGCCGCGCTGGCAGGCCAGCTCGATGAAGTGCGCGCCTTTCTGCGCGGCTTCCGCAAACAGAATGCCGTTGTTCGCCAGGATGGCCACCGGGTAGCCGTGGATATGGGCAAAGCCGCAGACCAGGGTGGTGCCGAACAGCGCCTTGAACTCATCGAATTCGCTGCCGTCGACCACGCGGGCGATCACCTCGCGCACATCGAAGGGCTGCTTGGCGTCGGCCGGGATCACCCCGTACAGCTCCTCGCTGCCATACAGCGGGGCGATTGGCGTACGGGCCTGCAACTGGCCAAGCTTGCGCCAGTTGAGGTTGGCGATGCAGCGACGGGCCAGGGCCAGGGCATGGGCATCGTCATCGGCATAGTGATCGGCAACGCCACTGGTCTTGCAGTGCACGTCGGCGCCGCCCAGCTCCTCGGCGGTCACCACCTCGCCGGTGGCGGCCTTCACCAGGGGCGGGCCGGCCAGGAAGATGGTGGCCTGGTTGCGTACCATGATGGTCTCGTCGCTCATCGCCGGCACATAGGCGCCGCCGGCGGTGCAGGAGCCCATCACGACTGCAATTTGGGGAATCCCCATCGCGCTCATATTGGCCTGGTTGAAGAAGATCCGGCCGAAGTGCTCGCGATCCGGGAACACCTCTTCCTGGCGCGGCAGGTTGGCGCCGCCGGAGTCCACCAGGTAGATGCACGGCAGGCGGTTCTGCTGGGCGATGGTCTGCGCGCGCAGGTGCTTCTTCACGGTAAGCGGGTAGTAGCTGCCGCCTTTCACCGTGGCGTCGTTGGCGATGATCATGCACTCGACGCCCTCCACGCGGCCGATGCCGGCGACCACGCCGGCGGCCGGCACGTCCTCGCCGTACACCTCATGGGCAGCCAGCTGACCGACTTCGAGGAACGGCGAGCCTAGGTCGAGCAGGCGGTTGATGCGTTCGCGCGGCAGCAACTTGCCGCGCGAGGTGTGGCGTTCCTGGGCCTTGGCGCCGCCGCCCTCGTGGATGCGGGCGAGCAGGGCACGCAGGTCGCTGACCTGGGCGAGCATGGCGGCCTGGTTGGCGGCGAACTCCGGCGAACGGGTGTTGATCTGGGTATGCAGGATGGCCATCTGGCGCGCTCCGATTTTGCTGTTATCTCCCCTCTGCCCGCTTGCGGGAGAGGGGCCGGGGGAGAGGGGTGAGCCGGCGACTCAGAGCCCCTCTCCCTAACCCTCTCCCACAAGTGGGAGAGGGGACTGTCCGTGCCTTACTTGGTCTCGTGGAACAGCTCGCGGCCGATCAGCATGCGGCGGATCTCGCTGGTGCCGGCGCCGATCTCGTACAGCTTGGCGTCACGCAGCAGGCGGCCGGCCGGGTACTCGTTGGTGTAGCCGTTGCCGCCGAGCAGCTGGATGGTGTCCAGGGCCATCTTGGTGGCCATTTCGGCGGTGTAGAGGATCACCGCGGCGGCGTCCTTGCGTGACTCCTCGCCGCGGTCGCAGGCCTTGGCCACGTTGTACAGGTAGGACTTGGAGGCGTTCATGCCGGCGTACATGTCGGCCAGCTTGCCCTGCACCAGCTGGAACTCGCCGATCGACTGCTTGAACTGCTGGCGCTCGTGCACGTAGGGCAGCACCACGTCCATGCAGGCGCTCATGATCCCGGTCGGGCCGCCGGAGAGCACGGTGCGCTCGTAGTCCAGGCCGCTCATCAGCACGCGCACGCCGGCACCCTCGGCGCCGAGGATGTTCTCCTCCGGCACTTCGCAGTCCTCGAACACCAGTTCGCAGGTGTTGGAGCCGCGCATGCCCAGCTTGTCCAGCTTCTGGTGGCGGGAGAAGCCCTTGTAGTCGCGCTCGACGATGAAGGCGGTCATGCCGCGCGAGCCGGCGTTTATGTCGGTCTTGGCGTAGATCACGTAGGTGTGGGCGTCCGGGCCGTTGGTGATCCACATCTTGTTGCCGTTGAGCACGTAGCGGTCGCCGCGCTTCTCGGCGCGCAGCTTCATCGACACCACGTCGGAGCCGGCATTCGGCTCGCTCATGGCCAGGGCGCCGATGTGCTCGCCGGAGCACAGCTTGGGCAGGTACTTGGCCTTTTGCTCGTGGGTGCCGTTCTTGCGGATCTGGTTGACGCACAGGTTGGAGTGGGCGCCGTAGGACAGGCCGACCGAGGCCGAGGCGCGACTGATCTCCTCCATGGCGATGACGTGGGCCAGGTAGCCCATGTTAGTGCCGCCGTATTCCTCTTCGACTGTCATGCCGAGCAGGCCCATGTCACCGAACTTGCGCCACATGTCCATGGGGAACTCGTTGTCGCGGTCGATCTGCGCCGCGCGCGGCGCCAGCTCGGCCTGGGCGAACTGGTGGACCGCGTCGCGGAGCATGTCGATGGTCTCGCCGAGACCGAAGTTGAGGGTCGGGTAGCTCATGGTTCCACCTGTGATTGTCTTTGTTAGGTTTGGTAGATAAGTGCCTGTCAGGCTTGAGTTTGTTCGAGCGCTGCGAGGCAGCGCTCCTCGGCCGTGTCGAGCTCCAGCTGCATCTGCCGGATATCCAGCAACTGCTGTTCGAGCTGGGCGCGGCGCTCGGCGATCTTGCTCATGAAGGTCTCCAGCTGCAGGCGGTTGCCGCCGGCCGGGTCGTACAGTTCGATCAGTTCCTTGCATTCGGCCAGGGAGAAGCCGATGCGCTTGCCGCGCAGGATCAGCTTGAGGGTAACCTTGTCCTTGGCGCTGTAGACCCGCTCCTGGCCGCGCCGTTCGGGGGCCAGCATGCCCTGTTCCTCGTAGAAGCGGATGGCGCGGGTGGTGATGTCCAGCTCGCGGGCCAGGTCGGAGATGCTGTAGTTGGCGGCCATGGGCAACCCTGGGAAGTCTGCTTTACGTTAACGTAAGGCAGGTTAACGTTAACGTCAACGTCAGGTGCAAGGCCGGCGACACTGGAAGTGACAGGCATAAAAAAGCCTCGCAGGTGCGAGGCTTATGATTCAGTAGCTTAGCGCATCAAGTTGAAGTCTTTGTTTCACTCTCGGCACGTTTTTCCTGGACGCCGATCTGCTGCGCCAGCTCGATCAGCTGTTCGCGCATCCAGCGATTGGCCGGGTCCTGGTCGGTGCTTTCGTGCCAGTACAGGTGGGTTTCCAGGGCCGGCACGTCGCTGACCGGCAGCGCCGCGAAGTGCAGGCCGTGGCGGCGAGCGAAGCGTTCCGGCACGGTCATCAGCATGTCGGTGGCCTGCAGCACGCTGGAGGCCATCAGGTAGTGCTGCGAACGCAGGGCGACCTTGCGCTGCAGGCCCATCTTGCCCAGCGACAGGTCGATGTAGCCGAGGCCGCTGCGGCGGCTGGAGATCTGGATGTGCGCCTGCGACAGGTACTCGTCCAGGCTCAGCTTGTCCTTGGCCAGCGGGTGGCCGGGGCGCATGGCGCACACGTAGCGGTCTTCCATCAGCTTGACGTGGCGCACCTGCGGGTCGGTGTTGAGCGGGGCATCGACGGCGAAGTCCAGGCGGCCGGCGGCCAGCTCCTTGGTGGTTTCGCGGCGCTTGGCCTGGAAGCTCTCGATCTGCACCGCCGGGGCCAGCCGGCGCAGGCGCTGGAACAGCGGCGGCAGGAGGATCTGCTCGGAGAGGTCGGTCATGCTGATGCGGTAGGTCTTGCTCGCCTGCTTGGCGTCGAAGGTACGGCTCTCCTGCACCGACACGCGCAGCAGCTGCAGGGCGTTGCGCACCGGGCCGATGATGTTCTGCGCCATCGGCGTGGGCACCATGCCCTGGGCGGTGCGCACGAACAGCGGATCGTTGAAGGTCTCGCGCAGGCGGGCCAGGGCGTTGGACACGGCCGGCTGGGTGATGCCGACGATCTGCCCGGCGCGGGTCAGGTTGGCCTCGGTGTAGATGGCATCGAAGACGATGAAGAGGTTGAGGTCTACCTTGTTCAGATTCATGGTCTTCTCCGTGCTTCAAGCCTTATCTCATATTGCTTATGAATGTTGATAAGGCAGGAAAATAGCTTAGATAAATCGTGGGTGCTGTTCTAGCATCATTCCACATCGAAGCCAACCACCAAGGTGTCCCCATGGATTTCGCCTATTCCCCCAAGGTTCAGGAACTGCGTGAGCGCGTCACCGCGTTCATGGAAGCCTATGTCTACCCGGCCGAAGCCGTGTTCGAAGAGCAGGTCAACCAGGGCGACCGCTGGCAGCCGACCGCGATCATGGAGGAGCTGAAAGCCAAGGCGAAGGCCGAGGGGCTGTGGAACCTGTTCCTGCCGGAATCCGAGTACGGCGCCGGCCTGACCAACATGGAATACGCGCCGCTGGCCGAGATCATGGGCCGTTCGCTGATCGGCGCCGAGCCGTTCAACTGCTCCGCGCCGGACACCGGCAACATGGAGACCCTGGTGCGCTACGCCAGCGAGGCGCAGAAGAAGCAGTGGCTGGAGCCGCTGCTGAGCGGCGAGATCCGCTCCGCCTTCGCCATGACCGAGCCGGGCGTGGCCTCCTCGGACGCCACCAATATGCAGGCCAACGCCGTGCGCGATGGCGACGAGTGGGTGATCAACGGCCGCAAGTGGTGGACTTCCGGCGCCTGCGATCCGCGCTGCAAGATCATGATCTTCATGGGCCTGACCAACCCGGACGCGCCGCGCCACCAGCAGCACTCGATGATCCTGGTGCCGAGCGACACCCCCGGTGTGAAGATCGTCCGCCCGCTGCCGGTGTTCGGCTACGACGATGCCCCGCACGGCCACGCCGAGGTGGTGTTCGAGAACGTCCGCGTGCCTTATGAGAACGTGCTGCTCGGCGAGGGCCGCGGCTTCGAGATCGCCCAGGGCCGCCTCGGCCCGGGCCGCATCCACCACTGCATGCGCTCCATCGGCATGGCCGAACGCGCGCTGGAACTGATGTGCAAGCGCGCCGTCAGTCGCACCGCCTTCGGCAAGCCGCTGGCGCGCCTGGGTGGCAACATCGACCACATCGCCAATTCGCGCATCGAGATCAACCAGGCCCGCCTGCTGACCCTGAATGCCGCGTACATGATGGACACCGTGGGCAACAAGGTGGCCGCCAGCGAGATCGCCCAGATCAAGGTGGTGGCGCCCAGCGTCGCGCTCAACGTGATCGACCGCGCCATCCAGATCCACGGCGGCGCCGGTGTGTCCAACGACTTCCCGCTGGCCTACTGGTACGCCATGCAGCGCACCCTGCGCCTGGCCGACGGCCCGGACGAGGTGCACCGTGCGGCCATCGGCAAGTACGAAGTGGGCAAGTACGTGCCGCGTGACGTGATGAAAGCCAGCCGCTGACCGCGATGGCAATGCACGAGGCCCGCATCTGCGGGCCTCGTCGTTTCTGGCTAATCGGATGCCGACTGCCCCCTCTCCCCTCGGGGAGAGGGCCAGGGAGAGGGGGCTTGGTCGGGTTGCGGATTCTTACCCTCTCCCCCAGCCCCTCTCCCGTAAACGGGAGAGGGGAGCAGTGCTGCGTTCGTTTCAGCCTTCCTTGCCGTCCTCGGCCAGGCTCTTCTGGTTCAGCCAGCCCAGGCGCAAATGCAGCTGGGCGGCGAAGGTGCGCGCCGCCAGCTCCTCATGAAAGGTCAGGCTGCGCCGGCCCATCTGCACCTGCCAGAGTATCCGGCCCTTGCGTTCCAGCCTGTCGATCCGCACTTCCATCAGGACTCCTGCTCGTGGCGATTGCGAGTTCTCAGTAGCGACAGCAGCACGCCGCCGGCCAGCAGGCCGAAGGTTACGCCAAGGGAGAGCAGGGCGGGAATCTTGCCGATGAAACCGTGCAGGAAAATCTTGCCGCCGATGAACACCAGTACCAGCGCCAGGGCGTACTTCAGGTAGACGAAGCGGTGCATCAGCGCGGCCAGGGCGAAGTACAGCGAGCGCAGGCCGAGGATGGCGAAGATGTTCGAGGTGTAGACGATGAACGGGTCCTGGGTGATGGCGAACACCGCCGGCACGCTGTCCACGGCGAACACCAGGTCGGCCAGCTCGATCAGCACCAGGGCGAGGAACAGCGGTGTCGCGTAGAGCAGATGATGCGTGGCGCCTTCCGGGCGCTTGCGCACGAAGAAGCGCCCCTCGTGCAGTTCATCGGTCACCCGGATATGCCGGCGCAGGAAACGCAGCAGGGGATTCTGCGCCAGGTCCGGGTGCTGCTCCTCGCGGCTGAACAGCATCTTCACCCCGGTGAACAGCAGGAAGGCGCCAAACACGTAGAGAATCCAGTCGAACCGCTGCACCAGCGCCGTGCCCAGGCCGATCATGATGGCGCGCAGCACGATGACCCCGAGGATGCCCCAGAACAGCACCCGGTGCTGGTAGCGCCGGGGTATGCCGAAGAAGCCGAAGATCATCGCCATGACGAACACGTTGTCCATCGACAGCGACTGCTCCACCAGCAGGCCGGTGTAGAACTCCAGGGCACTCTGCGCGCCCAGCTCGTGCCAGACCCACAGGCCGAACAGCACGCCGACGCTGAAGTAGCCGCTGTACAGCAGCAGGCTCTCGCGCATCTCGATCTCGTGCTGGTCGCGATGGAGGATGCCGAGATCGAGTACCAGCAGGGCGATGACGATGCCGAGGAAGCTCAGCCACAGCCAGGTGGCCGTGCCGAGCATGGGGGTGTTGAGAAAGTCGAGTAGCTGATCCATGGGCCCCTCCGTCGCTGCCTGATCGACAGTGACTCCGACATCGCGGCGTGGGGGCGCCGCCAGAGGGGCCCGGCGTCACTGATGGCCGCATGCCGGCTCTGGCGAGCGGTGGCCATCAGGGTCAAGGCTAGTGCCAGTCGCCGCAGGCGGCAAATGGCTCAGTACACCCAGACTTCCACCCGGCGGTTCTTCATGCGGCCCTCGTCGCCGCTGTTGGCCGCCACCGGCATCTGCTCGCCGAGGCCGGTGATCTCGCGGAAGATCACGCCGCCCTTGGACAGGTCGCGGCGCACGGCCATGGCCCGCAGCTTGGACAGCAGGGCGGCGCGCGCGGGGTCGTTCTTCGGGTCGCCGAAGCCGACCAGCACGGCCTTCTGGCGCAGCTTGTCGTTGGCCTTGAGGTACTCCAGCACCCGTGCCACGTCGCGCCTGGCCTTGTTGTCCAGCTCGGCGCTGCCTTCCTGGAAGCGGAAGTTGACCGACAGGCGCTTGGCCTCGCTGGCCAGCCTGCGGTAGTCGGCCGGCATGCCGGCGCTGGGCTCGACCTCGACCGCCTGCACGGTCTGCGGGATGAAGCCGCTCTGCTCGACGATGGCCTGGCCGGCGGGGCTGTGGGCGAACTGCACCAGGGCATTGACCCACTCGTTGGCCGTGCCCGGCGGGTTGTACAGGAACAGGCGTCGCGACAGCGGATAGTCCTCGGTGGCGATCAGCGTGGTGCTGGGCAGCATCGGCTGTGACTGGCCGTCGGCGATGGCCAGCGGCTTGCTCTGGCGCACGTAGGGCAGGCCGATGAAGCCGATGCCGTCCGGGTCCTGGCTGACCTGGTCGGACAGCTGAGTGCTCGATTCGAAACGCTGGGCGCCGGCTGCCAGGCTCTTGCCATGGGCGGCCAGAACCAGCTCCTTGAAGGTGTCGAAGGTGCCGGACTTGTCGTCGCGGGCATACAGGCGAATGGCGCCGGGCTGGCCGCCCAGGGCGCCCCAGTCCCTGATCTCGCCGGCGAACACGGCGGCCAGCTGCTCGGTGGTCAGCGCCTGCACCGGGTTGCGCGGGTGGACGATGATGGCCAGGCCGTCGATGGCGATCACCTGTTCGGCGTCTATGCCGCGCATGTCGCCGAGGGCCTGCAGGCTGGCGGCCTCGGCATCCTTGATCGGGCGCGAGGACGCGGCCAGGTCGGCGCTGCCGTCCTGCAGGGCGACGAAGCCGGTGCCCGAGCCATGCGCGGCCACCAGGCTCTGCAGGGGGCGGCCCAGCTTGTCCTCGGCGAGCACCAGCTGCTCGTTCTCCGCCGCCCCGGGGGCGATGCGCACATTGCTCAGGCCCTGGCTCTGGTAGAGGCCGCCGATCAGCGCCGGGCCCAGCTTGGCGCCTATGGTGTTGGAGCCCTGCAGGCGCAGCAGGGTGGTGGCTTCGGCGGCGAATACCGACCAGGGCAGGGCATAGCAGATGAAACCGAGCAGGAGCCAGCCATAGGCATGGCTCCAGGAGTGCCGTTCGGAGACGGGCAGGTCGCGCGACATGTGGCAGACACCTTGTGCTAGAGGGCTTTGCGGGTGCCGCGCAGATTAAGTCGGAATGATTTCAGGCAGGTTACAGCGGGCCCGGCTTCAGCTCAGCTCCAGCCAGATCGGCGCATGGTCGGAGGGTTTCTCCATGCCGCGCAGCTCGTAGTCGATGCCGCCGTCCTTGAAGCGCGCCTGCAGCGGTGTGCTGGCGAGGATCACGTCGATGCGCAGGCCGCGCTTGGGGTCGTCCTCGAAACCGCGGCTGCGATAGTCGAACCAGCTGAAGCGATCGTTCACCTGCGGATGCAGCTGGCGGAAGCTGTCCACCAGCCCCCAGCCCTTGAGCCGGGCCAGCCATTCGCGCTCCTCGGGCAGGAAGCTGCACTTGCCGGTCTTCAGCCAGCGCTTGCGGTTCTCCTCGCCGATGCCGATGTCGCAGTCCTCCGGGCTGATGTTGATGTCGCCCATCACCACCAGGGCCTGCTGCGGCGTGAAGCGGGTTTCCAGCAGGCTCTGCAGGTCCTCGTAGAAGCGCTGCTTGCCGGGGAACTTGGTCGGGTGGTCGCGGCTCTCGCCCTGCGGGAAGTAGCCGTTCATCACCGTCACCGGGTTGCCCTGCTTGTCGCTGAAGGTGCCGTAGATGAAGCGCCGCTGGGCATCTTCCGCGTCGCCGGGAAAGCCCTTGTGCAGCTCCAGCGGCGCTTCGCGCGAAAGCAGGGCGACGCCGTAGTGGCCCTTCTGGCCGTGGTAGTGCACGTGGTAGCCGAGCTGGCGGATCTCGTCTTCCGGGAACTGCTCGTCGGCCACCTTGGTTTCCTGCAGGCCGATCACGTCTGGCTGGTGCTTGTCGATCAGCGCCTGCAGCTGGTGGGGGCGGGCGCGCAGGCCGTTGATATTGAAGGAAACGATCTTCATGGAAAGCTACCGGCGGAAGAAAAGGCCGATGCTAGCCCAGCACCGGGGCGGCGGCCAGCGCCTGGCAGGTCCACAGTGCCGGTGCTAACGTGGCAGCTGGCCCGCAAAACCTACAACAACCGAGGTCAGCCCGATGCCCCATCGTACCGCCGAAGTTCGCTTGCTCGACCATGGCTACGTCCGCGAGGCACGCTCGCTGCTGTACCACGCCTACCGCCACGATCCGACCTTCGCCTACCTGTTCGAGAGTGAGCGGCCCGGCTTCGACCAGCGCGTGCGCGCCACCGTGCGCGAGCTGGTGCAGCAGCATTTCACCGAGGAACTGCCGGCCATCGGCCTGCTGATCGAGGAGCGCCTGGTCGGCATCGCCCTGATCGCCCCGCCGGTGCGCCGGCTGGACATCACCGAGAGCTGGGGCTGGCGCCTGCGCATGCTGATGACCACCGGCTTCCGCTGCACCAAACGCTACCTGGAATACCACGACGCGGTGCTCGCCTGCCTGCCGCCTGGGCCCTACCACGTGCTGCCGCTGCTCGGCGTGCACCCGCAGTTCCAGGGCCAGCACCTCGGTGAGCAACTGCTCGGTGCCCTGCACGACTGGTGCGCCGAGGATGCCGGCTCGCAGGGCGTGGTGCTCGATACCGGCAACCCGCACTACCTGGAGTTCTACAAGCGCCAGGGCTACCAGGAGATCGGCGAAGTGGCCGTGGGGCCGATCCGCGAGCACGTGTTCTTCCACCCCAATCCACAGCCTTTGCAGCAGGCCAGCGCCTAGCCGGGTTGCCGGCGGCCTTGCGCCTGTTCAGACTGCAGGGGTTTCGCCGGACAACCCGGCTTCACCACAAGGAAAACATCCCATGGCTCAAGTAACCCTCAAGGGCAACCCGGTTCAGGTCGACGGCCAGCTGCCGCAGGTCGGCCAGCAGGCCCCGGCGTTCAGCCTGGTCGGCAAGGACCTGTCCGATGTGACCCTGGCCAGCCTGGCCGGCAAGCGCAAGGTGCTGAACATCTTCCCGAGCATCGACACCCCGACCTGCGCCACCTCGGTGCGCAAGTTCAACGCCGAGGCCAGCGCGCTGCCCAACACCCTGGTGCTTTGCATCTCCGCCGACCTGCCGTTCGCCCAGGCGCGCTTCTGCGGGGCCGAGGGCCTGGACAAGGTGATCAACCTTTCGACCATGCGTGGCGCCAGCTTCCTCAAGGACTACGGCGTGGCCATCGCCAGCGGCCCGCTGGTCGGCGTCGCCGCCCGCGCCGTGGTGGTGCTGGACGAGCAGGGCAAGGTGCTGCACAGCGAGCTGGTCGGCGAGATCGCCGACGAGCCGAACTACGCCGCCGCCCTGGCCGCGCTGAAGTAAGGCGCGCCTGCGCTGCCGACGGCCTGCCTTGTGCAGGCCGTTTTTATTGGCGAGCGGCTAAATTCCTAACGTCTTGTTACGTCAAACTAGGGTAAATAGGCGGTAAAGACCCTTTGCCTGGTTGCTGGGAGTACTTATCGTTCATCCTCCCCAGGCAAGTGATTCCGCACCATGTCCGATTTTCCCTCCGCTTCGCGCTTCTCACGTCCCTGGCTGGTCGGCTCCGCCGTGCTGCTCGGCGGCCTGCTGCTCTGGTGGCTGCTGCCCGCTGGCGACAGCCCGGAACAAGAGAAGCCAGAGGGGCCCTGGGATGGCCCGACGCCGGTGCGC
This sequence comes from Pseudomonas alcaligenes, assembly GCF_041729615.1. Lineage (NCBI taxonomy): Bacteria > Pseudomonadati > Pseudomonadota > Gammaproteobacteria > Pseudomonadales > Pseudomonadaceae > Aquipseudomonas > Aquipseudomonas alcaligenes. The sequence continues at coordinate 334,142 of NZ_CP154874.1, read as the reverse complement.
CTGACCGAGGTCGGCCAGGGCGACTTCCACGTCGAGCTCAAGGCCCTGGGTACCGTCACTGCCCTGAATACCGTCAACGTGCGCCCGCGCGTGGATGGCCAACTGGTCAAGGTGCTGTTCGAGGAGGGCCAGCTGGTCAAGGCCGGCGACCTGCTGGCGCAGATCGATCCGCGCCCCTACCGGGTGGCGCTGCAGCAGGCCGAGGGCGCGCTGGCGCAGAGCCAGGCGCAGCTCAGGAATGCCGAAGTCGACCTGGCCCGCTACCAGGGCCTGTACGCCGAGGACAGCATCGCCAAGCAGACCCTGGACACCCAGGCGGCGCTGGTCGGCCAGTACCGTGGCACGGTCAAGAGCAACCAGGCGGCGGTGGCCGAGGCCCGCCTGAACCTGGACTTCACCGAGGTCCGCGCGCCCATTTCCGGGCGCCTGGGCCTGCGCCAAGTGGATGTCGGCAACCTGGTCGGCAGCGGCGACACCACGCCGCTGGTGGTGATCACCCAGGTCGAGCCGATCGCGGTCAATTTCACCCTGCCGGAAAAGGACCTGCCGCCGGTGCTGGCCAGGGTGCGCGACAACCAGATGCTGCGCGTAGAGGCCTGGGACCGTGGCGAGCAGCAGCTGCTCGCCGAAGGCGTGCTGCACAGCCTGGACAACCAGATCGACGTGGCCACCGGCACGGTCAAGCTCAAGGCGCGCTTCGCCAATGCCGGCGAAGGCCTGTTTCCCAATCAGTTCGTCAATGTTCGTCTGCGCGTGGAGACCCGCCAGCAGGCCACCCTGATTCCTTCGGCCGCCGTGCAGTACGGCGCGCGCGGCACCTTCGTGTTCGTCGTCGGCCAGGATGACAAGGTGCAGCTCCGCGATGTGCGCATCGCCGCCAGCGACGGCGCCACCAGCCTGGTGGAAGAGGGCGTCAAGGTCGGCGAGCGCCTGGTGCTGGAAGGCACCGACAGGCTCAAGGACGGCAGCGAGGTGGAGGTGATCGGCGAGCCCGGCGCCCTCGCCCAGCCGCAGGGCCAGGCCGCGCAGAAGCAGGGCGCATGAACGTCTCGCGCCTGTTCATCCTGCGTCCGGTCGCCACCACGCTGCTGATGGTGGCGATCTTCCTCACCGGCCTGATCGCCTACCGCCTGCTGCCGGTCTCGGCGCTGCCGGAGGTGGACTACCCGACCATCCGCGTGCTGACACTGTATCCGGGCGCCAGCCCGCAGGTGATGACCAGTTCGGTGACCGCGCCGCTGGAGCGCCAGTTCGGCCAGATGCCGGGCCTGAAGCAGATGTCCTCGGCCAGCTCCGGCGGCGCCTCGGTGATCACCCTGCGCTTCTCACTCGAGGTAGACCTGGAAGTGGCCGAGCAGGAGGTGCAGGCGGCCATCAACGCGGCCAGCAACCTGCTGCCGGACGACCTGCCGGCGCCGCCGGTGTACAACAAGGTCAACCCGGCCGACACCCCGGTGCTGACCCTGGCGATCAGTTCGCCGACCCTGCCGCTGACCGAGGTGCACGACCTGGTCGACACGCGCATGGCGCAGAAGATCGCGCAGATCAGCGGCGTCGGCCTGGTCAGCCTGGCCGGCGGCCAGCGCCCGGCGGTGCGCATCAAGGTCGATCCCGAGGCCCTGGCCAGCCATGGCCTGAGCTTCGCTGACGTGCGCCAGCTGATCGCCGCGCAGAACGTCAACCAGCCCAAGGGCAACTTCGACGGCCCGACCCGGGTCTCCCAGCTGGACGCCAACGACCAGCTCAAGTCGGCCGTGGAATACCTCGACCTGATCCTCAAGTACGAGAACGGCGCGGCGCTGCGCCTGCGCGATGTCGCCACGGTGGTCGACGGCGCCGAGAACGAGCGCCTGGCGGCCTGGGCCGACCGCAACGAGACGGTGCTGCTGACCATTCAGCGCCAGCCCGGTGCCAACGTCATCGAGGTGGTCGACCGCGTGCAGGCGCTGCTGCCGCAGATCACCGCCGCGCTGCCGGCCAGCCTGGAGGTCAAGGTGCTCACCGATCGCACCCAGACGATCCGCGCGGCGGTCAGCGACGTGCAGTTCGAGCTGGTGCTGGCCATCGCCCTGGTGGTGCTGGTGACCTTCCTGTTCCTGCGCAAGGTCTCGGCCACTGTAATTCCCTCCATCGCTGTGCCGCTGTCGCTGATCGGCACCTTCGCGGTGATGTACCTGGCCGGTTTCTCCATCAACAACCTGACGCTGATGGCCCTGACCATCGCCACCGGCTTCGTGGTGGACGACGCCATCGTCATGCTGGAGAACATCGCCCGTCACCTGGAGGAGGGCGAGACGCCGCTGAATGCCGCGCTCAAGGGCGCCAGGCAGATCGGCTTCACCCTGATCTCGCTGACCTTCTCGCTGATCGCGGTGCTGATCCCGCTGCTGTTCATGGCCGATGTCGTGGGGCGCCTGTTCCGCGAGTTCGCCATCACCCTGGCGGTGGCCATCCTGATTTCCCTGGTGGTGTCGCTGACCCTGACGCCGATGATGTGCGCGCGCCTGCTCAAGGCCGAGAAGGACCAGCAGCAGGGGCGTTTCTACCGCTCGGCGGGCGCCCTGATCGACGGCCTGATCGCGCGCTACGCCCTGGGCCTGACCTGGACCCTGCGCCACCAGGGCCTGACCCTGCTGGTGGCCATCGGCACCCTGGCGCTCACCGTGCTGCTCTACCTGGCCGTGCCCAAGGGCTTCTTCCCGGTGCAGGACACCGGGGTGATCCAGGGCATCTCCGAGGCGCCGCAGTCGATTTCCTTCAGGGCCATGAGCGAGCGCCAGCAGCGCCTGGCCGAAGTGATCCTGCGCGACCCGGACGTGGTCAGCCTGTCGTCCTACATCGGCGTGGACGGCGACAACCCGACGCTGAACAGCGGGCGCCTGCTGATCAACCTCAGGCCGCATGCCGAGCGTGACGTCAGCGCCAGCGAAGTGATCGAGCGCCTGCGCCCCGAGCTGGCCAGGGTGCCGGGTATCACCCTGTACCTGCAGCCGGTGCAGGACCTGTCGATCGAGGACCGGGTCAGCCGTACCCAGTTCCAGTTCAGCCTGGAGTCGCCGGACGGCGCGCTGCTGGAGGAGTGGACGCCCAGGCTGCTCGCCGCGCTGGGCGAGCAGGCGGAGCTGCGTGACGTCGCCAGCGACCTGCAGAACCGCGGCCTGCAAGTGTTCCTCGAGATCGACCGCGACGCCGCCTCGCGCCTGGGCGTGAGCGTGTCCAGCATCGACGATGCGCTGTACGACGCCTTCGGCCAGCGGCAGATCTCCACCATCTTCACCCAGGCCAGCCAGTACCGCGTGGTGCTGGAGAGCGAAGGCGCCGGTGAGCTGGGCCCGCAGGCCCTGCAGCGCATCCATGTGGCCACCGCCAGTGGCGGCCAGGTGCCGCAGGCCGCGCTGGCCCGCGTCACGCAGCGTCCGGCCAGCCTGCTGGTCAACCATATCGGCCAGTTCCCGGCGGTCACCGTGTCGTTCAACCTGGCGCCGGGCGTGGCCCTGGGCGAGGCGGTGGCGGCGATCGATCAGGTCAAGCAGCGTATCGGCCTGCCGGCCGGCATCCAGACCCAGTTCCAGGGCGCCGCCGAGGCCTTCCGCGCCTCGCTCAGTTCGACCCTGCTGCTGATCCTGGCGGCCATCGTCACCATGTACATCGTGCTGGGCGTGCTCTACGAGAGCTATATCCACCCGATCACCATTCTCTCCACGCTGCCCTCGGCCGGGGTCGGCGCATTGTTGGCGTTGCTGCTGACCGGCAACGACCTGGGCCTGATCGCCGTGATCGGCATCATCCTGCTGATCGGCATCGTCAAGAAGAACGCCATCATGATGATCGACTTCGCCCTGGAGGCGGAGCGCCAGCAGGGCATGGCGCCCGAGGCGGCCATCTACCAGGCCGCGCTGCTGCGTTTTAGGCCGATCCTGATGACTACCCTGGCCGCGCTGTTCGGCGCCATCCCGCTGATGCTGGCCTCGGGTTCCGGCGCCGAGCTGCGCCAGCCGCTGGGCCTGGTGATGGTCGGCGGCCTGCTGCTATCCCAGGTGCTGACGCTGTTCACCACGCCGGTGATCTACCTGGCCTTCGATCGCCTCTCCCGGCGCCTGCTCGGCCGCAGCGCCTCGGGGGTGGTGCTGGCGCCATGAACCTTTCCGCGCCCTTTATCGGCCGTCCGGTGGCGACCCTGCTGCTGAGCCTGGCCATCCTGCTGCTCGGCGCGGTGAGTTTCCGCCTGCTGTCGGTGGCGCCGCTGCCGAACATGGATTTTCCGGCCATTGTGGTCGACGCCAGCCTGCCCGGCGCCAGCCCGCAGACCATGGCCTCCAGCGTGGCCACACCACTGGAGCGCTCGCTCGGCACCATCGCCGGTATCAGCGAGATGACCAGCCGCAGCAGCCAGGGCAACACGCGCATCATCATCCTGTTCAACATCGGCCGCGACGTCGAGGCGGCCGCGCGCGAGGTGCAAGCGGCCATCAACGCGGCGCGCAACCTGCTGCCCAGCGGCATGCGCCGCATGCCGACCTACCGCAAGTTCAACCCCTCGCAGGCGCCGATCATGGTGCTGTCGCTGACCTCGCCGCAGCTGGACAAGAGCCAGCTGTACGACCTGGCCTCCACGGTGATCGCGCAGACGCTGGCGCAGGTGCAGGGCGTGGGGCAGATCCAGATCGGCGGCAGCTCGCTGCCGGCCGTGCGCGTGGAGCTGGAGCCCCGCCTGCTCGACCAGTACGGCATCGCCCTCGACGAGGTGCGCAGCGCCATCGCCAGCGCCAATGTCGACCGCCCCAAGGGCGACGTGGCCGATGCCGAGCGGCAGTGGCAGATCCAGGCCAACGACCAGCTGGAGCGCGCCGCCCAGTACCAGGACCTGATCATCCGCTACCAGAATAGCGCCGCCGTGCGCCTGGCCGACGTGGCCACGGTGCGCGACTCGGTGGAGAACCGCTACAACAGCGGCTTCTACAACGACCGGCAGGCGGTGCTGCTGGTGGTCAACCGCCAGCCGGGCGCCAACATCATCGAGACCATCGAGGGCATCCGTGCCGAGCTGCCGGCCCTGCAGGCGGTGATTCCGGCCAGCGCCGAGCTGGAAGTGGCGATGGATCGTTCGCCGGTGATCCGCGCCACCCTGCACGAGGCCGAGCGCACCCTGCTGATCGCCGTGGGCCTGGTGATCCTGGTGGTGTTCCTGTTTCTCGGGCGCTGGCGCGCCTCGCTGATCCCGGCGCTGGCGGTGCCGGTGTCGCTGGTCGGCACCTTCGCCGTGATGTACCTGCTGGACTTCTCGCTGAACAACCTGTCGCTGATGGCGCTGATCATCGCCACCGGCCTGGTGGTGGACGACGCCATCGTCGTGCTGGAGAACATCTCGCGGCACATTGAGGCCGGCGAGAAGCCGCTGGCGGCGGCCTACAAGGGCGCCCAGGAGGTCGGCTTCACCCTGCTGTCGATGAACCTGTCGCTGGTCGCGGTGTTCCTCTCCATCCTGTTCATGGGCGGCATCGTCGGCAATTTGTTCCGCGAGTTCTCCATCACCCTGACGGTGGCGATCCTGATCTCCATGCTGGTGTCGCTGACCCTGACGCCGATGCTCTGCGCGCGCTGGCTCAAGGCCGAGCCCCAGGAGCGCGCCCCCGGGCGCCTGGCCCGCCTCGGCGCGCGGGCGCAGGAACGCCTGCTGGCCTTCTACGGGCGCAGCCTGGACTGGGCCCTGCGCCATGCGCGGCTGACCCTGTTCAGCCTGCTGGCGACGATCGGCCTCAACGTCTACCTGTTCGTCGAGGTGCCCAAGACCTTCATGCCGCAGCAGGATACCGGCCAGCTGATCGGTTTCGTGCGCGGCGACGACGGCCTGTCCTTCCAGGTCATGCAGCCGAAGATGGAAGCCTTCCGCCGCGGCCTGCTGGAGGACCCGGCGATCCACAGCGTGGCCGGCTTCATCGGCGGCGAGAGCGGTATCAACAACGCCTTCCTGGTGATCCGCCTGAAGCCCATCGGCGAACGCGAGCAGTCGGCCCAGCAGGTGATCGACCGGCTGCGCGAGAACCTGCCCAAGGTGCCCGGGGCGCGGCTGATGCTGATGGCCGATCAGGACCTGCAGTTCGGCGGGCGCCAGGGGCGCAGCTCGGAGAACGAATACGTGCTGCTGGCCAGCGAGCTGGAGCTGCTCCGCCAGTGGCTGCCCAGGGTGCGCGACGCGCTGGCGGCACTGCCCGAACTGACCGATATCGATGCCAACGAAGGCGAGGGCGCCCAGCAGATCAGCCTTGTCATCGATCGCGTCACCGCGCAGCGCCTGGGCGTGGACATGGCGATGATCAGCAGCGTGCTGAACAACGCCTTCAGTCAGCGGCAGATCTCCACCATCTACGACACTCTGAACCAGTACAGCGTGGTGATGGAGATCAATCCGAAGTACGCCCAGTATCCCGAGGCGCTGGACCAGATCCAGGTGATCGGCGCCGATGGCGCGCGCGTACCGCTGTCCAGCTTCGCCCGCTGGGAGCGCAGCCTGGAGGAGGACCGGGTCAACCACCAGGGCCAGTTCGCCGCCGAGAACATCGGTTACTCGCTAGCCCCCGAGGTGACCCAGGAGCAGGCCAACGCGGCGATCCGCCGGGCAGTGGCCGAGGTCGGCCTGCCCACCGAAGTGCAGGGCCTGCTCGGCGGTACCGGCGGAGCCTTCGAGAAGGAGGCCAAGGGCCAGCCGATCATGATCCTCACCGCGCTGCTGGTGGTGTACATCGTCCTCGGCATCCTCTACGAGAGCTACATCCACCCCCTGACCATCCTCTCCACGCTGCCCTCGGCCGGGGTCGGCGCGCTGCTGGCGATCCTGCTGACCGGCGGCGAGTTCAGCCTGATCTCGCTGCTTGGCCTGTTCCTGCTGATCGGCGTGGTGAAGAAGAACGCCATCCTGATGATCGACCTGGCCCTGGAACTGGAGCGCAGCGAACAGCTGAGCCCGCAGGAGTCGATCCGCCGCGCCTGCCTGCTGCGCTTTAGGCCGATCCTGATGACCACCCTGGCGGCCATGCTCGGCGCGCTGCCGCTGCTGCTCGGCCAGGCCGAGGGCGCCGAGATGCGCCAGCCGCTGGGCCTGGCCATCGTCGGCGGGCTGATCCTCAGCCAGATCCTCACCCTCTACACCACCCCGGTGGTCTACCTGTACCTCGACCGCCTGCGCCATCGGGTCAACCGCTGGCGCGGCGTACGCAGCGACGCCGCCCTGGAAACTCCGCTATGAAACCTGCCTTGCCCCGCATTTCCCTCTTGCTGCTCGCCCTGCTGGCGGCCGGCTGTGCCGTCGGCCCGGACTACCGGCGCCCGGACAGTGCCGCCGCGGCACAGTTCAAGCAGGCCGCCGGCTGGAAGGCCGCGGCACCGGCCGACACTGCGCTGCGCGGCGACTGGTGGAAGCTGTATGGCGACGCCGAGCTGGACGCGCTGGTCGAGCGCCTCAACGCCAACAACCAGAGCCTGGCCAGTGCCGAGGCCCAGTACCGCCAGGCCCGCGCCCTGGTGCGCGGCGCGCGCGCGGCCTTCTTCCCGACCCTGGGCCTGAACAGCGGGGTGACCCGCGCCGGGCAGGGCGGCGGCGACAGCACCATCGGCACCAGCGGCGGGGTCAGCGTCAGCGGCGCCAACGCCTCGCAGGTATCCAAGACCTACGAGGCCAGCCTGGGCGTGAGCTGGGAACTGGACCTGTGGGGCAAGCTGCGCCGCCAGCTGGAGGCGGAGAACGCCGGCCTCGACGCCAGCGCCGCCGACCTTGCCGCCGTGCGCCTCAGCCAGCAGTCCGAGCTGGTGCAGAACTACCTGCAGCTGCGCGTGCTGGATCAGCAGAAACGCCTGCTCGAGGAGACGGTGGCGGCCTACAAGCAGGCCTATCGCATCGCCGAGAACCAGTACCGGGCCGGCATAGTGCCGAAGTCCGACGTGACCCAGGCGCTGACCCAGCTCAAGGGCACCGAGGCCGAGGCGGTGGACCTGGAATACCAGCGCGCGCAGCTGGAACACGCCATCGCCGTGCTGGTGGGCGTGGCGCCGTCGGCGTTCGAGCTGGCGGTGCGCGGCCAAGTGCCGGCGCTGCCCGCCGTACCAGTCAGCCTGCCGTCGAGCCTGCTGGAGCGGCGCCCGGACGTGGCCGCCGCCGAGCGCCGGGTGATGGCCGCCAACGCCGAGATCGGCGTGGCCGAGGCCGCCTACTACCCGCAGCTGAGCCTGAGTGCCAGTGGCGGTTACCGCAGCGGCGGCCTGGACGACTGGATCAGCTCGCCCAACCGCTTCTGGTCCATCGGCCCGGCCTTCGCCATGACCCTGTTCGACGGCGGCCTGATCCGCTCGCAGGTCGAGCAGGCCGAGGCCAGCTACGACCAGACGGTGGCCGACTACCGGCAGACGGTGCTGGAAAGCTTCCGCGAGGTGGAGGACTACCTGGTGCAGCTGGCGGTGCTGGAGCGCGAGGCGCTGGTGCAGCAGGAGGCGCTGGACGCCGCCCGCGAGTCGCTGCGACTGATCCTCAACCAGTACAAGGCCGGCACCGTGGAGTTCACCGACGTGGTCAGCGTGCAGGCCAGCGCGCTGGCCAACGAACGCACCCGCCTGACCCTGCAGGGCAGCCGCCTGACCGCCAGCGTGCAGCTGATCGCGGCCCTGGGCGGCGGCTGGCAGGGCGTGCCGGAAGGCGAGTGACTCAGGGCTTGATGGTCGCCTCGATGCGGGTGATCTTCGGCTGCCCGTCGATCAGGCGCAGGCTGGCGACTTCCTGCATGCCGGTACTCATCTCGTGGCCGCCCATCGACAGGGTTTCCTGGGTGGTATCGGTGACCGTGGCACTCTGGCCGTCCTCGGCGATCTCGATCGATTCGATGTCCACCTCCATGCGGTAGCTGTCCAGCCTGCTCCAGCCCTGCTTGAGCAGCTGGCGGTACTGGGTCGCGTCCAGCTCCAGGCTGCCCTTGGGCGCGGAGATGTGGATGCGCACGTCCTCGCTCATGTGCGCCAGGGTGGCCTCGATGTCGCGCTGCGTGGCCGCCGCGGTCATGTCAGCGTAAAGCGCGCGGATATTGGCTTCGGTCAGGGCCGGTTCGGCGTGGACCAGCGGGGCGAACAGGCAGAGCAGGGACAGCGCGAGCTTTTTCATCGACCTTCCTTGAATTGTCGCCTCCGAACTGAAGGCATGCCGCGATCCTAACCCGGCCGGAGCTGGTAAAAAAATCCCCACGGCCAGGAGCTGGACCGCGGGGACAAGGGTTGGCCGACAAAGGGCGGTGTCGGCCCAGGAGGTAGGGTTCAGGCGCTGGGCTGCCAGCCGCCGCCGAGCGCCTTGTAGATGGCGACTGTGCCGCGGTACAGCTCGATCTCGGCCTGGGCCTGGGCATCCTCGGCGGCCAGGCGCTCGCGCTCGGCGTCGAGCAGCACGAGGAAGTCCTCGGTGCCCTCGCGGTAGCGCACCGCCGCCTGCTCGGCCGCGGCGCGGCTGGCTTCGACCTGGCGCACCAGCGAGACCAGGCGCTGCTGGCGCTTGGCGTAGTCGCTGAAGGCGTTCTCCGACTCTTCCAGGGCCAGCAGCACCTGCTGCTCGTAGCTGGCCAGGGCGCCGTCGGCGTCGGCCTCGGCGCCGCGCAGGCGGGCGCGCACGCTGCCCAGGTCGAAGGCCGCCCAGCTGATGGTCGGCGCCACGCCCCAGGCATTGGCCGCCGCCGCGCCCAGTTGCGAGCCGCGGCCGGCGGTAAAGCCGAGGAAGCCGGAGAGGCTGACCCGCGGGAACAGGTCGGCGGTGGCCACGCCGACATTGGCGGTGGCCGCGGCCAGCTGGCGCTCGGCGACGCGCACGTCCGGACGGCGGCGCAGCAGCTCGGCGGGATCGCCGATCGGCAGGGCCTTGGCGATCACCGGCAGGGGCCGGGGCGACAGGTCGACGCTCAGCTGCTCGGGCCGCTGGCCGAGGAGGGTGGCGATACGGTGACGGGCACGCGCCTCTTCGGCCTGCAGCTGCGGCAGGCTGGCCTCGGTGGCGGCCAGGCGCGCATCGGCGCGCAGCACGTCGAGTTCGCTGCCGATGCCGGCGTCGCGCAGCTGCTCGGTGAGGGCGCGCGACTGGCTCTGGTTCTTCAGGTTGTCGCGGGCGATGCGTTCGCGCAGCTGCGCGCCGCGCAGGTTGCCGTAGGCGTCCACCAGCTCGGCGATCAGGCTCACCTGCAGCTGGTACAGCTCGGCCTCGGCGGCCTCGCTCTGCGCCTCGCTGGCCTCGATGCTGCGCTGGATGCGGCCGAACAGGTCGAGCTCCCAGGCCATGTCCAGGCCCAGGTCGTAGCGCTCCTGGCGGATGCGCTGCTCGCTGGTGGGCGGCTGCTGGGCCTTGCCGAACTCGCCGCTGGCGCGGCTGGTGATCACCGGCAGCTGGTCGTTGCCGACATCGTCGCGGATAGCCCGGGCGGCGCGCAGGCGGGCGAAGGCCACACGCAGCTCGCGGTTTTCCTTGAGCGACTGCTGGACCAGCTGGCTCAGGGTCGGGTCGTCGAACTGCTGCCACCAGGCCGCCTCGAAGTCGGTGCGGTCGTAGTCGCCGGCCTCCAGGGCCTCGATGCGCGCCGGCGTGGTGTCCGGCGCCCGGTAGTCCGGGCCGACGGCACAGGCACTGACGGCGAGGGCGAGCAGAGCGGGAATCAACGGCTTCATGCATGCACCTCCTGCAGGCGAGCGGCTTTCTTCGCTTCGCGTTTCTCCACGAAGGCGCGGATCAGTACGTAGAACACCGGGGTCAGCAGCAGGCCGAAGAAGGTCACGCCGATCATCCCGCTGAACACCGCCACGCCCATGGCATGGCGCATCTCGGCGCCGGCACCGCTGGAGAGCACCAGGGGCACAACGCCCATGATGAAGGCGATGGAGGTCATCAGGATCGGGCGCAGACGCAGGCGGCAGGCCTCCAGCACCGCGCTGATGCGATCCAGGCCTTCTTCCTGCTTCTCCTTGGCGAACTCGACGATGAGGATGGCGTTCTTGCACGCCAGGCCCACCAATACGATCAGGCCGATCTGGGTGAACACGTTGTTGTCGCCGCCGACCAGGATCACCCCGACGATGGCGGAGAACAGCACAGTCGGCACGATCAGGATCACCGCCAGCGGCAGGCTCCAGCTCTCATACTGGGCGGCCAGTACCAGGAAGGCCAGCAGCACGCAGAGCGGGAAGATGAAGATCGCAGTGTTGCCGGCGAGGATCTGCTGGTAGGTCAGCTCGGTCCACTCGTAGGTCATGCCGTTGGGCAGCTCTTCGTCCAGCAGCTTGGCAATCGCCGCCTCGGCCTGGCCGGAGCTGTAGCCCGGCGCCGCCGCGCCATTGATCTCGGCGGTGAGGAAGCCGTTGTAGTGCATCACCCGGTCCGGGCCCGAGGCACTGTCGACCTTGACGAAGGTGGACAGCGGGATCATCTCGCCGCGGTTGTTGCGCACCTTGAGCTGGCCGATCTGCTCCGGCTCCAGGCGGAACTGCTGGTCGGCCTGGACGTTGACCTGGTAGGTGCGGCCGAAGCGGTTGAAGTCGTTGGCGTACAGTGAGCCCAGGTACACCTGCATGGTGTCGAAGATGTCGCTGATGGCCACGCCGTGGGTCTTGGCCTTCTCGCGGTCGATATTGGCGTCGATCTGCGGCACGTTGACCTGGTAGCTGGTGAACACCGACATGGGGTTCAACTCCGGCAACTGGCGCGCCTTGTTGAGGATGTTCTGGGTCTGCGCGTACAGCTCCTCGTAGCCCAGACTGCCGCGATCCTGGATCTGCAGGCGGAAGCCACCGATGGTGCCGAGGCCCTGCACGGGCGGCGGCGGGAAGATGGCGATGTAGGCGTCCTGGATCTCGGCGAACTGGGCGTTCAGCTCGGCGGCGATGGCGTTGGCCGACAGCGACGGATCACTGCGCTCGTCGAACGGCCTGAGCGGGGTGAAGACGATGCCGCTGTTCGGGCTGTTGGTGAAGCCGTTGATCGACAGGCCCGGGAAGGCCACGGTGTTCTCCACGCCCGGGTGCTTGCCGGCGATCTCCGACATGCGCTTGATCACCGCCTCGGTACGGTCGAGGGTGGCGGCGTCCGGCAGCTGGGCGAAGGCCACCAGGTACTGCTTGTCCTGCTGCGGCACGAAACCGGTCGGGGTGCTGGAGAAGCCCAGGTAGCCGAGCACCAGCAGGCCGCCGTAGACCAGCAGGGCGATCGAACTGCCGCGCAGCACGCGCTTCACGGTGCCGACGTAGCCATGGCTGGCGCGGTCGAAGAAGCGGTTGAACGGGTTGAACAGCCAGCCACCGAACAACTTGTCGAGCACGCGGGAGAAGCGGTCCTTCGGCGCGTGGTGATCCTTCAGCAGCACGGCGGCCAGGGCCGGCGACAGGGTCAGCGAGTTGAACGCCGAGATCACCGTGGAGATGGCGATGGTCAGCGCGAACTGCTGGTAGAACTGCCCGGTAAGGCCGGAGATGAAGGCGGTCGGCACGAAAACGGCGCAAAGAACGAGCGCTGTGGCGACGATCGGGCCGGTCACTTCCTTCATGGCCTGGCGGGTAGCTTCCACCGGCGACTTGCCGAGGCCGATATTACGCTCGACGTTCTCCACCACCACGATGGCGTCGTCCACCACGATGCCGATGGCTAGCACCAGGCCGAACAGCGACAGGGCGTTGAGCGAGAAGCCGAACAGGTGCATCACCGCGAAGGTACCGATCAGCGACACCGGCACGGCGGCCAGCGGGATGATCGAGGCGCGCCAGGTCTGCAGGAACAGCACCACCACCAGCACCACCAGCACGATGGCTTCGAGCAGGGTGTGCACCACCGCCTCGATGGAGCCGCGGACGAAGATGGTCGGGTCGTAGACGATCTCGTAGTCCACGCCCTGCGGGAAGCTCTGCTTCAGCTCGGCCATGCGCGCGCGCACCGAGTCGGAGATCTCGATGGCATTCGAGCCGGGGCGCTGGAACACCGGGATGGCCACGGCCGGCTGGTTGTTCAGCAGCGAGCGCAGCGCGTACTGGCTGGAACCCAGTTCGATGCGCGCGATGTCCTTGAGGCGGGTGATCTCGCCGTCGTCGCCGGCGCGGATGATGATGTTCTCGAACTCTTCCTCGCTGACCAGACGGCCCTGGGTGTTGATCGACAGCTGGAAGCTGTTGCCGGCGTCCGAGGGCGGCGCGCCGAGGGCACCGGCGGCGACCTGGCGGTTCTGCTCGCGGATCGCGGCGACCACATCCGAGGCGGTGAGGTTGCGCGAGGCCACCTTGTTCGGGTCGAGCCACACGCGCAGCGAGTAGTTGCCCATGCCGAACAGCTGCACGTCGCCAACACCGTCCAGGCGCGCCAGCTCGTCCTTGACGTTGAGCGCGGCGTAGTTGGACAGGTAGAGCATGTCGTAGCGCTGATCCGGCGAGGTCAGGTGCACCACCATGGTCAGGTCCGGGGAGGCCTTGTCCACTGTCACGCCGAGGCGCTGCACCTCGGTGGGCAGGGTCGGCATGGTGCGGGTCACGCGGTTCTGCACCTGCACCTGGGCGTTGTCCAGGTCGGTGCCGAGGGCGAAGGTGATGGTCAGGGTCAGCTTGCCGTCGGCGGTGGACTGCGACGACATGTAGAGCATGCCCTCCACGCCGGTGATGGCCTGCTCCAGCGGCGAGGCGACGGTCTCGCCGATCACCTTGGGGTTGGCGCCGGGGAAGTTGGCGCGCACCACCACGGTGGGCGGCACCACTTCCGGGTATTCGCTGATCGGCAGCTGGAACAGCGAGATCGCACCGGCGATCAGCACCAGCAGGGACAGCACGGCGGCGAAGATCGGCCGCTTGATGAAGAACTGGGAGAAGTTCATAGGGTTCTACCTCAGCCGCGCGGCGCGTTGCTGGACTTGGCTTGCTGCTCGGCTACGCGCGGGGCGTCGCGGCCATCCACGGCCTGGCGCAGGCGCGCCAACTGGGCGAGGGTGGCCTCGTCGGCCATCGGCACGGATTGCGGGTCGACGATGGCGCCGGGCATGGCGCGCTGCAGGCCGTTGACCACGATCTTCTCGCCCTTGGCAAGACCCTGGCGCACTATGCGCAGGCCTTCCAGCTTAGGGCCGAGCTCGATAGCGCGGTACTGCACGGCGTTGTCCTTGTCGAGGACCAGGACGAACTTCTTGCCCAGGTCGGTGCCGACCGCCTCGTCCTTGATCAGCGCGGCCGGGTAGGTGCCGCTGCCGACCAGCTTGAGGCGGGCATAGAGGCCGGGGGTGAAGCGACCGTCACGGTTGTCGAACACGGCGCGGCCACGGATGGTGCCGGTGCGCGGGTTGACCTGGTTGTCGAGGAAGTCCAGCTGGCCCTCATGCGGGTGGCCGCTTTCGCTGGACAGGCCGAGATACACCGGGCTGGCGCCGCGGGCATCGCTGCCGGCCTGGCGGGCCAGTTCGACGTACTTGAGGAACACGCGCTCGTCGGCGTCGAAGTAGGCGTAGACCTTGTCGGTGGAAACCACGGTGGTCAGCAGCGACTGGCCGGCGCCGACCAGGTTGCCCTCGGTAATCTCGGCGCGGCTAACGCGGCCGTCGATCGGCGAGGTGATGCGGGTGAAGCTGAGGTTGAGCAGCGCGTTGTCCAGCTCGGCCTGGGTCGCGGCGACCGCGGCCTGGGCCTCGGTGGCGGCGCTGGCGCGGGCATCGGCCAGTTCGGCGGAGATGGCGTTGCTCTGGCGCAGGCGCTCACCACGACGGGCCTCGTTGGCGGCACGGGTCTGGCTGGCGCGGGCCTGCTGCAGCTGGGCCTGCAGGCGCTTGACCTCGGCCTGGAACGGGCGCGGGTCGATCTGGAACAGCAGGTCGCCTTTCTTCACCAGGCTGCCTTCGTCGAAGGCCACCTTGTCGATATAGCCGGAGACGCGTGGCCGCACCTCGACCGACTCGGGCGCCTCCAGGCGGCCGGTGAACTCGTCCCATTCGTTGATCGGCTGCTCGATCACTTCGGCGACGCTGACCTTGGCGGCCGGCATCTGCTGGCTCACTTCCTCGCCCTTGCCGCAGGCACTCAGCAGCAGGGCCGCGGCAACGGCCAGGGGCAGGCGCCAGGAGAGATTGAATGACTGTTCCATGTTTGACTCCGCCAGTCGGATTTGTGGATGGGCGGAGTCTGCGCGGCGGAGTTTGAAGGCACGAATCGAACCATCCGAAGATGACTATCACGCGGAATGATGATTCATTCGTTCGCGTTGATAGTTGAGGCAGCGCCCGTGCCAGAGCGCCACCTGGGTCAGTTGAGGCTGTCCGGATCGCCGCAGAACATCTGGATACGCGAGCGCAGCCAGCGCTCGGCCGGGTCGTTGTCCTGGGCGCCACGCCAGGCCATGTGCAGCTCGAAGGTGCGTGAGGGCAGCGGCAGATCCTCGGCACGCAAGCCGCCGGCGGCGGTGAGGGCAGCGGCGGTGTAGTCCGGTACGGTGGCGACTATGTCGGTGCCGGCCAGCAGGGTGCCGAGACCGTTGAACTGGGGTACCGCCAGGACCACCCGGCGCTTGCGCTCAAGCTTCTCCAGTTCCTCGTCGATGAAGCCGGTGAGGTCGCCGGCGAAGGACACCAGGGCATGCGGGCGGGCACAGAAGTCATCCAGGCTGATCGCCCCGGGCACGCTGTCGGCACGCAGCAGCTTGGGTTTGCTGCGGCGCAGTACCTTGCGCTTGGCGTTGGCCGGCAGCTCCTCGGTGTAGCCGACGCCCACCGAGATCTCCCCGGAGGCCAGCAGCCCAGGCATCAACAGGTAGTTGGCGCGGCGCACCACCAGCACCACGCCGGGCGCCTCGGCGCGCAGGCGGCGTAGCAGCGGCGGCAACAGGGCGAACTCGACGTCATCGGACAGGCCGATACGAAATACCTGGCTGCTGGTGGCCGGGTCGAAATCGGTGGCGCGGCTGACGGCGGTGGAGATGGAGTCCAGCGCCGGGGAGAGCAGGGCGAAAATTTCGTTGGCCCGCGCGGTGGGTTCCATGCTGCGCCCGGTACGCACGAACAGCGGATCATCGAACAGGCTGCGCAGGCGGGCGAGGGCGGCGCTGATCGCCGGCTGGCCGAGGAACAGCTTCTCCGCCGCGCGGGTCACGCTGCGCTCGTGCATCAGCGTCTCGAACACGATCAGCAGGTTCAGGTCGACACGGCGCAGGTCGTTGCGGTTCATGTTCAGCTTCCATCCGGGAATCCGTGAAAGGTGCGGGTGCGGCGCGCCGGCGTCAAGCCCGGCGCTGAACCGGAAGCGCTGGCGGATCATCGCTATTTATGGTGACTATCGATAGTGGCGGGTAGTCTTGCCGGAAAAGCCCGTATAGAGTCCGTGGCCATAGAGATATGAAGGCGAGGTGTGTGATGTCCCGCATGATCCGTTTCCACCAGTTCGGCGATGCCAGCGTGCTGCGTCTGGAGGATGTGCCGACCCCGAAACCGGGGCACGACGAGGTGCTGGTGCGCACCCAGGCGCTCGGCGTGGGCTGGCGCGACGTGCTGTGGCGGCAGAACCTGGCGCCCGACCAGGCCGCACAGCTGCCCGCTGGCGTGGGCTTCGAGCTGTCCGGGGTGGTCGAGGCCGTCGGTGCCGGCGTCGAGGATCTCGCCCCCGGCATGGCGGTCGCCAGCTTCCCGTCCTTCAGCCCCAACCAGTATCCGGCCTGGGGCGACCTGGTGCTGATGCCGCGCCGAGCCCTGGCCCGTTATCCGGATGTGCTCAGCCCGGCCGAAGCCGCCGTGCACTACTCACCCTACATGCTGGCGTACTTTGCCCTGGTCGAGCTGGCCGATGTGCAGCCGGGACAGCGCGTGCTGATCACCGAGGCGGCCCACTGCCTGGCACCGCAGGCGGTACAGATGGCCAAGGCGCTCGGCGCCGTGGTGATCGCCGCCACCAGCGAGGGCGATACCCGGGCCTATCTACGCGAACTGGGTGCCGACAAGGTGATCGATACCGAGGAGCAGGACCTGGTGCTGGAGGTGGAGCGCTTCACCGATGGCAAAGGCGTGGAGGTGGTGCTGGACCAGTGCGCCGGGCCGCAGATGAAGCTGCTCGGCGATGTCGCGGCGACCCGCGGCAAGCTGATCCTCTACGGCGTCAACGGCGGCAACGACGCGGCGTTCCCGGCCTGCGCGGCGTTCAAGAAGCACCTGCAGTTCTTCCGCCATTGCGTATTGGATTTCACCGGCCAGCCCGAACTGGGTCTGGAACGCGACGAAGCGGCGGTGCAGCGTGCCCTGCAGCGGATCAACCAGATGACCGCCGACCGCCTGCTCAAGCCGAGTATCGCCAAGTCGTTTGCCTTCGAGGACTTCGTCGAAGCCAACCGTTTCATGGAAACCTGTCCAGCCGGTGGGCGGGTGGTGATGACGCTCGACACCTGACGCCAGGTGCCTGATTCTGCAAGACGCCGCCTCAGTGCGGCGTTTTCTTTTGCGCGGAGAATGTGAGTATAGGCTTGTATTGATAAATATTATCATTAAGATGCGCATCACGTTGCAGCCGAGGACAGGCCGATGGGGTCGTATCGCAGCTTGGGAGAACAGGGTACAGCCGCCTTGCGGCTGGCCGCGAAAATCCATCAGCGGGCTCTGGAGAGCCTGTATGCCGAGCATCGACGCACCCTGACAGACGCCGCCCAAGGCGTACTCGGCTGTCGCGCACGTGCCGAAGACGTGGTCCACGACGCCTTCCTCAAGCTGTGGGAGAGCGGCGAGCGCCATGCCATCGAAGACCCGCTGCGCTACCTGTTCCGCATGGTGCGCAACCTGGCCATCGACCGCCTGCGCCGGCAGAACCTGGAGGGCCGCTACAGTGCCGACGAGGAGCTGCTCGACGAGCTGCCCGCACCGCAGTCCGGCCCCGAGCAGCGCGCCATCGGCCAGCTGGAATGGCAGCGTCTGCAGCACGCGCTGGGCGAGTTGCCCGAGCGTACCCGTACCGTATTCACCATGAGCCAGCTGGAAGGCTACAGCCAGCGCGAGGTAGCCAGCCATCTCAGCGCCTCGCCAACCCTGGTGCATTTCCTCCTGCGTGACGCCCTGAGTCACTGCCGCAGCCGCCTCGAACCCGAGGCAGCCTGATTTCCGCCGTTCTGGACCCGCCATGAAACTGCTCAAGCTGCTGTTCCGCGACAACCGCCTGCCGCTCTCCGGCATCGTTCTGCTCAGCCTGTGCAGCGCGATGCTCAGCGTCGGCGTGATCGCCTTCATCAACCTCAAGCTGATCCGCATCGACGGCGCGCTGGCGACCACGCTGTTGAGCTTCCTCGGCCTGCTGGCGGCGCTGCTGTTGTGTTCCGGGGCAGGGCAGGTGGCCCTGCACACCCTTGGCCACCGCTTCGTCTACCGTCTGCGCCGCAGCCTGGTGCGGCGGGTGCTGGACACCGATATCGAGCGCCTGGAGCAGACCGGCGGCGCTCGCATCCTCGCCAGCCTGTCCAGTGACATCCGCAACATCACCATTGCCTTCGTCTACCTGCCGGAGCTGACCTACGGCCTGATCCTCAGCATCGCCGCCTTCACCTACCTGTCCTGGCTGTCGCCAGCGCTGTTCGGTGTCACCGCTGGCTGGCTGGGCCTGACTTTGCTGGTGGGCTGGTTCTTCGTCGGCAAGGTCAACCAGCACATCCGCCTGCTGCGCGAGGCCGAGGACCATCTGTATCAGGACTACCAGGCGATCATCGACGGCCGCAAGGAACTGGCGCTCAACCGTGACCGCGCGCGCCTGCTCTATGACGAGGAGTTCGACCGCGACGCCCGTGCCTACCGCGACAACGTCACCCGCGCCGACATCTTCAATGGCCTGGCCGGCAACTGGGCCAACGCCATGGTGCTGGGCAGCATCGGCCTGGTGTTCTTCTGCGCCAGCGGCCTGGGCTGGGCTCCGGCTGAGATCGCCGCGACCTTCGCCCTGACCGTGCTGTTCCTGCGCGCGCCGATGGTTGCCTCCGTCGCCGCGCTGCCCAGCCTGCTGGCCGCGCGTATCTCACTGGACAAGCTGGAAACCCTGGAACTGGCGCCGGAAACCGCCGAGATCGCGGCGGTCGAGAGTCTCGGCGAGTGGCAGAGCCTGCAGCTGGCCGGTGTCGAATACCGTTATCCGGGCGAGGGCGACGAGGCCGGTTTCGATGTCGGCCCCGTCGACCTGGAGCTGCGCCGTGGCGAGCTGGTGTTCCTGGTCGGTGGCAACGGCAGCGGCAAATCGACCCTGGCGCGCCTGCTCACCGGCCTGCATCGCCCGGCCGCAGGTGAAATCCGCCTGGACGGCCGCGTGGTGCAGCCCCATGAATGGCAGGCGTATCGGCAGCTGTTCGCCAGCGTCTACACCGACTTCCACCTGTTCGCCCGCCTGCTCGGCCCGGCCGGTACAGAGGTCGAGGAGTCGCTGGTCGGGCAATGGCTCGAGCGCCTGCGCCTGCGCCACAAGGTGCGTTTCGCCAACGGGCGGCTGGCCGACACGCGCTTCTCCCAGGGCCAACGCAAGCGCCTGGCGCTGATGCTGGCGATGCTGGAAGGGCGCGACATCCTGATTCTCGACGAATGGGCCGCCGACCAGGACCCGCTGTTCCGCCGCCTGTTCTACCGCGAGCTGCTGCCGCAGCTGAAGGCCGCCGGCAAGACCATCCTGGCCATCACCCATGACGACCACTACTTCGACCAGGCCGACCGTCTGCTGAAGATGGATGGCGGTCGCCTCAGCGAACTCACCGGCGAAGCCCGCGACCGCGCCACCCAGGACGCGGTGCGCGAGATCGGCGGCTCGATCCCCGCATAGCTGTTGATACCTCTGCCCCGGACGCGGGGCAGGGCACTATCATGTCCGCGCAATCGAATTAAATGAAAATTATTCGCAGCTTCGTGCGTCTTTAAAGCGTGCCACTTTCAACGAGGGATACCCCATGAGCCTGGACAACCCGCAGACCACCTTCCTGGTCGTGGTCAACGATGAGCAGCAGTACGCCATCTGGCCGGCCTACAAGGCCGTGCCGGCCGGCTGGAAGGAAGACGGCGTGCGCGGCGACAAGGCGACCTGCCTGGCGCACATCGCCAGCGTCTGGACCGACATGCGTCCGCGCAGCCTGCGCGAGGCCATGGACGCCTGATGCAGCTGTTCTGCCTGGCCCATGCCGGCGCCAGCGCCATGCCCTATGCACGCTGGCGCAAGCGCCTGCCGCGTTGGCTGGAAGTCTGCCCGCTGGAGTTGCCAGGTCGCGGCGCCCGCGAGGGTGAGCCGCTGTGCCAGGACCTGCCGGCGCTGCTGGCCGACCTGAGGCAAGCCTGGTCGCGCGAATGCAGTGGTCCGTACCTGCTGTGGGGCCACAGCCTGGGCGCCATGCTCGCCTTCGAGCTGGCCCAGGTGCTGATCGCCGAGGGACATGAGGCGCCGCTGGCGCTGTTCGCCTCGGCTTCGCGTGCGCCTTCGCGACGCCTGCAGGCGCCGCGCATGACCACGCGCAGCGACGGCGAACTGTTCGCCGGCCTCGATGGCTTCGCCCGCCTGCCGCGCGAGCTGCTGGCCGACCCGTTGTTCCGCCGCGAACTGTTGCCCGTACTGCGCAGCGACTTTGCCCTGGCCGAGAGCTACCGCTACCAGCGCCGTGCGCCCTTGCCCTGTGCCCTACACGTGCTCGGTGCGCGCCGCGACTGCCTGAGCGAGGACGACCTGCGCGCCTGGCGCCGCGAGACCCGCGGCCCCTTCACCCTGGAATGGCTGGATGGCGATCACGCCTACCTGCGCCCCCAGGAAGACGAACTGCTGTCCCTGATCGAATTCCATGCCTCGCGCCTGCTGCGGCGCGAGGCGGCCGGCATGCCACTGGGCGCCTAGGCCACTCTTTGCGAGGTTCTGCCATGAACGCACCTGTCCCGAGCAACATTGCCCTGCAATGGGCGCCGCTGTCCTTCGCCCAGCAGCGGTTGTGGTTCTTCAGTCGTCTGGAAAGCGGCAGCAGTGCCTACAACATCGGCGGGCTGTTGCGTTTCGAAGGGGCGCTGGAGCTGGACAGCCTGCGTCACGGGCTGGATCAGGTCTACGCTCGCCATGCGGCGCTGCGTACCGTATTCCGCGAGCAGGATGGCCTGGCCCAGCAGGCCGTGTTGCCGGCAGGCCCGATGCCGCTGGAGATCATCGATCTGTCGCAGAGCAGCGAGCGCGTCGAGGCGTTGGCGCGCGCTTTCATCGAGACCGACTACGACCTGACCCGCGGTCCGCTGGTGCGCTGCGTCCTCTATCGCCTTGGCGACAACAGTCATGCGTTGGCCGTGCGCATGCACCACATCATCTCCGACGCCTGGTCGGTGCGGGTGATGGTCGAGGAGGTGGGCGAGTTCTACCGCGCCCGCCAGCAGAACCGCCAGCCGTTCATGCCTTCGCAGCCGCTGCAATACAGCGAGTATGCCGTGGGCCAGCGCGAGTGGCTGGATAGCGAGGCGGGCGCCCGGCAAATGGCCTTCTGGCGCGAGCGTCTGGGCAGCGAGCAGCCGGCGCTGAGCCTGACGCCGGACTTCCCGCACGAAGCCCAGGCCGCGCGCCGCGCCGCCTACCGTAAGCTGCAGGTGGAGCCGGCCCTGGTGGCACGGCTCAGCGAGCTGGCCAAGGCTAATGGCGCGACCCTGTTCACCGTGCTGCTGGCGGCCCTGCAGCTGCAGCTGGCGCGCCTGTCCGGCCAGCGCGAAGTGCGTATCGGCGTGCCAGTGGCCGGCCGTGCCAAGGGCTTCGAACGCCTGCTCGGTTTCTTCGTCAACACCCTGGTACTCAAGGCCGAACCGCGCCCCGAGCTGTCGGTGGCCGAGTGGCTGGAGCAGACCCGCGCCGGCCTGAAAGAGGCCCAGGCCCATCAGGAAATGCCCTTCGAGCGTCTGGTGGAAGAACTCGCGCCGAGCCGCAGCCTCGGCCAGCAGCCGCTGTTCCAGGTGGCCTTCAACTACCGGCGCCAGCACCCGCTGGCGGCCAACTGGCTGCCGGGCATCGAGACCGTGCTGGACGAAGTGCCGTCCAGCCAGATTCCCTTCGACCTGGCCCTGGACGCGGTGCGCGACAAGGGTGACCAGCTGTCGATCAACTTCGCCTACGCCGCCGACCTGTTCGCCGAGAGCAGCATCGAACGGCTGATCGCCGGTTTCCTCGAGGTGCTCGACGGCTTCGCCACCTCGCCGCAGGCCGCGCTGGGCGAGCTGGAGCTGGTCAGCACCGGCGAACGCCGTCTGCTGGCCGAGTGGAACATACCGCGCCAGGGCTTCGATGCCACGTGCCTGCTGCCCGCGCTGATTGCCGAGCAGGCGCGTCTGCGCCCCGAGGCCATCGCCCTGGTGCATGGTGCCGAGCGTATTTCGTTCTCCGAACTGGAGGCCCGCGCCAATCGCCTGGCCCAGCTGCTGGTCGCCCAGGGCGTGCGTCCGGAAGCCCGCGTCGGCGTATCCCTTGAGCGCGGCAACGCGATGATCGTGGCCATGCTGGCGGTGCTGAAGGCTGGTGGCGCCTTTGTGCCGCTCGACCCGGATTATCCGCGTGAGCGCCTGGCCTACATGGTCGAGGATTCGGGGCTGAAGTGGCTGATCACCAACTCCGATCTGGCCGAGTGCCTGCCGCTGTCTTCGGCGGTTGAGCCGCTGTATCTGGATCAGCTGGATCTATCCGCCTTCGCGGCTTCCACTCCTGCGGTGCCGCTGCATCCGCTGAATCTGGCCTATCTGATCTACACCTCCGGCTCCACCGGCCAGCCGAAAGGCGTAGCGGTGAATCATCTCGGTCTGACCATGCATGTGCAGACCATCGGTCAGCGCTACGGCATGACCCCGAACGATGTGGAGCTGCACTTCGCCTCGATCAGCTTCGACGGCGCCCTGGAACGCTGGACCGTACCGCTGGCCTTCGGTAGCCGCCTGGTGATCCGCGATCAGGAGCTGTGGAGCGCGGAGAAAACCTGCCAGGTGATCGCCGACGAAGGCGTGACCATCTCCTGCCTGCCGCCGAGCTATGCCCAGCAGCTGCTGGATTGGGTGGAAAGCCAGAACCTGAAACTGCCGGTGCGCTCCTGGACCCTGGGCGGTGAGGCCTTTACCCGCGAGACCTACGAGCGTCTGCAGCGCGTCCTTGAACCCAAACGCATCATCAACGGCTACGGCCCGACCGAGACGGTGGTGACTCCGCTGATCTGGGAAGCCTTCCCCGGCGATAGCTTCGAGGCCGCCTATGCGCCCATCGGCAATCCGGTGGGGCCGCGCAGCCTGTATGTACTGGATGCCGAGCTGAACCTGCTGCCCATTGGCGTGGCCGGCGAGCTGTATATCGGTGGCGAAGTGGGCCTGGCCCGCGGCTACTTCCGGCGTCCCGAGCTGACCGCCGAACGCTTCCTGCCCGACCCGTTTGGCAAGGCAGGCGAGCGCATGTATCGCACCGGCGATCTGGTGCGCTGGCGCGCCGACGGCACCCTGGATTACCTGGGACGCGTCGATCATCAGGTGAAGATCCGTGGTTTCCGTATCGAACTGGGCGAGATCGAGAGCCAACTGCTGGCTCTCGATGGAATCCAAGAGGCGGCGGTAATTGCCCGTGAGACGCCGACCGGCAAGCAGCTGGTGGGCTATGTGGTAGCCAAACAGGGCGCCGACACTGCGCATCTGAAGAACGAGCTGGCCAGGGTGCTGCCGGACTATATGGTCCCGGCACAGATCATCGCCCTGGAAAAACTGCCACTGACTCCGGCCGGCAAGCTGGATCGCGCTGCGCTGCCGGAACCGACCTGGCAGAGCCAGGACTACGAGGCCCCGCAAACCGACAATGAGCACATCCTCGCCGCCATCTGGGCCGAGGTGCTGGGTGTAGAGCGGGTAGGGCGCCAGGATCACTTCTTCGAGCTGGGCGGCGACTCCATCGTCGCCCTGCAGGTGGTCAGCCGTGCCCGCCAGCAGGGACTGGGCCTGACGCCCAAGGACCTGTTCCAGCAGCAGACCCTGGCGCAGCTGGCCGGAGTCGCCCGCCTTGTAGCCGCCCCGCTGGCCGAGCAGGGGCCGGTGACCGGCACCGCACCGTTGCTGCCAATCCAGGCCCGTCTGTTGGCACGTGAATGCCTGGCCCCGTGCAACCAGTACCTGCTGCTGGAACTGGCCGAGCCGCTGCCGGGCGCCCAGCTGGAGCAGGCGCTGCAAGCACTGGTTCGGCACCATGATGCCCTGCGTCTGCGCTTCGAGCAGCGTGATGGTCAGTGGCAGCAGGTACATACCACCGAAGTGGCGGGTCCTCTGCTGCAACGGGTCGAACTGGCCGCTGGCGAAGATCCGCAACCGTACTATGACGCCGCTCAGCGCAGCATTGATCCAGCCAGCGGCTCACACCTGCGCGGTCTGTACCTGACCCAGCCAGGCCAGGCCGACCGCCTGCTGCTGTCCATCCACCATCTGGTGGTCGATGGCGTGTCCTGGCGCGTGCTGCTGGAAGACCTGCAGCGCGCCTGTCTGCAACTGGTCAGCGGCCTGGCGGTGCAGCTGCCGGCCAAGACCAGTGCCTTCAAGACATGGGGCGAGCGTCTGGCCGGCTGGAATGTGGACGCACAGCTGCCGTACTGGCAGGCCCAGCAGGCCGCTGGCGGCGAACTGCCGCTGCTGAGCAGCGATGCGGGTAGCGAAGGCACTCGCCAGCGTCTGGAGCTGAGCCTGGACGCCGGCTTTACCCGTGAGCTGCTGCAGGCTGGCCAGCGGTCCTATCGCCTGCGCGCCGACGAGTTGCTGCTGACCGCGCTGAGCCGCGTGCTATGCAGCTGGAGCGAGCAGCCGGCGCTGACCCTGCACCTGGAGAGCCATGGCCGCGCGCCGCTGTTCGAGGATATCGACCTGTCGCGCAGCGTCGGCTGGTTTACCAGCCTCTACCCCGTGCGCCTGCAACCGGAGGCCGAGTTGGCCGCCAGCCTCAAGGCGATCAAGGAGCAGCTGCGCGCCGTGCCCGACCTGGGTCTGGGCTTTGGTCTACTGGCCCAACAAGGTCAATTGACCGAGCGCGCGCCGCAACTGCTGTTCAACTACCTGGGCCAGTTCGACGGGGGCGAGGGCGGCTTGCGTCTGCGCGAAGGCGGCCTGTGGCGCGAAGCCCATGCGCCCATGGACGCAGCATTGGTCATCAACGCCGAGCAGCGTGGCGGTGCCCTGCAGCTGCACATCGACTTCAACCCGGCGCAGCTGGCGCGCACCACCCTGGAGGGGGTGGTCACTCGCCTGCAGGATGAGCTGCGCGCCATCGCCCAGCACTGCGCCAAGACCCAACCATTGCTGACCCCCAGCGACGTGCCGCTGGCCGGCCTGAGCCAGGCCGAGCTGGATGCGCTGGCCGGCGTGGAAGATATCCACCCGCTGTCGCCGCTGCAGCAGGGCCTGCTGTTCCACAGCCAGCTGGAAGGTGCCGGCAGCTATGTCAGCCAGCTGCTGCTGCCATTTACCGGCCTCGATCCGGCTCGCCTGCAGAATGCCTGGCGCCAGGTGCTGGCGCGCCATGGTGTGCTGCGCAGCCGCTTCCTGCTGGGCGAGCGTCCGCTGCAACTGGTGCAGGCCGAGGTGGCGCTGGACTGGCAGGATCTCGACTGGCGCGGCGTCGCCGATTTCGAGGCGCAGCTGCAGGCCTTCTGCAGCGCCGAGCGTGAGCGCGGCTTTGCCCTCGACCAGGCGCCGCTGCTGCGTCTGGCGCTGATCCAGCGTGGCGCCGGCGACTTCGTGCTGGTCTGGACCCTGCACCACCTGCTGCTCGACGGCTGGAGCAACGGCCTGCTGTTCGCCGAGGTGCTGGCTCTCTATCACGGTGACCGCCTGCCGGCACCCGGAGGCCAGTTCCGCGACTACATCCACTGGCTCGACGGCCAGGATGCTGCCGCCGAGCAGGCCTTCTGGCGTGAACAACTGTCCCCGCTGGATGGCGCCACCCGCATCGCCGGCTGCCTGCCGTGCCGTGCGCCGGAACAGGGCCATGCCCGTCATCCGCTGCCGCTGGATGCCACCACCGAACAACAGATTCGCGGTTTCGCCCAGCGCCACGGCCTGACCCTCAACACCCTGGTACAGGCCGCTTGGGCTTTGCTGCTGGCGCGCCTGACCGGCAAGCGCAGCCTGTGCTTCGGCGCCACCGTGGCCGGTCGCCCGACCGAGCTGGCTGGCAGCGAGCAGATGCTTGGCCTATTTATCAACAGCCTTCCCGTTGCCGTGCAACTGCCGGCCGAGCAGCCGCTGGGCGACTGGCTGGCCGCGCTGCAGGTGCAGAACCTGCAGCTGCGCGAGCACGAACACAGCCCGCTGCACGATATCCAGCGCTGGGTCGGTAGCGCCGGCGAAGCGCTGTTCGACAGCCTGCAGGTATTCGAGAACTACCCCCTGGGCGATGCCCTCAAGCAGGCCGAGCGTGGCGAGCTGCGCTTGGGGCTCCCGCAGAGCCATGAGTTCACCCATTACCCGATGACCCTGGCCGTGCTGCCGGGCAGCCGCCTGGAGCTGCTGCTGGCCTACGACCGCGCGCATTTCGATGCCAGCAGCATTGCTCAGGTCGAGGCGCTGCTGCGCCAGGCGCTGGATCAGGTGTGTGGCGATCCAGCGCGGACGCTGGGCAGCCTGCAGCTGAGCTCCGCCGATGAGCAGGCACGTCTGGCCGAGTGGAACACTCCGCGCCAGGCCTTCGATTCCGCCCGCCTGCTGCCCGCGCTGATCGCCGAACAGGCACGCCTTCGCCCGGAGGCCATCGCCCTGGTGCATGGCGGCGAGCGGATTGCCTTCGCCGAACTGGAGGCGCGCGCCAATCGCTTGGCCCATCTGCTGGTAGAGCAGGGCGTACGCCTGGAATCCCGTGTCGGCGTTTCGTTGGAACGTGGCAACGCGATGATCGTCGCCATGTTGGCGGTGCTGAAGTCCGGCGGCGCCTTTGTGCCGCTCGATCCGGATTACCCGCGTGAGCGCCTGAGCTACATGGTCGAGGACTCTGGGCTGAAGTGGCTGATCACCAGCTCCGGTCTGGCCGAGCGTCTGCCGCTGGGTGAGGGCGTCGAGCCGCTGTATCTGGATCAGTTGGATCTGTCTGTGTTTGATTCGTCAGCGCCTGCGGTGCAGCTGCACCCGCTGAATCTGGCCTACCTGATCTACACCTCCGGCTCCACCGGCCAGCCCAAGGGCGTGGCGGTGAACCACCTCGGTTTGAGCATGCATGTGCAGACCATCGGCCAGCGCTACGGCATGACCCCGGACGATGTCGAACTGCATTTCGCCTCGATCAGTTTCGACGGCGCCCTGGAGCGTTGGACCGTACCGCTGGCCTTCGGCAGCCGCCTGGTGATCCGCGACCAGGAACTGTGGAGCGCGGAGAAGACCTGCCAGGTCATTGCCGACGAAGGCGTGACCATCTCCTGCCTGCCGCCGAGCTATGCCCAGCAGCTGCTGGATTGGGTGGAAAGCCAGAACCTGAAACTGCCGGTGCGCTCCTGGACCCTGGGCGGTGAGGCCTTTACCCGCGAGTCCTACGAGCGTCTGCAGCGTGTCCTTGAACCCAAACGCATCATCAACGGCTACGGCCCGACCGAGACGGTGGTGACCCCGCTGATCTGGGAAGCCTATCCGGGTGACAGTTTCGAGGCGGCCTACGCCCCCATCGGCAATCCTGTCGGCCCGCGCAGCCTGTATGTGCTGGATGCCGAGCTGAACCTGCTGCCCATAGGCGTGGCTGGTGAGCTATATATCGGTGGCGAAGTGGGTCTGGCTCGCGGTTACTTCCAGCGTCCGGAACTGACCGCCGAACGCTTCCTGCCCGATCCTTTCGGCGCCGCCGGCGAGCGCATGTACCGCACCGGCGACCTGGTGCGCTGGCGCGAGGACGGTACCCTGGATTACCTGGGGCGCGTCGACCACCAGGTGAAGATCCGTGGCTTCCGCATCGAGCTGGGCGAGATCGAGAGCCAGCTGTTGGCACTCGATGGTGTGCAGGAGGCGGCGGTGATCGCTCGTGAGACGCCGACCGGCAAGCAGCTGGTGGGCTATGTCGTCGCCCGCGACAACACTGATACCAATGCCCTGCGTAGCGAGCTGACCAAGATCCTGCCGGACTATATGGTTCCCGCGCAGATCATTGCCCTGGCCAAACTGCCGCTGACCCCGGCCGGCAAGCTGGATCGCGCCGCGCTGCCGGACCCGACCTGGCAGAGCCAGGACTACGAAGCCCCGCAGACCGACAACGAGCGCATCCTCGCCACCATCTGGGCCGACGTGCTGGGCGTGGAACGGGTAGGGCGGCAGGATCATTTCTTCGAACTGGGCGGCGACTCCATTGTCGCCTTGCAGGTGGTCAGCCGCATCCGCCAGCAGGGCCTGCAGTTGCCGCTCAAGGCGCTGTTCGAGCAGAGCCGTCTGGCCGATTGCGCCGTCGCCTTGCAACGCGAAGCCGCCGATGCGCCGGTGCTGCGCGCGCTGCCGCGGGGCGGCGACCTGCCGCTGTCGCATTCCCAGCAGCGCCTGTGGTTCCTCAACCGTCTGGACCCGAGCAACGGCGCCTACCATATGCCGGCAGGCCTCGACCTGCAGGGCCGCCTGGATCGCCAGGCGCTGCAGGCCGCTTTCGACCAGTTGGAAGCGCGCCACGAGGCGCTGCGTACGCGCTTTGTCGAGGTGGGTGGCGAGGCGCGCCAGCGTATCCTGGCGCCGCAGGGCCAGCGCATCGACTGGTTCGACCTGCGTGAACTGCCGGCCAGTGAGCGTGAAGTCGAGGCGCGCGATTATGCGCAGAAGCTGCTCTCGCGCCCGTTCAACCTGGCCTCCGAGCCGCTCCTGCGGGTGAGCGTGCTGCGCCTGGCCGATCAGGAGTACCGCCTGCTGCTGGTCCAGCACCACATCGTCTCCGACGGCTGGTCGATGCAGCGTTTCATCGGCGAGTTCGCCGCCGCCTACGCGGCGTTCGCCGAGGGCCGTACCGCGCAGTTCGCGCCGCTGCCGCTGCAGTACGCCGACTATGCCCAGTGGCAGCGCGACTGGCTGAAGTCCAGCGAGGCCACACGCCAACTGGATTACTGGAAAGCCCGCCTGGGCGAACACCAGCCGCTGCTGGAACTGCCCACCGATCACCCGCGCCCAGCCCTCGGCGCCCGTCAGGGCCTGCGTTGGCGTTTCGAGCTGTCGCCGTTGCTCACCGCGCAACTGCGCGCCCTGGCCCAGCGTGAGGGCAGCACCCTGTTCAGCCTGTTGCTGGCGGCCTGGCAGACCTTGCTGCACCGCTACAGCGGCCAGGAAGATATCCGCGTCGGTGTGCCGGTGGCCGGGCGTAGCCTGGCGGAAATGGACGGCGTGCTCGGTTGCTTCATCAACACCCTGGTGCTGCGCGGCGAGCCGGCCGGGCTGAAACCCTTCCGCGACCTGCTCGGCGAACTGGCCCAGGCCAGCCGTGATGCCCTGGCCAACCAGGAATTGCCCTTCGACCAGTTGGTGGAAGCGCTGCAACCGACGCGCAGCCTGAGCCATCACCCGCTGTTCCAGGTGGCATTCAACCATCAGCAGGTGGATTTCAGCGCCCTCGGCAGCCTGCCGGGTCTGCGCGTGCAGCCGCATGACCCGGGCGCCGCGGGCGCGCAGTTCGACCTGGCGCTGGATACCGAGGAGGCGGCCGACGGCAGCCTCAGCGGTTTCGTCAGCTACGCCGCCGAGCTGTTCGAGGCGCGCACCATCGCCCGCCTGGCACGGCATTTCGTACGGCTGCTGGAAGGCATCTGCGCCGACCCGAGTCAGCCCATCGGCATGCTGCCGTTGCTGGAGGAAGACGAGCAGGCGCAGCTCGCCACCTGGAACGACACGGCCAAGGACTACGGTCCGCTGGTCAACCTCAGCGAGCGCATCAGCCAGCAGGCCGCGCGCACGCCGCAGGCGCCAGCCCTGGTGTTCGGCGCGCAGACGCTGAGCTACGCCGAGCTGGAGGCACGTATCAACCAGTTGGCCAACCGCCTGCGTAGCCTCGGCGTACAGCGTGGCAGCCTGGTCGGTATCAGCCTGGAGCGCTCGCTGGAGCTGGTGATCGGCCTGCATGCCATCGTCCGCGCCGGTGGTGCTTACGTGCCGCTCGACCCGGAATACCCGCTGGAACGCCTGGCCTATCTGCTGGAGGATTCCGGCGTCGACCTGCTACTGTCGCACAGCGCGCTGGTTGAGCGCCTGCCGCTGCCGGCCGGGCTCAAGGCCCTGGGCCTGGATCGCGAGGACTGCAGTGCCGAGCCGCTCACGCCACCGGCAGTCAGTCTGCAGGGCAACGATCTGGCCTACGTCATCTACACCTCCGGCTCCACCGGCAAGCCCAAGGGCGCCGGCAACAGCCACGAGGCCCTGGCCAACCGCATTCTGTGGATGCAGGAGGCCTATCAGCTGGGCGCTGGCGACGTTGTGCTGCAGAAGACCCCGTTCAGCTTCGACGTCTCGGTATGGGAGTTCTTCTGGCCGCTGATCACCGGCGCCTGCCTGGCCGTGGCCGCGCCGGGCGACCACCGCGATCCGCAGAAGCTGGTGGAGCTGATCCAGCGCCATAAGGTCAGCACGCTGCACTTCGTGCCCTCCATGCTGCAGGCCTTCCTTCTGCACCCGGATGTGGAGCAGTGCCAGAGCCTGACCCGCGTCATCTGCAGTGGCGAAGCGCTGCCGGCAGAACTGCAGGTGCGCACTTTCCAGCGTCTGCCGCAGGCCGGCCTGTACAACCTGTACGGCCCGACCGAGGCGGCCATCGACGTCAGTCACTGGACCTGCGTGGAGGAGGGGCGCCATGCCGTGCCGATCGGTCGGCCGATCGCCAACCTGCGCCTGCATATCCTCGATGCCCAGCTCAACCCGGTACCGCAGGGCGTGCCCGGCGAGCTGTACATCGCCGGCATCGGCCTGGCGCGCGGTTACCACCGCCGTCCGGAACTGACCGCCGAGCGCTTCCTGCCTGATCCGCATGGCCCGGCGGGCTCGCGCATGTACCGCACCGGCGACCTGGTGCGCTGGCGTGCCGACGGCGCCATCGACTACCTGGGCCGTATCGACCATCAGGTGAAGATCCGCGGCTTCCGCGTCGAACTGGGCGAGATCGAAGCCCAACTCGGTGCCCAGCCGGGCGTCGCCGAGGCCGTGGTGGTGGCCCGCGATAGCCAGATCGGCAAGCAACTGGTCGGCTATCTGGTGGCCGATCCGCTGCCGGCGGATGAGACCGCCTGGCTGGCCGGCATCAAGGCGGCATTGAAGAGCGAGCTACCCGAGCACATGGTGCCGTCGATCCTGATGCGCTTGGAACGTATGCCCCTGTCGCCCAACGGCAAGCTGGAGCGCCGTGCGCTGCCCGAGCCGGTTTGGCAGGCGCGGGTTTACCGGGCGCCACAGAGCGAACGGGAGATCGCCCTGGCGGCTATCTGGCAGGAAGTGCTGGAAGTGGCCCAGGTCGGCCTCGACGACAACTTCTTCGAACTCGGCGGGCATTCACTGCTGGCTACCCAGGCCGTGGCCCTGCTGCGCCAGCGTCTGGGGCTGGAACTGCCGCTGCGCGCCTTCTTCGAGGCGGAGAACCTGGCGGCCCTGGCCGCCAACCTCGATGGTCAGGCTCCGGCCGCCGCCGAGGAAGAAGACCAAGACCTGCGCGACATGGCCGCGCTGCTCGACGAACTGGAGGCCCTGTGAGCGCGCCCATCGACAAGGCCGCCCTGGCGCGGCGTTTTCTCGCCCTCGGTGCCCCCGAGCAGAAGCGTTTCCTCGAACTGCTGGCCAGCAAGGGCATCCGCTTCGACCGTCTGCCGCTGGTGCCGGCGCCGCGCGGCGAACACCTGCCGGCCTCGCATGCCCAGCAGCGCCTGTGGCTGGTGGCCCAGCTGGAGCCGGACAGCAGCGCCTACCACATGGTCGGCGCCTTCGCCCTGGAGGGCGAGCTGGATCGCGGTGCGCTGCTGGCGGCGCTGGAGCTGATCGTCGAGCGCCACGAGGCGCTGCGCACGCGCTTCTACGAGCACGCCGGCCAGCTGTACCAGCGCATCGACCCGCCCGGCCCGCTGGCCCTGGAGGAACGCGACCTGCGCGGCGAGACCGAGACCGTGCAGGCCCTGGCCGATGCCCATGCGGCGCGCGCCTTCGACCTGGTCGAGGGGCCGCTGCTGCGCGTGCAGCTGCTGCGCCTGGACGAGCAACGCTGGCGCTTGCAGATCGTCTGTCACCACATCGTCTCCGACGGCTGGTCGATTGGCGTATTCGCCGAGGAACTGGGCCGCGCCTATGCCGCGCTGCGCCAGGGGCAGGCGCCGCAGCTGGCCGAGCTGCCGATCCAATACGCCGATTACGCCCAGTGGCAGCGCGCCTGGCTGGAGGCCGGCGAACGCGAACGCCAGCTCGGCTACTGGCGCGAGCGCCTGGGTAGCGAGCAGCCGGTGCTGGCCTTGCCCTACAAGCTGGACGCCTCCAGCCAGCGCCATGCCGCGCGCCAGGCTGTCGCGGTGCCGCCAGCCCTGGCCGAGCGCCTGCGCCAACTGGCCCAGGGCGAGGGCGCGACCCTGTTCATGCTGTTGCTGGCCGCCTTCCAGCTGCTCTTGGCGCGCTACAGCAACCAGCGCGATATCCGCGTCGGCGTGCCGGTAGCCAACCGCCAGCGCGCCGAGACCGCGTCGTTGGTAGGTTTTTTCGTCAACACCCAGGTGCTGCGCGCCGAGTTCGATGCCGGCATGAGTTTCCGTCAGCTGCTGGCCGAGGTGCGCCGTCACGCGTTGGACGCCCAGGACCAGCAGGACCTGCCGTTCGACCAGCTGGTGGAGGCCTTGGCGCCCGAGCGCAGCCTGGGGCAGACGCCGCTGTTCCAGGTGTTGTTCAATCACCAGAAGCGCGACCTTGGCGCCTTGCAGCTGCCCGGCCTGCGCCTGGAGCCGTTGGCGCAGGGCGTGCCGCACGCACTGTTCGACCTGGCCCTGGACAGCCTGGAAGACAGCGCTGGCCAGCTGCGCCTGACCCTGACCTGGGCCCGCGAGCGGCTCGATGATGCGCAGATGCAGCAGATGACCAATCATCTGCTGGGCCTGCTGGAGCAGGTCAGCACTACGCCAGATCAGCCGCTGGTGAGCCTGCCACTGCTGGATGCCGGCGATCAGGCACGCCTGGCCGAGTGGAATACTCCGCGCCAGGGCTTCGATGCTGCGCGCCTGCTGCCCGGGCTGATCGCCGAGCAGGCGCGTCTGCGTCCAGAGGTCATCGCCCTTGTACATGGCAGCGAGCGGATTACCTTTGCCGAGCTGGAGTCCCGTTCCAACCGTTTGGCCAACCTGCTGGTGGCCCATGGCGTGCAGCCGGAGTCCCGCGTCGGTGTGTCGCTGGAGCGCGGCAACGCGATGATTATCGCCATGCTGGCAGTGCTGAAATCCGGCGGTGCCTTTGTGCCGCTCGACCCGGATTATCCGCGCGAGCGCTTGAGCTACATGGTCGAGGATTCGGGGCTGCAGTGGCTGATCACCAGTTCCGATCTGGCTGAGCGCCTGCCGCTGTCCTCGTCAGTTGAACCGCTGTATCTGGATCAGCTGGATCTATCCGCCTTCGCGGCTTCCACTCCTGCGGTGCCGCTGCATCCGCTGAATCTGGCCTATCTGATCTACACCTCCGGCTCCACTGGCCAGCCGAAAGGCGTGGCGGTGAATCATCTCGGTCTGAGCATGCATGTGCAGACTATCGGCCAGCGCTATGGCATGACCCCGAACGATGTGGAGCTGCACTTCGCCTCGATCAGCTTCGACGGCGCCCTGGAACGCTGGACCGTACCGCTGGCCTTCGGTAGCCGCCTGGTGATCCGCGATCAGGAGCTGTGGAGCGCGGAGAAAACCTGCCAGGTGATCGCCGACGAAGGCGTGACCATCTCCTGCCTGCCGCCGAGCTATGCCCAGCAGCTGCTGGATTGGGTGGAAAGCCAGAACCTGAAACTGCCGGTGCGCTCCTGGACCCTGGGCGGTGAGGCCTTTACCCGCGAGACCTACGAGCGTCTGCAGCGCGTCCTTGAACCCAAACGCATCATCAACGGCTACGGCCCGACCGAGACGGTGGTGACTCCGCTGATCTGGGAAGCCTTCCCCGGCG
This sequence comes from Pseudomonas alcaligenes, assembly GCF_041729615.1. NCBI lineage: Bacteria > Pseudomonadati > Pseudomonadota > Gammaproteobacteria > Pseudomonadales > Pseudomonadaceae > Aquipseudomonas > Aquipseudomonas alcaligenes. Next base: position 300,072 of record NZ_CP154874.1, on the reverse strand, counting down.
ATAGCTTCGAGGCCGCCTATGCGCCCATCGGCAATCCGGTCGGCCCGCGCAGCCTGTATGTGCTGGATAGCGAACTGAACCTGCTGCCCATCGGCGTGGCCGGCGAGCTGTATATCGGCGGCGAAGTTGGTCTGGCCCGTGGTTACTTCCAACGTCCCGAGCTGACCGCCGAGCGCTTCCTGCCCGATCCGTTTGGTGCAGCCGGCGAGCGTATGTACCGCACTGGCGACCTGGTGCGCTGGCGTGCGGATGGCACCCTGGATTACCTGGGTCGCGTCGACCACCAGGTGAAGATCCGTGGCTTCCGTATCGAACTGGGTGAGATCGAGAGCCAGCTGTTGGCACTTGATGGCGTGCAGGAGGCGGCGGTGATCGCTCGTGAGACGCCGACCGGCAAGCAGCTGGTGGGCTATGTCGTCGCCCGCGATAACACTGATACCAATGCCCTGCGTAGCGAGCTGGCCAAGGTGTTGCCGGACTATATGGTTCCCGCGCAGATCATTGCCCTGGCCAAACTGCCGCTGACCCCGGCCGGCAAGCTGGATCGCGCCGCGCTGCCGGAACCGACCTGGCAGAGCCAGGACTACGAGGCGCCACAGAGCGACAACGAACGCATCCTCGCCGCCATCTGGGCCGAAGTGCTGGGCGTGGAGCGGGTAGGGCGCCAGGATCATTTCTTCGAGCTGGGTGGCGACTCCATCGTCGCCTTGCAGGTAGTCAGCCGCGCCCGCCAGCAGGGGTTGCAACTGGCGCCGCGCGAGCTGTTCCAGTTCCCCCGCCTGGCCGAGCTGGCCCAGGCCGCCCGGGCTGCCGGTGAGGAAATCGCGCAGGAGCCGGTCACCGGCGAACTGCCGCTGGCGCCGATCCAGGCGCATTTCTTCGCCATGAATCAGGCAGAGTCGGCGCACTGGAACCAGGCGCTGAATCTGGAGCTGCTGCGTCCGCTTGATCCGATCCTGCTGGAGCAGGCGCTGCAGGCACTGGTGGCGCATCACGATGGATTGCGCCTGCGTTTCGAGCAGCGCGACGGTCGCTGGACCCAGCACTACGGCGAGGTGCAAGCCGATCAATCGTTGCTCTGGCAGCGCGAAGCGGCCGACGACACGCAGGCCGAAGCGCTGTGCAACGGGGCGCAGCGCAGCCTGGACCTGGCCCGAGGGCCACTGCTGCGCGGCCTGTACCTGCGTCAGGCGGGCAAGGCGGACCGCCTGTTGCTCGCCGTCCATCACCTGGTGGTGGACGGGGTGTCCTGGCGCATCCTGCTGGAAGACCTGCTGGCGGCCTATCGCCAGCTGGAGGCGGGGCAGACCGTACGCCTGCCGGGCAAGAGCCTGTCCTACAAAAGCTGGAGCGAATCCCTGCAGCAATGGGCGCGCGGCGCGGCGGCTCAGGTCGAGCTGGATGCCTGGTGCAGCCGCCTGAGCGGCCCGGCGCTGGCCCTGCCACGCGAACTCGACGGCATCAGCGCCAGCCATGGCGACAAGCGCGAAGTGCGCCTGGCCCTGGATGCCGCCGAGACCAAGCGCCTGCTGCAGGCTCCGGCGCAGCTGGGCGTGCGTATCGACGCGTTGTTGCTTACCGCGCTGACGCGCACCCTGTGCCGCTGGAGTGGCCAGGCTGGGCTGCGGGTCAACCTCGAAGGCCACGGGCGCGAGGCGCTGGCCGGCGAGCTGGATCTGTCGCGTACGGTCGGCTGGTTCACCAGCCTGTATCCGCTGCAGCTGCCGCACCTGGACGATCCGCAGTTGCAACTGCAGCGTGTGCAGCAGCATCTGCAGCAGATCGAGCATGGTGGCCAGGGCTATGGCGTGCTGCGTTGGTTGGGCGATTCGCAGACGCGGGCTTCTCTTGCCGAGCTGCCGAGCGCCGAAGTGATCTTCAACTACCTCGGCCAGTATCAGGCCGGCGCGGCGGCGGACTGGTTCCGCCCGGCCGCGGGCGGTGGCGTGGCGGTGGCGGCGGACAACCCGCTGGCCGCGCGCCTGGCGGTCAATGGCCAGGTGTTCGACGGCCAGTTGCAGCTGTCCTGGGAATACGCGGCCAACCAGTACCACAGCGAGACCATCGAATCCCTGGCTGCGGACTATCGCCGGGAGCTGCTTGGCCTGCTGGAGCTGGCGCGCGGCCAGACCGTGCAGGGCCCGTCGCCGCTGCTGCGCCTGACCCGCCAGCAGGTAGATACAGCCCCGCTGTTCTGCACGCACCCGGTCACCGGCCGGGTCACCGGCTACCAGCCGCTGGCGGCACGCCTGGACGGCGTGCGCGAAGTGTTCGGCCTGCAGTGCCGCAGCTTCCTCGACCCGAGCTGGCGCGATGCTTCGCTGGCCGAGATGGCCGATGCCTACCTGGCCGCGCTGCTCCAGCAGCAGCCGCAGGGTCCGTATCACCTGGTCGGCTGGTCGCTGGGCGGCAGCCTGGCTCTGGAGCTGGCGGCACGCCTGGAGGCACGGGGCGCCGAGGTGGCCTTCCTCGGCCTGTTCGACTGCTATGTGCCGGGCACCGAGATCGCTGGCGACGACGCCCGCCATCCGCAGGCCCGAGCCAAGCTGGTCGAGCATCTGCAGCTGTTGGCGCCGGAGTTGCCGGCCAAGGCCTGGGATGGTCTGTTCGAACGACTGTTGCCACTGGAGCCGCTGGACTGGCCGCAGGTCGCCAATACCTGGTTTGCAGGGCAGGCGCTGGACGGCATGACCCGCCAGAGCCTGGAGGAACTGCTGTTCGCCTGGGCGCTGGAACAGCACATGCGTCGCTTGTGTGCCGGCTACGCACTACCCACGGTGAAGGTGCGCCCGCACTGCTGGTGGGCGGCGCAGCCGGTCGGGCGCGCGGCGCTGCTGGAGCGTGCCCTGGAGCAGGTGCAGGGCAGGGCGGCCAGCCATCGCCTGGTGGACTCCGATCACCAGGGCATTGTCCGCCATCCGCAGGTGCTGGCCGAGCTGGTGGAGCTGCTGGGTAACTAGAGAAAGAGACGAAATGTCAGCTGAAGGTAAATTTTTCCTTGGCTGCTTCGTCTAGTAGAAGCGATTCATATAAATGCGAATCCTTCTAATTTAATTTCATTGGGGAGTAGTGGATGAAACAGTCGTCGAAGGTGCCCTTCGCAAAAGCCCGCCTGCCATTGGCCATGGCCTGCGCCCTGGGCGCTTTCAGCCTGGTTGCCCAGGCTGAGGAACCGGCCCAGCAGGCCGTGGAACTCGACACGCTGAACATCAGTGGCGAACTGGACAGCCCGGTCGGCGAGGACCAGGGTTATGTGGCCAAGAACAGCCGCAGCGCTACCAAGATCAACACTCCCCTGAGCGAAACCCCGCGTTCGGTCTCGGTCGTCACCGAAGAGCAGATGAAGGACCGCAATGTCCAGACCATCAGCGAGGCGCTGCGTTATTCGGGCGGCGTACAGGCCGGCTTCTACGGTGAGGACAACAAGCAGGACTGGTTCATCATTCGTGGCTTCAAGCAGGCCAACAACGGCCTGTTCATGGACGGCTCGCGCATCTACTCCAGTGCCTTCTACAGCTGGCAGATCGACCCCTACATGCTCGAGCGCATCGAAGTGCTCAAGGGTGCGGCCTCGGTGCTCTATGGCCAGACCCCGCCCGGCGGCCTGATCAACCTGCAGAGCAAGCGTCCGAATGCCGATGCGCGCAACGAAGTTGGCGTGCAGTACGGCAGCTACAACCGCAAGCAGGTCAACCTGGACGTTGGTGGCAAGCTGGACGAAGAGGGCGATGTGCTTTACCGCATGGTGGCCCTGAGTCGCGACACCGGTACCCAGGTCGATGATGTGGATGCCGCGCGCATCCTGCTGGCACCCTCGATGACCCTCAACTTCAACGACGATACCTCGCTGACCCTGCTGGCCAGCGTGCAGAAGGATCGCTCCGACCCCCAGCTGCAGTTCCTGCCGTCCAGCGGCACCATCGAGCACAACCCGAACGGCAAGATCGACACCGACACCGCCGTTGGCGACCCTGGCTACGAGACCTTCGAGCGTGACCAGTACACCCTGGGCTACGAGCTGAACCACCGGATCAACGACAACTGGGACTTCCAGCAGAACCTGCGCTATGGCCACATGGAGCTGGAGCTGCGCCAACTGTTCTATTACTTCAACCTGACCGACAGCCTGATCGGTCGTGGTCTGACCTATAACGACGGCAAGGCCGACAATCTGTCGGTGGACAATCGCCTGCTCGGCAATTGGTTCGGTGATCGCTGGGAGAACACCCTGCTGCTGGGCGTCGACTACCAGCAGTTGAAGATCAATGATCGCAGCCCCAACGGCTACCCGAACTTCCCGATCATTCCGGCACTGGATATCTACAATCCCGTCTACGGCCAGCCTATCGGCGACTTCGACCTGGAAGACAAGGATACCCGTGCCGACCAGATGGGCTACTACATCCAGGAGCAGTTCAAGTACGACAACTGGGTGTTCCTGCTCGGCGGCCGTTTCGACAAGTCGCGCACCGACTTCGACAACAACACCACCGGCGTAAGCCATAACGTGCGTGACGAGGACTTCACCTGGAGCGGTGGTATCGCCCATGTCTTCGACAACGGCCTGACACCCTACATCAGCTACTCCGAGTTCTTCCTGCCGGTGACCGACCTGAATACCGTCACCAACGAGCCGTTCAAGCCCGAGGAAGGCAATCAGAAAGAGATCGGCATCAAGTACCAGCCGGAAGGTCTGGATGCCATGTTCACCGCGGCGGTATTCGAGCTGACCCAGGAGAACGTCAAGAAGAACCTGACCACGCCGACCGGCAGCGTGCCGACCCAGCTGGGCGAAGTGCGCAGCCGTGGCATCGAGCTGGAAGCCCAGGCCAATGTCACCGAGAACATCAGCCTGATTGCCAGCTATACCAAGCTGGATCCGGAAACCACCAAGAGCACCCGCGAGGAAGAGAAGGGCAAGGCTCCGGCCAACGTCGCCGACGAGATGGCCGCGCTGTGGGGCAAGTACCAGTTCATCGGTGGCGCACTCGACGGTCTGGAGTTCGGTGCCGGTGTACGCCATACCAGCTCCAGCTATGGCGACAACACCGAGACCCTGGAAGTGCCGTCCTACACTCTGCTGGACGCCATGGTTGGCTACCGCATCCAGGATGTACGCCTGCAGCTCACCGCCAGCAACCTGACCGACAAAGAGTACGTCACCGCGTGTGACTACTACTGCTGGTACGGCAACCGTCGCAACGTCATCGCCAGTGTCAGCTATGAGTTCTGATCGCCTGGCTCACCTTCCGCTGCCCGATGGGCGGCGGCTGGTCGGCCGCGACGACGGTGCCAGCCTGGCCCTGCATCTGGATGAGCGTGCGCTGCTGCGCGCGCGCCGCCAGGGCAGGCTGATGGTGCCGCTGGAGCTGGCAGTCGAGGAGCAGGCCGAAGCCCTGTGGGCACTGGCCTACTGGTGCTTCGCCAACGACACCCAGCTGCAGGCCGTGTGCCTGCAGCTGGACTCGGTCGACCCGGCCCTGCTGGCCAGTGGTCTGCTGGTGGGTGAGGGTGCCGATCTGCGTATCGAGCGTGGCTCGTTCTGGCAGCTGCCGAGGCCCTTCCTGCGCACTTCCGGCAGTGCCGGCTACCCGCAGCAGATGGTCATGCACCCGACGGGCCGCCGTCACCCACGCCGCGCCCCTAAGCCGGCGGGCGAGGTCTATCGGCGTTTCGATGCCACTCTGGGCGCCTGGATATCCCTGCGCACCCTGGACATCGACGAGGACCTGGAGCGCTTCAATCGCTGGCAGAACAGTGCTCGCGTGGCGGCGTTCTGGCAGGAAGAGGGCGATCTCACCAAGCATCGCCGCTACCTGGAGGAACTAGCCGTTGACCCACGCGTGCTGACGCTGATCGGCTGCTTCGACGACCAGCCCTTCGCCTACTACGAGGCCTATTGGGCCAAGGAAGACCGTATCGCGCCCTTCTTCGATGTGGACGACTACGACCGCGGCATCCATATGCTGGTGGGCGAGGAGAGCCATAGGGGCCCGCACAAGGTGGCCAGCTGGCTGAGCGCACTGACCCACTACCTGTTCCTCGACGATCCGCGCACCCAGCGCGTGGTTGCCGAACCCCGCGCGGACAACGCCCGGATGATCGGCCACATGCAGGCGCAGGGGTACCACAAGGCCAAGGAATTCGATTTCCCGCACAAGCGCGCGGCACTCATGGTGCAGTCCCGCGAGGTGTTCTTCGAACGCTGCCGCTTGGCATGACTACAAGATGAGCCGCGCCCGAGCGCGGCCGTGTACTGATGAGGTTGGGCGAGGCGAGCGCCTCCTGGGCTGACTTGGCCTTCACATGAACCATCCGCAGAGGATCGGGGCCTGACATGAGCATAGAAACACTGGAATACGATGTGATCGGGCTGGGCTTCGGCCCTGCCAACCTGGCCATTGCCGTGGCCCTGGAAGAAGACCGCCGGGTGCGTGAACACGGCCTGCGCTACTGCTTCCTGGAGAAGAAGCCGGCCTTCGAATGGCACGGCGGCATGCTGCTGGACGACAGCCGCATGCAGATTTCCTTCCTCAAGGACCTGGCCACGCTGCGCAACCCCTCCAGCCGCTACACCTTCGTCAATTACCTGCACCAGAAGCGCCGTCTGGAGGCCTTCATCAACATCAGCACCTTTACGCCGTCGCGCCTGGAGTACAACGACTACCTGAGCTGGGCTGCCAGCCACTTCGCCGAACGGGTGCACTACGGCGAGGAAGTCATAGGCGTCGAGCCGGTGCTGGACGGCGGCGAAGTAAGCCGGGTCAAGGTGATCTCACGCCTGGCCGATGGCCGCACCCGTGCGCGCATCACCCGCAACCTGGTGGTCAGCATCGGTGGCGAACCGGCGGTGCCGGAGCTGTTCCGTACACTGCGCGACGATGGCCGTGTCATTCATTCGGCCCAGTATCTGGAGCGGATCCAGGGCATCGCCGAGCCACGCCGCATCGCCGTGATCGGTTCCGGGCAGAGCGCGGCGGAGATCTTCAGCGACCTGTGCGGGCGTTATCCCAATGCCGAAGTGTCCATGGTCATGCGCAGCCAGGCCATGCGTCCGGCCGACGACAGCCCCTTCGTCAACGAGATCTTCGATCCGGCGTATACCGACGTGGTCTACGGCCAGGCACCGGAAGAGCGCGAGGCCTTCATCCAGGCCAACGCCCAGACCAACTACTCGGTGGTCAACCTGGATCTGATCGAGAGCATCTACCATCGCCTGTACCAGCAGAAGGTCACCGGCCATGCGCCGCACAGCCTGCTGACCCAGCGCAGCATCGAGGCGGTCGAGGCGGGCGCCGAGGGTATCCGCCTGGGTCTGAACGGCCCGGAAGGCCGCGAGGAGCGCCTGTTCGACGCAGTGGTTCTGGCCACCGGTTATCGCCGAGACGGCTACAAGCGCCTGCTGGCCGGGCTGCAGGCGCATCTCGGCGAAGGCGTCGGGCGCGACTACCGCCTGTGCTGCCCGCCGCAGATGAGCGCCGGTATCTACCTGCAGGGCTGCTGCGAGTCCAGCCACGGCCTGAGCGATACCCTGCTGTCGGTACTGGCGATACGTTCGCAGGAAGTGGTCGACGCTTTGCTGGATAATCGCCGCCAGCGCCACACACAGGGAGTTACCAGCGCATGTGCCTGACCCAGGCGGGGGGCCGATGATCCCGGCCATTGCCCCGCTGTTCCAAGGGCCCTTTGCCCACTACCGCGATGTTTTGACTCTCGCGGATGACCCACGCCCGGCACTGTCCGGGCGTGAGTTCGTCAGCTCCCTGCGTCTGGAAGAGCAGATGCTGCGCTTCGCCCCGGAGCATGCCGAGGGCGACCGCCGCGCGCTGATGTCGCTGTGGTCGAAGTACTATTTCCTGCGCCTGATCCCGCCAGTGCTGGCCGCCGGCCTGATCCTCAACTGGCGACTGCCACTGGCGTTCGACGAGATCCAGGTGGTGGTCGGTGCCGACGGCCTGCCCGAGGCCTTCAAGCTGCCGCATGCCGGTGAGCGCTGGGCTGCGGCGCCAGCCAACGGTTTCGAGCGCTTTTCCGGCCTGCTGGACGACAATCTGCTGCCCTTCATCGACGGCCTGCGCGCCCATCGCAAGATTGCTGCGCGGGTGCTGTGGAGCAACGCCGGCAACTACTTCGAGTGGTTCATGTCGACGCTCGGCGGCCTGCCGTTCCCCAAACCGATGCTGGCCCAGGGTTTCGAGATACTGCAAAGCAAGCTACGCCCGGATGGCAGCCGCAACCCGCTGTTCGAGCCGGTCAGCTACGTGCCGCAGGGCGAAGGCTGCGCACCCTGGCGCCAGCGCAAGCTGTGCTGCATCCGTAACGAGCTGGGCATGGCGATGTGCGACAACTGTCCGCTGCTGGAAGAGCCGCCGACGGAAGGTGTGGCCGTACTGGATTGATCGGGTACGCGAGTTAAAACCTAGCCCGGATGCAATCCGGGACGCAGGCGGCTCGGCTGCCGGATTGCATCCGGGCTACAGATATCGGGCGCGATAGCGCCCGGTGTCCTCAGCGCCGATACAGGCACAGCATGAAGTAGGCGCCACCCAGCAGTGAGGCCAGCAGCCCAGCCGGCAACTGCGCGGGGAACAGCAGGGTGCGCCCCAGCCAGTCCGCCGCCACCATCACCAGCGCACCGAGCAGCGCCGCGCCGAGCAATTGCGGTACGGCGCGGGCCAGGCCGAGCAGGCGCGCCAGGTGCGGTGCCAGCAGGCCGATGAAGCTCAGCGGCCCGACGATCAGCGTGGCACCGGCGGTCAGCAGCGCCGCCAGCAGAAGCAGCACCAGACGTCCGCGCCCCAGCGGCACACCCAGCGCGCGCGGCGTGCCTTCGCCCAGCGGCAGCAGCTCCAGCCAGCGGCCGAAGGGCAGGGCAGCGGCCAGCAGGACCAGGCTGCAGACCAGCACCCAGAGCGCCATCTGCGGACCGACGAAATAGGTGGAGCCGGACATCCAGCTGAGCAGGTTCTGCCCGCGCGGGTCGCCGCCGGCCAGCAGGATCACCTGCAGGGCATCGAACAGCGCGGTGATGCTGATGCCGATCAGCAGCACCTTCTCCGGGGCGAAGCCGGAGCGACGCGACAGGCCCAGCAGCAGGAGCAGGGTCAGGCCGGCGCCCAGCCCACCCAGCGCCAGCTGCGCCAGCGGGCCGGAGTAGGGCAGCAGGAACAGCAGGGCGATCAGCCCCAACGCGGCGCCGGCACTGATGCCGAGCACCTCGGGGCTGGACATGGGGTTGCCGGTCAGGCGCTGGATCATGCAGCCGGCCAGCGCCAGCATGCAGCCGGCAGCGGCGGCGGCCATCACCCGCGGCCAGCGCCAGTCGAGCAGCGCGGCATCGCCGAGGCTCCAGCTCCAGCCTTCCAGATCGCGCCCCAGGCCCAGCGCCAGGACGATGCCGACGGCCAATGCCAGCAGCAGTGGCAGCAGGCGCCGGGCCGGGAAAGGATGGCGAGCGAAGCTGTGCTCGGCATTGCTCTGTGGCTGGCCGCCGGCCAGGTGCAGGCGCGGCAGCAGCCAGAGCAGCAGCGGCGCGCCGAGAAGAGCCGTGGCAGCGCCTGTCGGCACCAGCTCGGCCAGGTTGCCTGCCAGGCCCTGGATACCCAGGTCGGTGACGCACAGCAGCAGGCCACCGAGCAGCGGCGCCCAGACCAGGCGCTGGGCAAAGCTGCGCGCGCCGAGCAGGCGCACCAGAGCCGGCGCGGCCAGGCCGATAAAGCCGATCACGCCGACCACGCTGACCACGCAGGCGGCCAGGTACACGGACAGGGTCAGGCTGACGATGCGCAGGAAGCGCAGCGGCACGCCGAGGCTCTTCACCCCACTGTCGTCCAGTTCCAGCAGGGCCAGCGGGCGCAGCAGCGGCAGCAGGAGCAGCAGGCCGACGGCCAGGCGTGGCAACAGGAACTGCACGCCGCCCCAGCTGTTCTGACTGAGCGAGCCCGAGCCCCAGATAAATACGGCATTGAGATCCTGCTGCTGGACCAGCATCAGGGTCACGTTCAGTGCGCTCAGGTAGAGGGTCACCACCAGGCCGGCGAGGATCAGCGTCAGCGGTGCCAGGGCACGGCGCCAGGCCAGGGCGAACACCAGCAGGGACGCCAGACCGCCACCGGCCAGGGCCACCCATTCGCGGCCGTAGTCCAGCGCCCAGGGCGCCCACAGCGTGGCGACTAGCAGGCCGAGCTGGGCGCCGCTGGATACGCCCAGGGTGGTCGGCGAGGCCAGCGGGTTACGCAACACCTGCTGCATCAGGGTGCCGGCCAGGGCCAGCACGGCGCCGCAGAGCAGGGCCATGCACAGGCGCGGCAGCCAGCTGAAATGCAGGATCAGCTGCGCCATATCGCCCTCGGCAGGGCTGATCATGGCCGCCAGCCACTCGCCAAGGGGCAGGCGTCGGCCGAGATCGCTCAACGCCAGGCCGAGGGACAGCAGCAACAGCAAGCCACACAGCCAGCCAGGGTGGCTGGAGAAACCGAAGCGCGCACGGGTAGGCAGCTGCCCCTGGGCCAGCAGGTCGGTCATGGCGCGATCTCCGGCGCCAGGCGCGCCTCCAGCAGGTTGGCAAAACGCTCGGCGGCCATCAGGCCGTTGAAACTCCATACCGGCGGCAGGCCATACAGGCGCTGCTCGCGCACGGCCGGCAACTGCTGCCACAGGGCGCTGGCTGCCAGGCCCTCGGCGGTGCCGGGCGGCATTGGCTCCAGGTAGAGCAGGGCGGCGCCGGGTTCTTCGGCCAGGCGCTCGATGCCCTGCTGGCTGAAGCCCCAGTAGTTGGTCGGGCCGCTCCAGGCGTTGCGCAGGCCGACGCGATCCAGCACGCCCTGGTAGATGCTCTGCTTGCCGAACAGGCGCACATGACGTTCGTCGAGGAAGGTCAGCACATAGAAAGGCGGCAATGCCCGCGAGGCCAGGTGCTCCTTGACCCGCGCCATAGTGGCGTCGATGCGCGCGATCATCGCCTCACCCTGCGCCTCACGGCCGAGCAACTCGGCCAGCTCGCGGGTCACCCGCTGGGCGCCGACGTAGGCCTCAGCTTCCGGCGTATAGATGGCCAGCATATGCACCGGCGCGATGCGCTCCAGCTGCGGCCGGCTGGCGGCGAACTGCGGGGTGATCAGGATCATGTCGGGCTTGAGCTGGCTGAGCAGCTCCAGGTTCGGCTCTACCCGCAGGCCCAGATCGGCCACCGAAGTCGGCAGCTCGGGCGCCTGCACCCAGCGTCGATAGCCTTCGGTCTGGGCCACGGCGATGGGCGTCACCCCCAGGCCCAGCAGGGTTTCGGTCAGGCCCCAGTCGATTACCGCGATGCGCGGCTGATGGGCATCGGCCTGGGCCAGGCCCGCCAGCAGGGCGAGCACACAGAGCAGCCAGCGCATCAGACCACCACGGCGATGGGTTGCTGGCCCTGCGGATGGCTGAGCACCTGCATGGGCAGGCCGTAGATGGCCTCCAGATTGCTGTCGGTCATCAGTTCGGCCGGGCTGCCATCCAGCAGCAGGCGACCGCTGTGCAAGGCGATCAGGCGGTCGCAGTAGCGCGCGGCCATATTGATGTCGTGCAGCACCACGATGACGCTCAGGCCGAGCTGCTGGCTGAGTCTGTGCACCAGGCCCAGCACGTCGACCTGATGGGCGATGTCCAGCGCCGAGGTCGGCTCGTCCAGCAGCAGGTAGCGGCTGTTCTGCGCCAGCAGCATGGCTAGCCACACACGCTGGCGTTCACCGCCGGACAGGCTGTCGACCATGCGCTCGGCGAAGCGCGCGGTGTCGGTGAGTTCCATGGCCTCACGCACCTTGGCGTGGTCTTCGGAGCCGAAGCGGCCGAGCAGGCCATGCCAGGGGTAGCGACCGAAGCCGACCAGCTCGCGCACCGTCAGGCTTTCGGCGGCCGGCAGCTGCTGCGGCAGGTAGGCAACCTGGCGGGCGAAGTCACGGTCCTTCCAGGCATCCAGCGGCTTGTCGTCCAGCAGCACGCGGCCGGCAGTGGCCGGCTGCTGGCGCGCCAGCATCTTCAACAGGGTGGATTTTCCGGAACCATTGTGGCCGATCAGACCGACCATCTGGCCCTGGGGGATGTCGAGCGACAACGGTTGCAGAAGAGTACGCTCCGCCAGGCTGAAGCTGACTGCATCGAGTCGGAACATAAACAATCCTTGGCATCCGAGCAGGTCGGCGACTTTATATAAAATGATAATTTACTGCAAACAGGATTGATTAGCCTTCACCCCCGATGACGAGAACGTGGGGGGAGGTAGCTCTTACCCGGAGCCAGTGACGCCGAGTGCGAACATATGGGGACAGCGCAATATCCCGTGCTTGTGTCAGATCCCGCCCCGATTACTGCAGCTGTCGCTTGATCGCCAGCAGACGAGCATCCTGAGGTGCGAGCTGCTCCATGCGGCGTATGTGGACTAGCGCCTGTGTTCTCTCGCCTGAGCTGACGTAGAGATAGGCCAATGCGTAGTGCAGATCGATGTCGTCTGGCGCCAACTGCAGCCCCACCAGTAATGACTGTCGGGCTTCAGCGTACCGATGCGCCTGCATGTGCAGCAGCCCTTGGTTGTAACGAATGCGCGCATTATCCGGCAGTGCCTTGGCAGCACTTTCCAGCCACTGCAGACCTTCGTCTGGGCGACCCTGCTCTACCAGTAGCAAGGCCAGCATGTAGGCCAGATTGCCCCGGTCCCCAGGCGGTACGCGGGGCAGGGCCAAACCCTCGCGTAGTACGCGCTCGGCCATGTCCTGACGCAGGGTGAAGTTTGCCAGGGTGGCCAGATTGACCCGGGCAGGGGAGAAGTAGGGGGCGAGCCGGAGCGCCTCACGGTACTGCTCCATCGCCTCCAGCTGCTTGCCATTGCGCTCCAGAAACACTGCGAGGTTGAGCCTGTTGCCGGGTAGATCGGCAGTGCTTCGCAGACGCTGCTCGTATTCGGCGAGACGGGCTTTGAAGTCTTCGCGGCGCTCGACAGGCAAGGCTTGCAGCGGGATGCCGGCCAGCGCGCGAAGCGCCTCGTCGCGGACCGCGCGATTGCTGTCGTCGAGCAGTGGCAGCAGCTGCTCGATCCGCTCGAGCGGGGGCTGCTCACTGAAGCCGGCCACAGCATAAGCGCGGACCAGCGGACTTGAGTCTCCGAGGGCCTGCCGTAACGACGGTAAGGCGGGCTCACCGAGCGTGGCCAGCATTTCCGCGGCCGTGGCGCGAACTATTGCAGGTTTGCCGAGGTCGGCTATGGTGGCGCCGAGCAATTCCAGGCTGGCACCGTGCCCCTCGCGGGCAGCATGGAATACCTCACCGTAGTGGCGAGGCTTCTCCGGGCTACCGAGCCAGTCAGCGATGGCTTCAGCTGCCCAGGTGGGCTGCCGATCGAGATGGCAACTGGTGCAAGCGTCCGGGCTGCCTGTCTGCCCATTGAGGTCTGGCCGCGGTATGCGCAGGCTGTGATCGCGTCGTGGATCCACCACCATGTAGGTCTTCGCCGGCATGTGACAATTGACGCACTGAGCGCCTGCAGAGCCATTCCTGTGATGATGGTGTTCGGCGCTGTCATAGCGCTTGGCTTTCAGGCCGGGAAAGCGGGGTGGGGGTGTTTCGTTATGGCATTGCAGGCAGAGCCCATTGCCATCGATCCTGACTCGCGTGCTATGGGGATCATGACAGTCGGTACAGGTCACTCCAGCGGCAAACATCTTGCTTTGGGTGAAAGAACCGAAGACATAGACTTCGCCGTCAATCTGGCCATCGGCATGGTAGAGGCCCGCACGCAATGTCGCGGGGAGGCTGGCATCCAGTTGCGAATGTCCTGTTTGCTGGCCCATGCCCAGGCTCTGACGGCGACTATGACAGTAGGCGCATTGCTCGACCTGGCCCTGGCCATTCAGGGCCTTGAAATCGACCCTCAGCCCGTGCGCAGAGGGCTTTTCGCCTTGCTCGGCATCCCTGGCCCAATCTACATGGGCCTGTCCTGGGCCATGGCACGCCTGGCAACCGACATTCTGCTCATGCCAGGTGCTGGCGAAGCTGTCGTCCTTCTCGTTGTAGTTCCTGAGCAGATTGGTTGAGTGACACTCGGCGCACATGGCATTCCAGTTCTGGTAGCGGCCGGTCCAGTGCAAAGGGTCGTCTGGGGTGAAGCGCTGTCCGGGGTAAAGCGAGAACCAGCGACGCCCACCCATGCTTTCGGGGCGGCTGTCCCAGGCGATGGTGAGTGCTTGCAGGCGGCCGCCAGGCATGTCGACGAGATATTGCTGCAAGGGATAGTGCCCAAAGGTATAGAGAATTTCGAAGTCTGCAGCCTTGCCATCGACGCCTTCGGTGTTGACGAAGAATTTTCCATTCCTGCGGAAGAAACGAGCCGAGACGCCATCCTCGTCGAATGTCGCGTTCGCGAAGTCGCCCAGAACGTTGCTCCCGGTAGCGGCTCGCATGGCCCAGTCGTGGTCGGAGTCGCGCCACGCATTGGCCTGTGTGGCATGGCATGTCATGCAGGCACTTGCCTCAGCATATCCATCGGGCTGTCGGGCCAGAGCAGGAGGCTGATCAGGTGACTGGGCACCGGCACTGGCTGACAGCAGAACGGCAGACAGCAGATACAAGATTGAGGAAGACCGCACTGATATACCTTTGCCCACATGTTGCATGTTGCGCGCTGCAAGATGCCAGAGTGTTCAGTACTGCTGAACTGATCTGATGAAGTCCCGGCGTTAGCGCGTCAGTCTACTGCCAGTAGAAGTTCACTGGCATCCAGAGTCTGCCCGAGCAAGTCATATGTTCGCATAATGTATATTATGTTAAATAATATAATTGGATGAATACCTGCAATGCCCTCAGGTCCATCCCTGCCACTCCTGACTCGCACTACCGTAATCAATACCCGCCTGCACACAACGAAGAAATCTCCAGGTCACGATCCGATCCGTCGCGCTGTTGGAAAACCTCTGCCGCACGTCGATGCTCTGCCAGCTAAAGTTCTCCCAGGACGCTTGAGAGAAGCCTTCCGTTGCCTGCGCTGGCAGCAAGGTGCAGGCGAAACACCTCAGCACTTTTAAGCAGGAGCCATCCTGAATATCTCGCGTAGCTGGAATGACATGCTGTTACCCGGAGCCGCGCTGCTGGTGTTGGCTGTTGGTCTGGTCTTGAGCGCTTTCGGGCATGGCCAGCTCGCCGCCACCCTCTGGAATGGTAGCGCCCTGCTGGCTGCTGTTCTGCTGCTGGTGGAGATCCTGGCCCGCTTGCGCCGCAGAGAAATCGGTGTCGATCTCATCGCCTTGCTGGCCATCGTAACCGCCGTACTATTCGGCCAGGCCCTCGTTGCAGCTCTGGTTGCCTTGATGCTGGCCAGCGGCCGCGCCCTGGAAAGCTACAGCGGGCGCCGCGCCGAGCACGAGTTACGCCGCCTGATCGACCGCGCCCCGCGCATGGCCTGGCGCTATCGCGACAGCGAACTGGAACAGGTGCCTGTTGAGCACATCCGGGCCGGTGATCGCTTGCTGGTACGTCTGGGGGAAATGGTGCCAGTGGACGGCGTGGTGCTCGATAAATCGGCCACTCTGGATGAATCAGCACTGACCGGCGAGCCGCTGCCGGTTCGTCGTGAGCCCGGCGACACCCTGCGCAGTGGCGCGCTGAATGCCGGTACGCCGTTCGAGATGCGGGCCAGCCACCCGGCCACCCAGAGCACCTATGCCGCCATAGTGCGGATGGTAGAGGCCGCACGCCTGTCGCGCGCACCTTTCGTGCGCCTGGCAGATCGCTATGCCCTGCTGCTGATCCCCGTCACGCTGGCCCTGGCCGGCATAGCCTGGCTGATCAGTGGCGACCCGCTGCGCGTGCTGGCGGTACTGGTGGTGGCCACCCCCTGCCCGCTTATTCTGGCCGTACCTATCGCAATCATGTCCGGCATTTCGCGCTGCGCGCACCGCGGTATCCTCATCAAGGATGGCGCCACGCTGGAAGCACTGGCTCGTGCCAGGCGGCTGTTCCTCGATAAGACCGGCACCCTGACGATGGGGCACGTCAGTGTACTTGCCGTAGAGAGTGCAGGTAGCCACTCGCGGGAACAGCTGCTGCGCCTCGCCGCCTCACTGGCCCAGTCTTCGCCGCACCTGGTAGCCCAGGCCATAGTCGAGACTGCCCAGGCCCACGGGCTGAGCCTGGAGCGCGCCCAGGAGGTGCGCGAGCAACCCGGAGCCGGCCTGTGCGGGGTGGTCGCCGGGCATGCGGTGATGCTCGGCGGTCATGACTATGTCGCCGCTGCCACCACTGCTCTGCCTTGGAGCGAAGGTATGTTGCGCCGCATGGCGTACGAGGTGGCTGGCGGTAGTTTCATCGCCATCGATGGCGTGATGGCCGGTGCCGTGCTGTTCTCCGACCGCCTGCGCCTGGAGTCCCCGCGGGCCCTGCGTTTGTTGCGCCAGGCAGGTATACGGCACATCGTCATGCTCACCGGCGATCGCGCGGATGCAGCCCAGGCGATTGGCATGGCAGTGGGTGTCGATGAGATTCATGCCGGCCTCTCCCCCGCCGGCAAGGTCGCAGCCATTGGCCAGGGGCGCGGCGAGGGCACCAGTCTGATGGTCGGCGACGGCATCAATGACGCCCCTGCCCTTGCCGCGGCCGATGTCGGGATTGCCCTGGGCGCCGGCGGTACCAGTGCCTCCTCCGAAGCGGCCGGCGTAGTGCTGTTGGTCGACCGCCTGGACCGGGTCGCCGAAGCCCTGCGAATCGCCCGACGCTCCCGAGCCATCGCGGTGCAGGGCGTGCTGGTGGGGATGGGATTGTCGCTGCTGGCCATGCTGCTGGCCGTGGCGGGATACCTGCCGGCGCTGGCCGGGGCGGTCGTCCAGGAAGCCATCGACCTGGCAGTCATCGGCAATGCGCTGCGTGCGCTTGGTGCGGGATGGCGGGAGCGAGCAACCCCCAGGCTCGCGGGCGATTGGATAGACAGCCTGCGTAAGGAGCATGCCGCCCTCCTACCCTTGCTCGAACGGCTGCGCACGGCCGCCGAGGGGCTTGATGACGCTCCACCGGCGCAGGCCCGGGAGGAGTTGGCCGGCCTTATTGAAGCGCTAAAGAGCCAGCTGGTTCCCCATGAACAAGCCGACGAGGACAGCCTCTACCCGCAATTGACTCGGCGTTTGCCAGGCGAAGATCCGCTCGCAGCCCTGAGCCATACCCATCGGGAAATATTCCGCCTGGTACACCTGCTGGAGCAAATGAACGCGGCCCCTGCCGGGAGCTCGCTGGAGGAAATCCAGCGCCTGCTGCTGCGCCTGGACACCCTGCTGAGCCTGCATTTCGCCCAGGAGGACGAGCTCTACCACAGTCTCGACAGTCGCTGAGGTGCCCTGGGCGCACCTCGCCCGATCAGATGCCGGGTCGACCGGGATCTTCCGGCGGGTTTTCCTCTTCGATCTCCTCGAGCTTGAGCTCCATCGCCCAGTTGGCTGCGGCGGCAGGCTTGGTCTCGGGAGCCGCCGCGGGCGCCGGAGCCGACTGGCTGGCCGGGTTGTCCTTGTAGAGTTTCAGCTTGAGGCGGACGTTGTTCGCCGAGTCGGCATTCTTCACCGCCTCCTCCTCGTCGATGGCACCCTCGTGGACCAGGTCGATCAGCGCCATGTCGAAGGTCTGCATGCCGAGGTTCTTCGACTTCTCCATGATCTCCTTGATCTCGGAAAATTCGTTGCGCTTGATCAGGTCGCGGATCGTCGGCGTGCCCAGCAGGACTTCCACCGCCGCACGGCGTTTGCCGTCCAGGGTCTTGACCAGGCGCTGCGAGACGAAGGCGCGCAGGTTGTTGCCCAGGTCATTGAGCAGCTGTGGGCGACGCTCCTCGGGGAAGAAGTTGATGATGCGGTCCAGCGCCTGGTTGGCGTTGTTGGCGTGCAGGGTCGAAATGGCCAGGTGGCCGGTGTCCGCGAAGGCCAGGGCGTGCTCCATGGTCTCGCGGTCGCGGATCTCGCCGATCAGGATCACGTCCGGCGCCTGGCGCAGGGTGTTCTTCAGCGCGGCATGGAAGCTGCGGGTGTCGACCCCGACTTCGCGCTGGTTGATGATCGATTTCTTGTGCCGGTGCACATACTCCACCGGGTCCTCGATGGTGATGATGTGGCCGCCGCTGTTGCGGTTGCGGTAGTCGATCAGCGCCGCCAGCGAGGTCGACTTGCCGGAGCCGGTGCCGCCGACGAACAGCACCAGACCGCGCTTCTCCATCACCGTCTTGAGCAGTACCTCGGGCAGCTTGAGGTCCTCGAACTTGGGAATCTCCATCTTGATGTTGCGCGCGACGATGGACACCTCGTTGCGCTGCTTGAAGATGTTGATGCGGAAGCGACCGACGTTGGGCACCGAGATGGCCAGGTTCATCTCCAGCTCCTTGTCGAACTCGGCGCGCTGCTCGGCATCCATCACGCCATTGGCGATAGCGGCCACATCCCCCGGCTTGAGCGGCTCCTGGCTGAGGGGCTTGAGCACCCCGTTGAACTTGGCGCAGGGCGGCGCCCCGGTGGACAGGTAGAGGTCGGACCCGTCCTGGCTGGACAGGATTTTCAGCATTGCGGTGAGGTCCATGGGGCGCGGTTCCATCTAGGTGGAATAGACAAGTTAGGCCAAGTCGGCCCGGGTTTCCGGTCGAGCGAGGCCTGAAAAATGACGCCATTCTGATGGCGCGAGGAATGCTGGCACAATAGTCGCTCCGCAAAATGAGGAACCCGTCATGCCCAAGGCGATGGCCCGCCATATTCTGGTGAAGACCGAGGCCGAAGCGGCCACCCTGAAGAAACGCATCGCCGCCGGCGAGGCCTTCGACGTGCTGGCCAAGAAGTACTCGACCTGCCCCTCCGGCAAGCGCGGCGGCGACCTCGGCGAGGTCCGCCCGGGGCAGATGGTGCGGGCGGTGGATCAGGTGATCTTCAAGAAGGCGCTGCGCGAAGTGCACGGGCCGGTGAAGACCCAGTTCGGCTTCCATCTGATCCAGGTGTTCTACCGCGAGTGACGGCTGCAGCACCGCCCGACCGATCACGGCTGCCGAGCCGACGGGAAACCGCTACAATCGCGCCCTTTTGCGCGCAAGCGCCCGCCTCTTCAGGAATACCGCCGTGATCTCCACCGCCAACATCACCATGCAGTTCGGCGCCAAGCCGCTGTTCGAGAACGTTTCCGTCAAGTTCGGCAACGGCAACCGCTACGGCCTGATCGGCGCCAACGGTTGCGGCAAGTCGACCTTCATGAAGATCCTCGGCGGCGACCTGGAGCCCTCCGCCGGCCAGGTGATGCTCGAACCCAACGTGCGCCTGGGCAAGCTGCGCCAGGATCAGTTCGCCTACGAGCAGTTCAGCGTGATCGACACCGTGATCATGGGCCACGCGGAGCTGTACAAGGTCAAGGCCGAGCGCGACCGCATCTATTCGCTGCCGGAGATGAGCGAAGAAGACGGCATGAAGGTGGGCGAGCTGGAAGGCGAGTTCGCCGAGATGGACGGCTACACCGCCGAATCCCGCGCAGGCGAGCTGCTGCTGGGGCTCGGCATTCCGCTGGAGCAGCACTTCGGCCCGATGAGCGAAGTGGCGCCGGGCTGGAAACTGCGCGTGCTGCTGGCCCAGGCGCTGTTCGCCGATCCGGACGTGCTGCTGCTCGACGAGCCGACCAACCACCTGGACATCAACACCATCCGCTGGCTGGAAAACATCCTCACGGCGCGTAACAGCACCATGATCATCATTTCCCACGACCGCCACTTCCTGAACAGCGTGTGCACCCACATGGCGGACCTGGACTACGGCGAGCTGCGCCTGTTCCCCGGCAACTACGACGAGTACATGACCGCCGCGACCCAGGCCCGCGAGCGCCTGCTGTCCGACAACGCCAAGAAGAAGGCGCAGATCGCCGAGCTGCAGACCTTCGTCAGCCGCTTCTCGGCCAACGCCTCCAAGGCCAAGCAGGCCACCAGCCGCGCCAAGCAGATCGACAAGATCCAGCTGGAGGAAGTCAAGCCGTCCAGCCGCGTCAGCCCCTTCATCCGCTTCGACCAGAACAAGAAGCTGCACCGCCAGGCCGTGACCATCGAGAAGCTGTCCAAGGCCTTCGACGACAAGGTGCTGTTCAAGAACTTCAGTTTCCAGGTCGAGGCCGGCGAGCGCGTGGCCATCATCGGCCCCAACGGTATCGGCAAGACCACCCTGCTGCGCACCCTGGTCGGTGAGCTGCAACCGGATGCCGGTGAGGTGAAATGGACCGACAGCGCCGAGGTGGGCTACTACGCCCAGGACCATGCCCACGACTTCGAGGCCGACGACAGCCTGTTCGAATGGATGGGCCAGTGGACCACCGGCGAGCAGAACATCCGCGCGGCCCTGGGCCGCATGCTGTTCTCCTCCGACGAGATCCAGAAGTCGGTCAAGGTGCTCTCCGGGGGCGAGCAGGGGCGCATGCTGTTCGGCAAGCTGGCCTGCCAGAAGCCCAACGTCCTGGTGATGGACGAACCGACCAACCACCTGGACATGGAATCCATCGAGGCGCTCAACCTGGCGCTGGAGAACTACCCGGGCACGCTGATCTTCGTCAGCCACGACCGCGAGTTCGTCAGCTCCCTGGCCACCCGCATCATCGAGCTGTCGGATAACGGCGTGACTGACTTCAGCGGCAGTTACGACGACTATCTGCGCAGCCAGGGCGTGATCGTCTGACGCCGGCGCCGCCACGAAAAAGCCCCGCCAGTGCGGGGCTTTTCATATCCGGGCTCAGACGCGGCCCAGGAAGTCCATCTTACCGATGTCCAGGCCGTTGTGGCGCAGGATAGCGTAGGCGGTAGTGATATGGAAATAGAAGTTGGGCAGGACGAAGTGCAGCAGGTAGTCCTCGCCCTGGAACTTCATTTCGGCGCCGGGGAACTTGAGCACCACCTCGCGCCCTTCCCCGCTGTCGATCTGCGCCGGCGTCAGGCCCTTGATGAACTCCAGGGTCTTGGCGATACGCGCCTGCAGCTCGGCGAAGCTGCTTTCGGTGTCCGGGAAGCTGGGAATGTCCACCCCGGCCAGGCGCGCCGCACAGCCCTTGGCCGCGTCGCTGGCGATCTGCACCTGGCGGGTCAGCGGGTGCATGTCCGGCGCCAGACGGGCATTCAGCAGTACCGCCGGGTCGATCTTCTTCGCCGCGGCGTAGGCTTCGGCCTTGTCGAGAATGGCCGACAGGTTGCCGAACATGCGCACGAAGACGGGAACGGAGGCCTGGTAGAGGGACAGCGACATGACAAACTCCTTGGCAGTGAAAGAATCGGGACTCTGCTAGGTTAGCCGCATCAACCCACAGGGAGGTGAACTAAAGATGACTCCGCAACAGGTCGCCGACTTCTGCCTGCAACTGCCGGGCGCCCGCGAGGACTACAAGTGGGGCGGCGTGCGGGTGTTCTCGGTGGCCGGCAACAAGATGTTCGCCCTGCTCAGCGAAGGCCTGGCGTTCAAGGTGGCGCCGGAGCTGTTCCTCGGCATGGTCGACCGCCCGGGCATTCGCCCAGCCCCCTACCTGGCCCGCGCCCACTGGGTGAGCATGGCCGAACCCTTCCCGCTGGGCGACGCCGAACTGCGCGAACTGCTGGTCCGCTCGCACCAGCTGGTGGTGCGCAAGCTGCCGAAGATTCGCCAGGCGGGGTTGCTGCTCGACTAGAACGGCAGCAGGTGGCCCAGGTAGCGGCCGCCCAGGGCCAGGCGGTCGAGCCAGAAGGCCTGGTGCAGCGCGACGATGGCCCAGAACACCAGCTGGAAGGAGACCTTGCGCGTCTTGTGGCGAAACACCTGTTGCGCCACCAGCGCGCCGGGCCAGCCGCCAGCCAGCTCGGCGATGTGCAGGCTGTTCTCCGGGGTGCGCCAGCGGCCCTTCTGCGCCGACTGCTTGTCCAACCAGTACTGGCAGAAGCTGAACAGGCTGAGCAGCGCATAGGCCAGCGCTACCCAGAATATGCCCTGGCCGAGCAGCGCCAGGCTGCCCCAGGCCGGCAGAACAGCCAGCGCTGCCAGTATCAGTAGCTTTGCGGGCAGATTGTGGATGCCTGCCCCCTCGCTCCGGCGCCTGCCGGGTGCGTCTGCGGCCGGCACAGGCTTGCGCCGGATCGCCGGGCGGTCGAGGCTGAGCCCGACATGGCGCATGTGCTGCGCACGCAGGCGTCCCTGGCTGTCCGGCGCGGCAACATAGAGCACCGCATCGCCTACCCTGGGGCGGCTATCCCCGCGCATGGCGGAGATGTGCACGAACACCTGCGCGCCATCAACCTCGGCCTGGATGAAACCGAAGCCCTTGGCATCGTTCCAGCTCCTGAGTGTGCCGCGTCGCTCCATGCCTTCCATCAGTGCGCCTGGGCGCTACTCCAATCGATCAGGCCGAACTGCCAGGTGGCCAGGATCAGCAGGCCGAAGCCGATGCGATACCAGGCGAAAACGGCGTAACTGTGATTGGCGATGAACTTGAGCAGTGCGCGCACGGCGATCATGGCGAAGATGAAGGACACCACGAAGCCCAGGGCGAACACCGGCAGGTCGCCGGGCTGGAACAGCTCGCGGTACTTGTAGCCGGAGTAGACGGCGGCACCGACCATGGTCGGCATGGCCAGGAAGAAGGAGAACTCGGTGGCGGCACGGCGCGACAGGCCGAACAGCAAGCCGCCGATGATGGTCGAGGCCGAACGCGAGGTGCCGGGAATCATCGCCAGGCACTGGGCGAGGCCGATTTTCAGCGCCTCCTTCCAGGTCATGTCGTCGACTTCCTCGACCGTGATCTCGTGCTTGCGCCGCTCGGCCCAGAGCATCACCAGTCCGCCGACCACCAGGGCCGTGGCCACGGTGACGGCGTTGAACAGGAAGTCATGGATGAGGTCGGCGAAGGCCACGCCGATCACCACAGCCGGCAGGAAGGCAATCAGCAGGTTGGCGGTGAAGCGCTGTGCCTGGCGCTGGCGCGGCACATTGAATACCACCTCGAGCACCTTGCGCCGGTACTCCCAGACCACCGCCAGGATGGCGCCGAGCTGGATGATGATGTTGAAGGCCTTGGCCCGGTCGCCGCCGAAGCCGATCAGGTCGGCGACTATGATCTGGTGTCCGGTACTGGAGATCGGCAGGAACTCGGTGAGCCCCTCGACTACGCCGAGAATCAGTGCCTGCAGGGCGGTCCACAAATCCATGAATACCTCTGGGCTAAGCCTTTGCCTGGGCTTGCCGATATCAAAGCAAGGGCCCGAGCGGGCCGACAAAATAGCCGCGCATGCTAGCAGAAGACAAACGTCACCGCTGCCGGGCCTACGCCTAATTGCACAACTTCTAAACTGCCTGTTAGCTCAGCGCGAACCATCCGCATAACAAGAACCTGGAGTTGCCCTTCGATGAACAGTCTGCGCAACCTGCCCATCAGCCGCCGCCTGTGGCTGATCCTGTTGTCCTCCGTGGTCATGCTGCTGGCCCTGGCCGGCCTGATGCTGCAGCAGATCCATGGCGACCTATACCAGGCCAAGGCCCTGAAGACGCGCCATGTGGTGGAAAGCACCCTGGGCATCCTCAAGCATTTCCATGGACTGGAAAGCGCCGGCATGGCCCGCGACGAGGCGCAGAAGCAGGCGATGGAGCTGATTCGCGGGCTGCGCTATGACCAGGACGACTATTTCTGGATCAACGACCTCACGCCGGTGATGGTCATGCACCCGACCAACCCCAAGCTCGAAGGGCAGAATCTCTCGGGCAACAAGGACCCCGACGGCAAGTTTTTGTTCAACGAGATGGTCGCACTGGCGAAGAAAGATGGATCGGGCCAGGTCGACTACCGCTGGCCCAAGCCGGGCTCGGACGAGCCAGTGCCGAAGATTTCCTACGTCGAGCTGTTCCAGCCCTGGGGCTGGATCCTCGGTTCCGGCATCTATGTCGATGACGTGCAGGGCGAGTTCCGCGCCCAGGCCATGCGTGCGCTGGGCATCCTGCTGGTGGTCACCCTGCTGCTGGCCGGCCTGGTGATCCTGATCACCCGCAGCATCGCCCGCCCGCTGGACGAGGCGGTCGGCGCCATGGCCAATATCGCGAGTGGCGAAGCCGACCTGACCCGCAGCCTAGACCACAGCGGGCGCGATGAACTGGCCTCGCTCGGCGAGCACTTCAACGCCTTCACCGGCAAGCTGCGCGGGGTCATCGGCCAGTCGCTGCAGGCCGCCGGCGCACTGGATCAGGCGTCGCAGTCGCTCGGCCAGATCGCCGGCAGCGCGCAGCAGCACAGCCAGCAGCAGTCGCAGCAGATGGAATTGGTAGCGACCGCCATCAACGAGGTGTCCTATGCCGTGCAGGACGTGGCGAAGAACGCCGAGCATGCCGCCAGCGAGGTGCGCCAGGCCGAGCAGCAGGCGCTGCAGGGCCAGCAGAACATCGACAGCAGCCTGCGCCAGATCGACCAGTTGTCGGAAACCATCAACCAGGCCGTCGAGGTAATCCAGAGCCTGGCCCAGGAAAGCACCCAGATCGGCAGCGTGCTGGAAGTGATCCGCTCGATCGCCGAGCAGACCAACCTGCTGGCGCTGAACGCCGCCATCGAGGCCGCTCGGGCCGGCGAGCAGGGCCGCGGCTTCGCCGTGGTGGCCGACGAGGTGCGCATGCTGGCGCAGCGGACCCAGCAGTCCACGTCGGAGATTCAGGGCATGATCGAACGCCTGCAGGGCAATTCGGAGGCCGCGGTCAAGGTGATCAACGCCAGCAGCCACGCTTCCCAGCTGACCGTGGAGCAGGCGCGCAAGGCTGGCGAGAGCCTCAGTCAGATCGCCGCCTCCCTGCGCAACCTGACCAGCTTGAATGCCTCCATCGCCAGTGCCACGCTGCAACAGTCGCATGTCGTGGACGATATCAATCAGAATGTCACCCAGGCGGCCACGCTGGCGCACGAGAACGCGCTGGCAGCCGACCAGTCCAGCGAGGCCAGCCGTCATCTGGGGCAACTGGCCGGGCAACTGAACCGCCTGTTGGGGCAATTCCGCGTGTAAAGAGGTGTCGATGAGCAGCATGGAGCATCAGGAAGTCAGTTTCGGCCAGCAGCAGAACCAGGACCTGATCTGGGACCTGGACAGCATTGCTCGCCGCGAACTGGCCGAACGCTTCATCAAGCTGTTCGAGAACCGCCTGTGCGTTTACTCGGAGTCCACCCGCCAGCTGTATACCAACTACGACCTGCACTTCCCCGCCGACTACGGGCGCAAGATGGTGGTGCTGCCGAACCCGTACGCCTTCCACGACACCCTGCATGGCATCGACCCGGTGGCAGTGCGCAAGACTGGCCTGTGCGTGCTGCCCGGCGTCGTTCTGGGCAAGCCAGGGCTGCTGCTGACTACGCAGATGAAGGACGGCGGCCCGGCGCCCAAGACCATGCCGTTCAAGCCGGCACTGGCGCAGATCATCAGCAACCAGAAGAAGATCGGCGACGTGTTCCTGCCGATCCTGATGAAGGGCGACCTGCGCGAGTTCGACCAGAGCATGCCCTACATCCACCTGCACCGCCTGCAGGTGCAGCGCCTGACCCGGTTGTCGTCGTTCGAACGGGACGACATCCAGCACACCATCACCCGCAAGCTGCTGATGCTCTATCGCCAGGCCGACAGCCTGGGTTGCTGATCCTCCCGGCCTCGCCGGGAGGCCTCCTGTCTCAATACCGATACGGTTTGCTCCTGTCCGCCACGTGGACAGGCGGGATTGCGCTTCCTGTATCAGAGCCGAAACAGGCTCCCGGCAAAGCGTCATGAAGCCTTGTTTCAGCACGCCCGGGCAGTGATTGCGGCACCGGCTCCAGGGTACCCGAGTGTTTCATCGCTGAAGCAGCGACAAGTTGCCCGCCATCCCCAATAACCAATAAGAGCATGATTTAAAAAGATTTTCTCGAACAGGCACGACTTCTGCCAGATCTGCGCCGTTGCTGGATGCACGATGCAAATATCGAGAAGGCTATCGATCATGAGACTCAAGCTGGACGAATTACCCAGGCTGACGTTCGTCACCTGTGTACTGGCTGCAACCTCCCTCCCCCTCATCCCCCAGGCGGGCGCCGGCGAAATACTGATCCTTCGCGATGTACCTTCCCGCGTGGCCACCCGTGAGGGGCCGGGACAGGTAGCCCCGGTCACCGTCGACATCTCACCCGATCAACACGTGCAGCGCACCATAGGCCCCATCGAGCCACTGGGCGATGCCGATTTCGCCCGGGTATCAGGCGGCGTTGGCAATGCCCTGCGCATGGACACCAGCCTGCGCGGCCTGCATGGCGGGGGCGAGCTGCGCGGCTTCGGCGGCCTGCACACCAGCCAGCCCAGGCACGGTGGCGGCGCCGTGCAGAATGTCGGTGGGCAGATCAACCGCAGCATCCAGCAGGGCCTCAAGCCGCTGCACAACATTGGAGGCCGCTGATGATTCGCCTAGCCATTGCCGGCGCCCTGCTGGCCAGCGCTTGCGGCCTCCAGGCCGCCGAACAACAAGCCCGTATCGAGGCCAGCGGCCAGGAATACAGCGGCAGTCTGAGCGTCAATCAGGCAGCCGGCGACTTCAATCAGCAGGTCAACGGCCGCACCCTGGCCATCGGCGGCAATGCCCAGGCTCTCCACCGGCAGGTTCTGCAACAGGCAACGAGCGACCCGCAGAGAGCCAACGCCCGCATCGATGGTGCAGCGTTCTCTGGCGGCAACGGCGTGCTGGGTGTCAACCAGGCCGCCGGCAGCGGCAACCAGAACATCAACAGCCTGAGCATACAGATGGGTGCCGGCTTAGCGCCGCAGGCACTCGACGATTTCGCCTTGGCGCAGTCCGCCGCCCAGGCGCAAGTGCACTCGGGGGCAGTGGCAGCCACTCCCAATGCCAGTCGCAGCGTTCATCTGGACGATGGCGCCTTCGCCGGCAGCAAGGGTGTGGTGCAGCTGAACCAGAGTGCCGGCGTTGGCAACCAAGCGATAAACAACGTCGGCATCCGGGTCATGTCGGTTCCCTGAACCCGGTACTTTGGCTTCAAACCAATCTGGCACAGCGTAAGGAGACACCCATGAAATCGCAGTTCGCACTCAAACCCCTGGCTTTTCTGGTCGCCGCAGCCCTCGCCTCGCCGGTGATGGCGTTCGATTTCGGTACAGACACCAGTGCCAAGGTGGAGATCAACGATACCCAGGAAAGCATCGACAACTATGTCAACAACCTGGGCACCCCCAATGATGCCCTGTTGGAGGAAGCCGCGCACAACTCCACCGGCAACCTGGGTGCCAACGTCGCCGCCGGCGACAACAACCAGCAGGCCAACAACGTGGCCGTGGCCAATACCGAGGCCGGCGATGAAGCCTTCGTCTTCGCCACCATCGATGTATCCCAGACCGGCCGCTGGAACGACGTGGTCAATATCGGTAACGACAACAATGCCACCCTGGAGAACGCGCTCTATGAGCTCAGCGGGGTCGCCGGTGCCAACGTCGCCGCGGGAGCCAACAACCAGCAGAAGAACGACCTGGCCATGGCCAATGGCGAAAGCAAGTTCGGCGCCGAGAGCAGTTACGCCAAGGCCTATGTGGATGTCTCCCAGTACAGCACCAGCAACGATGCTTACAACCTCGGCAGCGACAACAAGGCGGTGCTGAACGATGCAGTCAACGACATCAGTGGCGTGGTCGGCGCCAACGTCGCCGCCGGCAGCGGCAACCAGCAGAGCAACGCGGTGGCCGTGACCAACGCACCGGGCAGTGCGGTGGCCGACAACGACACCCTGCAAAGCTCCACCGGCAATGTCACGCTCAACTCCCCGCTCCTGCTACTCGCCGGCCCGCTGACCACCAACGATGCCAGCCTGACCAATGCCCTGGTGGGCATCAGCGGTCATGCCGGGGTCAACGTGGCCGCCGGCACCGGAAACCAGCAGGCCAACAGCCTGGTGATCTCCAACGGCTACAGCATGGGCGAATAGCCCTCGGGCCTCCGGTTTCAGCCGGAGGCCACTTCTTCCGGAGCCCGACATGTTGTTCCGTGATCTATTGCTGGTGTGCCTCGCGCTGCTGCCAGTCGCCACGCAGGCCGCACGCCTGCCGATTCCCGGCCTGGCCGGCGGCAACTTCTTCACCAAAGAAGTGGAGAGCATCCAGGAACGGCGCTTTCGTGACCTGATTCGCCAGCGTACCGACTACAGCTGCGGAGCCGCCGCCCTGGCCACCCTGCTTCGCGAAGCCTACCGACTGGACGTGGACGAGATGGCCGTGATCGAAGGCATGCTCGAGGTCGCCGATCTGCAACTGGTGGAGCGCCAGGGCTTCTCCATGCTGGACATGAAGAACTACCTGCAGACCGAAGGTTTCCGGGCCAAGGGCTATCGCCTACAGGCCAACATGCTGGCCAGCGTCAAGGTGCCGACCATAGTCCTGGTCGAGATTCGTGGCTTCAAGCATTTCGTGGTGATGCAGAAGGCCACCGACCAGTGGGTGTACATCGGCGACCCGGCACTCGGCCATCGGCGGCTGACGCTGGATGAATTCACCCAGGGCTGGAACGGCATCGTCTTCGCCGTCATCGGGCCCGGTTATGACCGCCATAACAGCCTGCTCTCCCCGCCGCAACCGCTGACGGCACGCGACCGGGTGAACGGCTTCAACCCGATTCAGGATTCCGAGCTGATCGAGTTCGGCTTCAGCCACAGCGATTTCTTCTGAGCCGGCTCGCCACTCGACGCATGGAGGTCGAGATGAGAACCCCAATGACACTGCTCCTGCCGCTGGCCCTCGTGGTCAGCCTGCCGGCGGTCGCGGAAAACCTGTTCCGCGCGGTGGAAGTGCCGGAACATGAACTGGCCGAGATGCGCGGCCGTTACGCCCTGCCCAATGGCATCGTCAGCTTCGGCGTGGTGATGCAGTCACAGTGGAATGGTCCGCAGGGCCAGTTGGCCGCCAAGGTCGGCCTGCAATTCCGGCACAACTCCGCGTTACCGGTGCTCAACGTCGACCTGCAGGAGTCCGGCCAGGGGCAGGCTCCCGC
This sequence comes from Pseudomonas alcaligenes, assembly GCF_041729615.1. NCBI lineage: Bacteria > Pseudomonadati > Pseudomonadota > Gammaproteobacteria > Pseudomonadales > Pseudomonadaceae > Aquipseudomonas > Aquipseudomonas alcaligenes. The sequence continues at coordinate 271,075 of NZ_CP154874.1, read as the reverse complement.
AGGCCTGGGGCAGGTCAGTGGTGGCAACGGACTCAACAGCGCCCAGGGTGTGGTGCAGAGCGTGCGTATCGCTGGCGATGGCAACCGGGGCCTGAACGATGTGCAGATCAACATCCTGCGTGGCGGCCAGGCCGGGGAGCCTGGCACGGGCAGCGGCGCGCTGAACCAGAGCGTCGAGGGCGCCCTTGGGCGCGCCGAAGTGATCGCTAAGAACGGTGGCCTGCAGATCAGCATCGATGCCGGGAGCCTGGGGCGCACCCAGCACAGCATCGGCAGCGGCGGCATCAGGCAGAACACCGCGATCAGCGGCCAGCAGCAGGTCGCGAACAATCTGGCCGCCCTGCAGGTTGTCCTCAGGGAGCGCGGCGCTACCGACAGCATGGCCCTGCAGGGTGTAATGGCTCAGCTGCGCGGCCTGCGTGGCAACGGTTTCTGATCTAGGCTTTGTCCTTTCAGCACAGGGAAGTCGTCATGCACAGTCCATTGCCCCGCCTGATCGTCTGCCTCGGCAGCCTTGTCCTGAGTGCCCCGTTGCTGGCCGACGAGGCGGCATTGCGTGCCGAGCTGGACGACCTCAAGCAGCGTTATGAGGCCCAGCAGAACGCCCTGATGATTCTCGAGCGGCGCCTACGCCAGCTGGAGGCCAGCAGTCAGCCGCGCCAGTCGGTTGCTGCGACTACCCCGGGCAGCGGGCAGCGCAGCTCCGCGTCGACTCCGTCTTATGGCAGCCAGCAGCGTGAAAGCAGCCGCCCGGCGCAGAGCGTGGCGGCGGTCTACGACGAGGCCAGTGGCTTCTTCGGTGAGGGCGCCTTCAGCCTGGAGCCGAGCATCACTTACACCCACTACGACACCCGTCAGCTGTTCCTCAACGGCTTCCTGGCCCTGGACGCCATCTTCCTCGGCGACATCGGCATCGACCAGATCAACTCCGACCTGTTCACCTTCGACCTGGCCGCCCGTTACAACTGGCGCGACCGCTGGCAGTTCGAAGTCAACGTACCCATGATCTATCGCGAATCCAGCTACGAGTCCGCCGGCGCCGGCGGCTCCTCCACCACAGTCTCGGAAACCAGCGTCAGCTCGGATGCGATGCTCGGCGATATCGGCTTCGGCATCTCCTACAAGCTGGTCGACGAGGCACCCGGCGTTCCGGACGTGGTCACCAGCCTGCGCGTCCGCGCACCCACCGGCAAGGAGCCCTACGGCATCAAGCTGCGCGAGGATCCGGCCAACGACAACCTGGCAACGCCGGAGGAGCTGCCCAGCGGCAACGGTGTATGGTCGCTGACGCCCGGCATTTCCCTGGTAAAGACGGTGGACCCGGCCGTGCTGTTCGCCAACTTTTCCTACACCTACAACTTCAAAGAGAGTTTTTCCGACATCAGCTCCCAGGAAGGCGTGAAACAACCCGGCGACGTCAAGCTGGGCAACTATTTCCAGTACGGCCTGGGAATGGCCTTCGCCCTCAACGAGCGCATGAGCCTGTCGACCTCCTTCACCCACCTGGTCAGCCAGAAGAGCAAGATCCGCGCGGACGGCGAGTCCTGGCAGTCGATCATCGGCAGCGACGCCAACGCGGCCTATTTCAACCTCGGCATGACCTTCGCCGCCAGCGACGAACTGACCATAGTGCCCAACCTGGCCATCGGCCTGACACCGGACGCCCCCGACTTCAGTTTCAGCCTGAAATTCCCCTACTACTTCTGAGATCCGTACCGTCAACGCATCTGGTGCTTGTGCAGCAGCCGGTAGAAAGTCGGTCGGGAGATACCCAAGGCCCGTGCGGCCTGGCTCATGTTGTCGGCGTGCCGCGTCAGTACGTCGTTCAGCGCCTGCTGCTCGGCGCGGCAGATGTACTCGTCCAGGGTGCCCAGCAGGCTGCCCCCCGCAACCGGGCTCTCCAGTCCAAGGTCACAGGCCTCGATCTGCCGCCCCTCGGCCAGCACCATACCGCGCCGCATGCGATTGGCCAGCTCACGCACATTGCCCGGCCAGGGATGTTCGAGCAGCGCCTGCAGCGCCTCCTCGCTGAGGTTACGCGGGCGCCGGCCTATTTCTACCGCATAGCGCCGGGCGAAATATTCGGCCAGGCAACGGATGTCCACGCTTCGCTCGCGCAATGGCGTGGTCTGCACCTGGAGGACGTTGAGCCGGTAGTACAGGTCTTCGCGAAAGCGTCCCTGGCGGATCGCCGCCTCCAGATCGATATGGGTGGCGGCCAGCACGCGTACATTGACCGAGATCGGCTTGCTGCTGCCGACCCGCTCGATCTGCATCTCTTGCAGGAAGCGCAACAGGTTGGCCTGCAATTCCAGGGGAAGATCTCCGATTTCGTCAAGGAACAGGGTGCCGCCATCGGCCGACTCGATGCGCCCGATCTTGCGTTGGTGGGCCCCGGTGAATGCCCCCTTCTCGTGACCGAACATCTCCGACTGGATCAGGTGTTCGGGAATGGCCCCGCAGTTGACCGCGACGAAAGGCGCGCTTGCCCGCCGCGACAACCGATGCAGGGTATGCGCGACCAGCTCCTTGCCGGTGCCGCTCTCGCCGCGAATCAGTACAGGAGCCTCGGTCGGCGCCAGCTTGCCGAGCAGGCGGCGCAGCTCGCGCATGCTGCGGCTGTTGCCGAGCAGTTCATGGTCATGTTCATCGCTGCCCTTGCTGACCTTGCCACGTAGGCGTGCCATGCCAAAAGCACGGCCCAGGGCGATGCTGACCCGCTCCAGGTCGAACGGCAGGGTGTGGAAGTCGAAGAACCACTCGCCGATGAAATTGCCGACCTCAGGTTGCCGCAGCGCATCCTGGCTGAGCACGGCAATCCACTCCGTACCGCTCTGGCTGATCAGTTCCTTGAGGCTCTCCGGGCGTTCCAGGTGCGGCGGTCGCAGGCGGATCAGCCCCACATCGCAGCTGGCCTCGGCGGCATCGGCCAATCCGCAGCTGTGCACCATCCAACCGCTGGCCTGCAGGCGTGGCAGCAGCTTTTCGCATTCATCACAGGGATCGACTACCAACAAACGCCGTGGCGTCGCAGCCAGGGCCTGCAACATAACCCTTCCTTGGCGCCAATTTTTTGAAAATCCAATAAAAACAATTATTTGGCGCAAACAAACTAAAGCTAGCAAGTTTGCCGGGCTGACTAGGAATGAATATTTATAAGAACATAGCCATTCAATCTCATCCAGTTGGGCTCAGTTCGAAGTGATATGGCCGCTTGCCATCGTCCGCGCGGATTGGCATAAACGTACCCCATAACAAAATCGCCACACGGATGTTGATGTCATGCGAATCCTGCGCCGCGCTTTCGCTCTGATCCTGTTGCTTATCCTCGGCGCCCTCGCGGTCGTCCTCTACTACATCGCCAATCCCAACCTGCCGGTATTCGACAGGCCGCAGCAGGTGCACTACCTCGACCAGTGGAGCGAGCAGGCCCGCCAGACCTACTACTACACCCCCCAGGGCACCACGGTGAAAGGCCTCCACTACGTCTGGTTCACCGCCTTGGAGATGCCTTTCTCGCGCGACAAGTTCGCCCGCACCGACCACTTGGCACGCTTCGGTTTCCTCACCGACCCACAGCAAAAGGCCAGCGAGCTGAACCCCGGCAACCTGCCGGTGGGCTTCGCCCGCCACCAAGACGACGAGACCGGCACCCAGTACCTCGACATCAGCTGCGCTGCCTGCCACACCGGCGAGCTGCGCTACCAGGGCCAGGCCATCCGCATCGATGGTGGCGCCGCCCTGCACTCGCTGGCTTCCACGGTGCCCACACTCAAGGGCGGCGGCTTCGGCCAGGCGCTGGGCATGAGCATGCTGTTCACCTACTACAACCCGGTGAAGTTCAACCGCTTCGCCCGTGAAGTGCTGGGCGACAACTACGACAGCGGCAAGCAGCAGCTGCGGCAGGACTTCAAGGCCGTGCTCGACCGCCTGCTGGACACCGCCATGAACGACTGGCACCGCGGCCTCTACCCCACCGAGGAAGGCTTCGGCCGCACCGACGCCTTTGGCCGCATCGCCAACAGCGTGTTCGGCGATGCCATAGACCCGAGCAACTACCGAGTGGCTAACGCCCCGGTCAGCTACCCGCAGGTGTGGGACATCTGGAAATTCGACTGGGTGCAGTGGAACGGCTCGGCCATGCAGCCGATGGCGCGCAACATCGGCGAGGCCCTGGGGGTGGGCGCCAGCCTGCACCTGTTCGACGAGAACGGCGAGCCGATGACGCACGACGAGCGCTATCCGTCCAGCGTGCGCCTGCGCGACCTCTACACCCTGGAGGAGACGCTCAAGCAGCTCAAGCCGCCGACCTGGCCGGAACAGGTGCTGGGCAAGGTCGATCTCAAGCTGGCCAGCCAGGGCCGCGCCCTGTTCGCCGAGAACTGCGCCTACTGCCACGCCCCCGACCCGGTGCCGCGCGACAAGCGCCTGGCCCCGGCGCGCGACCCGGAATGGCACCTGCGCATCGTGCCGACCCGCATCATCGGCACCGACCCGACCACCGCCGACAACATCGCCGACCACCGCTTCGACATCCGCAAGCTGGGCTGGCAGAAGGACGAGCTGGCCAAGCTGGATGTCAGGCTGTTCGGCTCCAGCCTCGGGGAAGTCGATTTCGCCAGCATCTCCAGCGCCAAGGGCTTGGCTTATGTGACCGCCTATGTGGAAGACCGCGCCTACCGCGATGCCGGCATCCAGCCACGCGAGCGCTGGCGCATGGACGGCTACGGCCTGGCCATCGGCGTGCAGGAAAAGCGCGGCTACAAGGCACGCCCGCTGCACGGCATCTGGGCCACCCCACCGTTCCTGCACAACGGCTCGGTGCCCAACCTGTTCCAGCTGCTGTCGCCGGTGGTCGAGCGCGACAGCCAGTTCTGGGTCGGCAACTTCGAGTACGACCCCAAGCGCGCCGGCTTCCTCACCGGCCAGTTCGCGGGCGGCTTCCTGTTCGACACCCGCATCACCGGCAACAGCAACCGCGGCCACGAATTCCGCGACGGCTGCCGCAACGAGGGGGTGATCGGACGCTTCCTGGAACCCGAAGAGCGCTATGCGCTGATCGAGTACCTCAAGGTGATGGGCGACGAGAAGCTGGAAAACCAGCTGCAGCCCGCCGAGAGCCGCGCCTGGACGCCGGGCCCCAACTGCCAGAACAACAACTAAGGAAGGCCCGCCATGCTCAAAGGTTTCTGGCTCTGGCTCGGTCGCGTGCTGGGCAAACTGCTGTCGATCCTGCTGCTGGTCGGCCTGGCCGGCTGGGGCATCGGCGAGGCCTACTACGCCTGGAAATTCTCCGGCCCGGTATCCACCGAGGAAGAAATCCCCAAGGACGAGGCGACCCTGACCCAGGGCATCATCGAGGACGCCATTCGCATCGTCGAACAGCACCGCGACAACACCCGCGTGTTGCGCGATGCCCACGCCAAGGCCCACGGCTGCGTGAAGGCGCAGCTGACCGTACTGCCTGACCTGGCCCCGGAGCTGCGCCATGGCGTGCTGGCCGAGCCGGGCAAGACCTGGCAGGCCTGGATGCGCCTGTCCAACGGCAACGCCTACCCGCAGTTCGACAGCGCCCGCGACGCCCGCGGCATGGCCATCAAGCTGCTCGACGTCCCTGGCGAGAAGCTGCTGAGCAGCAAGGCCACCGCCGGCAACCAGGACTTCGTGATGTTCAACAACTCGGTGTTCTTCGTCCGCGACGTCGCCGAGTACAAACAGAACTTCGCCGCCCAGGCCGACGGCCACAAGGTGTTGGCCTTCTTCCCCAGCTGGGACCCGCGCAGCTGGGAAATCCGCCACCTGATCATTGCCATGAAGACCCTGGCACCGGCGCCGGACAGCCCGGTCAGCGCCACCTACAACTCGATCGCCCCCTTCAAGCTCGGCCCGCACAACATCAAGTACCGGGTGATCCCCGATCCGCAGAGCTGTCCGCCCTACCAGTTGCCGGAGCAGAACACCAAGCTGCCCAACTTCCTGCGCAACGCCCTGTACCAGCAGCTGTCGCTGGATCGGGTGCCGGCCTGCTTTGCCCTGCAGGTGCAACGGCAGAATGCCGCGCACTACATGCCCATCGAGGACACCAGCGTGGAGTGGAGCGAGGACATCTCGCCGTTCGAGACGGTGGCGACCGTGCGCGTGGAGCCGCAGGACTTCGACACCCGCGAGCAGAACCTGGCCTGCGACAACCTGTCCTTCAACCCCTGGCATGCGCTGCCGGAACACCGCCCCATCGGCGGCATCAATCGCCTGCGCAAGGCGGTCTACGAGGCCGTCAGCGTCTACCGCCACCAGCGCAACGCCGCGCCGCAGGCGCACTGAAATGCCAAGGCCGCCTCAGGGCGGCCTTGTTGTTTAGCCCCGGCAGTGCAGGATCTGTTCGCGCCAGCGCCACTCGCAGGCCGCCAACCCACCGACAAACAGCGCTTCGCCGACCAGGTGGATCTGCGCTAACAGCGACGCAGCCCCGGCGAACTGCACCGCCATGACCACGCAAGCGCCCGCCCACAGGGCATTGCCGGCAACCAGCCCGTACAGCAGCAGGCGCGGCCGCTTGCCGCGCAGCGCCAGGGTGAAGGAATAACTGGCGTAGAGCAGGTTTGTCACGCCGATGAACAGCAGCAATCCGCGCGGCAGGCGATAGACCTCGCTCAGCCATGGGCCGAGCAACAGCACGAGCACACCCGCCGTGGCCGCTGCGGCACAATCGACCCAAAGCAGATGACGAGCTGCGCGCATGGCCGAGCCCCCGCGGCTACAGGCGATCCAGATCGATCACCGCGAAGCTGGCCACCGTGTCATGCCCGGCCAGGCGACCGCCCTCGCGGGCCAGGCCGATAGTCTGCAGGCCTGCCTGCTGGGCGGCATCCAGCTCCTGGACGATGTCGGAGAGGAACAGGATCTCCTCGCCCGGCAGGCCGATGGCCGCGGCGATGGTGCGGTACGACTCGACCTCGCGCTTGGGCCCGCTGGTGGTATCGAAATAGCCGCTGAACAGCCCGCTCAGGTCGCCGGCCTCGGAGCAGCCGAAAATCAGCTTCTGCGCCTGCACCGAGCCGGAGGAATAGACGTACAGCGCATAGCCAGCCTGATGCCAGCGCTTGAGCGCTTCCACCGCATCCGGGTAGACATGGCCCTTGAGCTGGCCGCTGGCGTAGCCCTGCTGCCAGACCATGCCCTGCAGCGCCTTGAGCGGAGTGGCCTTGCGATCCTCGGCAAGCCATTGCAGGAGGATCTCGATGACCCGGATCAGGTCTGCCCCGCCCTCGCCGCTCTCGGCCCGCACGGCGTCCAGTTGCGCGGCCACGGCAGGCTCCTCGGCGTGATCGAGGATGAACCGTGGCAGGTGCCGGGCGGCATAGGGGAACAGCACGTCGAAGACGAAGCTCACCGCGCTAGTGGTGCCTTCGATGTCGGTGAGGATGGCTTTGATCGGCATGGAGACTCCAGGGATGTGGGCGGCGCCCTCTCTCCCATTCATGGGAGAGAGGTGAAGAGCTTCAGTCTTCCAGACGCGGAAAACGACTGGCGATATCGTCGCCGGTGAAGTTGGCCACCCAGCCTTCCGGGTTGTTGAACAGGCGGATGGCGACGAAGTGCGGGAACTCGCCCATGTCGAACCAGTGGCGGGTGCCGGCCGGCACCGAGATCAGGTCGTTCTTCTCGCACAGCACGGCGTACACATAGTCGTCGATGTGCAGGCTGAACAGACCCCGGCCGGCGACGAAGAAGCGCACTTCATCCTCACCGTGACGGTGCTCGTCGAGGAACTTGGCGCGCAGCTCGTCCTTCTGCGGGTGGTCCTTGTTCAGGCTGACCACGTCGACGGTGACATAGCCCTGCTCGGCCATCAGCTTGTCGATCTGCGGGCGGTAGGCGGCGATCACCTCGTCCTGTGCAGCGCCCGGCTGGATCGGCACACTGGCCTGCCAGCGCTCGAAGCGCACGCCGACCTCAGCCAGGGTGGCGGCGATGTCCTCGAGGTGGGTCAGCACCTTGTTCGGCACGTCCGGGTTGGACTGGTAGTAGACGGTCAGGCTGCTCATGACATCTCCTCTAGCGCTGCAGGGCGCGTACTTTCAGTTCGCACTCGAACAGGAATTCGAAGGCCTCGACCTGGCGCAGGCAGTCGGCCATGGTCGCGCTCCAGGTGTACAGGCCGTGGCCGCGGATCAGGTAGCCGACGCAATCGGGGTGCTCGTCCAGCCAGGGCTGCACCTTGGCCGCCAGGCGGGCGATGTCCTGGTCGTTGTCGAAGATCGGCACCAGCACCTGGCAGTCGTGGGTGGAAATGCCGGCGAAGGCCTTCTGCAGCTCGTAGTCGGCGAACACCAGCAAATCGGCCAGGGTCAGGCGCGACAGCACGGTGGCGTTGACCGAATGGGTGTGCAGCACGGCGCCGATGGCCGGCTGCCAGCGGTACAGCTGGGTGTGCAGCAGGGTCTCGGCCGAGGGCTTCTTGCCCGCTTCCAGGCTGTTGCCGTCGAGGTCGGTGGCCAGCACGTCGTCCTCGCCCAGCTGGCCCTTGTGCTTGCCGGAGACGGTCAGCAGCGCCTGGTCGGCGCTCAGGCGCGCGGAATAGTTGCTGCTGGTGGCCGGCGACCAGCCACGGCCATACAGGAATTGCCCGGCCTCGATGATCTGCCGGGTCAGTTGTTCACGGTTCATGCCCGCTCCTCGTGCAAACGCAGTGCAATGATAATGGCGGCCGCCAGGGCGACCAAGCTGGCAATGGCGAAGGTCCAGGCCGCGCCCAGACTCTCCCAGCTATAGCCGGCGTACAGCGCACCGAGGGCGCTACCGGTGCCGGCCAGTGCCGCGTACAGCGCCTGGCCCTGGCCCTGCTGGTTGGGCCCGAAGCTGCGCTGGACGAAATGGATGGCGGCGGCATGGAAGCTGCCGAAAGTGGCGGCATGCAGCAGCTGGGCGAACAGCAGCACACCCAGGTGGTCGGCCAGGTTGCCCAGCAGCAGCCAGCGCAGCGCCGCCAGCAGGAAGCTGGCTGCCAGCACCCAGCGCACCGAGAAACGCGTGAGGATGCGCGCCATGAACAGGAACAGCACGATCTCCGCCACCACGCCCAGCGCCCACATCTGGCCGATGAAGCCACGCTCGTAGCCGAGCCGCTCCAGGTGCAGGGTCAGGAAGGTGTAGTACGGGCCATGCGACAGCTGCATCAGCGCCACGCAGAGGAAGAACGCCGGCACGCCCGGGCGCAGCAGCTGGGCGAGAAAGCCGCCCTCGCCGCCTTGCCCGGCCCGCGCCTGCGGCACCGCGTTGGGCACCCACAGGCTGCCGAGCAGGATGCCGGCGAGGATCAGCACCACCATCGCCGGGAACAGCCCGGGGCTGAAGCGCTCGAACAGCTCGCCCAGGCCGATCACCGCGACGATGAAGCCGATCGAACCCCACAGGCGGACCTGCGAATAGCGCGCGCTCTGCTCGCGCAGGTGAGCCAGGGTGATCACCTCGAACTGCGGCAGCACGGCGTGCCAGAAGAACGCATGCAGCGCCATCACCAGGGCCAGCCAGGCATAGCTCTGGTCGACGAAGATCAGGGCGAAGCTGAGCAGCGTGCACAGCGCACCGAAACGCACGATGCGCAGGCGCTGGCCGCTGCGGTCGCCCAGCCAGCCCCACAGGTTGGGCGCCAGGCAGCGCATCAGCATGGGAATGGCCACCAGCTCGCCGATGCGCGCCGGGGCGAAGCCCAGGTGCTGGAAGTACAGCGGCAGGAAGGGCGCCGTGGCGCCCAGCATGGCGAAGTAGAAGAAGTAGAACGCGGACAGCCGCCAGTACGGCAGCGGCTGGGCGGTCACAGCTGGCCGAGCACCGGGGTGTTGACCCGCACGTCGGCGTTCTGCGCACGGTGGCGCAGCAGGTGGTCGAGCAGCACGATGGCCATCATCGCCTCGGCGATCGGCGTCGCGCGGATGCCGACGCAGGGATCGTGGCGGCCCTTGGTGATCACATCCACCGGGTTGCCGTCGACGTCGATCGAGCGGCCCGGGGTGGTGATGCTGGAGGTCGGCTTGAGCGCCAGGTGGGTGACGATCGGCTGGCCGCTGGAGATGCCACCGAGGATGCCGCCGGCGTTGTTCGACAGGAAGCCCTCGGGGGTCAGCTCGTCGCGGTGTTCGGTGCCGCGCTGGGCCACGCAGGCAAAGCCGGCGCCGATTTCCACGCCCTTGACCGCGTTGATGCTCATCAGCGCGTGGGCCAGATCCGCGTCCAGGCGGTCGAAGATCGGCTCGCCCAGGCCCGGCATCACGCCCTCGGCGACCACGGTGATCTTGGCGCCCACCGAGTCCTGGTCACGGCGCAGCTGGTCCATGTAGGCCTCCAGCTCCGGCACCTTGTCCGGGTCGGGGCTGAAGAAGGCGTTCTGCTCGACGCTGTCCCAGGTCTTGAACGGGATCTCGATTGGGCCGAGCTGGCTCATGTAGCCGCGCACCTGGATGCCCAGGCCGGCCAGTACCTTCTTGGCGATGGCGCCGGCGGCCACGCGCATGGCGGTTTCGCGCGCCGAGCTGCGGCCACCGCCGCGGTAGTCGCGGATGCCGTACTTGTGGTGGTAGGTGTAATCGGCGTGGGCCGGGCGGAACAGGTCCTTGATCGCCGAGTAGTCCTTGGACTTCTGGTCGGTATTGCGGATCAGCAGGCCGATCGGGCAACCGGTGGTCTTGCCCTCGAACACCCCGGAGAGGATTTCGACGACGTCGTCTTCCTGGCGCTGGGTGGTGTGACGGCTGGTGCCCGGCTTGCGGCGGTCGAGGTCGCGCTGCATGTCTTCCAGGGACAGCTCGATGCCCGGCGGGCAACCGTCGACGATGGCGACCAGGGCCGGGCCGTGGCTTTCGCCAGCGGTGGTGACGGTGAACAGCTTGCCGTAGGTGTTGCCGGACATGCAGGGCGCTCCGCGAAATCTGCCTCGAACAAAGGTCGGCGAGTATACCGCCGGCGCCCGGCCAGTTCACCTGCGAAACGGCCACGATAGCGGCAAATGGCAGTTGGCCAGCCTGCAGTGGCGGCGAAACTTGCCGATAATGCCTGTACGCATGCCCAAGGACGCCGCGATGAGCGATACCGACGCCCAACACCCCGACGAACAGACCGAGCAGACTCCGCCGCCCCATCCCTGGGAAAGCCTGGAGGCGGAGCACTTCCAGCTGCTGCGCCTGGCGCCCCTGCCCGCCGACCGCCACACCGGCCTGCGCCCGTTGCGTTTCGTCAAGCTCGGCCGGGTCGAGCGGCATAGCAACGAGCAGAGCCTGCTGCGGCTGACGGTGGATGTCCCGGGCCAACGCCTGCGCCGTGAACAGAACCTGCTCGAAGTGTGGGCCGACCATCGCAGCCGCGAGGTACGTTTCGGTGCCGACAAAGGTTTGCAGATCGAGCCTCTCAACCGTGGGCTGGGCCGTTTCCTGCTAGCCCAGGGCATCGCCTGGGCGCGCCAGCGCTGGGGCAGCTACACGGTCGAGGGCGGAGCGCTGGCGGTGAAGGACGTGCTCAGCGAGGACGCCCGCCTACGCCGCGACCACTTCCTGCGCATCCAGGGTTTCGAGGTCAACTACCAGGACCTGGCGCAGCTCAAGGCCAGCTACAGCGCGGCGCGGGTCAGCGTGCTGAATCCGCAGTGGAACCAGGAACGGGTGCAGCCCATCGATCTGCTCGACAGTGGCGCGATGCTGCAACAGGCCGATCAGACGCTGCACGAACAGCAGGTGAAGATGACCAAGCTGGAACGACGCATCGAGGCGTTGAAGCGCGAGGATAGCGGGCTGCGCTTCACCATCGCCTGCCTGGTGGCCCTGGCACTGTTCCAGGCTGGGCTGCTGATCTGGATCGCCACGCGCTAGATCAGTTGAGCCGCCGTAGGGTGGAAAACGACCCTGGGTCTCTTCCGCCAACCTTCCCCTAACGCACTCAGGTGGAAAACGCTGCCGCGGTTTTCCACCCTACCCTCGGACCGTTGCCGGAGCAGGCAGCTCGGCCCCGGATTACATCCGGGCTACCAGAGCCAGCCCGAACTCAGCCCTTGGCGCGCGAACGGAACAGCTTCTGGTACTCGCGGCACTGCGCCGCCGCCAGCAGGAACACGCCGTGGCCGCCCTGCTCGAACTCCAGCCAGGTGAAGTCCACTTCCGGGTACAGCGCCTCGACATGCACCTGGCTGTTGCCCACCTCGACGATCAGCAGACCTTTCTCGGTCAGGTGGTCGGCGGCCTCGGCCAGCATGCGCCGCACCAGGTTGAGGCCGTCGTCGCCACAGGCCAGGCCCAGCTCCGGCTCGTGGTGGTACTCGGCCGGCATGTCGGCGAAATCCTCGGCATCCACGTAGGGCGGGTTGGACACGATCAGGTCGAAGCGCTGCCCCGGCAGGCCGGCGAAACCGTCGCCCTGCACGGTGTAGACCCGCTCTTCCAGGCCATGACGTTCGATATTCTGGTTGGCCACCTCGAGCGCGTCGAAGGACAGGTCGCCGAGCACCACCTCGGCCTCGGGGAAGGCGTAGGCACAGGCGATGCCGATGCAACCGGAGCCGGTGCACAGGTCGAGGATGCGCGCCGGCGTCGCCGGCAGCCAGGGCTCGAACTGACTGCCGATCAGCTCGGCGATAGGTGAGCGCGGCACCAGCACGCGCTCGTCGACGATGAAGGGCAAGCCGCAGAACCAGGCCTCGCCGAGCAGGTAGGCGGTGGGCACGCGCTCCTCGACACGGCGACGGATCAGCTCCAGCAGGTGCTGCTGCTCGTCCTCTTCCAGGCGGCAATCCAGGTAGGCATCGGCGATCTCGAACGGCAGGTGCAGGGCGCCCAGTACCAGTTGGCGGGCGTCGTCCCAGGCATTATCGGTGCCGTGGCCGAAGAACAGGCCGGCTTCGTGGAAACGGCTGACGGCCCAGCGGATGTGATCGCGCACGCTGCGCAGGCGGGATGGAGACACGGTTCTGACCTCGAGAAAACGATGCGCGATTCTAGCAGGCCAAGCCCCCATGCAGTCCCATCAGCGGGTTGGCAATCGGTGACGGAGGTTCACAGATCGGATCAGGAAGCAGAGAATAGACGCATCGCCGTCATAGGAGCCCGACCATGTCCGACCCGAAAACCCTGTTCCAGCTGCTCGGACGCGGTTATGCCCCGGCCACCCTGGGCAAGGCCACGCTGGTGGTGATCGACGCCCAGGAGGAGTACCGCAGCGGTACCCTGCAGCTGCCGGATATCGAGGCGGCCATCGGCGAGATCGCCACCCTGCTCAAGGCCGCGCGTTCGCTAGGTGCACCGGTGTTGCACGTGCGTCACCTGGGCATCCCCGGTGGCCTGCTCGACCCCCAGGGGCCACGCGGGCGCTTCATCGGGGGGCTGGAGCCGCAGCCGGGCGAGGCCCTGGTGGAAAAGCGCCTGCCCAACGCCTTCGCCGGCACCGATCTGCATGAGCGCCTGCAGCAGCTCGGCCATCTGGATCTGATCATCTGCGGCTTCATGACCCACTCCAGCGTCAGCACCACGGTGCGCGCCGCCAAGGACTACGGCTACCGCTGCACCCTGGTGGACGCCGCCTGCGCCACCCGCGACCTGCCGTACCAGAACGAGCTGATTCCCGCCCGCGACCTGCACCGCATGACCCTGGCCGCCCTGGCCGACAACTACGCCATGGTGGTGCCGCAGGCCCAGGCCCTGATCTAGGACGAACACGGCCGCCGACCGGAACCCTCGCCGCAACGACCGGTCATAGCGCCGATAACCGAAGAGGAAATCGGCATGAAGTTGTCCGACCATGGTTTCGATGCCCGGCGCCTGCGCCCACGCGGTCCAGGCTGTTGGCGCTGGCGCTTTCTCGGCGCCCTTGCCGCGTTGTTCGCCGCCTTCGGCGTGCTGCTCGGCATGGCCGGCGCGGCCACCCTGCTTGGCCGCCCACCCGCCCTAGGCCCGCTCAACGACAGCCTCGGCGCGGCCATCGTCCTGCTGCTGTGCGGCCTGTTCCTGCTGTGGGGCGGAATCAACGTCTGGCGGCTTTGCCGGCGGCGCATGCGCCGGCAGTACGGTAACGAGCTGAGCCTGTCGCCCCGGCTGCTGAAAAAACGTGACTGAAGCCGGTAAACTCGCCTCTTCCGTGGAGGCATTCATGCAAGACGACGATTTTTCCCTGTTCCAGTCCGCCGTGCGCGGGGTTAAGCCGATCAGCCACGATCGTGCCGACACCGGCAAGCCGCGCGCCGACCGCCAGCGCATCAGCACCCTGCGCCAGGCGGCGACGGTGAAGAGCGACGCGGTCAAGGTCGATGGCCTGTCCGACCAGTTCGTCATCGACGTCGGTGCCGAGGATGAACTCTACTGGGCCCGCGATGGCGTGCAGGATGGTCAGATGCGCAAGCTCAAGGCCGGCCAGGTGGCCTTCGAGGGAAGCCTGGATCTGCACGGCATGAGCGTGGAGAAGGCCCGCGAGACACTCTGGGACTTCTTCGCCGAAGCCGCGCGCATGGAAGTGCGCTGCGTGCGCGTGACCCACGGCAAGGCTGCGCGCATGGACGGCAAGCGACCGATGATCAAGAGCCACGTCAACACCTGGCTGCGCCAGCACCCGCAGGTGCTGGGCTTCACCTCCTGCCTGCCCAGGCACGGCGGTACCGGTGCGGTGTACGTGCTGCTCAAGCGCACCATGCTGGATGGTCGCGACGACTACTGATCAGCCGGGAAAGCGCGGCGCGTACTCCTCGCGCTCCACCCGCAGGCCGTTCACCACGAAGGACACCGCATGGTAGAAGCCGACCAGCAGCAGGCACTCGATCAGCTGCTGCTCGCTGAAATGCTCGGCCAGGCGCTGCCACAGCGCGTCATCGAGGGAGGCGCTGGCATGCAGGCTGTCTGCGAGGGCCAAGAGCGCCTGTTCCGCCGGGCTCCACAGCGTCGGGTCGATGGACTCGCGGCAGGTATCGGCGATCTGCGCGGCCGTGAAACCGGCCTTGCCGGCGAACCCCGCCACATGCACGCCCCACTCGTATTCCGCGCCACACAGCGCGGTGGCGCGCAGGATCAGCAGTTCACGCTCGCGCAGTTGGATGCTGCCACGATCCAGCAGGCCGCCGGCAAGCATGCGCTGCAGCACGCGCGGGTTGTGCGCCATGCTGCGGAACAGCTTGAGCGGCGGCATGCCGGGCGGCATGACGCGGTCGAAGGCGGCCTGGATATCGGCGTCGTAAGGCGGGTTCAGCGGTTGCACGCGGGGCTGGTTCACGGGCTGGGCTCCTGTCATGCTACGAAATAAGTAGCAAGTCGAAACTACTCCGCTACTAAAAAAGAAGCAAGGAGACGAGATGAGCTTTCCCCACCCCGGCGACCCGGTGCGCGGCTCGGCCAGCGGTCGGCCGATCATGGCCCTGCTCGACCTGCTCGGGCGGCGCTGGAGCCTGCGCGTGCTGTGGGAACTGCAGCAGGCGCCAGCCAGCTTCCGCGACCTGCAGGCGCGCTGCGCGGGAGTCTCGCCCTCGGTACTCAACACCCGCCTGGGCGAGTTGCGCGAAGCGCGCCTGCTGGAAAACGGCGAGCACGGCTACCAGCTCTCGCCCCTTGGCCTGGAGCTGGTGCAACGCTGCCTGCCGCTGGCGCAATGGGCCGAGGACTGGGCCACGCAACTGCCGCCGCGGCCGGAAAAGTAGGCCGCGCTGGCGCACTCCGCCCTTGCCAGGGGCACGACCGCGCCCTACCCTGCGCCCCTGTGCATGACCACCCCCACAGGAAGACCCATGTCCCTGGAACAGCAATACACCGCGATCCTCGGCCAGCTCGGCGAGGACGTGACCCGCGAAGGCCTGCTGGATACCCCGAAGCGCGCCGCCAAAGCCATGCAGTACCTGTGCCGTGGCTACCAGCAGACGCTGGAGGAAGTCACCAACGGCGCCCTGTTCAGCTCCGACAACAGCGAGATGGTGCTGGTGAAGAACATCGAGCTGTACTCGCTGTGCGAGCACCACCTGCTGCCCTTCATCGGCAAGGCCCACGTGGCCTACATCCCCAACGGCAAGGTGCTGGGCCTGTCCAAGGTGGCGCGTATCGTCGACATGTACGCCCGCCGCCTGCAGATCCAGGAGAACCTCAGCCGGCAGATCGCCGAGGCGATCCAGCAGGTCACCGGCGCCCTGGGTGTGGCCGTGGTGATCGAGGCCCAGCACATGTGCATGATGATGCGCGGCGTGGAGAAGCAGAACTCGTCCATGGTCACCTCGGTGATGCTCGGCGAATTCCGCGACAACGCCGCCACCCGCAGCGAGTTCCTCAGCCTGATCGGCTGAATCGCGCGCATAAAAAAACCGTTACCCGGGGGTAACGGCTTTTTTGTTGCCGATTCACGCCTGGTTGATCGGATTCTCCGGATACCAGACATCCATCAGCGGGCTCAGGTTGAACTCGGTCAGTTCCTTGCGCCCTTTCAGCCAGGCTTCCAGCTGGGTGCGCTGCTCTTCGCTGACCGAGCCACGCTTGGCCAGGCAGACGAAACCGTAGTCTTCGCCGCCGACATAACCCAGGCCGTTGCCATCGATGGCATCGCGCAGGAACTGCTCGACGAACTGGTCGGCCTCGGCCTCGGTCAGCCCCTCGCGGAAGCTCAGGGTCAGCTCGCAGCCCAGTTCCTGGAATTCGTCGACGCACAGTTTCTTGCGCAGGCGGCGGGAACGGTTGGTGGCCATAAAAACTCCTAGATACTCGATGAAATAACGGGCGGCACTCTAGCAGGTTGCCGCGCCGGCTGCCCGCACGATCAGAAAAAAGCCCGCCCGGGCGCTGCCATCGCGCCCGGTTCGGGCATAATGCGCGGCAAATCCGCACCTCTCTTCTCGCCCCTTTCGACCTGGGCCCGTGCCAATGATCAGAACGCTTCGCCACTTCGTCTTCGCTTCGCTTCTACTGCCCACCGCCCTGCCCCTCTCCGCCGCCCAGGTCAGCAGCGTGCTGCCGGCCAAGGTCCAGCAGTCGCTCAAGGCCAACAAGATTTCCCCCAATAGCCTGTCGGTGGTGGCCCTGCCGCTGGACGGCGCCGGCAATGGCATCGTCTACAACGCCGATGTCTCGGTGAACCCCGCCTCGACCATGAAGCTGGTCACCACCTACGCCGCCCTGGAGCTGCTCGGCCCCACCCACCAGTGGCGCACCGAGTTCTACGGCGACGGCCCGCTGAAGAACGGCGTACTGCATGGCAACCTCTACCTCAAGGGTGGCGGCGACCCCAAGCTGAACATGGAGAAGCTCTGGCTGATGATGCGCGACCTGCGCGCCAATGGCGTGCAGCAGATCAGCGGCGACCTGGTGCTGGACCGCAGCCACTTCAACCAGCCGCAGCTGCCCAGTTTCAATGACGATGGCGGCGACCCGAACAAGCCCTTTCTGGTCGGTCCCGACTCGCTGCTGGTCAACCTCAAGGCCGTGCGCATGATCACCCGCACCTCCGGCGGCAAGGTCAGCGTGATGATGGAGCCGCCGCTGACCAACGTGCGCATCGACAACAAGGTCAAGGCCCTCGGCGCCGCCAAGTGCCCGGCCTGGCCGGACGTGCGCTACAACCCGGTGGCCCAGTACGACGGCACCACCCTGGTGGTCACCGGCAAGCTGCCCGAGGGCTGCAGTGCCCAGAGCTACCTGGCCCTGCTCGACCATCCCTCCTACGCCGCCGGGGCCGTGCGCGCCATCTGGCAGGAATTGGGCGGCAGCATCCTTGGCAAGGACCGGGTCGGTGACGTGCCGAAGAACGCCAAGCTGCTGGCGCGGACCTTCTCCCCGGACCTGGTGGAGGTGATCCGCGACATCAACAAGTACAGCAACAACACCATGGCCCAGCAGCTGTTCCTCAGCCTCGGCGCCCAGTTCCGCGACCGTGCCGACAGCGACGACGCCAAGGCCGCGCAGCGGGCGATCCGCGCCTGGCTGGCACGCAAGGGCATCACCGCGCCGCATCTGGTGATCGAGAATGGCTCCGGCCTGTCGCGCGCCGAGCGGGTCAGTGCGCGGGAGCTGGCCGGCATGCTGCAGGCCGCCTGGCACAGCCCCTATGCCGCCGAGTTCATCGCCTCGATGCCGCTGGTGGGCATGGACGGCACCATGCGCAAGCGCCTCAAGCGTACTGGCATGGAAGGCCAGGCCCATATCAAGACCGGCACCCTGAACAACGTCCGCGCCATCGCCGGCTTCACCCGCACCGCCAAGGGCAAGAACTGGGTGGTGGTGGCCATTCTCAATGACCAGCGCCCCTGGGGTGCCTCGGCGATCCTCGATCAGGTGCTGCTGGACATCTACCGGCGCTGAGCCTGTTCAGGGCAGCCGTTCGACACGGTCGCGCCCGTTCTGCTTGGCCTGGTACACCGCCATGTCGACCCGCCGCAGCATGGCGTCACTGCTCTCGCCCGCCTGCCAGGCCGTCACGCCGAAGCTGGCGGTGACCCGGCCGACCTCTCCCATCGGCGCCTCGCGCAGGATCTGCCACAGCGCCTTGGCCAGCTGGTCGGCCTGCTCCGGAGCCGTGCCGGGCGACAGCACGATGAACTCCTCGCCTCCCAGGCGACAGAGCAGATCGATGCTGCGCAGGCGCTGCCGAATGCGCGCGCAGACTTCCTTGAGCACCAGATCGCCACTCTGGTGGCCGAAGCGGTCATTGATCAGCTTGAAGTGGTCGATATCCAGCATCACCACCGACAGGCTGCCGGCATAGCGGCGGGCGCGGGCGATCTCCATCTCCAGGCGTTCCTGGAAGAAGCGCCGGTTGTAGGCGCCGGTCAACGCATCGGTGATCGACAGGGCACGCAGCTCCTGCTCCACCAGCTTGGGCCCGGTGATGTCGCTGAGATAGCCGTGCCACAGCACGCTGCCATCGCCGAGGCGCTCCGGCGTGGCTTCGCCGCGCAGCCAGCGCAGGCCCTGGCGCGGCAGCAGCACACGGTACTCCTCGCGCCAGGGCTGCAGCAGCTCTGCGGAAGCCTGGATGCTGCGTCGCAGTGCTTCGATATCCTCGGGGTGAATACGCCCGAACACGGCCGAGGCATCCTGGCGCAGTGTCTCCGGCTCCAGTTCGTAGATATTGCGGATGCCGGCACTGGCGAAAGGGAAACAGGTGCTGCCATCCGGGCGCAGCTGGTACTGGTAGATGGCCCCGGGCACATTGGCGGTGAGCTTCTCCAGCAGCAGGTCGCGGGCCTCCAGGGCCTGGCGACTGAGCTTGGCCTCGGTGATGTCGATGGCGATGCCCAGGTAGCCCACCAGCTCGCCCTGATTGCCACGGATGCCGGTGACGATCAGGTTGACCAGCAAGCGGCGGCCGTCGCGGCGCACATAGGTCCACTCATGCTGGTCATAGGCCTGAGCGCCGCCGGTGTCGGCGATGAACACCTCGAAGCCGTTGACCGGCCGGCCCAGCCGCAGGCTCAGTTCCTGGCCTCGCCTGAGCACTTCCTCTGGCAGATGGATCAGCAGCGGCGAGTGCCGGCCCACCACCTCCCCGGCCGAGTAGCCGAGCATGCGCTCGGCACCGACGTTGAAGGTACGTATGGTGCCGTCGAGGTCGGTGGCGATCACCGCCACCTGGGTCGCTGCATCCAGCACGCCGCGCAGCTGGCCATTGACCCGCGCCAGCTCGGCCTCGCGCTGACGCAGCGCAGCCGTCTGCTCGCCCACCAGGACATGGGCGCGCTGGCGCTGGCTGACCAGAACGAACAGCAGTACCGCCATCAGCAGGCTGAGCAGCAGTCCGGCGCCCAGTACCACGGTCAATACCGGTGTGCTGTTGACCTGCAGGAAGGCTTCGGTCGGGCGAATGATCAGCGCGTAGCTGCGATCGGCCAGGTGCAGCTCCCGGCGTAACTGCAGCGTGCTGCCGGTTGCCGCGATGGCCGAGCGATACTGCAGCTTGCGCCCGGGCAGGGGGCTGGTTTCCAGCAGTTCCAGGCTGAGGTTGCGGGCACTCTCCGCACTCTCCTGCTCGCGCAGCAACTGGCGGATGCTGAACGCCGCCAGGATGTAACCGCGCAGCGCCGTCCGTGGCCGGGCACTGGCGTCGCCCGGCGTGGGACCGCGGTAGATGGCTGCGGCCAGCAGAAGGCCGTCGCTGTCGCCGGCCCGGGTGCCGATGAACTCGATGACGCCTGAAGCCGCCATGCCGGCGCTACGCCGGGCCCGTTCCAGGGTGTCGCGCCGGCTGTCCAGTGCGGCAAGATCGAGTCCCAGTACCGATGAGCTGCCGCCCAGGTCGGTTTCCACGAAACGCAGGGGAAAGTACTGCTCGCGCAGGGCTGCGGGTACCAGCTCGCCAGAGCTGTTGAGGTCGCGGATCGAATAATCCGTCAGGCCTTCGGCGCGGGCCGCGCGCTCGAAACCCTGGCGCTCGGCTTGCACCACGCGCGGCAACCAGGCGTAGGAGAAGGCTCGTGGCAGTAAACCGGCGACATAGCCGGAGAACTCGCGGCTGGTGACCAGCTGGGTATTGGTGAAGAAGCGGCGCAGGCCGTCGAGGTCGGCCATGTGCGCGGCAAAGCTGTTTTGCATGGCCGTGGCGCGTTCGCTGGCCGCCCAGTGGAAGCGCTGCTCCAGCTGCCCCTGGTAGAAATGGCCGACGGCCCTGGCCAGCCCTGCGGTCAGCAGCAACCCACCCAGGCAGACGGTACCGGACAGCAGCCAGGCCACCAGGTTGTTGCGCAGCAGGTCCCGGCCGCTGGGCGGGACAGTGGGCAATGCCGCCATGCAGACTCGCTTTCGAAGGCGGACATCCCTGTCATGCGACTGCCACTCGGGCAGATGGTGTCATATTGCCTTTATGCTAGCTCGCCACGAAGCGCCAGGCACGGTGAATCTTCGGATTGCGGGCGAAGTCCTGATCGAGGGTCTGGGCGCTGATCTCCTCCACCGCATAGCGCTCGGCCAGCCCCGGGTCGAGCTGGAACTTGCGGAAGTTGTTGGAGAAGTACAGCACCCCGCCCTTGCCCAGACGGGCCATGGCCAGGTCGAGCAGGCGCACATGGTCGCGCTGCACATCGAACACCCCTTCCATGCGCTTGGAGTTGGAGAAGGTCGGCGGGTCGATGAAGATCAGGTCGTACTCGCCGCGATCGGCTTCCAGCCAGGCCATCACGTCGCCCTGCTCCAGGCGCTGCTTGTCGGAGAAGCCATTGAGCGACAGGTTGCGCCGCGCCCAGTCCAGGTAGGTCTTCGACAGGTCGACGCTGGTGGTGCTGCGCGCGCCGCCCTTGGCCGCGTGCACGGTGGCCGTGGCGGTGTAGCAGAACAGGTTGAGGAAGCGCTTGCCGACCGCCTCCTGCTGGATGCGCAGGCGCAGCGGGCGATGATCGAGGAACAGGCCGGTGTCGAGGTAGTCGGTGAGGTTGACCAGCAGGCGCACACCACCTTCGCTGACTTCCATGAACTGGCCCTGACTGGCCTGGCGCTCGTACTGCTTGCTGCCACTCTGCCGTTCGCGGCGCTTGATCACCACCTTGTCGGGCGAGATGCCCAGCGCCACCGGGATCGCCGCCAGGGCGTCGAGCAGGCGCGCCTGGGCCTTGTCCGGGTCGATGGAGCGTGGCGGCGCATATTCCTGCACGTGCACCCAGTCGCGGTACAGGTCCACGGCCAGGGCGTACTCGGGCATGTCGGCGTCGTACAGGCGATAGCACTCGATACCGGCCTTCTTCGCCCACTTGCCGAGGCTCTTGAGGTTCTTCTGCAGGCGGTTGGCGAACATCTGTCCACCCTCGGACAGGCGCGCCGGCTCGCTGGCCACCGGGGCGGCGCCCTCCTCGCCCTGGCGCCGCTCGCCGCGTTCACCGGTGACGAACTGCTCGGGCAGCACCTTGAACAGCAGCAGCTTGCACGGCAGCGCGCCGTTCCAGAAGGCGTACTGCTTGTGGCTGCGCAGGCCCATGCGCTTGCCTAACTCAGGTGCGCCGGTGAACACCGCTGCCTCCCAGTTCAGGCAGCTCTGGCGCAGGCGCTCGCCGAGGTTCTGGTAGAGGTAGAGCAGGCTCGCCTCGTCGCCCAGGCGCTCGCCGTAGGGCGGGTTGCAGACGATCAGGCCGGTCTGGTTCTTGTCCGGGCGCGGCTCGAAGGTGGCCAGCTCGCCCTGGTACAGCTTGACCCACTCGCCCAGCCCGGCGCGCTCGATGTTGTTGCGCGCCGGCGTTATCAGCCGCGGATCGGCTTCGTAGCCGCGGATCCACAGCGGCGGCCTGGCGAGGCCGGCGGCGGCACGCTGTTCGGCCTCGGCGTGCAGTTTCTTCCAGATCGCCGGCACATGACCCAGCCAGTTGGAGAAGCCCCAGCGCTCGCGCTTGAGGTTGGGCGCCAGGTCGGCGGCCATCATCGCCGCCTCGACCAGGAAGGTGCCGACCCCGCACATGGGGTCGGCCAGGGCGCCACCCGCGGCGGCGATGCGCGGCCAGCCGGCGCGGATCAGGATGGCCGCGGCCAGGTTCTCCTTGAGCGGCGCGGCGCCCTGCTGCAGGCGGTAGCCACGCTGGTGCAGGCTGTGCCCGGAGAGGTCCAGCGACAGTACCGCCTCGCCGCGATCCAGGCGCAGGTGCACGCGCAGGTGCGGGTCGACCTTGTCGATCGAGGGGCGGATGCCCTCCGCCGTGCGCAGCTTGTCGACGATGGCGTCCTTGACCTTCAGGGCGCCGAAGTGGGTGTTGTCGATGCCGGCACCATGGCCGCTGAACTCCACCGCCAGGGTGCCGGCCGGGTCCAGGTGCTCGGCCCAGTCCACCGCCAGCACGCCCTGATACAGCTCCTCGGCGTTGGCCACCGGGAAGCGTCGCAGCACCAGCAGCACGCGATTGGCCAGGCGCGACCAGAGGCACAGGCGATAGCCCACCTCGATGGGCGCGAAGCCTCGCACGGCGGCAGTCTGCTCGCGCACTTCCTCCAGCCCCAGGCCGGCGGCCTCCTCGGCCAACAGGCTTTCCAGGCTCTTGGGGCAGGTCAGGATCAGTTCGTAGCGGTCAGACATGGGCTATCCAGTAATTCAGTGCGGCCCGCGGGCCAAGATATGCGACGCGCGGTCGCATAGCGACCCTTCGTCGGAATGAACCGGCCTCGCAGACGAGAGCGGTTCGCAATGGCACAAGGCCTTCGTTCGGTACGAGGAAGCCCGTATTTCGCGGCTCGACGCACCAGTGGCAATCGCCACAAGCCACCAGCTTATGGCTCCTGCCCTATTCGCGTTACGCCCTTATGACAAAACGATCATTCACAGGGTGGAACGCATTCGTTAGAAATCAACTCAGGCCGGTACCGCAATGGTACTGGCAGGTGGCTCGCCACGCCGGCAGCGAGCCCCGCTGGCAGAACATTTCTGCCCGGTCCCACCAAGGGGCCAACGGGACATAACAGTCAACAGTGAGGGCAACACCCGATGAGAAGACTTAAGCGTGATCCGTTGGAACGAGCTTTCTTGCGCGGCTATCAGCACGGCGTTCATGGTAAATCCCGCGATATGTGTCCTTTCACCCACCCCACTACCCGTCAAGCCTGGATCAATGGCTGGCGCGAGGGCCGCGGTGACAACTGGGACGGACTGACCGGCGCCGCCGGCATCCACAGACTCAACGAACTTCACGCTGTCGGCTGAATCAGGATCACCCCGACTTCACCAGACCGTCCCATCCGGACGGCGGGCGAGAGCCCAAGGGCCCCTCAGGGGCCCTTTTTATTGCCGGTTAGAAGCCCCTCAGGATCTCGGCAGCGCGGCGATCGCATCCACCGCCTCGCGGATCAGCGCCGGCCCTTTGTAGATGAAGCCGGAGTAGATCTGCACCAGGCTGGCGCCGGCGGAGATCTTCTCGGCCGCATGCGCGCCCTCGGTGATGCCGCCCACGGCGATGATCGGCAGGCGGCCCTTGAGCTCACCGGCCAGCACGCGCACGGTGTGGGTGCTCTTGTCGCGCACTGGCGCGCCGGACAGACCGCCGGCCTCGTTACCGAACGGCAGGTTCTCCACGCCCTCGCGGCCGAGGGTAGTGTTGGTGGCGATCACCGCGTCCATGCCGGTCTCCACCAGGGCCTGGGCCACCTGTACGGTTTCCTCGTCGCTCATGTCGGGGGCGATCTTGATCGCCAGCGGCACGCGCTTGCCATGCTCCACGGCCAGGTCTTCCTGGCGCTGGCGCAGGGCCTCGAGCAGCTGCTTGAGCTGATCGCCGAACTGCAGGCTACGCAGACCGGGGGTATTCGGCGAGCTGACATTGACGGTGACATAGCTGGCGTGGGCGTAGACCTTGTCCAGGCCGATCAGGTAGTCATCCACCGCGCGCTCGACCGGGGTATCGAAGTTCTTGCCGATGTTGATGCCCAGCACGCCCTTGTACTTGGCCGCCCGCACCCGCGCCAGCAGGTGCTCAACGCCGTGGTTGTTGAAGCCCATGCGGTTGATGATGGCGGTCGCTTCCGGCAGGCGGAACAGGCGCGGCTTGGGGTTGCCCGGCTGCGGACGCGGGGTCACGGTGCCGATCTCGACAAAGCCGAAGCCCAGCTGGGCGAAGCCGTCGATGGCATCGCCGTTCTTGTCCAGGCCGGCGGCCAGGCCCACGGGGTTGGGAAAGTCCAAGCCCATCACGGTCACCGGCAACTGGCTTGGCGCCTTGCACAGCAGGCTGTTGAGGCCTAGGCGACCGCCGGCACCGATCAGGTCGATAGACAGCTCATGGGAGGTTTCGGGGGCGAGACGGAACAGCAGCGCGCGGGCCAGGTCGTACATGGGCGGGTCGGCTCGGAATAAGGGTTTCAGTGGGAAGCAGGACGCGATTATAGCCGCCGGCACTAGCCTCCGGCGAGGCAAGGGAGTAATAAGGAGTATCGTTCGGGCGCTTATCGCAACTGACGCAGGTCGAGCAGTTCACCGGCCGCGCTGAATTCCAGCTCGAACACGCCATGAATGCCGTCGTGGCGCAGGAATGGACGCAGGTGATGGGCCGGCAAGCTGACCTTGCGGCCGTCGCGGCTGTACAGCAGAACCCGATTGGCGCGCCCCTGGTAGACAGCCAGGAAGCGCTCCGCAGGCAAGGCGATATCCAGCACCAGGCTGGGCATGGAGGCACCCTCGAAATGGACGGCATCATTCTGCCACAGGCTCGCGCCGAAACGATTCAGGCTCATCCGGATAGTGCGCAGCGCAGACGGCTCTGCCACACTGGCACAGTAGTACCAGGAGCTTCCTGCGGGTCATGAGTCTGTCCGACACCTCCTCCATCGCCTCTCGCCTCTCCGCCCTGGCCCAGCGCCTGGGTCTGAGCGGCCGTGTGCCGCGCCTGGTGTTCGAGCGTGCCCGCCATCTGCAGCTGCAGTTCCAGCCGTTGCCGGTGCCGGCGGCCAGCCTCTGGTGGGCGGCCGGGCCGCCGCTGCAGCGTCTGGTGGACCTGCCGCGCGATGCGCTGTCCGGCCCGGTGCAGGAGGACAAGGCCGCCGCCCGCGCCGTACTGATGGGGGTGGTCGAGCGCGAGGTGTTGCACCTGGATGACTTCGATCTGCGCCGCATCGATGGCCTGTGCAGCCCGCCGCCGAGCCTGGATGACCGCCTGGCCAGCTTCGAGGAACTGGCGGCCAGCCCCCTGGGCCGCGGCGTCCGCATCATCAGCTACAAGGACTTTCTCAAGACCATCAGCCAGGCCATGCCGCGCTTCCTCGCCGCCGAAGCAGTCGAAGTGCGCCAGGCCAGCTGGTACGGCGAGCGGCTGTTCTGGGCCGGCGAACAGCAGGGCGAAGCCTTCGCCTGCGCCATCGCCTACGCCCGCCTGCGCGGCCTGGAAGTGACCCTGCCGGCCGAACTGACGCGCTACCGCCTCAGCGCCAGCGGGCTGGGCGAATTGCGCCGGCGCTACCACATGCTGGCCATGCCGGTGCAGGCCTGGAGCGAACCGGCCTTCATGAGCCTGCTGCTCAATCACGGCCTGCCCTATGCTCGCCTGTCACTGCTGCGCTACGCCGATGCCCCGGAGTTCCTGCTGCTGCCCAAGAATTCGGCGGAAGCCAATGCTCTGGGCGAAGGTCTGCGCCTGGCAGGTGCCCCGGACGTGATCGGTTATCTGGACGCGCTGCATCAGCGCACCACGGGCTGAGCCGAGGAAAAGGATGGGACCGGCCAGCCCCGCAGGACTGGCCGGCTTTGCTCAGACCCTGCTGACGGCCTGAACGTCGAGACGCACTTCCTGAGTCACCCCCCAGCCATCCAGCACACCGCCCAGGGGCACCACCAGGGCCTCCAGATCCTGCTCGAAGTCGCCGATGCCGGCATGGGTGGCATACATCACCTTGCTGACCTGCAGGTGCCAGGCGCCATCCTCACGCACGCAGACCTGTGCATTGAGGGATTCACCGCGAAACTGCCTTGCCGCCTGTCTGGCCCGGTCCTCATCCGGGAAAATGGCGTAGAACTCGATGGGATGAACCCGGGCAAAATCGAAACCACCCTCTTTCATGCGGCGCAGAACACTACTGCTGACATCATCTTGGAAGGTTGTGCTCATGTAACGACCTCCTCTCAGGCGATGGATAGACCGCAACCGCCAGGAATCCGACGGCACAGCGACACCTTAGGGTGTCGCACGATAGCCAGGCAAGCGCTGCCTGGCCTTTCCTGCGCGGACCTCAAGCCCGCAGGCGGCCGGCCAGGCGCACGCCCGTCGATTCCGCCACCTCTTCAGGGTAGCGTCTGCGCCGGCAGACTGCTGGCACACCGACCATTGGCCAGGGCTTCGGCGACGGGTGGCTCAGTCGCGGCTGAGCCAGCCCATCAACAGACGGCTGATCGAGGGCGGTGACACCTGGCCGGCGGCATACATCAGGCGGAACAGCCAATGCAGGGGCCGGTGCACCCGGGGCCGAGCGGCCTGCTGCCACACCGCCCGGGCGATGTCTTCGGCCGCCAGCCGGACGCCCAGGCGACGCAGGGCCGGTGGCTCGAAGCCCTGCCGCGTCACCATCGGTGTGCGCACGAATGGCGGCATCAGGTCGCCGACATGGATGCCGTGGCGCCGCCACTCCAGCTCCAGGGCCTCGGTCAGACCGCGCACGGCGAACTTGGACGCCGAATAGCTGACCATGTGCGGCGTGCCATAGAGACCCGAAGCCGAGCCCATGTTGATCACCTGGGCATGCGGGCTGCCCTTGAGGTAGGGAAAGGCCGCATGGGTGACCTGCAGCAGGCCGAGCACGTTGATCTGCAGGATGCGCGCGTGCTCCTCGAGGGCGATCTCCTCGAAATGGCCGAAGCGCAGCACCCCGGCGGAATTGAACAGCAGGCGCAGGCGGCCACCGTGAGCGGCGCAGAAGTCCTGCAAGGCCTCGCGCACCGCGCCGGCGTCGGTCACGTCCAGCTCGGCGTGCCAGGCCCCGCCCAGTTCCGCGGCCAGTTCGGCCAGGGCCCGGTGTTCGATATCGAGCAGGCCGACGCTCCAGCCTCGCGCATGGAACAGCCGCGCGGTGGCGGCGCCGATGCCGGAAGCGGCGCCAGTGATCAGGATGTTGTTCATCGGCAGCCCCTCTCCCCGAGAAATTCGGCGACCCGCCGCAGCGCCAGCGTGGCGACGTCGAGCAGGCCGCAGTTGATCTGGAACACATGCCACTGCCCGGGATAGACCTCCAGCTGCAGGTCCAGACCGGCGCACTCGCGCAACCGCAGGCTGTGCTGCAACAGGTGCTCATCCTCGCCGACCTGCACCAGCAGTGGTGGCAGGCCATGCAGGTCGGCGAACAGCGGCGACAGCAGCGGGTCGCGCCGGTCCACCCCGGGCGGACAATAGGCGTCTATCCCCTGGCGCAGCCAGGCCGCGGTGATCAGCGGATCGCCGGCCGGCGGCTCGTGCCAGGTTCCGCCGCCGAGGTCGCTGAGCGGCGACAGGCACACCAGCGCCGCCGGCTGCGGCAGGCCCAGTTGGCGCAGGCGCAGGGCGCAGTTGAGGGTCAGGTTGCCGCCGGCCGAATCGCCGGCGATGACGATGCGCTCTGCCGGCTGCCCCTGCGCCAGCAGCGCCCGGTAGGCCGCCAGCGCATCGTCGGAGGCGGCCGGCCAGGGATGCTCCGGCGCCAGCCGGTAATCCAGGGCGCAGACCCGCAGCTCGCCCAGGCGGGCCAGCGCGCTGGTGATCGCCCGGTGGGTCTGCGGCGAGCCGACCATGAAAGCGCCACCGTGCAGGTAGAGCAGCACCCAGCCGTTGTCGCGCGCGGCCGTGAGCCACTCGCAGGGCACGCCGGCGAGCCGGGCCGATTCGATGCGCACGCCGCGGGCTGGTGGCGCCAGCAGCGTGGCCAGGCGCAGCACGCGCCGCTGCAGCGACGGTGCCAGGCGTGGATGCAGGCCCGTGCGAAACACCAGCCGCGTGCTGCCGCGCAGCACCCCGCTGAGCAGGCGCTGCCCCAGGCCTGGCGGGCTTGCCAGCTCAACGGACCTGGTCATAGTCGCTCCACTGTGGCCGCCGGGTGTGGCGGCGGTAGCTGAAAGTGAAGCCCGACCAGTTGTTAGTGTGCTTGCCGGCGGCGTTCTTGTACCAGCTGGTACACCCCTGCTCCCAGACCGAGTTCTCGATGTCGTGCTGCACCTGGCGGTTCCAGGCCTCCTGCGCCGGCTGGCGCACGTCCAGGTAGCGCAAGCCCTGCTCCAGCCTGGCCAGGCACTGCAACACATGGGGATACTGGCTTTCGAGCATGTAGATGATCGAGTTGTGCCCCAGGTTGGTGTTCGGCCCGTAGAGGATGAACAGATTGGGGAAGCCGCTGACGCTGATGCCCTTGTAAGCCTCGGCGCCATCCTTCCAGGCCTGGCCCAGCTCGCGGCCGCCGAGGCCGCGGATGCGCATGGGGGCGAGGAAGTCGCTGGCGGCGAAGCCGGTGCCGTAGATCAGCACATCCACGGCGCGCTCCTGACCATCGGCCGTGACTATGCCGTGCTCGGTCACTTCGCGGATCGCCTCGCCCACCACCTCCACCTGCGGCTGCACCAGCGCCGGGTAGTAGTCGTTGCTGATCAGGATGCGCTTGCAGCCTAGCGGATAGTCCGGCGTCAGCCTGGCGCGCAGCACCGGGTCGGCCACCTCGCGGGCGAGGTGGCGGAGGAACTGCCGGCGATAGGGCTTCATCAGCCAGGGCAGCAGGAAGAAGGCCACGCCACGCACTTCGTGATGGAGGTACTGCAGGCCGCGGTCGAGCTTCTGCGTCCAGGGCCAGCGCTGCATCAGGGCCAGTTCCAGACGGCTATAGACGCGATCCGGCTTGGGTAGCACGTAGGCCGGAGTGCGCTGGAACAGGTGCAGGCGCGCCACCTTGGGCACTATCTGCGGCACGAACTGGATGGCGCTGGCGCCGGTGCCGATCACCGCCACGCGCTTGCCGGCAAGGTCGATGTCATGGCGCCAGCGGGCCGAGTGGAAACTCGCCCCGGCAAAACGCTCCAGCCCGGCAATGCGCGGGTAGAACGGCCGGTTGAGCTGACCGCAGGCGCTGACCAGGGCCCGCGCGCGGAAAGTCACGCCATCGGTGGTGGTGACCCGCCACAGGGCGGCGCGCTCGTCGAACTCGGCCTCGGCCACCTCGCTGTTGCAGCGGATGCGCGACGCCAGGCCGTGGCGCTCGATGCACTGGCGCACATAGGCATGGATCTCCGCCTGCGGCGCATAACGCCGGGTCCAGTCGGTCTTCGGTTCGAAGGAAAAGGAATACAGGTGCGAGGGCACGTCGCAGGCCGCGCCGGGATAGTTGTTGTCGCGCCAGGTGCCGCCCGGGGCAGCGGCTTTTTCCAGAATCAGGAAGTCGTCCTGCCCCTGCTGGCGCAGGCGCATGGCCAGGCCGAGGCCGGCGAAGCCGGAACCGATGATCAGCACGCGGGTGAACGCCTGCTCGGGAGTCTCGTTATCCATTGTTATCTCCTTGAGCCTTGGTACTCGGCGCCATGCTAAGCATTGCCCGCGTTTGGGTTTATGGCATAGTCGGCCACAAAATTGTGAGTTTCGGCCAAAAATCATGCCACTCCCCCGCCGCAGCGCCATCAGCGTCCAGCTCATCAGCCAGTACGGCCTGGATCTGGGCCTGCCCCTCGACATCTGCCTGCAGGACACCGGCCTGGACTGGGCCCTGCTCGCCGACCCGGGCGCGGAGATCACCGCCGAGCAGGAGCTGCAGCTGGCGCACAACCTGGTTCGGGCCTGCGACGATCGCCCTGGACTGGGCCTGAAACTGGGCCGCCGCTATCGGCTCAACAGCTATGGCATCTGGGGCTTCGCCCTGCTGTCCAGCCCGACCTTCCGGGATGCCGCCAGCCTGGGCCTGCGCTACCTGGACCTGACCTATGCCTTCCACGGCATGCGCGTGGAGGAAAGCGGCGACGAGGTCAACCTGTGGCTGGACGATGCACAGGTTCCGCTGGAGCTGCGGCGCTTCCTGCTGGAGCGCGACCTGGCGGGCATGCTGCAAGTGCTGCGCGAGCTGTTTGGCGGCGACCCGCCCCTGCTGCGGGTTGAACTGCGCCTGCCGGCACCCAGCGACACCGAGCCCTACCGCGAGGAGCTGGGCCTGCTGCCGCTGTTCGGCCAGGCGCACAACCGCATCGCCTTTCCCCGCCAGCTGCTCGACCTGCCACTGGCGGGTGCCAACCCGCAGGCGGTGCGGCTGTGCGAGGAGCAGTGCCAGCGCCTGCTGGCCAGGCGCAACCAGCGCAGCGGGCTGGCCGGGCGTATCCGCGGCCTACTGCTGGAGCGCCCGGGGCGACTGCCGGACATGCAGCAGGTGGCGAGCAGCCTGCACATGAGCTCGCGCACCCTGCGCCGTCGCCTGGAAGCGGAGGGTTGCCACTTCCGCCAGCTGCTCGACGAAGTACGCCAGGCCCTGGCCGAGGAGTTGCTGGCCACCGGCGGCCTGACCCTGGAGGAAATCGCCGAGCGCCTGGGCTATGGCGAAGTGTCCAACTTCATCCACGCCTTCAAGCGCTGGAAAGGCAAGGCGCCCCGCCAGTTCCAGCGCGAATCAGGCTGACGGCCTCAGTCGCTGCGACGGGCCGCCACATCGACGCCGTCAGTGACACCGGCGGTGTTGGCCAGCAGGCTGCCGGTCGCGACCTGCAGGAAAGCCTCGAGACGCCGCTGCAGCGTCTCCTGGCGCGGATCGCCCTGCACAAGTTCGGTCCTGCGCGCGCCGAGCTGGTAACGGTAGAGCCTGGCCGGCAGGCCCTTGGGTTGCACCAAAATGCTGTCGCCGTTGACGATCGCCACCGTCTGGTCACTACCGGACGGCTTGATCACGCCGATGCCCTGATCCCCCTCCGGCAGGTTGAGCAGGTCGCGCCCCCAGCACTGCTGGCGGGTCGTGCCGCCGAGGCGGCCCATGATGGTCGGCACCACGTCGACCTGGGTACCGACGGTGTCGCGACGCTCGCCGAAGCGCTCCTGGATGCCGGGGGCGATCAACAGCAGGGGCACGTTGAAGCGGAACAGGTCCAGCTCGGTGAGTTGCTCCGGGCTGCCGAAACCGTGGTCGCCGACGATGACGAACAGGGTGTCGCGGTAATAGGGCGACTTCCGCGCCTGTTCGAAGAAGCGGCCCAGCGCCCAGTCGGAATAGCGCATGGCGGTGAGGTGCTGGTTGTGCGAGCCATGCTCGGTCACCGGCGCTACCGGCAACTGCTCGGGCAGGGCGTAGGGCGTGTGGTTGGAAAGGGTCTGCAGCAGCGCATAGAACGGCTTTGCCGGGTCGAGCTTGGCCAGCTCCTCGGCAGCCCGATCGAACATATCCTGGTCGGATACGCCCCAAGTCGGGTCGATGAACACCGGATCGACGAAATCCTCGCGGCCGATGAAGTTGCGCATGCCCTGGTTACCGAAGAAACCGGACTGGTTGTCCCACTGGAAATTGCCGTTGTAGACGTACAGGTCGTCATAGCCCCGGGCGCTGAGCTGCTGCGGCAGGCCGGAGAAACGGTGGCTCCCCTCGGGAGTGCGCATCAGGTACTCGAAACCCGGCAGATTGGGGAAGCAGGCCATGGTGGCGAACATGCCCTGGTGGGTATGGGTGCCGTTGGAGAAGAAACGGGTGAACAGCAGTCCTTCCCGGCTCAGGCGGTCGAAGTTGGGCGTGATGCCCGCATCGCTGCCCAGCGCTCCGACCCAGCGACCGGCGAAGCTCTCCATCAGGATCACCACCACATGCTTGATCGGCAGGGTTCCGGCAGCCGGCGGACTGAAGTCGCGACGCACCGCCGCGCTCTCGGCATCCACCAGGCGCTCATGCGGGCCGACCAGCATCTCGCGCACCACCTGCAACGCCTCGGCCTCGGGTAGCGTGGCCTTCCAGGCATTGTCGCGATGGCTGGAGAAGCTGTTCTCTGCAGCGTCGGCCAGGGTCAGCACGCCATTGAGGCCCAGGTGGTTGGCAAACATGGAGTCGGTGGTGAAGGCGTCGCCCCAGCGCAGTGGCGGCCCCTGCTTGAGGGTGCCGCGACCGGCGATCACCGCCAGCACCAGGCAGAGGACGAAAACGCCCGTGCGCCAGGGCCAGGACAGCGGCGCAATGGGCCGACTCGGCCGGCTCACCTGCGCCAGCCAGTGGAACAGCAGGCCCAAGGCCAGGCTGCCGAGTACCCAGGCCAGCAGGTAGCGCACCACCGGGAAACCATGCCAGAGCATGCTCGACACGGTGCCCAGGTCTTCTTCCAGGTACTGGAACACCAGGCCGTTCAGGCGCTGGTGGAACTCCCGGTAGAAGTCCAGCTCGGCCACCCCGAGCAACAGCGCCAGGCTGGCCACCAGACTCAGCCAGAGCACCTGGGCCCGGCGTGCGGCCATGGCTCGGGGGCTGAGCAAGGCCAGCAAGAGGGGGGCACAGGCGATCACCACGACGCGGATGTCGAAGCGCAGGCCGTTGCCGAAGGCTTCCAGCAGGTCGGCGGTCGTGGCCTCGCCGATCTGCTCGGCGTTATACCAGAGCAGGGCCAGGCGCAGCAGCGAAAACAGCAGCATCAGCAGCAGCATGCTGCCAAGGGTGAAAATCAGATGGTGACGGACACTGCTGAGCGGAAGCTGCGGGGTCGCCGGTTGATCCACTGAATGCATGGCTAATGGAGTCCGTTGGGAAGGCAGGTGACCCGGCAAAGACCTGCCCTGATGGCATTAGTTCAATGCTGGCCGGCGCCGACGGTTTCGCGCATGCACACAAAGGCACGCCCCACAGAGGCGGAACGAGCTGAGGATACTGGGGGGAAGATTGGAGGCGGCCCCACCAGCCACACCCCGGCACACGATGTTCCCGCTATGGCTGCTTCCTTCCGGACCTGACCAGGTTGACGGGTAATCGTTGCGGGGGGACCGATGGGACCACCATAACGCAGCCCGTCGAGCGACGGGCCGCGCCATTGTACTGGCTGAATGCAAAGTTACAAGCGCTTCAACCACTTAGAACGGGAAGCACATATCCGGCGTGCCGATCGGCAGCCATGGCGGTCAGACGCGGAAGCGGCCGACCAGCTGCGCCAGCCCGTGGGACAGTTCGGACAGCCGGGCACTGGCCTGGGTGCTCTGCTCCGAGGTCTGCGCCGCCTCGTTGGACAGATCGCGGATATCGCTGATGTTGCGCGCAATCTCCTCGGTCACGCTGCTCTGCTGCTCGCAGGCGCTGGCAATCTGCGCGGCCATGTCGTTGATCCGGGCCACCGAGTCACCGGTGGCGGACAACGCACCGTCCACCCCGGCGGCGCGCTCGACACTGTCGCGAGCCTTCTCGCTGCCGGAATGCATGGCCTTGACCGCATTCTGCACACCAGCCTGCAGGCGCTCGATCATCTGCTGGATGTCCTTGGTCGAGTCCTGGGTACGTGCGGCCAGGGCTCGCACCTCGTCGGCCACCACGGCGAAGCCCCTGCCCTGCTCGCCGGCGCGCGCCGCCTCAATGGCGGCGTTGAGCGCCAGCAGGTTGGTCTGTTCGGCGATGCCCTTGATCACCGCCAGCACGGCGCCGATGTTGGCCGTTTCCTGTTCCAGGGTCTGGATGGTGTCCGATGCACTCTCCACTTCATGGGCCAGCTGGCGAATGGCGTGGATGGTGGCGCCCACCACCTGGGCGCCTTCGCGCGACTGCACTTCGGCGCTGCGGGCGGCATCGGCGGCATTCTGGGCGTTGCGCGCCACCTCATGCACGGCCGTGCTCATCTCGGTGGCGGCAGTGCTGACCTGATCCACGGCGAGGTGCTCGTGGCTGATCAGGCGGTCGTTGGCTGCGGCCATGCTGGCCAGGGTCTCGGCCGAGGTGGCGACCTCCCCCGTCACCCGCCCCACTTCACGAATCAGTGGCTGCAGCTTGTCGAGGAAGCGATTGAAGGCATCGCTGAGCTTGCCCAGTTCATCGCGCGACAGGACTTCCAGGCGCACCCGCAGGTCACCATCACCCTCGGCGATCTGCTCGATACGATGCAGCAGGTTGTGCAGGGGGCGGGTCACCAGCACCGGGAAGCCGAGCACCAGCACGGCGCAGACCAGTAGACCGACGAGGGTGATGCCGCCCTGTTGCCAGCTGAGGTCGTCGCCCAGGGCGATGGCCTTGAGACCTTCGGCGTTGGCTTCGCTGTCTTCCAGCTCGCCGAGCTTGTCGATGGCATCGCGCATGGCCTCGAACTGCGCCTCGCTGTCGCCGTAACTCAGCGCGGAGGCGGCCGCCGGATCGCTCGCCGCCAGCTCCAGCACCCGGCTGGAAGTCGCCTTCCACTGGGCGTAGCCGCTGTCGAACTTGGCGACCAGCGCCAGTGCCTCGGCCCCCGGCTGCATCTCGGCATACTTGTGCACGCGGTCGTAGGCCTGCTGCAGGTTTTCCGCATGGGCGGCGCGCAGCGCCTCGGCATGGGCACTAGCACCCTCATCGAGCAAGCTGCGCTCGGCGACGAAGCCCTGGTAAAGATCACGGTCGGCATTCAGCAGCAGGCTGATGGCGGGCAGGTAGCGATTGGTCAGGCGCGTGCTGGAGTCGGCGACCTGGCCGATGCCCTGCACGCTCAGGGCGCCCATGAGCACCAGCAATACGGCGAGCAGCAGAATCGGCAGAGCCATCTTCCAGCGGAATCCAAGATCGGCAAATAGGCGCAACATGGTGGCCTCCAGGAGGTCGGTGGTGCTGTTGTTGTGCCACTAAGCATAGACTCTGCCCGCATGCCCGCCGCTCGTGCACTCTGGCCGGTTCACTGAAGCGGACTCCACGGCACCGAGTGCAGAAGTACCCAGGCATGCACAGGGTGACTACGGGGAATTTGTGCTAGCTTGCCCGCCGAATCCACCTCGCGGAGCCCTCCATGGCCATCACCAAAGACCAGCTGATTTCCGACCTCGCCGAAGCCACCGACCTGCAGAAGACCGATGTGCGCGCCCTCCTCGACCAGCTCGGTGAAATAGTCGCGGACGCCCTGGAGAACGATGGGGAAATCACCCTGCCGGGTATCGGCAAGCTCAAGGTCAACGAGCGTCCGGCCCGCACCGGGCGCAACCCGGCCACTGGCAAGGCGATCCAGATCGCTGCCAAGAAGGCGGTCAAGCTGGTGGCAGCCAAGGCGCTGACCGACAGCCTCAACGCCAGCAACTGAGGCCGTTTGCGCTCAGGGCGCTGCCTTGAGCGCTTCGCTCGGCACCACGGCGAAGGCCTCGACCTCGTCGACGGTGTCCTGCCCGATGCCACGCTGGCGCAGACGACGAATCTGCTCGATGCGCTGCAGGTTCTCCCAGGCCATCTCGTAGTGCGAAGGGGACTGGTCGATGGCGCTGCGGAAGAACTGCTCGGCCTCATCCAGCTTGCCTTCGATCATGCAGATGTAGCCCACATCGTTGCTGGCGGCTGCACGACTCTCGACCCGTTCGAAGCTGGATAGCGCCTCCTCGTAGCGTCCCATCCGTGCCAACAGCAGGCCATAGTTGCGCCACAGCGGCTCGTAACGGCCATCGAAACCAAGACCTCTTCTGTACTGTGCCTCGGCCTCGCTCCACTGTCCGGCCAGGTAGTAGGAGTAGCCCTGGCTGTTCGCGACCAGCGGCGAGCGCGGTTCGATCTGCTGGGCCAGACGATAGAACTCTCCGGCCCGGGAGAAATCGTTATCCAGGTCAGCCAGCACCCCCAGGCCGTTGTAAAGCTTGAGCGGTGACTTGCTATCGACCTTGAGGCCGCTCGGCTCACTCGAGGCTGAGCCGCCCAGGCGACGCTGGTCCATCTCCAAGGCCTTGCCCAGCATCTCCTTGGCGCTGTCGGAGCGGCGCAGGGCCAACTGCAGCAAGCCCATTTCCGTGAGAGCCGAAAGATTGCCTGGCTGGCTCTGCAGCACATCGGCAAAGGCCAGTTCGGCCAAATGGCTATTGCCGCGCTCACGGTGGATGCGCCCAACCCAGACCATGGCCTCATACTGCTCGGGATCAAGTTCGATGGCGCGCAGGTACTGGTACAGCGCCTGATCCAGGGCTCCCCCCTGATAGGCAATGGCCGCCATGCGCATGGCCTGATCTGGCGAGCTGGCCTGCTCCTGTACCTGATACAGCACGGAATTCTGGCCATTGAAGATCGAGCGGTCGGTGCCGAGCTCGGGCATGCTCTGACAGCCGGCCAGAACGAGCGACAAGGCGAGCAACGAAAGATTCCTGTTCATGTCATAGCTTCCCGAAAGTCCTGAGGATCCCGACGATCACGGGGCCGATTGCAACGAGGAAGAAACTGGGCCAGAGGCAGAGCACCAGAGGAAAGATCAGCTTGGTCCCGACCTTGGCAGCCTGTTCCTCCGCCGCCTGGGTACGACGGTCGCGGAATTCCTCCGCATAAACCCGCAGGGTGTCGGCAACGCTGGTGCCAAAGCGGATGCTCTGGGCCAGCAGGCTGACCAGCCCCTGTACATCATCCAGACCGGTACGCTCGGCCAGATGCTTGAGTGCCTGGGTGTTGGGTATCCCGGCACGAATTTCGGCATTCACCATGGCCAGCTCCTCGGCCAGTTCGGGTTGGCTGACCAGCATCTCCTCGGCCACCCGCTCCATCGCCTGGGGCAGGGACAAGCCCGACTCGACGCAGACCACCATCAGGTCCAGCGCATCGGGAAATGCGACCCGCAGGCGCCGCATGCGCCCTTCCTTGCGCTTGTCGACGTAGATGGCCGGCAGCAGCCAGCCGACGCCAACAGCCGTGGCAACCAGCATGATGCCGACATTCAGGGAGAGCTCGGGTACCAGAGGCAGGGTCAGCAGCGAGGCGATCAGCAGCAGCACCGGCAACAGCAGACGAATAGCCCAGTAGACCTGGGGCGCCGAACCGGAGCGATAGCCGGCATGGGTGAGCAGCTGGCGGGTCGGCGAGTTGTTGCGGGCCTCGTCGCTGGCAAAGCGCTGCCCGACCTGCTCCAGCAGGAGTTGCAGGTTGCTCGGCGCGGCATAGGTGCCGGCTGCGCCATGCCCGTGCCCGCGCTTGATCATGCCCAAGCGCCGCTGTACCGGGTCCTGCAGGCCAAACAGGAGCAACACCAGAGTCGCCACCAGCAGGACTACGCTGAGAGAAATGCCCCCGACGAACAGCAGCCGGGCAATTTCCTCGTTGCCGACCATGCGGTTGATCAGAGCCAGCAGGTAATCCATGGCGCCTCCTACACATCGAGCCGGATGATCCGGCGAATCCAGAAGATGCCCAGCAACATGGCACCAAAGGCCGCCATCACCAGCTTCTGGCCGAATTCATCCTTGACCAGCAGCGGCATGTACTCCGGGGTGGTCGCGGCAATCCCGGCGGCCAGCACGAAGGGAATCGCCACCAGCACCCAGGCCGACATGCGCCCCTCCGCCGACAGGGTCTTGACCTTGCGCTGGAAGCGGAACCGCGCGCGAATGAGGCCGCTGATGCGCTCCAGCACTTCGGTGAGGTTGCCGCCGCTCTCGCGGTGGATGAGGATGGTGGTCACCAGCATCATCACCGTCATGCTCGGCATGCGTTCCAGCAGCCCGAGCATGGCGCGGCGCACATCATTACCGTAGTTGATGTCGGCGAAAGTCAGGCCGAATTCGTGAGCCACCGGCCCCTTGTGCTCCTCGGCCACCAGGCGCAGGGTCTCGTTGAACGGGTGGCCGGCGCGCAGGGCCCGGCACATCGCGTCGAGGGCATCGGGCAGCCCCGCCTCGAAATCGGCAAAGCGCTTGGCGCGGTCGCTGCCGATCTTGATGAAGGGCACGCAGCCAGCCAGCAGGGCCAAGACCAGGGCCGCCCACCACAACTTGAGCAGCAGCCAGGCGGCGACACCGACCAGCACGACCAGCGCCAGCGCCAGCAGCATCACCCGGTAGGCGCGATAGTCGTGCCCGGACTGCTCGATCATCTGCGCCAGACGCTCGCACCAGGGCAGCTGTTCCAGCGCGGCCTCCAGCGGGGAGAGGCGTTTTAGGTACTTCTGCCGCAGCACCGTCTGCATGTTCGGCAGATGGTTGGCCGTCTCCAGCAGGTGCAGGCGCGAGCGGATGCGCTTGCGCATCTTGCCCGCCTCGCCGAACACCGGCACCACCAGCCCCTGGCTGAGCAGGAACACGGCCGCGAAGACCATGCCGAGGAAGGCCAGGATCATCTCGCTGGGAATCTGGTTCATGACTGCATCGCCTCCATCCAGTCCGGACGGAACAGGCTCAGCGGCAACTCGATGCCACGCTTGGCCAGCACGTCACGGAAGGCTGGCACCATGCCGGTGGGACGATACTCGCCGAGCACTTCACCATGTTCGCCAAGGCCG
Organism: Pseudomonas alcaligenes; assembly: GCF_041729615.1. NCBI lineage: Bacteria > Pseudomonadati > Pseudomonadota > Gammaproteobacteria > Pseudomonadales > Pseudomonadaceae > Aquipseudomonas > Aquipseudomonas alcaligenes. Next base: position 232,354 of record NZ_CP154874.1, on the reverse strand, counting down.
CGCCGTTCGAAGGTGAAGATCTCGGTCATGGTGACGATCTCCCCTTCCATGCCGTTGATCTCCTGCACGCTCACCAGGCGGCGCTTGCCATCTTCCTGGCGTTCCAGCTGGATGACCACGTCGATGGCCGAGGCAATCTGCTGGCGCATGGCCTTGATCGGGAACGTGGCACCGGTCATCGACACCATGTTCTCGATCCGCCCCAACGCATCGCGCGGGGTATTGGCGTGGATAGTGGTCAACGAACCGTCATGGCCGGTGTTCATCGCCGTGAGCATGTCCAGGGCCTCGGCGCCGCGCACCTCGCCGATGACGATGCGGTCCGGGCGCATGCGCAGGCTGTTGCGCACCAGCTCGCGCTGGTTCACCTCGCCGCGCCCCTCGATGTTCGGCGGGCGGGTTTCCAGGCGCACCACATGCGGTTGCTGCAGCTGCAGCTCGGCCGAATCCTCGATGGTTACGATGCGCTCGTTGTCAGGGATGAAACTGGACAGCACGTTGAGCATGGTGGTCTTGCCGGTACCGGTACCACCGGACACCAGCACGTTGAGGCGACCACGCACTATGGCCTTGAGCATCAGGGCGATACCCGGGGTGATGGTGCCCATCTGGATCAGGCTCTCGGCGTTGAGCAGGTCCACGGCGAAACGACGGATGGACATGCTCGGTCCATCGATGGCCAGCGGCGGGATGATGGCATTGACCCGCGAGCCATCCTTCAGGCGCGCATCCACCAGCGGCGAGGACTCGTCGATGCGCCGGCCCAGGCTGGAAACGATACGGTCGATAATATTGAGCAGGTGCTGGTCATCGCGGAAGCGCACGTCGGTGCGTTGCAGCTTGCCGAAGCGCTCGACGTAGACCGAGGCGTGCCCGTTGACCAGGATGTCCGACACGCTGTGGTCGGCCAGCAGCGGTTCCAGCGGCCCCAGGCCGAGCACCTCGTCGCCGATCTGCTTGATGATCAGCTGCCGGCTGCTGGTCGATACCGGCGCCGAATGTTCGTCCAGCAGGCGCTGGCAGATATCGCGGATCTGCCGGGCCGCCTCGGCGGGCTCCAGCGAGTCCAGCAGTGACAGGTCCATGACCTTGAGCAGCTGCTGGTAGATCTTCTCGCGCCACTCGGTTTCCACCTGATTGAGCTGGGTGCGGGTCTCATAGACTTCCGAGGGTACGGAAACCTCCCAGCTCATCACGCTGGGGGGCGCCGGCTCTGTGGACGCGACGCCGTCCTTGGCCTTGCCACTCTGCTGACGCAGTCGATTACGAAAGTCGCTGAGCATGACTCACCCCCTGAACAGGCGGCTGAAGGTACGTTTGAACAATCCCTGTTCGCCGGCCTCGGTACCGGCCAACTCCTGCTTCAGGCTGCGCAGGGCGAGGGTAATGGGCGCACGCGGGGCATGCAGCTCAAGCGGTATGCCGCTGTTCTGGCTTTCGCTGACGGCGGCGAAGTCGTTCGGCAGTTTCTGCAGGTCGGGGCAATGCAGAGCGTCATCGATATCCTGCAGGGTGATCGGCGCGGCCTTGTTGTAACGGTTGACCACCACATGCAGGCGGTTGCTCTGCACGCCCAGATCGTTGCGCAGGATCTGCAGCAGCCGGCTGGCATCCTTCAGGTGGCTGAGGCTCTGCTGCAGCAGGATGTAGCAGTGATCAGCCTGCTCCAGGGTGATGCCCGTCAGATGGTCGATCTGCCGCGGCAGGTCCACCACGACCCAGTCGTAGCTGGCACGGGCCAACTGGAGCAGGGTCTCCAGCTGCTCCAGGCGGACATCCTGGGCCAGGCACAGATCACTGGAGCGCCCGCCCAGAACATGCAGGGTCGGGCTGAAGTGGCTGCAGAAACCGCGCAGGGCCACGCTGTCGAGCCCCTCCACCTGCTGCATGACTTCCACGTGGCTGTGCGTAGGAGCAATGTCCAGGCTGTGTGCCACGCTGCCGAACTGCAGGTCGAGATCCAGCAGCAAGGTGCTGGCACCGGTCGCGCTGAGCTGGTGCGCCAGGTTGCAGGCGAACATGGTCGCTCCCGAGCCGCCCTTGGCATTCATCACCGCCACCAGCTTGCCACCGGCGCCGGTGCTCACATGGCTTTCGCGCAGCATGCGCTGCAGGGCGCCCAGCAGTTCTGCCTCCACCACCGCGTCGGAGAGGAAGTCGCGGGCGCCGGCCTGCATCGCCATGCGCATACCCTCGCGCTCCTCCAGCGGGCCGCACACCAACAGCGGCGGGCGCTCACTGAGCGGCCGCTGCAGCAGGGCCTCCAGCTCGTCACGCCACAGATGACTGACCCAGAGCAGGAGGAAGTCCGGCAACTCGTCGAGACCATAGAGCGGATCGGTATGCCCATTGCTGACCAGGCGTGTGCTGACCTGCAGCCCCGGAATGCGCTGGCTGATCTCCTGCAGTTGATTGAGCGCGCGGGCATCGCGGCTACTGATCAGCAGCCGCGGGCCGCTGCGAGAAGAACTGGATGGGGTCAGCATGGCGTGATCTCCGGAGTCACCCCATCCTCGGCATGGCGCCCGAGGCTTTCGCGCGGCAGGGTTGCCCGGAAACTGGGCAGGGTGATCTGGGTGCCGAGCAAGGGGATCAACAGGTCAAAGGTGAAGTTGTCCACCCGCAACTGAACGTAGCGGATGGCACGGAAACCATTGCTGCCGGAGGTGTCGCTGGGCGCTGCGACGACCGCTCCGTTGATGTCCAGATAAGTCAGCGTCAGGTCGGCGGTATCCAGATTGGCAATCAGGCCGCTGGCGCCGGTTTCATCCGCAGCGTTAAAGATTGCCCGGCGCAGGATGATCGGGTCGCTGATGTCGCATACGGCGGCCAGGCGCGCGCCACGCCGCACCGTCTCGTTCAGAGTGTTGACGGTGAAGTACAGGCGCCCCATCTCGATCACACCAAACAGCAGGGTAAATAGCAGCACACCCACGACGGCGAACTCGACTACATAGATGCCCTGCATGCGCTTTTTCATCACAGTGCCCTCATCACGACCGTCGAGTTGAGCTCGACGGCGAGCGGCACATCGTTGCCGAAGAGCGATGGCAGCACACTGCCGATCACCGGCTGGAAGTCATAGGAAAGCTGTACCTCGACATAGCGGGCATCACTGGCGGAGGGGCGCACCTGCACATCGTCAGGCGTGAGACCCGGCACCACGGCAGAGAAGCCAGCGGTGGTGGATGGCACCCCATATACGGCTACATTCTTGATTTCCGTCTGCAAGCTGGTGCTCAGATCGAGCCTGCCCAGGGTGGCATTCCAGGCCTTGCTCGCGGCATAACGGCCGGCATCCCGGCTGGCCTGCAGCAGGTTGTTGTAGTGGAACAGCATGCGTCCGAACTCGGCGACGCCCAGTAGCAGGAGCACCAGCAACGGCAAGGCGATGGCGAACTCGACCATCGCCATGCCCTGCTGCCCTCTCTTACCCGCCGCGAGCTTCATTCAGCCACCTCAGGAGTCGATGCTGGGGACGGCGATGCCGTCGATGTAGGTCTTGTACAGCTGGATGATCTGCGGACCGTTCTCGTCAGCAGGCGTCGGCCCCGGCACCCCGTCGCTCGAGCACATTTCAACGAACTGGCCGAATATCTGTGATTCGTTGCCTTTCTGATCCGCCGGCTGCAGCACGAAGAAGCAGCCAAACCCCAGCACTGGAACCTGGCTGGTACCGGAGTCGGTTCCCGTACAGGGACCGCCTATCACTACCCGCAGTATGCGCCGGCCGGCCACGCCATCATCCTCGCACCCCCCGCCACCACTGGCGCAGGAGTTCGCAGCATCCAGCCAGTCGTTGTAGTCGAACAGTGCCTGGCCGCCCGCAGTTATATTGCCGTCCGAGTCGGCCACGGCAGGGACAGAGGAGCCACCTCCACCGCCCCCTCCCTGTCCACCACCTTTGCCGCCGCCTCGACCACCACCGCTGCCCCCTCCGCCTCCGCCGCCGGAGTTGCTGTTGCCGAACAGGATGGTCGAGCCGTCGTCAGCCAGGCTGAAGCTGCCGGAATTGCCGGTGCCGCCCTCCTGACCATGGTCGGTCACCAGATCCGGGGGGTAGTCGTCGGCGTCATAGCCGCCGCTGTAATCACCGAAACGGGTGTTCAGGCCCTTGACGGAGGGGCCGACGGTATTGCCTGGCTTGGTCTGCACGTTCTCGCCGATCTGCGGACAGATGGTGCCACCTCCGGCCATCAAGTCGCCGACTGTCTTGCCCCCGGAGCCGAAGTCGAGCAGCTGGAAATTGCCCGGACCGATATTGGCGTCCTTGTGCGAGGCTGACTTGAGCACCTGGAGCGCACCGAAGTCGAAGCCGAAGTTCGCTTGCCCAGGCTCGCCGCAGACCATCACCGGAGCCAGTTCGCAGGGGCTGGTCGGGCTGGGGCCTGCCGTGGCGATGGCGGCTACGGCCTTGTCCGCCGGGTTGCCGAACATCTGCAGGACACCCCAGAAGAACCCTGCCAGCGGGAAGTCCGGCACGGCCACCCGCACGTAGCGCGAATCACTGCCGGCGCTCGTCGCGAAGGGGCCGTAGACACTTGCCGAGAAGGTGACCAGAGCCAGGTCGCTGACGCCAGCCAACTCGGCATTGCCGGAAGCGGCTGCGTTCAGATCGAGTGTCAGCGTCACCGCGGCCTGGGCGGCAGAGGCCCCGGCGCTCATGTCGCCGCCGACATATTCGCTCAGGGTCTTAGCCCCACTGAGTGCGGCGGCGTCCACCGCGCTCTGCAGGCGGGTCTTGTTGACCAGCATGTGCCCGCCATCCAGGGCCAGGGCGGACATCAGCAGGATGGACACCAGGGCGATGACGATCAGCACTATGGCAGCGCCCCGCTGACGTTGTGGCAGCGCGGTGGAGCGGCGCGGCTTGCGGGGGCTCATGGTGCAGGCTCCTCTAGTCGATGTTGATCTGGATGGGCTGGCTTACCTGCTTGGCATCGCTGGTCTTGCCCCGATAGCCGTCCAGCACGCGCTCGGTCAGCGGCCCGTCGGTTCCCACCGCCGAGGGTGCGCTGCCGGGATTGGCAGCCCGCTCCTTGTCGGCGATCTGCTCATAGTTGGTGGCGTACACGCTCTGTCCCAGGTGACCGACACGCCCCTCGTCGTAGGTCATGCATCCACCCAGCACAACGGCCATGACACACAGCAGGCTTAGCGTCTTCATCGTGGCGTCTCCGTTATTTGAGGTCATGGCCGAAGCTGCTGCCGGTGACACCCAGGCTGACCGGCACGGCACGATCGGGGCCGTCACCCTTGGTCTTGCCGAGCAGGTAGAAATCGAGGTCGCTGGGCTCGACGAAACGCTCCGTGGGCAGACGTACCAGCTTGGCATCGACCGGCTTGGCGATATGCGGGGTCACCAGTATCACCAGCTCGGTTTCGCCCTTGATGAACTCCTGGCTGCGGAACAGGTGGCCGATTACGGCGATATCGCCGAGGCCGGGGAAGCGGCTGACCAGATCGCGGGTGCTCTCGTTGATCAGGCCGGCGATGGCTATGGTCTGGCCGTTGGCAAGCTCCACCGTGGACTGCGCACTGCGCTTGGTCAGCGACGGAATGACCTGGCCTACCCCGTCGCCTAGCGGCGTATCCAGGCCGGTATCCAGAACCAGAGCGTTGGCGTTAGAGATCTCGCTGACCGAGACATTCAGGTTCAGGTTGATGCGGTCGGCATCCAGCACCACCGGCAGGAAGCGCACGCCAACCCCGAACTCCTTGTATTCGATGGTGATGCCATCCTCTTCGGTGATCGGCACCGGGAACTCGCCACCGGAGATGAACTCGGCCTGCTGGCCGGTCAGGGTGACCAGTGTCGGCTCGGCCAGGACCTTGGCCGAGCCATTGTCCTTGGCCGCCTCGAGAACCACGTCGAAGAGGAAGCTGCCGGAGGCGAACTGGGCCAGGAAGCCCTTGCTGTCGCGCAGCAGGCCATCTTCCAGCAGCGAGGAGCCGCCGTTGAAGGTGCCGATATCCCAGTTGCCGGCTTCGCCGATGGCCAGGAAATTCACCCCGAGACGCTTGACCAGGTTGCGCTGCATCTCGGCCACCTTGACCTCGAGCATCACCTGCTGGCCACCGCCCACACTAAGCAAGTTGACCACCTCCAGCGACTTGCTGGGGCCCGCCTTGGCATCCTGCCCCTCGCCCTGGGCAACGCTGACGCTCTGGGCCGCATAGCTCTTGGCGATGCTCATCGCCGAGTCCATGGCCGCCGCGCTGCTGACCTGGCCGCGCAGCACCAGCGCACCCTGGGCGCTGAACACCTCGATCTTCTCGTTCGGCAACAGCTGGTAGAGCTTGCTCTTGAGACCGCCAAGATCGTGCACGACCTCCAGGTCGAGACTGTCGATCAGCCTGTTGTTGCCGTCCCAGAGCAGCACGTTGGTGCTGCCCAGGGCACGCCCGAGCAGGTAGAGCTGGGATGGGCTGGTGATCAGGATATCGGCGATGTCCGGGTTGCCGACCGAAATGCGCTTGACCGGCACCCGCGTGCTAAGCACCCGGGACTTGTAGATCGGTACCTGGATGCTGCCGTCATTGAGCGCCGGCATCACGCTGACGGCCGGTTTCTCGGCTGCCTGCAGCTGGGCCACCATCAGGCTCAGGCCCAAGAGCAACGCCGAACCCATCACTCGAATGCTTTGCATATCCCTCTCCTTGCCGGGCCGCTTGTCCCGTATGCGCGGGCTCGGCCCGCGAAGCCTGTCTCGCCAGAGCGCTGGCGCCTACAAACGCACGTTGGCCACTGCAGTACCGCGAATCACCGTCACCCCTGCGCCCTCGTTGCTGCGCCGTACCACCGGCTTCGGCTGAGGAGCCGGCGCCGGGGCCGGCTGAGCGGCAACAGGCGGGGGTTCGGGCGGGCGCTTCTGGTTATCCAGCGGATTGCGCAGGGCCAGCTGCAGGCGCCCCTCAGCCATCGCCTTGACCAGGATTTCAGCCTCCTCGGGGGTCATCTCCAGGGTGACCGCACGCACCACCACGGGCTGGGTCTTGTCGGTGCTGGCGGTCTGATCGACAGCCAGCACGCGCAGGTCCTCGAGAATGGTCTCGGCCTGGGCATTGGCATTGCCGGTCTTCTTGGTGGCCAGTACATCCACCCGGTTACCCGGCAACAGGAATCCGGCCACCCCGACCACATCGTCGACCCGGACCGAGATGGCACGCTTGTCGGTTTCGATCAGCGAGGCCAGGGTGCTGCCGCCCAGGTGCTCGGCCAGCCGAGCACTGCGCAGGATGTCTCCACGCAGCATGGAGAAGGTGGCGATCTTGCCGATGGCCTTCTCCGGACTGTCGAACGAGTCGTCGGGAGCCGTGGCCTTGGGCATGCGCACCATGGTGATGTGCTGGGCCTCGATCATGGTGCCGAAGGGAATTTCAACGGCTGCCACCATCACTCCGCGCATGTTGTCATCGGGAGCGGCGCTGAGCCGCTCGCTAAGCCAGTTGTTGGCCATCCAGGCGGCCCCCAGCCCGAGTACCACGGACAGGACCACCAGCGTGAGAGTACGAGAACTCATGTCTGCATCTCCTCAGCCGAGAAAATCGAGTTGCACGAAGTAGTTGTGCCATGCCCACTCGAGCTCCCGAGGCGACAGCGGCCCGGGACTATCGAGGTAGCGTTGGCGGTCCAGCGCCATGCCGAGCAGATCGCGCGGATGACAGGGCACCAGTGGCATGCCCTCCGCCTCGTACAGCCCCTGCAGGACATAGCGCAGCAGGATCGGATCGAATGCGATGCCGAGCCGCTCGCACTCCTGCCGCCAGATGCGCTCGTAGTCATCCGGCTTGAGGTAATCGAAGTGCAGCTTGTAGCCGATGCGCCGCAGGAAGGCCTCGTCGGCCAGCTCCAGCGGGTTCAGGTTGGTGGAGAACACCAGGATCAGGTCGAACGGCAGTTCGCAGTGCCGGCCGCCACCAAGGCTGAGGAAGTCGCGCTTCTCCTCCATCGGCACTATCCAGCGGTTGAGCAGCTCCGCCGGCGCCATGCGCTGGCGCCCCATGTCGTCGATGATGAACATGCCGTTGCTGGCCTTGAGCTGCAGCGGTGCCTGGTACTGGCGGCTGTAAGGGTCATAGCGGACGTCCAGCTGCTCCATGGTCAGCTCGCCGCCGGTGATCACGATCGGTCGCTTGCAGCACAGCAGCCGGCGGTCGATACCCTCGTCCAGCAACAGTGGATTCTGCTGCGGATCTTCCAGGCTCTGGTGCACCTGGGGGTCGTAGACCTCCACCACCGACTCGTTGATGACGATGGCATAGGGCACCCAGATGGCCTCGGCGAACAGGCGGATCAGCTTGGTGCTGATGTAGGTCTTCCCGGTACCGGCAGGGCCGTAGATCATGATCGCCCGACCGGAATTCATCGCCACGCCGAGCTGATCCAACATGCCCTCGCTGAGGACCACGCCCCCGAAGGCCGATCGCATGTCGCGTGACGTGATGTTGCCATGGTGGATGGTCTGTACCTTCAGCAACGAGCGATAGGCGCTCACCGGGAAAGGTGCCGCCCCCAGGTAGCCGCTGCGCTCGAGGGCATCGCGCGCCGAGACCCTGCCACGTTCGGTCAGGCCATAGCGCAGCGCCTGTCCCCCTGTCTGCCCCAGCACCTCGATACGTCCCTGCTTGCGCAGGAACTGCAGCACCTCTTCCACCACTGCGCCCGTCAGTGCCAGGCGCTCGACCAGGCGCGGCAGGTCGAGGACGCCGGCATCGTGAAGGTGTTTGCACAGCAGATCGCCGAGAAAGTTCTCGTTCAGGCCGGTGTCACGGATGCACTTGGGCTGAGGTGCAAGCTTCTGGACGGCCTCGCGCTCGCTGGGATAGGCGTTACTGTCGCTGATGGCGTACATGATTCCCCTCCCTCACCAGGGCCGCAGCGGTAGCCAGTAGAGACTGGCCACAGTCCCCAGCAGGATGGCCAGGGCGAAGGGGAAGCGCAGCTGCGAGGCATCCCCGGCCTGCGCCGGTACGTAGGCACGCAAACTGGCCATGGCCCAGTAACGCTGCGCGAATCGGAACAGCTGGCCGCGCCACAGAAGGATCAGGATGCCCATCAGGCTGCCCGCGATCAGCGTCAGCGCGGCAGCCCATGCCACGCCCAGTGGGCCGAGAAAAGCGCCGACCACGGCCATCAGCTTCACATCGCCCGCCGCCATTCCCCCCATCGCATAGAAGGGCATGAACAGCGCCAGGCCAGCCAGAGCGCCATAAATCGCCTGGGCCGGACTGCCAGACAGCAGGTACTGGCCGAGCAGCCCGGCAAGCAGGCCGATCAGCACGAAAAGATTGGGAATGCGGCGGCAAGCGACATCGCTCGCCGCCGCGAGCATCAGCAGAGCCACCAGCCAATACTGCATCGACATCTGCCAAGCATTCATGGTGGACGACCCGACTAGCAGGGAGTGACGGAGCCGTTGCTCGAGCTCACTGCGCCGCAGAGCTCGCGAATATTGGTGTCCACCGCACCGCCTAGCAGGTTGAACGCAGCCACCACCGCCAGAGTGATCAGCCCCCCGGCCACCGCGTACTCCACAATCGTCAGGCCTTCTTCATCCTTCAGGAACCTCACTACCGAGGCTTTGACAGTATCGATTTTCATCTCGCTCACCTCATCAGTTGGATCAACGCCAATCTGGCTGGCAGTCGCGCCTCACGCCCGACCTGATCCTGACGCTAGTGAAGGCTGGCTCGATGGGTTAGGAGTTTTTTGTCGATCACTAGGAGTTTTTTGCTGCTTCCTCGCATTCGGCATGAATGCCATGCGTGTGCTCCTGCACCCCATTCGCATGCGACAGACGGCAGCCCGTGCGGCAGCCTCTGGCAAGTTTCCGCCGAAGTGCTTCCCTATATGTTTCAAATAGTTGTCATGTCTCCACGGAGCGGTTATCAAAAAATTGACGGATATTGCCATTCGGTATTTGCACTAGTGGCACTGTGACAATACTGCTCAAGTGGGGCGAGAGAAAAAGGCGCAGAGCTAAGGTTATGAAGTCGGACTTGGCCAAAGCACAACGCAGACCATTCCTGTTGTGGATGGATCTGACTCACGATCGTTCGGCAGACGAGCTGATCGCGCAGTTTCGTTCGACCTGCGATTGCCGCCTGGCCAAGGACTCGACGATCTCCGGGCGTGACTCGGGGCAGCCGCCGGACATGATCTGCATGCACTTCGACAGGCCCGATGCTCTGGGGCTGAACCTGCTGCTGGAAGTCAAGCGCACGGTCCCCTCGATCCCCATCAGCATGTTCACCGTCCAGCACTCCGAGGAGTTGGCCGTCTGGGCGATGCGCTCGGGCGTCTGGGAGTACGTGGCACTCCCGCTGTGCGGCACGGAAAAGAGCCGCTTCCTCAGGGCTCTGGAGCGACTCTGCCAACTGCGCTGGCAGGAGGATGTACATGCCCGGAAGCTGCAGATCGAGCGCAGCAGCAACCTGCCGGACAGCATTCGCCTGACCAAGGAGCACCAGAAGCACCATGCTCTGCAGAAGGCCGTGAGTTACATCGACCAGCACTATCAGGAAGGCATCGACCAGAAGGACCTGGCCCAGCGCTGTGGCATGACTCCGTTCCGTTTCTCCCGTCTGTTCAAGGAGGTGCTGGGGCTGGGCTTCATGGAGTACGTGCTGAACAAGCGCATGGAACTGGCCAAGGACCTGCTCGCCAATAGCCAGATGCCGGTCACCAGTATCGGCTACGAGGCGGGCTTCAAGGACCCCTCCTACTTTGCGCGCGCCTTCAAGCAATGCCTGGGCTGTACTCCCAGCGAATACCGCAATGAAAGCCGGCCTCGGGAGATGCCGCGCTTCATGGGCGATGACGAAAAGGCGGGCACCAACGAAGCGCCCAGGGCCTCATGACGCAGGAGTGAATGCAGGCCATGACAATGGAACCCGGCAGGCATCAAGGCAGCTCCGTGGCCTCCTGGCGCCTCTGGCTGGGGGGAACGGTATTCCTGCTGCTGCTCAGCCTGGTCTACCTGCTGTTAACCAGCGCGCCGAAACTGCACATCCTGCTGAAAACGCGGGTTTATGAGTCGATCTTCTCCGGCGGACTGCTTCACTCCCAGTTCGCCTTCGACATGCTGTGGTTCGCCGTGGCGTTCATCCTGCTGCACCTCCTACTCGCCGCGCTGATCCTGGGTTGCTGGCGCTGGCTGTCACCACGCTGGCTTGCCAGGGAAAGAAGCGGATACAGCCTGTTGCTGGTATGGGGCGTCGTACTCGCGCTGCTAGCCAACAGGTGCTTCTTTCCGCAGAGCTTCTTCTCTGGCAGTGAGGAGGCTGGCCCCGTGCTCTGGGCCCTCTTGTGGGGCGGTAGCGCACTCTGGCTGGTGCTGCTACTAGGCGGAGGGATGCTGCGCAAACCCGTGTGGGCGCTGGCACTCATAGGCGTTCTGGCCGCCTGGCTGCCCTGGCCGGGTAACCTGGTCACAGACGATGGGCCCAGAGTGCTGCGAGCTCATCCCGATGTCATCATCGTCGGCTTCGACTCCCTGCGCCCGGATGTGATTGGCGACACCTACACGCCACACCTGCAGGGTTATCTGCGCGACGCCGTGATCTTCCCCGATGCGGTGACGCCCCTGGCACATACCTACCCGGCCTGGATGAGCATATTGACCGGCGTCTATCCGGTTCGCCACGGGGCACGCTTCAATCTGATTCCGGACAGCTTCCTGGATCCACAGTACAGGACCCTCCCCCAGTATCTGAAAGCACTCGGCTATCAAAGCATCCTGGCGATGGACGAACGCCGCTTCGCCAATATCTCAGGCCAGCATGGCTTCGACCGAATAGTCGGCCCAGACGTAGGTGCGGGGGATTTCATGCTCGGTGCCACCTCCGACACCCCCGTGCTGAACTTCGCTCGCCAGACCTCGCTGGGTCGCCACCTCTTTCCTTACATCCACAACAACAGAGCGGCCTACAACGCATACCGCGGCTCGGTATTCGTCGACAGTGCAGCCGCCGAACTGGGCGGTATTCCTGCCGAGACCCCCGCTCTGGCTGCCGTGCATTTCTGCATGGCTCACTGGCCTTATGCATTCGTTCCCAAGCGCGCTCTTGCAGAGGAACGCTTCAAGCGTTTCTCTCCTGAGGTCTACAGCGATGAGTACTACCTCAACTACCTGAAAGCCGTCAGCGAAGCCGACGCGCAGTTCGGCCGCTTCATGGCTCAACTGAGGTCTGCCGGCCGTCTCGACAATGCGCTGATCTTCTTCATTTCGGACCATGGAGAATCCTTCTCGACCGATGCCCTGGACCTGGCCGGCACAAGAAGCGATGAGAACAGGTGGCAGTTGTCGGTCAATGGGCACGGAACCCATGCCACGCTCCCCGCCCAGTACCGGGTCCTGCTTGCCATGCAGGTCTATCGGAAGGGTAAACCGACGCTCTCCAGCACGAGTCTGTCGGTCGACAGGCCGGTCGGGCTGATCGATATTCTGCCTACGACTCTCGACCACCTCGGGCTGTCTCCAGATGCCAAACCCGATGGCCTGTCGCTATTCCAGTCTGCCCCCACGCAGCGCGATTTCTTCGTCGAATCGGGATTCTCGGTACCCGCCGTCCTCAGCAACGACCCCGACCCCGACCAGGCACTGCAGCAAGGTATCGGCTATTACCGAGTCCGCCCGAGCGGCGAAATCGAGCTGAAGCCGGAATGGATTCCTGCGCTCATCGAGCGCAAGGAATACACACATATCGGCACAGGCGACATGCTTACCTACGGCAACTATGACGAAGAGCGGGTCGGCTTCCGCCTCCTCGACCTGCGTAACGCGACATGGCAGAAAGTGGATGAGCGCGCCCCCGCCGAACTACTGGCACGGGCACGGAAGCTCTGTCAGCAATTCGCCGGTGACCCCCGCCTGACCAGAGAGCCCGTCTGCCGGCAGACGCTGGTGGTGCAAGACACCGATCAGGCCGCACGTTAATCAGCCCGGATGTTGGGCCAGAAGGTCGATGAACGCGGCCTCGTCCAGCACGCGAACCCCCAGCTCACCGGCCTTGGCCAGCTTCGAGCCAGCCCCTGGCCCTGCCACCACGCAGGTGGTCTTGGCCGACACCGAGCCGGCCACCTTGGCGCCCAGGCTCTCCAGCTTCTCCTTTGCCTGGTCGCGGCTCATGACTTCCAGGGTGCCGGTCAGCACCCAGGTCTGGCCGGCCAGCGGCAAGCCATCGACCACCTTCTTCTCGCTCGCCCAGTGCATGCCGAACTCGCGCAGCTGCGCCTCAATGCGCAAAGCGCGCTCGGCGTTGGCCGGGATGTCGAAGAACTCGCGCAGCGACCTGGCGGCCTTCTCGTTGAGGCGCTCGACCTGGCGCAGGTCGAGCCAGTCGGCGTTGATCACGCCTTGCAGACTGCCGAACCTGGCCGCCAGCTTCTCCGCGCCGGTGGCGGCGATGAAGGGGATGTTGAGCTTGTCGATGAAGCCCGCCAGGGACGCGCAGGCGGAGAACTCGGGACTGAGATCGCCCTCCTCCTGCAACTCGATGCCACGGGCCAGCAGGTCATCGATGACCTTGAGGTTGTGCGCGTCCTCGAAGAAGTTGCGAATTTCCGAGGCCACTTCCAGGCCGACGTCCGGCAGGTAGGTCAGCACTTCCGGCAGGGCCACGCGGATGCGCGCCAGCGAGCCGAGGGCACGGGCCAGCAGTTTGGCGGTCTCCTCGCCTACGTCCGGAATGCCCAGGGCATAGATGAAGCGCGCCAGGGTCGGTCTAGCGCTATCGCGGATTGCCGCCAGCAGGTTGCGCGTGGACAGGTCGGCGAAGCCTTCCAGAACCACCACCTGCTCGTAGGTCAGGGTGTAGAGGTCGGCCGGCGAGGCCACCAGGCCGGTATCGACCAGCTGCTCGACAATCTTGTCGCCCAGGCCCTCGATGTCCAGGGCACGGCGCGAGGCGAAGTGGATGATCGCCTGCTTGAGCTGGGCGGCGCAGGACAGACGACCGACGCAGCGATAGACCGAGCCCTCGCTGGTGGTTTCGCGGCCCTTGCTGCGTTTGACCAGCTGGGTGCGCTCGACAGCCGAGCCACACACCGGGCACTGCTCGGGCACCTGCACCGGGCGGGCATCGGTCGGGCGGCGCTCGGCCACCACCTGCATCACCTGCGGGATCACGTCGCCGGCGCGGCGGATGATCACGGTGTCGCCGATCATCAGGCCCAGGCGCGCGACCTCGTCCATGTTGTGCAGGGTCGCGTTGGAGACGGTGACGCCGGCCACCTTGACTGGTTTCAGGCGCGCCACCGGGGTGACGGCGCCGGTGCGGCCGACCTGGAACTCCACATCGAGCAGCTCGGTGAGCTCCTCCTGGGCGGGGAACTTGTGGGCCAGAGCCCAGTGCGGGGTGCGCGCGCGGAAACCGAGCTGCTGCTGGTCCTCGATGTTGTTGACCTTGAATACCACACCGTCGATGTCATAGGGCAGCGCCATGCGCCGCTCGCCGATATCGCGGTAGTAGGCCAGGCACTGCTCGATGCCGCGCGCCAGCTTCAGCTCGCGGCTGATCGGCACGCCCCAGGCCTTGAGCTGTTCGAGCATGCCGACCTGGGTGGCCGGCAGCTCGCCGCTGACCTGGCCGACGCCGTAGCAGCAGAACTCCAGCGGGCGGCTGGCGGTGATCTTCGGATCGAGCTGGCGCAGGCTGCCGGCGGCCGCATTGCGCGGGTTGGCGAAGGTCTTGGCGCCGCTCTCGGCCTGGCGCGCATTCAGTTCGTCGAAGCCGGCCCTGGGCATGTAGACCTCGCCGCGCACTTCCAGCACAGCCGGCCAGCCCTCGCCCTTGAGCTTCAGCGGCACGTTGCGGATGGTGCGCACGTTGGCGCTGATGTCCTCGCCGGTGCTGCCGTCGCCGCGGGTGGCGCCGCGCACCAGCTGGCCATCGCGGTACAGCAGGCTGACGGCCAGGCCATCGAGTTTGGGCTCGCAGCTGTATTCCACCTCGGCGCCGCCACCGAACAAGTCGCCGCCAGAGAGGCCGAGGCCACCCTGCACGCTGCGGTCGAAGGCGCGCAGGTCCTCCTCCTCGAAGCCGTTGCCCAGGCTGAGCATGGGCACCTCGTGGCGCACCTCGCCGAAGGCGCTGAGCGCCTCGCCACCGACGCGCTGGGTCGGCGACTCCGGCGTCACCAGCTCCGGATGCTCGGCCTCCAGCGCCTGCAGCTCGCGGAACAGACGGTCATACTCGGCGTCGGGCACGCTCGGCTCGTCCAGCACGTAGTAGCGATAGTTGTGCTCATCCAGCTCGGCGCGGAGCTCGGCAATGCGTTGGGCGGCGTCGGTCATGGCTTGGGTCCTGAGAAACGACAAGAGCAGCCTAGGCTGCTCTTGGGGTTGCATGGGGGTGGAGCGCTTAGCGTTTGCCGGCGAGCTGCTTCTTGCGCTCGAACTCGACGATACGCTGGCGATAATGCTCGATGGTCTGCGCGGTCATCACGCTGCGCTGGTCGTCCTTCAGCTCGCCGTTCAGCTCGTGAGCAAGCTTGCGCGCGGCGGCGATCATCACGTCGAAGGCCTGCTTCGGATGGCGCGGGCCCGGCAGGCCGAGGAAGAAGCTCACCGCCGGGGTGTAGAACAGCTCGAAGTCGTCCAGGTCGAAGGTGCCGGGCTTGACGCCGTTGGCCATGGAGAACAGCACTTCGCCGTTGCCAGCCATGCTCTCGTGACGGTGGAAGATGTCCATCTCGCCGAAGCGCAGGCCGCTCTCCAGGATGTTCTGCAGCAGTGCCGGGCCCTTGAAGCCCTCGGCATCGCGGGCGATCACATTGATCACCAGCACTTCCTCGACCGGCGCCTGTTCCTTGGGTTTGGCGGCCGGCTTGTCTTCCTCTTCCTCGACCGGCGTCAGCAGCGTGGGCACAGGCTCGTCAGAATCCAGATTGAGGTCGCCCTGCTGCGGCTCGAGGTTGCGCCGGCGATTGATCTCGCTGGCGCTCATGCTGGGCATGTCGGCTTCGTTGAATTCGGGTTCGCGCTTGCGATCGATGACCCGCGCCGGGCCCAGCAGATCGGGGTCGGCATCGTCGTCGGGCAGATTGCTGAAGCTATGGTCGAGTTTGAACTTCAGCTTGCCGCTACCGCCCCGCATGCGGCGCCAGCCGTCGAACAGAATGCCGACGATGACGATGACACCAATGACGATCAGCCAATAGCGCAGCTCCATGAAACTCCCAAGCCCCTGAACGATGAAAATGTAATGAAAATAAGGGCTTCCTGCCCCTTTGGAACGCGAACAACTGTATGTTTTTACAGGTGATTTTCGCGTGTAACAAAAGTGAGGCCTAAGCTAGCACGACGAACGGTAAATGTGCACCGTCGCAAGGCATTTCCTGACTTTTCAGGCCTCGACCAGGGTCATGGCCTCCTCGACATCCACCGCCACCAGACGCGAGCAGCCCGGCTCGTGCATGGTCACGCCCATCAGCTGATCGGCCATCTCCATGGCGATCTTGTTGTGGGTGATATAGATGAACTGCACCGTCTCCGACATTTCCTTGACCAGCCGCGCATAGCGGCCGACGTTGGCGTCGTCGAGCGGCGCATCCACTTCGTCGAGCATGCAGAACGGCGCCGGATTCAGCTTGAAGATGGCAAACACCAGGGCCAGCGCGGTCAGCGCCTTCTCGCCGCCGGACAGCAGGTGGATGGTGCTGTTCTTCTTGCCCGGCGGCCGCGCCATGATCGCCACGCCGGTATCCAGCAGGTCCTCGCCGGTCAGCTCCAGGTAGGCATGGCCGCCACCGAAGACCTTGGGGAACAGCGCCTGCAGGCCGGCGTTGATCTGGTCGAAGGTCTCCTTGAAGCGGTTGCGGGTTTCCTTGTCGATCTTGCGGATGACGTTTTCCAGGGTCTCCAGCGCCTCCACCAGGTCGGCGTTCTGCGCATCCAGGTAGCGTTTGCGCTCGGACTGCTGCTGGTATTCGTCGATCGCCGCCAGGTTGATCGCGCCTAGCCGGGCGATGCGCCCGGCCAGTTGCTCCAGCTGCTGGTCCCAGGCTGCCTCGCTGGCGTCGCTGGGCAGGGTGGCGAGCACCCCGTGCAGGTCGTAGCCGTCTTCCAGCAACTGGTCCTGCAGGGCCTTGCGCCGCACGTTGAGGCCCTGCCAGTCCATGCGCTGCTGCTCCAGCTGGCCGCGCAGCAGTTGCGCCTGCTGCTCGGCCTGGCTGCGCCGCTTCTCGGCATCACGCAGCTCGCGATCGGCATCTTCCAGGGCCAGACGGGCGAGCTTGAGCTCGTCCTCCACGCCCATGCGCTTCTCCAGCAGCTCTTCGAGCTTCATGCGCAGCTCTTCCAGCGGCGCGGCACCCTCCTCCAGGTTCAGCGAAAGCTGCTCGCGGCGCTCGATGGCGCGCTCGAACTGCAGCTCCAGACGCTCCAGCGCCTGGCGCGTGGACTCGTGCTGAGCCTTGATCGAACCCAGGCGCACGGCCAGCTGGTGGGCATGATCCTTGTGCTGGCGCGCCTCCTGGCGCACCCGGTCGAGCCGCTCGCGCAGCTGGTCGCGAGTGGCCAGCAGTTGCTCGCGCTGCTCGGTATCGGTGGCCATGGCGTCCAGCGCATCCTGCAGCACCAGGCGCGCTTCGCCCAGCTGCTCCTGCTCCAGCTCGCGCTGCTCGGCAGCCTCCTCCTGCTCTTCCTCCAAGCGGCGACGGCGCAGCGCCAGTTGCTCGGCCTTGGCCTGGCCGGCGGAAAGCCTGGCTTTCAGCTCGCCCTGGCGACGTGATTCGTCCTGCACCAGGCGGCGCTGTTGCTCACGCACCTCTTCCTGTTGGCGCTGGCCGGCCTGCAGGCGCTGCAGGTTGTCCTCGAGATCGGCCAGGGCCGCCTCGCGTTCGTCGCGCTCGCCCTGCAGGCGCTCCAGCTCCTGACCACGGGCGAGCACGCCACTCTCGGCCTCGCTGGCACGGCGCACACGCAGGAAGTGTCGGCCGACCCAGTAGCCGTCACGGCTGATCAGGCTCTCGCCCTCGCCCAGCTGCAAGCGCTGGGCCAGGGCCTGATCGAGGCTCTCCACCGGGCGTACCTTGCCCAGCCAGGGCGCCAGGTCGATGCTGGCCTCGACCTTGTCCAGCAGGCTGCCAGCGACGCGGCCTCCACCGTTCTGCGGATTGACCAGACGCAGCTCGCCCTGGTCGAAACCGCCCAGGTTCAGATTATTGAAATCGTCCAGCAGCACGGCCTGCAGATCGGCACCGAGCACCGTCTCCACCGCCAGCTCCCAGCCGCTTTCCACGCGCAGGCCTTCGGCCAGGCGCGGACGGTTGTTCAACTGGTGTTCGCGCAGCCATTCGGCGGCGCCCTTGCCCGGGTTCAGCGCGGCCTGCTGCAACGCCTCCAGCGAGGCGATGCGGCCATTCAGCCGCTGCAGCTCGCCCTGGGCCTGCTGCTGGGCCTGGGTGGCCTGCTGCAGCTCGCCACGCAACTGTTCGAGGCGTTCGGCCTGGCCTGCTTCGGCGGCGTGCAGCTCTTCCAGCTGCAGCTCGCTGGCGGCCAGCTGTTCGGCCAGCTCGAGGATGGCAGCATCTTCCGGATCGGCCGCCAACTGGGCCAATTCGTCGGCCAGGCGGCGCTGGCGCTCGGCCAGACGCTCCAGGCTCTGCTCCAGCTGGGCGATGCGAGACTGCTGTACTTCGGCCTGGCGGCGCGGCTCGGCGCTGCGCTGGTTGAAGCCTTCCCACTGCTCCTGCCAGCCATGCATGGCGCTCTCGGCCTCTTCCAGGGCGGCGGCGGACTCCTCGGCGGCGGCGCTGGTCAGCTCCTGCTCGGGTTCGAGCATGGCCAGCTCTTCCGCCAGGGTCGCCAGCAGGGTGCGGTCATGGCCCAGGTGCGATTCGGTCTCCAGACGCGCGCGCTCGGCCTCGTTGAGATCATCCTGCAGCTGGCGCAGGCGCTGCTGGCCGTGCTGGATGCTCTGTTCGACCCGGGCGATGTCGCCGCCCACGGAATAGAAGCGCGCCTGCACCTGGTTGAAGCGTTCGGACAGCTCGTGGTGGCCGTCGCGCAGGCGCTCGATGCTCGCGTCGGCGCTGCGCTGCTCGGCCACCAGGGCCTCGTAGGCCACTTCCTGGTCGCCGATCACCTGTTCGCGGCTACCGACCTGCAGGTTCAGCGTCTGCCAGCGCAGGGCCGCCAGCTGAGCCTTGAGCTGACGTTCCTCGGCCTTGTATTCCTGGTACTTCTCGGCGGCCTGGGCCTGGCGGTGCAGGCGTTCGAGCTGGCGCTCCAGCTCTTCGCGCAGGTCGGTCAGGCGCGCCAGGTTCTCCTGGGTACGACGAATGCGGCTCTCGGTCTCGCGGCGGCGCTCCTTGTACTTGGAGATGCCGGCGGCTTCCTCGATGAAATTCCGCAGATCCTCGGGCTTGGCCTCGATCAGCTTGGAAATCATGCCCTGCTCGATGATCGAGTAGCTGCGCGGGCCCAGGCCGGTGCCGAGGAAGATGTCGGTGATGTCGCGGCGGCGGCACTTGGTGCCGTTGAGGAAGTAGGTGTTCTGCCCGTCGCGGGTGACCCGGCGGCGGATGGAAATCTCGGCGAACGCCGCGTACTCGCCCACCAGCGAGTTGTCGCTGTTGTCGAAGATCAGCTCGATGGAGGCCTGGGTCACCGGCTTGCGGGTGTTGGAGCCATTGAAGATGACGTCGGTCATCGACTCGCCGCGGAGGTTCTTCGCCGAACTCTCGCCCATCACCCAACGCACGGCGTCGATGATGTTGGACTTGCCGCAGCCGTTGGGGCCGACCACCGCCGCCATGTTGCTGGGAAAACTGACGGTGGTGGGGTCTACGAAGGACTTGAAGCCCGCCAGCTTGATGCACTTCAGGCGCATGCCGAGGCCTCCGCGAAGGACGGGCGGAAAATGCGCAGGACGAGGCGGTCCGCTGCCATGAAGTGCATGGAGATCCTTGTGACAAGGGGCGAAACGGGAAGTCGCGCGAGTGTATCACAGGGTTTTCCGCGGCCAAGGGCGAGCGCGGAGTGACGCCGCTCAGTGACCTAGGCTGCGCCCCAGAGCGGCCGGCACGCCGCTGCTGTCGGTGGGCTGCCAGGGCCCGCGGGGGCTGCTGGCCCAGCTCCAGCCGCGATCCCAGCGGTAGTAGACGCGCTCGCGGTAATACAGCTTGCTGCTGCCCTGGAGCACGTACACGCCCAGCGCCGGGTCCCAGTAGGCATTGCCGCCGGGTGGCGGCGCGTAGCGCGGATGGCTGTGCTGGCGTGCGGGCTCACCCGCCCCGGGCGTAATGGCGGGTTGCAGGGAGCAACCCGCCAGGGCCAGCGCCAGCAGTGCCGGGGCGAGCCTCACGGGGCCTGCTCCGGGCTGTCGATCAGCAGCTGTTGCGGCTCGCGGGTGCTGCTGGAGATCGGTTGGCCGCGTCCGACCCATTCACCCTGGGTGGCCACGCCGCTGCGCGAAACGCGGGCGACCAGCTGGATCTCGGGGAAGCTGGAGAGCTTGAGCTGCTCCATCATCGCATCGGCATCGCTGAGCTCGACCTGGGTCGGCAGATCCGCCACGGTCAGACGCTTGACCGCCAGCGGCATGGGCGGGCCGGAGGCGGCGCGGGCGAAGACGAACACCGCATCGCCCGGCTGCACCTTGGCCTTGAGCTCTGGCGCCAGGTCGACGCTGACGCTGATCACCGCCGCGCTCGGGGCTGCCGGCGTCTCGGGCAGCGACTGGCCGGCGGCCTGCAGCTGCTCACGGGCACGGTCGATGCCAATCTGGATCGAGGCGCGTGACGGGTCGTCCGCCGGCATCTGCGCCAGCAGGCGCTGCCAGTAGTCGACGGCATCGGCGAAGCGCTGGTCCTCGAAGGCGGCGATACCCAGCAGCCCGAGGCTGGTGACCTCGCCCGGGTCGCCCTTGAGCGCCTCGTCGGTCAGCGCCTGCAGTTCGCCGCCCCACTGCTTGCCGGCGGCGAAGTAGCGGGCCTGGGCCAGCTGGCCGAGCAGCTCAGGCGCACGCCCAGCGATGCGGATCACCTGCTCGAAGGCCTTGGCCGCCTCGGCGGCACGGCCCTCGCCCATGTAGATGCGACCGAGGAAATACCAGGCCTCGGAAGAATCGGGATTGTCCTTGACCGCCTGCTCCAGCTGCGCGGTCATGCGCTGGATCGATGGCTGCTCCTGCATGGCCGCCAGCTGCTGGCTGGCGCCCCACTGCCAGTACAGGCCGAAGGCCAGGCCCGGCACGGCCAGCGCCATCAGCAACGGCAGCGCCTTGCCCAGGCGATGGACACGCCCGCCCCTGCCGCCCTCGGTATCGGCCAGCAGCTCGCGCGCAGCCTCGGCCTGGCCGGCGTCGAACTGTTCGACGGTCAGGGTGCCCGCCTCACGCTGGGCAGTGAGCTCGGCCAGACGCTCCTGGTACAGGGCGACGTTGAGTGCGGTACGGTCTTCCTCGGCCTGGGCGCGGCGGCCGCGCAGCACGGGAATCAGCAGAAAAGCCGTGCCGACCAGCAAAAGCAGGCCGACGGCGAGCCAGAATTCGATCATCAGTCTTGGGTATCCCGGTTTTCTTTCAGCAGAGCGTCGAGGCGCTCACGTTCGGCGGCGCTCAGGGCGACCTGCGCGGGCGCCCGCTCCACCTTGCGCCGGCGCAGCACCAGCACGCAGAGCACGACGGCGCCCAGGCCCAGCAGGCCGAAGGGGCCGTACCAGAGCAGCCAAGTGCGGCTGTCCAGCGGCGGCTTGTACATGACGAAGTCGCCATAGCGCATGACCAGAAAATCGACGATTTCCTTGTCGCTACGACCATCGTCGAGCATGCGGTAGATCTCGCGGCGCAGGTCAGTGGCGATCGGTGCGTTGGAGTCGGCGATGTTCTGGTTCTGGCACTTGGGGCAACGCAGTTCCTCGGTGAGGCTGCGGAAGCGCTCGCGCTCCACCTCGTCCTTGAACTCGTAGGTGTCGATGGCGGCGCGGGCCACACCGACCAGGCTCAGGCCGAGTAGGCAGGCGATCAGCAGGCGCTTCACAGTTTGCTCTCCAACAGCGCCTGGTAGCGCGGCGCCAGTTCCTCGCGCCAGACGCGCTCATCGATGGCGCCGACGTACTTGTGGCGGATGATGCCCTGGGCATCGATCAGGAAAGTCTCGGGCGCGCCATACACGCCCAGGTTGATGCCCAGCGAGCCTTGCGGGTCAGCCACGTTGACCCGGTAGGGGTCGAGGTAGTCCTTCAGCCACTGGCGCGCGGCCACGCTGTCGTCCTTGTAGTTGACGCCATGGATCACCACGCCAGCCTTGGCCAGCTGGTTGAGCATCTGGTGCTCGGCCTTGCAGGTCGGGCACCAGGTGGCCCAGACGTTGACCAAGGCCGGCCCCTTGAGGTCCTTCTCGGTGATCAGGCGCTGCTCGTCCTTCAGGTCCGGCAGGCTGAAGGCCGGCAACGGCTTGTTGATCAGTGCCGAGGGCAGCTCCTGCGGATCGAGGAACAGGCCACGGTAGAGAAACAGTGCCATGCCGAGGAACAGCGCCAGCGGCAGCAACAAGATCAGGCGTTTCATGCGGCAGCCTCCTTCATGCCCAACACATCACGCACGCGGGTACGCACCTTGACCCGGTAGCGCGGATCGAAGGCCGCCAGCAGGCCGCCCAGGCCCATCATCAGACCACCCAGCCAAATCCAGCGCACGTAGGGCTTGATGTGCACGCGCACGGCCCAGGCGCCATTCTCCAGCGGCTCGCCGAGGGCCACATAGAGGTCGCGGGTGAAGCCGGCGTCGATGCCCGCCTCGGTCATCGGCATCTGCTGCACGGTGTACAGACGCTTCTCCGGGTGCAGCACGGCGACTTCCTCGCCGTCCTCCAGCACGCGTACGGTGCCCTTGTCCGAGGTGAAGTTGGGGCCTTCGAAATGCTCGGCGCCTTCGAAGACGAACCGATAGCCGCCCAGCTCCAGCGACTCGCCCGGGGCCAGGCGCAGATCGCGCTCGGCACTGCTATGGCTGACCAGCACCACACCGATGGCGCAAACGGCCATCCCCAGGTGTGCCAGATGCATCCCCCAGTAGCTGCTGGAGAGGCTGCGCATGCCCTTGAACAGGCCCTTGTGCCGACACTTGTCGAGCAGGTCGCGTACACCGGCCAGCAGCACCCAGAAGGCCAGCAGGAACACCGCCAGCACGCTCCAGTGGAAGTCGCCGAAAGCCCAGCTGGCGATGAAACCGAGGATCACGGCGCCGACCAGCACCGGGGTGAGCATGCCAAGCAGCCACTGCACCGGCGTGTCCTTCCAGCGCACCAGCACGCCGACCGCCATGACCAGCATCAGCAGCGCCATCAGCGGCACGAACAGCGCGTTGAAATACGGCGGGCCAACCGACAGCTTGGCGCCGGTCAGGGCGTCCAGCACCAGCGGATAGAGGGTGCCGAGCAGAATCATGGCAGCCGACACCACCAGTACCAGGTTGTTGCCCAGCAACAGGGTCTCGCGCGACCACAGGGCAAAGCCGACCTGGCTCTTGACCACCGGTGCGCGCAGGGCGAACAGCGCCAGCGAACTGCCAACCACGATCAGCAGGAACACCAGGATGAACACGCCGCGCTCGGGGTCGTTGGCGAAGGCATGCACCGAGGTGAGCACGCCGGAGCGGACCAGGAAGGTGCCGAGCAGGCTCAGGGAAAATGCGGCGATGGCCAGCAGCACGGTCCAGCTCTTGAACACGCCACGTTTCTCGGTCACCGCCAGGGAGTGGATCAGCGCGGTGCCGACCAGCCAGGGCATGAACGAGGCGTTCTCCACCGGGTCCCAGAACCACCAGCCGCCCCAGCCCAGTTCGTAGTAGGCCCACCAGGAGCCGAGGGCGATACCGACACCGAGGAAGGCCCAGGCGACTATGGTCCAGGGCCGCGACCAGCGCGCCCAGGCGGCGTCCAGCTTGCCGCCGAGCAAGGCGGCGATGGAGAAAGCGAAGGCCACCGAGAAGCCGACATAGCCCATGTACAGCATCGGCGGGTGGACGATCAGGCCGAAGTCCTGCAGCAGCGGGTTGAGGTCACGGCCATCGGCAGGGCTGTTGGGCAGCAGGCGCGCGAAGGGGTTGGAGGTGATGATCAGAAACAGCAGGAAGCCGACGCTGATCATGCCCATCACGGCCAGCACGCGTGCCAGCATCTCGTCCGGCAGCTGGCGCGAGAAAATCGCCACGGCGAAGGTCCAGCCGGCCAGGATCAGTGCCCACAGCAGCAGCGAGCCCTCGTGAGCGCCCCACACGGCGCTGAACTTGTAGTACCAGGGCAAGGCGCTGTTGGAATTCTGCGCCACGTAGGCCACGGAGAAGTCGTCGGCCATGAAGGCCCAGGTCAGGCAGGCGAAGGCGAAGGCCAGCATGGCGAACTGGCCCCAGGCCGCCGGTTGGGCCAGGCCCATCCACTGGCGGTCGCCCAACCAGGCGCCGACCAGCGGCAGGCTCGACTGCACCACGGCCAGACACAGCGCCAGGATCAGGGCCAGGTGGCCCAGCTCCGGAATCATCAAAGCGGCAGTCATGGCTTGACCTCGGCGTCGGCCGGCAGCTTACCGCTCTCCTTGAGCGCCTTGGTCACTTCCGGCGGCATGTAGTTCTCGTCGTGCTTGGCCAGCACCTCGTCGGCCACCAGAACGCCGTCCGCGCCCAGCTTGCCGAGGGCGACTATGCCCTGTTCCTCGCGGAACAGGTCCGGCAGGATGCCGCGGTAGCGGATGGTCACATTCTTGGCGAAGTCGGTGACCACGAACTCGACGTCCAACGAGTCGGCGGAACGCTTGACCGAGCCCTTGGCCACCATGCCGCCGGCGCGGATGCGGGTGTCTTGGGGCGCCTCGCCATTGGCGATCTGGGTCGGGGTGTAGAACAGGTTGATGTTCTCCTGCAGCGCCGTCAGCGCCAGGGCGACGGCGGCGGAGACGCCAACCAGGATGGCCAGAACGATATACAGGCGTTTCTTGCGGACCGCGTTCACTGTTGCTTCTCCCGGCGCAAACGGCGCGCCTCGTCTTGCAGATAACGCCGGCGCGCGAGGATCGGCAGCGCGACGTTGATGGCCAGCACCGCCAGGCTGATGGCGTAGGCCGACCACACGTAGGGGCCATGGTTGCCCATGGCGAGGAATTCGCCGAAGGATTCGAAACTCATGCCCTGCCCTCCACCAGCCTTGCCACTTCGGCACGCACCCAGCTGCTGCGGGCCTCGCGCTTGAGCACCTCGGTGCGCATGCGATAGAGCAGCACGGCGCCGAGGAAGCAGTAGAAGCCGAGCACGCAGAGCAGCAGCGGCAGCCACATCTCCATGCTCATGCTGGCCTTGCCGGTGACCTTGAAGGTGGCCGGCTGGTGCAGGGTGTTCCACCACTCCACCGACTTCTGGATGATCGGGATATTCACCGCGCCGACCAGCGCCAGTACGGCGCAGGCCTTGGCCGCGCTGTCACGATTGGAGATGGCGTTGCCCAGGGCGATGATGCCGAAATAGAGGAACAGCAGGATCAGCATCGAGGTCAGGCGCGCGTCCCACACCCAGTAGGTGCCCCAGGTCGGCTTGCCCCAGATGGCCCCGGTGACCAGCGCCAGGAAGCACAGCCAGGCGCCGATCGGCGCGGCCTGCTGCAGGGCGACGTCGGCCAGCTTCATCTTCCACACCAGGCCGACCAGGCCGGCCACCGCCATCAACAGGTAGCAGGACTGGGCGAGGAAGGCCGCCGGTACGTGGATGTAGATGATCCGGTAGCTGTTGCCCTGGTACTTCTCCGGTGGCGCGAAGGCCAGGCCCCAGGCGATGCCGACCACCAGCAGCAGAACGGCGGCGGCGGCCAGCCACGGCAGCCAGCGGCCGCTACGTTCGTAGAACCACTTGGGCGAACCCCATTGATGGAACCAAGTCCACTTCATCTTCACGCCAACTCTTGGTTATTCGCCGACGCTGATCTTCAGCCCGGCGCCGATTGCAAAGGGTGTCAGGGTGACCGCCAGGGCGGTCAGGCTGGCCAGCCACAACAGGTGGCCGGTCGCCGGCAATCCTTGCAGAGCCGCCTGCAGCGCCCCGCTTCCGAGGATCAGCACCGGGATATACAGCGGCAGTATCAGCAGGGCCAGCAGCAGGCCACCGCGTTTGAGACCGACAGTCAGCGCCGCGCCCACTGCGCCGAGCAGGCTCAGCACCGGGGTGCCGAGCAGCAGCGACAGCAGCAGTACCGGCAGGCAGCGCCCCGGCAAGCCGAGCATCAAGGCCAGCAGCGGCGCCAGCAGCACCAACGCCAGCCCCGAGAACAGCCAGTGTGCCAGCACCTTGGCCAGCACCAGAAGGGGCAGCGGGTGCGACGAAAGGACCCACTGCTCCAGCGAGCCATCCTCGAAATCGCTGCGGAACAGCCCGTCCAGCGAGAGCAGCACGGCCAGCAGCGCCGCAACCCAGATCAGCCCGGGCGACAAGGTCTGTAACAGATTGGTCTCCGGGCCGACCGCCAGCGGGAACAGGGCGATGACGATGGCGAAGAACACCAGCGGGTTGGCCAGCTCGGCCGGGCGGCGGAACAGCAGGCGCGACTCGCGGGCCAGCAGCAGGAGGAAGACGTTGTTCATACGCTGCGCTGCCCCAGGTCGAGTACCCGATAACCAGAGGGGGTCTGCTGCAGGCTGTGGTGGGTGGTCAGCACCACCAGGCCACCCTGCTCGCAATGCGCCGCCAGATGGGCCTCCAGCTGCACCACGCCCTGCTTATCGAGGGCGGTGAAGGGTTCGTCGAGAATCCACAGCGGCGGCGCGCCCAGGTACAGCCGGGCCAGAGCCACGCGGCGCTGCTGACCGGCAGACAGGGTGTGACAGGGCACATCCTCGAAGCCGCGCAGGCCCACCGCCTCCAGCGCCTGCCAGATCGCCTCGCGGGTGGCCGGCTGATGCAGGGCGCAGAGCCAGGCCAGGTTTTCCTCGGCGGTGAGCAGGCCCTTGATCCCGGCGGCGTGGCCGATCCACAGCAGGCTACGGCCCAGTTCGCCATGCTGGCGGGCCAGCGGCTTGCCGTTCAGCAGCACGTCGCCAGCGGTCGGCTGCATCAGCCCGGCGAGCAGGCGCAGCAGGCTGGTCTTGCCGCTGCCGTTGGGCCCGGCCACCTGCAGCAGGGTGCCACCGGCGAGGTCCAGTTCCAGGCCGTCGAAGAGCAGGCGCCAGTCCCGCTCGCAGGCGAGGGCAACGGCTTGGAGTCGTGGACTGGTCACTGCATGGCGTCCCGCAGGGGTTCAAGTCGGAGGGGGGCTGGCCGCTATACTGTGGCAAGTTGACCGCATAGCCAGCCCGAACGGGACGGCATTATACATGCCGGGCTTCGCCCTCCGAAGCCGGCTT
Organism: Pseudomonas alcaligenes; assembly: GCF_041729615.1. Classification (NCBI taxonomy): domain Bacteria; kingdom Pseudomonadati; phylum Pseudomonadota; class Gammaproteobacteria; order Pseudomonadales; family Pseudomonadaceae; genus Aquipseudomonas; species Aquipseudomonas alcaligenes. The sequence continues at coordinate 205,025 of NZ_CP154874.1, read as the reverse complement.
TTTGACAGGGTGTAACCCGGCCATGGCAGAAATCAGCAGTCCTCGCCCGCTCCCCGCGACGCCAGCGGCCGTTCGCCCCGCCCAAGTCAGCGCCGCCGACCTGGCGGTGAAGCTACTGCAGCCCCTGGAAGGCCTGCTGGCCGCCGGCGAAACCGCCAAGGCCGAGGTGCTGGCCGCCAAGGAAACCGCGCAAAGCTTCCAACTGCTACTCAAGCTGACGCTGGATAGCGGCAAGCAGGCCACCCTGCAGGCCAGCAGCCCACGGCCACTGGCCCAGGGCACCGCGCTGGCCGTCACCGCGCTGTCGGAAACACGCCTGGCGCTGGCCCTGCAGGGCGGCGACAGCAAGCTGCTGACCAGTCTGGACCTGGAGCAGCTGCCGGTCGGCACCTTGCTGCAGGGCAAGGTCGAGGCCCGTGAGCAGCTCGCCCAGCTCAAGGCCCAGCAGGTCCTGTACCGGGTAGTGGTCAACCTGCTCAACACGCCACTGGCCGGCAGCAAGCTGAGCGTCGAGACGCCATTGCCGCTGCCGCTGGGCAGCCTGCTCACCGCCCAGGTACAAGGCAGCCAGAGCCTCGGATTCCTGCCCCTGAGCGGCCGCCTGGACCAACTGGTGCTGGGCCAACAACTGGCGGCCCAGCAAGGTCGCCAGGGCTCGCTGGAGGGCCTGTTCAAGGGCCTACAGGGCATGGCCCGGCAGGATGGCCTGCCGACCGAACTGCGCGCCAGCATCGACAAGCTGCTCGGCCTGCTGCCCGACGGCAAGCAGCTGGGTAGCGCCGACGGCCTGGCCAAGGCCATGGAGCAGAGCGGCGTGTTCCTCGAAGCCAAGCTGCTCGGCGGCCAGACCCAGCAGCTGCCGCAGGATCTCAAGGCCAACCTGCTGCGCCTGGTCGCCCAGCTGCTGCCCAGCCTGCCTGGCAGTGCTGCCCTACCCTCGGCCAACGCCGGCAATGCCCTGGCGCAGGCCCTGCCCAGCTTCCTCCGCAATGCCCTGGGCGCACTCGGCCAGGCCAGCCTGCGGCAGCAGGCCATGAGCTTCCCCCTGCCCTCGCGCCTGCTGCAGTCAATGGACGAAGAGGCCGACCTGGAAACCCTGCTCAAGCTGGCCGCGGCCGCCGTGTCGCGCCTGCAGACCCACCAGCTGTCGAGCCTGGCGCAGACCCAGGTGACCCCGGAAGGCAACCTGCTGACCACCTGGCAGCTGGAGCTGCCGATGCGCAACCAGCAGGACGTGGTACCCCTGCAGGTCAAGCTGCAGCGCGAGGAGTCCGGCGCGCAGGGCGGCAAGGAGCAGAAGGAAACCCTGTGGCGCATCGAGCTGGCTTTCGACCTCGATCCCCTGGGGCCGCTGCAGGTGCAGGCACAGCTGCTGCGCGGCAGCCTGTCCAGCCAGCTGTGGGCCGAGCGTGCCGACACCGCGCAGCTGATCGACCGCGAACTGGACAACCTGCGCCAGCGCCTGCAGGGCGCTGGCCTGGAGGTCGGCGAGCTGAGCTGTCGCCAGGGCATGCCGCCACAAGGGCCGAAGACTCATCTGGAACAGCGCTGGGTGGACGAGACCGCATGAAGCACAAAGCACCACGCCAGGCCATCGCCCTCTCCTACGACGGCGCCAGCGCCCCCAGCCTGACCGCCAAGGGCGACGATGAACTGGCGGAAGCCATCCTGGCCATCGCCCGCGAGTACGAGGTGCCGATCTACGAGAATGCCGAGCTGGTGCGCCTGCTGGCTCGCCTGGAACTGGGCGATGCGATCCCCGAGCCGCTGTACCGCAGCATCGCCGAGATCATCGCCTTCGCCTGGTACCTGAAGGGCAAGCGCCCGGACGGTTTCGTCGAGAATCCGGCGGAGCGCGACGTCACGCCAGACCGGGTCAGTCCGGCCCCGCCGCTGTTGGCGGCGCCCCGGGAATGAAGGCGATCAGCTCACCCGCGCTGCCCTTGCCCTGGGGAAAGTCCAGCAACTGCCAGGCGAAGTAGCCGGAGCGGAAGTAGTACACCTGCTGATAGCCCCAGCCCACGGCGCGGCGCGCGGCCTCGGCGCCCTGCGGGCAGACCTCACTGTCGCAGTACAGCACCATCGGCATGCCACGCGGCCAGTCAGGCTGGGCCAGGTCGGCGAAACGCCCGTCCAGCGCCATGTGCAGGGCACCATGCACGTGGCCCCAGCTCCACTCGCGGGCCGGCCGTACATCGATGAACAGCACGCCGAGCTCGTAGAGCTGGCGCGCCTGCGCCGCGTTCACCGTGGTGGCCCCCCTGACTTCCAGCGGCGCCTCGCTGGCCTCCAGATTCGGCACGACCAGGCACAACAGCAACATCAGTGCAAAACGCATAGTGGACCTCCTCGGAAGCCGGCCCCATGCATTCAGCTTAGGTAGAGGGGTGCGCCGCGCTTGGAATCAATAGCGCGGGCCACCGGAAAGGTAAGAACGGAAGGGAGTAAGGCAGCTCAGCCGCGCTGCTTCTGCGCCTGGTGCAAGCGACTGACCAGCTCGGCCTCGGCCTGGCTGAGGCCGCAGGAGTGGGTCAGGTCGTCGACGCTGGCGCCCATCCCCACCAGGCGCGCGGCCTGGGTGAAGGACAGGCTGGAGGGATCGCGCTGCTCCATCTGGCTGAGCTTGTCTGGCAGCGGTGCGACGATGCGGCGCAGCTCGTGCAGCTCCTCGCCCATGCGGATGCTGCCGGTCAGGTAGGCATCCAGGCGCCGGCTCACCTCCTTGAGCCGCTGATCGCGGAGGGCGTCACGCTCCTTCTGCAGCTCGGCCTGCTGGCGCAGCTTCAGCGACAGCTGGTAGCAGAAGCCTGCGAGCAGCACGCAGAACAGGCCGAGCACGGCCACCGCGATCTCCAACATGGGTCAGATGCTCTCCAGCTCAGACCACTCTTCCTCGGACATCATCTTGTCCAGCTCGACCAGGATGAGCAGTTCGCCGTTCTTGTTGCACACGCCCTGGATGAACTTGGCCGACTCCTCGTTGCCCACGTTCGGCGCGGTCTCGACCTCGGACTGGCGCAGGTAGACCACCTCGGCGACGCTGTCGACCAGGATGCCCACCACCTGCTTGTCCGCCTCGATGATGACGATGCGGGTGTTGTCGGTCACGGGCGCCGGCGACAGGCCGAAGCGCTGGCGGGTATCGATCACCGTGACCACGTTGCCGCGCAGGTTGATGATGCCCAGCACATAGGCCGGCGCGCCCGGAACCGGGGCGATCTCGGTGTAGCGCAGGACTTCCTGCACCTGCATCACGTTGATGCCGTAGGTCTCGTTATCCAGGCGGAAGGTTACCCACTGCAGGATAGGATCTTCGGAACCTTGCGCTGACGTTTTCTTCATGTCCCTAGCCTCGGTCTGATTGCCGCCCTTGGCGGCGTTCGCGGGTGAGCCCGCTTGTCATTAACTATAGAGCGCCGGCCGCTTCAGTGCGGGCGGGCCGCCCCGTTGCGCGTGGCGCCACTGGCGATCAGCTCGGCCAGGGCCGAGACGTCCAGCAGCGCACACATGTGTTCGATCACCGTACCGGCCAGCCAGGGGCGTTGCGAGCGCTGGCTGCGCCACTTGATCTCGCTCGGCTGCAGGCGGATCGAGCGGCTGACCTGGTGCACCGCCAGGCCCCATTCGTAGCCCTCGACGGAGATCACGTACTGCAGGCCCTCGCGGAAATCATCGCGGTAGCGCTCGGGCATCACCCAGCGCGCGGTATCCAGTACCTTCAGGTTGCCGGCCTGGCACGGCAGTATGCCGAGGAACCAGTCCGGCTGGCCGAACAGCGGGGTCAGCTCGGCGCCCGCCAGCGGGTAGATGCTGCCCAGGCACACCAGCGGTACCGCAAGGGTCAGGCCGGCGACGTCGAACAGCAGGCACTCGAACGGCTCCTCGGCCCAGCTCGGCCGGCCGTCGAAACTGACTGCGGCAGCCGGAAGCTCCGCCTGCACCACAGTAGGCTGCGGCTCGACAACCTGGACCACCGGTGCGGCGGGTTCCTGCACCACCGGCATGGGCAGCTCGATGGTCGGCAGCACCGCGGGCCTGGCCTCGGCCAGCGCCAGGGGGCGGGCCAGGACCGGGCGCGGCTCGTCGCGGCGCGCGTCGCGCACCTGCTCCTCGAGCACCGCAGCCTCGAATTCATCGATGTCGACGCTCTGTTCCAGCTCGGCAGCCGCCTCCTGCAGCAGGGCGTCCAGATAGGACTGCAGGGCCTGCTGGGAGCGGGTGGCGGGGACGGCGGTGCGACTCATAGGGCGTTCCACGAAAGAGGTCTGTACAGCCTATCGGCAGGTCTGGGCGCTGACTTGAACAGGTTTGTTGAGCATAGCCGGCTCCCTCAGGCTACCTGAGCGGCCGGCTGGCCGGCCAGCAAATGCTTGAGCAGCGCACGATAGGCGATCACGCCACGGCTGTTGCCGTCGAACTGCGAGGGCGTGAGCCCGGCGCGGCTGGCATCGCGCAGGCGGGTGTCGACCGGGATGTAGGCCTGCCACAGGTGCTCGGGATAGGCGTTGCGCAACACCCGCAGGGTGTTCAGCGAGGCCTGGGTGCGGCGGTCGAACAGGGTCGGCACTATGGTGTAGGGCAAGGCCTGCTTGCGCGAGCGGTTGACCATGTTGAGGGTGTTGACCATACGTTCCAGGCCCTTCACGGCGAGAAACTCGGTCTGTACCGGAATCACCAGCTGCTGGCTGGCGGCCAGGGCATTGACCATCAGCACGCCGAGCAACGGCGGACTGTCGATGATGGCATGATCGAACTTGTCCCACAGCTGCGCCAGGCTTTTGGCGATGACCAGCCCCAGACCGCTCTGCCCCGGCGACTGGCGCTCCAGGGTGGCCAGCGCGGTGCTGGACGGCAGCAAGGCAATGCTCTCGTGGCTGGTCGGCAGCAGCAGACTGGCCGGCAGGTCCCGCGGCACATTGCCCTGGTGCAGGAACAGGTCGTAGTTGCTGTGCTCCAGGGTATCCGGATCGTGGCCGAAATAGCTGGTCATCGACCCATGCGGATCGAGGTCGACCACCACCACGCGCTTGCCGGCATCGGCCAGCAGGCCCGCCAGGGCGATGGACGTGGTGGTCTTGCCGACCCCACCTTTTTGATTGGCTACTGCCCAGACTTTCATCGTCATCGTCCTCCCGGCGCGGTCATGCCTTACCGAGAACTGATAGGCGCCTCATGGCGCAGGCGTCGAAATATTGGCGGGACCGGTCACCGGCGCCGCCACTGGAGCTGGCGGTGCAGATTGCGTGCCAGCCCGCTGCAGTGCGGGGTCCGCCTGGGCCTTGGCACTGCCGACCCCGCTGATACTGCGCCGAACATCGAGATTGCGCGAGATCACCAGCACCACCCGGCGGTTGCGCGAGCGCCCCTCCTCGGTGGCATTGTCGGCCACCGGCTGGAACTCGCCATAGCCGACCGCCGCCAGACGCCCCGGGTTGACCCCGTCCATCGCCAGCATCCGCACTATGCTGGCCGCCCGCGCGGTGGACAGCTCCCAGTTGCTGGGGAACTGCGCGGTATTGATCGGCAGGTTATCGGTGAAGCCCTCCACGTGGATCGGGTTCTCGTAGGGCGCGAGGATCTTCGCCACCTTCTCGATCAAAGTGAAGGCCGTCTCGTTGGGCACCGCGTCGCCGCTGGGGAACAGCAGACTGGAATTCAGTTCGATCTCCACCCACAGCTCATTGCCGCGCACGGTCAGCTGCTCGGAGGCGATCAGATCGCCGAAGGCATCGCGCATGCTGGAGGCGATCTCCTGCAGTGGGTCGCTCGGCTCCTCGCTGGCGCTGCCGTTGGGATTGTCCTCGATCATCGAGCGGTCGGGCTCGGTGGTGCGCGGCTTCTCGTCGCCGATGGGAATCGGCTTGATCGCCCGCTCCGGCTCGCTGAACACCCCGACCAGGCTCTCCGACAGCACCTTGTACTTGCCTTCGTTGATCGAGGAGATCGAGTACATCACCACGAAGAAAGCGAACAGCAGGGTGATGAAGTCCGCGTAGGACACCAGCCAGCGTTCGTGATTCTCGTGCTCTTCGTGATTGCGCCGCCGGGCCATGCGCCCTACCCCGTCAGTCCATGAAGCCTTGCAGCTTCAGCTCGATGGAACGGGGGTTCTCACCCTCGGCGATGGACAGGATGCCTTCCAGCAGCATCTCGCGATAACGCGACTGACGCATGGCAATGGCCTTGAGCTTGTTGCCCACCGGCAGCAGCAGCAGGTTGGCGAAGGCGACGCCGTAGATGGTGGCGACGAAGGCTACGGCGATACCGCTGCCGAGCTTGCTCGGGTCGGCCAGGTTGCCCATCACATGGATCAGGCCCATCACCGCACCGATGATACCGATGGTCGGTGCATAGCCGCCCATGCTCTCGTAGACCTTGGCCGCCTGAATGTCACGGGCCTCCTGGGTATACAGGTCGACTTCGAGGATGCTGCGGATGGCCTCCGGCTCGGCACCGTCCACCAGCAGCTGCAGGCCCTTGCGCGCATAGGGGTCGGTCTCGATGTCGGCCACCGACTCGAGGCCCAGCAGGCCCTCCTTGCGCGCGGTCATGCTCCAGGCCACCACGCTGTTGATGCCACCGGCCAGGTCGATGCGCGGCGGGAAGATGATCCAGCGCAGGATCGCCAGCGCGCGCTTGAAAACCGCCATCGGCGCCTGGATGAAGGCGGCACCCAGGGTACCGCCGATCACGATCAGTGCCGCAGGGCCGTTGACCAACGCGCCAGCATGCCCGCCTTCCAGGTAGTTGCCGCCGATGATGGCGACGAAGGCGAGGATGACGCCGATGAGGCTGAGTACATCCATCAGACGCAGGCCTCGGCCAGGTGCCGGCCGATCTCGTCGAGGCCGTACACGGCGTCGGCCAGGTTGGCCTTGACCACCGCCATGGGCATGCCATAGATCACGCAGCTGGCCTCGTCCTGGGCCCACACCTGGCTGCCGCTCTGCTTGAGCAGGCGCGCACCCTCGCGGCCATCGGCGCCCATGCCGGTGAGCACCACGGCCAGCACCTTGTCGCTGAACGACTTGGCCGCCGAGCCGAAGGTGATGTCGACGCAGGGTTTGTAGTTGAGACGCTCATCACCCGGCAGGATGCGCACCGCACCGCGCGGATCGACCATCATCTGCTTGCCACCGGGCGCCAGCAGGGCCAGGCCAGGACGCAGCACATCGCCATCCTCGGCTTCCTTCACACTGATCCGGCACAGTTTGTCCAGGCGCTCGGCAAAAGCCTTGGTAAAGGCTGCCGGCATGTGCTGGATAAGCACGATGGGCGCCGGAAAATTGGCCGGCAGCTGGGTCAGTACGCGCTGCAGGGCCACCGGGCCACCGGTGGAAGTACCGATGGCCACCAGCTTGTAGGACTTGCGCTTTGGCGCCGCACCCTGAGCCGGAGTCGCCGGTGCCACGCTGGGCCGGCTGGAAGGGGCCGCGGCGGGTGTGGCGCTACTACGCGCTGTTGCCTGGGGCGCGGCAGCCGGCGCCGGGCTGGCCGCGGGACTGCTGAAAGTACTGTAACGCCGGTTGCTGCGGGCGATGGTATGGACTTTCTCGCACAGCAGCGCCTTGACCTTCTCTGGGTTGCGCGAGATGTCCTCGAAGTTCTTCGGCAGGTAGTCCACCGCGCCGGCATCCAGCGCATCGAGGGTGACGCGGGCGCCCTCGTGGGTCAGCGAGGAGAACATCAGTACCGGGGTCGGGCAGCGCTGCATGATGTTCTTGACCGCCGTGATGCCATCCATCATCGGCATCTCGTAGTCCATGGTGATCACGTCCGGCTTCAGCGCCAGTGCCTGATCGATGGCCTCGCGACCGTTGGTGGCGGTACCAACCACCTGAATATCGGGGTCGGCGGAGAGAATCTCCGAGACCCGGCGGCGGAAAAAGCCGGAATCATCCACCACCAGGACCTTGACTGCCATAAACACTCCAGAGGGACTGGCCGAGCCAGCCGCGAACGATCAGATACGACGCGCGTAGCGCTTGAGCATGCTCGGCACGTCGAGAATCAGGGCGATGCGCCCGTCACCGGTAATGGTAGCGCCGGACATGCCCGGGGTGCCCTGCAGCATCTTGCCCAGCGGCTTGATCACCACCTCCTCCTGGCCCACCAGCTGGTCGACCACGAAGCCGATGCGCTGGCTGCCAACGGTGAGGATGACCACATGTCCCTCGCGCTGCTCCTCGTCGACCGCGCCATTGACCAGCCAGCGCTTGAGGTAGAACAGCGGCAGCGCCTTGTCGCGCACGATGACCACTTCCTGGCCGTCCACCACGTTGGTGCGCGACAGGTCGAGGTGGAAGATCTCGTTGACGTTGACCAGCGGGAAGGCGAAGGCCTGGTTGCCCAGCATCACCATCAGGGTCGGCATGATCGCCAGGGTCAGCGGCACCTTGATGACGATCTTCGAGCCCTGGCCCTTGGCCGAGTGCACGTTGATGATGCCGTTGAGCTGGGAAATCTTGGTCTTCACCACATCCATGCCAACACCGCGGCCGGACACGTCGGAAATTTCGGTCTTGGTCGAGAAGCCCGGGGCGAAGATCAGGTTGTAGCACTCGGTCTCGCTCAGGCGATCGGCCGCGTCCTTGTCCAGCAGCCCCTTCTCCACCGCCTTGGCGCGGAGGATCTCCGGGTCCATGCCCTTGCCGTCGTCGGAGATCGACAACAGGATGTGGTCGCCCTCCTGCTCGGCCGACAGCACCACGCGGCCAGCCCGCGCCTTGCCTGCGGCCTCGCGTTCCTCGGGGCTCTCGATGCCATGGTCGACGGCGTTGCGCACCAGGTGCACCAACGGGTCGGCGAGGGCCTCGACCAGGTTCTTGTCGAGGTCGGTTTCTTCGCCGACCAGCTCCAGGTTGATCTCTTTCTTCAGGTTGCGCGCCAGGTCGCGAACCAGGCGCGGAAAGCGGCCGAAGACCTTCTTGATCGGCTGCATGCGGGTCTTCATGACCGAGGTCTGCAGGTCCGCGGTGACCACATCGAGGTTGGACACGGCCTTAGCCATGGCCTCGTCGCCGCTGTTCAGGCCCAGGCGCACCAGGCGGTTACGCACCAGCACCAGCTCGCCGACCATGTTCATGATCTCGTCCAGGCGTGCGGTATCGACGCGCACCGTGGTTTCCGCCTCGCTGGGGGCGGCGGCCGCAGCGGCAGGAGCCGCGGCGGGTGTCGGCTTGGCGGGCTCGGGCTTGGCTGCGGGTTTGGCAGCCACGGGCTTGGCCGGCTCCACCTTCTTGGCTGCAGGCGCCGGGGTCGCCGCTTTGATTGCAGGCGCCTCTTCCACGGCGCCGGCGAACTTGCCCTTGCCATGCAGCTGGTCGAGCAGCGCCTCGAACTCGTCATCGGTGATCTCGTCGCCACCGCTCGCCGCAACCGGAGCAGCTGGGGCTGCCGCTTTGGCTGCGGGGGCCTCTTCCACGGCGCCGGCGAACTTGCCCTTGCCGTGCAGCTGGTCGAGCAGCGCCTCGAACTCGTCGTCGGTGATCTCGTCAGCAGCGGATGCAGCAGCCGGGGCCGCCGCTTTGGCTACCGGGGCCTCTTCGGCCGCGCCGGCGAACTTGCCCTTGCCGTGCAGCTGGTCGAGCAGCGCCTCGAACTCGTCATCGGTGATCTCGTCGCCACCGCCTGCGGCGGGAGTCTCGGCAGCCGGCTGGTCGCCGATGGCATCGAGCAGCTGCTCGAACTCACTGTCGGTGATATCGCCACCGGGTGCCGCTTCGGCCACCGGCTCGGGCTCAGGCTCAGGCTCGGCAGCCTGCTCGTCGGCGCTCTCCGGTTCGGCCAGGCGTGCCAGCGCGGCCAGCAGCTCGGGAGTGGCCGGGGTCGGCTCGGTGCGTTCGCGCACCTGACTGAACATTTCGTTGACCGCATCCAGCGCCTGCAGGACCACGTCCATCAGCTCGGCAGTGACCCGCCGCTCACCCTTGCGCAGGATGTCGAAGACGTTCTCCGCGATGTGACAGCACTCCACCAGCTCATTGAGCTGGAGGAAGCCGGCGCCACCCTTGACCGTGTGGAAACCACGGAAGATGGCATTGAGCAGGTCCATGTCATCCGGCCGGCTCTCCAGCTCGACCAGTTGCTCGGACAGCAGCTCAAGAATTTCGCCGGCCTCTACCAGGAAGTCCTGGAGGATTTCTTCATCGGCGTCGAAGCTCATCGGTGCGCTCCAAAGGCTCTTCTAGAGCCCTAAAATCCAAGGCTGGACAGCAGGTCGTCGACATCGTCCTGGCTGGACGCGACGTCATCACGCTTATCGGCATGAATCTGCGGACCTTCACCCTTGGAAGGCTCTTTTTGTTGTTCTTGCTCGGCACGCAGCGCCTCCAGGTCATGCTCGATACCGGCGAAGCGGTCGACATGGCTGGCCATCAGCATCAGCTTGAGCAGGTCGCGCTCCACTTCGGTGACCAGCTGGGTCACGCGCTTGATCACCTGCCCGGTGAGATCCTGGAAATCCTGGGCCAAGAGAATGTCGTTGAGGTAGCCGGACAGACGCTGGCTGTCACGCTCGCTGCGAGCGAGGAAGAGTTCGATGCGCTTGGCCAGGTCGCGGAAAGCGTCGGCGCCCATCTCGCGGCGCATGAACTTGCCCCAGTCGGCAGACAGGGCCTGTGCCTCATCGCCCAGGTCGTTGACCAGCGGCGCACTCTGCTCGACCAGGTCCATGGTGCGGTTGGCCGCTTTCTCGGTCATCTGCACCACATAGGACAAGCGCTCGGTGGCGTCGGTGATCTGCGAGATCTCCTGCGCGTGCGGATTGCGCGGGTCGATCTGGAAGTTGACGATCGAGTTGTGCAGTTCGCGGGTGAGCTTGCCGACTTCCTGATACAGGCCGTGGTCGCGCGCCTTGTTGAGCTCGTGGATCAGGCTGACCGCCTCGCCGAAACGGCCCTTCTCCAGGCTCTCGACGAGTTGGGTGGCATGCGCCTTCAGGGTCGATTCGAGTTCGCCCAGGTGTGAATCATCGTGTGCCATAGCGCCCTCGCGGCGATCATCAGCCGTTAACCCGTTCGAAGATCTTCTCGATCTTCTCCTTCAGCACCTGGGCGGTGAACGGCTTGACGACATAGCCATTCACGCCAGCCTGGGCGGCCTCGATGATCTGTTCGCGCTTGGCCTCGGCGGTCACCATCAGCACCGGCAGATTCTTCAGGCGCTCGTCCGCACGCACCGCGCGCAGCAGGTCGATACCGGTCATGCCGGGCATGTTCCAGTCGGTCACCAGGAAGTCGAAACTACCGCTCTGCAGCATGGGCAGGGCCGTATTGCCGTCGTCGGCCTCGGCCGTGTTGGTGAACCCCAGATCACGCAGGAGGTTCTTGATGATCCGTCGCATCGTCGAGAAATCGTCAACGATGAGGATTTTCATGTTCTTGTCCAAGTCGACCTCCGTACAGTCCTAAACGCCACCGGCACCCCGGGACGTCGCAAATCTTGAAACCGGCTCTTCGTCAGCTGGCCCGCCACTCACCCAGACGTGCGCGCAAACGGGCGGCGCACTGGCTGTGCAACTGGCTGACCCGGGACTCGCTGACCCCCAGAACTTCGCCGATTTCCTTCAAATTCAATTCTTCGTCGTAGTACAGCGCCAGCACCAGCCGCTCGCGCTCCGGCAGGTGGGCGATGGCATCGGCCAGCGCCGCCTGGAAACGCTCGTCTTCCAGGCCGTGCAGGGGACCGCTGTGGCTACTGGCATCCTCGAGCAAACCGCCATGCTCGCCGTCCTGCATCAGGTCGTCGAAGCTGAACAGGCGGCTCCCCTGAGTGTCGCCAAGGATGCCGTAGTAATCCTCGAGACTCAATTGGAGTTCGGCCGCAACCTCTTGATCTTTAGCGTCTCGACCGGTTCTGGCCTCGATTGCGCGGATGGCATCGCTGACCATGCGGCTGTTGCGGTGGACCGAGCGCGGTGCCCAGTCACCCTTGCGCACCTCGTCGAGCATGGCGCCACGGATGCGGATGCCGGCGTAGGTCTCGAAGCTGGCGCCCTTGCTGCCATCGTATTTCTTCGAGGCCTCCAGCAGGCCGATCATGCCGGCCTGCATCAGATCGTCGACCTGCACGCTGGCCGGCAGGCGCGCCAGCAGGTGATAGGCGATGCGCTTGACCAGCGGCGCGTATCGCTCGATCAGCTGGTGCTGGGAATCCTGCGCTTGCGCCTTGTTGTACATGCGAAGTCCACTGGCTGCTGTCATACGGCCGTCCCCGCGATCGGCTGCTGCACCAGACGCTCGACGAAGAACTCCAGATGGCCGCGCGGGTTGGCCGGAAGCGGCCAGGTGTCGACTTTCTGGGCAATCGCCTTGAACGCCAGTGCGCATTTCGAGCGCGGGAAGGCTTCGTACACCGCGCGCTGTTTCTGCACGGCCTTGCGGACGGATTCGTCGTAGGGAACGGCGCCCACGTACTGCAAGGCCACATCGAGGAAGCGATCGGTCACCTTGGTCAGTTTAGCAAAGAGGTTGCGCCCTTCCTGCGGGCTGTGGGCCATGTTGGCCAGGACGCGGAAGCGGTTCATGCCGTAATCGCGGTTGAGCAGCTTGATCAGCGCGTAGGCGTCGGTGATCGAGGTCGGCTCGTCGCAGACCACCACCAGCACCTCCTGGGCGGCACGGACGAAGCTGACCACGCCGTCGCCGATGCCGGCGGCGGTGTCGATTACCAGCACATCAAGGTTGTCGCTGATGTCGCTGAAGGCCTGGATCAGGCCGGCATGCTGTACCGGCGACAGCTGCACCATGCTCTGCGTACCGGATGCCGCGGGCACGATGCGGATGCCGCCGGGCCCTTGCAGCAGCACGTCCTTGAGGTCGCACTCGCCGTTTATCACATCGGCCAGGGTGCGCTTGGGCGTCAGGCCGAGCAGTACGTCGACGTTGGCCAGGCCCAGGTCGGCGTCCATCAGCATGACCCGGCGACCGAGGTCGGCCAGCGCCAGCGACAGATTCACCGACACGTTGGTCTTGCCGACGCCGCCCTTGCCGCCAGTGACTGCGATCACCTGTACGGGATGCATACTACCCATGTTCTTCTCTTACCTTGTCTTGCCTGGTCTGGGCTGGTCGGGCAACTACACCGACCTGTTCCTACACACTAGAACGCCTTGCGCGCCACCGCCTGCCCTACCCCGCGCGACGCGGGTGGTAGAAGCCGGCAAACATGTCGGCCATGGCTTCCTCGCTCGGATCTTCCTCGGTCTGCAGGCTCACGGCGCGACTCACCAACTGGTGGCTGCGCGGTACCTGCAGATCGTCCGGAATCTTCGGCCCGTCAGCCAGATAGGCTACCGGGAGATGCTGGCTGATGGCCAGCCCCAGAACTTCACCTAGATTGGCCGCCTCGTCCACCTTGCTCAGGATGCAGCCGGCCAGGCCGCACTGCTTGTAGCTGTGATAGGCGGCCTTGAGCACCTGGGCCTGGCTGGTGGCAGCCAGCACCAGGTAGTTCTTCGCCTTCAGGCCGCGCGCAGCCAGGCTCTCCAGCTGCAGGCGCAGGGCCGGGTCGTTGCCCGGCAGGCCGGCGGTGTCGATCAGGATCACCTTCTTGCGCGCCAGCGGTGCCAGGGCCTGGATCAGCGACTGGCCCGGATCGACCTGGGTCACGGAAACGTTGAGGATGCGGCCGAGGGTCTTGATCTGCTCCTGGGCGCCGATACGGAAGCTGTCCATGCTGACCAGGGCGATGCTCTGCGAGCCGTACTTCAGCACGTAGCGCGCGGCCATCTTGGCCAGGGTGGTGGTCTTGCCCATGCCGGCCGGGCCGACCAGGGCGATCACCCCGCCCTCCTCCAGCGGCTCGACCGCCGGGGTCTTGATCGCATGGGCCAGATGGGCCAGCAGCATGCGCCAGGCCTGGCGCGGATCGGCGACCTTGGCCACGCGCTCCAGCAGCGCCTTGGACAGCTCGGCGGACAGGCCCATGCGCTGCAGGCGACGCCACAGGTTGGCCTGCTGCGGCTTGCGGTTCTGCAGCTGGCCCCAGGCGATGGAGCCCAACTGCACCTCGATCAGTTCACGCAGACCGTGCAGCTCGAAGCGCATGGCATCCAGGGCGCGCTGGTCGACCGCGGCGGCGGTCGGCTTGCTGGCAGCCTGCGGAGCGGCCACCGGGCGCTGCACCTTGACCGCAGTGGCCGGCAGCTCGGGAGCGATCAGCGATTCGTTGGCGAACAGCTGGCGATCCTTGCGCTCGTCGGCCACCGCGCGGATGGTCAGCTCGGCCTGGGCATTGGCGATCTTCGCCTGGGTCTTGCGCAGCTCGGCCTCCAGCGCCGGGTTGGGCGTACGCGCCGGGGTGGCCGGCTGGTAGTCCAGCGCCGCGGTCAGCTCCACGCCGCCGGCCACGCGGCGGTTGCCGATGATGGCGGCGTCGGCGCCCAGTTCGTCACGCACCAGCTTCATGGCGGTACGCATATCGGCGGCGAAGAAGCGTTTGACTTGCATGGCTTAGAACCCTCAGTTCTGGCCGACCGTGGCGACGATCGTGACCTGCTTGTTGTCCGGTATTTCCTGGTAGGCCAGTACATGCATGTTGGGTACGGCGAGCCGCGCGAATCGCGACAGCATCGCCCGGACCGGGCCGGCCACCAGCAGGATCACCGGCTTGCCGAGCATTTCCTGGCGCTGCGCCGCTTCCACCAGGGAGCGTTGCAGCTTCTCGGCCATTCCGGGTTCGAGGAGGATGCCATCCTCAGAGCCCTGACCGGCCTTCTGCAGGCTATTGAGCAATAACTGTTCCAACCTGGGCTCCAGAGTGATCACAGGCAGCTCCGGCTCTAGTCCCACAATGCTTTGCACGATTGCACGGGCCAGTGCGACGCGAACCGCGGCGACCATCGCGGCGGGATCTTGACTCTTGCCGGCGACATTGGAGATGGCCTCGGCGATGCTGCGGATATCGCGCACCGGCACCTGCTCCTGCAGCAGCGCCTGCAGCACCTTGAGCAGGGTCGACAGCGAGACCATGCCCGGCACCAGCTCCTCGGCCAGCTTCGGCGAGGTCTTGGCCAGCAGCTGCAGCAACTGCTGCACCTCCTCATGGCCGATCAGCTCATGGGCATGCTTGTGCAGGACCTGGTTGAGGTGGGTGGCGACCACGGTGCTGGCATCCACCACCGTGTAGCCGAGCGACTGCGCCTGGTCGCGCTGGCTCGGGTCGATCCACACCGCTTCCAGGCCGAACGCCGGATCCTTGGCGGCGATGCCGTTGAGGGTGCCGAACACCTGGCCGGGGTTGATCGCCAGTTCGCGCTCCGGATACACCTCGGCCTCGGCCACGCTGACGCCCATCAGGGTCAGGCGATAGGCATTGGGCAACAGGTCGAGGTTGTCGCGGATATGTACCGACGGCATCAGGAAGCCCATCTCCTGCGACAGCTTCTTGCGCACGCCCTTGATCCGCGCCAGCAACTGCCCCCCCTGGTTGCGATCCACCAGCGGGATCAGGCGGTAGCCGACCTCCAGGCCTACCATGTCCACCGGGGTGACGTCGTCCCAGCCCAGCTCCTTGACCTCCTGGGCCTTCTGCGCCGGCAGCAGCTCCTGCTGGCGCTTGACCTCCTTGACCTCCTCCTCCTTGACCTTGCGCTGCTTGTTGGCAATCCAGTAGGCCGCGCCGGCCGCGATCAGGCCGAGACCGATGAAAGGTACGTGCGGCATGCCCGGCACCAGGCCCATGGTGATCATGATCGCTGCCGACACGGCCAGGGCCTTGGGCGAGGCGAACATCTGTCGGCTGACCTGGGCCCCCATATCTTCGGAAGTGGAGACCCGGGTGACCATGATGGCGGCGGCGGTGGACAGCAGCAGCGAGGGGATCTGCGCCACCAGGCCGTCGCCGATGGTCAGCAGGGTGTAGATGCGCCCGGCCTCGGCAAAGGCCAGGTCGTGCTGCAGCACGCCGATGGCAATGCCGCCGATGAGGTTGATGAAGAGAATCAGCAGGCCGGCCACGGCGTCGCCGCGGACGAACTTCGAGGCACCGTCCATCGAACCGTAGAAGTCGGCCTCCTGGGCCACCTCGGCACGGCGCCGCTTGGCCTCGGCCTGGTCGATCAGGCCGGCATTGAGGTCGGCGTCGATGGCCATCTGCTTGCCGGGCATGGCGTCCAGGGTGAAACGCGCGCTCACCTCGGAAATGCGCCCTGCACCCTTGGTGACCACCACGAAGTTGATGATCATCAGGATGGCGAACACCACGGCGCCGACCACGTAGTTGCCGCCGATCACCACCTCGCCGAAGGCCTGGATCACCTTGCCCGCGGCGTCATGCCCCTCCTGGCCGTGCAGCAGCACCACGCGGGTGGAGGCGACGTTCAGCGCCAGGCGCAGCAGGGTCGCGGCCAGCAGCACGGTGGGGAAGACGGCGAAGTCCAGCGGCCTCAGCGAGTAGATGGCGACCAGCAGGACCACGATGGACAGGGCGATGCTGAAGGTGAACAGCACGTCGAGGAGGAACGGCGGGATCGGCAGCATGACCATGGCGAGCATGACCAGCAGCAGCAGCGGAATACCCAGATTGCCATGGCGCAACCCCGCCAGGTTGCTGCGTACGTCCCCGATGATTTGCGCACGATCCACTGCCACTTGTTATCCCCAGCCCATTCAATCTTTTGACGCGAAAGGCGCCGTGCAGGGGTAATGGCAAGAAGCATTCCAACTCTGCCGCGAAGGCAAGAGAGACGGCCGCGCCGCTACTCGTCGCGGCGCAAATCCGGCGGGATCGGCAGGTCCGGCAGCGGCCCCGGGCGCTTGCCCTTGCCGGCGCGGAACTGCTTGAGCTGATAGACGTAGGCCAGTACCTGGGCCACGGCCAGGTACAGGCCGGCGGGAATTTCCTGGTCGACCTCGGTGGAGAAGTACACCGCCCGCGCCAGGGCCGGCGACTCGAGCAGGGTGACCTTGTGCTCCTGGGCGATCTCGCGGATCTTCAGCGCCAGGAAATCGCCACCCTTGGCCAGCAGCACCGGCGCATTGCCCTTCTCCGGGTCGTACTTGAGGGCCACGGCGAAGTGGGTCGGGTTGGTGATCACCACGTCCGCCTCCGGCACCTGCTGCATCATGCGCCGCTCCGCCATCTGCCGCTGCAGCTGGCGGATCTTCGACTTGACCTCGGGCTTGCCTTCGCTGTCCTTGTACTCGTCCTTGACCTCCTGCTTGGTCATCATCAGCTTCTGCTTGGTATCCCAGAGCTGGAACGGCACGTCCACCGCGGCGATCAGGATCAACCCGCAGGCCATCCACAGCAGGCTCCAGCCGGTCACCAGCATGGCATGCAGGATGGCCGCCTCGACCGGCTCGTCAGCGATGGCCAGCAGGTCGTCCTGGTCCGCCTTGAGCACCGCCAGGGCCACCAGCAGGATGATCACGAACTTGGCCAGGGCCTTGAGCAGCTCGACCAGGGCCTTGGTGGAGAACATGCGCTTGAGCCCCTCCCAAGGGTTCATGCGGCTGAACTTGGGCTGCAGCGCCTCGCTGGAAAACAGCCAGCCGCCCAGGGCGACCGGCCCTATGATGGAGGCGATCAGCATCACGATGAAGAACGGCTGCAGCGCCAGCAACGCCTCCATGCCGGTGCTCAGCAGGTGGCGGACCATGGAGCCGTCGTCCAGCAGCACTTCGCGCGGCAGGGCGAAATTTCCCTGCATCATGCCGAGCATGGCCTGGCCCATCTGCGCGCCGAAGATCAGCAGCGCCGCAGCGCCGCCGAAGGTCACCGCCAGGGTGCTGAGCTCCCGCGAACGGGCGATCTGGCCTTTCTTGCGCGCCTCTTCCAGACGCTTGCTTGTTGGCTCCTCGCTCTTGTCCGCGCCGCTTTCGCTCTCTGCCACGGAGCCTCCTCAGCGTACGCGCGCGAGTTCGCGCAACTGTTGTAGGGCTTCGCTGGTGAGCACCTGGAAGTGCGCCAGGAAGTCGGTCAGCCCCAGCCAGAAGATGAACATGCCGAGCACCAGGGTCAGCGGGAAGCCGATGGAGAAGATGTTCAGCTGCGGCGCGGCGCGGGTCATCACGCCGAAGGCCAGGTTGATGATCAGCAGCGCGGTGACCGTCGGCAGCGACAGCAGCAGGCCGGCGGCGATCACCCAGGCCAGCTTGCCGGCCAGTTCCCAGTAATGGTCGAGCAGCAGGCCCTGGCCCACCGGTAGGGTGACGAAACTCTCGGCCAGCACCTCGAACACCACCAGGTGTCCGTTCATGGCGAGGAACAGCAGGGTCACCAGCATCAGCAGGAATTGCGCCAGCACCGGCACCGACACGCCGTTGGCCGGATCGACCATGGAGGCGAAACCCAGGCCCATCTGCATGGCGATGATCTGCCCGGCCACGGTGAACAGGTGGAAGTACAGCTGCAGGACGAAGCCGAACATCACCCCGATCAGCACCTGTTCGCCGATCAGCAGCATGGCCTGCAGGCTCACCGCATCCACCCGCGGCATCGGCGGCAGGGTCGGCGCCAGCACCAGGCAGATGGCCAGGGCTAGGTACAGGCGCACCCGCGCCGGCACCAGCTGGGTGCCGATCACCGGCATCACCATCAGCATGGAGGCGATGCGAAACAGCGGCAGGAGGAACTGGCCCACCCAGCCGCCGATCTGCGCATTGGTCAGTTCGAGCATCAGCCTATCAACAGCGGAATGTTCTGCACCAGCGTCTGGGTGTACTCCATCAGCTCGCGCACCAGCCAGGGCCCCGCCCACATCAGGGTGAGCAACATCACCAGCAGGCGCGGGATGAAGCTCAGGGTCTGTTCGTTGATCTGCGTGGCGGCCTGGAACATAGCCACCAGCAGGCCCACCAGCAGGCTCGGCAGCACCAGCAGGCCGACGATCAGGGCGGTCAGCCAGAGCGCTTCGCGGAACAGGTCGACGGCGATTTCGGGAGTCATCTGGGCCTCGCTATATCGTGCCGAAGCTGCCGGCCAGGGTGCCCATGATCAGCGCCCAGCCATCGACCAGGACGAACAGCATGATCTTGAACGGCAGGGAAATGATCAGTGGCGACAGCATCATCATGCCCATGGCCATGAGGATGCTGGCCACCACCATGTCGATGATCAGGAACGGGATGAAGATCATGAAGCCGATCTGGAACGCGGTCTTCAGCTCGGAGGTGACGAAGGCCGGGATCAGGATGGTCAGCGGCGCCTGCTCGGGCGAGGCGATATCGGTACGCTTGGACAGGCGCACGAACAGCTCCAGGTCCGAGGCGCGGGTCTGCGCCAGCATGAACTCCTTGATCGGCACCTCGGCCCGGGCGATCGCCTGCTGCGCCGGCAGCTGCTCGTTGAGGTAGGGTTGCAGGGCGTCCTGGTTAATCCTGTCGAACACCGGGGCCATGATGAACAGGGTCAGGAACAGGGCCAGGCCGATGAGAATCTGGTTCGACGGCGTCTGCTGCAGGCCCAGGGCCTGGCGCAGGATGGAGAACACGATGATGATGCGGGTGAAGCTGGTCATCAGCATGACGAACGCCGGGATGAAACTCAGCGCCGTCATGATCAGCAGGATCTGCAGGCTGACCGAATACTCCTGCTGCCCCTCGGCATTGGTGCTGAGGGTGATGGCCTTGATCGACAGCGGGTCGTCAGCGCCGAACGCCAGGGGCGCGGCCAGGGCCAGCAAGAGGGTCAGCAGGATGCGCCAGGGGCTCATGTCTTGTCCTTCTGGTCCTTGCCGAGTAGCTCCATCAGGCGCTGGGCGAATTCCGGGGTAGCCGGCGTAGCGGCGTCGAGCGGCACCGGCTCCCTGAGCACGTGCAGCGGCGTGATGCGCCCGGCGCTGATGCCAAGCAGAATCTGCTCGCCACCGACCTGGACCAGCAGCAGGCGGTCACGCGGGCCCAGGGCCTGGCTGGCCACCAGCTTGATCGCCTGACTGCCGCGCGGGCCGATCTGCTGCACCCGGCGCAGCAGCCAGGCCAGGGCGAAGATCAGGCCGACCACCAGCAGCAGGCCGAACAGCAACTGCGCCAGCTGGCCACCGATATCGCTGCCGGCCATGGGCGTGGTCGCCACCTTGGCCACCGGTTCGGCCGCCAGCGCCGTCAACGGCGCCAGCAGGAGAAGGCTGCAAAGTCCACGCATCATCACCTCAGCGCAGTTTCTTGATGCGTTCGCTGGGGCTGATCACGTCGGTCAGGCGGATGCCGAACTTCTCGTTGACCACCACCACCTCGCCATGGGCGATCAGGGTGCCGTTGACCAGCACGTCCAGCGGCTCGCCGGCCAGGCGGTCGAGTTCCACCACCGAGCCCTGGTTGAGCTGCAGCAGGTTGCGGATGCTGATCTCGGTGCTGCCGACTTCCATGGAGATGGACACCGGGATGTCGAGGATCACGTCCAGGTTCGGGCCCTCCAGGGCCACCGGACCATTGCCCGGCTTGGGCGCGGCGCCGAACTCTTCCATCGCCATGCGCGGCGCGGCCGGAGCGGCGGCGCCACCCTGGTTCATCAGCGCATCGATGTCGTCCTGCCCGGCATCGCCGGCCTCGGCCAGGGCCGCGGCCCACTCGTCGGCCAGGGCCTGCTCTTCTGGGCTGGTACCTTCGTTTTCGTCTGCCATCGCTCTACCTCGGCTGGCTGTCTATCTGTTCATCTGGCGGGCCGGACCGGCCGCTCAGGTTAATGACTACCCGCATCAGCGCGCCTTAGCGCAGGCGTTCCACGGGTTCGAGAATCTGCAGGGCCAGGTTGCCCTTGTGCGCGCCCAGCTTGACCTTGAAGGCAGCCACGCCGTTGGCGCGCATGATCATCTGCTCCGGCAGTTCCACCGGGATCACATCGCCCGGCTGCATGTGCAGGATGTCGCGCAGCTTGAGCTGGCGGTGGGCCAGGGTCGCGCCGAGCGGCACCTTGACGTCGAGGATGTCCTCGCGCAGGGCCTTGATCCAGCGCTCGTCCTGGTCGTCGACGTCGGACTGGAAGCCGGCGTCGAGCATCTCGCGGATCGGCTCGATCATCGAATAGGGCATGGTGATGTGCAGGTCGCCACCACCACCGTCCAGCTCGATATGGAAGGTGGAAACCACCACCACCTCACTGGGGCTGACGATGTTGGCCAGGGCCGGGTTCACTTCCGAGTTGATGTACTCGAAGTTGACGTCCATCACCGCGTGCCAGGCTTCCTTCAGGTCGATGAAGGCCTGGTCGATGACCATGCGCACCACGCGCAGCTCGGTGGGGGTGAACTCGCGGCCCTCGATCTTGGCGTGGCGACCGTCGCCACCGAAGAAGTTGTCCACCAGCTTGAACACCAGTTTGGCGTCGAGGATGAACAGCGCGGTGCCGCGCAGCGGCTTCATCTTCACCAGGTTGAGGCTGGTCGGCACGTAGAGCGAATGCACGTACTCGCCGAACTTCATCACCTGCACGCCGCCCACCGCCACATCGGCGGAGCGGCGCAGCAGGTTGAACATGCTGATGCGGGTATAGCGGGCGAAACGCTCGTTGATCATCTCCAGGGTCGGCATGCGTCCGCGGACGATGCGATCCTGGCTGGTCAGGTCGTAGCTCTTGACGCTGCCGGGCTCGCCGGCATCCTCGGTCTCGACCAGGCCATCGTCGACGCCATGCAGCAGCGCGTCGATCTCGTCCTGTGACAGCAGGTCTTGTACGGCCATGGCTAGCTCCCGCCTACTGCAGCACGATATTGGTGAACAGTACCTGTTCGACCACGGTTTTGCCGGTTTCCTTCTGCGCCAGCTCCTGCACCACCGCGGTGGCCTGGCTGCGCAGCATCTCCTTGCCGACCGGGGTCATCAGGGCGCCGAAATCCTGGCCGGAGAACAGCATGACCAGGCGGTTGCGCACCAGCGGCAGATGCACCTTGAGGGCGTCCAGTTCGGCCTGGTTGCGCGCCATCAGCGCCACGCTGACCTGCATGTAGCGCTGCCGCCCCTGGTAGTTGTAGTTGGCGATGAAAGCCGGGGCGATGGCCTCGTAGATGGCCGGCTGCTTGACCGGTGGCGCCGTTTCGCTGGCGCTCTCCTCGGCCGCCGCCTCATCCTCAGCCCCCTTGTCCTTGCCCAGGAAGAACAGCGTCGCGCCTACCGAGAGGCCCACCGCCAGCAGCAGGGCCACGACGATCAGGATGATGAGCTTGAGCTTGCCCTTGCCGCCGGTCTTCTCGCCGCCTTCGGCCGCCGGGGGTTTGGGAGCTGGTTTCTTTGCCATGCCAGAAATCCGTCACTGAACTGAGATTTGTCCTTGGTCAAGGGCTTAGGAGCAAGTGTTATGCCACCTTGTAAACAAGATAGTCCTTTACCGCGTCCCCCGATACCGGCTGCCGATATACCAAGGCAACGGTCACCTGTCACCCTAAAACGACTGCGCCCGGTGCTTTATCGGCACCGGGCGCAGTTCCCTGTAACAGGCTCTGGCAGGCGTCAGGCGTAGTAATCCACCAGCCAGCGCGGCGCCGATCCGGCGGCCGGAGTGCGGATCTCGCTGACACCGCTCAGCACTTCCTCATCGCCGGAGCCACCCAGGCCACGACCCGCGGAGCGCCCCTGGCCCTCCTCGCCACCGCCCTGGGAGCCACGCGCCAGGGACTGGTCGGAGACGTTGACGTCGAGCTGGTTCATGCCCTGCTGGGCGAACAGCTCGCGCAGGCGGTGGGCCTGGCCTTCCAGCTGGTCACGCACGTTGGCGTTGGCGCTGACGAAGGTGACCTGGGCCGCCTGGTCCTTGTTCAGCTCGATACGCACCTCCAGGCGCCCCAGCTCGGCCGGGTCGAGCTGGATCTCGGCGGACTTGAGGTTCTGGCTGGACAGCCACATGACCTTGTCCACCACCGCCTCGCTCATCCCAGGCTGGCCGACCTGCAGCGGCTGACCCGGTACCAGTGGCGGGCGCTGGGCGGCGCCGGTCTGCTGGTTGATGGCCTGGCTCAGGGCGCTGAGCTTGCTGGCGAAGGCTTCGGCCCGCGCATCACTCTGCCCTTCGCGAAGATTCGGCACTGAGGTATCCAGGGCCTCGCCGAGCAACTCGCCCTCCAGCCCCTCGCTCGGCGCGTCCTCGCTGGGCATGGCTTCGCCGGCGAAGGCCGCCAGGGCATTGGCGAAGCCCTGGCCCGGGTTGCTGGCCCGCTCGGCGGCGACCGCGCCAGGACTCAACTGCTGCTGGGCTGCGGCCTGATTCTGGGCGCCGACCTCAAGCGCCAGCTTCACCGCTGGCAGACTGTTGAGCATGTCCAGCTCGGGATCGTGACTGGCCTCGGTGAGGGTGGCCGGTGCGGCGCTGGCCACCGTCGGGGTTGCCGCCTGCAACAGCGGATCGGCCGTGTCGGCCGTCATCTGCGCGTCACCGCTCAGTGCCGGATCGACGGTCTCCTCGGCCGGCAGTTGGCCAGTCATGGCCATCAGCAGCAGCGGGTCGACGACCTCCTCGCCGCCTTCGGGCAGATCCTCCGGCAAGCCTTTGCCGCTTTCGGCAACGACCGGCTGCTCGACGGCTGCCTCGTCCTCGGCCTCGTCTGTCGGCCTGGCTTCGGCCGAGCGTTCCTCGGCAGCCTTGGCGCTCGCCTCCTTGCGCTCGGCAGCCTTGGCCTGGCGCTCCTTGGCATAGACCTCGGCGAAGCTGGAGTCCCCGTTCTTGACGGGCTCCGCGCCTCCGGACGGGGCCTTGGCGGCAGGCGCCTTGGGCCGCACTTCGGGCGCGGACTGGAGGAGGAAGTCGGGTGCAACGGACATGGGTACTCTCCGTTAGGGATGGATCGTACCGGGGATAGAGCAAGGGCCGGGCCAACTCGGC
Organism: Pseudomonas alcaligenes; assembly: GCF_041729615.1. NCBI lineage: Bacteria > Pseudomonadati > Pseudomonadota > Gammaproteobacteria > Pseudomonadales > Pseudomonadaceae > Aquipseudomonas > Aquipseudomonas alcaligenes. The sequence continues at coordinate 181,271 of NZ_CP154874.1, read as the reverse complement.
CACCCCGCCCGAAAAGACTTCAGCGGTAACGCTGGCGCTCGGACTTGAGCAGGATGCGCACGATGGCGAACTCGCGGCCGATCTGTTCGATCAGCGCCGGCGCTTCCTCCAGCCGCTCGCGCCGGGCGGCCTCCTCCAACTGCTTGCACAGCCCGGCCAGCAGGGGCGCGCCCATGTTGCTGCAGCTGCCTTTGAAGCTGTGGGCGGCCAGGCGCAGGGCCTGGGCGTCGGCGGCGGCCATGGCCGCCTGGATATGCCGTTGGCGCTCGTCCGAATCGACCAGGAAGGTATCCAGCAGCACGGGATACTCTTCCCCCATGACATCCTGCAGGGAGGCCAACACGTTCTGATCGAGATGGTTATCGGACACCGGCTCACTCCATGATCGGACAACGCCGCGATTATGCCTGAGATGGGAGGCGCGTCGCCTGCGCATATTGGCAATACGCCATCACCGTCACACTGGCCAGCGAAACTCCACCCTCACGCCGCGGCCATCGCTGCTCCACTGGCACTGGTCGGCCAGCTTGCGCACCAGGTGCAGGCCGCGCCCGCTCAGGCGTCCGCAATCGGCCGGCTGGGCGAAGGTGCCGGCCACGTCGAAACCGGCGCCGCTATCCTGCACGCCGATACTCAGGCGCCCGCCCTCGGCTTCCGGGCTCAGGTGCAGGTCGAAGCGTACGAAACCATCCTGCAGCCCCTGCAGGCGCGAACCACGCTCCTGGTAATAGCGGGCAAAGCCCTGGGCATCGGCCTTGAGCGCCGAGTCCAGGCCCAGCACGCCATGCTCCAGGGCATTGGAATAGAGCTCGGCCAGCACGGTGTAGAGCGCCCCGCCCTGGGCCCGCAGGCCTTGCACTTCCATCAGCAGCTGCAGCAGGAAGGGCAGCGGGTTGAAGCGCTTGAGCGTCTCGGCACGAAACTCGAAGCTGGCCGACCAGTCCAGCGGGCTGCTCTGCCCGCTGTCGGAAAAGGACAGCGCCGGGCGTCTGAGCTCGCCCTCCTCGGCCATGCACAGCTCGATCATGCTGACATCGTCCTGGGCCTCGCCGCGAAAAGCCGCCAGGGCCCGCTGGATCTCGTCGAACATGTCTGCCGGCGGGTGACCGGCGGCGAACACCTGCAGCAGGCGCTCCTCGCCGAACAGATGGCCGGCGGCATCGCGGGTCTCCAGCACGCCGTCGGACAACAGGAAGATGCGATCGCCCGCCTCCAGCGGGTGAACTTCGTAGTCGTCCTTGAAGGACGCCGGCTCGAGCACACCCAGCGGCAGATGGCGCGACACCAGCGGCACCCGCTCGCCAGTGGCGGCGCGCAGCAGGTGGCCATCCGGCAGGCCACCGTTCCATACCTCCACCACCCGGCGCTGGAAACTCAGGTTGAGCAGCGTGGCGCAGCAGAACACGCCAACCGGCAGGATGCGTTTGAGCTTGGCGTTCATCTCGCGCAGGATCTCGGCCATCGAGAAGCCCTTGGCGGTCATGCCGTAGAACACCTCGGCCAGCGGCATGGCGCCGATCGCCGCCGGCAGGCCGTGGCCGGTGAAGTCGCCGAGCAGCACGTGCATGCCGCCGGAGGGCTTGAACGCGGCCAGCAGCAGGTCGCCATTGAACAGGGCGAAGGGCGACTGCAGGTAGCGGATATTGGCGGCATTGAGGCAGCCGGAATGGGCCACCTTGTCGAACACCGCCTTGGCCACCCGTTGCTCGTTGACCAGATGCTCGTTGTGCTTGGCGATCAGGTCACGCTGCCGGCGCACCGTGTCCTGCAGGCGGCGCAGGCGATCCATGGCACGGATCTTGGCATCCAGGATGACCTGGTTGTAGGGCTTGGCGAGGAAGTCGTCGCCCACCTCCAGACAGCGCACCAGGGCTTCGCTTTCGGTCAGCGAGGTGAGGAAGATGATCGGCACCAGCTCCTCGCCGGCCAGCTCCTTGATCCGCCGCGCGGCCTCGAAACCGTCCATCACCGGCATCAGGGCGTCCATCAGCACCAGCTGCGGGCGTTCCTGCTCGAACAGCGCCAGCGCCTCCAGGCCGTTGCCCGCGGTCAGCACCCGGTGCCCCTGGCGGCTGACGATGGTGGACAGCAGCATGCGGTCGGCCGCGCTGTCCTCGGCGATCAGGATGGACAGGCGCCCGGTCATGGTGATCAGCCGATCTGGAACAGCTGTTCGAAGTTGGAGATGGAGAGGATCTTGCGCACGTCGGGGTTGCAGTTGACCAGGCTGATGCGCGCATGGTCGCCGCCGGCGTGGTCGCGCAGCAACAGGAGCATGCCCAGGGCCGAGCTGTCCAGGTAGGTGGCGCCCTTGAGGTCGACCACATAACGCTTGGGCGTGGCGCTCACCCGCTCGTAGGCATCGCGGAATTCCTGATGCGCGGAGAAGTCGAAGCGGCCCTGGATATGGATGGTCAGCTCCTGTCCGTCGCTCGAGGGCAGCGCGGTGATGGCCATGTGGAACTCCTTGTTGGTTCTTGTGCAGACAAGATGTAGCACCCGAGCGTGACGGCGGCAACCGCGATTCAGCCCTGATCCCTCTGTGGCAAGCGCTGCGACAGCTCGTCGAGCAGCTTCTGCTCGCGCTTGTCCTCGGCCGCGCGGGCCTCGTCCAGGTAGCGCTGGACCAGCTTGCGCAGGCCCTCCACCCGCGCATAGCGCTGCTGCCAGGCGGCCCGCGCCTTCTGCAGGTTCTGCCGGTGCCAGTTGATGCTCTGCAGCTGCTGGCCAATGGCGGTTTCCAGCTGGCTGAGAAAGCGCTGGTAGTTCATCAGCCACTGGCCGGAAACGCCCTTGCTGCCCTCGCTGATCCACTGCTGCTGGTAATCGGCGCGATAGCGCTCCAGCTCGCCCAGCTGCGCCTCGGCCTTGGCCAGCAGGCCCTGCATGTGCGCCATCTGGCGGGCCGCCTCGCGTTCGGCGCGCTCGGCCATCTCGACCACCGGCGCCAGGCGCGCGGCACGGCTGACCGCCATCTATCAGGCCTGCGCTTGCGGGTTGAACACTTGCGCCAGCTGGCTGACGCTGGCCTCCATCGGCTCGCTGTCCTCCAGGCCCTGGCGCAGGTAGCGGGCCATGGCCGGCTGGCGGGCGATGGCCAGGTCAGTGTCGGCATCGCCACCCGGCACATAGGCGCCGACGCTGATCAAATCGCGGCTCTGCTGGTAGCGCGACCACAGCTGCTTGAAGCGCTGCGCCAGCTTGAGGTGCTCGGGGCTGACCACCTGGGGCATGACCCGGCTGATCGAGGCCTCGATGTCGATGGCTGGATAGTGGCCTTCCTCGGCCAGCCGGCGCGACAGCACGAAGTGTCCGTCGAGCACGCCGCGGGCGGCGTCGGCGATCGGGTCCTGCTGGTCGTCGCCCTCGGAGAGCACGGTGTAGAAGGCGGTGATCGAGCCACCTCCGGCCTCCGCGTTGCCGGCGCGCTCGACCAGGCGCGGCAGACGGGCGAACACCGAGGGCGGGTAGCCCTTGGTCGCCGGTGGCTCGCCGATGGCCAGGGCGATCTCGCGCTGGGCCTGGGCGAAGCGGGTCAGCGAATCCATCAGCAGCAGGACGTTCTTGCCCTTGTCGCGGAAGTATTCGGCGATGCGTGTGCAGTACATGGCCGCGCGCAGGCGCATCAGCGGCGCATCGTCGGCCGGCGAGGCGACCACCACGGAACGCTTGAGGCCCTCCTCGCCGAGGATCTCGTCGATGAATTCCTTGACCTCGCGGCCCCGCTCGCCGATCAGGCCGACCACGATGATCTCGGCCTCGGTGAAGCGGGTCATCATGCCCAGCAGCACCGACTTGCCCACGCCTGTACCGGCGAACAGGCCCAGGCGCTGGCCACGGCCGACGGTGAGCAGGCCGTTGATCGAGCGGATGCCGACGTCCAGCGGCTCGCTGATCGGGTGGCGGTTGAGCGGGTTGATGGTCGGGCCGTCCATCGGCACCCAGTCCTCGGCCTTCATCCCGCCCTTGCCGTCCAGCGCACGGCCGGCGCCGTCCAGCACCCGGCCGAGCATGGACATGCCCATGGGCAGGCGGCCGGTATCCGGCAGCGGTACCACGCGGGCCCCGGGGGCGATGCCGGCCAGGCTGCCGACCGGCATCAGGTAGATCTTGCCGGCGGCGAAGCCCATCACCTCGGCCTCCACCTGCACCGGGTGATAGCTGTCGTCGTTGATCACCAGGCAGCGACTGCCCAGCGCGGCACGCAGGCCCTCGGCCTCCAGGGTGAGGCCGACCATGCGCAGCAGGCGGCCCTCCACCACCGGCTGGGCCGGCAGGTCTATGGCATCGGCGTAGCCGGCCAGGCGTCTGGCGAAGCTGGTGCGCTCAAGGCGCATCGGGGCCTCCGAGGTCGACCTGGATGTCGGCTTCCGGCGGCTGGGTGGCCTGCGCCCGCTGCTGCTCGAATAATTGCTTGAGCGCCGTGGCCAGGCGCGTCTCGACGCTGGCGTCGATGCGGCTGCTCTCGCTCTCCACCCGGCAGCCGCCGGGCTGCAGGCTCTCGTCCTCGAGGATGCGCCAGCTTTCCTCGTGGCGTTCGCGCAGCGCCTTGACCAGCTCGAAGTCCTGCGGATGGACATGGATGCGGATATTGCTGGCGCCCATCGGCAGCAGCTTGAGCGCTTCGCGCAGCACGTGGCGGATCTGACTGGAGTCGGTGGCCAGCTCGCGCTGGATCACCTGGCGGGTCATCTGGCTGACCAGGTTGACCAGGCCCTGCTCCAGTTCGCGGTCCTGGTTGGCGATGGGCTCCAGCAGGTGCCCCATCAGCTCCTCCAGGCTGGCGATCTTGGCCGCCAGGGCGACTTCGGCCTCCTGCTTGGCCTTCAGCTGGCCGGCGCGGAAACCGTCCTTCTCGCCGGTGGCGAAGCCTTCGTTGTAGGCCTCCTGGCGAATCGCCTCGAGCTCCTCCAGCGTCAGTGGCTTGACGTCCTCGACCGCCACCTCCTCGATCTGCGGTTCGGGCTCCGGCTCGGGTTGCGGCTCAGGCTCGGGGGCCTCCTCGACCTGCGGATCGAAGCTGGGTATCGCCCAGCGGTCGAACTCCACCACGTCCTTGGCGCGGATCAGCTCGCTGGGTGCTTCCTTGGGAGCCATGGCTTAGATCATCGCCTCGCCGCCGGCACCGCCGAGGACGATCTCGCCGGACTCGGCCATGCGCCGGGCGATGGTGAGGATTTCCTTCTGCGCCGTCTCCACTTCGCTGACGCGCACCGGGCCCTTGGCCTCCAGGTCGTCGCGCAGCAGCTCGGCGGCGCGCTTGGACATGTTCTTGAACACCTTCTCCTTGATCCCCTCGTCGGCGCCCTTGAGCGCCAGCACCAGGATGTCGGAGGACACCTCGCGCAGCAGCGCCTGGATACCGCGGTCGTCGACGTCGGCCAGGTTGTCGAAGACGAACATCAGGTCCTCGATCTGGCTGGACAGGTCCTCGTCCACCTCGCGGATGGAGTCCATCAGTTGGCCTTCCACCGAGCTGTCGAGGAAGTTCATGATGTCGGCCGCGCGCTTGACCCCGCCGAGGCTGGCGCGGGTGGTGTTGGCGCTGCCGGAGAACTGCTTCTCGAGGATCTGGTTGAGCTCCTTGAGCGCGGCCGGCTGCACGGTATTCAGGGAGGATACGCGCAGCACGATGTCCAGGCGCACCTTGTGGTCGAAGTGGCTGAGCACTTCGGCGGCCTGGTCCGGGTCCAGGTAGGCGACCACGATGGCCTGGATCTGCGGGTGTTCGTAGCGGATCACGTCGGCCACCGCACGCGGCTCCATCCACTTCAGGCTGTCCAGGCCGCTGGTGCTGCCGCCGAGCAGGATGCGGTCGATCAGGTTGCCGGCCTTGTCCTCGCCCAGCGCCGCGGTGAGCATCTTGCGGATGTAGGCGTCGGAGCCGACGCCCAGGCTGGTCTGGTCGCCGACTATGTCGACGAACTCGCCCATCACCTGCTCGACCTGTTCGCGCTGCACGTTGCGCATGCCGGCCATGGCCACGCCGACCTTCTGCACTTCCTTGGGGCCGAGGTGGCGCAGCACCTGGGCCGCGTCGGTCTCGCCGAGGGACAGCAGGAGGATGGCGGCCTTGTCGACCTTGTTCAGCTTGGCAGGAGCACGATTGTCACTCATCGGCGTTGATCCACTCTTTGACTACCTGGGCCACACGGCCCGGATCTTCTGCCACCAGACTCTTGATGGCGTTCAACTGTGCATCATACCCCTCGGACGGGCTGGGCAGCAGGATGCTCTGCGGCCCGCCGAGGCTCACCCGGTCGGCCGCCAGCTCGCCCTCCAGGCCACCCATGTCGCCCAGTTCGACGTCGCCCTCGCCGGACGCACCGGCGCCTTTGCCACCGGCGGTGATGTTGTTGAGCACCGGGCGCAGCACGCCGAACACCAGGACCAGGATGAACAGCACGCCCAGTACCTGTTTGACGATGTCCCAGAACCAGGGTTGCGAGTAGAACGGGATTTCGATGCTTTCCTCGCCGGTCTCGGCGGAGAACGGCGCATTGATCACGCTGACGCTGTCGCCGCGGCTGGCATCGAAGCCCACCGAGTCCTGCACCAGGCGGGTGAAGCGGGCCAGGTCCTCGGCGTCCCAGGGGGTGCGGGTGACCTCGCCGGTCTCGGCATTGATGCTGACCTTGTCATCCAGCACCACGGCCACCGACAGGCGCTTGAGACGGCCCTGCTGCTGCTTGGTGTAGCTGATCGAACGGTCCAGCTCGAAGTTGCGGGTGGACTGCTCGCGCTTGTCCGCCGGGTACGGCGCCAGCATCGGCTGGCCGGTGGCCGGGTCCATGATCTGCTGGCCGTTGGCGTCCAGCAGCGGCTGGCCGGGGGCGACCGGGCCGGCCGGCGCCGGCTGGGCAGCGGCCTGCTCGGGAGCGCTGGCGGCGCCCGGCGGCTGGTTGCTCAGAGCACCCGGCACGCCCTGCGGCGGCAGGCTGCTGGAGCGCTGCTCGTTGACCTGCTGCTCGCTGCGCAGGGCCGGCTGGTCCGGGTTGAACATCTCGGAGGTGGATTCCACCGCGCTGAAGTCGACGTCGGCGGACACCTCGGCCTTGTAGCGGCCGTTGCCCAGCACCGGCTGCAGGATGTTGTGCACGCGCTGGGTGAACAGGCTTTCCATGCGCCGGGTGTAGTCGAACTGCTTGCCGGCCATGGTCAGCTCGGACAGCTCCTGCTGGTCGGACAGCAGGTTGCCCTTCTGGTCGACTACGGTGACCTGCGACTTGGTCAGTTCCGGCACGCTGGTGGCCACCAGGTTGACGATCGCCATCACCTGGCTCGGCTCCAGGCTGCGGCCCGGGTACAGCTCGACCAGCACCGAGGCGGTCGGCTTGCGCTCGTCGCGCACGAACACCGAACTCTTCGGGATGGCCAGATGCACACGGGCACCCTTGACGTTGTTCAGGCTGGAGATGGTGCGCGCCAGCTCGCCTTCCAGGCCGCGGCGGTAGCGGGTGGCCTCCATGAACTGGCTGGTGCCCAGGCTCTGCTCCTGATCGAGGATCTCGAAGCCGACGTTGCCATCGCTGGGCGCTACGCCGGCGGCGGCCAGCTTCATGCGTGCGCGGCCCAGCTCGTCGGACTTGACCAGCAGCGCACCGGAATTCGGCTCCACGGTGTAGGCGATGTCGGCGGCGTTGAGCACCTCCATCACCTGGTTGCTGTCCATGCCGGCCAGGTTGCCCAGCAGCGGCTTGTAGTCCGGCTGCTGCGACCACAGGACCACGGCGAAACCGATCGCCACGCTGGCGGCCAGGCCGACCAACAGGCCGATCTGGCGCAGCATGGACATCTCGGAGAGGTTTTCCAGGAAGGACAGCCCGAACAGCGGCTTCTTCGCCTCTTCGGCGCCAGTGGTGGCGGGTACGTTTGCAGCGACTGCTTCAGCCATGACTCAACTCCGCCCCGTTAGACCGGCATCTGCATGATGTCTTGGTAGGCCTGGACCAGCTTGTTGCGCACCTGGGTCATGGCCTGGAAAGACACACTGGCCTTCTGCGAGGCGATCATCACATCGGTGATATCGACACCACCCTGCCCCATCTCGAAGGCCGTGGCCAGCTGGCTGGAGGCCTGCTGCGTCTCGCTCACCTTGTTCACCGCCTGGCCGAGCATCTCCGAGAAGCTTGGCGCACCCGGCTCCGGCGCAGCAACCTGCACGGGCTTGATCTTGGCCATGGCCTCCATCTGCATGGAGCGCATTTCCAACATCAGGCGATTGAATTCGACACCCTGGCTCATGACCTTTCTTCCTCCAGCTGCCGCGGTTTTTTGACGCTGCGCGGCTTTTGCAGAGGTATCTGCAAGCACAGTGCCAAAAAAACAAAGACCCGCACAGTGGCGGGCCAAGAGGGGAACAGTGAGCCTGCGCGGAACGGGATGGGTTGGCCGCATGGCCACCCATCCCGGCCATCAGCTGGCGTAGAGATAGGCCTCGACGTCCATGCCGGCATCGCGCATCTGCGCCAGCTTGTAGCGCAGGGTGCGCGGGCTGATGCCAAGGCGCTCGGCGGCTTCCTTGCGCCGGCCACGCTCGGCACGCAGGGTGTCGATGATCATCTGGAACTCGCGGCGGCGCAGGTCCTCGCCCAGGGCGCCAGCGCCCTCGGCAACGCCGGGCTCTGCACTCGCCGGCGCGCCACCGGCCAGCGGCGCGCCGGCAAGCGGGTTGCTGACCACCAGGCTCACGGCTGGCGCGGCGGGCATCGGCGCCATGCCGATGGGCGCGGTCAGGCACAGGTCATGGGGCTGGATCAGCCCGCCCTGCTGCAGGATCAGGGCACGCTGGATGGCGTTGTCCAGCTCGCGCACGTTGCCCGGCCAGGAATGCGCCACCAGGGCCGCGCGAGCCTGCGGCGAGAGCTGCACGGCGGCATGGTTCATTTTTTTGACGTGCTTGGCCAGCAGGCGCTCGGCCAGCGGCAGAATGTCGGCGGGACGCTCGCGCAGGGCGCGCCAGGCCAGCGGGAACACCGACAGGCGATAGTAGAGATCCTCGCGGAAGCGCCCGGCGGCCACTTCGCCAGCCAGGTCGCGGTTGGTGGTGGCCAGCACTCGGATGTCCAGGCTGATCGGCTTGCGCGCGCCGACCCGCTCCACCTCGCGTTCCTGCAGCACGCGCAGGAGCTTGGCCTGCAGGCTCAGCGGCATCTCGGAGATTTCGTCGAGGAGGATGGTACCGCCATCGGCCAGCTCGAACTTGCCCGGCTGGGCGGCGATGGCACCGGTGAAGGCGCCCTTCTCGTGGCCGAACAGGGTGGCCTCGAGCATGTTGTCGGGAATCGCCGCGCAGTTGATGGCGATGAAGGGACCGTCGGCACGGGTCGACTGCTGGTGGATATAGCGCGCCAGTACCTCCTTGCCGGTGCCGGACTCGCCGGAGATCAGCACGGTGGAGTCGCTCCTGGCCACCCGCGCGGCCAGCTCCAGCAGCTGCTGGCTGGCCGGCTCGCAGGCCACCGGGCCCTCGCCTTCGCCGGCACTGATGCGGCCGAGCGCATGGCGTGCCACCAGCTCCAGCAGGGTGCGCGGCTCGAACGGCTTGACCAGGTAATCGGCGGCGCCCTGACGCATGGCCTCCACCGCGCGCTCCACGGCGCCGTAGGCGGTCATCAGCAGCACCGGCAATTGCGGATAACGTGCGCGGATCAGGCCAAGCAACTGGTGACCGTCCATGCCGGGCATGTTGACGTCGCTGACCACCAGGCCGAAGGCCTCCTCGCCCAGCGCGGCAAGCGCATCCTCGGCACATTCCACGGCGCGGAAGTCATGCCCGCCGATCATCAGCGTGTCGGCAAGGGCCTCGCGCAGCGCGCGGTCGTCTTCGACCAGCAGAACCTTGGCAGTCATGGGCTTACTCCTGATTATCCGGTTGCGCCGCAGAGATCAGCGGCAATACGAGGGTGGCGCTGGTGCCACGGCCGACGCGCGAGCGCAGGCGCAGTTCGCCCTGGTGGGCACGCACCACCGCCTTGACCACGGCGAGGCCGAGGCCGGTACCGGTGGTCTTGGTGGTAAAGAACGGCTCGCCGAGGCGCGCCAGGGTGGCGCGGTCGATGCCCGGGCCGTTGTCGCTGACGCACAGGCGCAGGCTGTTACCGCGCGCATAAAGGTGAATCTTCAGGCGCGCCTCGCGGCCACCGGCCTGGATGGCGTTCTCGATCAGGTTGAGCACGGTGCCGACCAGGGTGTCGCGGTTGCACAGCAGTTCGCCCAGGCGAGCGTCGCACTGCCAACGCACCTGCATACCCAGCACATGGGGTTCGGCGGCGCCGCGCAGGGCATCGAACAGGGCGTTAGGAGCGATGCGATCGGGCAGCGGCAGCTCGCCACGGGCAAACACCAGCATGTCGCGCACCTGGTGCTCCAGCTCGTGCAGGCGCTCCTTGATGCGCCCGGCAAAGCGCTGCTGCTGCGCGAACGGCAGCTCCTGCTCGGATAGATGGCTGGCATACAGCAGCGCGGCGGACAGCGGCGTGCGGATCTGGTGGGCCAGCGAGGCGACCATCCGGCCGAGGGCGGACAGGCGCTCGTGACGGGCCAGCTGGTCCTGCAGGCGCCGGGTTTCCGTCAGATCAGTCAACAGCACCAGCTGCCCCGGCTCGCCCTGCAGGGAGCGGGTGGCGATGGACAGGCGGCGCCCGTCCTTGAGGGAAATCTCGTGTCCATCGTCCTCGCGCGGCGCGAAGTTGCGCGCGATCACCTCGCGCCAGAGCATGCCCACCAGCGGCTTACCGAGCAGGCTGCGGGCCACCGGGTTGGCTTCGCGCACCACACCCTGGCCGTCGATGACGATGACACCGCCAGGCAGTAGGTCGAGCAGGCTCTGCAGACGGTTGGCCAGGCGCTCCTTCTCCGCCAGCTCCTGCATGCGCTGGGCACTGACCAGGGCCAGCTGGCCCTTGAGCTCGTTCACCCGCGCCTCCAGCATGCTGTAGGAACTGCTCAGCTGGGTGGACATCTGATTGAACAGGGCGAAGGCCTGTTCCAGGCTGGCGCGACTGGCCTGCTCGACCGGCGCTGCGGCGCTGCTATCAGGGATGTCTGGCTGTGGGGCGGCTTGGCTCATGCTCTTCTCTCGGCTGGCGAACCGTCAGCAGACGGTCGGACAGAAGAGTCTTAGCAATCCCCATGCCTAAAAAATAATCCTTTATTTTCAAAAGCTTAAAAAACAAAGCCGGAGCTTGCGTCAAAGCTCCGGCTTAATTGGGCGAGACGAGAGGCCGATCAGTCCTCGTCACTACCCTCCTCGTCGCGACGGCTCATGCCGTACTTGCGCATCTTCTCCACCAGGGTGGTGCGGCGAATGCGCAAGCGTTCGGCGGCACGCGCCACCACGCCACCAGCATCGTCCAGCGCCTGCTGGATCAGGCCCTGCTCGAGGTTGCCCAGGTAGTCCTTCAGGTCCAGGCCTTCCGGCGGCAGCATGGCGGCATTGGCGATACCCGGCAGGCCGGCACCGATCACCGCACGCTCGTCCAGCTCCTCGCGGATGCTGATGGCCAGCTGCTCGTCCTCGTCGTCGACGTGGCGGAACTTCTTCGGCAACTCGCCGACACCGATCACCCCGTAGGGATGCATGATCGCCATGCGCTCGACCAGGTTGGCCAGCTCGCGCACGTTGCCCGGCCAGTCATGGCGGCACAGCGACATGATGGCGGCGGAGTTGAAGCGAATGGAGCCGCGTTTCTCGAACTCCATGCGCGAGATCAGCTCGTTGAGCAGCAGCGGGATGTCTTCCACACGCTCGCGCAGCGGCGCCATCTCGATCGGGAAGACGTTGAGGCGGTAGTAGAGGTCCTCACGGAAGGTCCCCTCCTCGATCATCTTCTCCAGGTTCTTGTGGGTGGCGGCGATGATGCGCACATCCACGCTCTGGGTCTTGTTGCTGCCGACCCGTTCGAAGGTGCGCTCCTGCAGCACACGCAGCAGCTTGACCTGCATCGGCAGCGGCATGTCGCCGATCTCGTCGAGGAACAGGGTGCCGCCGTTGGCCAGCTCGAAGCGCCCGGCCCGGCTGGTGATGGCGCCAGTGAAAGCGCCCTTCTCGTGGCCGAACAGCTCGCTCTCTAGCAGCTCCGCCGGGATCGCGCCGCAGTTGACCGGCACGAAGGGCGCCTCGCGACGCTTGGAGTGATAGTGCAGGTTGCGCGCCACCACTTCCTTGCCGGTACCGGACTCGCCGAGGATCAGCACGCTGGCCTCGGTATCGGCCACCTGCTGCATCATCTGGCGTACCTGATGGATGGCCCGGCTGGTGCCGACCAGGCTGCGGAACAGGTTGGGCTCGCGCTGGCGACCGCGCTCACGGGCCTGGTCGTACATCTCGCGGTAGACCTGGGCACGGTGCAGGGAGTCGAGCAGCTTGTTGTAGCTGGGCGGCATCTCCAGGCTGGCCAACACGCGGCGGCGCAGGTCCTCGGCCCACTCGGCCGGAGCCGGCTCACCGATCAGCAGCAGCGGCAGGTTCTCGTCCCAGGCGGCGAGCTGCTTGAGCAACTCCAGCGCACCGCCCTTGGCGGTCACGTCGCCGAGCAGGACGTTGAGCACTTCGCGGCTGGATTCGAGCTTGTCCACCGTCTGGCGCCAGTCGCTGCTGCCACAGGCCAGGTGGTCTTCACCGAGGAAACCGAGAATCACCGCCAGGTCGCGGCGGCGTTCGGCATTGTCATCAATCAGGAGGATCTTGGTTTCACGCCACATCTTGTTCTGTTCTGGCTCGAGGGCTGGGAGAGGGGGTCGCCGAGCGGAATCACAAGCGACAACGGCAATTGGCCACTAGTAAAGTCAAAAATCAGACAAGAGTCAATTTTATGGCGTAGATTTTTCCATGAATCCCGACGGCATCCGCAATAGTCCGTAGATGCCCGGGAAAGCCTCCAGGAAGGAGGCCTGGCTCAGGTGAACAGCTGATAGACCTTGGCGCCCTGCTGCGACTGGTTGAGCTGGACCAGCTCCCCGGCCAGGCGACGCTGCTCGGCCTGGCAGGTGGCGACCAGTTCCCGGTAGAGGTCAAGCAGCTCCTGCATGCGCTGCTGCAGCAGCCCCTCGTCGCGCACCGCTTCGACCATGGCCTCTTCCACGGCCTGGCGGCACTGCGCATCCAGCTCACCGATGGCGGTCCAGTCGCGACGCTGCAGGGCATCGCGCAGGGCGCTTCCGGTGGCTTCAAGGAGCTGGACGGACGAACTCATGGTATTCCCCTTCTGCTGGCCCATCAGTGGCTGATGGCATCCCAACCGGACTTGACGTTGCGCAACAGGCCGGCGACCTCGTCGAGGATAGCCGCATCGTTGGTGACATTGGCCTCGACCAGGCGTGCCACCATGTATTCGTAAAGACGATCCAGGTTGACGGCCACTTCGCCGCCGCGCTGCTGATCCAGCCCTTCGCGCAGGCCGCCGATGATACCAATGGCCTTGCTGATCAGCTCGCCTTTCTGTGCGGCCTGCCCGTGCAGCATGGCGCCCTTGGCCTGGGCCAGACGGGAGAGACCGCCCTCCATCAGCATCTGGATCAGACGATGCGGACTGGCATCGGCTACCTGAGCTTGGGTGTTGACGGTTTGGTACTGCTTGAGGGCCGCCATCGCGTTCATGATCGCTCCGCTGAAATTGCCTGACTACTGTCCTTGTATCGGCAATCCCGGGCGCGGCTTTAGCGGCAAAACGGAAGAATCACTCCGCCGCCGCAGCCGGCTCGACCTCGGGACCGATGGCGTCCCAGGCGGATTTGATCTGGCTGAGCAGCTGCTGTACTTCGTCCAGGCTGCGCGGCGTGTCGTCCAGCGCAACGCCTGCCAGGCGCCGGGTCATGTAGTCGTAGAGCGCATCGAGGTTCTCGGCGATTTCCCCGCCCAGCTGCTTGTCCAGGCTGGACTGCAGCACACCGAGGATGGTGATGGTGCTGCCCACGGCCAGGCCACGGATCTCGATATCCCCTTCCAGTTGAGCCTGGCGTGCCAGCAAAACGCGCTCCAGGGCACCGTCCAGAAGCATCTGCACGGCACGGTACGGGCTGACTTCCTGAGCAGTCTTGACCTGCTTGTAGGTGTCGATGGGTTTCTTGCTCATCATCAATCCTTCTTCACGAAACCGGGCAGACTGGCCAGCTGGTTGGTCAGGCTCTCGCTAGTCTTCTGCAGACGCGCAACCAGCTGGTCCATCGCGGTATACTGGGCGACCAAGCGCTCCTGAACCTTGGCGATACGCAGATCTAGAGCATCGCGCTGGTCGTCGATATTGGTCAGGGTGCTCTGCAACGCCTTGGTGCGCTGATCGAAGACACCGCCAGCCTTCAGGTAATTACCGACACTGGCCTCCAGGCGGCCCATCAGCCCCTTGTCACCGGCCAGATACTCCGCGACCTTGTCGAAGTTACTGTCGAGAGCCGTCGTCAGGACGGTATCGTCGATCTTCAGAGTGCCATCTTTCTGAGTGGTGATACCCAGTTCGGCCAGTGCTCGCACGCCACTATCGCCAGCCATCTTGACCAGCTCGCCGCGCAGCCCTGCAACGAGCCCTCGCACCGTGGCATCGCCCACCAGGGCACCGGTCACCGGATTCTCGTCCTCGCCAACCGGCACTACAGCCGTCAGCTGGCCGGCAGTGGTCATGAGACTGTTGTAGGCGTCGACAAACTTCTGCAGGTTGGACTTGACCGTCGCCTTGTCGATACCGACCGTGACATCGACCGTCTTGCCAGCAGCGATGTCGGCTGAGCTCTGCACGCTGGCCAGATTCAGGGTTACCCCGTCGATGGCGCTAGTCACCGAATTGCTCTCGCTGACCACCTTGAGCCCGTCGACGTAGAGCACGGCAGATTGTGCCTTGGTGATGATGCCGGCTGCCCCAGTCGTGGAATTGGGACCACTGACTGTCGCCATCACACCGGAGGCAGGATTGAGGGTGGTCAATGCATTGCTGCCGATAGCTCCGCCAGTGGAAGTTACACTGGCCATGAGCCCGGTACCGTTGCTGGAGCTGAGTACCAACCGTGAACCCGAGGCATCCGTCTCGATGGCGGCGGAAATGCCCTGCGGATTGCCATTGATATTGATCATGTCGCGGACGTCTTCGAGCGTGAAACCATCGGGAATGGTCACGTTCAGGTTGACGTCGCCAGCTGTAATGGCGATGTCCCCACCCTGGAAAGTGGTTGTGGGGCCGCTTGCAAAGCTCGGTAACCGCAGGCTGGCGGATGGCTGGAAAGCCTGAGTCGTCAACGCCACGGAACCGCTGGTGACCCCATCTTCGGTCACAGCCACGGCGATGTCGTTGCCCTCACCTGCCTTGCTCGAACTCAGAACCAGGCGCGAGCCCGAGGCATCTGAAACGATGGTCGCACTAATACCCGCACTCTTGCCTTGCTCATTGATGCTGTCGCGAATTCCGGCAAGGGTGTTGTTATCGTCGGTGACATCCACCTCGATGCTGCTGGAGCCGGCAGAGATAGTGAGCTTGCCGCTATTGAAGGTAGTGGTACTGGTGGCGACGGACTGCAGACCCACCTTGCTGCTGGAAGCCAGCTGCTCGACTTGTACGCTGTACTTGCCGGCAATCGCCGAACTGGCGGCCTTGGCCGTCAGTACACTGCTGTTATTTGTCGATGCCGTACGTGTTTCGAAGATGGAGGTCTTGTTGAGACTCTGAACAGCAGTCTGGAAAGCGCTTAGCGAACCTTTCAGGGTTCCCAATGCGGAGAAACGCGAAGTGGTGGCCTTTTCGAGGCGGTCCAGCTGCTGGGTCTTCGGCGCCTTCTCGGCGTTGACCAGCGCTGTCACGATGCTATCGATATCGATGCCCGACCCGACACCCAGAATTCCAGCCATGGTTCACCTCGCCAAAAATATGACTCTCAACGCCTTGTGAGCGCTTAACAGTCAAAAGCCGTGCCAATGCCTGGCGTCAGGCTTCGGCCTTGAACAGCAGACTGCGCACCTCTTCCAGGCTTTCTGCCAGCTGCAGCGCCTCTTCCGAGGGAATCTGCCGGATGATGTCACCGGAGGAAGCATCGGTGACTTTCACCACCACCCTGCCGGAGCTGTCTTCCAGGGAAAAGTTGATACTACGGCGAACCGACTGGACAAACTCCTGAATAGTCGAGACAGCAGACTCGACTTGCTCACGGGGAATTTCCGTCTTTTCAGTTGCCGCAGCCTTGGCAGCCTGCTCTTCGCCGCCCGGTTCAGCGGCGCCGACTGCCTGCTTGCGCACCACGTCCACAGCGGTTTTTCCAGCGCCGGGAAGTACCGGATTCAGCGAATTCTTGATTGAGCCGACGTCCATAAATTTCTCCTCACAATGAGGTAGCGGGGAGAAGAGCCTAGCCCTTCTCCCCGCAGTCTAGCGCTTCCGACCTTAGCCGAGCAGGCTGAGTACAGCCTGCGGCAGCTGATTGGCCTGGGCCAGGATTGCGGTACCAGCCTGCTGCAGGATCTGATTCTTGGTCAGCTCCGAGGTTTCGGCAGCGAAGTCGGTGTCGCGGATCCGGCTACGAGCAGCGGAGGCGTTCTCGGAGATGTTCTGCAGGTTCGAGATGGTGTTCTCGAAGCGGTTCTGCACGGCACCGAGCTGAGCACGCTGGCTGTCGATGTTGGAGATCGCGGCACTGATGATGCCCAGAGAGTTCTGTGCGCCGATGGAGGTGCTGATGTCGACGCTGTCGACAGCCTCCAGGGTACTGAACACGCTGGCAGCCTGGATGCCACCGTCGATGGTGTCGAAGTTCTCAACCTGGAAGGCATCGGCGGACTCGAAGCGTACCTGACCGACCGAGACGGCGCCCGCACCGGCAGCCAGAGTGGCTACTGCCCCGACCAGATCGCTGGCATCTTCGGCGTCATCGACACCGTTATCGCCATTGAAGGACAGGCTCTGCAGGTCTGCACCGACAGCAGTACCATCCTCAAGCTGAGCAGCCCACTCGGTGATGACGATGTCGTCACCGCGCTCGCTGGTCATTTCCAGGGTGCCGTCGTTGTTGATCTTGGCGGATATGCCGGTACGACCGGTTTCCTTGTTGATCTCATCGGCCAGGGCAGACAGATCGCTCCAGTCGGAGATGCTGGCGGAGATCGCTACACCATCGCTTTCCTCGGAGTTGTTCGAACCGTAGAGGGTGAAGCTGATGGTGCCCGGATCGGTGGTGGTACCGGTGAAGTTCTCCAGGCGAGCCGAGGTGCGGGCAGTGGCGGTTACGCCAGTGGAGCCGGACACGCCGTTGACGGCTTCGGCCAGTTCACGAGCGGAGCTGCCACTATTGAGGGCAACGGAGGCATCGCCCAGCTTGCCGGAGATGGTCAGGCCAGCACTGGTGGCCGGCGAGGAGGCGTAACCATAAGCGGTGGTGTAGGCCGCGAAGTCAGCCACAGCGGAGGCAGCGATACCATCCTGAGAGTTGGTGGAGTCGGCCACGCTGCTGTTGAAGCGGCTGGCACCGATGCGCGAGGCACCGGCAGCACCAATCGAGACACTGATGGTTTCGAAGGCGTTGGCACCTACCTGGAAGCTCTGGGAGCCGAAGGTACCGTCGAGGATCTTGCGACCGCCGAAGCTGGTGGTGTCGGCGATACGGTTCAGTTCCTGTTGCAGCTGAGCCACTTCGGACTGCAGTGCTGCACGTTCGCTGGCGCCGTTGGAGCCGTTGGCGGATTGCAGAGCCAGATCACGCATACGCTGCAGGATGCCGGTGGACTGCTGCAGGGCGCCTTCAGCGGTCTGCGACAGGGAGATACCGTCGTTGGCGTTGCGGGTGGCAACGTTCAGACCGTTGATCTGGCTGGTCAGACGGTTGGAAATCTGCAGGCCAGCCGCATCGTCTTTGGCGCTGTTGATGCGGAAACCGGTGGACAGGCGCTGGAGGGAAGTATCCAGACCCTTGGACGAAGTGTTGAGGTTGCGCTGAGTGTTCAGCGAAGCGACGTTTGTGTTGACTGTCAGGGCCATGGTGTTTGCCTCCAAAGGACCGTGCTGCTGAGTTTGTCTGAGCCTGCGAGCTTTGGGCCTGCTTGCTCAGACGCCCCATAAAGTTCGCATTCGGTCTTTGTATCGGCGCTTTCCGACGCAACTTTAGGCGGCT
Source organism: Pseudomonas alcaligenes (assembly GCF_041729615.1). Taxonomy (NCBI): domain Bacteria; kingdom Pseudomonadati; phylum Pseudomonadota; class Gammaproteobacteria; order Pseudomonadales; family Pseudomonadaceae; genus Aquipseudomonas; species Aquipseudomonas alcaligenes. The sequence continues at coordinate 163,190 of NZ_CP154874.1, read as the reverse complement.
TTAGCAAGGAAAAACGATTTTTTTTATTCCTTTTAAAACAGGCAATTACCATCACTTCAGCGCGAAAAAAGACAGACTGTCGCGAGTTTGACGCGCCATGTTCAAGAGAACGGCGCGCCTTGCTCACCTTTCACCCTAGATACGCTTCAACCAGGCATCGGGCCAGTGGGTGATGTTCTTGCTGAGACCACTCTCGTTGAACGGCCAGGACGGCTGCTCGATGACGAACTGCGGGTTGGCCTTGGCGAAATCGATGGCTGCATTGGACGGGTTGTCGGTCCCCCAGTCCTTGCCGGCACGCGGTACATCCTTGACCTCCTTCATCACCCCATCGGTGGAGACGATGTACGAGCCCTTGGTCACCAGCGGCGAATACAGGCGCAGCTCTTCGGTCACATGAGCATAGCTATGGTTGGAATCGAGGATCACCAGCACAGTCTCGCCGGGCTTGATCAGCGACTTGACCTGGGCGACCACCTCGTCGGCCACCGAACTGCCCTCGATCAGGGTCAGGTAGCTGAACAGCTCGTGTTCCTCGATGGCCTTGCGGTTGTGCGGACGGATCTCGATGTCCACGCCGATCACCCGCCCCTTGCCCATGGCCTTGAACAGGCTGGCGTAATAGATGAGTGAGCCGCCGTGGGCGACACCGGTCTCGACTATCACGTCCGGCTTGACACTGTAGATCACTTCCTGGATGCGGATCATGTCTTCCGGCAGCTGGATCACCGGGCGGCCCATCCAGGAGAAGGTATAGGGGTACTTCTGGTTCCAGCCGAGGTTTACCCACTGCTGGGAGAGAATCTCGAAAGACTCGTCGGTGTACAGATCCAGCTCGCGGACGGCACCGCCCTCTTCCAGGACCAGTTTCTTGTTATCAGTATCGACTGTCAGTTTCACTTCCTGCTCCTTTCCGAGTATCAAATTCGCCCGCGCCACCAGGCGAGGACATCATCCAAACCACTGTGCAGATCGAACCGTGGCCGCCAGCCGGTCGCCAGCAAGCGCTGGTTATCGGCGATCAGCAACGGCGGATCGTTGGCCGCAACCGGTATAGCCCCGAATTGCAGCAGGTGTTCTGCGTTCAGCTGCCTGGCCAGGTACTCGATGACCTCGCGCAGGCGTATCGGCTGACCGCCGCCAATGTTGAAGGCGCCATCGGCCTTCACGTTCATCAACTGCACCAGCGCCGCGGCAACATCCGCCACATGAAGCAGATCGCGCAGCTGTTCGCCATGAGAGCAACGCGCCGGCTCCCCCTTGAGCAAGGCCGCCAGCACCGCTGGTACCAGCCGACCTTGAGCCTCAAAGGGGCCATAGGCGTGGAAGATCCGCGCCCAAGCGATCGGTATGCCATGTAGCTGGCCGAATAGCTCGGCCAACTCACGAGTCGCATTCTTGCAGCGGCCGTAAGGAGTCGCCGGACGCAGAGGAGTCGCATACTCCTGGCAGATGCCATTGCCGCTCCAGTCATATTCGGCACAGGTGCCCACCAGCACCGCCTGCTCGCCACCATGAATCCGGAAGGATTCGAGCAACTCCAGAGTGGCCCGCACCCAGCCAAGGTTTTCCGACGAGGTCCAGTACTCGCCAGGCTTCGCACACCAGGCCAGGTGCAACAGGCGTTGCGGCCTTACGGCTCCGAGCAAAGTATCGGCGGCTCCGGGTAGCAACAAGTCCACCGAATGAACTTGCGCCTTGCCCTGCACCTCAGCCGACGGCCCCCCGGGACGATAGACGGCATGCACATCCCAGCCCGAATCAAGCAATTGACCCAGCACATGACGGCCAACGAAGCCCCCCGCCCCTGTAACCAGAACACACTCGCGAGCACTTGGCATATTCAGAGCTTGACCAGCAGGCCTTGCCCGGTTGGCAACTCCAGGATGCGCTCACCATGATGTCGGTTGAGCCACGCATCCTCGGCATGCTGCTGGGCCTGATACCACAACCAGCCATAGTCATCGAAAACTATCATTCCGCCGGGTACCAGACGCTCATAGAAGCGATCCAGAACCGCAACCTCTGCATCCGCGTTGTTCATATCGATGTGCATGAAGGCGATCCTCTCGGGCACGCCCTTGGCAAAAGATTCGGGCACCAACCCCTGCACGACCTTCACCCTGGGATAATCCCTGAAACGCTCGCAAACCTGCGCGTACAGATGCTCGCCATGCGCACTCAGGGCATGATGTTTCATCTCCGGGGAGTGACAAAATACGTCGTATAAATAGTAATCACGCTCCAGAGAGTTGAAGCCCAAGTAATCGCAGATGACTTTAACCGTGAAACCCTTGTAAACCCCGGCCTCGACAAAATCCCCATCCAGCCGACTGCACTGCCTGGCGGCCCAGCACAATGTATGCAAGCGCCATATCAGCGACTGCTCCTGAATATCCGGGGAGTTGCTGTTGATTGCAGAAACGAATTTCTCGTCCTGCAGAAAGCCCATGTTCCGATTCCAGGTAATCAGGTTATCGGCAACAAAAATCCCATCTGGCTGCAAGGTGTTTAGAGCACGGGCAATGCCGTCGACAAATTGCTCCTGATCTCGCACCCCGTAAAACGCTTCCGTAATGAAGTTAGCCATGATCCCCCCCGAGGATTAACGAGCGGCAAACTCTTGCAGCCCTGGCACGGCAACCACGAAGCGGCCACCCCAGGTCTTGACCACGGCCTGCTGCTCCATCACCTCACTCAGCAGGTTCCACGGCAGCACCAGCACATAGTCCGGTTTCTCGATGGCGATGCGCGCCGGTTCGACGATAGGAATGCGGCTGCCCGGCAGGAACTTGCCCTGCTTGTGCGGGTTGGCATCGGCCACCCAGGCCAGTAGGTCGCCACGCACCCCGGCGTAGTTGAGCAGGGTGTTGCCCTTGGCCGCCGCGCCGTAGCCGACCACCTTCTTGCCCTCGGCCTTGGCCTTGAGCAGGAAGCGCAGCAGCTCGTGCTTGATGCGCTCGGCGGCCGGCGCCAGGCTCTCGTAATAGGCGACGGTCTTCACCCCGCTCGCTTCCTCGCGCGCCAGCAACTCGCCGACGGCGGCAGAAACCGGGCGCGCGCCCCCGGTACGCTGCACGAAGACCCGCAGCGAACCGCCATGGGTCGGCAGCTCCTCGACATCGAACACGGCCAGACCGTTGCGCTCACAGAGTGTCTGCACTGCGGTCAGCGACAGATAGGAATAGTGCTCATGATAGAGAGTATCGAACTGGTGTTCGGCCATCAGCCGCAGCAGATGGGGAAACTCGAAGGTGGCCACGCCAGTCGGCTTCAGCAGCGCAGCGAAGCCCTTGAGGAAGTCGTTGATGTCCGGCACGTGGGCCAACACATTGTTGGCCGCCATCAGATCGGCGCTCCAGCCCTCCTCCGCCAGTTGACGACCAACGGCCTCGCCGAAGAACAGCTCGCGAATCTCCAGGCCCTTCTCCCTCGCCGCACGCGCCGTGCTGGCGGTGGGCTCGATACCCAGACAGGGCATGCCGCGCCCCGCCACATACTGCAGCAGGTAGCCGTCATTGGCGGCGATTTCTACTACCCGACTCTGCGCATTCAGGCCGAAGCGCTCGGTCATGCTGGCGACGTAGCGCTCGGCATGGGCCAGCCAGCTGCTGGAGAAGGAGCTGAAGTAGGCATAGTCGGCATCGAAGAGGCTGTCGGCGGCGCGGTAGTCCTCGGTCTGCACCAGCCAGCACGAGTCACATACCTGCACCCTTAGCGGCACCCACTGCTCGGCCTGGTCGAGTTGCGCGGCGCTCACATAAGCGTTGGACGGCGGCGCCGTGCCCAGGTCGATCAACGGCAGGTGCAGGTGCGCACCGCAGCCACGGCAGTTCATAAGCGGACTCCTTGGAAACTCTCATCCAACAGCGGATGGCCGACATCGCGGGCCGACAGGTTCTTGAATGGCAGCGGCCAGTCGATGGCCAGACGTGGGTCGCCAACGGACAAGCCGCCTTCGTGGCCCGGGGTGTAATCGGCGCTGTGCAGGTAGAGCAGCTCGGCATCGTCACTGAGAGCCTGGAAGCCGTGGGCGAAACCTGGCGGCAACAGCAAGCTGCGGCCGTCACCGGCCTCCAGCCGCTCGGCGTGCCAGCGCAGGAAGGTCGGCGAGCCCTGTCGTACGTCCACCGCCACATCCCACACCACACCACGCAGGCAGGTGATCAGCTTGCTCTCGGCATGCGGCGGGTACTGGAAGTGCAGACCGCGCACGGTGCCGCGTTCGCGGGTCAGCGACTGGTTGATCTGCCGCACATGGAAAGGCTGGCCGAACAACTCCAGGCTGCCTTCGCAATACAGGCGGGCGAAACGACCGCGCTCGTCCTGATGCACGCGATGCTGCAGGGCGGACAGCCCCGGCAGCGGCAGCTCGATCAGCTGGAGCTCGCTCATGCCTGCCCCCAGTAGCCGGCCAGCTGGGCCAGGGTCACGGCGCGCATGTCGTCGCCACGCTGCCAGGCCAGGTGCCAGTCGAGGGTCTGCGCCAGGCAGTCGTCCAGCCCCCAGCGCGGCTGCCAGCCGAGCAGCTGGCGCGCACGACTGCTGTCCAGGCGCAGCAGGCCGGCCTCGTGCAGCTCGCTGGGTTCGATCTTCAGACCCGGCGCCTGCGGCCAGCGCGCGGCCAGACGCGCCACCACCTCGCCAACATTGCAGGTGTCGCTGTCGGCGGGGCCGAAGTTCCAGGCGCCGGCTACGACCGGCCCCTGCTCGTAGAGCCCCTGGGCCAGCTGCAGGTAACCGGCCAGCGGCTCCAGGGCATGCTGCCAGGGGCGTACGGCCTGCGGGTAACGCAGGGTCACCGGCTCGCCACGCGTCCAGGCAGCCAAAACGTCCGGCACCAGGCGATCGGCCGAGAAGTCGCCACCGCCCAGCACATTGCCGGCCCGAGCGGTGGCCAGGGCCAACCCGTGCTCAGCATGGCGGGACGCCGGAAAATAGGAGGCAGCAAATGACTGCGCCAGCAACTCGCAACAGGCCTTGCTGCTGCTGTAGGGGTCGTGACCGCCGAGTGGCTCGTTCTCCCGGTAGGGCCAGGCCCATTCGTTATTGGCATAGACCTTGTCGGTGGTCACCACCACGCAGGCCCTGACACCGCAGACCTGGCGCAGCGCCTCAAGCAGATGCAGGGTGCCCATTACATTGCTGGCATAGGTGCCCAGCGGATCGCGGTAGCCCTCGCGCACCAACGGCTGAGCGGCCAGATGCAGAACGATCTCGGGCTTGACCTCGGCCACCAGCGCCAGCAAAGCCGGCAGATCACGCAGGTCGCCGATGCGGCTGTCGATGCCCTCACCTACCCGCGCCAGCTCGAACAGACTGGGATCGGTGGAGGGATCGAGGGCGAATCCGGTCACTTGGGCACCCCAGCTCTGCAGCCAGAGCGCCAGCCAGCCGCCCTTGAAGCCGGTGTGACCGGTCAGCAGGACCCGCTTGCCGTGCCAGAACTCGCGACTCAGTTCCACTGCTTCCAAGGTGCCTCTCCACTCTGCCACAGCTGTTCCAGGTAGTTCTTGTCGCGCAGGGTATCCATCGGGTGCCAGAAACCTTCATGCTGGAAGGCCATCAGCTGCCCCTCGCTGGCCAGCTGGCCCAACGGTTCGGCCTCCCAGGTGGTGGAGTCCTCGGCGATATAGGGCAATACCTTGGGTGACAGCACGAAGAAACCACCGTTGATCCAACCGCCGTCGCCGCGTGGCTTCTCGACGAACCCGGTGACCTGATCGCCCTCGCGAGCCAGGGCACCATAGCGGCCAGGCGGCTGCACGGCGGTAACGGTGGCGTGCTTGCCGTGCCGCTTGTGGAAGTCAACCAGGGCGCCGATGTCCAGGTCGGATACGCCGTCGCCGTAGGTGAAGCAGAAGGCCTCGTCCTGCTCGAGAAAGCGTCCGACACGGCGCAAGCGGCCACCGGTCATGGTGTCCTCGCCGGTATCCACCAGCGTCACGCGCCAGGGTTCGCTGTAGTTCTGATGCACCTCCATCTGGTTGTTGCGCATGTCGAAGGTGACATCGGAGGTGTGCAGGAAGTAGTTGGCGAAGAAGTCCTTGATCGCATAGCCCTTGTAGCCCAGGCAGATGACGAAGTCCTGAATACCGTGGGCCGAGTACTGCTTCATGATGTGCCAGAGAATCGGCTTGCCACCGATCTCGATCATCGGCTTGGGCTTGAGGTGCGATTCCTCGCTGATGCGGGTGCCCAGGCCGCCGGCCAGGATCACTGCTTTCATTGTTGTTCTCCTTGCTCGCAGTAGCGCTGCCACATCTGCTGGTAAGTCAGCTCCATGCGGCGAGCGAAATCGACTCCGTCGCACAGCGGCGAGTTGCGCATTTCTTCACGCAGCCCCGCGCGTATGCGCGCCAGTTCACCGGGATCGGCCGCCAGGGCCGCCAATTTGTCGAGATACTCCTCCTCGCTATCGGCACACCACTCGCCACGCCCCATGCCATGCAGGATCAGCGCGCCCACCCGCCCCATGGAGGGCCGATGGCGCAGCGTGACCACCGGAAGCCCCATCCACAGGCTCTCATAGAGGGTAGTGCCGGAGTTGTGCGGGAAGCAGTCCAGTGCGATATCCATCTTGCCGAGCGCATCCCAGACCGGCGCGGTGTAGCCAAAATCCAGGCGCGCAGGGTCGATACCCTGCTCGGCGAACTTGTGCCGATAGTGCTCACACAGGCCAGCGTCATCGAAGGCACTGCTATCGAGGATCAGGCGCGAGTTGGGCACTCGTTTGAGCAACTCCGACCAGACACGAATCACCCGATGATTGAGGCGTACCGGGCGGGTCAGGCTGCCAAAGGTGATATGACCGTTGCTCAGCGCCGGCAGCGGCGATACTTCCGGCATCATGGCATTGGGCATGTAGGCCACCGCCGGCCCAGGCATGCGCCAGAGCTGCTCGGCAAACGAGGCCTCGCAGCCGGGCGGCAGCATCTGCTCGTCGGCCAGGAAATAGTCCACCGCCTTCAGACCGGTGCCGAAGGCAAAACCCATCCACCAGCTGACCTGGACCGGTGCAGGCTTGAGCGCCAGGCAGGCCAGCCCATTGTTGGCGGTATGCCCGGCGAGATCGACAAGAATATCGATCTGATCGGCCCGGATCTGCTCGGCGATCAGCTCATTGCTCAGGCCGACGCAATGCCGCCAATGATCCGCATAGCCCATGAAGCGCTCGGTCACCTGGTCCTCCAGGCGCACTAGCGAGTAGGCAAATACTTCTACCTTCTCGTGATCGTGATTGCGCATCAGCGGCTCGATGAAGAGCGCGCAGACGTGATGACGGAAGTCCGGTGAGATATAGCCGATACGCAGGCGCCGCTTGGGCTGCAGGCTGTTGGCGTAGTCGAAATAACGACGCTGGGGAAAGAAGCGCTCGATGATGTCCCAATAGACAGCAAAGACCTGCTCACCACTCCAGTCTGCATGATAGTTGGCGAAGAAGAAGGTATTGGTACGCGCCTGGGCGGCATCCAGAACTCCTCTCAGCAACTCGATGGCCCGATCCAGATTGCCGAAGTTGGCCTCGACCCCGGCCAGATTGATCAGCACCGGCCGGTAGTCCGGGGCTACCTCCAAGGCCTTCTGGTAAGCCTCGCGCGCCTCGCTGATGCGCTTGGCGGCACTGAGAATGTTGCCGAGATTGTTCCACAAGTTGGGCTCTCGGCCATTCAGGCTGATGCCTACATGCATGACCCGCTCGGCTTCGTCGAGCAGCCGTGCATCCAAATAGGTATTGGCCAGGTTGTTCCAGGCCTCGGCCTGGTCCGGAGTGATCGCCAGGGCACGCATGAAGCAGCCCTCGGCCTCATGCTGGCGCCCCACCGAGTGGTAGACCCCGCCGAGCATATTCCAGCCCACCTGATAATCGGGCTTGATCTGCAAACCGAGCATCAGATGTTCCAGAGCGCGATGTGGATTCTGTTCGTTCTGGTAGGACTGCCCTATCCAGCAATGCGCCTCGTGATTGTGAGGATCGAGAGCAAGGGCCTGATTCAAATGAGCCCGCGCTTCATCACCGCGCGCCGCAAGGACCGCAGACATGCCACGATGGAGCCAGGCCACTGGGTTATCCGGGCAACGCTCGGTCCATTCACGCATCAGCTGCGCCTCTTCCTGCTCGCGCTGGGATTTGCGCAGGAAATTGCTCAAGCGCAACCAGGCGGTGTCACAGGCGGGATCGATACGTACCAGCTCGCGCAGAGCCGCCTCGGATGCCGCCGTCTGCCCCTGCCGTGCATGAACCGCAGCCAGCACCAGGCTGGCACGCCATTGTCCCGGCTGCGCAGCCAGGACGACTTCGGCCAGCCGCTGCGCGGCGGCAACATCATGATCCAATTCCAGGTCGGCAAGCGCGGCCGTCACCTCGAGATCATCAGGCCAACGACGCCGAGCAACCTTGAGCAGCGGATAGGCATGCTGGCGCTGCCCCAGCTGGTAACGCGCCATCGCCAGCAGCAACTCATGGCGAGGTGCAAGCACCTCCAGATCGGCAATCAGGCCCAATACCTGCTGCCACTCGCCGGCAGAGTAGGCTTCTTCGATGCGCTGCTGGGCAATCTGCTGCGCCCCCTTGAGCAGGCAGCACTTCTTGTACTTCAAGCCACTGCCACAGGGACAAGGGTCATTGCGCCCGGGTATCGCCTCAGGCAGCTGTCCCAGGATATCGAGCTTGGCCTGCAGTTGGCCGATGAGCTCCAAGGCCTCGCGGGCTGCCGGGTGGCCGGGTTGAAGCTTCAGGACCTGATCGAATGCGGCCACCGCCGATGGCCAGTCCTGGGCCTGCAGGCTCGCCTGGCCAAGCCGCATCGCATAGTCGGCGTTCTGGGGATCCAGCTCGAGCAGATGATCGAAAGCGCGCAAGGCCGTCACATTGTCGCGACTGGCCAGGGCCGCCTCGCCGAGCAACTGCCAGGCCTCGCGATCCTTGGGTAGCTGTTGCAGCAACTCCCGGCAGCAATTGCGGGTACGAGTGTAATCGCCCTCCTCGAAACCAAGGCGCGCCTGTCGGCGAAAGAACTCCACTAGCCACTCGGTATCAACTGACATGCCTGATTCCGTCAATTTTTCATCTCTATCCGTGCAAGTTAGCAATTAACAAGCCAGATGAAATCAGAAAAATCGGCACGAAGAGGCAAAAGAAGTGATAGCGCCCTACGGCAACCGAGGGCCTAGGCTCAACGCAACTGATTGAACAGGTTGAGCCCGGCGATCTTCACGTAGCTCTGCTGCGCAGCTTCGAGAATGACGGTCTGGAACGACAGCCGTGACAACGCCTCGGCATAGTCAAGCTCGCGCAGATCGGCCTGCACCGCCTTGTTGACCAGCGTGACATCCTCGTTGTCGACCTCGGTGGATTCCACCAGGTTGAGACGGGCACCGATTTCGGTTTGTACCTCCAATACCTGGCCAATGCCGTTGTCGAGATTCTTCAGTGCAATGGAAACCTCATCGCGCACTGCCAGATTGCCGACCGATGTTGTCGGGGCGCTCTCTAGCGCCTGACGCAGCTGGGAGATGGTGTTGAGGATACTGCGCTGCTCCTGGAATTGCGGCTTGATACCGAACTCGTCACCGGCAGCCGCCGCGACGTCGATATCGAAATCGACCCCGAACACGTTGAAGGTGCCCGGTGCCGGCGCTGAGCCACTGGCGATCGGCGTGCTGCTCGGCCCTACCGGCTGGGCATAGACGTCGAAGTCGGTGGCATTGGTGAAGCGCAAGACCACTCCAGAGGTAGGAAACTGCGAATTGAAGGTAGCCTGGTTGGTGATGGTGCCGCCGCTGACCACCGCCGTGGAGGCGTTGGTCGAGGAGCGGGTGACGGCGAATTCGGTCGGAGCAGCCTGCAAAGTGAAGCTGTGGGTGCCTATGCCCGGGCTTCCCGGGGTGGCCGTGTCGGCGAGCAGTTGATCGAGATCCTGCTCGTTGTCGCCGGCCTGCAGAACCACATCCAGCTGGAAGCGCATGCCGCGGAAGTTGATGACATTGCCGCCATTGGCCAGGGGGTCGATCTGACCGCCCCCGGAGACCTCGGAGGTCACATCGGCTCCAGCACCATCGTAGATGCGGAACTCGCTGCCGCTGACGAATACCAGTGAGTAGGGCTCGCTGGCGCGGAAGTTGTTATTGAAGGCATCCTGGTCCTCGACCAGCCCCTGGGACATGAACACACGCTGGTCGTCGGCCGGCACCGCCGGAATGGTGGTGGCCGGCAGCGGTGGCACCTGCCCCGCCAGCGCCGGATTGTCGATGCCCCCGGTCTCCAGTACCCGATCGGCGTTGGTCACGTCCTCGAACAGGCGCTTGCCGTTGTCGTTGATCGCCACCGTGGTCGAACTGGCCACCTGCAGGCGGCGCTGGCCCTCGTCACCGAAATAGGAATAGGTACCATCGGGGTTGCGGATGAAGGGCTCGGTCTTGCCCAGGAAGCCGGAGAACAGGTACTCGCCTCGGGCATTACGACTGTTCATCAGGTTGAGCAGCTCGGCCTCGCGCTCACCCAGTTCCTTGGCAATGGACTTGCGATCCTCGGCCGACAGCGCGCCACCACCTGCCTGCACCGCCAGTTCGCGAATGCGTTGCAGCACTGTATTGACCGAGTTGAGGGCGGTCTCCTCCTGGGTCAGGCTGTTCTTCGCCGCCGTCAGGTTGTCCTTGTACTGCCCCAGCACCGCCTGCTGCTGCTCCAGCTGCAGCAGGCGCACCGAGGCCACCGGATCATCCGCCGGGGTGAGTATGCGCTTGCCGCTGCTGATCTGCTCCTGAGTGCGGATCACGTTGGAATAGTTGCGCCCGATGCCGTTCACACCGTTGTTGAAGGCCTGGATGGAGGAGATGCGCATGACCATGGTGGCTATCCGGCTTAGAAGGTGTTGATCAGGGTATCGAACAGGGTACGCGCGACTTGAATGATCTGCGCCGAGGCCTGGTAATACTGCTCGAACTGGATCAGCTTGGCCGCCTCCTCGTCGAGGTTCACGGCCGATACCGAGTCGCGGTTGTCCGTGGCCTGCTTGAGGATCGCCCCGGTCGCCTCGCCATCGACACGGGCCTGACTGGTCAGGGTACCGACCCGCTCCACCAGATCGCCGTAGGAGTCAGTAAAACTCGCACCGGTGGTGTTGGGGAAGTTGGGATCGATACCGACTGTCGCCTTGTTCTGCAGATCGGCCAGCTTCAAGGCATTGCGGTTATCCGAGACGCCGTTGGTGTTGAAGGCGATGGTGAAGTTGTCACCGGTGGTCGGGCGGCCGCTGATGGTGAACTCGAAGGTGAAGTCGTTGGGCGGCGTACCGGCGGTGATCTGCTGGGTATTGTTCTGCCCAGGTACGATGACGTTGCTGCTCAGCACCGCCCCCGTGGTATCGACCACATCGTAGTCAGTGGCCGAGGTGAACACGATGCGCAGTGGTGGCGTAGTGCGCAGGCTGCTTTCCAGCGCGGCCTGAGCGACCGGATCGTAGATGTCGATCTCGGTGATCAGGCTCGGCTGGGTAATGACTCCGGTACCGACGTTACCGGGACTGGTCTCGGCCTTCAGCGGCGAGGCGAATGCCAGCTCCTCGGCGTTCTTAAGATCGGCACGGATGTCGCTGCCACCGGTACGGGTCGGCATGACGCGGAAGCGGTCGCCGGCGGCGAAGGTGCCGGAGGCCACGTTCATCGAGAAGCCATCGAAGATCAGCGGGGTACCCGAAGTGATGTCGTAGGGCGAAGGCGCCGCCACCAGCGGGGTGTCCGGGTCGCCATCGTCGTCATAGAGCGCGGAGACCGTCTGACCGTCGGAGACCCGCCGCACGGTGTACTCGGTAGCGCTGGTGAACTCGATCTCATAGTCGCTGGTGGTCAGCGCGGTGGTGTCTTCGATCAGCACATTGAGATTGGCCGAGGGGTCGCTGTTGCCGACCCGGGCCAGGCTGCGCTGGCCGATCAGCAGCGGATCGTTGATCTCACGGAACAGCGGCTCGCCGAAGTTGCCCTTGAGGTCCAGGCCCTGCCCGAGCTGGCTGTTGATCTGGTCGGCGACCGACAGCGCCAGGCGCCCGACGGCATTCAGCGACTCGTCCAGCACGTCCTCGCGATAGCGGATCAGACCGCCCATCTCGCCACCGGTAATCAGCGAGGTGATGCCCTGGCGCGAGTTGCCGCTGACGAACTGTACTTCGGCGCGCAGGGGGTCGGCGGTGCCGGGTACCACCTCCAGGCGCGAGGCGGTGGCTCCCACTACCAACGGCTGGCCGGAGCCGATGAACAGGTTGTAGCTGCTGTCGTCCTGCGGAACCACGGTCACGCCGATGAACTCGGAGAGCTTGCGCACGGCCTCCTCGCGGGCATCGAGCAGATCGTTGGGCTGCTTGCCATTGGCTGCGGCCACGGCGATGGCGTTGTTGTAGCCGGCGATCGAGGTGGCCAGCTGGTTGACTTGGTCGGTCACCGCCTCGAGCTGCTTGTTGATGAAGGCATTCTGCTCGTAGAGACGGTCGTAGATGGTGTTGAAGCGCTTGGCCAGGCCCTCGGCCTCGGACAGTACCAGCTGCCGCGCCGGAATATTGGCAGGGTCCTCGGCAGCGGTCTGCAGCGAGGCGAACAGCTTCTGCAGGCCGGGGGTGATGCCGGTGGTGCTGCCGGCCAGCAGCGAATCGAGCTGGTTGATCTGCCCCAGGTAGGCGGACACATCGCTGTTCAGTGCCGTGCTGGTACGCACCTGGGTGGTGAGGAATTCGTTGTAGATGCGCCGCACATCCACCAGGGTGGTGCCCGAACCTATGTAGCCGGCACCACTGAACTGCGGGATGCGCGTGGCCTGCACCGTGTCCTGCCGGGAAAAGCCCGGCGTGTTGACGTTGGTGATGTTGTGGCCGGTGACCGCCAGCGAGGTCTTGTTCGCGGCGAGGCCCGACAGGCCAATGCTCAGTAGGTCAGCCATGATTCAGCTCTCAGGTCCTCGTGGTCGGACTGTCGGCGGCAGCCACAGCCTGGTAGGTCTGCATCTGCCGGGCGATCTGCGCGATCTTGCGGGCGTACTGGGGGTCGGTGGCGTAACCGGCCTCCTGCAGCTCGCGCACGAAGCTCTCCGGGTTATCGGTCGCGGCCAGCGCTTCTTGATAGCGGCCGTTGCCCTGCAGGAAGCTCACGTAGTCGTTGAAACTCTGCCGGTAGGAGTCATAGGCGCGGAAGGAAGCCGCCTCCTTGACCGCCTCACCGCCCTTGTATTCGGTGGTCAGTACCCGTGCCGACTCACCCTGCCAGCCGCCGTGGGCCTTGATGCCGAACAGGTTGTGGCTGCTGGAGCCGTCGGCCTGGCGGATGATCGACTTGCCCCAGCCGGTTTCCAGGGCGGCCTGGGCCACCAGGTAACGGGCGTCGACGCCGATCTTCTGCGCGGCCTCCTCGGCCAGCGGCAGCATGGTGGCGACGAAGTCGGCGGCCGAGGCGAACGCCGACTTGCCCTTGGCCAGCGGCGGCTGGGCCACCCGGCGACCACTGATGGCGTCGCTGTCGCCCAGGCTCAACGGCTTGCCGTCGACCACCGCACTGGCCTGCGCCGGCACCCAGTCACTGCCAGCCAGCGGCTGGCCTTCGCCGCTAGCCGGGACTATGCCGGCCAGCAGGCGGTCGGTGAGCTTGCTCGGCAGGCTCAGGCGTCGCTGGTTGAGCAGTTGCGAATCGTCACGGGCGGTGACACCGCCCTCGCCCGCCGGTTTGAACGCGCCAGCGTGGCCCAAGGCACCGGCGCGCGCGCTGGCGCTTGGCGCCTCGACCTGGGCAAAGGGGTTGACCCGCTGCGGTCCGCTCTTCATCTGGCTGAGCTGGCGCTCCAGCACCGAGGCCAGCCCGATACCGCCGTTGTTCTTCGACAGGGTCACGGCCAACTGCTGGTCGTGCATGTCCTGGTAGGTCTTGCTCTCGTTGCTGTTCATGAAGTTGCCTTCGGCGAACACCTCGTTCGCCTTGCGCATGGCCTTCATCATTTCGTTGAGGAACAGCGATTCGAATTCCTGGGCGACCTTCTTGATGTTGCCTGCGCTGTCGCCGCCGACCTTGAACTGGTTGAGCCGGTTCAGGTCGGTGTAGGCGCCGCTGTCGAGGCCGGCTGCGAGTCTGGAGTCCATGGTCGCCTCCGTCAGATCACGATCAGGTCGGCCTGCAAGGCGCCGGCTTGCTTGAGCGCCTCGAGGATGGCCATCAGGTCGGAAGGCGCGGCGCCCACCTGGTTGACCGCGCGGACGATCTCGTCGAGCGTGGTGCCGGGGCCGAACTTGAACATCGGCTTGGCCTCCTGTTCGGCATCCACACGGGAGTTCGGCACCACCGCGGTCTGCCCGCCGGAGAAGGCCTCGGGCTGGCTGACGATGGGGTCTTCGGTGATGGTCACGGTGAGGCTGCCGTGGGTCACCGCGGCCGGCTGCACCTTGACGTTCTGGCCGATGACAATGGTGCCGGTCCGCGAGTTGATGATGACCTTGGCCGCCGCCTGGCCGGCCTCGATCTCGATATTCTCCAGCACCGCCAGGTAGTCGACGCGCTGGTTCGGATCCAGCGGCGCGCTGACGCGGATCGAGCCGCCGTCGATGGCCTGGGCCACGCCCGGGCCGAGCAGGCCGTTGATCTGGTCGACGATGTTCTTCGCCGTAGTGAAGTCCGGACGGTTGAGGTTCAGCGTCAGGCTGTTGCCCTGGTCGAAGCCGCTCGGCACCGGGCGTTCGACCGTGGCGCCGGCGGGGATGCGGCCAGCCGACGGCACGTTGACGGTGATGCGCGAGCCGTCGGCACCGCCGGCGTCGAAGCCACCGACCACCAGGTTGCCCTGGGCGATGGCGTAGACGTTGCCGTCGATGCCCTTGAGTGGGGTCATCAGCAGGCTGCCGCCGCGCAGGCTCTTCGAGTTGCCGATCGAGGAGATGGTCACGTCCAGGGTCTGCCCCGGCTTGGCGAACGGCGGCAGCTCGGCATGCACGGACACCGCGGCGACGTTCTTCAGCTGCACGTTGCCGCTGCCGGCCGGCACCTTGATGCCGAACTGCGCCAGCATGTTGTTGAAGGTCTGCAGGGTGAAGGGCGTCTGCGTGGTCTGGTCGCCGGTGCCGTTGAGGCCGACCACCAGGCCATAGCCGATCAGCTGGTTGGTTCGCACGCCCTGGATGCTGGCCAGGTCCTTCAGGCGCTCGGCCTGCACGGTGCTCGCGGCGAGCAGCAGGCAGAGGGCGGAAATCAGTCGCTTCATGGTCGGCTACCTGCTCAGAACGGGAACAACGGGCTCATGAAGAAACGGTCGAACCACCCCGGTTGGCTGGCATCGGCGAAGGCACCGGTGCCCGAGTAGGTGATCCGGGCATTAGCCACGCGGGTCGAGGACACGGTGTTGTCGGTGGCGATGTCATCGGCGCGGATCAGCCCGGCGATGCGCACCAGTTCATCGCCGGTGTTCAGCGTCAGCCACTTCTCGCCACGTACGGCGAGAATGCCGTTGGGCAGCACTTCGGCCACCGTCACGGTGATCGAGCCGGACAGGCTGTTGCTCTGGTTGGCCGCGCTCTCCCCCTCGGTCGAGCGGGTACCGCTGTAACCCACATCCAGGCTGAGGTCCTCGGCCTTGAGCGGATTGAGGCTGGTGCTGGGGTTGTCCAGCGACAGGGCGCCGCCGAACAGCGAGGTCAGACCGAGGTTGGCGCTGCTGTCCTTGGACATGTCCGAGCCGGCCGCCTTGCTCGCCTGGGTACGCTCGCTGAGGGTGATGGTGATGATGTCGCCGACCCGGTAGGCCTTGCGATCGTCGTACAGGTTGGTCTCGAAGCCGGCCTGGTAGATGGCGCCGTTGGTCTGTGCTGCCGGCAGCGGGGTGCGCGGCAGTACCGGGGCGTAGTAGGGATCGTCCGGCTTCGGCGGGGGCGTAACGCAGCCACTCAGGAGCACGCAGCCCAGCAGGGAGAGAAGAATCATCGGCCGGTTCATAACCACTTACCTCACGGCGTTCGTGTTGCTAGTTGCCGGCGCCTGGGGCGCCTGCGCTATTAAAGGTTCTGCGTGATGAAGGAGAGCATCTGGTCCGAGGTGGAGATCACCTTGGAGTTCATCTCGTAGGCGCGCTGGGTGGTGATCATGTTGACCAGCTCCTCCACCACGCTGACGTTGGAGTTCTCCAGGGTGTTCTGCAGCACGGTGCCGAGGCCGGTAAGGCCCGGGGTACCGACCTGCGGCGCGCCGCTGGAAGCGGTCTCGAGGAACAGGTTGTTGCCGATCGCCTGCAGGCCCGCCGGGTTGACGAAGTCGGCGGTCTGGATGTTGCCGATCACCTGGGCGGCCGGGTTGCCGGCGGTGGTCACCGAGACGGTGCCGTCCTCGCCGACGGTGAAGGTCTGCACCTCGGCCGGCAGGACGATGGCCGGCTCCAGCGGGAAACCGCTGGAGGTGACGATCTGCCCGTCGGAGTCCAGGTGGAAGCTGCCATCGCGGGTGTAGCCGACGGTGCCGTCCGGCATCAGTATCTGGAAGAAACCACGACCGTTGACTGCCATGTCCAGCGGCTGCTCGGTGGTCTGCAGGCTGCCGGCGGTGAAGATCTTCTGGGTGCCGGCGATGCGCACGCCGGTGCCCAGCTGCAGGCCGGTGGGCAGCTCGCTGTCCTGGCTGGACTGACCGCCGGGCTGGCGACGGATCTGGTACAGCAGGTCCTCGAACTCGGCGCGATCACGCTTGAAGCCGGTGGTCGAGACGTTGGCCAGGTTGTTGGAGATGGTGGTCAGGTTCATGTCCTGGGCGGACAGGCCGGTCTTGGCGACCCACAGAGCCGGAAGCATGTTCTTTCTCCTCGAGCGCCGGTTTCATGGCGCTTCGCGTTGGTGATTAGCTGATTTGCATGACCCGTGCCATGGCGGAGGCGCCGTCTTCGGCGGTACGCATCATCTTCACGTGCAGCTCGAACTGGCGGGACAACGAGAGGATCGCGGTCATCTCCTCGACGGCGTTGACGTTGCTCGACTCAAGGAAGCCGGAAGTCAGGCGTACGGTGGCATCGGGCTCCTGCGGTCCGGTCGCATCCTTGACGCGGATCAGGCCATCGGTGCCCTTCTCCATGCTCCTGAGGTCGGGATTGACCAGCTTGATGCGGTCCACCTCGGCCATCACGTTGGGGGCCTCGCCAAGGGCGCGAATGCTGATGGTGCCGTCCTGGCCGATCTCGACCTTCTGCTCCGGCGGCACGGCGATCGGCCCGCCATTGCCGAGCACCGGCAAACCGTTGCCGGTGCGCAGCTGGCCGAGGGCGTCGATCTGCAGGCTGGCGGTGCGCACGTAGGCCTCGCTGCCATCGGCCGCCTGCACGGCGATCCAGCCCTGGCCCTCGATGGCCACGTCCAGGTCGCGCCCCGTCTCCTGCAGGGAGCCGGGCGTGAAGTCGGTGGCGGGACGCTCGGTCATGGCGTAGACCCGCGCCGGGTAGCTGTCGCCGAACACCGGCATGGAACGCGCTTGCTCGTAGTCGCGGCGAAAGCCGGTGGTCGAGATGTTCGCCAGGTTGTTGGCGTGGGCACGCTGGGCCAGAGTGTTTTGGCTGGCGCCGGTCATGGAGATGTACAGCATCTTGTCCATGGGTTGCTCCGCAATTCGGCCGATTGCCGCTCGTAATTCAGTTACAAGCTCTTCAGCAAACTGCGTGCCAGGACAAAAATAGAATTACATCTATTTGATTTTTATAGTTTTTCTATAAATAAAAGGCTCCATGAGGAGCCTTTGCCGAAGGGATTACGGCGAGGGCTTGCCGCTGGCGGCAAGCCCCCTCCTCCACTCATCAACGCAGGTTGATGATGGTCTGGGTGATGGCGCTTTCGGTTTCGATGGTCTTGGCGTTGGCCTGGTAGTTGCGCTGGGCGACGATCAGGTTGACCAGCTGGTCCGACAACTCGACGTTGGAATCCTCCAGCGCGCCGGCCTGCAGGGCGCCCAGGGTGCCGGAGCGCGGCGTACCGACCACCGGCTCACCGGACTGGAAGGACTGCACCCAGGCGGTCTTGCCGACCGGGGTCAGGCCCTGCACGTTGGCGAAGTTGGCCAGCACTACCTGACCCTGGATCAGCGACTGGCCATTGGTGTAGCGGGCGAAGATCACCCCGGTATCGTCGATCTCCAGGCCGGCCAGCTCGCCGGTGGTATAGCCATCCTGTCTGACCGCGGTGACGGCGAAGGCGCTGGCGAACTGGGTGGCATCACGGATATCGATGGTGATACCCGCCGCTGCCGCGTTGGCACCGTTAGGGCTCCACACCGGTGGCACCGAAGTATCCGGGGCAGCGGGCACCCAGTTGGTCAGGGCCAGGGTGCCGTCGGCGTTCACCGTGAAGTCGGCAGAGGCCAGCGCCGCAGTATCCAGCTGGCCTGCGGCGGTGAAGCTCAGGTCGACGGTGTAGGGCGTGGTCAGCGTCGGATCGTTGGGATTTCGCCCGTCGATCAGCACGTTCATGGTCCAGGTGTTGGCTGCCGTCTTGACGAAGTACTGGGTCAGCACGTGGGCATTGCCCTGGGTATCGTAGATATTGGTCGAGGTCGACGAGTTGTAGGTGGTCGGGTCGGCCGGGTCGAAGGGCACGGTGGTCGGCACCGTGTTGTTCGAGTTGAGGTTGAAGGTCTGCGCCATGTTCTCGGTGGCACGCGGCGACTGGGCGGCAGTGCGGATCTGGATGTCGTCGACGATACCGTTCTGCAGGTTGCCGGCGTCATCCACCGCGTAACCCTGCAGGCGATAGCCGAAGTTGTTGACCACGTAACCATCGCGGTCGGTACCGAAGTAGCCGGCACGGGTGTAGCTGATCTCACCGTTGTTGCTGGTAACGAAGAAGCCGTTGCCGTTGATGGCCAGGTCCAGGGCGTTCTGGGTGTAGTTGATGTTGCCCTGGTTGAACAGCTGCGACACGTCGCCCAGTAGCACACCACTGCCCTGGGCATTGGAACCGGTGCCGAGCACCGAAGCGGCATAGACGTCGGCGAACTCCGCGCGCGACTGCTTGAAGCCCGCGGTGCCGGCGTTGGCGATGTTGTTGCCGGTGACGTTGAGGTCGTTGGTGGCTGCCCGCAGACCGCTGAGACCGATATTGAAAGCCATGGAAGTGCTCCTTTGCCGTTACTGCCGGCGCTTACAGCCTGGGGTTATTGACCGATGACCTGGACCTGGGACAGCGGCACGCTGCCGACACCCGCCAGGTTGAGTTTCATTTCGCCGCCGTTCTGCCCCAGCACGACGCTGTCGACGTTGGCCGGCAGCAGGGTGTAGAGACCCTTGGTACCGTCGGCGTAGGTGGCCTGCGCCTCGAACTTGTAGGTGCCCGGCGGCATGAGATTGCCGCTGGAATCCTTGCCGTCCCACATGAAGCTGACGTTGCCGGCGGCCTGCTGGCCGAGGTTGACGCGGTTCACCACCTTGCCGGCGCTGTCGTAGACGTTGACGTAGACGTTGCTGCTGGTGACCGGCAGGACCAGGCTGCCCTTGAAGGTCTCGCTGGTATCCACCACCGCCTTTTCGCTCGGCACTATCACCTTGCGGCCGACCAGGGAGGATGCCTGCAGGGCCTGCGAGGACTGGTAACCGGACAGCAGCGACTCCATGCGGGTGTTGAGCTGTTCGATGCCCTCGACCTGGCTGAACTGCGCCAGCTGGGCGATGAACTCGCCGTTCTCCTGGGGCTCCAGCGGGTTCTGGTTATTCAGCTGGGCCACCAGCAGTTCGAGGAACTCGTTCTTGCCAAGCTCCTTGTTCTGGGTGCTGTCCTGCTTGATCTGGTACTGGTCCAGTACGGAACCGACGCCACTGACACTCATTGTCTCGCTCCTCGTTCGCCGCTTACTGGCCCAGGGTCAGCACGCGCTGCATCATCTGCTTGGCGGTATTCATCATTTCCACGTTGGTCTGGAAGGCACGGCTGGCGGAGATCATGTCGGCCATTTCCTCGACCACGTTGACGTTCGGGTAGTACACGTAGCCCTTGTCGTCCGCCGCCGGGTGGTTCGGCTCGTAACGCGGGGTCAGGCTGCTCTGGTCCTCGACCACGCCCAGCACCTGCACACCACGCCCGGCCTGGTCCTGGTCGGCGAACAGCGAGCCGCGATCACCCTCCAGGCTCGACTCGAACACGGTGGCGAACACCGGGTGGCGCGCGCGATAGGTCTGCTCGATGCTCGAGGAGACGGTCTCGGCGTTGGCGATGTTGCTGGAGATGGTATTCAGGCGAGTGCTCTGGGCGCTCATGCCGGTACCGGCGATGTTGAAGACACTGGCGAGTGACATGTTCGTGATCTCCCTTATTCGCCGCGCAGGGCGCTGACCAGCCCTTTGAACTTGCTGTTGAGAAAGGTGAAGCTGGCCTGGAACTGCACCGCGTTCTCGGCGTAGTTGGCTTGCTCCTGCTGCATGTCGACGCTGTTCTGGTCGATGGACGGATGGAACGGGGTGCGGAAGCGCAGTGCCGGATCGGCCAACTGGATGCCGTCGGCGGCAATGTGCTGGCTGTCGGTGCGGCTCAGGCCGAAGGTCTTGCCACCCTGTTTCTCGTTCTGCTCGGCGAGCACGGCGGCGAAGTCCAGGTCACGGGCCTTGTAGTGCGGGGTGTCGGCGTTGGCGATGTTGTTGGCCAGCACTTCGGCACGCTGAGCGCGGAAGCTGAGGGCCTTTTCGTGGATGCCGAGTGCTTTGTCGAAACTGATACTCATGACCTGGAACCTTTGCCGTGTGGGCGTCGTGCCAGACATTCAGCAAAGGCTGTGCCAATTTTATTTATCTTTATTTTTCAATGATTTAGAATCTTGAAAGCCATCTAGGGAGCGGCAAGCGGCAAGGCTTTTCCGCTTTCGCGGTGACAAGCGGCAAAGCCGGCAATGCCCTTTGCCGCCCCAAAAGAAAACGGGAGGCCATTGGCCTCCCGTTGCACGTCCCAGGCGGGATCACTTCACCTTGTAGATGATCCCCGGGCTGCACTGGACCATCTGGTACAGGTCCGGCAGGCCGTTGAGCGCCTCGGAGGCGCCGAGGAACAGGTAGCCGCCCGGCTTGAGGGTGGCATGGATGCGGGTGAGGATGTCCTTCTTCACCTCGGCGGAGAAGTAGATCAGCACGTTGCGGCAGAACACCACGTCGAACTTGCCGAGCGCGGCGTAGCTCTCCAGCAGGTTGAGCGGGCGGAACTCCACGCGACTCTTGATCGCCGGCTTGACCACCCAGCGCCCCGGCCCCTTGGGATCGAAGTAACGCTGCAGGCGCTCCTGCGACAGGCCGCGGCCCATGGCCAGGCTGTCGTACTCGCCGGACTTGCAGGCCGTCAGCATCGACGGCGACAGGTCGGTGGCGACTATCTGCACGCCGGCCTTGAGCTGGCCCAGGTTGGTCTTCTCGAACTCGTCGATGGTCATCGACAGCGAATAGGGCTCCTGCCCGGAAGAGCAGGCCGCCGACCAGATGCGCAGGCGCTGGCTGGGATTGGCCTTGATCAGCTCCGGCAGAACCCGGTTTTTCATCACCTCGAAAGGATAGGTATCGCGAAACCACAGGGTCTCGTTGGTGGTCATGGCATCGACCACCTGCTCGCGCAGACCGCCGCGCGGCTGGGCCTGCATCTTCTGCACCAGCTCGCCGAGGCTCTTGATGCCCTGCTGCTCCATCAGCTTGTTGAGGCGACTGGAAACCAGGTACTGCTTGTTGCTCCCCAGCAGAATGCCGCAGGCCTTCTCCAGAAAGGTCCGAAACTGCTCGAAGTCCAAATTGCCTGAAGACACTAATGCCGCCTCGCCAAACATAGTCCTAACCGAGGGTCTGGCCCTCAGCCTCCATCAGCTACCCGGATGCGCTCGACCACGCGGGAGGCCAGATCGTCCGGACGGAATTTCGCGAGGAAATCGTCCGCCCCCACTTTCTTGACCATTGCCTGGTTGAACACGCCGGAGAGCGAAGTATGCAGAATCACATGGAGGTTCTGCATCCTCGGATCGGAACGGATCTCCGCCGTGAGGGTGTAGCCGTCCATTTCCGGCATCTCGATGTCGGAGATCAGCATGAGGAATTCCTGCGCCGGGTTCTTGCCCTCCTCCACCATCTTGCGCAGATAGTCGTAGGCTTCGCGCCCGTCATTGAGCGCCACCACCTCGACACCTACGCTTTCCAGGCAGCGCGAAACCTGCTTGCGTGCCACCGAGGAGTCGTCGCAGATCAGCACCCGCTTGGACACCGCCTTGGCCTGCGTCTCGACATCGACCACGCCCTCGGAGATGGCCTCGGACATAGGCGCGACCTCGGCGAGGATCTTCTCCACGTCGATGATTTCCACCAGCTTGTTGTCGACCCGGGTCACGGCCGTCAGGTAGTGATCGCGGCCGGTACCCTTGGGCGGCGGATGGATCTCTTCCCAGTTCATGTTGACGATGCGTTCCACCGAGCGCACCAGGAACCCCTGCACCTTGGTGTTGTATTCGGTGATGATCACGAAACTGTTCTGGATGTCGTCCAGCGCCGACCTACCGGTGGCCAGGGCCAGATCGAGAATCGGGATGGTGCCCCCACGGATGTTCGCCACACCACGTACCACCTGGCTGGACTTGGGCATCACGGTGAGCTTGGGGCACTGCAGCACCTCCTTCACCTTGAACACGTTGATGCCATAGAGCTGCTGACCGTCCAGACGGAACAGCAAGAGCTCCAGGCGGTTCTGCCCGACCAGTTGGGTACGCTGGTTAACCGAGTCCAATACTCCGGCCATGCCCAGACTCCTTATTGTTCATATCGCCGCGCGTTCTGCTAAAGCCTAGCAGGCGGCACGGGCCTTGCTTCGTGAGTTGCATGAACGCACTCACGACACTTTCCCGACGCATGATGGCAAAACGCCTTGTGCTTGCCGGTGTTTTACCCGCTTTGGGCCTGCTCTGCTACAGCTCGCCGCATGCGGCTCCGCTGACCTTGCCCGAAGAGCTTATCGGCGCTACCGAAGGCTTTCTTGAATTCATGGTCGAGGATTATCTAGAGCGTAGCGAAATCCCTGCGAGGCATGAGATTCAGGTCAGCGCGCTCGATCCACGCTTGCGCCTGGCTGCCTGCGACAGCGATTTGACACAGAGCCTGGAAAGCCCGACCCAGCCTGTCGGCAGGGTCACGGTGCGGGTCAGCTGCGAAGGTAGTACACCCTGGACGGTGTTCGTCCCCGCCCAGGTGCGCATCTTCCGTCCCGTTGCGGTACTCAAGACCCCGCTCAAGCGCGACAGCATCATCGGTCCGGCGGATATCGCCATGATCGAGCAGGATGTCGGCCTGCTTAACCGAGGCTATATCAGCGATCCCGGGCAGGCTATCGGCAAAAAACTGACGCGCCCGCTTCAGGCAGATCAGGTATTGACCCCGGCGCACCTGCAGGTGGCGGAGAGCGTGAAACGCGGCGACCAGGTGGTAATCGCCGCACGCGGAGGTGGAATCAATGTGCGCATGCAGGGCGAGGCCTTGTCTGGCGGCACTCTCGGCCAGCAGATCAGCGTACGCAACCTGAGCTCCCAGCGTGTGATCAGGGCTCGCGTGGTAGGACCTGGCCAGGTCGAAGTGGACATGTAGGCACGATTCTTGTAGCGCAAATCCCCGACGATTTCCTACACTGTTAAACGACGCACATAATTGCGCCCTAAAGTTTCGACGGAACCGGCCGACATCATAGTCAAGCGTCCAGATACCGTCAGAGGTTTACCAACATGGTCATCGACTTCAACCGGCTGAACAATGCCGCCGGCCCCGCCAACAACGGGCGTGCCGGTAGCGCTCAGGCCAGCGGCCGCAACGAGGCCGTCAGCAACACGCCGCCGAGTGCGGTTCAGGTTGCCGACGAGCAGGCCTCGAGCGCCAAGACCGGCGAATCCGTGCAACTCAGCCGCGAAGCCCAGCAGTTGCAGAAGGTCAGCGACAAGCTGCGCGATCTGCCGACCGTGGACAAAGAGCGCGTCGCCAAGCTGAAGCAGGCCATCGCCGATGGCAGCTACCAGGTGGACGCCCAGCGCGTCGCCGGCAAGCTCCTCGATTTCGAATCCCAGCGCTAGTCCAAGGGCTGCGCTGGGGGTGTTGGACGCCCGATCCCCAGAGCCCGCGATGCAAGATAACGACCTGCTGCACCTTTTCATCGAAGATATCGGCACGGCCCAGCGCCTGCTTGAACTGATCGATGCCGAATTCCAGGCCATGGGCGAACGCGACCTGCCGCGCCTGGAGCAGATCCTCGGCGAAAAGCTCCCCCTCCTCGGCCTGCTCGAACAGCACGGCACGGCCCGCAGCCAACTGCTCGCAGCGCAACAACTGAGCGCCGACCGCGCCGGCCTGGAAGCCCTGGCCAGCCGCAGTGCCAACGGCACCGAGCTGCTTTCCCGCAGTGACGAGCTGAATGCCCTCCTGGAGCAATGCCGCGACGCCAACCAGCGCAACGGCCGGCTGATCCGCGCCAACCAGGCCTCGCTGAAGAGCGTGCTGGGCATCCTGCGTGGCGGCGAAACGCCGGGGCTCTATGACAGCCGCGGCGGCGCCGCTAGAATCGCGCAGCAACGCCCCCTCAGCCAAGCCTGAGCATAACAACGAGCACAGGGACATACAGGCAATATGCCAGTATTCTAGTGCAGTAGTACTTTTGCGCCTGGAGACTCCCGGATCGTGTCCAATCCATTCATCGAGGAAGATGGTCCGCAGCCACCCAAGGTGCTGACCGCCCCCTTGGAAATCTTCGCCAACCTGCGTCTGCTGCAGCAGGGCCACGACCCGCTGATCATCAAGTTCAAGGACCGCAACCAGCGCTTCCAGAGTTATCTGGTCGAGGTCAACCGCGAGCGCGGAGTAATAGCCCTGGACGAGCTGATCCCCAGCGACGGCGAACGCTTCCTGCAAAATGGCGAGGCCTTCAGCGTCGAGGCCTTTCACGATGGCGTGCGCATCGCCTGGGAGTGCGAGGACCCGGTGCGCATCGGCGAGCTGGAGGGCGCGCGCTGCTACTGGGGCTATATGCCCGAACGCATCACCTACCACCAGCGCCGCAATGCCTTCCGCGCCGCTCTGGGCCAGGGTCAGCTGGTCAATATCGAACTGTCCGGCAGCAAGCTCAACCCGGCCCTCAAGGGCCAGATGCTGGACATCTCGGCCACCGGCTGCCGCCTGCGCTTTCCCGGCAACGTGGTCGACCGCCTGCAGCCCGGCCAGGTCTACGAACGTTTCGCGGCCATGCTGCCGATCGGCGCGATGAGCACCGCCGCCGAACTGCGCCACGTGCACTTCGAGGAGAAGGCCAACATGACCTTCGTCGGCCTGCGCTTCTTCCGCATGAGCGGCCTGGAGCAGCGCCAGGTCGAGCGCTTCGTCTACCAGTTGCAGCGCGAGGCGCGGCGCATCGAACAGGAATAGCAGGAGGCCGCCGCGAGGCGGCCTTCGCGCTTCAGGCCTGGGCGCCCAGCACCCGTCGCTCCCAGGGCGTGATCTCGTCCAGGTAGCTCATCAGCTCCATCTCCTTGCTGGCGCAGTAGCCATCGACGAACTCGTCGCCGAACCACTGGCGCGCCAGCGCACTGCCCTTGAGGCGCTGCAGCGCCGCATGCAGGGTGCATGGCAGGCTCAGCACCTCCGGCACCTCGAACTCGCCCTGGATCGGCGCGCTCGGCTGCAGGTCGCAGCGCAGGCCGTGCAGGCCGGCGGCCAGACTGGCGGCGATGGCCAGGTAGGGATTGGCGTCCGCTCCCGGCAGACGATTCTCCACCCGTCGTGCCGCCGGAGCGCTGGCCGGAATGCGCAGGCCGGCGGCACGGTTGTCATGCGACCAGCAGGCGTTGTTCGGCGAGGCGTAGGGATGGCACAGGCGCTGGTAGGAATTCACGTGGGGGGCAAACAGCAGGGTGAAGTCGGCCATTGCCGCCTGCTGGCCGGCGATGAAGTGGAAGAATGCTGGCGTCGCCTCGCCATCGGCGGAGCTGAAGATGTTGTCGCCGCCCTGCTCCACCACGCTCTGGTGGATATGCATGGAACTGCCCGGCGTATGCGGCAGCGGCTTGGCCATGCACACCACGCTGAGACCGTGCTTGAGGCCGACCTCCTTGAGCAGGTGCTTGAACAGGAAGGTCTGGTCGGCCACCTGCAGCGGATCGCCATGCAGCAGGTTGATCTCGAACTGGCTGAGCCCCATTTCGTGCATGAAGGTATCGCGCGGCAGGTCCAGCGCCTCCATGCAGCGGTAAACCTCGGCGAAAAAAGGGCGCAGGCCGTTGTTCGAGGACACGCTGAACGCCGAGTGCCCGCACTCGCGGCGTCCGTCCAGCCCGGCCGGAGGCAGGAAAGGCTGCTGCGGATCGGCATGCCGCTCGAAGACGAAGAACTCCAGCTCGGTGGCCACCACCGGCTGCCAGCCATGCTCGGCATAGCCCTCGACCACGCGCCGCAGCAGGCCGCGGGTGGACAGGCCGCAGCTGCGCCCGTCCAGTTCCTCGGCATCGCAGATCGCCAGGGCTCGCGGCGTTTCGCTCCAGGGCAGGCGGAAGACCCGCTCCGGGGGGCAGGTCAGTGCCAGGTCGCCATCGTCGCTGCCGTAGTAACGCGCCGGCGGGTAGCCGCCCATCATGCACTGCAGCAGCACCCCACGCGCCAGCTGCAGGCGCCGTCCCTCGAGGAAGCCGGCAGCGCTCATCACCTTGCCCCGCGGCACCCCGTTGAGGTCCGCGGTGACGCATTCGATCTCGTCGATTCCCTTCAAGCGCTCGGCGAGCGAACGGCGGTCGTCGGCTGTCATGTCCTGTTGTCCCTGTGATGCCGCGAACGCGGCGATCCGTACAAAATACGCATCACCCGTTCAAGATATCAAGCAGCGACTCAGCGCAGGAAGGTCACCACCTGCTCGGCATCGAAGGGCCAGTTGAGCTCGGCGCCACTGTCGCAGCGGCGCAGCACCGGGATGCGCAGGCCGTACTGCTCGACCCAGTCCTCGCGCTCGGCGATATCGACCAGCTCGACCAGCAGGCCGTGCTCGACGAAGGGCATCAGCAGCGCCTCGGCCACCTCGCACAGGTGGCAGCCAAGGGTGCCGAAGAGTTGGCATTCGGGCGGCATCGACTAGAACCTCGGAAGCATGCGAAGGCCCAGTCTAACACCGCACTCAGGCAGCCGGCGCCTCGTCCTGCAGCAGCCCCTGCAGGCCATCGAGCAGGCGCTGGTTGAGCGCACCGGCCTTGTCCAGCAGCTCGTCGCCGAAGCGCTCGTCGAGGGCTAAGCCGCCTTCGAGCAGTTGCTCCAGGGTGCCCTTGGCATCGTCCGCCAGCCTGTCGGCGCTGCGCAGCGCCTCCAGCAGGCCGCGCGCGTAGTCCACCAGGCTGTCGTTGACCGCGCTGGCCGCCTGGCCACCCTGCTGCGCCACGGCGCTGTAGGCATCGGTGGCCTGGCGCACGGTGGTCTGGGTCAGACGCAGGGACATGGAGGCCAGCTGCGAGCCGTCCATGTCCAGCGCCAGGGCTCGGTCGAAGGCGCCGGCCAGGTCGCCGGCATAGAACTGGTTGGACAGCTCCTGCACCTGGCCGAACAGGTCCTCCAGCGCGGCGCGCTCCTCATCGTCCAGCTCGCCCTCGACCTGCACCTGCCAGGCACCGATCTGGATGCTGCTGGAACTGCTGCTGGCCGCCAGCAGCGCCGTGCTGCCATCGCTGGCGGCCACGGCGCGGCTCTGCGACCAGCTGGCCGAGGCTGCCGCCACGGAGATGCGCAAGCGGTCGCCATCGCGGGTAGTAACCTGCATGTCGAAGGTCTCGGCGCGGGCGGCGAAACGCTCGCTGTAGGCCGCTGCCGCGACCTGGCCTGGGCTGCCGCTGTCGGTCGGGGTCTTGGGCGCGTAGTCCTGCTGCAGCCCCTGCAGACCGGCCTGGATCTTGTCGTAGGTGCTGTCGATATCCTCGGCCACCCGGCCCTTGAGCATGCCCATGCCGTCGAGGATCTTGCGCGCCTCGGCGAAGCCCTTCTCCACCCCCTCGCGGGCCTGGGCCAGCAGCCCCTCCAGCCTGGCCGGATCGGCGCCGGCGGCGGCCTCACCCTGCAGGCGCTGCTCGATGAAACCGAGTACGCGCTCCGCCACCTTGTCCGGGCTGAAGTCCTCGCGCGCGCCACTCAGCGCACCGGGTTCCAGGCCCAGGCGCTCAGCCAGGCGGTTAGCCAGGGTGTTCTGCGCATCGGCCTGGCCGCGCGGAGCGGACAGGTTGTTGAGCAGCGACGGGCGGGACAGCGACGGGGAAAGCGAAGCCAGAGTGTTCATGGCGGCGTACCAGGGCAGGACATCTGATCCGTTGACGGCCAGCGCCGGGGAAACTTGAATCTCAACCGACCAGCGGCCAGGTATTGCCACGGATCATGGACGACCCCGTCCGGCTTCGGCATGCTCGGTGCCATCGATGGGGAGAATCCACTTGTTTACCGACCTGCTGATCATCCTGGCCTGCTCGCTGCTGGTCATCGCCCTGTTCCGCCGCCTGCGCCTGCCGCCGGTGCTCGGCTACCTGTGCGTCGGCCTGCTGGTCGGCCCGGCCGCACTGGACTGGATCGACTCGGCCCGCGATCTGCCACGGCTGGCCGAACTGGGCGTGGTGTTCCTGCTATTCAGCCTGGGGCTGGAATTCTCCCTGCCGCGCATGCTGGCCATGCGCGGCACCGTGTTCGGCCTCGGTAGCGCCCAGGTGGCCCTGTGCGGTACGGCCCTGGGGGCGGCCCTCTGGCTGGCGGGTCTGGCCCCGGTCAGCGCGGCACTGCTGGGCCTGGGCCTGGCGCTGTCGTCCACCGCCATCGTCGGCAAGGAGCTGGTCAGCCTCGGCGAGGTGTTCAGCGGCCACGGGCAGAACGCCATGGGCGTGCTGCTGTTCCAGGATCTGGTGGCGGTGCTGCTGCTGACCCTGGTGCCGGTGGTCGCCGGCCAGGGCGGCGAGCCCTGGTATTGGGCGCTGCCGCTGACCCTGGGCAAGACCCTGCTGCTGTTCTTCGGCCTGCTGCTGGCCAGCCGTTGGCTGCTGCCCAAGCTGTTCCACGAAGTGGCGCAGTCGCACTCGGCCGAACTGTTCGTCATGCTCGCCCTGGTCATCGTCCTGCTCACCGCCTGGCTCACCCACCTGCTGGGCCTGTCCATGGCCCTGGGCGCCTTCCTCGCCGGCATGCTGCTCGGCGAGAGCCATTACCGCCACCAGATCGAGGCGGACATCCGGCCATTTCGCGACATCCTCCTCGGCCTGTTCTTCGTCAGCGTCGGCATGCTGATCGACCTGCGCCTGTTCGCCGAGCAGGGCTGGGCCATCCTCGGCGCCACCCTGCTGCTGCTGACGCTCAAGTTCGGCCTGGTGGCGTTGCTGGTCAGGCTGCGCGGCGAGGACAACGAAACCGCCTGGCGCAGCGGCCTGGCCCTGGCCCAGGCGGGCGAATTCTTCTTCGCCCTGGTCGCCCTGATGCGCCAGCAGAACCTGCTGGAGGCCCCCCTGGCCGGCCTGCTGCTGGCCGCGGCCTTCTGTTCCATGGCGCTCACGCCACTGCTGCTGCGCGGCGCGCCCCTGCTGGCCCTGCGCCTGCGGCGCAAGGCTGGACGCGAGAGCCCGCTGGAGGAGATCGCCAGCCGCAGCGCCGAGCTGGAGGGTCACGTGGTGATCTGCGGCTACGGCCGGGTCGGCCAGTCCATCGGTCGCTTCCTGCAGCGCGAAGGCCAGGTCTTCGTCGCCCTGGACGACGACCCGGTGCGGGTCGAGGAGGCCAGCGCCGGCGAGAGCAATGTGCACTATGGCGACTCGCGCCGCCGCGACCTGCTCGAGGCCGTCGGCCTCGAGCGGGCACGCCTGCTGGTGGTGGCGGTGGACAAGACCGACGTGGCCCTGCACATAGTCGAGCAGGCGCGCCTGCACTGCCCCGAGCTGCAGATCCTGGTGCGCACCCGCGATGACAGCCGCCTCGCCGAGCTGCAGGCCGCCGGCGCCAGCGAGGTGGTGCCGGAGGTGCTGGAATCCAGCCTGATGCTGGCCTCCCACGCCTTGGTCATGCTGGGCATCCCCGAGCGGAGGGTGCGCCAGCACCTGGACGAGGTTCGGCGCAATCGCTATCGCCTGCTGCACGGCTTCTATCACGGCGCGCAGACCAACCTGCTGGACGCCCAGGGACAGCCGCGCCTGCTGCTGCACGCGGTCAACCTGCCGGAAGACGCCTATGCCTGCGGCCAGTGCCCCGCGGACCTGCACCTGGAGGAGCTGGGGCTGGAGGTGCAGGCGGTGCGCCGCGACGGCATCGACCTGCCGCTGGAACAGCGCCCGCAGTTGCGCGAGGGGGATGCCGTGCTGCTGTCCGGGCCGCTGCAGGCCATCGAGGCCGGCGAGGCACGCCTGCTCGGCGGCGACTGACTCAGGCCGCGCCGAGCAGCACTTCGGCGGCGGCCCTGGCCTGCAGCGCCTGGTCGCCCGGCCCCTGCACGTGGGCGATGGTCAGCGCCCCCTCGAGCAGAAACTGCAGCTGCCCGGCCAGCAGCTCCGCCCGTTCGAACCCCGCCGCCTGCAACAGTTCGCGGAAATGCCCGGCGAAGGCCGCCTTGAACGCGGCCGCCTGGCGATGAATGGGGTGCTCGCGTTGGTGGAACTCGGCCGCGGCGTGAATGAAGCTGCAGCCGCAGAAATCCTCCTGGTGAATCCAGGCGTGCAGACCGTCGAAGGTGCGCAGCAGCG
Organism: Pseudomonas alcaligenes; assembly: GCF_041729615.1. Lineage (NCBI taxonomy): Bacteria > Pseudomonadati > Pseudomonadota > Gammaproteobacteria > Pseudomonadales > Pseudomonadaceae > Aquipseudomonas > Aquipseudomonas alcaligenes. The sequence continues at coordinate 132,494 of NZ_CP154874.1, read as the reverse complement.
CCTCGCGCGGCGGGCAGCTGGCGCGCAGCTGCGCCAGGCCCTCGAGGGTCTCGCGCTCGCGCCGTTCCAGCACGGCCAGAATCAGCTCGTCCTTGGAGCGGAAGTGCTTGTACAGGGTCATCTTGGCCACGCCGGACTCGGCCAGGATGCGGTCGATGCCGGTGGCATGGTAGCCCTCCCGGGCGAACAGGGTCTGGGCGGTGCTGATCAGTTGTTCGCGTTTGCTCGATGCCATCGGGTCCTCCAGGTGGCGGACATTATGCGGGGGGCGGCGACTCCCGCTCCAGTTCGGAAAGGCTTCGCTTGAAATATACAGACCTGTCTGTCTATTATCGAGTCACTTTTCACCCCGAGGCTATTCCCATGCGACTCCATGACTTCACCCTGTCCGGCAACTGCTACAAGGTCCGCCTGTTCCTCGCCCTGCTCGGTCGCGAGGCCGAGCTGGTGCAGACCGACCTGCTCGGCGGTGCGCAGAAACGCGCCGAGTTCCTCGCCTTCAACCCGCGCGGCCAGGTACCGGTGCTGGAGGATGAAGGTCGCGCCATCTACGACTCCCAGGCCATCCTGGTCTACCTGGCGCGGCGCTACGCCGAGACCAGCTGGTATCCGCAGGATGCCCTGAGCCAGGCGCGCATCGCCGGCTGGCTCAGCTTCGCCGCCAACGAAGTGGCCCAGGGCCCCGGCCAGGCCAGGCTGCACGCGCTGTTCCGCATGCCCGGCGACCTGCCCCTGGCCCAGCAGCGCGCGACCCAGACCCTGGAACTGCTGGAGGCCCACCTGGCCCGCCACGACTGGCTGGCCGAAGGGGCTGCGCCGAGCATCGCCGACATCGCGGTCTACCCTTATGTCGCCCTGGCCGGCGATGGCGGCCTCGACCTCGCGCCCTATGCCCATCTCGCCGCCTGGTTCGCGCGCATCCGCGCCCTGCCCGGCTACATCGGCATGCCCGGTCTCTGAGGAGCCTTCCATGGACACCCCCTTCCATCCCGGTGAACAGCAGATCCAGGCCCGTCTCGGCGTGCGCGACAAGCTGGCGGAGATCGGTCGGCGGGTAATCCGCGACCACATGCCGGAGCAGCATCGCGATTTCTTCGCCCTGCTGCCCTGGCTGCTGGTCGGCAGCCGTGACGCCAACGGCCAGCCGCAGGCCTCCGTGCTCTGGGGCACGCCCGGTTTCGCCCGCTCACCGCAGCCGCGCTGCCTGTGCATCGACGCCCGCCCCGAGGCGGACGATCCGCTGGCCGCCAATCTGCGGGCGGGCGCCAGCCTCGGCCTGCTCGGCATCGAGCTGCCGACGCGCCGGCGCAACCGCATGAACGGCCATGTCGAAGCGCTGGACGACGCGGGTTTCGCCGTCGCCGTGCAGCAGTCCTTCGGCAACTGCCCCAAGTACATCCAGGTCCGCGCCTGGCATGCCGAGCCGCGTCAGCCGGGGCCGCTGGAACAGGGCGAGGGGCTCGACCCGCGCTGGCTGCGCCTGGTCGAGGGCAGCGACACCCTGTTCATCGCCAGCTGCCATGGCGAGGACATCGATGTCTCGCACCGTGGCGGCCCGCCCGGCTTCGTCCGCCTGGGCGCCGACGGCCGCCTGTGGCTGCCCGACTACAGCGGCAACTTCATGTTCAACACCCTCGGCAACCTGTTGCTGGAGCCGCGCTGCGCGCTGCTGTGGATCGATTTCGCCAGCGGCGATCTGCTGCATCTGGAAGCCCGCGCCGAGCTGGTGTGGCCCGAGGACTACGCCGAGCCCGCACCACCCGGCGCCGAACGCATGCTGGCGCTCAGTCCCGGTCGCTGGCGCCTGCGCCGCGCCCGCCTGCCGCTGGCCTTCGGCGCCGCCGAACCGTCGCCCTACCTGCCCGTTCAAGGAGCCTGAACATGCGTATCCTGCTTCTCTGCCTGCTGCTGGTCCTTGCCGGCACCGGCCAGGCCGCCGGCCTGCGCTTCGCCCTGGTCAAGACCGCCGAGACCGAGACCCGTGACGCCTTCACCATCGAAGGTGGCGCCTGGACCGAGAAGGCCATCGCCAACCACGTCGCCGTGCTGATCGAGCACCACGCCGCCACCCTGCTGCTGGACACCTCCCTGGGCCGCCAGGTGGACCGGCAGTTCGAAGCGGAGATGCCCTGGTACGACAAGCCGCTGCTGCGCTATGGCAAGGTTACCCCGGTGCGCGACCAGCTGGAGCGCGACGGCATCCGCATCGACCGCATCCTCCTCACCCACAGCCACTGGGACCACGCCTCGGGCCTGGCCGATTTCGCCGAGGTTCCGGTGTGGGCGCCCTACGAGGAAATCGAGTTCAGCCAGATCGCCGGCCCGCCGGCGGTACTGCCCAGCCAGTTCGCCCACGGTGTGCGCTGGGTGCCTTTCCTCTACGCCGCCCAGCCCTTCATGGGCTTCGAACGCAGCCACGACATGTTCGGCGATGGCAGCCTGGTGCTGGTGCCGCTGGACGGCCATACCCCGGGCTCGGTGGGGCTGTTCCTCACCCTCGACGACGGCCGGCGCTTCTTTTTCACCGGCGACACCAGCTGGCGCCTGGAGGGCTTCACCGGCCCGCGGGAGAAGTTCTGGATCAGCAAGCGCATGGTCGACAACGACCCACAGGGCACCCGTCTGCAGCTGGAGAGGGTCCATCGCCTGCTGCAAGAGCATCCCGACCTGACCGTGATCCCGGCCCACGACGAAGCGGTGCAACGCCGGATCGGCTACTACCCGCGCTGGATCGAGTGAGGCTCGACTCGACCAAGGTCTAGAGGCCGCCGCCGCGGCAAAGTGGTTTATTCGCCCTCGCTGCAACCGGACCGGACAACCGGGCCGCCATCACCAGCCGAGGACAATAACAATGAGCAAGTCCCCCCTTGCCCGCGGCGTGGCCCTCGCCGCGCTGGGCACCAGCCTCACCCTGCCGACCATCAGCCAGGCCGCCTTCATCGAAGACAGCAAGGCCAGTGTGGAGCTGCGCAACTTCTACATGAACCGCGACTTCCGCCAGGAAGGTGCCGCCCAGTCCAAGGCCGAGGAATGGGCCCAGGGCTTCCTGCTGCGCGTTGAATCCGGCTACACCGAAGGCACCGTCGGCTTCGGCGTCGACGCCATCGGCACCCTGGGCCTGAAACTCGACTCCGGTGGCGGCACCAGCGGCACCGGCCTGCTGCAGCGCGACCGCGAGAGTGGCGAAGCCCAGGACAGCTACGGCGACCTCGGCGTCACCGCCAAGGTCAAGGTCTCCAACAGCGTGCTCAAGGCCGGCACCCTGATGCCCAAGCTGCCGGTGGTCCAGGCCAACGACTCGCGCCTGCTGCCGCAGAGCTTCCAGGGCGGCTGGATCAACTCCCAGGAAATCGCCGGGCTGACCTTCGATGCCGGCCAGCTGAGCCGGGTCAACCAGCGTGATTCCTCGGACCACGAGACCATGGTCATGACCACTGGCACCGGCCGCGGCTTCACCGGCACCAGCGGGGTCGACAGCGACGAGTTCAACTTCGCCGGCGCCAGCTACAAGTGGAACGACCAGCTGACCACCGCCTACCACTACGGCGCCCTGGACAACTTCTACCGGCAGCACATCCTCAGCGCCGTGCACGTCCTGCCGCTGGGCGACCAGCAGAGCCTGAAGAGCGATATCCGTTTCGCCCGCTCCACCGACGATGGCGACACCAACGTCGACAACAAGGCCTTCGGCGCCATGTTCACCTATGCCCTCGGCGGCCATGCCTTCGGCCTGGGCTACCAGCAGATGAACGGCGACACCGGCTACGCCTACATCGGCGGCACCGACCCCTTCCTGGTCAACTACGTGCAGATCGGCGACTTCGCCTTCAAGGACGAGAAGTCCTGGCAGGCCCGCTACGACTACAACTTCGCCGCCATCGGCATCCCCGGCCTGACCTTCATGACCCGCTACCTGTCCGGCGACAACGTCGATCGCGGTGCTGGTCTGTCCGAGGGCAAGGAGTGGGAGCGCAACACCGACATCGCCTACGTGTTCCAGGACGGTCCGCTGAAGAACTTCGGCGTGAAGTGGCGCAACGCCACGGTACGCTCCAACTTCGGCAACGACCTGGACGAGAACCGCCTGATCCTCAGCTACACCCTGGCGCTCTGGTAAACCGGAGCACCACGAAAAAGCCCGCCATACGGCGGGCTTTTCTTTATCCGGCGCGGACTCAGTCCTGACCGTTGGCACCGATCTTGTGGATCGACAGGTCGGCACCGTAGTACTCCTGCTCCTGGTTCAGGCGGATGCCGGTCGCGGCCTTGAGCAGGCCATAGACCAGGAAGCCGCCCACCAGCGCCACCAGCACGCCCAGGGCGGTGCCGATCAGCTGGCTGGCCAGGCTGACGCCGCCCAGGCCGCCCAGGTAGCTCTGGCCGAAGATGCCGCAGGCGATGCCGCCCCACACGCCGCACAGGCCGTGCAGCGGCCAGACGCCGAGCACGTCGTCGATCTTCCACTTCACCTGGGTAGCGGTGAAGGCCCAGACGAAAAGGGCGCCGGCGATGGCGCCAGTGACCAGCGCGCCAACCGGGTGCATCAGGTCGGAACCGGCGCACACCGCCACCAGGCCGGCCAGCGGACCGTTGTGCAGGAAGCCCGGGTCGTTGCGGCCGACCAGCAGCGCGGCGACCGTGCCGCCAACCATGGCCATCAGCGAGTTGACCGCCACCAGGCCGCTGATGCTGCCCAGGGTCTGCGCGCTCATCACGTTGAAGCCGAACCAGCCGATGATCAGGATCCACGAGCCGAGCGCAAGGAACGGGATGTTCGACGGCGCGAAGGCCACCAGGCGGCCATCGCGGTAGCGGCCGTCGCGGCGACCGAGCAGGATCACCGCGCCGAAGGCCAGCCAGCCGCCCACCGCGTGCACCACCACCGAGCCGGCGAAATCGTGGAAGGCGGCGCCGAAGCGCTCGGTCAGCCAGGCCTGCAGGCCGAAGTTGCCGTTCCAGATCAGGCCCTCGAAGAAGGGGTAGACGAAGGCGACGATCAGCAGCGTGGCGCACAGCTGCGGGCCGAACTTGGCGCGCTCGGCGATACCGCCGGAGATGATCGCCGGGATGGCGGCGGCGAAAGTCAGCAGGAAGAAGAACTTCACCAGGGCATAGCCGTTGCCGGCGGTCAGGGTCGCGGCCGGCTCGAGGAAGGTGACGCCATAGGCCACCCAGTAACCGACGAAGAAATAGGCCAGGGCCGAGACGGCGAAGTCCGAGAGGATCTTCGACAGGGCGTTGACCTGGTTCTTGTGGCGCACCGTGCCCACTTCGAGGAAGGCGAAGCCGGCGTGCATGGCCAGGACCATGATGGCGCCGAGCAGGATGAACAGGGTGTTGGAGCCGTGGATCAGGGTTTCCACGGCGCTGTTGAGGTTTTCCATCGGCAGTAGGCTCCGGCGGTATTGGCACCAATTCAGTTCATGACGGACGAGGGACGCACCATCCTGATGCCGCCATGCGCCAAGTCGAGGCTCGAAAGAAACCTCATCTGGCGCACGCCGACCCGTCAGAAAAACCCGAAAAGGAGCTAATTTCTTTATTTTTCAGTTATTTGTATCGACCCCAAGGATCATCTCCGGACCCTTGCAGCGCCCCATTACAAGGCAGTCGATCGACAAGACGCACCACTGAATAGCAAGCGCCGTACCACCCCCGATCGCGACCTCACAGCAGAGGCCGCCCCTACCTGCGGCGCCGCACCAAAGGTGCGCAAGGCGAACGAGCCCCAGGCGCCCGGCAGAGCCATCGGCACGACTGGCCGCATTCTTGCAATCAAGCTGCATCCCGACCGGGCCGTCCGGTCAAGTTTCCATCCACGCAAGGAACCGGTCCGTGATCGACGGCCAACCAGTCGCCGTTTTCCAGCCTTTCATCGACACCGCCACCGGGCGCATTGCCGGGGTCGAGGCACTCGGCCGCCTGCGCCAGGCCGACGGCAGCCTGCTTTCGGTGGGCCCGCTCTTCACCGACCCACGCGTCTCCCCGGCCAGCCTGCGGCGGCTCGACCGGCAGATCCGCGACGACGCCCTTGCCCGCCTGCACCAGGCCCCGGCGGACTGGTTCCTCAGCCTCAACATCTCGCCGCGCTGGATCACCCGCCTGCGCCCCAACCAGGCGCTGCCCAGCCTCAAGCAGCTGCACAGGCAGGGCATAGCGGCGCAGCGGGTGGTGTTCGAGATCACCGAACTGGGCGGTGGCAGCGACAAGCTGGCCGAGGTGGTGGCGCGCTACCGCGAAGCCGGCGCGCGCATCGCCATCGACGACTTCGGCGCCGGCTACTCGCAGCTGGACCGGGTACTGGCCCTGCAACCGGACATCCTCAAGCTGGACATGCGCCTGTTCCAGGAGGCGGCCCGTGGCGGCCCCAGCGGCGAGGTGGTCAAGGCGCTGGCGCAGATGGCGGAGAAGACCGGCTGCTGGATCATCGCCGAAGGCGTGGAGACCGAGGCCGAGCTGGATTTCGCCCTGGAGTGCGGGGCGCGCTACGTGCAGGGCTACCTGTTTGCCCGGGCGGAAGCGCAGTTCTTCGCCACCGACGCCTTCGTCGAGCGCTTCGCCCGCCTGCGCGAGCAGTACGTGCAACGCAAGCTGGCCGAGCGGGCCAGGCTGGTGACCCTGCGCCAGCAACTGGCCGAGGTGATGAACCTGATGCGCGGCTGGGTGGAGCGTGGCGCCACACTGGCGGAACTGTTCAGCCCGCTCGACTACCCCTGGCTGCTGCGCGTCTACCAGTGCGACCGCCACGGCACGCAGATCAGCCCCAACCTGCAGTGGGACGGCCGGCGCTGGCAAGAGGACCCGCGCTACCTGGGGCACAACTGGTCGTGGCGGCCCTACTTCTACCAGCTGCTGGCCGAGGGCTGGGAAGAAAGGCGCCTGACCCTGTCCAGCACCTACCGCGACGCCACCACCAACCAGTACTGCCTGACCGCCGGACAGTTCATCGACAACGGCCGCCGCCTGCTGCTGCTGGATATCGACGCGGCCGGCTTGCCCTGAGACAAGCGGGTCAGATCAGGATGGGCCTGTGATAAGGCGCCAGTTCCATGCGGTTGCGCCCGTTCTGCTTGGCCCGGTACAACGCCTTGTCGGCGCGCTCGATCAGCCCGGCCACGCTCTCCTGCAGGTAGTACTGGGCCACACCGATCGAGGCGGTGACGCGCATACCGGCCGGCAGGCCCTGGTACTCGGTCACCGCCAGCTCGTCCTGGATGCGCTTGATGCAGTGCTGGGCCATCTCCAGGGAAGTCTGTGGCAGGAACAGGAGAAACTCCTCGCCGCCGTAGCGGGCGAAGAAGTCGGTGCTGCGCAACAGCGGCTGCACGGTGTTGGCGAAGGTCTTGAGCACCTCGTCGCCCACCGGATGGCCATAGCTGTCGTTGATCCGCTTGAAGTAGTCGAGGTCGAGGATGCACACGCAGAAACCGGCGCCGCCACGGTCCGTGCGGTTCTTCTCGTGGGTCAGCATTTCCAGCAGATAGCGGCGGTTGTACACCCCGGTCAGCTCGTCATGGGTGGCCAGCTCGGTCACCTGCTGCAGCACCTCCTGCAGCTGGGCGTTGCTGGCCATGAGCTTCTTGCGCAGCTCGCTGATATTGCCACCGAGTACGGAGATGAACGGCAGGAAGGCGGAAAAGCTGCACCACAGCACCATCTCCACCGCCAGGTTGAAGCGCTCGCCCTCGATGTGCTCGATCAGCGGCAGGGTCAGGCCGTAAGCGACTATGGTCAGCAGGCTCAGGCCGAGCAGCTGGCGGGTGTGCAGGCGGAAGCAGCCGAACACCATGATGATCAGCAGCACCACCAGGTGGGCACCGCGGGCCTCGCCGGCGTAGGTCTGGGTAAACAGCACCATGGCGATGGCCGCCACCATCTGCGCCATGGTCAGGCTCGGATCGCGCAGACGCAGGTTGAGGCCGGTGTGGAACAGCAGGAAGAACCCCAGGTTGGTCAGCACCGCGATGACCAGCCAGGTGCCCATGACCCAGGCGGGCGAGATGCCGTTGTACAGCGACACGCCCTGGGGGACACAAGCCAGGACGTACATCGCCAGGCTCATCAGGAAGCGCTGGACGCGCAACTGCTGATGCGGGTCCTTGGATGAGGCAGCCAATGAAGTCACGCGTTTGCTCTCTTGTAGTTATGGAATAGGCACGTGATGGCCAGACCATATCATCGCGGCACGGGCGAGCTGCTACCGTCCGTCGTCAGCCCGACGGCAGCCCCGGCCGAACAGCACGGCACTTGCAGGCGTCGTGGCGAACACCGAAGCTAGGCAAAGACCCCTCTGCAGAAGACGAGTACCGCCTTGGATTGGCAAACCCTGCTCACCCGCGAACGCCTCGGCAAGCCGGTCTACAGCTCCGACGAGCTGGGCCGCAGCCCGTTCCACAAGGACCACGACCGCATCATCTTCTCCGGCGCCTTTCGCCGCCTCGGACGCAAGACCCAGGTCCATCCGGTGTCCAGTAACGATCACATCCACACCCGCCTGACCCACTCCCTGGAGGTCGGCTGCGTGGGGCGTTCACTGGGCATGCGCGTGGGCGAAATGTTGCGCGACGAGCTGCCTGCCTGGTGCGCTCCCAGCGATCTGGGGGTGATCGTGCAGTCGGCCTGCCTGGCCCACGACATCGGCAACCCGCCCTTCGGCCACTCCGGCGAGGATGCCATCCGCCACTGGTTCCGCCAGGCCGCCGGACGCGGCTGGCTGGACGACATGAGCGAGGCCGAGCGCGGCGACTTTCTCAGCTTCGAGGGCAACGCCCAGGGCTTTCGCGTGCTCACCCAGCTGGAATACCACCAGTTCGACGGCGGCATGCGCCTGACCTACGCCACGCTCGGCAGCTACCTCAAGTACCCCTGGACCGCGCGCCACGCCGAAGCGCTCGGCTACAAGAAGCACAAGTTCGGCTGCTACCAGAACGAGCTGCCGCGGCTGGAACAGATCGCCGCCAAGCTCGGCCTGCCCAAGCTCGACGAGCAGCGCTGGGCGCGCCACCCGCTGGTGTACCTGATGGAGGCTGCGGACGACATCTGCTACGCCCTGATCGACCTGGAGGACGGCGTGGAGATGGAGCTGCTCGACTACGCCGAGGTCGAGGCCCTGCTGTTCGACCTGGTCGGCGATGACCTGCCGCAGACCTACCGCCAGCTCGGCCCCGGCGACTCGCGGCGGCGCAAATTGGCGATCCTGCGCGGCAAGGCCATCGAGCATCTGACCAACGCCGCCGCGCGCGCCTTCGTCGCGCAGCAGCCGGCGCTGCTGCTCGGTGCTCTGGAGGGCGATCTGGTGGAGCACATGCACGGCCCGGCCAAGCGCTGCGTACTTCGCGCCAAGGCCATGGCGCGGGAGAAGATCTTCCAGGACAAGCGCAAGACCCTGCACGAGATCGGCGCCTACACCACTCTGGAAATCCTGCTCAACGCCTTCTGCGGCGCGGCGCTGGAGCAGCACGGCGGCAACGGTCTGTCCTTCAAGAACCGGCGTATCCTCGACCTGCTGGCACATTACGCACCGCAACCGGGTTGGCCGCTGTACCAATCTTTCCTGCGCATGGTCGATTTCATCGCCGGAATGACCGACAGCTACGCTACCGAAATGGCCCGGGAGATGACCGGGCGCTCCAGCCCGGTATGACACCATGAAAGACTCGTTCAGGCAGCTGTTCGGCTGGCATGCGGGGCCTCTGGACTGGGGGCCGGCATTCATCGCCGGTCTCGGCTGTGCCCTGCCCCTGCTGCTCGGCCTGCTCAGCGGCCATCCGGGCTTCCTCTGGGCTTCGGTCGGTGCCTTCCTGGCCGCGCAGTCCAATCCGCTGCACCGTTTCGGCATGCTGCGCCTGCTGCTGCTCACCCTGTTCGGCGCCTGCAGCGCGGGGCTGGGCTTCTGGGCGGCCAGCGATGCAGTGCTCAGCCTTGTCCTGTTCGCCGCCTACGGCTTTCTCCTGGCCTGGCTGCAGCGCTTCGGCACCGAGGCCGGCAAGCTCGGCCTCGGCCTGATCGTCTGCCTGTGCCTCGGCCAGGGCCAGTTCGGCATCAGCGGGCTGCACAACCCCGATGCAGTGGCCGCACTGTTCATTCTCGGCGGCCTCTGGGTCGCCCTGCTCGCTTTCGGCCTGCGCGGCCTGCACGGCCTGCGCATGTGGCCCTACATGCCACGCCTGCTGGCGGTGCTGCGGGTGCTGCGGCGCTATGCCAAGCGTCTGCCCGAACAGCGCTGGCGCCTGCATGCGCTGGCTTGCACCCTGGGCTGCGCGGCGGCCGGGCTGATCGTCCAGCTGGCCGACCTGCAGCGTGGCTACTGGCTGACCCTGGCGCTGATCGCCACCCTGCAGCTGGAGAATCGCGGCAGCCTGGCCCGCGCCCTGCAGGCGAGCATGGTCAGCCTGGGCGTCGCCCTCGCCCTCATCTACCTCGGCCACAGCCTGCAGAGCCCACCGGCGATGGTCGCCACCATACTGCCGCTGATTGTCCTCAGCCGCGCCCTGCAGGCCCAGCACTACGGCCTGTTCGTGGTGCAGGTGGGGATCAGCTTCGTGCTGCTGGCCGAGAGCCTGGCACCCGACTGGCACCAGGCCCAGGGGCGCTTGCTGAACAGCCTGATCGGCGTGTTCCTGGCACTGCTGGTGGCACTGCTGAGCCATGCCCTGCAACAGCGGCTGGAGCGCCGCGCAGAGGTCCTGCCAGCGACGAAAAATTAAGCCCGGGCGCGCGGCAGACCCGCCACGCGTTCACTATGCTTCTGTCCTGTCCCCCAGCGCAGTCAAGGAAGTGAGACGATGCACGTGAAACTCCGTGGTCAAGAACGCCGTTTCCCGCTCCACGTGCATATCAGCGTACTGTTTTCCCTTCTTCTGCTCGGTAGTGGTGTACTGCTCGGATTGTTCAACTACTACCAGACCACCAAGGTCATCCTGTCCAGCAGCAGCCAGCTATTCAACCAGTTCCGCGAGGAAGTGGAAGCCGACCTGCGTCACACCTACCAGCCGATCCGCCGCCTGCTCACCCTGCTCGCTCTCAACGAGAACAACCAGAGTGCCGAGGGCCACCAGCGCATGCACCTGCTGCCGATGTTCGCCCAGGCACTGCGCGACAACCCCAAGCTGGCGGCGCTTTACCTGGGCTACGAGGACGGCGACTTCTTCATGGTGCGCTCGCTGCGCGACGAGCGCCTGAAGAAGATCTTCGATGCGCCGGCCAACGCCGCCTTCCAGGTCTGGACCATCGACCGCACCGGCGCGGCACGGCCGATTTCCGAGTCGCAGTACTTCGATGCCGAGCTGAACTGGATCAGCCGCCGGCAGAACCTCAAGGAAACCTACGACCCACGCACTCGCCCCTGGTACCAGAGCGCCATCGACAATGGCCGGCAGATCACCACCGAGCCCTACGTGTTCTTCTCCAGCGGTGATGTCGGCACCACCCTGGCCCGCATCACCCAGGAGCGTACGGTGATAGGCGCGGACGTGACCCTGGCCGACCTCTCCGCCAGCCTGGCACGGCACAAGATCACCCCCTCCACCGAAGTGGTGCTGTATCGCCCGGATGGTGCTGCCGTGGCCTACCCGGACATCCAGCAGCTGGTGGTGAAGAACGGCACCACCCACCTGGTCCAGGTCGACAAGCTCAGCCCAGCCCTCGGCGAACTGTTCCAGCGTGGCCTGGACAAGGACCGCCAGGGCGCCATGCGCCTGGCCGGCAAGCGCTGGCAGGTGTCCTACAGCCAGTTCGAGGAGGGTGGACCCAATGGCCTGCGCCTGGCCCTGCTGGCCCCCGAGGAGGAGTTGCTGGCCGATGCCTACCGCATCCGCTGGCAGGGCGCGATGCTGACCATCGGCATCCTCCTGCTCTGCCTGCCGCTGGGCTGGCTGATGTCGCGCATCCTGGTCAAGCCGCTGCGCGCCCTGGTCAACGAAGCCGAAGCGATCCGCAGCTTCAACTTCAGCTACCCGGCCAGCGGCCACTCGCCGGTGCTGGAGATCGACCAGCTGGCGGTGGCCATGGGCAAGATGAAAGACACCCTGTCCAGCTTCCTCGACATCACCGCCAGCCTGTCCGCCGAGACCCGCTTCGATGCCCTGCTCAAGCGAGTCCTCAAGGAGACGGTGGGCCTCAGCGAGGCCGGCGCCGGCCTGCTGTTCCTGCGCGACGGCGACAGCGGTCGCCTGGAGCCGCACGGCCTGTTCATCAACGACGAGCAGCACAGCCTTGAGGAGCATCGTATTCCTACCTACCTGCCGGGCGATTCGGACATTCCCGAATGGATCCGTCAGCCCGCCGAGGGCGGCGCCACCGCCGTGGCCTCGCTCGGCTTCGACCAGGCCAACGGCCTGCAGAGCCTGCTGCACACCCTCGACAGCCCGCGCGTGCATCTGGTCGGCACCGGCCTGCACAACCGCCAGGGCGATACCCTCGGCGTGCTTCTGCTGCTGCACCGCGACAGCGGCGAGGAAAGCGAACCGGCCATGCTGCGCCCGCAGCGCATCGCCTACGTCGAGGCGGTGTCCGGGGTGGCCGCGCTATGCATCGAGAGCCAGCGTCTGCTGGAGCAACAGAAGAAGCTGCTGGACGCCTTCATCCAGCTGATCGCCGGCGCCATCGACGCCAAGAGCCCCTACACCGGCGGCCACTGCCAGCGGGTGCCGGAGCTGACCCTGATGCTGGCTCAGGCCGCCGCCGCCAGTGACGCCGCCCCTTTCCGCGACTACCAGCCCAGCGACGAGGAATGGGAGGCCCTGCACATCGCGGCCTGGCTGCACGACTGCGGCAAGGTCACCACCCCGGAGTACGTGGTGGACAAGGCGACCAAGCTGGAAACCATCTACGACCGCATCCACGAAGTACGCATGCGCTTCGAGGTGCTCAAGCGCGACGCCTGGATCGCCTACTGGGAAGGCCAGGCCAAGGGCGGCGACGAAGCCTCGCTGGCCGCGCTGCGTGACGAGGCCCTGGCCGCACTGGACGACGAGTTTGCCTTCGTCGCCCGCTGCAACCTGGGCGGTGAGGCCATGGCCGATGCCGACCTGGAGCGCCTGCGCGGCATCGCCGCACGCACCTGGACACGCACCCTGGACGACCGCCTGGGCGTGTCCTGGGAGGAAAACCAGCGCCAGGCACGCAGCCCTGCGCCCGAACTGCCGGTGCAGGAGCCGCTGCTGGCGGACAAGCCGGAGCATCTGTTCGAGCGCCCGGAAAGCGAGCTGATCCCGGCCGACAACCCCTGGGGCTTCCGGCTCGAGGTGCCGCAGTACAAACACAACCGCGGCGAGCTGTACAACCTCGGCATCGCCCGCGGCACCCTCACCGCCGAGGAGCGCTACATCATCAACAACCACATCGTGCAGACCATCCGCATGCTCGACCACCTGCCCTTCCCCAAACACCTGGCGAACGTCTCGGAGATCGCCGGCGGGCACCACGAGAAGATGGACGGCAGCGGCTACCCGAAGCGCCTGAAGCGCGAGGAGATGAGCCTGCCGGCGCGGATGATGGCGATCGCCGACATCTTCGAGGCGCTGACCGCGGTGGACCGCCCGTACAAGAAGGGCAAGACCCTCAGCGAGGCACTGGGCATCATGGCCGGCATGTGCCGCGGCGCCCATGTCGACCCCGAGCTGTTCGGGCTGTTCCTCGCCGCCGGCATCCACCAGAGCTATGCCGAGCGCTACCTGAAGCCTGAGCAGATCGACGCGGTGGATGTGCCGGCCATCCTGGCCAAGGCCGGCCTGGCCGGATAGGCGGTAATAAAAAACCGGCCAAGGCCGGTTTTTTATTGCGTCAGTCGAACATGCCCACGTGGCGCGGATGGCTGGCCACCCGCGCCAGCCAGGCCTGAATCGCCGGGTAGGTGGAAAGGTCGAAGCCGCCCTCGTGGGCCACATGGGTATAGGCATACAGGGCGATGTCGGCGATGGTGTACTGCTCGCCCACCAGGTAGGGCGTGCGCTGCAGCTGCTGCTCCATCACCTTGAGCGCCTTGCGCCCGCGCACCTGGCACACCTCGTACTCCTCGCGCCGCGCCTCAGGCAGGCCCAGGTACAGCTGGATGAAGCGCGCCACCGCCACATAGGGTTCGTGGCTGTACTGTTCGAAGAACTGCCACTGCAGCATCTGCGTGCGCAGGCGCGGCTCACTGGGGATGAACGCGCTGCCATCGGCGAGGAAGTTGAGGATGGCGTTGGACTCCCACAGGCAGGTGCCGTCTTCCAGCTCCAGCACCGGAATCTTGCCGTTGGGGTTCTTGGCCAGGAAGGCCTCGGTCTGGGTCTCGCCCTTGAGGATGTCGATCGGCAGCCACTGGTACTCGCGGCCGAGCAGGTGCAGCATCAGCTTGACCTTGTAGCAGTTGCCGGAACGGTAGTCGCCATAGACCTTGAGCATCATTGACCTCCCTGGGCCTGCGCCGCACGGATGACTGCCGCCAGACGGCGCAGGCCTTCGCCGAGCTTCTCCGGCGGTACGTGGCTGAAGTTAAGCCGCAGATGGCCGGGGTTGGCGTCCGGGTCGACGAAGAACGGCTCGCCGGGCATGAAGGCGACGTTCTGCGCCATGGCCGGTTGCAGCAGGGTGCGGGTATCCAGCTTGTCCTTCAGGGTCAGCCAGAAGAACAGGCCGCCCTGCGGCACCTGCCAGCTGGCCAGGTCGCCGAAATGCTCCTCCAGCGCCGCCTGCATGGCGTCGCGGCGCACCCGGTAGAAGTCGCGCAGCTCGGCCAGGTGCGCGCGGTACTTGTCGCTGCCCAGCCACTGCAGGGCCTGCCACTGGCCGATACGGTTGGTGTGCAGGTCGGCCGCCTGCTTCAGGCGCAGCAGATGCGGGAACAGGTCCGCACTGGCGATCAGGAAGCCCACGCGCAGGCCCGGCAGCAGGGTCTTGGATACGGTGCCGGTATAGATCCAGCTGGTGCGCTGGAGGCGGCTGACGATGGGCGTGGCGCTGCCGGCATCGAACACCAGCTCGCGGTACGGCTCGTCCTCGATCAGGGTCACGTTGAACTCGTCGAGCAGCGCCGCCACGGCGTCGCGCTTGGCCTCGCTGTAGCGCACGGCAGACGGGTTCTGGAAGGTCGGGATGAGGTAGGCGAAAGCTGGCTTGTGCTGCTGCAGGCGCTCACGCAGGGCTTCCAGCTCGGGCCCGTCGGCCTCCTGCGGCACGGTGATGCAGTCGGCACCGAACAGCTGGAAGGACTGCAGCGCGGCCAGGTAGGTCGGCGCCTCAACGAGAATTTCCGTACCCGGATCGATGAACAGCTTGCTGGCCAGGTCCAGGGTCTGCTGCGAGCCGCAGGTGATCAGCACCTGGCTGGCCTCACAGGGTACGCCCAGCTTGCGCGCCTCGGCGGCCACCGCCTCGCGCAGCGCCGGCTCGCCCTCGCTCATGCCGTACTGACCGAGCGAGGCCGGCATCTCGCTCCAGTCCACCTGCGGCAACATCGGCTCGGCCGGCAGGCCGCCGGCGAAGGACATCACCTCCGGACGCTGCGCCGCAGCGAGGATTTCGCGGATCAGGGAGCTTTTCAGGCGGGCAACGCGTTCGGAGAAGGCCATGGAGATCACCGGTAGCACAGGCAGGGAAAATTGGGTCAAACTGTTTGACCGAAACTACGACGACCGGAATGGATACGTCAATATGCTTGACCTGAAAAAAGCCACCGCCCAGCAGACCGCCATGGCGACCTTCTTCTTCGGCTACCAGGCCTTCACCGCCAAGCCCGACGAAATGCTGGCCAGGCGCGGCCTGTCGCGCGTGCACCACCGCATCCTGTTCTTCATCGCCCGCCAGCCGGGGCTCAGCGTCAGCCAGCTGCTCGCCTACCTCGGCGTGAGCAAGCAGGCGCTGAACATCCCCCTGCGCCAACTGCAGGAGATGCGCCTGGTAGAAAGCGTGGCGGCGACCGAGGACAAGCGCAAACGCCAGCTCGGCCTCACCGCCGAGGGCGCGCGCCTGGAGCAGGCCCTGCGCCGCGAGCAGACCCTGCTGCTGCAGCGGGTGCTGGAAGAAGTCGGCGAGCCGGCGCTGCAGGCCTGGCTTGAGGTCAACCAGGCGCTGAGCAAGGCCCGCCAGGGCGGCGCAGAAGCCTGAGGTTCAGGCGTTGCCTTGCCCCTCCAGTTCGCGGGCGCCGCGGAAGAACACCAGGGCCGAGGCGACTGTGCCCGCCAGCAGCGGAATGAAGGCCAGCACTATCAGGATCACGCTGGCGGCCATGATGCCGCCGACCACCTCCAGCCAGGCCATGACCCGCAGCACGGGGTAAGGGTCCCTCACCTTCAGCAACACGATGCCCAGCCAGAGCGTTGCCAGCCCCATCAGCGCGAGCAGGCCAAAGTAGCTCAGGGTCGGCCAGTCGAGACGGGCGAAGATGGCATCGCCCCACACCCAGTGCAGTCCCTCGCTCAGCAGGCTGCTGAGGATAATCAGATAGACCGGGGCGGCAAGCTTCCCGGCGGCAAAGCGCTGCTCGAGAAACGCCTTGAAACGCAGCAGCAGGTAACAGCCCAGCAGGGTCGACAGGGTGCCCAGCCACTCCCCGACCCTGGCGGCGGCAGTGGCCTGCTCGGAGGCCGAGAGAAAAGCCGCGACCAGTGCGGCGCCCGTGGCCAACGCGGTCGCCAGACTGAGCCAGCCGAGCACCCGCAGCTGCCCCGCGCTCCAGCCCGGCAGCTGTGGCGGCACCCGGGCCTCCACCAGCTCCACCTGTGGCGCCGCGTAGGGATTGTGCTGATCCATGGCGATTTCCTTGTGTAATGGGAACAGTCTCGCTCACCCCAACGCCTCTCTGAAACTGTACCGACGATTGTCGGAGCCGCTGTACCGCGACGCCCGGGTGAGCTGCGCATAGGCTGCCAGCATCCACGGAGAACCACCATGACCTCGGAACTGCTGCTCGCCTTCGTCCTCTTCGCCTTCGTCACCTCGGTGACACCGGGCCCCAACAACATGATGCTGCTGGCCTCGGGCGTGAACTTCGGCGTGCGCCGCAGCCTGCCGCACATGCTCGGCATCAGCCTGGGCTTCATGCTGCTGGTGGCCGCCGTGGGCCTGGGCCTCGGCCAGCTGTTCGAGCAGTTCCCGCCGCTGTACACGGCGCTGCGCTACGCCGGCGCCGCCTACCTGCTGTACCTGGCCTGGAAGATCGCCGGCAGCGGCGCGCCAGATGCCGACGGCAAGACCACCGGCAAGCCCTTCACCTTCCTCCAGGCGGCGGCCTTCCAGTGGGTCAATCCCAAGGCCTGGATCATGGCCATCGGCGCCATCACCACCTACACGCCGCAGGAGGGCTTCCTGCTCAACGTGCTGCTGATCGCCGCCCTGTTCGCCCTGGTCAACTGCCCCAGCGTCGGCCTGTGGACGGTGGCCGGCAGCCTGCTGCGGCGCTGGCTGGACCGCCCGCGCGTGCTGCGCGTCTTCAATATCGGCATGGCGCTGCTGCTGGTGGCCTCGCTCTACCCTATCCTGATCGACGTCAAGGGAAGCCTGTGATGACCCTGGAAGCCATGGACACCTCCACCCGCCTGCGCCCGCTGGCCGACTCCGCCCCCTCCGCCGTGGTCGCTGGCTTCGTCGCCGCCCTCACCGGCTATACCAGCTCGCTGGCGCTGATGTTCCAGGCCGGCCAGGCCGCCGGCCTGAGCGCCGCGCAGATCTCCTCCTGGCTGTGGGCACTGTCGATCGGCATGGGCATCTGCACCATCGGCCTGTCGCTGCGCTACCGCGCGCCGGTGGTGGTGGCCTGGTCGACGCCGGGCGCCGCCCTGTTGATCACCAGCATGCCGGGGGTGAGCTACCCGGAGGCGATCGGCGCCTTCGTGGTCTGCGCCCTGCTGCTCAGCCTGCTGGGCCTGTCCGGCGCCTTCGAGCGGGTCATGCGCCACCTGCCCGCCTCGCTGGCGGCGGCGCTGCTGGCCGGCATCCTGTTCCGCATCGGCAGCGAGATCTTCGTCGCCGCGCCGACCAGTACCGTTCTGGTGCTGGCGATGTTCTTCACCTTCCTGTTCGGCAAGCGCCTGGCGCCACGCTATGCGGTGCTCGCCGCGCTGCTGGTGGGCGGCGTGACGGCGGCAGCGCAGGGCCTGCTAGATTTCAGCCAGTTCAAGCTGGAGCTGGCGGTACCGGTGTGGACCACGCCGAGCTTCTCCCTGAACGCGGCGATCAGCATCGGCATCCCGCTGTTCGTGGTGGCCATGGCCTCGCAGAACATCCCCGGCCTCGCCGTGCTGCGCGCCGACGGCTACGAGGTGCCACCCTCGCCGCTGATCGCCACCACCGGCATCGCCTCGCTGCTGCTGGCGCCCTTCGGCTCCCACGGTATCAACCTGGCCGCCATCAGCGCCGCCATCTGTACCGGCGCCGAGGCCCATGCGGACAAGCGCAAGCGCTATACCGCGGCGCTGTGGAATGGCGTGTTCTGCGGCCTCGCCGGCATCTTCGCCGCTACCCTGGCCGCCCTGTTCATCGCCCTGCCCAGCGCCCTGGTGCTGTCCATCGCCGCCCTGGCCCTGCTCGGCTCGATCGGCAACGGCCTGGCCCAGGCCATGCAGGCGCCGGCCGAGCGCGACGCCGCGCTGGTCACCTTCATGATCACCGCCTCGGGCATGACCCTGCTGGGCATCGGCTCGGCCTTCTGGGGCCTGGTCGGCGGTGCCGTGACCCTGCTGATCCTCAACTGGCGCCGGCGCTGAGCCGATCGCCCAGAAAAAAGCCCGGGCAGGTCCCGGGCTTTTTTGTTGCGGTGCAAACTCAGGCCGCCTCGGCCTCCTCGGCCGCCAGCTCCTTCCCATGGGCGAAGTTGACCCACCAGCCGAAGGCGGCGGCGGTGAAGAACATGATGAAGCTGTAGATGGCCGCCGGAATCGCCATGGTGGGGTTGTTCAGCAGCATCGGGCTGAGCGCCAGGGCAATCGCCAGGGTGCCGTTGTGGATGCCGATCTCCATGCCGATGGCCACCGCCTGGCGGCGCGGCAGATTCATCAGGCGCGGCACGCCGTAGCCCACGGCCAGGCTGATCAGGTTGAACAGCAGCGCGGCCAGGCCCACCACCGGGGCGTAGTCGACCACCGTATTCCAGTCCTTGATGAAGGCCAGCACCACCACCAGCACCAGGAACAGCGCGGAGATGATCTTCACCGGCTTCTCCATGACATTGGCGAAGCCCGGCGCCAGCTTGCGGATGACCATGCCGATGGCCACCGGGCCGAGGACGATGGCGAATACCTGCAGCACCTTGGCGAACTGCAGGGGGATGGCCTGGTCGCCTTCCATGAAGTAGGCCAGCGACAGGTTGACGATGAACGGCATGGTGAGGATGGCCACCACCGAGTTCACCGCGGTCAGGGTGATGTTCAGCGCCACGTCGCCATGCGCCAGGTGGCTGTAGAGGTTGGCCGAGGTGCCGCCGGGCGAGGCCGCCAGCAGCATCAGGCCGACCGCCAGGGCCGGCGCCAGGCCGAAGCCCTTGGCGATGAAGAAGCACACCAGCGGCAGCAGGAGCAGCTGGCAGCCCAGGCCGATCAGCACCGGCTTGGGAAACTTCACCACCCGGGCGAAGTCCGCCAGGGTCAGCGACAGCCCCAGCCCGAGCATGATGATGCCCAGGGCGATGGGCAGGAACAGGGTATTCAAGGCACTTGCGGTCATTCTTGTTGTTCTCCGGAACAGTCATTGGCCTGTTGCAAAAATCCGTTTGGGCGCCAGGCCGCGCCATGGGTCGTTGCTGCTTCTCGTCGTAGTCCTGCCACGACGGGTCGCAACGGCTCGCCTGACAGGCTCTGACACTCGCGCTCGAATGCAGACACCGACCGCCAGGCCGCCGGCCAGCGATTCTTGACGAGCCGGCCAAGCCTTGTAACTGGCTTTTTAAGCCAAAGGAACTACTGGTCGTAACAGAATGCAAAAAGGGCGCCTTGCGGCGCCCTTCCTGTCAGATCGCGGTGGCCCCGCCATCCACCGCCAGCGCGTGGCCGGTGGTGAAGCCGGCCGCGTCACAGCACAGGTAAAGCACCGCGGCGGCGATCTCCTCGACCTTGCCGATACGCCCGACCGGGTGCATGCCGGCGACGAACTCGGCCTTCTTCGGGTCGGCCTCGGCGGCACGGCGCCACATGTCGGTGTCGATCACCGCCGGGCACACGGCGTTGACGCGGATCTTCTTCTTCGCGTACTCGACGGCGGCCGACTTGGTCAGGCCGATCACCGCGTGCTTGGAGGCGGCGTAGATGCTCATCTTCGGCGCGGCGCCGAGACCGGCCACCGAGGCGGTGTTGACGATGGCACCGCCGCCCTGGGCCAGCAGCAGCGGCAGCTGGTGCTTCATGCACAGCCACACGCCCTTCACGTTGACGCCCATGATGGCGTCGAACTCGGCCTCGCTGCCCTCGGCCAGCTTGCCCTTCTCGATCTCGATGCCGGCGTTGTTGAAGGCGTAGTCGAGGCGCCCGTAGGCGGCCACCACCTGCTCCATCAGTGCCTTGACCTCGGCGTCGCGGGTCACGTCGCAGCGCACGAACAGGGCCTCGCCACCGGCGTCGCGGATCAGCTGCACGGTGCCTTCGCCGCCGCTCACGTCGACGTCGGACACCACCACCTGCAGGCCCTCGGCCGCGAAGGCCAGGGCGGTGGCGCGGCCGATGCCGGCGGCACCGCCGGTTACCAGGGCTACTTTGCCGGAGAAGGTCATGCTCATGTCTGCATCCTCGCAGGGAGTTGGAAATGAGCGGAGTCTAGCCAGCGCGAGCGCCGGCGAGCAGCACTATCAGGGTGCCATGTGCCGGGTCATGCAGAGGAGTGATGAAGCACCGGTCGCTCCATCACTCGTCTGGATAGGATCAGGCCAGCTCGGCGACGATCGTGGCCAGCGCCTGGGCCGGGTCGGCGGCCTGGCTGATCGGGCGGCCGATCACCAGGTAATCGGAGCCGGCGGCCAGGGCCTGGGCCGGGGTGAGGATGCGCTTCTGGTCGTCGGCACTGCTGCCGGCCGGGCGGATGCCCGGGGTGACCAGCTGCAGGGTCGGGTGCGCGGCCTTGAGCGCCGGTGCTTCCTGAGCCGAGCAGACCAGGCCGTCCATGCCGGCCTGGGTGGCCAGCGCGGCCAGGCGCAGCACCTGCTCCTGCGGCGCGATGTCCAGGCCGATACCAGCCAGGTCCTGCTGCTCCATGCTGGTCAGCACGGTCACGCCGATCAGCAGCGGCTTGCGACCGGCCAGCTTGTCCAGCTCCTCGCGACAGGCCGCCATCATGCGCAGGCCGCCGGAGCAGTGCACGTTGACCATCCACACGCCCAGCTCGGCGGCGGCCTTGACCGCCATCGCCGTGGTATTGGGGATGTCGTGGAATTTCAGGTCTAGGAACACCTCGAAGCCCCTGGCCTGCAGTGCCTCGACCACCGCCGGGCCGCTGCGGGTGAACAGCTCCTTGCCGACCTTGACCCGGCACAGCCGCGGGTCCAGGCGCTCGGCCAGGGCCAGGGCGGCGTCACGGGAGGGGAAGTCGAGGGCAACGATGATCGGGGTGGACATGGCGGGCTCACAGGCAGGTCGAAAACGCCGCGCATTGTACCCCAGTCAACCGCGGCGGTCAGATCAGCTTCTCCAGCGCCAGCGCGGTCATGAAGCCGGACAGGGTGATCAGCCCGGTCATGGCATGGGTTTCGGCGAAGGCCTCGGGGATCATCGCATCGACCAGCATGCACAGCACCGCGCCGGCGGAAAAACCCAGGGCCACTGCCAGCCAGTAAGGTGACAGGCTGGCGAACAGGCCCGGTCCGGCCATCGCCGCCAGGCCCGAGAGCAGCACGATGCCACCCCACAGGCGCAGCACGTAGAACACGCTGCGCCCCTCGCCGCGCAGCCCGGCGGCGCTGGCCAGGCCCTCCGGCAGGTTGGAGAGGAAGATCGCCGCCAGCATCACCAGGCTGACCTGACCGCTGTCGAGCAGGCCCAGGCCGAGACCGACCGACTCCGGAATACCGTCGAGAAAGGCCCCGGCGGCGATCAGCAGCCCGGCCATGTGCGCCTGGCCGCCGGCCTCGCGGCCGCGATGGCGCAGTTCCAGGCGCTCCAGCCACTCGTTGGCGGCGACGAAGGCCAGGCCGCCGGCGAGCATGCCCCACAGGGTCGGTGCCAGGCCGCCGAGGCGCTCGGCCTCGGGAATCTGCTCGAAGCAGATCGCGGCGATCAGCACCCCGCTGCCGTAGGCCAGCAAGGCCGCCACCAGGCGCCGCGACAGGCGCAGGAACACGCCGAGCAAGGCCCCCAGCAGCAGGCTGCTGGCCGCCAGCACACCCCACAGGCCGGCCTGCGCCAGCATCCCCCAGTCCATACCCCCTCCTCCAGACTCCACCCGAGCCGCTAGACTGGCCGCTCCGATTCCCCGCAGGCAGCAGTGATGGCCCGTCTCCAGCTCGATTTTTCCCGCCAACAGTTCCGCTACCAGACCCACATGACGGTGCGCAGTACCGACATCAATGGCGCCAATCACCTCAGCAACGATGCCATGATCTCGATGATCTCCGAGGCCCGCGCGCGTTTTCTGTTCGATCACGGCATCCGCGAAACCTCCGACAGCGGTACCGGCATCATAGTCACCGACCTCGCCACCATGTACCGCGCCGAATCCCATGCCCGCGACCAGCTGCTGTTCGAGGTAGGCGTGATGGACTTCAACCGCTATGGCGGCGACATCATCTTCCGCATCAGCCGCCCGGCCGACGCCACCCTGATCGCCCTGGCCAAGTCCGGTTTCGTGTTCTTCGACTACGGCCAGGGCAAGGTGGTCCCCATGGCCGCCGAGTTCAGCGCCAAGTTCCCCGAGGTGAACTGGCTGTAGATTGGCGAACGGTCGGTGAACGCTCTAGGTTTACACGGTTAGCGCCCGCCCAGAGGCGCCCAACCGAGAAGCCTGACATGCGCACACCCCATCGACTCCTGATACTGGCCGCCACCCTCGCCCTGCCCCTGGGCGGCCAGGCCGAACCTTCGGCGGAACGCGGCCGCTACCTGGTGCAGATCGCCGGCTGCAACGACTGCCATACCGCCGGCTACCTGCTGGCCCCGGACCAGGTGCCGGACAGTGCCTGGCTGCTGGGCGACCGCCTGGGCTGGAGCGGCCCCTGGGGCACCACCTACGCCAGCAACCTGCGCCTGGTACTGCCCCGGCTCGACGAGGAGCAGTGGCTGCAGCTGGCGCGCAACGCCAACTACCGCCCGCCCATGCCCAACCATGCCCTGCGCATCCTCACGGATGACGACCTGCGCAGCATCCACCGGTTCGTCAGCCAGCTGGGCGAGGCCGGTGAGCCGGCGCCGGCCGCCCTGCCACCGGGCCAGACCGCCCAGGGTCCGGTCGTGCAGTTCCCGGCGCCGCCCGCCCAGCCCTGAAACCGCCTCAACTCGGTGCGCCACCCGCACGCGGCGCACCGTATTGAACCAGCGCCGCAGCGCGCGAGGCTGCCCCTCCGCTGATTGGCGCGCCCGCGGCGCATTGGCCCGAGTCTTGCTCAAGCCCTGATACAGGCATCCAACGGCGGCTGCCCCCGATACGACAAAGGCGTCGCACCTCCTCCGCTCCGGCGGTCAGTGGTGCGGCGCCTTTTGCGTTTCATCCCCCAAAGCCCGGGGGTGGCTGGCGGCCCGCGATCCGGACGCCGGCCGGTAACTCTCTCAACCTGGCTGTGGCTTCGGCCACGGGGCCGGGCGCCACAAGCGCCGGGCTCTCCCGCCGGCGGCCAGGCGACGTGCCCACGATCACGTCGCCGCGCCGCCGACGGGACTCTAACTCGATGATGAGGTGTTGGATGAATACAAGTTTCTGGAAAGCCGGCCACGCACCGACGCTGTTCGCCGCGTTCCTCTATTTCGACCTGAGCTTCATGGTCTGGTACGTGCTCGGCCCGCTGGGCGTGCAGATCGCCAGCGACCTGGGCCTGACCACCCAGCAACGCGCCATGATGGTCGCCACGCCGATCCTGGCCGGCGCCGTGCTGCGCTTCCTGATGGGCCTGCTGGCCGATCGCACTTCGCCGAAGACCGCCGGCCTGGTCGGCCAGGTGATCGTCATCGCCGCCCTGGCGGTAGCCTGGCAGCACGGCATCCACAGCTACGAGCAGGCGCTGCTGCTCGGCCTGTTCCTCGGCTTCGCCGGCGCCTCCTTCGCCGTCGCCCTGCCGCTGGCCTCGCAGTGGTACCCGCCGCAGCACCAGGGCAAGGCCATGGGCATCGCCGGCGCCGGCAACTCCGGCACCGTGCTCACCGCGCTGTTCGCCCCGGGCCTGGCCGCCGCCTTCGGCTGGGGCAACGTGTTCGGCCTGGCGCTGATCCCGCTGGTGCTGACCCTGATCATCTTCGCCGGCGTGGCCAAGAACGCTCCCGAGCGCCCGGCGCCCAAGGCCATGGCCGACTACCTCAAGGCCCTCGGTGACCGCGACAGCTGGTGGTTCATGTTCTTCTACAGCATCACCTTCGGCGGCTTCCTCGGCCTGGCCAGCACCCTGCCCGGCTACTTCCACGACCAGTACGGCTTCGATCCGGTCAAGGCCGGCTACTACACCGCCGCCTGCGTATTCGCCGGCAGCCTGATGCGCCCGCTGGGTGGCGCCCTGGCCGACCGCATCGGCGGCATCCGCTCGCTGCTGGTGATGTACACCTGCGCCTCCATCTGCATCGCCGCGGTCGGTTTCAACCTGCCCAGCGCCTACGCCGCCCTGGGCCTGTTCGTGGTCGCCATGCTCAGCCTGGGCGCCGGCAACGGCGCGGTGTTCCAGCTGGTACCGCAGCGCTTCCGCAAGGAGATCGGCGTGATGACCGGGCTGATCGGCATGGCCGGCGGCATCGGCGGCTTCTGCCTGACCGCAGGCCTCGGCGCGATCAAGCAGTCCACCGGCGACTACCAGCTGGGCCTGTGGCTGTTCGCCAGCCTCGGCGTGCTGGCCTGGTTCGGCCTGCACGGCGTCAAGCTGCGCTGGCGCACCACCTGGGGCAGCGCGGCCGTCACCGCCGCCCGCGTCTGAGCCATCCATGCCGGGCGCCCAGTGCGCCCGGCGTTCTCACAGGACGGTTGCGACAAAGGCGGGGCCGGGCGAGGCTCCCGCACTGGTCAGGAAAGGTGGAGTGGCGACACTCCTTGGAGCCCTGAGCGGCCCGGCCTTTGTCTCAACCGACTTGACTACTTCGGGCGCCTTTCGGCGCCCTTCGCACGAGAGAGCCCGCATGGCCCTGCAACTGAGCTTCGGCGAAGCCACCGCCACCGGCCCGCGCACGGAAAACCAGGACGCCATCCGCGTGGTCACCCCGGCGCCCGCCCTGGCCGCCAGCAAGGGCTTCCTGTTTGCCCTGGCCGATGGCGTCAGCCAGTGCGCCGACGGCGGCCTGGCCGCGCGGGCCACCCTGCAGGCCCTGGCCCTGGACTACTACTCGACCCCTGAGACCTGGGCCGTGGCCCAGTCACTGGAGCGCCTGCTGGTGGCGCACAACCGCTGGCTGCAGGCCGGCAGCGGCGGCCAGCCGCTGCTCACCACCCTTTCCGCGCTGATCCTGCGCGGCCGCCGCTTCACCCTGGCGCACGTCGGCGACTGCCGCGCCTACCGCCTGCACGACGGCCAGCTGGAGCGCCTCAGCGAGGACCATGTGTGGGAGCAGCCGGGCATGCAGCACGTGCTCAAGCGCGCACTGGGCCTGGACCAGCACCTGGTGGTGGACTACCTGGAAGGTGAGCTGCGCGAGGGCGAGCGCTACCTGCTGGTCAGCGACGGCGTCTGGTCGACCCTGGGCGACGCCGGCATCCGCCGCCTGCTGCTGGACGAGAGCGACCCGACCGCCGCCTGCCAGGCGCTGGTCGCTGCCGCCCATCTGGCCGGCAGCCAGGACAACGCCAGCGCCGTGCTGGTGCAGGTCGAGGCGCTGCCGGACAACGACCTGGCCGACACCCTGGCGCAGCTGCAGCAGTGGCCGCTGCCACCCAAGCTGCGCGAGGGCCAGGACTTCGAGGGCTGGCAGGTCGAGCGCCTGCTGGCCGAGTCGCGCCAGTCGCTGGTGTACCGGGTGCGCGACGCCCAGGCCCGGCGCTGGCTGCTCAAGACCCTGCCGGCCAGCCGCCACGACGAGGCCCAGGCCGGGGCCGCCCTGCTGCTGGAGGAATGGTTCCTGCGCCGCGTGGCTGGCCGGCACTTCGCCGAGGCCCATCCGCTGCCGCAGCGCCAGCACCTCTACTACGTGCAGCGCGAGTACGCCGGCCAGACCCTGGCCGAGCACCTGCGCCTGTCCGGCCCGCTGGGCCTGGCCGAATGGCTGGAGCTGGCGCCGCGCCTGCTCAAGGCCCTGGGCCAGCTGCACCGGCGCAACATCCTGCACCGCGACATCAAGCCGGAGAACCTGCTCTGGTGCGACGACGGCGAGCTGCGCCTGCTCGACTTCGGCCTGGCCTACTGCCCCGGCCTGTCGCGCGACGAGCAGCACGCCCTGCCCGGCACGCCCAGCTACATCGCCCCGGAGGCCTTCGCCGGCATCGCCCCGGAGCGCCAGCAGGACCTCTACGCCGCCGGCGTCACCCTCTACCACCTGCTCACCGGCCACTATCCCTACGGCGAGATCGAGGCCTTCCAGCACCCGCGCTTCGGCAGCCCGGCCGCCCCCAGCCGCTACCGCCCGGACATTCCGGCCTGGCTCGACGACTGCCTGCTGCGCGCGGTGGCGGCCAGCCCCGAGGAACGCTTCGAGACCGCCGAGGAGTGGCTGCTGGCCCTCGAGCAGGGCGAGCGCCAAACCCTCGGCGGGCGCCCGCGGCCACTGCTGGAGCGCGAGCCGCTGAAGGTCTGGCGCGGCGTGGCCCTGGCCTCGCTGCTGGTCAACCTGGTCCTGCTGGTCAGTCTGCTGCGGGGCCAGTGAAGCCAGGCCGCACCACAACGACGCAGCGCCGCTTTAAACGGGTGCGCAAAACCCCGAGAGATGCACGAAAGAGCACTGGAAGCCTCGAAAAAAGGGGCCTTGCAGAGTTGGCACGGGGCCTGCAAAAGACACCTCGAACACACATAAAGGCACCGCCCTCAATGCGGAAGACGGTGCCCTCCCGCTAGATCGGGACCTGGACAAAGGCGTCCTCGCTAGGCAACTGGCGGGACGCCTTTTTTGTTTCATGGCCTGCCCTTGGCAGCCACTTTCGAGTCGTCGCGGAGCATCGCTCCCGGCCATTTTTCGGGATTTCAGCAGGAGAGGACCGGCATGAACAAACTCAAGCTGGTAATGGTGGGCAACGGCATGGCCGGGGTCAGAACCCTGGAGGAGCTGCTCCGGCTCGCGCCGGACCTGTACGAGATCACCGTGTTCGGCGCCGAGCCGCACCCCAACTACAACCGCATCCTGCTGTCGCCGGTGCTGGCCGGCGAGCAGAGCTTCGCCGACATCGTGCTCAACGGTATCGAGTGGTACCAGCAGCACGGCATCGACCTGCGCCTGGGGCGCAAGGTGGTGGCCATCGACCGCAAGAAGCGCCTGGTCACCGCCGACGATGGCAGTACCGCACAATACGACCGGCTGATCCTCGCCACCGGCTCCAACCCCTTCATCCTGCCGGTGCCGGGCAACCGTCTGGAGGGGGTGATCGCCTACCGCGACATCGCCGACACCGAGCAGATGATGCAGACCGCGAGCACCCACAGCCACGCCGTGGTCATCGGCGGTGGCCTGCTCGGCCTGGAGGCGGCCAACGGCCTGCGCCAGCGCGGCATGCACGTGACCGTGGTGCACCTGGCCGACTGGCTGCTGGAGCGCCAGCTCGACCAGACCGCGGGCAAGCTCCTGCAGCAGGCGCTGGAGGCCCGTGGCATCCGCTTCCGCCTCAACGAGCAGACCGAGGAGCTGCTCGACTACGGCAGCGGCCGGGTCTGCGCCGTGCAGTTCAAGAGCGGCGACACCATTCCCGCCGACCTGGTGGTGATGGCCGCCGGCATCCGTCCCAACACCGAACTGGCGGAAAAAGCCGGCCTGCCCTGCAACCGCGGCATCCTGGTGGACGACTGCCTGCAGACCTTCGACCCGCGCATCTATGCCGTCGGCGAATGCGCCAACCACCGCGGCATCGCCTACGGCCTGGTGGCACCGCTGTTCGAGCAGGCCCAGGTCTGCGCCAACCACCTGGCCATGCTCGGCACCGCCCGCTACCAGGGTTCGGTGATCTCCACCAAGCTCAAGGTCACCGGCATCGATCTGTTCTCCGCCGGCGACTTCATGGGCGGCGACGGCACCGAGACCATCACCCTCTCCGACCCCATCGGCAGCGTGTACAAGAAACTGGTGATCAAGGACGACGTGCTGGTCGGCGGCTGCCTGTACGGCGACACCCTGGACGGCAGCTGGTATTTCCAGCAAATCCGCGAGGGCGTCGACATCGGCCGCATGCGCGATCACCTGATGTTCGGCCGCGCCAGCCTGGAGGCGGC
This sequence comes from Pseudomonas alcaligenes, assembly GCF_041729615.1. Taxonomy (NCBI): domain Bacteria; kingdom Pseudomonadati; phylum Pseudomonadota; class Gammaproteobacteria; order Pseudomonadales; family Pseudomonadaceae; genus Aquipseudomonas; species Aquipseudomonas alcaligenes. Next base: position 104,068 of record NZ_CP154874.1, on the reverse strand, counting down.
CGGCCTCGCCGAGAAGGATGCCGCCCGTGCCTGAAGCGACCCTGCAAACCACAGCAGCCACCTGCTGCTACTGCGGCGTCGGCTGCGGCGTGCTGATCGAGCACGATGGCGAGAAGATCCTCGGCGTGCAGGGCGACCCCAGCCACCCGGCCAACTTCGGCCGCCTGTGCAGCAAGGGCTCGTCCCTGCACCTGACCGGCGACCTCGACGCCCGCGCCCTCTCCCCCGAGCTGCGCCTGGGCAAGAATCTCGCCCGCGCCCGCACCGACTGGGACAGCGCCCTCGACCACGCCGCCAGCGTATTCGCCGAGACCATCCGCGAGCACGGCCCGGACAGCGTCGCCTTCTACATCTCCGGCCAGCTGCTGACCGAGGACTACTACGCCTTCAACAAGCTGGCCCGCGCCCTGGTCGGCACCAACAATATCGACAGCAACTCGCGCCTGTGCATGAGCTCGGCGGTGGTCGGCTACAAGCGCAGCCTGGGCGCCGACGCCCCGCCCTGCAGCTACGAGGACATCGAGCAGGCCGACTGCCTGCTGATCGCCGGCAGCAACATGGCCTATGCCCACCCGATCCTGTTCCGCCGCCTGGAAGCGGCCAAGGCCGCGCGGCCCGAAATGAAGATCATCGTGGTCGACCCGCGCCGCACCGATACCTGCGAGCTGGCCGACCTGCATCTGGCCATCGCCCCGGGCACCGACGTGGCGCTGTTCCACGGCCTGCTGCACCTGCTGCTGGCCAACGGCGACTACGACCCGGCCTATATCGACGCCCACACCGAGGGCTTCGAGGCCCTGCGCGGGCTGGCCGCCGACTACCCGCCGAGCGAAGTGGCGCGCCTGTGCGGCATCGACGAGAGCGAGCTGCGCCGCGCCGCCGAGCTGATCGGTCAATCGCCGGCCTTCCTCTCGCTGTGGTGCATGGGCCTCAACCAGTCCAGCGCCGGCAGTGCCAAGAACAGCGCCCTGATCAACCTGCACCTGGCCACGGGACAGATAGGCCGGGTCGGCGCCGGCCCCTTCTCCCTCACCGGCCAGCCCAACGCCATGGGCGGCCGCGAGACCGGCAGCCTGTCCAACCTGCTGCCTGGCCACCGGGAGGCGGCCAACCCCGAGCACCGCGCCGAAGTGGCCCGTTACTGGGGCGTGGACAGCCTGCCGGAAACCCCGGGGCTCAGCGCCGTGGAACTGTTCGAGGCGGTGCGCGCCGGCAAGATCAAGGCCCTGTGGATCGCCTGCACCAACCCCGCGCAGTCGCTGCCGGACCAGCAGAAGATCCACGAGGCCCTGGCGCGGTGCCCCTTCGTGGTGGTGCAGGAAGCCTTCTTCACCACCGAGACCTGCCACTACGCCGACCTTCTGCTCCCGGCCGCCAGCTGGGGCGAAAAAGAAGGCAGCGTGACCAACTCCGAGCGGCGCATCAGCCATGTGCGCCGCGCCGTGCCAGCGCCCGCAGAGGCGCGGCCGGACTGGGCGATCGTCTGCGACTTCGCCCGTCGCCTGGAACAACTGCAACGCCCCGGCCTGCCAAGCCTGTTCGCCTTCCTCGACGCGGAAATGCTGTTCGAGGAGTACAAGCACCTGACCCAGGGACGCGACCTGGACCTCTCCGGTCTCAGCTACGCCATCCTGGACGACCAAGGTCCGCAACAATGGCCCTTCCCGGCCGGCGCCCGCCAGGGCACCGCGCGTCTGTACGGGAACGGCCTCTTCCCCACCGCCAGCGGCCGCGCACAGTTCGTCGCCGACCCTTACCGGCCGGCCCAGGAACGCCCGGTGGCGGACTTCCCCCTGCTGCTCAACACCGGCCGCCTGCGCGACCAGTGGCACGGCATGAGCCGCACCGGCACCGCCGCACGGCTGTTCGGCCACGCGCCGGAAGCGGTGCTCGGCCTGCACCCGGACGAGCTGGCGCGGCGCGGCCTGCAGTCCGGCGAGCTGATCCGGCTGCGCAGCCGGCGCGGCGGCCTGATCCTGCCGGTGCAGGCCGACGACAGCCTGCAAGCGGGCCAGGCCTACCTGCCGATGCACTGGGGCGACCGTTTCCTCAAGGGTCTGGGCACCAACGTGCTGACCCAGTCGGCCTTCGACCCGCTGTCCAAGCAGCCGGAGCTGAAGCTCAGCGCCGTGCAGGTCGAGCGCGCCGAGCTGCCCTGGCAGTTCTTCGCCCTGGTCGAGGGCGACGTGCAGCGCCGCTTCACCGCCCTGCGCCCGCTGTTCGAGCGTTTCGCCTACGCCAGCCTGGCGCCCACCGGCCGCGAACAGCGACCGGCCCTGCTGCTCAAGGCCGCCGCCACGACGGCGCCGGACGCCGAGCTGCTGGCGCAGATCGACGCCCTGCTCGGCCTCGACCAGGGCCCGGTGATGGCCTACGACGACCCCCGGCGCGGCGTGGGCAAGCGCCTACGCACCGAGGGCGGGCGCATCGTCGCCGTGCGCCTGGCCGGCGAGATTGCCGCCCGCGACTGGCTCAAGGGCCTGTGGGAACAGGGCAGCAGTGACGCCGAGCTGCGCCGCTGGCTGCTGGCTCCGCTGCCGACGCCGCCGGGCGGCGGCCTCAAGGCCAGCAAGGTGCTGTGCAACTGCATGAACGTCAGCCAGGACGCGGTATGCGCCGGAATCGAACGCGGCCTGGACCTGGACGGCCTCAAGCGCGAGCTGAAATGCGGCACCAGCTGCGGCTCGTGCGTGCCGGAAATCAAGCGACTGCTGGCCACCCGCGTGGCGGCCATCGCCGTGCAAGCCTGAGGAGTAGAAGCATGAGTGCAAAAGTCTGGCTGGTGGGCGCCGGCCCCGGCGACCCGGAACTACTGACCCTCAAGGCGGTGAGGGCCCTCAACCGGGCCGAGATCGTGATGATCGACGACCTGGTCAACCCGGCCGTGCTGGAACACTGCCCGGCGGCGCGTGTGGTGCCGGTGGGCAAGCGCGGCGGCTGCCGCTCCACGCCGCAGGCTTTCATCCACCGGCTGATGCTGCGCTATGCGCGCCAGGGCAAGTGCGTGGTGCGTCTGAAGGGTGGCGACCCGTGCATCTTCGGCCGTGGCAGCGAGGAAGCCGACTGGCTGGCCGCGCATGGCATCGAGGTGGAGATGGTCAACGGCATCACCGCCGGCCTGGCCGGCGCCACCCAGTGCGGCATCCCCCTGACCCTGCGCGGCGTGGCCCGCGGCGTGACCCTGGTCACCGCCCACACCCAGGACGACAGCAGCCTGAACTGGCAAGCCCTGGCCCAGGGCGGCACCACCCTGGTGGTGTACATGGGCGTGGCCAAGCTGCCCGAGGTACGCGACAGCCTGCTGGCCGGCGGCATGCGCGCCGACATGCCGGTGGCGATGATTGAGAACGCCTCGCTGCCGCAGCAGCGCGAGTGCCGCAGCACCCTGGCCGGCATGCAGCAGACGGCCAGCGATTTTGCGCTGAAGAGCCCGGCGATCCTGGTGATCGGCGAGGTGGCGGCGCAGCAGCAGATTCAAGCTTTGGCAGAGATTGCCTGATCCCCTTCGCTCCTGCGGAGTAGTGCTTCGCCCGGCCGCATGGCCGGGCTTTTTTTTGCCCCGGGAGCCTCAGCACTTTTCCGCGACTATCGCGTAGCGGCCCTTGTTGCGAGCGCCGTCAGGCAGGTTCATGAACTCACCGATCAGCAGCCGGCAGCCACAATCGCGCAGGATCTGTTCGGTCTCTTCCGGCAGGTTGGAGTCGTAGAAGAATTCCACGCCGAACATGAAGTCGGTGAACGCCGGATGGCTGGAGCCGCCCACCGTCAGCATCAGCCGGCCGCCACCGGGCAGCCGCTCGACGACCCGCTGCAGGATCCCCGCATGCTCGCAGCGCGGCAGGTGAAAGATCGAGTCCCAGATGATCGCCGCCTGGAAGTCCCGGTCCGGCACGTAGTGCTCCATCGGCGACAGCAGCCAGCACTGGTCCGGCAGGCGCCGGCGGGCCTGCTCGAGCATCGCCTCGGACTGGTCCACACCGATCACCCGATGGCCGCTGGCGACCACCTGCTCGGCCATCGGCCGCCCCGTGCCGCAGCCCAGGTCGAGGACGGTGGAACCCGGCGGCAGCGGAGCCAGCAGCGTGTCCAGGTAGTGGCGCTCGTTCTTGAAGAAGCCCGAGCGCGCCTCGCCCCACTGCTGGGCGACCTTGTTGTAGGCATCGCGGTTCATCGTCTCTCCTGTCGGCGGCAGGCGCGGATTCTCGCACCGAAACAGGCGTTGCCCCAAAGCAAAAGGCCCGGTCGCGGGACCGGGCCTTTTCCGGGGCCGCGCGACTCAGCCGGCCTGCTGATGCCAAACCACCCCTTCGCGGCGCTGCCCCCAGGCATCGAAGTGCGGGCCATAGGCGTTCTCCACCGAAGCCCGCTTGATCTTCAGGGTCGGCGTCAGGAAGCCGTTGTCCACCGCCCAGACCTCGGGCACCAGCACCAGGCCGTTGAGCTGCTCGTGCTTGTCCAGGGCCAGGTTGGTTTCCTCCAGCAGGCGCTTGAGGCTGCCCTCCAGCTGCTCGCGCGGCTCCTTGCGCCCGGCCTCGGAGAGCACGCACAGGGCCAGCGGCTGCGGCAGGCCGTCACCGACCACGCAGACCTGTTCGATATGGCTGTGCACCGCCAGGCGGTTTTCGATCGGCGCCGGGGCCACGTACTTGCCCTTGCTGGTCTTGAAGATTTCCTTGATCCGCCCGGTCAGGCGCAGATTGCCCTCGGCATCCTGCTCGCCCTTGTCGCCGGTGCGCAGGAAGCCATCCTCGGTCAGCGTCTCGGCGGTCTTGCCCGGCTCCTTGTAGTAGCCCTGCATGGTCGAGCCGCTGCGCACCAGCACCTCGCCCACCTCGCTGATGCGCACCTCGACGCCCGGGTTGTTCTGGCCGATCCAGCCCTGCTTGAACTTGCCGGGGCGGCACACGTGGGAATAGCCGCAGTTCTCGGTCATGCCGTAGACCTCCTGCAGCTCCAGGCCCAGGCGGCGATACCAGTTGAGCAGTGCCTCGGGCACCGGCGCGGCGCCGGACAGCGCGTAGCGCACCGCGTCCAGGCCCAGGCCACGCAGCACCTTGCGCCCGATCAGGCGACCGAGCAGCGGGATGGATAGCAGGAAGTCCAGTTTCCTGGCCGGCATCTTGGAATAGACGCCCATCTGGAACTTGGTCCAGATCCGCGGCACGCCGAAGAACACCGTGGGACGGGCGCGGCGCAGGTCGTCGAGGAAGGTATCCAGGCTCTCGGCGAAGTACACGGTCAGCCCGCTGTACAGCGAATTGAGCTCGACGAACATGCGCTCGGCCACGTGGCACAGCGGCAGGTAGGACAGCACCCGGTCGTCCTCGCGCACGCCGAACAGCTCGGTGGCGTGGCTGGCGGTGAAGCCGAAGTTGCCGAAGTTGTGCATCACGCCCTTGGGCATGCCGGTAGTACCGGAGGTGTAGATGATGGTGGCGAGCTGCTCGGCGCGCGGCCTGGGGGTGTCCTGAATCGGCGCACAGACCTGCAGGTCCTGCCAGGTGCGGTCGTAGCGACCGTGCGGGTGCAACGGCAGGGCCACGGTGGTGACCTGCTCCGGCACGCCGGGAGCCATGGCCGGCCAGTCGTCGAGCTTGCCGATGAAGGCCACCCTGGCCTCGGCATGCTCCAGCACCTGGCGCACCGACTCGGCGGTGAGGTTGGGATAGAGCGGCACCGACACGTGCCCGGCCATCCAGATGGCCAGGTCGGCGACTATCCAGTGCGCACAGTTCTTGGAAATGATGGCGATCTTGCTGCCCTGCTCCAGCTCCAGACTGCGCAGCCAACTCGCCGCACGCCGGGCCTGCTCGCCCACTTCGGCCCAGGTCAGCTGCTCCACCTGTCCGGCGCCGAGGGGCTGGATCAGGTAGGTCTTGTTCGGGTGACGCGACTCGCGCTCGAAAAACACTTCGAGCGGCAAACGGACTGCACTGGCCACGGGGCCTCCTTGTTTATTGTTTTTGTCACAGGGAGCAACCAAGCACTTGCTTGGTCGAATATTCCATGCGTCAGGAGGCATCGCAAGTAGAGAAATGTTACAGAAGCGCCGGCAGGCCGCCCTGGCCGACTAGTGGGGGTGATACAGGCTCTTGAGCGTCATCAGGCCGGGCACGCTCGACTCGCCTTCCAGCTCGACCAGGCTGGCGGTGTGCAATGCCAGGGGTTCCTGCAGATAGCCATGCACCAGCAGACCGCCGAGGCTGCCGAGCAGCGGGTTGTGGCTGACCAGCAGGCAGTCGCCCGCGTACTGGTCGAGCTGCAGCACGGCGTTGCGCGGCGAGTCGTCGGGGGTGGCCCAGTCCACCGTGGTCAGCGGCAGACTCAGGCCAAGCGCCTCGCGCACCAGCTCGGCGCTCTGCTGGGCGCGCCGGTAGGGGCTGACCAGGATATGCGCGAGCGCCTGGCCACGCAGGCGTTCGGCGCTCTTGCGCACTTCCTTGCGGCCACGCTCGGTCAGCGCCCGCTCCGCGTCGCTACGCGCACGCGGCTCGGCCTCGCCATGGCGCAGCAGCCAGAGTTTCACAGCTTGGGCTCTTCGTCGCGCACCGGGTGCGGCGCCGGCGGGATGCTGTGCGGTTCGTTGTCCTGCGGTGCGCGCGGGGTCGGCCAGTCGGCGAAGGGCCAGGGCTTCTCCTCGCTGTTGAAGGTGCCGAAGCGGCCGATCTGCTGCAGGTACTGGCTGAGGCTATCGCCGAAGCCTTGCAGGCCAGCGTTGGGCGCACCGTAGAACAGGCGGTAGCCCAGCTGCAGCAAGACCACGCCGGCGAGCACGATTTCCGCCAGCTGCCAGACGATGGCGAAGATCACCATCCAGACAATGCGCAGGCCGATGGACTCGCGCTCCAGTTCCTTGCTTTCGTCGCTCATGTCGCTCTCCTTCTCAGAATCCGCTGGGGGAAATGAAGTCCACGTCGGTCTTCGGCTCGCCGCGCATCAGCGCCTGGATCACCTGTTCCAGGGTACGCCCCTCGAACAGGATGGCATGCAAGCCGGCGACCAGGGGCATGTAGACCTGCAACTCCTCGGCCTTGTGCTTGAGCACCTTGAGGGTGTTGACGCCCTCGGCCACCTCGCCCAGGCGCGCCACCGCATCCTCCAGACTCAGGCCCTCGCCGAGGGCATGGCCGACCTGGAAGTTGCGGCTCTTGGGCGAGGAGCAGGTGACGATCAGGTCGCCCACGCCGGCCAGGCCGAGGAAGGTCATGGGATTGGCGCCGAGCTTGACGGCGAAGCGGGTCATCTCGGCCAGGGCACGGGTGATCAGCATGCTCTTAGTGTTCTCGCCCATGCCCAGGGCCACCGCCATGCCGGCGATGATGGCGTAGACGTTCTTCAGCGCGCCGCCCAGTTCCACGCCGAAGCTGTCGCGGCTGGCGTAGACGCGGAAGGTGCGGCCGTGCAGGGCCGACTGCACGCGCTGACAGAGCTCCTCGTCCTCGCTGGCGATGACGGTGGCGGTCAGCGCATGCTCAGCGATCTCGCGCGCCAGGTTGGGCCCGGACAGCACGCCGATGCGCGCCTGCGGCGCCACTTCGGCGAGGATCTGGCTCATCAGCTTGAAGCCCTCGGCCTCGATGCCCTTGGTGGTGCTGACCAGCAGCTTGCCGGCCAGCAGCCCGGCCACCGGTTGCAGCGCCTTGCGCAGCGCCGAGGAAGGAATGGCGACGAAAACCAGCTCGCAGGCAGCCAGGGTGGTCGGCAGGTCGGTTACCGGCTCGACCCCGGGCAGCAGCTTGATGCCCTTGAGGTAGCGCGGGTTCTCGCGCTGGGTGCGCATGGCCTCGGCCTGCTCGGGGTCGCGCATCCACTGCAGGACGCGCTGGCCGTTGGCGGCCAGGAGATTGGCGATGGCGGTGCCGAAGCTGCCGCCACCCAGTACTGCAACGGGTTGTTGCTCGGTCATAGGAATTCCACAACGGGCCATCGGGATGGCGAATGGCGGCATTATCACGAAGCATCGCCCGACCGGCCAGTACCGTGCGTGACTGCCATCGCAGCGCATGCGCTGGCAAAGCCTGCCTTCTCGGTTAACATGCCGCAGTCAGGCAGAGAACAAGGCCGTTCCGTGCACAGTTTCCTTCCCCTCCCCGGCTTGCCCCCGGTCGCTCCCGCGGGCACCCGCTCCGGCATGCCCATCCTCCCCGGCGGGAGAATGCAGCCATGACCTTCGGCCGCAAGTGGGACATCCACACCCGCACCCAACTGATCAGCGTCGGCCCGGCCCTGCTGCTGACCCTGCTGTTGACCGGCCTGTTCACCCACTCGCGGCTGCAGGACCTGCGCGCGGAAATCGACCAGACCGGCCAGCGGGTGGCCGACCAGCTGGCGCCGGCCGCCGAGCACGGGATCGCCGCCGGCAACCCGCAGGCCCTGGAGACCCTGCTGCGCGCCACCCTGAAGACCCCGCACGTACGCTTCCTGGAAGTGCGCGACAAGGCCGAGAACATCCTGGTCTACGTCGAGCGGCATGGCGAGGACAGCACGGCACGCGTGGAAGTGTTCCACGCCCCCATCGAGCAGGCAGCGGCGAACGGCACCGATGAGCAGTACCTGGGTCGGGTGGTGGTCGGCATGTCCGACGAGGCCTTCACCAGCCGCCAGCAGACCATCCTGTTCAAGGCCACGGTGCTGGCCCTGTTCGCCCTGCTGCTGACCTTCCTGCTGGCACGCCAGCTGGCGCGGCGCCTGGCCGGCCCGATCATCGAGATGGGACGGGCGCTGCAGGCAATCAAGGCTGGCGACTACCACACCAGCCTGCCGGAAACCGACACCAGCGAACTGGGCGATCTGGCGCGGCACATCAACAACCTGGCGGCCGAGCTCGCCCAGGCCAGCCGCGAGCAGCACAGCGCCATGCAGCAGCTGATCCAGACCCGCGAGCAGGCCGAACAGGCCAGCCGCGCCAAGTCGGACTTCCTGGCCATGATGAGCCACGAGCTGCGCACCCCGATGAACGGCGTGCTGGGCATGCTGCAGCTGCTGGAAACCACCGAGATGACCGGCGAGCAGGCCGAATACGCGGCCCTGGCCACCGAGTCCACCGAACACCTGCTCAAGGTGATCAACGACATCCTCGACTTCTCGCGCATCGAGCGCGGCGCCCTGGAACTGGAGCGCATCCCCTTCAACCTGCTGGAGCTGCTGCAGGGCTCGATCCAGGTGTTCCAGCACAGCGCGCAGCAGCGCGGCCTCTACCTGCGCCTGGAGAACCAGGCCGGTCTGGAGGACTTCGAGGTGCAGGGCGACCCGACGCGCATCCGCCAGATCCTGGTCAACCTGCTGGGCAACGCGCTGAAGTTCACCGAGGAAGGCGGCATCCGCATCGAAACGCGCTGGCAGCCGCTGGACAACGAGGTACTGTGGTTCACCTGCGCCGTGCACGACAGCGGCATCGGCATCGCCCCGCAGCGCCTGGAGCACATGTTCGACGCCTTCCAGCAGGCCGATACCTCGATCTCGCGGCGCTACGGCGGCACCGGCCTCGGCCTGTCGATCGCCCGCACCCTGGCCGAGCGCATGGGCGGCACCCTGCACGCCAGCAGCCAGGAAGGCGTGGGTTCGGTCTTCACCCTGGAAATCCCCCTGCCCTTCAGCCCGCGCCACAGTATTGCCATGCCCTCGCCCGAGGACGACAGCCAGTCCGGCGACGGCCAGGAAGTGCTGCTGGTGGAGGACAACCCGGTCAACCAGACGGTGATCGAGGCCATGCTGCGCAGCCTCGGCTACCGGGTGACCCTGGTCGGCGATGGTGCCCAGGCGGTCGGCAGCTTCGACGCACAGCGCTTCGCCGCCGTGCTGATGGACTGCCGCCTGCCGGTGATGGACGGCTACGAGGCCACGCGGCAGATCCGCCGCCTGCACCCGCACGGCGGCACGCCGATCATCGCCCTTACCGCCAACGCCCTGCAGGGTGACCGCGAGGCCTGCCTGCAGGCCGGGATGAACGACTACCTGGCCAAACCCTTCAAGCGCGCCGATCTGGAGCGCATCTTGCTGCGCTGGCTGGGCAAGCGCACCACCGCCGGCGCAGGAATGCTAGAGTCGGGCGAGTGATGATCTGCGACAAGAACAGGCTGTTTACAACTGTTCACACTGCGCTGTGACTTTCACCTAGGCGCAACAGTCTATGACTAGTCTGCCGCTACACAAGAAAACCCGCGGCGCAGCTTAGCCCCGCCGAGGGGACCATTGAGGAGTTCGCATGACCCAGCAAAACGCCTATACCCGGGAAGAATTGCTCGCCTGCAGCCGCGGCGAACTGTTTGGCCCAGGTAATGCGCAGTTGCCCGCCCCCAATATGCTGATGATCGACCGCATCGTGCACATCAGCGAGACCGGCGGCAAATACGGCAAAGGCGAGATCGTCGCCGAACTCGATATCAATCCCGACCTGTGGTTCTTCGCCTGCCACTTCGAGGGCGACCCGGTGATGCCCGGCTGCCTGGGCCTCGACGCCATGTGGCAGCTGGTTGGCTTCTACCTCGGCTGGCAGGGCAACCCCGGCCGCGGCCGCGCCCTCGGCTCGGGCGAGGTGAAGTTCTTCGGCCAGGTCCTGCCGACCGCCAAGAAGATCACCTACAACATCCACATCAAGCGCACCATCAATCGCTCGCTGATCCTCGGCATCGCCGACGGCAGCGTGGCCGTCGATGGCCGCGAGATCTACAGCGCCGAAGGCCTCCGCGTCGGCCTGTTCACCTCTACCGACAGTTTCTGAAGGACATTTCCGCATGCGCCGCGTCGTGATCACCGGTCTGGGCATCGTTTCCTGCCTGGGCAATGACAAAGACACCGTCTCCGCCAACCTGCGCGCCGGCAAGGCAGGCATCCGCTTCAACCCGGAATATGCCGAAATGGGCCTGCGCAGCCAGGTGTCCGGCTCCGTCGACCTCAACCTGGAAGAGCTGATCGACCGCAAGGTCCTGCGTTTCATGGGCGATGCCGCGGCCTACGCCTACCTGTCCATGGAGCAGGCGATCAAGGATGCCGGCCTCAGCCTGGAGGAAATCTCCCACCCGCGCGTCGGCCTGATTGCCGGCTCCGGTGGTGCCTCCACCCTGAACCAGATGGAAGCCATCGACATCCTGCGCGAGAAGGGCGTCAAGCGCATCGGCCCATACCGCGTGCCGCGCACCATGGGCAGCACCGTGTCGGCCTGCCTGGCCACGCCGTTCCAGATCAAGGGCGTGAACTACTCCATCTCCTCCGCCTGCGCCACCAGCGCCCACTGCATCGGCCACGCCATGGAGCAGATCCAGATGGGCAAACAGGACATGGTGTTCGCCGGCGGCGGCGAAGAGGAACACTGGAGCCAGAGCTGCCTGTTCGACGCCATGGGCGCCCTCTCCACCCAGTACAACAAGACCCCGGAGAAGGCCTCGCGCGCCTATGACGCCAAGCGTGACGGCTTCGTCATCGCCGGCGGTGGCGGCATGGTGGTGGTCGAGGAACTGGAACACGCGCTCAAGCGCGGCGCCAAGATCTACGCCGAGATCGTCGGCTACGGCGCCACCAGCGACGGCTACGACATGGTCGCGCCGAGCGGCGAAGGCGCCGTGCGCTGCATGCAGCAGGCCCTGGCCACCGTCAGTGCGCCGATCGACTACCTCAACACCCACGGCACCTCCACCCCGGTCGGCGACACCGCCGAGGCCCGTGCGGTACGCGAAGTGTTCGGCGCCAAGGCACCGGCCATCAGCTCGACCAAGAGCCTGTCCGGCCACTCGCTGGGCGCCGCCGGCGTGCACGAGGCGATCTACTGCCTGCTGATGATGCAGGGCGGCTTCATCGCCGGCTCGGCCAACATCGAGGAGATCGACCCGGAACTGGCCGACCTGCCGATCCAGCGCCAGACCCGCGACGCCCAGCTCAACACCGTGATGAGCAACAGCTTCGGTTTCGGCGGCACCAACGCCACCCTGATCCTGCAGCGTTACCAGGGCTGATTCCCGGCCCCATGAAAAACGGCGCCCACGGGCGCCGTTTTTCATTGTGCGCAACTCAGATGCGGAAGCGTGCCACCAGCGCGTTGAGGTCCACGGCCAGGCGCGACAGCTCCTGACTGGCGGCGCTGGTCTGGTTGGCCCCGGCCGAGGTCTGCAGCGACAGGTCACGGATATTCACCAGGTTGCGGTCCACTTCGCGGGCGACCTGCGCCTGTTCCTCGGATGCGCTGGCGATCACCAGGTTGCGCTCGTTGATCGAGGAAATCGCCTGGGCGATCTCGTCCAGCGCGCGCCCGGCGGCCTGCGCCAGCTCCAGAGTGGAAGTGGCACGCCCGGTGCTCTGCTGCATGGCACCGACAGCGCGCTCGGTACCCTGCTGAATGCCACCGATCATCTGCTCGATTTCCTGGGTCGACTGCTGCGTGCGATGGGCCAGTGCGCGTACCTCGTCGGCCACCACGGCGAAGCCACGGCCGGCATCACCGGCGCGCGCCGCCTCGATGGCGGCATTGAGGGCCAGCAGGTTGGTCTGTTCGGCGATGGCACGGATCACGTCGAGCACCTGGCTGATGTTGCGTACCTGCTGCGCCAGCTGCTCGACCTCATGGGCGCTATCGGTCACCTCGGTGGCCAGACGGCTGATGGAATCGACGGTCTGGCGCACCTGCTCGCGGCCATGCTGGGCCGTACGGTCGGACTCGCGCGAAGCCTCCGAGGTGCTGACGGCATTGCGCGCCACCTCTTCCACTGCCGAGGTCATCTCGTTCACCGCAGTGGCAGCCTGCTCGATCTCGGCATTCTGCTGATGCAGGCCACGGGTGGAGTCCTCGGTGACCGCGTGCAGCTCCTCGGAGGCGGATGCCAGCTGGTTGGAGGAGTCGGCGATGCTCTGGATGGTGTTGCGCAGGCTCTGCTGCATGCCACGCAGAGCACTGAGCAACTGCGCAGGTTCATCCTCACCGATGATGTCGAACTTCTGTGTCAGGTCGCCGGAAGCCACCACCTGCGCCACCGCCACCGCCTCGCCCAGGGGGCGCACGATGCTGCGGGTCAGCATCAGGGCCAGGAAGATGGTCGCCGCCAGTGCCGCGACTATCAGCAGGATCACCAGCTGCGTCGCATCCGCGTAGACGTCACTGCTGAGCTGGGCCGCCTCCGCGGCTCCGTTGTTGTTCAGCTCGGTCAGGTCGCGCAGCAGGGCCGCCATGTCCGCGGCATGCTGGTTGAGCTCGCCGCTGGCGACGGCGATCGCCGAATCGACGTCGTCCTGGGCCGAAAAGCTCATGAGCTTTTCCTGCTCGCTGAAATAGGCCGACTGCTTCTGCTGGTAACGCTCATACAACTGGCGCTCCTCATCCAGGCTGAGTAGTGCCTCGTAGCGCGCCTGTGCCTGGCCCAGGTCGGACCTGAGCTGGTTGAGCAGAGCGGTGTTCTGCGCCAGGGCGGCCGGCTCGCGAATCACGATCAGGCGCAGGGTGGCCGTACGGATACGCAGGATGTTCTGCCCCATGTCGTTGAGCGCCGCGATACTGGGCAGCCAGACCTCCTTGACCTCGGCCGCGGCGCCATTCATGCGCTTCATCTGCAGCAGGGAGAAGCCCCCGACCAGCACCACCAGCAGTGCCAGGATGGCGAAGCCCAGGCCGGCTCGTGTGGCGATTTTCATATTTCTCAGAGACATGACGGGTTTCCTGATGGTTACTGGGCAATCTGAGGATAGTCGTAAGCTGCGGCAGGTCTTGGCGCCGGCTTGGCAAGCGGAAGATCCGTCTCGCCCTCTGCGTATCGGCCGTCACCGCCACGCCTTGAGCCAACTGCCCATAACGCGAAAGGCCCGGGCGCTGCTGCGGCCGGGCCTGGGTACGACATGCCGGGGATCAGCGCACCTGGAAGCGCTGCTCGACCAGCTTGCGGTCGCCCTGAAACACCATGAACTGCCACTCGCCCGGCACCACCTCGTGGTGTTCGGTGAACTCGAAGGCCATCACGTCCTGCGGCGCGCCGACCACCAGCTTCTGCATCAGCTCGATCTTGTCCTGGCGCTTGCCGTCCGGGCCCACCAGGCCGGGGGTGAAGTACATCAGGGTCAGCGGCTGCTCCGTCTCGGTCTTGCCGACCAGGCGGTAGCGCACGCCGAACTTGGTGCCCAGCCGCGCCGGCACCTGGTCGGTCTGCTCGATCGGCTGGTTGGCACGGGTCAGCACGCGCTCGCCCGGCTGCGGATCCTTGAACTGGGTGGCGAATACGCCGTACTCGATCGGCCCCTCGACACGCACTTCGGCCAGGGCCAGGTTGGCGGAAAGGCCCAGGGCCAGGACGGTCAGGCTGAACAGTTTCATCTCGCGCTCCTTGTTGGAAGATCGGGCGCGAGGCTATGACGCCGCGGTTACAGGCTGATGACAGTCAGTCAGCCAACTCGGCCCGGCGCTGGCGTGGCAGCACGGCGAGGAAGTTGTCGCGCGCCACCCGCCGCGCCACATCCTCCGGCAGGGCATCGAGGAAGGGGCGGAACTCGGCGAAGTAGTCCCCCAGGCCGTCGAAGCGGCCGACCACGTCCGAACCCAGCATGAAGCGCGTCGGGTAGCGACGTACCAGCTGCAGCCAGGCCGGGTCGGCCCGCCCCTCGGTATCCAGCAGATAGGGTCGCAGCACGCTCCAGGACAGGTCGATGTACAGGTTGGGGTACTGGGCGAGCAGGCGCTCCAGCGTCGGCAGGAGGAATTCCAGCCGCTCCTGGTGTCGATGGATCTCCAGGCTGGTGCCGGCATGCGCCCAGATGAAGCGCACGTGCGGGTGGTTGCGCAGCGGCTCCTCGAGCTCCGCCAGGTACAGCGGGTTGCGCTCGCGCTTGGAGGTGATGTTGCTGTGCAACAGCACCGGCAGGTCGTACTCGACGGCCAGGTGGTAGACCCGCGTCATGGCCTCGTTGTTGGCCCGCGGGGTGTCGCCGTAGGTCAGTGCGGTGAGGTCGTCGTGACGGGTGAAGACTTCGCCGATGCCCTGCCAGAAGCCGGGGTCCAGCTCCAGCATGCGGCGGATATGCGCGTCGGCATTCTTGTCGGTGGGGTTGAAGCCGCTGAGGAAGGGATGCAGGCGCCGGCGCTGCTCGGCCGGCAGGCGCTTCACCGCAGCCGCCACCAGCACGTCGGTGGCGCTGTACCAGTAGGCGCCGGCATCGTCGCCGGCGTAATAGCGCGGGCGCTTGGGCTCGTCCTCGTGCCATTTCTTGGCCACCGGGATGCCGGTGATCAGCGCATGCTCGACCCGCCCGGCGTCCATGGCCCGCAGCAGCGGGGCCATGCCCTCGCTCTCCTGGAAGAAGTCGACGTAATGCAGGTGGGCGTCGCTGAAGCGGTAGTCGCGGGCGCTGGCCTGCAGCGCGCAGAGCGCGAGCAGGCCGCCGAGCAGCAGTCGATGAACGAACAATGGCGGTCCTCCCTGGCAATCGAGCAAGGGTAGACTGCCGGCTTGCGCCGCCGTTCACTGGCGGCCGGCGCAACCAGGGGCCATCATGCCTCTACGCCACCTTGCCAGTGCCTGCGCATGATCCTGCCCCGCCTCGCCGCCCTGCTCGTCCTGTTCTCGCCCACGCTGGCCGCCGAGACCCTGACCTATCCGCTGCACTCCAACGGCGTCGACCCCGAGGCCTATGTGGTCGAGCTGCTGCAGCAGGCCCTGGCCAGGAGCGGCGGCGACTACCAGCTGCGCCCCTCGCCCCGGCCGATGCCGCAGAGCCGCGCCGAGCAGTCGCTGGAGCAGAACGACGGCAACGTACAGCTGATGTGGAGCATGACCACCCGCGCCCGCGAGGAGAGCCTGCTGCCGGTGCGTATTCCGATCTACAAGGGCCTGATCGGCTGGCGCATCCCCCTGGTACGGCGCGAAGACAAGAACTGGCTGGCCCAGGTGCAGGGTCTGGATGATCTCAGACCGCTGCGCTTCGGCCAGCGCGCCGACTGGCCCGACACGCGCATCCTGCGCAGCAACGGCCTGCAGGTGATCACCAGCCAGAGCTACGACAGCCTGTTCCGCATGCTCGATGCCGGGCGCTTCGATCTGTTCCCGCGCGAAGTGGTGGTGGTCTGGAACGAACAGGCCCAGGCCGCCCGCGAAGGGCTGGCGCTGGAGGTCGACGAGCACATCGCCATCCACTACCCCACCGCCTTCTACTTTTTCACCTCGCGCGCCCGTACCGACCTGGCGCAGGCGGTGGAACGCGGACTGGAGGCGATGATCGCCGACGGCAGTTTTGCTGCGCTGTTCCAGCAGCACCACGACGCCACCCTGGAACGCGCCAGACTGGACCAGCGCAAGGTGATCGAGCTGGAAAACCCCGACCTGCCGCCACAGACGCCGTTCCAGCGCAAGGAGCTGTGGTACCGGCCCAATGCACCGCAATAGCGCCTGGCGAGCCGAATTGGCGCAAACCTGACGACAGACCGACGGCGCCAGCCTTGTGACGCAGCGCACAGTGCATGATGGCACCCGGCTTGCACTTCTCCCCACAGAACTCTCAGGGAGATGCACCATGCTGCAGTTGTTGCGCAAACCCTCGCGCCGCGAGCGGGACGAAGAAGCCCTCGCCGCCCTCTTCAGCGGCCACGACCTGACCACCCGCCTGCCCGAGCAGCAGCCCTGGATGGGCCGCCTCAACCGCTTCAGCGATGGCCTGCACCAGCGCATCCGCACCAGCCTGGGCGCCGCCGTCGGCATCACCGCCCACGCCCCGCAGCTGGCCAGCATCGCCAGCGCCAACCAGGCCAGCGGGCAGAGCCTGGCGCAGTCCTCGGAGCTGATCGCCAGCGCCAGCGAGCAGGTCACCACCACCCTGGACGCCGAGCTGGTACCCGGCGCCGCCGAGGTGGCGCGGCTCTCCGGTGAAGTCGCCAACACCCTGCGCCAGTGCCAGCAGAGCGGCCAGAGCGTACTGCGCCAGGTGGAGGCCATCGGCGCCTGCGAGCAGGAACTGGCCGAGGTGATCGGCAACCTCACTGCGCAGCTGGAAGAGGTCAGCAAGGTCATCGGCGTGATCGCCAGCATTTCCCAGCAGACCAACCTGCTGGCGCTCAACGCCGCCATCGAGGCGGCCCGCGCCGGCGAACACGGCCGTGGCTTCGCCGTGGTCGCCGAGGAAGTGCGTCGCCTGGCCGGCCACACCACCGAGGCCACCGGTCAGGTCGGGCAGATCATCGAACGCTTCCGCGACGGCATGGACCAGCTCGGCGGCGCCGGCGAGCGCATGCACCAGGCGGTGGAGGACGGCCGTGCCGGCATGCTGCAGGTCGGCAGCGGCCTGGACAGCACGCGCCAGGCCATGGACTGCCTGGATGAGCGGGTCGGCCATATCGCCACCGGCACCGAGCAGATCGGCGCGGCGGTGCGCTCGATCAACGGCGACGTGCAGCAGATCGCCCAGGTCGCCGGCGACCTGCTCGGCAAGGCCGGCCAGGTACTGCGCCACAGTCAGGCCGTGCGCGAGGACGGCGACCGCCTGCTGCAGGGCCTGGGCGACTTCCGCCTGGAGCTGCACCGGGCGGTGCAACGCAGCGTCGAGCAGCTGGCCGGCGACGCGCGCCTGGCCGGCGAGGTGGCTGGCGCCGAGCGCCTGCTGGCCGACACCCTGCGCCGCGATGCACGCTTCGAGCTGTTCTACCTGGTCGACGCCAGCGGCGTGCAGCTCTCGGAAAACATCTTCGCCGCCGACGTGCCGCACCAGGACGCGCCGAGCTGCCGGGGCCGCGACTGGAGCCAGCGCCCCTGGTTCCGAAGCGTGGCGGATGACCTGCGCAGCCATATCACCCCGGTCTACCGCTCCTCGGCCACCGACGACTTCTGCTTCACCGTCTCGGTACCCATCCTCGGTGGCGATGGCCGTCTGCTGCGCGTGCTGGGCGCCGATGTGCGCCTCTCCGTGCTGGTCTGAGACGCGCCGCCTGGGCTAGGCTGGAGCCATCCAACCTAGCCCGGGAGCCACCATGATCCGTATCAGTACCGAGTCCGGCCTGCGCCACAGCATCGAGATCGGCGAGCACCTGCTGCACACCGACGTACCCGAGTCCTTCGGTGGCACGGCCTCCGGCCCCGAGCCGCACGACCTGTTCGACGCCGCCCTCGGCGCCTGCAAGGCCCTGACCCTGATGCTCTACGCCAGGCAGAAGGGCCTGGCGCTGGATAGCCTGGACGTGCGCGTGGTCCGCGACGACAGCCAGGAGCGCCAGGGCATCTACCGCCTGGCCGTGGAACTGGACCTGCACGGCGCCCTGGACGAGGAGCAGCGCCAGCAGCTGCTGCGCATCGCCGACAAGTGCCCGGTGCACAAGCTGATGACCAGCGCCGAAGTGCAGGTGGAAACCCGCCTGGGCGAGGCCTGAGATGAGCGAGCTGCTGCTGATCCGCCCCAGGGCCGAGGACATCGCCGGCCAGCCGATCCTGCGCCCGCTGCCGTCGGCCAGGTGCCGCAGCGTCGGCCCCTTCGTGTTCTTCGACCATATGCTGGAAAAGGTCTATGCCCCCGACAGCGGCATGAACATCGCCCAGCACCCGCATATCGGCCTGTCCACCCTCACCTACCTGTTCGACGGCGAGCTGCAGCACAAGGACAGCCTGGGTTCCGACCAACGGGTGCAACCCGGTGACGTCAGCTGGATGACCGCCGGCCGCGGCGTCGCCCATGTCGAGCGCACGCCCGCTCAGCTGCGGCAAAGGGGTTCACGGCTGCACGGCCTGCAGGTGTGGCTGGCCCTGCCGCAGGAGCTGGAGGCGTGCGAACCGGGCTACAGCCACCACCCCGCCGCCAGCCTGCCGCGCCGCGAAGCCATGGGCGTCGCCATCACCCTGATCGCCGGCACAGGCTTCTGCCTGCAGTCGCCGGTGCCGGTGCCCTCGCCCACCCTCTACGCCGAACTGAAGCTGGCCGCCGGCGCCAGCCTGCTGATTCCCGCCGAGCACCGCGAGCGCGCGCTGTACCTGATCGAGGGCGAGGCCCAGCTGGAAGGCGAGGACCTGCCGCTGCGCGGCCTGGCCGTGCTGCCCGAGGGTGAGGAACTGCTGCTTTCCGCCTGCGGCGAATGCCACCTGGCGCTGATCGGCGGCGAGCCGCTGGGGCCGCGGCGCATGTACTGGAACTTCGTCGCCAGCGATGCGCAGCAGCTGGAACAGGCCAAGCAACGCTGGGCCGCCGGCGACTGGCCGCAGGTGCCGGGCGAACAGGCACGCATCGAGCTGCCCGGCTAGGTGCAGCTCGGGCTGGGCTAGCGATCGGCCTGGGCCAGCGCCGCCTCCTCGTCGGCCAGGCGCCGGATATAGGCGGCGAAGTCCGGGTCCTCGCCACGCAGCAGGTGCGGCAGGCGCTCGCGGAAGTCCTCGCGGCGACTCCACTCGCGCATGTAGTCCTCCCAGGAATGCCAGCGCCTGCGCTGCTTGGCGTCCATGTCGTTCTGGTAGGCGAGCAGGTAGGCGCGTTCGAACAGCGAGATCAGCATGTCGAAGATCACCCACATGCGCTCACGCTGCTCGTCGCTGAGATCGGGCGTGGCGTTCTGGCTGCGCAGGCGCAGGTCCGGGTTGGCCAGTACCACTTCGAGGAAGTCGATGTAGGCGTCGGAGATCTGCTGCCAGATGGCCTCCTCCTCGTTCTCGCGCTCCTTGCGCTGCTCGAAGAGAAACACGCCGATGGCGAACGGCAGCGCCACCACCGTGACTATGTAGGACAGCAGCTCCCAGCTGGGCAGGCTCATGAGGGTCTCCAGAGGAACGAGGCGGCCATTGTGCCCTACTCCGTCTCCGCCCAGCGCTCCTTCACTTCCAGGATCGCCGGCAGGATGCCGAGGAACAGCTCGACCAGTTGCGGATCGAAGTGCCGGCCACTCTCGCGACGGAGGAACTCCAGTGCCTCTTCTACCGGCCAGGCCGGCTTGTAGGGGCGCACGCTGGTCAGCGCATCGAACACATCGGCGATGGCGACGATGCGCCCCTCCAGGGGAATGGCCTCGCCGGCCAGGCCGTTGGGGTAGCCGCTGCCATCCCACTTCTCGTGGTGGGTCAGGGCGATGCTGCGGGCCATGCGTAGCAGTCCGGACTCGTGCTCGCCGATGATCTCGGCGCCGATCTGCGCGTGCTGGCGCATCACCTGCCACTCGGCCTCGTCGAGCTTGCCGTTCTTCTGCAGGATGGCGTCGGGGATGCCGATCTTGCCGACGTCGTGCATCGGCGCGGCATTCAGCAGGTCGTCCGCCTCCACCTCGCCGAGGCCGGCGGCCCTGGCCAGCAGGTGGGTGTAGTGACTCATGCGGATGACGTGCAGGCCGGTCTCGTTGTCCTTGTACTCGGCCGCCAGGCCCAGGCGCTGGACGATCTGCAGACGGGTCTGGCGCAGCTCGTCGACCCGCACCAGCGACAGGTGGGTACGCACCCGCGCGCGCACGATGGCCGGGCTGACCGGCTTGGTGATGTAGTCCACCGCGCCGACCTCGAAGCCCCGCGCCTCGTCCTCGACATCGGCCAGGGCGGTGACGAAGATCACCGGGATGGCAGCCGTGGCCGGCTGCGCCTTGAGCCGGGCGCAGACCTCGTGGCCGGTCATGCCCGGCATCATCACGTCCAGCAGGACCAGCGCCGGCGCCTCGCGCGCGGCCAGTTCCAGGGCCTTGCCACCGTCCTTGGCGAACAGCAGGCGGTAGTCGTCCTGCAGGATCTGCCGCAGAACCTGCAGGTTGGTCGGCTCGTCGTCCACCAGCAGCAGCTTGGGACGGGTATCGGCGGGTCGGATCATGGGGCCTCTCCGGACTGCAGTTCCAGCCAGCCGAGCAGCTCGGCCAGCAGCGCGTCGGCGCGCTCGAAGTCGAAATCGTCGATCGCCTGCTCCAGGCCCCTGGCCTGGGCGGTCGGCAGCGCGGCGATCAGCCGTTGCAGGGCCTGCTCGGCCAGTTCGCCGTGGCCCAGGGCGGCGCGTGCCTGCTCGATCAGCGGCGCCAGCTCGGCCAGTGCCGGTAACGGTGCCGCTTCGTCCACAGGCAGCGCCTGCTCCTGCGGCAACTCGCCCGGCAACTCGCCGAGGGCGGCCTGCAGGGCCAGCAGCAGCCCGCCGGCCGAGGCGGCCACCTTGCCCTTGAGCGCATGTTCCAGCTGCCCGGCCAGGCGGCTGACGCGCAGCAGCGCGAGGTTGGCGGCGGCGCCGCGCAGGCGGTGCACCAGCTCGATGGCGGCCTGCGGCTCGGCATCCTGCAGCAGGCGCTCGATGTCCACGCAGCTGGCGCGATGCTCGTCGAGGAAGCGGCGGATGGCGGCGACCATGGCCGCCTGGCTGCCCCACAGCTGCAGGCCGCGCGGCCAGTCAATGGCGATGTCCGGCGCGGCCTCGGCGGCGGCCGACGGCGGCACCGACGGCACCGGCGCCAGGCCGATGACGCGGGCCATCTCGGCCAGCAGCTGGTCCATCTCCAGCGGCTTGGAGGCGAAACCGTCCATGCCGGCCTCGCGCGCGGCGAGACGGTCCTGCTCCAACACGCTGGCGGTCAGGGCAATGATCGGCGTCGGCGCCAGACCCTGCCGTGCCTCTTCCTGGCGAATCCGCCGGGTCGCCTCCAGGCCGTCCAGGCGCGGCATCTGCACGTCCATCAGCAGCAGGTCGAAGCCACCGGTGCGGAAGGCCGCCAGCGCCTCCTCGCCATCGCCCGCGGTCACCACCCGGTGGCCGAGCTGGCCGAGGCTCAGGCTGAGCAGTTCGAGGTTCTGCGGCACATCGTCGGCGGCCAGGATGCGCAGCGGCGGCAGGCCGAGGCTGGCGGCCCGTGGCGCGGCCGCGCTGGCCTGACCGGCCGGCAGCGGCAGCTCGACACGGAACAGGCTGCCTTCGCCCAGGCGGCTCTCCACGGTGATGCGCCCGCCCATCAGCTCGGTCAGCTGGCGGGCGATGGTGGTACCCAGGCCGGTACCGCCGAAGCGCCGGCTCATCGAGGCATCGGCCTGGGCGAAGGGGTCGAAGATGTGCTGCAGGCGGTCCGCGGCGATGCCGATGCCGCTGTCGCGCACGGCGAGCAGGACCTTGCCCGGCGCGCCGCTGACCTCCAGGCGCACCCAGCCGCTTTCGGTGAACTTCACCGCGTTGCCCACCAGGTTGGTCAGCACCTGCTGGATGCGCAGCGGGTCGCCGCGGAAGTGCTCGCCGAGGCCGGCCTGGTAGTCCAGGCTGAGGCTCAGCCCCTTGGCCTCGGCGCTCAGGCGCAGGGCGTCGCAGACCTGGCGGCACAGCTCGGGCAGGGAGAAGTCGAGGCTCTCCAGCTCCACCGCGCCACGCTCCAGCTTGGCGGTGTCGAGGATATCGTTGAGCAGGCCGAGCAGCGAGCGCGCGGCCTGGCGCACGGTGCCCAGGTGGCGGCGCTGCAGGTCGTCGAGGCGGGTGCCGAGCAGCAGCTCGGTGAAACCGATGATGGCGTTCATCGGCGTGCGGATCTCGTGGCTCATGTTGGCGAGGAAGGTGGTCTTGGCCTCGGCCGCCTGCTCGGCGCGCTCCTTGGCGTCGCGCAGGGCCTCCTCCATCTCGCGGCGCTGGCTGAGGTCGGTGGCGAACTTGACCACCTTGAACGGCTTGCCGTCGGCATCGAAGATCGGGTTGTAGGAGGCCTGGATCCACACCTCGCGCCCGCCCTTGGCCAGCCGCAGGTACTCGCCGCTGTCCAGTTCGCCGCGCGCCAGGCGCGCCCAGAACTCGTCGTAGGCGCCACTGTCGACGAAGGCCTGCTCGCAGAAGATGCGGTGGTGCTGGCCGCGGATCTCCTCCAGGCTGTAGCCCATCAGCTCGAGGTAATTCTGGTTGGCGTTGAGCACGTGCCCCTGCAGGTCGAACTCGGCCATCGCCAGGCCGCGCCCGATGGCGGCCACCGTGCCCTCGAACTCGGCGTTGCGCAGCTTGCTCTCGGTGATGTCCAGCATCACCCCGTCGATCCAGTGTGGCGCCCCCTCCTCGTCGGCCACCGCACCACCGCCCTCCCACACCCAGACCTCGCGGCCGTCGCGGCGCAGCAGGCGGTACTCGACCTCGTAGCTGCGCCCGGCGGCGATCGCCGCGTGCACCAGCTGGCTGACCCGCTCGCGGTCGTCCGGATGGATCAGCGCGTTGAAGCTGCAGCGCCGCTCGATGAACTCCCGCGCCGGCCAGCCGCTCAGGCGCTCCACCGCATCGCTGATGAACAGCATGCTCCAGTCCCGGTCCAGCAGGCAGCGGAAGGCCACCCCCGGGAGATTGCCGATCAGCGAGCGGTACTGCTGTTCGCGCTCGCGCAGGGCGCGCTCCATCGCCTTGCGCTCGCTGATGTCGCTGATGAAGCCGACGTACAGGGTCTGCCCCGGCAGGCTGGCCTTGCCGATGGCCAGGCGCATCGGCAGCAGGCTGCCGTCCTTGCGCCGCCCCTCCACCTCGCGGCCGACGCCGATGATGCGGGCCTCGCCGGTGCGCCGGTAGTGCTCCAGGTAACCGTCATGGGCGGAATGGTGCGGCTCGGGCATCAGCATGCTGATGTTGCGCCCGACCAGCTCATCGGCGCGCCAGCCGAACAGCTGCTCGACCGAGGGGTTGATGTCGCGGATAAGGCCGCGCTCATCGATGGTGATGATGCCGTCCACCGCCGTGTTCAGAGTGGCGCGCAGGCGCATTTCGTTGTCGCGCAGCTGGCCGACCAGCTGGCGATAGCGCAACAGGCCGTTGGCGGCGGCGACGAAGATGGCCAGCGAAACGGTGATCAGCGCCACCGCCAGGGCTAGGTACAGGCTGTGCTCGCTGGCGCCGGCGCCTTCGGCCACACCGACGAAGCGCGCCGCGGCCATGCCGGTGTAGTGCATGCCGCTGATCGCCAGGCCCATCACCAGGCCACCGAGGACCACCGCCCAGATGCCCAGGCCGCGACCGCGCAGGCCGAAGCGTACCCACAGGGCGAGGATCGCCAGCACCACCGCCACCCCGATCGACAGGGCGAACCACCAGGGGTCGTAGCGCAACAGCGGCGCCATCTGCATGGCCGCCATGCCGCTGTAGTGCATGGCACCGATGCCGGCGCCCACCAGTACGCCGCTGCCGACCAGCTGCGCGGCCGTGACCTGGCGCCGCGCCAGCAGCTGCAGGGCGACCCAGGAGGCGCCCAGGCTGGGCAGCATGGACAGCAGGGTCAGCCCCGGTGCGTACTCCACCCGCACGCACAGCTGGAAGGCCAGCATGCCGATGAAGTGCATGGCCCAGACGCCGCCGCCCAGGGCCAGCGAGCCGGTGATGATGGCCACCTGGCGCACTGCCGGGCTCTGGCTGATCCGGGCCATGCCCGCCACCTGCAGGGCCATGGCCGAGGTGAAGGCGGCGATCAGCACCGAGAGCAGCACCAGCCAGGGGTCGTAGCTGCCGAACAGCAGCAGGCTGGGGTCGGCGTCGAGCAGGAACAGGCTGGTCAGGTACGACATAGGGGCAGCGGGCACGGATAGACGATGGCAAGTTAAGCAGGCCCGCACGGGCCGGCGCCAGGCACTGGCACCTGGAGAGAGCCATTAGATAGCCATCATCGAGCAAGCTCCAGCGCTATTTTTCGCGGGCATGAAAAAGCCCGCCGAAGCGGGCTTTTCACGGCACTGCCGGTCAGGCGGACAGCTCGACCAGCAGCTTGTTCAGGCGTCGCACGTAGCTGGCCGGGTCCTTCAGGCTGTCGCCGGCTGCCAGGGCGGCCTGGTCGAAGAGGATGTGCGAGAGGTCGGCGAAACGGTCCTCGTCGGCCTCGGCATCCAGCTTCTCGATCAGCGGGTGGCCCGGGTTGATCTCGAAGATCGGCTTGGACTCCGGCACCTTCTGCCCGCTGGCCTCGAGGATCTGGCGCATCTGCAGGCCGAGGTCCTGCTCGCCGATGGCGAGGATCGCCGGCGAGTCGGTCAGACGATGCGACACCCGCACTTCCTTGACCTGTTCGCCCAGCGCACCCTTGAGGCGCTCCAGCAGCCCTTCCTTCGCCTTGGCCACCTCTTCCTGGGCCTTCTTGTCCTCTTCCGAGTCGAGCTTGCCCAGGTCCAGGTCGCCACGGGCGACGTCGACGAAGTGCTTGCCGTCGAACTCGGTCAGGTAGCTCATCAGCCACTCGTCGATGCGGTCGGTCAGCAGCAGCACCTCGATGCCCTTCTTGCGGAAGACTTCCAGGTGCGGGCTGTTCTTGATCTGCGCATGGGTCTCGCCGGTGAGGTAGTAGACCTTGTCCTGGCCTTCCTTCATGCGGCCGATGTAGTCGGCCAGGGCCACGCTCTGCTCGCCGCTCTCGTCGGCGGTGGAGGCGAAGCGCAGCAGTCCGGCGATCTTCTCCTTGTTGGCGAAGTCTTCCGCCGGGCCTTCCTTGAGCACCTGGCCGAAGGCCTTCCAGAAGGCCTTGTAGTCCTCGGGCTTGTCCTTGGCCAGCTTCTCCAGCATGTCCAGCACGCGCTTGGTCAGCGCCGACTTCATCGAGTCGATCACCGGGCCGGATTGCAGGATCTCGCGGGAGACGTTGAGCGACAGGTCGTTGGAGTCGACCACGCCCTTGATGAAGCGCAGGTACAGCGGCAGGAACTGGTCGGCCTGATCCATGATGAACACGCGCTGCACATAGAGCTTCAGGCCCTTGGGCGCCTCGCGGTGGTACAGGTCGAACGGTGCGCGGGCCGGCACGTAGAGCAGCGAGGTGTATTCCAGCTTGCCCTCAACCTTGTTGTGGCTCCAGGACAGCGGGTTCTCGAAGTCGTGGGCGACGTGCTTGTAGAACTCCTGGTATTCCTCGTCCTTGACCTCGGTGCGCGGGCGGGTCCACAGCGCGCTGGCGCGGTTGACGGTTTCCCACTCCGGCTCGGCCGGCTTGTCCTTGTCTTCGCCGTAGTGTTCCTTCGGCAGCTCGATGGGCAGGGCGATGTGGTCGGAGTACTTCTTGACGATGTTGCGCAGGCGCCAGCCGTCGGCGAACTCTTCCTCGCCGCTCTTCAGGTGCAGGACGATGCGGGTACCACGCTCGGCCTTGTCGATCGTGGCGACTTCGAACTCGCCCTCGCCGCGGCTCGACCAGTGCACACCCTCGCTGGCGGCAGCGCCGGCGCGACGGGTGAACACCTCGACCTGGTCGGCGACGATGAAGGCCGAGTAGAAGCCCACGCCAAACTGGCCGATCAGGTGCGAATCCTTCTTCTGGTCGCCGGAGAGGTTCTTCAGGAAGTCAGCGGTGCCGGACTTGGCGATGGTGCCCAGGTGGGCAATGACTTCCTCGCGGCTCATGCCGATGCCGTTGTCCTCGAGGGTGACGGTCTTGGCGTCCTTGTCGAAGGACAGGCGGATCTTGAGCGGATCGCCACCTTCGAGCAGCTCGGGCTTGGCCAGGGCCTCGAAGCGCAGCTTGTCGGCGGCGTCCGAGGCGTTGGAGATCAGCTCACGGAGGAAGATTTCCTTGTTCGAGTACAAGGAATGGATCATCAGGTGCAGCAGCTGCTTCACCTCGGTCTGGAAGCCCAGGGTCTCTTTTTGAGTTTCCACACTCATGGTCATCGAACTCCACATGCAGGACAGAAGGCCGCGAACGCGGCGGATGTCCTACAGATGGGGACTTCGGGAAGGATTTCAAGACCTTGCCCGAATCAGGGCTGCAACAGCTCGATACGCGCGATCTCTTCCGGCTTGAAGCTGAAGCTGGCCTGGCCGGCGCCGCTGCCCAGCTGCTGGCTGAGGCGGATGCTGCCATCGCCGTCGAGACCGACGAAGCGCCCCTCCAGGGTGCCGCCGCTGGCCTTGCTCACACGCATCAGCAGTTGCCGGTACTGTTCCGGGTTGCGCTGCAGGCGTGCCAGGGAGAAACGCAGGCGGCGATCCAGGGGGGGCCGGGCGCTGGCCTGCGGGGCTTGTTCCGGCTCCTCGGCCTGGACCAACGTTTCGGCGCGCGCCTCCTGGGCCGCCAGCTCGGGATAGCGATCATCGCGCACCTGCCAGCCACGCGGGCCTTTCTCCAGCACCAGCGCCAGGCTCTGCTCGGCGCCGTTGATCCTGGCCTGCACCTGCAGCGGCAACTCACTCGCCGGGAAGGTCACGTCCGGCAGCTCGGCCAGCTGCACCAGGCGGGTGGCGAAGCGCCGCTGCAGGTGGTCCTCGATGACCTTGGCCAGGGTCTCGCGGGAATCGAAGCGGGTATCGAGGCGACCGTCCCGGTAGCGCAGGCGGTCGGCGAACAGCTCCAGGCGCCCACTCAGGCTGGTCTTGAAGGACGGCGGCAGGACCAGGTGGAAGTCGCCCTGCAGCTTGTTCGGCGGCAGGGCCTGAAGGTCCAGGTGCAAGGTATAGCCCTGGCTCAGGCGACGTGCCTCCGGCAGGTCCTGCTCGGGCAGCAGCCAGCTGATCTCCACCTCCGGCAGCGCGCCCTCGTCTTCCGGCAGCACATCCAGCTGCACCGGGGCCTTCTGCGCCTGCGGCAGGCGGATGGTCACCTCGCGGCGGGCGAAGAAATCCTCGCCTTCGCGCAGGCTCAGCACGCCGTCGATCAGCTCGGCATACTGCGGCTTGAACGGTTGGCCGTTGAGCTCGCCATGCAGGCGGATATCCAGCTCGGCCGGGGCCTTGGGCGCCTCCTTGAGCCAACGCAGGCTGAGGATGGCCTCCAGGCGCGCGGCATCCCGGTTGGCCATCAGCACCATGCCGACCACCAGCGGGATGCAGCCCAGGGCCATGAGCACCACGGCCTGGCGCGCCATGCGCCAGTGGCGCAGCACGTAGACCAGGGTGAGCGGCGGTATCAGGCTGCCCCAGCCCCACAGCAGGCTGGTGGAGAAGGCCCGCATCACCAGCCAGACCAGGCCGACGAGGATCAGCAGCAGGCCGCCGAGGATCAGCAACGCATCCATTGAGGATTCCTTGTTCTGTTCTTATGCAGCGCCCCGCCACTCACTCAGGGTTCGTCGACCTTGAAGTGGGCGCGTGCTGTGGCGATAGGCTCGCTCTGGCTGGTCTGCCAGGCCGTGATGGCGACGTTGGCCACCCGCCGGCCCTGGCGCCACACCTGGCACTGGGCGTAGGTGTCACGATAATGACCGGCGCGCAGGTAATCTATCGAGAAGTCGATGATTTTCGGCAAATGCGGGATGCCCATGAACATCAGCAGGTGCAGCATGGCCGCATGTTCCATGAAGCCGGCGATGACCCCGCCGTGCAGCGCCGGCAGGATCGGGTTGCCGATGTTGTCCTTGCTCGCCGGCAGGCGGAACACCATGTCGTCGCCCAGGCGCAGGCACTCGATGCCGATCAGCTTGGCGTAGGGGATCAGGCTGATCAGCGCGTCGTAGTCGTTCTTCTCATGGGCCTGGCGCACCAGGGTATTGAGGTTGAGCGCGGCCATCAGGCACCTCCCTGGATATTGCGTTTGAGCTCCTTGTCGCCCTGGGCGCCCTTGCCCATGCGCATGAAGGCACCGACCACATGGGCGATCGGCTCGTCCGGGTTGTCCTGATAGGCATAGCCGCGGGTGAAGATGATGTTCTCGGTGACCCGGTAGCATTCGGCGAAGCCGAAGACGTCCTTGTGCGGCTGGGCCGGGCGCATGTAGTCGATGCGCAGGTCGAGGGTCGGGCAGATCTCGAACTCCGGCAGCACGCAGACGGTGGAGATGCCGCAGGTGGTGTCCATCAGGGTGGTGATGGCGCCGCCGTGGATCACCCCGGTTTCCGGATTGCCGATGATCTGGGTGCTGTACGGTAGGCGCAGGGTCAGGCCTGCGGGCTTGGCCTCATGCACGCTAAGACCCAGCACCTGGCAATGGCGCAGGGCCGACAGAAAGCGCTCGGCGCGCTCTAGAACAGGGTTATCGCTCATGACTGCAGTTCCCGGCGATGTTGCAAAAGGCGCGCATGATACCCCCTCGGCCGCCGCGCGACACAGCGCACGGGATGTGATGCGACGCACGCTTGGCCGGATGCGGCGGAACTTTGGCCGGTCCGTCGCCCTCCAATTGCCGGATTGAGGATAGTCCCGTCACCAAAGGAGAGACGACATGAGCAAACCCTTTACCTATGCCCTGCTGCTGGCCGCCATGCTGGGTCTGACCGCTTGCGAGCAGTCCTCGGAAGACAAGGTGGAATCGGCCAAGGAGAATGTCTCCGAGGCCATGGAGTCCCTCGGCGAAGCCGCCAAGGACACCGGCGAGGCCATCGAGCAGAAGACCAACGAAGCGCTGGGCAAGGAGCCCACTGTCGGCGAGAAGGTCGAGGAAGCCGCCGACGACGCGGCGGACGCCATCCAGGAAGCCGGCGACGAGGCCAAGGACGCGATCGACGCCCAGTAAGACCAGGAGGCCCGCAGATGCGGGCCTCCTGCCATTCAGGCCAACGCCGGGCTGAGCATCAGCAGCAGGCTGCAGGCCAGCCCCACCACCCATACCAGGCTACGCTGCCAGGCCAGATCGGCCCAGTACAGCACCACATAGAGTACCCGGGCGAGCACGAACAGCAGCGCCGCCCCGTCCACCAGCCCCCCCTGGCTCTGGGTCACATGCGCCACCAGCACGCCGGCGGCGAACAGAGGGAAAGCCTCGAAGCTGTTCTGATGCGCCGCCAGAGCGCGCGCGCCGAAGCCCGTCAAGCGTGCCTGCTGGGCCCGCGGGTGATGGTTGTCGTAGCGCCCACCGCCCTCCTCGGCCATGGCCTTGGCCACCGGGATCTTGGCCAGAAAGATCAATATCGCGCTGATGAACAGGCACCACAGTGGCAATGTCATGGGTTTTTCTCCTTGGTCGGCGTGCCGGTGGTCTGGGTATGAACCATCACTTTCAGGACATCGGAATGGAACTCGCGGTGATACAGCACCAGCACCACGCCGGCGCTGAGCAGCATGAAGAACCAGGGGTTGATGAACCAGCCCAGGGTCGCCATGCCGAAGTAATAGGAGCGCAAGCCCAGGTTGAACTGATTGGCCGCCATCGAGATCACCCGCGCGGTACGCACCGCATAGGCCTCGCGTTGCGGCTCCGATAGGCCGCGCTCGGCCACCAGCGGTGCCGAGCCGATCAGCACCGAGGCGAAGTTGTATTGGCGCATGCACCAGCTGAAGGTGAAGAAGGCGTAGACGAACACCATCGCCAGGCAGATCAGCTTGAGCTCGGACAGCTCACGACTGGCGGCCTGCACCAGGGGCAGGTCCTGCAGCAGCGACACCGCTCGATCCGAGGCGCCCAGCACGGTGAGCACACCGGCCAGGATGAGCAGGGTACTGGAGGCGAAGAACGAGGCATTGCGCTCGAGGTTTCCGATCACACTGGCGTCGGCGATGCGGTTTTCCCGCAGCAACATGCGACGCATCCAGTCCTCGCGGTACAGATGCATCACACTGGCCAGGCAGGCCGTGTCGCGCCCCTTCCAGATCGCGTAGCGGGCATAGCCCAGCCAGCACCCCAGGAACCACAGCGCCGCCAGCAGGTGCGGCAGGTAAGCCTTGTCGGAAAGCATGCGGACTCCTTGTGCCGTAGGCCCGATTATAGGAGGTCGCAAGGAGGGAAAGCTGTGCAGATGGTGCCCGAAGCCGGACTCGAACCGGCATGCCATTGCTGGCGAGGGATTTTAAGTCCCCTGCGTCTACCGATTTCGCCATTCGGGCGGTAGCGCGGTGAAGCGAGGGCTGGACTATATACAGCCCGCGCCAACCCGGCAAGGTAAAGAAAAAGCCCCGTAGATCAACGATCTACGGGGCTTTCCTTGTAGTGGAGGCCGAGGTCGGAATCGAACCGGCGTACACGGATTTGCAATCCGCTGCATGACCACTCTGCCACCCGGCCTCAAACGAAGACGCCGCTTACCGCGGCGTCAACGTCAACAATCTGGAGCGGGAAACGAGACTCGAACTCGCGACCCCGACCTTGGCAAGGTCGTGCTCTACCAACTGAGCTATTCCCGCGTCTTGGTGACGGGCGCCATTCTATAGATTCGAAACGCCTCGTCAACCCCTTGATTCAAAAATACTTTATTTCTTCTCGGCATCGATGCTGAGGTGCGGCCAGGCAGCCAGCAGGTATTGCAGCATGGACCACAGGGTGAGTGCCGCCGCCACGATCAGCAGGACGTAACCGAGGCCGACCCAGACGGTCAGTTGCGGCGGATTACCCAGCAGGATGATCAGCGCCACCATCTGCGCGGCGGTCTTCCACTTGCCCAGATTGGACACGGCCACGTGCGCCCGCGCGCCCAGCTCGGCCATCCACTCGCGCAGCGCGGACACCACGATCTCGCGGCCGATGATGATCACCGCCGGCAGGCTCAGCCACAGGTTGGCGTGCTCCTCCACCAGCAGCACCAGCGCCACGGCCACCATCAGCTTGTCCGCCACCGGGTCGAGGAAGGCGCCGAACGGCGTGCTTTGCTCCCAGCGCCGGGCCAGGTAGCCGTCGAACCAGTCGGTCACCGCCGCCAGGGCGAACACCGCGCTGGCCGCCCAGTAGCTCCAGGCGAACGGCAGATAGAAAAACAGGATGAAGACCGGAATCAGGGCGACGCGCAGTACGGTGAGCAGGTTGGGGATGTTCATCGGGACCACTGGCCAGCGAGTTGAGCGCGCATTCTACTCGCTGTGCAGGGCGGCATAAATCGACTCGGCGAGCTTTTTGCTGATACCCGGCGCCTTGGCGATCTCCTCGACGCTGGCGCGGTTGAGCTCCTGCAGCCCGCCGAAGTGCTTGAGCAGCTCGCGCCGGCGCTTGGGACCGATGCCGGCGACATCCTCCAGGCTCGAGGTGCGCCGCGCCTTGCCACGTCGCGCGCGATGCCCAGTGATGGCGAAGCGGTGCGCCTCGTCGCGGATCTGCTGGATCAGGTGCAGGGCCGGCGAGTCACCGGGCAAGGTGAACTCGTGCTCGGCATCATTGAGATAGAGGGTTTCCAGGCCTGGCTTGCGGGTCACGCCCTTGGCCACGCCGAGCAGGATCAGCTCCGGCACCGCCAGCTCTTCCAGCACTTCGCGCGCCATGGCCAGCTGGCCCTTGCCACCGTCCACCAGCAGCACGTCCGGCAGCTTGCCTTCACCATCCTTGAGCTTGCCGAAGCGCCGGGTAAGCGCCTGGCGCATCGCCGCGTAGTCGTCGCCGGCGGTGACACCCTCGATGTTGTAGCGGCGGTAGTCGGACTTCAGCGGCCCCTCCGGACCGAACACCACGCAAGAGGCCACGGTGGCCTCGCCGCTGGAATGGCTGATGTCGTAGCACTCCAGGCGTTGCGGCGCCTCATCCAGGTCCAGCGCCTCGGCCAGTGCCTCGAAGCGCGCGGCCACCTGCTGGCGATCGGCCAGGCGCGCGCCCAGCGCCTGTTCGGCATTGGTCACCGCCAGCTGCTGCCAGCGCGCCCGGGTACCGCGCACGCGGTGGCTGATGGTCAGCTCGCGCCCGCGCAGCTCGGCAATCGCGGCAGCCACCGTCGGCAGGTCCTCGTGGGTGACGTTGACGATCAGCTCGCCCGGCAGGTCGCGTTCGTGGCTGGACAGGTAGTACTGGGCAAGGAATGCGGAAAGTACGGCGCCGCCCTCCTCCTCGATACCCACCTGCGGGAAGAAATTCTTGCTGCCCAGCACCCGCCCGCCGCGCACTCCGATCAGGTGCACGCAGGCGCCACCCGGATTGACGATGGCGGCCACCACGTCCACGTCGCCGCTGCCGCCTTCCATGCTCTGCTGGTCCTGCACCCGGCGCAGCTGGGCGATCTGGTCGCGCAGCTCGGCGGCGCGTTCGAACTCCAGGGCCTGCGCCGCCTTCTCCATCGCCGTGGACAGCTCGTCCGTCAGCGCACTGCTGCGCCCCTCGAGGAACATCACCGAATGGCGCACGTCCTCGGCGTACTCGGCCGGCTCCACCAGGCCGACGCAGGGCGCCTTGCAGCGCTTGATCTGGTACTGCAGGCAGGGCCGGGTGCGGTTCTTGAAATAGCTGTCCTCGCACTGGCGCACCAGGAAGGTCTTCTGCAGCAGCGCCAGGCTCTCGCGGATCGCGCCGGCGCTGGGATAGGGGCCGAAGTAGCGCCCCTTCGCCGACTTGGCTCCGCGATGGATGCCCAGGCGCGGGAAGTCGCCATCGGACAGCAGCACGTAGGGGTAGGACTTATCGTCACGCAACAGGATGTTGTAGGGCGGGCGCCACTGTTTGATCAGCGTCTGCTCCAGCAGCAGCGCCTCGGTCTCGTTGGCCACGATCGTGGTCTCGACCTGGGCGATGCGCGCCACCAGGGCGGCGGTCTTCGGTGCCAGGCCGGTCTTGCGGAAGTAGCTGGCCAGGCGCTTCTTCAGGTTGGACGCCTTGCCGACGTAGAGCAGCCTGCCCGTCTCGTCGAGCATGCGGTACACACCGGGTCTGCCGCTGCAGGTGGCGAGGAAGGCGCTCGGATCGAAGGGCGTGGCGGTCATCGAAGTCGCAGGCTGAAAAGACGAAGAGGACGCAGTTTACGTCCTCTTCACTAGCTTGCCTAAGACTCTCAGCTGACGGCGTCGACCATGCCGTGACGCACGGCCAGCAGCGCCAGTTCCACATCGCTGTTGATCGACAGCTTCTCGTAGATGCGGTAGCGGTAGGTGTTCACCGTCTTCGGCGACAGGCAAAGCTTGTCGGAGATGGTCTGCACCTTCTGGCAGTTGGCGATCATCAGGGCAATCTGGATCTCGCGCTCGGACAGCAGATCGAAGGGCGAGCCACCGCTGTTCGGCTGGAAGGATTTCAGCGCCAGCTGCTGGGCGATCTGCGGGCTCAGGTAACGCTGGCCGGCGAAGGCCATGCGGATGGCCTGGACCATCTCCTCCAGCGCCGCGCCCTTGGTCAGGTAACCGGCGGCGCCGGCCTGCAGCAGGCGAGTGGGGAACAGATCGTCCTCGCAGGCGGTGACGGCGATCACCTTGAGGTCGGGATAGCTGCGCAGCAGCTTGCGGGTCGCTTCGAGACCACCGATGCCGGGCATCTTGACGTCCATCAGGACCACATCGGGGTGCAGCTCGCGGACTTTCTTCAGGGCTTCCTCGCCGCAATCGGCCTGGCCGATGACCTGCAGGCCATCGATATCGGCCAGCATGCGGGTAATGCCTGTTCGAACCAGATCGTGGTCGTCGACCACCAGCACCTTAATCAAGCGACACCTCGCTGCACATAACTGCCGCGACCCTGCAGTCAACGAACCTAGCTTGGCGCAATTCCGTCAGAAAGCAAACGTCAGAAAGCTGTGCTTGGCGGCTTACCAAGGTCGAAAAGATGGCGGAGGCGGTGAGATTCGAACTCACGGATAGTTGCCCATCGGCGGTTTTCAAGTTTCCCGGTCAACCGCTTTGCCCCGCTTTAAGCCGCTATTGTAAGCCTTGCGTACCTTTACAGGTCAATGGGTTGCATTCGCTTTTTGTTTTGTGGAACTTGTCGTAACTTTACCGCTGGCGCTTACGAACTGCTTATGAGCGCCTGAAAAGATGCGGCCGGCGACTGCGCCAACAGTCCCGACCGCGTGGTCAACTCCCTTAAGTACGAAGGAAGCCAACGTGACGATAGTAACCACAACCGCATCAGTCAGCGAGGCGCTATATGCCTAAGCTGACGAAGAACTACATCGACAAGATCACCGCGCCCGCTGACAAGGAGGCGTTCCACTGGGACGACTCGCTCAAGGGGTTCGGCCTCCGGGTCACCCCTACCGGCAAGATCACCTACATCGTGCAGGGGCGCGTCAACGGCAGTTCGCCCCGCATCAGCATCGGCCCGCATGGGGTCTTCACTGTCGATCAAGCCCGTGATGTTGCCCGCGAGCACCTGCGCAGCATGCGCATGGGCATCGACCCGCGCGCCGTCGCCAAGAAGGAGGCGGCGCACCGCGTCACCCTCCGCGACGTGGCCGACGCCTACAAGCGCGACCGCCCATTGAAGGACAGTAGCAAGGCCGAGATTGAACGCCATGTGACCACAACCTTTGAGGCATGGCTCAAGAAGCCGCTCAGGGACATCAACCGCGAGATGGTCACGAAGCGTTTCAACGACATCAAGAACAAAGGCACGCGCGGCGATGGGCCAGCCCCGGCGCAGGCGAACCAGTCAATGGCGGTGCTTCGCGCCTTGTTCAACTACGCCATCCGCGAATACCGCGAGCCGGACGGGTCGCCAGTGCTGACTGATAACCCCGTCGATGTGCTCTATAAGAAGTGGGTGCCGCTGAAGCCGCGCACTAGCCGCGTCCCGGATAGCAAGGTCGGCGCGGTGTGGTCATTCCTCACACATGCCCGCGACCAAGCCTACAACCGAGACACGCTGGCAAGCATCGACCTTGTGATGCTGCTCATGCTCACTGGCCTGCGGATTGGCGAGTGCAGCGAACTGACATGGGACAGGGTCAACCTTGAGGAAGGCTGGATTCACATACCCGACCCGAAGAACAGCAACCCCGTCTGGCTGCCGCTATCCACGCAGGCGGTGCAGTTGCTGACCACGCGCCAGCGCGTCAAGGGTAGCCCGTTCGTGTTCTCGTCCTGGGGCAAGGCTGGGCATATCAAAGACCCGCGCGACACGATGAAGAAAGTCAGCGAGGCAGCGGGCACGAAGATCACACCGCACGACCTGCGCCGCACCTTTACGACCATCGGCATCGCCAATTGCGGGATCGACTTGCACAAGGTCGAATTGCTGACGAACCATGTGCCCAAGGGCGTTACCGCGCGCCACTACCTTGAGACTTCGCACCTGCAATATCTCAAGCCTGAAACGCAGCACATATCCGACTGGATCGAGCAGCAAGCGGTGGCCTTAAACGACCGTTCAGAAAGCTAAACAGTTAAAAATATCAAACACTTAGCGTAAAGTGTTGCTATAGTAACGCCAACTAAGCCGCTCCGTGCAACGCGGGGCGGCGACTCAAGGGGCCGCACAGGGCGCCAAGGCAAAGAAGTAGCTGTGACGTTAGCCGGGAAACCGGACACCCCCGAACCCGTCTGGGGCAGGTGACCACACAAATCTCGACGGCAAGCATTCGCCTTGCTGACGCACTCCTATTGCACGCGCGGCAAGGCAGGTCTGGAGACTTGCCATGTCCACCATATCCGCACTCAACCCTGATCTGCTGACGAACGAAGAAGCAGCCGCACTGCTCGGCATCAAGCCCAACACCCTCGAAATCTGGCGCACCAAAGGCAAAGGCCCGGAGTTTGTGAAGCTCGGGCAAACCAAGTCCGCGCCCATCCGCTACCTGCGCACCAAGATTTTCGAGTTCATCGAGGCGCAGTCCTTCCGCAGTACCAGCGCCTACGCGCCGAACGCCAAACAAGCAGTTTGACGGTCATGGCGACTCAAACCCAATGCAGCCGCGCAACTTGCCGACCCCGCACACCCGCCGATAAGCCCTGCATAACTCCATCAAGAAAAAAGCCGTCGGGTCAGGACGGCTTTGGAGAGGAACAACATGCACAGCACGCATAGCGTAGGACAAGCCAATTCTGGCGGCTCGGAGAATTTGCAGGCCGCACAGCCGCCGCTACAGCAAGCGCAGCACCCCAGCCAGTACCCCAATGGCGGCAACCCCGCGATCTCGGCCCCTGCCGCCGCGCAGCCGCCCACGCTCCCGTGGCTTGCCGCTGCACAAGAGCGCAATCCGCACCTGACCCCGGAAGTCGCACAGGCTCAGGCGATAGCTGAGGCGCAGCGGGAAGCAACCAAGGCCAAGGAGATAGAGCTTCAAATCGAAGGGAAGAAGCTCGAACGCGAAAAGGTGCGGCACCGTGTCCTGACCCAGCCGCGAACCATCGACCCGAACAAGATCAAGCTGGAGTTCGCCATGCCGGAAGATATCGAAACAGCCACAGTCACCTACCTTGTTGATCCGTTCCTGCCGCGTCAATGCGTCGTCGGCTTCTTCGGGCGTGGCGGCACTGCCAAGTCGTCTTTCCTCGCAACGATGGCGGCCATGATTAGCCACCACGCCTCCACCGTCTGGATCAGTGCGGAGGAATTGAAGGGGTGGATTACTGCTCGCCACATCAAGGCGGGTGGCGCGCCCGGCTCGCTAATGGTTTTCGCTGGCATCGAGACCGACGAGCACAGCGGACAACAGATTCAGGTCTTCGGCGTCTATGAGCATCTGGACGCGACCATCAACATGGCGAACATCACGGCGATGAACGCGGGGACGCCACCCGTGCGACTCGTCGTGCTTGATACCGCCGTGGCACTGACCATCTGGGCACCGGGACAAAGCCCCAACGATGACGCCTCAGTTAAGCGCCTGCTCGCATACATGCAGACGCTGGCGGAAAAGCATGACGTGACAATTGCCTTCATCGGTCACAACAACAAGCGCAGCAGCCAGAACACGGAACACTTTGAGGACATGGTGGCAGGTGCTGGCGCATGGGTTACGTCACCACGGGTTGCATTCGCGCATGCCCGCGACAAGTGCGAAGAGCACGCCTATGTCATGCGACTGGCAAAACCCCAGCTCACGCCGCGCTTTCTTGTCACCTACAAGACGGAGGCCGTGCATACGCTGGCACAACGCGCAGACGCTCCAGCGTCGGTGCTGTGTAAGGCGGTGCTCGGTGAATGCGTATGGGGCGAGGATGAATCGGCGCGCGTGTTCGATGCCGCCACCGGCAAGGAGACCGAAGAAGACAGCGGGCGCGCACTCGATCAGAAGATGACCACAGTGTCACAGGTAGTCGAGGCGCTGGTGCAGGCGGTTCATGTGACGCATGCAGGCCAGGACGTGACCCGCGACATGGTGCATAGCGTTCTGAATCGAGTGGTGAATGGTCGCCGCTGGAAGGACGTGGACGACATGCTCCGCTTGGCTCAATTCCAGTATCGAATCGACGTTGTGCGCGGAGCGAACAATCAGGTGCTTTACCGAAAAGCGGCGCTGACGTGAGCGAATCGGTTTTGCAGCACTCGCCCCTGTGCTGGGAAGTGCAAAACCACAAAACTACAAAACGGGGATCATCGTTTTTTGGTTTTGCACTTTTGCAGCAGTTAGCACAGGGGCGGCGACTGCAAAACCGGCCTGCATCAGTTCGCGGCGGTCGCGCGTGACAGGCCGTTGAACTTGCGCCAAGCGTAGAACTCGCAGGCCACGTTGTTCGCGTTCCAGCCGTTTTCCGGTGCAGCGGCTTTCGCGTCCTTGATCGTTGCGTCCGGGTGCGCGTCCAGCCATGCCCAGACAGCAGCGCACAGCCCGCCAGCCTTTGGACGCTTGACGCCGTTCTGCTCGACGCGATCAACCCTCGGGGCTGCTTTCTTCGGCTTGCTTGTGGTCAACACAGCGTCGGCGGCAGCGGGTGCCGGTGCTTCCATCTGCTTCCAGCCGAAGCGCACCTCGTCGCCGTTCTTGTGAACGGTGATCTCCACCAGTTCGGCAGGCACCCCAGCGGCAACACCAGCGCGGCGGGCGTTCTCGCGTTTCGTGTAGGTCTTGTCGGTCATGTCGTTGCTCCTGTGCGGGTTGAAGTGCGCACATTGCAAGACAGGTCTCCAAGAAGCGGCAACGACTTTTTGGACGCATGCGACAGCGACAGGATTAAGAACGAATAACGCTGAATAACTTGTTCGCTGTTTGCATGTTTTTGTTTTCCTTGCGGACCTTCGCTGATCTTTCACAGCATGTAAGCACTGCGTACAAAAACGCGCCTATTTATCAAGGAGTTTCGCCATGACAGACAACATTGATCCGCGTATCACGCCCACGCTGCACCCTGACAACGTGAAGAACATTGACGGGTTCGACGAGCAGACTGCGCCGTATCTCGGCCCGACCATGACCGCGTTTAGCACCGCCTATGAAGGTGTGCGTGCAGTGTGGTCAGCCCGAGAAGCTGCCGCTCTCAATCCGACCTGGAATGAGGCGATGCAGATCATCCACACGGACGACTTCGCGCAGAAGCATTTCAACAAAATCTGCAAGAGCTTCGACGTGACTCGCTCGAATCTCGAAAAGGGCATTGCAATGCTGGAGCAGCAGCTTGCAGCACCCATTGAATCGAAGGCAGCGCAAAGCATCAGCGCCGAGATTCGTTCCTATGCGAAGAACCTGCCCAACGAGAAGCGACACGCATTTATCCAGCAAGCCATTGACGAGGGTGACCACACTACCGTCAGCGCACTGCTGGGCGCGCCTGCATACCTGTCCGGTCTCGATGCGAACTTCCAAGCTACCTACGTTCGATTCTGGAACGAGCGCAGCGCGCCTGAGATTGCCCAGCGCCTCAAGGCAATGAAGGGCGCGAAGCAGATGATCGAAGAACGCGCGGGGCTGGTGTTTAAGGAGCTTGAGAAAGCAGTCGGCGCACCGCCGCACAAAGCCGCCGCACTTCGTCAAGCCAAAACGAATGCTGAGAAGGCGTTCGTGCTGCAAGACCTCGGCTAACGCTGATCGGCACTTGATGACATCAAAGGGGTTCATCCAATGACCGAAATAGTTCAACCCGACTGGTTGAAGAGCTACCAGCCCAACACCTCGCCACCACCGGGCAGCCCGAGCTGGAAGAAAGGCATGACAAGCCCGAACCCGAACGGACGCCCGCGCGGCATCGTGGACAAGCGCACCCGCGTGACGCAGGCGCTGATGGATGACGCCCCGAAGATTGCCCGTGTGGTTATCGACGCTGCGCTTGCCGGTGACGTGCAAGCTGCCGGGCTGGTGCTGTCGCGCGTCGCGCCTGCCTTGCGTGCGCAGACCGAGCGCGTGGAGTTTGATTTCGACGCCACCGCCCCCGTCGCCCAGCAGGTCGAGGCCGTTCTTCAAGCAATCGCTGGCGGCAAGGTTGCGCCCGACGTGGGCAAACAGATTATCGAAGCAATCGGCGCACTCAGTGCCGTCCGCGCTGTGGACGAACTGGAGAAACGCCTACAAGCCTTGGAGGACAAGCAATGAGCTACACGACCCCTTATGCGTGGTTGAAACCTCGCAGCGCTGCGCAGATCGCACAGGAGAAGCAGGAGCTGGAAGGCGACAAGCGCCTGATCGTCACCACATGCTACGAGGCGATTCTTAACAGCGACGAACCATCTGTCCGCTGGCAAGCCGCGCGACTGCTTCAACGAATTGGCCCACTGGAGGATCACTGACATGCGCAACATGCACACCGACCCACGCGAGAACGCGCCCGTCAGCACGCCCGCAACTCCTGACGAAGTGAAGCTGATTCACCAGCGCCGCATCGAGGCGCACGCAGACCGGCAAACCATGTCCGACTTGAACCTGCTCCGCGCGGTCAAGCTGGGCGAGGCGTTGCGCGAGTCACGGGAGTAACCACATGGCCGACACGCGGGGCATGCTGGCACGGTTGCGCAAGCTGGAGCGCTCGCGCGGTGCAGGTGAAGAAATGCGCGGCTGGGTCAGTGAGAACTTCGGCGCTGCCATTGCTGACGGTCGCATGTGTCCCGCTGACGGCCCCGTCGTGCTGCACTGCCTGCTGAACTGGATCAGCGACGGCACCGCGCGCAGCGGGATAGCTGGGGAGGGTCTGCTGCGATGACTCAACCCGCATGGCTTGCGAACTGGCAACCCGAGCCGACGAAGCATCGCAGCGGGCCACAGGTCGAGCTAAAGCCGAAGCCCGCACCGAACCTCAAAGCAGAAGCCAATCCCTATGGCTTCGTGATACCCCAGCGCTGGCCACAGGATGACGGCACGCGACGGGAGCCAGTCCTTGACGTTGTTTTCGATCCGCCCCGCGTGGTCAGGCATGTCGGGTGGCGCAAGTGCATTCGGTGCGGGAAGTGGTTCTTCAGTGAAGACGTGGCGCGCTTGCGCATGTGCGACGAGATGAGCGCCACAGGGGTTCTAGGCTGTCGCAGAAAAGACGTTGATTACGACCTGCTCTAGTCCCACGGGAGCCGAGGCATAGCGGCGAGTCCCTCGTTAATCCAACCTCCGCAGCAGCGGGACAGGAAAGCTCCTGCCTGTCTGACGCTGCCTTCAACGGGTGCCGCGTGGTGCCCGTTGTCGTGAGTGCGCGAGCGTAGTGGGCGGCTGGGGCGACGATCACCACACTGCCGCCGCTAGGGTATTGGCGGCACCGTTGCGCAGCCTGTAGCGGCGCGCACGCTGTGGGCAAGGAACGACAAACACACAGTTATTCGGGCTTGCCCGCTAACCGATTGCTGCGCTTGTGGGTAGGTCGGTAACAAGGGCGAGGCGTAAGCGCTGCGTAAACATCAAATGGCTATCATGCACATTTGAATCAGGTTACGATTCCATCTATTTGATAGATGGAGACTATTGCCTGATGCTGACGCCAGAACAACAACTCGAATTTGCGGCCTGCAACCCTGAGCCGGTACGGATCGAACACTTCAACCCTAATGCTGTTATTCCGTTTGGCGTGACGATTGAACACGTCTGCGCGGCCATGAATGATTTCATCGGCTTCATGCAGATGGTGAACGTCCGTATGCATGAGAATGGTTCTCCGCGTTTCGAGACGATGCTCATGCCTGCGAACTTCAGCAGCATCGTCGGTGAATTCTTCATCGCAAACCTACCCAAGCACTCGCCGGGTGTGGTCAAGAATGGCTATCACAACGGGCACCCAGACATTCTTCCGGCTGGGCACTTCCCCGGCGATTCGCAGCAGTATTGCGACCTTGGAATCGAGGTTAAGGGGTCGCGCTACCTGAAGTCATGGCAGGGTCACAACGCGGAGGACTGCTGGCTGATGGTCGTCATGTTTGACGCCAACCGCGCCGTTGACGTAGCGAACGGCGTGCCGCCGATGCCCTTCCGTTTCCTCCGTGTGGTCGGTGCGCAGTTGACCAAGGACGATTGGAAGTTCGCGGGACGATCTGAAACCAGCCGCCGCACGATCACGGCTAGCGTCACGAACACCGGCTATCAGAAAATGATGGCGAACTGGATCTACAACGCGCCGGGCTTGCCGATGTAATCAGATGAGGTGGAGTTGTGATTCCAGCTCTGCCTCTTTCGCGGTAAACGAACGAACGTCAGCCTTGGCGAGCAGCGGGATGGCTTCACCAGCCATATCGAAATAGTCCTGATACCGCTCGACGCCGACGCATTGCAGCCCTAGTGCTTCCGCCGCAGCAACAGTAGAGCCGGAACCTAGGAAGGGGTCAGCAATGATGCCCTCGCCCAAGGGCAGCGCAGCGCGAACGAGTTGCCTCATTAACGACTGAGGCTTGATGCTGGGGTGGTCGGCAATCTCGCGCTCGCGCTTCGGGGTACGTTCGCTGACCACAACATCACAGAACGGGTTGCCGTCAGCGAGGCGGCGCAGTCCGCCGGTCTGGTAGGTGCGCAAGCACTCCGCGACAGTCATCTTGGCGGGAATCGGCTTGCGGAAGATGCCCCACGGTTCATAGCACCCGCGCGGCATCGAGCATACGTCGGGGAACTCGTTTTCGGCATTCTTAGGGCGGTCGCCCCCGCGCATGGTACGGACGAGGCGGATCATCTCGCCCCTGAACTCTAGGCCGCTGCGAACTAGAGCATTGAATACGAGTTGAGACAGGAAGGAATTGCTGGCGAGGATCACATGGCCGCCCGGACGCAGCGCGTGCATCACTTGCTTGCCCCACTCGAAAAAGAAGCGGTCAATTGAATCACGCTCCTTCTTGTCTAGCGCAGTGAAGCGCGGCAGCGGTGAGCGGACGTGCCCGTCGAACGATGGCGGTATGCGCCAGATGCCCCCGTTGCCGTTTTCCTTCTTCTCAAGCTGGTCGAAGTCGTATTCCTTCACGCCATAGGGCGGGTCGGTAACGATAGCGTGCAACGTGTTCTCAGGCAGACGCCCCAGCCACTCGAAGCAGTCAGCGTGGACGATTGCCGTGTGGCGATAGGCACGACTTTGATAGTCGAGCGAAAGCGCCTCCAGGTTCGTCACTTCAAGAACTCCTGCAACACCATTCCTCATCATTCCGCCTTGTCTGTCATGCAACGGCACACAGCATAGGACGCATGCCTTAGCTCGTATACCGGCACGCTGCGTTCTTCGCTTAGGGCTTACGGTGTGCTTATGACACGCTTTTCAGCCCCATAGAGAAAAGCCCCGACGAGCGGGGCTTTTCTTTGCTTGCCTCAAGCACTTTGCATATCGACAGACCTGCGCTAAGTGCTTGTTTTTATTGGCGGAAGCGGTGAGATTCGAACTCACGGATGGTCGCCCATCGCCGGTTTTCAAGACCGGTGCATTCAACCGCTCTGCCACGCTTCCTAATTCTAGTTACAACTGTTTTCAAGACCGCTGCCTTAAACCACTCGGCCACACCTCCGCATTCGCGGGCCGCCATACTACCGGAACGCAACACACTGTCAAACTCTCGGCATTGGCAGCCACAAGCGCTCTGCTATGATCGGCCTGACCACGGATTTTCACCCCTCAGGAGGGAAGCCATGCACGAACAAGACTACACACTCGCCCATGCGCAGGCGGACCAGCTGGAAGTCAGCAAGGTCCTGCGCAACACCTATGGCCTGCTGGCCATGACGCTCGTGTTCAGTGCGCTCTGCGCCTTCTTCAGCGCCCAGCTGAACCTGCCGCATCCGGGCTTCATCATCACCCTGGTCGGCTTCTACGGCCTGTTCTTCCTCACCGCCAAGCTGCGCAACAGCGGCTGGGGCCTGCTCAGCACCTTCGCCCTGACTGGCTTCATGGGCTACGTGCTGGGCCCGATCCTCAACCGCTACTTGGGCATGGCCAATGGCGGCGAAGTGATCGCCAGTGCCCTGGGCATGACCGCCTTGGTGTTCTTCGGCCTGTCCGCCTACGTGCTGACCACTCGCAAGGACATGAGCTTCCTCGGCGGCTTCATCACCGCCGGCTGCTTCGTCCTGCTGGGCGCCATGCTGGTGGCCTGGCTGTTCGACATCAGCGGCCTGCACCTGGCCATCAGCGCCGGCTTCGTGCTGTTCGCCTCGGCCTGCATCCTCTACGAGACCAGCGCCATCATCCACGGCGGCGAGCGCAACTACGTGATGGCCACCATCGGCCTGTACGTGTCGATCTACAACCTGTTCGTCAGCCTGCTGCAGCTGTTCGGCATCATGGGCAGCGACGACTGATTCGCCAAAGCCCTGAACGAGCCCGCTTCGGCGGGCTTTTTCATGCCCCGGCGTTTATCATGGCGCCATCGCAACAGCCGCAGATCCACCATGAAGTTCGCCATCGCCCTGTTCGCCCCCGGCCATGCGCCCTCCTCGCGCCGTGCCCTGCGCTTCGCCCAGGCGGCGCTGGCGGGCGGCCACGAGATCGTTCGCCTGTTCTTCTATCAGGATGGTGTGCACAGCGCTTCCAGCAATGTGGTGAGTCCGCAGGACGAACTCGACCTGCCAAGCGAATGGCGCGAATTCGTGCAGCAGCATCAGCTGGACGCCGTGGTCTGTATCGCCGCCGCCCTACGCCGCGGCGTTCTCAATGCCGAAGAGGCGCAGCGCTATGGCAAGCCGGCCGCCAACCTCCCTGCCCCCTGGGAGCTGTCCGGCCTCGGCCAACTGCACGAGGCGGCGCAAACCGCAGACCGTCTGCTCTGTTTCGGAGGTCAGTGATGGGCAAGTCGATGCTGATCATCAGCCGCCAGGCGCCCTGGGCTGGCCCCGCCGCCCGCGAGGCGCTGGACATCGCCCTGGCCGGTGGCGCCTTCGATCTGCCGCTGGCCATGCTGTTTCTCGACGACGGCGTATTCCAGCTGCTCGCCGGCCAGCAACCCGGCGCGCTGCAGCAGAAGGACCTGACCGCCAACCTGCAGGCCCTGCCGCTGTTCGGCGTGGAGGAGCTATATGTCTCCGGCCGCAGCCTGAGCGAACGCGGCCTGGGTGAAGCGCAGCTGGCACTGCCGGCACAGGCGCTGGACGATGCCGCCCTGACCTTGCTGCTCGACCGTTTCGACCATGTGGTGACGATCTGATGGCGACCCTGCACCTGCTCTCCCACTCCCCCTTCAGCGACAGCCGCCTAGGCAGCTGCCTGCGCCTGCTCGGTGCCGACGACGGCCTATTGCTGACCGGCGATGCGGTCTACGCCCTGCAGCCCGGTACCGCCCAGCTGC
This sequence comes from Pseudomonas alcaligenes, assembly GCF_041729615.1. Taxonomy (NCBI): domain Bacteria; kingdom Pseudomonadati; phylum Pseudomonadota; class Gammaproteobacteria; order Pseudomonadales; family Pseudomonadaceae; genus Aquipseudomonas; species Aquipseudomonas alcaligenes. The sequence continues at coordinate 59,121 of NZ_CP154874.1, read as the reverse complement.
AGGCGCTGGAGCTGATGCCCGCCAGCATCGCCCTGTACGCCCTGGAAGAGGACCTGCAGGCCCGCGCCCTGAGCGCGCCAGCCCGCGCCCAGGCCATCGACTACCCGGCCTTCGTCGAGCTCTGTGGCCGCTACGCCAAGGTCAACAGCTGGCTATGACGGCACTGCGCATCGACGGGCGCGAAATCGCCCTGGACAAGGACGGCTACCTGGTGGAGCTGGCCGACTGGTCGCCCGCCACCGCCGAAGCCCTGGCTCAGCGGGAGGAGCTGGAACTGACCGCCGAGCACTGGGAAATCCTCGAACTGCTGCGTGGCTTCTATGCCGAGTTCCAGCTGTCGCCGGCCACCCGCCCGCTGATCAAGTACGTCGCCCTCAAGCTGGGCCCGGACAAGGGCAACAGCCTGCACCTCAACCGCCTGTTCAAGGGCACTCCCGCAAAACTCGCCGCCAAGCTGGCCGGCCTGCCGAAGCCCACGAACTGCCTATGAACCTCGTCACCCCACCGGAACACCCCTTCGCCCAGTTCGTGCGCATCCTCGGCAAGGGCAAGCGCGGCGCGCGCAGCATGACCCGCGAGGAAGCCCGCGAAGCCATGGGCATGCTGCTCGACGGCAAGGTCGAGGACACCCAGCTGGGCGCCTTCCTCATGCTGCTGCGGCACAAGGAGGAAAGCGCCGAGGAGCTGGCCGGTTTCACCGAAGCGCTCCGTGCGCGCCTGCAGGCGCCGCCGATCCGCGTGGATATCGACTGGCCCACCTATGCCGGCAAGAAGCGCCACCTGCCCTGGTACCTGCTGGCGATCAAGGCCCTGGCGGCCAGTGGCGTGCGCATTCTGATCCACGGCGGCGGCGCCCATACTGCCGGCCGCCTGTACAGCGAGCAGCTGCTGCAGACGCTGGAGATTCCTCTGTGTGGCGACTGGAGCGAGGCCGGTGAGGCGCTGGATGAGCACAGCCTGGCCTTTATCCCGCTGGGCGCCTGGGCGCCGCAGCTGCAGCGGATGATCAACCTGCGCAATACCCTCGGCCTGCGTTCGCCGATCCACTCGCTGGCGCGCCTCCTCAATCCGCTGGGTGCGCGGGTCGGCCTGCAGAGCATCTTCCATCCCGGCTACCAGGCGGTGCACCGCGAGGCCAGCCAGTTGCTCGGCGATCACGCCATCGTGATCAAGGGCGAAGGCGGCGAGATCGAGGTCAACCCGGACGGTATCTGCCACCTGTACGGCACCGAGAACGGCGCGAACTGGGACGAGGAATGGCCGGCGCTGTCGGCGCAGCGCCACGTCAAGCCGGACAGCCTGGACCCGCAGCACCTGCTCGCCTTCTGGCGCGGCGAGGCGGAGGACAGCTACGGCCGCCTGGCCGTGCTCAGCACCCTGGCCCTGGCCCTGCGCGGCCTGGGCGAGCCACGCGAAGCGGCGTTCACCCGCGCCGAAGCGATCTGGCAGGCGCGCCGCTAGCTCTCAGCCCTTGTCGAACCAGGCCAGCTTCTCGCGCAGGGTCACCACCTCGCCGACGATCACCAGCGTGGGCGCGTGCACCTCATGCTCGGCCACCAGCTGCGGCAGGTTGGCCAGGGTGCCGGTGAACACTCGCTGATTCTGCGTGGTGCCCTGCTGCACCAGCGCCGCCGGGGTGTCGGCAGCCCGCCCGTGGTCGATCAGGGCCTGGCAGATCTGCGGCAGGCCAACTAGGCCCATGTAGAACACCAGGGTCTGCCCCGGTGCCACCAGGTCGGTCCAGGGCAGGTCGGTGCTGCCATCCTTGAGGTGGCCGGTGACGAAACGCACCGACTGGGCATGGTCACGGTGAGTCAGCGGGATGCCGGCGTAAGCGGCGCAGCCAGAGGCGGCGGTGATGCCCGGCACCACCTGGAACGGGATGCCCTCGGCGGCCAGTTGCTCGATCTCCTCGCCACCACGACCGAAGATAAAGGGGTCGCCGCCCTTCAGGCGCAGCACGCGCTTGCCCTGCTTGGCCAGGTCGACCAGCAGCTGATTGATCTCCTCCTGCGGCACCGCATGCTCGGCGCGGCGTTTGCCGACGTAGATGCGCTCGGCATCGCGGCGGCACAGCTCGATGATCGGCGGCGCCACCAGGCGGTCGTAGAGCACCACGTCGGCCTGCTGCATCAGGCGCAGGGCACGGAAGGTCAGCAGGTCGGGATCACCCGGGCCGGCGCCGACCAGGTACACCTCGCCCAGCGCACGCGGCGCGGCACCGGCGATCTTGGCCTCGAGCAGGCGTTCGCCCTCGCCCAGCTTGCCGGCGAACACGCTCTCGGCGATCTGCCCCTGGAACACGTCTTCCCAGAACACCCGGCGTTGCTGCACGTCGGGGAACAGCTGCTTGACCCGCTCGCGGAATTTCTTCGCCAGGCTGGCCAGCTGGCCATAGGTGGACGGGATCCAGGTCTCGATCTTGGCGCGGATCAGTCGCGCCAGCACCGGCGCGTCGCCGCCGCTGGTGACGGCGACTATCAGCGGCGAGCGGTCGACGATGGCCGGGAAGATCACGCTGCACAGTGCCGGCGCGTCCACCACGTTGACCGGAATGCCCAGCGCCTGCGCCTCGGCCGAGATGCGCGCGTTGAGCGGCTCGTCATCGGTGGCGGCGATCACCAGCGCCACGCCCTGCAGGTCGGCGCTGTCATAGCCGCGCAGATGCACACGGCCTTCGCCGGCCAGCGCGGTGAGTTCGCCACGCACCTCCGGCGCCACCACGCGCAACTGGCCGCCGGCGTCGCTCAGCAGGCGCGCCTTGCGCAGCGCGACCTCGCCGCCGCCGACGACCAGCACGACACGCCCCTGGAGTTTGTGGAACAGCGGAAGGAAATCCATGACTCAGCCTCTCCCGAGGTAAAAAAACGGGGTGGCCATCGCCACCCCGCCATTGTGCATGTGCGATCGGCTTAGCCGATCACCTCGATGCCGCCCATGTAGGGCTTGAGCACCTCCGGCACGCGGATGCTGCCGTCGGCCTGCTGGTAGTTTTCCAGCACCGCCACCAGGGTACGGCCCACCGCCAGGCCGGAGCCGTTGAGGGTGTGCACCAGCTCCGGCTTGCCGGTTTCCGGGTTGCGGTAGCGCGCCTGCATGCGACGGGCCTGGAAGTCACCGCAGTTGGAGCAGGAGGAAATCTCGCGGTACTTGTCCTGGCTCGGCACCCAGACTTCCAGGTCGTAGGTCTTCACCGCGGAGAAGCCCATGTCGCCGGTGCACAGGGCCAGCTTGCGGTATGGCAGCTCGAGCAGCTGCAGCACGCGCTCGGCGTTGGCGGTCATGCCTTCCAGCGCCTCGAAGGACTTGCTCGGCTCGACGATCTGCACCATCTCGACCTTGTCGAACTGGTGCTGGCGGATCATGCCACGGGTGTCACGCCCGGAGGCGCCCGCCTCGCTGCGGAAGCACGGGGTATGGGCGACGAACTTCAGCGGCAGCTGCTTGGCGTCGAGGATTTCGCCGGAGACGATGTTGGTCAGAGACACCTCGGCGGTCGGGATCAGGTAGAAGTCCGCCTCGCCCTCGCGGCTGATCTTGAAGAGGTCTTCCTCGAACTTCGGCAGCTGGCCGGTGCCCTGCAGCGCCGGGGCCTGCACCAGGTAGGGCGTGTAGGCTTCTTCATAGCCGTGCTCGCCGGTGTGCAGGTTGATCATGAACTGAGCCAGAGCGCGGTGCAGGCGGGCGATGGGGCCGCGCAGCAGGGCGAAACGGGCGCCGGAAAGCTTGGCGGCGGTCTCGAAGTCCAGCCAGCCGTGCTGCTCGCCCAGGGCGACGTGATCCTTGATCGCGAAGTCGAAGCTGCGCGGAGTCCCCCAGCGCGCCACCTCGACGTTACCGTCTTCATCCTCACCCACCGGCACCGACTCGTGCGGCAGGTTGGGGATATTCAGCAGCAGGTTGTCCAACTCGGTCTGGATGGCGTCCAGCTCGCGCTTGCCGGCATCCAGGTCGCTGCCCATCTGGTCGACTTCTGCCAGCAGCGGAGCGATGTCCTCGCCACGCGCCTTGGCCTGGCCGATGGCCTTGGAGCGACTGTTGCGCTCGGCCTGCAGCTGTTCGGTGCGCATCTGCACCGCCTTGCGCTGGGCTTCGAGGGCTTCGAAGCGCGCGACGTCCAGCTGGAAGCCACGAGTGGCGAGGCGCGCCGCGACTTCTTCGAGCTGGCTGCGAACGAGTTTGGAATCGAGCATGGTGTAGGTCCCAACAAGCAGATGAACGCCGACGCTGAGTCGGTCTTGAATGTGGCGAAGTTTACGGACTTCGGCGCGCCAAGCCGAGCCCTTTTGCCCGTAACCGTCTCAGTAGCTCACAAGCCTGGGCCGACGAAGCGCAGGCGCTAGTTCAGCGCACCAGCAGCATCCCACCCCAGGCCGCCAGCAAACCACCGAGCAGGCTGCTCAGCAGATAGGCGATGGCCACGCCCGGCTGGCCGTTCTCGAACAGCCGCAGCACCTCCAGGCTGAAGCTGGAAAAGGTCGTCAATCCGCCGAGCACGCCCGTGATCAGTCCAGTGCGCAGTGCCAAGGGCAGATCGGTCCGGGCCAGGAACAGCGCCGAGAGAAGACCAATCAGAAAGCAGCCGACCAGGTTCACCGCCAGGGTCGCCAGGTAGTAATGCCGCGGCCAGTGCGCGACCACCCAGGCACTGGTGAGGAAACGCAGTACGGAGCCGGCGGCACCGCCGGCGGCCACGGCCAGTACGACCTGCATCATGGGCGGCGTCTCCGCGGGCTCTGCCGGTCCAGCTGGGCCAGGCGCTCGAGCTTTTCGCGAATCTTCAGCTCCAGCCCGCGCGGCACCGGCTCGTAGTAGCGACGCGGCTGCAGTTCCTCGGGGAAATAGTCCTCACCGGCGGCGTAGGCATCCGGCTCGTCGTGGGCGTAGCGGTACTCCTCGCCGTAGCCCAGCTCCCTCATCAACCTGGTCGGCGCGTTGCGCAGGTGCAGCGGCACTTCCAGCGAGCCGTGCTCGGCGGCATCGCGCATGGCCGCCTTGAAGCCCATGTACACCGCGTTGCTCTTCGGCGCGCAGGCCAGGTAGACAATGGCCTGGGCCACCGCTAGCTCACCCTCGGGACTGCCGAGGCGCTCCTGCACGTCCCAGGCATTGAGGCACAGGGTCAGGGCACGCGGGTCGGCGTTGCCGATGTCCTCGCTGGCCATGCGCACCACGCGCCGGGCCAAGTACAGCGGGTCGCAGCCACCGTCGAGCATGCGCGCATACCAGTACAGGGCGGCGTCCGGATTGGAGCCGCGCACCGATTTGTGCAGCGCAGAAATCTGGTCGTAGAAGGCCTCGCCACCCTTGTCGAAACGCCGGCGGCTGTCGCCCAGCAGGTTGTGCAGCAGCTCCGGACCCATCTCGCCGCCGTCCTCGGCCAGGTCGGCGGCGTTTTCCAGCAGGTTGAGCAGGCGCCGGCCATCGCCGTCGGCGGCAGCCAGGAGGATCTGGAAGCTCTCCTCGGGCAGCGCCAGATTGCGCTTGCCCAGGCCCTTGTCCTCGCCCAGCGCGCGCGCCACCAGCTTGCGCATGGCCGCCTCGTCCAGGCTCTTCAGCACATACACGCGAGCGCGCGAGAGCAGCGCATTGTTCAGCTCGAAGGACGGATTCTCGGTGGTGGCGCCGATGAAGATCAGCGTGCCGTCTTCGACATAAGGCAGGAAGGCATCCTGCTGGCTCTTGTTGAAGCGGTGCACCTCGTCGACGAAGAGGATGGTGCGCCGGCCGTACTGGGCGGCCTGCTGCTTGGCCACCTCGACTGCCTGGCGGATTTCCTTGACCCCGGACAGCACGGCGGAAATCGTCTCGAAGTGCGCGTCGGACACCTGCGCCAGCAGCCTGGCCAGAGTGGTCTTGCCAACCCCGGGCGGCCCCCAGAAGATCATCGAGTGCAGGGCGCCCTGCTCCAGCGCCTCGCGCAGCGGCTTGCCCTGCCCCAGCACGTGCTCCTGTCCGACATACTCGTCCAGGCTGGTGGCGCGCAGGCGCGCGGCCAGGGGCTGGGCGACGGGGGTGGAGCGGAACAGGTCCACGGCGGTGAGCGGCCTCGTTATTCCTGGATGACGTCGGCGCCCTCGGGCACCTGGAAGTCGAATAGACCGGCATCCAGTTTCTCGTTCATCTTCACGCCAAGGAACAGGATGTTGGTGCGCTGGCCGATGCTGTCGATCAGCTGCATGTCGTTGATCATGCCCTTGCGGAAGGACAGGCGCAGGTTGTCGAACAGGCTGTCCTTGGCCTTGGGCTTGAGGATGAAATCGACCACGTCGCCACCTTCCTTGAAGGTGATGTCGAAGTTCTCGCGGATCTTCGACACATCGCCGGACAGCAGCAGCGCCGGGGTGTGGGTCAGGCGCTGGTCGAGGGTCTGCACGGTGACCTGCATCAGGTCCGGATCGTACAGCCAGACTTTCTGCCCGTTGGACACCAGCAGCTGCTCCTGCGGTGCGTCGGTGTGCCAGCGGAACAGGCCTGGGCGCTGCAGCGCCAGCTGGCCGGAAGTCTCCTGCAACTGGGTACCGGAACCGTCCAGGGTCAGCTGGGAGAAGCGCCCACTCAGGGTCTGGGCCTGATCGAGCAGACCGGTCAGGCGCTTGACCGCGGCCTCGTCGTCGGCATGGGCAAATACGGGGCTGCAGGCCAGTGCGGCCAGCAGCAGCATGCGGATCAGGCGCATGGAAATCCTCTCAATTCAGTCGCGGGACGGCCCCGGCGCTATGACTTCGCGCGAGCCGTTGGTGTTCATCGGGGTCACCACGCCGGCCATTTCCATGGCCTCGATCATGCGCGCGGCGCGGTTGTAGCCAATCTTCAGCTTGCGCTGCACGGCGGAGATGGAGGCGCGACGGCTCTCCAGGACGAAGGCGACGGCCTCGTCATACAGCGGGTCTTCCTCGCTGCCCTCGCCGCCTTCGCCACCGCCGCCGCCCTCGAAGCCGCTGCCGGCCTCTTCGACGCCGGCCAGGATGTCCTCGATGTAGTCCGGCGCGCCGCGCTGCTTCCAGGCCTCGACCACGCGATGCACCTCGTCGTCGGAAACGAAGGCGCCATGCACGCGGATCGGCAGGCCGGTGCCGGGCGGCAGGTAGAGCATGTCACCGTGGCCCAGCAGCTGCTCGGCGCCCCCCTGGTCGAGGATGGTGCGCGAATCGATCTTGCTGGAGACCTGGAACGCCATGCGGGTCGGGATGTTGGCCTTGATCAGGCCGGTGATCACGTCCACCGACGGGCGCTGGGTGGCGAGGATCAGGTGGATGCCGGCGGCACGCGCCTTCTGCGCGATACGGGCGATCAGCTCTTCGACCTTCTTGCCGACGATCATCATCATGTCGGCGAATTCATCGACGATCACCACGATGGTCGGCAGGGTCTTCAGGTACGGCGGCTCGTCGTCCATCGACTCGCGCTTGTACAGTGGGTCGTGCAGCGGCGTACCGGCCTCCTCGGCATCCTTCACCTTGCGGTTGAAGCCGGCCAGGTTGCGCACGCCCATGGCCGCCATCAGCTTGTAGCGGCGCTCCATCTCGGCCACCGACCAGCGCAGGGCGTTGGCGGCTTCCTTCATGTCGGTCACCACCGGGCACAGCAGGTGCGGGATGCCTTCGTAGATGGACAGTTCGAGCATCTTCGGGTCGATCATGATCATCCGAGCCTCTTCCGGCGTGGACTTGAACAGGATCGACAGGATCATGGCGTTGACCCCCACCGACTTACCGGAACCAGTGGTACCGGCCACCAACAGGTGCGGCATCTTGGCCAGGTCGGTGATGATCGGCTTGCCGCCGATGTCGTGGCCCAGGGCCAGGGTCACCGGCGACTTGGCATCGTCGTACTCGCTGGACGACAGCACCTCGGAGAAGCGCACGATCTGCCGGTCCTCGTTGGGAATCTCGATGCCGACGGTGGTCTTGCCCGGGATGACCTCCACCACCCGCACGCTGATCACCGCCAGCGAACGCGCCAGATCCTTGGCCAGGTTGGAGATGCGGCTGACCTTGACGCCCACGCCCGGCTGGATCTCGAAACGGGTGATCACCGGCCCCGGATGCACGGACTCCACCACCACCTCGACGCCAAACTCCTTGAGCTTGATTTCCAGCAGGCGCGACATGGCTTCCAGCGACTCGGGCGAGAAGCTCTTCTGCTTCTTCTCGGCCACGTCGAGGATGGAAATCGGCGGCAGGGTGCCGGCCACGGCGGCATCCTCGAACAGCGGCACCTGCTTTTCCTTGAGCACGCGCTTGCTCGGCTCGGCGGCCTTGGGCGGCGGTGGCGGCGCGATCACCGGGGCGACGCGGGTCTCGCGCTCCACCATGTGCTTGCTCAGCGACTCCTCGCGGGCGATCAGGCGCTCCTTGACCTTGGCCTGCTCGCGACGGTCGCTCACCACGGGGGCGGCCACCTCGCTGACGCGCTCGTCGACTTCGCGCAACTGGGCCACCAGTTGCTTGCGCTGCAGGCGGGCCTCCCACCAGCGGGTGATCAGGCTGTTCACCAGCTCGATCAGGTCGAGGGTGATCTTGCCGGTCAAGTCCATCACTTTGAACCAGGACAGGTCGGTGAATACGGTCAGGCCGAACAGGAACAGAGCCAGGAACAGCAGGGTGCTGCCCTGCACGTTGAGCGCGTTGATCGCCAGCTGGCCCAGGCTCTCGCCCAGCGCACCACCGGCGGAGGCCGGCATGCCGGCCGCGGAATGGAAATGGATATAGGCCAGGCCGGCGCCGGCCAGGACCAGGAACACCAGGCCGATCAGGCGCCAGGAGAACAGCCAGCCACTCCACTGCCAGGGCTGGTGGCGGTTGCGGAACACCTGCCAGGTCTTCACCCCGAGCAACAGCGGAAACAGATAGGCGAAATAGCCCAGGGCCATGAACAGGATGTCGGCGAACCAGGCGCCGGCGCGACCGGCGGCGTTCTGCACCTGCTGGGTACTGCTGGTATGGCTCCAGCCCGGATCGTTCTGGTCGTAGGTCAGCAGGGCCATCCACAGGATCAGGCAGAGCGCGCCGAGCGCGATCAGGGCACCTTCCTTGAGGCGGTAATGCAATTGCTGACGCCAGGCCGGAACCTGGGCTGCTGTACTGGAATTCTTCAAAACGCTGCCGTTCCTGCGCCCTGGGCGCGCCCAACTATCGATAGGACAACTCAAAGAGGCGACTATTGTACAAATTTACAGGTATCACGCCAGGCCAAGGACCGTTTTGCCGGCCCGTCCCGCTTCGGTGTAGCATACCCGGCTATCCCTTGCGCGCCGCCCAATTGGAGCACGCATTCTCTTTTGTGACAAAGGCTTATGGGGTCTTTTTATGAGCGAAGTCAAGCATTCACGCCTGATCATCCTGGGCTCCGGCCCGGCCGGCTATACCGCCGCCGTCTATGCCGCCCGCGCCAACCTCAAGCCTGTCGTCATCACCGGCATCCAGCCCGGCGGCCAGCTGACCACCACCACCGAAGTCGACAACTGGCCGGGTGATGTCCACGGCCTGACCGGCCCTGCACTGATGCAGCGCATGCAGGAGCATGCCGAGCGCTTCGACACCGAGATCGTCTACGACCACATCCATACCGCCGAGTTGCAGAGCAAGCCCTTCACCCTCAAGGGCGACAGCGGCACCTACACCTGCGACGCCCTGATCATCGCAACCGGCGCCAGCGCCCAGTACCTCGGCCTGCCGTCCGAGGAAGCCTTCGCCGGCAAGGGCGTGTCCGCCTGCGCCACCTGCGACGGCTTCTTCTATCGCAACCAGGTGGTCTGCGTGGTCGGCGGCGGCAACACCGCCGTCGAGGAAGCCCTGTACCTGTCCAACATTGCCAAGGAAGTGCACCTCATCCACCGCCGCGACAAGCTGCGCTCGGAGAAGATCCTGCAGGACAAGCTGTTCGACAAGGCCGCCAACGGCAACGTACGCCTGCACTGGAACCACACCCTGGACGAAGTGCTGGGCGACAACACCGGGGTGACCGGCGTGCGCCTGAAGAGCACCGCCGACGGCAGCACCAAGGAGCTGCAGCTGGCCGGTGTGTTCATCGCCATCGGCCACAAGCCGAACACCGAGCTGTTCCAGGGCCAGCTGGAAATGCGCGACGGCTACCTGCTCATCCAGGGCGGCAGCGAAGGCAATGCCACCGCCACCAGCATCGAGGGCGTGTTCGCCGCTGGCGACGTCGCCGACCACGTCTACCGCCAGGCCATCACCTCGGCCGGTGCCGGCTGCATGGCCGCACTGGACGCCGAGAAGTACCTCGACGCCTGAGCCCCTGGCGGGCGCAACCGCGCCCGCCCTGCCCTCCTCCATGCTGACCTGGCTGCAGCGCGACTCGCTGGAATTCCCGCCCTTGGAGCGCGCCCTGCGCGAGCCCAATGGCCTGCTGGCGGCTGGCGGCGATCTGTCCGCCGAACGCCTGATCGCCGCCTACCGGCACGGCTGTTTCCCCTGGTTCAGCGAAGGCCAGCCGCTGCTCTGGTGGTCGCCGAACCCGCGCACCGTGCTGCTGCCCGAGGAGTTCCACCTGTCGCGCAGCCTGGCCAAGCTACTTCGCCAGCAGCGCTTCCAGGTGACCTTCGACCAGGACTTCGCCGCCGTCATCGATGGCTGCGCGGAGCCGCGCGACTATGCCGACGGCACCTGGATCACCGACTCGATGCGCGCCGCCTACCTGGAACTGCACCGTCGCGGCTTCGCCCATTCGGTGGAAGTCTGGGGCGGCGATCAACTGGTCGGCGGCCTCTACGGCCTGGCCATGGGCCGCCTGTTCTTCGGCGAATCCATGTTCAGCCGCACCGACAACGCCTCCAAGGTCGGCTTCGCCACCCTGGTGGGCAAGCTGCGCGAGTGGGGCTTCGCCCTGATCGACTGCCAGATGCCAACCCAGCATCTGCACAGCTTCGGCGCCCGCCCCATCGCCCGCCAGGAATTCGCGGCCTATCTGCAACGCTACCTGGACCAACCCAGCACCGCCGACTGGCGGCCGTGACTGCGGCATGTGGTAGGCGCCAGTAGGCTGGCATACACTTGCCCCAGGGGTTCCCCGAGGATCGACCATGACCGAGCTGGCTCGCCTCAAGTTCTATGCCACTCAGCCACATCCATGCAGCTATCTGCCCGAGGAACAGGCCACCACCCTGTTCCTCGATCCCAGCCAGCCCATGGATGTGCAGGTCTATGCCGAACTGTCGGAAATGGGCTTTCGCCGCAGCGGCGACCACCTCTACCGCCCACACTGCCAGCGCTGCACCGCCTGCGTGCCGGCACGCATCCCCGCCGACCAGTTCATTCCCACCCGCCAGCAGAAGCGCATTCTCAAGCGCAACGCCGACATCCTGGTCAGGGCCGTGCGTCCGGCGTTCAACGAGGAGTACTACGCCCTCTACGTGCGCTACATCGAACAGCGCCATGCCGACGGCGACATGTACCCACCGAGCCGCGACCAGTTCAGCACCTTCCTGGTCCGCGACCTGCCCTTCGCCCGCTTCTACGAGTTCCGCCTGGCCGGCCGTCTGGTTGCCGTGGCCGTTACCGACGTGCTGCCCAACGGCCTGTCGGCGGTCTACACCTTCTACGACCCGGCCGAGGAGCGTCGCAGCCTGGGGCGCTTCGCCATACTCTGGCAGATCGGCGAGACCGCGCGCCTGGGCCTGCAGGCCGTCTATCTCGGCTACTGGATCAAGAACTGCCGGAAGATGAGCTACAAGACCCAGTACCGCCCCATCGAGCTGTTCGTCAATCAGCGCTGGGTCGTCCTGACCTGAACGCAATACCCGCAGCCACCCAGCCACTTGGCGGCCCTCCCCCTTTTCGGGCACAATGCACGCCGCTTTTGCCTGGGCACCCATGCGCCAGGCCAATCTTTGGATACCGAGGGCTTTACTGCATGTCGAAAGAAGACAGCTTCGAAATGGAAGGTACTGTCGTCGACACCCTGCCCAACACCATGTTCCGTGTGGAGTTGGAAAACGGGCACGTCGTTACCGCGCACATCTCCGGCAAGATGCGCAAGAACTACATCCGCATTCTGACTGGCGACAAGGTCCGCGTCGAACTGACGCCCTACGACCTGAGCAAGGGCCGCATCACCTACCGCGCCCGCTGATCGCACGACGATCCCGAATGCAAAAACGCCCGGCACTGCCGGGCGTTTTCGTTTGCAGTGCCGACCGTCAGGCCGGCTCTGCCGTGGTTTCGAACTCGAAGTGCAGCTCGCCATCGACCAGGTCGATGTGCACCACCCCGCCATGCTCGGCCAGCTCGCCAAACAGGATCTCCTCGGCCAGCGGCCGCTTGATCTTGTCCTGGATCAGCCGTGCCATCGGCCGCGCGCCCATCGCCGCATCGTAACCATGCTCGGCCAGCCAGCCGCGCGCCGCATCCGTGACATCCAGCTGCACCCGCTTGTCCTCCAGCTGCGCCTGCAGCTCGGTGAGGAACTTGTCGACGATGCTCTTGATGGTCTCGTGGCTCAGGCGACCGAACTGGATGATGGTATCCAGGCGGTTGCGGAACTCCGGCGTGAAGCTCTTCTTGATCACTTCCATGGCGTCGGACGAGTGGTCCTGCTGGGTGAAGCCGATCGACGCGCGAGCCGCGGTCTCCGCCCCGGCGTTGGTGGTCATGATCAGGATCACGTTGCGGAAGTCGGCCTTGCGCCCGTTGTTGTCGGTCAGGGTGCCGTGGTCCATCACCTGCAGCAGCAGGTTGAACACTTCCGGGTGGGCCTTCTCGATCTCGTCCAGCAGCAGGACGCAGTGCGGCTGCTTGGTGATGGCCTCGGTCAGCAGGCCGCCCTGGTCGAAACCGACATAGCCGGGTGGCGCCCCGATCAGGCGCGACACGGTGTGGCGCTCCATGTACTCGGACATGTCGAAGCGCACCAGCTCGATACCCATGGCCTTGGCCAGCTGGCGGGCTGCCTCGGTCTTGCCGACACCGGTCGGGCCGGCGAAGAGGAAGGAACCGACCGGCTTGTCCGGCGCCTTGAGACCGGCACGCGACAGCTTGATGGCGGTGGACAGCGAGTCGATCGCCGCGTCCTGACCGAACACGGTAAGTTTGAGGTCGCGCTCCAGGTTGCGCAGCAGCTCCTTGTCCGAGCTGCTGACGTGCTTCGGCGGAATCCGCGCGATCTTCGCGACGATGTCCTCGACCTGGGCCACCTCGATGCGCTTGGCGCGCTTCTCCTCCGGCTGCAGGCGCTGGTAGGCGCCGGCCTCGTCGATCACGTCGATGGCCTTGTCCGGCATGTGGCGGTCGTTGATGTAGCGTGCCGCCAGCTCGGCCGCCGCACGCAGGGCCTCGTCGCTGTATTCGATGTGGTGGTGCTGCTCGAAGCGCGCCTTGAGCCCCTTGAGGATGCCCACGGTGTCCTCGACGGACGGCTCGGTGACGTCGACCTTCTGGAAGCGCCGCGCCAGGGCCCGGTCCTTCTCGAAGATGCCGCGGAACTCCTGAAAGGTGGTGGAGCCGATGCAGCGGATCTCGCCGGACGACAGCAGCGGCTTGAGCAGGTTGGAGGCGTCCATCACCCCGCCCGAGGCCGCACCGGCGCCGATGATGGTGTGGATCTCGTCGATGAACAGGATGGCGTGCGGGCGCTTGCGCAGCTCGTTGAGCAGCGCCTTGAAGCGCTTCTCGAAGTCGCCGCGGTACTTGGTGCCGGCCAGCAGCGCGCCGAGGTCGAGGGAATAGACCACGCTCTCGGACAACAGATCGGGCACCTGGCCGTCGACGATGCGCTTGGCCAGCCCCTCGGCAATGGCGGTCTTGCCGACGCCGGCCTCGCCCACCAGCAGCGGGTTGTTCTTGCGCCGCCGCGCGAGGATCTGCGCCACGCGCTCGACCTCGTGCTCGCGGCCGACCAGCGGATCGATGCGCCCCAGGCGCGACAGCTCGTTGAGGTTGCTGGCGTAGGCATCCAGCGGATTGCCGGAGGTCGAGGACTCGCCGCCCTCGTCGTCCTGCATCTCCTGCTCACTCTCGTGGTGATCGGTATGGCCCGGCACCTTGGAGATGCCATGGGCGATGTAGTTGACCACGTCGATGCGGGCCACGCTCTGCTGCTTGAGCAGGAACACGGCCTGGCTCTCCTGCTCGCTGAAGATGGCGACCAGCACGTTGGCACCGGTCACTTCGCGCTTGCCGGAGCTCTGCACATGGAACACGGCGCGCTGCAACACGCGCTGGAAACCCAGGGTCGGCTGGGTCTCGCGCTCTTCGTCGTGCTGAGGGATCAGCGGCGTGGTGGAGTCGATGAACTCCTGCAGGTCATGCCGGAGCTTGTCCAGATTGGCGCCGCAGGCGCGCAGTACGGTCGCTGCAGCCTCATTGTCCAGCAAGGCAAGCAGCAGGTGCTCGACCGTCATGAACTCATGGCGCTTGGCACGTGCCTCCTTGAAGGCCAGATTGAGGGTGACTTCCAGCTCTCGATTCAACATAGCTTCACCTCTTGCCCAAGCGGGACGGCGTCAACCGTCCTTCTCTATCTCACAGAGTAGCGGATGCTGGCTTTCCCGGGCGTACTGGTTGACCTGCATCGCCTTGGTCTCTGCGATATCGCGGGTGAACACCCCGCAGATTGCCTTGCCTTCCGTATGGACCGTCAGCATGACCTTGGTCGCCAACTCGCGGTTCATGCCGAAGAACAACTCCAGCACTTCGACCACGAAATCCATCGGGGTGTAATCGTCGTTGAACATCAGCACCTTATACATGGGCGGCGCCTGCAACGCCGGCTTCGCCTCCTGCACGGCCAGGCCGGTGGAATCGTCCTCGTGCTCGCCGGGGTGCTGCTGATTGAATGTTAGTCGAATCTGGCTGCGTGAATGCATGCTGAACTGATGGTGTCGCGACCGGTCGGAGAGTGGTGCTAGACGGACTTTGACGGGCTTCTCAGCCGTCCGACCTAGTGCCTTGACTAAAGGCGAAACAGTGTTACAAACAGTGAATACCCTACTCGGGTATCGGGGCTCCGCGGCTAGTGCCAAGATGGCCGAAGTCGGGCGTGGAGCTGAAGTGGATGATACTCCAGTGATGGAGTCCTTTGCAGAGGGATGTCAGCATGCTCAGCGGTAAGGTCAAGTGGTTCAACAACGCCAAGGGCTACGGATTCATCGTGGCCGATGGCCGAGATGAGGACCTGTTCGCCCATTACTCGGCTATCCAGATGGACGGCTACAAGACTCTCAAGGCCGGCCAAGCGGTCAAGTTCGATATTCTGCAAGGCCCCAAGGGCCTGCACGCGGTGAATATCAGCCCGATTCTGGCAACCAGTGACACCCCGGCGACCGCCAGCGCGCCGCAAAGCACTCCGGTAGAAGCCTGAAAAGAGCACCAATGAAAAAGGCCGGTCAGATGACCGGCCTTTTTGTTACCACTCGTCGCCTTACATGTGGGCGATGATGGCATCACCGAACTGCGAGCAGGACAACAGCTTGGCGCCTTCCATCAGACGCTCGAAGTCGTAGGTCACGGTCTTCGCGGCGATGGCACCGTTGGTGCCCTTGATGATCAGGTCGGCCGCTTCGGTCCAGCCCATGTGGCGCAGCATCATCTCGGCAGAGAGGATGACCGAGCCCGGGTTGACCTTGTCCAGGCCGGCGTACTTCGGCGCGGTACCGTGGGTGGCCTCGAACATGGCGACGGTGTCGGACAGGTTGGCGCCCGGGGCGATACCGATACCACCCACTTCGGCCGCCAGGGCGTCGGACAGGTAGTCACCGTTCAGGTTCAGGGTGGCGATCACGTCGTACTCGGCCGGGCGCAGCAGGATCTGCTGCAGCATGGCGTCGGCGATGGCGTCTTTCACCACGATGGTCTTGCCGGTGTTCGGGTTCTTGAACTGCATCCACGGGCCGCCATCCAGCAGCTCGGCGCCGAACTCGTCACGCGCCACCTCGTAGCCCCACTCCTTGAAGGCACCTTCGGTGAACTTCATGATGTTGCCCTTGTGGACGATGGTCACGGAGCTGCGATCGTTGTCCACGGCGTACTGCAGGGCCTTGCGCACCAGGCGCTTGGTACCTTCCAGGGAAACCGGCTTGATGCCGATGCCGCAGTTTTCGGTGAAGCGGATCTTCTTGACGCCCATTTCCTCGGTGAGGAACTTGATGACCTTCTCGGCCTCGGGGCTGCCGGCTTTCCACTCGACACCGGCGTAGATGTCTTCCGAGTTCTCGCGGAAGATGCACATGTCGACATCACCCGGCTTCTTCACCGGGCTCGGTACGCCTTCGAACCAACGTACCGGACGCTGGCAGACATAAAGATCCAGCTCCTGGCGCAGGGCCACGTTCAGCGAGCGGATGCCGCCACCGACCGGAGTGGTCAGCGGACCCTTGATGGACACGACGTAGTCGCGCACGGCTTCCAGGGTTTCTTTCGGCAGCCAGGTGTCCTGGTCATAGACCTGGGTGGCTTTCTCGCCGGCGTAGACTTCCATCCAGGCGATCTTGCGCTGGCCGGCATAGGCTTTTTCAACGGCAGCGTCGACGACCTTGATCATCACCGGGCTGATATCGACACCGATGCCATCACCCTCGATGAACGGGATGATCGGGTTGTTCGGTACATTCAAGGTCATGTCGGCGTTGACGGTGATCTTTTCGCCGTTCGCAGGCACCTGGATCTTCTGGTATCCCATGCTGGACTCCGTTTGTTTTCGTGGTCTGACAATCCACCGCACGGGTAATGCGGCGGACGATACTTCTGGGTCTCGGAAAGGTGCTGCATTCTTGTAGTTTTTCTACAGAAAGTCACGCACTTTTCGCCATTTACTGACAGCCCAGCGACAGCCTAGACTGCTTGAATACTGGGTTCGCGCCAAACATGTAGTCAAACTACATCAGCGCTACAAAAAGCCTTCTTGGGGCGACTTCAATCCTAGCAGCTTGGCTCCAGATTGCTTCGATCCAAGCCTCGGCCAATAGTTGCCGCAGACTCGCGGAGGTTCATTGCAATGCGTTTCACCCCACACGTCACCGTTGCCACCGTGGTCGAGGACCAGGGCCGCTTCCTTCTGGTCGAGGAGCTGGCCGGCGGCCAGGCGGTATTAAACCAGCCTGCCGGCCACCTGGAAGCCGACGAAAGTCTCATCGCCGCAGCCCTGCGCGAGACGCTAGAGGAAACCGGCTGGGAAGTTGAGCTGACCGCAGTCACCGGCATCTACCTGTACACCGCGCCGAGCAACGGCGTGACCTACCAGCGTGTGTGCTTCGCCGCCAGGCCGCTGCGCCACCTGCCGGAGGCGCCACTGGACGAAGGCATCCTCGGCCCGCGCTGGCTGACCCGCGAGGAACTGGCCGCCCAGCCAGAGCGCTGGCGCAGCGAACTGGTGCTGCGCTGCATCGACGACTACCTGGCAGGCGAGCGCCACCCGCTCAGCCTGATCCGCGACCCGGGCGATCGCGGCCCGGCCTGATTCGCCGAGCAGCGCCCGCTCCTGATAGAATCGCAAGCTTTCCGCAGTCACCCTGTCCCGATCCCCATGCGCGAACCAGCCAATACCCGAGTGATAGTCGGCATGTCCGGCGGCGTCGACTCCTCCGTTTCCGCCCTCCTGCTGCTCGAACAGGGCTACCAGGTCGAGGGCCTGTTCATGAAGAACTGGGAAGAGGACGACGGCACCGAATATTGCACCGCCATGACCGACCTGGCCGACGCCCAGGCCGTGTGCGACCGCATCGGCATCAAGCTGCACACCGCCAACTTCGCTGCCGAGTACTGGGACAACGTGTTCGAGCACTTCCTCGCCGAATACAAGGCCGGGCGCACGCCGAACCCGGACATCCTGTGCAACCGCGAGATCAAGTTCAAAGCCTTCCTCGACTACGCCCTGTCGCTCGGTGCCGACCTGATCGCCACCGGCCACTATGTGCGCCGCCGCGATGTCGACGGCCGTAGCGAGCTGCTCAAGGGCCTCGACCCGAACAAGGACCAGAGCTACTTCCTGCACGCCGTCGGCGGCGAGCAGATCGGCCGCACCCTGTTCCCGGTCGGCGAACTGGAGAAGCCGCAGGTGCGCGCCATCGCCGAGAAGTACCAGCTGGCCACGGCCAAGAAGAAGGACTCGACCGGCATCTGCTTCATCGGCGAGCGCCGCTTCAGCGACTTCCTCAAGCAGTACCTGCCGGCCCAGCCGGGTGATATCGAGACCACCGAGGGCCAGGTGATCGGCCGCCATGTCGGCCTGATGTACCACACCATCGGCCAGCGCCAGGGCCTGGGCATCGGCGGCATGAAGAACGCCGGCGACGAGCCCTGGTATGTGCTGCACAAGGACCTGACCCGTAACGTGCTGATCGTCGGCCAGGGCAACGACCACCCCTGGCTGTTCTCCCGCGCCCTGCTCGCCTCGGACATCTACTGGGTCAACCCGGTCGACCTGTCCAGCCCACGCCGCCTCACTGCCAAGGTGCGCTATCGCCAGGCCGACCAGAGCTGCACCCTGGAGAAAACCGCAAACGGCTACCGTGCCCTGTTCGACGAGCCGCAGCGCGCAGTCACCCCGGGCCAGTCCGTGGTGTTCTACGACGGCGAGGTTTGCCTCGGTGGTGGCGTGATCGAAGTCGCCGAACCCTGTGTCGAGGGAGCGCCGCGCGCATGAGTCCGACCCAGGAACAGCTGCTGGCCCTCTCCGCCGTGTTCCAGGCCGCCAGCCTGGTGGACAAGCTGGCGCGTACCGGCCAGATCAGCGACGCCCAGGTCGGCTGCCTGCTCGGCAGCCTGCTGGTGCGCGACCCGAAGAGTACCCTGGAGGTCTACGGCGGCGACGACCTCAACCTGCGGGAAGGCTACAAGGCCCTGGTCGGCGCCCTGGAGCGCAATCCGGCCAGCCTGCAACGCGAACCGCTGCGCTACGCCCTGGCCCTGCTCGGCCTAGAGCGCCAGCTGGCCAAGCGCGACGACCTGCTGCAAGTGATCGGCAATCGCCTGGACCAGATCCAGAACCAGGTCGAACACTTCGGTCTGACCCACGACAACGTGGTGTCCGCCTGTGGCGCGCTGTACCAGGACACCATCAGCACCTTCCGCCAGCGCATCCAGGTGCATGGCGACATGCGCTTCCTGCAACAGCCGGCGGTCGCGGCCAAGGTGCGCGCCCTGCTGCTCACCGGCATCCGCTCCGCGCGCCTGTGGCGCCAGCTCGGCGGCCATCGCTGGCAGCTGGTGTTCAGCCGCGGCAAGCTGCTCAAGGAACTCTACCCGCTGCTGCGAGGCTGAGGTGAGCATCCCCAGCCGCAGCGTGAAGCCGGTACAGGGTGCCCTGCTGCTGGCGCTCTCCGCCCTGCTGTTCTCGCTGATGGGCGTGGGCATCCGCGAAGTCTCCAGCGGGGTCAACAACGAGTCGGTGGTGTTCTTCCGCAACCTGGTCGGCGTGCTGTTCTTCCTGCCGCTGCTGCTGCTCAAGGGCGCCGCGCCACTGAAGACCGGCCGCATCAGGTCGCACCTGTGGCGCACCGGCTACGGGCTGGCGGCGATGTACTGCTTCTTCTATGCCATCGCCCACCTGCCGCTGGCCGACGCCATGCTCTTCACCTACTCGGCGCCGGTGTTCACCCCGGTGCTGGCCTGGTGGCTGCTCAAGGAGCCGCTGACCAAGCGCATGCTCATCACCACCGGCATCGGCCTGGTCGGCGTGCTGCTGGTGGCCAAGCCCAGCCAGGCATTGCTCGACAGCCAGGCGCTGGTCGGCCTGGCGGCCAGCATCCTGGCTGCCTTCGCCTTCGTCTCCATCCGCGAGATGAGCGACAGCGAGCCGGCCTTCCGCATCGTCTTCTACTTCTCGCTGTTCAGCGCGCTGATCTCCGCGGTGCCGCTGACCTGGGCCTGGCAGCCGCTGGATTCGCACCAGCTCGGCCTGCTGCTGGTGATCGGCCTGCTCGCCACGGTCAGCCAGATCGTCATGTCCAAGGCCTACGGCCTAGCCCCGCCCGGACTGATCGGCCCCTTCGCCTACCTCGCCATTGTCTTCGCCGGCGTCATCGCCTGGCTGCGCTGGGGCGAGATGCCGGACCTCAGCTCGCTGATCGGCGCCGCGCTGATCTTCGCCTCCAGCCTGCTGTCCATCGCCCGCCGCCCGGCCGCCCGCTAATCGGGCGGGCCAGCACGGGCGACTTCATGTATGATGTGCGCCCTTTTCGTTGACCGACCTGTCCGAGAACGCCTCCATGCAGCTCTCCTCGCTCACCGCGGTTTCCCCCGTCGATGGCCGCTACGCCGGCAAAACCAGCGCCCTGCGCCCGATCTTCAGCGAATACGGCCTGATCCGCTTCCGCGTCATGGTCGAAGTCCGCTGGCTGCAGCGCCTGGCCGCCCATGAAGGCGTCGCCGAAGTGGCCCCCTTCTCCGCCGAAGCCAACACCCTGCTCGACGAGCTGGCCGAGAACTTCGCCATCGAACACGCCGAGCGCGTGAAAGAGATCGAGCGCACCACCAACCACGACGTCAAGGCCGTGGAGTACCTGCTCAAGGAGCAGGCCGCCAAGCTGCCGGAACTGGCCAAGGTCAGCGAATTCATCCACTTCGCCTGCACCAGCGAGGACATCAACAACCTGTCCCACGCCCTGATGCTGCGTGAGGGCCGCGACAACGTGCTGCTGCCGCTGATGAAGCAGATCGCCGGCGCCATCCGCGAGCTGGCCGTCAAGTTCGCCGGCGTGCCGATGCTGTCGCGCACCCACGGCCAGCCGGCCTCGCCGACCACCCTGGGCAAGGAACTGGCCAACGTCGTCTACCGCCTGGAGCGGCAGATCGCCCAGGTGGCCGCCGTGCCGCTGCTGGGCAAGATCAACGGTGCCGTGGGCAACTACAACGCCCACCTGTCCGCCTACCCGCAGATCGACTGGGAGGCCAACGCCAAGCAGTTCATCGAAGGCGACCTGGGCCTGCAGTGGAACCCCTACACCACGCAGATCGAGCCGCACGACTACATCGCCGAGCTGTTCGACGCCATCGCCCGCTTCAACACCATCCTCATCGACTTCGACCGCGACGTGTGGGGCTACATCTCCCTCGGCTACTTCAAGCAGAAGACCGTGGCCGGTGAGATCGGCTCCTCGACCATGCCGCACAAGGTCAACCCGATCGACTTCGAGAACTCCGAAGGCAACCTGGGCATCGCCAACGCGATCTTCCAGCACCTGGCCAGCAAGCTGCCAATCTCGCGCTGGCAGCGCGACCTGACCGACTCCACCGTGCTGCGCAACCTCGGCGTCGGCTTCGCCCACAGCGTCATCGCCTACGAAGCCAGCCTCAAGGGCATCGGCAAGCTGGAGCTGAACGAGGCACGCATCGCCGAAGACCTGGACGCCTGCTGGGAAGTCCTGGCCGAGCCGATCCAGACCGTGATGCGCCGCTACGCCATCGAGAATCCCTACGAGAAGCTCAAGGAGCTGACCCGCGGCAAGGGCATCAGCCCCGAGGCGCTGCTCACCTTCATCGATGGCCTGGACATGCCGGCAGCCGCCAAGGAGGAACTCAAAGAGCTCACCCCGGCGCGCTACATCGGCAACGCCGTCGCCCAGGCCAAGCGCATCTGAGCGCCACCAGCCTCTCCAACGCCCGGCTGAGCCGGGCGTTTTTGTTTTAGCCATTTCACTTCTTTCAAGGGCTTAGCCATGAATCCTGATACTCCTCTGCAGCTGCTGGGCGGCCTTACTCCTCGCGAGTTCCTGCGTGACTACTGGCAGCAGAAGCCCCTGCTGGTGCGCCAGGCCATCCCCGGCTTCGAGAGCCCGATCAGCGCCGACGAGCTGGCCGGCCTGGCCCTGGAAGAGGAAGTCGAGTCGCGCCTGGTGCTGGAGCACGGCGCCCACCCCTGGGAGCTGCGCCGCGGCCCCTTCGCCGAAGACACCTTCAGCCAGCTGCCGGAGCGCGACTGGACCCTGCTGGTGCAGGCCGTCGACCAGTTCGTCCCGGAAGTGGCCGAAGTGCTCAAGGACTTCGGCTTCCTGCCCAGCTGGCGTATCGACGACCTGATGATCAGCTTCGCCGCGCCGGGCGGCAGCGTCGGCCCGCATTTCGACAACTACGACGTATTCCTGCTGCAGGCCGAAGGCCAGCGCCGCTGGAAGATCGGCCAGATGTGCGATGCCGACAGCAAACTGCTGGCGCACGCCGACCTGCGCATCCTCGCCGACTTCGAGCAGACCGACGAATGGGTACTGGAGCCCGGCGACATGCTCTACCTGCCGCCGCGCCTGGCCCACTACGGCATCGCCGAGGATGACTGCATGACCTACTCGGTGGGCTTCCGCGCCCCCAGCGCCGCCGAGGTACTGACCCACTTCACCGACTTCCTCGCCCAGTTCCTGCCGGACGAGGAGCGCTACAGCGACGCCGGCATGGCGCCGACCAGCGACCCGCATCAGATCCAGCAGGATGCCCTCGACCGCCTCAAAGCGCTGCTGACCGAGCACATGAGCGACGAGCGCCTGCTGCTGACCTGGTTCGGCCAGTTCATGACCGAGCCGCGCTACCCGGAGCTGGTCAACGGCCCGGAAATCGAGGAGCAGGACTTCCTCGCCGCCCTCGAAGACGGCGCCGTGCTGGTACGCAACCCCAGCGCACGCCTGGCCTGGAGCGAAGTGGACGTCGGCCTGGTGCTGTTCGCCAGCGGCCAGAGCCGCCTGCTGCCGGCCCACCTCAAGGAGCTGCTGCGCCTGATCTGCGCTGCCGATGCCCTGCACGCCGACAACCTGGCGCCTTGGTTGGCGGACGAGGACGGGCGTACACTTGTGCGCGAACTGGTCCAGCAAGGAAGTTTGGAGTTTGCTGATGAGTGAGATCCACGTCCGCCTCGCCCACTGGCAGAAGGACAACGCCGACCTGCGGCGCATCCGCGAAGCAGTCTTCATCGCCGAGCAGGCCGTGCCGGCGGAACTGGAATGGGATGACGAGGACAGCGAGGCCGTGCACTTCCTCGCCCTCGAAGGCGATTACCCGATCGGCACCGCGCGCCTGCTGGCCGACGGGCAGATCGGCCGGGTTTCGGTGCTCAAGGACTGGCGCGGCCTGAAGGTCGGCGATGCCCTGATGCAGGCCGCCATCGCCGCCGCCGAGCAGCGCGGCCAGCGGGTGCAGAAGCTCAGCGCCCAGGTCCACGCCGCCGCCTTCTACGAGCGGCTGGGCTTTCGCATCGAAGGCGACGAGTACCTCGAAGCGGGTATCCCCCACGTACTGATGGTGCGCCATAGCGACTAGGACCACAGCATGAGCGAAGAAAACGCCCCGATCGACGCGAACGAACCGGAACTGCCGGCCATCGATTTCCAGTCGCCGGGGCGTTTTGCCGTGCACAACCCGGACAACCAGCCCGGTATCACCGCGGAACCCCGCGAGCCAGCGCCCTTCGTGCTCGGCAGCCACGTCGACCTGGAGCGCTTCAGCAGACCGGAACAGGCCCAGGCGCACGCCCTGGCCCTGCTGCTGCAAGCCCGGCAGAACCTGTGCCTGTACAGCCCGGACCTGGAAGCCTGGCTGTACAGCCACAGCAGCGTGCAGCAGGCCTGCACCCAGTTCCTCCTGGCCAGCCCGAAGAATCGCCTGCGCATCCTGGTGCGCGATGTCGGCAAGCCGGTTCGCCAGGGCCACCGCCTGCTCAACCTGGCCCGGCGCATCACCAGCAACCTGCATATCCGCCGGATCAACCCGGACCATCCGGCCGACGAATGTGCCTACCTGCTGGCCGACGACCGTGGCCTGCTGCTGCGCGAGCAGCCCGAGCAGTACGCCGGCTATGCCCTGTACAACGATCCCGGCCGCGTGCGCCAGCGCCAGGCGCAGTTCGACCAGGCCTGGGATCTCAGCCTTCTCGACCCCGACCTGCGGAGTTTCCTGCTATGAGCCTGCGCCACTGCCTGCTCGCCCTGCTGCTCGGCCTCAGCCTGCCTCTACAGGCCGCCACCGAGCTGATCCAGCTCAACTACCGCAGCGCCGACGAGGTCCTGCCACTGGTGCAGGCCGCACTCGATGGCCAGGGCAAGGCCAGTAGCTATGGCAACCAGCTGCTGATCAATGCCGCGCCGGAGAAGATCGCCGAGATCCGCGACCTGCTCGGCCAACTGGACAAGGCCCCGCGCCGCCTGTTGATCAGCGTGGACACCAGCGAGCAGAGCCTGGAGGACCGCGACGGCTATCGCGTCGATGGCAGTGCCAGCGCCGGCGACGTCGAAGTGATCGCCGGGCGTGGCGAAGTCCAGGGCCGCGACCAGGTGCGCATCATTCGCCGCTCGACCAGCAGCAACAGCGGCGGCACCCAGCAGGTGCAGGCCACCGAGGGCTACCCGGCGCTGATCCAGGTGGGCCAGAGCGTGCCCCTGACCAGCACCAGCGTCGGCCCCTACGGCCAGGTCTACCAGAACACCGAGTATCGCAACGTCACCCAGGGCTTCTACGTCACCGCCACCCTGAGCGGCGACAGGGTCCACCTGAACATCAGCGCCAACAACGACAGGGTGAACCCCTATCAGCCGGGCGTGATCGATGTGCAGAGCACCGACACCCGGGTCAGCGGTCGCCTGGGCGAATGGATCCCCCTCGGCGGCGTCAGCCAGCAGAGCCAGGGCGATGACTCCGGCTTCCTGCGCCGCCACTCCACCCGCGGCAGCAACGACATGAGCATGCGCATCAGGGTCGAGGCACTCGACTAAAGTCGCCTCGCCATTCATGTAGTTGCTCAAAAAAAGCACTACAAAATGATTGACGAACGCCCGTTTGAAAGCGCATCATGGCCTCGCTCCCGCTAGCCAGGGGCTCTCTTGCAGAGCCTCCAGATCGATCCCGTACCACCATTCGGGGCGGTCCGTGTTCTAACAGCCCACAAGGCGTTTCAACGAGGTTGCGACTGGAACGAAAGTTGTCCTGAGGGACGGGGAAGCCTAAGCGTTATCAGCCAGACCGCCTGACCAGAGAACCTGCACCGCCCAACGGCATCCACGAGCCGGTAAGCCGCAGTCACTGTTCGCCCGGACTGTCTTGTTTCGTCCTCTCCTCCCCCTCCGCTGCACACTCGTCCCCGTCAATATCTCGAAGTTCCGCCCTGTGTCGCCCGCAACACTGCAGCTTTTTTGCACGTTGGTTTTGGGTGGGAAGTCGGTGCTCAACCAAACTCATACTTTGAAGGATTGACCATGTCAGCTTATCAAAACGACATCAAAGCCGTTGCCGCTCTGAAAGAAGCCGCAGGCAGCAGCTGGAGCGCGATCAACCCTGAGTCCGTCGCTCGCATGCGCGCTCAGAACCGCTTCAAGACCGGTCTGGAAATCGCCCAGTACACCGCTGACATCATGCGCAAAGACATGGCCGAGTACGACGCCGACTCGTCCAAGTACACCCAGTCCCTGGGTTGCTGGCACGGCTTCATCGGTCAGCAGAAGCTGATCGCCATCAAGAAGCACCTGGGCACCACCAACAAGCGCTACCTGTACCTGTCCGGCTGGATGGTCGCCGCCCTGCGCTCCGACTTCGGCCCGCTGCCGGACCAGTCCATGCACGAGAAGACTGCCGTTTCCGACCTGATCGAAGAGCTGTACACCTTCCTGCGCCAGGCTGACAGCCGCGAACTGGACCTGCTGTTCACCGCCCTGGACGCTGCTCGCGCTGCCGGCGACAACGCCAAGGCCGCCGAGATCCAGAACCAGATCGACAACTACGAGACCCACATCGTCCCGATCATCGCCGACATCGACGCCGGCTTCGGCAACCCGGAAGCCACCTACCTGCTGGCCAAGCGCATGATCGAAGCCGGCGCCTGCTGCATCCAGATCGAGAACCAGGTTTCCGACGAGAAGCAGTGCGGCCACCAGGACGGCAAAGTGACCGTTCCGCACGCCGACTTCCTCGCCAAGATCGCTGCCGTTCGCTACGCCTTCCTGGAACTGGGTATCGACAACGGCGTGATCGTTGCTCGTACCGACTCCCTGGGTGCCGGCCTGACCAAGCAGATCGCCGTAACCAAAGAGCCGGGCGACCTGGGCGACCAGTACAACTCCTTCCTGGACTGCGAAGAAGTGTCCGCTGCCGAACTGAAGAACGGCGACGTCGTAATCAACCGCGGTGGCAAACTGCTGCGTCCGAAGCGCCTGCCGTCCAACCTGTTCCAGTTCCGCGCTGGCACCGGCGAAGACCGCTGCGTCCTGGACTGCATCACCAGCCTGCAGAACGGCGCCGACCTGCTGTGGATCGAAACCGAGAAGCCGCACGTTGGCCAGATCAAGGGCATGGTTGACCGCATCCGCCAGGTCATCCCGAACGCCAAGCTGGTTTACAACAACAGCCCGTCCTTCAACTGGACCCTGAACTTCCGCCAGCAGGTATTCGATGCCATGGTTGCCGAAGGCAAGGACGTCTCCGCCTACGACCGCGCCAAGCTGATGAGCGTCGAGTACGACGAGACCGAACTGGCTCAGATCGCTGACGAGAAGATCCGTACCTTCCAGCGTGACGGTTCCGCCCACGCCGGCATCTTCCACCACCTGATCACCCTGCCGACCTACCACACCGCCGCACTGTCGACCGACAACCTGGCCAAGGGCTACTTCGCCGACCAGGGCATGCTGGCCTACGTGAAAGGCGTGCAGCGTCAGGAACTGCGCCAGGGTATCGCCTGCGTCAAGCACCAGAACATGGCTGGCTCCGACATCGGCGACAACCACAAGGAGTACTTCGCTGGCGAAGCTGCTCTGAAGGCCAGCGGTAAAGACAACACCATGAACCAGTTCCACTAATAGGAACCGGCTCTGCGGCCCAAGCCGCAGGTGTTATCAGACGAAGCCCCGGCAGCGATGCCGGGGCTTCGTCGCATTCACGACTACAGAAAGCCCTGCCTCAGCCGCATCTACCCCATCGCCAGCGATACGCCATGCACTCCTTCGCTTATACCTTTCAGCGAAAACAGCATCTGCTGGACAATTAAGCGCCCGTAATAAAACACTGCGATCCGCTCAAGCATCAATTAATAGGGCGACTGTAAACAATTACCGACAGACTCTTTCAGAAAAGCGTCATGCCCGCCTAAGACCAAAGCCGCAGGACCGCCTGCAGCCCGCACCAGACGGCCACCTGCAGCATCAGATGGCGGCAAGGCGTTCATTTTTTTATTCGGAAAAATTTACTTACCTCGCGCAGCCGGCATAAAATTGCCGACACACTACTTCGCGGAGCCGCTTCCATTGGCGGCTGCGATCATTAAAAGAAGCCGTCCCTTTACCCAAGGAGTACCGGCATGCCTGATGCGGTATCGACCATGTCCCATAACTGGGCCTTCGCTGTATTCCTGCTCGGAGTCTTCGGACTCATCGCCTTCATGCTCGGCCTGTCCAGCCTGCTCGGCAGCAAGGCCTGGGGACGCAGCAAGAACGACCCGTTCGAGTCCGGCATGCTCCCGGTCGGCAGCGCGCGCCTGCGCCTCTCGGCAAAGTTCTATCTGGTCGCGATGCTCTTCGTGATCTTCGACGTTGAAGCCCTCTTTCTCTTCGCTTGGGCGGTCTCGGTGCGCGAAAGCGGCTGGGCCGGCCTGATCGAAGCTACAGTTTTCATAGCAATTCTGTTGGCTGGTCTTGTCTATCTTTGGCGTATCGGTGCGCTCGACTGGGCACCCGAAGGCCGTCGCAATCGGCAGGCGAAGCTAAAACAATGAGGCTTTGGCGATGCAATACAAACTTACTCGGATCGATCCGGATGCGCCTAACGAGCAGTATCCGATCGGCTCGCGGGAGACCGTAGCCGACCCGCTGCTGGAAGATCAGGTCCACAAGAACATCTTCATGGGCAAGCTCGAAGATGTGCTCAACGGTGCGGTGAACTGGGGGCGCAAGAACTCCCTGTGGCCGTACAACTTCGGTTTGTCCTGCTGCTACGTGGAAATGACCACGGCCTTCACCGCGCCGCACGACATTGCTCGTTTCGGCGCCGAAGTCATTCGTGCGTCACCGCGCCAAGCCGACTTCATGGTTATCGCCGGTACCTGCTTCATCAAGATGGCGCCGATCATCCAGCGTCTCTACGAGCAGATGCTGGAACCCAAGTGGGTCATCTCCATGGGTTCGTGCGCCAACTCCGGCGGCATGTACGACATCTATTCTGTGGTCCAGGGGGTCGACAAGTTCCTCCCGGTGGACGTCTATATTCCCGGCTGCCCGCCCCGCCCCGAGGCATTCCTGCAAGGCCTGATGCTGTTGCAGGAGTCCATCGGCCAGGAGCGCCGACCGCTGTCCTGGGTCGTCGGCGACCAAGGTATCTACCGTGCCGAAATGCCGTCGCAGAAGGAGCAGCGTCGCGCCGAGCGCATCGCCGTGACCAATCTGCGCAGCCCCGACGAAGTGTGAGCCGGCGCCCGCGCCCGCTCACTGATGCCGTATACCGCCGATAGCGACCGAGACCATGACTGCAGACAGCATTCTGTCCGTTCCACCCTACAAGGCCGATGACCAGGACGTGGTCGTCGAACTGAACTCCCGTTTCGGTGCCGAGACCTTCACCGTCCAGAGCACCCGCACCGGCATGCCGGTGCTGTGGGTCGCCCGTGATCGCCTGATCAACGTGCTGACCTTCCTGCGCAACCTGCCGCGCCCCTATGTCATGCTGTACGACCTGCATGGCGTCGACGAGCGCCTGCGCACCCAGCGCCGCGGCCTGCCGGGCGCAGACTTCAGCGTGTTCTATCACCTGATGTCGATCGAGCGTAACAGCGACATCATGATCAAGGTCGCCTTGAAAGAAGGCGATCTCAACGTGCCGACCGTCACCGGCATCTGGCCCAACGCCAACTGGTACGAGCGTGAGGTCTGGGACCTCTACGGAATCACCTTCCAGGGCCACCCGCACCTGACCCGCATCATGATGCCGCCGACCTGGGAAGGTCACCCGCTGCGCAAGGACTACCCGGCGCGCGCCACCGAATTCGATCCGTTCAGCCTGACCCTGGCCAAGCAGCAGCTGGAAGAGGAAGCCGCGCGCTTCAAGCCGGAAGACTGGGGCATGAAGCGCCATGGCGAGCACGAGGACTACATGTTCCTCAACCTCGGCCCCAACCACCCCTCCGCCCATGGTGCCTTCCGCATCATCCTGCAGCTGGACGGCGAGGAGATCATCGACTGCGTCCCGGACATCGGTTACCACCACCGTGGCGCCGAGAAGATGGCCGAGCGCCAGTCCTGGCACAGTTTCATCCCCTACACCGACCGCATCGACTACCTCGGCGGGGTGATGAACAACCTGCCTTACGTGCTGGCCGTGGAGAAGCTGGCCGGGATCAAGGTGCCGGACCGCGTCGACTTCATCCGCGTGATGCTCGCCGAGTTCTTCCGCATCACCAGCCACCTGCTGTTCCTCGGTACCTATATCCAGGACGTCGGCGCCATGACTCCGGTGTTCTTCACCTTCACCGACCGCCAGCGCGCCTACAAGGTGATCGAGGCCATCACCGGCTTCCGCCTGCACCCGGCCTGGTACCGCATCGGCGGCGTCGCCCACGACCTGCCACGTGGCTGGGACAAGCTGGTCAAGGAATTCGTCGACTGGCTGCCCAAGCGCCTCGACGAGTACACCAAGGCCGCCCTGAAGAACAGCATCCTGATCGGTCGTACCAAGGGCGTGGCCCAGTACAACACCAAGGAAGCGCTGGAATGGGGCGTCACCGGCGCCGGCCTGCGCTCCACCGGCCTGGACTTCGACCTGCGCAAGGCACGCCCCTACTCCGGCTACCAGAACTTCGAGTTCGAAGTGCCGCTGGCCCACAACGGTGACGCCTACGACCGCTGCATGGTCCGCGTCGAGGAGATGCGCCAGAGCATCCGCATCATCGACCAGTGCCTGCGCAACATGCCGGAAGGCCCGTACAAGGCGGATCACCCGCTGACTACGCCGCCGCCGAAAGAGCGCACCCTGCAGCACATCGAGACCCTGATCACCCACTTCCTGCAAGTCTCCTGGGGCCCGGTCATGCCGGCCAACGAGAGCTTCCAGATGATCGAGGCGACCAAGGGCATAAACAGCTACTACCTGACCAGCGACGGCAGCACCATGAGCTACCGCACGCGCATCCGGACGCCCAGCTTCGCGCACCTGCAGCAGATCCCCTCGGTGATCCGCGGCAGCATGATCGCGGACCTGATCGCCTACCTGGGTAGCATCGATTTCGTTATGGCCGACGTGGACCGCTAATCACATGAGCCAGACCAACCTGATCCAGACCGACCGCTTCGAACTCAGCCAGGCCGAGCACGACGCCATCGAACACGAAATGCACCACTACGAGGACCCGCGCGCGGCGTCCATCGAAGCGCTGAAGATCGTGCAGAAGCAGCGTGGCTGGGTGCCGGACGGCGCCATCTACGCCATCGCCGACATCCTCGGCATTCCCGCCAGCGACGTCGAGGGCGTGGCCACCTTCTACAGCCAGATCTTCCGCGTGCCGGTGGGTCGCCACATCATCCGCGTGTGCGACAGCATGACCTGCTTCATCGGCGGCCACGAGAACCTGCTCGGCAGCCTCAAGGACAAGCTGGGCATCGTCCCCGGCCAGACCACCGCCGACGGCCGCTTCACCCTGCTGCCGGTGTGCTGCCTGGGCAACTGCGACAAGGCCCCGGCGGTGATGATCGACGACGACACCTACGGCAACCTCGATGCCGACGGCATCGCCCAGCTGCTGGAGTCCTACGCATGAAGACCCTCACCTCCGTCGGCCCGATCAACCGCATCGCCCGCAGCGAAGAAACCCATCCGCTGACCTGGCGCCTGCGTGACGACGCCCAACCGGTGTGGCTGGAGGAATACCAGGCAAAGAACGGCTACGCCGCCGCGCGCAAGGCCCTGAGCGAAATGGCCCAGGCCGACATCGTGCAGACGGTCAAGGACTCCGGCCTCAAGGGCCGCGGCGGTGCGGGCTTCCCCACCGGCGTGAAGTGGGGCCTGATGCCGGCCGACGAATCCATGAACATCCGCTACCTGCTGTGCAACGCGGACGAAATGGAGCCCAACACCTGGAAGGATCGCCTGCTCATGGAGCAGCTGCCGCACCTGCTGGTGGAAGGCATGCTGATCTCCGCGCGCGCGCTCAAGGCCTACCGCGGCTACATCTTCCTGCGCGGCGAGTACGTCGACGCGGCGGCCAACCTCAATCGCGCCATCGCCGAGGCCAAGGCCGCCGGCCTGCTGGGCAAGAACATCCTCGGCAGCGGCTTCGACTTCGAGCTGTTCGTCCACACCGGTGCAGGGCGCTATATCTGCGGTGAAGAAACCGCGCTGATCAACTCCCTGGAAGGTCGCCGCGCCAACCCGCGCTCCAAGCCGCCCTTCCCCGCCGCCGTCGGCGTGTGGGGCAAGCCGACCTGCGTGAACAACGTCGAGACCCTGTGCAACGTGCCGGCGATCGTCGCCAACGGCGTCGACTGGTACAAGACCCTGGCCCGCCCGGGCAGCGAAGACATGGGCACCAAGCTGATGGGCTTCTCCGGCAAGGTGAAGAACCCCGGCCTGTGGGAGCTGCCGTTCGGCATCCCGGCCCGCGAGCTGTTCGAGGACTACGCCGGCGGCATGCGCGACGGTTACAAGCTGAAGTGCTGGCAGCCCGGCGGCGCCGGTACCGGTTTCCTGCTGCCCGAGCACCTGGATGCAGCGATGTTCGCCGGCGGCATCGCCAAGGTCGGCACCCGCATGGGTACCGGCCTGGCCCTGGCCGTGGATGACTCGGTCAACATGGTCTCGCTGCTGCGCAACATGGAAGAGTTCTTCGCCCGCGAGTCCTGCGGCTGGTGCACCCCGTGCCGCGACGGCCTGCCGTGGAGCGTGAAGATCCTCCGCGCGCTGGAGCGTGGCCAGGGCACCCAGCAGGACATCGACACCCTGCTGCAGCTGGTGAACTTCCTCGGCCCAGGCAAGACCTTCTGCGCCCACGCACCGGGTGCCGTCGAGCCGCTGGGCAGTGCGATCAAGTACTTCCGTCCGGAGTTCGAGGCTGGCGTGTCCAGCAGCGCCGCTCCGGCCGCCGCGGCGCAGTTCGCCCCGGCCTGAAGAATTCGCGCGGGCCAGCCCGCGCACCGTGATTCCATTAGCCAAGCCCGTTTCGACGGGTAAGAAGAAACCTGAACCATGGCCACTATCCACGTAGACGGCAAAGATTTCGAAGTCGATGGTGCGGACAACCTGCTGCAGGCCTGTCTGTCCCTCGGTCTCGACATCCCCTACTTCTGCTGGCACCCGGCGCTGGGCAGCGTCGGCGCCTGCCGCCAGTGCGCGGTGAAGCAGTACACCGACGAGAACGACAAGCGCGGCCGCCTGGTCATGTCCTGCATGACGCCGGCGACCGACAACACCTGGATCAGCATCGACGACGAGGAGGCCAAGCAGTTCCGCGCCAGCGTCGTCGAGTGGCTGATGACCAACCACCCGCACGACTGCCCGGTGTGCGAGGAAGGCGGTCACTGCCACCTGCAGGACATGACGGTGATGACCGGCCACAACCAGCGCCGGTACCGCTTCACCAAGCGTACCCACCAGAACCAGCAGCTCGGCCCGTTCATATCCCACGAGATGAACCGCTGCATCGCCTGCTACCGCTGCGTGCGCTACTACAAGGACTACGCCGGCGGCACCGACCTGGGCGTCTACGGCGCACACGACAACGTGTACTTCGGCCGCGTCGAGGACGGCGTGCTGGAGAGCGAATTCTCCGGCAACCTCACCGAGGTCTGCCCTACCGGCGTGTTCACCGACAAGACCCACTCCGAGCGCTACAACCGCAAGTGGGACATGCAGTTCGCCCCGAGCATCTGCCATGGCTGCTCCAGCGGCTGCAACATCAGCCCCGGCGAACGCTACGGCGAGATCCGCCGCATCGAGAACCGCTTCAACGGCTCGGTGAACCACTACTTCCTGTGTGACCGCGGCCGCTTCGGCTACGGCTACACCAACCGTGACGACCGTCCGCGCCAGCCGCTGCTGGGCAGCCAGAAGCTCGGCATCGACGCCGCGCTGGACAAGGCCGCCGAGCTGCTCAAGGGCAAGCGTGTGATCGGCATCGGCTCGCCGCGCGCCAGCCTGGAAAGCAACCACGCCCTGCGCGAGCTGGTCGGCGAGGCCAACTTCTACAGCGGCATCGGCGCCGTCGAGCTGGACAACCTGCGCCTGATCCGCGACGTGCTGCAGAACGGTCCGCTGCCGGTGCCGTCGATCCGCGAGATCGAAGACCACGACGCCGTGTTCGTTCTCGGCGAGGATCTGACCCAGACCGCCGCGCGCATCGCCCTGGCCCTGCGCCAGTCGGTCAAGGGCAAGGCCACCGAAATCGCCGCCTCGATGAAGATCCAGGACTGGCACATGGCTGCGGTGCAGAACGTCGCTCAAGACGCGCTGAATCCGCTGTTTATCGCCAGCGTCGACGCCACCCGCCTGGATGACGTGGCTGAAGCCTGTGTGCACGCAGCCCCGGCCGACTTGGCGCGCATCGGCTTCGCCGTGGCCCACGCCATCGACCCGAGCGCCCCCGCGGTGACCGGCCTGGACAGCGAAGCCATGGAACTGGTGCAGCTGATCGCCGAGGCCCTGCTGGCTGGCAAGCGTCCGCTGATCGTCAGCGGCGCCTCGCTGGGCGAGAAGAGCATCATCGAGGCTGCGGCCAACATCGCCCAGGCCCTGAAGAACCGCGAGAAGAACGCCTCCATCAGCCTGGTGGTGCCGGAAGCCAACAGCATGGGCCTGGCACTGCTTCTGGGTGAAGAGTTCGGTGGGAAGTCGGTCGACGCCGCACTGGAAGCCCTGACCGCAGGCAAAGCCGACGCCGTGGTGGTGCTGGAGAACGACCTGTATCGCCGCGCCGATGCCGCCAAGGTCGATGCCGCCCTGGCCGCCGCCAAGGCAGTGATAGTCGCCGACCACCAGCAGACCGCGACCGTGGCCCGCGCCCACCTGGTGCTGTCCGCCGCCAGCTTCGCCGAAGGCGATGGCACCCTGGTCAGCCAGGAAGGCCGCGCCCAGCGCTTCTTCCAGGTGTTCGAGCCGAGCTACTACGACAGCAACATCCTGGTGCGCGAGGGCTGGCGCTGGATGCACGCGCTGCACAGCACCCTGCAGGGCAAGGCCGTGGACTGGACCCAGCTGGATCAGGTCACCGAGGCCGTTGCTGCCAGCAGCTCCGTGCTGGCCGCGATCAAGGACGCCGCGCCGAGCGCCTCGTTCCGCATCAAGGGCCTCAAGCTGGCGCGCGAGCCGCACCGCTACAGCGGCCGTACCGCCATGCGCGCCAACATCAGCGTGCACGAGCCGCGCCAGCCGCAGGACCAGGACAGCGCCTTCGCCTTCTCCATGGAAGGCTACGCCGGCAGTGCCGAGCCGCGTCAGCAGGTGCCGTTCGCCTGGTCGCCGGGCTGGAACTCGCCGCAGGCCTGGAACAAGTTCCAGGACGAAGTCGGCGGCCATCTGCGCGCCGGTGATCCGGGCGTACGTCTGATCGAGTCGCAGGGCAAAACCCTGGCCTGGTTTGCCGTACCGGGCGCCTTCGCCCCGGCCCAGGGCACCTGGCAGGTGGTGCCGATGCACCACCTGTTCGGCAGCGAGGAGAACTCGTCGCGCGCAGCTCCCGTGCAGGAGCGCATCCAGCCCGCCTACGTCGCCCTGGCCAAGGCCGAGGCCGAGCGCCTGGGCGCGGGCGACGGCGCGCTGCTCAGCCTCAACGTCAACGGCCAGGCCCTGCGCCTGCCGGTGAAGGTCAGCGAAGACCTGGCCCTGGGCCTGGTCGGCCTGCCGGCCGGTTTCGCTGGCATTCCGGCGGCCCTCGCCGGCGCCACTGCAACCGCTCTCGGTCTTGTAGGAACCCAGGAGGCCGCGCAATGAGCTGGCTGACGCCCGAACTGATCGACGTGCTGGTCGCCGTCCTCAAGGC
Organism: Pseudomonas alcaligenes; assembly: GCF_041729615.1. Taxonomy (NCBI): domain Bacteria; kingdom Pseudomonadati; phylum Pseudomonadota; class Gammaproteobacteria; order Pseudomonadales; family Pseudomonadaceae; genus Aquipseudomonas; species Aquipseudomonas alcaligenes. Next base: position 24,246 of record NZ_CP154874.1, on the reverse strand, counting down.
CATCGTCATCCTGCTGGTGGTGGTGGTCTGCGGCGCTCTGCTGAGCTTCGTCGAACGTCGCCTGCTCGGCTGGTGGCAGGACCGCTACGGCCCCAACCGCGTGGGCCCGTTCGGCATGTTCCAGATCGCCGCCGACATGATCAAGATGTTCTTCAAGGAGGACTGGACGCCGCCGTTCGCCGACAAGTTCATCTTCATGATCGCGCCGATGATCGCCTTCGCCGCCATGCTGATGGCCTTCGCGATCATCCCGGTCACCCCGACCTGGGGCGTGGCGGACCTGAACATCGGCATCCTGTTCTTCTTCGCCATGGCCGGCCTGTCGGTCTACGCCGTGCTGTTCGCCGGCTGGTCCAGCGCCAACAAGTACGCCCTGCTCGGCAGCCTGCGCGCCTCGGCGCAGACCATCTCCTACGAGGTGTTCCTGGCCCTGGCGCTGATGGGCGTGGTGGCACAGGTCGGCTCGTTCAACCTGCGCGATATCGTCGACTACCAGGCCGAAAACCTGTGGTTCATCATTCCGCAGTTCTTCGGCTTCTGTACCTTCTTCATCGCCGGCGTGGCCGTGACTCACCGTCACCCGTTCGACCAGCCGGAAGCGGAGCAGGAGCTGGCCGACGGTTACCACATCGAATATGCCGGTATGAAATGGGGCATGTTCTTCGTCGGCGAGTACATCGGCATCGTGACCATCTCGGCCCTGCTGGTGACCCTGTTCTTCGGCGGCTGGCACGGCCCGTTCGGCATCCTGCCGCAGATCCCGTTCTTCTGGTTCGCCCTGAAGACCTGCTTCTTCATCATGATCTTCATCCTGCTGCGCGCCTCTATCCCGCGCCCGCGGTATGACCAGGTCATGGCGTTCAGCTGGAAGTTCTGCCTGCCGCTGACCCTGATCAACCTGCTGGTGACCGGCGCGCTCGTGCTGGCCGCGGCCCAGTAAGGAGAAACACTCATGTTCAAGTACATCTGGGACGTGGTGCACGGCACCTGGACCCAACTGCGCAGCCTGGTGATGATCTTCGGCCACGGCTTCCGCAAGCGCGACACCCTGCAATACCCGGAAGAGCCGGTGTACCTGCCGCCGCGCTACCGCGGCCGCATCGTGCTGACCCGCGACCCCGACGGCGAGGAACGCTGCGTGGCCTGCAACCTGTGCGCCGTGGCCTGCCCGGTCGGCTGCATCTCGCTGCAGAAGGCCGAGACCGAGGACGGTCGCTGGTACCCGGAGTTCTTCCGCATCAACTTCTCGCGCTGCATCTTCTGCGGCCTGTGCGAGGAAGCTTGCCCGACCACCGCAATCCAGCTCACCCCGGACTTCGAGATGGGCGAGTTCAAGCGCCAGGACCTGGTCTACGAGAAGGAAGACCTGCTGATCAGCGGGCCGGGCAAGAACCCGGACTACAACTTCTACCGGGTGTCCGGCATGGCCATCGCCGGCAAGCCGAAAGGCGCCGCGCAGAGCGAAGCCGAACCGATCAACGTCAAAGGCCTGCTGCCCTGAGGAGAGGATGATGGAGTTTGCTTTCTACCTCGCCGCGGGTGTCGCCGTGGCCTCTACTGTGATGGTCATTACCGGGACCAACCCGGTACATGCCCTGCTCAACCTGATCGTTTCCCTGCTGGCCGTGGCCTGCACGTTCTTCGCCCTGGGTGCGCCGTTTGCCGGCGCCCTGGAAATCATCGTCTACGCCGGCGCCATCATGGTGCTGTTCGTCTTCGTGGTGATGATGCTCAACCTCGGCCAGGAAGCCGTAGAGCAGGAGAAGAAGTGGCTCAAGCCCGGCATCTGGACCGGTCCGGCCATCCTCTCCGCCCTGTTGCTGGCGCAGCTGCTGTACGCCCTGTTCGCCACCCCGAGCGGTGCCGCCATCGGCCTTGAAACCGTCGATGCCAAGGCCGTCGGCATCAGCCTGTTCGGCCCCTACCTGCTGGTGGTCGAGCTGGCCTCCATGCTGCTGCTCGCCGCCCTGGTCGCCGCCTACCACCTGGGCCGCCACGAAGCCAAGGAGCCCACCGCATGAATGCCATTCCCCTGGAACACGGCCTGGCGCTGGCCGCCGTGCTGTTCAGCCTGGGCCTGATCGGCCTGATGGTGCGCCGCAACATCCTCTTCGTGCTGATGAGCCTGGAAGTGATGATGAACGCCACCGCCCTCGCCTTCGTCGTCGCCGGCAGCCGCTGGGTGCAGCCTGACGGCCAGGTGATGTTCATTCTGGTGATCACCCTGGCAGCCGCCGAGGCCAGCATTGGCCTGGCGATCCTGCTGCAGCTGTATCGCCGCTTCCACACCCTCGATGTCGACGCTGCCAGCGAGATGCGCGGATGAACCTTCTATTCCTTACCCTGCTCTTCCCGCTGCTCGGCTGGTTCCTGCTGGCCTTCTCCCGCGGGCGACTCTCGGAAAACACCGCCGCCCTGATCGGCGTCGGCTCGGTCGGCCTGGCCGCCCTGAGTGCCGCCTGGGTCATCCTGCAATTCCTCAGCCTGCCGGCGGGTGGCGTCTACACCCAGACGCTGTGGCAGTGGATGAACGTCGGCAACCTGGCGCCGAGCTTCACTCTGCACCTGGACGGCCTGTCGGCCACCATGCTCGGCGTGGTCACCGGCGTCGGCTTCCTGATCCACCTGTTCGCCAGCTGGTACATGCGCGGTGAAGAGGGCTACTCGCGCTTCTTCGCCTACACCAACCTGTTCATCTTCAGCATGTTGCTGCTGGTACTCGGCGACAACCTGCTGGTGCTGTTCTTCGGCTGGGAAGGCGTGGGCCTGTGCTCGTACCTGCTGATCGGCTTCTATTACAAGCACGTGCCCAACGGTAACGCGGCGCTCAAGGCGTTCATCGTCACCCGCATCGGCGACGTGTTCCTGATGATTGGCCTGTTCCTGCTGTTCCTCAACCTCGGCACCCTGAACATCCAGGAGCTGATGGTGCTGGCGCCGCAGAAGTACGTGGCCGGTGATACCTGGCTGTGGGTCGCCACCCTGATGCTGCTCGGCGGTGCGGTGGGCAAATCCGCCCAGCTGCCGCTGCAGACCTGGCTGGCCGACGCGATGGCCGGTCCGACCCCGGTCTCCGCACTCATTCACGCCGCCACCATGGTGACCGCGGGCGTGTACCTGATCGCCCGTACCCACGGCCTGTTCCTGCTGACCCCCGAGATTCTCGAGCTGGTCGGCATAGTCGGCGCCGTGACCCTGGTGCTGGCCGGTTTCGCCGCCCTGGTACAGACCGACATCAAGCGCATACTCGCCTACTCGACCATGAGCCAGATCGGCTACATGTTCCTCGCCCTCGGCGTGCAGGCCTGGGATGCGGCGATCTTCCACCTGATGACCCACGCTTTCTTCAAGGCCTTGCTGTTCCTCGCCTCCGGTGCGGTGATCCATGCCTGCCACCACGAGCAGAACATCTTCAAGATGGGCGGCCTGTGGAAGAAGCTGCCGCTGGCCTACGCCAGCTTCGTCGTCGGTGGCGCCGCCCTGGCCGCGCTGCCGCTGGTCACCGCCGGCTTCTACTCGAAGGACGAGATCCTCTGGGAAGCCTTCGCCAGTGGTCACAGCGAGCTGCTCTACGCGGGTCTGGCAGGTGCCTTCCTGACCTCGATCTACACCTTCCGCCTGATCTTCATCGCCTTCCATGGCGAGCAGAAGACCGAGGCCCATGCCGGTCACGGCCTGGCCCACAACCTGCCGCTGGCCACTCTGATCGTGCTCTCGACCTTCGTCGGCGCGCTGATCACCCCGCCGCTGGCCGGTGTGCTGCCGCAGAGCATCGGTCACGCCGGTGGCGAGGCCAAGCACGGCCTGGAGATCGCCTCGGGCGCCATTGCCCTGGCCGGTATCCTCCTGGCCGCAATGCTGTTCCTCGGCAAGCGCACCTTCGCCACGACCGTTGCACAGAGCGCTCCGGGCCGCTTCCTGTCGGCCTGGTGGTTCGCCGCCTGGGGCTTCGACTGGCTCTACGACAAGCTGTTCGTCCAGCCCTACCTGCTGATCTGCCGTCTGCTCGGTCGCGATCCGATCGACCTGAGCATCGGCCTGGTGCCGCGCCTGGCCCGTGGCGGCAACGCCCTGCTGGCCCGCAGCCAGACCGGCCAGGTGCGCTGGTACGCCACTTCGATCGCCGGGGGTGCCGTGCTGGTACTCGCCGCCCTCCTCTTTCTGAGTTAAGGAAAACAGCCTGATGATTCTCCCCTGGCTAATCCTGATTCCCTTCATCGGTGGCCTGCTGTGCTGGCAGACCGAGCGCTTTGGCAACACGCTGCCGCGCTGGATCGCCCTGCTGACCATGGGCCTGCTGTTCGGCCTCGGCCTGTGGCTGTGGGCCAGCGCCGACTTCAGCCTGGCCCCGGCCCCCGGCGCCGAGCTGGCCTGGGCCGCCGAGTTCCAGGTGCAGTGGATCGAGCGTCTCGGCATCAGCATCCACCTCGGCCTCGACGGCCTGTCGGTGCTGATGATCGTCCTCACCGGCCTGCTCGGCGTGCTGTCGGTGCTGTGCTCGTGGAACGAAATCCAGAACCGCGTCGGATTCTTCCACCTCAACCTGATGTGGATCCTCGGCGGCGTGGTCGGCGTGTTCCTCGCCATCGACCTGTTCCTGTTCTTCTTCTTCTGGGAAATGATGCTGGTGCCGATGTACTTCCTCATCGCGCTCTGGGGTCATAGCGGCAGCAAGGGTCACTCGCGGATCAACGCCGCCACCAAGTTCTTCATCTTCACCCAGGCCAGCGGCCTGATCATGCTGGTGGCGATCCTCGCCCTGGTGCTGATCAACTACAACGTCACCGGCGTGCTCACCTTCAACTACGAAGACCTGCTCAAGACCCAGCTGCCCGCCGGTACCGAGTACCTGCTGATGCTCGGCTTCTTCGCCGCCTTCGCCGTGAAGTTCCCGGTAGTGCCGGTGCACTCCTGGCTGCCGGACGCCCACGCCCAGGCCCCGACTGCCGGCTCCGTGGACCTCGCCGGCATCCTGCTGAAAACCGCCGCCTACGGCCTGATGCGCTTCGCCCTGCCGCTCTTCCCCAACGCCTCGGCCGAGTTCGCGCCGATCGCCATGTGGCTGGGTGTGTTCGCCATCGCCTACGGCGCCTTCCTGTCGTTCGCGCAGACCGACATCAAGCGCCTGGTGGCCTACTCCAGCGTTTCGCACATGGGCTTCGTGCTGATCGCCATCTACTCCGGCAGCCACATCGCCCTGCAGGGCGCCGTGGTGCAGATGATGGCGCACGGCCTGTCCGCTGCGGCGCTGTTCATCCTCTGCGGCCAGCTCTACGAGCGCCTGCACACCCGTGACATGCGCGAGATGGGCGGTATCTGGGCCCGTCTGCCCTGGCTGCCGGCGGTGAGCCTGTTCTTCGCCGCCGCGGCGCTCGGCCTGCCGGGCACCGGCAACTTCGTCGGCGAATTCCTGATCCTGATCGGCAGCTTCCCGGCCGCGCCCTGGGTCGTGGTCCTGGCCGCCTGCGGCCTGGTGCTGGGCTCGGTCTACTCGCTGGCGATGATCCACCGCGCCTACTTCGGCCCGGCCAAGTCCGATGCCCCGCTGCAGGCCCTCAAGGCCCGCGAGCTGTACATGGTGCTGGGCCTGGCGGTGCTGCTGATCCTGCTCGGCGTCTACCCGCAGCCGGTGCTCGACACCTCCGCGGCCAGCATGCACGGCGTGCAGCAATGGTTCAGCGGCGCCCTCACTCAACTCGCTTCGGTCCGGTAATCACGCGCTATGGAACTGACGACTCAACACTTCATCGCGCTGCTGCCGCTGCTGGTCACCAGCGCCACCATCATCGTGGTGATGCTGGCCATCGCCTGGAAACGCAACCACGCCATGGCCTTCATCCTCTCGGTGCTGGGCCTCAATCTGGCCCTGCTGTCGCTGATCCCGGCCGTGGAGGTGACGCCGCTGCAGGTCACCCCGCTGCTGCTGGTGGACAAGTTCGCCTGCTACTACATGGCCCTGGTGCTGGCCGCCACCCTGGCCTGCACCACCCTGGTCCACGCCTACCTGGGCGGCGAATCGGGCAAGCAGGGCTACCCGGGCAACCGCGAAGAGCTGTACCTGCTGATTCTGCTGTCCGGCCTGGGCGGCCTGGTACTGGTCAGCGCGCAGCACCTGGCCGGCCTGTTCATCGGCCTGGAACTGCTGTCGGTGCCGACCTACGGCATGATCGCCTACGCCTTCTTCAACAAGCGCTCGCTGGAAGCCGGCATCAAGTACATGGTGCTGTCCGCCGCTGGTAGCGCCTTCCTGCTGTTCGGCATGGCCCTGCTGTATGCCGAGTCGGGCAGCCTGAGCTTCGCTGGTATCGGCGACAAACTCGCTACGGACGGCCTGCCCAGCCTGATCGCCCAGATCGGCATCGGCATGATGCTGATCGGCCTGGCCTTCAAGCTGTCGCTGGTACCCTTCCACCTGTGGACCCCGGACGTCTACGAAGGCGCCCCGGCACCGGTCGCCGCCTTCCTGGCCACCGCCAGCAAGGTCGCCGTGTTCGCCGTGCTGCTGCGCCTGTACCAGGGGTCGCCGGTCACCACCGGCGGCTGGCTGAGCGACCTGCTCAGCCTGCTGGCCATCGCCTCGATCCTGTTCGGTAACCTGCTGGCGCTGCTGCAGAACAACCTCAAGCGCCTGCTCGGCTACTCCTCGATAGCCCACTTCGGCTACCTGCTGATCGCCCTGATCGCCAGCAAGGGGCTGGCCGTGGAGGCCATCGGCGTGTACCTGGCCACCTACGTGCTGACCACGCTGGGTGCCTTCGGCGTGATCACCCTGATGTCCACGCCCTACAGCGGCCGCGATGCCGATGCCCTGTACGAGTACCGCGGCCTGTTCTGGCGCCGCCCGTACCTGACCGCCGTGCTCACCGTGATGATGCTGTCGCTGGCCGGCATCCCGCTCACCGCCGGCTTCATCGGCAAGTTCTACGTGGTCGCCGCCGGTGTCGAGTCGCAACAGTGGCTGCTGCTGGGCACCCTGATCCTGGGTAGCGCCATCGGCGTGTTCTACTACCTGCGGGTCATGGTCACCCTGTTCCTGCAGGAGCCCAACCTCAAGCGCCACGACGCGCCGTTCAACTGGGGCCAGCGCGCCGGTGGCATCATGCTGCTGTTCGTCGCCCTGCTCGCCTTCTTCCTCGGTGTCTACCCGCAGCCGCTGCTGGAACTGGTGCAGCAGGCCGGACTGGTGGCAGTCGTCCACTGAGCGCCGCCAGCACACAAAGACCCCGGCCCCGGCCGGGTTCTTTCTGCCCCTCGTTTTATTGAGCGTGGCTAGACCTATCCGCGACAGGTGCCAGCCCTACCCGTGAAGCAAGCGTGGCCCGGATGAAATTCGGGTAGATGTGCCCCCGGATTTCATCCGGGCTACTGGACCGAGTCAGCGGTGCAGGCCGCAACAGAATGAACAAGGGCGCCCATGGGCGCCCTTGCTCGTTGTGTAGGTACTCAGATACGGAACTGCCGCACCAACGCCCCCAGGCGCTCGCCCAGGCCGGCCAGGCTGCGCGAGGTCTCGGCGCCGTGACGGGTTTCCTCTGCCACGCTTTCCACCGCCACGGCGATCTGGTGCACGCTGCGATTGATCTCCTCGGCCACCGCGGTCTGCTCCTCGGCGGCGCTGGCGATCTGCGCGTTCATCGCATTGATGGTGCCGATCAGCTGAGCGATGGCGTCCAGCGAGGCGCCGGCCTGGTTGGCCTGCTCGCTGGTGATCTCGCCGGCATCGCTGGAGCGGCGCATGGCGGTGACGGCGTCACGGGTGCCCCCCTGCAGGCGGTCGATCATGCCCTGGATTTCCTGGGTGCTCTGCTGGGTGCGGCTGGCCAGCGCGCGCACCTCGTCGGCAACCACGGCGAAGCCACGCCCGGCCTCGCCGGCGCGGGCCGCCTCGATGGCGGCGTTGAGCGCCAGCAGGTTGGTCTGCTCGGCGATGGAGCGGATCACGTCGAGCACGCTGACGATGGACTGCACGTCCTGCTGCAGGTTGTCCAGCGACACGCCGCTCTCGCGGATGTCCTCGACCAGGGCGTGAATGCGCTCGATGCTGCCATCGACCACCTTCTTCGCCGCCTGGCCCTCGTTGTCGGTCTGCTGCGCCGCCTCGGCCGCGCCCTGGGCGCTACGCGCCACCTCGTGGGCGGCAGCGGACATCTCGTTGATCGCCGTGGCCACCTGGTCGGTCTCGTGGCGCTGGCGCTCCATGGCCTGCTCGGAACGCTGCGCCTGCGCGGCCACCTCGCCAACCAGGCCGGTCAGCTGGGTGGTCATCTCGGCGATCTGTCGCACCAGGCCGTGGATTTTCTCGACGAAACGGTTGAAGGAACCCGCCAGTTCACCCAGCTCGTCCTGGCTGGTAACCGGCAGGCGGCGGGTCAGATCACCCTCGCCGGCGGCGATGTCATCCAGGTTGGCCTTGATCTGCTGCAGCGGACGCAGGAAGGCGTTGCTCAAGGTCAGGCCGAGGATGCCGAACACCACCAGCATGATCACGGCGATCACCAGGATGCTGGTGAGGATGGTGCTGACACGCTCCTCGATGGCCGCCTCGACCTCGGCGACCTGGGCCTCGACGCCGTCCAGGTTGACCGCCGTGCCCAGGGCCAGGTCCCACTTGGGCAGGTAGTAGCTGTAGGCCAGCTTGGGTACCAGCACATTCTCGTTGTTCGGCAGCGGCGAGCTGTACTGCACATAGTTGCTGCCGTCCTTGGCCACGCGAACGAGCTCATCGTTGACGCGTACGCCGTTGGGGTCCTGGCGGCCGGTAAAGCTCTTGCCCACATCCACCGGGCTGTCGCCGCGAAACAGGCGGATCACCTGGGAGTCGTAGCCGAAGAAGTAGCCATCCTTGCCGTACTTGATCTTGGCGAGGATGGCGATGGCCTGCTCGCGGCTGGCCATGTCGCCCTGGCTCGCGCCGTCATACAGCGCCTGCACCGAGCCCATGGCGATCTGCATGTAGTGCTGCAGCTCGCGGCGACTCTCCTGCAGCAGGCGCTCGCGCGTCTCCTTGACCTCGCCCTCGGCCAGATCGAGCAGAATCTTGGCCGCCGCGCCACTGAGCACGATGGCGAACAGGATCACCGGCAGCAGGGCCAGCAGGAGCATTTTGCTTTTCAGTGTGAGGCGCATTGTCCTTTCCTCTGGAGGGCGTCTATTCGAAAGCGAAACGGGGCTGCCGGTTTATCGGCAGCCCCGTCGATTGCATAAGCGACCGAGCGGTCACTTAGGTTTAGCGCAGGGTGTCGGCTTGCGCCCTAGAGCAGCATGGCGGCGGCCCAGCCGAACATCAGCAACGGCAGGTTGTAGTGCAGGAAGGTCGGCACCACGGTGTCCCAGATGTGGTTGTGCTGACCGTCGATGTTCAGCCCCGAAGTCGGGCCTAGCGTCGAGTCGGAGGCTGGCGAGCCGGCATCGCCCAGGGCGCCGGCGGTACCGACGATGCAGACGATCGCCAGCGGGCTGAAGCCCAGTTGCACCCCCAGCGGCACGAAGATCGCGGCGATGATCGGCACGGTAGAGAAGGACGAACCGATGCCCATGGTCACCAGCAACCCGACCAGGAGCATCAGCAGTGCGCCCATTGCCTTGCTGTTGCCGATCCAAGCAGCCGAAGAATCCACCAGCGCCTGCACGTCGCCGGTGGCATTCATGACCTCGGCAAAGCCCTGCGCGGCGATCATGATGAAGCCGATCATGGCCATCATCTTCATGCCTTCGGTGAACAGGTCGTCGGCCTCCTTCCAGCGCACCACGCCGGACACCGAGAACACCACGAAGCCCGCCAGCGCCCCGACTATCATCGAGTCCAGCCACAGCTGCACGACAAACGCCACGGCCACCGCCACGCCGGCCACCAGCAGGCTCAGCGGGCTGTAGCGCGTCTCGACCCGCTCGGCCTGGGCAATCGGCTGCAGGGCGTACTCGCGCTTGCCGCGGTAGCTAAAGAACACCGCCAGCAGCAGGCCGAACAGCATGCCGACGGCCGGGATCAGCATGGCCTCGGTGACATTCACCCCGCTGACGTCCACCCCGGCCTTGGCCACGTTGGCCAGCAGGATCTCGTTGAGGAAGATGTTGCCGAAGCCCACCGGCAGGAACATGTAGGGGGTGATCAGGCCGAAGGTGATGACGCAGGCGACCAGCCGGCGATCGATCTGCAGCTTGCTCAGTACATACAGCAGCGGCGGCACCAGCAGCGGGATGAAGGCAATGTGGATCGGCAGGATGTTCTGCGAGGACACCGATACCGCCAGCAGCAGGCCGACCAGCAGCCACTTCAGCGCGCCACCGCCCTGCTCCTGCTGGCTCCCCACCAGCGCCAGTGCCCGATCGGCAAGGGCATGGGCCAGGCCCGACTTGGCGATGGCCACGGCGAAGGCGCCGAGCAGCGCGTAGGACAGCGCCACGGTAGCACCGCCGCCCAGGCCTTTATTGAAGGCGGCCAGCGAGCCCTCCAGCCCCAGGCCGCCGAGCAAACCGCCGGCCAGGGCGCCGACGATCAGCGCCACCACCACGTGCACCCGGCACAGACTGAGGACCAGCATGATGCCGACTGCGACTACCACTGCGTTCATTGCGAGACTCCAATTGCCGACTTGCACAAACCGCGCGCGGCGGGAAAAAAGCGCAAGACTCTGCCTGATCGGTCAGCTTCTGTCAAAGAATCCGGCGTGCGAAATTCTGGGCAATGCGTGCATAATTCCTGTCAGCTCACCCAGCGGTTTTCCGCCGTAGCTCAAGTCGGCCATGAAATCGGTCAAGCTTCCGTCGCCCTTACCGATACATGACTCAGTAGTCTGAACTCACAAGGACCCGCCCATGCTGTCCCGCCTGTCTATCCAGTGGAAAATCACCCTGCTCGCCGGCCTCTGTCTGCTGGCCATAGTGACCTTGCTGGTAGGCGCCTCGTTGTACCAGGCCACGCGCAGCGCGCAGCTGGTACGCACGGCCAGTTCGGGCATGCTGGAAGAGTCCGCGCGGCTGCGCATGGCCGCCCGCGGTGAGCTGCAGGCGATCCGCATCCAGCGCTACTTCATGGACGCCTACCAATACGGCAAGGGCTTCTCGCGCCAGGTGCTGTTCCTCAAGGATCAGGCCGAGAAACGCTTTCTCGATGCCTTCGACCTGCGCGAGGACATGACCCGCCAGGTGCGCTCGGCCCTGGAGGCCAACCCCAACCTGCTCGGCCTGTATCTGGTGTTCGAGGCCAACGGTCTGGATGGCAAGGACGACCTGTTCGCCGGTCAGGCCGAACTGGGCAGCAACGACAAGGGCCGCTTCTCCCTCTACTGGTCGCAGAGCACGCCGGGCACGCTGGAGTCGGAGTCGATGGACGAAGCGCAGCTGCAGGACACCACCGCCGGCCCCAGCGGCACCCCCTACAACGCCTGGTACACCTGCCCGCGCGACAGCCGCAAGACCTGCGTACTCGACCCCTATTTCGACGAGGTCAACGGCCAGCAGGTGCTGATGACCAGCATCGCCTTCCCGCTGGAGCAGAATGGCAAGGTCATAGGCGTGATGGGCGTGGACATCAGCCTGGAGAGCCTGCAGCAAATCGCCCAGAAGGCCAGCAGCGAGCTCTACGACGGCCAGGCCCATGTCAGCATCCTCAGCCCCGCAGGCCTGCTGGCCGGCCACAGCCGTGAAGCCGGCAAGCTGGGCAAGCCGCTGGAGGATGCCTTCAGCGATCACCAGAGCGAGATCAAGGCCCTGCTCGGCAGTGGCCGCGCCGAGTTCCTCGAACACGACAGCGTCCTGCGCGTGTTCGAGCCGCTGCTGCCGATTCCCGAGGCCCAGCCCTGGGGCGTGCTGCTGGAGGTTCCGCAGCAGACCCTGCTCGGCCCGGCCAGGCAGCTCGAACAGCGCCTGGAGGAGCGCCGCACCGGCGACTCGCTGTTCTCCCTGGCGGTCGGCCTGCTCGCCATCCTGGTCGGCCTGGCCCTGATGTGGCTGACCGCGCGTGGCGTGACCCGCCCCATCCTCGGCGTGGCCGGCATGCTGCGCGACATCGCCAGCGGCGAAGGCGACCTGACCCGCCGCCTGGACTATGCCAAGCAGGACGAGCTGGGCGAGCTGGCCGGCTGGTTCAACCGCTTCCTCGACAAGCTGCAGCCGATCATCGCCGACGTGAAACGCTCGGTGCAGGACGCCCGCAGCACCGCCGACCAGTCCGCCGCCATCGCCAGCCAGACCAGCGCCGGCATGCAGCAGCAGTTCCGCGAAGTGGACCAGGTGGCCACCGCCTCCCAGGAAATGAGCGCAACCGCCCACGACGTGGCCAACAACGCCGCCCAGGCCGCCGATGCTGCGCGCAGTGCCGACGCCGCAGCCCGCGAAGGGCTGACGGTGATCGACCGCACCACCCTGTCCATCGAGCAGTTGGCCAGCGAACTCAGCTCCGCCATGAGCGAGGTCGAAGCCCTGGCCAGCAGCAGCGAACAGATCGGCTCGGTACTTGAAGTGATCCGCGCCATCGCCGAGCAGACCAACCTGCTGGCCCTCAACGCGGCCATCGAGGCGGCCCGTGCCGGCGAGGCCGGCCGCGGCTTCGCCGTGGTCGCCGACGAGGTGCGTAACCTGGCCAAGCGCACCCAGGACTCGGTGGAGGAAATCCGCCAGGTGATCGAGAACCTGCAGAGCGGCACCCGCGACGTGGTCGGCTCCATGCACAGCAGCCACAAGCAGGCCCAGGGCAGTGTCGAGCTGGTCGAGCAGGCGGTGACCTCGCTGCGCCGCATCGGCGACGCGGTCACCGTGATCAACGACATGAACCTGCAGATCGCCTCGGCCGCCGAGGAGCAGAGTGCGGTGGCCGAAGAGGTCAACCGTAACGTGGCGAGCATTCGCGATGTCACCGAGGCCTTGTCCAGCCAGGCCGAAGAGTCGGCACGGGTCAGCCAGAACCTGAACAGCCTGGCCAACCACCAGCAGGGGCTGATGGACCAGTTCCGCGTCTGACTCTATCTCTGCGCCGCGCCCCGACCGGGGCGCTGGCGTCATCCGACCACATCCCTGTCGCCCCGCCACTTGCCTCGTTCCAGAGCGGCCGGTAGCCTGCGCGCAGTCATTCGCCAGGAATTCTCGCCATGCTCAATATCGCCCTGATCGCCGGCTCCAGCCGCAGTGGCAGCCAGTCCGCCAAGGTCGCCCGCTTCCTCCGCCAACGCCTGATCGAGCTGGGCCTGACCCGCCATGAGCAATGCAGCCTGCTCGACCTCGGCGAACGCGGCCTGCCGCTGTGGCCGGCCGACGACAAGGGCCCCTGGACCGAATACCAGCAGCAGCTGGCCGCCGCCGACGCGCTGGTGGTGATCGCCCCGGAATGGAACGGCATGGCCTGCCCGGCCGTGAAGAACTTCTTCCTGTACGCCAGCAAGGCCGAACTGGCGCACAAGCCAGCGTTGCTGGTGGGGGTTTCCTCGGGGATCGGTGGTGCCTACCCGATCAGCGAACTGCGCGCCTCGGGCTACAAGAACTGCCGCATCGCCTACCTGCCGGAACACCTGATCGTGCGTCAGGTGGAGGCGGTGCTGAACGAGGGCGAGGCCAGCGGCGAGGACGACCTGCGCATCCGCAAGCGCGCCGACTACGCCCTGGACATCCTCGGCAAGTACGCCGAAGCGCTGAAGCCGGTGCGCGCGGCCATCGACCTGAGCAATCCGGCCTTCACCAACGGCATGTGATCAGCGCCGCCCGGGCAGGCTGATCGCGACCCGCAGCCCGCCCAGCGGGCTGTCCTCGAGGCTCAGGCTGCCGCCCCAGGCCTCGACCATGTCACGCACGATGCCCAGGCCCAGGCCGTGGCCGGCAACCTGCTCGTCCAGGCGGGTGCCACGCCCCAGTACCGCCTCGCGGCGTTCGGGGGCGATTCCGGGCCCATCGTCGTCTACCCACAGCCGATAGTCCTCGCCTTCCTGCACCAGGCTCAGGCGTACTTCGGCATCGGCCCATTTGCAGGCGTTGTCCAGCAGATTGCCGAGCAGCTCGAGCAGGTCTTCCCGGTCCCACGGCAGGCACAGCCCGGGCTCGGCCTGCCACTCCAGCTTCAGGCCGTGGCTGTGGATCATGCCCAGGGTGCTGAACAACCCCGGCAGCTCCGCCGCACAGTCGAAATGCGCCCCCGGTAGCGCCTCGCCAGCCAGGCGCGCGCGCCCCAGCTCGCGCTCCAGGCGCTGGCGGATCTGCCCCAGCTGCTCACGCAGGGTGACCTGCAGCTCGGGCTGATCGCGCAACTCCTCACGTTCGCTGAGGCTGACCAGCACCGCCAGCGGCGTCTTCAAGGCATGCCCGAGATTGCCCAGCGCATTGCGCGAACGCTTGAGGGTGTCCTCGGTATGGCTCAGCAGGTGATTGACCTGCGCCACCAGCGGCACCAGCTCCTGCGGCACCTGGCTGTCCAGCTCGGTGCGCCGGCCCTGCTGCAGCTGGGCAATCTGCTCGCGCACCCGTTCCAGCGGGCGCAGCGCCGAACGCACCGTGTAGCGCTGGGCCAGCAGGATCAGCAGCAGCGCGGCGGCGCCGAGTCCCAGCCCCAGCCATTGCAGGCGACGAAAGCTCTCCAGAATGGGCGTGTAGTCCTGCGCCACGCTGATGGAAAAACGCTGACCAAAACGCTGATAGTCGCCACGATAGACCAGCAGCAACTGGCCCCGCGGACCGTCACCCAGGCCGTCCTGCAGGCCCGCGCGGGCAGGCTTGGGCATATCACGATCCCACAGGGAGCGCGAGCGCCAGGTCTCGTCGGCAAAATCGATACGGAAGTAGTGGCCGGAAAACGGCCGCTGGAACGTCGGGTCCAGCCGCCGCTCGTCCAGCTGCACGCCGCTCTGGCCGCGCACCAGGGCGACCAGCAGGGTCTGCGTCTCGTCCTTGAGGTCTTCCTGCAGGTAGCGGCGCAGGCTGTGGTCGAACAGCCACAGGCTGCTCTGCGCCAGGATCAGGCCCACCACGATCAGCACACTGGCCAGGCCCAGGCTGAGGCGACGTTGGATCGACTTCAAGTGTCGACCCCGGCGTAACGGTAACCCTGGCCACGCCGGGTCTCTATCACCTCGCGCCCGAGCTTGCCGCGCAGGCGATTGACATGCACCTCCAGGACATTGGAGTCGCGCTCGCTCTCGCCATCATAGAGATGGTCGGCCAGCTGGCTCTTGGACAGGATCTGCCCGGGATGCAGCATGAAGTAGCGCAGCAGGCGGAACTCGGCGGACGTCAGCTCGATCTGCTCACTGCCACGCGTCACGCACTGGCGGCTTTCGTCCAGCTGCAGCCCGGCAGCCTCCAGCTGCGGCTGGTTGGCCAGGCCGTGGGCGCGGCGCAACAGCGCCTGGATACGCAGGGCCAGCTCTTCGGGATGGAAGGGTTTGGTCAGGTAGTCGTCGGCGCCGGCCTTGAGACCATCGATGCGCTCGGCCCAGGAACCGCGCGCCGTCAGAATCAGCACGGGCGTGCTCAGGCCGCCGGCGCGCCACTCACGCAGCACCTCGAGCCCCGGCTTGCCCGGCAAGCCGAGGTCGAGAATGATCAGGTCATAAGGCTCGGTTGCCCCCTGATAGGCGGCATCACGGCCATCGGCCAGCCAGTCCACCGCATAGCCCTGCCCTTTGAGGCTGACCAGCAGTTCATCGGCCAGGGGCACATGGTCTTCCACCAGCAACAGGCGCATCAGTCCTCCACTTCGTCCTTGAGGATACGACCGTCACGGGCATCCAGCTCCAACTCGCGAACGGTGCCGTCGGCGGTCAGCAGCTCCACCTCGTAGACCAGCACGTCATCCTCCTCTTCCAGTTCCGCCTCCAGCAACTCGGCCCCGGGGTAACGCCCCAGGGCCGGTGCCATCAGATCTTCCAGGGGGCGGATGACACCCTCCTGGCGCAGGCGCAGAGCCTCATCCTGGTCGAGATCGCGGGCCTGGGCATCGAGGGCCAGTACCGCGACGATCAGGGCGAAGATGCCGCTATAGCGAAACACGAACTTCATCAGTCATCCCGGTGCTCTTGCAGGATCTGGCCATTGGTGGCGTCCAGCTCCACGTCCCACTGCACGCCCTGGGCATCACGCAGCTCGACCTGATAGACATAGCGGCCATGCTCCTGCTCCAGTTCGGTGTCCTCGATCTTGCCGCCCGGGTACTTGGCCAGCGCAGCCGCGTTGAGCTTCTGGAAATCCTGGATGGTGCCTGCATCGCGTAGCTTCAGCGCCTCGTCCGGGCCCAGGTCACGAGCCTGGGCGATACCGGCGGTGGTGGCGAGGGCCGCGATGGCAAAAAGACTGGTCAGCTTGTTCATGGTGTTCTCCTTGGGGGTGTCTGTTGTCTACGGTGCCCAAGATAGCGATGCCGACTTAATTCAAGCTGAATCCGCACAAGACTCACAGCTGACGGGGTATTCACCCGCTGAAGCCGCTTGGCCTGAACCGGCACGCCACTATAATCGCTGGCCTGCAATACGGAGCCGAGCATGACCGCCATCCATATCAAGTCCCCAGCCCTCAGCCTGCGCGCCGGCAAGCGCGCCCTGAGGCGTATCCGCGAGCAGGGCCTGCGGCCAGCCGATGTCGCTATTCTGCCTGGCGCCGCCGGTGGCCCCAAGGGCCTCGGCATCCAGGGACTCGATCTGGCCCTGTTCGGTGACTGGCTGCCACGTGCACCCCGCGAACGCACCCTGATCGGCGCCTCGATCGGCTCCTGGCGTTTCGCCAGTGCCTGTCTGCCCGATCCCTGCGCCGGTATCCGCCGCCTCGGCGAGCTGTATACCGGCCAGCGCTTCGCCAAGGGCGTGAGCATGGCCGAGGTATCGCGCAGCTGTGTGCAGCTGCTCGATGACCTGCTCGAAGGCCAGGACGCGGCGGTGCTGGATAATCCGCTGTACCGCCTGAATATCGTGGTGGTACGCAGCCACGGCCTGCTCCAGCATGACCATCGCGGCAAGCTCGGCTTGGGCCTGTCGTCGGTGATCGGCAACAACCTGCTGAGCCGCAGCCGCCTGGGCCGGCATTTCGACCGGATAATCCTCCACGACGCCCGCCAGATGCCGCCACTGGGTGCCTTGAACGACTTCCGCTCGCACTTTCATACCCTCGCCGAGGACAATCTACGCCACGCCCTGCTGGCCTCGGGCTCGATCCCCATGGTGATGGAGGCGATCCGCGAGATCCCCGGCCTCGAACCGGGCGCCTACCGCGACGGTGGCCTGCTCGACTATCACCTCGACTTGCCCTACCAGGCCGATGGCGTGGTGCTCTATCCGCACTTCACCGACAAGGTCATCCCCGGCTGGTTCGACAAGGGCCTGTCCTGGCGCCGCGGCGACGCCGAGCGCCTGCAGGACGTGCTGCTGCTGGCGCCGTCGCGCGAGTATCTGGCCAAATTGCCCCATGGCAAGCTACCGGACCGTAGCGACTTCAAGCGCTACCTAGGCGACGATAGCGGACGCGAACGCTACTGGCGCAAGGCAATGATCGAGAGCCAGCGCCTAGGTGATGAGTTCCTCGAACTGGCCGACAGCGGTCGCCTGGGCGAACGCCTGCAACCTCTATGAACGTACGGCCAGAAAGCAATCATGCCGCTAAGCCGAAGCCGGGCGCTTTCTACCCTGATCTTCTGCGGCAACGTGCAGGCCGCTCTGGATGAGCAGGGCCGCAAGGAAGTGAATGAACTGCTCGCCTTCGTCGAGGGCAGCGGCTGCCGGTTCATCCGCAGTGGCAGCAAGCATTCGCCCGCCAGCAACTGCAGAGATCTGGAGGAGAAGGGCCTGCTCAACTCGCCCGAGGACTTCATCACCCGCGCAGCGACCGCAAGCAGCATGAGCGATGAGCCCCTCCTAGTGAATTGCCGGGGCAAGTTGCAGCCTTCGCCGGCTGGCTCAACAGCACGTTCGATCGCCTGCGGCAGGCTCGTCAAGCGTCCGAACTGGTAAACTGCCAGGCGAGCTTCACGCCGCTTCGCGGCCTATCCAGCAGAGCGTTTATCTTGGAACTGTTCAAAGAATTCACCTTCGAATCCGCCCATCTCCTGCCGCATGTGCCGGCGGGCCACAAGTGCGGCCGCCTGCATGGCCACTCCTTCCGCGCCGCCATCTATATCGAGGGCGAGGTCGATCCGCACACCGGCTGGATTCGCGACTTCGCCGAGATCAAGGCGATCTTCAAGCCGATCTACGAACGCCTCGACCACAATTACCTGAACGACATCCCCGGCCTGGAAAACCCCACCAGCGAGAATCTGGCCAAGTGGATCTGGCAGGAACTCAAGCCGCTACTGCCGGAACTGTCACGCATCCGCGTACACGAGACCTGCACCAGTGGCTGTGAGTACCGCGGCGACTGACCTGCCCTAGCGCTGAAGAAACGCAAAAGCCACCGGTGCGGTGGTTTTTTAATGCGCGCGATTCACGCATGCGGGATGCGCACTTTGCCCTCGGACTGCCGAGACAGCAGTCCTGGAAAGTATTTCGCCCATAAAGGCCAAACCCCCACCCGCTTTCGCGGATGGGGGTTTGGGGATAGGAGCTTGACGATGACCTACTCTCACATGGGGAAACCCCACACTACCATCGGCGATGCGTCGTTTCACTACTGAGTTCGGGATGGGATCAGGTGGTTCCAACGCTCTATGGTCGTCAAGCAATTCGGTTGCTGTGTCGGTGTTAAGCCGCCACAGCGAATTGGGTATGTGATCTTGGCTTTGCGGTTCTTAGCGAACTTTCGGTTCGTTTGTCGACTTCACCATCACCGACAATCTACAGATTGTTTGGGTGTTATATGGTCAAGCCTCACGGGCAATTAGTATTGGTTAGCTCAACGCCTCACAGCGCTTACACACCCAACCTATCAACGTCGTAGTCTTCGACGGCCCTTTAGGGAGCTCAAGGCTCCAGTGAGATCTCATCTTGAGGCAAGTTTCCCGCTTAGATGCTTTCAGCGGTTATCTTTTCCGAACGTAGCTACCCGGCAGTGCCACTGGCGTGACAACCGGAACACCAGAGGTTCGTCCAACCCGGTCCTCTCGTACTAAGGTCAGCCCCTCTCAAATCTCAAACGTCCACGGCAGATAGGGACCGAACTGTCTCACGACGTTCTAAACCCAGCTCGCGTACCACTTTAAATGGCGAACAGCCATACCCTTGGGACCGGCTTCAGCCCCAGGATGTGATGAGCCGACATCGAGGTGCCAAACACCGCCGTCGATATGAACTCTTGGGCGGTATCAGCCTGTTATCCCCGGAGTACCTTTTATCCGTTGAGCGAT